>NZ_JARJBB010000009.1 GCF_029269835.1 Streptomyces tropicalis | reverse complement strand
GGATCTCCGCGGGGAAGTTCGGCAGGGTCGACAGGTCGTTGCCGAAGGACGCCGTCTCCGACGTGAAACGGTCCCCGGTGAGCTGCATACCGTCACCCGAGTCACCCGCAAAACGGATGATCACCCGATCACGTCTGTGGACCGCTTTGCGGGAGGGCACCCGCTCGCTCGACGCACCGGTGCCGACCGGATCGAGAACCGACATGGGATGTTCCTTACGGGAGATGGGGGAGGTGCCCGAGGTCAGGCGTCGCCGGCTTCGGCGAGTTCGCGAATCGTGGGCGTGCGGAACAGATCCCTCAGTGGTACGGGGGAGAGTCCGCGGCCGCGCAGCGCGGCGCTGATGCGCACCGCCAGCAGGGAGTTGCCGCCGAGCTCGAAGAAGTCGTCGTCCAGCCCCACCGGCGTCCCGAGGACCGTCGACCAGACCTCCTGGAGGACCGCCGCGGTCTCCCCGCCCCCGGCGGGGTGCGCCACGGGAGCGGACGCCCCGCGGGCCGGCTCCGGCAGCCGCGCGGCGTCGAGCTTGCCGTTGGCGGTCAGCGGCAGGGAGTCCAGGGCGGTGACGGTCGCCGGGAGCATGTAGGCGGGGAGCACCGCGGCGGCCCGCTTGCGCACCGCGGCGGTGTCCCTGTCCGCCGGGACGACATAGGCGTCGAGGCGGGCGGTGGCGGGGTCGGAGGGGTCGTCGCGGCGCACCACCACCGCCGCCGCACGGACGTCGGGGTCCTCCAGGAGGACGGAACGGATCTCGTCGAGCTCGATCCGGAAGCCGCGGATCTTCACCTGGCTGTCGATGCGGCCCAGGTGTTCGAGCGCCCCGTCGGGCCGCAGCCGGCCGAGGTCACCGCTGCGGTACTGGCGGCCGCCGGCGTACGGGTCGGCCGTGAACCGGGCGGCGGTGAGGTCGGGGCGGCCGAGGTAGCCGAGGGCCACGCCCGCACCGCCGACGCGGATCTCACCCGTGACACCGGGCGGGACGAGCCTGCCGCGCGTGTCGGTCACGTACAGATGCCAGCCGTGCAGCGCCGGTCCGACGGACTTCGAACCGGCCAGGGCCAGCTCCCGGGTCAGGGTCTGCGCGGTGACGTGGACGGTGGTCTCGGTGATGCCGAACATGTTGACCGTGCGGCACGCGGCCTCGGGGTGCAGGTCGAACCAGCGCAGCAGCATCCGGGCGTCCAGCGGCTCGCCGCCGAAGACGACGAGACGCACGGCGAGCGAGGCGTGGTCGGTCTCCAGGAGCTGGGAGAAGGACGAGGGCGTCTGGCTGAGCACGGTGACCCTCTCGCGCTCCAGAAGGTCCCGGAACTCGCCGGGTTCGCGGGAGACGAGGTACGGGACGACCACGAGCCGTCCGCCGGTCAGCAGGCAGCCCCAGATCTCCCAGACGGAGAAGTCGAACGCGCCGGAGTGGAAGAAGGTCCACACATCGGCCGGGCCGAGGCCGTACTCGTCGCGGGTGGCGTCGACGAGCGCGACGACGTTGCGGTGCGGAACGACGACGCCCTTGGGGCGGCCGGTCGAGCCGGAGGTGTAGATGACGTACGCCGGGTCGTCGGGGCCCTGGGGGCCGGGGAGGGCGTCGAGGGGGCCTGCCCCGTCGAGGAGCTCGTCGGGGGTGACGGGGACGCCCGCCTCGGCCGGGTACTCCCCGTGCCGGGTGATCACCAGCTCCAGCCCGGCGTCCCGCGCCGTGTGGGCCAGCCGGTCGGCCGGGTACGCCGGATCCGTCGGCACATACGCAGCGCCCGCCTTGAGCACGCCGAGCACGGCCGCCACGAGTTCGGTGGTGCGCTCCAGGCAGATGCCGACCCGGTCGCCGGGGGCGACCCCGCGCGCCACGAGGCCGCGGGCCAGCCGGTCGGCGAGCCGGTCGAGTTCGCCGTACGTGAGTGCGGTGTGGCCGTTCCCGACTGCCGGGGCGTCCGGTCGTGCGGCGGCCACCCGGGCGAAGACGTCGGTCAGCCGCTCGGGCGTGCCGGCCGGGGCGGCGCCCGGGCGGCCGAGGGCCGCGACCCGCTCGCGCTCGGCGGCGTCGAGGAGTTCGACGTCGTCGGCCGGCATCGCAGGGCTCTCGCCGAACCGGACCAGCACGTGGGCGAGATGGCGCAGGAAGCCGTCGACGGTTCCCGGCGCCAGGTGGCTGCGGCGGTATGCGGCCCAGAGCCGGTTCCCGCCAGCAGCGCCCGGCAGCACGGTGAGGGTCAGGGGGAACGGCGGCGCGAGACACGGCAGGTACTCCGTCCCGGCGACGGCCCCGCTCTCCCCCGTCGCGGGCTCGATCAGGCCCACGGTCACGGGCCGGTCCGCCGGCGCGGGCACGGCGGCGCGCAGCTCGGCCAGCGTGGCGTCCGCAGGGACCGCGTGTGCGAGGGCGCCGCGCCGGTCCGTGGCGACGGTGACCTCGCCGCCGGCGCCGTGGCCCTCGTAGCGGTGCAGGGTGAGGGCGAGGGCGGCGAGCAGCGCCGACGGGTCCGCGACGGCGGGCAGGTCGAGGCAGCTGGTGTCCCAGCCCGTGGCGCCGCGTGCGCCGCCGCCCCACTCCGGCGCCGGACCCGCGGGGGGCGCGGCGACGCGGCGCACGGCTGCCGGGCCCTGCCCGACGAGGCCCGGGTCCGCGCCGGTGACCAGCGCACCTGCCAGGCGGTCCAGGCCGTCCCGGTCGAGCAGCGACCGGTCGGCCACCACCACCAGGTCCGCGACGCCGTCCCGGTGGCGCAGCAGCACGCAGCGCACGGCCCGGGTCGGCCGCTTCAGCTCGGCGTCGCGCCGCCGGAGCGCCTCCGGCTCGTCCGAGCCGGAGGCGACCTGCTCCACCCACAGCCGCCAGGGGCCCGCCGCGGCGAGGCGGGCGGTCAGCTCCGCGTCCGTCACCGCACCGTCCAGCCGCAGCCGCAGGGCGTGGCACTGCTCACCCACCATGGGGGTGTCCTTCCTCTCTTCCACAATGGACAGCGGCCGTTCGCCCGTCGCTCAGCGCGCGGTGAACCCGCCGTCCACGGTCAGCACGGAGCCGGTCACCTGCCGGGCGTCGTCCGAGACGAGGTAGACCACCGCCGCGGCCACGTCCTCGGGCTCGATCAGGGCGTTCATCGGCTGCGCCTCGGTGAACGTCTGCTCGTGCTCGCCGACCTGCACCTCCAGAGCCCGGGCGATCTCGGCGAGCATCCGGCCCTCGGCCGTCGGGTCGTCGCGCACCGAGCCGGGGCACACGGCGTTGACGCGGACCTTGGTGGGCGCGTAGTCGAGGGCCGCAGCCTTCGTCAGCCCGATCAGACCGTGCTTGGCGGCGACGTAGCCGGCGAAGTGCCGGTAGCCGACCAGTCCGGCCGTGGAGGAGACGTTGACGATGGAACCGGAGCGGCGGGCGCTCATCGCGCCGGCGACCGTGCGGATCACCCGCCAGGCGCCGGACAGGTCGACGTCGATCATCAGCGCCCACTCGTCCTCGCCGATCTCGTGCACCGGCCTGCCCGAGGGGGCGGCGATCCCGGCGTTGTTGACGGCGGCGTCGATGCCGCCGAACCGCTCCTCGGCCAAGGCCACGGCGGCCTCCACGGAGGCCAGGTCCCGCACGTCGCAGGCAGCGGTTAGCACCGCGGCGCCGTTCTTGCGGCACAGCGAGGCGGTGTGCTCCAGCTGTCCCCGGGTGCCCAGGGGGTACGGCACGCCGTCGAGGTCGCCGCACAGGTCCAGGAGCGCGAGGTCGGCACCCTCGGCGGCACAGGCCAGCGCGGTCGCCCGGCCGAGTCCTCGCGCGGCGCCGGTGATCAGGACGGTCCGGCCGGTCAGACGCACAGTTCCTCCGGCGTCCGGTTCAGGTCCCCGGCGAGGATCCGGAGGAGTTCCGGTGCCGACTCGGTCAGGTACATGTGGCCGCCGGCCAGCTCCACGTGGCGGAAGCCGGCGTCCGTGACCCGCGCCCACGCCTCGGCCTCGCCGCGCGTGACGAGGGTGTCGGCGGTGCCCCGCAGGCTCGTGACCGGCACCGGCAGGGGCAGTTCGTCGGCGGGCACGTACGACTCGTGCATCTCCACGTCGGCGCGGAGCGTGGGCAGGATCAGCTCGCGCATCTCGGGATCCTGGAGGGCCTCGTGGGCGTAGCCCGCGAACTCGCCGACCCGCTGGAGGAACGCGTCGTCGTCGAGCCCGGTGGCCCGGCGGGTGCGTGGCTGGGCGGGGTGGGGGGAGCCGCTGGCGAAGAGCCGCAGGAGCCGCACGTCGGGGGTCGCGCAGAGCCTGCGGGCCAGCTCGTGGGCGAGCACCGCGCCGAGGCTGTGGCCGAACAGGGCGACACGGTGCGGGCGCGGGGCGTCCCCGAGCGCGGCCTGCAGATCGGTGAGGAGGGCGGCGGCGGCGGTGTGCGCGTCGCGGAACGGCTCCTCGTCGATGCGGCGCTCGCGGCCCGGCAGCTGCAGGGGCAGCACGTCGAGGCCGAGAGGTTCGGCGAGGCGCTGCCACGGCCGGTAGAAGGAGGCGCCGGCACCGGCGAAGGGCAGGCAGACGAGGGTGGTGCGGTCGCTCATGTCAGTGCTCCGCGGGGGTGTCGGCGGGCAGGCGGGTGTCGTAGGCGACCGGCAGCCGCACCAGGCCGCGGCTGGTGGAGTTGTCGAAGAGCCACTGGATCTCCTCGGCCGGAACGGCCAGGCGCAGACCCGGCAGGCGGCGCAGCAGGGTGTTGAACGCGATCTGGCCCTCGACCCGGGAGAGCGGCGCGCCGACGCAGAAGTGCGGCCCCTGGCCGAAGGCGAGGTGGCGGTTGGCCGTGCGCGTGATGTCCAGCCGGTCGGCGTTCTCGAAGGCCTCGGGGTCGCGGTTCGCGGAGCCCATGAGCAGGTGGACGAAGCTCTCCTTGGGGATGGGGCAGCCCCCCAGCTCCATGTCCTCGGCGGCGACACGGAGGGTGCCGCGGTAGACCGGGGACTCGAAGCGCAGGAACTCCTCGACCGCGGACTCCGCCAGCTCGGGCCGGGCGCGCAGGATGTCGAGCTGGTCCGGGTGCGTGAGCAGGGCGTGGGTGCCGCTGCCTATGAGGTTGGCGGTGGTCTTGTGCCCGGCGATGATCAGCAGGACGAGGGTGGAGACCAGTTCGTCGTTGGTGAAGCGGTCCTCCTCGTCGGCTGCCCGTACCAGGATGCTGACCAGGTCGTCGCCGAGGTCGGCGCGGCGGTCGGCGAGCAGGGCGAGCAGGTAGCGCTCGATGTTCTCGCTGGCGTCCTTGAGCTTCTCGTTGGACTCGGCGTCCGGGTACGGAGCGCCGCTGAGCCAGTTGCCCCAGGTGTGCAGCTGCGGCCGGTCCTCGATCGGGACACCGAGGAACTCGCAGATGACGCGCATCGGCAGTGCGAAGGCGAACTCCATCAGGTTCGCCTCGCCGTGCTCGGGGAGGGCGTCGATCAGCTCGTCGGTGATCTCCTGGATGCGCGGACGGAGCAGCTCCATGCGGCGCGGGACGAAGGCGCGGCTGACGAGCTTGCGCAGCCGGGTGTGCTCCGGCGGGTCGGCGGTCAGCATGTTGCGCACCAGGACCGGGCTGGAGTCCTTGACGAGGTCGCGGAACCAGGCCGGGGCGTTGTCGACCCGCTTGGAGAGCCGCGGGTCGCTGAAGGCCTTGAGCGTGGTCGCGTAGTCGGCGACCACGTAGCCCTCGCCCCCCACCGGGTAGTTGATGGCGTGCACCGGGCAACCGGTGGCGCGCAACCCGGCGTTGCCGGCGTGGAGGTCGCCCCCCTCGGGGGCGGTGAAGAACTCGGGGGGAAGCTGGTTCCTGGTGCGGGGCAGCTCGGTGGTCATCGGGCTTCTCCTTCCGTGTCCGAGGGCGTCGTGTGCGCAGGCGTCGGGTCCGCGGACGCGGTGTCCGCGTACGCCTCCGGAGGGGCGAGGTTGCGAATGCGCGGGCTCAGGGTGGGCAGGGCGGCCAGACCCGAGAGGACGGCCATGACGGTGAACACCCAGACCGGGCCGGCCTGGTCGAAGACCGTGCCGATGACGAACACGCCGACCGGAGCGGCGATCATGGACATGAACATCACGGCGCCCAGGACGCGGCCCTGCGCCTTGTCGGGGACCATCGCCGCTAGATAGGCGAGGAACAGGGCGCTGGTGATGGGCCCGCGCAGGAACACGCAGGCGACGATGATCCCGAGCGGGACGATCCCGGTGACGTTGGCCAGCAGGATCGCGGCCACGGGGCCGATCCAGGCGGCTGCCAGGAAGAGCTTGGCCGGTGCGACCTTCTTGATGACCGGCCCCGCGATGAGCGAGCCGATGAGGCCGCCGACGCCGGCGATGGACAGCAGCAGGCCGGTGAAGCCCGCGGAGGCCCCCCGGCTCTCGGCCGTGGCGATCAGGGCGAGGAAGACGCCGGAGTGGGTGAAGGCCATGTTCGAGCCCATGATCCAGACGATCAGCAGCCGCAGGATCGGCTGGCGGGCCAGGATCCGGAAGCCCTCGGCGGTGTGGCGCTTCTCCCCGGGGGCGATGTGCTCCACCTTCATCGGCTTGCGGATGAAGAGCAGCAGGACGGTGGAGACGACGAAGCCGATGGCGGAGCTCAGGAACGGGAAGGCACGTGCCACACCGAAGAGGCCACCGCCGATGGGCGGGCCGCCCATGGTCGCGGCGAAGTAGCGGATCTGGTTCTGGGCGGTGGCCTGGCTGAGCTGGGAGGGCGGGACGAGCTGCTTGATCGCGGCGAGCCCGGTGGGGTTGGAGATGCCGAGGCAGGCGGCCGATCCGATGGCGATGGCGAAGACCAGGAAGGGGTGGGTCCGGTCCGCGAAGATCAGCAGGCTGAACAGGCCGAGCAGGACGGCCCGGACCACGTTGCAGATGATCATCAGCAGCCGGCGGTCCATCCGGTCGGCGAGTGTGCCGCCGGGGATGGACAGCAGGCTGGCGGTGAGCAGCTGGGCCGATCCGACCGCGCCCGCGTAGAAGGCGGATCCGGTGGAGGCGAGGATGAGCAGCGGGTACGCGACCTCCGCGGTCTCCTTGGCGAGCGCGGCGAACGCCTCGCTGATCCACAGGGCCTGGAAGTCGACGTTCTTCAGCAGCGGCTTCTCGGCCGCTGCCGCGGGCGGATTCCCGGCCGGTGCCGACCCCTCCGCCTCGTCCCGCTCCGGTCCGGGCGGCTCCTGCCCACCGGAGGCCGGCGTCTCGTCCGCCGTGCTCTCCGGCGGTGTCTGCGAGACCGTCATGAGTCGTTCCTCTCCTTGAGTTCGTCAGCGACGCGCGTGGCCAGCTCGTCGACGTACGGGGGCCGCAGCATCGACCAGTGGTCGCCGGCGACGGGGATCACGCGCAGGCCCGCCGGATACAGCCCGGCCAGGCGTCGGGTCAGCCGGGCGGCCGTTCCCGGGCCGGCGTCCGCCTTGAAGAGCACCGCCGGGCAGTCCACCGGCCCCGGCCGGTGGGCCAGTACGGCGGCCTGTCCGCCGAGGAACCGGCGGCGCCCCAGGGGGCTGCGACGCAGCGCCCCGGCCGTCGGCCCGACGCCGAGCAGCGTGTCGAGGCCGGCCCGTGCCCCGCCGAACAGGAAGTCCGGGGCGGCGGCGACGGGCAGCGGGCGGGTGTCCGGCACGTAGCCGTCGAGCAGGACCAGCAGGTCCACGGCCCGCCCTCGGCGGATGAGCAGCCGCGCGGTCTCGTGCGCGACCACGGCGCCGAAGGACCAGCCGCCGAGGGTGTACGGGCCGGTCGGCTGGGCCTCCGTCAGGGTCCGTGCGTGCGCGGCGGCCAGCGCCCGGATCGTGCCGCCCCGGGGCGCGGACCTCTCCAGCGCCAGGAGCGGGCGGCCGTCCGCGAGGTCCAGCCGGTCGGCCAGGTCCCGATACGGCAGGGCGGTGCCGAGGGCGTCCGCCACGAGGAAGACGGCGCGTCCGGTGCCCTCGCGCAACGTGGCCGTGCCGGGCGGCGCGGTGGCGGGTCCGTCCCGTCCGGGCCGCTGCCGCTCGACGAGCCCGACGAGCCCGGCGAAGGTGGCCCTCCGGGTGAAGTCGGTGACGGAGATCTCCGTGCCGGTGCGTTCGCGCACGGCGGTGGCCAGCGCGATGGCGAGCAGCGACTCGCCGCCGTGGGCGAAGAAGTCGTCCTCGTCGCTCACCGGGGCGGCACCGAGGATCTGGCACCACACTTCCTCGAGGACGCCTCTCAGGGGCCGATCCGGGCGGGCTCCGGCGGAGGGCCGTCCGCGCCGCGGGTGCGGGCCGCCGCTGCGCACGGCATCCGCTTCCGGGTCCTCGCCCAGCAGCGGATGCGCGGGCAGCGAGCAGCGGCGGGGGCGGTCCTCGGCGGCGGGATACCGGGCCTGGAGGAGGGTCTCCAGGGCCGCGTCGACCCCCAGTTCCCACAGGGCACCGATCGCGTCGAGCAGTCCGGTCTCGGCGTCGGCCCGCCCGCCGGGGGCGAGGCGGACGGTCCGATGACCGGGGTCCCAGCCGGGCGCGCCGCGCAGTGAGCCGGTCATCGAGCCGCCGGGGCCCAGCTCCAGGTACGTGGTGCACCCGGAGGCCAGCAGGGTGGCGGTGCCGGTGTCGAGGCGGACCGGCTCCCGCACGTGCGCGGCCCAGTGGCCGGGGGTGGTCACGGCCTCGGGGTCGGCCCACCCGCCCGTCGTGTTGGAGATGTACGGCAGCCGCGGCGGGCGGGCGGGCATCGACGACAGATGGTCCCGCACCGCCTCGGCTGCCGAGTTCATGGCCGGCGAGTGGAAGGCCCGCCGGGTGTGCACGGGGGTGACGCGCAGCCCGCTCAGGGCATCCCCCGCCAGGAGAGCGTCCATCGCGGCCCCGGGCCCGGAGAGCACCGCCGACCCGTTGCCGCGTACCGCCACGGCGATGTCGCAGCCTTCGGGCAGCCGGGCCTCGACGTCGGCGGGGTCGGCCCCGACCACGGCCATCCGGCCGGGCGCGGTGTCCCGCATCGCGACGGCCCGCCGGTGCACCACCGTGACGGCGTCGGGCAGGGTCCACACCCCGGCGAGGGCCGCGGCGGTGTACTCGCCGATGCTGTTGCCGAGCATCGCGTGCGGGACGACGCCCCACGTGGCGAGCTGGCGCCCGAAGGCGCAGCCCAGGGCGAAGAGGCCGAGCTGCTGGTGGACGGTGTCGGCGTACCAGTCGTCGGCGTCCCGCCCCCCGTCCGGGCCGGGCCCGGGCGGGGCGACCACGGGGCCCAGGTCCACCCCGCAGTCCTCGAAGGCGATCGTGCGTATCTCGTCGAACGCCGCGCGGAACTCCGGCAGCAGGCGGTGGGCGGCCTCGCCCGCGGCGCTCGTGAGGGTGCCCTGCCCCGGGAGGAGGAAGGCCACCCGGCCGAGCCGCCGCGGGGCGTCGAGCCGCCCGGCCGCGGCGCCCGCCGCACGCAGCGCCTCGGGGGCATGAGCGCCGTCGCGTACGACCACGGCCTGCCGGTGCCGGTGGATCCGGCGCCCGGCCAACGTCCACGATGCGGTGTCGAGTCCGGGCGCGTCCTCTGCGGAGAAGCGACGGGACAGGTCGTCGTCCAGGCGGGCCAGCGCCGCGGGGCCGTGCGCCGACAGCGGCAGCAACCGGGGCCCGGCGGCCGGCCGCGCGGCTCCGTCCCGTGCGCCGGCGGGGGCCTCGGTCAGCACCGCGTGCGCGTTGGTGCCGCCGACGCCGAACGAGCTGACCGCCCCGACGCGCAGTTCCTGACCCGCGCGCAGTTCCCACGGGGCGAGCCCCGCAGCCACCCGGAAGGGTGAACTCTGCAGTTCCAGAAGGGGGTTGGGTTCCGTGAAATGGGCCGTCGGGTAGATCTCGCGGTACTCCAGCATCAGGGCCGTCTTGATCAGGCCCGTCACCCCGGCCGCCGCGCCGGTGTGCCCGACCTGGCTCTTGACGGCGCCGAGCGCGCACCAGCCGGTCTCCCCGCTCCCCTCCCCGTAGACCTCGGTGAGTGCCTGGACCTCGATGGGGTCGCCCAGCCGTGTGGCGGTGCCGTGCGCCTCCACGTGGCCGACGGCGGTGGCGGCCAGGCCCGCATCGGCCAGGGCCGCGCGGACGACCTCGCTCTGCCCGGCGGCGGAGGGCGCGGTGTAGGCCATCTTCTCGGCGCCGTCGTTGTTGACCGCCGTGCCGACGATGACGGCGGCGATCCGGTCGCCGTCGCGTACGGCGTCGGCGAGCCGCTTGAGCACCACCACGCCGACGCCCTCACTGGGCACGGTTCCCGCGGACCGCGCGTCGAACGGACGGCAGTACCCGTCCGGCGCGAGGATCCCGCCGGGCTCGAACAGATAGCCCCACTCGCCGGCGGGCATCACGGTGACGCCGCCCGCCAGGGCGGCGTCGCACTCGCCGCCCCTCAGCGCCCGCACCGCGAGGTGCACGGCGGTCAGGGACGTGGAGCAGGCGGTCTGCACGGTGAGCGCGGGCCCGCGCAGGCCCAGTTTGTAGGCCACCCGGGTGGCGACGAAGTCCTTCTCCCTGCCGATGTACCGGGCCAGTTCGCCCAGCGCGGAGTCGTCGCGTCCCGGCCCCGAGCGGTCGGCACCCGCGTAGACGCCGACCCGGCCGCGGAACCGCACGGGGTCGAGACCGGCGTCGTCGACCGCGGTGGCCGCGCACTCCAGGAAGACCCGCTGCTGCGGGTCCATCGCCGCCGCCTCCGCGCGGCTGTACCGGAAGAAGGCCCAGTCGAAGCACCGGGACTCCTCGACGACGCCCATGACCGGCACGAAGTTCTCCCGGCCCGTGTACGCGGGGTCCGCACCGCGCCGCAGCAGCTCCTCGGGGGAGAGGCGGCTGATGCCGTCGCGGCCGGCCCGCAGCAGCGCCCGGAACGCCCGGACGTCCCGCGCACCGGGCAGCCGGCAGGCCATGCCCACGACCGCGACGGCGTTCTCGTCGAGTGTGCCGAGGGACGCGCCCTCGACGGGGGAGTGGGGCATGTCAGACTTCCCTGCCCAGGTCGACGTACAGATGGTCGAGGCCGACGTAGCTGAGGTTGGGCCCCCACACGGCGGCCTCCTCGCCCAGCCGGGCGTCCGGGAACCGTGCGGCGAGCCGGCGCAGCAGCACGGCCGCCTCCAGACGGGCCAGGGGAGCGCCCACGCAGTAGTGCGGGCCCTTGCCGAAGACCAGGTTCCGGTCGCCGCCCGCGCCGGTCACCGGGCACCCTCCCGGAGCACCGGCCCCGGCCTCGTCGAGCGGCCCCTGGCCGGTGAGACTCACCAGCACCAGGTCCCCCCGGCGCAGCCGAGCCCCGGCGATCTCCTGGTCGTACGCGACCACCCGGCCGAGGTGCCGCAGCGGCGGCCGACCGACCAGCACCGACTCGACGACGCCGCTCACCGCGCCGTCCGCGTCGCGTGTGACGGTCTCCCACAGTGCCCGGTCGCCGAGGGCGGTCAGGACCGTGGAGCCGAGCAGTGACGCGGTGGTCTCCAGGCCGCCGAACAGGCACATCGCCCAGGTCGCCGTGGTCCGGGCCCGGTCGGCCGGGGTGCCGGCGGGGAACCCCTCCAGCGCCCGGGCGCCGGCGAGCGCCTCGGACATCTCCACCATCACCCGGTGGGCGGCCTGCGCGTGGTCGCGGCGGTACATCGCGCCGATGAACAACGACAGGGTCTGCGACCACCGGTGCAGGACGGGCGGCGGGACGTCGATACCGACCACGTGGGCCATGACCCTGCCCGAGATGCCCTCGGCCACGGTCGGCACCACGTCCTGCGGGCGGGCGGCGGCGAGTTCGGTCAGGCACTCGTCGGTGATCTCCTCGACGCGCGGCGCGAGCGACCGGACGTAGGAGGCGGAGAGCATGCGCTGGACGGGGCGGCGCAGGCTCGTGTGCTCGGGGGCGTCGGCCTGGACGAACCAGAGCCGCAGGAACTCGGTGAGTTCCCGGTACTCGGCGCGGGACGCGTCCGTCATGTAGAGCTGGAAGGAGCGCTCGAAGGTCCCCGAGGCGAAGCCGGGGTGGTGGAGGACCTGCTGGGCCAGGCGCGGATCGGTCACGACCCAGCAGTCCAGGCCCTCGTCCCACTCCGGCGCCCGCACGCCGTCCGCGAGGGGCGGCGAGGGGACCGGTGCCGCGGTGCCGGCCATCAGACGGCGGCCCTCTCGACGAGCGCGCTCAGCCCGGCGGGCGTGGGCGCCAGCAGGAAGTCCCGCAGCCGCACGCTGGCGCCCAGCTCCCGCTTGATCTCGCGCATGAGGCGCACGGCACCGAGGGAGTTGCCGCCGATCATGAAGAAGTCGGTGTCCTCGGTGAGGCCGGAGAGCGGCTCGCCCTCGATGACGGCGGCGAACAGCGCGGCGACGCGCTCCAGGCTCAGCCCGGCCGGAGCGGCCGGCTCCGCGGCAGCGGTGGCCGGGGCCGGAGTGGCGCCGACCTGCCGGGCCGGGGCGGCGGCCGCGGCCAGCACCCCCCGGTCCACCTTGCCGTTGGCGGTCACCGGCAGCCGGTCCACCACGGCCCACAGGCTCGGGACCATGTAGGACGGCAGCTTCTCGGTGAGCAGGTCGCGCAGCCCGACGGCGTCGGCGGCCGCGCCCGGCGTGAGGACCACGGCGGCCACGAGTCGCTTGTCGGCGCCCCCGCCGTCGGTCACCACCACCACCGCGTCCTGCACCTCGGGGTGCCCGGCGAGCACGTCGCTGATGGCGCTCAGCTCGACCCGGTACCCCCGCAGTTTGACCTGGTCGTCGGCCCGGCCGAGGAAGCGGAGCCGGCCGCTGGAGTCGACGCGCACCAGGTCGCCGGTGCGGTACAGGCGCTCGGGCACGTCCGGGGAGAGGTGGCCGAACACCCGGGCCGTCCCGGCCTCGTCGTCGAGGTAGCCGTCGGCCAGGCCCTCGCCGCCGGTGTAGAGCTCACCGACCGCGCCGGGCGGCAGCAGCCGGCGCCGGGCGTCGAGGACGTACACACGGGTGCCGGGGACCGGACGGCCGATGGGCAGCGGTCCGTCCACGTCCTCCGTGCGCGTCACCGAGTGGGTGGTGGTGAACGTCGTGTTCTCGGTCGGCCCGTAGCCGTTGGTCACGACGATTCCGGGGTTCCGGGACAGGACGCGGGCCGTGTGCTCGTGGGGCACCACGTCGCCGCCGGTCAGCAGCTGCCGCAGGCAGCCGAGGGAGTCCGGGGCGAACTCCGCGACCAGCCGGAACAGTCCGGCCGTCAGCCAGGCGACGGTGATCCCGCGCTGCTGGAGGAACGCGCCCAGCTCGGTCGGCGAGGCGAGGCCGGCCGGGTGGACCTCGAGGGAGGCGCCGGTGAGCAGGGCGCCCCACAGCTCCAGCGTGGAGGCGTCGAAGGAGAGCGGAGAGAGCCGCAGCATGCGCTCACCCCCGCCGAGACGGACGTAGCCGGCCTCGTGGATCAGGCGGATGACGGCCCGGTGGGCCACGCACACGCCCTTGGGCTGCCCGGTGGAGCCGGAGGTGAAGGCGACGTACGCCAGGCGCGCCGGGTCGGCGGGCGGGGTGGGCGCGGTGTCGGCCGGGCCGGGCCGCCAGCCGGGCTCCCAGGTCGCGACGGGAGGGGCGCCCAGGCCGGCGAGGCGCTCGGCCACCGCCCCGTCGACGGGACCGGTGAGTGCCGCGGTGGGCCGGGCCCGGTCGAGGATCTTGGTCAGGTGGCCGTCCGGCAGCGCCGGGTCGATGCCGACGTACGCGGCGCCCGCCCAGGCCACGCCGAGCACGGCGACGGCCTCGGCCACCGACCGCTCCACGCCCACCAGGACCCGGTCGCCCGGCCGCACGCCGGCGGCGGTCAGAAGGCGGGCCTGCTCGGCGGCGGCGTCGGCGAGCCCGCCGTACGTCAGTGTGTGGGCGGCGTCCCGGACCGCGACGGCGTCCGGCGTGCGGGCTGCCACCTCGCGGAAGAGGGCGTCGAGGGAGGTGACGGGGAAGTCCCGGCCGCTGGCGTTGATCTCGTCGAGCAGCGCACGGCCCTCGTCGGAGATGCCGCGGACGTCCTCCAGACGGGCGCCGGTGTCCTCGGCGAGCTGGGCCACGGCGGTGCGGAAGTCGGCGACGAACGCCTCCGCCTCGGTCTGCCGCCAGACGCCGGTGGCGTACTCGAGGTGACCCGCGTAGGACGGATCGGCGTGGCCGATGAGCATCGTCAGGTCGAACTGGGAGCCGCCGCCGTGGCCCTCCTCGACGCGCACGCGCAGCGGTCCGGCGCTCAGTTCGCGCGGTACGAGCTGGTCGTGCATGCCGAAGCAGACCTGGACGAGGGGGTGGCAGCCGAGGCTGCGCTCGACGCCGAGGCGGGCGACGAGCTCCTCGAAGGGCAGGTCGCCCGCGTCCATGGAGGCGGCGAGCGACCGGTGCACCCCGCGCAGGTACGCGGCGACGTCGAGGTCGTCCTCCACGTCCACGCGCACCGGCACGAGGTTGCCCGCCACGGCGATGAGCCGGCGCAGTTCCGAGGTGGCCCGGCCGAGCAGCGGCACCCCCACGAGGAGGCTGCGGACGCCGGTGCGGCGGGCCAGCGTGAGACCGAAGGCGCCGAGCAGGAACGCGTACGGGGTGATGCCGAGGGCACGCGCCCGCGCGGCGACCTGCCGTGTGACGGCGGGGCCGAGGTCGAGGCCGAGGCGGTCGCCGGCGCCGTCCTGGACGGCCGGGCGCTGCCGGTCGGCGCTCAGTTCGAGGATGGCGGGCACCCCGTCGAGGTGGCCGCGCCAGAACGCGGTCTGCTCCTCCCACGCCCCCCGGGCGCGGGTCTCCTCCTGGTGCCGGCGCAGGGCCGCCAGCGGGGTGCCCACGGCGTGCGGGGCGGCCTGTGCGGTCGCGGCGGCGAACTCGGCGTAGGTCTCGAAGATCTCGCGCAGCAGCTGCCCGACCGCATGGCCGTCGAGGACCATGTGGTGCGCCGTCAGGACGAGGGCGCTGCGTTCCTGGCACGTCCAGTGGCCGAACCGGTAGGCGGGCCCGGCGGACAGGTCGAAGGGCTCGCGCCCGAGGTCGGCGGCCTGGCGGCGGACCGCGCCCTCGAACGCCTCGTCCGGGCCGGCGTAGGTGTGCTCGACGATCTCGGGGGTGTGGGCGGGCAGGGTCTCCTGGACCACGTCGTCGTCGGTCTCGCGGAAGACGGTCCGCAGCCCTTCGTGGCGCGCGACGACGGCGGCGACGGTCTTGGCGAGCAGGTCGCGGTCGAGCCGGCCGCCGTGGGTGAAGCAGCGGAAGACGAGGTTGTACGGGGAGCCTCCGGCGACCCGCTCGATGAGCCACATGCCCCGCTGGGCGGGCGTGAGGTCCTGCCCGGCGGACTCGACGGGTGGTGCGGTGGGGGCGACGGCCGTGGCGCCCTCGAGCACGCGGCCGAGCGGGGCGTCCCCGAGCAGGTCCATGAGGGCCAGGCGCAGCCCGAGTTCCTCCTGGAGGAGAGCGGCCAGACGCATCGCGCGCAGCGAGTCACCGCCCAGGGCGATGAAGCTCTCGTCGCCGAAGGCGTCCGGGCCGTCCGGGATGTCCAGGACCCCGGCGGCCAGCGAGCGGGGTGTCGCCGTCATCGGGTGGCTCCTCCCTGGGTGCGGGCGGCGGCGAGGAGCGCCGCCCGGTCCCGGTCGGCGGTGGGCACGCCGGCCTTGTCCGCGGCGGCTATGAGCTCGGCCTGGGCGCCGACGGTGGGCGAGCGGAACAGGTCCATGGTGCGGACCTCGCGGCCGGAGTCCTGGCCGAGGCGCTCCACGAGGAGCACGAGCAGGAGCGAGTCACCGCCGGACTCGAAGAAGCTGACGTCGTCGGCGACCTCGTCGGTGTTCAGGACCTCGCGCCAGATGGAGCGGACGAGTTCGAGGCGGGCAGCCGGGTCGTCCAGGTCGACGGCCGGGGCGGCGACGGTGGGGCTGGCGGACTCTTCGAGCACGGTTCTCTCCGGGAAGGTGGCGAGGTCCGCGGCGCTGTGCCGCAGGCCGCTGAGGAAGTGCTGGACGCCGTCGGCATCGAACACGTTGACCGGGTAGTCCAGGGACAGTGCGAGCCGCCGTCCGCCGGGGGTGTCCTCCAGGCGGACGAACAGGGCCAGGTCGTACTTGACGAACAGCGGGTCGAGGGGCCGGAGGCGACCGGTGGTACCGGGCGTCAGGTCCACGGACCGGGGTGCCTCGTCGAGGTTGACCAGGACCGGCGACAGCGGCGGCCACAGGGCGTTGCGGTCGGGGTTGAGGGCGGCGGACACCGCGTCCAGGGGCACGTCGCTGTCGACGAAGGCCTCCATGCTGCTGACGCGTACGCCGGCGAGCAGGTCGCGCCAGGTGTCCTCGGGCCCGAGGGTGACGCGGAGCACGACGGTGGTCATGAACATCCCGATCACCTCGGCGGTGGCGGGATCGTCGCGGCCCGGCCAGGCGAAGGCGATGAGGAAGTCGCGCTGCGGGCCGGTACGGGCGAGGGCCGCGGCCAGTACGGCGACGCCGACCATGAACGGGGTGCAGCCCTCCTGGGCCGCCACCGCCATGACCCCTGCGGTGGCCCCGGGGTCGAGGGCGGTGGTGACGGTGGTGCCGAGAAGTGCCTCCTCGGACGCGTCATGAGCGGCACGGGCGAAGGGGAGGCGGACCTCGGCGGGCGCGCCGCGCAGACGGTCGACCACCTCGGCGACCTGCGTGGCGGTCTCCTCCGGGGTGCGCCCGTCGGCGACGGAGGCGGGGTGCGGCGGGCTGCTCAGCCGTGGTTCGACCCCGTCGACCGCGGCCCGGTACAGGGCGCAGACGTCCTCGAGGAGCATGCCGCGCGAGACCCCGTCGAAGATGATGTGGTGCACGGTGACCACGAGGAGAGTGCGCTCGGCTCCCAGGCGGACGACCTCGGCACGGGCGGGCGCGTCCTGGGCGAGGTCGAAGGGCGTGGTGCACAGGACCCTTACCAGGTTGTCGACCTCCTCCTCGGTCCAGCCCTCGGCCTCGGCGTCGAGGAACCCGGGCTCGGCCGGAGGTCCGTCGGTGCGGTACTCGACCTGGCGGCGCCTGACGTCGAGCCGGAAGCGCGCCCGGAGCGAGGGGTGCCGGGAGAGCGACCGTCCGACCGCCGCCACCAGGGCCGTGTGGTCCACGGGGCCGGTGAATTCGACGACCGTGGGTACCAGTTGGGTGGGACGCAGCAGATCGTCCCGGTCCAGGACCCAGATGCCTTGCTGCACCCGGGTGGCCGGATACCAGACGTCTCCGTCCGGTGACGGTCCGTGCGGCGCTGCGGGCAGCACGAAGGGGCCTCCGAAGTCTGCGGGAACGGTGGAGTGTGAGGGCAGCCCTCCGACCTGCGGAGGACCGGGGCCGCGCGTATCGGACCGTGCGGGGCTCGGCCCCGGGCGGTCGGGATGGTGCGGGGGGTGGCGACCCGGGCCGGGCGTGGCCTGAGTCTCAGCTGGTGCTCCGTACGGTGGATCCGTCGGTCAGGGCGTACGTGGAGCCGGCCTGACGGGTCCGTGGGTGCCGGTCAACCGGTCGGGCGCAGAGGGACGTCGCACCGCACCGGGCAGCCCGGCGCGGGGTGGCCCCCGGCGGTCGGGCGGGTGGGGTGTTCAGCCCCGCGGGGAGTCGTTGGCCCCCGTGCCGCCCTGGGGTGCGGACGCGCCCCACTGGGAGTCCGCCAGAACCGTGACGGACGGCTTGGCGTCGGCGGTGGACGCGACGGCAGAGGCCAGACCCGCCCCGGCCGCGAGCGTCAGTGCGGACGCGGCCAGAAAGCGCACGAATACGTGCTGCAACATCTCTCACCCTTCTCTTCACTGGTTGGACAGCGCTGCATGAGGTGGATCTGTGGTGGATCTGTGGTGGTTCCCCGACCGAAATTGTGCGTCCTACTGCCTGTCAGGTCTCGGCGATCGGGGAGGATGATCCTGCAATGCGACATCCAGCAAGGGGGAGAAATGTGTGGGAAATCGGATGTAGAGGGAGAAGAGTGCGCAGTCGAGATCTGCGCAAACGGGCTCCAGTACTACGCGGACACCCTGCAGGGCAGGCCGACGCCGGGCAGGAGCCCCCAATGCCTGCTTGACCTGGGACTCATCCGGCGCGTGAGGGACGGGAGCCTGGCCCCGATCCCGCCCCGGCTGGCGGCCGGAGCCCAGATGGATCGGATGGAACGCGCCATCGAGGAGAGGAAGGACTCCCTCGCGACGCTGCGCGCCTCCATAGCCCGGGCACAGGACGTGTATTCGGACAGCTCGGGCCGGGGCGACTCGCACCTGATCCGTGTGGTGCAGGGTTCCCACGCGATCAGCGCGACCCTCTCGGCGGCCGTGCACGCCTGCCGGGAGGAGCTGCTCACGGCGCAGCCCGGTGGGGGCCGCCCGCAGGAGCTGCTGGACAAGGCACTCGCCAGCGATCTGGAGGCGATCGGGCGGGGCATCGTCCAGCGGACGATCTACCAGCACACCATCCGGTCCCACCAGCCCACGCTCACCTACGCGGAGCAGATCGTGCGGGCCGGCGGCGAGGTCCGCACGCTGGACGAGGTCTTCAACCGGCTCATCGTCTGCGACCGCAAGATCGCGTTCATCCCCGACCCCGCCTCGGAGCGGAGCGAGATCGCGCTCGCCGTGGAGCACCCGGGTGTGATCCGCTACCTGGTCAGCGTCTTCGAGCACGTCTGGCAGCGGGCCTCGCCGCTGCACACCTTCCCCGGCAGCCGGCTGCCCCCGGTGCTGATCGACGAGGTGCGGCTGGCGATCCTGCGGCACATGGTCAACGGCTACACCGACGAGGCGATCGCGGCCCGACTCGGCATGAGCCCGCGCAGCGTGGCCAACCACATGCGGTGGGCGGCCGAGCTGTTCGGCAGCCGCAGCCGGGCGCAACTCGCCTATCTGATCGCGAAGAGCGGGTTCCTGGAGGAGGCGTCGGAATGAGGGCGCGGGAGCGGAGCGCGACACCGAAAGCGCTTCACGTCTCCCCCGGCCTTCCTGTACGTTGTGCGCACAGCACCCCCGGCCGTCCCCCGGCCGTCACACCGCGCAGACCGGTTGGTTCCCCGTCGCGCCACGCTGGGCCCCGCCCCGGGTCGTCGTCCCGGTGGCCCGTGCCCCGTCCTTTCCTGTGCACCCTGCGCCGCTCTCCTCGCGCCGCGCGGGGCTGCGCCATGGCGCGTTCCCACCGCCCATCCCGGCGAAAGGAAGACGGGCCTTGACCGTCCACGCCGCACCAGCCCCTGCCCCTCCGATCCCCGCACCCCCGACCGGATGCCCCCTGCATGCTGCCGCGACCGGCTCCGCCGACGCCGTCGACCTCGTCGACCCGGGGGTCTACAGCGAAGGGGACCCCCATCCGGCCTGGCGCCACCTGCGCTCCCTCGGCACGCTGACTCGGCACCAGGTCGACGACGAACGCTGGTTCTGGAACATCGTCCGCTTCGACGACGCCGACCGGGTGCTGCGCGACACGACGACCTTCACCTCCGAACGCGGCACCATGCTGGACCTGTTGGGCCTCGACGACCCGGCCAGCGGCAAGCAGCTCGCGGCCACCGACCCGCCCCGCCACACCGAGATGCAGGGCCGGCTCAAGAAGGCCCTGGCCATCAAGGCGGTCGACCGGCAGCGCGAGATGATCCGCGACCTCGTCACGCCGCTCATCGAACCGCTCGGCGACGGGGGCACCTTCGACTTCGCCCAGGCCATGCTCGCGCTGCCCATGTCGGTCACCGGAACCATGATGGGCCTGCCCACCACGGACTGGGGCTGGCTCAACCGGCTCACCACCGTGTGCATCGCGGCCGACGACGCCGAGTACCAGGACGCGGGCGGCCGCGACGCCACCCTGAAGGCGGCCCACCGCGATCTCTTCGCCTACTTCCAGGACCTGGTCCGGTACCGCCGCAACCACCTGGCCGACGACCTCCTCAGCGTGCTGATCTCCACGCAGTTCGAGGGCCGGCACATGGCGCCCGACGAGATCGTCGCCAACTGCTACAGCCTGCTGCTCGGCGCGAACGTCACCACGCCGCACGCGCCGAACTTCGTCATGGCGGAGTTCATCGAGTCCGGAGTGCTGCAGGACTGGGCCGCACACCCCGAGGCGGACGCCACCGGACTGGAGGAGTCGCTGCGGTGGGCGTCCCCCGTCAACCACTTCCTGCGCTACGCGACCCGCGACGTGGAGATACGCAACACCCGGATCGAGGCGGGCGACGCGGTCGTGGTCTGGCTGGGCTCCGCCAACCGTGACGACGAGGTCTTCCCCGGCGGCAGCGAGTTCGACATCCGGCGCAAGCCCAACAAGCACCTCGCCTTCGGCATCGGGCCGCACTACTGCATCGGCCACAGCGTCGCCCGCGTCACCCTCAGGACGCTGTACCAGGAGCTCTTCACCCGCTTCGAGGACTTCCAGCCGGCCGGAACCCCCGAGCGCCTGCGCTCCAACTTCGTCTCCGGCTACAAGCACATTCCGATCACCGCCCGGCGCGCCCGGGGCGGCGACGGACGGGCGGGGAAGGCCACATGACGGCTCCGACCCCGTCCCGGACCCGGACCGCGCCCGCGGTCGCACCGGCCGGCACACCGTGGCTGCGCCGCTTCCACACCGCCCCGGCCGGTGCTCCGCGGCTGCTGGTCCTCCCGCACGCGGGTGGCAACGCCTCGTACTTCTTCCCGCTCTCGACCGCCCTGGCGCGGCACGCCGACACCCTGGTGGTCCAGTACCCGGGCCGCCAGGAGCGGTTCGGCGAGCCGTGCGTGGAATCGCTGCACGACATGGCCGACCTGGTGGCGGCCGTGCTCCTCGCCGACTCCGCGTCCCTCCTGGACCGCCCCCTCGCGGTCTTCGGGCACAGCATGGGCGCCTCTCTCGCCTTCGAGGTGGCCTGCCGGCTCCGCGACGCGGGCTTCCCGCCCGCGGCCCTGACCGTCTCCGGCCGGCGCGCACCGTCGATCCCCGCGCCGGGTGCGGTGCACCTCGCCGACGACGGACAGCTGATCGCGGACATGAAGCTGCTGGGCGGCACGGACGAGCGGATGCTCGACCACCCGGAACTGCTCGCTGCGGTCCTGCCGTCCGTCCGCAGCGACTACGTGGCCACCGAGACCTACCGTTTCCGCGGTGCCGCACCGCTCGACTGCCCGATCACCGCGCTGATCGGTGACGTCGACCCACGCGTCGACGAACCGCAGGCGCGGGCCTGGCACACCCACACCACCGCCGCGTTCCGCCTGCGCTCGTACGCCGGCGGCCACTTCTTCCTCGTCCCCCATCTGGACGCCGTCGTGTCGGAGCTCCGCTCCCACCTGCCGGCGCTTCCGTAACCCCCGAACCGAAAGGACCCGCTGTGAAATACCGCGTCATGGGGAGCTCCCCCGAGACCCGCCGCAAGGTCAGCGTGCTGAGCCTCGGCGCCATGACCTTCGGCACCACCGTCGACGAGGCCACCTCCTTCGCGATCCTCGACCGGTTCGCGGAGGCGGGCGGCACGCTCATCGACACCTCCAACAACTACGCGTTCTGGGTGCACGGCACCCAGGGCGGCGAGAGCGAGGAACTCGTCGGCCGCTGGCTGAAGAGCCGTGGCGTCGGCGACGAGATCACCATCGCCACCAAACTGGGCGCGCGCCCCAACCAGCCGACCTCGACCTTCAGCCTGGATGTGGAGGGCCTGTCCGCCAAGGCCATCCGGGAGTCGGCGGAGCGCAGCCGCGAGAACCTCGGCATCGAGAAGATCCACCTGCTGTACGCGCACATCATGGACGAGCACACCCCGCTGGAGGAGACCGTCCAGGGCTTCGCCGACGTCGTCGCGGACGGTGTGGCCGGTCTGCTCGGCGCCAGCAACCACTGGTCGTGGCGCGTCGAACGCGCCCGTGCCCTGGCCCGGGCGGCGGGCGTGCCCGGCTACGAGGTTCTCCAGCACCACCACAGCTACCTGCGCCAGCGCACCGACATCCCCAGCCTGCGCTCGCCCGACGGCAACCAGGGCCTGGTCAGCGGCGACCTGCTCAGCTACCTGCGCGCCAACCCGGAGCTCACGCAGGTCTCGTACTCGCCGCTGCTCTCGGGCGCGTACGTACGCGACGACAAGCCGCTCGGTCCGGGCTTCGAACACGCGGGAACCCAGCCGCGGCTCAAGGCGGTCCGTGAGGTCGCGGCGGAGACCGGCGCCACCGTCAACCAGGTCGTGCTGTCCTGGCTGATGGGCGGTGAGATCCCGATTCTTCCCCTGGTCGGCGCCTCGTCGGTGGCACAGCTGGAGGAGAGCCTCGGGTCGGTCGACCTCGACCTCACCCAGGAGCAGCGCGCGAAGCTCGACTCCGTCAACTGAGCCCTGAAGGGATTCCGGGCCGGATCCGGCCCGGAATCCCTTCACGGACAACGGGAGCGCCTGATCCGGCGCGCTTCCGGCGGGCGGCGGCCGATCACCGCACCGGGCGGCCGGGGCCCGGGTCTCCGGCCCGGCCCCGTCGGCGCGGTACGGGCACGGTGGGGGCTACTTGTGCTTCGAGCCCCCCTGGCCGCCGCCCGCCCGGCTCTTCCCCGACGTGCTGCCCGTGCCGCCGGTGTTGCCTCCGGACGTGCCGGAGGTGCCGTTCCTGCCGGACGTGCCGTTCCCGGAGGTGCCGGTCCTGCCCGACGCGCCGTTCCCGGCGCCCGCGGCGCCTTCGCCGGACCGGCCCGTACCGGCCGACGCGGCCGGCGCCCGTGTCTGCTGCGCGGCGCAGTAGGCGGTGACCTCGGCCCTGCCGCCGGCGGCCGTGACGAGCTGCTGCCAGGCCTTCGCGTCCAGTGCCTTGCCGCGGCCCTGGACCTGTTCGTAGGCGCGGCAGTGGGCTTCGGTGTCCTGGGCGGTGGCCGGCCGGCCGGTCGGCCGGGAGCCCAGGGAGGACACAGGCGAAGGTGCACCGCCCGGCCGGTCCGCTGCCGGCGCGGACGGGTGCGTGGTGCCCCGGCCGGCGCCGGCGGCGTGGGAGGAGGAGCCCGCGGGACCGATGGCCGCGACGGCGACGCCGCCCAGGGTGAGGCTGGCGAACACCACGCCGAACGTCATCTTCAGCGGGCGCCGGGCACGTCGCTCCGCGGCCGGCCGCCAGTCGTCCCGGCGCCGGGTGCGTGCCGCCCGGTGCGCGCCCTCGCCCCGGGAGACCCGGAAGGCGGCCACGGCCCGCTGCTCGGCTTCGGGGTCGAGGTCGGTGGTACGGATGGCGGCGGCCAGGGCCGTTTCCAGGGTGGCGGCGTCTCGCGCGGTCCGAGCGCCGGGCAGGGCGTCGTGCGGCGCACATCGACGGCCCGGGACTCCGCCGCCGCTCAGCCTTTCACCCATGTCCGCTTCCGTTCCTGTTCACAGTTCCTCTTCGTGCGGTCTGCCGGGCCCGCCCGCCCGCCGGCCGCTGCCGTCGTCGTTCATGTCGACTTCCCCAGCGTGCGGCAGGCCCCATCCGTCACACCCTCCTCGGCCTCGCCGCCGATGCCCAGCTGGCCGGCGAGGCGTTTCAGGCCCCGGTGGGCGGCGGTGCGCACCGCTCCCGGCCGCTTGCCGAGGACGCGTGCGGCGGTGGGGCCGTCCAGGCCGACGACGACCCGCAGCAGCACCGCCTCGGCCTGGTCCCGGGGCAGTCCGCGGACCAGTTCCAGTGCCCGCCCGGTGGAGAGGGACTCCAGCGCCTGTTCATGAGTGCTGTGCGGGCCGGGCAGGTCCAGTACGTCCTGTTCGGTCCCTCCCGCCCGGGGCCGCGCACGCTGGCGGCGCAGATGGTCCAGCGCCCGGTGCCGGGCGATGGTCGCGGTCCAGCCGCGGAAGCCCGCGCCGTCGCCCTTGAAGCGCCCGAAGTCGCGGGCTATCTCCAGCCAGGCGTCGGACGCCACGTCCTCCGCGTCGTCGCCGACGATGCCGCGCAGGTAGCCGAGCAGGCCGGGCTGGACGATCCGGTAGGCGATCGCGAAGGCGGTCTCGTCGCCGTCCTGGGCCCGTGCGACCGCCGCGCCCAGTTCCCCGTCGCGCGCCTGCGCGCGGCGGGGATGCCGTACCTGGCCCAAGATCGTCCTCGTTCACGCCGGTTCGTAGCGAGTGCTGCCGTCCAGCGCGCTCCGGTCGCATCGACGGCCCATGATGTTCAGCGTCCGCCGTCACGGAAGTGTCACCACGCATCGCTCGTCCCACGCGTTTTTTCGACGACGCCCCCCGGGGCCGTCGCCGCCGGTTCCGGCCCGCGGGTGCCGGGGCGGCGGAGCCCTGCCGGTGCGCCCCCGCGCCGGGCCGGGTGACGCTTCGCGCGGCCCGTGCGCTGGGGGAATGCCGGGTTCGCTGCCGGGCGGGCCGGAGCGGCCGCTCCGCCGGCGCCGCAGCCCGCTCCGGACCGGACCACTCCCGGGGCCGTTCGTGACTCCTCCCGCGGGCGGCACGGAGAGGGGCGGGGGGCCGGGGCCCCGACCACTGACCGGGGCCCCGGCCCCGCGGCAACCCGGGGGACCGGCCCCGCGGCAACCCGGGGGACCGGCCCCGCGGCAACCCGGGGGACCGGCCCCGCGGCAACCCGGGGGACCGGCCCCGCGGCAACCCGGGGGACCGGCCCCGCGGCAACCCGGGGGACCGGCGGTGCCCGGCCCGCCCCCGGGTGCCGGCCGCGCCGTGTGACGCCCGGACGCCCCGGCGCGCTCCCTCTGGCATGAGTGCGTACCTCCGTCTGCGCGCGGTGCCGCCTTCGGCGCTGCGCAACAGCGCGACATGGCTGGAACGGCTTTTCGAGGACGGTGCGGAGACCGTCCCGCGCTGCCGGGACCAGGAGCGCATCTACGCCGGCGCTCCTTCGCGTCCCCCGGTCCGGAGCCGGCCCCGGGGCCAGGCCGTGCTCGGCGGCCTGCCGGTGTTCCGCGCCGACCGGCGCAAGGCGCCGCTCCTGGTGCTGACGGCGGCCCAGGCCCGTCAGGTGGCCGGGTTCCTCGCGGCGGCCGACTTCGAGGCGCTGTGGGATGCCGCCCGGGACGACCTGCTGCCGCGCTACGGCGGCGCGGTCGCGGAGCTCGAGACGTGGGGCGCCTTCGCGGCGGCTCACCAGGAACTGAGGGCGTTCTACGCGCAGACGGCCGATTGCGGAGAAGCCGTGGTGAAGTGGATGTCCGAGGGGTGAGCTGTGCGGGAGGTGTAACAGTTCCGGCCCGCCGCGCTCTGTCCTTGTGGACGGCCGCGTCGGCCGACCGGGACAGGGGACACGAGTCGTGCAGTGGACGGACGGAAACGGCGGGGCGTACGGGGAGGATCCGTACGGCGGTGCCGGGTACGCGTATGCGTACGGCCACGAGGGGTACGGCCACCACGGACACGGCGGCGAGGTCCACGGCCACGAGGGGTACGGCGGCGACACGGCCACGCTGTACTGGGACCCGGTGCAGCTCGCGCAGGGGGCGCCCAGCCCGGCGCCCTGGGAGGCCGACCACGGCGACGTCCTGACCGTGGAGGCCCCGGAGACCGGCACACGGCCCGTCCCGTTCGTGCCCGCACCGGAATCCGGGCCGGGCCCGGACCCGTCGGAGAGCGAGTCGGCGCGGCCGGTGTTCGTGGACTCCTCAGGACGGCGCCAGCGCCTCGTGCGGCGCGCCGCACGGCTCCTGGTGATTCCCGCAGGCGGCTACGTCGCCCTGCTGATCAGCACCATGCTGGGCGGCCCCGGCATCAGCGCCCCGTTCGTCCCGCAGGCGGGCGCCGACCGACCCGCCACGCCCCGCGTGACCGCTCCCGACTCCCCGTCCGGCACGGGCCACGCGACGGAGGGCGCAGGCGCCACGGCGACGCACGGGGACACTCGCCCGGCAACCGTCCGGACGGCCTCCGCCGCGGCCGGCCGGACGGCTGCCCCGGCCGCCCCCGCGGCCGCGTCCGCGCCCACCGCGGCGGCCTCCCCGACGGCCACCGCCACCCCCACCCCGACCCCGGCCCCGACGCCCTCCTCCCACGGGCGTGCCCTCGGGACGTCCCACAAGCCCGTGAAGTGAACCAAGGCCCTGACGTGACCGATCGCCGCCGCCGTACCGCTCCCGCCCACCGCAGCCGTACCCGCCGGACCGCCACCCCCCGCCCCCACTGGCTGCTGCTGAGCGTGCTCGCCGTGACGTTGTCGACGGCCCTTCTGCTGCAGGGGTACACCCACCACATGTTCGGGATCACCCCGGACGACGTGACCGGTGCCCGCGGAGGCAGCGGCACGGTGCCCGCCCGGGTGACCCGCGGCGGCCCGGTGATCGCGAACGCCGCCGGCGCCGTGCACACCGCACGGTCCAAGGACCGCACCGTCTCCCTCACCTTCGACGACGGCCCCGACCCCGTCTGGACGCCCCGCATCCTCGACGTGCTGCGCCGCAACCACGTGCGGGCCACCTTCTTCGTCGTCGGCACCGAGGTCGTGGCCCACCCGGAACTCGTCCGCCGGATCGTCGCCGAGGGCCACCAGATCGGCATCCACACCTTCACCCACCCCGACCTGTCCCGCCTCGCTCCCTGGCAGCGGTCCCTGGAACTGCGCGAGACCCAGCTGGCGGTGACCGGCGCGGCCGGGATCACCACCGCCCTGCTGCGGCCGCCGTACTCCTCGGAGAACGACGCGCTGGACGACGCCGACTGGTCCGTCGTCAAGCAGGCCGGCGCGGCGGGCTACGTCACGGTGCTCTCCACCCAGGACGCCGAGGACTGGCAGCGTCCCGGCACGGACCGCATCGTCGCGAACGCGACCCCGCGCGGGCACGCCGGGCAGATCGTGCTGATGCACGACGGCGGAGGCGACCGCTCCCAGACCGTCGCCGCGCTGAACACCCTGATCCCCCGGCTCAAGGCGCGGGGCTTCCGGTTCGCGACGGTCGGCGCCGCCGTCGGCATGGCCGGTCCCGTCCAGTTCGCCGGACCGGGCGACCGCCTCCAGGGCATGGCCCTCGTCACGGCGCTGCAGGCAGGCGACCGGGTCGTGTGGCTGCTGGGCGTGCTGATGTACGCGGCCGGGGCGGTCAGCGTGCTGCGCGCGGTGGTCGTGGTGGTCGCGGCCCGCCGGCACCGGCGGCTGCGGACGGGGCGCCGGAGCAGGTCCTGGGGGCCGCCGGTGACCGAACCGGTCAGCGTCATCGTCCCCGCGTACAACGAGAGCGCCGGAATCGAGGCGGCCGTGCGCTCGCTGTCCGCCTCGGACCACCCGGTGGAGATCATCGTGGTGGACGACGGCTCCACCGACGGCACCGCGGATCTGGTGGAGGCGCTCGGGCTGCCGGGGGTGCGGGTGATCCGGCAGGAGAACGCGGGCAAACCGGCCGCGCTCAACACCGGGCTCGCCGCGGCCTCCTGCGACCTGGTGGTCATGGTCGACGGTGACACGGTCTTCGAACCCGACACCGTCCGCACGATCGTGCAGCCCTTCGCCGATTCGCGCGTGGGGGCCGTCTCCGGCAACGCCAAGGTCGTCAACCGCGGCGGGCTGCTGGGCCGTTGGCAGCACATCGAGTACGTGGTCGGCTTCAACCTCGACCGCCGCCTGTTCGACCTCGCCGAGTGCATGCCGACGGTGCCGGGTGCGGTCGGTGCCTTCCGCCGCCGGGCACTGCTCGCCCTCGGGGGCGTCAGCGACGTCACCCTCGCCGAGGACACCGACCTCACCATGGCGCTGTGCCGCGCCGGCTGGCGCGTGGTGTACGAGGAGGGCGCGGTGGCCTGGACCGAGGCACCCGCGTCCCTGAACGCCCTGTGGCGGCAGCGGTACCGCTGGTGCTACGGCACTCTCCAGGCGATGTGGAAGCACCGGGGCGCGCTGGTCCAGCGAGGCGCCGCCGGGAAGCTGGGCCGCCGGGGGCTGGGCTACCTCCTCCTCTTCCAGGTGCTGCTGCCCCTGCTCGCGCCGGTCGTGGACGTCTTCGCCCTGTACGGCCTGCTCTTCCTGGACCCGGTCCGGATCACCGCCCTGTGGCTCGCCTTCCTTCTCCTGCAACTCGCGATGGGCC
Organism: Streptomyces tropicalis; assembly: GCF_029269835.1. Classification (GTDB taxonomy): domain Bacteria; phylum Actinomycetota; class Actinomycetes; order Streptomycetales; family Streptomycetaceae; genus Streptomyces; species Streptomyces tropicalis. The sequence continues at coordinate 262,204 of NZ_JARJBB010000009.1, read as the reverse complement.
TGTACGCGTTCCGGCTGGACGGCGAACGCCCCGGTCCGCTGTGGAGCCTGCCGTTGCAGCAGTTCGTCTACCGCCAGCTCATGTATCTGGTGGTGGTCCAGTCGGTCTTCACCGCCGTGTCCGGATCACGGCTCCGCTGGCAGCGCATGGAGCGCTACGGCACCCTGCAGGCACCGGCGGGAGCGGAGCCCACCGGTCAGGACCGCACCGCGGCCCCCGCGCGGCCGGAACCGGCTCCGGAAGCCGCCGAAGGCGTCGCGCCGCCGCACCCGTACGCGGCCGTCTCCCGGCCCGGACCGTACGCGGCCGCCCCCGCCCCCGGACCGTACGCGGCCGCCCCGCTGCCCGGACCGTACGAGTCCCACCCGGACCCCTGGCCGTACGAGGCTCAGCCGCAGCCCCGGCCGAACGCGACCCCTCCCCACGACACCACCCACCGGTACTGAAAGCAGTCAGGTCATGAGCGGTACCCGGCGCAGGCCGCCGCAGCGCACCATCTCCGGCAGTCGTGCGGCGGGCCGCCGCGGCGCGGCCCGCACCACGTCGCGCGGACGCTGGATCGACTATCCGAGAGCGGGCCGCGCGGGCGCGCGACGCTGGCTGCCCTCGTGGCGCCAGGTGCTGGCGTCCCTGCTGCTCGGCGTCGGTGCGGTGGCCGCGGCCGTCGGGTACGCCTATGCCGCGATCACCATCCCCGACCCCAACCCCTCGACGTTGCTCCAGAACAACGTCTACTACTGGTCCGACGGCACGGTGCTGGCGACCGACGGCAGCGTCAACCGGGAGAACGTCTCCCTGGCGCGGGTCCCGGCGGGCGTGCAGGGCGACTTCATCGCCGCCGAGAACGCCTCCTTCTACACCGACCCGGGCATCGACCCGCAGGGCATCGCGCGCGCCATCGTGCACATGGCCCAGGGAGACTCCGTCCAGTCCGGTTCGACGATCACCCAGCAGTTCGTCAAGAACACCTACCTCGACCAGTCGCAGACGGTGTCCCGCAAGCTCAAGGAGCTCCTGATCTCCGCCAAGATCGGCGCGAGCATGAGCAAGCGGCAGATCCTCCACGGCTACCTGAACACCTGCTACTTCGGCCGGCAGGCGAACGGCATCGAGGCCGCCGCCCGTGTGTACTACAACCTCCCGGTCGAGAAGCTGAACGTCAGCCAGGGCGCCTTCCTCGCCGCCGCGGTCAACGAGCCGAGCCTCTTCCAGTACGCCGACTCCGCCCCCGGGGCGCGGGCACGGGCGCAGGCACGCTGGTCCTGGGTGCTCGACCGCATGGTGAGCACCGGCAGGCTGACGGAGCAGCAGCGCGCCCGGTACGCGGCGGCCGGCTTCCCGGCGCCCAGGAGGTGGACGCCCGGCTCGGGCCTCACCGGACAGGCCGGCTATCTGGTCCAGCTGGCCCGGTCGTACGCTCAGCAGCGGGACCCCGGCATCACCGACAGCAGCCTGAGCAGGGGCGGCTACCACATCCACACCACCTTCGACCGCCTGAGGACGGCGCAACTGGCCGGAGCCGTCGCGAGGATACGCGCGCAGCGCCTCGACCCCGCCCACCGGACGGCCGACCGGGACGTCCAGACCGGCGCCGCCTCGGTGGACCCGGCCACCGGCCGGATCCTGGCCGTCTACGGCGGACCCGGCTACGAGCGTGCCCACTACGCGGACAACGCCGACACGTCCGGCGTCCCGGTGGGCTCGACCTTCAAACCGGTCGTCCTCGCCTCCGCGCTCCAGTACGGGGCCGTCCTGAAGCCGGGCACGGCCCCGGCGCCGGTCACCCCGGCCAGCCGGTTCGACGGCGACGACGGCATACGGATCAAGGATCAGCAGGGCGCCTACGTCACCGACGCGAAGGACCCGAGCGGCCTCCTCCACCAGCACAACGACACGCCCCACCGCTGGGGGTACATCTCCCTGCGCACGGCGATGGAGCAGTCGGTCAACACGCCGTACGTGCAGCTCGGCGAGGACGTCGGCCACTCCCGCGTGACCCGGACGGCGAAGGCGATGGGCCTGCGCCCCGAGAGCCTCGCCGCGCCGAGCGCCGGCTTCTACATCGGCACCTCGACCCCGAGCGCCATCCGCATGGCGGGCGCCTACGCCACGTTCGCCGCATCCGGGATGCAGGTCACGCCGTACTCGGTGACCCGAGTGACCCACGACGGGACGGCCCGGCCCGGCTTCGCCGCTCCCGCCCCCGTACGCGCCCTGCCGGCGTCGGTCGCCGACAACGTGACCGACGTGCTGCGCGGCGTCATCACCCGGGGCACCGGCACCAGGGCCCGGGCCCTCGGCCGGACCGCCGCGGGCAAGACCGGTACCACCGACGACTACCGGTCGGCCTGGTTCGTCGGCTACACCCGCCAACTCGCGACGTCCGTCGTGCTCTTCAAGGAGAGCCCGGACCATCCCCAGCTGCAGTCCCTGGCGGGCGTCGGCGGCCTCCAGAAGGTGTTCGGCGGCGACATCCCGACCCAGATCTGGACCAGGTACATGCACGACGCCCTGAACGGCCGGCCCGACCTCCCCTTCCCCGCCCCCGCGTCCCTCGGCACGGGCACCGACGAGCCCGGTCTCCCCTCCGCCTCTCCCACCCCGGCGCCCACCAAGCACGCGGGCCGGCCCGGCAGGCGGAAGGCCCCCGGGGCCACGTCCGGGCCGGGCCTTCCGACGTCCCGCCCCAAGTGCCGTCCGCACAAGTGCCGTTGACTCCCGGCCGGCAAGGCCGGTCGACGACGCCCGGTGGTGCGGGTGCCCGGGACCAGCCGACGACGTGGCCGGAGACGCGGAAGGAGGTGTACTGGGTGCCCTCCGTGAGGCTGGCCTGCGTGTAGCCGTGGCCGACCGGGCCGGGGCCGGTGTGCGCCGCGCAGCGCGTTGACCCGTTCGACCAGGCTCGACGGCGACGGCTGGAGCGGCCGGGACGGCCGGAGCGCGGCGGGGGCCCTCGCGCCCAGGCCGCTGCGGCGATCGAAGCGGCCGACAAGGCGGTTTCCCACGGCAGGACGAAGGCGCTGCGCGTGGTAGCGGAGCAGGGCGGCCGAAGCGCCAGGGCGGTCGTGGGTGCTGGGCACCGACGGCGTCCTGCACCGGTTCGCCGTCGACGGTGCCAAGGGCACGGTGACCGGCAACACGGTCGCGCCGGCCGCCTGGGACGCCGCGAACCGACGGCCCGCCCCTGGGCGGAGGGGTGCGGCGCGGCCCACCCCCCGGCTCAGGGGTGCACCGTCCCGTCGCCGGTGAGGGCGACTCGGAGGCGGAGTCCCAACGGGTGTGGCAGGCACCGGCAGGTGCGGTCAGTGGGCAGCGGCCGGTCCCCCCGCCGCCGTCAGCCGATCGACGCGAGGTGCGGCACCACGTCCTGGCCGACCCGCTCGGCGAATGAGACCGGGTCGCCGTCCGGCATCGTCTGCAGCTCGGTGATGCCGAGGCGGGCGTACTGCTCGGCCTGGGTGAGGAATGCCTTCGGGTCGTCCAGCGGCGGCTGCAGCGCCAGCACCGTCTTGGTGATCGTGTCGTAGTCGCGGCCCACGTCGCTGCAGTGCGCGCGCAGGACGTCGAGCTTGTGTGCCACGTCCTCGGGGCTGGATCCGAAGAGGTTGCACGCATCCGCGTGCCGTGCCACGAGCAGCAGCGTCTTCTTCTCGCCGCCTCCGCCGATCATGATCGGCGGGTGGGGCCGGGTGAGCGGTGCCGGCACGCAGAGGGTCTCAGCGAGCTGGAAGTGCCGTCCCTCGTACGATCCGTTGTCGTCGCTCCACATCTGCTTGCAGATCTGCAGCGTCTCCTCGAGCCGTTCGAAGCGCTCGGCAACCGGCACCACGGGCACGCCGAGCCCGCGCTGCTCCCGCTCGTACCAGGACGCGCCGACGCCGAGGCGGGCGCGCCCGCCGGAGAGCACGTCGAGCGTGGTGACGATCTTCGCCAGCAGGCCCGGCTGCCGGTACATCACGCCCGTGACGAGCAGCCCCAAGGTCATGCGCTCGGTCAGCGCCGCCACATAGCCGAGGGCCGTGTATCCCTCGAGCATCGGCTCGTCGGCCGCGGAGGCCGGCGTCTCCATCTGGAAGTAGTGATCCATCACGCTGAACGAGGCGAAGCCCGCCTGCTCCGCGACCCGAGCGGTCTCGGCCAGGGTGGGAGCGATCTGCGCCGGATCGGCGGGGGTTGAGAAGTTCCAGTAGTGCAGCCCCAACTTCACAGGACACCTCCGCAGACATGACGATGGGCGGCAGAGCCGCCCCTGGTCGTCCAGCCTAGTACGCCGTCACGCCCATCGTGTGCTCCCTCGATACCGCCGAAGGCTGCGTGGTTTCGTCCACGAGATCAGCGCCGGCGCCGTCGCGGCCATGCGCAGGCGTCCAGTCCGACGGCGGCCTTCGTGTCCTGTGCGGGCCGGCCGGAATCAGCCGCCATGTGGCTCATCGGTCATCCGGTTGCGGAGAGCTCGTTCGTCTTCGTCGGGCGCCGCCATCTCCGTGGCGGTCCGGACCGTCGGGGGCCTTCCGTGTTGCCAGTGGCGGCATCAGCGCCGTGCCTGATTCCTTCACGGTGCCCGGAACGGACGCGAGTACGACGAGATCACGGAGATGTTCAGCGATCTCCACCCCGACGTGTCGGTGCCAAAGAACGCGGGGCGCTTGCGTCATCGCCGCCACTGCGGCCCACCACGGCCTGGCCGTCCTGCACGACGACGCCGACTACCGCGCTGTCGCCCGGCATGCATCCGACTTGACCGAGCACAACATCCACGACATCGCCTGAGGAGCACTGTCAACCGACATGTTCTGGACGGGCACGTGCTGCGAACACGCTGCTTTGGTTCGGCGGCGTGCTGACCTGGGCCGTGATGTCAGCGGCACGCCGGAGGTGATGGACGAGCCACCCTCGGGATCGGGCCCAGGCGAACCAGTCGAGAACTTCGGCGCCCAGTTCCCAGGGACGTTCAGCAACGCTGTTTCCGTCGCCTCCGGGTCCGGGGCGACCGCGTCCGGTGCCGGGCCGATGATGGCTGGGCGAGGAGTCGGCAGAGCTGGAGGCCCGTGGATCGCGTTGACGTTTGGCAAGAGCATGTTCGAGCCCTCGTATGACGGCCGGTAGGGCCGGTTCCTCGCTCGCAGCAGGTTGCGCGGGCCACATGTCGGCACCAGCGACCCAGGCAATCAACGTTCCGGTGAGAATCCGGCACGCGGCAACTGTGTCGAACGTGCACTTGCAGCTCGCGAGGGGCGGTGAGACCGGTGACGGTCACCCGGGGGTGTCCGCCTTGGCGCGCGGCGGGTTGGGTTCGAGCTGGGCGGCGACACGTTCCGCGGTGGCGGCGGCCCAGCGGCCGGAGGTGACGGTGCCCAGTACCAGGATGGCCGCCCCGCACCCGGCGATGATCCACCAGGCCGTGGGCCGCGCGCCGGATGCGACCGCGGCGCCGATCACCGCGATGCCGAGCGAGGATCCGACCTGACGGCTGGTCGCGGCGACTGCGGCGGCGACGCCGGCCTGGGCGCGCGGCATGCCGGACACCGCCGTGTAGGTGATCGGTGCGTTGACGAAGCCGAAGCCGAGACCGAACAGTCCGTATATGACGTACAGCAGGATGTCCGAGGGATGGGCGGAGCGGGTGACGGCGACAGCCAGTACACCGCTGGCGCCGATACCGGCCCCCGCGAGGACAAGGGGGATCCGCGGGCCGCGGCTGCCCACGATCCGCCCGGACAGCGGCGGGCACACCAAGGACAGTATCGCCATCGGCAGCAGGTGCAGCCCGGTGCCCAGGGCGCTCAGTCCCACCACCCGTTGCAGGTAGAGGGTGTTGGCGAACAGGAAGCCACCGAGCGCGCCGAAGGCGAGGACCGCTGTCGCGGTGGCCCCGCTGAAAGGCGCGCTGCGGAAGAGCCGCGGGTCGATCAGCGGTTCGGCGCGCCGGTTCTCGTACGGGATCAAGGCGGCCAGCGCGCCCGCTGCCGTGATCAGGCAGGCCACGATCGGAGCGGTCCAGCCCTCTCCGGGCGCCTCGATGATGGCGTACGTCAGTGCGCCGAGCAGGACGATCACCAGCAGCTGGCCCACGGGGTCGGCGCGTCGGGCCGTGTGCGCGCGGGACTCCGGGACGAACAGCGCGGCGAGCGTCAGCGCGGCCAGCCCGACCGGCACGTTCAGCCAGAACACCGACCGCCATCCGGCCCACTCCACCAGTACCCCGCCGAGGACCGGCCCGGCCGCCATGCTCAGGCCGACCACCCCGCCCCAGACGCCGATGGCCCGCGCCCGCTCCCGTGGTGCGGTGAAGGTGTTGGCGAGGATGGCCATGGCGACGGGGGTGAGCATGCTGCCGCCCACCGCCTGCACCGTACGGAAGACGACGAGCCATCCTGTCGTGGGCGCCAGACTGCACAGGGCCGACCCGCCGGTGAACAGCACGAGACCGAACTGGAAGACGCGCCGCCGTCCGACGCGGTCGGCGGTGGCGCCGGCCAGGGTCAGCAGCGAGGCCAGGACGATGGTGTACGCGTCGAGCGTCCACTGCAGGCCGGAGACGGACGCGTCCAGGGACCGCTGCATCGAGGGAAGTGCGACGTTGAGAACGGTGACGTCGAGACTGACCAGCAGCACGCTCAGGCAGCAGACGGCGAGGACGGGGGCGCGCCGCCCCCGTACGGGATCGGACACGTGGGCTCCCGCGCTCAGTTGGTGGGCCGATGGGTTGCGTGCACTTCGGCGAAGTCCCAGACCAGAGGGAGGAGTTGCCCCGGAGTCTCGATCTGGGGCATGTGACCGGTGCGGGGGAGGAGCTCGAACCGGGCGCCGGGGATGGCGGCGGCGTACGCGCGTCCGTACACGGTGTCGACGACCTGGTCGCTCTCGCCCCACGCGACGAGGACCGGGAGAGTGACCTTGGCCAGGCGCTCGCGCAGGGTGGGATCGGCCATGGTGTGCGGGCCCGAGTAGACCTGCAGCGCGGCCATGTCGGCGGCCGCGACCGCGCGCCGTTCGTCGGAGAACGTGCTGGGGTCGATGCGGAACTTCTCGACGTCGTGGAAAGAGAGAGCGGACAGCTCGGCGGGTGTCAGGGCGAAGGGGTCGGCGACCGGGTGGCCTGGGACATGGATGCCGGCGGCGTTGACGAGGACGACGCTGCTGATCCGGTCACTGCCGAGCAGGGCTGTTTCGGCGGCGATCCAGCCGCCTATGGAATTGCCGACGACGGTGACGTCCTCCAGGCCGAGGTCTTCCAGCAGTCGTACGTAGACCTGGGCGAGGGTGGGCACGTCGGTCAGCCAGTCGGGCCGGGCGGTCCCGCCGAAGCCGGGGTGGACGGGGGTGATGACCCGCGCCGGCCATTGCTCGGCGAGGAGCCCGGCGAACCCGGCGACGGTCTGAGGACCGCCGCCGCCGTGCAGGAGCAGGAAGGGGTGACCCTTGCCCCGCTCGTCGTCGGTGAAGCTCAGGTCGACGTCGCCGGAGTCGAGGGTGAGGGTGACAGTGCGGGCGGTGCCGGTCATGGAAGTCTCCAAGTCGATTGTCGGAGGGAGGGGTTGGCGAAGACTGCCGACGCCGCCGTCACGCGTGGTCGGTCGCCGGCACGGTGGCGTAACGGCCCATCATCTGAACGGTCGCCTGCGGGGTCAGCTCCCGACCGCCGGCGATCATGTCCCGCAGGTCGCGGAAGTACTGCACGTACAGGTCGGGCGTGAAGGTGTTGAGCATCACCGCCGGTTCGTCGCCGAGGTTGGCGAAGGTGTGCGGGGCCCCGGGCGGGATCATCGCGAGGGTGCCGGCCGGTGCGACATGTGTCGTCTCCCCGACGGTGAAGTGCACGGTGCCGGAGACCACGTAGAAGCCCTCGTCGTGCTGGGCGTGACGGTGCTGCGGGGGCCCTTCGGTATGCGGGGCGAGGGTGATCTCGGCCATGCCGAGACGGTGCCCGGTGGTGCTGCCGTCCTCGAGGATGCGGATCTGTGCCGGTCCCAGATGGATCGTCTCGCCGTCGTCCGGACCTACCACGGAAACCTTGGTCATCGTCATCTCCTTCGTGAGAGTTGACTCTCACGAAGGAGGTTAGAGGGTTCGGCATCATCATGCAAGTGGACTCTTACGACGAGAGTTGCCAGTGATAAGGTGACGGCGGATGGACGGACAGGAAAGGGGACGTACTGGTGGCAACGACGCAGGCGGAGACCGGCCGCACCAATCAGAAGAAGCGCACCCGTACAGCGATCGTCGAAGCCGCCCGCGAACTCATCGGCACGGGCGGCGAGGTGACCATGCCCGCCATCGCGCGCGCGGCCCTGGTCTCCGAGGCCACCGCATACCGCTACTTCCCCGACCTTCCCTCGCTGATCAGCGAGGCCCTGGCCGGCGCCTGGCCGCCCCCCGCCGAGGCGCTCGCACCGGTCGCTGACTCCACCGAGCCCGTCGAACGGGTCGCCTTCGCCTGCGAGTTCCTGTTGCGCGGCATACTCCTCCGGCAGGGAGCGGTGCGCGCCATGATCGCGGCCACCATCACCCGCCCGGAGACGGCGACCGCCAGGCCCGGGGTCCGCTTCGGGTTGATCGACTTCGCGCTCCTCCCCCTGGAGGACACACTCGGGGTCACGGATCCGGAAGTCCTCGCCCAGCTCAAGCGGGACCTCGCCGTGGTCGTCGGCGCAGAAGCCCTCTTCTCCCTCACGGACCTGTGCGGCCTCGCCCCCGACGACGCCATCGCCAGCGCGGTGCACACGGCGACCACTCTGACCGAAGCCGCACTGCGGACGACTGTGCGAGGGTGAGCCGAGCGCGGAGGTCCTGAAGAGTCTCCGATAAAGCACAAACCCCAGGCCATTGACCTGGGGCTTCGCTACGGAGCGGGTGACGAGAATCGAACTCGCGCTCTCAGCTTGGGAAGCTGAGGTGATCTACGGGCGTTGCAGCGGCTCACCTGGACAGGAGCGCTGGCCGCGCCCAACCGCTTGGAGGGTTGCTGTCCGCCGTTCCCCGTGACTCCCCGTCGGTTCTGGCACGCGAGTGGCACGGCCCTGCGGTCGTGCCACCTCGCCGGAAGGCAGGCGGCGTAGCTCGTTAATTCCTCAACTTATGTTCGGGGATTGGCGTCTACGCCCGGCCACACAGTACGCCGTCGGCCAGGATGCGGATCGTCCCGGCAACTCGATGCCGAAGCATCACATGTAGAGAACTGAACGGCGCAACTCGACTCGCGCAGCTTCTCAGCCCCTTTTTCTGTTTAATTCCTAACCAGGCTACTGCTGCCTATTTACTCGAACTTTGCCTGATTTCCGTTGAGGTGCGCATTGCTGATCACATAGCTTCGCTGGTGAACCCACCGACCTGAAAGAGGTTCACCATGTTTTCGCGCCTCGCGAAGCGGGCTGCTGTTCTGGCCGTGATATCGGCATGTGCCATGGGAGTGTCTGTCACCCCGTCCTCTGCCGCAGGGGAGCACACCTTCACTCCTCAGCAACCGTCGTACAACGGCAACGACCCCAGGGGGAATTTCAGCGCGCAGATAAAGTACAGTGGTGATAAACTCCAGTGGGGGTGGCAACTCAGCACGGCCACGGCCGCGCCGGCCACCGGTCTGATGACCGAGAGGGCAGACCTCTACTGCAACGGTCGTAGCGTCGCACACGACAGCCACCCGGGCGTCTCTCCGCGGTACTTCGTGCATGCTTCAGCGTCGTTGGGCAGCCGCATGACGTCCTGCAAATGGGATCTGAAGGTGCACGAAACCTTCCCCATCGGGCGAGGAACCCGGACCATCGACCTCGATTTCCCGTTCGTTGTCACTCTCGTCTGACGCGCAACGGGCTACGCTTCGCTCATGATTGAAGCGATGGTTCGCGAATGGGACGACGATGAGGGCTGGGGAGTCCTCGATTCCAGAGAGACACCTGGAGGATGCTGGACTCACTTCTCCGTAGTGGAGGCGCCGGGATTCCGTTCCCTCGCTGCGGGGCAGAAAGTCGCTCTGGAATGGGAATCCGGCGAGCAAGATGGCTTTCAGTACCGGGCTATTCGCGTCGTCATTCTCGAGTAAATTGGTGAAATGATAAATGCGGCCCGGACTTTATCGGTGGAGGTGAAGTTTGGGCCGCACGGTTCTTGTTCCCATCCCTCGATGAAACCTGCTGATTCGTCGAGTCGGGCTCGGCCAACCTGCGGCCCGTGGACCATCCGCGTCTGACTTTCGCCCGGGTGGCTCCGAAATCTGGTGCGCCACCTCGGCCCACCACTTACCCAACTCCCCGCGCATGCCCCTACGGACCCGCGGCCGTGCACGGTGCCCCCTCCATCCCGGTGCCGGCTGATCCCCCGCCGGGGGCCGGGCCGCGCGCGGTGAGCGGAGCGAGCCGCCTTGAACGACGAAGGGCCAGTCTGGGAGGAAAATCCTCCTGAGCTGGCCCTTCTCTCTGTGCCCCCGGCAGGATTCGAACCTGCGACACCCGCTTTAGGAGTTCGGTCTGACCGCCTGTCCACCCGGGCTGCGCGGGGCGACCGCGGCCGTGTCAGACCGCACCGCGCCGCCGCTGTCCGCTGTCGTTGATGTCAGCCATGGATGTCACCTCACACCGGCTGGGGTCACTGGCGACGCTTGCGTGTCTTCGCCTTGCGTTCGGCTTCCTTGCGCTTCTCGATGGTGTACGACGACCACTCGCCACGATGCAGGCTGCATCGCGACGCACCGATCATCGCCAGCCGCCGGCACCGAGTGCCCTTCTCCGTGAGCGCTCCACACCTGGACTGCATACGAGCCATGTCTCCCACCCCCACCCCCGGTCTCGACCGTCGTGCGGACCAGTGCAGGATTGCCGGGCACATGTCCCTCTGGAAGGCGCACTGCTCCGCGCAGTGGTGCACGGCGGCCCAAGGAGGTTGCTCTGGGGCGCACGCTTTCCAAGTCTGTTGGTGGGGTGGTGAGCCTCGTACGGGGCCGTTCACCTGCGTTCATGGCTGACCGGGTTCCGGGACCGGCGTCGCCCACGATCCGGTGTGAACGGCCCCGTACGGGGCTGAATGAGACGGGAACTGAGACGGTCTGCCCGCCCACCGCTGTCAGAGGCCTCGTCTAGTCTCCGGCCATGAGCATGATCGGTGAGTACTTGCGCGTTACGGCTGCCGAGCTCGACCGGGCGATTCAGGACCCTGACTGGGCGCTAGATTTCGCCGAGGAGGTCCAGGACGCCGAGGAGGAGTCAGAACTGGCGCCGACCGATGCGCGTCATTTCAGCACGTCCAAGACCTGGGACATGCTGGGCTTCCTCTTGACGCGTGCCCACTTCCCGGTGGACGTCATCCATGGTGAGGAGCCGTTTGCCGAGGATGAGGACTGGGGGTACGGGCCGCCGAGGTACCTGCGCTCGGAGCGGGTGCGTCTTGCCGCGCGGGGGCTCCGCGCCACTTCGTATGACCAGCTCGTTAGCGGCGTGAATCCGGCCGACCTGATCAAGGCCGATGTGTATCCCCTGGCTGGGGCGTATCCCCTCGGATGGGATAGGCCTGGAGCGCTTGAGTGGGGGCGTCACTGGTACGACGGTCTGACGCAGTTCTTCGAGGCTGCCGAGGCGGCGGATGACGCCATGCTCGTGTGGCTCGACTGATCGCCGCTGCCTGTCGGTGGCCACGAGGACGGCGTGGCTGAGTCCAGGTTCGCGATCTTGAAAACCGTCGTGGCAGCGATGTCACCGTGGGTTCAAATCCCACCGCCTCCGCTTGCTGAGCAGTGAGTACGGCCCCTGACCAGAGCTGATGGTCGGGGGCCGTTCGCTTGCCCGGACGCTGGGACTTCCCGCCGTTCCCCGTGGTTCCCCGCCCTATCGGGCACGGCTGGGGCACGGGAATTTCTGACGTTCCTCAACTGACGTTCACGGATGAGCACCTGCGCCGGTACCTTAGGCACCCTCTCTGAGCAGGAAGAGAGCCGTCGCCGGCTGTCGTCATCTGTCGTCGTTGGCCACCTTCGGACGGCCCACAGACGGCCCAGGTAGCGGACCGCGAGATCACCGGGGATGGCGCGGCCGGATCAGTAGAAGTAGCGGTCGGCAACCTGGGGATAGCTCCGGTTCTCTTGGTACGCCTTCCACACTCCGTACGCTGCTTGCAAGAACGAGCGCCAGCAGTGCTCGTCCCGATGTTTTAGATCTTGAGTCTCCATGTTGAAACTCATCGCGCCTAGGGGCGGATTCCCCGTGCTATCGCAGATATGGAAGCTGCCGCCTGTCGGAGTGAAGATCAGCCAGCCTGCGCGTTCCTCGTCATCGGCCCATGTGTAGACAGCGCCCTCGGCTGTGCTGGACAGCAGTCGGACTCTTATCCACGCGGTCACCAGGAACCCTCCTCGGGCTGGGGTCTTGGGCGGGGACCACGATACGGGGGGTACGGACCCAGTTTGGAAGATCGCGTAACCGGGACCGGGCGGACCTGCGATCCTCCTGACCTGGCGCTTCGCTGCGGGCTCCCCGTGGCTCCCTCCTCGTCGCTGTGTTGCACCGCTCGTTCGGGCACACGAGGGGCACGGACAGGGTTACTTGATCAGAGGAGTTAAAGCGGTGATCAAGCTGGCCGCAGCGCTGCCCAGTGCCGCCACGGCGAGTGGGTGTCGCCACGCGTCGCGGCGGCGGTGTGGTGGCTCCTCGGGCTCCAGTTCGGAACCTATTGCGTTGCGCAATGGGTTATGGGTTACAGTGAACGCATCTTGGGATGCGCTAGGGAGGGCTTCCGGCTCGCTCATCTGTCACCTTCCAAGGTTGAAACGAGATCTGAAACGCCATGGCCGTGCGAGTGACCCGCCAAGATCGCGCACGGCTTTCTGGCATGCCCGAAGGCAAGTACAGGGCAGATTAGCGTACTTGCTGTGCTCCTTGCGCCAGCACTCCGACGAGCGGTCGGTGGAGCGGCTTTGGGCTGGAGTTTCAATCACCGAGTCAAGGCGATGGGCGTCGCCCCACGGTGAGGACGGCGCCCGTACGAAATGAAGGCTTTGAGGCCTGGCCTCATCCTTATCAGGTTGATCGAGGCACTCTCTCGGCCGCGACATACGTCCGCTGAACCTTGGGCCGGCTGCCGCTGAGGTTCGGCGTTGATCGGCGCCGTGCGCCCTTGTTGGTGTCAGCCGCTGGTGTCAGCGCATCGAGGCACTCGTGACAAGTTGGGGGCTCGCCCACGGTCCTTCAGTCCCACGCGCTCCTGAGGGACCCTTTGCCGTGTGGCTGGCCACTTGTGGGGCGTTCATCAGGGCGTGGATCCCGGACGCTCCCTAGGCTTCGCCTGTCGCAGGCTCCGAATTCTCGATAGTTCTCCTGCGCCTGCCTCAAGCTCAGCGAACCGTTCGGGCCGCCTCGGACAGTATCGACGTCATGCTGGTCCTGCCCGTCGTCCTCCCAAAAGCAGACGTCGCAGATCTCGAAGCCTCCACGCTCGCACAGGGTGAGGCACCCGCAGCATGGGCACGGATAGGGCCCTGACTCCCGAGGCCCATAGATGTTCATGAACGATTCCTGCATGTGCGCATTCTGACCGGCGAATCGGCGACGAGTAGCCTCCCGCCCAAACATCAACCCACCACTCACCCCAGCTCCCATCCCGTCCGCCGTCGACCCACACACCGTGGAGCGGGCGTGGTTCAGGGCGTCAAGGTGGAGCGCGCCACTGTACGAACGACCTTGACGCCCTGGGCCGCGTCTGCTCGGCTCTGCCTGGGTCGATGGCGGACGGGATGGGAGCTCCCCACGCACGCCCTCTACGGGCCCGCGGTCGGGAACGGCGCCCCCTCCATCCCGGTGCCGGCCGATCCCCCGCCGGAGGCATCGTCCTTGAGCGTGGGCCGCGCTATGTGGTGATCGACTCATGGCCGTCGGCCCTATCCACCTGTGGGCGCGCGGAGGCGCAGCCGGGGCGAAGCGGGCCGGAGGCAGGAGCGGCGCCCCGAGCGGAGCCGGTAGCGCGCCCGGCGGAGCGGAGCGCAGCCGGGGCTTGAACTCGTAAAGAAGGTTGTAACTCAGTCGTCAGCTGGGATGCGCCACAGGGGAGCCGCGTACTGCTCTGGGCGGCTCCTGATGAGGAGTTGGCGGAGCTCATCCCGGTGACAACCGTTGAGGTTCAGGGCTTCGGTGATGTGCCGGAACGTCGTGTGACTCACTCCGCGGGCTCGGGCCTCAGCTTGGAACTCGTCGAGTCGGGACAGCACGTCTGCGGGATCGAGCTTCGTCGAGGGCTGTTCGGTGAGCCATGCTGCCTTGTTGCGCTCGTAGTCGATCTCGGAGAAGTCGCAGACTTCTCGGCTGTGAGCTTCTGCCTCGTCCAAGGTGGCGGTCGTCATGATGGCGCGGGCCAAAGCGTTGCGGCTGAGCGCGTCGTCCAGGTCGACTTCGTGGACCGTGGACCCCTCGTCGGTGAGGGCTACAGGAAGGCCGGCGTCTCGTACCTCGCAGATGCCGCGGGCTCCCCGGGCTGTTGCCGCGAGCATCGCGGTTGCCTCTGAGGGATGCCACTCCAGCACGTCGCCGACTGCTTCGGTGTCCCCCGCCGTGAAGGTGTGGACGAGGGGACCGAATGCGGGGCGCAGGATTTCGGGTGCGATCTCGCCGTCCAGGCCTGGGCCTGCGACCAGCAAGCGAACCGGCGCGTTCACCTGGCAGGAGGCGGCAAGGGTGAGGGCGTCGGCCAGTGGGCTCTTCAGTGTGGGCTCATCGCCCTGGGCGAGGATGTCTCCGCCCACGTCCAGGAGGTCGATCGACGTGGGGGAGAGGTGGTCCACCAGTTCTTCGAGCTGGCGGGTGATGCCCTCGGCACCGTGTTGCGGGTCGAGCAGGGCAAGGGTGTGCGGGAGCTCCGCTGCGAGCCGGGGGAGTGTTGAGCCTGCCGGGGCGATCGGCTGGGCCTCGGCCGGCACCGACCAGACGGACCGAGTAAGTGGCTCCAGGCCAGTGAAGCTGTCGGCTCCTCGGGGACCCGGGACAGGGTCGACGAGAAGACGGTCCCAGGCGTACGTGAGGATCACCGCCTGGTCCTCGTCGCCGTACAGGGCGGCGTGAAGCATTGCGGAGGCGACTGCGTCGCCCCCTCCTCCTGCTGCGACGATCAACCGCGTCATGTGCTCCACATTACGGGCTTCGGTGCTGGCCACTCACCCTATAGTGGCTAGAGGCCATAGCCACTTAAATGAGGAGGGGTCATGCCGCAGATCGAGGAGGCTCAGCCGAAGTATCTGCAGATCGCGCACCACATCCGCGATCAGATCCTTCGGGGTGACCTGCAGGCGGGGGACGAGGTCCCCTCGGAACGGCAGCTGGCGGCGGACTGGAAGGTCTCCCGGCCCACCGCGGCCCGGTCGCTGGAGGCGCTGAGTCATCAGGGGCTCGTCGAGAAGCGCTAGGGGTCGGGGACCTACGTGCGCAGTCTGGAAGTCAATCGGCGTGCAAGGGAGTTGTACGGTCGCGCCCGCCAGACGGGGAAGATCTACACGCCCGGCGAGTACGCCGTGATCACGTCGGCGGGCTGGTTGGATGCGCCCGATCACGTCGCCGAGGCCCTGGGGCTGACGAAGGATCGACGGGCGGTGCATCGCCGGCGGGTGACCAACAACCAGGACGGCCCCATCACCCTGTCCACGTCGTGGTTCGCCCCCGATGTCGGCCAGCGCGCATCCAAGCTCTTGGAGCCGGAGCGGATTCAGGAGGGGACGCTGATGTACGTCGAGAGGATGACGGGTCGGCAGGGAAGCTACGCCGAGGACCGCATGTGCGCCCGGAGTGCCACGGACGAGGAAGCCTCCGACCTGCAATTGCACTCCGGTTCAGCCGTCTTGGTTGTTCACCATGTGGTCTACGACCTCCAGGACCGGCCGCTGGAGTTCGCCGAGGCGACCTACCCGCCGCACCGCTGGGCGTTCGAGCAGGGCTACCCCCTCACCTGATTGCAGGCCACTTCGCGTGAAGGGCTTGCGCCCCCCAAGTGGCTAATGCCACCATCCATTAAGTGGCTAAGGCCACTTAGTCGAAGGGGGCACGGCGTGACGAGTCAGCGGCCGGATCAGGGCACGCACTTAGCTTGCCGGGGATGCCGGGGGCGTGGCTGGAAGCGCGTCAGCTCGCGGACGTCGGTGGCCCTTGCCACTGCCAACGACCGCACTCGTGCCACGTCGAAGCGGCGCTGCCTCGACTGCGACGGCAGCGGCAAGGAGTGAGCCCGGATGACCTACCTGATCGACCGCTACCCCTGCGAGGACTCGCCGCGGCTCGGGGCGATGACCTTGCATCCGACGCCGGAGTCCGTACCCAGGGCCCGGCGCTGGTTCCGGAAGTTCATCGCCCCGTACAACCCGGCCTGCTCGGTCGACGACTGCGCTCTGATGATCTCGGAGCTGGTGACGAACGCGATCCTCTATGGGCGGTCCGAGGAGGAGTGGGTCTTACGGGTGGAGTGGTTCAGGGAAGTCACATCGCTGCGGGTGGAGGTGCACAATCCGGGGTTTCCGGCTGCTGTCCGCCTCCGCCGGCCGGACGCCAGTGACGCGCACGGGCGCGGGTTGCTCCTGGTCGACTCCCTCGCCGAGTCGTGGCACTCCGGACCGAGCCGTTTCGGGGGAACGGTGGTCTCCTTCGTGATGGCCGATGCCTGGCCTTCGTGAGGGAGCTACACCCCCGCTTCTACTGCTGCACAGGGATTGTCGCTAGTCTGGTTGACCGGTTGACTTGGCCAATCTCGACAGGCGGCGTTCATGGCGTATGAAGTGGAGGCGCCCAAGTATGTGCGTCTCGCGCAGACGATCCAGCGTCGCATCGAGGACGGCACCTACGCGCCCGGCACGCGGGTTCCCAGTGAGAACCAGCTGGTGCAGTCGTTCGGGATGTCCCGTCCCACGGTCGTGCGGGCGCTGGAACTGCTGAAGAGGGACGGCTGGCTGGAGTCCCGCCAGGGGTTCGGGACGATCGTGCGCGGGCGACCCGCGGTCGTCGAGGAGAAGGACCGCCGTGGTCTTGAAGCCCTCGCGCGCGTCGAGTCGCAGACGCCTGGACGCCTGGTCGAGGTTGGTGAAGTGACCGTCCCGGCGCGTGTGGCGTCGGCCCTGGGGCTGCCCAAGAGCGCGAAGGTCACCATGCGCCGCTTCCTGGTCGAGGAAGACGGCGAAGGGGTGGAGCTTGTCTCTTCGTACTTTGCCGCCGGCCTGGTCGAGGGAACCGACCTGGCAGGTGCGGATGTGCTGTCGGCCGGTGTGCGTGAGCATCTGGAGGCCCGCAAGAAGGTTCGCTTCGACCACGTGACGGAGCGGGTTTCTGCGCGTCTGCCCGAAGCGGCGGAAGCCGCATCGCTGGGTCTGCCGGACGGCGTCCCTGTCCTGAGTGTTCTCGTCATCGCCTGCGACGCCTCCGGGCGAGCTCTGCAAGTCTCTGACGTGCTCCTTCCTGCTGACAGGCAGGAACTTGAAGACACCTACCGCTTGAACTGAACGGCCTGACGGCTCCTCAACTCACCTTCGGATCTGACTTGACAAGTCAACTTGGCATCCTTAGTTTCTAACTTGCTAAGTCAACTTGTCAGGCAAGTTGATCGACCCTGAAGGAGACATCTCAGTGCGTGTAATCCGCGTTGACGCCTCGACCGCCACCGTCCTGCTGACCGAAGCGCCGGCACCGAAGGTGCGTGACCGCCAGACCGGCGAGATCGCGAAGGATGCCGTGAGCGGTGAGGCGCTGATGACCGTCGGCGTCGTCTACATCGACGAGGGCGAGTCGTCGCTGATGCAGGTCACCATCCCCGAGAGCGGGGTCACGGAAGGACTGACCGTCGGTGCTCCGGTCTCGCTGCCGGGCCTGGTGGCCCGGCCGTGGGAAAGCGTCTTCAACGGCCAGCAGCGACACGGCATCGCCTTCCGGGCGACCGCCGTCGCCCCCGGCGCCTTCCCGATGTCGCAGGCGGGCTGATCGACGTGGCGGACCTGGTGACGGTGGCCGAGCTGGGCGGGTCCCTCGCTGCGATAGGCGGCGCGGCCTACGCCCGGCACGCCCACCCCGCGGCGTACTGGTCCACGGTCGGGCTGCCGGTGTCGGTGATCCGGTTGCTGGCCTCGTACTCCTCGACCATGGACGCCTGTGGCCTGACCGTCGTGCCTCCCCGCTGGCGGGCGCTGGCCGTCCGGGCCACCACCCGTCGAGAGGTGCGGCCGGTGCCACCCCGCCGGGGCCTCATTCGGCCCACCTCGACCGGCCTGCGCATGCGGCTGCGTCTGGCTCCTGGACAGGATCCGGCGGACGTGGCCGCCTCCGCCGAACGGTTGCGGCACGCCTGGGGCGTCCACGCCGTCCACGTCCGGGAGATCAAGCCCGGAGTCGTGGAACTGCGGCTCGTCGGCTTCGACGTTCTCAGGAAGGTACGGATGCCCCGCGTGCGTACGGATCTGGGGCTGCTCCAAGTTCCGGTGGCCCTGAAGGAGGACGCGACCCCATACGTCCGCGACTACCGCGCCGTACCTCATGAACTCGTCCTGGGGGCAACCCTTTCGGGCAAGTCCATGTACCTGCGGAACCTGCTCACCGGCCTGGCCGCTCAGCCCGTCGTCCTGGTCGGCATCGACTGCAAGCGCGGTGTCGAGCTGGCGCCGTTTGCCGCCCGGCTGTCCGCACTGGCCACCGACCCCGACCAGGCGGCCGATCTGCTGCCCGCACTGGTCAAGGAAATGGAGGACCGATATGACCTGATCAAGGCCCGACAGGGAGTCGCCCCGAGCACCCCGGACGAACGGATCACATCCGACATCTGGGGTCTGCCGGAAGCTGAACGCCCGGCGCCTGTCGTGCTGTTCGTCGACGAGGTGGCGGAACTCTTCCTCATCGCGACCAGGAAAGAAGAAGAACGCCGCGATGAGATGGTGACCCAGCTCATCCGCCTCGCCCAACTCGGCCGAGCGGCCGGCATCTACCTGGAGGTCTGCGGACAGCGCTTCGGCGCCGAGCTGGGCAAGGGCGCGACCATGCTGCGCGCTCAGCTCACCGCCCGCGTCTGCCACCGGGTCAACGACGAGGCGTCCGCCAAGATGGCACTCGGGGACATCGCCCCGGAGGCCGCATCCGCCGCTTGCGCGATCGCTTCCGAGCGGCCCGGCCTCGCCGTCGTCGGTGACACCTCGGGCGGCTGGTCCCGCATCCGTACCCCCAACCTCTCCCTCGCCGACGCTGCGGCCACCTGCCGGGCCTTGGCTCACCTCGCCCCCGACGTACCGGCCCTCTCACCCTTCCGGCCGTACGCCCGTCCTGCGGCTCTTGAGAAGCCCACCGGGCCGTCGAGCAGCCCGCGGCCGGTCACCGAGTAACCACGCCCGCTCAAGGCCGGCGCCGTCGTCACGCGCCGAGTCCCTACCCCGTCATGCCCGAAAGAAGGTGAGCACTCGCCATGTGCCCCGACTGCGAAGACTTCCTCCGGACCGTCTTCCTACTCGGTCAACTCGCCCTCTACGCCGACACCTCGCATGCCGACGAGGACTTCGTCGTATCCGTGGCGTCGTCCTTGGCCGTGTCCCTGCCCGAGCCGCCGCCCGGCGTCTTCCCGCCCGATGGCGACCCCGACGACGGCCTGGACTACCCCGGCGAGTCGTCCTGATGGGCCGCCCCGCCGCCCGGGTGGACGCGGTCCTGGTCCAAGCCGTCATCGCCGGATCCTTGTCCTTCGCCCACCTGCACGACCTCGCTGCAGCTGCGGGGCAGAACGGATGGAAGGCGTGGGCCTACCCCGTCTCCGTAGATCTGCTCCTGGTCGCCGCCTGGCACCGGCTCCGCTCTGGGGGATCGAAGCCGGCCGCCTGGTGCTGGTTCGTCGTCGCCCTGACCGCGTCACTCGGCGCGAACGTCGCGACCGCCGGTCTTCTCGACCTGGTCCACGTACCGGCCTGGCTGCGCATCCTGGTCGCCGGATGGCCTGCGATCGCCTTCCTCGGCGGAACTCTCCTCGCGCACGGCTCACGGACACCAGAGCCCGCGCCGGAACCGGTCCCGACAGACGGCGACGACCTCGGAGCCTCGACCGACTCGGCTCCCGAGCCGCACCCCGAGACCTCGCTGACACCCCTCCCTGCCCCTGCCCCTGCCCCTGCCCCTGCGCCCGTTCCGCCCGCCCTCGTCGCCCTGGCCCGGAGGACATTCCACCGTGCGTCCGTCCACGCTCCGCGCGCTGAACCGCGCCGCCGAGCTGACCCGACAGAACCGCCTCACCGAAGCAATGCTCATCGCCGAACCCGTGATCCTCACCGCCGACTTCGACGAGAGCGAGGAGATCCGGCGGTGGCTGGTCGGCCATGTCACCGACTTCACCGGCGAGAGCCACCAGGACTCCAAGGAGCTGCCTTGATGCCCGCCAACCCGCGCTTCCGCCGCGTCGTCCGCATCGGTCCCGTTCAGGTCGCCACCTACTACGACGGCCGGGGCCGCGAGAAGCACACGGCGGCCTGCACCGCCCCGCGCTGCGGCTTCTCCACCGACTACGACACCCGTGCCGCGGCCGAGCTGGCCGCTCGTACCCACCGTTGCCGCGTCCGCTGAGGGAGCTCCCGTGACTGTCTCACTGCCGCTCGTCCTGGTCCTGGGGCTCATCGCCTGGAGCGCGATCAAGTTCCTCGGCGTCCGCGTCTGGATCGTCGTCGTGATCGCGCTGTTCGGCTTCCTGCTCTCCCGTACCTTCCTCGCCCCCGCGATCGACTCCGGCACCCGTTCCGGGGTCGACGTCGTCAACGGCACCCACCACTGACAAGGAGGTCCGCCGTGCTCCGCCCCAAGCTGCCCGACATCCCGACACTGCCCACGTCGCACACCATCAGCCCCCGGCACAGCCATGCCCCGGTGCCCTCCGCCGGCCGCTCTCTCACCCCGTACGTGGGTGTGGTCGTCGTGGGGGTCGTGCTCACCGCGCTCTTGGCGGCGGTCGCCGTCACGGCCGTGTCCGTGGCCCTCGCCGCCGTGGTTCTGCGCTCTCTCATCAGCGGCGCGAACAAGCGCTGACCGGCCGCCGGGGCGGCAACAAGCCGCCAAGCATCCCGCCGTCCCGGGGCCGTCCCCTCTGCACTGTCGAAACAGCCGAAAGGAACCCCCATCATCACCCGGCAGACCCCGCCTCCGCTGGCGGAACTCTCCACCTGGCCTCGCTGGGCACGTTGCCCGAGCTGGCCCGTCAGCTGTCCGGCCTGGGCGGCTGCACCCGCCCCGTGCGCCTCGACGGCCACCGCACCGAGCATGCGATCGACACCACTACCGGCGAGATCGGCCGCGCCCTGCGCCACCTGGACTCCACGGCCCTGCCAGCCGGCAACCTCCTGGTGCGCTGCAACAACCGCCGCACGACCCGATGCGCGGCCTGCGCCGAGACCTACCGCCGCGACACCTACCACCTGATCACCGCCGGACTCCGCGGCGGCAAGGGCACCCCCGACCGGGTCGCCACACACCCCCGGGTCTTCGCCACCTTCACCGCCCCCAGCTTCGGGCCGGTTCACAACCGGCCCTCCAGCGGCCGCGCCTGCCGCTGCGGCGTCCGCCATGACGACCAGGACCCGGCCCTGGGAACACCCCTCGACCCGGACCTGTACGACTACGAAGCGGCCGTCCTCTGGAACGCGCATGCCGGGCTCCTCTGGCGACGCTTCTCCATCTACCTGCGCCGGGAGGTCGCCAAGCGAGCCGGACTGACGCAGCGTGCCTTCCGCGACCACGCGCGCGTCTCGTTCGCGAAGGTGGCCGAATACCAGAAGCGCGGCGCCGTCCACTTCCATGCGGTGATCCGCCTCGACGGCCCGGAAGGCGGCGAGACCGCGTCCCCGGCCTGGGCCACGGCCGAGCTGCTGACTGACGCCATCCACGCCGCCACCGCTGCCGCCCGGGTCGACGGCCCGGACGTCGACGGCCGGCTGCACGCCTTCGTCTTCGGCCGCCAGCTCGACGTCCGTCCGATCCGGTCGGCCGACTTCGACGGCGGCCAAGAACTCACCGAGCGGGCAGTCGCCTCGTACATCGCCAAGTACGCCACCAAGGGCGCCGAGACGGCGACGGGCACCCTCGACCGGCCCTTACGATTCCTCGCCGAGCTGGCACAAGCCAGGATCACCGAACACGCCAGACGCATGATCCGCACCGCCTGGACCCTCGGCGCCCGCAAGGACCTGGCAGACCTCCGCCTGCGAGCCTGGGCCCACATGCTCGGCTTCCGCGGCCACTTCTCCACCAAGTCCCGCCGCTACTCCACCACCCTCGGAGCCCTCCGCGACGCACGCGCCCAATGGCGCCGCGCCCAAGCCGCTCCGGTCATGCCGCAGGAAGGCGAAACCACGCTCGTCCTCGCCCACTGGGTGTTCGCCGGCACCGGCCTCAGCGCCGCCGAGAGCTGGCTCGCAGCCTCCCTCGAACCCGCCCCCGGAACGGAAGGAGAGCCGACCGCATGAACGACCGCTATCTGTCCGTGGACCAGGTCGCCGAGCTCCTCGGGACGACCGCCCGCTTCCCGCGGAGGCTGATCGAAGAGCGGCGCATCCGGTACGTCAAGGTCGGCCGACACGTACGCATCCCAGAGAGTGCGGTGGCGGAGTTCGTCTCGTCCCACACCGTCGAACCGATCAGGCGTCCCCGCGCGCGCTACGGGAGGGCCGCCTGATGGCCAACAGCAGAGGCAGGCGGCGTCGATTCGGAGCCATCAGGAAGCTCCCGTCCGGCCGCTACCAGGCCCGCTACCCGGGCCCCGACGGCGTGATGCGCCCGGCTCCCGGCACCTTCGAGACGACAGCCGACGCGGATGACTGGCTGGCGGAGAAGCAGACCGAGATCCGTCGCGGAGAGTGGAGGGACCCCGAAGCCGGTGCCGTGGGGTTCCGCACGTACGCCGACAAGTGGGTGGAAGAGAGGGAGTTGGCGCCGCTGACGCGGGACCTGTACCGCTACCTCCTCGACAAGCACCTGACCGCGTTCGCGGACCTGGACCTGGACGAGATCACCGCGCCCCGAGTCCGCGAGTGGCGGGCCGAACGGCTGCGGACGACCAGTGCCAAGACGATGACCGCCAAGGCGTACCGGCTCCTCAAGGCCGTCATGGAAACGGCCGTCGATGACGAGCTGATCCAGCGCAACCCCTGCCGGATCAAAGGCGCGGGCAAGGAGAAGGCGACCGAGCGGCGCATCGCCACTGTCGTCCAGGTCGACGCGCTCGCCAATGCAGTCGGGATGCGGTGGCGCCTCATGGTCTACCTGGGCGCCTACGGCCCGATGCGGCCGGAGGAGCTGGCCGGCCTCCGCCGCAGGGATGTCGACCTGGACACCCTTCGGATCCGAGTGCGCCTCGCCGAGCCGGAGCGCATGAACGGGCGGCGGGTACAGGGCGACACGAAATCAGAGGCGGGAACGCGGACTGTGATTCTTCCCGCGTTCCTCCGCCGGGAGCTCCGCTGGCACCTGGAGTCGTACGCGGAGCCCGGACCCGATGGGCTGATCTTCGTGGGGGAGAAGGGGGCGCCCTTCCGGCGGAGTACGTTCGGGCGGAGGTGGCGCAAGGCGCGGGAGATCGTCGGCATGCCCGACGGCTTCCGGTTCTACGACCTCCGGCACACGGGGCACACCTTGTCGACGCGATCCGGAGCCACCCTGAAGGACACGATGGTGCGTGCCGGGCAGTCATCCGAGAAGGCCGCACTGATCTACCAGCACTCCGACGACGAGCGCCAGGAGGAGGTCGCCGCCGGCCTCGACGCCACCGTTCGGAAGGCTCGGGCGCAGGCAGCCGGGGAGTCGGCCGACAGGCCTTCTGGCACGAATCTGGCACGCGGCGAGTGATCACCGAGGACAGCAAAAAGGCCCGGGTCTATGACCTGGGCCTTCCTCATGGAGCGGGTGACGAGAATCGAACTCGCGCTCTCAGCTTGGGAAGCTGATGTTCTACCATTAAACTACACCCGCGCAAGACGCCGACCTCGGTCGGTGCCGAATGCCCGCTCACTGTACCCCATGCCTGGCCCCCGGCGTCGAAACCGAGGGGCCTGCTTGTGTTTTCGGGGGGTACCCAGGGGAGTGACACGGCTGCGCGGGGCCCGAGTTGGGGCGTACGGTGGCGGGGTGGAGCAGGGGGCCGGCGGGGGCGGAGTGCCGCCTGGAGGGCCGTCTCTTCCATCCCGTAATGTGGCTTTTGTCGCCGGGTGGCAGCAGCCCGGCGCGCCTCTTGGGGAAGGGACTCTTGGACTTGATGGAGCGCACCGTCGTCCGTTGTGCCGAAGGGCACGTGTTCAGCACCGCTTCGTTCCCGATGCAGCAGGCCGACCGGCTCGGCCCCGGTCGGCTCATGCGATGTCCGGGGTGTGCCCGGCTCCGCAGTGTGGTGCCGGTGACGCTGGAGCGGACCGCGCAGCGGTAGCGCCGGACGCAGGCAGATCGCCGGGCGCGTGGAGTCGTCACGATGGTGGGGGCTCCGCGCGCCTTGCGTATCCTCGGGGAGTGCTTCTCTCAGACAAGGACATCCGGGCCGAGATCGACGCCGGACGGGTGCGGATCGATCCCTACGACGAATCCATGGTGCAGCCGTCGAGCATCGACGTGCGCCTCGACCGCTACTTCCGGGTGTTCGAGAACCACCGCTACCCCCACATCGACCCCTCGGTCGAGCAGCCGGACCTGACCCGGCTGGTCGAGCCGGAGGGGGACGAACCGTTCATCCTGCATCCGGGGGAGTTCGTCCTCGCCTCGACCTACGAGGTCATCACGCTGCCCGACGATCTCGCGTCGCGTCTGGAGGGCAAGAGCTCGCTCGGCCGGCTCGGCCTCGTCACGCACTCCACCGCCGGCTTCATCGACCCCGGTTTCTCCGGCCACGTGACGCTGGAGCTGTCCAACCTCGCGACCCTGCCGATCAAGCTCTGGCCCGGCATGAAGATCGGCCAGCTGTGCATGTTCCGCCTCACCTCGCCCTCCGAGGCGCCCTACGGCAGCGACCGCTACGGATCCCGCTACCAGGGCCAGCGCGGTCCCACCGCCTCCCGGTCCTACCTCAACTTCCACCGGACGCAGGTGTGAGCGGCATGGGGACCGCCCGGGAGAACCTCGGCTACGAGCAGTTCGGCAACGCCGTCCGCGAGCTCGCCCAGACGATCGCCGACGACGGCTACGTGCCCGACATCATCCTGTCCGTCGCGCGCGGCGGCGTCTTCGTCGCGGGCGGGCTCGCCTACGCGCTGGACTGCAAGAACATCCACCTGGTGAACGTCGAGTTCTACACCGGCGTCGGCACCACGCTCGACATGCCCGTCATGCTCGCACCGGTCCCCGACGTGGTCGACTTCTCCGACAAGAAGGTCCTGATCGCCGACGACGTCGCCGACACCGGCAAGACGCTCAAGCTGGTGCGCGACTTCTGCCTCGACACGGTCGCCGAGGTGCGCAGCGCCGTCGTCTACGAGAAGTCGCACTCGCTGGTGAAGTGCGAGTACGTCTGGAAGCGCACCGACGACTGGATCAACTTCCCCTGGAGTGTTTTGCCTCCGATACATAAGTCGGGCGAGGCGCCGAAGGGGAACAAAGAGGCGCTCTGACCTGCTGTTTCGCTGCGCAACCTCGCGGAAGAGGGGTTCTCGCACACATGGAGAGCAGAGTGGGCGATCGAGAAAATCGTCACGGCAGCGATCGGCAGCGATGCCGCCATGGCCGCGGAATCCCACCGCCCCCACGGCTTGGTCAGTAGCCGAAGAAGTGAAGGGCCGGGTCTCTGACCTGCGCCCGTGTAATCGGTCAACGCTGCTACCTGCGACTCAGCTGTCGGTGGTTGTCGGCGTTGGTCGTCGTTGAACGCCCTCGCACGGCCCAGAGACGGCCCCGAGCGGGAGGGCTAAGACAAGGGCGACTGTTGGCCACTTAGCGTGCCCGACGGGACGGCACGGTCCCTGCGACTCTCCCGGCTGCGCTCGCGCGGGAGCGCCCCGCAGCGCGTGGCTGTGGGGCGCTCCTAGCGCCTAGTGGGGTTTAGTCGACTGCCTGACCGTTGCCCGTGCCGCCCCTGCAGGTCCCGGTGTGGGGGTTGGCCGGGTTGGGGGTCCAATCGACCGTTCCGCCGCCGTCGGTGCACTCACCCGGGGTGAGGGCGGCGCCGAAGCCCTGGCTCGGGGTGAGGCTGGCGGCGGTGGCGGTGGCGGCACCTGCGAGGCCGAGTCCGGCGAGGGCTGCCGTGGCGATGCCGGCGGCGACGATGCGTCGAATGCGCATTCGATTCCCCTTTCGCGGATTGTCTTGATTGGGGCACTAATCAGCTTGATGTTCCTCCATGTGGGTGGCACGTCACGTTGGGCCGTTCGGGTGACATAGCTGTCGGGCGCGGGGCCGGTGGGGCGACCCGTCGGACAGCACGCCTAGGTCGGCGTAGCGACTTTGACCGGGAGCTGCTTTGGCGCGAGTGATCATGGCCCGTAAGCTTCCGGTGCGTCGGGCAGTCTGTGGACCTGCCCGGTAAAGCACGACGTTGGGGCCATGATCTTCGAGGCTCGCGCCAAAGTGGCTGGCTAAAGTCGCGGAGCCGACCGCCCCAGCCCCGACGTGTTCTGACCTCATGCACTGTGTGCCTGCCTCTTGGGCGGGAGCGGGCGGCCGGCGGTGCCGAGCGGGGCGGAGACATGAGCGCGGGCGCCGCCGGCCGCCCGCGCCCGCCCGGAGGAGCGAGGCGACGACGGGTGCTTGATGAGGTGGAGAAACCTGTAACAACTCGCGTTCGCTCACGCGTCGAAGTCGTACTCCAGGATGTAGGAGGCAGCGTCCAGCGTCATTTCGTTGATCTCGACGGGGCGGCCTTCGTCCGCGAACGCGGTGCGGCAGATGAGGACGACGGGCGTGCCCGCGGAGATGTTCAACTGTGCCGCCTCCTCCTTCGAGGGCATACGGGAGCGGATCTCTTCGCGGAAGTGCACTGGCTTGTAGCCGAGTTCGGCAAGCCTGGCGTACGTTCCGCCCGGCCCGGTGTCCTCCTGGGTGATCGCGGATCCGGCAACCACTGACGTGGGCAGGTAGCTGGTCGCGAGCAGCACGCTCCCGCACACGCCGAGGGCCCCCGGTCGCCGACCGGGGGCCCTCGCCGCGTGAGCGGTGCGTATCAGAACGTGCCGAGCTTCACGATCGACAGCAGCGCGATCAGCTGGATCGCGCTCGCGCCCAGCGCCTTCGGCCAGGGCAGGTCGTGGGAGCGGCCGACCATCAGGGTGAGCAGCGCGCCGGCCGCCACCCAGGTGGCCCAGCCCAGCAGCTGCACGAAGCCCGCGTCGCCGCCGAGGAACATGGCGAACAGCAGGCGCGGCGCGTCCGTCAGGGACATGATCAGCATGGAGAGGCCGACCGTGGGCTGCCAGGCGCCGTCGCCGCCGAGCTGGCGCGCCAGGGTGTGCGTGACCACGCCCAGGACGAAGGAGCTCAGCACCATCGCCACCGCGGTGACCAGGACGATCGGTACCGCGCTGGAGAGCGTGGCGTGGATCGCGTCCTGGCGGGCGCCGTCGAACCCGAAGACCGCGAGCAGGCCGTAGAGGAAGGTCACGACGAGGGCGGGGCCCCACATCGTGTAGTCGCGCATCTGCAGGAAGGTCCGGTCGGGCGACAGGACGATCCCGCGCAGCAGCTCCTTCCAGTGCAGGCGGGGGCCGATCGGGGCGGCCGGGGCCGAGCCCGCGCGATAGGTGCCGCTCTGGGTGTAGGGGTCCTCGCCGACCGCGAAGGCCTGGGTGTGCCCCGGGTTGTTGGCCGCGTACGGGTCCGGGCCGCCCTGCGCGTAGCCGTCGTCGCCGAAGTACTCCGGCTCGCCCCGGCCGCCCCGGCCGCCGCCGTACTGCGGTTGCTGCTGCGGGTACGGCTGCTGCGCCGACGGATAGCCGTACGACGGCGCCTGGGGCGCCTGCCGCCCGTACGGAGGTTGTTGGGGGCGCGCTTGCGGGGTCCGGCCGTCCCGGCCGCCGCGTCCGATCCTGAATCCAGCCACGTCATCGAACGTACCTGTTTCCGGAGAGTGACGTGCGGGCCGCGGGCTTCCCGGGCCGGCTTTGCTGCCGAGCTGTGACATCCCCTAGGGGACCGGCGAGGCGGGCGTCCTCCCTGTGAGGGGGTCGCTCCGTCCCAGGTCGGAGCGGTGCCGCGGGCCTCCCCGGGAAGGGGACGGGGCCGGCCGGGTGAGGCCGGGCGGACGGCCCCGGGGCGGCGGGGGCAGGATGGGGCCATGAGCGTAGTCAAGATCAACGTACTGACGGTGCCGGACGAGCAGCGCGAGACGCTGGAGAAGCGGTTCGCCTCGCGGGCGCACGCCGTCGAGAGCTCCGACGGGTTCGAGTGGTTCGAGCTGCTCCGCCCGGTCGAGGGCACCGAATCCTACCTCGTCTACACCCGCTGGCGGGACGAGGAGTCCTTCCAGGCCTGGATGGAGGGCCCGATGAAGGCGGCGCACCGGGGCGGCGGCGAGGAGGGCGAGCGGCCCGCCCGGCCCGCGGCGAGCGGCTCCACGCTGTGGTCCTTCGAGGTGGTGCAGCAGGCGGCGCCCAAGGGCGGCGCGTAGCCCGCGCGGGGGCGCGTCCGGCGGTCCCGCGGCAGGACGGCCGCCCCCGCCCGGTGCGGCCGCGGAGACGGGTGCGCCGCCCGGTGACCACGGAGCCGCCGGGGGTGCACCCCGGGACACGACGGCGCCCCCGGACCCGTGGAGGGTCCGGGGGCGCCGTCGTGTCCCGAGGCCGGAAGCGCTACTTCACCGGCTCCGGCTCCGGCTCGTTCTCGGCCTCCGCCTCGCCCGCCGGGTCGACCGGCGTCCGCACGGAGTCGAGGAGGAGCTGGGCGACGTCCACGACCTGGATCGACTCCTTGGCCTTGCCGTCGTTCTTCTTGCCGTTGACCGAGTCGGTCAGCATGACCAGGCAGAACGGGCAGGCGGTGGAGACGATGTCCGGGTTGAGGGAGAGGGCCTCGTCGACGCGCTCGTTGTTGATGCGCTTGCCGATCCGCTCCTCCATCCACATCCGGGCGCCGCCGGCGCCGCAGCAGAAGCCGCGCTCCTTGTGGCGGTGCATCTCCTCGTTGCGCAGGCCCGGGACCTTGCCGATGATCTCGCGCGGGGGCGTGTAGATCTTGTTGTGGCGGCCCAGGTAGCACGGGTCGTGGTAGGTGATGATGCCCTCGACCGGGGTGACCGGGACCAGCTTGCCCTCGTCGACGAGGTGCTGGAGCAGCTGGGTGTGGTGGACGACCTCGTAGTCGCCGCCGAGCTGCGGGTACTCGTTGCCGAGGGTGTTGAGGCAGTGCGGGCAGGTCGCGACGATCTTCTTCGCGGCCTTCGGCTTCCTCGACTCCGCCGTGACCTTGCCGTCGTCGTCCAGCTCCTCGCCGAACGCCGTGTTCAGGGCCATGACGTTCTCCATGCCGAGCTCCTGGAACAGGGGCTCGTTGCCCAGGCGGCGGGCGGAGTCACCGGTGCACTTCTCGTCGCCGCCCATGATCGCGAACTTCACGCCCGCGATGTGCAGCAGCTCGGCGAAGGCCTTGGTGGTCTTCTTCGCGCGGTCCTCCAGGGCGCCGGCGCAGCCGACCCAGTACAGGTACTCGACCTCGGAGAGGTCCTCGAGGTCCCTGCCGACGACCGGGATCTCGAAGTCGACCTCCTTGGTCCACTCCAGGCGCTGCTTCTTGGCCAGGCCCCAGGGGTTGCCCTTCTTCTCCAGGTTCTTGAGCATCGTGCCCGCCTCGGACGGGAACGCGGACTCGATCATCACCTGGTAGCGGCGCATGTCGACGATGTGGTCGATGTGCTCGATGTCGACCGGGCACTGCTCGACGCAGGCGCCGCAGGTGGTGCAGGACCACAGGACGTCCGGGTCGATGACGCCGTTCTCCTCGGCGGTGCCGATCAGCGGGCGCTCGGCCTCGGCCAGGGCGGCCGCGGGGACGTCCTTGAGCTGCTCCTCGGAGCCCTTCTCCTCGCCCTCCATGGTCTTGCCGCCGCCGGCGAGCAGGTAGGGGGCCTTGGCGTGCGCGTGGTCGCGCAGCGACATCATCAGCAGCTTCGGGGAGAGCGGCTTGCCGGTGTTCCAGGCCGGGCACTGCGACTGGCAGCGGCCGCACTCGGTGCAGGTGGAGAAGTCCAGCAGGCCCTTCCAGGAGAACTGCTCGACCTGGGAGACGCCGAAGACGTCGTCCTCGCCCGGGTCCTCGAAGTCGATCGGCCTGCCGCCGGAGGTCATCGGCTGGAGGCCGCCGAGGGCGGTGCCGCCGGTCGCGTTGCGCTTGAACCAGATGTTCGGGAACGCGAGGAAGCGGTGCCAGGCCACACCCATGTTGGTGTTGAGCGAGACGACGATCATCCAGATGAACGACGTCCCGATCTTGATCGTCGCGACCAGGTAGACCAGGTTCTGCAGCGTGGCGGTGCTCAGGCCCTTGAAGGCCAGGACCAGCGGGTACGACGCGAAGTAGGACGCGTCGTAGGAGTCCACGTGGTGGAGGGCGCCCTCGAGGCCGCGCAGGACGTAGATCGCGAGGCCGATGGTGAGGATGACGTACTCGACGAAGTAGGCCTGGCCGGCCTTGGAGCCGGCGAAGCGCGACTTGCGGCCGGGGCGCGACGGCAGGTTCATCAGCCGGATGGCCATGAGGACGAGGATGCCGAGCGTCGTCATGACGCCGATGAACTCGACGTACATCTCGAACGGCAGGAAGTCGCCGATGACCGGCAGCGTCCAGTCGGCCTCGAAGAGCTGGCCGAAGGCCTGGGCGAGGGTCGGCGGCAGCGTCAGGAAGCCGATGGCCACGAACCAGTGGGCGAAGCCCACGATGCCCCAGCGGTTCATCCGGGTGTGCCCGAGGAACTCCCGGACCAGGGTCACGCTGCGCTGGTACGGGTTGTCGGTCCGGGTGCCTGCGGGGACGGGCTGGCCCAGGCCGAAGTACCGGACGAACTGGCCGATGGCGCGGGCTAGCAGCGCGACGCCGACCACGGTCAGGACCAGCGACACGATGATCGCGGCGAGTTGCATGGGGGCTCCTGAGGCAGCCTCGAAATTACTAAGCGGTAACTTATGCAGTCCGTCTGAGAGTACCCCCATCCTCCGCTGCAATGTAGCCGGGCGCGGGGTGATCTGGGTCGCTGAGGGTGACCTGAGGATCCAATCGTGTTATTCACACCCGATCGGGACAAATACCCCTAATTTAAGAATCGTGCTCTACGGGATTCTCACCGCCATCACCGCCCTGCTCCTCGCCGCCCTGCTCTCGGCGCTGGTGCGGGCGCCCGCGCTCCGGCTCGGGCTCGTCGACCGCCGGCGGCCGCGGCCGGTGCCGCTGCTCGGGGGTGCGGCCGTGGTGGTGGGCACCTGCCTGGTCGCGGCTGCGGGCGGCTGGACGGGCGCCGCACCGCTCAGTGACACCGTGGCCCACCTGCTGGCCGCCGGGGCCGCGGTCGCCGTGCTCGGGCTGGCCGCGGACGTGTGGCGGCTGCGGACGCCGCTGCTCCTGCTCGGTGCGGCGGTGGCGGCGGCCTTCGTGGTGCCGTACGACGAGACGGGGGTGCCGGCCGGGGTGGTCGCCGTGGTCTGGATCGCCTGTGTGGCGGCCGCCTTCCGGGGGCTGGACCACGCGGACGGCCTCGCGGGCACGGTGGGCGTGCTCACCGCGTTCGGCGCGGGCGCGTGCGCCGCGGCCGAGATGATGGACGACCTGGCGGTGCTGCTGAGCGTGCTGGCGGCCGCCCTCACCGGCTTCCTGATGCACAACTGGCACCCCGCGCGGGTCGCCTTCGGCGCCTGCGGCTCCCTGTTCACCGGTTTCGTGCTGGCCTGTGCGGTGGTGCTCACCCGCGCCGGCTACGACCCGGTCTCCAGCGCGGCGGTCATGTTCGCCCTCACCGCCACGGTGAGCGCCGACGCCGTGCTCGTCGCCGTCTCCCGGCGGCTGGTCCGGCGCCCGTCGGCGCGACGGGCGCCGGACCACGTGGCGCACCGGCTGCGCCGGCTCGGGCTCACCCCGCAGGGCGCGACCGTGCTGCTCGGCGCGGGCACCTTCGCCTCGGTGCTCGTGGGCGTGCTGGTGCACACCGGACTGCTCGCGCGGACCGGGGTGCTGTGGGTGGCGGGCGCGGCGCTGGCCGCCGTGGTCGCGCTGCTGCGGGTGCCGGCGGTGCGGGGTCCCCGGCGGCCCGGTGGCCCGGCGACCTTCCGCACCCGGACGGGCGTCCACGAGGCCCGTCAGCGCACCGGCCCCCACGAGGTCCGCCACCGGACGGGCGCCCACGACACCCGGAGCCGTGCGGACCTCGCGGGAGATCCGCGCAGCCGCACGGACCTCGCGGGCGGTCGGAGCCGTGCGGACCCGGCGGGCGCCTCCGGACGTCGGCGCACTGCTCTTCCCGGGCCGGCCCGTCAACCCGGATCCCGGCCCGACTCGGACCGGCGGGCCGCATCGCCGCAGGTCAGCGCCCCGTTGCGTGTAAGGGATGGATAAGACTTGAGTGCCCTCGACTCAGGTCTGTTGACCGCACGGCGGGCCTCGTGCACACTTGAGTCCGTTCCACTCAAGTCAGCTGGAGGAATTCACCATGGCACGTGCGGTCGGCATCGACCTGGGCACGACTAACTCCGTCGTCAGCGTTCTGGAGGGCGGCGAGCCCACCGTCATCACCAACGCCGAGGGCGCCAGGACCACGCCGTCCGTCGTCGCCTTCGCCAAGAACGGCGAGGTGCTCGTCGGCGAGGTGGCCAAGCGCCAGGCGGTCACCAACGTGGACCGGACCATCCGCTCGGTCAAGCGCCACATGGGCACCGATTGGAAGATCAACCTCGACGGCAAGGACTTCAACCCGCAGCAGATCAGCGCGTTCGTGCTGCAGAAGCTGAAGCGGGACGCTGAGTCCTACCTGGGCGAGAAGGTGACCGACGCGGTCATCACCGTCCCGGCGTACTTCAACGACGCCGAGCGCCAGGCCACGAAGGAGGCCGGCGAGATCGCGGGCCTGAACGTGCTGCGCATCGTCAACGAGCCCACGGCCGCCGCCCTGGCGTACGGCCTGGACAAGGACGACCAGACCATCCTGGTCTTCGACCTCGGTGGCGGCACCTTCGACGTCTCGCTGCTGGAGATCGGCGACGGCGTCGTCGAGGTGAAGGCGACCAACGGCGACAACCACCTCGGTGGTGACGACTGGGACCAGCGCGTCGTCGACTACCTGGTCAAGCAGTTCCAGTCCGGCCACGGCGTGGACCTGAGCAAGGACAAGATGGCCCTCCAGCGCCTGCGCGAGGCGGCGGAGAAGGCCAAGATCGAGCTGTCCTCGTCCTCCGAGACCTCGATCAACCTGCCCTACATCACGGCCTCGGCCGAGGGCCCGCTGCACCTGGACGAGAAGCTCACCCGGGCCCAGTTCCAGCAGCTGACCGCCGACCTGCTGGAGCGCTGCAAGACGCCGTTCCACAACGTCATCAAGGACGCCGGCATCTCGATCAACGAGATCGACCACGTCGTCCTCGTCGGCGGTTCGACCCGCATGCCCGCCGTCGCCGAGCTCGTCAAGGAGCTGACCGGCGGCAAGGAGGCCAACAAGGGCGTCAACCCGGACGAGGTCGTCGCCATCGGCGCCTCGCTCCAGGCCGGTGTCCTCAAGGGCGAGGTCAAGGACGTCCTGCTGCTCGACGTCACCCCGCTGTCCCTCGGCATCGAGACCAAGGGCGGCATCATGACCAAGCTGATCGAGCGCAACACCACGATCCCGACGAAGCGTTCGGAGATCTTCACCACGGCCGAGGACAACCAGCCGTCGGTGCAGATCCAGGTCTACCAGGGCGAGCGCGAGATCGCGGCGTACAACAAGAAGCTCGGCATGTTCGAGCTGACCGGTCTGCCGCCGGCGCCGCGCGGCGTCCCGCAGATCGAGGTCTCCTTCGACATCGACGCCAACGGCATCATGCACGTGACCGCCAAGGACCTGGGCACGGGCAAGGAGCAGAAGATGACCGTCACCGGCGGCTCCTCGCTGCCGAAGGACGAGGTCGACCGCATGCGCCAGGAGGCCGAGCAGTACGCGGAGGAGGACCACCGCCGCCGCGAGGCCGCCGAGAGCCGCAACCAGGGCGAGCAGCTCGTCTACCAGACCGAGAAGTTCCTCAAGGACAACGAGGACAAGGTCCCGGGCGAGGTCAAGACCGAGGTCGAGGAGGCCGTCGCCGAGCTGAAGGAGAAGCTCAAGGGCGAGGACACCGCCGAGATCCGCACCGCCACGGAGAAGGTCGCCGCCGTCTCGCAGAAGCTCGGCCAGGCGATGTACGCCGACGCCCAGGCCGCGCAGGCCGCGGGCGGCGAGTCCGCCGGCGCCGGTGAGGCCAAGGCCGACGACGACGTGGTGGACGCCGAGATCGTCGACGACGAGCGCAAGGACGGTGCCGCGTGACGGAGGAGACCCCGGGCTTCGACGAGCAGCAGCCGCAGGCTCAGTCTCGGCAGCCCGACGTCCCCTCCGGCGCCACCTCTGACGACGCCGAGCCGCAGGCCGCCGCCTCCTCCGAGGAGAAGGAGGCGGCCCCGGCCGGGGACGCGGGTCAGCTGGCCGGTCTGACGGCGCAGCTGGACCAGGTGCGCACGGCGCTCGGCGAGCGCACGGCGGACCTCCAGCGGCTGCAGGCCGAGTTCCAGAACTACCGGCGCCGGGTCGAGCGCGACCGGATCGCGGTCAAGGAGATCGCCATCGCGAACCTCCTGACCGAGCTCCTGCCCGTGCTCGACGACGTCGGCCGCGCACGGGAGCACGGCGAACTGGTCGGCGGCTTCAAGTCCGTGGGCGAGTCGATGGAGACCGTGGCGGCGAAGCTGGGGCTGCAGCAGTTCGGCAAGGAGGGCGAGCCCTTCGACCCGACGATCCACGAGGCCCTCATGCACTCGTACGCGCCGGACGTCACCGAGACGACGTGCGTGGCGATCCTGCAGCCGGGGTATCGCATCGGCGAGCGCACCATCCGCCCCGCGCGGGTGGCCGTCGCCGAGCCCCAGCCGGGTGCGCAGACCGTCAAGCCGGCGGAGGAGTCGGGCACGGCCGAGGCCGCGGAGCCGGCCGAGGACAAGGAGAGCGGTGGCCCGGAGGAGGGCTGACGCCGACACGCACGCACGGAAGGAGGGGCGTCGGGGATGAGCACCAAGGACTTCATCGAGAAGGACT
The DNA here is from genome assembly GCF_029269835.1 of Streptomyces tropicalis. Taxonomy (GTDB): domain Bacteria; phylum Actinomycetota; class Actinomycetes; order Streptomycetales; family Streptomycetaceae; genus Streptomyces; species Streptomyces tropicalis. The sequence goes on along the minus strand of NZ_JARJBB010000009.1, from coordinate 227,050 downwards.
ACTACAAGGTCCTCGGCGTCCCCAAGGACGCCACCGAGGCCGAGATCAAGAAGGCGTACCGGAAGCTCGCCCGCGAGTTCCACCCGGACGCCAACAAGGGCAACACCCGGGCCGAGGAGCGCTTCAAGGAGATCTCCGAGGCGAACGACATCCTCGGTGACCCCAAGAAGCGCAAGGAGTACGACGACGCCCGCGCCCTCTTCGGCAGCGGCGGGTTCCGCCCGGGGCCGGGCGCGGGCGGCGGCAACTTCAACTTCGACCTGGGTGACCTCTTCGGAGGCGGCGCCCAGGGCGGAGGCGCCGGGGGTGCCGGGGGCGCCGGCGGCTTCGGCGGCGGCATCGGCGACGTCTTCGGGGGCCTGTTCAACCGGGGCGGCGCGGGCGGCACGCGTACGCAGCCCCGGCGCGGCCAGGACATCGAGTCCGAGGTCACGCTGAGCTTCACCGAGGCCATCGAGGGCGCGACGGTCCCGTTGCGCATGTCCTCGCAGTCACCGTGCAAGGCCTGTTCGGGCACCGGCGACAAGAACGGCACACCGCGCGTGTGCCCGACCTGCGTCGGCACCGGACAGGTGGCCCGCGGCTCCGGCGGCGGCTTCTCGCTGACGGACCCGTGCCCGGACTGCAAGGGCCGCGGCCTGATCGCGGAGCACCCGTGCGAGGTCTGCAAGGGCTCGGGGCGCGCCAAGTCGTCCCGGACGATGCAGGTGCGTATCCCCGCCGGCGTCTCCGACAGCCAGCGGATCCGGCTGCGGGGCAAGGGCGCGCCGGGCGAGCGCGGCGGCCCGGCCGGTGACCTGTACGTGGTCGTCCATGTGGGCGCCCACCCGGTCTTCGGCCGCAAGGGCGACAACCTCACCGTCACGGTGCCCGTCACCTTCGCGGAGGCGGCCCTCGGAGGCGAGGTGCGCGTCCCGACGCTCGGCGGGCCCCCGGTCACGCTGAAGCTGCCCCCGGGCACGCCGAACGGCCGTACGATGCGGGCCCGGGGCAAGGGCGCGGTCCGCAAGGACGGCACCCATGGGGACCTGTTGGTCACCGTCGAGGTGAGTGTCCCGGCGGACCTGTCGGGGAAGGCTCGTGACGCGCTCGAGGCGTATCGCGAGGCGACCGCGGACGAGGATCCGCGGGCGGAGCTGTTCGAGGCCGCGAAGGGAGCATGAGTGAGATGGACGGCCGCCGTCGAAACCCGTACGAACTGACGGAAGACACACCGGTGTACGTCATCTCGGTGGCCGCCCAGCTGTCCGGACTGCACCCTCAGACCCTCCGTCAGTACGACCGGCTCGGCCTGGTCTCCCCGGACCGCACCGCGGGCCGGGGCCGCCGCTACTCGGCCCGCGACATCGAACTGCTCCGCCAGGTGCAGCAGTTGTCGCAGGACGAGGGGATCAACCTGGCGGGCATCAAGCGCATCATCGAACTGGAGAACCAGGTCGCCGCGCTGCAGTCCCGCCTCGCGGAGATGCAGGCGGCCCTCGACGGCGCGGCGGCCGCCATGCGCCAGCGCGAGGCCGCCGTCCACGCCTCCTACCGGCGGGACCTGGTCCCGTACCAGGAGGTTCAGCAGACCAGCGCGCTGGTGGTGTGGCGCCCCAAGCGCCAGCAGTCCTCGGACTGACCGCACCGCGCGCCGCACGCGGGCACCACGAAGGGCCGGGAGGGCACCACCCTCCCGGCCCTTCGTGCTGCGCCGCCCGCCGCACTCCCGTCCCGCGCCCCACGGCCGCCACGGCGGACGGGATGTGCCCGAGGGGACGACCGGTGTGCCCGCACGCCGTCCCGGCCGGGTTCGTTCGCCCGGACGTCCGAGGAACGAACGGGCGGGCGTACGCGCCATGCTGACGAAACAGGAGGAACCGGCCCGGTTGCGCGGATCTTTGCCCGCCGGTGAACCCCCTTTGGGTGAACAGCCCGTAGAGAGTGTACGGAGGCGGTTACGCGAGGCCTTCACAGTGAAAGCGGAGCGTGGTGTTGTCATCTCGTTAAGTGGTTTCGCTTGACGCCGGTACCCGCCGACGCGTTGGCTTTTCAGTCATCTGGGCCGCAATGCTGCGGCCACGTCCGGAAGGCACCAGAAGTGAGCACCTCGATGCGTCGTATCGCCATAGCCGTGGCCGCGCCCACGCTGACCCTCTCGCTGGCCGCCTGCGGCGCGCTCGGCGTGTCGGGGAGCGGTGGCGACGCGACGCCCACCAAGGGCGACGAGATGACGGTGGGTCTGCTGCTGCCGGAGACGGCGAACACGCGGTACGACAAGTTCGACTACCCCATCATCAAGCAGCAGGTCTCCGAGCTCACCAAGGGCCGCGGCAAGGTCGAGTACGCCAACGCCGGCGCGGACCCGGGCAAGCAGAGCAGCCAGATGCAGCAGATGATCGACGACAAGGTCGACGTCATCCTGGTCGACGCGGTCGACTCGCACGCCATCGCCGGGGACGTGAAGAAGGCCAAGGACGCGGGCATCCCGGTCATCGCCTACGACCGGCTCGCCGAGGGCCCGATCGACGCCTACATCTCCTTCGACAACGAACTGGTCGGCGAGGTGCAGGGCCGCTCCCTGCTCCAGGCGCTGGGCCCGAACGCCGGTCCCTCCACCCGGATCGTCATGATGAACGGCTCGCCCACCGACCCGAACGCCAAGCAGTTCAAGGCGGGCGCGCTGTCCGAGCTCAACGGCAAGGTGACGGTCGCCAGGTCCTACGACACCGCGGGCTGGAAGCCGGAGAACGCCCAGGCCAACATGGCCGAGGCCATCAACACCTTCGGCCGCAACGGCATCGCCGGCGTCTACTCGGCCAACGACGGCATGGCGGCGGGCGTCATCAAGGCGTACAAGGCGGCCGGCGTCACCAGCCTGCCGCCGATCACCGGGCAGGACGCCGAACTCGACGCGGTGCAGCGGATCGTCGCGGGCGAGCAGTACATGAGCGTCTACAAGTCCTACCCGACCGAGGCCGAGAACGCGGCCGAGATGGCGGTCGCCAAGGTCCAGGGCAAGGACATCCAGTTCGACTCCCTGACCCGGGACAAGGTGAACAGCCCGACCGACCGGAGCATCCCGGCGCAGCTGGTCTCCGTGGTCGCCCTGACCAAGTCCAACATCAAGTCCACGGTCCTCGCCGACGGCATCTACAAGGTGTCCGAGATCTGCACGTCCAGGTACCGGGCGGCCTGCGCGGCGGCCGGCCTCAAGTAGCGGCCGGTGCGGGCCCGTCGGCTCTCCTCCGCGGCCCGGCGGCCCGCTTCACGGGTGCGAAGGCCCGCACCGTCGCCGTCCGCACCCTCCGCCGCCCCCGTCGCCACCCGCCGTCCGTGCGCGGCGCCGGGCCCGGACCGCGGAGCGCGCGGCCCCGGTGCGGTGCGCCCCGTGCGGGCCGGTGCGGTGCGCCCCGTGCGGGCCGGTGCGCCGTCACCACCGTGCGGCAATGCGCCAGTCGGCGGCCGGTACACAGCCCCGCATACCGGTGTTTTCCGGCGACCGACCCGGGCGGAGCCGTGTTGCGGAGCCGGTCCCGGCCGCGCATAGTTGCGCTGCGGAAGAGGCGGAAACCGGGGGTGGGATGGGCCATGGCCGGGCACGGGGCGGAGCAGCATCCTCACGGTGCCGACCGACTGTGCGAGGCCGGGGATCGCGTGTATTCCCGGGCCGTGCGGCGCGGCCGGGTGGCACGCCTGGACGCCGAACCGGTGCCCTGCCTGCTCGATCTGGCGCTGCTGCACCCCGACCCCGACGACATGGACTTCCTGGTGCCCACCGCACCGCAGGAGGTCATGACCCGGCTGCTGCGGGGGATGTACGACGAGGTCAGTGAGAGCCACCGCCGGGTGGGTTCGGTGGTCGCGGCCTTCGAGCGCTACGCGGGGCTCGGCCGGCGGGTCCAGCCGCCGTCGGCCACGGTCGAGGGCTCGGCGATCCGCGTCCTCGACGGACTCTCCCGCATCCAGGCGGCGATGGACGAGGCGACCGCGGCCTGCACCACCGAGGTCCTCAGCGTGCAGCCGGGCGGGATCCGGCGCGAGCACGAGCTGTCGGAGGGCCTGCACCGCGCCCTGGCGCTGCGCGGCCGCGGGGTGCGCATGCGCGACCTCTACACCCATGTGGCCCGGCACGGCCAGGGACTGCTCACCTACCTGGAGCTGATGGGCGACACGGTCGAGGCGCGCACCCTGGACGAGGTCATCGACCGGCTGATCCTCTTCGACCGCACGGTCGCCTTCATCCCCGCCAACACCGACCGCACCATGGCGCTGGAGCTGCGCCACCCCGCGCTCATCGAGTACCTCGTCACGGTCTTCGAGCGGCTGTGGCGGCTGGCGATCCCGCTGACCGCCGCGCTGCCGGACACCGGCATCGAGGGCATCTCCCACCGCGAGCAGTCCATCGCCGCGCTGCTGGCGGAGGGCCACCAGGACGCGGTGATCGCCGAGCGGCTGGGCATCAGCGTGCGCACCTGCCGCGCGCACATCGCCCGGCTGTCGGAGACGCTGGGCGCCGCGAGCCGGACGCAGCTGGGCGTCCGCATCGCCCAGGCGGGCCTGGACGGCCGGCCGCGCGCCTCCGAGCCCGCTCCGATCGGCGTGCCCGGTGCGGGGTCCTCCCCCGTGCGCTGAGCGCCTGTGTCAGCGCTGCTGCTCCAGCAGGCCCGACTGGGCGATGAGATAGCCGAGCTGGGCCCGGCTGCCGCTGCCGAGGGCGGTCGCGAGCTTGGCGATGTGGGCCCGGCAGGTGCGTACATTCATCCCCAGCCGGCGGGCTATGGCCTCGTCGACGTGGCCCTCGACCAGGAGCTTGGCGATGGAGTGCTGGACCTCCGTGATGCCCCCGGAGGCGGTCTCGTACGGGGCGCCGGTGCTCAGCGGCACGGCCCGGTCCCACAGGAACTCGAAGAGCTTGATCAGGTAGCGCACCAGGCCCGGGTGCCGGAGCTCCAGGGCGACCTGCTGGTCGTCGCGGGCCGGGATGAACGCCACCGTCTCGTCGCAGATGATCAGCCGTTCCACCAGCTCGTCTATCGTGCGGTACTCCGCCTTTCCGGCGGAGAGCTGGGCGACGTAGGCGAGCTTCTCGGGGCTGTAGCGGGCGGTGTGCTGGTAGAGGGTGCGGATCCGGACGCCGCGCTCGGTCAGCGGGCGGTCGCGCTCCAGGCCCTGCAGGAGGCTGGTCTCGGTGCGGTTGCCGCTGGGCTGGATGGTGAGCATCTCGGAGTGGCACTGGCTCGTGGCCAGGTTGAGGGCGGCGTTGATGCGCTCACCGCCCTCCAGCACGGTGACGGAGTCCGTCGGCACGGCCGCCTGGGCGCTCAGCGCCATGAATGGCTCGAATGCGTCCGACAGGTCGATCGACAGGCGGCGCCGGTCGGTGATCTCCTGCTCGATGGGATTGAGCCGCTGGGCGAGCGCGACCGCCGGCGGCACGGGACGCAGCCAGCCGGCGTCCTCGGGGTCGGGGTGGAGGAGTGCGAACTCGAGGAGACAGGGGGCGGACTCCACGTCGGTGCGGGCGATGCGTCCCAGGCGGAGTGCGTGCGCGTAGAGACGACCGCCTTCCTCGCACATCTCGGTCATCGCGTGGGGATGTGCCACCTTCGTCCGATTTGTTGTCAAATCTCCACCCCCCAGGGTCCTGAACATGCAGGAACATGATGCACCGATTGTGTGGCCATGACGTGCCCGAATGAGCCATCGTCGTACTCGACGGGGGAAGAGGGGACCTTCAAGTGAGGACGAAGCCGACTATGCGTAAGAGAATGCTTCGCTCGGTGCTTGTAGCAGCCTTCTCCACCGTTGTGGCCTTCGGTGCGTTGAGTGGCCTCGCTGGTGCGAAGGGTGATACTCGGGCGGACAGTGCCTGGCCGGCCATAGCCGTTTCGGGCACGTCTGCGGGCGGCGCCGGCGCGAAGAGTGACACGCGGGCCGACAGTGCCTGGCCGGTGGTGGTCGTCTCCCGGGCGCCGGGCGGCGGCGCGCAGGCCGCCCCAGGTGGTGACTCCCGGTGACGACGCCTCCGGACGACCGCTCCTTCCGGCGCGAGATGGCGACCGCCTACCGGTCCGGCTGGCACTTCATCGACCTGGTCACCGCCATCCCCCACAGCGGTGACTCGCTGATGGTGACCGTCTTCGGAGAGCCGGTCGTCGTCACGCGGGACGAGGACGGGGACGTGCGGGCGTACCGGTGTCTGCGACGGCCTCGGGGGGCGCCGCAGCCGGTGCGGTGCGCCGTACGCTACGGAATGATCTTTGTGAACCTGGACCAGCGGGACCATCGGCAGGTGGCGCCGAACCCGCCGGACCTCCGGACCATCTCGGCCACCCCCCGCAGTGCCTGACGCGATTCCCCCGTCGTAACAGATCGCTCAGGTACTTCCCCCCGCAGCGGCGTCACCGTGACCTGAACACGGTGACGCCGCTGCAGTTTTCCCGGACATCTCCGGACACCATCGCATTCTCGCCGTGGCTGAAAAGCGCCGTTCGGGGCGGTGGTGCGTCTCAGCCGTGCCCCAGGGCCCGTGTCAGTTCGATCTCGATGACGACCCGGGACGGATTGGGGCGCGGTGTCCGCCCGTACCGCTCGGTGTACCGGCGCTCCGCCTCCGCGATCCGCTCCGGCTCCGTCCGGACGGCGGCGCGGCCCTCCAGCGTCGCCCACCGCCGCCCGTCCACCTGGCAGACCGCGACCGGCGCGCCCTCCTCGCCGGCGGCCCGTACGTGCCGCACCTTGGCGCTGGTCCCGCTGGCGATCACCCGGGCCAGCCGCGCCCCGGGGTCGTAGGTCACCCCGACGGGGACGACGTGCGGGGTGCCGTCGGGGCGCAGCGTGGTCAGCGTGCACAGGTGCCGCTCCCGCCAGAAGTCGAGGTACGGCGCGTCGGGAGCGCCCGGGTCCTGTGCGTTCGTGGTGCCCATGCCGGGAACCTAGTCCGTCGGACCGCCCGCGCCCGGCCTTGAGTGAAAGAGACTCAACCTCACCCTTGAGTGGAATAGACTCAACTTTGTGTACGCTGACTGAGTCAGTGCCGGGAGACGAGGCAGTGCGCCGACATCTGGGAGGAGAAAGCGACCGTGGACGCCGAGCTGACCAACAGGAGCCGGGACGCGATCAAAGCGGCCGGCAGCCGGGCCGTGTCCGAGGGGCATGCGGACCTGACCCCCGCCCACCTGCTCCTCGCACTGCTCGGGGGCCGGGACAACGAGAACATCATCGACCTGCTGTCCGCCGTGGACGCCGACCAGGCGTCCGTCCGCGCCGGCGCCGAGCGCGTCCTCGCCGGGCTGCCCAGCGTGACCGGGTCCACGGTCGCGCCCCCGCAGCCGGACCGCGAGCTGCTCGCCGTGATCGCGGACGCGGAGGCGCGGGCCGCCGACCTCGGCGACGAGTTCCTGTCCACCGAGCACCTGCTGATCGGCGTCGCCGCCAAGGGCGGCGCGGCCGGCGAGGCGCTCGCCGCGCAGGGCGCGAGCGCGAAGAAGCTCCAGGACGCATTCCGCAAGGCGAGGGGAGGGCGCAGGGTGACCACACCCGACCCCGAGGGCCAGTACAAGGCCCTGGAGAAGTTCGGCACCGACTTCACCGAGGCGGCGCGTGAGGGCAAGCTCGACCCGGTCATCGGCCGGGACCACGAGATCCGCCGCGTCGTGCAGGTGCTGTCCCGCCGCACCAAGAACAACCCGGTCCTCATCGGGGAGCCCGGCGTCGGCAAGACCGCCGTCGTCGAGGGGCTCGCCCAGCGGATCGTCAAGGGCGACGTGCCCGAGTCCCTGAAGGACAAGCGGCTGGTCGCGCTGGACCTGGGCGCCATGGTCGCCGGGGCGAAGTACCGCGGCGAGTTCGAGGAGCGGCTGAAGACCGTCCTGTCGGAGATCAAGGACTCCGAGGGGCAGATCATCACCTTCATCGACGAGCTGCACACCGTCGTCGGCGCCGGTGCCGGCGGGGACTCCGCGATGGACGCGGGCAACATGCTCAAGCCGATGCTGGCCCGCGGTGAGCTGCGCATGGTGGGCGCCACCACGCTGGACGAGTACCGCGAGCGCATCGAGAAGGACCCGGCGCTGGAGCGGCGCTTCCAGCAGGTGCTGGTCGCCGAGCCGACCGTCGAGGACACCGTGGCGATCCTGCGCGGCCTCAAGGGCCGGTACGAGGCCCACCACAAGGTGCAGATCGCGGACAGCGCCCTGGTCGCGGCCGCGACCCTGTCCGACCGATACATCACCTCACGCTTCCTGCCCGACAAGGCCATCGACCTGGTCGACGAGTCGGCGTCCCGGCTGCGCATGGAGATCGACTCCTCGCCGGTCGAGATCGACGAGTTGCAGCGTGCCGTCGACCGGCTGCGGATGGAGGAGCTGGCGATCGGCAAGGAGACCGACCGTGCCTCCCGGGACCGGCTGGAGAAGCTGCGCCGCGACCTCGCCGACAAGGAGGAGGAGCTGCGCGGCCTGACCGCCCGCTGGGAGAAGGAGAAGCAGTCCCTCAACCGGGTCGGCGAGCTGAAGGAGAAGCTGGACGACCTGCGCGGCCAGGCCGAACGCGCCCAGCGCGACGGCGACTTCGACAGCGCCTCCAAGCTGCTGTACGGCGAGATCCCGGGCCTGGAGAAGGAGCTGGAGGCCGCCTCCGAGGCCGAGGAGGAGGCCTCCAGCGACACCATGGTCAAGGAGGAGGTCGGCCCCGACGACATCGCGGACGTCGTCGCCTCCTGGACCGGCATCCCGGCCGGGCGCCTGCTGGAGGGCGAGACGCAGAAGCTGCTGCGCATGGAGGACGAGATCGGCCGCCGGCTCATCGGCCAGGGCGAGGCCGTACGGGCCGTGTCGGACGCCGTGCGCCGCAGCCGTGCGGGCATCGCCGACCCCGACCGCCCGACGGGCTCCTTCCTCTTCCTCGGCCCGACCGGCGTCGGCAAGACCGAACTGGCGAAGGCGCTCGCCGACTTCCTCTTCGACGACGAGCGGGCCATGGTCCGCATCGACATGTCGGAGTACGGCGAGAAGCACAGCGTGGCCCGCCTGCTCGGCGCCCCGCCCGGATACGTCGGCTACGAGGAGGGCGGCCAGCTGACCGAGGCGGTGCGCCGCCGGCCCTACAGCGTCGTCCTGCTCGACGAGGTGGAGAAGGCCCACCCGGAGGTCTTCGACATCCTGCTGCAGGTGATGGACGACGGCCGGCTGACGGACGGGCAGGGCCGCACGGTCGACTTCCGCAACACCATCCTCGTGCTCACCTCCAACCTCGGCAGCCAGTTCCTGGTCGACCCGCTCACGGGCGACGAGGAGAAGCGGCAGCAGGTGCTGGAGGTGGTGCGGACCTCCTTCAAGCCGGAGTTCCTCAACCGCCTCGACGACCTCGTGGTCTTCCAGGCGCTGACCGGGCCGGAGCTGGAGCGGATCGCACAACTCCAGATCGACCGGCTGGCCCGGCGCCTGGCGGAGCGCCGCCTGACCCTGGAGGTCACGCCCGCGGCGCTGGCCTGGCTCGCGGAGGAGGGCATGGACCCGGCCTACGGCGCGCGCCCGCTGCGCCGCCTGGTGCAGACCGCGATCGGCGACCGGCTGGCCCGGGAGATCCTCTCCGGGGAGATCCGGGACGGCGACACGGTCCGCGTCGACCGCTTCGGCGAGGGCCTGCTGGTCGGCCCGGCGACCGGGAAGACGCTGTAGGCGCGGCGCCCGGGGGCGCTCCGGAGGGAGCGTCCCCGGGGCCTCGCGCGAGGTGCCCCGGATCGGTGCGGCCGGACTCGTCAGGGCCGCGCGGGAGCGGGTACCCGTACAGCGGCCCGCCCCGGTGACCGGATCGTGTCAGCCGTGGGCTGACAGGGGCGTCGGGGCTTGCCACCACCCTCCCCGGATGGGAGAGGATGGCGGGATCCGTACGAAGGGAAAATCACGGTGAGCATCGACCCGTCCTCGATTCCGAACTTCGGGGGCCAGCCCGAGCCGCAGCCCCAAGGACCGGCGGGCCCCGTCGTGCCGGATCAGGACCTGGTGAAGCAGCTCCTGGACCAGATGGAGCTCAAGTACGTCGTCGACGAAGAGGGCGACCTCGCGGCGCCGTGGGAGCAGTTCCGCACGTACTTCATGTTCCGGGGCGAGGCCGACCAGCAGGTCTTCTCGGTGCGGACGTTCTACGACCGGCCGCACAAGATCGACGAGAAGGCGCAGCTGCTGGAGGCCGCCGACGACTGGAACCGCCGCACCCTGTGGCCCAAGGTCTACACGCACACCCACGACGACGGCACCGTCCGCTTCATCGGCGAGGCGCAGATGCTGATCGGCGTGGGTGTCAGCCTGGAGCACTTCGTGTCCTCGACGGTCAGCTGGGTGCGTGCGGCCATCGAGTTCGACAAGTGGCTCGTGGAGCAGCTCGGCATCGAGCAGGAGGTCGACCAGGCCGACCCCGAGACCCCCGAGGACGACGCGTAGCCCTACGCGCCCCTCACAGCGGCGTGTGCGTGACCACGACGAGGTACGCGCCGTAGCCGCTGGAGAGCCCGGCCAGGGCACAGGCCACCACGGCCGCGTGCCGGGGCCGGGCTCTCGCCGTACGGGTGAGGGCCCGCGCCAGCGGCAGCAGCAGCGGGAAGGCGGGCAGCAGGAAGCGGGGCTTGCACTGGAAGAAGCCCGCGTCGCCGAGCGCCACGGCGAGCAGTACGCCGCTGTAGACGGTCAGCGGCAGGGGCGCGCGGTCCGCCAGCAGCAGCGCGAACAGCAGCACGGCCGCCGCCACCAGCACCAGCGCCATGGAGAAGAGCAGGGCGTCGCGCTGGAGTGCCAGGTGCTTGGCGAAGCGCAGTGAGCCCCGGCCGAAGTCGAAGCGCGAGCCCCACAGGCGCTGCACCCGCACGTACCCGCCCAGCAGGTCACCGCTCCGCCGCCCCACCCACAGCACGTACGCCGTCCAGCCCAGCGGGGCGAGCGCGGCGCCCGTCCACACCCCGGGGGAGGCCCGGCCGCGCTCGCGCACCAGGGTGGCGGCCGCCGCCGCCATGACGGCCACGGCGACCGCGAACCCGTTGGGCCGGGACAGGCCGGCCAGCGCGGCCAGCGCGCCCGCGCGCACCCAGCGCCCGCCGAGGACCGCGTGCAGCGACCAGGCCGCGCAGGCGGTGAGCACCGGCTCGGTGTACCCCATCGACAGCACCACCGAGTGCGGCAGCAGCCCCCACAGCAGCGCCAGCGCGGTGCCGACGGCCCGCCCGTGCAGCAGGGCGCCGACCGCGTAGATCCCCCAGGCGGCCACCGCGGCCGCGGTCCAGGCGACGACCAGGCCCGCCGCGCCCCCGCTCAGCGGGGTCATCATGTGCACGGCCCGGACCAGCACGGGGTAGAGCGGGAAGAACGCGAGGTCGCTGTGGACGATCCCGGGGCGGGGGTGGAGGGTCCGGCCGTACCCGTGGACGGCGATCGCCAGGTACCAGATCGAGTCCCAGGACCGGCCCAGCAGGGCGAGCGCGTGCTTGCCGTGCATCCGGGCGGTCGCCACGACGCAGGCGAGCCCCAGCAGCCGGGCCGCCGTGAACAGGGCGACGGCCGTGGCCGCGGGCGGGATGCGGAGCCGCACGCGCCCGCCGGCGTCCGGCTCGGTGAGGGCGCGGGAGGGTCCGGGCGTACTGACGTGGGTCACATAGGAATATTGCGGGATGAAACGGTCGTACTCGGATATTTTCTGTCCGCGTCGTCCTCCGAACCGGTCGCCCGGCCGGCCTTCGTCGCCCCGACCGGTACCTCCGCCCACACCGTCTTGCCCACGGAGCGGCGCGGCGCCGACCCCCAGCGGACGGCCAGGGCGTCCACGAGGAGCAGTCCCCGGCCGGACTCGCCCTCCGGGCGGGGCGAGGGCGGGGCCTCGGGCGGACGCCTCGCGGCGGCGGCGTCCGAGACCTCGACACGCACCGTGCCCGTGGCCGTGTCGAGGGTGAGCCGCAGGCCGAAGTCGCGTCCGGGGACCCGCCCGTGCCGCACGGCGTTCGCGGCCAGCTCGCCGACGACGAGGGCGACCGTGCACGACGCGTCCGACGCCGGCGGGTGGTCCCACTCCTCCATCTGCCGGACGGCGAGACGCCGGGCGAGCTGCGCACCACGCGGCGAGGAGGTGAACCGGGCCGCGAGCACGCGCAGTTCGCCGGTCGCGCCGGTGGGCGCGGCGGTCTCCGCCGCAGGGGCCGCGGCGCCTCGCCGCGGCCCGCCTCCCGGGGTGGTCGTTCCTGTCGACACGGTTTGTCCGTCCCTCTCCGTCGGGCCGATGCTTCCGCGACGCACGCGAGTCGTCACGTTCCGTGCTCAAGGGTGGGCCGATCGCCCTACGCTCGACAGGTGTCGCAGCCTTACTTTTCGGCTCGTAAGGAACGGAAGTGATGCCTTGGCCCACGGAATTGACCCCGGTGCGTCGATGGCGGCGCTGTTCGGCGTACGGGTGCGCAGGCTCCGCACGGCGGCCGGACTGACCCAGGCGGAGCTCGGTGCCATGACGCACGTGGTGAGCACGCGGATCACGCAGATCGAGCGGGCGTCCGGGGCGAGGCCGACGCTGGAGCTGGCGCGTGCGCTGGACGCGGCGCTCGGCGCGGACGACCTGCTGGTCGAGCTGTGGCCGTACGTGTACCGGGAGGCGTTTCCGGACTGGTCGCGGGCGTTCATCGCGCACTCGGAGCGGGCCGTGTCCATCCGTGAGTACGCGGCGCACGTGGTGCCCGGCCTGTTGCAGACCAGGGAGTACGCGAGAGCCGTCCTGAGTGTCGGCCTGACGCTCAGCGGTGACGACCAGTTGGAGGAGCGGCTCACCGTCCGCATGACGCGGCAGGAACGGCTCAGGTCGTCCGACCGGCCGGAGCTCTGGGTGGTGCTCGACGAGGCGGTCCTCAGGCGCCCGATCGGCGGGCGCGAGGCGATGCGCGCGCAGTTGGAGGTGCTGCTCAACACGGCGTCGGAGCACCACGTCACCGTCCAAGTGCTGCCATTCGACCAGGGCGAGCACGACGCGATGGGCGGTTCCCTCACGGTGTTGACGTTGCCCGACGGCTCCGAAGTCGCCTACACGGAAGGCGCGCACTACGGCCAACTTGTCGAGGATCCGGCCGAGGTCGGGCGTTTCACGGTGACCTACGATCGGCTACGGGCGAACGCCCTGCCCCCGCTCATGTCGCTCGACATGATCCGATCCGCGATGGAGGGCTACAACCGTGGAGCGAATGTCCCGTCCCGATCTGATCGCCGCCGCGTGGCGCAGGAGCAGCTACAGCAATCAGGAGGGCGGGAACTGCGTGGAGGTGGCCGACGGGTTCCGGGCCGTCGTCCCCGTCCGTGACAGCAAGGTCCCGCACGGCGCCGCGCTGTGCTTCGGAGCCGCCGCCTGGACCGCCTTCATAGGCGGCCTGACGGCCGGGCACCGCCGTCCCTGAGGCGGCCGGGCCCCGGCCGCCGTCCGTCGCCCGGGCTCACCGGGCCCTCGTCCGCGAGGGCCCGGCGGGCCACTGGCCTCCTGAAAGAACCGGGGGAAAGAACCACCCGCCCACCCACCCTCCCCGCGCCGGACGGCGGGCGTCACCCGTCCGGGTGACCGGCTTGCAGGGGTGGGACGGGGACGGCTACGTTCGCCGCGACAACCGCAGACAGATCGGCCCCCGGCCGGGACGGCAATCCCGATCGAGGGCCTGACCGCTCAGGAAGACCCACTTCCCGATGGCTGACCCGCAGTCTAACGCGCGCCTGCGCGCCGACGCCGGAGCTCCGACCTCCGGCGTGATCCACGTACGCACCCGCCTCACGGCCGACTTCACCGTGGTCGCCAACGCCCTCGCCCAGCGGCGCGGGAGCGCCGTCACGGTCGGCGTGGCGGTGTACATCCTCTCCCTGCCCACCGGCTCTCCTGTGACCATCGCCGCCCTGTGCGAGCACTTCACCGAGGGGGAGATCCTGATCTCGCGCGCGCTCCGGGAACTCGAGGCCGCCGGCTACCTGGAACGCCGCCGCGAGCGCCTGCCCACCGGGCGGATCCGCACCCGCACGTACGTCCACGACGTACCGGGCGGCGGCCCGGCCCCGGACGGGCCGCCGCGACCGCCCGGGCCGCGCCGCCCCCGGAGGTCTCCGGCCGCCGAGGAGGCCGCGCCCCCACCGGCGACCGCAGCCGAGGCGTCGCCCACCATGGCAGGGGAAGAGCCGCAGGAGCCGGCCTCGCTCGCCGACGCCGACCCCCGGGCGCTCGCCGTCCTGACCTCGCTCCGCCGCGTCGATCCGCGTCTCGTCCTGTCCGGACGGGAGGCCGTGCGTCTCGCGCCGGCCGTCGCCCAGTGGCTCGCGGCCGGTGTGGCACCGTCGCAGGTCACGGCGCTGCTGACCGCACGGCTCCCCGACGAGCTCCTGACCCGTCCGGCGCGGATCCTCGCCTTCCGCCTCCGGGAGACCCCGCTGCCCGCGCCGCCCGCGCCACCGGACCCACAGGTCACGGGGCGACCGGCCGTGCACCCGTTCCAGACCTGCGACGGCTGCGAGCGCGCCTTCCGCGCACCGGAGCCCGGCCACTGCCGGGAATGCAGGTCCGGAGCCCCGGGGCATCACCATGGCCGTACCGCCGGGCCCGGTGACAAGGCACTGTCCGCCGTGTCCTGACCACACACGGGAAGGAGCCGTCCATGAGCCGTCGACGCGATCGTGCACACCGAGTTCCCCGAGGGATACACGGTCCTGTCCGCCCGGAGCCCGAGGCGGACGCCCGCTCCCCCCGCTAACCCCCGAGGGTCTTGAGCCGGGCCGCGGCCTCCTCCAGCACGTCCGTCCGCTTGCAGAAGGCGAAGCGGACGAAGGGGGCGCCCTCCTCGCGGTGGTCGTAGAAGACCGCGTTCGGGATGGCGACCACCCCGCAGCGCTCGGGCAGCGTGCGGCAGAAGGCGAAGCCGTCGCTCTCGCCGAGGGGGCGGATGTCGGTGGTGACGAAGTACGTGCCGGCCGGCCTGTAGACCGCGAAGCCCGCCTGCTCCAGGCCGCCCGCCAGCAGGTCGCGCTTGGTCCGCATGTCGGCGCGGAACGCGTCGAAGTACGAGTCCGGCATGCCCAGCGCCTCGGCCACCGCGTACTGGAACGGCCCGGACGCCACGTACGTCAGGAACTGCTTCGCCGAGCGCACCGCCGTGACCAGGCCGGGGGGCCCGGTGATCCAGCCGACCTTCCAGCCGGTGAAGGAGAAGGTCTTGCCCGCCGAGCCGATGGTCACCGTGCGCTCGCGCATCCCGGGCAGGGTCGCCATCGGCACGTGCTCGGCGCCGTCGAAGACCAGGTGCTCGTACACCTCGTCCGTGACGACCAGCAGGTCCCGCTCCACCGCCAGCGCGGCGATCGCGGTCAGCTCCTCGCGGGTGAGGACCGTGCCGGTCGGGTTGTGCGGGGTGTTGACCAGCAGCAGGCGGGTCCGGTCGGTGACCGCGTCGCGCAGCTCGTCCAGGTCGAGGCGGAAGCGGGCCCGCTCCGGGTCCGGGCGCAGCGTGACCGGCACCCGCTTCCCGCCCGCCATCGCGATGCAGGCCGCGTAGGAGTCGTAGTACGGCTCCAGGGCGACGACCTCGTCCCCGGGCTCCAGCAGCGCCAGCAGCGAGGCGGCGATGGCCTCCGTGGCGCCCGCGGTCACCAGGACCTCCGTGTCCGGGTCGAAGTCCAGGCCGTAACGGCGCCGCTGGTGCGCCGCGACCGCCGCGCGCAGCTCCGGGACCCCCGGCCCCGGCGGGTACTGGTTGCCGCGCCCGTCCCGCAGCGCGCGCACCGCCGCCTCGCGGATCTCCTCGGGGCCGTCCGTGTCCGGGAAGCCCTGGCCCAGGTTGATCGAGCCCGTGCGGGCCGCGAGCGCGGACATCTCGGCGAAGATCGTCGTCCCGAACTCGGTGAGCCGGCGGTTCAGGGGCGGGCGTGCGCTGGAGGTCATGGCGGCCATCCTGCGCCGAAGCTCTGTGGTTCCTCAACACCGCTTCGCCGACGGGCACCTGTGCTGGCACCCGGAGCACCGCCTCGGAGCAGGGGAGGAGCCGCTCCCCGCCCGTGCGCAGGGGAGCAGCGGGTGGAGGTCGTCCGGCACGGAGGGGGACATCGTGGGGAAGCGCACGTTCCTGACCCGGGCGCACCGCAGCCCCACGGCGGCATGCGTGCTCGCTGCGTGGTGGGCGGCAGCAGCCGTGCGGTGGCTCATCGATCACCCGGACGCAGACGGCACGTGCGTCCTCACAGGAGCGTGCTTGCCCGGGCAAGTGCCACTGCGGCGCTGAGAAGGAGCGCGCCGAGAACGATCCTGCGGAAGTGTGCTCCGTCGAGGGAGCTCAGTACCCGGCTTCCGGTCCATCCTCCGATCGCGCTGGCAAGCCCGCCGACCAGGCACAGCTGCCAGGTGCTTCGGCTCGCTTCGCCGGACCAGAAGAACCCGGCGACGCCCAGTGCCCCACTGAAGGTGAACACCGCCGCGAGGGTGGCGCGGAAGGCCCGCGGCTCCAGGCCGAACGTGCGGACGGCCGTCGCCAGGGGCGGACCGTAGGTACCGGTGGCGGTCAGGAGCAGGCCCGAAAGCGCTCCGACGGCGCCGACCCTCAGCGGTGTCGGCTCCAACTTCCACCCGCGCCAGACGATGGCGGCACACCCCGTCACCACCACGGCGATCAGCGCGGTCAGCGTCGACGCCGACACCTCGGACAGGACGAGCAGCCCCAGGGGCATGCCGAGCAGGGCTGTCCCGGAGAACGCCAGCGCGACCGGCCAGCGCACATGGCGGTGGTCGGCCATCGCGGTGGCGGTGGTCAGGAGGAGGCTGACCTCTCCGACCGTCACCACGGCGGCCTTGGGATCGATGACTGATCCGAGCAGGGGGACGGCGACCAGGGCGAATCCGAACCCGGTCACCGACTGGGCGAAGGCCGCCACGGCAAAGATCAGGAACACCGGGACCGTGGCCATTCCGCCTCCCACCGCGCAGCCGGCTCCCCGCCGATCAGGCGGCACGGTAGCAGCCGCCGGTTCGGAGCAGCCCCGCCGGAGAACGGCCCACTCGTCAACTGAAGCGCTCAGGCGCAGTCATCCTCGACCGACTCGGCGCCCAAGGGGGAGCGGGACCGTGTGGCGACCCGGTGAGACCCCGACGGCCGTCGATCTGCTCTTCTGTGCAGGTCAGGGGCGTTTTCCTGGCGTCGACCCTCAGAAGTTCCTCAAGTGTGCTTTGGCCCGCGCGGCGGCCGGGCATCCCCCCGTCACGCAGCGCACGGGGCGCCCACGGGGGGCCGCCTCGCGGGACGCGCGGAAAGGAGGGTGACGTCATGATCGTCGGCATCGCCCTGGCAGTGCTGGTGGGACTCGTGGCGGTGCGCGCGGCGTTGACCTCCCGCCGGCGCACGCTTCACGGAACGTCCCTGCGGAAGGGATCGCGCAGCTCGTCGGCCTCCGCCGGGTCCGGCGGCGCGAGCGGCGCCTGGTGGGCCGCGGGGGACGGCGGCGGCTCGTCGTCGGGCGGACACCACGGCGGTGGCCACCACGGCGGCGGGCACCACTCCTGCGGGGGTCACTCCTCCTGCGGCGGCGGATCCTCCTGCGGAGGGGGTTCGGGCTGCGGGGGCGGATGCGGCGGAGGCAGCTGACACGGGGCAGCCCGGCTCCCAGGGGGAGCCGCATCCGCGCGGGCGCCCGCCGGGAGAGCACTCCGGGCGGGCGCCCGGTCGCAGGCCGGTGTGCGCCGGCGCACCTGATGGTTGAACAGTTGAGCTGTGGGGCCCTCTAGGGGATGGAAACCCCACGAAGTTGGGTAAAAACGCTGTGGCGAAACCGCCGTCCATGATTCCCTCTACATCACCGACGCAGCCCCTCGGACGCCCCGCACCCCTTCCTGAACTGGGCTGACCGGGCCGTCCCCCTGTGTCGACCGGGGTGCGTCGGCCCCACACCTCCCCTTTCTTCATTCTTTGCGTGCAAGCGGAGCCGATCCATGCTCACGACCCTGAAGACCTCCTACACCGACACGCGCGCGGCCGACCTCGCCTGGGCTCTGGGGCGTGAGCCGCTCCCTGCGCTGGCCACGCTCGACCTCGAACTGGAAGGCGTGAGAGTCCAGTTGAGACTGCTGGGCGCGTCCCACCAGGTGCTCCTCGAAGAGGAGCGGGGCATCTGCTCGGAGACGGTCGCCTGCATCTCGGGCTCCAGCACGCCGCTGCCGCTCGGGGTCGCCAAGCGGGTCGACGACTGGGAGTACGAGTTCGCCGCCCGCGTCGAGAAGTTGTCCCCGGGGTCCTTCGCCGGCCGCGCCCAGGAACTGCTCGCCCTCGTCTGCGACCATCCGCACGGCCTGGCCGGGGTGTTCCCGGGCAGCCCGCACGCGTTCACGGCGATGCTCGCGCAGCGGCACGGCGGCCAGGTGCACTGGCGGACCTGGCACGCCTACCCGCAGGACGGCCAACTGGTGGCCACCCGTACCACCGTCGGGGCGCGCCGGTCGGCGCTGGCGCGAGCACATTGAGCCGTTCAAACTCCCGTGCCCCAGGCGCCTCTTATTCCACACGTGTGGGTGACGAAGCGTGCCACGGCCGTGACGTAACGTCGCAGTCGTGATCGAACACCACGCCCCGGCCCCGCCCTGCCCGGCACCGCCCTGGGGCGGACCCGCGACGCTGCCCGTCCGGCCGGGAACCGGCAGGTTCCTCGTCCTCGCGGGCGTCTTCGTCTGTGCGGCCTGCGGACTGGTGTACGAGCTCGAACTCGTCGCTCTCGCCTCGTACTTGATCGGGGACACGGTCACCCAGGCGTCCGTGGTGCTGTCCGTCATGGTCTTCGCCATGGGCATCGGCTCACTGCTGGCCAAGCGGCTGCGCTGGCACGCCGCCGGCGCGTTCGGCGCGGTCGAGGCGGTGCTCGCGCTCGTCGGCGGCTGCAGCGCGATGGCGCTGTACGCCGTCTTCGCCTGGACCGGCGGCTGGGGCGGCATGTGGGCGGACGGGCCGCGCTGCCTGCTGGTCGCCCTCTCCCTCGCCATGGGCCTGCTGATCGGCGCCGAGGTGCCGCTGCTGATGGAACTCATCCAGCGCATCCGGCGCCAGGACGCGGGCGGCGCCGTCGCCGACCTGTTCGCCGCGGACTACGTCGGCGCCCTCGTCGGAGGCCTCGCCTTCCCCTTCCTGCTGCTGCCGATGTTCGGCCAGCTGACCGGCGCGCTGCTCACCGGCGCGGTCAACGTGGTCGCCGGCGGCGCCCTCGTGCTCGGCCTGTTCCGGCGGGACCTCACCCCGCGCGGCCGCCGGCTGCTGCTCACCGCGAACCTCGCCGTGCTCGGCCTGCTCGCCTCGGCCGCCGCCCTGGTCGACGACTTCGAACGCGCCGCCCGGCACGCGGTCTACGGGGCGGAGGCCCGCGTGGCACCGCGCACCGGCTCCGAGGAGGTGGTCCTCACCGGCGGCAGCGGCGGGCGGCCCCTGGACCTCTACCTCGACGGGCGGCTGCGGGCCGGCGGCCCCGGCGAGCGCCGCTACCACGAGGCGCTCGTCCGCCCCGTCATGGCCGGACCCCACGCCCGCGTGCTGGTCCTCGGCGGCGACGGGCTGGCCGTGCGCGAGGTCCTGCGCCACCGGGGCGTCCGGCGGGTCGACGTCGTCGAGCCCGACCCGGGCGTCCTCCGCCTGGCCCGCACCGATCCGGCCCTCGCACGGCTCAACGGCCACGCGTACGCCGACCCGCGCGTCCACGCGGTCGCGGCCGACGCCTTCGGCCGGCTGCGCGGGACGCCCCCGGCCTCCTACGACGTGGTCATCGAGGACCTGCCCGACCCGTCCGTCACCGACAGCACCAAGCTCTACGCGCAGGAGTTCTACGGGCTGGCCCGGCGGGCCCTGGCCGCGGACGGGCGGCTGGTCGTCCACGCCGGTCCGGTCGCCTCCCGGCCGCGGGTGTTCTGGACGGTCGAGGCGACGATCCGCGCCGCCGGGCTGCGCACCGCCCCCTACCGCGTCCCCGGGCCCGGCGCGGGCCCCGCCGCCGCGCCCGCCCGCGGGGCGGCGGCCTCCCGCGGACCCGGCGACTGGGGCTTCGTCCTCGCCGCCCGGACCCCGCCCGGCCTCCGCCCGGACCCGGGCGCCCCGCGGCCCGCCACGCTCACCCCGGCCGTGCTCGCCGCCGACGCGCGCGCCGCGGACCGCACCCGGGTGGCGGGTCTGCCCCCGTCGACCCTGGTGCATCCGCGGTACGGGGACTGACGGGGCGCCGGACAGGGGACGTGGGCGGTGCGGGGCGGCGGCCGGGGAGGGTGCCGGACGCCGCGGGGGCCGCACCAACACCGGCCGGACCGATGGCGCCGGGAACGTATCCCCGGCGCGCAAACTGGGTACCCTCGGCTGACATGGAGCACCAGGTGTTCGTCCCGGTCCCGGCCCGGCTGCTGCGGGTGGCGCTCGCCGACCCCGCACAGGTGGCCCGGGCGGTCCCGGGGCTCCAGCAGGACCCGGGCGCCGACCCGGTCGCGGGGCGCCTGAAGGTGCGCGTCGGCGGCCACTCCATCACCTACCGCGGCGCCGTCCGCCTGACGGCCCGCGACGACGGCGGGACCGACGTGACGGGCGACGCGGCGGAGTCCCGCGGCACCGGCTCGGTCACGCTCGCGCTGATCCTGCGGGTGCGGGACGCCGAAGGGGGCTGCGTCCTCGCCGTCTCGGGCACCGCGACCGCCGACGGCCGCGTCGCCGAACTGCCCCGGGACGCGGTGCACTCGGCGGGCACCCGCCTGCTGAACCGTTTCGCGGAAAACCTGGCCGCGGGGACGGGAACGGCGGAGACGGAACGGGCGGAGGGGGCGGCCGGGCCCGCCGGGGCCGCGGGGCCCGCCGAGCCGGTCGGCCCGGCCGGGACGCCCGACGCCGCCGAGCCGTCCGGTCCCGCTGCGGCATCCGACTCCGCCGAGGGGGACGGGGCCGGTGGGGCGGAAGGAGACGGGGGGTCCGACGGGGACGCGGCTCCCGCGGAAACGGAAACGGAAGCGACGCCGGAGCCGGAGATGGACAAGGACAAGGACAAGGACACTGCCGCGGACGCGGACGCGGACGCGGACACCGGGGCCGGGCCGGGTGCCGGGGAGGTGTCCCGGGGCCGGGCCGGCGGTGGTGCCGGACCGGCGCGGGCCGAGGATTTCACGGGTGCGGGCGAGCCGCCCGCCGAGGCGGCCCACGCACGGCGCACGATGATCGGCCGCAGCGCCGAGGAGGTGGACCACGCCCCGCCCCGCGGCCGTTACGCGCCGGTGCCCGCCCCGCTCACCGTCTCCACCAGCCCCACCCTGCGCTGGGCGGCCCCTGCGGCGGCCCTGGTGGTGGCGTCCGCGATCGTGGTCGGCCGCGCGCTGCGCCGCCGCCGCTGAACCGGGGCGCCTCGCCGACGGCCCGTCGACACCGGTCCGCCGCCGGACGCCGCACGGACCGGGCGTATCCCGCCTTCTTGATCGGCCCAGTAGCCTCGTGGCGTGAGCAACGAAGACATCACGCTGACCGCGGGCGACGCGGAGGCGACCGTGCAGCCGGGCAACGGGGGCCGGATCGGGGGGCTGCGCGTCGGCGGCCTCGAACTGCTCCGCCAGGGCGAGCGGTTCGGCTGCTTCCCGATGGTCCCCTGGTGCGGCCGCATCCGCGACGGCCGGTTCATGGACGGCGCCACCGTCCACCAGATGCCGCTCAACTCCCCGCCGCACGCCATCCACGGCACCGTCCGGGACGGCGCCTGGCGCACGGCCCGCGCCTCCCGGAGCGAGGCGGTCCTCACGTACGACCTGGTCGAGCCGTGGCCCTATCCGGGGCGTGTCACCCAGGTGGTGGCCCTGACGGAGGACTCCCTGACCCTGACGATGTCGGTGGAGACGTACGGCTCCTCCTTCCCTGCGCAGATCGGGTGGCACCCGTGGTTCCGGCGCAACCTGGGAGGGACCGCCGCCGAGGACGCCCGGCTCGACTTCGGCCCCGCCTGGCAGGAGGAGCGCGGCGCCGACCACCTGCCCACCGGCAAGCGCCTCGACCCCCTGCCCGGCCCCTGGGACGACTGCTTCGGCATGCCCGGCGGCGTCGACGTCACCCTCACCTGGCCCGGCTGGCTGGAACTGAAGGTGACCAGCCCCGAGGAGTGGGTCGTCGTCTACGACGAGCAGGAGGCCGCGGTGTGCGTGGAGCCGCAGACCGGGCCGCCCGACGGCCTGAACACCCGGCCGCGCCTGGTCACACCGCTGGAGCCGCTGGAGGCCACGACGACCTGGACGTGGCGCCGCCCCTAAGCTGGCTGCCATGAGTGACGTACGGGGCGAGCTGCTCCAGCAGATCAAGGACAAGGCCGTGGTGCACGGCACGGTGACGCTGTCGTCGGGCAAGGAGGCCGACTACTACATCGACCTGCGCCGCATCACCCTCGACGGGGTGGCCGCGCCCCTGGTCGGCCAGGTCATGCTCGACCTGACCGCGGACCTGGACTTCGACGCGGTCGGCGGCCTCACCCTGGGCGCGGACCCGGTGGCCACCGCGATGCTGCACGCCTCCGCCGCCCGCGGCCGGACGCTGGACGCGTTCGTGGTCCGCAAGGCGGGCAAGGCGCACGGCCTCCAGCGCCGGATCGAGGGCGCCGAGGTCGCCGGCCGCCGCGTCCTCGCGGTCGAGGACACCTCCACCACCGGCGGTTCCGTGCTCACGGCGGTCGAGGCGCTGCGCGAGGCCGGTGCCGAGGTCGTCGCGGTCGCCACCATCGTCGACCGGGCGACGGGCGCCGCCGAGGCGATCGCCGAGAAGGCGGGCGTGCCCTACGTGTTCGCGTACTCGAAGGACGACCTGGACCTCGACTAGGTCCCCCCGGGTCCCTCCGGGCCACCCGCCCGCGCCGGGCCGCCGCGACGACGGCGGCGGACCCGCGCGGCGGGTCCGGCCGACCCGTTATCCACAGGCTGGACAGGGTGTCCTTGGGATCCGGTCCTGTCTGCGAAGATGGGGCCGACGA
The DNA here is from genome assembly GCF_029269835.1 of Streptomyces tropicalis. Taxonomy (GTDB): domain Bacteria; phylum Actinomycetota; class Actinomycetes; order Streptomycetales; family Streptomycetaceae; genus Streptomyces; species Streptomyces tropicalis. The sequence goes on along the minus strand of NZ_JARJBB010000009.1, from coordinate 204,086 downwards.
TGACGTCACCCCCTAGGTCAGGGCCTTCAGTACGCAGCACGCAAACCCGCACATACGAGGAGCGGACAGATGCCCATCGCAACCCCCGAGGTCTACAACGAGATGCTCGACCGGGCGAAGGCAGGCAAGTTCGCCTACCCGGCCATCAACGTGACGTCCTCCCAGACCCTGCACGCGGCGCTGCGCGGTTTCGCCGAGGCGGAGAGCGACGGCATCGTCCAGATCTCGACGGGTGGCGCCGAGTTCCTGGGCGGCCAGTACGACAAGGACATGGTCACCGGCGCCGTCGCGCTGGCCGAGTTCGCGCACATCGTCGCCGAGAAGTACCCGGTCAACATCGCGCTGCACACCGACCACTGCCCGAAGGACAAGCTCGACGGGTACGTGCGCCCGCTGATCGCCCTCTCGGAGAAGCGCGTCCAGGCCGGTCTGGACCCGCTCTTCCAGTCCCACATGTGGGACGGCTCCGCGGAGACCCTCGCCGACAACCTCGCCATCGCGCAGGAGCTGCTGGAGCGCGCCCGCGCCGCGAAGATCGTGCTCGAGGTCGAGATCACCCCGACCGGCGGCGAGGAGGACGGCGTCTCCCACGAGATCAACGACTCCCTCTACACGACGGCCGAGGACGCGATCCGCACCGCCGAGGCGCTCGGCCTCGGCGACAAGGGCCGCTACCTGCTCGCCGCCTCCTTCGGCAACGTGCACGGCGTCTACAAGCCGGGCAACGTGGTGCTCCGCCCCGACCTCCTGAAGGAGCTCAACGAGGGCGTGGCCGCGAAGTACGGCCTGTCCGCCGGCAGCCAGCCGTTCGACTTCGTCTTCCACGGCGGCTCGGGCTCCACCGAGGACGAGATCCGCACCGCCCTGGAGAACGGCGTCGTGAAGATGAACATCGACACCGACACCCAGTACGCCTTCACCCGCCCGGTCGTGGACCACATGTTCCGCAACTACGACGGCGTGCTGAAGGTCGACGGCGAGGTCGGCTCCAAGAAGGCCTACGACCCGCGCACCTGGGGCAAGCTCGCCGAGACGTCGATGTCGCAGCGCGTCGTCGAGGCCTGCGGCAACCTGCGCTCCACGGGCACCCGCATCAAGTAGCCGGCGGTCCCCGACGGCCGGTGACGGGCCCGGCGCGCTCCGCGCCCGGGCCCGTCGTCCGTCTGGCCGCGCGGCGGCGGGCGCGGGATGATCCCCCCATGGCTGTCACCGCGCAGCACGCTCCCGCCGTGCGGATCTCCACCCCCGCCGGGCGCTGGATCCTCTTCACGACGGTGCTCGGCTCCAGCATGGCCCTGCTGGACTCCACCGTCGTCAACGTCGCGCTGCCCCGTATCGGCGAGGACCTGGACGCGAGCCTGGCCGCCCTCCAGTGGACGGTCAACGCGTACATGCTCACCCTGGCCGGGCTGATCCTGCTCGGCGGCTCCCTCGGCGACCGGTACGGGCGGCGCAGGATCTTCGTGCTCGGCGTGGTCTGGTTCGCCGCCGCCTCCCTGCTGTGCGGCTTCGCCCCGAACCCGGCCGTGCTGGTCGCATCCCGGGCCCTGCAGGGCATCGGCGGCGCCCTGCTCACCCCCGGCTCCCTCGCGCTCATCCAGGCGTCCTTCCACCCGGACGACCGGGCCCGCGCGGTGGGCCTGTGGTCCGGCTTCGGCGGCATCGGGGCGGCCGTGGGCCCGTTCGTCGGTGGCTGGCTGGTGGACGGGCCGGGCTGGCGCTGGGTGTTCCTGCTCAACGTCCCGCTGGCCCTGGTCTGCGCCCCGGTCGCCGTCCGGCACGTCCCGGAGTCCTCCTCGCCCGCACCGGTCGCGGCGGGGGAGCCGGGGACCGGGGGGTCCGGCGGGCACCGGCACTTCGACGTGCTCGGCGCGGTGCTCGGCGCGCTCTCCCTGGCCCTGGTCACCTATGCGCTCATCGAGGCCCGCAGCGGCTCTCCGGCGATCGTGCTGTCCGCGGTCGCGGGCGTCGCGGCGGGCGTCGCCTTCGTCACGGTGGAGAAGCGCCGGGCCGACCCGATGATGCCGCTCGACATCTTCGCCTCCCGCCAGTTCACCGCGGTCAACCTGGTCACCCTGTGCGTGTACGCGGCGTTCGGCGGCTTCTTCTTCCTCACCGCCCTCCAGCTCCAGGTGGTGGCAGGCTACTCGGCGCTCCAGGCGGGCACCGCCCTGCTGCCGACGACCGCCCTCATGCTCCTGTTCTCGGCCCGCTCGGGCGCCCTCGCCGACCGCATCGGCCCCCGGATCCCGCTGACCGTGGGGCCGCTTCTGTGCGCGGGGGCGATGCTGCTGATGCTGCGGGTCGGCAAGGGCGCGGACTACCCGACCGACGTCCTGCCGGCGCTGCTGGTGATGGGCGCCGGCATGGTCACCCTCGTCGCGCCGCTGACCGCCACCGTGCTGGCCTCGGTGGACACCGCGCGGGCGGGCCTGGCCAGCGGCATCAACAACGCGGCCGCCCGTGCGGCAGGGCTGCTCGCGGTGGCCGCGCTGCCACTGCTGGCCGGGATGGGCCCGGAGGCGTACCGCTCGGCGGACGTCTTCGACGCCGCGTTCCGGCGGGCCATGCCGATCTGCGCGGGGGTGCTGGTGGCGGCGTCGGTCCTGGCCTGCGCGACGGTCCGCCGCCCGGTCCCGGGCTGCCGCCACCCCGAGTGCCGCACCCACGGCTGCGTGACGGCACCGCCCCTGGAGAACGGCTCCCGCCCCACGGGCCGGGGCACCCCGGACATCCCGTCAGGCCCGGCGGGCGGCCAGGGCCCCGGCGGCGGACGCCGCTCCGGCCCCGGGGACGGCCCGGCCCCGCGCCCGTGACACGCCCCGGGCCGGTGCCCGGCGCGGGCCCGGGAGTCCGGGTGCCGCCGATTCCTGAGGAGCGGCGGCACACTCCTTCGAACTGCGGTGACTGTTACCGCTTCAGCTCGTCGTACGCCTCGGCGCTGCTGTCCTTGAGGAACTGCCAGCACCGTTCCGTCTCGTCCTTCTCGTTGATCTCGCCGGCGGCGCGGGCGAGGGCGGCGAGGCAGCGCAGGAACCCGCGATTGGCCCGGTGGTCCCACGGGACGGGGCCGTGCCCCTTCCACCCGGCCCGGCGGAGCGCGTCCAGACCGCGGTGATACCCCGTGCGCGCGTACGCGTACGACTCGACCACTCGCCCCGCCTCGAAGGCGTCCTCGGCGAGCATGGCCCAGGCGAGTGAGAACGTCGGGTGCTTCGCCGCGACCTCGACCGGAGGCTGGGACTCCTCGCCCAGGAGGCGCCACGCCTCTTCGTTCTCCGGGAGGTACGTCGGCTCCGGGCCGCCGAGCAGGTTCTTGTGCGTCGTCATGGATGCAGTCTGCCACCCGGTGCGGAAGATGCGGCACCACGATGCGGGCCTTCCCGCCGCACCGGAAGCCGAGGACGTCCTCGCAGTTCAGGTATGCGTGCCCCGGCAGGAACCACGGTGATGAGGAGCGTCGAGCCGCCGTTCTCAAGGTCTTCCGCGCGGTCGTCGTCAGGCCCGCGGCCAACGGGCCGATCCGCGATCCGGCGGACATCGAGCCGGTGCCCGGGTGACAGACGAAGGCCGGGCCCATGGGGGCAGGGGCCCGGCTTCGTCCATGCGGGCGCCTGGGCGGTCAGGCCCGGGGGCCATGCCGAGGATCCGGGGCGGATCCTCGATCCACTCCTCGCCCCGCTGCGGGATGCGCACACATCGTTCGGCGGCCGGCGCCTGCGATCCCGACGCGGATGACGTCTGTCAGCGAATGTCCGCGAGGAGGATGGCGAGTTCGGCTTGCTGGTGCGCCGGCGACATCGGCGGATTCGGGTGGTCGATGCCGAAGGTCTTCAGGACGCTGTCCATCTGGGCGTCGATGAACGTCCAGCCGGTGTTGTCCAGCGGCTGCAGCGAGGCCTGGTCCGCATCCCAGAGATCACGCAGGGACTGGGCGGCGGCGTGGGCCCCGGCCGCGTTCCCCGACCGTGAGTCCTTGAGCGAGGTCGATGCGAGTGCCCTCAGGGCGCCGACCTTCGCCGGAGGGAACTTCTTCACGGCCTGGCCGGGGGCGAGATGAGCGGTGGAGGTGGCGTCGGTCTCCGGCGCCGGGCCGACGTGCGGCTGGCTGTGGGCCCAGACCAGCAGGCCCCCGGTGGCGACGGCGAGGAGGCCGAAGCCCGCCAGCGCGATGCGCTCCCGGCGCGGGTCGGCGGTGACCTGCGGGGTGTGTGTGGCCTCGTAGGTCTCGGTCACGTCCGAGCGCGTCACCGTCAGGTAGACGACCGTCGCCAGGATCAGGCCGAGGAAGATCAGGCTGGTGGTGAAGGTGCCCAGTGCAAGGCCGGTCGGGTCGCCCGGGCTCTGGGCGACCTTCGGGGAGGCGAGCCAGTCGCCGATGTTGGCGCCCAGCGGGCGGGTCAGGATGTAGGCGATCCAGAAGGACAGCACCGGGTTCGCGCCGGACTTCCACAGCAACGTGGTCGCCGCGATGAGGCCGAGCGGCAGCAGGACCGAGACTCCCGGGCTCCAGCCGGTGAGCTCGAGGGTCCAGTCGCCGGTCGCGGTACCGAGCGCGAAGGTGACGAGGACGGCGAGCCAGTAGAACGACTCACGCGGCAGGGTCGTGACCGAGTGGATCGAGAGGGTGCGCTCGCGCAGCCACCACACGCCGAAGACCACGGCGAGCAGGACCGAGAACACGGCGGAGCTGATCCACAGCGGCACGTTGAGCTGGTCGGTCAGGATGTCGGTGTACAGCGTGCCCGTGACACTGACCACGACCACGGTCAGCCAGTACGGGAACGGGACGTACCGCTTGAGCCGCAGCTGGACGCCCAGAACCACCACGAACACCGCGGTGAAGATCCAGGCCGTGTTCACCAGGCCGACGCCCAGCTTCATGTTGATCCAGTCGGCGAAACTCTCACCGACGGTCGTGCACAAGATCTTGATCACCCAGAACCAGATGGTGACCTCGGGAACCTTGTTCAGCAGGAGCCGCCCGCTGCGTGTGTGTGCCTCGCTTGTCGTTGTCATGCGACGAGGTTGGCCCGACCAACCTGTACACATCCTGACTACGTGGGCGCCTGGGGCGTGGGGAATGTCACCTCGGTACGACCGGTCACCTGCCGGCCTGCACGGACGGGCCGGGGCGGCGGGGTCCTCCCTGTGGCGACGGCCCGGGGGACTGCGGCGGCTCAGGCCGCAGGCACCTCTGCCTGCTCCGGTTCGGTGACGTCCTTGCGGGTGACGGAGAGATGGACGACCAGGGCGAGGACGACGGCGAGGAACAGGGCGCTGGTCACGACGGTGCCGAGGCCCAGCCCGCCGTCGCCGGCGGGCTGGGAGAGGTAGTCGCCGACGGAGGCGCCGAGGGGGCGGGTGAGGACGTAGGCGAGCCAGAAGCTCCAGACAGCGTTCAGGTCGAGGGAGAACCGGGCGAGCGCGATCGCGGCGATGGCGGCGGCGGAGAGCACGGCGGACACCCAGTGGCCGAGGCCCGTCCTCTCGGCGACCAGGTCGCCGGCGGAGGTGCCGAGGGCGAAGGTGAACAGCACGGCCGGCCAGTAGAAGGCTTCGCGGCGGGTGGTGTCGATGTGGTGGATCGACAGGGTGCGCTCGGTGCGGTACCAGAGGGCGAAGACGATCACCAGGGCGATCGCGAAGACCGTGGTGGTGGCCTCCGGCGCCACACCCATGCTGTCGGTGAGGTCGTCACTGACCAGGGTGCCGACGACGCTGATCAGGGCGACGGCGAGCCAGTACACGCCCGGCCGGTGGCCCTTGGAGCGGAACTGCACCACCAGCACGACGGCCAGCGGCGCGCTCATCAGCAGCGAGACACCGGTCAGCCCGAGACCGGCCCTCTCGTCCAGCAGGTCGGCACAGGTCCCGCCCACCGTGGTGCACAGCACCTTGATCAACCAGAAGCGGACGGTGACCTCGGGCACCTTGTTCCAGCGCAGCCGATGCAGGGGAGAGGCTGCCTGGCCGGCCTCGGGCACCACCGGACTCTCGGACGTCTCGTATGTCACGCTGCCCGACCGTGCCACCGGCCACCTGAACACATCCTGACCGTCGCTGTGCACGGCCGCCCTGCCCGGCCCGATTCCGACGAGTGACCGATCGACGAAACCGGGCGGCCTGCCGGTCTTCACGCCGTCCCCTCTCCGCGTACCGGCACCAGCCGTGTGAAGGGCCGGCAGCGCACCGGCCTGAAGGACCCCTCGCCGTCGGCCGCCCGGACCCTGGGCCGAAACCGCAGGCGGACGGGCCCGCCAGGGCGGCCGGGCAGGCCTTGCGAACTCCCCGGGTGATGCGCAGGATGCGGGTGGGGACCGGGGCCCCCGTGCCGGCATCGGCAGGGGCGGACCGCTACCCGGAGTTCATGCAGGAGACAGCGATGTCCCAACCGGCCCGCCCGTCGCACGGGAGTGCGTACGAGACGTCGTACGGCACCGCGTACGCGACCCACGAGCCCGAGACCCCGCATCTCGACTTCGACGGCACCACGCCCTACGAGGACTACGTCAGGGCGGACGTGCTCACCCACCTTCAGCACACCCTCTCCGACGATCCGGGTGAGATGGTGTTCCTGGTCACGACCCAGGTGATGGAGCTGTGGTTCACCGTCGTCGTGCACGAGTGGGAGACCGCCGCGCGGGCGCTGCGCTCGGACGACGTGCCGACCGCGATCGCCGCGCTGAAGCGGTCGGCCCGGGAGCTGGAGGCGCTGAACGCCTCCTGGCGGCCGCTGGGACAACTCACCCCGGCCCAGTTCAACTCGTACCGCAGCGCGCTGGGCGAGGGCTCCGGATTCCAGTCGGCGATGTACCGGCGGATGGAGTTCCTGCTCGGCGAGAAGTCCGCGTCGATGCTCGTCCCGCACCGCGGCGCGCCCCGGGTCCACGCCGAGCTGGAGAAGGCGCTGCACGAGCCGAGCCTGTACGACGAGGTGCTGCGGCTGCTGGCCCGGCGCGGGCACGCCGTCCCGGACGCCGTGCTCGACCGCGACGTGTCGCTGCGCCGCGAGCCGCACGCCGGGGTGGAGGCCGTCTGGGCGGAGGTCTACTCCGGCGACCCGGCGGCCGAGACCGCCCGGCTCGGCGAGGCGCTGACCGACGTCGCCGAGCTGGTGTGGCGCTGGCGCAACGACCATCTCGTCGCCACCCGGCGGGCGATGGGCGCCAAGCCCGGCACCGGCGGTTCCGCGGGCGTGGCCTGGCTGGAGAAGCGGGCCCGCAAGAACGTCTTCCCCGAGCTCTGGACGGCGAGGTCCCATGTCTGAACTCACGCGCTCCGCACCGCAGTCGGACGGCTCCGGCGCCGACCGGGACACGTCCGGAGGCGGGCGTCCCGACGCGGTGGACGAACTCGCGCTGCGCGCCCGGCAGTCGGACGCGGCGGACCCGCTGGCCGCGCTGCGCGCCCGGTTCGTGCTCGACGGGACCGTCTACCTCGACGGCAACTCGCTGGGCGCGCTGCCGGCCGCGGTGCCCGGCCGGATGGAGGACGTCGTCCGCCGCCAGTGGGGCGAACTGCGCATCCGCTCCTGGGACGAGAGCGGCTGGTGGACCGCGCCGGAGCGGGTCGGCGACCGGATCGCCCCCCTGGTCGGGGCGGCACCGGGGCAGATCGTCGTGGGTGACTCCACCAGCGTCAACGTCTTCAAGGCGGTGGTGGCAGCGGTCCGCATGGCCCGCGCCGCGGACGACGGGCGGGACGAGATCCTCGTCGACGCGACCACCTTCCCCACGGACGGCTACATCGCCGGGTCGGCGGCCCGGATGACCGGCTGCACGCTGGTGCCCGTGACGCCCGACCAGGTGCCGCAGGCGCTGTCCGGGCGCACCGCGGCGGTCCTGCTCAACCACGTCGACTACCGCACCGGGCGCCTGCACGACCTGCCCGGGCTGACGGCCGCGGTGCACGCGGCGGGCGCGTACGCCGTGTGGGACCTGTGCCACAGCGCGGGCGCCCTGCCGGTCGGGCTGGACGGGCACGGCGTGGACCTGGCCGTGGGCTGCACGTACAAGTACCTGAACGGCGGGCCCGGTTCGCCGGCCTTCCTGTACGTGCGCCGGGATCTCCAGGACCGCTTCGACTCCCCGCTGCCGGGGTGGAACTCGCACGCCGAGCCGTTCGGAATGCGGTCCGCCTACGAGCCGGCCGGGGGCGCGCTGCGCGGACGGGTCGGCACCCCGGACATCCTCTCGCTGCTGGCCCTTGAGGCGGCGCTGGAGGTGTGGGACGGGGTGCCGGTCGAAGCGGTCCGGGCCAAGTCGCTGGCGCTGACGGACTTCTTCCTGGAGTGCGTCGCCGCCCGCGTCCCGGCCGGGCGGGTGGAGTCGCTGACGCCCGCCGCGCACGCCGAGCGGGGCAGCCAGGTCGCGCTGCGCTGCGCGGACGCGGGGGAGGTGATGAAGCGGCTCATCGAGGCGGGCGTGGTCGGCGACTTCCGGCACCCGGACGTGCTCCGCTTCGGCTTCACCCCGCTGTACGTCGGTTTCGCCGACGTGGACCGGGCGGCACGGGTGCTGGCCCGGACGCTGGCGTAGGACCGCGTCCCGGTCCGTCCCCCCGACCGGTCAGGGGCCGGTGACGTACACCCCGGCCGCCGCGGCGGCGCACGCGGCGCGTGCGGCCCGTGCGGCGGCCGGGGCGTCGGGAGCCGTGCCGGTGGTGAGCAGCGTGTAGTACAGCGGTGCCGACACCGCACGGACGACCGTCCCCGCGTCGGTGCCCGGCGGCACCTCGCCGCGGGCGGCGGCCCGTTCGACGCACGGCGCCCACTCCGCGACGCGGACCTCGTAGAACCGGCGCAGGGCGGCGGCCGTGCGCTCGTCGCAGGCCGCGGCGGCGACGACCGCCCGGAACAGCGCGCCCTGGCGCGGGTCCGCGAGGGTGCGCTGCACCAGCGCCGCGTTGGCCGCGAGGTCGCCGGAGAGCGAACCGGTGTCCGTGCGGGGCAGCGACGTCTCGGCCATCTCCACGAGCAGGTCGGCGACCAGCGCGGTGACCGAGCCCCACCGGCGGTACACGGTCGTCCGCCCGACCTCGGCCCGCCGGGCCACGTCGGCCAGGTCGAGGTGCGCGAAGCCCTGCTCGGCCAGGACGTCCCCGGCCGCGCGCAGGACGGCCGCACGGACCCGGGCGGTACGGCCGCCGGGGCGCACGGTGCCGGGGTCGGCGCCCGTGCCGGGGCCGGGGTCGGCCGGGTGGGCGGTGCCGGACTCGGCGGGCATGGCGGCCTCCTTGCCTCCGTCGGGCGGGCCGGGTTCCGCCGCGAACACGGCGACAGCCTAACGAAACAGCAGAACCGTTTACCGCTCACCGAGCGTGACATCCCCTTGTCCGCGCACGTCAACGGCCTGATACCGTCCCCGCCAACGGCCGGATCACCTCCCCGTCCGTCAAGTCCGTTACGTCCTTGAGAGGTTGGAGCATGCCGGACGCCGACACGCCCCGCGACGCCGCCGAGGAGGAATCGGCCTTCTCGCACCCGCCGGTGGAGCCCGACGCCACCGCCGCGTACGGCGACCACCCGGACCAGGTCGTCGACCTGTACGCCCCGCACGGCACGGGACCGGACGCCGCCGCCTCGGCGCCACTGGTCGTGGTGCTGCACGGCGGTGCCTGGCGGGCCCCGTACGACCGCCGTCACATCAGCCCGCTGGCCGGCCTCCTGGCCCGCCGGGGCTTCGCCGTGGCCAGCGTCGAGTACCGGCGCGGCGCCCCCGGCCCGGCGCCGGACGGCCCCCCGGTCGCGGGCCGCTGGCCGGACACCTTCGACGACGTGGCGGCCGCGCTGGACGCCCTGCCGGACCTGGCCCGCCGGGCCCTCCCGCAGGCCGACCCGCGCCGCACCGTGCTCACCGGCCACTCGGCGGGCGGCCACCTCGCCCTGTGGGCCGCGGCCCGGCACGTGCTGCCCGCGGACGCCCCCTGGCGCCTGCCCGGCCCGCCCGCCCTGCGCGGCGTGGTCGCCCTCGCCCCCATCGCCGACTTCGCGGTCGCCGGGAAGTTGGACGTGTGCGGCGGCGCCGCCCGCCAGCTCCTCGGAGGCGAGGACTGTTTCGCGCAGCGGCAGCCGTACGCCGACCCGGCGCTGCTGCTGCCGACCGGCATCGCCACGACCCTCGTGCAGGGCCGCACCGACACGGTCGTGCCGCAGGCCGTCGCCGAGTCCTACGCCGACGCGGCCGCGCGGGCCGGCGAGGTCGTGGGGCTGACGCTCCTGGAGGACGTCGGCCACTTCCCGCTGATCGACCCGGCCGCCGACGCCGGCGCGGTGGTCACCGAGGAGATCGCCCAGCTCGCCTGGTGAGCGCCGCCGCGTCATACCCGTCGTACCTGAGAGCCGCCCGCGAGGACGGCTCCCCGGCATGACGCGGACGACGGCCCCCGCTCCGTGACGTCCCCGGTGGACGGCCCCGGTGGAGGGGCGGTGCACGGGGGAGGAGAGCCATGGGCCGGGGACCGGAGACCGCGAGCGGGAGCGGGACGGGCCGGGGGGAGTCGGGGGAGCCCGCCGCCCCGGGCACGGGCACAGGCGGCAGGCCGGGGGTGACGCTCCGGAGCGGGGGAGCCGGCCAGGGGCGGCGCGCCCGGTGGACGGGCGGAGGCGCGTGCGGGCCGCGCCGGCGACGGACCCCGCACGCCGCGCCGGTCGCGGGCGCACGGCGCCGCGGACCCGCTACCCGGCCGGGCCCGTCGGGCTCCGTAGTACCTGAGACGGATGCCGGAGAACCCTCTCACTGCTGACGACCCCGTCACCCGCCGGCGCCTACCGTTTCCAGCGTGACCGAGACGACCCAGACGCACCCGGCGCCGGACGGCGGCTTCCGCCCCTACGTGCCGCGCAGCCCCGAGTACCGCGCGGCCGCGGAGGCCCTGCGGGGACTGCGGCAGGACCTGTTCCACGACGCGTTCGCCTACCGCCCGCTGCCCTGCCGGAGCGTGGCCGCGCCGAGCGGCCGGCTGCTCGGCCGCGGGGGCGCGTTCGCGGTGTGGCGGCGGCACGTCCTGGTCGCGGCGGCCGGCCTGTTCGCGGCGTTCGTCGCCTGGGCCGGCACGGCGGACAGCCCGGCGGCCCCGGTGGCGGGCCTGCTCGCCCTGGTCCCGGTGCTGCTGACGCTGGTCCGCCCGGTCGGCGCCTTCTGGGCGTCGCTCGCGGGCACCGCGGTCTCGTCGGTGATCGCCGGCGGTGCCGGGGACTGGCCCTGGCAGCCCGGCAGCCTCGTCGCGCAGGCGGTGGTGGTCACCGTGGTGGCGATCCGCACCCGGCCGCGCACCGCCGCGTGGATGTGGGCCGTCACCGCGGCCTACGCGTTCGTCCTGGAGACCGCGCTCGGCCGGCGCTTCAGCAGCAACTCCGCGTCCGTGCTGACGCTGTACGCCTTCGTGCTGCTCGCCGTCACCGTCTGGCACGTCCGCCGCAGCGCCGAACGGCAGGTCACCGCCGAGCAGACCGTGACCGCGCACGAACGCTCACGCCGCACCCTCCTGGAGGAGCGCACCACCATCGCGCGCGAGCTGCACGACGTCGTCGCCCACCACATGTCCGTGGTCGCGATCCAGGCCGAGGCCGCCCCCTACCGGGTGCAGAACCCGCCGCCGGAGCTGGAGAAGGCCTTCGCCACGATCCGGGAGAACGCGGTGGCCGCGCTCACCGAGCTGCGCCGCGTCCTCGGTGTGGTCCGCGCGGCGGACTACGAGGCCCCGCAGGCGCCGCAGCCCACACTCGCCGACCTCGACCGGCTGCTGGCGAACGTGCGGGAGGCGGGTCTCGCGGTGGACAAGGCGGTGACCGGCGCGGTGCGCGAACTCCCGCAGGGCGTCGAGCTGTCGGCGTACCGGATCGTCCAGGAGGCGCTGAGCAACGCCCTGCGGCACGCGCCGGGCGCCGCCGCCCGCGTCGAGGTCGGCCACGTCATCGGCGGACTCGGCCTGCGCGTGGTCAACGGCCCGCCGTCGGGACCGGCCCCGGAGCGGCCCACGCCCGGCGCCGGGCACGGCCTGACCGGCATGCGGGAGCGGGTGTCGATGCTGAACGGGCGGATGACGGCGGGGCCTTCGGGCGACGGCGGCTACGAGGTGACGGTGTTCCTGCCGGCCGGCCCCGCGGCCCCGCGCCCGGGCGACGAGGAGGCCGCCGCATGACGGGCCCCGCCGTCCGGGTGCTGATCGCGGACGACCAGATGATGGTCCGCGAGGGCTTCTCGGTGCTGCTGAACGCGATGCCGGACATCGAGGTCGTCGGGGAGGCCGTCAACGGCCGCGAGGCCGTCGAGCGGGTCCGTGAACTCGCCCCGGACGTCGTGCTGATGGACATCCGCATGCCGGAACTGAACGGCATCGAGGCCACCCGCGAGATCGTCGCCGCGGACGGCACGGCGAAGGTGCTGGTGCTCACCACCTTCGACCTCGACGAGTACGTGTACCAGGCGCTGCGGGCGGGCGCCTCCGGCTTCCTGCTGAAGGACGCCTCGGCACGCCAACTGGCCGACGGCGTCAAGGTGGTCGCCGCCGGCGAGGCGCTCCTGGCCCCCTCGGTCACCCGCCGTCTGATCACCGAGTTCTCCCGGCTCTCCGACGCCCCCGTCCCGGCCCTGCCCGGCAGCGCGTCCTACGGCGACCTGACCGAGCGTGAGACGGAGGTGCTGGTGCGGATCGCCCAGGGCCTGTCCAACGCGGAGATCGCCGAGCGGCTGGTGGTCGCCGAGTCCACGATCAAGACCCATGTGAGCCGCATCCTGGTGAAGCTGGGCCTGAGGGACCGCACCCAGGCCGCGGTCTTCGCCTACGAGGCCCGGCTGGTGACCCCGGGGTGACCCCGGAGGCCTCCGGGCCGGTCCCGGGCGGCGCCCCCGCCCGCCCCTGGTCAGGAAGGGGGAGGGCGGGCTAGCGTCCGGGCATGGCAGCTTCGCGGAGCGGGCAGGAGTTCGACCCCTGGGACCCGGCGTTCCTCGCCGACCCCTACCCGGCCTACGCCGGGCTGCGGGCCCGCGGCCGGGTGGTCCGGTTCGAGCGGACCGACCAGTGGCTGGTGCCGCACCACGCGGACGTCTCGGCGCTGCTGCGGGACCGCCGGCTGGGGCGGACGTACCAGCACCGGTTCACGCACGAGGACTTCGGGCGGACTGCACCGCCGCCGGAGCACGAGCCCTTCCACACGCTCAACGACCACGGAATGCTCGACCTGGAGCCGCCGGACCACACCCGGATCCGGCGCCTGGTGTCGAAGGCGTTCACCCCGCGCACCGTCGAGCGGCTGAGGCCGTACGTGCGGGGCCTGGCCCACGAGCTGGCGGGGAAGCTGGTCGCGCGGGGCGGCGGCGATCTGCTGGCGGACGTCGCGGAGCCGCTGCCGGTGGCGGTGATCGCCGAGATGCTGGGCATCCCCCCGGCGGACCGGGCGCAGCTGCGGCCCTGGTCGGCGGACATCTGCGGGATGTACGAGCTGAACCCCTCCGCGGAGGTGGCGGACCGCGCGGTGCGGGCGTCGGTGGAGTTCTCCGCGTGCCTGCGGGAGCTGATCGCGGCCCGCCGCAAGGAGCCGGGGGACGACCTGATCTCCGGGCTGATCGCGGCCCACGACGAGGACGACGACCGGCTGACCGAGCAGGAGATGATCTCCACCGCGGTTCTCCTCCTCAACGCCGGCCACGAGGCGACGGTGAACGCCACGGTGAACGGGTGGTGGGCCCTGTTCCGCAACCCGGACCAGCTGGCCGCCCTGCGCGCCGACCACTCCCTGATCCCGTCCGCCGTCGAGGAGCTGATGCGCTACGACACCCCGCTCCAGCTCTTCGAGCGCTGGGTGCTGGAGGACGTCGACATCGACGGCACGGTGATCCCCCGGGGCTCCGAGATCGCCCTGCTCTTCGGCTCGGCCAACCACGATCCGGCCGTGTTCGCCGACCCCGGCCGCCTGGACCTCACCCGCGCGGACAACCCGCACATCTCCTTCAGCGCCGGCATCCACTACTGCATCGGCGCCCCTCTGGCCCGGATGGAGCTCGCCGCGTCCATGGCGGCGCTGCTGGAGCGGGCCCCCTCGCTGCGCCTCGCGGCGGAGCCGCGGCGGAAGCCGAACTTCGTGATCCGGGGGCTGGAGGGGCTGGACGTGCGGGTCGCCTGATCACCCGTTCGGCTGATCGCCGGGCGATTCCGGCCGGTGGCCGCCCCCGGCTCGTCAAGCTGGTGTCTGCCTGCCTGCGAGGGGAGGCACCATGACGGTCATGGCAGAGCGCTCGTTGCACACGCCCCAGATGTCGGTGGACGAGTTCGAGAGGATCGCCGACTTCACGGCCAGGGAGACCGACGACACCGTCAGGTTCGAGTTCATCGACGGACGGATCAGGGTCGGGAAAGCGGCCGATGGCGACCACGACACCATCGTGGTGTGGCTGAGCAAGCGCTGTATGCAGGCCCGCCCCGACCTCGACGTGTACCAGGGCAGGGGATTGCGGGTGGAGAAGTACCGCGGCGGCAGGGCCCGGCCCGACGCGGTGGTCGTGCCCGAGGACCATTTCGCCGGGCACGGAGAGTGGGCCGATCCTGACGGTGTGCTCCTCGCCGTCGAGGTCACGTCGTACGACGCCGACACCGACCGGCGCGACCGGCAGGAGAAGCCGGTCGCCTACGGCGCGGCGGGTGTTCCGCTCTACCTGCTGATCGACCGGGACGCCTGCGTCGTGAAGCTCTACAGCGACCCCGACCCGGGCGTCGGGTACCGCCTGAGTCGCACGGTGCCGTTCGGCGCCGTGCTCGTGCTTCCCGATCCCCTCGGGATCGAACTCGACACCGGGAAGCTGAAGGACCACGTCGACTGAGTTCCGAAACCCTCCGGACCCGGCACACCCGTCACGTCGTGATGTCGCGGTGATGCAGGGCCGTCAGGCCCGCGGCGTTCAGGCACGCGGCGAGAGCCGTGAGGGCCAGGACCGGGGGCCAGTCCATGGCGGCGCCGGGCATCTTGGGCAGGTGACCGAAGGGCGAGAGGTCCAGCACCGTCCGCGGGAGGTCCAGCGCCGGGCCGACCCAGCCGATCAGCAGGACCGCGACGGCCACGCCCCACGCGGCCGCCGCCGCGCGCGGCAGCATCCCGTGGAGCAGGACGGCCAGACCGCCGACCACCCATACCGCCGGCACCTGCACCAGACACGCCCCCAGGATCGGGCCGAGCCCCGTGCCGTGGCCGAGCGCGAGGCCCAGCCCCGCCAGCAGCATGATCAGGACCGTCCCGCCGAAGGCGATCACCAGGTGCCCGGCGGCCCAGCGCAGCCGCCCCACGGAGGCCGCCAGCACCGGCTCGGCGCGGCCCGCGGTCTCCTCGCCGTGCAGCCGCAGCACGGACGCCGTGACGTAGAGCGCGGCGATCACGCCCAGCATGCCGACCATCGCCGCGAGGAACGCGTTCGCCAGGCCGGCCTGCCCGCCCATCCGCTGGAAGATCTCACGGGCCCGGGCGTTGTCCCCGACCAGCTTCGCGGCGCCGTCCGTCAGCCCGCCGTAGACGACGCCCGCGACGAAGAAGCCGGCGCTCCAGCCGAGCACACCGCCCCGCTGCAGCCGCCGGGCCAGCGCGCCCGCGGTGGCGAGCCGGCCCTCGGCGGGTCCCGGCCGGGTGGGCAGGAAGCTCATGCCGACGTCCCGGCGGGCGGCCAGGGCGTGGGCGGCCGCGGCCAGGGCCGCCGCCGTGGTGGCGAACAGCAGCAGCACCCACCAGCGCTCGCCCGCGTAGGCCCGGACGTTCTCCACCCAGCCCAGGGGGGAGAGCCGGGTCAGCACCGACGAGCCGTCGGTGGTGGCCGAGTCACCGGCCGCCCGCAGCACGAACGCGGCGCCGAGGACGGCCGCGGTCAGGCCCCGGGCCAGCCGGGCGCTCTCCGTCAGCTGGGCGGCGATCGCCGCCACCCCGGCGAAGACCAGGCCCGCGCCGCCCACCGCGAGCCCGAAGGCCAGTGCCCCGGCGGTGCCCTGCCCGGTCAGGCCCGCGGCGATCAGCAGGGCGAGGACCGCGTCGCCGGCCGCGGCGGTCAGCAGCGCGGCCGCCAGCGGCGCCCGGCGCCCCACCGCCCCCGCCGACAGCAGCTCCTGGCGCCCGCTCTCCTCCTCGTCACGGGTGTGCCGGACGACGACCAGCAGACTCATGACCGCGGCCAGCGCGGCCGCGTACACGCCGACCCGCCACGCGGTCAGCGCCCCCAGCGAGTCGCCGAGGACCGGGCCGACCACCGCCCGCAGGGAGGTGTTGGCGGCCATCTGGTGCATCAGGTCGGCGCGGGCCGCCGGGGTGCCGTACAGGCCGGCCAGGGCGCCGGGCATGGACAGCACCATCAGCGCGGTCACCGCGACCCAGACCGGCAGCATCACCCGGTCGCGGCGCAGCGCGAACCGGAGCAGGGTGCCGGTGCCCGCCCAGGGGCGGTCGCTCCGCGGCCGGAGCGCGGCGGTCACGGCCGTCATCGCGTCACCCCGGAGGCCGTCCCGCCGCGAGGACCGGCGGCGCCGGCGCCGTCCCCGGCGTCCGCGCTGCCGTCGCCGTCGCCGGTGTAATGGCGCAGGAACAGCTCTTCCAGCGTCGGCGGGGTCGACGTCAGGGACCGCACCCCGGACGCGGTCAGCGACCGCAGCACCGCGTCGAGCTTGTCGGTGTCGACCTGGAGGCGGACCCGGCGGCCCCGGACGTCGAGGTCGTGGACGCCGGGCAGCCCGGAGAGGCCGTCGGGCGGCCCGGCGAGCTCGGCGTGGACGCTGGTGCGGGTGAGGTGCCGCAGGTCCGCCAGCGAGCCGCTCTCGACGGTCCGGCCGCGGCGGATGATGCTGACCCGGTCGCACAGCTCCTCGACCTCGCCGAGGATGTGCGAGGAGAGCAGGACGGTGCGCCCGCGCTGCCGCTCCTCCTCGACGCACCGCCGGAAGACCTCCTCCATCAGCGGGTCCAGTCCCGAGGTCGGCTCGTCGAGCACCAGGAGGTCGACGTCCGAGGCGAAGGCGGCGACCAGGGCGACCTTCTGCCGGTTGCCCTTGGAGTACGTCCGGCCCTTCTTCGTGGGGTCCAGCTCGAACCGCTCGACCAGCTCCGCCCGGCGCCGCCGGTCCAGCCCTCCGCGCAGCCGCCCGTACAGGTCGACGACCTCGCCGCCGGTGAGGTTGCGCCACAGGGTCACGTCGCCGGGGACGTAGGCGATCCGCCGGTGCACCTCCACCGCGTCCCGCCAGGGGTCCCGGCCCAGCACCTGCGCGGCGCCCGCGTCGGCGCGCAGCAGCCCGAGCAGCACCCGGATGGTCGTGGACTTGCCGGAGCCGTTGGGGCCGAGGAAGCCGTGCACCTCGCCGGCCGCGACGTCGAGGTCGAGCCCGTCCAGGGCGTGGGTCCGGCCGAAGGACTTGTGCAGCCCGGACACGGTGATGGCCTTGGTCATGCTTCAGAACGTACGCTTCTTTCAGAAATTTGTGAAGCTATAAAACAATGGAAACCGCCCGGTAGACTGACCACCGCGTCCGAACAGGGGAGATGATCCGGACATGACCGAGCCGAAGGCGGCGGAGCGGGACCCGGAGTCCGTGTCGCGATTCGTGGAGCACTTCGCGGCGCAGCTCGTCGAGGCCGGCCTGCCCCGCATGCCCGGACGGGTCTTCGCGGCGCTCCTCGCCTCCGACACCGGCGCGCTGACCTCCGCCGAGCTGGGGGAGCAGCTGAAGGTCAGCCCTGCGGCCGTGTCCGGAGCCGTGCGCTACCTGGCCCAGGTGCACATGGTGTCGCGCGAGCGGGCGCCCGGCTCGCGGCGGGAGCGGTACCGGGTCCACGGCGACCAGTGGTACGAGGCCCTGACCAGCCGCGAGGCCATCATCAAGCGGTGGGAGGACGCGCTGCGCGAGGGCGTGGCCAGCCTGGGCGCGGACACCCCGGCGGGCCGCAGGCTCACCGAGACGCTGGCCTTCTTCGAGTTCGTCGAGCACGAGGTCGAGACCATGATGGAACGCTGGCGGGCCCACCGGGAGCGCCTCTTCGGCACCCCGTGACGGGCCCCCGCCGCCGGATCCCCCGCCGGACGCCCCGGCGGCTTCCGGCGGCCGCTCACGCCGGCAGCGTGAGCCGCCAGGCCGCCTCGCGCACCGTCCAGGTCCGGGTGCGGACGGGCCCCGAGACCACCGCGTCCGCCCGGTAGCGGAAGTCGGCGCCCGAGACGGTCACCGAGCGGCCCTCCACCCGCAGCGCGGCGGCCTCCACGCCCGTCGACACCGGCTGGAGCACGACCTCGGCCAGCCCCGGGGCGCCCGGCCGGACCGACACCGCCTCCACCGGCTGGTCCAGGTCCACCACCGTCGCCCCGTCGACCTCCACCCGCAGCCGGGCGGGCCCGGTCACGGCCGGCTCCGCCGTCCGCGGCGGCCGGGCCACCAGCGTGCGGACCAGGGACTGGCAGGTGCGCAGGAACGGGCGGTCCGCCTCGGCGGAGAGCGCCGTGGCACCCGCCGGGACCTCCCCCGGGGACAGCGGCGGGATGCGCAGCGCCCCGAGCACCACGCCGTCGCTGTCGTCGACGAGCAGGTCCAGGCGCCGCTCGGCGCCGTCGAGCACCGCCCGCGCCGCGGCCACCGCCCCGGTCGGCAGCCCCAGGGCGCGGGCCAGGGACAGCACGCCTCCCACCGGCACCACCGACAGGGCGCACTCGGCCAGCTCGCGCTGCCGGTGCAGCACCGACACCGCCCGCAGCAGCGCCCGGTCGTCGCCCACCACCACGGGCCGGCGGGCGCCGCGGCGGGCCAGGGCGCGGGCGAATTCCTCGGGCCCCTCGGGCAGGCACACCTTGGTGTGCGCACCCGCGCCGAGCACGTCCTTCGCGATGCGCACCGACTCGCCGTCGGTCCTTCGGGCGACCGGGTCGATGACCACCAGCAACTGGTCGGAAGTCGCCACCTCGGTCCTGCCTCGCTTCCTCGGGTAGCATCTTTGTGCAAGAGCCCCTTGCGCTATTGCGCCAGGGGCTTCGTCTATTCCGGGGCATCCGGTCCGACGGTTCGTGCGGCCAACGGCGGTCGCGGTGCACGCGGTGGTCGACCCGCCGCGTACGCCCCTGACCTTGGACATGCCCCGCCCGGAAGGGGTGTACGCGCGTGCCCGCACTTGTGCTGCTCGGTGCTCAGTGGGGTGACGAGGGCAAGGGGAAGGCCACCGACCTGCTCGGTGGCTCGGTCGACTATGTGGTCCGCTACCAGGGCGGCAACAACGCCGGCCACACGGTGGTCGTGGGGGACCAGAAGTATGCCCTGCACCTCCTCCCCTCCGGCATCCTCTCGCCCGGCTGTACGCCGGTCATCGGCAACGGCGTCGTCGTCGACCCGTCGGTCCTGCTCTCCGAGCTGAGCGGTCTGAACGAGCGTGGCGTCGACACGTCCAAGCTCCTGATCAGCGGAAACGCGCACGTCATCACGCCGTACAACGTGACGGTGGACAAGGTGACCGAGCGCTTCCTCGGCAAGCGCAAGATCGGCACCACGGGTCGCGGCATCGGCCCGACCTACGCCGACAAGATCAACCGCGTCGGCATCCGCGTGCAGGACCTCTACGACGAGTCGATCCTCACGCAGAAGGTCGAGGCGGCCCTCGACGTCAAGAACCAGGTCCTCACCAAGCTGTACAACCGGCGCGCGATCGCCGTGGACCAGGTGGTCGAGGAGCTGCTGGGCTACGCCGAGCAGATCAAGCCGTACGTCGCGGACACGGTGCTGATCCTGAACCAGGCGCTGGACGACGACAAGGTGGTCCTCTTCGAGGGCGGCCAGGGAACGCTCCTGGACATCGACCACGGCACGTACCCCTTCGTCACCTCCTCCAACCCGACCGCGGGCGGCGCCTGCACGGGTGCCGGTGTCGGGCCGACGAAGATCAGCCGGGTCATCGGCATCCTCAAGGCGTACACCACCCGTGTCGGGTCGGGCCCCTTCCCGACCGAGCTCTTCGACGACGACGGCGAGGCGCTGCGCCGGATCGGCGGCGAGCGCGGTGTGACCACGGGCCGGGACCGCCGCTGCGGCTGGTTCGACGCGGTCATCGCCCGCTATGCGACCCGGGTCAACGGCCTGACGGACTTCTTCCTGACCAAGCTCGACGTGCTCACCGGCTGGGAGCAGATCCCGGTCTGCGTGGCCTACGAGATCGACGGCGAGCGCGTCGAGGAGCTGCCGTACTCGCAGACCGACTTCCACCACGCGAAGCCGATCTACGAGAACCTGCCGGGCTGGTCCGAGGACATCACCAAGGCGAAGTCCTTCTCCGATCTGCCGAAGAACGCGCAGAACTACGTCAGGGCGCTGGAGGAGATGTCCGGCGCCCCGATCTCCGCGATCGGCGTGGGCCCCGGCCGCGACGAGACGATCGAGGTCAACTCGTTCCTGTAGAGCGGGCAGGGCGTGCGGTCCGTCCCGCGCCCGTGCACACGACGCCCCCGGAGACGGCCCCGGCCGCCCCGGGGGCGTCGTCGTGCCATACGCTTCCTTGACCTGTACATGGGGATTTCCTGGTTTCCCGCGGAACCTGGGTGGCGCAAGCATCTACGCGGGTAGTGCCGTTTTCCGCCGTCCCAGACCGAGGAGCCCTGAATGCCCGTCAACCCGATGAACCGCCGGCAGTTCATCCAGAAGTCGGCCGTCACCGGTGCGGCCGTCTCGGTCGCCGGAGCGGCCGCGCCCACGCCGGCCGCGGCCGCCGAGCGCGCGCCCTCCGGACCCACCCCCGGAAGACCGCCGCGCACCTGGTCGTTCTCCGTCCTGGGCACCACCGACCTGCACAGCCACGTCTTCGACTGGGACTACTACGCGGACGCGCCCTACAAGGACAAGGCGGGCAACTCCGTGGGCGTGGCGCGGGTCGCGACCCTCATCAAGCAGCAGCGCGCGGCCAAGGGCGAGGACCGCGTCCTGCTGGTCGACGCCGGCGACATCATCCAGGGCACCTCGCTGGCCTACTACTTCGCCCGCGTCGACCCGATCACCGGCACGGGCGGCAAGCGCGGCCCCCGGCACCCCATGGCCGTCGCGATGAACCACATGCGCTACGACGCGGCCGCCCTCGGCAACCACGAGTTCAACTACGGCATCGAGGTCCTGCGCAAGTTCGAGAGCCAGTGCCGCTTCCCGCTGCTCGGCGCCAACGCCCTGGACGCGAAGACGCTCCGTCCGGCCTTCCAGCCGTACACCGTCAAGCGGATCCGCGTGCCCGGAGCCCCCGACATCAAGGTCGGCATCCTCGGCCTGACCAACCCCGGCATCGCGCTGTGGGACAAGGACAACGTCAGCGGGAAGATGGTCTTCCCCGGCCTGGTCGAGCAGGCGAAGAAGTACGTGCCGCGGCTGCGCGCCCTCGGCTGCGACGTCGTCTTCCTGACCGACCACTCCGGCCTCGACGGCTCGTCCTCCTACGGCGACGAACTCCCCTACGTGGAGAACGCCTCCAACCTCGTCGCCGCGCAGGTCCCCGGCATCGAAGCCATCCTCGTCGGCCACACCCACACCGAGGTCCCGTCGTACACGGTGAAGAACGAGCAGACCGGCGAGGACGTCCTGCTGTCCGAGCCGTACTGCTGGGGCTACCGCCTCAGCGTCTTCGACTTCGAGCTCGAACTGCACCACGGCCAGTGGAAGGTCACCGGGAAGAAGGCGCAGACCCTCAACCCGAACACGGTGGACGAGGACCCGGAGATCAAGCGGCTCCTGGAGGCCGACCACGAGCTGGTCGTGAAGTACGTCAACACGGCGGTCGGCACCTGCACGGAGGACCTCTCGGCGGCGGACTCCTGCTGGAAGGACGTGCCGATCATGGACTTCATCCACAAGGTCCAGGCGGACACGGTGAAGGCGGGCCTGTCCGCGGCCGACGCGGCGCTGCCGCTCATCTCGGTCGCCGCGCCCTTCAGCCGCACGGCGGACATCCCCCAGGGCAGCGTCACCATCAAGGACATCGCCGGGCTCTACATCTACGACAACACCCTGTACGGCAAGAAGCTGACGGGCGCGCAGCTCAAGGACTACCTCGAGTACGCGGCGAAGTACTACCACCAGGTCCCCGCCGGCACGAAGGTGGACACGGCCACCCTCACCAACGCCAACAACTTCTGGGACTACATGTACGACACGGCGTCGGGCGTCGACTACGACATCGACATCGCCCAGCCGGAGGGCTCCCGGATCAAGAACCTCACCTACCAGGGCGCCCCCGTCGCAGCCGACCAGGTCTTCGTCGTCGCGGTGAACAACTACCGCGCCAACGGCGGCTCCGGCTACCCGCACATCGCGGCCGCCGACATCGCCTACAGCTCCACCAACGAGATCCGCCAGCTGATGATCGACTACGTGACCGCGAAGGGCAGCCTCGACCCGGCGGACTTCGCCGCCGTCAACTGGCGTCTGACGCAGGCCGGCACGCCGGTCTTCTAGCGCCTGCCGGGACACCGGCCGGGCCGCGGTGGCGGGCGCCCCTCGGGGCGCCCGCCCCGCAGTCCGCCGCCGCCGGGACCGGGTCAGCTGAAGACGATCATCGAGCCCTGGGCCAGGCTGCGGGTCGCCGCCGCGTGCAGCCCCAGCCACACGTGGCGTTCCCGGGCGAAGGGGCTCGGATCGTACGGCGCGGGCGCGGCCGGCTGCTCCAGCTCGGTGGGCGCGGACGGCGGCTCCGGCGCCGCCGGCGGATTGGCCGGGTCGATGCCGAGGGCCGGGGCCACCTGCTCCAGCTCCCGCAGCAGGGCCTGGGAGGACCCCAGCGGGCCCCCGCCCGCGAGCATGTCCTCGGTGGACAGCGGCTGCGGGAAGTCCAGCGGCACGTAGGCGCCGGCGTGGTCGTAGTGCCACACCAGGTGGGACTGCTGGGCCGTCGACTCGAACATCTCCAGCAACTGCTCGTAGTCGCCGCCCAGTTCGCCGACCGGGGTCAGCGGCAGCCCGCACAGCTGCAGCAGGTAGGCGCGGCGCAGGAAGTGCAGCGCGTCGTAGTCGAAGCCCGCCACCGGCGCGACGTCCCCGGACAGGCCCGGCATGTACTGGTACACCGGGACCGGCGGGAGACCGTTCTCGGCGAGTACGGCGTTGTACTGTGCGAGCTCCTCGGCGAACGGGTTGTCGGGCGTGTGGCACAACACGTCGACGAGCGGTACCAGCCACAGGTCACAGGCCAAAGAGGGCTCCTCAACTCAGAACCGGTGCGCGGTGGGCGGCTGCGCGCGGGTCGGACGCACGGAAGATCGGTCGCACGGCGGCCCATCGCACCGTGGTCATGGCAGCGTAGTCGGTGCGGCCGGGCTCAGCGTCCCTCGTGCAGGTCCCATACCCATACGCCGCCCGTCCACCTCCCGGGCCGGCCCACCAGCTTCGACACCGTCTCCCGCAGCGGCCCGTCGTTCGGCTGCGGGGCGAGGACGAGCACGCCCGCGTGCCAGAAGGCGAAGTCGGCCCGTGCCTGCGCCCGCCAGTTCGGACCGATCGCCGGCACCGACCCGCTGTAGCGCACGTCCCGCAGCAGGTCGGAGGTGTAGCGCGGCGACGCGCCGTAGATGCCGATCCGGTCGGGGCCGTAGGGGCCGTTGAAGTAGCCGCCGGGCAGCCGGAAGCCGAGGTGCGCGGCCGTCTGCCAGTGCAGCGCCTCCGCCCCGGCCGGGTCCGGCAGCGGCACCGGGACCAGGGACTCGCCCGCGCGCACGTACGGCTTCCACAGGCCGTCGGCGATGAACTCCGGCACCCGCGGGCGCTCCTCGGTGCGCAGCGGCGCCGGCACGATCGGCAGCAGCGCGAGGCTGACGGCGAGCAGGCCCGTGTAGAGGGTGCCCACGCGGCGGACGGCCGCCAGCCGGTCCAGCGCGAGGGCCACCAGCAGGCCGAGCGCGGGCGCGCAGACCATCGCCACCCGGCCCTCGATGACCGACTCGAACAGCGGCCGGTGGGCGAGCAGCGCCCACGGTCCCGGGTAGACCGTGTCGGTCAGCGGGATGCGGAACCTCGGGCCCAGGGACAGCAGCGCCGCGCCCGCCGCCGTGACGGCCAGCGCCCTCACCAGGGCCCGCTCCCACAGCCGTACGGTGATCGCGAAGGCCAGCAGGGCC
This sequence comes from Streptomyces tropicalis, assembly GCF_029269835.1. GTDB lineage: Bacteria > Actinomycetota > Actinomycetes > Streptomycetales > Streptomycetaceae > Streptomyces > Streptomyces tropicalis. The sequence continues at coordinate 180,003 of NZ_JARJBB010000009.1, read as the reverse complement.
AGTGGCCAGCCGTAGAAGGCGTTCTGCTCGGTGGGGTTGAGGGAGAGCCGGTTCGCCGTGGCCGCGTTCCCGGCGAGGGACCGCTCGGCGAAGGCGAGCAGCGCCAGCGGGCTGTTGCCGGCGTTGTCGCCGTGCAGGACGCTGCGGTAGCTCTGCGGTCCCGCGAACTGCCAGTGGAGCGGGTAGGCGACGACCGGCAGGCACACCGCGGCGCCGATCAGCAGCCCCCGCAGCAGCGGCCGCCAGGCCCGCCGGGCCACGTCCGGGCGCGCGGCCGCGTACGCGGCGGCGAACAGCGCCATGCCGATCGCGGCGAGCAGCAGCGGCTCCTCGCCGAGGAAGATCTGGTACGCGGCCATGAGCCCGAGCACGATCCCGTCCCGCCGGACGCGGGTGCCCTCGCACAGGCGCAGCGCCCGGTCGATCAGCAGCGGGATCATGAACAGGATCACGAAGTTGGGGTGCGCGTTGGCGTGGCTGACCATCGGCGGCGCGAAGGCGGCCAGGGCCGCGCCGACGCAGGCCGCCGCCCGCCGCCGCACCACCCGCCGGACGATCAGCCAGTACCAGGAGACGGCGGTGGCGGCGAGGCCCAGGGTCATGCAGACGCTGAGTGCGACGGCCGGCCCGAGGAGCAGGGTGACCGGTGTGAACGGCACCGACAGGCCCAGCATGGCCGTGTTGGCCATCAGGTTCACGCCGTCGGGGAAGCCCTGCAGGTCGCTGAAGAACGGATTGCGCAGATGGGCCGTGCTGTCCGCGGTCACCGCGAAGAACCACTCCCACTGGTTCTGGTCCTGCAGCGAGTCCGGCAGGTAGCGGTGGCCGGGGTCGACCAGGCGGCCCGAGTACAGCGCCACCGCCATCAGCAGGAACAGGGCGGTGGCGAGGAGGTCGGCCGGACGCAGCGAACGGGCCTTGAGCCGGGCGAGTTCGCCGAGCACCCGGCCGTAGTCGAGCGCGCCGACCTTGGAGCCGGACTGGTGGGACCAGCGGACCGGCACCTCGGCGACGGGCCAGCCGGCGCGGTGGAAGTGCTGGAGCACCTCCACGTCGATGCCCCAGCCGTCGAGCCGGGAGGCGGCGAAGGCGGTGCGGGCCAGGTCGCCGTCGAAGAGCTTGAAGCCGCACTGGGTGTCGCGTATCCCGGGCACCGCGACCCGCCGTATGAGCAGGTTCCCGGCCCGGCCGAGCAGTTCGCGGACCCGGTGCTGGCGGCTCTCTATCGTCGCGCCGGACACCGAGCGGGAGCCGATCGCCGCCGCGCAGCCCTCGACGAGCGCCTTGTCGAGGTGTTCCAGCTCCTCGATCGGGGCGGCCAGGTCGGCGTCGGTGACCAGCACCCGCCGGCCGCGGGTGGCGGCGACGCCGATCCGCAGCGCGTGCCCCTTGCCGCGGTTGCGCTCCGCCGCGACGAGCCGGACCCGCGGATCCTGGCGGGCGGTCACCAGGCCGCCGGTGCCGTCGGTGGACCCGTCGTCGGCGACGACGATCTCCCAGCTGCCGAAGCGGCCCTCGTTGTCGGTGAGGTAGGCGCCGACCGCGTCGAGGGTGGGGCCGAGCCGCCGCTCCTCGTTGTAGGCCGGTACGACCACGGACAGGTCCACGACGCCGGTGGCGGACCTGCTCATGCGGCGGCCAGCCGCTCGAGGAGGCCGAGGGAGTGCGCGTTGTAGGCGGCGACGACCGCACGGGCGGCCACCGTGTCGCGGGCCCCGAGGGCGTCCACGAGACCGGTGTGCCCGGCCCACAGCACCCCGCGCAGATCGGGCAGCCGGCGCAGGTACTGCACCGCGCACACCCACGACTGCAGGCGCAGCCGGTGCAGGAAGTCGCCGAGGTAGGGATTGCCGAACAGCGCGCTCAACTCGCGCCAGAAACGCAGGTCGTAGCCGATCAGCACGGTCAGTTCGCCGGCTCCGGCCGCGCGCTGCGCCTCCTCGCCGCGGCGGCGGACCACGGCGAGCGTGGCCGCGGTGCGCGGGTCGCCGGGGTCGCGGAAGGCCTCGTGCCCGGCGTCGAGGGCCTGGAACATGCCGTCGATGACGAGGGCGCGCGCCTGGAGCATCTCGCGGTAGTCGTCCAGGGAGTACTCGTGCACCCGGAAGCCGCGGTGCTGGACGGCCTCCAGCAGGCCCTGCGCCGACAGGTCGACGAGCGCCTCCCGCACCGGAGTCGCGGAGACGCCGTACTGCTCGGCGATCTCCTTCACCGTGAACTCCTGCCCCGGCTGGAGCCGTCCGCCCAGGACCTCGTCCCGCAGTGCGTCCGCGATCTGCTGCCGCAGGGTACTGCGCGTCACGGCGCCGGTGCCGCTGATGCCGGGCATGGTCGGGGCGTCTCCTTGCGCGTGCCGGTGGCGTGCTCGTACGTGTAGGTCTACGAACACGCCACCTTACGCGTTCGGGCCGCCCGCCCGACCGGTGATCCGGGCCCCGGGAACTACACCGTGTACCGGTCGGCCACCGACAGCGCGGAGTCCAGGACGGCCAGGCCCTCCTTGAGTTCGGCCTCGCTCGCGTTGCACGGCGGCACCACGTGGGTGCGGTTCATGTTGATGAACGGCCACAGGCCGCCGGCCTTCGCGGCGGCGCCGAAGGCGGCCATGGGCGCGTTGGCCTCGCCGGCCGCGTTGTAGGGGACCAGCGGCTCCCGGGTCTCCCGGTCGCGGACCAGCTCCAGCGCCCAGAACATGCCGGTGCCGCGCACCTCGCCGACGCTCGGGTGCCGCTGCGCCAGCTCCCGCAGGCCCGGCGCGAGGACCTCGGCGCCCATCCGCCGGGCGTGCTCGACGACGCCCTCCTCGGCCATCACGTTGATCGTCGCGACCGCGGCGGCGCACGCCAGCGGGTGCCCGGAGTACGTCAGGCCGCCCGGGTAGGGCCGCTTGCCGAAGGTGTCCGCGATCTCCCGCGAGATCGCCACACCGCCCAGCGGCACATAGCCGGAGTTCACGCCCTTGGCGAAGGTCATCAGGTCCGGCACCACACCGGACAGGTCGGCCGCGAACCACTCACCGGTCCGCCCGAACCCGGCCATGACCTCGTCCAGGACGAAGACGATCCCGTACTTGTCGCACAGCTCGCGCACCCCGGCGAGGTAGCCGGGCGGAGGCACCATGATCCCCGCGGTGCCCGGCACCGTCTCCAGGACGATCGCGGCGACGGTCGACGGCCCCTCGAAGGCGATCGTCGTCTCCAGGTGCTCCAGGGCGCGGGCGCACTCCTGCTCCTCGGTCCCGGCGTAGAAGCGGGACCGGTAGAGGAAGGGCGCCCAGAAGTGGACCACGCCGGCGGTGCCGCTGTCGGACGGCCAGCGCCGCGGGTCGCCGGTGAGGTTCACGGCCTGCTGGGTGCCGCCGTGGTACGAGCGGTAGGCCGAGAGGACCTTCGGGCGGCCGGTGTGCAGCCGGGCCATCCGCAGCGCGTGCTCCACGGCGTCCGCGCCGCCGTTGGTGAAGAAGATCTTGTCCAGGTCGCCCGGGGTGCGCTCGGCGACCAGCCGGGCCGCCTCCGACCGCGCCTCGACCGCGAACGCCGGGGCGAAGGTGGCCAGGGTGGCGGCCTGCTCCTGGATCGCGGCGACGACCTTGGGGTGCTGGTAGCCGATGTTCGTGAAGACGAGCCCGCTGCTGAAGTCCAGATAGCGCTTGCCGTCGTAGTCCCAGAAGTACGAGCCTTCGGCGCCGGCCACGGCCGGCGGGTCGATGAGCTCCTGCGCGGACCAGGAGTGGAACACGTGCGCGCGGTCGGCGGCCTTGACGGCTGCCCCGGCTTCGGGATTCGGCTGAGGGGTCATGCGGGCGAGCGTAAATGCCCGCGATCCGGACGCGGTATCGGCGTCCTGTCTGCGGTCCGCGGGTTTCCGCGACAGGTTGTCGACAGCCGCGCCGTTACGGAACCGTAGACAGCAGTCCCGGCGCCGCTCCCCGGTGCCGCACTATCCTCGATCTGTCGCACAGGGGCGTATCGGGGGATATCGGGGGAGGCGGCGGAGTCGTGCAGAAACTCGGAGCCGGTGATCCACAGCGCATCGGGGCCTACCGGCTGCTGGCGCGGCTCGGCGCGGGCGGGATGGGGCAGGTGTACCTGGCCCGCTCCGACCGGGGCCGCACCGTCGCCGTGAAGCTGGTGCGGCAGGAGCTGGCCGAGCAGGAGGAGTTCCGGGCCCGCTTCCGCCAGGAGGTGCAGGCCGCGCGGCGGGTCGGCGGGCACTGGACCGCGCCCGTGCTCGACGCCGACACCGAGGCCGCCGTGCCGTGGGTGGCCACCGGATACGTCGCCGGACCCAGCCTCCAGCAGGTCGTCGGGCACGACCACGGAGCGCTGCCCGAGCGGTCGGTGCGGATCCTCGCGGCCGGGCTGGCCAGCGCGCTGAAGGACATCCACGCCGCCGGGCTGATCCACCGCGACCTCAAGCCGTCCAACGTCCTGGTGACCATCGACGGGCCGCGCGTCATCGACTTCGGCATCGCGCGGGCGCTGGAGACCGTCACGGACGGCGGGCTCACCCGCACCGGCGCGCTGGTCGGCTCGCCCGGCTTCATGGCGCCCGAGCAGGTCCGCGGCGACCGGGTGACGACCGCGTGCGACGTCTTCTGCCTCGGCTCGGTGCTCGCCTACGCCACGACCGGCTCCCTGCCCTTCGGCGGCGCGGACAGCGGCGTGCACGCGCTGATGTACCGCATCGCCGAGGAGGAGCCCGACCTGGACGGCGTGCCCGAGGGGATCGCCGACCTGGTCCGCGCCTGCCTGAGGAAGGACCCGGCCGGCCGGCCCGCACTGGACGAGATCCTCGCCCGCACCGGCGCGGAGGACACCGTCGCCGAGGGGCATTTCCGCGACCCCTGGCTGCCGAGCGCCCTGGTCGCCCAACTCGGGCGCGGAGCGGTGCAGTTGCTGGACGCGGAAACCCCTGAGGACGCGGCGGAGGCGGCGGGCGCGCAGGTGGCGGCGGACGTGCGGGGGGCGGGGAAGGACGGTCCCGCACCGGGCCCGGCACCCTCCGCCGCCGCGCCGACCCCTCGGCCCCCGGGCGCCCCGGGCGGTGCGCAGCCCCCGGTGAACCACCTGCCGACCATGGTCGCGGGCCAGTCCCCGCCGCCCGGCCCGGCGCCCGCCTACCCCGCCTACGGCTATCCGCACCAGCACCCCGGACCCGCCGCGTACGGCCACCCGCCCGCCGGGTCCCCGTCCGCCGGTACCCCCGCCGCGCACCCGTACGGCGGCCTCGGCGCGACCCCGCCGTACGGGCCGCCGCCGGCCGGATCCACCCCGCCCTACGGCCCCGCCCCCTTCCCGGCGCAGACCCCGGGGCGCGGTTCGGGCCGCTCCACGGCGCTGCTGGTCGCGGTGGCCCTGGTCGTCGCGCTCGGCGCGGGCGGCTCGGTGTACGCGCTCATGAGGGGCGGCGGCAGCGACGACGGCAAGGGTGCCGGCGGGGTCACCACGGCCGACGGCGCCCCCGCGACCCCCGGCTCGACCGCGCCCGGCACCACCCCGGCCGACGGGCAGCCGGACCCGCCGCCGGCCGCGGAGGGGGCGGTCCCCGCCGGGTACCTCGGCACCTGGACGGCGTCCATCACCAACGCCTTCGGCGAGAACCCCCGCCGGCTCACCCTCACCCAGGGCCGGGTCGGCGCCGCCGTGCTCACCCTCGTCGCGGACGGACCCACCGACGGAGGCGGCAGCTACCACTGCGTGTTCGAGGCCCGGCTCACCCAGCAGCCCGACACCGGCGGTCCCCTGGAGATCGGCCCGTCCGCCGTGACCAGCGGCCACCCCATGTCGGCCTGCACCCCGGGCGCGGCCACGGAGGTCACCCTCCTCCCGGACGGAACCCTCCGCCGGGTCAACACGGACACCGGCGAATCGCTCACGTACACCCGGCAGTGATCCGGCCGGAGCCGGGACGGCCGGATCACCGCGGCCGCGGGACCCGCGGGCCTCATCGGTCGGCCTTCTGAGGCCCCGGCTCCGGGCCCGGGCCGCCCAGTGCCGCCGGGGCCCGGCGGTCCGGCCGGCCGCCCCGTCGACGCGCCGGCCCGTGCCCGGTGGGGTGCCGGCCGGACCCCGGCGGTGCGCCCGCCGGACCGTGGTCCCGGCCGGCGCCCGGCACCCGGCGCCCGGCCCCGGGGGGCCGTAGACCCGGCGGTCGGTCAGCGTGGCTCCGGGGGCCGTTGGCGGGGCATGTTCGGGCGGGCGCCGTTCGGCGGGGGGAGCGGGAAGCGGCCGTGTCCGCCCTGCGGTTCCGGGCGGGCACCGCCCGGAACCGCCGACTGGATGCCCAGCGGCGCCGCCCCGACCCGGAACTGCACCATCCAGTCCGCGGTCTCCGTGCGCACCAGCTCCGTCACGTCCTCGGAGAACCGCCGCAGCACCCCGAGGCACCGCTCGGCGGCCTCACCGGCCGTCCCCTCCGCCGGGCCCAGCACCTCCCGCACGCTCTCGGAGGCCCAGTCGAACTGCAGCACCTGCAACCGCCGGTGCACCGCCTGCGCGGTCGCCACGTCCCTCATCCAGCCGGACGTCACCCCGAAGTACCGGTCGATCGCCACGCACGCCACCGACAGCAGCAGCGCCAGATACCCCCACGGGGCCACCCCGCCGACCGCGCCGGTGAGGTCCAGCAGCGGCAGCGCCGCCGCGGCGACCGCCCCCGCCGCGGCACCGCACCTCAGGCCGCGCGCACCGCGCCGCTTCCACACCCGGTCCGCCAGGTACCAGGACGCCGTCTGCAGCGCCCCCTGCTCCACCCACCGGTACAGCTCGTCCAGCCGGTGCGCCGGCTCCCCCCAGTCGCCGTGCGGGAAGGGCCGCCCGGTCGGCCCGCCCGGCCGCAGCCCGGCCGCCCCCTCGCCCCGTCCGTCGTGAGCCGGCCCCTCGGGCTGCATCTCCGGCTGACCCACCCGGCACTCCCTCCTGACCACGGTGCGTGACACCGCCCCGGCCGTACGGCGTCCACCCGACCCGAACCGGCGCCCGCCGCCCGTGCGCCGGACCCCTTCCTACCGCCCAACGGGTGGCGAAGCGGCCGGATGCGCCGGTTTTCCGCCCGGAAGAGGGCCGTGATCAGGTAGAGGACACACCCGGAACTCACCCGAAAGAGTGGCGGGGCGCGGTCCGCCCGGAGCACGTAGGCTCGTGCACAACGGGGTTCCGCACGGGGCCCCGCCCCGGACAGCCGTGAGAAAGCAGGAGCCGATCGTGATTCCCGGTGGTGGCCAGCCCAACATGCAGCAGCTGCTCCAGCAGGCCCAGAAGATGCAGCAGGACCTGCAGCGGGCGCAGGAGGAGCTGGCGCAGACCGAGGTCGAGGGCCAGTCGGGCGGCGGTCTGGTGCAGGCCACCGTCACCGGCTCGGGCGAGCTGCGCGCCCTGCGGATCGACCCGAAGGCGGTGGACCCGGAGGACACCGACACGCTCGCCGACCTGGTCGTCGCGGCCGTCCAGGCGGCCAACGCCAACGCCCAGGCCCTCCAGCAGCAGAAGCTCGGCCCGCTGGCCCAGGGGCTCGGCGGCGGGGGCATTCCGGGACTGCCGATCTGACGTTCGCCCCGCACGTCCGGCGTTCACCCCACGCGCCCCTTCGGACCGCCTTCCTCGGGAAGCCGGTCGCCGACTACGGTACGTACTGACAGTGCGCGCGGCCCCGTCCGCCCGCACCCGGATCGAGGAAGGCTTCCCCGTTGTACGAAGGCGTGGTCCAGGACCTCATCGACGAGCTGGGGCGGCTGCCCGGCGTCGGTCCCAAGAGCGCCCAGCGGATCGCCTTCCACGTCCTGCAGGCGGAGCCGGCGGACGTACGGCGCCTCGCGCAGGCCCTGCTCGAGGTGAAGGCGAAGGTCCGCTTCTGCGCGACCTGCGGCAACGTGGCGCAGGAGGAGCTGTGCGGCATCTGCCGCGACGCCCGCCGCGACCCCGCCGTCATCTGCGTCGTCGAGGAGCCCAAGGACGTCGTCGCCGTCGAGCGCACGCGTGAGTTCCGCGGGCGCTACCACGTCCTCGGCGGCGCGATCAGCCCCATCGAGGGCGTCGGTCCGGACGACCTGCGCATCAGGGAGCTGCTGGCCCGGCTCGCGGACGGCACCGTCACCGAGCTGATCCTGGCCACGGACCCCAATCTGGAGGGCGAGGCTACGGCCACGTACCTCGCCCGCATGATCAAGCCGATGGGCCTGAAGGTCACACGCCTGGCCAGCGGCCTCCCGGTGGGTGGCGACCTGGAATACGCGGACGAGGTCACCCTCGGCCGCGCCTTCGAGGGGAGACGACTCCTAGATGTCTGACGCGACGCTGCACGCGACCAGCCAGAACCCCGACGACTTCGCGGTCCAGATCGCGGACCAGATCGAGAGTTTCCTGGTCGCGGTCACGGAGGTCGCGAAGGGCGACGAGCCGGACTCGGCGGTGCCCTTCCTCCTCCTGGAGATCTCGCAGCTGCTGCTGGCCGGCGGCCGGCTCGGCGCCCACGAGGACATCGTCCCCGACGAGCGCTACGAGCCCGACTCCGGTCCGGAGCAGGACGTGGACGTGATGCGCGAGAACCTCGCCCGTCTGCTGGAGCCGATCGACGTCTACTCCGAGGTCTTCGACCCCTACGAGCCCCGCCGGGCGCCGGTGCCCGCGCGGATCTCCGACGACCTGGCCGACGTCGTCACCGACCTGCGCCACGGCATGTCCCACTACCGGGCCGGCCGCACCACCGAGGCCCTGTGGTGGTGGCAGTTCTCGTACTTCTCCAACTGGGGCTCCACCGCCTCCGCCGCCCTGCGCGCCCTGCAGTCCCTGGTGGCCCACGTCCGGCTGAACCAGCCCCTGGAGGAGCTGGACGGCCTGGACACCGACCAGGGCGTCGGCGACGAGGCGCTGGAGGTCGAGGCGGGACGGGTGATGGTGCGGGAGATCGCGGACCCGCTCGGCCTGCGCGCCCGCAAGTAGCACCGCCCTCACTCCTGGCGTCCGCCCGTAAGCGGACGGTAGCATCGGCGGATGCTCGACATCCGTGCGCGCCTGCGGGAGTTGGGGCTCTCCCTGCCCGGCGTGAGCCCGCCCAGGGGCGTCTACGCGCCCGCGGTGCGCAGCGGCAGCCAGGTGTACGTGTCCGGCCAGATCCCGATGGCGGCCGGCGGCCGGCTGCTGGCCACCGGCAGGGTCGGGGAGTCGGTGACCGCCGAGGAGGCGTACGGACTCAGCCGCCGGTGCGCGCTGGCCGCCCTCGCCGCCGCGGACCTCGCGGCGGCCCCGGAGCCCGTCACCCGGGTGCTGAAGGTGGTCGGCTACGTGTCCTGCGCCGAGGGGTTCCTCGGTCAGCATGCCGTGGTGGACGGCGCCGGCGACCTCTTCCTCGCGGTCTTCGGCGCGGCGGGCCGTCATGTCCGCAGCACGGTCGGGGTCGCCCGCCTCCCGCTGGACGTCCCGGTGGAGATCGAGGTCGTCTTCGCGGTCGGGGACTGACCCGCACCGGGCGGCCCGGTCCGGCCGGGTGCGTCCGCCGTGCCCGGCCGCACCCCCGCCCCTCTACATCGGGGTGGCGGTGCCCGTGACCTCGATGCCGCTGCCGGGCTCCCGCGGCACGGTCACCGTGATGGTGCTCGGCCGCCCCATGTCCTCGCCCTGGTGCACCGTCAGCGTCGCGGGGGCGGCCACCAGGCCCGTCTCCCGCAGGTACCCGCCCAGTGCGGCGGCGGCCGCCCCGGTGGCCGGATCCTCGACCACCCCGCCCGGCGGGAAGGGGTTGCGGGCGTGGAAGACGGTCGGAGACTCCCGCCAGACGAGGTCGACGGTGGCCCAGTCCCGGCGCTGCATGAGCCGGGCGAGGGCGGGCATGTCGTAGTCCAGCCGGGCCAGCCGGCCGCGGTCGGCCGCGGCGACCACCGGGTGCCAGGCGCCCGCGTAGGCCGCCCGGGGCGGCAGCGCCGGGTCCAGGTCGCCGGCCGGCCAGCGCAGCGCCTCCAGCAGTTCCGCCAGGTCGTCCTCGGCGATCGGGGCCGTCCTCGGCGGGACGCTGACCAGGGTGGCCACCACCGAGCCGTCGGCGGCCGCCGAGGTGACGACGGGGACGTCCCCGGCCCGGGTGCGCAGCAGGAGCCGGCCGGGGCCGTGCCGGTGCGCGTACGCCACCGCGGTGGCGATGGTCGCGTGACCGCAGAAGGGGACCTCGGCGAGCGGGCTGAAATACCGGATGTCCAGGGCGCCGTCGTCGGACGGCAGCACGAACGCCGTCTCCGAGTGGCCGACCGCCGCCGCCGTCGCCAGCATCGCGGCGTCGTCGAGTCCGGTCGCGTCCAGTACGACACCCGCGGGATTGCCTCCGGCGGGGCTGGTGGCGAAGGCCACGTACTCCAGAACCTCCATCGGCGGAGCGTAGCGGCGCGCGATACGGAGAGTCAAAGCCCGTGCGTGCGGGCCGGGTTGGCCGGCCGGGGTCAGCCCCAGGTCAGCAGGTCCCCGGTGATGCCCAGCCCCATGGAGAACCCCAGCGCGATCCGCCGGGACCCCGAACTGGGCCGTACCGCGTGGAAGTTCCTCGGGTCGAGCAGCAGCGCCTCGCCCACCGCCGGGGTGATCGCGACCGATTCGGCGTCCCCGACCACGTCCTCGGCGTAGCCGTAGGAGTCCGGGAGGCGGCGGCTCTCGTCGGAGGGGTGCCAGCGGTGCCGCCAGATGACCGTCTCGCCGCCGCGCTCGGGGACGCTCAGGTACAGGTTGAACGCGAACTGCGCGACGAGCGGCACGTCCAGGAGGTCGCCCCGGAACTCCCGCTGGGCCTCGTCGAAGTGCACCTGGAAGCCGTCGTTCGGCTCGCGGGCCACACCGGGGGCGAGGGTGCGGCCGCCCCGGCGGCCGACCTCCACCGCGCCGGGCCAGTCCCTCCCCAGCGCCTCGCGGCAGCGCGCGAAGGGGTCGTAGGGCAGTCCGAGGCCCTGCCAGGCCCGGCCGGCCGCCTCGGCGGCGGGCCAGTAGCTGTCGGCGACCGTGCCGCCGCGCCGGTGGTCGCTGACGCCCACGCCGAACCGCATCACCGGGGGCCGGACGCGCTGCCTGCCGTACGTCTCGAAGGGGGCCGCCTCCAGGGCGTGCAGGATCCGGGCGCAGTCGGCGGCGGGCAGCACGTCGGGGACCGCGACGGCGGCGCAGCGTCCGGCCGCGAGGTCGGCGATGTGCTGCCGGGTGAAGGCCGGTCCGGTGACGACGGAGAAGTGCGGGTCGTGCGGTGCGGCGGCAGCCGGGGCCGATAAGTCGGAAAGGCGCATGCGGGCATCCCGTCCCTCGCGGATCGGCGTGGTTGTCGGGCGTGGACCGGTGCGATCGTCAGGCCGGATGGGCGTAGCTGAAGTCGCGGTACGCGGTCGCCGCGCTCGTCTCCAGCACATGGCGGTCGGCGCGCAGGCCCTCGAGGGCGATCTGCCGCGCGATCTCGCGCCGTGAGGAATCGCCGCCGTGTTCGGAGCGTGCCGGCTCCGTGGCCTTCGGTAAGGCGCTGTCGCGCTCGGGCTTCTCCCTCTCGGCGAATGGATTCACACCAGCCCCCCAAGTGTGCGGCAGTTCATCGAGCGTCGCGACGCGGTTACGGTCGGCATTCAGAGAGTGACGGCTGCCGATGCTAGGCCGCAAGACCCCGTTCGGGCGATGTTTTTGCCAACTCGGTGCAACAACCGGATCCGGCTCAGAGGGAGTTGCGGACCCGCTCCAGGAGGTCCTGGGTGAGCCGCGCCTCCGGGTGCGAGGCGCCGAGGACCCGGCTCTGGTCGTCCAGAAGGGCGCCGAGCGCCCCGGTGGCCAGCTCGACCTGTCCCTGGAGCAGGTGCGCGTAGGCGCCGCAGTACCGCAGCCGCATCACCGGGTGCGAGTCGTCCGGCTGCGCGGCGTCCTGCCGGGCCTCCTCGATCAGGGCGACGGCCTCGGACACCTTCTCCTGCTCCAGCAGGCTGCGGGCCAGCGTCTCGCGCACGTGCAGCGTCTCCGGCGTGGCCGCGGGCCAGCGCCGGAGCCGGAGCCGGACGGCCAGGATCCGGCGCAGGTGGCCCTCGGCGTCGGCGGCCCGGCCCTGGCTCAGGATCGCCCGTGCCAGGGTGTGCCGCACCACCATGGTGTCGGCGTGCTCCTCCCCGCGGACCCACTTCTCGTCCGCGACGACCGACCGCAGGATGTCCTCGGCCTCCGGCGCCCGCTTCTCGCTCTGCTCCAGGATGGCCCGGGCGAGCTTGTGCCGGCTGGCCAGCGTGTCGGGGTGCCGGTCGGCGAACAGCCCGGTGCGGTGCTCCACCACCAGGCGCAGCTCGGCCTCGGCCGCCTGGAGCTCGCCGCCCTCGAGGTGGATGCGGCCCTTCTCGTGGCGCAGCCCGAGGATCTCGGGGCTGTCGTGGCCGAAGCCGTAGGCGCCGCAGTCGCCGATGATCGGGAACAACAGGTTCCGGGCCGGGCCGAGGTGCCCGGCGATCAGCAGGTAGCGGCAGGTCAGCCGGGCGAGTTCGACGGCCCGGCCGAGTACGTGGCGGTCGGTCACCGGCCCGTCGGGCCGGAGCACCGCGCGGGCGACCTCCATCGCGTGGGTGGTCACCGTGGCCCACACGGGCCACGCGTCGGGATAGTCGGGGTTGTGGCTGCGCACCGCGTCCAGCAGCATCCGCACGTTCAGCGCGTAGTAGTCCCCGGGCCGCCGCCGGACGTCCGGGTCGTCGCGGAGGATCCCGTGGACGACCGGGTGCAGCGAGAGCATGTTCCGGCGCTGGTCCACCTCGACCAGTTCCAGGTCGTGCAGGCCCATGATGACTTCGCGGCGGCGGTGCAGCGGGAAGTCCGCCCAGAGCGGGGAGCCGGTGACGGCGGCGCCGTCCAGGAGCCGTCCGTAGGGGATCGGGGCGATGTTCAGGCAGGCGAACGCCTTGAGCAGGGGTGCCGCCTGGGGCAGTTCGCGCCGCTCCAGCAGGCCCAGCGAGATGCCGTAGACCTTGTCGACGATCTTCTCCAGGCCCAGGGACTCGCCGCCGTCGCCGGTCCGGGTGCCGGCGGGGGCGGCGAAGCGCCGGGCCCACGCCGTGCGGTAACTGGCGAAGTCCTTGATGTCGGCGGCGCCGAGCGTCACCCCGCTGGCACGGACCGACCGGACGTACGTCGCCGCCGTCCGCAGCGCCAGCGGGAGGCCGCCGAGGTCGACGGAGAGCAGGCGCGCCTCCTGCTCCGTGCCGGCGTCCGTGCCCGCGCGGTCGAGGAGCAGCGCGGCGCCGTCGGACGCGTCCAGCAGCGGTACCCGGTGGACATGGCTCCACGAGCCCCATACGTCCTCGTCGCGGATCCTGCTGGTCACCACGACCGTCCCCGCGGTGCCGCGCGGCGGCCGCAGCCAGCCGGTCGCGTCCTCGACCTGGCCGCCCCGCGGCCCGAGCCGTGCGGGGTCGTCCGCGTTGTCGAAGACGATCAGCCACGGTTCGGCCGCCCGGTTCAGCGCCCGCCAGACCAGGTCCGTCTGGCTGCCGTTGCCCTTCCACGCCTCGTCCGCCTGGCTGTCGGGGATGCCGAGGTCGCGGGCGACCTGCCGCATGCAGGCGCTGAGCTGGTTCACCCGGATCCACCACACCCTGCGGTTCCCCGCGTCGGCGCGGGCGGCGATCTCCAGGGCCAGCCTGCTCTTGCCGCTCCCGCCGGGCCCGGCGAGCACGTGCACGCCCGACTCGGCGGAGGCGATGGTGGAGACGATGTTCCGGCGCCGCTCGCCGTGGAGGACGCCGTCCGCGTGCGGCAGGTCGACCGAGAAGGGCGCGTCCTCCTCGCGGGCCTGGTCGGGGGGCTGCCGGGGGGCCGGGACGACGTGCTGGAACGGCGGTGCGTAGGCGCCGCCCTGCGGCAGCGCGCCGGAGAGCGCGGAGGGGGCGGATCGCGAGGCGCCGTCCGGCTCGCTCCCGCTGCTCGCGGAGGCGTCCGCCGTCACGTCGAGCAGTACCCTGCGCAGTTCGCGGTACGACTCGGACCGCCGGTCGGCGGGGCGCACGATCGAGAAGTGGTCGCCCTCGATCACCCCGCCCCGGTACGGGTTCACGGCGGTGTAGGACGGCACCACGTTGTCGGACTCGCCGCCGAACGCGGACAGGGGGACGGGGCACTCGGTGTCGGAGGCCCGCCGCGCGCCCACCACCCTCTCCAGGACGGCCTGCTGGGCCTCCAGGAGCGCTCTGCTGCGGAGCGGGCGCAGCTCGCGCTCCTGCGGGTGCCTCCACAGCAGGAGGGCGGTGCGCAGCCAGAGGAGGAAGCCGGAGCCGTTGTGCGGGCAGGCGAACATCACGACGTGCTTGATGTGCACGAGGTGCCGCCCGTGCGCGCGCTGCAGCGTCCGGGCCAGGAACCGCTGGATCACCAGCCCGCCCTGGCTGTGGCTGACCAGGACGACCGGCGCGCCGTCGGCGCAGTTGGTGCGCAGCCAGGTGCCCAGGCGGTCCGCGATGTCGTCCAGGTCGCCGATGCGGCGGTCGGGCCGTAATCGGACACGCGGGGACCGGTAGGCGAAGGCGTGCACACCGACCAGGCCGGCCAGTTCCGGGTCGGCGGTCAGGAGGTCCCGGAAGGGCTGCCACATCTGCGCCGACGAGCCGAGGCCGTGGACGAGGACGACGTGGGTGCGCTGGGGCATCGCCATCGAAACCTCCCGGCCGCAACGGCCAGTCGTCACCGTGTCAACAGGCCCTTGGGGGGAGGGCGATCGGCCAATCATGCACGAGCGGTGACACCCGGGCCAAGGCCCTGACCGTTGCAGACGCCGTGCTGAGCGGTCGGTCGGCGGGGCCGCGGGGGGACGTGCCGGGACTGCTCCGCGTGGCCGGACCCGGTCGTACGGGCCGTCCACGGGAAGTGGCCGGAACCCGCGGCGGGCGGGGTCCGGCGCGTGGCCGACCGACCGGTTTCCCCGGCGCGCGCCGGCTCCGGGCGCGCCGGGACACGCCCGTGGGCGCGCCCCCGCGCGGCATCCCGCCCCGGGGCTGTGACCCCGCGCACGTTCCGAGTGCGGCCCCGCAGCCGGGGCATGAGCCGTCCTGAGAAGAAGGAGCGCCGGACATCTCACCATGCGATATCGCAGAAGGGGATTTCGGACGCTCGATAGACTGAGCCGACCGCACTGCATCTGCGTATGTGCGACCGAGACGGACTGAGCGAGGAGCGCACGTGGGCCTTGTCGTGCAGAAGTACGGAGGCTCCTCCGTAGCCGATGCCGAGGGCATCAAGCGCGTCGCCAAGCGAATCGTGGAAGCGAAGAAGAACGGCAACCAGGTGGTTGTCATCGTTTCCGCGATGGGCGACACGACGGACGAGCTGATCGATCTCGCCGAGCAGGTTTCTCCCATGCCTGCCGGCCGGGAGTTCGACATGCTGCTGACCGCCGGAGAGCGGATCTCCATGGCACTGCTGGCCATGGCGATCAAGAACCTGGGCCACGAGGCCCAGTCGTTCACCGGCAGCCAGGCAGGTGTCATCACCGACTCGGTCCACAACAAGGCCCGGATCATCGACGTCACGCCGGGCCGCATCCGCGAGTCCATCGACCAGGGCAACATCGCCATCGTCGCCGGTTTCCAGGGCGTCAGTGCGGACAAGAAGGACATCACCACGCTGGGCCGCGGCGGCTCCGACACGACCGCCGTCGCGCTCGCGGCCGCCCTCGACGCCGAGGTCTGCGAGATCTACACCGACGTCGACGGCGTGTTCACCGCCGACCCGCGTGTGGTGAAGAAGGCCCGGAAGATCGACTGGATCTCCTTCGAGGACATGCTGGAGCTGGCCGCGTCCGGCTCCAAGGTGCTGCTCCACCGCTGTGTGGAGTACGCGCGCCGTTACAACATCCCGATCCACGTCCGCTCGTCCTTCAGCGGACTGCAGGGGACGTGGGTCAGCAGCAAGCCGATCGAGCAAGGGGACAAGAAGGTGGAGCAGGCCATCATCTCCGGTGTCGCGCACGACACCTCCGAGGCCAAGATCACGGTCGTCGGCGTGCCGGACAAGCCGGGTGAGGCCGCCGCGATCTTCCGCGCCATCGCCGACGCCGAGATCAACATCGACATGGTCGTGCAGAACGTCTCCGCGGCGTCCACGGGCCTGACGGACATCTCCTTCACGCTGCCCAAGACCGAGGGCCGCAAGGCCATCGACGCCCTGGAGAGGAACCGCGGCGGCATCGGCTTCGACTCCCTGCGCTACGACGACCAGATCGGCAAGATCTCCCTGGTCGGCGCCGGGATGAAGACCAACCCGGGCGTCACGGCCGACTTCTTCACCGCGCTGTCCGACGCGGGCGTGAACATCGAGCTGATCTCGACGTCCGAGATCCGCATCTCGGTCGTCACCCGCAAGGACGACGTGGCGGAGGCCGTCCGCGCCGTGCACACCGCCTTCGGCCTGGACTCCGACACCGACGAGGCCGTCGTCTACGGAGGCACCGGCCGATGACGGCCCCCTGCCGCCGGGCGGCCGCCGCCCCCGGGCGCGGAGGCGTCCGACGATGACCGTCCGACCGACGCTCGCGGTCGTGGGAGCGACCGGAGCCGTCGGCACGGTCCTGCTCCGGCTCCTGTCCCAGCGCGCGGACATCTGGGGCGACATCCGCCTGATCGCCTCGCCGCGTTCGGCCGGCCGCAAGCTGGCCGTGCGCGGGGAGGAGGTCGAGGTGGTCGCGCTGAGCGAGGCGGCCTTCGACGGTGTCGACATCGCCCTGTTCGACGTGCCCGACGAGGTCGCCGCGCAGTGGGCGCCGGTGGCCGTCGCCCGCGGCGCGGTCGTCGTCGACAACTCCGGCGCCTTCCGCCGGGAGCCCGACGTCCCCCTCGTGGTGCCGGAGGTCAACCCGTACGCGGCCCGGCGACGGCCGCGCGGGATCGTCGCCAGCCCCAACTGCACCACCCTGTCCATGATCGTGGCGCTGGGCGCGCTGCACGCCGAGTTCGGGCTGCGCGACCTCGTCGCCTCCTCGTACCAGGCGGTGAGCGGGGCCGGCCGGGCCGGCGTCGAGACCCTGCGCCGGCAGCTGTCCCTGGTCGCCGGCACCGAGCTGGGGACCGGCCCCGGAGACGTGCGGCGGGCCGTCGGGGACGACACCGGGCCCTTCCCCGAGCCGGTCGCGCTCAACGTCGTGCCGTGGGCCGGCACGCCCTGCGACGACGGCTGGTCCTCGGAGGAGATGAAGGTCCGCGAGGAGACCCGCCGCGTCCTCGGGCTGCCCCGGCTCCCCGTCGCCGTGACCTGCGTACGGGTCCCGGTGGTCACCGTGCACTCGGTCACCGTGCACGCCCGCTTCGAGAACGAGGTCACCGTCGACCGGGCCCGCGAGATCCTCGCCACCGCGCCCGGCGTGGTGCTGTGCGACGATCCGGCCGCCGGCGAGTTCCCGACCCCGGCCGACGTGGTGGGCACCGACCCCACCTGGGTCGGCCGGCTGCGGCGCGCGCTCGACGACCCGACCGCGCTCGAACTCTTCGTCTGCGGCGACAACTTGCGCAAGGGCTCGGCGCTCAACACGGCCCAGATCGCGGAGTTGGTGGCCGGCGAGCCGGTCTGACCCGCTCCCGGGCCGCCCCGCGGCGTGGGCGAGGTCACGTCCCCCGCCCGCAGCCCTACGGGGTTACCCACGGAAATTCCCTGGTCCCCGACGGATTCGTTTGTAGGATCCATGTAAGAGTCAGGTGGGGTCGCAGGGGCGGCCCCCTTGATCCCCGCCGCCCGGCGTCCGAAGATTTCCCTCCCCGCCCTCCGCAACCGCGCACCGGGCGGGGAGCGTCTTTGCGGTCGCCCTCCGGGGCGGGGACGCTGCGGGGCGTGGGGACGCCCCGACCAACAGGGACATAGGGGAAGAGCGGGGCGCATGAGTGCATGTGGGGCACCGTCCGATGTGCTGCCCGACACGGAGGAAGGGCCGGCGGCGTCACCCGACGCAAAAGTGACGCCCGGCACGTACAACCTCCGAGCGGGTAGACGTGTCCAACTGGCGTGGCTGAGGTACTCGACTTCTCCCCCGGGCTCTTCGAGCCGGGGCTACCCCCCGCGGCGGCCCGCGGCGCGGCTCTGCGGCCGCCCCGCGCGGCGCTCCGTCCGCGCCTGCCCGGCGGCATGCCGGTGATCGCGCCCATGCCCGCCGCGCGGCCCGCCCGCATACCCAACCAGCGCGACGGCGCCGAGGAGGCGGTGGCGGCCGGCACCACCGTCGACCACCTCACCGAGACCTACCGCGCCCACTACCGCTCGCTGCTGGGCCTCGCGGCCCTCCTGCTCGACGACACCGCCTCCTGCGAGGACGTCGTGCAGGAGGCCTTCATCCGCGTGCACTCGGCCCGCAAGCGCGTCCGCGACCCCGAGAAGACGCTCGCCTACCTCCGGCAGACGGTCGTCAACCTCTCCCGGTCCGCCCTGCGCCGCCGCATCCTCGGCCTGAAGCTGCTCTCCAAGCCGATGCCGGACATGGCGAGCGCCGAGGAGGGCGCGTACGACCAGCTGGAGCGCGACTCGCTGATCAAGGCCATGAAGGGCCTCCAGCGGCGCCAGCGCGAGGTGCTGGTACTGCGCTACTTCGCGGACATGACGGAGGCCCAGGTCGCCGAGACCCTCGGCATCTCGCTCGGGTCGGTCAAGGCGTACGGCTCCCGCGGCATAGCGGCCCTCCGCCTCGCGATGGAGGCGCCGGCATGACCGGGGACGCCGAGCGGCGCGCCGCGCACGAGCACGAGCCGTACGAGTGGCACGAGCCGACGCCGCCGGAGGAGACAGAGCACACGCACTCGCACGCTGGGAACGAAACCGTGAACCACAGCCCCGACGAAGAGGGCCCCGACGGGCCCGGCTCCGGCGAGCTGGCCCTGCGCAGGCTGCTGCACGGAGCGGTCGACGACCTGGAGCCCCGCGACGGCACGCTGGACCACCTGCGGCGCGCGGTACCGGCCCGCCGGGCGCGCAGGAGGCAGGCCGCCGTGGGCATGGCCGCCGCCGCTCTGTTCCTCGGCACCGCCCTCCCCGCGCTGCTCCACGTCTCCCAGAACGCCGGGCCGGGCGCCGACCCGGCCATCGCCGGCCAGGCCTCCCAGGCCCAGGGCGGCTCGGGCCGGGGCAAGGGCCCGGACGGCGGCGCGAGCACCGCGGGCGGCACCTCCGGCACCGCCCCCGGCCACAGCCCGGGCGGCCGGAAGGGCGACAAGCCCGGCGGCAGGGGCACGGGCCCCGGAAGCGGCTCCACCGGCACCGCCGGCGGCCCGTCGGCCGGCACCGCGACCGGCGCTCCGGTGTGCACGGCGGCCCAGCTCGGCTCCGCCACCTCCTCCGTCGACACCCCGGACTCCACGGGCGTCGTCTACGGCACCTTCCACGTCGTCAACGTCTCCTCCGCCGGCTGCACCGTCGGCGGCCCCGGTGCGGTGACCCCGGCGGCACAGGGCGCCGCGGACGCCACCCGGATCAGCGTGGTCGCCCACACCGCGGGCGACGCGGCCGCGGGACTGCCCGACCCGTCCACCGAGGTGTCCGGGCTCGTCCTCCCGCCGGGCTCGGCGTACGAGGTGAAGTTCGCCTTCGTGCCCTCGCAGACCTGCCCCACCACCAGCGGCACCGACTCCGGAGGCACCTCGACGGACGGCCCCTCGCCGGACCCGTCGCCCAGCCAGGACGCGAGCTCGACCGGCACCACGACCGCCGGGACCGACGGCGGCGCGTCCCCCCAGCTGCTGACGGACGGCGGCACCGCGGACGGCAGCATCGTCGTCTCCCACACCCCGGAGGCAGGCTCCCCGGCGGTGTCGGCGACGGTGCCCGACGCGTGCGCCGGCACCATCTACCGCACGGGCGTGCTCGCCGCGTCGTAGGGGCTCCCGCTCCGGCCCGACCGGGCCGGTGCCCGGCGGTCCGACGGCGGACGGAACGGCCGGTCAGACCCCGGTCGGGGTACCCGCCTCCGCCGTGGCCTCCTCGGCCCGGCCCGCGTCCGGCACGAGCCCCAGCTCGGCGTCCCGGAGGTACTCGGCCTCGCGGCGCACCAGCCGGAACCACATGAACACCACGAACCCGGCGAAGACGAACCACTCGCCGGTGTAGCCGAGGTTCTGGAACGCCTTCAGGTCCAGGCCCGAGTTGTCGGGCGCGGTGGCCGGCACGGCCCGCATCCCCGAGTCGCCCCTGTCGAGCGTGATCCACGCGTCGTACACGCCGTAGGGCACCAGGTTCACCAGCGACGCCGCGCTGATCGCCCCGGTCTGCCCGGCCGGCAGGCCGCCCTGGCCGCCCACGCCGTTGTCGCCCGGGGTCTCCGACGCCTGGAGCGCGCCGGTGACGGTCACCTCGCCGCGGGGCGGCGCGGGCGCCTTCGCCGGGTCCGCGGTGCCCGGCAGCCAGCCGCGGACCACCGGGAGCGCCTTGCCGGAGCCGGTCCGCAGCAGGGTGAGCACGTAGAACCCGCGGCGGCCGTCCAGCTCGCGGTCCGGCACCAGCAGCTGCCGGTCGTACCGGCCGGTCGCGGTGGCCCGCTTGCCGGAGGTGCGCTGGTCCACGGGGAGCAGCCGGTCCAGCGGCCGGGCGGCCCCGGTGCGGTTCGACGCCGCCTGGACGGTGGCCGTGCGGTGCTCCTGCACCCGCGCCTCGAACCGGCTCAGCTGCCACGACCCCATGAAGACGCAGAACGGGACGGCGAGCAGCGCCAAGACGTTGATGCCCCACCAGCGGGGCGTCAGCAGAAACCGGTACACGCCACCCACGGTACGGGGCTCACGGCCGCGGCCGGGCCGCGGGGCGGCCGGGACGCGCAGGGGAACGGCAGGAGCCGGGTCGAAGTTGTCCACAGGCTGGGGGCCTCGCCGACACGAGGGGCGCCGTACCAGGCACTATGGGGCCATGACTGAGAGCAACGGGTCCGCAAGCCGGGAGCGGCGGGGACAGGCCGAGGAGATGCCGGACTGGGAGAGGCGCTTCCGGGCGCCCCGGGTGTCGCTGCCCGACTGGGCGGAGGACGCACCGGACCGCTCCCTCTTCGTGTCGAACGCGACGGGGACGTACGAGCTGTACGCCTGGGACCGGGCCACCGGAGAGCAGCGCCAGGCCACCGACCGGCCCAACGGCACGACGGACGGCGTGCTCTCGCCCGACGGCCGGTGGATCTGGTGGTTCGACGACAAGGACGGCGACGAGTTCGGCGTGTGGCGCCGGCAGCCCTTCGACGGCGGCCCGGACGAGCCGGCCGTGCCCGGCCTCGACCCGTCCTACCCGGCGGGCCTCGTCCTCGGCCGGGACGGCCGCACCGCGGTGATCGGCCGCTCCACCGACGAGGACGGCACCACCGTCCACCTCGCGCGGGCCGGCGCGGAGACCGTGGAGATCTACCGGCACCGCGAGTCCGCGGGCGTCGGCGACCTCTCCCACGACGGCTCGCTGATCGCCGTCGAGCACACCGAGCACGGCGACGCCATGCACTCGGCGCTGCGCGTCCTGCGCCCCGACGGCAGGACCGTCGCCGAGCTGGACGACACCAAGGGCGGCACGGTCGAGCTGGGCCTGGAGGTGCTGGGCTTCGCCCCGGTCGACGGCGACACCCGGCTGCTCATCGGCCACCAGCGCCGGGGCCGCTGGGAGCCCCTGGTGTGGGACGTCGCGACGGGGGAGGAGACGGACCTGGCGCTGGAGCTGCCCGGCGACGTCAGCGCCGAGTGGTACCCGGACGGCTCCGCCCTGCTCGTCGTGCACGGCTTCGAGGCCCGCAGCGAGCTGTTCCGGTACGACCCGGCCTCCCGTGAACTCACCGCGATCCCCACCCCGCCCGGCACCGTCTCCGGGGCCACGGCCCGGCCCGACGGCAGCGTGGAGTACCTGTGGTCCTCGGCGGCCGAGCCGTCCGCGGTCCGCTCCACGACGAGCGGGGTGGTGCTCGACCCGCCCGGCATGACGTCCCCGGGCTCGGTCCCGGTGGAGGACGTGTGGGTGGAGGGCCCCGGCGGCCGCATCCACGCCCTCGTGCAGAAGCCGGCCGGCGCGACCGGCCCGCTCCCCACGGTCTTCGACATCCACGGCGGCCCCACCTGGCACGACAGCGACTCCTTCGCGGCCGGCCCGGCCGCCTGGGTCGACCACGGGTACGCGGTCGTCCGGGTGAACTACCGAGGCTCCACCGGCTACGGCCGCGCCTGGACGGACGCCCTCAAGCACCGGGTCGGCCTGATCGAGCTGGAGGACATCGCCGCGGTGCGCGCGTGGGCGGTCGACTCGGGCCTGGCGGACCCGCGGCGGCTGATCCTCACCGGCGGCTCCTGGGGCGGCTACCTCACCCTGCTCGGCGTCGGCCTCCAGCCCGAGGCGTGGACCCTGGGCATCGCGGCGGTCCCCGTCGCCGACTACGTCACGGCGTACCACGACGAGATGGAGGCGCTGAAGGCGATGGACCGCACGCTGCTCGGCGGCACCCCGGAGGAGGTCCCCGAGCGCTTCGAGGCGTCCTCGCCGCTGACCTACGTCGACCGGGTCTCCGCCCCCGTCTACATCTCCGCCGGTGTCAACGACCCCCGCTGCCCCATCCGCCAGATCGAGAACTACGTCAAGCGCCTCGAGGCCCGCGAGGCCGTCCACGAGGTCTACCGCTACGACGCCGGCCACGGCTCCCTGGTCGTCGACGAGCGGATCAAGCAGGTCCGCCTGGAACTCGACTTCGCGGAGCGCCACCTGCCGAAGTGACCCACGGATCCGCCCGGCCCCCGGGGGCCCTCCCCGCAAGGGGCGGATCCCTGAGGGCCGGCACCGGGGGCTGCTCCTCGGGCGGGATGACGCATCCCGGCGGGCGGGTCAGGCGCGGGGCGGATCGGCGGCGGGCGCGCCGGGCGGGCGGTCGCGGCCCCCGCGGCCCAGGAGTTCCGCGAGGCCGCGACGGGTCGCCGCCAGCACCACGCGGTCGCCGTCCCCGAGGACGTAGCCGCCCGGCAGGTTCCCCACCGGTTCGGGGGCCGGCCGCCGGGTCTCCTCGCCCGGTGCCGCCCCGGACCCCTCCGGCCGCTGCCGTGCCGCCGCGCCCGCGTCCACCGCGAGCACCCGCCAGTACCCGGCACGGAACGCCTGCGCGGGCGTCCGGCCCTCCAGCTGCGGATGCCCGGCCACGTCCACGGACGCGACCAGCAGCACCCGCCGCTCCACCGGGATGGCCCCGAGGATCTGCCGCCCGAACATCGCCCCGGCGAAGGCCGGGGCCGCCAGGTGCGACACGCTCCGGCTGCGGGTCAGGGCCCGCGGGTGCGCGGCCCGCAGGGTCCGGTACACGGCGGTGGCGAAGTCGTCGTCGTACAGGCGCAGCACCACCCGCAGGTCCGGCCGGACCGACCGCGCGTACAGCACGGCCTCCAGGTTGGTCGTGTCGGAACTGGTCACCGCGAGCAGCGCATGCGCCCGGTGGATCTTCGCGGCCTCCAGCACGCCCTCCTGCGTGACGTCCCCGAGCACCACCGGCACCCGCAGCCGCCGCGCCGTGGCCAGCCCGCGCGCCTCGGGGCCCGCCTCGACGCACACCACCGGGATGTGCAGTTCGCGCAGCCGGGTCAGCACCCGGGTGCCGATCTTTCCCAGCCCCAGCAGCACCACGTGCCCGCCGAGCCCGCGCGGCGGCTTGCGCAGCGCGGACGCCGTCCGGAAGGTGCCGAGCGCCTCCAGCACCGCGGCCAGCAGCACCGGAAGCAGCAGCAGTCCCACCAGCCCGGACAGGAGCTGGAGAAGCTGGCGGCCGAGCGACTTCCCGAGCGCCGGGTCGTCGATGGCGAAGAGGTCCAGCAGGGTCAGGTAGAGCGCGCTCAGCGGATGGATCCCGGTGACCAGCCACAGCGCCACCGCGAGCGCGAACACGCACCCCACCAGTCCCGCCAGCGACCACCGCAGCCGGCGGGAGAACAGCGAGGCGAGCGGCGGCACGACGCCGACCCCGCGCCCCGCCGTCAGCGGCGGACCCGCGTAGGACACCTGCTCCAGCACCACCGTCCCGCGCCCGGTGGCCGACCGGACCGCGTCCTCGTCGGGCAGCAGCCGCGGCCGCTGCTCCCCGCTGCCCTCGGAGCCGTCCAGCCCGGCCGGGTCGCTGCTCGTCGCGGACAGCAGGGCCAGGGTGCACAGGCCGGGGTCGGCGACCTGGCCGGGTGCGGGCGGCGGACGCTCCACGGCGCGCAGCATCAGCCCCTCGGTCTGCACGACCTTGCCGGTCCCGGCGACGGCGCCGGCGGCCAGCGCGGGCGCTGCGGTGTCGGCGTCGGAGAGGACGGTGGTGGAGGCGTCGCCGTCGGAGCCGTACCCGGTTCCGACGGGATCCGCGGCCCCGTCGCCGCCTGCACCGTCGCCGAAGGCCAACGCGGCCGCCTGGTCCAGGAGTTCCTCGATGTGCTGGCCCAACCGCCGGTTGTAGAGGCGCAGGACGAGCCGCAGCCGGGGGTTGAGGCGGCGGGCGGTGAGGGCGGCACGGATGTTGGTCTCGTCGTCGTCGTACACGAGCGCCAGCGCGGCGGCCCGCTCCACCCCGGCCGACGCGAGCACCGCCTCGGTGGCCTCGGCGGCCTCCACCACACGGTCGGCGCCGGGCGCCGTCCCGCCGCCGTTCCTGCCGCCGTTGCCGTTCGCGTTGCCGCCACCGCCGTTGCCGTTTGCGGCGGAGCCGCCGTTCGTGCCGTTGCCGCCGGCCCGGTTCACGGCCGCGCTCACCATCCGGTCCAGCAACGCGGAGGCGCCGCGCGCCCGTCCGACCACCGGCGGCAGCCCGGCCCGTTCGGGCGGCGGCACCACCAGGGTGACCTGTTCGCCGTAGACGCCGCGCAACTCCGCGGCCAGCCGGTGCGCGAGGCCGTCGTCGCCGCACACCACCATGTGCGCGCCCGCGAGCCCCGGTGCACCACCCTGATTCGGAACGCTCCCCACGAGGGAGAAGACTGCCCCACCGGGACGGGTGGTTCCACCCCCGTCCGCCGAAGTGCCCGCGAGGGCTGAACGGACGTCCCGCGGCGACCGTACTGACGGGGAGGCAGAGGACGTCGTGCAGCGCGCCGGAGGTACCGCACCCGTGGCCATCACCGAAGAAGCCCCGCCGGGAGCGGAACCCACGGCCGCCGGGACCGGGCCGGATCCGACGGCCGCCGGGGCCGGGCCGGCCGGTTCGACCCCCCGCACGGCCGCCGCCGTGCCCGGACGGGCCGCCGGATCCACGGCGGGGGAGGGCTGGCACCTCACCTCTCCCGGCGCCCTGACCGTGCTGCTGCTCGTCGTGGTGGTGGTCCAGGGCCCCCTGCGCCGGGCCCTGGGCGCCCCGGTCATGCAGAGCTGGATGACGGTGTTCGTGGCCGTGGTGGTGCAGGCCCTGCCGTTCCTGGTGCTGGGCGTGCTGCTGTCCGCCGCCCTCGCGGTGTTCGTGCCGCCGTCGTTCTTCGCGCGCGCCCTGCCCCGGCGGCCCGCCCTCGCCGTGCCGGTGGCCGGCGTCGCGGGCGCGATGCTGCCCGGCTGCGAGTGCGCGTCCGTGCCGGTGGCCGGCGCCCTGGTCCGCCGGGGCGTCACCCCGGCCGCCGCGCTGGCCTTCCTCCTCTCCGCTCCCGCCATCAACCCGATCGTGCTGACCGCGACGGCCGTCGCCTTCCCCCACGACCCGGAGATGGTGCTCGCCCGGTTCACCGCGAGCCTGCTGGTGGCGTGCGCGATGGGCTGGCTGTGGCAGCGCCTGGGCCGCCCCGGCTGGCTGCGCCCGCCCGCGCCCGGCGCCTACGAGGGCCGGAGCAGGGGTGCCGCGTTCTGGGGCTCCGTCCGGCACGACGTGATGCACGCGGGCGGCTTCCTGGTCGTCGGCGCGATGGCGGCCGCGACGCTGAAGGCGGTCGCCCCCGCGAGCTGGCTGCGCACCGCGGCCGGCAATCCGGTGGTCGCCGTGCTGGCGCTGGCGGTGCTCGCCGTCCTGCTGTCGATCTGCTCGGAGGCGGACGCCTTCGTGGCGGCGTCGCTGTCCCAGTTCTCGCTGACGGCCCGGCTGGCCTTCCTGGTCGTCGGCCCGATGATCGACCTGAAGCTGTTCGCGATGCAGGCGGGCACCTTCGGCCGCGCCTTCGCGGTGCGCTTCGCGCCCGCCACGTTCGCGCTGGCCGTGCTGGTGTCCGTCCTGGCCGGGGCGGTGCTCCTGTGAACCGGCAGGCGCAGGCGGTGGTGCTGTTCCTGGTCGGCGCGGCCCTGCTGCACGCGGGCCTCTCCGGCCTCTACCTGCGCTACGTCAAGGCGGGCCTCCAGCCGATGCTGCTGGCGTCCGGCACCGTCCTCGTGGTCACCGCGCTGGCCACACTCTGGTACGAGCGCCGAGGCGCGGGCACGGCCGCCGTCGGGGCCGGGGCCCCCGGCCAGGCCCCGGCACCACCCGGATCGCCCCGTCCTGCCGACCACCGCCCCACCCCCGACGACCACCACCACGGCCCCGACGACCACCACCACGGCCCCGACGGGCATCACCGCGAGCCGCGCATCTCCTGGCTGCTCGTGCTCCCGCTCTTCGCCCTGATCCTGGTGGCCCCGCCCGCCCTCGGCTCCTACAGCGCCGTCCGCACCGGCACCGCGCTGCAGCCCCCGTACGGCTACGCGGCCCTCCCCGCGGGATCCCCGCTGCGCCTCAGCGTGGTCGACTACGCCGGGCGCGCGGCGTACGACCGCGGCCGCTCGCTGGGCGGCCGCCCCGTCCAGGTCACCGGCTTCGTCGCCCTGGACCGTACCGGCGCGCCCTACCTGGTCCGCATGGCCCTCAACTGCTGCGCCGCGGACGCCCAGCCGGTCAAGATCGGCCTGACCGGACGGATCCCCCCGGTCCTGCAACCCGACTCCTGGCTCCAGGTCACCGGCATCTACACCCCCCGCCGCACCCGGGACCCGGTGAACGGAGGCCCGATCCCCTTCCTCGCCGTCACGCAGGCGAAACCGGTCCCGACACCGCGCGACCCGTACGACGAGACCTGGAACCAGTAGAGACCCACCCCCCGTGGGCCCTACGTCCGCCCGCCCTCGTCCCCTTCGTCCTCCGGTCGGCCCTCCGTCCCCTCGAAGTCCTCCCACGCCCGCCGCTGGATCCCCTCGCTGTCGGCGAGGAGTTCGTCCAGCGGGGCGGCGGGGCCCGGCGCGGGGGAGGGCGCCGGGGCCAGCCGGTCCAGGAGATCGCGGCACGCCGCGTCCTCGTCGCCGAAGCGCCGGACGTCCCGGTCCTGTCCGCGCTCGTGCAGTCCGACGACCCAGTCGTCGCCGTCGCGGCGCAGGAAGTAGGAGGCGTCCACCTGGGCGGGCGCGGACGCGAGCCCCGGGACCCCCGGAACCTCGTAGAACGCGTCGGGCACGCCCGCCGCCCGCAGCGCCTCCACCAGCTCGGTCCTGTCCATGATCCTTCTGGCTCCTTCATGTCCGCTCGTGCCGCCCGGGTACCCCGGACATGCTGGTTCGCCCGGGTGCCCCGGACATGCTGGTGGGCCGGCACCGTGACGGTCCGGCCCACGCGCATCGTGGTCGTCCGGGTCAGACGACGGGCAGTTCCTTGAGGAAGTCGCCGTTGACGAGGTCCGGGATCGTCGGGGTCGTCAGGTACTGGAGACCCAGGCCGGGCTGGTGGAACCAGGGCCGGATCGGTCCGGCCTGCACGGAGAACGGCTTCAGGACCCGGTACAGGTGGTAGCTGTACGGGTGCGACCGGTCGTACGTGTTGAGGTTGCTCGGCGGGATCGCGCGCTCGGCGTACGGCGTGCCCGCCGGGGCGAGGAAGTGCCCCAGCCCGCTGCCGAACAGGTCGAGCAGCTGGCCGGTGCGCAGCGTCCGGGACTGCTCGACCGGCCGGCCGTTCCGCAGGACGAAGCCGTTGTTGTCCGGGTACCACCATCCCGACTTGGCCGACACCGGGTCCGTCTGCCAGTAGCAGCCGAGGAACCAGTACGGCGAGACGCTGTCGGTGCGGTGGTAGTCCCTCAGCATCCGGCCGATCGCACCGGTCCGCGGCAGCCGGGCGGGACCCAGCCGCCAGTCGTTCCAGTAGAACTGCTGGAGCGCGGGCGGAGCGGTGTTGACGCCCCGGGAGCGGTGCTGGATCGGGCAGGGGGCGCTCTGCGTGGCCCGGTTGTCGGCGGCGTGGACGGCGGCCGGCGCGGTACCGACCAGCAGGAGGAGCGAGGCGAGGACGCTCCCCACGAGAGTGCGCAGTGCGCGCATCCGGTTTCCCTTTCTCCCTGGCACCCGACGGGGCACAGGCGTACGGGCGGGACCGGGCGGCCGTGAGGCGGACGGCCGGCGGCCTCGTCGTGGTGCAGGACCCAGTCCACGTCCGCCCGATCCGCGAGCGGCGCAGGCGGCGCAGACGGTCACCCGATCAGGTGCGCACGATTCCGCCAATGGCCGCAGCGGGGGCGACCCGCGCGGTCGGCTCCGCACGGTGAGACCGTGGGCCGGCCCGCACGCCGATCGCCGGAGGACGGGGGCCCACACGGCGGGCCCCGCAGGACGGGCCCGCCACGGTGCTCGCCGGGGGCGCGGTCCGTCCACCGCCGTGCGCGGGCCCTGCCCCGTCTGCGGCCGTCCCTGCTCCGCATACGCCCTTGTGGCCCCGGCGGCCCGGCTGCTGCCATGGCCGCAGCGACGCCGACGAGACAGGGGGGCACCATGGTCGAACTGACGGTCACCCACTGGACGAGGTACGGCCACGACCGCCTGTACGCCAGCCTTCCCGACGGCAGGGCCGCGGGCTGGGCCGACTGCCGTACGGGGTGGATCACGATCCTGCTCCGCGAGTACCGGGACGCGGTGACGGCCACCCTCCGCCACCACCTGGGCACCCCGCCCGGCACCGGAACCCCGCCCACGGCCACCCCGCGTCGACCGTCGGCGGCCGTCCGGCCCGGACCGTCCGGGGCGGACCGGTCCGGGAGGGCCCCCGTCGCGGCCGACCGGCGCGGAGAGGTCTCCGCCAGGGCCGACCGGCTCGCCGGGGCCCCCGCCGCCCACCCGGACGATCACGCCTCCGCCCCCGTCTCCACTTCCGGTCCCGTGTCCACGCCGGCCGGGCGCCCCACGTCCACCTCCCGGAGCCTGACCCCCTCCCTGCCGCCCCTGACCCCGGAGCGCGACCTGGCCCGGAACGCCCCCGGCGAACTGCTGCGCACGAAACTCGGCGAGGAGAGCGCCGGTCGGGGGCACCGCATCCTGGCCCGCCTCCTCAACCGCCCCTCCCCGGGCGACTCCTGGCGCACGGCACTGGTGGGCGAGCGCCGCGCGGGCGCCGAACTGAACCGGCTGCGCCGCCACGGCTGGCGGGTGCTGCACTCCCTGCCGCTGTCCCCGCGGGCGGACCTCGACCATCTGCTGATCGGCCCCGGCGGCGTGTTCACCGTCACCACCGAGCACCACCCGAGGAAGCAGGTGCGGGTCGGCGACGACTCCGTCACGGTCGACCACGGAGCCCCGCAGCCGTACGCCGGCAGGAGCCGGGCCGAGGCCGAGCGGGTGCGGCGCGTCCTGGAGCGCCACAGCGGGTTCCCCGTTCCGGTCGAACCGGTGCTGGTCCTCGTCGGCGTGGCGGAGCTGGAGGTCGAGGCGACCCGGCGCACCGTGCGGGTCTACCGCGACCGCGAGGTCGCGGCCCTCGCCCCCCTGGCAGGCGTCCTCACCGCGCACCAGATCGACCACCTGCACACCATCGCCCGCCACCGCGGCACCTGGACGTCCGCCTGAACCGCGGGCCGCATCCCCGGTCGCCGCCGCGGGTTCACCCGGGCAGGCTCTGCGTCACGCGCCACAGCCGGCGGGGCAGGCCGCCCTCCTCGAAGGCGGCCACCTCGTCCAGGCACCACCCCTCGGCCAGCGAGTCGACGAGCGCGCGGGAGAAGAAGTGCACGGCGAACCCGCCGTGCTCCCAGATGTCGTCGCCGTGCCCGGTGCCGGCCCCGAAGTGGGCGTCGCCGGTGTGCCGGACGGTGTAGACGAACACGCCGCCCGGCCGCAGCACGCGCCGGACCTCGCCGAGCAGCGCGTGGATCTCGGCGGTGGACAGCGCCATGCACAGCAGCATGTGGGCGAAGACCCCGCCGACCGAGGCGTCGGGCAGCGGCAGCGGCTCGCGCACGTCGTGCACGAGGCACTCCGTCCGGTCCCCGACACCCTGCTCCCGGGCGGTCCGGCGCACCTGCTCCAGCCCGGCGGAGCTGAAGTCGACGGCACGGACGGCGAAACCCTCCCGCGCGAGGAACAGCGCGTCCCGGCCGTGCCCGGCCCCCAGCTCCAGCACGTCCCGCACCCCCGCCGCCCGGAACACATCGGCGGCGTGCACCGCGGCCTCGGACGGCTCCTCGCCGTACATCCCGGGATGCCTCCCGTACGTCGCCTGCCAGTGCGCGCGCTGGTCCCCGGCAGGCCCGTGATCCTCCACCATGCCCCCACTGTCCCACCGGCGTGCCGGCGCGTCCGAGAGGGCCGGCTCCGCGCCGGGACCGCGCACCTCGACGATCCGGCGGAGGCCGTGCGCGCGACGACGGCCGCCCGACGGGACCGGAGTCCGGGGGCGGCGGGAGCCGGAGGCGTGCGCCCCGCTCACGGGAGCGCGAGGGTCATGCGGACGCCAGTACCTGCCCGGACATGACCTGCGGAGGGTTGGGGAGCAGCGAGGCGAGGTGGTCCCGGACGAACTCCGTCGCCTTCGACACCGATTCCTCGGCCCCGGCCCGGTCCCGGAAGACGCTGGTCGACACCATCACGCCGTCCCCGGCGTCGATCCAGTAGTAGGCCACGAAGCCGGAGACCTGGCGCATGAGCGGCACGAATCCCTCGGCCACGAGACGTCCCGCCTCGACCGCATCGGTCACGCCTTCGTACCGCCGGACTGCTGCGTACATGGCCAAGCTCCTCACAGGGTTCGGGTTCCGCCTCTGCTGAGGCGTCGTACCCCTGCGGCGGCCGCCCGGCCCGGGAGGGTCCCGGCAATCACCTGAAGGGCGGCCCCCGGTGATCCCAACGGCAGCCCGCGGCTCCCGCCGGGTTTCCCCCTGCACGGGACGCACCGTTCACCGCGCCGCCGGACGGCGTGTCGTCCCCTTGCGTCGGTGGACCGGCCCGCGTTCGCCCTGTCCGGGGTCGTGCGGGCCGGTCCGTCGACGGTGTACCGGGACCTGCGGCGCAGGCCCGGCCGGATCAGCCGAAGAGGCTGTAGATGTTGTAGCCGTATCCGATCTGGACGCGGGAGCTCAGCGGCGCGGTGGCAGAGCCGGTGCCCTTGTAGAGCCACAGGTTGCCGGAGCTGTCGCGGGTGACCAGGTCGGCGTTTCCGTCACCGGTGATGTCGCCGACGGTGTCGTACGCCGTGTAGTGGTAGCCGTAGCCGACCTTGACGCGCGACGCGAACGGGTTCGTGGCGCTGCCGGTGCCCTTGTAGAGCCACAGGTTGCCGGAGCCGTCCTGGGCCAGGAGGTCGGAGCGGCCGTCGTGGGTGAAGTCACCGTGGCCGTAGACCTTGCTGCCGTAGATGTCCCAGCCGTGGCCGATCTGGGTCCGGGAGCCGAACCAGCCCTTGCCGTTGCCGGGGTACAGCCACAGGTTGCCGCTGGTGTCCGCCGCGACCAGGTCGCAGTAACCGTCACCGTTGACGTCGCCGGGGAGCGTCACGAACTTCATCGTGTTCCAGCCGCCGCCGATGGTGCTGTCCACGACGCTGTTCGCGGCCGGGTCGATGTGCCGCCACTTCAGGGAGCCACCCGTGGTGCGCATCAGGAAGCCCTGGTAGCCGCTGCGGTTCAGGTCGGCCTGGCGGACCAGGTTGAGGCCGGACCAGCTTCCGCCGCCCAGCCCCTGCCGACCGATGAAGCCGGTCCCCTTGGAGTCGTACTCGTACGCCGAGCCGCCGGAGGTGCCGGCGAACATGTCCGCCCGGCCGTCACCGCTCAGGTCGGTGTCGTCGAGCCGCGGGTCGATGGTGGTGGCGTAGGTGCCGACCTTGCTGAAGACGCTGTACGCCCCCTGGGCGACGCAGTCCTGCACGCCCCAGGAGACGACGCCGACGATCCTGCCGCCGACCGTCAGGGGACCGCCGGAGTCGCCGTTGCAGGTGGCGACCGTTCCGCTGTCGGAGCCGGTCGCCGGGTTGCCGGCGCAGGTCATGTGACCGGGGACGAAGTCGCTCCCGTAGAAGCTCGTGCAGGTCGAGTCGGCGTCGATCGGTACGGTCGCCGTCTGGAGCATCTGCGAGATGTTGTCGTTGGTGGAGCTGGTCCGGCCCCAGCCGTAGACGGCTGCCTGAGTACCGGGCGCGTACGACGTGGTGTCGGTCGCGGAGGTGATCGGCAGGGTTTTGCCCGCCACGGGTGCGTCCAGAGTCAGCACGGCCACGTCGTTGTTGACCGTCGCCAGGTTGAAGGACGGGTGGCTCCACTGGCGCAGCACGCCGTTGGCCGTCCCGCCGTTCATGCTGGTGACGTTGCCGCTGCTGTCGAAGGTCGGGAGCTCGGCGCTGCCGGAGACGACGACGCCGTTGTGGGCCCAGTCGTAGCCGGCGACGCAGTGCGCCGCGGTGAGGACCTTGGCCGGCGCCACGAGTGTGCCGCTGCAGAAGAACCCGTCCCCGGTGTTGGGGTCGGAGTACCACAGCTGCACCATCCAGGGCGCCGAGGAGAAGCTGGCCGTCCGACCGCCGATGATCTGGGGCACGACGGTCCGCGAGGGCGCTGTGGAGGTGGTGGCCGACGGGGTCGGCGAGGGCGCCGCGGACGCCGACGGCGAGGCCGTCGAGGAGCTCGGCGCTGCTGCCTTCGGGGCCGTGGACGCCTTCTTGGCCGGCCCCGCGACGACCGTGGTGAGGCGCTTGCCCTTCTCGGCGCCGTGCATTCTGGCCCGCAACTGGGCCTGGGTCGGCACGTGAGGGGCGCTGAGGGAGGTCTTCGGGGCCTCCGTCGCGTTCGCCTGTGCCATGAGGAAGGTGCCGAGGCCCCCGGCGATCAACGCGGCGCCGGCCGCCGGCGCGATGAGTCGGGCCCGGCGGCGGTGTTTCCCACCTCTGTGGGCAGATGACACTCAGGTCTCCTGTTGTGATGGTAGGTAATGAGTCAAGCGGCTGGATCGTACTGACGTTTGATGAACATTCACCTATTCGTCACGTCATGATCGTGCAAAGGGTTTGCCGTGCTGAGGGGTGACGGTTCCCGTGGCCGTCCGACCGCCCGGCGCCGGTCCTTGGGGCCGGCTGCCGTCGGACCATGCCGTCAGGACACGGGCCAGGGGCCCTGGGGATCACTCCGCAGGGCCCCTGGGGGGCGCCCTCGACACCCGAAGCGCGGGGGCTGTCGGGCGACGAACACACCGCGATCGGGCTGCCCGTCGTCACAGCCCGGCGAGGCCCGCTGTCGCGCTCCTGCCCGCCGACCAGGAGGGCGGCCGACTCGTCGGCGTTGTCCGACCTGTGCCGCAGCGGGTCGGGGCTTGCGCCACCACGTGAGGTGCGCCCGGTTGCCGGGGTGCGGACGCGGTGATCTACTCGAAAGGGGTAGGTGCGTTGGAGCCCTCGGCCCGGTCACCCATGGAGCATGGCGCAGAACGCCGCCCTTCGGCGTGCACCGGGAGAGCCGGGACGCGTCGTCGAAGGTCCTGGCTCCCTCAGCTCGCGTGGTGGCCACAAGCCGTGCTGTCCAGCCACTTGAGAGGAGTCCGGTCATGGCATCCTCAGCCACCGGCAACCGCCCCATGCACCGCCTGCGGCACGATCTCGCCGAGGCGGCAACCGACATCGGTCATGCGGCGGCCGCCACCGGAAAGGCCACCGCGGCTGCCGTACGTCACCCGGGGGAGACCATCGACCGCGCCAGGAAGATGCGGCGGGCCCTGCCTGTGGCATGGCACTCGGTGAAGCCGACGCTGACCGGCCGGATGGACGACTGGCGGCGCGAGTACGCGTACACACTGGGGGAGCAGGCCTTCGTCTACGGCTTCCCCTACATCTACAACGCCGTGCTCCGCCACCGCTGGGTGACCCAGAAGCCCGAGACGGAGACGACGCCCTACGCGCCCGTCAACCACTTCTGGCATGCGAGCCGGCTCTGGGACGCCTCGGACCGGGAGGGCGTGTCGCCCAACAACGACACGCTGTACTCCTGGGCGTGGGTGGACCTGCGCGAGGAGCCCCTCATTCTCTCGCACCCGGACATGGGCGACCGCTACTTCACCTTCGAACTGGTCGCCTTCACCTCCGACAACTACGACTACGTGGGCATGCGGGCGACGGGGTCGGAGGCCGGTGACTTCGCCCTCATCGGCCCGGACTGGACCGGCGACCTCCCGCGGGGTGTGCGCCGCACGGCGACCGCCCCCACCCCGTGGGTCCTGGTGGTCGGGCGCACCCTCGTGAAGGGCGTGGACGACCTCCCGACCGTCCACGCGCTGCAGCAGCAGTACCGGTTGACACCGCTCCACCTGTTCGGCAAGGAGGGCGTCACGCTCCCGGAACGCCGCGACGTACCAGTACCGGCCGACCCCGCCCAGGATCCGCTCGCGCCGTGGAAGACGCTCAACGCGGTGCTGGCCGAGAACCCTCTGCCGAAGCACCACGATGTCTTGCTGCGGCAGTTCGCGGAGATCGGCATCGGCCCGGGGATGGACGTCGAGGCACAACCGGAGCCGGTGAAGGAGAGCCTGATCCGGGCCGCCGCCACCGCCGTGCCCATGCTGGAACAGCAGTTGCTCAGCGGCCAGTGGGGCGAGCTCATCAACGGCTGGCGGTACCCTCCCCCGCAGATCGGGCACTTCGGGGACGACTTCCTCAGGCGGGCCGCGGAGCAGTCCCTGGTGGGCGTCGCCATCAACGACCCCGAGGAAGCGGTCTACCTGGCAGCCTTCACCGACAGCGCCGACGAAACACTGACCACCGGCCGTTACGAGCTCCGCTACGAGGCGGGGACGCTGCCTCCGGTCGACGCGTTCTGGTCGCTGACCGCATACGACGAGGACCGGAACCTGATCCCGAATCCGATCGACCGGTACTCCGTCGGAGACCGCACCCAGGGGCTGGTCAGAGACGCCGACGGCGGCTTGACCCTCTACCTGCAACCGGACTCACCGGGGCCGGGCCGGGACTCCAACTGGCTGCCCACGCCGCAGCAGGGCATCTGGTACGTGGCGCTGCGCATGTACCTCCCCAGGCCCGAGGTCGTCGATGCACGGTGGCACTGCCCTCCGATCACCCGTGTCGGTTGACGGGAGGCACACCGCCCAGGTGCTCTCGTAGCCCGGGACGGAGTCGGCCGGGCCGTTGAGGCACGGTGCCGTGCCAGGTCGCGGCGGCCTGGCACGGCACCTCGCCGCGTGCGGCACAGCTTCGTGTCCCTGCTGTCCGACCGGGGCGTGCCGCTGGATCTTCGGGGCGCAGGGGAGGCGGTCGTGGACACGCGGGGAACGCCGGCCACGCGGAAGGACTCGCACGCAGAAACAGGTGAGGCACCTAGGAACGTTCCTAGGTGCCTCACCTGGTGTTTCGGCTGTCGGGGTGGCGGGATTTGAACCCACGACCTCTTCGTCCCGAACGCGATCAGGCTCCATGTGGCTTCGGTTCGGGGGTGATGGCCTGCCGGTTTGGCTCCGCGGTTGTGCAGAGCTGTCCGGGAGGGTCCTGCGCCGGCTGCTTCGCTTGGCCCCCTCTTTGGCCCCCAGCACTGGGACGGCTGGCCGTTCCAAGAGCTGACTCCACGCGGTTCACCGACTCATCGAGGCGCCTACGTCGTTCCAAGACGACAGCCTTCACTCGCTGGGCGGCAGCCTGCGGATCCTCGTGCTCCCAGATCCGCAGTACGA
This sequence comes from Streptomyces tropicalis, assembly GCF_029269835.1. Classification (GTDB taxonomy): domain Bacteria; phylum Actinomycetota; class Actinomycetes; order Streptomycetales; family Streptomycetaceae; genus Streptomyces; species Streptomyces tropicalis. The sequence continues at coordinate 144,226 of NZ_JARJBB010000009.1, read as the reverse complement.
CCCAGCCAGCATCTAGGAGACGACGGTCTGTGTCCTGGTCCCGGGCCCGATTACGAGCAACCTTCTCGCCCCAATAGACGCTGTTGCTCTTGGAGACGGTGTGGTGAGCAGCGCAGCCATGCCAGAAACATCCGTCCAGGAAGACGGCCACACGTACGCGCGTGAAGACCAGGTCAGCCGTCCTACGAACCTCAGGGAGAGGCCGCGACGCCACGCGGTAGCGCAGCCCCAGCCTGTGCACTGCTCGCCTCAGCGCAAGCTCTGGGCGCGTGTCGCGACTGCGATTCCCCTGCATGCTGGCACGTGTACGCCTGCTGGAGGCCCAAGACTCTTCGGGTGATCCCACGACAGCGACAGTACTCCCGGAACGGCGGCCCGGGGCGAACGACCTATGCCGCAGCTTTTCGAGTCCGCTGAGCAGGAATCTCTTCAGCCCTAGCACCAAAGAGAAGTGCCGCTTCAGCCATGGACAAGCGAAGCAACTCCTCATCTCCTAGGTACACAGAAGCCTTCCCACGCGATGGGGTGATTCCTAGCGACTTCGCAATGCATTGCGCCGCAGCTCTAGCGAGCAACGGTGGTACCGAGTTGCCAATTTGCCGATGCCCATGCCAACTGGTCACGTGGAATCGAAACCAGTCGGGGAACGAATGCAGACGCGCCGCCTCGCGAACGGTAATTACGCGGTTGCGCACCGGATGCAGCGGGCGAGGCGATGTGAACGCTCCTCGTTCCCGCCCAGTGCCCGCTCGAAGCGTGCGAGCCTGACCCGTCAGCGAGAGACGAAAGAAACGACTAACTGGCTCAACCGACCCTTGCGGAGTTGACGAGAAGCGCTTGATGGACTCTGGCGCATGTGTGGACAAGCGAGAGTTTGTCAAAAGCGACGGGTCCCAAATTCGCGGGCGCGATAGATCCTTTGGGTCTTTCGCTACTCCGGCCATATGACGAGCATATGGCGAGTCACTAAGACTCCACTCTCCAGGTGGTAGATTTGCGCACGGCACGCTGTCCACCTGTGTGAGGATTTCGCTTTCAGAGGCATCTGGCAGTAGGGAGAACGATTCTGCGACAGAAACGAGATGCCCGCTGGGAGTCAGTGGAGGCACTTCGCTCTCTAGAGAGCCCATGACAACTACTCTTTTGCGATTTTGAGGTACTCCGAAATGTGCGGCATTTACGGGTCGATCAAACCCGGAAATGCGATAACCGGCGGAGCGGAGGCGACTGAAAGCTCTCTCTCGAAGCGGTGAGTATTTTTCTTGCAGTAGACCCGGCACATTTTCCAAACAGAAGGACCGAGGGCGTACCTCTACGACGATTCGAACAAATTCCAGGAGGAGGTCGTTTCGTTCGTCATGTTGATCGCGATGCCCCATCGTTGAGAACCCCTGGCACGATGGGCCGCCGACGATGACGTCGACCACCCCGTCCCAGGCAGGTCCTGACTTGTGATGCAGACGCCAACCACGACGCGCCGTCTCGAGGATCTCGGCGCGTCCTATCTTCCTGACGTCGCGGCAGAGGACCTCTGTCTGAGGGAAGTTGAACTGGTGCGCAGCAGCGTGTACCGGGTCGTACTCAACAGCAGCCAGGACATCGAATCCTGCCTGCTCAAAGCCTAGAGAGAGGCCCCCAACACCGGCGAAGAGGTCGATCGCCACCGGCCGGCGTCGGCTCCTTGTCAGCCCCATGTCCCCACTCACGTCCGCTAGTTGCTGCGTCATCCCTCGGCTGACGATCGCACAGGTGCCACCTTGTGCGCCAGCCGAACGGGCTACTAGCATGCGTTTTCTTCGCGGCGTACTGGTGGGAGGCGACGTGGTGTTGTCATCATGTGATGCACGCTCACGTCGATGACTGGGGGAGCAATATGACGGCACAGCCCGGCGCGTCTACTCGCGTGCAGGCAAGCCCTGAGAAGCGCTTCTTCATCGGGATGCTTGTAAAAGATATTGAGCTGCTGCCCGCAATCCTTGACTTGGTAGATAACAGTGTCGACGGCGCCCGCCGCCTAAGAAGTGACGGCTCATACGACGGTCTTGAAGTCAAAATTTCGATCAACGCAGCTTGCTTCGAGATCAGAGACAACTGTGGCGGGATCCCGCTTGATGTAGCGCGAGAGTACGCATTTCGTTTCGGTCGCCCGCAAACAGTTAAGGGCACTGAAGGCTCAGTCGGTCAATTTGGCGTGGGTATGAAGCGCGCCCTCTTCAAGCTCGGAAAGAACTTCACCGTCGACTCTCGCGCGGAGAACACTCACTTTCGGCTGTCAGTCGATGTCGAAGAATGGGCTCAGCAGACTGACCCTGATTGGAGCTTCACCCTCAGTCACGTTGACGAGAACTATAACCCCGAGGGCGATCAGCCGCGAGGCACGCACATCGTTGTTGAAAATCTTCACGACACTGTCGCCGAGGACTTTGAATCCTCTCAAACGGTCGGAAATCTGCGATATCAGCTTCGCCTTCGGCACCGTGAGGCTTTGGACCGTGGCATGAGGATAGTCCTCCAGGAGGAAGCGGTTACGCCGTTTATTCCTCAGCTTCAGCAAAGCGATGCTGTACGGCCCCTCTTCAGGCAGCTCACGCTAAATGAAGACGAGAAGCCAGTCAACGTAAAGATCTACGCTGGTGTGACTCACGTCGGCGGCCCTGGTGACGATGACCAGGCGGAACTGTTCCCAAGGGAGCGTGATGCCGGATGGTACGTCTTCTGCAACAACCGTCTTCTCATTGCGGCTGACCGAACCACGCTGACCGGCTGGGGAAATGGCCTCCCGGTCTATCACCCGCAATATCGCCGATTTCGCGGATACGTTTTCATCGACTCGGCGTACAACGAGCTGCTTCCTTGGAACACGACGAAAACAAGCGTGGATCAGGACTCCAGAGTGTGGCGAAGGATCTCGAACGAGATCAAGCAGGCTGGCTCCGAAGTAATTCAAATGCTCAATAAGGTCAAATCCGAGCGGCAGAATGCCGAACTGCCCGAAGATCGACCGATTGCCCAAGCTCTAACTGTCGCTCAAGCGGTACAGCTTCGGGACATCTCTCCTTCCCCTCGCTTCAGCTATCCGACACCCAAGCCGATTAATGCTGCGCGAAACAATATGCGCAAGATTCAGTATTCGGTGGACAAACGACGATATGATGCTGTGGCGGAAGCTTTGGATACGACGCTAGTGGCGGAGGTCGGTCGGCAGACCTTCGATTTCTTCTATCGCAACCAGGTAGGAGAGGATAACTAGTGGCAGGGATCGACTACCAAATTCGCCCCTCTAAGGCAGTTCAGAGACACATGATCGTTGACGTGTGTCGACGGCTGACAGCCATGGCGCCGCTTGAGGAGTACCAATACGTGGGGTTCGGTGCTCTGGAGTTCATCGACTTTCACCTGATCCACCGTTCCTTGAACATCAGCTCCATGATCTCGATTGAGTCCGATTCGAACTCTATAGATCGCTACCTATTCAATCGCCCCTTCAAGACGATTGAGGTCAGACCTGGACGGTCTAGCATTGTTTTGCCGGACCTTAGCTGGAACAGGCTGAGTATCGTCTGGCTCGACTACACACAACGTCTCAACGATGAAGTGATCAACGACGTGGCGCTCCTCTGCGGCAAACTCCAGCCCGGAAGCGTTCTGTTCGTTACCCTCAATGCACATCCGGAAGGCCGAATAAATCAGCGCCGAGAGGCGTTGGCCGCCAACGTTGGCGAGGAGCGCATACCTGCCAATGTGACCGATGAGTCCTTGGCCGTCTGGGGGCTAGCCCAAACTCAGCACACGATCCTGACGGACGTAATAATCAAAGGGCTGCGTGATCGAGAGATCAGTGCCGAGTGGCGTCAGGTGGTCAACATCAACTACGCCGATGGTGCTAAAATGCAAACTTTTGGCGGTATCGTCATAGGTCCGGGCAGTAGTGTAGCTTTCGATAGTTGCCGCTTCCAGGAATTGGACTTTGTTCGCCTTCTGGGTCAAGATCCGTACCTCGTTCGTGTGCCAATCCTGACGGCGAAAGAGCGTCGAGCTCTTGAGGAGCAGCTTCCGCTCTCTTCTGGGGATGAGTTGAAGGTTCCCTGGCTTCCGGATCAGGATGCCCAGGATTTCCTTCGACTCTATCGATACATCAGGGCTGAGCACGTGAACAGCTGATAGGGCTTACGAGCGTGAAACGGTGGAAGACCCGGAAGAGCAGGTAGGCCGCCATTCGGCTCGGCCCGAGCATCGGGGGCAGCGCCGCCACGTGCGGCCCAAGATGGTCACGAAGATGATCGAGGCTAAAGCCTCACGTCCCTGGCGCGTCGCCGGCCGCTACCTTGGCGTTCTTAGCTCCGTCGGCACCACCATCCGGCAGAAGAGCACCCACAACTCCTCCGGGACCAACCGCTCAGCCAGAGTCGTCATGCACCATTCAGCGAACGATCACGCCGTGGGAAAGGACGTTCCAGCGGCGTTGCGCTCCGGGGGCGGGGTGTCGTCTGCAAACCCGTGCTGCGCCGGGCGCGTAGCGCGTTGTGCGAGCCACCCGGACACTCTCGGTCCGCCGTTGACGGCAGCGCCCTGCCGGACGGTACGAACGTGCTCGAACCCCTGGCGAAGGTAGTAGGACTGCAAGGCGGTGTTGCTCGTCCAGGCGTCCAGCCTGAGCCACTTAGCTCCCGTGCAGTAGGCGCGATCACCTGCCCAGTCGAGTAGCCGACCGCCGACGTTCCGGCCGGCATGTGTACGTGCCACAGTCAGCTTGTTGATGAACAGGCTTGGCTCCTGAAGCTCTTCCTCGGTCCAGAGCCCCTCTTCCGCCTCCGGAGTCAGGGTGATCGTGGCCGCCGTGGTGTCTCCGTCGCACACCATGAACACGACCCCAGCCTCAATCGTCGCAAGCAGCTTGTCAGCCGGGTACGGGCGCTGCCACTGGTCGCTACCAAGGCGGGACAGCCACGCTGCCGCCTCCTCTCGGAAGGCGAGCAGCTTGTCCAAGTCGTGCGGTTGCGCTGAGCAGATTCTCACTGAGGCTCGTTCTCTTCCCGGCCGGACAAGGAGCCGATCTCGTAGGTCATCTGGTTCAGGTCACCCCGGAAGGTGGTGACCGTGCATCGGATCGGCCGATCCTCCGAGTAGCCGGTACGCGTCCAGAGCAGCACTGGCACGCCAGCTCCGATCTCCAGTAGTCGCGCTTCTTCGGGAGTCGGCATCCGCGTGGCAATTTCGTCGAAGTACCCCACCTGCTCGATTCCGTGAGCTGTGAGATACCTGGTGGTCCCTTCTTCGATGTCACCCGGCTGAGAGAGCCGCGGGGACTGCTCAACGAGCCACCCTGGGTACCAGGTGGCCTGCGTGGACCACGGCACGTCGTCTACGAAGCGGTGGCAGAAGCGCAGCACCGTCGTGGACCCTGCGTCGATCTTGAGTCGTTCGGCCACATCCTCAGAGGCCGGGCTCATCTCGACTCGAAACGTCTGGTGGGGGCGACGGCCGACGCTCGTGACATCTGTGTTGTAGGCATCGCCGTTTTGCGGGAAGTCCAGGTTCTCGAAGCGAGAAGCGTTGAGCTTGAACACCTCATGAGACCGCACCTCGTACCCGAGTCCCTGGCTGGACGAGATGAGTCCCTGGCTGACCAGGAGGTTCAGGCCGTTTCGGACCGTGTTCCTGGAAGCGTCAAAGCGCTTCATCAGGTCGCTCTCTGACGGCAGCCGCGCACCCGGCGCGTAGGTGCCGCTGTCGATCTCTCGGCGTAGTGCATCGGCCACCTGCCGGTACTTCGGCTGCTTGTCCATGCACCCATCATGACTCACTCGCTCAACTTGTTGGTACATGTGTGCCTCAATCCCTTGACGGCTCGCTGTCTGGCGGTGCAACATCACTGCATCAGCTTGTACCAACAAGTTGAGCAGGTGGAGCAATTCCCTTGAGTTGCTCTCGCCTGCACTGAAGTCGCCCGGTGAGCCCCGTGGAGACGGGAGCCCCGACCTGGGGTTACCGCGCACACCGCGCGCGACTGTTGCTTGAGAACTGCATAGGTGGGCCCCGTCTCCCCGAGTCGAAAAGGCGGACCGCGCGCGACCGTGTCGCGCATCGACCTATTCGCGGCTCGTCTGCTGCGGCCGGTTGCCTCCGCTGCTCGTCTCGTACGAGCAGTGCTGAGGGGAGCCGGATGTTCCGACTTCAACGGCGCGCGGCCCCGGTGCTGGAACACCGGGGCCGCTGTTCGGGCCGTTGCCACCTGCTAGGGAGAACACGACCCATGGACCACATCGTTACTGTTCAGGACGCTGTTACCGCGTTCGAGCCGTGGATGGAGCCCACGGACGCGGAGCTGGGCGCCATCGACGCGGAGATGCCGGTCATTCGCGCGGAGATGGAGTTGCTGGACGCGCAAATCATCGTCATCGACCGCACGCCGTGCGAGCTGGACGAGCGGCGCATCCGCCGGGCTCGCCGGCGCGTGCTCGCCGCGCACCGCGAGTACGTCAACGGCCTGCCCGGCCGGTCGGGTGGCGCCGCATGAACCTGCATCGCAAGGGCCGCGCGGCCCTCGTGCTCGCGCTGGTCGTCGTGGTCGCGATGGCCTTCCGGGTGTCCTGGAACGCCCTGCGCGACATCGCGGGCGCCATTGGCGCCGACGGCACGGCCGCGACGCTGTACCCGTTCGTGGTCGACGGCCTGATGGCCCTGGCCCTGATCGCGACGCTCGTGCTCGCCGGACGAGATCGGACGTTCGCGCTGCGGGTACTGGCCGCCTACACGATCGCTTCGCTCGTGCTGAACTACGTGCACGGCCTGGTCCCGGAGCTGCACGGCCGCTCGGTCGACTGGGGCCGGCTGGCCACCTGGGACCCGGCGAACTGGGCGCTCGTGCTGCTCGCCACCTCGCTGCCGGTCGGGTCGATCTACTTCGGGTCCGACCTCGTGGCGAAGGTGCTGCACCACCGCCCCACCCCGATCACGGAGCCGATCGTGAACGCGGAGGAATCGACCAATACCGAGAGGAATCGGTCTAGGTCTGACCTCGCGGTATCGACCCCGGCACCGATCACGCCGAACGTCACGGCGCTGCCCCGAGCGGTGGCCGTCGGCTTCCTGAAGTCGACCATCCCGGCCAAGCCGGCCGGGGCCATCGAGCAGCCGACCGTGCCCCCAGTCGAGCGGCGCGCGATCGCTGCCGAGTCGACCCGCCCCCGCCGGGCCACGGGTCGCGTGCCCGAGGTCGCCCGCACCTCGCGTCCGAAGCGCACCCCGGACGAGCTGCTGACCGAAGCCCGGAAGGCCACGGCCGAATGGCCGGACGCCAGGCTGACCGCCGAGGGCATCCGCCGTGAGGTCCGCACCTCGCCGGCCAACGCCCGCAGCCTGCGCGACACGCTCCGCACCGAACGCGGCCTCCAGGTCGCCTGATGGGCGCCCTGCCCGTCTACCGGTGGCGACTCGCTCCGGACGGCTACGCCACCTACCGCCAGCTCCGCGCCCTCGGACTCCGTCCAGGTGGTCAGGGGGTGGCGGCGCAGGTGGAGCGGCCCCGCCGCCGGCGGGGCCCGCTGGTCGCCTACCTCTACCGCATCGACCAAGCGAAGCCGGTGCGTGCGATGACCCCGGCCCGCTGGGCGGCCCTGGCCAAGGCCAACGCCGCCCGCCGCACCTGCCCCGAGTGCCGCCGGGATGTCGGCTACGTCATCCCGTCGTCGCTCGGCATGTGCTCTGCCTGCGCTTTCCCCGACAACGCCCCGGAGGGTGCGTCATGGAACAGCTCCCCGCACAACGCCCGCTGACCGTCGTGCAGCTCCCGGACGGCAGCCACGCCTACGCCGACCCCACGTCCCTGCCCGCTCAACAGCCCGTGGGCCCGCAGGTGGTGCACATCCACCAGGCGCCGCCGGAACGCACGGTCCAGCGCGTCGCGCTCGGCTCCGGGGTCGGTGCCGGTGCGGTCGCGGCCAGCGTCTACTTCGGCCCGCTCCTCGTCAGCGTGCTGACCGCCATCGCCGCCAACCTCGCGATGCTCGCCTTCATCGCGCTCGTCCTCGGCTGGGCCGTCGTCACCGTGGTCCGGGCCGTCGGCAAGAGCGGTCGCAAGGGTCGCTGAAACACCCCGAGGCCGTAGGCGCCCCTGAGGACCCCCGAGTCCCCTTCTGGGTGGGGTTTGACCCCCGGAAGGCTGTACGGCCGCCAGAGGCCCCGTAGCGACGCAGGGTGACGGAAGTTTCCGTCCTCGCGCGCGCACGCGTAGAGGCCACCTCGGAAACCAGGAAACCGGAAACACGCTCACTCCGCGTAACCCGCATGTGTGGTGACGGGCCGTCGCAGGACCCGTCACCACCAACCCACCGATCCCTGAGAAGAGGACACCCGTGAGTCACGGACAAGTCTGGCGCACCCACCGCCAGTACGCAGCCACCGCCGCCCGCTGGACGGCCGATCACTGGCGCAAGGAAGCCGAGCGGCGCCGCGCCCTGCGCGCCGAACGCAAGCCCCTCGTGCGCGACGCCCGCCGTGCGCTCGCCACCGCCCGCGCCGTCGACCCCGAGGGCGTCACCCCCCTGCGCCACCGCGCCGAGCGGGAGTTGCGCACCGCCAAGCGTCGCGTCCCGGACCCGATGTGGCTGTTCGCCCTCAAGACCGCCGCCGCGCTCGGTGTCGCCGGATACGTGTGGCTGCCGCAGGTCTCCGCCCGCGCCTGGGTGTGGTCGGCCGTCGCCGTCGTCGCGGCCGTCACCGCCCTGTCGGTGTGGATCGCGGTGCGCGAGCGCGACACCACCGGCCTGAAGCCCACCGCTGAAGAGTCCGCGCTGCTCAAGCGGTTGCAGCCGCAGCACTGGAAGGAGCACGCCGAACAGCGCGGCCTCGCCGGGACGCTGACCGGCCGGCCGAAGCTGACCGAAGCCGGGATCGTGTGCGCCGTCCGCCTCGACGGCACCTGGACGGCGACCAAGCTCCGCAGCGCCGAGGACCACATCCGCGCCCTCCTCGGGTCCCGCACGAGCCTGCGCATGCAGATCAAGGCAGGCAAGCAGGGCGGCTGGGCCGAACTCACCTTGCGCACCCGCAGCGCAGCCGACGGCGACGACCTGAAGTGGACTCCCGAACGGCGCTCCCTCGGCATCGACACCGTCACCGGCGACCAGGTCGCCGTGCCGCTCGGAGAACGACTGCTCATCGCCGGACGGTCCGGCGCGGGCAAGTCGGTCGCCTCCCGCCCGCTGCTCTACGACGCGTCCGAGGGCGAGTCGAACGCCCTCGTCATCATCGACCTCAAGCGCGTCGAAGGGCGCCTGTGGGACCACCGAGCCCGCGTCGCCTCCACCCCACGCGAAGTCGTCGACGTGGTCGACGAGCTGGAGACGGAGATGCTGGAACGGCTCAGCATCCTGCCCAAGGGACAGGACACCTGGACGCCCACCGCCGATCGGCCGCGCATCACGGTCGTCGTCGACGAGGGCGCCGAGGTCATGACCGCCGCCGACAAGGTCCCGTACGAGACCGAGACCAGCGACGGCAAGACCCGCACCGCCAACCGCTCCGCCCTGCCGGGCCTGGAGTCCCTGGCCCGGATGGGTCGCGCGGCGTGCATCGACCTGTGGTGGATGACCCAGAAGCCGACCATCGGTGACGGCATCCCCAAGCAGATCGCACCGCAGATCGGCGTCTCCATCTGCCTCGCGGTGCGCACGCCGGCCGAGGCCCGCGTGGTCCTCGGTGAGGACGCGCAGGCCAAGGGATGGAACGCCGACGAACTCCCCGTGCCGGGTGTGGCGCTGATCCGGGACGGCAAGCGCAAGCCCGACCCGGTCAAGGTCCGCTACATGGACAAGGCCGTCGTCATCGCCCTGCCCGACCGCACCCCTTGGTCCCGCACGACCGCTCCCACGATGGAAGCCGCGGGCGCCCCAACGCTCACCCTCCTCAAGGACACCGGCCCCGAGACGGCACCTGCATCGGACGGCGCCGCCGCCCGCGTGCTCAAGGCCATCGAGACCGCTGACGAGCCGGTCCGACAGAAGGACCTGGCCACGCTCACGGGCCTGTCCAAGGGCGCCGTGTCCAAGGCCGTCAAGGCCCTCACCACGAGTGGCGCCGTCGTCCGCACCCCGGACGGCTCCCTGACCGCCACGCGCGGCGACGAATCCGCCGCCGCCTGACCCACCACCCAAGACGACGGCGGCCCCCATCCGACCAAGAACCGGGGCCGCCGCCTGTCCACCTGCCCAGCAACAGACCTGTGGAGGTCTCCCAGCATGACCCACCCCACCGACATCCGGCGAGCCCCCGGCTTGCCGCCTCGCATCGTGGCGCTGTGCGCCGGTTACGGCGGCTTAGAAGCCGCGCTCCGCGCCGGGCTCGGCGGCCAGGTCGCCGCCTACGCGGAGAACGACCCGCATGCCGCGGCCGTGTTCGCCGCCCACCACCCCGGCGTGCCGAACCTCGGGGACATCACCGCCGCCGACTGGTATCAGGTCCGCGACCTGTATCGGCCGGACGTGGTGGCCGCCGGTTTCCCCTGCCGCAACATCTCCAACGCCGGACGGAAGGACGGGATCAATGGCCAGTGGTCACGAGTCTGGAAGAACGTCGCTGAGGCTGTGGGCGTCCTTCGACCGCGCTACGTCTTCCTGGAAAACGTGGCGGCGCTCCGCTCGCGGGGGCTGGACGTCGTCGCCGCGGACCTGGCCGCGCTCGGGTATGACGCGCGGTGGACATGCGTACGCGCTGGTGACGCGGAAGTCGGCGCCCCGCACGAACGCGACCGCTGGTTCGCAGTTGCCCATCCCGCTGATGCCGACCCCGACCAGCTCGGACGGCACTGGCGGCCCCGGTACCAGCCCGAACCGCAGGGGCGGACTGAACCTGCGCACGGCCGTGACGCTGCTGTCGGCACCGCGGCAGGAAACGTGATCCTGCTGCCCACCCCGGCCGCCCGGGACTGGAAGTCCGGAGCCTCCAATCTCCTGGGCCGCAACTCCCGCCCCCTCAACGAATTCGTCGTCAACCGCCTCCCCCAACAGGACGACTGGATCGCCACGGACGGCACCGACTACGGCCCCGCCATCCGCCGCTGGGAGAACATCACCGGACGCCCGGCGCCCTGCCCGACCGAGCCCGGCACACGCGGCAACCGGCGCCTGTCCCCGGCCTTCGCGGAATGGATGATGGGCCTGCCCGCCGGCTGGGTCACCGCCGTGCCCGGCATCCCCCGCAAGGAACAACTCAGGATCCTCGGCAACGGCGTCGTCCCCCGCCAGGCCCACCACGCCTACGCCCGGCTGCTCGGAACCACCGCGGCGGCGCCGGCGGGGGAGGTGGCGGCATGACCGGGATCCCGAGCGTCTCGCTGGAGTGCCTGCCGCTGCTCGCGTCCGCGCTTACGGCGGCCGAGCGCGGCTGGCCGGTCATTCCGCTCCACCCGGGCAGCAAGCGCCCGGCGGGGCACGCCGAACGCGTCTGTCCCGGGACCGGGCGGTGCGCCGGCGGGCACCGCACTCCGGAGGAGCGTGCCACCACCGACCCCGAGCTGATCCATGCGGCGTGGGCGCACCGGCCCTACAACGTCGGCATCGCGACCGGGCCGGCCGGGCTGGTCGTCATCGACCTGGACCCGGTCAAGGCGGAAGAGCCAGAAGGAGCGCCTGACGGCGCCACTTCGTTGCAGGCGCTCTGCGAGCGCGCCGGACGGGTGCTCCCGGACACCTACCGGGTGCGGACCGCGCGCGGTGAACACCTCTACTTCACCGCCCCCGCCGGGGCCCGGCTGAAGTGCAGCGTCGACGGTCTCGGACCGCACATCGACACCCGCGCCTGGGGCGGCTACGTCGTCGCCCCCGGCAGCACCACCCCCGACGGAACCTACGAGGCCGCCCACGGCGCCCCCGTAGCCGAACTGCCCGCCTGGCTAACCACGTTGCTCACGGAGCCGCACAGGCCCACCCCTGCGCCCTCCCGGGTCCACGACGGCACCCTCGCCGCCAGGGCCGCCCTGGAGCGCGAGTGCGCCGTCGTCGCCTCCGCGACCGAGGGCGGCCCGAACGGGCGGAACAACACCCTGCACCGAAGCGCCTGCAAGGTGGCCCGGTTCGTGGCGTGGGGCGACATCCCCCGGCACGTGGTGGAGGAGGCAATCCAGGGGGCGGGGGAGGCTACGGGCCTGCCGCCGGCCGAGTGCCGCACCACCATCCGCAGTGCCATGGACTGGGTCATCTCCCACGCCACACCGCGGGCGGCAGCATGACCGGCCCCCGCTCCCCCCGCCTGGATTGCCACACCCCCACCCCCACTGGCCCCGACGCCGCTCCACAGCCTGTGGACGCTGCGGCCGTGGGCGAGCCGAAAGGCGCCGCCCGTCAGGGCGTCCGAACTGCTTGTGGTTCTGACCTGCACGGCGACAACGGCCCCCGCCCCGTCGGGTGGCTGCACGTCGTCGCACCGCGCGGCGCCGTCCCCACCGCCACCTCGCAGTGCGCATGCGGACGCGACCGCTCGGCCATCGGCCGTGCTCGGGTGCTCGCCCTCATCAACGACCACGCCGCCCACCCTGACGCATGCCCCCTGCGCACCCACCAGGAAGGAAGGGCCGCCGCATGACCAACCCCATCGACGGCGCCGCGCTGCTCGACGAGGTGGAAGCCTTCCACCGCCGCTTCAACGTCTTCCCCACCGACGCCGCATACGTCGCGGTCGCCCTGTGGGACGCACACGCCCACCTGCTCGACTGCTTCGACTCCACCCCCCGACTCGCCTTCCTGTCCCCCGAGCCAGGGTCCGGCAAGTCCCGGGCGCTGGAGATCGTGGAAACGCTCGTGCCCCACCCGATGGTCGCGGTCAACGCGTCCGCCGCCGCCCTCTTCCGGGCCGTGTCCGGAGCCGACGGCCGGCCCACGATCCTGTTCGACGAGATCGACACCATCTTCGGCCCCAAGGCAGGAGACAACGAAGACCTGCGCGGCTTCCTCAACGCCGGCCACCGCCGAACCGGCGTCACCTACCGGTGCATCGGAGACGGCGGCAACCAGACCGTGCAGGCATTCCCCTCGTACTGCGCCGTCGCGGTCGCCGGACTCGGCTCACTGCCCGACACGATCCTGACCCGCTCCATCGTCATCCGCATGCGCCGACGAGCCCGCAACGAACGCGTGGAACCCTTCCGCGCCCGCATCCACGAAGCCGAGGGCCACAAGCTCCGCGACCGCCTGGCCGAATGGGCGGAGCAGGCACGGGGGTTCGTGCTCGGGGCCTGGCCCGAGATGCCCGACGGCGTCACCGACCGCCCCGCCGACGTATGGGAGCCGCTCCTGGCCATCGCGGACGCCATCGGCGGCCAGTGGCCCGAGCGGGCCCGCGAAGCGTGCGTGACGCTCGTCAAAGCCGCGCAGACCACCGACAAACACAGCCTCGGAATCCGCCTGTTGACCGACCTGCGCGAACACGTCCTGATCGGCGTGGACAAGCTGCCCACCATCGCCATCCTCGACCGGCTCAACGCACTCGACGACGCCCCCTGGGCCGACCTCGACGGCAAGCCGCTCGACAACCGCCGCCTGGCCCGGATGCTCGGCGAATACATGACCGCCGACAACGCCCCCATCCGATCCCGCAACATCCGCACCGCCGGCGGAGTCCTCAAGGGCTTCCACGCCGAGGACCTGGCCGACGCGTGGGCACGCTACTGCCCGCCCCCTCCCCAGGACTCCGCTACATCCGCTACACCGCTACAGCCCAGCTCAGAGCACCTGAATCTGTAGCGGCACCGAAGCGTGTAGCGGCTACGCCCACCACCCCGCAAAGCGTGCGTAGCCGCTACACGCCACCCCTCCGCTACAAAAACACCCCCGCTGACCTGCGATGTAGCGGCGTAGCGGATGTAGCGGACTTCCCAGAAGGCCCCAGGACACCTGCCAAGGAGCAACCCCGGATGAGCATCACGCTTACCTCTCCCGCTGAGCGGGTTCTGTACCGACCGGAAGAAGCAGCAGCGGCCCTGGGCATCGGCCGCTCGCTGGTCTACGAGGAGATCCGCCTCGGGCGCCTCCAGACGGTTCGCATCGGCCGTCGGCGCCTCATCCCGCCCGAGTACATCGCGCAGTACGTCGAGCTGCTCAAGCGCGAGGCGGAAAAAGCCGTCTGACCTCACTCCCACTCGTTGGCATCACTGGGCCGCGCCTCCGGGCGCGGCCCGCTCGCTTGGAGACCACCACATGACCGAGACCCCGAAGCGTGCCCGCCGGGCCGGCCACGGCGAAGACACGATCTATTGGGACGCCGCGAAGAATCGCTACGTGGGCGCCGTGTCCCTTGGATACGCCCCGAACGGAAAGCGCCGCCGCCCGAAGGTGTATGGCAAGACCAAGACCGAGGTCCGCCAGAAGATCCGAGACTTGAAGAAGGAACTGCAGTCGGGCGTCAAGACGCCGGCCAACTACACCGTGGCCGACGCGGTGAACGACTGGCTTGAGCGCGGCCTGAAGGGACGCGACGAGAAGGGCACCATCGGCAAGAACCGCTCGATGGCGACCAAGCACCTGATCCCGTTCATCGGCAAAGCCAAGCTGAAGGACCTCAGTGCGGACGACGTCGACGACTGGCTGGACAGCAGGGCTGCATTCCTGGCGACGCGCAGCCTCCGTGACTTGCTCGCCGTCCTGCGTCGCTCCATCGAGCACGCTCAGCGCAGGGACAAGGCCGCACGGAACGTCGCGCTGCTGGTCACCGCTCCGGAAGGACGGCCGGGCCGTCCGAGCAAGGCATTGAATCTTGAGCAGGCGGAAGCCGTGCTCGCCGCCGCTCGCCCGTCGCGGCTGTACGCCTACCTCGTGCTCTCACTCCTCAGCGGCGTACGCACGGAGGAGGCACGGCCCCTCACCTGGGATCACCTCTTCCTGGAGACGGAAGACGGCATCCCGCCCCACGTCGCCGTCTGGCGCTCAGTGCGCAAGCACGGCGAGACCAAGACCAGGAAGAGTCGCCGGACCATCGCTCTGCCGAAGCAGGTGGTCGACGTCCTCGAAGAGCACAAGCGGTGGCAGAAGCAGGAGAGGGCGTCCCGAGGAACGGAGTGGAGTCCGACCGGTCGCGTCTTCACGACGCGGAGCGGTGAGCCGCTCGACGCTGCCAACGTCCGGCGCGATTTCAAGGCCGTCGTGAAGAGGGCGGGACTGGTTCCGGAGTGGACGCCCCGCGAGCTGCGGCACAGCTTCGTTTCGCTGCTCTCGGACCATGGCATCCCGCTGGAGCGCATCGCGCAGCTCGTCGGGCACACCAGCCAGGCGACGACGGAGGCCGTCTACCGGAAGCAGCTCCGGCCGGTCATCACCGAGGGAGCTGAGGCCATGGACGTGATCTTTGCGCAGCGGCGCGGGGAGCGCGTCCGCGAGGGTTGATCAGAACCCTTTGGCCCCCTGTTTGGCCCCCCGAGCACGACAGAGGCCACATACGGAAATCCGTATGTGGCCTCTGACCAGTGTCGGGGTGGCGGGATTTGAACCCACGACCTCTTCGTCCCGAACGAAGCGCGCTGCCAAGCTGCGCTACACCCCGATGTCGCTGCTGTCGCGGCGACGACGTTTACTTTAGCCCACCGGTGGCCGGAGACGAAATCCGGTTCTGTAGCGGCGCCGGACGGGGTTCGGGCGGGTGTGGTCGACGGCCACCAGGAGGACGGCGAGGGCGTAGAAGGACAGGCCCAGGAGGAGGGCGTTGCCCAGGACGTGCTTGTAGCCGCGCTGGACGACGTCCAGGAACGGGTACAGATAGCGGTCGGGCGTGCCCGGCAGCAGCAGCTCCCCCCGGGTGAGGATGAAGGTCAGGTAGACCAGCGGGTAGAGCAGCCACGGCGCGGCCTGGCGCAGGTGCAGCCGGTCGGGGGTGGTCAGCAGGAGCCAGTCCAGGAGCGCCGCGACCGGTGCCGCGGTGAGCAGGACCGTGCGGGCCGCCGCCTGCCACACCGTGTGGGTGCCGGGCTCGCCCGTCAGGGAGAACGTGGGGGACATCCGGGTCAGGAGCACGTGGTGGACCAGGGCCCCGATCAGCACGTAGAGCAGGGCCGCGCCGGTCAGGGCGGCGGGCAGGGGGCGGCGGGCGGCCCAGGCCCTGCGGGACGCGAGGAGCATGACCAGGGCCAGCAGGATGTTGCTCTGGACGACGAAGTGGCTCAGGACGTGGGCCGGGGGGCCGATGGCCACCTCGACGGCCACCGCGGCCGCGCACGCGCCGGCGATCAGCAGCCGGTACAGGGCCGCCCAGGGGCGGCGTACGGGCGACATCACCGCGGCCGCGGGGACGGCCGACGGCATGAGCACGGGGATGCCCGGGATCGCGGGGATGTCCGGCATGTCCCGGGGTATCGGGGCGGTCATGCCCTCACGGTAGGAAGGAGGGGCGGAGCGGGCGATCCGGGTGCGGCGTCCGGGTGAGGGGCGACGGCGCGGGAGGGCGGCGTCCGGCCCGGGGGCCGGGGCGGACGCCGTACTCGTCGTCCGGTGCCGCTACGCGCGCCCCACCAGCGTCAACAGCGTCGCCTCCGGGGGGCAGGCGAAACGGACCGGGGTGTAGCGGTTGGTGCCGCAGCCCGCCGACACGTGCAGGTACGACGTGCGGCCCTCGGCGGTGTGGGTGGACAGGCCCTTCACGCGGTCCGTGTCCAGGTCGCAGTTGGTGACCAGGGCGCCGTAGAAGGGGATGCAGAGCTGTCCGCCGTGGGTGTGGCCGGCCAGGATCAGCGGGTAGTCGTCGGCGGTGAAGGCGTCCAGCGTGCGCAGGTACGGGGCGTGCACCACGCCCATCGAGAAGTCCGCCGTGCCGGACGGGCCGCCCGCCACCCGCGCGTAGCGGTCCCGCTTGATGTGCGGGTCGTCCAGGCCCGTGAGCTCGACGGAGGTGCCCCCGGCCTTCAGCGTGCCGCGCGTGTTGGTCAGGTTGAGCCAGCCCGCCGCGTCGAAGCCGTCGCGCAGGTCCTCCCACGGGTTGTGGACGACGCCGACGGCGGGCGCGTTGCCGTTCAGGCCGTGGCGGCCCTGGGTCTTCTCGATCAGGTAGCGGGCCGGATTGCGGAGCTTCGGGCCGTAGTAGTCGTTGGAGCCGAAGACGTACGCGCCGGGGAACTCCATCAGCGGCCCGAGCGCGTCCAGCACCTCCGGCACGCCCTCGGGGTCGGAGAGGTTGTCCCCGGTGTTGATCACGAAGTCCGGGCGCAGTCCGGCCAGGGAGCGCAGCCAGCGCTGCTTCTTGCGCTGGCCGCGGACCATGTGGATGTCCGAGACCTGCAGCACACGCAGCGGGGGCGCCCCGGCGGGCAGGACGGGGACGGTGACCCGTCGCAGGCGGAAGGAGCGGGCCTCGAAGCCCGCGGAGTAGAGAAGACCGGCGGCCGCGACCGCCGTGATGCCCAGGGGTACTCCGTATCGCGCGCGCATGCCTCCATCGTGTCAGGCCCGCGCGGGACAGCGGTAATCGTCCAGTTGATCGAGGGTGGCGGGCGCGGCGGGCCAACACGCGGGTGCGCCGGGGGAAATCGGGGGGCGGGCGGCTCGGCGCACCTGCGACAATCGGCGTCATGACCACGCTCAAGTCGAAGCTGCACGATGACCTCAACGCCGCGATCAAGGAGCGCGACGAGCTCCGCTCCTCCACGCTCCGGCTGACCCTCGCCGCGATCACCAAGGAGGAGGTCGCGGGCAAGGAGAAGCGCGAGCTCTCCGACGACGAGGTCCTCGGGGTGATCACCCGGGAGGCGAAGAAGCGCCGCGAGGCGGCCGACGCCTTCGCCCAGGGCGGCCGTCCCGAGCAGGCCGAGCGGGAGAAGGCCGAGGGCGAGCTGCTGGCCGGGTACCTGCCCCGGCAGCTGAGCGACGACGAGCTGAATGAGATCGTCGCCCAGGCCGTCCAGGAGGCGAAGGCGGCCGGCGCCGAGGGGCCGCGGGCCATGGGCGCCGTCATGAAGATCGTGAACCCGAAGGTCGCGAAGCAGGCCGAGGGCGGCCGCGTCGCCGCCGCGGTGAAGAGGATGCTGGCCGGGGGCTGACCGGCGGAGGCCCGGGGCCCCGCGTCCGGCCCGGCCGGACCGAGACCGGGCGGCGGAGCCCGGTTCCTCGCACACGCACGGGGATCGGGTCCTCGCATCCCGTACGGGGATCGGGTCCCCGCACACGCACCGAGCGGGTGCCGGCATTGTGCCGGCACCCGCTCGGTGCGTGAGGTGGCGCGTGTGGTGGCCGCGTTCGGCGTGCCGGGGCACGGCCCGGCGACGGGGCTCAGCCCTTGCGGCCGCCGAACCCGTTGCCGCGCGTCCCCGTCTGGCCCTGGAAGAAGCCGCCCGGGAGGGAGAAGCTCGGCTTCGGGAGCGGGCCGCCGTTGTCGCCTCCGGTCAGGCCGCCGACGAGGCCGCCGATGTCACCGGTGGTGCCGCTGTTTCCCCCGTTGCTTCCGCCCCCGGGGGTCTTGCCTTTTCCCTTGTCCTTGCCACCGCCGTCCGGGATGTCGACGAGGTGGAAGGAGGGGGCCGGCTTGCCGGTGAGGGCGCCGGTCATCGCGTCCCGCCAGATCGGGCCGGGCACCTGGCCGCCGTAGACCAGGGGGTTGAACACGCCGCCGATGTTGATGTCGATCATCTTGACCTGCTGGGTGGCGCTGCCGACCCAGACGGCGCCGGACAGGTTGGGCGTGTAGCCGACGAACCAGGCGTTCTTGCGCTCGTCCGTCGTACCGGTCTTGCCCGCGTCGTCGCGGTCGGACAGGCCGGCCTCCTGGCCCGTGCCGGAGTCGACCACGCCCTGGAGCAGGGTGTTCACGGTGTCAGCGGTCTTCTGGGACATGACCCGCGCGCAGGTCGACTTCGGGACGCCGAGCGTCTTCTCCCGGTTGCCGATCTTCTGCGTGATCGACTGGATGGCGACCGGCGTGCAGTAGGTGCCCCGGTCGGCGAAGGCGGCGTACGCGCTCGCCATGGTCAGCGGGGAGACGCCGATCGCGCCGAGCGCGATGGACGGCTTCTCGGGGAGCTTGTGCCCGTCGCCCTGCACCACGTGCAGCTTGTCGGTCATGCCGGCCACCGGGCACAGGCCGATGTCGGAGATCAGCTGGACGAAGTAGGTGTTGACGGACTTCGCCATCGCCTCCTTCATCCGGTACGGGCCGTGCTCCGCGGTGTTCTCGTTCTCGACCTGGGTGTTCTCGCGGTTGGTCCAGGGCGCGCCGCTGCAGGTCTGCACCGGGCTCGGGTACGGCATCTTGTACGGCGACGCGTACTCCTGCGTCGCCTGCTTGCCCTGCTCCAGCGCGGCCGCCGCCACGAACGGCTTGAAGGTCGAGCCGGTCGGGAAGCCGAAGTTCGAGCCGCCCATGTCGTTGCCGACCGAGTAGTTGATCTCGGTCTCGTTCTTGCCGTAGCCGTACGGCTTCGACTGGCCCATCGCGACGATCCTGCCGGTGCCGGGCTCGACCAGCACGGAGGCCGCGGCGACCGCGTCCGTCTGGTAGACGTGCTTCTTCAGCGACGCCTGCACGGCCTGCTGGGCCTGCGGGTCCAGGGTCGTGCGGACCGTCAGGCCGCCCTGGTTCCAGACCTTGGCCCGCTCCTCGCGGGTCGCGCCGAAGACCGGGTCGTTGAGGAAGACGTGCTCGACGTACTTGCAGAAGAAGCCCGCGCCGGTGGTGGCCGTGATGCAGCCGTTGCGCGGCTGGGTGGTCCGCAGGCCGAGCGGTGCCTGCTTCGCCCGGTCGGCCTCCGCCTGGGAGACGTCCCCGACCTCGGCCATGCGCTGCAGCACGACGTTGCGCCGCTTGGTGGCCTCGGCCTCGTCGTTGACCGGGTCGTACCGGCTCGGCGACTGGACGATGCCGGCGAGCAGCGCCGCCTCCTGCAGGTTCAGGTCCTTGGCGTGCTTGGAGAAGTAGCGCTGGGCGGCCGCCTCGACGCCGTAGGCCTGCTCACCGAAGAAGGTGATGTTCAGGTAGTTCTCGAGGATCTTCTTCTTGCCGAGGTCCTGCTCGACCTGGATCGCGTACTTCAGTTCCTTGACCTTGCGGCCGAGGGTCTGCTGGGTGGCCTGCGCGACCTTCGTCGGGTCGTCGCCGGCCTCCTCGACGAAGACGTTCTTCACGTACTGCTGGGTGAGCGTCGAGGCGCCCTGCGCGACGCCGCCGCTCTGCGCGTTCTTGTTGAGGGCGCGCAGGACGCCCTTCAGGTCGATCGCGCCGTGCTGGTAGAAGCGCGAGTCCTCGATCGCGACGATCGCCTTCTGCATGTACGGGGAGATGTCCTTGAGGTCCACCACCGTGCGGTCGCGGGAGTAGACCTGGGCGATCTGCCGGCCCTGGCTGTCCAGGATCGTGGTGCGCTGACTGAGCGGCGGGCGCTTGAGGTTGGCCGGGATGTCGTCGAACCCGGTCGCCGACCCCTTCGCCGCCAGGCCGAGCACGCCGGCTGCGGGCAGGGCGATTCCGGCCAGGACAGCTCCCGCGAGCACACTGACACCGAGGAACTTGGCGGCCTGCTGCGTTGGTGACATGCCACCGCCCGAGCGCTTGTTTGGCATGGAGGCAGCCTAATCCCCCGTCCTCGGCGTTCTGCAGGAGCACGGGGCCCACGCAGCTTTCACGTACCGGACCGTGACCTCCGGCGCAGGTGGAGCGCGGGAACGGGCCCACGGCGGTCCGCGGCCGGTGCCTGCCGGACGGCCGGTGGAGCCGGGCCGCGCCGCCGGCGCACGGCATCACGGGATGCCTACCTTCCCATTCGCCGGACACACGGGCAGGCGTTGGCCTAAGCTGCTCTCAACTGTCACAGCAGAGCGGCCACGTATCAATACGTCCGGCGACCCCGAAACGTTCCGGATCCTCGCGATTTTCTTCGGCGGTACGCGTCGACGGTGCCCGCAGGGCATCCGGCCGGCGGTGCGCGGGAGGCGGCGGGGCGGCCCGGCGGCGCGTGAAGGAGCGCGCCGAGGGCGTGTTGAGCACGTGCCCGAATTGGCCTTGTGTGCATCCTGGTGTCCGTTGTGACGCACCTGAACCGTCCCCATGTGCCGGGAATGCCGCGCATGTCGCCAGCTCACTCCCCCGGGTGATCTGCCGCTTACCCATAGTCCGTTCGGGCCATTCAAGATTGGGCCCGAAGGGGGTGTTGCGCTGTGCCCGCCTTCCGTAACGTCCTCAACTGGCGGCGGTGAATATGCCGCTGCCGCCGTGGGGGAGCCTCGATTCGGGAGAGGACGGCGCCGGTATGGGCTGGGTAACCGACTGGAGTGCGCAGGCGGCCTGCCGCACTACCGATCCGGATGAACTGTTCGTTCAGGGAGCAGCGCAGAACAGGGCCAAGGCGGTGTGCACCGGATGTCCGGTACGCACCGAATGCCTTGCCGACGCGCTCGACAACCGCGTCGAGTTCGGCGTGTGGGGAGGCATGACCGAACGGGAGCGCCGCGCACTGCTGCGCCGCAGGCCGACCGTCACCTCGTGGCGCCGGCTGCTGGAGACCGCTCGGCTGGAGTACGAGCGCGGGGCCGGTCTCGTGCCCCTCGACGACGACGCGGTCTACGAGAACTACGCGGCGGTGGGCTGAGGCCGTCACCGTCGGCCGCCTGAGGGCACCCCCTCGGGCAGTGCGCCGCATCACAGGGCGGTACGCGGGGTCCCGGGCGCCTGAGGGACCGGATGCCGCCGCGGGGATGCGGACCGCCGCAGCCGTACGACGTCGACGCCGGTCCGGGGGCAGGTGGAGTGGCCCCGGAAGCCGGGCGCGGTGACGTGGTGCCGCAGTGGTCCGCGGGACGTCGCACCGGAGGTCAGGCAGTGGCCTCCGGCAGTTCCCGCCGGTGGTCCGCGAGCCGGACTCCGATGTCCCGCAGGCCCGTGAGGTCGTGCACGTCGCCGGGCAGTGCGGCCACCTCGACCACCGCGACCTCGGGGTGCAGCGCGGTGAAACGGTCCCGTGTGTGCTGCTCGCGCGACAGGAGCTGCATGCGCTCCGCGTGCAGACGCAGCAGGCCCGCCGTGAGCTGCTCCACGGACCGCTCCTGGTCCGCGGAGTGCGCGCCCGCGTCCTTCGGGGACGATTCCTCCGGCCGGGAGCCCTCCGTGCCCGCGGGCTCCGCATCGGCGCGCTCCGTGTCGGCGGGGGAGCCTTCCACGGGGGAGTCCGTGCCGGGAGTGCCGGGGGCGTCGGAAGCGCCGGAACCGGGATCGTCTGAACTTCCGTGCAGATCGGGAGAGTTACGAAGTCCAGCTTTCCCGTCCCCCTGATCCACAATGCGGGGGTCCTCAAGATTTTCCGCGGCGGTGACCGCGCGCTCCGCCGACAGGTGCCCGGCGCCGCTGCCGTGCACCCGGTTGAGCACCAGGCCCGCCAGCGGCATCCTCTCGGCCGCCAGCCGCTCCACGAAGTACGCGGCCTCGCGCAGTGCGTCCCGCTCCGGGGCCGCCACCACCAGGAACGCCGTGCCGGGCGCCTGGAGCAGCTTGTACGTGGCGTCCGCGCGGGTCCGGAAACCGCCGAAGGTGGTGTCCATCGCGGCGACGAAGGTCTGCACGTCCTTCAGCAGCTGACCGCCCAGCAGCTTGCCGAGGGTGCCGGTCATCATCGACATCCCCACGTTGAGGAACTTCATCCCCGCGCGGCCGCCCAGCTTCGCGGGGGCCGTCAGCAACCGGATGAGCCGGCCGTCGAGGAACGAGCCGAGCCGCTTCGGCGCGTCCAGGAAGTCGAGCGCGGAGCGCGACGGCGGGGTGTCGACGACGATCAGGTCCCACTCGTCCCTGGCCCGCAACTGGCCGAGTTTCTCCATCGCCATGTACTCCTGCGTGCCCGCGAAGCCCGCAGAGAGCGACTGGTAGAAGGGGTTGGCCAGGATCGAGGCGGCCCGGTCCGAGTCCGCGTGCGCCTCCACGACCTCGTCGAAGGTGCGCTTCATGTCGAGCATCATGGCGTGCAGCTCGCCGTCGCCCTCCGTGCCCTTCACCCGGCGCGGGACGTTGTCCAGCGAGTCGATGCCCATGGACTGGGCGAGCCGGCGGGCGGGGTCGATGGTCAGGACCACCACCTTGCGCCCGCGCTCGGCGGCCCGCAGGCCGAGCGCCGCCGCGGTGGTCGTCTTGCCCACCCCGCCCGAGCCGCAGCAGACCACGATCCGGGTGGCGGGATCGTCGAGCAGCGGATCGACGTCGAGCAGCTTCGCCGGGGGCAGCCGGCGGGCCGCGTCGGGCGCGGGGCCGCCCGCGTGGGGCGGCTTCTGCGCGTGGGCCGGGTCCGGGCTCATGACATCCCCTGCTTCCACAGCTCGGTCGCCAGTTCGTACAGGCCTGCCAGGTCCATGCCCTCGGCGAGCAGGGGCAGTTCGTGCAGCGGCAGCCCGAGCTCGCCGAGGACGGACCGCTGCTCCTGCTCCAGCAGGTACCGCTCGGCGTACTCCTCGGCCTGCCCCAGCAGCGGGTCCACCAGGCGCTCGGCGTTTCCGCCGCGCCGGGCGCCGCCGAGGCCCGCCGCGGACAGCGACCGGGCCAGCTCGGTGCGCGGCACGGAGCGCACGAGGTCCAGGTCGGTGCCGTCCAGCAGTTGCGGGCGGACCATGTTCACGATGACGCGGCCCACAGGGAGCCGGGCGGCGTGCAGCTCGGAGATGCCGTCGACGGTCTCCTGCACCGGCATCTCCTCCAGCAGCGTCACCAGGTGCACCGCCGTCTCGGCGGACTTCAGCACCCGCATCACGGCCTGCGCCTGATTGTGTATCGGGCCGATCTTGGCGAGGCCGGCCACCTCGTCGTTGACGTTGAGGAAGCGGGTGATGCGGCCCGTGGGCGGGGCGTCCATGACGACGTAGTCGTAGGCGAAGCCCCCGCCGCGGTCCTTGCGCCGGACCGCCTCGCATGCCTTGCCGGTCAGCAGGACGTCCCGCAGGCCCGGCGCGATGGTGGTGGCGAAGTCGATCGCCCCGAGTTTCTTGAGGGCCCGGCCGGCACCACCCAGTTTGTAGAACATCTGGAGGTAGTCCAGCAGTGCCTGTTCGGGGTCTATGGCGAGTGCGTACACCTCGCCGCCCCCGGGAGCGACGGCGATCTTCCGCTCCTCGTAGGGCAGTGCCTCCGTCTCGAAAAGCTGTGCGATGCCCTGCCGGCCCTCCACCTCGACGAGAAGCGTCCGCTTCCCTTCGGTGGCGAGGGCCAGCGCGAGGGCGGCGGCGACCGTGGTCTTTCCGGTCCCGCCCTTGCCGCTGACGACCTGGAACCTGCTCACGTATTCGAGCCTAACCAGTCCGCGCCCGGGCTACGCGGGAGGCTGTGGACAACAGCGGATACAGTCGGCCACATGACCAAGTGGGAATACTCAACCGTGCCGCTGCTCGTCCATGCCACGAAGCAGATTCTGGACACCTGGGGCGAGGACGGCTGGGAGCTCGTCCAGGTCGTGCCCGGACCGAACCCGGAGCAGCTGGTGGCCTACCTGAAGCGGGAGAAGCAGGCATGAGCGCGGTCGAGGCGAAGCTGGCCGAGCTGGGCCTGACCCTGCCGGAGGTCGTGCCCCCGCTGGCCGCGTACCAGCCGGCCGTGCAGTCCGGCCCCTACGTCTACACCGCGGGCCAGCTGCCGATGGTGGAGGGCAAGCTGCCGGTCACCGGCAAGGTGGGCCTGGAGGTCACCGCGGAGGAGGCCAAGGAGCTGGCCCGCACCTGCGCGCTGAACGCGCTGGCGGCCGTCAAGTCCGTCGCCGGCGACCTGGACCGCATCGCACGCGTGGTGAAGGTCGTGGGCTTCGTCGCCTCGGCCGCCGACTTCACCGGGCAGCCCGGCGTCGTCAACGGCGCCAGCGAGCTGCTCGGCGAGGTGCTGGGCGAGAAGGGCGTGCACGCCCGCAGCGCCGTCGGCGTGGCGGTGCTGCCGCTGGACGCACCGGTCGAGGTCGAGATCCAGGTCGAGCTCGCGCCGTAGCGGTCCGCGGGGCGGGCCGCGGGCCGGCCCGCCCCACCGGCGCCGGTGCCATCGGCCCCGGCTGCTCTCGAACATTCGCCCACCACGGGATAGCCTCCGCCCATGGCGAATGGGCAGTGGTTTCCGCAGGAGTGGCCGGAACGCATCCGCGCGCTCACGGACGGCACCCTGACACCGGTCGCCCCGAAGCGCGCGGCCACGGTGATGCTCCTGAAGGACACCGACGGCGGGCCCGTCGTCCACATGCTGCGCCGCCGCGCCTCCATGGCCTTCGCCGGGGGCGCGTACGCCTATCCGGGCGGCGGTGTGGACCCCCGGGACGACGACCTCCAGGTCCGCTGGGCGGGCCCCACGCGCGCGTGGTGGGCGGACCGGCTCGGCGTGGACGACACCGCGGCCCAGGCGATCGTCTGCGCGGCCGTCCGGGAGACCTACGAGGAGGCGGGCGTCCTGCTCGCCGGACCGACCGCCGACTCCGTGGCCGGTGACACCACGGGCGCGGACTGGGAGGCCGACCGGGCCGCCCTCGTCGCCCGTGAGCTGTCCTTCGCCGAGTTCCTCGACCGCCGCGGCCTGGTCCTGCGCTCGGACCTGCTGGGCGCCTGGGCCCGCTGGATCACCCCCGAGTTCGAGTCCCGCCGCTACGACACCTGGTTCTTCGTGGCCGCCCTGCCCGCCGGGCAGCGCACCCGGAACGCCTCCACGGAGGCCGACCGCACGGTGTGGATCCGGCCCGGGGAGGCCGCGGCGTCGTACGACCGGGGTGAGCTGCTGATGATGCCGCCGACCATCGCCACCCTGCGCCGGCTCACCCCGTACCCCACCGCCTCCGAGGCGCTCGCGGCGGCGCCGTCCCGCGACCTGACCCCCGTCCTCGCCGAGGCCCGCCTCGTCGACGGGGAGATCGTCCTGTCCTGGCCGGGCCACGACGAGTTCACCAGGCACGTCCCCGCCGGCCCGGCCCCCGCGTGACCGGGACCGGCCCCCGCACCAGCGACGCCCACGCCCAGGAAGGTCCCCTCGCATGACGGACGCAGCCGCACTCCCCGGCCGGCCCCGGGGCGGCGTCCTCACCGGCCCCGCCACCGCGCGGGCGGTCAACGTCCTCGCGCCCAACGCGTCCGCCATGACCCTGGACGGCACCAACACCTGGATCGTCTCGGAACCGGGCTCCGACCTGGCCGTGGTCGTCGACCCGGGCCCGCAGGACGAGGGCCACCTGCGCGCGGTCGTCGACACCGCGGAGCGGGCCGGCAAGCGGATAGCCCTCACGCTGCTCACCCACGGGCACCCCGACCACGCGGACGGCGCGGCCCGCTTCAGCGCGCTGACCGGCGCCAAGGTGCGGTCCCTGGACCCGGCGCTGCGGCTGGGCGACGAGGGCCTGGGCGCCGGGGACGTGGTCCGGGTGGGCGGTCTGGAGATGGTGGTGGTGCCGACCCCCGGGCACACCGCGGACTCGCTCAGCTTCCACCTGCCGGCCGACCGGGCCGTGCTGACCGGGGACACCGTCCTCGGCCGCGGCACGACCGTCGTGGCGCACCCCGACGGCCGCCTGGGCGACTACCTGGACTCGCTGCGCCGCCTGCGGTCCCTCACGGTCGACGACGGCGTGCACACCGTCCTCCCCGGGCACGGGCCGGTCCTGGAGGACGCGCAGGGAGCGGTCGAGTTCTACCTCGCCCACCGCGCCCACCGGCTCGCCCAGATCGAGACGGCGGTCGAGGACGGCCACCGCTCCGCGGCCGACATCGTGGCCCACGTGTACGCCGACGTCGACCGCTCGCTCTGGCCGGCCGCGGAACTGTCGGTCCGGGCCCAGCTGGACTACCTGAACGAGCACGGACTCATCTGACGGGAACACGCGAGAGGGCCCCGCCTCCCGGGCGCGGCCCTCTCGTCGTGCGCGCTGTACCCGTCGTGCGTGCGGGACGCGCCGTCCTCGCGCGGCACGCGCCGGACCCACCCGCCGTGCGCGCGTGGGTGTCCGGTGCGTGCCCGGCGCGGGTGCGTGCCCGGCGCGCGGCCGGGGTCAGCGGGAGCGCTTGGCGAGCCGCTCGACGTCCAGCAGGATGACCGCGCGGGCCTCCAGCCGGAGCCAGCCGCGGCCGGCGAAGTCGGCCAGCGCCTTGTTCACGGTCTCGCGGGACGCGCCGACCAGCTGGGCCAGCTCCTCCTGCGTCAGGTCGTGGACGACGTGGATGCCCTCCTCGGACTGCACGCCGAAGCGGCGGGACAGGTCCAGCAGGGCGCGGGCGACACGGCCCGGCACGTCGGAGAAGACCAGGTCGGACATCTGGTCGTTGGTCTTGCGCAGGCGGCGGGCGACGGCGCGCAGCAGGGCGCCGGCGACCTCGGGGCGCACGTTCAGCCAGGGCTGGAGGTCGCCGTGGCCGAGGGCGAGCAGCTTGACCTCGGTCAGCGCGGTCGCCGTCGCGGTGCGCGGGCCCGGGTCGAACAGCGACAGCTCGCCGATCAGCTCGCCGGGGCCGACCACGGCCAGCATGTTCTCGCGTCCGTCGGGCGACGTGCGGTGCAGCTTGACCTTGCCTTCGGTGACCACGTAGAGCCGGTCGCCCGGGTCGCCCTCGTGGAACAGCGAGTCGCCGCGCGCGAGCGTCACCTCCGTCATGGAGGCGCGGAGCTCCGCGGCCTGCTCGTCGTCGAGCGCCGCGAAGAGCGGATTGCGCCGCAGAACGTCGTCCACGAGTTCTCTCCTTGTCGACCTGCTCAGGGGATCTTGCTCCCCGGTGTGCCAGGGGACCGTGTTCCCCATTTTGCCGGACGATCCAAACAGTGTGATCTGTCACAAGGATGCCGCACAGGTGTCCCGAGGTAAGCGGCAGGGGTCCAATCGGGGACCGATCCCAGGGGTCCGGGGCGGATGTCGGTGCCGGGCTTTAGGCTGGCCGGGTGTCCAAAATGCCGGTGAGAGCACAGGCCTAGGGGGCTGCGCGGGTGGTTGTACGTCAGAATTCCGCCGTGGGCGAACAAGCGCCCGACGATGGAACGAATGCGCTGAAAAAGGTTCACAAGGCGCCCGCCCGGAAGTCGGCCCCGGTGAAGAAGGCCGCCGCGGTGAAGAAGGCCGCGCCGGCGAAGAAGGCCAAGGCGCCGGAGTCGCGCACCGCCCTGGTCCGCCGCGCCCGCCGCATCAACCGCGAGCTCGCCGAGGTCTATCCGTACGCCCACCCCGAGCTGGACTTCGAGAACCCCTTCCAGCTACTCGTCGCCACGGTGCTCTCCGCTCAGACCACGGACCTGCGGGTGAACCAGACCACGCCCGCGCTGTTCGCCCGCTACCCGGCCCCCGAGGACCTCGCCGCCGCCGATCCGGAGGAGGTCGAGGAGATCCTCCGCCCCACCGGGTTCTTCCGGGCGAAGACCAAGTCGGTCATGGGCCTGTCCAAGGCCCTGGTGGAGGAGTTCGACGGGCAGGTCCCCGGGCGGCTCGAGGACCTCGTGAAGCTTCCCGGGGTCGGCCGCAAGACCGCATTCGTGGTCCTGGGCAACGCCTTCGGGCGGCCCGGCATCACCGCCGACACCCACTTCCAGCGGCTGGTGCGCCGCTGGCAGTGGACCGACGAGACCGACGCCGACAAGATCGAGGCCGCCGTCGGCGCACTCTTCCCGCGCAGCGAGTGGACGATGCTCTCGCATCACGTGATCTTCCACGGCCGCCGCATCTGCCACGCCCGCAAACCCGCCTGCGGCGCCTGCCCGATCGCCCCGCTCTGCCCGGCGTACGGCGAGGGCGAGACCGATCCGGAGAAGGCGAGGAAGCTGCTCAAGTACGAGAAGGGCGGCTTCCCGGGGCAGCGGCTGAAGCCTCCGCAGGCGTACCTGGACGCGGGCGGCCGGCCGGCCCCGCCGCTGGGGGCCGGATGAGGGCCCGCCCGGAACCCGCCCGGCGGGGGAACGAACCCGGGACGGAAGGGCGTTGGACGGGGCAGGACACAGGGAGGGCGATGACGCACGCGAGTGGGACGCAGGACGGTCCCGTGGCGCTCAGCAGGGAGGGGCTGCCGGGCTGGCTGCACCCGGTCGTGCGTGCCGTGGAGACGGTCCGGCCGGTGCAGCTGAGCCGCTTCCTGCCGCCCGAGGACGGCGCGGGGCGCCAGTCCGCGGTGCTGATCCTCTTCGGCGAGGGCGCGCGCGGGCCGGAACTGCTGCTGATGGAGCGCTCCGGCTCGCTGCGCTCCCACGCCGGCCAGCCGTCCTTCCCCGGCGGCGCCCTCGACCCGGTCGACGGCGACCCCGCGGCCGACGGGCCGCTGCGTGCCGCGCTGCGCGAGGCGCAGGAGGAGACCGGACTCGATCCGGCCGGGGTGCAGCTCTTCGGCGTGCTGCCCCGGCTGTACATCCCGGTGAGCGGCTTCGTCGTCACACCGGTGCTGGGCTGGTGGCGCGAGCCCAGCCCGGTCGGAGTCGTCGACCCGGGGGAGACCGCCCGGGTGTTCACGGTCCCCGTGGCGGATCTCACGAACCCGGAGAACCGCGCCACGGCCGTGCACCCCCGCGGCCACCGCGGCCCGGCATTCCTGGTCGAATCGGCCCTCGTGTGGGGGTTCACGGCCGGAATCATCGACCGTCTGCTGCACTTCGCGGGCTGGGAGGTGCCCTGGGACCGGGAGAAGCAGGTCCCGCTCGACTGGCGGTCGTGACAGGGTGGGCGCCGTGCTGTGTTCCCCCGCAGGACAGCGGGTCCGGTGGGGAGCGGCGCGGCGGACCGGCCACCCGGCCGGTCCGAGGTGACCGGAAGACGACGAGGCGAGGCTCGAAGCGGTGAACGTGCTGGACATCCTGCTGCTGGTGGCCGCCGTGTGGTTCGCCGTCGTCGGCTACCGCCAGGGTTTCGTCGTCGGCATCCTGTCGGTGATCGGCTTCCTGGGCGGCGGACTCGTCGCCGTGTACGTGCTCCCGGTCATCTGGGACGCCCTTACGGACGACTCGCCGGTGAGCACCACGGCCGCCGTCGTCGCGGTCGTCGTCGTCATCGTCTGCGCCTCCGTCGGCCAGGCCCTGACCACCCATCTGGGCAACAAGCTCCGGGTCCACATCACCTGGTCCCCTGCCCGCGCGCTGGACGCGACCGGCGGCGCCCTGGTCAACGTCGTCGCCATGCTGCTCGTGGCCTGGCTGATCGGCTCTGCCCTGGCCGGGACGACGCTGCCGACCCTCGGCAAGGAGGTGCGCAGCTCCAAGGTGCTGCTCGGGGTCTCCCGGGCGCTGCCCGCGCAGGCCGACACCTGGTTCGCCGACTTCTCCTCCGTCCTGGCGCAGAACGGCTTCCCGCAGGTCTTCAGCCCCTTCGCCAACGAGCCCATCAACGACGTCCGGCCCCCGGACCCGACTCTCGTGCACAGCAAGGTGGCCGCCCGCGCCCAGCGGTCCGTCGTCAAGGTCGTGGGCACCGCCCGCAGTTGCGGCAAGGTCCTGGAGGGCAGCGGCTTCGTCTTCGGCGACCGCCGCGTCGTGACCAACGCGCACGTCGTCGGCGGCGTCGACGAACCCACCGTCCAGATAGGCGGCGAGGGCCGCAGGTACGACGCCAAGGTCGTCCTCTACGACTGGCAGCGCGACATCGCCGTCCTCGACGTACCGGACCTGAAGGCGCCCGTGCTGCGGTTCGCCGGTGCCGACGCGCACGGCGGCGACAGCGCGATCGTGGCCGGCTTCCCGGAGAACGGGTCGTACGACGTCCGGGCCGCGCGTGTACGCGGCCGCATCACGGCCAACGGACCGGACATCTACCACCGCGGCACGGTCCGCCGCGACGTCTACTCGCTCTACGCGACCGTCCGCCAGGGCAACTCCGGCGGCCCGCTGCTCACCACCGACGGCAGGGTCTACGGCGTGGTGTTCGCCAAGTCCCTGGACGACGCCGACACCGGCTACGCGCTCACCGCGGACGAGATCCGACAGGACATCGCCCGGGGGCGGAGCGCGAACCAGCAGGTGGACAGCGACAGCTGCGCCCTCTGAAGGCCCTCCGAGCGCCCTCGGGGGTCCGGAACACCCGCGCGGGCCCCTGCCGGTCCGTGCGGACGGTGCCGAGGCGTGCCCGGCCGCCGGGGACGGCTCCGGCTGTGCGGGAGTGAATCCGGTGGCGTGTGCCCGAGCCGGCGTGGCGGGGACGGGCCGGCCCGCGCGAGGTGCGCGGGCACGGGCGCGGACGCCGCGGCGGCCCGTGGCTCAGTCGCGGGTGTGGCGCAGGCGCACCGAGACCCAGCGCGCCCGCCGGCGCAGGATGCGCGGAATGCCCACCCGGGGATCGGTGCCCGTCAGCGGCGGGGTCGTGCCCCGCTGGTGGGAAGTGAGCCCGCCGTTCGAACGGCGGCTGCGTGCGGCGTCACTGTAGTCGTGCGTCCAGCCCATACACCGACGTCTGCCCGGGCCCCAAGGTCGATAACCGTGCGCGGGCTCCCCAATTGGCCTATGCGCCAGGCAAGTGGCCGGTCGTCGGACAGAT
Organism: Streptomyces tropicalis; assembly: GCF_029269835.1. Taxonomy (GTDB): domain Bacteria; phylum Actinomycetota; class Actinomycetes; order Streptomycetales; family Streptomycetaceae; genus Streptomyces; species Streptomyces tropicalis. The sequence goes on along the minus strand of NZ_JARJBB010000009.1, from coordinate 112,848 downwards.
GTTCCCGAACGGACACGGGGCGCGCCGGAACGGTCACCGATCGGGTTCGGAATCCTTCAGCCAGCTGATCAGTTCGGTGGAGAAAGCGACCGGGTCCTCCTCGTGCGGGAAGTGCCCCAACCCGTCGAAGAGCCGCCAGCGGTACGGCGCCTCCACGTACTCCCCGGAGCCCGCCGCGCTCCGCGTGCGCTGCACCGGGTCGAGGGAACCGTGCAGATGCAGCGTCGGCACCCGCACCGGCCGCTTCATGCGGCGGTAGAACTGGATGCCGTCGGGGCGGGCCAGCGACCGCACCATCCAGCGGTAGGGCTCCACGGCGCAGTGTGCGGTGGACGGGATGCAGATCGCGCGACGGTACATCTCCACCGCCTCGTCGTCCGGCAGGCGGGGCCCCGACCAGTCCCGCACCAGACGGGCCACCAGGGCGCCGTCCTCCGCGGTCAGCTGCCGCTCGGGGATCCACGGCCGCTGGAAGCCCCAGATGTAGGAGCCGGCGGCGGTCTGCCGGACGTCGGTGAGCATCGACGAGCGCCAGCGCCGCGGGTGCGGCATCGAGGCGACGGCCAGGCGCCGCACCAGCTTCGGGCGCATCGCGGCCGCCGTCCACGCCAGATAGCCGCCCAGGTCGTGCCCGACGAGCGCGGCGTCCGGCTCGCCGAGCGAGCGGATGACCCCGGTGATGTCCAGGGCGAGGTTGGCGGGGTCGTAGCCGCGGGGTGTGCGGTCGCTGCCGCCCACCCCCCGCAGGTCCATCGCGACGGCCCGGAATCCGGCGTCGGCGAGCGCGGCCAACTGGTGCCGCCAGGTCCACCAGAACTGCGGGAAGCCGTGCAGCAGCAGCACCAGCGGTCCGTCGCCGAGCTCTGCGATGTGGAAGCGGGCGCCGTTGGCGGCGACGTCGCGGTGGGTGACCTTCCTCCCGCCGGGCAGGTCGAGCCGGACGACCGAGGCGGGCTGCGCCGGAGGGGTGGCGGGATCCGTCATGACGACGAGCGTGCCACAGCCTCGATGGCCTGGGGCGCCCGGTCCTCCAGGGCCGGGGTCTCCGAGCGCGGGTGCGGCTTGGCCTTCTGCAGCACGTTCGCCGTCTCCTTGACCGACGCCGCGACCTTCTGCGGCCCCTGGCTCTGCTTGGCCTTCTTGGCGAAGACCAGGCCGATCAGTGCGAGGACGGCGGCGACGAGCACGTTGGCCGCGAAGGACAGCAGGAAGCAGATCGCGAGATTCCAGCCGCTCCAGGTCCGAATGCCGTACGCGAGGGCGAAGTTGAGCATCGGAAGCGAGAACAGCAGCACCGCGGCGGCCACGGTGAAGGCACCCCCGCTGGTCGCGCCCCGCCTGACGTCCTGCTTCAGCTGCGCCTTGGCCAGCGCGATCTCGTCATGCACCAGCGACGACAATTCGGTCGTCGCCGAGGCGAACAGCTGGCCGATGCTGCGTTCGGCGCCGACCGGGCTGCCGTCGGGTGCGCTCATCGCGGTCTTCCTCTCCTGCCTGACATGGCTTCCCCGGCGTGGCCTCGGTCCGGCCGCGGTGGCCGGCCCGAGCCCGACGGGACACGGTCCCACACTTTTGTACCGTCCCGTCAGATCATGCCGGACTGTCGTTCCCCTCGCCTGCCCCGCCCTGCACTTCGGCAAGCCGCCGTGCCCGTTCGGCTGCCTTCTCGGCGGCGATCCGGCGGTGCTCGGCGGCCTTCCGGGCGTGGATGTCGGCCATGCGGAGGTGGTACGCAGGGTCGTCCTCCTCGTAGACGTCCGGGATGCCGTCGCGGTCGTCGTCCCGGTTCTCCGCCTCGTACAGGCTGCGGTACTTGGCGTTCCGCACCTTCAGCAGGACGGTCGCCAGCGTGGCCGCTATGAGGGATCCGCACAGCACGGCGGCCTTGACCTCGTCCGTCATGGCCGCGTCGCCGGCGAAGGCCAGCTCGCCGATGAGCAGCGAGACGGTGAAGCCGATCCCGGCGAGCGAGGCGACGGCGAACACGTCCGCCCAGGCCAGGTCCTCGCTGAGGGAGGCACGGGTGAAGCGGGCGGTCGCCCAGGTGCCGCCGAATATGCCGACCGTCTTGCCGACCACGAGACCGAGGACGACTCCGAGCGTCTCGGGCCGGGTGAACACGTCGGCGAGTGCTCCGCCGGTGACCGAGACCCCCGCGCTGAACAGAGCGAACAGCGGCACCGCCAGGCCCGCCGACAGGGGCCGCACCAGGTGCTCGATGTGCTCGCCGGGGGAGTGCTCCTCGCCCTCGCGGGTGGTGCAGCGCAGCATCAGGCCCATCGCGACGCCGGCGATGGTCGCGTGCACGCCGCTGTTGTACATCAGCGCCCACACGACCACGGCGAGCGGCACGTACACGTACCAGCCGCGCACCCCCCTGCGCAGCAGCAGCCAGAAGACCACGAGTCCGGCCGCCGCCCCGCCCAGCGCGGCGAAGTTCAGCCGGTCCGTGAAGAAGACGGCGATGATCAGGATGGCGAAGAGGTCGTCCACGACGGCCAGCGTCAGCAGGAAGGCGCGCAGGGCGCTCGGCAGCGAGGTGCCGATGACCGCGAGGACGGCGAGGGCGAAGGCGATGTCCGTCGCCGTCGGCACCGCCCAGCCGGCGAGCGAGCCGCCGCCCGCGGCGTTGGTGAGCGCGTAGACCACGGCCGGGACCGCCATCCCGCACAGCGCGGCGATCACCGGCAGGGCGGCGGCCTTCGGCTCCCGCAGGTCGCCCGCGACGAGTTCGCGCTTGAGCTCGATCCCGGCGACGAAGAAGAAGACCGCGAGCAGTCCGTCGGCGGCCCAGTGCTCCACGGAGAGGTCGAGCCCGAGGGCCGCGGGGCCGAAGCTGGCGTGCGCGACGGCCTCGTAGCTCGCGTGCAGCGCGGGGATGTTCGCCCAGGCCAGGGCCGCGACCGCGGCGAGGAGGAGCAGCACGCCGCCGACCGTCTCGGTGCGCAGCGCGTCCGCCACGAACGTCCGCTCCGGCAGCGACAGGCGGCCGAGGACCTTGCGGGCGGGGTTGCTGGTGCGGGGCGCGGCCACGAGGAGACCTCCGGTCGGTGGGCAGGACGGATCACATGCCGACCAGACTTCCCGGCGCCCCTGTGAAGGTGTGGTGCACACTGTTTTGCTTAGTTTACCTAAGATGCGGCGGGCGGGCCCGCCGGACGGGTGCACCGCGCTGCCGACCGCCCCGGGGCGCGCGGAGGGGCACCCGGCGCAGCCGCCGGGTGCCCCTGTCCGCCCCGATTCAGTCCTGACCCGGCGCTGCCGCGGTGCTGCGGCAGCGCCGGGCCGGACCGTCGACTCCGTACCGGGCCCGCCTCAGTCCTCGCTCGACGTGGTCGGGAGCTTGGCCTGGATGAAGTCCATCACCGTGGAGTCGGTGAGCGTCGTGACGTCTCCGAGCTGGCGGTTCTCCGCCACGTCGCGCAGCAGGCGCCGCATGATCTTTCCGGACCGCGTCTTGGGCAGCTCCGCCACCGGCAGGATCCGCTTCGGCTTGGCGATGGGGCCGAGCGCGGAGCCGACGTGGTTGCGCAGCTCCGCGACCAGGTCGTCGCTCTCCGCGGCCGCGCCGCGCAGGATCACGAAGGCCACGATCGCCTGCCCGGTCGTCTCGTCCGCGGCGCCGACCACGGCGGCCTCGGCGACCGACGGGTGCGACACCAGCGCCGACTCGACCTCGGTCGTGGAGATGTTGTGCCCCGACACCAGCATCACGTCGTCGACGCGGCCCAGCAGCCAGATGTCGCCGTCGTCGTCCTTCTTGGCGCCGTCGCCCGCGAAGTAGCGGCCCGCGAAGCGGGACCAGTAGGTGTCGACGAATCGCTGGTCGTCGCCCCAGATGGTGCGCAGCATCGACGGCCATGGCTCGGTCAGCACCAGGTAGCCACCGCCGCCGTTCGGCACCTCGTTGGCCTCGTCGTCCACGACCGTGGCCGAGATGCCGGGCAGCGGCCGCTGGGCCGAGCCGGGCTTGGCCTCGGTCACACCGGGCAGCGGGGAGATCATCATGGCGCCGGTCTCGGTCTGCCACCAGGTGTCGACGACGGGGGTGGCGTCCGCGCCGATGTTCTTGCGGTACCAGACCCAGGCCTCGGGGTTGATCGGCTCGCCGACCGAACCGAGCACCCGCAGCGAGGACAGGTCGAACTTCGCGGGGATGTCGTCGCCCCACTTCATGAACGTGCGGATGGCGGTCGGCGCCGTGTACAGGATCGTCACACCGTACTTCTGCACGATCTCCCAGAAGCGGCCCTGGTGCGGGGTGTCGGGGGTGCCCTCGTACATCACCTGTGTCGCGCCGTTGGCCAGCGGTCCGTACACGATGTACGAGTGGCCGGTGACCCAGCCGACGTCGGCGGTGCACCAGTAGACGTCGGTCTCCGGCTTGAGGTCGAAGACCGCCCAGTGCGTGTACGCCGTCTGGGTCAGGTAGCCGCCGGAGGTGTGCAGGATGCCCTTCGGCTTCCCCGTGGTGCCCGAGGTGTACAGGATGAACAGCGGGTGCTCGGCCTCGAACGCCTCCGGGGTGTGCTCGGCCGGCTGGCGGTCGACGATCTCGTGCCACCACACGTCCCGGCCCTCGGTCCAGGCGACGTCCTGGCCAGTGCGACGCACCACGAGCACGTGCGCGACGTTCTCCGAGCGCTCGACCGCCTCGTCGACGGCCGGCTTGAGCGCGGACGGCTTGCCGCGCCGGTAGCCGCCGTCGGACGTGATCACGACGCGGGCGTCGGCGTCCTGGATACGGGTCGCGAGCGCGTCCGCGGAGAAGCCGCCGAAGACGACGGAGTGGGCGGCGCCGATCCGGGCGCAGGCCAGCATGGCGACGGCCGTCTCGGCGATCATCGGCATGTAGATCGCGACCCGGTCGCCCTTGCGGACACCCAGTTCCAGCAGGGCGTTCGCGGCCCGGGAGACCTCGTCCTTCAGCTCGGCGTAGGTGATCGACCGGCTGTCGCCGGGCTCGCCCTCGAAGTGGATGGCGACGCGGTCGCCGTGCCCGGCCTCGACGTGCCGGTCGACGCAGTTGTACGCGACGTTGAGCGTGCCGTCCTTGAACCACTTCGCGAACGGCGGGTTCGACCAGTCGAGTGTCTCGGTCGGTTCCTGTGCCCAGGCCAGCCGCCGGGCCTGTTCGGCCCAGAAGCCGAGCCGGTCAGCCGTGGCCTGTTCGTACGCCTCCGCCGTGACGTTGGCGCCCGCGGCCAGGTCAGCGGGCGGCGCGAAGCGTCGCTCCTCCTTCAAGAGGTTGGCCAGGCTTTCGTTGCTCACGACATCTCCCTTTCCCAGGGTGTCCGTTGTGTCCCAGGCCACAGCTCATCAGACCGGAGGGCCCGCTGACAAGGGCCGACTCCATATTGGTGTAGACCTGTGAGCCGGGAGAGGCGCTGCTGCTCGCTCGGCGTGCGGGCGCGCATCGGCGGCGCACACGGCGCCCCGGACGGCCGGTCACCCACCCGTCTCCACGGACACCGGGCCGCGCGGGTTCGGCGTGCGCCGCGCCCGCAGCGGCGGGCCGGACGGCCTACGGGCGTGTCGCGGGACCCCCCGACGCCGCCGCCACTCCGGTGAACACCTCCTTCCCGGGGCCGCCCGTCAGCAGGTAGGCCTGGGCCTCGCCCACGTGGAAGTACATGCCGTGCAGGTCGAGCGTTCCCTGGCGCAGGGCTCGGTCGACCGCCCCGTGCGCCCGCAGGTGCTCCAACTGCTGGACGACGTTGGTCAGGCACAGGTGCTCGACCCGGTCGGCGGGCGGCCGCCCGGCCAGCCCCGGCCCGGCGCGGCCGTCCCCGGCCAGCCGTGCCAGGCTCGGTACCCCGTGCCGCAGCCACCGCTGCAGCGGCGTCCGGACCGCCGGCGTCCTGACCCCGGCGGTCCGGGCGCGGGCGGCGACGGCGTCCGTGCCGGCGTCGCCGCCGTCGGCGGCCGTGGGCCCGGCCGGTTCCCCGGCTGCGGCGGGCGCTTCGGCGCCGGAGTCGAGCAGCGCCTGCATCGCCCCGCAACCGGAGTGCCCGCACACCGTGATGGAGCGCACCCCGAGCACGTCCACCGCGTACTCGACGGCCGCGGCCACGGAGTCGTCGCCGCCCTCGGCACCGGGCGGCGGCACCAGGTTGCCCACGTTGCGCACGACGAACAGGTCGCCCGGGCCACTGGATGTGATCATGGAGGTCACCAGGCGCGAGTCGGCACAGGTGAGGAACAGCTGGGACGGCTGCTGCCCCTCCCGGGCCAGTCGGGCCAGTTCGCCGCGCACCAGGGGTGCCGTGTGGGCCTGGAACACGCTGATCCCGCGGGCGAGTTGCTGCCCGCTCGGCGCGGTCGCGGCGGACCTTGCCGGGGCCGCCCGGCCGGCGGACGCCGGTGGTCCGTGCGGCACCCCGCACTGGTGGTTGCGCCAGGGTGTCCAGGGCCGGCAGCGGCAGCCGCCGGTCCCGGCGGGCTCGGCGAGGGCGACGCCCGACCGGCGCCCGGTCAGCTCGACGGACCCTCCCCGCGCGGTGTGCGTCCGCTGCCAGTCCTGCAGTGCCTCGTAGGCCGCGTGGTCCATGAAGGAGCCGTCCAGCGTGACGACCGCATCGGTGCCCTGGGGCACGAGGTGCAGCGCACGGCTGAGGCGCGGCACGGCCAGGAACGTCAACTGCCCCCTGACGTGGACGTGATGGACTCCTTCCTGCTCGTCGTGGGTGATGCGGGTATGGGCGAGGCGGTTGAGGGCGACGCCGACGGCGACGGCGACACCGAGCGCGACGCCCTCCAGCACTCCGAGGGCCACCACTCCGAGGGTGGTGACGGCGTACACCAGGACCTCTCGGTGGCGGGTCACCGTGCGGATGTGGTGCAGGGACACCATCTGGATGCCGACGGCCATCACCAGGGCGGCGAGCGAGGCGAGCGGAATGAGCTCCAGGATCGGGACCATCAGCAGCGCGGCGATCACTACGAGAACGCCGTGCAGCATCGTGGAGTTCCGGCTGACGGCACCTGCGCGCACATTCGCCGAACTCCGCACGGCGACCCCGGCGACCGGCAGCCCGCCGAGCGCTCCGGAGACCACGTTGGCGGCGCCCTGCCCCAGCAGCTCGCGGTCCAGGTCGGAGCGGGGGACCCCGGGGCCGGACGCGGGACGGCCCGCGACCAGCTTGTCCACGGCGACGGCTCCGAGGAGCGACTGCACACTGCACACGAGCGTGGTGGTGACCACGGCGGCGGCGAGACCGAGCACCGGCTCCTCGGGCAGACCGGCCAGGGCGTGGCTGCTCCAGGACGGCAGGTCGACCCGGGCCAGGTGCAGCCCGGTCGCGGAGGCTGCCGCGGTGGCCCCGGCGACGGCGACGAGCGCGGCCGGGACCCTGCGCAGGAGGCCGCCGGCACGTCCGGGCAGGCGCGGCCACAGCAGGAGCAGGGCCAGCGTCAGAACGCTGACGGAGACGGCGGCGGGCTTCATCCCCGCCAACTGGGCGGGCAGGGCCAGGAGATTTTCGACGACCGAGCTCTGCGGGCTGCCGCCGAGCACGATGTGCAGCTGGGCGACGGCGATGGTGACACCGATTCCGGCGAGCATCCCGTGTACGACGGCGGGACTGACGGCGAGCGCGCCGCGCGCCACGCGCAGGCACCCCAGCCCGAGTTGGGCGAGTCCGGCGAGCACGGTGATGCCGCAGGTGGCCTTCCACCCGTAGCGGTGGATCAGGTCGGCGGTGACGACGGTGAGTCCGGCGGCCGGGCCGCTGACCTGGAGCGGCGACCCGCCGAGCCGGCCGGCCACGAGCCCGCCCACCGCCGCGGCGACCAGGCCCGCCTGGAGCGGGGCGCCGGTGGCCAGGGCGATGCCGAGGGACAGCGGGAGCGCGATCAGGAAGACGGCGACGGAGGCCGACAGATCGGCGCCCGCGAGGGGGAAGCGGCGCGGACGACGTGGGGGGCTGTGGGGCTCCCGGGAGTGCTGGGGCCGAGCAGGGTCGGCGGCGTGGGTGGGGGTGCAGGTCGACATGTTTCCCGTCTCCTCCGGGCGGCGCGGTCGCGGAACTGGGGTTCCCGCCCAGGGGCGGGGTCGGGTCGCGGCCGTGGGTCACGGCGTGCAGCGGCGGGATGGATCAACTGGAACAACTGAATCAAAGCTTGGCAAAGCAACTGTAATTCAACGTAAAGCACTTCTCTGAATGTTCGACGCAAATGGGGCATTAAGTCACTCCGTTGAGTGAAGTGAGCTTTCTATCGGCTTGTCGTACTAATTCCTTCCTGACCTCGTGCGACCTTGACGGCGCTGCTTCCGGCGGCACGTCCGGTGCAGCACCAGCACACGCCGTCTCGGCGTTGGACGAGAGAAGGAAGAAGGTGGGCGGAACATGGCCGTCACCCAGAGGATCGCCGTGGGCGTCGCCGCCGCCGCGGCCTGTGCCTCGTCGCTCGCCGGTTGCACGGGCGGCGACGGCGTCAAACAGGGGGCGCACGGCCCCCAGAAGGGATTCCAGGCACCGGGGAGCGTCGTCCGGCTCATCGGCGACGGCTCCACCGCCTACACCGGGGCCCAGCCGCACCTGCCCAGGCCGGAGCGGCTGCGCCCGGGCCAGAAGCCGCCGCAGTTCGTGGTCTTCTCGTGGGACGGCGCGGGCGAGGACAGCCAGAAGCTCTTCTCGCACTTCCGCAAGGTGGCCAAGGCCAACAACGCGACGATGACCTACTTCCTCAGCGGCGTGTACATGCTGCCGAAGGAGAAGCGGGACCTGTACCACCCGCCGCAGCACGACGTCGGCAGCTCCGAGATCGGCTTCAACGACGAGCAGGGCATCACCGACACCGCCAGGCAGGTGCGCCTGGCGTGGCTCGAGGGCAACGAGATCGGCACCCACTTCAACGGCCACTTCTGCGGCGAGAACGGCGGCGTCGGCAAGTGGTCGGTGGACGAGTGGAAGAGCGAGATCGACCAGGCCAAGACCTTCGTCAAGACCTGGAAGACGAACACCGGGCTGAGGAACGCCGCCCCGCTGCCGTTCGACTACGACAAGGAGCTCATCGGCGCCCGCACGCCCTGCCTCGAGGGTCAGACGAACTTCATGAAGGCGGCCCGCGACCTGGGCTTCCGCTACGACACCAGCGGCGTGAACAACCAGGTGTGGCCGAAGAAGAAGTACGGCCTGTGGGACCTGTCGATGCAGCTCGTCCCCTTCCCCGGCCACACCTACGAGCAGCTCACCATGGACTACAACTTCATGGTCAACCAGTCCGGCACCCTCACCCAGGGCGACCCCGACAAGTTCGGCTACTGGGGCGACCAGATGCGCGACGGCCTTCTGCAGGGCTTCTACCGCGCCTATGACGGCAACCGCGCGCCGCTCGTCCTCGGCAACCACTTCGAGTCCTGGAACGGCGGCACCTACATGCGTGCCGTCGAGGACGTCGTGAAGGAGGTGTGCAACAAGCCCGACGTGCGCTGCGTCTCCTTCCATCAGCTGGCCGACTGGCTGGACGCCCAGGACCCGCAGATCCTCGCGCGGCTGCGCGGCCTGGAGGTGGGCGAGTCCCCCAAGGAGGGCTGGGCGTCCTACCTGTCGGCGCGTCCGGCTCCGGCCCCGAAGGGCGTCCCGGGAGCGCCCAGGCCGTGACGCACGCCGTCACACCCCGGCGGTGACGCCTTCCGTGAGGACGAAGCCGGGGTCGACCTGCGCGGCCAGGTCGGCCCCGGTGCGTTCGTTGCCCCAGGAGGCGGCGTTCTTCAGGTGGAAGTGCACCATCTGGCGCGTGTAGTGCTCCCAGTCGCGTGCCGGGTAGGTGGCGTCGGCGGCGGCCTGGAGGGTGCGCAGGGCCGCCCGGTCGGTGACGTCCAGGGTGTCGAACCGCGGCGGCCGGCCCTTCTCCATGGCGCGCACCCAGTCCGAGTGCCCGACCGCCACGAGCAGGTCCTCGCCGACCTCGGAGCGGAGGAAGTCGAGATCGTCCGGGCCCTGGACCTTGTTGCCGACGACGCGGAGGGTGACGCCGAAGTCGCGGGCGTACTCCTTGTACTGGCGGTAGACGGAGACTCCCTTCCGGGTCGGCTCGGCGACGAGGAACGTGATGTCGAAGCGGGTGAACATGCCCGATGCGAAGGAGTCCGAGCCCGCGGTCATGTCGACCACGACGTACTCGTCGCGGCCGTCCACCAGGTGGTTCAGGAACAGCTCCACCGCTCCGGTCTTGGAGTGGTAGCAGGAGACCCCGAGGTCGGCGTCCGTGAAGGGGCCCGTGACCATCAGACGGACGGCACCGCCGTCGAGTTCCACCGGCCGTGCGCACGCGTCGTACACCGGGTTGTCCCCATGGGCGCGCAGCAGGCGCGACCCCTCGCCGGGCGGGGTGGTCTTGATCATGGTCTCGGTGGAGGAGATGCGCGGGTTGGTGCCCCGCAGGTGGTCCTTGATCAGGGCCAGGTGGTCGCCCATCGCCGGCAGCGCGGCGGCCTCGGCCTCCTCCAGGCCAAGTGCCGTCCCGAGGTGCTGGTTGATGTCGGCGTCGACGGCGACGACCGGCGCGCCGGCCGTCGCCAGGTGGCGGATGAACAGGGAGGACAACGTGGTCTTGCCGCTGCCGCCCTTCCCGACGAAGGCAATTTTCATGCTCACGAAGGGTAGTCTTGTAGTTGCCATGTGTAACGGGAATGCGTGAAGAAGACCACTCCTTCGTGGGGCGGGGCGCCGGGGTGCGTACTGTCGTACTCATGAGTTCGACAGGCGCGACCGCAGATCCTCCCCCAAGCTCTCGAACGGACTCGGGCAGGGGGGACCCCCTTGCGGCCCTGGGCTCGCTGCCCGGCGTGGCCGACTCCGTGGAGTCCGTGCGCAAGGCCGTGGACCGGGTCTACGGACACCGGATCATGCGGCGCCGGAGCAATGCGATCACCGCCGAGGCGGCGCTGCGCGGCGCACGCGGCTCCGCGGCGCTGTCCGGCGCGGACTGGGCGCTGGAGGAGGTCCGCCGGCGCACCGACTTCAGTGGCGACGACGAGGCCCGCGTGGTGGGTGCCGCCCTGCGGCTGACCGCGGAGGCGGGACAACTGCTCTCCGTCTGGCGGCAGTCGCCGCTCCGGGTGCTGGCCCGGCTGCATCTGGTGGCCGCCGCCCGTCAGGACGACGCGGTCGGCCGGCCGCGCCAGGAGGGCGAGGGCGTCGACGAGCCGCTGATCGAGCTGCCGTTGCCGGGCGCCGCCGAGGTCTCCGGGCGCCTGGAGGGGCTCGCCGAGCTGATCATCGCCGGCAGTTCCGCACCCGCACTGGTCACGGCGGCCGTCGTGCACGGCGAACTGCTCGCGCTGCGGCCGTTCACCTCGCACAACGGGCTGGTGGCGCGGGCGGCCGAGCGCATCGTCCTGATCGGCAGCGGCCTGGACCCCAAGTCGGTCTGCCCGCCCGAGGTGGGGCACGCCGAACAGGGCCGGGCGGGCTACCTGGCAGCCCTGGAGGGCTATGTCTCCGGCACCCCCGAGGGCATGGCCGCCTGGATCGCCCACTGCGGCAGGGCGGTCGAGCTGGGGGCGCGGGAGTCGACGGCCGTGTGCGAGGCCCTGCAGCGCGGGGCCGCGTAGCGCGGGAGGGAAAGGGCCCCGTCAGGGGTCCGCACAAGGTTGCGGCGGTACGAGATCTCGTACCGCCGCTGGCATGTTCACCGGGTTACCAAGCGTCCTCGATATGTGCCCATCAGGCCGGGAACTTTGCCCGTGACCTGGTGCGGCTGGCCCGTAATCGACGGGTCGACGTCGCGTGGGTGCCCGGTGTTCATGCTCGGTCCGTGGGCCAAATGCGTTGGAAAGGGGATCCTCTCGGATGTCCTTCGGTCTCGCGGGCCGTTGAGTCCTTTGTACTGCACGCCGGGAACAAGCGGAACCCCTGCTTGCAGTTCTTTACTTTTGGGTTCAAACGGGACGTAAAGCGAAGTAGTGCCGGCGGCCGAACGGCTGAAAGCGACGTGTCAGGAGAGCGCGGTCCGGCGTCGGCTGGCGTACCAGACGAGGCCCGCGGTGGCCGCGGCCGCCCCGACCGCGGCGGCCGCGACGAGTACCGGCCGCGGCGGCACGGAGAACGTGGGCAGCCGCTGCTTGAGCGGGACCGGCCGGTGGAAGTCGAGAACCGGCCAGTCGCGCGCGCCGGCCTCCCGGCGCAGCGCCCGGTCCGGGTTCACCGCGTGCGGATGGCCCACCGACTCCAGCATCGGCACGTCGGTGATGGAGTCGCTGTAGGCGTAGCAGCGGGCCAGGTCGTAGCCCTCGGACTCGGCCAGCTCCCGGATCGCCTCGGCCTTGGTCGGGCCGTAGGCGTAGTACTCCACCTCGCCGGTGAAGCAGCCGTCGTCGCCGACCACCATCCGGGTGGCCACCACCCGGTCCGCGCCCAGCAGTTCGCCGATCGGCTCGACCACCTCCGCGCCCGACGTGGACACGATGACGACGTCGCGTCCGGCGGTGTGGTGCTCCTCGATGAGGGAGGCGGCCTCGTCGTAGATGATCGGGTCGATGAGATCGTGCAGCGTCTCCGCGACCAGGGCCTTGACCTGCTGCACGTTCCAGCCGCGGCACAGCGCGGACAAGTACGCGCGCATGCGCTCCATCTGGTCGTGGTCGGCGCCGCCGGCGAGGAAGACGAACTGGGCATATGCGGTGCGCAGGACGGCCCGCCGGTTGATCAGGCCGCCTTGGTAGAACGACTTGCTGAACGTGAGCGTGCTCGACTTCGCAATGACCGTCTTGTCCAGATCAAAGAAGGCCGCGGTGCGGGGCAAGGAGTGGTTTTCCACACCCCTGAGCATAGGGGCAGCCCATTCGGCGTAAGGTGGGCGTGTGGGTTTGCCTGAGAAGGCTCTCGGGTACACCATGGAAGTCACGGATCGTTCGCGACCGTGCTAACCCGGTCCGACTCCTCCCCCCCCGAGTCGGCCGTGGAGACGACCCCCGCTCTCCCCCCCGGCGGGGGTCGTCGCATGTCCGGACGCGTTTTCCCCTTCTCCCTCGTGGTCGCGGTGCCCCGTACGGCCCCGGGCCGGGCGCCCGGCCCTCCCCCCAGGATTCGCGACTGTGCGTAGTCGTCGCGCTGCTCTGCGGAAGTCTCACGGGAGCCGGTACGCGGGTCACCGGTATGGGTGACGGCGATATTCACAGAGGTCGAGTTGTCCACAGTTATCGACCAAGATCCACACGATTTCCCGTATCGCCGCATCGTGATTCCGACGCGCACCGCTCGCGGCCCGTTCATGGCCGGTTCCCGTTTGTCGGGCGCGTATGGCCGGTTCGTATCGGCCGCCCATATGAAGGCCGCTTGCCGGTTCTTCACATCTTTCGGATTCGCGGGGCCGCAGGGGCAGCGCGAGAGACGCAGCGAAGGGGGACGAGCCCATGAACGGAGCCGTCGCACACGATCCACCGCCCACCGCAGGGGGCCGCCCAGCCGGTCCACTGATCGTCACCGAGGACCCGGACATCCTCGACGACCTGCTGCGCCTGTGCGCGGCGGCCGGCGCCACGCCCGAGGTCCGCCCAGGGGCGGACGGCCGCGGCGGCGCATGGGAGTCCGCGCCGCTCGTGCTCGTCGGCGACGACGTGGCATGCCGGGTGCGCGGCGCCCCGCGACGGCGCCACGTGGTGCTGGTCGGCCGCGACCAGGACGACTCCGGTGTCTGGCGGCGCGCCGTCGAGGCCGGCGCCGACCACGTCCTGGTCCTGCCCGACGGCGAGCAGTGGCTGGTCGACCGCATCGCCGACGTCGTCGAAGGGGTGGGCCGGCCCGCGCTCACCGTGGGGGTCGTCGGCGGGCGCGGCGGGGCCGGGGCATCCACCCTGGCCTGCGCGCTCGGCGTGACCTCCGCGAGGGAGGGCCTGCGCACCCTCCTCGTCGACGCCGATCCGCTGGGCGGGGGGCTCGACGTCCTGCTCGGCGGGGAGACGGCCGAGGGGCTGCGCTGGCCGGCCTTCGCGGCGTCGCGCGGGCGGGTGGGCGGCAGCGCCCTGGAGGAGTCGCTGCCCGAACTGCACTCGCTGAGACTGCTCAGCTGGGACCGCGGCGATTGCGCCGCCGTCCCGCCGCAGGCCGTCAGGGCGGTGCTGGCCGCCGCCAGAAGGCGTGGCGGCGCCGTCGTCGTCGACCTGCCCCGCCGTGTCGACGAAGGGGTCGCGGAGGCCCTCGCCCAGGTCGACATCGGGTTGCTCGTGGTCCCCGCCGAGCTTCGCGCCGTCGCGGCCGCGACACGCGTCGCCGCCGCCGTCGGCATGGTGCTGCGCGATCTGCGTGTCGCGGTCCGAGGCCCTTACGCCCCCGGGCTGGACGACCGCGAAGTGTCCCGGCTGCTCGGCCTTCCGCTGGCGGGGGAGGTGCCGGTGGAGACGGCCTTGCTGCGCCCGGGCGAGGGCAGGACCCCTCCCGGCGCGTCGTCCCGCACGCCACTGGCCCGCTTCTGCACCGCCTTCTGGGAGCGGGCCCTGACCGAGGCGGGCGCCGCATGAGGCCGCCCGCCGACCACCGCGGGACGCCGGACACCGCGATGCACGGGGTCGCCGGGCGGGGCGGGGCCGCTCGTGGGACCGCGGGCCCGGTGACCCCGGCCGATCTGCTGGACGGGGTGCGGCAGCGGCTGGCGGAGAGCGGTGCCGAACCCACACCCGCGCGCGTGGCGCAGGCCCTGCGGGAACAGGGCCGGGTGCTCGGCGACGCGGAAGTGCTCGGTGCGGCCGAGCAGTTGCGGTCCGAGCTGATCGGCAGTGGCCCGCTGGAGCCACTGCTCGCGGATCCTGCCGTGACCGACGTCCTCGTCTCGGCCCCGGACCGGGTGTGGGTGGACCGCGGCGGCGGGCTGGAGCGGGTCCCGGTCGTCTTTCCGGACGCCCAGGCCGTGCGCCGCCTGGCCCAGCGGCTGGCCGCGGTGGCGGGGCGCCGGCTCGACGACGCCCGGCCCTGGGTCGACGCCCGGCTGCCGGACGGCACCCGGCTGCACGCGGTGCTCCCGCCGGTCGCCGTCGGCTGCACCTGCCTGTCCCTGCGGGTCGTCCGGCCCCGCGCCTTCACGCTCGACGAACTGGTGGCGGCGGGCACCGTGCCACCGGGCGGCGACCGGGTGCTGCGGGCGCTGGTGGAGGCGCGGCTGTCCTTCCTCATCAGCGGCGGCACGGGCACCGGCAAGACCACGTTGCTGAGCGTGCTGCTGGGGCTGGTCGGCCCGCGCGAACGGATCGTCCTCGCCGAGGACTCCGCGGAACTGCGCCCCGACCATCCCCACGTGGTCCGCCTGGAGACCAGACCGGCCAATCAGGAGGGTGCCGGCCTCGTCACGCTCGAGGACCTGGTGCGCCAGGCGCTGCGGATGCGGCCGGACCGGCTCGTCGTGGGAGAGGTGCGCGGAGCCGAGGTCGTCCACCTGCTGGCCGCGCTGAACACCGGCCATGAGGGCGGCTGCGGCACCGTCCACGCCAACGCCGCCGCGGACGTCCCGGCCCGTCTGGAGGCGCTGGGCACGGCCGCCGGGCTCGACCGGGCCGCCCTGCACAGCCAGCTCGCGGCCGCGCTGTCGGTGGTGCTGCATCTGGTCCGGGACGGCTCCGGGCGGCGCCGGATCGCCGAGGTACGGGTGCTGGAGCGCGAGGAGTCCGGTCTCGTCCGGACGGTGCCGGCGCTGCGCTGGGGTGAGACGGCGTTCAGGGCCGAGCGGGGCTGGGAGCGGCTGCGGGAGCTGCTCCGCACGGAAGGGAAGGAGTGAGCACGGTGCAGGGGATGAGCTGGAGCCAGGTGTGTTCCGGCGTGGCGACGGCGTGCGCCGGAGCGGCGGTCTGGCTGATCGGGAGCCGAGGTGCGGGTGCACGGCGGGCGCGGCTGCTGCTCGCAGGCGGCGGGGCGGTCGGCACCGGACCGCCGGCCTGGGAACGGGTCCTGGACGAACTCCGGCGGATCCGTGCGGGGTTGCGGGCCGAGTGGTGGGCTCTGGCCGCCGGTCTGGCGCTGGGGGTGATGGGTGGTTCGGTGCTGCCGGTCGCCGCGGGGGCGGCCGGGGTGCCGCTGCTGCGGCGGGCGCGGATCGCGCGGGCCGAGCGCCGGGCCCGGGAGGGGCGGGCCGATGCGGTGATCGCACTGTGCGGGGTGCTGGCCGGGGAGGTGCGCGCAGGGCGGCAGCCGGGCGAGGCGATGGTGCGTGCCGCCGGGGACTCGGACGGCCTGGGGCAGGCGCAGGCGGCGGTGCTGGCGGCGGCCCGGTTCGGCGGTGACGTGTCCGGTGCGCTCGCTGTGGCCGCGCGGGAGCCGGGCGCCGAAGGGCTGCGCGGTCTCGCCGCCTGCTGGCGGGTGGCCGTGGACCGGGGTGCCGGGCTGGCGGCGGGCCTGGACCGGCTGGAGGCGGCGCTCCGGGCGGAGCGGGACCAACGGGCCGACCTGTGGGCGCAGTTGTCCGGTGCCCGGGCCACGGCGCTGATGCTCGCCGGGCTGCCTGCCCTGGGGCTTCTGCTCGGCACGGCCATGGGGGCGGACCCGCTGCACGTGCTGCTGCACACCGGGGCGGGCCTCGGGTGCCTGGTCGTCGGCGGGGCGTTCGAGGGGGCGGGGATGTGGTGGGCGCTGAGGATCGTGCGCGGAGCGGAGGCGGCATGAGCGGGGAAGTCGTCCACAGGCTGGGGACGTTGGCGGCGGCTGTGCTGCTTCTGTGGGCGGCCGTCCGCCGGGCGGGTCCGGGCCGCCGCGCACGAAGAACGCAGCGGCGGCTGGCCGTCCTGCTCGACGCCGGGGCCCTCCCCGAGCCCGGAGGAGCACATCCGTCGCTGCGCGTGCGGGGCGCCGTCCGGCAGTGGCTTTCCCTGGCGGCCGTGGCCGGCGCCGGATGGGCGCTGGTCGGAGGGATCCCCGGACCCCTGGTCGGACTGGCCGGGGCGGCGGCGCTGCGGTGGTGGCTCCGGCGGCGGGCGGCGGCGGAGCCGGCGCGGGACTTCGACCCCGTCGAAGCGGCTCGTCAGTTCCCGCTGGCCGCCGACCTCCTGGCGGCCTGCATCACGGCCGGAGCCGGGACGGTGGTCGCCGCCCGCGCCGTCGGCGAGGCCCTCTCGGGTCCCGTCGGGGAGCGGCTGGCACGGGGCGCGGCCGAAGTGCGGCTCGGAGGCGAACCGGCCGACGCCTGGCGCGGGCTTGCCGCCCTGCCAGGCGCTGCCGCCCTCGCACGGCTGCTGGAGCGGGCCGACGAGTCCGGGCTCCCGGCGGCAGGTCCGGTCGCCCGTCTCGCGGCCGACGCCCGCGCCGAGCGGGGCCGGGCCGCCACCGTCCGCGCCCGCCGGGCGGCGGTGCTGGTCACGGCACCTGTGGGGCTGTGCTTCCTGCCCGCCTTCGTCGCGGTGGGGGTGCTGCCGGTGGTGATCGGTCTCGCGGGCGGGGTCCTGGAAGGAGGCGGTGGCTGAGACGGAGTGGCGACGGAGAGGCGGCCGGGAGGAGACGAGGGCGCGTCCGTCGGGAGAGGAGCAGCACGGAAGAAGAACGGCAGCACACGGAACGGCATGCAGGCGACGCCCGGTACAGGCCGTGCGCGGCACGGGCGAAACAGTGGACGACTACCTCACGGGGGTTGTGATGTACGGAAAGGCACGGGCACGGATGCGTGCCCTGGTGGTACGGGTTCGGACGCTCGGGCGCAGGGACGCGGGCATGGTCACGTCGGAGTACGCGATGGGCATCATCGCCGCGGTGGCCTTCGCCGTCCTGCTGTACGAGGTGGTCACGAGCGGCCAGGTCAAGGCCGAGTTGCAGGCCATCGTGAAGCGGGCCCTCAGTGCGCGGATGTGAACGCGGCCGCGACAGGGGGTTCGTGACCGCGGAGACGGCGATGGCCCTTCCGGTGCTGGTGCTGTTCGTGACAGTGCTGGCGTGGGGGCTGCTGGTGGTGCTCGCCCAGATCCAGTGCGTTGACGCGGCCCGCTCGGGTGCCCGGGCCGCGGCCCGCCAGGATCCCGACGGCGCGGTCACCGCGGTGGCCCGGGAGGCGGCACCGCACGGAGCACGGATCACGGTGACCCGGGAGGGCGCGGACGTGCACGTGGTCGTCGTGGCGCATCCCCCGGGAATGGGCGTCCTGCCCGTGGAACTGCGGGAGGAGGCCGTGGCGGAGACGGAGGAGTCGGTCGGGACCGGCGCCGCGCCGGAAGCGCGGCCCGGGGGAACCGGGCGTACGGCTGGAGCGGTGCCGTGACGGGCCTGCCGGCCCTCGCCGCCGACCGGGGGCGGCGATCCGCCGGGGGCCCTGCTCCACGCCTCCGGCGGCCCGGGGCCCTCGTCAAGGGTCGCCGCGCCCTCGGCGAGGTCGCCGGCGGACGGCGGTGGCGCCGAGGTGCGGGACGCGAGTCGGGCACGGGCACGGGCGCGGGATGCGAGTCGGGTACCGGCACGGGCGCGGGATGCGAGTCGGGCAGGGTCGTCGGCCACGAATGCGGTGCGCGCCCGGGTACCGGTCCCGGATTCCGGACGCGCCTGCGCACCGGTCGACGCCTGCGGTGGCTGCACCGGGCCGTCGACGGTGCCGCCGCCCGACTGCGGCAGCGTTGCTCGGACCGTGGCTCCGCGACCGTGTGGAGCGTCGGAGGGATCGCCGTGCTGTGCGTGGTGTTCGGCGTCGGGGTGGCCCTCGGGCAGGCCGTCGTGACCCGGCACCGGGCCGCGGCCGCGGCCGACCTCGCGGCGCTGGCGGCGGCGGGACACTGGCCGGACGGTTCCGCCTCGGCCTGCGCCCGGGCGGCCCGCCTGGCGCGGGTCCAGGGCGCCCGGCTGGTCCGGTGCGCGATCGTGGGCGACACCTCGGACGTCACGGCGGTGTCGGAACGGGGCCCGTTCACCGCGGAGGTGAGAGCGAGAGCGGGGCCGGCCGGGCCGCCGGATTCGGCGCCCCCGCTCACTCCGGCGCCCCCGCCGTCGGCTCCGGCACCACCGCCCGCTCCGGCGGCGCGGTAGGGGCCGCCGCCGCGGCCTCCCACCGCACCCGTCGCCTCCCGCGAACGGCCTAGGCCGCCCCCTCCGTCTTCCCGCCCTCCGCAGCGGCCGCCGCCCCGCCTGCCTCCGGCTCCTCCGGGGCCCCCTCCAGCAGCACGGTCAGCAACCGCACGGCGCCCCGCTTGTGCAGTGGATCGTTGCCGTTGCCGCATTTGGGGGACTGGATGCAGGAGGGGCAGCCGGCGTCGCACTCGCAGGAGGCGATGGCCTCCCGGGTGGCGGCGAGCCAGGCACGGGCGGTGTGGAAGGCGCGCTCCGCGAAGCCCGCGCCGCCGGGGTGGCCGTCGTAGACGAAGACCGTCGGCAGGAGCGTGTCCGGGTGCAGGGGGACGGAGACGCCGCCGATGTCCCAGCGGTCGCAGGTGGCGAAGAGGGGCAGCATGCCGATCGACGCGTGCTCGGCGGCGTGCAGGGCCCCGCCGAGGATCTCCGGGTTGATCCGGGCGGTGTCCAACTGGTCCTCGGTGACCGTCCACCACACCGCGCGGGTCCGCAGCGTACGAGGAGGGAGGTCGAGCTTCGTCTCGCCCAGCACTTCGCCGGTGATGACCCGCCGGCGCAGGAAGGAGACCACCTGGTTGGTGACCTCGACGGAGCCGTAGCAGAGGCGGCCGCCGCCCCAGGGCACCTCGACGTCCGTCTCCAGGACGGAGACCGCGGTCGTGTCCCGGGCGACGGTCGTGTACGGCGGCGCGGCCTCCTCGACCAGGGCGACCGAGTCCTCCAGATCGAGGGAGCGCACCAGGTAGGTGCGGCCCTGGTGCAGGTGGACCGCGCCCTCGTGGACCGTGGTGTGGGCGGCGCCCTCGTCGACCGTGCCGAGCAGCCGCCCGGTGCCCGCCTCGACGATCTGCACCGGGCGTCCGCCCTCGCCCCGGATGTCGGTCAGGTCCGCGGCGCGCTCCCGGCGCGTCCAGTGCCAGGCCAGGGTGCGGCGGCGCAGCAGCTTCGCGGCCTCCAGTTGCGGCAGGAGCTCCATGCCCGCGGGGCCGAACAGCTCGGCGTCGTCCTCGGTGAGCGGCAGCTCGGCGGCCGCCGCGCACAGGTGCGGAGCGAGGACGTAGGGGTTGTCCGGGTCGAGCACGGTGGACTCCACCGGCTGGTCGAACAGGGCCTCGGGGTGGTGGACGAGGAAGGTGTCCAGTGGGTCGTCGCGGGCGACCAGCACCGCCAGGGCGCCCTGTCCGGCGCGGCCCGCCCGGCCCGCCTGCTGCCACAGGGAGGCCCGGGTGCCCGGATAGCCGGCGATCACCACGGCGTCCAGGCCGGACACGTCGACGCCCAGCTCCAGGGCGGTCGTGGCCGCCAGGCCGAGGAGTTCGCCGGAGTGCAGGGAGCGTTCGAGCGCGCGGCGCTCCTCGGGGAGGTAACCACCGCGGTACGCCGCGACACGCCGGGCCAGTGACCGGTCGATCTCCGTCAGCCGCTCCTGGGCGATGACCGAGATCAGCTCGGCGCCCCGCCGGGAGCGGACGAAGGCGACCGAGCGCACCCCCTGGACGGTGAGGTCGGTCAGCAGGTCGGCGGTCTCCGCGGTCGCGGTGCGGCGCACGGGTGCGCCCTTCTCGCCCTGGAGTTCGGTGAGCGGCGGCTCCCAGAGCGCGAACACCAGTTCACCGCGGGGTGAGGCGTCGTCGGCGACCTCGACCACCGGCACGCCCGTCAGCCGGCGGGCGGCGACCGCGGGTTCGGCGGCGGTGGCGGAGGCGAGGAGGAAGACGGGGGAGGCGCCGTAGCGCGCGCACAGGCGGCGCAGCCGGCGCAGCACCTGGGCGACGTGGGACCCGAAGACGCCCCGGTAGGTGTGGCACTCGTCGATGACCACGTACTTCAGGGTGCGCAGGAAGGAGGACCAGCGCGGGTGCGAGGGCAGGACGCCGCGGTGCAGCATGTCGGGGTTGGTGAGGACGTAGTTGGCGTACTGGCGGATCCACTCGCGCTCCTCCAGCGGCGTGTCCCCGTCGTACACCGCGGGGCGTACGGCCTTGCCCAGCGGCCGGGCGAGTTCCTTCACCGCGCGGCACTGGTCGGCCGCGAGGGCCTTCGTGGGGGCCAGGTAGAGGGCGGTGGCGCCGCGCCCGTTCGGCGCCTCGGCGCCGTCCAGCAGAGTGGACAGGACGGGTGCCAGGTAGGCCAGGGACTTGCCCGACGCGGTGCCGGTGGCGACCACGACGGAGTCGCCGTCGAGGGCGTGTTCGGCGGCGAGCGCCTGGTGGGCCCAGGGGTGCGCGATGCCGTGGGCCTGCACCGCGGCGACGACCTCCGGGCGAATCCGGTCGGGCCAGACGGCATGGCGGCCCGCACGTGGGGGCAAGTGCTCCGTATGAGTGATGCGCGCAGCCCGGTTCGGTCCCGAGGCCAGCCGGGCCAGGACCGTGTCCGGCGCCGGTCGGGATGCAGGGTCCGTCGGGGTTCGATCGGATCGTTGTTTCTCGGCCATTGGCACCGAGTGTGTCACCGGCGTGACGGACAATGGAGCCAAGGCGTCGTGCACGCCTGCCGGTAAGTGATTGAATGCCATCGCGGCTGGCGAACCGCCCTGGGGCTGCAAGCCGAGGTGTCCCGAGGGGCGACCGCTCGATAGCAAGGTGCTGGAGGATCCGTGGACCTGTCTCTGTCGACCCGTACCGTCGGCGATCGTACGGTCGTCGAGGTCGGTGGCGAAATCGACGTATATACCGCGCCCAAGCTGCGCGAGCAGCTGGTCGAGCTGGTGAACGACGGGAATTTCCACCTCGTCGTCGACATGGAGGGCGTGGACTTCCTCGACTCCACCGGGCTCGGCGTACTGGTCGGCGGCCTGAAGCGAGTGCGGGCCCATGAGGGCTCGCTGCGCCTGGTGTGCAACCAGGAGCGCATTCTCAAGATCTTCCGTATCACCGGCCTCACCAAGGTGTTCCCGATTCACACCTCGGTCGAGGAAGCGGTGGCGGCCACCGACTGACCCTCCGGGCCGGGCGGTGCCCGGCGCGGAGGACGCACCAGCGGAGGGCCGGGCTTTCGGCGGCCCGGTCCTCCGACAGCACGCCCATAGCTCCGAGGGGGATGCATGGCCACCGTCGAACTCCGCTTCAGCGCGCTGCCCGAGCACGTCCGGACCGCCCGCCTGGTGGCGGCAGCGGTGGCGCGCAGGGCCGGGGTGGACGAGGCCGTCCTCGACGAGGTCAGACTGGCCGTCGGTGAAGCCTGCACCCGAGCCGTCGGGCTGCACCAGAGCGGCGGGATCTCGGCACCGGTGAAGGTGATGCTGATCGAGGAGGAGAAACAGTTCTCCATCGAGGTCGGGGACGAGGCACCGCACGCGCACCGCACCGACGGCAGCGCCGTCGGCGCCGGTGGCGACGTGGAGGCCGAGGAGGACGAGATGGGCCTCGCGGTCATCAGCGGCCTCGTCGACGACGTGGAGGTCATGGCCGGGGAGCACGGCGGGTCGATCAGGATGACCTGGCCGGCGACCCCGTCGGTGGTCGTGCTTCCCTGACGTCCCACCCGTACGGCGTCATCGTGAGGGCCCTGCTCAGCAGGGCCCTTCTCGTATTTTCACCCGGACACATTCTCATTCGTGAAGGAATTCACGATCAATGACCCATCATTTGATCAAGGGTCAATGGTTTTGAGGCATTACTTCTTTCGGGTTCAGTGGCGTGATGTCGATCATTTGCTGAAGAGCAGGTGAAGGCTAATTCCACTTACTGCACTCTGTTTAGATCAGGTTCCGCTACCTACAATCCGTCCACATCTTGAGCTCAGGTCAAGCGTCAAGGAGGACGAATGGCGGGGCTTTCTACCCCTCATCAGTTGGGCCACACCACAACCTTCGCAGCCGCAGTGCTGACCGATGACAATCGGATCATCATCGCTGTGATCGCGGCGGTCGCGGTCGCCGCGCTCGTGCTGGCCGGAGTCCTGGTACGCCAGGTGCTCGCGGCGGGCGAGGGCACCGACAGCATGAAGTCGATCGCGTCGGCGGTCCAGGAAGGCGCCAACGCCTATCTGGCCCGGCAGTTGCGCACGCTCGGCGTATTCGCCGTGGTCGTGTTCTTCCTGCTCATGCTGCTGCCCGCGGACGACTGGAATCAGCGCGCCGGACGATCGATCTTCTTCCTGATCGGAGCGGTGTTCTCGGCGGCCACCGGCTATATCGGCATGTGGCTCGCCGTGCGCAGCAATGTGCGCGTCGCCGCGGCAGCCCGGGAGGCGACTCCGGCGGAGGGCGAGCCGGAAAAGGATCTCACCACCGTCTCGCACAAGGCCATGAAGATCGCTTTCCGTACGGGCGGCGTCGTCGGCATGTTCACGGTGGGGCTCGGCCTGCTGGGCGCCTCCTGTGTGGTGCTCGTGTACGCGGCCGACGCGCCGAAGGTGCTGGAGGGCTTCGGCCTCGGCGCGGCGCTGATCGCGATGTTCATGCGTGTCGGCGGCGGCATCTTCACCAAGGCCGCCGACGTCGGCGCCGACCTGGTCGGCAAGGTCGAGCAGGGCATTCCGGAGGACGATCCGCGCAATGCCGCGACCATCGCCGACAACGTGGGCGACAACGTCGGCGACTGCGCCGGGATGGCGGCCGACCTCTTCGAGTCGTACGCCGTCACGCTGGTCGCCGCACTGATCCTCGGCAAGGCGGCCTTCGGCAACGACGGGCTGGCCTTCCCGCTGCTGGTCCCCGCGATCGGCGTGATCACGGCGATGATCGGCATCTTCGCGGTCGCGCCGCGCCGGTCCGACCGCAGTGGGATGTCCGCGATCAACCGCGGCTTCTTCATCTCTGCGGTGATCTCGCTCGGCCTGGTCGCGGTCGCCGTCTACACCTATCTGCCCTCGTCGTACGGGGCCCTCCGCGGCATCGGCGACGCGGCGATCAAGGCCAAGCACGGCGACCCGCGGATCCTCGCCCTGGTCGCGGTGGCCATCGGCATCCTGCTCGCCGCCGTGATCCAGCAGCTCACCGGCTACTTCACCGAGACCAGCCGGCGCCCGGTGCGGGACATCGGCAAGACCTCGCTGACCGGTCCGGCCACCGTCGTCCTCGCCGGCATCTCCGTCGGCCTGGAGTCGGCCGTCTACACCGCGCTGCTGATCGGCCTCAGCGTCTACGGCGCGTTCCTGCTCGGCGGCACGTCGATCATGCTCGCCCTGTTCGCGGTGGCGCTGGCCGGCACCGGTCTGCTCACCACGGTCGGCGTCATCGTGGCCATGGACACCTTCGGTCCGGTCTCCGACAACGCGCAGGGCATCGCCGAGATGTCCGGCGACGTCGAGGGGGCGGGCGCCCAGGTGCTCACCAACCTGGACGCGGTCGGCAACACCACCAAGGCCATCACCAAGGGCATCGCCATCGCCACCGCGGTCCTGGCGGCGTCGGCGCTCTTCGGGTCCTACCGCGACGCGATCACCACCGGCGCGCAGGACGTGGGGGCCAAGCTCTCCGGAGCGGGTTCCCCCATGACCCTGACGATGGACATCTCCCAGCCCAACAACCTCGTCGGCCTGATCGCCGGCGCCGCGGTCGTCTTCCTCTTCTCGGGGCTGGCGATCAACGCGGTGTCGCGGTCGGCGGGCTCGGTGGTCTTCGAGGTGCGCCGCCAGTTCCGCGAGAAGCCCGGGATCATGGACTTCAGCGAGAAGCCGGAGTACGGCAAGGTCGTCGACATCTGCACCAAGGACGCCCTGCGCGAACTGGCCACGCCCGGACTGCTCGCCGTCATGGCGCCGATCTTCCTCGGTTTCACCCTCGGCGTGGGCGCGCTCGGCGCCTATCTCGCGGGGGCGATCGGCGCGGGCACCCTCATGGCCGTGTTCCTCGCCAACTCCGGCGGTGCCTGGGACAACGCCAAGAAGCTCGTGGAGGACGGCCACCACGGCGGCAAGGGCAGCGAGGCCCACGCCGCCACGGTGATCGGCGACACCGTCGGCGACCCCTTCAAGGACACTGCCGGGCCCGCGATCAACCCGCTGCTGAAGGTCATGAACCTGGTGTCGCTGCTGATCGCGCCCGCGGTCATCAGGTTCAGCTACGGAGACCACCAGAGCATCGGGGTCCGCATCCTGATCGCGATCGTGGCCCTCCTGGTGATCGTCGGTTCCGTCTACGTCTCCAAGCGCCGCGGCATCGCCGTGGGTGACGAAGACAGCGCCGAGCGCGTCTCCAAGCCGGCCGACCCCGCGGTGGTGTCGTAACCGGTTCCGGTCGAGAGGACCGGCTCAGGACGACGGGCGGACGGCGCGCACACCGCGCCGTCCGCCCGTCGTCCGTGGGTGCGCCCCCGGCCGTGAGCCTTCTCTCGCTTGGTGCAAATAGATATAAGAAATGTCATATCGGGCTCCCGAATCGTGGTCGCCACCCGCTCCCCGTGTATGTTCCGGGGCCGAGAGCCACGGAAGGGACCAAACCGGTGAACAAGAAGCTCGCGGCCGCAGTGTCCGGCGGTGCGGTACTGGGACTGGCGCTGACGGGATGTTCCAGCGGCAGCGCGGACAACAAGAACGACGCGCTGGACTCCTGGGCCAAGCAGGTGTGCACCGCCGTGCAGCCGCAGGCGCAGAAGGTCGAGGCCGCCAGCGCCGCGATCCAGAAGCAGACCTCGGACAACAGCCCGACCACCGAGGTCCGGAAGACGGATGCGCAGGCCTTCCAGGACATGTCCGACGCCTACAAGGCGATCGGTGCGGCCGTGAACAGCGCCGGCGCGCCCAATGTCGACAACGGCAAGAAGAAGCAGCAGGACGCGGTCAAGGAGCTCAACGGCCTCTCCGCGTCGTACGCCACCCTGAAGAAGCAGGTCGACGGGCTGGACACCAAGGACCAGGGCAAGTTCGCGGACGGCCTCAAGGGCATCGCGACCCAGCTCGACAAGCTCAGCAAGAGCGGCAACGACGCCCTGAAGAACCTGGAGGAGGGCGACGTCGGCAAGGCGATGGCGCAGCAGCCGAGCTGCAAGTCCGCCTCCGCACCCGCGCCCGCCCCGTCGTCCTGACGTTCGCTCCCCCGTCGTCCTGACGGTCGACGCGCCCTGACGCGGGCGGGTCGACCCACCCCTGACGGGGCACCCCCGCGCGGCCGCCCCGTGGCGCGCCGCACCGCTCGGCCCGCCCGGCGGCCCCGTCGGCTCCCCGAGCCCGGGCCGCCGGGCGGTGGCCGTTCCCGGGGCGGGCAGCGCGGCCGAGGCCCGGCGACGCGGACCGGAACCGGGGCCACCGCCGCCGGATCCGGCCCGCCCCGGCGTCCGCCGACGCACGCCTGGGGTGCGATGTCGGTGCGAGCCGACACAATGGGTGCGTGAGTGACTCCAGCCTGCCCGCCCTTCCCGCAGCCGACCGTCCCGACGTCGCCGCCCGGCTCCGTGACGCCCTGCTCGGCGCCTCCTTCACCGCCGACGGACTGCTCGACCTCCTCGGTGCACCCGCGTACGCGGCGCTGGCCCGCAGCGAGACGGTGCCCGCGCTCCGCGCCACGCGCGGCGACACGCCGCTGGAGACCCTGGTCAGACTGTTCCTGCTGCAGCAGCCCGTGCCGCACGCGCGCGTGGCGGACGTGCTGCCCGTCCGGGAGTGCCTGGACGCGGGCTGGCTCCGGAGCGTCGGGAGCGACGGGATCGCCGCGTCCGTGGACGTCCGGCCCTACGGCGGTCCCGACGGCGAGGACTGGTTCATCGTCTCCGACCTCGGCTGCGCGGTCGGCGGCGCGGGCGGTATCGGCAGCCGCGAGGAGGGCGTCGTCCTCGGCGTCGGCGGCGCCTCCACGACGCTCGCAGGGATCACCGTCCGCGCGCCCGTCGGCGCCGCGCTCGACCTCGGCACCGGCTCCGGGATCCAGGCGCTGCACGCCGCGCGGCACGCCACGCGCGTGACCGCGACGGACCTCAACCCGCGCGCCCTGCACATCACCGCGCTCACGCTCGCGCTGTCCGGCGCCCCCGCCGCGGACCTGCGCGAGGGCTCGCTGTTCCAGCCGCTGCGTCCGGACGAGACCTTCGACCTGATCGTCTCGAACCCGCCGTTCGTGATCTCTCCCGGCGCCCGGCTGACCTACCGCGACGGGGGCATGGGCGGGGACGATCTGTGCCGCACGCTCGTTCAGGAAGCGGGGGAGCGGCTGAGCGAGGGCGGGTTCGCGCAGTTCCTCGCCAACTGGCAGCACGTGGAGGGGGAGGACTGGCAGGACCGGCTCAGGTCGTGGGTGCCGCGCGGCTGCGACGCCTGGATCGTGCAGCGCGAGGTGCAGGACGTCACGCAGTACGCCGAGCTGTGGCTCCGGGACGCCGGAGACCACCGCGGCGACCTCGCCGAGTACCAGGCGCGGTACGACGCCTGGCTCGACGAGTTCGAGGCGCGCAAGGTGAAGGCCGTGGGCTTCGGGTGGATCACCCTGCGCCGGACGGCGGCCGCCGAGCCCTCGATCCTCGTGGAGGAGTGGCCGCACCCGGTCGAGCAGCCGCTCGGCGGCACGGTGCAGGCGCACTTCGCCCGCCTCGACTACCTGCGCGGCCACGACGACGCCGCCCTGCTCGACGGCCGCTTCCGGCTGACCCCCGAGATCGTGCAGGAGCAGGTCGGGCTGCCGGGTGCGGAGGACCCGGAGCACGTGGTGCTGCGCCAGAACCGCGGGATGCGCCGGGCCACCACCGTCGACACCGTCGGCGCGGGCTTCGCCGGCGTGTGCGACGGCTCGCTCAGCGCCGGCCGCATCCTGGACGCGATCGCGCAGCTGGTCGGCGAGGATCCGGTGGTGCTGCGGGACCGCACGCCCGCGCAGATCCGGCTGCTGGTGGAACAGGGCTTCCTCGACCCGCTGCAGTGAGCCGCCGAGGTCCGGCACGGTGCGCCGCCGGGCCGGGCGGACGGCCCGGCGGTGAGTTCGCGCCGACTTCCCCGCGCCACTCGGGGGAGTAAAAAATCCGTCGCGGCCGCTCCCGGCCGACCGTGGCCCCGGTCACGTCGCCCGAGGGGGGCGCGCCCGGAGTTCACCCGGGGTTGGCCGGGCCGTCGCCCGCGGGTGCCAGCCTCCCCGACCGGAGTATCCGGGATGGGAGGGGACGGGGATGGAAAGCGGGCCGGCGATCTTCACGGGTGTGGTGTTCGCCCTGTTCGGAGGGGCACTGCTGGGGTGGACGGCGGTCCGGGTGCGGCACCGCGAGCCCGTCGGCGCCGGTATGAACCGGATCACCTCGGCGACCGTCGCGGCCGTGGTCGCCCTTGCCGCCCTGGCCCTCGGGACGTGGTGCCTGACCCGCCTGTGACAACGGCCGCAGCGCTCCGGTCCACGTAACTGAGGAATCACCCTCCGCGTACCCCGGGGCCGTCCGGTGGACACTCCGGGCGGCAGGAAGGGCGGTAGTCGGGTTACCGTTCGAGTGGCCGTTGCGGGCTTTTCCCGTTTGACACGGGGGCGGGATGTACCGTCACACTCCGCAGCGTCAGCACGACCCGCCCCCGGGAATCGAACCCGGGGAGCCTCAGCGTCGACCGGAGAGAAGAGCGAAGTTGTCCCCGACCAGCGAGACCGCACAGGGCGGCCGCCGACTCGTCATCGTCGAGTCGCCTGCCAAGGCGAAGACGATCAAGGGCTACCTCGGCCCCGGCTACGTCGTCGAAGCGAGCGTCGGGCACATCCGTGACCTCCCCAACGGCGCCGCCGAGGTGCCGGAGAAGTACACCGGCGAGGTCCGCCGCCTCGGCGTCGACGTCGAACACGACTTCGAGCCGATCTATGTCGTCAACGCCGACAAGAAGGCCCAGGTCAAGAAACTCAAGGACCTGCTCAAGGACTCCGACGAACTCTTCCTCGCCACCGATGAGGACCGCGAGGGCGAGGCCATCGCCTGGCACCTCCTGGAGGTCCTCAAGCCCAAGGTCCCGGTCAAGCGGATGGTCTTCCACGAGATCACCAAGGACGCGATCCGCGAGGCGGTGGCCAACCCGCGCGACCTGAACCAGCGCATGGTCGACGCCCAGGAGACCCGCCGCATCCTCGACCGCCTCTACGGCTACGAGGTCTCGCCGGTCCTGTGGAAGAAGGTCATGCCCCGCCTGTCGGCCGGCCGTGTCCAGTCGGTGGCGACCCGGCTCGTGGTGGAGCGGGAGCGCGAGCGCATCGCGTTCCGCTCGGCCGAGTACTGGGACCTGACGGGCACCTTCGGCACCGGCCGCGCCGGGGACTCCTCGGACCCGTCGACGCTGGTCGCCCGGCTCCAGACGGTCGACGGGCGGCGCGTGGCCCAGGGCCGCGACTTCGACTCCCTCGGCCGACTGAAGTCCGCCAACACCCTCCACCTGGACGAGAGCGCCGCGCGCGCCCTGGTCACGGCGCTGGAGGCCACCCGCTTCGCGGTCCGCTCCGTCGAGTCCAAGCCCTACCGCCGCTCGCCGTACGCCCCGTTCCGTACGACGACGCTGCAGCAGGAGGCGAGCCGCAAGCTCGGCTTCGGCGCGAAGGCCACCATGCAGGTCGCGCAGAAGCTGTACGAGAACGGCTACATCACCTACATGCGTACGGACTCGACGACCCTGAGCGACACGGCGGTCTCGGCCGCCCGCGCCCAGGTGACGCAGCTGTACGGCGCCGACTACCTGCCGGCCCAGCCGCGTACGTACGCCGGCAAGGTCAAGAACGCGCAGGAGGCGCACGAGGCGATCCGCCCCTCGGGTGATCGTTTCCGCACGCCCGCCGAGACCGGCCTGACCGGTGACCAGTTCAAGCTCTACGAGCTGATCTGGAAGCGCACCGTCGCCTCCCAGATGAAGGACGCGACCGGGAACAGCGTCACGGTGAAGATCGGCGGCACCGCCGCCGACGGCCGCGACGTCGAGTTCAGTGCGTCCGGCAAGACGATCACCTTCCACGGCTTCCTGAAGGCCTACGTCGAGGGCGCCGACGACCCGAACGCGGAGCTCGACGACCGCGAGCGCCGGCTGCCGCAGGTCGCGGAGGGCGACGGCCTCACGGCCGAGGAGATCACCGCCGACGGCCACTCCACCAAGCCGCCGGCCCGCTACACCGAGGCCAGCCTGGTCAAGGAGCTGGAGGAGCGCGAGATCGGCCGGCCGTCGACGTACGCGTCGATCATCGGCACCATCCTCGACCGCGGCTACGTGTTCAAGAAGGGCACGGCCCTCGTGCCGTCCTTCCTGTCCTTCGCCGTGGTCAACCTCCTGGAGAAGCACTTCGGGCGGCTCGTCGACTACGACTTCACCGCGAAGATGGAGGACGACCTCGACCGCATCGCGCGCGGCGAGGCGCAGGCCGTGCCGTGGCTGAAGCGTTTCTACTTCGGCGAGGGCACCGTCGAGGGCGCCGCCGCCGACGCCGGGAACGGCGACGGGGACCACCTGGGCGGCCTCAAGGAGCTGGTGACCGACCTCGGCGCGATCGACGCACGCGAGGTGTCGTCGTTCCCGGTGAGCAGCGACATCGTGCTGCGCGTCGGCCGCTACGGCCCGTACATCGAGCGCGGCGAGAAGGACACCGACACCCACCAGCGCGCCGACATCCCCGACGACCTGGCCCCGGACGAGCTGAGCGTCGAGCTCGCCGAGGAGCTGCTCGCCAAGCCGAGCGGCGACTTCGAACTGGGCGCCGACCCGGAGACCGGCCACCAGATCATCGCCAAGGACGGCCGCTACGGCCCCTACGTCACCGAGGTGCTGCCCGAGGGCACCCCGAAGACGGGCAAGAACGCGGTCAAGCCGCGCACCGCCTCCCTCTTCAAGTCCATGTCGCTGGACACGGTGACGCTGCAGGACGCGCTGAAGCTCATGTCGCTCCCGCGGGTCGTCGGCACCGACGCCGAGGGCCAGGAGATCACCGCGCAGAACGGCCGCTACGGCCCGTACCTGAAGAAGGGCACGGACTCGCGCTCGCTGCAGACCGAGGACCAGCTCTTCACGATCACGCTGGACGAGGCGCTGGCGATCTACGCTCAGCCCAAGCAGCGGGGCCGGGCGGCCGCCAAGCCGCCGCTGAGGGAGCTGGGCGAGGACCCGGTCAGCGGCAAGCCGGTCGTGGTCAAGGACGGCCGCTTCGGCCCGTACGTCACCGACGGCGAGACCAACGCGACCCTCCGCTCCGGCGACAGCGTCGAGGAGATCACCGCGGAGCGCGGTTTCGAGCTGCTCGCCGAGAAGCGCGCCAAGGGCCCGGCCAAGAAGACCGCCAAGAAGGCCCCCGCGAAGAAGACGGCGGCCAAGAAGACGGCTGCGAAGAAGACGGCGTCCACGGCGGCGAAGAAGACCGCGGCGAAGAAGACGACCACCAAGAAGACGGCGGCGAAGAAGACGGCCGCCGCCAAGACCTCGGCCGCCGAGGACTGACCCGGCGACCCCCGGCCGGGCTCGGCCGGGAAGCTCCGGTCCGGGCGGCTCTGGTCCGGGAGGGCCCTTCGGGGGCCTCCCGAAAGGCCGGTCCTCCCCGGGGCCCGGGGGCCTTCCCCGGTCGGCGGCGTCCACGCGCAAGATCACGAAACGCCTCGGCATCACTTTGGTGTCGGGGCGTGCGCACGTTCGGACGGTCACCACAGGTTGCCGGTGCGTGCCGATAGGCTGAATGCATGACGCGAGCCGAGCAGCCGACGGCCCCCCCACCCGCCCCCGACGACGCCCTTCTGGCGGACTCCCGCGAACGTGCCGTCCGTGCGCTGTTGCGCCGGCCGCAGATGAAGCGGTTGTGGAGCGCACAGCTGGTCGGAGGCATCGGAGATGCCCTGGCCCTCCTGGTGCTGGTCGTCCTCGCCCTGCAGGCGGCGGTCGCCCAGGGCACCTTCGGCGGCGGCTACCGGGGCGCCGCGTTCGCCGTGGCGGCCGTCTTCGGGGCGCGCATTCTGGCCACGCTGCTCTTCGGCGCGGTCCTGCTCGGACCGCTCAGCTCCCTCACCGCCCAGGAGGGGCCGCTCGACCGGCGCTGGACCATGGTCGGCGCCGACGGCGTCCGGGCCGCGCTGCTGATCGTGGCCCCCCTGTGGATCGACTGGGTGCCCGCCGACGCGTCCGTCCTCCTGCTGGTCACCGTCTTCGTCACCGGCATCGCCGAGCGCTTCTGGGGCGTGTGCAGGGAGAGCGCGGCGCCGGCGCTGCTGCCCGCGCCGCCCCCCGAGGGCGCCACGGTGCGCCCGCTGCCCGACCACATGGACGCCCTGCGCCGCCTGTCGCTGCGCACCGGTTTCGTCGCGATCCCCGCGGCGGCCGCCGCCCTCGTCCTCGCGGGACTGTTCAACAACCTGCTGGGCACCGGCATCGCCTGGTTCGCCCAGCACCAGGCCGCCCTCGCCTCGTACGTGGCGGCCGGGCTGTTCGCCGCGTCGCTGTCCGTGCTGATCTCGCTGGACCTGCCCGGCACCCGCACCCCGCGCGCCCGGTCCCCGCTCGAGGGCCTGCGCCGCCCGAAGACCGGCACCGGTGTCGACAAGGGCCGCACCGGCGCCGTCCCGCTGCTGATCCTCGCCTCCGCGGCGGTCGCCGGAGCGGTCGCCGCCGCCGTCTCCGTCTGCGCGCTGCACGCCCGTGACCTGGGCGGCGGACCCGTGCTGTACGGCCTCGCGGTGCTCGCGCTGACCGGTGGGGTCGTCGTCGGCATCCGTACGGCGCCGAAGGTGCTCGTGTCGCTGTCGCGGCGTCGGCTGCTGGCCCTGGCGATCGCCTTCACCGGCATCGCGCTGCTCGCCGCCGGGCTCGTCCCGGACGTCACCACCGTCCTGCTGATCCTCGCCCTGGCCGGCGTCGGCGCGGGCGTGGCCGCCAATACCGGGCACGCGCTGCTCGACCAGGAGGCCGAGGACTACCGCCGGCCGCGCATGACCGAGCACCTCCACGCGGTCGTCCGGGTCCTCGTCGCCCTCGGTGCCGTGATCGCCCCGGTCGTCGCGGCCGCGATCGGCCCGCACCGCCTGGAGCACGGCCGGTTCGTGTTCGCGCACGGAGGCGCCGCCTTCACCCTGATGCTGGTCGGTGCGCTGTTGCTGCCGGTCGCCGCGCTGGTGCTGGCCAAGGTCGACGACCGCTCCGGAGTTCCGCTGCGCAACGACCTCCTGGACGCGCTGCGCGGCGGCGACGAGCCCGCCACGGTGCCGTCGGCCACCGGGTTCTTCATCGCCCTGGAGGGCGGCGACGGCGCCGGCAAGTCCACCCAGGCCGAGGCGCTCGCCGAGTGGATCCGGGCCAAGGGCCACGAGGTCGTCCTCACCCGCGAGCCCGGCGCCACGCCGGTCGGCAAGCGGCTGCGGTCGATCCTGCTGGACGTGTCCTCGCAGGGCCTGTCGCACCGGGCGGAGGCCCTGCTCTACGCCGCGGACCGCGCCGAGCACGTCGACACGGTCGTCCGGCCCGCGCTGGAGCGCGGCGCCGTCGTGATCTCGGACCGCTACATCGACTCCTCCGTCGCCTACCAGGGCGCGGGCCGCGATCTGTCCCCGACGGAGATCGCCCGCATCTCCCGCTGGGCGACGAACGGACTGGTCCCGCACCTCACGGTGCTGCTGGACGTCTCCCCGGAGACCGCCAGGGAGCGGTTCACGGAGGCACCCGACCGCCTGGAGTCCGAGCCCGCCGAGTTCCACGGGCGCGTGCGGTCCGGATTCCTGACACTGGCCGCCGCCGACCCCGGGCGGTACCTCGTCGTGGACGCGGGCCAGGAGCCCGAGGCCGTCACGACCGTCGTCCGGCACCGCCTCGACCAGATGCTGCCGCTGTCCGAGGCCGAGGTGAAGGCCCAGGAGGAGGCCCGCCGGAAGGCCGAGGAGGAGGCCCGCCGCAAGGCGGAGGAGGAGGCCGCCCGCAAGGCCGAGGAGGAGCGCCTCGAGCGCGAGCGCCAGGAGCAGCTGGCCCGCCTGCGCGCCGAGGAGGAGGAGCGCAAGCGGCGCGAGCTGGAGGAGGCGCAGCGGCGCGAGGCCGAGCGCCAGGCCGAGGAGGCCCGCCTCCGCGCCGAGGAGGCGCGCCGGCGCGCGGAGGAGGAGAAGGCCCGCCTCCTCGCCGAGGAGCAGGCGCGCGCCGAGGAGGAGGCGCGCCGCAAGGCCGACGAGGAGCGCCGGCGCCGGCAGGCCGAGGAGGAGGCCCGGCTGCGGGCCGAGGCCGAGGAGCGGCGCCTGGAGAAGCAGCAGAAGGCCGAGCAGGCCCTGCTGCGCGCCGAGGAGGCCCGCCGGGCGGCCGAGCAGGCGACGGCCGCCGCGCAGGCGGGCCCCCGCAAGCCGAAGACCCCCGAGGCCGACCCGTCCGACGCGGCGACCCTGGCCACGCCGGCCGTGGAGCCGGACCGCGCGCCGTCCGGCGCCGCCGACGAGACCGCGGTGCTGCCGCCGGTGCGCGACGAGCGGGCCGGCGGCGGACCGTCCCGGCCGGCGGGGCGGACCGAGTCCGCGTCCGAGGTCACGGCGAGGCTGCCGCAGCCGCCCGTGCCGGGCGCGGCCGACGAGACGGCGGTGCTGCCGCCCGTCGCTCCCGAGGGGGCCGTCGACGACACGGCGGTGCTGCCGCCGGTGCGTGAGGAGGGCGGCGACCACCGGCTGCCGCCGGGTTACTTCCGCGACGAGCGGCCGTCGGCCGCCCGCCCCGACGGCTCGGACGACCGCACCCGCGAGCTCCCGCAGTTCGACGCGGCCCGGGACTCCGGCGACGGCGGACGGCGTACCGACACCGGGGCCCAGGGCGCCGGACGGCGGACCAGGCAGCGGCCGGACTGGGCCGAGGAGACCCCGCTCGACGATCTGCCGTCGCTGGCGGACGAGCTGCTGGGCCCGCGCGAGGACGACGCCGAGGAGAGCCGCGGCGGCGACCGCGGCGCGGGGCGCGACGGCGGCCGGGGGCGCCGCGGCTGACGCGGAGCGCAGGCTGATCGATCAGGTGACCGGGTGACCCGCTCAGCGGGTCACCCGGTCACCTGTCTGTCGGGTCATCGTGTTGCCCGCTGAGCGGCTCAGTGGTTCAGCGGGCAAGCGGCTTGTCGGGCAACGGGTCGGCCCCGCGCAGGTCCACCGGCCTCACCGACCCGTCGCACCGGTCTCTCGTCGGACTCCCGACTTCTCGGGCCTTCGGTTTCTCGGACCCTCGGGTCATGGGCTCACCAGGTCGTAGGCTCCTCGGCTTCCCGGACTGTCGGACCGTAGGACCGTAGGACAAAGAGACGGCCCCCATGCCGGACACGGTGGCCGCCGCCCCCGCTGTCAGTGCCGCCCCGCACAATGGAAAGCGCACCGAAGGACGGGACGAAAGGGCGGCGTGACCCATGAGCGTGTGGGACGACCTCGTCGGACAGGAAAGGGTCGGCGGGCACCTGAACGCCGCCGCCCGGGACGCCGACGCCCAGGTCACGGCGGCCACCACCGGCACCCCGCCGCCCGAGGCGTCGAAGATGACGCACGCCTGGCTCTTCACCGGGCCTCCCGGCGCCGGCACCACGCAGACCGCGCGCGCCTTCGCCGCCGCCCTGCAGTGCGTCGGCCCCGACCGCGCCCTCGGCGGCACCCCCGGCTGCGGCTTCTGCGACGGCTGCCACACGGCCCTGGTCGGCACGCACGCCGACGTCACCACGGTCGCCGCCGTCGGCACACAGATCCTCGCCGACGACATGCGGGACACCGTCCGCAAGTCGTACACCTCCCCGGCGAACGGCCGGTGGCAGGTCATCCTCGTCGAGGACGCGGAGCGGCTGAACGAGAAGTCGGCGAACGCCGTCCTCAAAGCCGTCGAGGAGCCGGCCCCGCGCACGGTGTGGCTGCTGTGCGCGCCCTCCGTCGAGGACGTGCTGCCCACGATCCGCTCCCGCTGCCGCCATCTCAACCTGAGCACGCCGTCGGTGGACGCCGTGGCGGACATGCTGGTCCGCAGGGAGGGCGTCGAGCCCGCCGTCGCGGCCGCCGCGGCCCGGGCCACCCAGGGCCACGTGGAACGGGCCCGCCGTCTGGCCACGGACCCGGCCGCACGGGAGCGCCGCGCGACCGTGCTGAAGCTCCCGCTCCGGCTCGACGAGATCGGCGCCTGCCTGAGAGCGGCCCAGGAGCTGGTCGACGCGGCGGCCGAGGACGCCAAGGCGCTCGCCGAGGAGGTGGACGTCAAGGAGACCGAGGAGCTGAAGGCGGCGCTCGGCGCGGCCCAGGGCGGCCGCATGCCGCGCGGTACGGCGGGTGTGATGAAGGACCTGGAGGACAAGCAGAAGCGGCGGCGCACCCGCACGCAGCGCGACAGCCTCGACCTCGCCCTGACCGACCTCACCGGCCTGTACCGGGACGTCCTGGCCCTTCAGCTCGGCTCCCGGGTCGCGATCGCCAACGCGGACGTGGAGGACACCCTGGAGCGCCTGGTGCGGGGCGGTTCCGCGGAGTCCACGCTGCGCCGCATCGAGGCCATCGCCGCCTGCCGTGACGCCCTCGACCGCAATGTGGCCCCGCTGCTGGCCGTCGAGGCCATGACGATGGCGCTGAGAGCCGGCTGAGCCGTGGAGCCGGCGGAGCCGGCCGGGCCGCGGGAGCGGGCCCGGGGCGGCGGCGGTAACTCGTCCGGGGCCACGCCCCGCACACGGCGCACATGGCCGATCGCGCACCGTTACCATCGCCCCATGCACCTCAGCCGCGCCCTGCGCCCGACAGGCCGGAGTATCCGGACCGCCTCCGCCCGCACCACCCGGGCCGGAGGCATCGTCCTCGCGGTCGCCGCCCTGCTGGTGTCGGCCTGCTCCGCCCCCGGTCCCGCGACCCACACCACCTCCGCGGCGCAGGTACTGGCCGCGCTGCCCCCGGCCACGCCCGCCGCCCTGGAGCCCTACTACGCGCAGAAGCCGAGCTGGCGCGACTGCGGTGTCCCCGGCTTCCAGTGCGCCACGATGAAGGCGCCGCTGGACTACGCGAAGCCGGGCGCGGGCGATGTCCGGCTGGCGGTGGCCCGCAAGAAGGCGACGGGCAAGGGCAAGGCGCTGGGCTCCCTGGTGGTCAACCCGGGCGGGCCGGGCGGCTCGGCGATCGGGTACCTCCAGCAGTACGCAGGCGTCGGCTACCCGGCCTCGGTCCGCGCCCGCTACGACATGGTGGCCGTGGACCCGCGCGGCGTCGCCCGCAGCGAGCCCGTCGAGTGCCTCGGCGACCGCGCCATGGACGCCTACACGCAGACCGACCTGACGCCGGACGACCGCAAGGAGACCGAGGCGCTGAGCGGCGCGTTCCGGACGTTCGCCGAGGGCTGCGGCGCCCACGCACCGTCCCTGCTGCGCCACGTCTCCACCGTCGAGGCGGCCCGGGACATGGACATCCTGCGGGCGGTTCTGGGCGATCCGAAGCTGAACTACGTGGGGGCGTCGTACGGCACCTTCCTGGGTGCCACCTACGCCGGGCTCTACCCCGAGCGGGTCGGCCGGATGGTCCTGGACGGCGCGATGGACCCCGCCCTCTCCGCGCGCGAGATGAACCTGGGGCAGACCGAGGGGTTCGAGACGGCGTTCCGCTCGTTCGCGAAGGACTGCGTGCGGCAGAGCGACTGCCCGCTCGGCGGCCGGGGCGCGACCCCCGAGCAGGTCGGGGCGACGCTCCAGGCGTTCTTCCGCAAGCTGGACGCGCACCCGCTGCCGACCGGTGACGCGAGCGGCCGCAAGCTCGGCGAGGCCCTCGCGACCACCGGGGTGATCGCGGCGATGTACGACCAGTCGTCCTGGCCGCAGCTGCGCGAGGCCCTGACCTCGGCCATGAAGGAGAACGACGGCGCCGGCCTGCTGGTCCTGTCCGACAGCTACTACGAGCGCGACGCCTCCGGCCACTACAGCAACCTGATGTTCGCCAACGCCGCCGTCAACTGCCTCGACAGCCCCCCGTCCTTCTCCTCCCCGGAGCAGGTGGAGCAGTCGCTGCCCACCTTCGAGAAGGCCTCCCCGGTCTTCGGCCGCACCCTCGCCTGGGCCTCCCTGAACTGCGCGTACTGGCCGGTCGCACCCACCGGGGAACCGCACCGCATCGAGGCGAAGGGCGCCGCCCCGATCGTGGTCGTCGGCACCACCCGCGACCCGGCGACCCCGTACCGCTGGGCGCAGTCCCTGGCCGGCCAGCTCTCCTCGGCCCGGCTGCTCACCTTCGACGGCGACGGTCACACCGCCTTCGGCCGCGGCAGCGCCTGCATCGACTCCGCGATCGACACGTACCTGCTCCGCGGCACCCCGCCAGCCCCCGGCAAGAGCTGCTCCTGACGCCTCACCCGCCCCGGAACCCGGCCTCCGGGGCGGGTACGAAGCACCCTCGGGACCTGTGTAGACTTACGGACGTTGCCGATCGCACCATGGTGCCGGCAGCGCGCCGCTTTAGCTCAGATGGCCAGAGCAACGCACTCGTAATGCGTAGGTCTCGGGTTCGAATCCCGAAAGCGGCTCCACTGGAAAGGCCCAGGTCATAGCTTCTGACCTGGGCCTTTCCCATTTCCTTGATCGGTGCGCGGTCTGGGGCACTGCCCTCTGGGACGGGACATGGGGCCTGAGGGGGGCGGCACGGTGCCCGGTGGGCCCGCGGTCCGCGGACCTGGTAGCCGCCGGTCGCCCTCCCCCAGGGCGTCCTCACGCTCGGCTGCCTGCTTCACCGGGCCGGGTTCAGGGGACCGCGGACGTCAGGTACGTCAGGTACACCCCTCCCTCGCAGTGGGGCATCTTCCGCAGGGTCCAGCGGCCCCGGACGGTCGTGGAGGAGAAGTTCGACTCGGCGTCGTCCTCCTCCACTTCGCCCTGCTCAGGGGTGTAGCCGGCCGTGGGGAGCCGCTTGTGCAGGAACGCCAGGGTGGTGTCGAAGCCGCCCCGTACGACGGTGGCGACGACGAGCCGGCCGCCGGTGCGGTGCTCCACCGAGGTCACGACCGCGCCGTCGGGCACCGGCAGGCTCTCCGGGAAGTCCTTGGGGAGCGGCAGTGAGGCGGCGGTGGGACAGCCGCCGGGCGCGGCACCGGCCGCACTCCCGGTCGGCTGATCGGTGGCCTGCTCCGCCGCGTACGTCGCCGCCCCCGGGGGCTTGGCGTGCTTGTCCGCAGCCGAGCATCCGGTGACCGCGGCCAGGCCGAGGACGGCTCCTGCCAGAACGGCAGCCGAGGGCGATGGCTTCATCTACCGGCTTCCTCCGGGCTTCTTGCGCGCGCTGCGGACCCCGGCGTCGTACGCGCCGTACAGCGTGTTGCCGGAGGACTGGCGGGCGATGGAGGCCAGCGCGTCGTAGTTCTGCGCACCTCCGGTCGCGCAGGCGCCGGTGCAGCCGTCGGCGTAGGCGACGAGCACGCGGCCCTGGGCGTCGGTGGTGACGTCGATGAAGTCCAGGAGATTGCGGTCCTTGCCGCAGGTGGTGCCGCCCGTGCAGATCGACCCCCTCTGGACGGGGTCGGTGGGGGTGGCGTCGGCGGTGACCCAGGACTGGCCGCCGTCGTAGGTGGTGGCCACGTACAGGTGCCACACGCCGGTGAAGGACGCGTCCTGGTAGTTGCCGCCCGTGGTGGTGCCGAGGAAGGCGAAGGCGGCGCGGTTGTCGTCGCCCGCGGTCACGGTGGGGAAGACGATGTTCTTGATGCCGAGGGCCGCGCCGACGTTCTGGTCGTACAGCCACGTCCTGCCCTTGTCGTGGCTGACGGAGATACGCGGCGTGCCGTCGCTGTTCTGGTAGCCCATGTAGGCGGTCCCGCCGGCCCCGACACCCACGCTCGGGTCCGAGTCACCGGGGGTGCTGGACGGGTTGTCGCGGACGTTCCACGTCAGCCCGTTGTCCTCGGAGACGGCCACGGCCTGATGGCCGCCGCAGCCCTTGTTGGGCACGTACACCGTGCCGTCCGGGGCGACCTTCACATGCCCGTGCAGGCCGCCGCAGTCCAGCAGCGAGTACATCGCAACGGCGGGCCCGTACGTCAGACCGCCGTCCCGGCTGACCGCGCAGGAGGCGTCGGCGATGTCCTGGGAACAGTAGTAGACGGCGTTCGGGTACGACGTGACGGCGCCCGGACCGCCCGGGGCGAAGGGGCCGCCGCCGATGGTCTGGTGGTCCACACCGGAGTTGATGCCCGAGCCGCCCGTCGGCGTCCACGTTTCACCGTCGTCGTCGGTGTAGCAGGTCAGGGCGGTCTTGCCGGCGAGCTGCGACTCGAAGGTGCGGTGGGTCGCCGGGTCGGTGAACAGGATCGGGTCGAGGCTGGTGCTGCTGCCCTGGGGGCACCCGTTGGCCGCGGTCGCGCTCTTGTCCTGCCACGTGGCGGCACCGGCACCGTCGTAGGTGACCTTGAGCGTCGACGTGTACGCCTGGAACATCGCGGCGCCGCTCGAACGGTCGACGCCGATCGAGGGCTCACCGGCGTTGTGCGCGTCCTTGATGCTGTCGGGTGCCCAGGAGTTCGCGTACGTCGGCGGTGTGGCCGTACTCGGTGGGGGATCGGCCGGAGCGGTGACCAGGCTCGCGGTGCCGGTGAAGCTGTCGCCGAGCGGCGCGTACGGCACCACGCGCACGGTGTACGACGCCGACACCGCCGGAAGGAGCACGGTCTCGGGGTCGCTGGAGGAGGCCGAGGCGGCCACCTCCCGGCCGCCCGCATCGAGGACGTACAGGTCGAAGTCGGCGGCGGAGTCCGGCCATTTGACGTCGATGCGCAGGCTGTGACCGGCGTCGTAGCCCGCGGGCACCGACACCTTCAGGGCGTAGTCGTCGCAGGGCTGCGCATTCCCGCAGCTCACCGTCCCGGTAGCGCCGGAGGCGTTCGGAGAGGCGAAGGGACCGGCGCTCCACGTGGTCGTGGGCGCGGTGTCGCTGACGGATCCGGAGGACGGGGTGGCGGCGTTGGCAGCCACGCTCGGCAGGGTTCCGGCGACGAGCGCCAGCAACCCGACGGCGAGACGTCCCCGCGATCGCGGGTGGTGGTGAAGACGGAGTACGGAGAGAAGAGCCACAGGTACCTCGTGGGTTCGCGAGTCGGACGAAGGGCAGGGGCGTGTGGCGGTACGGTTGATGCCTTCGTCTGCTCTACGGGGAGGCGGGCGGCGTCCGTCGCGAGAAACCGAAAAGTGCCCCCGCGCGACTGCGCGAGGGCACTTGCGTCACCTCCGGTCAGAGGGCGTCGACGCCGCTCACCTTCCAGCCGTCGGGGGTGCGGGTGAGCGTCATGCGCACCCGGTTCAGGTCCAGCCGGGGCTGCGCGACCTGAGTGCTCCGGGTGACCTGGTTGACGAAGAGCAGGACGACGGCCCGGTCGGGTGCGGCCGACACCACGGAGACCGCCGGGGCTCCGCCGTCGGTGGGTGCGGCCACGACCGCCTTCACCACGCCGTGGTACTTCGTCGCGGTCGGCGCGACCACGGCCTTCGTGGTTTTGCCGTACTGGTCGCGGAAGTGCCCGGTCAGCAGGGCGCGGGCCCGGGCGAAGTCCCGGTCCAGGTGCCGGTAGTCGTAGGACAGCACGACCGGCGCCGCCTTCCGCGCGGCCGCGAGGGCCTCGTCGCGGGCCTGCTCCGCCTGCCGCTCCTGCCGGTACTGCCACCCGAGCACGGCGACCGCGACCAGGGCCGCCACGAGGACGACGCCCAGCGCCGCGGTGAGCACGCTCCACCCGGCCCTGCGCGGGGGCGTGCCGTCCTCCTGCTCCCCCTCGGGCGACTCGGGTGGCTCGAACGACTCGGGCGACTCGGGCGACTCGGGCTCCGGCGGGTCCTCCCCGCCGTGCTCCGGGGGCTCGATGAGCAGGGAGCGCGCGGAGGGAGTCTGCTCCTCCTGGCGGGCATCGCGCTCGGGGTGCGCGGGCCGCCTGGCGCGCTTGGCTGCCGCACGGGCGGCCGCGGTCATGGTGCGGCGGGCCGGTGAGCCGGTGCCTCGGGTACGGGAGGGCGGGTTCGCCACGGTGTCTCTTCTCATCGATGGCCTCACGGGTGGGTCAGCCCACGAACGCGACGTCGGAGGTCAGCCAGCGGCCGGCCACGCGCGCGAGGTCGAGCTGGAGCCGGTAGGTGCGCGCCTGGCCCTCGGGCGCGGCGGTGTTGGTCACCTTGCTGTCGGCCACGACCAGGACCCGGGCCGAGCGCGCGTCGGACCGCACGATGCCCGCTTCCAGGACCTGCCCCTCGGACACCGACTTGTTCTGCGCGACCAGCTTGGTCAGTTGTGCGGTCTGCGCGGCGAACTGCTTCTTGAACTCGCCGGTGGCGCCCTTCAGCACGTTGCCGCTGT
Organism: Streptomyces tropicalis; assembly: GCF_029269835.1. Classification (GTDB taxonomy): domain Bacteria; phylum Actinomycetota; class Actinomycetes; order Streptomycetales; family Streptomycetaceae; genus Streptomyces; species Streptomyces tropicalis. Next base: position 70,757 of record NZ_JARJBB010000009.1, on the reverse strand, counting down.
CCCGGCCGTAGTGCCGGTAGTCGAGCGAGGTGAAGCTCAGCGCCGACTGGCGGGCCGCCGCCAGGATGTCCTGACGGCGCTGTTCCGTCGCGCGCTGGTCGGACAGCTTCCAGCCCAGCCAGACGCACGGCACGGTCGTCAGCACGATCGCGGCGGCGAGCCCCGCCGACAGCAGCCTCATGCGTCCGCCTCTCACGCCATCGGTCCCACGAGCAGCCATTGCCACGACTCCTTTCCGAACACGGTCTGTTCGCCGCCCGTCGAGCCGATCTCGAGGGGCGTTCCGTCCGGGCCGGTGACGGTGCCGGTCTCCGGGTCGTACGGGGCCACGAACGCGGACTGGCCGGCGCTGTGCCGCCCGGTCGTCGCGCCGGGCGCGTTCTGTGCTCCGCGCACCGAGGTCTTGCTGCCGCGCGGTGCCGTGCAGTGCGCGCCGGTGTTCGCCGGGCGCGTGCTGGTGTCGGCGGGGTCGCGCCGCTGGGTGCCGTAGCCCTGGGTGCACGCGGGAGGGTCGTCGGCGTTCACGGTCAGCCCGAAGTGGGTGGTGCCGTCGCCGGGGATGACCGTGTAGCTGCCCGCGACCGTGAGCGGGAGCGTGACCAGGGCCTGTTCGACGCCGGGCAGCCGGGCCACGGTGATCTGGCCGCCGCTGATGAGGTTGGCCAGCAGGACCGGCACGTGCGGCCGCGTGGACTTCAGCAGGGAGTCGATCTCCTGCCCGGCGGGCACCGTGGAGCCGATCAGCCGGCGCAGGTCGCCGTCGCTCGACTTCAGCTGCCCGGTGAGCGTGGCGAGATCGCGGGAGAACGACTTGATGGCCGAGCCCTGGTCGGCCTGCGTCTTGAGCACCGTCCGCGAGTTCTCGATCAGCGAGACCGTCTGGGGGAGCGACTCGGATGCCGACTCCACCAGCGTGTCGCCGGAGTCCACCAGCCGGCTCAGGTTCGGTCCGGTGCCGGCGAACGCCTTCCCCAGCTCGTCGACGGTGACCCGCAGATCGTCCTTGCCTACCGAGTTGACCAGCCGGTCGAGGCTGAGGACCAGGTCGGTGACCGGCAGCGGGGTCCGGGTGCGGCTGCGCGGGATCGGGCTGGCCGCCGTGAGGTACGGCCCGCCCGACCGCCGTGGCTGGAGGTCGACGTACTGCTCGCCCACCGCCGAGCGGTCGGCGATCACCGCGAGCGTGTCGGCCGGGATCCTCGGGGCGCCGTCCTCGATCTTCAGCGCCACCGAGACCCCTGAGCCGGTCAGCCGAAGATCGCCCACGCGGCCCACCGGCACCCCCCGGTAGGTGACCTCGGCGCCGGGGAAGACGCCCCCGGACTCGGCGAAGTCGGCGCGCACGGTGTACCCGCGGTGCAGGACGTCGTCCACCAGGCCCGTGTACCGGGCGCCGACGTACGACACCCCGAGGGCGGTGACGGTCGCGAAGGCGAGCAGCTGGGCCTTGACCGTACGTGTGATCACGGCAGTATCCCCTTCAGCATCAGCTCGGCGAGGCCGGGATCGACCCCCGGCGGGAGGCGACGCGAGCCGCCCCCGGTGCCGTAGGCGGCGGTGCACACCGGCGGGCACAGCAGGGTGCTGCCGTCGGAGGGCGTCGAGGGCACGGCGGGCGTCGAGGGCACGGGCGGCACGGAGGGCACGGGCGGGGTGCTCGGCAGGGGCGGGAGGGACGGGAGAGGGGTGGGAGTGGGGACTCCGGGAAGATGCGGTGTCCCGGGGGACGGGGACTTCCCGGGTTTGCCGGGCTTGCCGGTGACGTTGCCGTAGAGGCCGGCCAGATCGAGGTCGGCGGTGATCTTCAGGTTGACGTAGTCGCCCTTGACGGCGTCCGTCGCGTTGCGCGGGAACGGGTACGTGGTCAGGAGTTCGAGGGAGTTGGGCAGGTCGTCGCCGGCCTTGTTCAGCTCCTGCAGGATGGGCCGGAGGTTCTTCAGGTCGGCGACGGTGTCGTCGTGGGAGGCGTTCACCACCTTGGTGCCGGTCCTGCCGAGCCTGGACAGGGCGGTGAGCATCTTCGTCAGGTCCTTGCGCTGGTCGGCGAGGGCCTTCAGGGCGGGCGGCATGGTGTCGACGGCCAGGGCGATCGTCCTCTTCTCCTTCTTCAGCCGCCGTGCGAGCCGGTCGACGCCCTTCAGCGCGCGCACGATCTCCGCCCGCTGGTCGTCGAGGCCTCCGAGGAACGTGTCGAGCTGCTTCAACAGGGACCTGACCCGGTCCTCGCGGCCGCTGAGGGCCTTGTTCAACTCGACGGTGATCGTCTTCAGCTGGGCCACCCCGCCGCCGTTGAGCAGCGCGGACAGGGCCGACAGCACCTCCTCGACCTCCGGGTTGCGGCCGCTGCGGGACAGCGGGATGCGGTCGCCGTCGTGGAGCCGTCCGACGGGCCGCAGGCCGGCCGGCGCGGACAGGGCGACGTACTTCTCGCCGAGCATGCTGGTCTGCCTCAGATCGGCGACCGCGTTGCCGGGCAGCTTCACCGAGTCGGCGATCCTGAGCCGCACGCGGGCGTGCCAGCCGTCCAGTTCCACCTTCTCGACCGTGCCGACGGTGACGTCGTTGACCTTGACCGCCGACTGCGGCACCAGGTCCAGGACGTCCCGGAAATCGACGGTGACGTGGTAGGCGTGACCGTCCGAGGCGGCGCCGCCGGGGAGCGGGACGTCGTACCAACCGTTGAACTCGCAGCCGGTCAGCAGCAGCGAGCCGATCGCCGTCCAGGCCGCCACCCGGGCCGTGCGCTGCACGCTCATGCCGGTGCCCCCAGAATTCCGCCGAGGGTCTTGTCGACCGTGCCCGTCGACGCCGGGGCCGAGGGAACCTTGGGCAGGGAGTCGAGGAGCTTCTTCAGCCCGGCACAGTTGTCGTGGTCGTCGCCGGTCGTCTTCAGGATCGAGCAGAGAAGGGAGGACGGATCCTGCGGGGTCTGCGCGTTGTTGCGGGTGTCGAGGGTGCCGGCGGCGGGGTTGTAGGCGTTCTGCAGGTTCGACAGGCCCGTGGGGGCGACGGTCAACAGCTCCTCCAGGGCGTCCCGTTGGGTGACAAGGACCTTGGTGACCTTGGCCAGGCCCTTCACGTCCGAGGTCAGCTCCTTCTTGTTGCCCTTCACGAATCCGGACACGTCGCCGAGTGCGGCGGCCAGGTACTTCAGCGCGGCCGCGAGATCCTTGCGCTCCCCGGCGAGTTGCCCGGCCACGTCGGCGAGGTCGGTGTTGAACGACCGCACGCTGGTGTCGTCCGCGGCCAGTGCGGCCGTGAACACCTGGAGGTTCCGCACGGTCCCGAACAGGTCGCCGCGTCCGTCGGACAGCGTGGTGACCGCCTGGGACAGGTCCTCCACCGTCTGGTTGATGTTCGCGCCCTGCCCCCGGAGGTTGTCCGCGCTCACCCCGAGCAGCCGGGACAGCGAGCCCTTCTTGTTGGCACCGTTCGGGCCGAGCGCGTCGGCCGTGGTGTGCAGGCTGTCGAAGACCCGGTCCAGCTCGACGGGGACGGCCGTACGGGACTCGGGGATGACGTCTCCGTCCTGCAGTACGGCGCCCTTGCGGTACACCGGCAGCAGCTGCACGTAACGGTCGCTGACCACCGTCGAGTTGATGATGGCGGCCTGGGCGTCGGCGGGGACCTTGCGGCCCCGGTCGTATTCCAGCTCCACCCGTACCCGGTCGCCCTCCGGCGTGACGTTCCTGACCTCGCCGATGCGGACGCCGAGGACGCGCACGTCGGAGCCGGGGTAGACGCCGACGGTGCGGGGGAAGTACGCCGTGACGTGGACGGGGGCGGGGCCCGGCCAGAGGACGACGGCGAGGCCGACGACGACCGCGAGCGCGGTGAACAGGGCCAGGAGTCTGCGGGTCATCGGGTGCCCCCCGTCCGCGGCGTGACCGGGGCAGGGACCACGTTCTGGATGTAGGAGTCGAACCAGCGGCCGTTGCCGAGGGTGTTGGTGAAGAGCCGTACGTAGGGGGCGAGCAGCCCGACGCTGCGGTCGAGGCTCGCCTGGTTGCGTTCGAGCATCGTCACGAAGGTGTTGAGGTTCTTCAGCGCGGGTCCAATCTCCTTGCTGTTGTCCTCGACCAGGCCGGACAGCTCGATGCCCAGCAGCGCGGAGCTCTTGAGCAGCTTGTGGATCGCCGCGCGCCGCTTGCTGATCTCCTTGAACAGGGCGTCGCCGTCCTTCACCAGCGTGGTGAAGTCCTTCGTGTGACCGGCCAGCACCTTGGTGACTCCGTTCGCATGGTCCAGGAGCCCGCGCAGCGCCTTGTCACGGGCGGCGACGGTGCGGGAGATCCGCGACAGCCCCTTGATCGACGCCCGCACCTCCTCGGGGGAGTCCTGGAAGGTGACGGAGATCGTGTCCAGTGCCTTCGCGAGCCGGCTGGTGTCGACCTCCTCGGTGGTGGTCGTCAGGTCGCTGAAGGCCTGGACGACGTCGTACGCCGACACGGTCCGCCCCAGCGGGATCTCGCTGCCCGGTTCCAACTGGCCGGGCCCCTTCGGGTACAGGGCCAGGTACTTCGCGCCGAGGATCGTCTTGACACGGATCGACGCACCCGTGTCGGTACCGAACCCCGGGTGGCCCTTCACCTTGAAGGTCACCTTGACGTGGTCGCCGTCCAGGTCGACGTCGTCGACCTTGCCGACCTTGACCCCGGCGATCCGCACCTCGTCGCCCGGCTTGAGGCCGCCGGCCTCGGAGAAGGCCGCGCTGTAGGTGTCGCCGCCGCCGATCAGCGGCAGGCTGTCGGCGTTGAAGGCGGCCACGGTGAGCAGCGCCAGGACGGTGAGGCCGACGGCGCCCACGACGACCGGGTTGCGCTCGCGGAAGGGCTTCAGGCGTGGGCGCCGGAGCCGGATCCTGGGCAGCCTGGGTGGCAGGACGTGCACCTTGACGAGGGGTCGGGGGCGGGGTGTGCGTGTGGGCAGCAGCCTGGGGAGTCTCGGCAGCCTGGGTGGCAGGACGTGCACCTTGACGAGGGGCTGGGGGCGGGGTGTGCGTGTGGGCAGCAGCCTGGGGAGTCTCGGCAGCCTGGGTGGCAGGACGTGCACCTTGACGAGGGGCTGGGGGCGGGGTGTGCGTGTGGGCAGCAGCCTGGGGAGTCTCGGCAGCTTCGGCCGCAGGACCCGGACCCTGACCAGCGGCTCGGGGCGGCGGACGGTGCGCCGCCTGGTGCGCATGCTCATCCGCCGCACCTCGCCCGCGCCACGTGCATCTCCGGGGAGATCACCTGCTTGGTCTTCGGCAGCACGATCCGGCCGTCGAAGTCGCAGAGGTAGAAGTTGAACCACGAGCCGTACGAGGCGGTCCCCGTCAGCTTCTCGAGCTTGTTCGGCAGCCGCTTCAGGACGCCCTCCACGGTGTTGTCGTTCTTGTTCAGCGTTCCGGTGAGATCGCCGAGCCCGGCGATGTCGTCCTTCAGCGGTGGACGCGCGTCCTTCAGCAGCCCCGACGTGACGTCCGTGAGGTCGCCGATGCTCACCAGCGACTCCCCGATGGGCTTGCGGTCGGCGGACAGCCCGGCGACCAGCCGGCGCAGCTGCGTGAGCAGCGCGGAGAAGCGGGAGCCGCGCTGGTCGAGCGTCTCCAGGACGGTGTTGAGGTTGTCGACCACCGAACCGATCAGCTTGTCGCGGTCGGCGAGGGTGCTGGTGAGTGAGGCCGTGTGCGCGAGCAGGCTGTTCACCGTGCCGTCCTCGCCCTGGAGGGTCTGGACGATCTCGGTCGCGAGCTGGTTGACGTCGTTCGGGCTGAGCGCGGCGAACAGCGGCTTGAAGCCGTTCAGCAGGGCGTTGAGGTCCAGAGCCGGCTGGGTCCGGGACAGCGGGATGGTGCCGCCCGGCCGCAGCCGGGCGGTGACGTCGCCCGTGCCCTCGGTGAGGGCGATGTACCTCTGCCCGACCAGGTTGCGGTAGCGGACGACCGCGTGGGTCCCGGCGAGCAGCGGCCGGTCCGCGCCGACGGTGAACGTGACCTCCGCCAGGGTCCGGTCCTTGATCCGGATGTCCTCGACCTCTCCCACCCGTACGCCGGCCACCCGGATGTCGTCGCCGGTCTCCAGCCCGGTGACGTCGGTGAACACCGCGTGATAGGTGTCCTTGGGGGTGAAGGAGACGTTGACGATGGTGGCGGCGAGCAGCGCCGTCGCCGCGATCGTGACCAGCGCGAAGAGGCTGAACTTGACCAGCGGGGCGACGGTCTGCCGGGCTCCTGACCCGCTCATGCGACACTCACCGCCGTTCCGCGCGCGAGTGGACCGAACAGGAGCGTCGCCACGGGCGGCACCTGGTCCGCGGGGACGCCCATGACGGGGGCCACGAGCGAGCCGACGGTCCGCTGCTCGGCCCGGGTGGCGGACACGTCGGTACCTCCGGGGAGTGCGCCGCCGGAACCTCCGGCCGACGTGCCGTCGTCGAGATGCGGCTTCGGCCCGGGCACCTGCGGATGCGGCAGGCCGCGGCAGTTCGGACCGGACCGCTCGCCGTACACCGGCTCCTCACCGGGCTGGTACGCCCCCTGCGGCCGGACGACCTCGAGGGTGATCCGCATCTCGCCGCCCCGGAACGCGTCCTGCGACGCCTGCTCCTGCCGGACCAGGCCCTGGAACAGGCACGGGTACTCGGGGGAGTAGCGGGCGAACAGCTCCAGCGTGGGGCGGGAGACCCGGCCCAGGGTGATCAGCCGGTCGCCGTTCTCGGACAGGAAGTCGTTCGCCGTGCCCGCCACGGTGGCGGTCGTACGCAGAGCCGAGGCCAACTGGTCCTTCTTTTCGACGATCGTTCGGCTGGTGGTGACCGTGTTGCGCAGGATCCGCATCAGGTCGGGCGCGGCGTCGCCGTACACCTCGGCGACGTCCGCGAACCGCGTGATGTCCTCCTTGAGGGAGGGCATGTGCGGGTTGAGGCGGCGCAGATAGCCGTCGACCCGGGTGAGGTTGTCGCCGATCCGGTCGCCGCGGCCCTCCAGCGCGGTGGCGAACGCCGAGAGTGTGGCGTTGAGTTCACCCGGCTGGACCGTGCGCAGCAGCGGCAGCAGGTCGTTCATCAGCTGCTGCACCTCGATGCCGACCTTCGTGCGGTCCTGGGTGATGACATCGCCCGCACGGATCGGCCGGGCCGGCGCGTGCGCGGTACCGGAGGGAGCGACCAGGTCGACGTACTTCTCGCCGAACAGTGTCTTGGGCAGCAGCCGCGCGTGCACGTCCGAGGGGATGGACGACACGTACTGCGGGTTGAGCGCGATGTCGAGGGTCGCCTTCGTGCCGTCGGCGTGCACGTCGCGCACCTCGCCGACGAGCAGCCCGCGCAGCTTGACGTCGGCGCGCGGATCGAGCTGGTTGCCGAGGGTGTCGGCCTCCAGGGTGATGGGCACCACGGTGGTGAACGCCTGCTGGTAGACGGCCACCGCGAGTGACAGCAGCAGCGCGAGCACGGCCAGGAACGCCATGCCGTACAGCCTGAGTCTCATTCTGTGCGTGTGCACCGCTGTCACCCCGCTATCCGTACCGTCGTGGTGGCGCCCCAGATCGCGAGGCTCAGGAAGAAGTCCAGGACGTTGACGGCGACGATCGAGGTCCGCACCGCCCGGCCCACCGCGACGCCGACACCGGCCGGGCCGCCGCTCGCGTGGTAGCCGTAGTAGCAGTGCACCAGGATGATCAGCAGGGCGAAGACGATCACCTTGCCGAAGGACCAGAACACGTCGACGGGCGGCAGGTACTGGTGGAAGTAGTGGTCGTACGTGCCGGTCGACTGTCCGTAGTAGGCGGTGGTGATGGTGCGGGCGGCCAGGTACGAGGACAGCAGCCCGATCACGTACAGCGGGATCACCGCGACGAAGCCGGCGATCATCCGCGTCGTCACCAGGAACGGCAGCGACGGGACGCCCATCACCTCCAGCGCGTCGGTCTCCTCGCTGATCCGCATCGCACCGAGCTGCGCGGTGAACCCCGCGCCGACCGTCGCGGACAGGGCGAGTCCGGCCACCAGCGGGGCGATCTCCCGGGTGTTGAAGTACGCCGACAGGAACGCCACGAAGTTGGAGGTGCCGAGCTGGTTGAGGGCCGCGTAGCCCTGGAGGCCGACCTCGGTGCCGGTGAAGAAGGACAGGAACGCGATCACGCCGACCGTGCCACCGACGACGGCGAGCGCGCCGCGCCCGAAGCTCACCTCGGCGAGCAGCCGCAGGATCTCCTTCTTGTAGCGGCGCAGGGTGCGGCCCGTCCAGGCCAAGGACCGCCCGTAGAAGGACAACTGGGCGCCCAGCTCTTCGAGCGAGCGCAAGGGGCGGTCGAGGAGTTTGTGCGGTCTCATCGGCTAACCCCTCTGCGGGACGACCTGGAAGTACACGGCGGTCATCACGAAGTTGGTCACGAACAGCAGCATGAAGGTGATCACCACGGACTGGTTGACGGCATCGCCCACGCCCTTCGGCCCGCCCTGCGCCGTCAGCCCCTTGTAGGAGGCGACGATCGCTGCGATGGCCCCGAACACCAGCGCCTTGATCTCCGCCGCCCACAGGTCGGACAACTGGGCGAGGGTGGTGAAGGACGCCAGGTAGGCGCCGGGCGTGCCGTGCTGGAGGACGACGTTGAAGAAGTAGCCGCCCGCGACGCCGACCACCGAGACCAGGCCGTTGAGGAGCACGGCCACGACCATCGAGGCCAGCACCCGCGGTACGACGAGCCGGTGGATCGGGTCGATGCCGAGCACCTGCATCGCGTCGATCTCGTCCCGGATCTTGCGCGCCCCGAGGTCCGCGCAGATCGCCGTGCCACCCGCGCCCGCGATCAGCAGCGCGGTGACGATCGGCGAGGCCTCCCGCAGCACGGCGAGCACGGACGCGGCACCGGAGAAGGACTGCGCGCCCAACTGCCGTGTCAGGCTGCCGATCTGCAGCGCGATGACCGCTCCGAAGGGGATCGACACCAAGGCCGTCGGCAGGATCGTGACGCTCGCGACGAACCACGCCTGCTGGATGAACTCCCGTGCCTGGAAAGGCCGGCGGGGGAGGGACCGGACGACGTCCAGCGCCATCGCGAAGAGGTTGCCCGACTGCCGGAGCGCACCCGTCGGGGAGATCCTCATGCGCTCGTCACCCCCGTCCCGTGCCGCTCTGCCTCGCGCCTCGCGATCACCTCCCAGCGGGGCGGGCGGGCGATGCCGGCGCCGGGGAGCAGGCGGGGAGTCAGCGCATCGGCCGGGCCGCCCTCGTCGATCTGGGCCAGCTCCTGCTCGACCTGGGCCGCGTCCTTCTCCTCCGCCATGCCGATCGGCCCCTGCATCCGGCCGTTCAGGAACTGCCGTACGACGGGCTCGTCACTGGCCAGCAGCTCCTCGCGGGGCCCGAACATCACCAGCTCGCGCCGGAACAGCAGCCCGATGTTGTCCGGGACCTGGCGGGCCGAGGCGATGTCGTGGGTGACGATCAGGAAGGTCGCGTCGATCTGTGCGTTGAGATCGACGATGAGCTGATTGAGGTAGGCCACGCGGACCGGGTCCAGGCCCGAGTCCGGTTCGTCGAACAGGATGATTTCCGGGTCGAGGACCAGGGCACGGGCGAGCCCGGCCCGCTTGCGCATACCGCCGGAGATCTCGCCGGGCAGCTTCCCCTCGGCGCCGATCAGCCCGACCATGTCCATCTTCTCGAGGACGATCCGCTTGATCTCGCTCTCGGACTTGCGGGTGTGCTCGCGGAGCGGGAAGGCGATGTTGTCGTAGAGGTTCATCGAGCCGAACAGCGCGCCGTCCTGGAACAGCACGCCGAACAGCTTCCGCACCTCGTACAGGTCGTGCTCGCGCAGGCGGGTGATGTCCCGGCCCGCGATCTTCACCGAGCCCCGATCCGGCTTCAGCAGTCCCACGAGCGTCTTGAGGAACACCGACTTGCCCGTCCCCGAGGGGCCGAGCATCACCGAGACCTCCCCGGCGGGCAGCGTCAGCGAGACGTCCTGCCAGATGACCTGGTGGCCGAAGGACTTGGTCAGCCCTTCCACACAGATCTCGACACCCATCCGGTTCCGCCCTTCGCCCGTGGAGCAGCTGCGACATCTGCTCTACGGGGAGGGGAGGGGCGTCCGTCGCGGCGGACGCAGAATTCTTTGCGGACGCGTGTTCGGGGCGCTACGGCAGCTGCGGCGACGGTGTGCGCGAAGGCGCCGGCGGGGCGGGGACGGACGGCGGGGCGGACGGCAGGGCCGGAGTCGGGGCCGGGGCCGGGGGGAGCGACGGGATCGCCGAGGGGGCCGCCTTCGTCGGCAGGCCCGGCACGGCGGCCGGCGCGCCCGGAACGGCGGCCGGAAGCACCGGCACCTTCGGCGCCTCGGGCACCTGTGGCACCGACAGGTCCGAGAGCGCGGACGCGGACACGTTCGGCAGGGACGGCACCCGCAGTGGCAGGGACGTCTTCCCGGTGGACGAGGGCGTCCGACTCCGGGTCCGGGGCGCCGGGCGCGAGGACGGGGGCGTCCTGGGGACGCTCCCCCGGCCCGTGGCCTCGCCGTCCAGGACCCGCTGGTGACCGGAGACGGCCGGCCGCGGCACCGGACCGCCCCCGCCCCCGTCGAACGCGTACGGCAGTACGAACACCGCCACCACCAGGGTCGCCGCCGTCGAGGTGACCGCGACCGCCTGGACGTTGCCGCTCCCGCGCAGCCGCCCGCGCCCGACCAGGAACAGCACCAGCCCGAGCGTCCCGGCCAGCGAGGCGCGCAGCGTCCGCCGGGCCCGGGCGAGCAGCGACTCGACGGTCCGGTAGCTGAGCCCCATCCGCACCGCGACCTGGCTCACGTCCAGGTCCTCGGACCTCAGCCGAAGCGCCTCCGCCTGCCGGGCGGGCAACTCGCCGCTGCGCACGGCGAGCCACCTCGCCTCGGCCCGGTCGCACACCGCCTCCTCGACGGGTACCGGGCCCGGTGCGACGAGTGTGGGACGACTGCCCACCTCGGCCTCGCGGTTGACCTGCCGGTACCGGTCGACGCACAGCCGCATCGTCACCGTCGTCAACCAGGCGCCCAGCCGCTCGTCGTCGAGGTCCGGGCGCTCCGCGGCTCGGAGCATCGCCTCGTGAACGGCGTCCTCGGCGTCCTCCCGGCTCATGGATCGCCGCCGGGCCACCTTGAGCAGCTGCTCGCGATGGCTCCACATGCGCCGCCAACGCTCGTCGGCGACCGCTGTGTCCGCAGGCATGTCCGTCGCCATGAGGGCCCCTTCGCACTCACCCGCCGGTTTTGTGCTTCCGACGGGGGCGACATTACCGCCGAGTAGTGGCAGTTGTGGAGGGGGAGACGCCCATCGTGTTCCAGCCGTTGCCCGTGGTCAGCGGCCCCGCGTGGGGCAGCAGACCACCGCCCGGCAGCGTGAGGGTCGCTTTGGGGACCGGAATCGGCGGCGTTCCGGACCCCTTCGCGAGGCCGGCCGTGGGGGACGGGCCGGGGGAGGAGGAGGGGGAGGGCTCCGACGGCGCACGCGAACGACCGGGGCCCGGCGTCCGGTTCTCCGACCGCTTCGGCGGCGACGGGTGAGGCCGCTTCGGGCGGGACGGCTTCGGCCGCTCCGACCCGGATCCGCCGGACGCGTCCGGCACCACGCGGTGTCCGGTCAGGTAGTACGCGTACCACGCCTCGACGGTGCGGAGATAGGCGTCCGAGTGGTTGTAGCCCAGGATCGCCGCGTCCAGGTCGGCGGGGTTCGACAGGTCCCGGCCTCCCGCGCACAGGTATCGGCCGGCGGCGAGCGCCGCGTCGTAGACGTTGTTCGGGTCCGCCCGTCCGTCGCCGTTGCCGTCCGCTCCCCAGCGCGCCCAGGTGGACGGGATGAACTGCATCGGGCCGACCGCACGGTCGTACGCCGCGTCCCCGTCGTACGCACCGCCGTCGGTGTCCGCCACGACGGCGAAGGCACCGCCGGTCAGCCGCGGGCCGAGAATGGGCGTCACGGTCGTACCGTCCCCGGTCACCCGGCCGCCCCGTGCCTGCCCGGACTCCACCTGCCCGATCGCGGCCAGCACCTGCCAACGCAGCCCGCAGCGCGGCGCGCTACGCGCCAACTCCTCCTCCGCACGCCGGTACGCGGCGAACACGCTCACGGGCAGGACACCACCACCGTCCGTCACTCCCCGTGCCGAGCCCTTCCTCCGCGTCCGCAGCGGGGGAAGGCCGATGCGATACGGGGTGTCGCCGGACACGCTGAGGGGGTGCGCGGCGGGTGCCGCCCTCCGCGCCGACTCCACTCCGGCCGAGACCGCGCTCGGCGCCTGCGACGCGGTCAGCACGGCCGTCACCGCCACCGCGATCGCCGTACCCCTGGCACCCTTCAGCGCCCCTTCGAGTGCACGCGCTGTCACTGTGCATCCCCTCCGTGGGTGAATCCGTTCGTCTGCTCTACGCGGCCGGAGGGCAGGTCCGTCGCGCGGAACCGGGGGGATCGGGCGGGCGCCCCTCCGGGAGCGGGGTACGCATGCGTGCCCCGGGCCGTCCCGGATGCCGGGGCGCTGGATGCGCCGGCGGCGCTTTCGCCCCCGGCACCGAGCCGGAGGCCCGTCCGGCCGGCGCCGGGGCAGCCCGCCGGCGAGGCCCTTCCGGTCCACAGGGGGTGCGTGGCCCGGGGGAGGAGCGGTAAGGGACGGTGCGGCGGTTCCCGGCCAGGGCCGGGACCGTTCCCGGTACCCGTGACCCCGATGTGATCGGCACCCCGTGGTCTCCGCCGCACGGGTGCGCCGGGGGGCGCTGGAGGCATACGGGCGGCCGCGCCCCGGAGTGACGCCCCGCGCGGGGGCGGCGTGGGGATATCGGCCGCAAAGAGGGTGCAAAGTGCGTCCGCGGTCGGACAACCCGGGAGGCTGGGGCAACATCTTGGTGAACGAGGGGCGCCGCGCGATCGGAGCGGGACGCCGCAGTCGCCGGATGAGGTGAGGGAAGCCGTGGTCGAACCGGTGCAGCCGAGGATCGCCGTCGCCGTGGTGACCATGGGCAACCGGCCCGTCGAGGTCGACGCGCTGCTGGAGTCCGTGGCCAAGCAGGACGTCGCGCCGGCCCGCATCGTGATCGTCGGCAACGGCTGCCGGCTTCCCGAGTTCGCCCGCAGACTCTCCCTGCCCGGCGAGGTCACCACCGTCGACGTCGACGAGAACCTCGGCTGCCCCGGCGGGCGCAACGTCGCCCTCGCCCGGCTGCGGGAGTTCGGCGACGTCGACGTCGTCGTGGAGCTCGACGACGACGGGCTGCTCGTCGACCCGGACGTGCTGCGCCGGGTCCGGGACCTGTACGCGGCCGATCCCCGGCTCGGGATCGTCGGATTCCGCATCGCCGACGAGCTGGGCGAGACCCAGCAGCGGCACGTGCCCCGGGTCGGCGCGTCCGATCCGATGCGCGGCGGCTACGTGACCGGGTTCCTGGGCGGCGGGCACGCGCTGCGCATGGCGATGCTGGAGCAGACCGGCGACTGGCCCGCCGAGTTCTTCTTCGCGCACGAGGAGACCGACCTCGCCTGGCGGGCCGCCGACGCGGGCTGGCGCATCCTCTACGCGCCCGAGCTGCTGCTCCAGCACCCGAAGACCTCGCCCGCCCGGCACGCGATCTACTACCGGGTCACCGCCCGCAACCGGGTGTGGCTGGTCCGGCGGCGGCTGCCGCTGCTGCTCGTCCCGGTGCATCTGGGGGTCTGGGCGCTGCTCACCCTGCTGCGCACCCGGTCGCTCGCCGGGCTCCGGGCCTGGTGCGGCGGTTTCGCGGAGGGGCTGCGGGAGCCGGCCGGTGAGCGGCGGCCGATGCGCTGGCGCACGGTCTGGCGGCTCACCCGGCTGGGCCGGCCCCCGGTCATCTGACCTCCGAGAGCCGTACGGCGGGCCGCCTCGCCCCGGCGAGACCGGGCGGGAGGCACCGAAGGGAACGCGGACGAGGGCCCCGGTCGTTCACCTCTGCCGACCGGAGCCCCTCGCGTCCCCGGATCCGGCCGGCGGCGACACTCCCCCGAGTTGCGCGTCGTACGCGCGCACCGACGGGCCGTATCCGATGCAGTGATCACATCAGGCCACGCCAACGGATCGCTAACATGTGGCGAACGCTTTTCCCGGCGGTCGCCGGCGTGATGGCGTGAAGTCGTCGTCCAGGGCGGCCGGCTGCTGTGCACGGAGCGGTGATCCGCCCCGGCGGCGGCCTCCGTCGGACGGTGCGGCCGGCGGGTGGCCGCGCGGGAAGGCAGTGGGCGTACGGAAGGGCAGTGGGCGCGTGATGCGGTGCGAGCTGCGGTTCGGACTGCTGGGGCCGCCCGTGCTGTACCGGGCGGCAGGGACCGAGGGGGAGCGGCCGCCCGGGGCCGGGGCGGGCCGCACGTCCGGCGCCGAGGCCGGGCGGACATCCACCGGGGCCGGAAGGGCATCCTCCGCCGAGGCCGACCGGACACCCTGCGCCGAGGCCGGTTGCCCCCTGCCCCCCGTGCGCCCGATCGGCAGCCCCAAGGTGCGTGCCCTGCTGGCCGCCCTGCTCCTGGAGGCCGGCCGCGTGGTCCCGGTCGAGACGCTCAAGGACGCGCTGTGGGGCGGCGCGCCGCCGGTCTCCGCGCAGGCCTCGCTGCACAACCACGTGGCCAGGCTGCGCCGCCTCCTCGACGACCCGGACCGGCTGCGCGCCGTGCCGACCGGCTACGTGCTCCGGGTCGACCGGGGCGAACTCGACCTCCATGTCTTCGAGGACCGGCTCACCGAGGCGCGCGCCGCGCACTCCGACGGCGCGTGGGCGCGGGTGCTGCGCGCCTGCACGGCGGCGCTCGCGCTGTGGCGGGGCGAGCCGCTGAGCGGGCTGCCCGCCGAACTCGGCGGCTACGCCGTCGTGCAGCGCCTGGACGAGGCGCGACTGCTCCTCCTGGAGTGGCGCTACGACGCCGAACTGGCCCTCGGCGGCCCCCGGCTCGGCGGGCTGGTCCCGGAACTGGCGGCGCTGGCCGCCGAGTACCCGCTGCGGGAGGCGTACCACCGTCAGCTGATGCTCGCCCTGCACCGCACCGGACGCCGGGCCGAGGCGCTGGCGGTCCACCGGGACCTGCGGGCCCGGCTGGTCGGGGAGCTCGGCGTCGAGCCGGGCCCGGCCGTGCGGGAGGCCCATCTGGAGGTGCTCCGGGGACCGGCCGCCGAGGGCGGGGAACCGGCCGTCCACGGTCAGTCCCCGGCACCGGAGGACGACATGACGGCGCAGCCCAGCCCGGCCCAGCTGCCGCCGCCCCCGGCGCACTTCACCGGACGGGGCGAGGAGGTGCGGGCGCTGCGCCGGACGCTGGCCGGCCCGCCCGGCAAAAGCACCCCGGTCGCCGTGGTGAGCGGCATGGCCGGGGTCGGCAAGAGCGCGCTGGCCCTGCATGCGGCGCACGGGCTGCGGGAACGTTTCCCCGACGGTCAGCTCTACGTCCACCTGCACGGCGCCACCCCCGGCATGACCCCGCTCACCCCCGGTGCCGCGCTGCGCGCCCTGCTCCGGGACCTCGGCGCCGAGCCCCGCCGGATCCCCGAGCACCCGGACGCGGCCGCCGCCCTGCTGCGGACCCTGCTCGCTCCGACGCGCACGCTCCTCGTCCTCGACGACGCCGAGAGCGCGGCGCAGGTGCGGCCGCTGCTGCCCGCCGGGGCCGGCTGCGCGGTGATCGTCACCAGCCGTTCGCCGCTGACCGCGCTCGACGGCGCCCGCCGCTTCCCGCTCGCCCCGCTGTCCGGGGAGGACAGCGCGGCGCTGCTGCGGGCGGTCTCCGGGCGCGACGGGCTCGACGCCGGGCATCCGCTCGTCGAGCTCACCGGCCGGCTGCCGCTGGCGCTGCGGGTCGTCGCCGCCCGGCTGGCCGCCCGCCGGGCCCTCGCCCCCGACGTGCTCGCCGGCCAGCTGACCGCGACCGGAGGGCGGTTGCGGCACCTGGAGTACGACGACCTGAGCGTGCGCCGCTCCCTCGCCGTCGCCCACGACGCCCTCGGCGCCTCCGACCGCGAGGCCGACCGGGACGCGGCCCACGCCCTGAACCGCATCGGCGCGCTCGACCTGCCCGTGTACGGGGCCGCCCTGCTCGCCCGCCTCACCGGCACCGACGAGCCGCGCGCCGAGGCCGCCCTCGACCGCCTCGTCGACGTGGCGCTCCTGGAGGAGTCGGCGTACGGCCGGTACGTCCCGCACGACCTGGTGCGCGACTTCGCCCGCGAACTCGCCGAGACGGCGCCGGGCGCGGACGCCGCCGAGGCCGCGCTGCGCTGGTACGCGGCCGTCGCCGAGCACGCGCTGGCCGCGATCGTGGAACCGGGGCTCGACCGGGAGGACCGGTTGCGTCCCACGGTGGCGCAGCCGCCGGAGCACACCGCGGACGTGCGTTCCGTCGCGCCGTTCGCCGGTGCGGAGGAGGCCTTCGCGTGGGGCGACGTCGAGCTGGAGAACGTCGTCGCGCTCGCCGGGCGCTGCGGCGCGGCGCCCTCCGCCCGGGAGGACGGCGGGACGGCGGCCGGCGACCGCAGGACCGCCCACCTGTCCACGCTGATCCGGCTCTTCTTCCCCTACGCCCAGCGCAGCGGGCGGGTCGCCGAGATGGAGGTGCTCGGCGGGGCCGGGCTCGAAGCGGCGCGCGCCCTGGGCGACGAGGGCGCCGAGGCGTATGCGCTGGGCGACCTGGCCGGACTGCACTTCCTCACCGGCCGCCAGAACGAGGCCCTCGCCCTCAACGACCGCTCACTGGAGATCTGGCGGCGGCTCGGCGTCCCCTCCCGCATCCGGCGCTGCCTCAACAACCGGGGCCTGCTGCTGCAGAGCCTCGGCCGGCACGACGAGTCCGGCGACGCACTGCGGCAGAGCCTGGAGTGCTCCCGGCAGCTCAACGACCCCTACGGCGAGGCCGTCACCCACAGCCACCTCGGCAACCTCTACGAGCACACCGACCCCCGGGCCGCCATCGGGCAGCACCGGCGCTCCCTCGCCATCGGCCACGAGATCGGCGCCGTCATCGTGCAGCACACCGCGCACTGCAACATCGGCTACGCGCATCTCACCCTCGGCGAACCGGAGGCGGCCGCCGGGCACTTCGAGGAGAGCCTCGGCATCCTCGGCGCCCACGGCGACTGGCACGGGGAGTCCCAGACCCGGCTCGGCCTGGTGCGCGCCCTGCGGGAACTGGGCCGCCCCGACCGCGCCCACCACGAGTGCGGCGTCCTGCTGCACCGCGCCGACACCCGGGCGGACCGCTACACGGGCGGCCTCGCCCGGCACCAACTCGGCCTGGTGCTGCGGGACCGGGGGGACCTGGACGAGGCGCGCACCCAGTGGCGCGCGGCGCTGGTGGCGCTGGACGGGACGGACGAGAGGGCGGTGGCGGGGGAGCTGCGGGAGCTCCTGGAGGCGGGGTCCGGCACCGGGTGACGGGCGGGCCGGGGATCGCGGCCCCGGCGGGCGGCCGCCTCCGGGTGCGCCGCGGGGCGGTGGGCGCGGCGGCCCCGCACCCCGGCGAGGGCCCGTGGCGACCCGCGAGGCGAACGCCCCGGGCCGACGGATCCGTTCACTTCGCGTCCGCGTAGCACTCCACCACCGCCGTGGTGAACGGAAAGCGCACCGGCGTCCGCCCGAAGGTCAGCCGCCCGGCCAGCTCCGCCGCCTCCCGGATCGCCTCGACGACCGCGTCGGCCTCGTCCCGCGGGCAGTGCACGATCACCTCGTCGTGCTGGAAGAAGACCAGCTCGGCCGCCATGTCCCGGCAGGACCGGCGCAGCGCCGCGAGCATCAGCAGGGCCCAGTCGGCCGCGCTGCCCTGGACGACGAAGTTCCGCGCGAAACGGCCCCGGGCGCGGGCGTCGGTCGAGGCGCGGCCCGGCACCCGGCCCCGGTCGGCGGAGGTGTCGCCGGGGTCCTCCTGCGGCAGGCCCGCCTCGCCGTCGTCGCCCGCTTCGGCGGCCGGCGGGCAGGTGCGGCCCAGCCAGGTCCGCACGAGGCGCCCCTCCTCGCCCGCCCGTGCCGCCTCGTCGACGTACGCCACCGCCAGCGGGAAACGGCGTCTGAGCGCGGCGAGGTTCTTCAGGCCGTCGCCGGAGGTCTGGCCGTAGACCGCGCCGAGGACGGCGAGCTTGGCCTGGCCGCGGTCCCCGGAGAAGGCGCGGTCCGACACCGACTGGTACAGGTCGGTGTCCCGGCCGGCCACCTCCATCAGGCCGGGGTCGCGGGAGATCGCGGCGAGCACGCGCGGCTCCATCTGGTCGGCGTCGGCGACGACGAGCCGCCACCCGGGGTCGGCGACCACGGCGCGGCGGATGACCTTGGGGATCTGCAGGGCGCCCCCGCCGTGGGTCACCCAGCGCCCGGTGACCGTGCCGCCGGCCAGGAACTCCGGCCGGAAGCGGCCCTCGCGCACCCAGTCCTGCAGCCAGGACCAGCCGTGCGCGACCCAGATGCGGTACAGCCGCTTGTACGCGAGCAGGGGGGCGACCGCCGGATGGTCGACGGACTCCAGCTCCCAGCGGCGGGTGGACCCGACCCTGATCCCGGCCCGCGCGAAGGCCCGGACCACCTCGGCGGGCAGGTCGGGCCGCACCCGGTGGCCGAAGGCGGCCGAGACCTCGTCGGCGAGCTCGGCCAGACGGCGGGGCTCGCCGCCGCCCGCGTACCGCTCGCCGAGCAGTTCCCGGAGCACCTCGCGGTGCACGTCCGCGCGCCAGGGCAGGCCCGCACGGTTCATCTCGGCGGCGATCAGCATCCCCGCCGACTCGGCGGCCGTCAGCAGGCGCATCCGGTCGGGATGGGCGGCCCGGTCGTGCCGCCGCTGCTGCTCGGCGTAGACCGCGAGGAGGTCGGCCAGCGGCAGGCGCACGCCCTGCGTCTCGAAGAGCGCCGACTGCGCACCGGGCGCGGTGGACCGCGGCGGCGGATCGGGGGGTACGGGCCCGCCGCGCAGCCGGGCCAGGGCGGCCGCCGCCGATCGGGGCAGGCCCGAGCGGCCCTCGTGGCCGAGCAGGAGGGTCTCGGCGTCCTCGACGTCGTAGCACCGCTCCACGCGCACGCCCGCGGCGAGCAGGCGCGGATACACCTCGGCGGTGGACCGCCACACCCACCGGGTGACGCCCGGGCGGGCGCGCACCGCCTCGGCGAGGTCCGCCTCCCTGCGCTCCGGCCCGGCGGGCAGCCCGTCCGGACCGAGGGGGGCGACCTCCGCGCCGCCGTCCTCGGTCGGAGCCAGCGCCCACCGGTCGGTCACACCGCGAGTCTCGCAGCCGGGTACGACAACGGCCCGGGTCACGGCGCGGGTCCCGGCCCGCGGTGCCCCGATCCCCGCTGCCCGATGCGCGTCGCTCGATGCGCGTCGCCCCGGCCCGCATCGTGCGGCGGCCCCGCCGTCCGCGCCGCCCGACACGCGTCGCTCGATGTGCGTCGAGCCGGCCCGTGTCGAGGCGGCGCGCGCACCGGCCCCTGCCGGTGTGCGCGCGGCCGCCGGACGTCAGGTGCCGGATTCGCCGGCCCGGGGAGCGTCGTCCTGCGCGGAGGTCCCGGAGAGTTGCGCGAGGACCGTGGCGACGTACTCCTCGGTGCGCGCCTTCTCGAGGCCGAGGCCGCTCAGGACGCCCTCGCCGTTCTCCTGCTCCAGCAGGGCCAGCAGGATGTGCTCGGTGCCGATGTAATGGTGGCCGAGCCGCAGGGCCTCCCGGAAGGTCAGCTCCAGTGCCTTCTTCGCGGCCGGGCCGTACGGGACGAGCTCGGGGGCGTCCGCGGCGGCCGGGGGCAGCGCGGCGGTGGCGGCCGCGCGGACCGCGTCCCGGCCGACGCCCTGCTCCTCGATCGCCTTCACGGCCAGGCCCCCCGGTTCGGCGAGCAGTCCGAGCACGAGGTGGGCGGGGGCGCCCTCGGGGCTGTGGGCCGCCTTGGCCTCCTCGTGGGCGGCCATGACGACGCTCCGCGCGCGGGGCGTGTACCGGCTGAACCCCTGGGAGAGGTCGAGGTCGGGCGACTCCTTCGGCACGAACCGCTTCTGCGCGGCCTGCCGGGTGACGCCCATGCTCCTGCCGATGTCGGTCCAGGAGGCGCCCGACCGCCTCGCCTGGTCGACGAAGTGCCCGATGAGGTGGTCCGCCACCTCGTCGAGGTGCTCGGCGGCGAGCACGGCGTCCTGGAGCTGCTGGAGGGGCTCTTCGTGGACCGTCTTGATGGCCGAGACGAGGTCGTCCAGACGGACGGTCGACCTGATGGCAGGATGCGTCATGCGTCAACCATAGGTTGACGATCGGAGGGTGTCAACTGGAAGTTGACACTTGAGTCGCGAAGTCGGGCGCCGAGGTCCGGGCCGTCGAGCCGGCGACTGTCCACAGGGTGTGGACGGACGGCCGGCCCGCGCGCCCCGCATGGCACCATCGACGGGTGAGCGACCCCAGCACCGCCGGGACGGTCGACCGCGCCTTCGCGGCCGCGCTGTACGCCCCGGCCGACGACGCCCTCGACACCGGCGCCTCGATACTCGCGGCCGATCCGGCGGCCGACGCCGAACGGGACCGGCGCGGGCGCGACTTCGTGGCCGCGGCATGGCGGCGCGGCTGGCAGCCCGCCGACCTCGCCCGGTTCGTGCGCCGTGAGCTGGACGGGCCGCACCTGAACCTCGTGGCCGCGCTGATCCGGGCGCAGGTCCCGGACGACCGGCCGCGCGGTCCGCGCTGGGCGGCCCAGCTCGCCGCGCTGCCCGTCGAGGCGCCCGGCGGGACCGACCGCTTCTCGCACGCCACCGCCGTCCTGGAGCTGTACCGGCTGCTGCTCCGCCTGCCCGCGCTGGAGCCGCTGGACGAGCCCGCGCGGGCACCCCGGGCCGAGTCCCGCACGCTCACCCGGATCCGGGCGCTGCTCGCCAAGGCGGAGGCGACCGCTTACCCGGAGGAGGCCGAGGCGCTCAGTGCCAAGGCCCAGGAGCTGATGGCCCGGCACAGCGTCGACGAGGCGCTGCTCGCGGCCGGCGCCCCGGCAGCGGACGCCCCCGGAGCCTGCCGCATCGGCGTGGAACCGCCGTACGAGCAGGCCAAGGCCGTCCTGCTCGACGCGGTCGCGACGGCCAACCACTGCCGCGCCGTGTGGAACGAACCCCTCGGCTTCTCGACCGTCGTCGGCTTCGAGGCCGACCTGGAGGCGGTCGAGCTCCTCCACACCTCGCTGCTCGTCCAGGCGTCGACCGCGATGACCCGCGCCGAGCCGGCGCAGAGGGCCGGCGGCCGCAGACGGACGAAGACCTTCCGGCAGTCCTTCCTCGCCGCCTACGCCCACCGGATCGGCACCCGTCTCACGGCCGTCGCCCAGGCCCAGGTCGCCGAGGACCTGCTGCCGGTGCTGGCGACCCGGGACGTCGCGGTCACCGACCACCTGGACCGCATGTTCCCGGAGACGACCACCACGCGGATGCGCGGCGTCAGCGACGCGGCGGGCTGGACCGAGGGCTCCCGGGCCGCGGACCGGGCGCAGGTCCGGTCCCGTCCCCGGCTGGGCTGACGCCCCCGCGGCCGACCGCCGGGCTGCGGCCCGGGGCCACCGCGACGGCGGCTGCCGCCCAGGATCCACCGTGCCGGGGCTGCTGCCCGGAGTCGCTGTACCGGGGCCGCCGTGCCGGGGTCACCGCCCCGAGCCGCCGCGCCGAAGCCGGCACCCCGGAGCCACCGGGCCTGGGCGTTCGCGCCCCAGCGGCCCCAGCGGCCCGAGCCGCCCGAGTCACCCGAGCGGCCCGAGCCGCCCGATGCCGCCCGTCAGTCCCCGGCCTGGGTGAAGGCGGTCACGGACGCGTTCGGGTCCTTCGCGTCCTTCTTGCCCTGGACGGGACCGTAGGACCAGGTGAAGTTCTGGCTGTCGGACGCGCCGGGCAGGCTGAGCCGGAGCGTCTTCGCCGGGAGGCTCGCCGCGTCGCCGTCCTTGCCCCGCACGTAGCTGAGCGTGAAGGTCGCGGTGCCGTCCTTCGGCAGGGTCAGCTTCTGCGGCGTGCCGGCCTTGTCCGCGGGCACGGTCGCCGTGCTGCCGCCGGCGGCCAGGACGACGCCGGGGAAGCCGTCCAGGGTGCACTGGGCGCCGCGGTTGGTGATCGTGACGGGCACGTCGCCGTTGTCGCCCGCGGAGGGGGCCGCGTTGGCGGGGCCGACCTGCACCCCGACCTGGCCGATCCGGCAGGCGGTGCGGTCGGTGTTCTTGTTTCCGGTCTCCTTGCCGTCGCCCCCGCCGCTGCTGCAGGCGGTGAGCACGAGGGCCGCCGCGACGGCGGTGGCGGCGGTGACGCTGAGGGGAATGGCGCGCATGAGGTGGTTCCTTGGGGTCGTGACGATGCTCAAGGATCATCACGCATGAGGGTGCGACGCGCGGCCACTTCCCGCCGCCGGGCCGGAGCCCCGCACGGCCGGTGCGGCCGTGGCGCGGCGGCCGGGGGCCGCGGCACCACGCCGACCTCAGCGAACGTCAGGAGCCGAGGCTCGCCGTGGGCAGGCCGGACGGAAGCGTCCCGCCCTCCGACCGGGTGTACGTCTCCTTGCCGAGACCACCCTCCCAGGTCACCTTGAGCGTGGTCTTGTTGACGGACTCCACCATGCCGGTGCTGCGCTTCTGGCTTCCGTCCGTGCACTTCAGGTGGAGCATCTGCATTCCGGCCTCCTCGCCCGCGGTCCCGCTGCACACGGTGCCGCCGGTGGCGAAGAGCCCCGCCTTGGTGCCGGTGATCACCAGCGCGACGGCCTTGCCGTCGGTGGTGGCGAGCCAGCTGCCCGCCAGGGCGGACGCGGTCGGCGCGCTGCCGGAGCCGCTGCCCGTGCCGGCGGTCGAGGATCCGCTGGGCGCGGACGAGGCGCCGTCCCCGGAACCGCCGCCGCTGTTGCTGCACGCGGACAGCGCGAACGCGCAGGCCACGCCGGCCGCCGCGGCCCCGACGCGCAGACGGCGGCGGGCAGCGGTACGGGGGGCACACGAGGAGGACGCCGAAGTCACAGGAAGCTCCCAAGCTTTGGCCGAGACGACCGCAGCAAGCTACCAGGAGTACCGGGAGGCGTCCCGGGCCCGGGGTCCCACGAGCCACCGGACGCCGTCCGTCGCGCCGACGCGCCGGGCAATTTCCGGATCCCTGGAACAGGAACGCCCCGGCGTGCGTCTCTTCCTCGTGCACGGCCGCTCCGGGCCGGACGTCCCGTGCAGGGCGGAGGGCCCGCGCGCGTCCGAAGCCTGCACGGCGGACGGCGCGTTCAGCCCGGCGAAGGGTGCGTGCCCGTCGGCCCCGGCCCGCCGGGACCACGGGAGGGCGGGCTCTCGCGGCAGGCGGTGGCCGGGATCGCGAACGGGGGCGGAGGGCCGCATGTCCTGCGGGTTCCGGGGCAGGCGAGGGAACAGTCCGGGCAGCCGGACGTCGAAGCGGTTCCGATCGGCGACGAGCCGGGAACCGCGGCTGTGACTGTCGCACCACTGCGCGTGCACGTGCATCTGCTCATGCATCTGCACATGGACGGGGTTATGATCCGGGTCAGTTGACCGATGCATCAATGGCCACACCAGCCAGTGCACCACCGGGGAGCGACCTGTGGACCACGACGTTGAGGCCGTGCACGGGGGAGACGACGTGCACAACGGCATGGCGGCCACGCGACTGAGCGGGGCGGCCTGGCAGAAGAGCCGGCACAGCAACTCGCAGGGATCCTGCGTGGAGTTCGCCCGGCTGCCGGGCGGGGAGGTGGCGGTGCGCAACTCGCGCTTCCCCGACGGCCCCGCGCTCGTCTACACGCGGGCGGAGATCGAGGCGATGCTGCTCGGCATCAAGGACGGCGAGTTCGACCACCTGATCGCCGGCTGAGGCCGGCCGGGTCGGGCGCCGGCCCGGACCCGGAACCGCGTCCGCGCGTGTGACGCGCGTAGAACCTGGGCGTCGCTGAGAGCCGCGGTCCTCTCATGTGGAGGTTCGGAGCCGGAACAGCGCCCAGACGACCTTGCCGCCGAACGTGCCCGACAGCGGGTGCCAGCCCCAGCTGTCGCTGAAGGAGTCGACCAGGAACAGGCCGCGTCCGGACTCCGCGGAGCAGTCGTCGGGGTCGCGGGCGACCGGGCTGTCCTGACTGGGGTCGCGCACCGCGCACACCAGCCGCTCGGTCCAGCGCAGCAGATGCAGGCGCACGGGCGGCCCCTGTGCGGGATCCTGGGGCGCGGCCGCGGGCAGCGCGTGCCGCAGGGCGTTGGTCACCAGCTCGGAGACCACCAGGCAGGCGTCGTCGAAGCGGTCGCCGGTGTCCCACTGGTCGAGTGTCCTGCGGGTGAACCTGCGCGCCTCGCCCACGGCCTCGTAGCGGGCCGGCAGGGCGCAGGAGGCGGCGTTGGACACGGCCGCGGGGTCGAGCGGCGGAAGGCCCTGCCGTAACGGCTCGAGCATGGTCGATCCATTCGTCCCCATGCGAGGCACTCCCGGGAATTCGCGGTCGTTGCGATGCAGCGGTGGCGCGGGACCATGGTTTCGGATGCGTACAGCAGATGCAAGGGCAGATGCACGTGCACGCGACCGAATTGGACCCTCCCGTACCGCTTACTGGCCATTTTTTCCGCCATCTTCTCGCCTGCCGCATGCCTGCTTCTTGCCGTCCGCTGCCCGAAGTCCGCGATCTCTTTTCGTTTCCGTAATCGCACGAGTACTGCTCGGAGTGATTTAGTGGCAGACTGCGGCCCCTGAAGACGGTTGGGGAGGCTGGCGAACGTGAGCGCGGGAGAGCCCGGATCGGTGGTGCGGCGCATGCTGCTCGGCTCGCAACTCAGGCGACTGCGTGAGGCCCGGGGGATCACGCGTGAGGCGGCGGGCTACTCGATCCGCGCCTCGGAATCCAAGATCAGCCGTATGGAGCTGGGCCGGGTGAGCTTCAAGACCAGGGACGTGGAGGACCTGCTGACGCTGTACGGCATCACGGACGAGGCGGAGCGCACCTCGCTTCTCTCCCTCGCCAAGGAGGCCAACGTCGCCGGCTGGTGGCACAGTTACTCCGACGTCCTGCCCAGCTGGTTCCCCACCTATGTGGGCCTGGAGGGCGCCGCGTCGCTGATCCGGGTCTACGAGGTGCAGTTCGTGCACGGCCTGCTCCAGACCGAGGAGTACGCGCGCGCGGTCGTCCGGCGGGGCATGCAGGGCGCGAGCGAGGCGGACGTGGAGCGGCGCGTGGCGCTGCGCCTGGAGCGGCAGAAGTACCTCGTCTCGGAGAACGCCCCGGAGCTCCACATCGTCCTGGACGAGGCCGCGCTGCGCCGGCCGTACGGCGACCGCGATGTCATGCGCGGCCAGCTCCAGCACCTGATCGACGTCTCCGAGCGGCCCAACGTGCGGCTGCAGGTCATGCCGTTCGGCTTCGGCGGGCACTCCGGCGAGTCCGGCGCCTTCACGATCCTGAGCTTCCCGGAGTCCGACCTCTCGGACGTCGTCTACCTGGAGCAGCTCACCAGCGCGCTCTACCTGGACAAGCGCGAGGACGTCGCGCTGTACGAGCGGGCGCTCAAGGAGCTCCAGCAGGACA
This sequence comes from Streptomyces tropicalis, assembly GCF_029269835.1. Taxonomy (GTDB): domain Bacteria; phylum Actinomycetota; class Actinomycetes; order Streptomycetales; family Streptomycetaceae; genus Streptomyces; species Streptomyces tropicalis. The sequence goes on along the minus strand of NZ_JARJBB010000009.1, from coordinate 45,280 downwards.
GCCCGGGCCCGGACGAGAGCCGCGACCTGCTGCGCGGTCTGCTCACCCTGTCCTGACCCGCCCCCTCGGCACCGCCCCGGCACGGCGCAGGTGGTCCTTTCCGGCGTACGCACGGTCCAACCCACGTGTCACACAAGTACGATGACGCCTGATCAGACCGTGAAGTGATCGGGAGTCGACCGCGTTCCGACTGCTTCGACCGCCTCGGCAGCAGGGGGAAAGGGAGCACATGTCGTCCTACTTCACCGACCTGGCACAGCAGTACATCGACGGCGCGTGGCGTCCGGGTACCGGCTCCTGGGACATCATCGACTTCAATCCGTACGACAGCGAGAAGCTCGCCTCGATCACGATAGCCACGGTCGACGAGGTCGACGAGGCCTACCGGGCCGCCGCCCGCGCGCAGAAGGAGTGGGCCGCCACCAACCCCTACACCCGGCGGGGCGTCTTCGAGCGGGCGCTGCGCCTGATCGAGGAGCGCGAGCAGGAGATCGCCGACGCGATCACCGCCGAGCTGGGCGGCACCCGGCTGAAGGCCGGCTTCGAGCTGCACCTCGCCAAGGAGTTCCTGCGGGAGTCGGTCCACCTGGCGCTGCGCCCCGAGGGCCGGATCCTCCCGTCCCCGGTCGACGGCAAGGAGAACCGCGTCTACCGCGAGCCGGTCGGCGTGGTGGGTGTGATCAGCCCCTTCAACTTCCCCTTCCTGCTGTCGATCAAGTCGGTCGCCCCGGCGCTCGCGCTCGGCAACGCCGTGGTGCTCAAGCCGCACCAGAACACGCCGGTCACCGGCGGCTCCCTGATCGCGAAGATCTTCGAGGACGCGGGACTCCCGGGCGGCCTGCTGAACGTGGTGATCACCGACATCGCGGAGATCGGCGACGCCTTCATCGAGCACCCCGTCCCCAAGGTCATCTCCTTCACCGGCTCCGACCAGGTCGGCCGGCACGTCGCCACCGTGTGCGCGGCGCAGTTCAAGCGCTCGGTGCTCGAACTGGGCGGCAACAGCGCGCTGGTGGTGCTGGACGACGCGGACGTCGACTACGCCGTGGACGCGGCGGTCTTCAGCCGCTACGTCCACCAGGGCCAGGTCTGCATGGCCGCGAACCGGGTGCTCGTGGACCGCTCGGTCGCCGAGGAGTTCACCGCGAGGTTCGTCGCCAAGGTCGCGTCCCTGAAGGTCGGCGACCCCCGCGACCCGGAGACGGTCATCGGCCCGCTGATCAACTCCTCGCAGGCGGACGCCGTCTCGGCCGCCGTCGAGCAGGCGCTCGCCGAGGGGGCCACGGCGCTGCTGCACGGCACCGCGACCGACAACCTGGTCGCCCCGTCCGTGCTGACGGGGCTCCCGGCGGACTCCGCCCTGCTGCGGCAGGAGATCTTCGGCCCCGTCGCCTTCGTCGTCCCGTTCGACGGCGAGGAGGAGGCCGTCCGGATCGTCAACGACACCCCGTACGGCCTGAGCGGGGCCGTCCACACCGGCGACGTGGAGCGGGGTGTGCGCTTCGCCCGGCAGATCGACACGGGCATGTTCCACGTGAACGACGGCACCGTGCACGACGAGCCGCTGGTGCCCTTCGGCGGTGAGAAGCACTCCGGCCTCGGCCGGCTGAACGGCGAGACCACCCTGGAGGCCTTCACGACCGTGAAGTGGGTCTCGGTGCAGCACGGCCGGAGCGCGTTCCCCTTCTGAGGATCCGGCGGATCGCGGATCGACCTGCCGGCGGCCCCTTGAGGACAGAATCTGTCCTCAAGGGGCCGTAGCGTCGTCGGTGTGGAGGCGGGGGCCTGATCCCCGCCCCGTGGACTTCCGACGAAAGGCGGCCGGTCATGGTCATGCACGTGCGAGCCGAGGCCCCGGGCGACGAGCGGGGAGCGCTGCTCGCCTTCATCGCCGAGCAGCGCGGCGGCGTCCGCCGGGCGGTGCTCGGGCTGACCGAGGAGCAGGCGCGCAGCCGCCCCAGCGCCAGCGAGCTGACCCTGGCGGGGCTGGTCAAGCACTGCGCCGAGGTCGAGCAGGCGTGGCTGGCCCGGGCCCGGCAGGAGCCGCCCGCGGTGCAGCGCACCCAGGCGAACTGGCACGAGTGCTTCCGGCTCGTCGGCGACGAGACGCTCGCCGGGCAGCTCGCCCACTGGGAGAAGATCGCCGCCGAGACGGAGGCGTACGTCCGCTCGGTGCCCAGCCTCGACGACACCTTCCCGCTGCCGAACGACCCCTGGTTCCCGCCGGACGAGCAGGTCTCCGTGCGCTGGCTCTGCCTGCACCTGATCCGCGAGACCGCCCGGCACGCCGGCCACGCCGACGTCATCCGGGAGTCGCTGGACGGGAAAACGGCGTTCGAGCTGGTGGCGGAGGAGCAGGGCAGCCCCTGGGGCTGACCGGGAGGACCCGGCCGGGAGCGGGCCGCCGCCGGCGGCCCGCACCCCGTCAGTGGTGGAAGCCGGTCGCCGCCTGCCGGTCCCGGGTCAGCGGATGCGGCTGCCGGCGCAGCTCGGGCAGCAGCCGGTTGAGGTCCTCCAGGAACAGCTCGGCGAGGTCCGACGAGAACCCGTTGCGGCAGACCACCCGCAGCACCGACAGGTCCTCCCGGTTCGGCGGGAAGGTGTAGGCGGGCAGCAGCCACCCGTTCTCGCGCATCCGCCGGGAGACGTCGAAGACGTCGTACGCCGAGACGTCCGGGCCGGTGGTGAAGGCGAACACGGGCAGCTCGTCGCCGCGGGTCAGCAGCCGGAAGTCGCCCAGCGCCTCCACCCGTTCGGCGAGCCCGCCCGCCACGTCCCGCGTGGTCTGCTGCACCATCCGGTAGCCCTCGCGGCCCAGCCGCAGGAACGTGTAGTACTGCGCGACGACCTGGGCGCCCGGCCGGGAGAAGTTGAGCGCGAAGGTCGGCATGTCGCCGCCCAGGTAGTTGACCCGGAACACCAGCTCCTCGGGCAGGGCGTCCGCGTCGCGCCACAGCGCCCAGCCGACGCCGGGGTAGACGAGGCCGTACTTGTGCCCGGAGGTGTTGACGGACGCCACCCGCGGCAGGCGGAAGTCCCAGACCAGGTCCGGGTCGAGGAACGGCGCGACCATGGCGCCGGAGGCGCCGTCCACGTGCACGGGGATGTCGAGCCCGGTCCGCTCCTGGAGCGCGTCCAGGGCCGCGCACAGCTCCGCGATCGGCTCGTAGGAGCCGTCGAAGGTGGACCCGAGGATGCCGACGACCCCGATGGTGTTCTCGTCGCACAGCTCCGCCGCGGCCTGCGGGTCGAGGTGGTACCGGTCGCCCTCCATCGGGACCTGGCGGGCCTCCACCTCCCAGAAGTTGCAGAACTTCTCCCAGCAGACCTGGACGTTGACGCCCATCACCAGGTTCGGCCGTGCGTCGCGCCCGGGGTAGCGGTCCGCGTTGCGCCGCGTCCAGCGCCGCTTCAGGGCCATCCCCGCAAGCATGCACGCCTCGCTCGAACCGGTCGTGGAACAGCCCACGGCGGCGGACGGGTCCGGGGCGTTCCACAGGTCGGCGAGCATCGCCACGCAGCGCTTCTCCAGCTCGGCGGTGCGCGGGTACTCGTCCTTGTCGATCATGTTCTTGTCGCGGCACTCGTTCATCAGCACCCCGGCCTGCGGCTCCATCCAGGTGGTGACGAAGGTGGCCAGGTTCAGGCGGGAATTGCCGTCCAGCATCAGCTCGTCGTGCACGAGCTGCGCCGCCGCGGTGGGCGGCAGGGGCCCGTCCGGGAGCCGGTGCTTGGGCGGGGCCTCGGTCATCTCGACGGCCGGGTTCGCCTCCCCGTAGAAGGGGTTGACGGACGCGGGGCGTTCGTCGGGCTTGCGGGGTCCTTGGTGGAGCGGCATGAACGGGCCTCCTGGCGGATCGGCGTTCTCGGCTGGTGTCGTCCTACTGCGTCCCGGTGCCCGGCCGGAAGGGACGGCCGGGGCCGCGGCCGGGCGCACCGGCCCGGTGCGGGATGCCGTCCCGCGGCGGTGGGCGGGCCGCCGGCGGCCCGCCGGGTCTCATCGCACCGACGTTCCGTCCTCCTTCAGCTGCATCTGCGGCCGCCCCGTCACCAGCAGCCAGGCCGGCAGCGTGGCCACGCACAGCAGGGTGAGGATCGTCGGCGAGGCCACCAGGACCGCGGCCGTGAACAGGCTCAGCCAACCCTGCCGGGTGATGGCGAGGAGGAGTCCCAGCACGCCCGCCGCCACGCCCAGAGCGGGGTCCACCGCGGGCACCAGGGCGTGCGCGCACAGACCGAAGGCGGTGCCGATGAAGACGGACGGGAAGATCCGGCCGCCGCGGAAGCCGCAGGACGCGGCGACGACGAGCGCGGCCAGCTTGACCACCGTCATGGCGGCGAACTGGCCCGCCGACCAGCCGCCGGGGTCGCGGGCCAGCTCCTCCACCTCGGACAGTCCCTTGAAGAGCGTCAGGCGGCCGCCCAGCACCCCCAGCAGGCCCAGCGCCACGCCGCCGAGCGGCAGTGCCAGCATCGGGTGGCCCAGCCGCCCGAAGGCCCGGTGCACGTGCGGGAAGGCGCGCACCGCGCACATGCCGAGCAGGGCGGCCAGGGGCGCGACCACCAGCACGGCCAGCAGGTCGACCCAGTGCGGCCTTCCCGGTTCGGGCAGGTGCAGGTCGAAGGTCGGATGGGCCACCAGGGTGGCGGTCACGGACCCGACCGCCGCGGCGGCCAGCGGTGCGAAGACGTTGTCCCACAGGGCCCCCTTCAGGGGCTTGCCGGCCAGCGCCTCGGAGATGACCAGCGCCGCCGCCACCGGGGTACCGAACAGCGCGCCGATGGTGGCCGCCTCCGCCAGCGACGACCACACCCCGCCCGGCAGCCGGGGCAGCAGCTTCCGGCCCAGCCAGAAGGCGAGTCCCACGTTGACGGCGATGACGGGGTTCTCCGGGCCCAGGCTGGGGCCGCCCGCCAGCATCAGCGCGGCCGCCACCAGCAGCCCGGGCAGCACGCGCGGGGGCATGGGGGGCGCGGCCAGTCCCATGGTGGCCGGGTCGGGGCCCGCGTGCCCCGGGGCCTTCCAGACCACCAGGCCCACCGCGACGCCGGTCGCGGTGAGCATGATCATGATCCAGGCGGCCGAGTACGGGCCGATCCCGAGGGCCTCGGGCAGGGTGCCCCACAGCACCCGCTGCAGCCGCTCGGCCAGCCCGCTCACCAGCAGATAGAGCAGACTGGCGCCGACGCCGACAGCGACGGCGGGCACGATCAGCGGCAGCAGGACGCGCGCCGGGGCCGCGGGGGTGCCGGCGGCCTCCTGAGCGGTGTCCTGGGCCACCCGCTCACGATAAACGGGCAAAAGCGACACAACATCCGGAAGGCGGGACGCGCTTGCCCCCCGGGAGTGCCCGGCCCGGGGCCGGGGGAGCCGGGCTTGCACCTCACGCGGCGTCAGGGCCGACGGTGGACGGCGACGGAGAGAAAGGAGCGGACATGGGCTACTCCGTGGGACAGGTCGCCCGTTTCGCCGGGGTGACGGTGCGCGCGCTGCACCACTGGGACGGCATCGGACTGCTCGTCCCCGGCGGGCGCAGCCACGCGGGCCACCGGCGGTACACCGACGCCGACCTGGAGCGGCTTCAGCAGATCCTGTTCTACCGGGAGCTCGGCTTCCCGCTCGAGGAGGTCGCGGCCCTGCTCGACGATCCGGACGCGGACCCGCAGGTCCACCTGCGCCGCCAGCACGACCTGCTGAGCACCCGGATCGAGAAGCTGCAGAAGATGGCCGCGGCCGTGGAACACGCCATGGAGGCACGCAGGATGGGCATCAACCTCACCCCCGAGGAGCGGTTCGAGGTCTTCGGCGACCAGGACCCGGAGCAGTACGCCGACGAGGCGCGGCAGCGCTGGGGCGGCACGGAGGCGTACGCCGAGTCGCAGCGCCGCGCCGCCCGGTACACGAAGGACGACTGGAAGCGCATCCAGGCGGAGACGGACGACTGGAACGCCCGTTACGCCGCCCTGGTGACCGCCGGGCACCCGGCGGCCGGCGAGGAGGCCATGGACCTCGCCGAGGAGCACCGGCGGCACATGGGCCGGTGGTTCTACGACTGCCCCCACGCCATGCACCGCTGCCTGGGGGAGATGTACGTCGCCGACGCGCGCTTCACGGCCCACTACGACGCCCTGGCGCCGGGCCTGGCCGCGCACCTCAGGGACGCGATCCTCGCCAACGCCGCCCGGCACGGCGCCTGACGCCCCGGCCCGGGTGTGGCGGACGTCACTCCCGGGCCAGGACCACCGCCGTGCCGTACGCGCACACCTCCGTGCCCACGTCCGCCGCCTCGCTCACGTCGAAGCGGAAGGCCAGCACCGCGTTGGCGCCCCGCGCGCGTGCCTGCTCCACCAGCCGCTCCATGGCCTGGTTGCGGGTCTCCACCAGGGTCTTGGTGAGCCCCTTGAGCTCGCCGCCGATCATCGCCTTCAGGCCCGCGCCGATCTGGCTGCCCAGGTGCCGCGAGCGCACGGTCAGCCCGAAGACCTCGCCCACGACCTGCTCCACCCGGTAGCCGGGCACGTCGTTCGTCGTCACGACCAGCACGTCCGCGCGCGGGCCCTGCCCGCCGCCGTAGTCCTCGATACCCATGGCTCACAGCCTGGGCCCCCGCAGCCCGCCGTGCATCCTGTCGGCACCCGTGGAACCCGGGCCGTACACCGAGCGTTGATAGCTTTGTGCGGCCCCACCCCCCGACACCGCACCAGCCCACCCCCAGGAGCCCGGAACCGTGACGACGCTTGCCCTCGGCCCGAGCTGGCTCGATCCGAACCACCTCCTCCAATCGTTCGGCATATGGGGCCTGCTCCTGGTGGTCTTCGCCGAGTCGGGCCTGCTCGTCGGCTTCTTCCTGCCGGGCGACTCCCTGCTCTTCACCTGCGGCCTGCTGATCACCTCGGGCCAGCTGCACTTCCCGCTGTGGGGTGCCATCGCCCTGATCTGCCTCGCCGCGGTCCTGGGCGACCAGGCGGGCTACATGTTCGGCAGGAAGGTCGGCCCGTCCCTCTTCTCCCGCCCCGACTCACGCCTCTTCAAGCAGGAGAACGTGGTCAAGGCGCACGAGTTCTTCGAGAAGTACGGCCCGAAGTCCCTGATCCTGGCCCGATTCGTGCCCATCGTGCGCACCTTCACGCCGATCATCGCCGGCGTCAGCGGCATGAAGTACCGCTCGTTCCTGATCTTCAACGTCATCGGCGGTGCCCTGTGGGGCGCGGGCGTCACCCTGCTCGGCTCCTGGCTCGGCAACATCGCGGTCGTGAAGGACAACATCGAGGCGATCCTGATCCTGATCGTCCTCGTCTCGGTGGTCCCGGTCGCCATCGAGGTCCTGCGGGCCCGCTCCAAGGCCGCCAAGGCCCCTCGGGAGGAGCCGGCCGCCCCCGCAGGGCCGCAGCAGCCCACCCTGGACGACGCGACGACCCGGCTGCGCCGCGTCGAGCCGGCCTCCCCGGATCCCGCGCAGGCCCCCGGCGCGCCCCGCGGCGGCGCCCGCCCGTACCCGCGCCAGGAGCAGCAGCCGTACGGCGGTCCCGGCCAGGCTTACGGGGACCGGGCGTACCCGGACCAGGCGTACGGAGACCGCACCCACGGGAATCAGGCCTACGGAAATCAGGCCTACGGGGACCGGGCCTACGGCGATCAGGGGTACGGCGACCGGCAGCACCACGAAGGCGGCCGGTACGCGCGGCCGCAGTACCCCGGGCAGCAGTACGCGGACCAGGGCCACGCCGGCCAGGGGTACGCGGACCCGCAGCACGCGGACCGGGGACACGCCGGCCAGGGGTACGCGGACCCGCAGTACGCGGACCGGGGACACGCGGACCCGCAGTACGCGGACCCGCAGGCGTACGCCCGGCCGCAGTACCCGGGCCGGCACGGCGGAGACCCGTCGTACACGCAGGGGCAGCACCCGGACCGGCAGAGCCCGCAGCAGGCGTACCCGCAGCCCCCGGAGCAGGCGTATCCGCAGCAGCAGTACCCCCGGCAGCCGTACGGCGGCCAGGACGGCGACGGGCGGGGCGGCCGGCCCCACCCGCACGGCCAGGACCCCTACCGGACGTGAGACCGGCGCGGGCGGTCAGAAACCCCTGGTGCGCTTGGCCGCCCGCCGCCCCTCGGCCGAACCGCCGGGCAGCCTGAGGAACAGCCGGGAGATCTCCGACCCGAGGTTCACGCCGATCGCGATCGCCATGGCCAGCGACACCGCCTTGGCCAGCGACACGAGCCCCTTGTCCACGTTGTTCTGCGCGATGGACAGCAGCCCGAAGTAGGTCGCCGAACCGGGCAGCAGCGGACCGATCGCCGCCGTGGTGAACGGCAGCGCGGACGCGAAGCGGTAGCGCGACAGCAACTGCCCGAAGAGGCCCACCAGGCCCGCGGCCGCCGCCGTGGAGGCCACCGGCGACAGATCGCCGACGTAGTGCATCGCGCCGTACACCGTCCAGGCGACGCCGCCGTTGAGGGTCACCCACAGGACCGTGGAGCGCTCCTGCTGGAGCAGCACCGCGAAGGTCAGCGACAGCAGCATCGACGCCACGATCTGCAGCACCGGCCGCTCGCTGACGCTCAGCGCCACGTCCGGGTCGAGCTGGGCGCCCACCTTCACGCCGAAGTACAGCACCAGCAGCACGCCGGCGACGATGCCGACGAAGAAGTACATGACCTCCAGCAGACGCGCGGAGGCGGTGATGTAGAAGCCGGTCAGGCCGTCCTGCACGCCCGCCACCAGCGCCCGGCCGGGCAGCAGCGCGAACAGCCCACCGGTGATGACCGCGGACGCGTTCACCTCGACGTGCGCCACCGTCAGCGCGACCCCGAGCGCCGCCGGGGGCATCGCCGCGACCGTGAACTGGTAGAACTCCGGAAGTCCGCGCCCCGCGCACAGCCACGCCAGCCGGTCGCCGAGCATCGCGCCGAGCGCGGCCGCGACGAACACGATCAGATCGCCGCCGACCAGCACCGAGGCCGCACCGGCCAGCAGCCCGGCGGCAGCGGTGAGGGCCCAGCCCGGGTACGGGTGACGGTTTCGGCGGATCTCCGCGAGCCGCCGGTAGGACTCCTCCAGCGACAGGTGGTTCTCCGGGTCGCTCAGGTCGTCGACGAGCCGGAACACGGCCGCGAGGCGGGTGTAGTCGGTGCCGCGGCGGCGGACCGTGCGCGCCGCCGTCACCGGGTCGTCCACCAGCGACGGCTGGTAGGAGATCGACAGCAGCGTGAAGGTGACGGTCGGCTCGCAGCGGTCCAGGCCGTAGGAGCGGCAGACCGCGAACATCGCCGCCTCCACGTCCTCGGCGCCCTCGCCGCCCGCGAGCAGCAGCTCGCCGATACGCAGCGTCAGGTCCAGCACGCGCGGGACGGCCGGGCCCTCCTCCTCCGCCTTCTGCACCGGCTCCAGCGCCGGACGCTCGGTGACCGGCATGCGCAGCATCGTGCGCATCCGGTCCTGCCAGGGGGCGTCCTTGGTCAGGCTGACCAGGGGGATGCCGTTCGGCGGAGTGAAGGCGGCGGGCGCCCCGCTGCTGCTGTACAGGCTCGGCGTGCTGAACGCCGACCCCTCGCTCTCCGCGGCGTGAGAGGAGACGTCGAGCCCGTCCGGGACCGCGAACTCCGAGGTCGTCTCCGGCGACTCCCCCCCGGTTCTGGGGACGACCAGCCCCTGGGGGAGCGCGAACTCCGAGGTCGTGGACGACTCGCCGTCGACCGAGGACGCCACGGCCGCCCGGGCGGGAGGCCGGAACGCACTCCTCGCCTCGTCCGACTGCGGCTTGCGGTCCTCCGCATCCGTCACTGAGCAACGCTCCCTGAACGACACCTTCCGTAAGCCTCAGTATGCGCACCGGAACGCGAAAGGGCCGCGTCGCCCCCCGTGATCAAGAGGTGCGCGCGGCCCCGGACGCCGGACGGATCAGTGACCGTGCTCCTGGGCGCGCTTGATCGACCGCTCGATCTCGGCCTCGGCCTCGGTCCGGCCCACCCAGTTGGCGCCCTCGACCGACTTGCCGGGCTCCAGGTCCTTGTAGACCTCGAAGAAGTGCTGGATCTCCAGGCGGTCGAACTCCGACACGTGGTGGATGTCCCGCAGGTGCTCCACGCGCGGGTCGGACGCCGGCACGCACAGCAGCTTGTCGTCGCCGCCGGCCTCGTCCGTCATCCGGAACATGCCGATCGCACGGCACTTGATGAGGCAGCCGGGGAACGTCGGCTCGTCCAGGATCACCAGCGCGTCCAGCGGGTCGCCGTCCTCGCCGAGCGTGTTCTCGACGAAGCCGTAGTCGGCCGGGTAGCTGGTCGAGGTGAAGAGTCGACGGTCCAGGCGGATCCGACCGGTCTCGTGGTCCACCTCGTACTTGTTCCGCGAACCCTTCGGGATCTCGATCGTGACGTCGAACTCCACCGGTGGCTCCTCCATGATCAACACATAGTTCTGGTGGTTAAGTGTCCCTCACGCACGTGTGTGATCGCGAAAGGGGCTGGTGGTCGTGCCGGAGCTGAAGGCATGGCGTGCCGCGAGGCCGCGCCTGGCGCGGGTCGCGCGGACCGCTCGGCCGCATGTCGTACGGGCCGCACGGACCGTCCGGCCGCGCCTCGCACGGTGGACGCGCGCGGTGCGGCCGCGGCCCGCCGGGCGGGGGGCCTGGCGGTACACCGCGGGTGCCGTCTCCGCGGGGCTGGCGCTGGCCGCCGGTGTGGCCGCCGTCGCCGGTCCCTGGGACTCCTCCGGTCAGCGTACGGCCGAGCGGGACCGGGCCGCCGCCCAGGGGCCCGCGGGTGGCGCAGATCACGGCGACGGGTCCGATTCGTCCGGAGCCGGGGATCCGCAGACCGCGATCAGCGCCGCCCCGGTGCTGGTCGGCCTCGGCCGGTCGGCGAACACCGTCAGGTCCGCCTCGGGCGGCCCCGCGCTCGCCGACGTCCTCGGCCCGCTGCTCGCCGACCCGGCGCTCGGCGCCCGCCACGGCGCGGCCGTCGTCGACATCGCCACGGGCCGGCGGCTCTTCGGCGAGGGCACGGACGACGCCCTCACCCCCGCCTCCACCACCAAGATCGCCACCGCGACCGCCGCGCTGTCCGCGCTCGGCGCCGACCACCGCCTCACCACCCGCGCCGCCCTGGAGCCCGGCACCGGGGAGCTGGTCCTCGTCGGCGGCGGCGACCCCACGCTCACCGCCCGGAAGGACGCCCGGGGCTGGGCGTCCCTGCGCACCCTCGCCGCGAACACCGCCGCCGCCCTCAAGAAGCGCGGCACGTCCCGCGTGACCCTGTCCTACGACACCACCCTCTACGCCGGGACCGGCCTCCACCCCATCGGCGTCAACGACAACCTCGCCGCGGTCAGCGCCCTGACGGCCGACGAGGCCCGCACCGACGGCTCCACCAGCGGTCCCGCCCCCCGCGCGGCCGACCCGGCCGCCGACGCCGCCCGCAGCTTCGGCCGGTTCCTCAACGCGCAGGGCATCACGACCACGGCCCCCGGCCCCTCCAAGGCCACCGCCCGCGCCACCACCCTGGCCGCCGTGTCCTCACCGCCGCTGTCCGCCCTGGTCGAGCGGATGCTCACCAACAGCGACAACGACATCGCCGAGGCCCTCGCCCGCCAGACCGCCGCCGCGACGGGGCGCCGCCCCGACTTCCAGGGCGGCGCCGCCGCGATCGCCGACCGGCTCGCCCGGCTCCACCTGCCCCTCGCCGGCGCGGCCTTCCACGACGGCAGCGGACTCGACCGCTCCGACCGGCTCACGGCCGACCTGCTCACCGCCCTGCTGACCAAGGCCGGCGACCCCGCCCACCCCGAGCTGCGCCCCGTCCTCACCGGCCTGCCCGTCGCCCACTTCACCGGCACCCTCAGCGGCCGCTACAAGGGCGGTGCCGCCGGGGTCGTCCGGGCCAAGACGGGCACCCTGACCGGCGTGAACACGCTCGCGGGCACGGTCGTGGACCGCGACGGCCGGCTGCTCGCCTTCGCCTTCCTCGCCCAGGACACCACCGGCCCCGACACCGCCCAGGCGGCCCTGGACCGCACCGCGACCGCCCTCGCCGGCTGCGGCTGCCGCTGACCCCCGGCGGCTCCCGCACGCCGCGCCGCCCACCGCCCCGCACCGGCCCAGCGCCCTCCGGCGCACCGGCCGGTCCGGGCGGTGCAGGACCCGCGGGCCCTGCCCCGGGCGGCGCTGCTCACGTACCGTTGACGCATGACGAGCATCGGTGGTGCTGCCTCTTCCGGGATGGTCGACTGGAATCTCGCGGTCGCGACCGCGACCCGGCTCGTACGGCCCGGCCCCGAGATCAGCCGCGACGAGGCCGGGGCCGTCGTCGCCGAACTGCGCCGGCACGCCAAGGCCTCGGAGCAGCACGTGAGGGGCTTCACCCGGCTGGGCACCGGCGACGTCCACGACACCCCCGTCCTGGTCGTCGACCGGCCGGGCTGGGTGCGGGCCAACGTCGCCGGGTTCCGCGAGATCCTCCGCCCGCTGCTGGAGAAGATGCAGGAACGGCGCGGTGCCACCCCCGGCGGCTCGGTCCTCGGCGCCGTCGGCGGCAAGGTCACCGGCGTCGAACTGGGCATGCTGCTGTCGTTCCTCGCCTCCCGGGTCCTCGGCCAGTACGAGACCTTCGCCCCCTCCACCCGCGACCTGCCCGCCGGTGACGGCGGCGGGGGACGGCTGCTGCTCGTCGCCCCCAACATCGTCCACATCGAGCGCGAACTCGACGTGCAGCCGCACGACTTCCGCCTCTGGGTGTGTCTGCACGAGGAGACCCACCGCACGCAGTTCACCGCGGTGCCCTGGCTCCGCGACCACCTCGAGGGCGAGATCCAGTCTTTCCTCGCCGAGACCGACGTCGACCCCGGTGCCTTCCTGGAGCGCATCCGTGAGGCCGCCCAGTCGCTCGCCGGAGGCCGCCCCGAGGGCGAGGAGAGCGACGGCGGCCGCTCCCTGGTCGAACTGGTCCAGAGCCCGGCGCAGCGCGAGATCCTCGGCCGCCTCACCGCCGTCATGTCCCTCCTGGAGGGACACGCCGACTTCGTCATGGACGGCGTCGGCCCCGACGTCGTGCCGAGCGTCGCGGAGATCCGCGAGAAGTTCCAGCAGCGGCGCGCCAAGGGCGCCTCCCGCCTCGACGCGGCCCTGCGCAAACTGCTCGGCCTCGACGCCAAGCTGCGCCAGTACCGGGACGGCGAACGCTTCGTCCGCGCCGTCGTGGACCAGGTCGGCATGGACGGCTTCAACCGCGTCTGGACCTCGCCCAACACCCTCCCCACCAAGGCGGAGATCGCCAAGCCCGCCGACTGGATCGCCCGCGTGCACCGCCGCCCGGAGCCGTGAGCGACCCGTGCGCGCCATGAACCGGATCCGGCCGACGGCAGGTAAACGTCGCTCCATTCACCCGTCCGAGGGACCGTGGGCCATGCGTAGGCGTGCAATGCTCGGGGAACGGCCCGTTTCTGTCACCATCGACACACTCTGAGTGACCGATCCTCGGGCTCACCCCCCGAAAACTCCGTGAAGGGAACCGGACATGGGTCCCCATCCTGCGGTCGCGGCGATACGCCTGGCGGTACGCCGCGTCCTCCACGACATCCTCAACGAGCAGACCTCGGGCCACGCCGCCGAGCCGCTGCCGCCCGCGCGCACCGCGCAGGGCGCCCTGCACGCCCCCCGGCGCGAACAGCCCGCGCGCGGCGTCCTGCCCGCGCCGCAGAGCGCCGGGCCCGGACGCCGGCCCGCCCCGCCCGGGCGCCCACCGGCACCGCTCGTGCTCGTCGCCTGCTCCGGCGGCGCCGACTCCATGGCGCTCGCCTCCGCCCTCGCCTTCGAAGCCCCCAAGCTGGGTCTGCGCGCGGGCGGCATCACCGTCGACCACGGCCTGCAGCCCGGCTCGGACCTGCGCGCCGAGGAAGTCGCCCTGCGCCTGCGCGAGCTCGGCCTGGACCCGGTCGAGTCGGTCGCCGTGGCCGTCGGCCGCGAGGGCGGCCCCGAGGCCGCCGCCCGGGACGCCCGCTACGCGGCCCTCGACGCCACCGCCGAACGCCACGGCGCCGCCGCGGTCCTGCTCGGCCACACCCGCGACGACCAGGCTGAGACCGTCCTGCTCGGCCTCGCCCGCGGATCCGGCATCCGCTCCCTGTCGGGCATGGCCGCGGTCTCGGGGACCGGCGGCCGCTACCGCCGCCCCTTCCTGCACATCGACCGGCAGACCGCCCGCAAGGCCTGCATGGTCCAGTCCCTGCCCGTCTGGGACGACCCGCACAACGCCGACCCCGCCTACACCCGGTCCCGCCTCCGCCACGAAGGGCTGCCGGCCCTGGAGAAGGCCCTGGGCAAGGGTGTCGTCGAGGCCCTGGCCCGCACCGCCCAGCTCTCCCGCGACGACGCCGACGCGCTCGACATCTGGGCCGGCCAGGCCGAGGCATCCGTCCGCGACGCCGCCGGCCGCCTGCAGTGCGACAAGCTCTTCGCCCTGCCGCCCGCCGTGCGCCGCCGGATCCTGCGCCGTGCCGCCATCGACGCCGGCGCTCCGGCCGGTTCCCTCTTCGCCCGGCACATCGAGGAAGTCGACCGGCTGATCACCGGCTGGCGCGGTCAGGGGGCCATCAACCTGCCGGGCCGGGTCGTCGCCCAGCGGCAGGGTGGCAGACTGGTGATCCGGCAAGGCTGAATCCCTCCCCCTCGGGAGGCGCCCGGTCGGCCCCCGAGGGGGCCGGTCCGGACGGTCGGCCCCTCCTGCGGGAGAGGCCGGGACAGCCGGTGGGACGACCGAAAGTGATGCGGGTGGACGCGAAAGACATGGGTGCCGACCTCCAGCAGGTACTCATCACCAAGGAAGAGATCGACGCCAAGCTGGCCGAGCTGGCCGCGAAGATCGACGCGGAGTACGCGGGCAAGGACCTGCTGATCGTCGGCGTCCTCAAGGGCGCGGTGATGGTCATGGCCGACCTCGCCCGGGCGCTGTCCACCCCGCTCACCATGGACTGGATGGCGGTGTCCTCCTACGGGGCGGGCACCCAGTCCTCCGGCGTGGTGCGGATCCTCAAGGACCTCGACACCGACATCAAGGGCCGCCACGTCCTGATCGTCGAGGACATCATCGACTCGGGCCTGACCCTGTCCTGGCTGATCTCCAACCTCGGCTCGCGCGAGCCCGCCTCGCTGAAGGTCTGCACGCTGCTGCGCAAGCCCGAGGCCGCCAAGGTCGCCATCGACGTGGAGTGGGTGGGCTTCGACATCCCCAACGAGTTCGTCGTCGGCTACGGGCTGGACTACGCCGAGAAGTACCGGAACCTGCCGTTCGTCGGTACGCTCGCGCCCCACGTGTACGGCGGCTGACCCTCGGAGGGCCCAAGAGCCGTACGGTGATCGGGAACCTCGGGGGGCCTGCGGCCGTTGGAGCATGCAGACGGGAACGCCGGGCCGCCCGTGCGGCTTCGGGTCACCATGCTGGGGTACCGTCAGAAGAACTGTCTTATCAAACTCACTGTGGCAGGAGGGACGGGGCGGCACCGCTCCGTATGGATGGACGTGAAGCGATACTTCCGTGGGCCGGTCATGTGGATCGTGCTGGCCGTCCTTGCCGTGGTCGTGTTGATGCAGGTCGTCGGCTCGTCCGGCGGCTACAAGACGGTTGACACCGGCCAGGTCGTTGCAGCGATCAACGACAACAGGGCCCAGTCGGCCAAGCTGACCACCGGCGACGAGCAGACCATCAAGGTCGAGCTCAAGGACGGGCAGAAGGTCGAGGGCAGCTCGAAGATCCAGGCGAGCTACATCGGCGACCAGGGCGTGACCGTCGCCAACATGCTGCAGACCAAGTACCAGGACAAGCAGATCCCGGACGGCTACACGGTCTCGCCGTCCAAGCAGAACCCGTTCGTCGGCGTCCTGCTCTCCCTGCTCCCCTTCGTCCTCATCGTCGTCGTCTTCCTGTTCCTGATGAATCAGATGCAGGGCGGCGGCTCCCGGGTCATGAACTTCGGCAAGTCCAAGGCCAAGCTCATCACCAAGGACACCCCGAAGACGACGTTCACCGACGTCGCCGGCGCGGACGAGGCCGTCGAGGAGCTCCACGAGATCAAGGAGTTCCTGCAGGAGCCGGCCAAGTTCCAGGCCGTCGGCGCCAAGATCCCCAAGGGTGTGCTGCTGTACGGCCCGCCCGGCACCGGCAAGACCCTGCTCGCGCGCGCCGTCGCGGGCGAGGCCGGCGTCCCCTTCTACTCGATCTCCGGTTCCGACTTCGTCGAGATGTTCGTCGGTGTCGGTGCCTCCCGGGTCCGTGACCTCTTCGAGCAGGCCAAGGCCAACGCGCCCGCCATCGTCTTCGTCGACGAGATCGACGCGGTCGGCCGCCACCGCGGCGCCGGCCTCGGCGGCGGTCACGACGAGCGCGAGCAGACGCTGAACCAGCTGCTCGTCGAGATGGACGGCTTCGACGTCAAGGGCGGCGTGATCCTCATCGCCGCGACCAACCGCCCGGACATCCTGGACCCGGCGCTGCTGCGTCCCGGCCGCTTCGACCGGCAGATCGCGGTCGACCGCCCGGACATGCAGGGCCGCCTGGAGATCCTCAAGGTCCACCAGAAGGGCAAGCCGGTCGCGCCCGACGTCGACCTGAGCGCCGTCGCCCGTCGTACCCCCGGCTTCACGGGTGCCGATCTCTCCAACGTGCTGAACGAGGCCGCGCTGCTGACGGCCCGCTCGGACAAGAAGCTGATCGACAACCAGATGCTGGACGAGGCGATCGACCGCGTGGTCGCGGGCCCGCAGAAGCGGACCCGGATCATGTCGGACAAGGAGAAGAAGATCACCGCGTACCACGAGGGCGGTCACGCCCTGGTCGCGGCGGCCTCGCCGAACTCCGACCCGGTCCACAAGATCACGATCCTCTCGCGCGGCCGTGCCCTCGGCTACACGATGGTCCTGCCGGACGAGGACAAGTACTCCACCACCCGCAACGAGATGCTCGACCAGCTGGCCTACATGCTGGGCGGGCGCGCGGCGGAGGAGCTCGTCTTCCACGACCCGACCACCGGCGCGGCCAACGACATCGAGAAGGCCACCTCCACGGCCCGCGCGATGGTCACGCAGTACGGCATGACCGAGCGGCTCGGCGCCATCAAGTTCGGCGGCGACAACACCGAGCCCTTCCTCGGCCGTGAGATGGCCCACCAGCGCGACTACTCGGAAGAGGTCGCCGCCCTGGTGGACGAGGAAGTCAAGAAGCTCATCGAGAATGCGCACAACGAGGCCTGGGAGATCCTGGTCGAGAACCGCGACGTCCTCGACAACCTCGTCCTGGCCCTCCTGGAGAAGGAGACCCTGGGCAAGGAGGAGATCGCCGAGATCTTCGCCCAGATCGTCAAGCGCCCGCCCCGGCCCGCCTGGACCGGTTCCTCCCGGCGCACGCCGTCCACCCGCCCGCCGGTGCTCTCCCCCAAGGAGCTGGCACTGACCAACGGTGCGAACGGCGCCTCCCCGGCGATCAGCACCGTGAAGTCGACGGCGACGGAGCCCGGCCCGGCGACCGAGCAGGCTCCGGAGGACCGCCGGGACACCTGACCGGCCCTTACCGGCCCCGGAATGAATGCCGCGCCCCCCGAGGTTCTAGCCTTGGGGGGCGCGGCATGTCCGTATGTCCGCAGATGAGGCGCGTGGCCCACACGCGTGACACGCACAGGAACGAGGCTTCAGATGACCGACCCCGTGACGCTGGACGGCGAGGGGACCATCGGCGAGTTCGACGAGAAGCGCGCCGAGAACGCCGTCCGCGAGCTGCTGATCGCGGTCGGCGAGGACCCGGACCGCGAGGGCCTGCGCGAGACCCCCGCCCGGGTGGCCCGGGCCTACCAGGAGATATTCGCCGGCCTGCGCCAGCAGCCCGAGGACGTCCTGACCACGACCTTCGACCTGGGCCACGACGAGATGGTGCTGGTGAAGGACATCGAGGTGCTGAGTTCCTGCGAACATCACCTCGTGCCGTTCGTCGGCGTGGCCCACGTCGGCTACATCCCGTCCGTGGACGGCAAGATCACGGGCCTTTCGAAGCTCGCCCGGCTCGTGGACGTCTACGCGCGCCGCCCGCAGGTGCAGGAGCGGCTCACCACGCAGATCGCCGACTCGCTGATGAAGATCCTCGAGCCGCGCGGAGTGATCGTCGTCATCGAGTGCGAGCACATGTGCATGACGATGCGGGGCGTCCGGAAGCCGGGTGCGAAGACCATCACGTCGGCGGTGCGCGGCCAGCTGCGGGACTCTGCCACGCGCAACGAGGCGATGAGCCTGATCATGGCGCGATAGGCCCGAGCCCTCACTCCCTACGGCTGCCGCCTCGACCCCTGCCCGGGACTCCTGGTGGCCGGCCGTCCGGTGCGCGGGCCCTGGTGGTCAGGCCGCCGGCTCCGTGCCGTTGTGGTCCTCGTCGTCGTCCTCGGGGAGTTTGCAGACGCGCTCCAGGAAGAGGGCGGCCGCTATCACGGCGATGCCCGCGAGGACGGAGAAGCCGGCGTAGAAGGCCTGGTCGCGGCGGGCGGGGATGTCCAGCAGTTCGAGCAGGAAGACGCCCGTGCCGCCGTACATGCCGGCGACCAGGGCGGCCACCAGGGCGCTGGCCTGGCCGAAGACGACCGCGCGGGCGGCCATCAGCGGGTCGACGCCCTTGGCGCCGGGGCGGCGCTCGCGCTGGGCCCGCAGGCGGGCGCGCAGGGAGAGCGCCGTGGACAGCAGGACCACGGCGATCAGTGCGAGGACGATGGGGGCGGCCAGGGGGACGCTGGGGAGGGTCCCCACGGAGTTCCACAGGCGGGCGCCCGCCCACGACAGCACGCCGGCGACGACGAACACGCCGGCCAGCACCCTGATGCGCAGCTCTTTCACGGTCTTCCTTCAGCTCCCCCGGACTGTGGGTCGGCGGCTCGTCCCGGTCCGGTCGCGACCCGGTCGGAGCGGGCGTCGTCTGGTGCCGTGACGTGTCTCCGGCGTCAGGGCGTGGCGCGCAGGTCCCGCCTGCCCGGCGGTGCGGCGCGCACGCCCTAGACCTTAACGACTACTCGGGCAGCCGGAGTTCCAGGTCGGCGCGCGGCGCGACGCCGGACCGGGTGACGGTGCCGAGGAGGTGGGCCACGGGGCCGCGGCCGGGGAGCTGCGCCTCCACGTCGACGTCGTGCCAGGGGGCCAGGACGAAGGCGCGCTCGTGGGCCCGCGGGTGGGGGAGGGTCAGCTGCGGGTCGTCGGAGACGACGTCGGCGTAGGAGACGATGTCGACGTCGATGGTGCGCGGGCCCCAGTGCTCGTCCCGGACCCGGTTGAAGGCCTCCTCGATGGCGTGTGCGCGCTCCAGGAGCGAGGACGGCGGGAGGGTCGTCTTCAGCACCACGACCGCGTTGAAGTACGACGGCTGGGTGCCGGGCTCGACGCCCCAGGGCTCCGTCTCGTAGACGGGGGAGACGGCCTTGATGCGGACCCCGGGGGTGTCCTCGAGGGCGTCGACGGCCCCCTGGAGGGTCTCCAGGCGGTTGCCGAGGTTCGAGCCGAGGGAGACCACTGCGCGTTTGGGGTTGGACAGCGTCGTGTCGGCGGCGTCGACCTGGTCGACGACGGAGGCGGGGACCGGCTGGACGGTCGGGTCGTGGGGACCCTTGGTGAACGGTGCGGTCATACTCGGCTCCGGGTGATGGTGACGGTCACGTCGTCGAAGGGGACGGTGATCGGCGCGTCGGGCTTGTGCACGCAGACCTCGACCTCCTCGACCCCCTCGTGCTTCAGGCACACCTGGGCGATGCGCTCGGCCAGGGTCTCGATGAGGTTCACGGGCTCGCCCTCGACGGCGGCCACGACCTCCTCGGCCACGATGCCGTAGTGGACGGTCTTCGCCAGGTCGTCGCCGGCCGCGGCCGGGCGGGTGTCCAGGCCCAGCACCAGGTCCACGATGAAGGTCTGCCCCTCTTCGCGTTCCTTGGGGAACACTCCGTGGTGCCCGCGGGCCTTCAGGCCGCGCAGCGCGACACGATCCACGCGAATCACTCCTGCAATCGTCGGTGGCGACCGGTGGTCACCGCGTGCGGGCGGTGCACCGGCCTCGAACGAATCTACCTGCGGGCACGGACAGAGCCGGGACGCGGGGAGGCGGGCCGGCACCCGGACCGGAAGGGTTCACGGTGCGTTTCCCCTGGAGAACCCGGCTGCCACGGCTCGGTAGCCGCCCCTACCCCGAGACCGTGATTCCAACCACTTCTTCGCTCCTGCGGAGGTGCCTACCCACTCAGGTGGGTGTCTCGTCGTCCTCGTCCCCGCTGTTTTCGGCCAGAACCGGTGAGGCGTGGTGCGACCAGAGCTTCCAGCCCGCGCCGGTGCGCCGGAACACGTTCGTGGCGACCACGAGCTGTCCCACCAGTGGGCCGAGCTCGTCCTCGCCCTGCGGCGGGGGCCCGCCGCTGAGGATGTTCTCGGTGCAGGTCACCAGGGCGGTGTCGCCGGTGACGGACACATGGACGTCGGTGAGGAAGAACTGGATGTAGTCGGTGTTCGCCATGATCAGCGCGTACGACCTGAGGACCTCGCCGCGGCCGGTGAGCACCGGCCAGCCGGGGTGCACGCAGGAGATCACGCCGGTGTCGGCGGGGTCGTGCCACTCCTCGTCGACGCCCAGGTCGGAGGGGGTGAGCCAGAGCGAGGACAGCGCGTCGAAGTCGCCCCGCTCCAGTGCTTCGTAGAACGCGGTGTTGGCCGCCTCGACCTCTTCGACGTCGGTGTGGGGCGCGCTCACCGGGCCTCTTCCGGGGTGCTCCCGCCCGGCGTGATTCCGCCCGGCGTGTGTGCATGGCCGCGTGCCTCCTCCACGGCCTGTGCGACCCGTACGGCGTCCGCCGTGGCGCGGACCTCGTGGACGCGCACCGCCCACGCGCCGGCGTGCGCCGCGAGTGCGGACACGGCGGCCGTGGCGGCGTCGCGCTCCCGGGCCGGTGGCGGGGCGCCCTCGGGGCCGGCCAGGACCCGGCCGAGGAACCGCTTGCGGGAGGCGGCGACCAGCACGGGGTGGCCGAGGCCGAGCAGGCGGTCGAGGTGGGCCAGGAGCGCCAGGTCGTGCTCGGCCTCCTTGGAGAAGCCGAGGCCGGGGTCGACGACGATCCGCTCCGGGGCGACGCCGCCGTCCAGGACGGCCTCCACGCGTGCGCGCAGCTCGTCGGCGACCTCGGTGACGACGTCCTCGTACACGCCCTGCACGGCGCCGCCCTGCAGGAAGCCGCGCCAGTGCATGACGACGAAGGGGGCGCCCGCCTCGGCGACGACGGGGACCATGGCGGGGTCGGCGAGGCCGCCGCTGACGTCGTTGACGAGCGCGGCGCCCGCGGCGAGCGCCTGGGCGGCGACGGAGGCGCGCATGGTGTCCACGGAGACCGCGACGCCCTCGGAGGCCAGCCCGCGGACCACGGGGACGACCCGCCGCAGCTCCTCGGCCTCGTCCACGCGGGTGGCGCCGGGGCGGGTGGACTCGCCTCCCACGTCGACGAGGTCGGCGCCCTGCGCGACCAGGTGCAGGCCGTGCTTGACGGCCGCGGTGGTGTCGAACCAGCGGCCGCCGTCGGAGAAGGAGTCGGGGGTGACGTTGACCACCCCCATGACCGCGCAGCGGTCCCACGCAGGGAGGCCCGCCACGCGGCCGCGTGCGCTGTGATTGCTCATACGTTCAGCCTAGGGTCTGTTCCGGGTGCCGCCGCGATCCCGGGGCCAGCGCGAAGCCCCCGGCCGGGGACCGGGGGCTTCGCGCTGTGGGGGGAGGCCGGCCGTGCGGTCCGGCTCCGGGGTCAGGCCGCGCGCATGTCGTGCTCGGCGACCGTGTGGGTGCAGGGGCGGGCGGCGGCGGAGCGGCGGCGCAGGAAGCGCGGCAGCGGCAGGGCGATGTCGACGAAGCCCTCGGCCTGCATGGCGGCGAAGCCGATGCGGGGCAGGTCGGCGGAGGCCCGGTAGACCACGAACCGCGGTTCCCAGCGGGGCTGGAACTTGGCGTTGAACTTGTACAGCGACTCGATCTGGAACCAGCGGGAGAGGAAGACCAGCAGTCCGCGCCAGGCGCGCAGCACCGGGCCGGCGCCGATCTTCTCGCCGCGGGCCAGGGCCGAGCGGAACATCGCGAAGTTCAGCGAGATGCGCTGGATGCCGAGCTTGGGCGAGGCCTGGAGCGCGGCGACGATCAGCAGCTCGTTCATGCCGGGGTCGGCGGAGCGGTCGCGGCGCATCAGGTCCAGGGAGACGCCGTCCGTGCCCCAGGGCACGAAGTGCAGGACCGCCTTCAGGTCGCCGTAGGGGCCGGCCGCGTCGTCCGCCTTGTGCGCGGTGGCGATGAGGCAGTCCTGGTCGGCGGGGTCGCCGATGCGGCCGAGGGCCATGGAGAAGCCGCGCTCGGTGTCGGTGCCGCGCCAGTCCTCCGCGGCGTGCCGGATCCGGTCCAGCTCGGCCTCGCCGATGTCACGGGTGCGCCGTACCCGGGTTTCGTAGCCGGCCCGCTCGATGCGCTTGACCATCTGACGGACGTTGCGCATCGCGCGTCCGGCGAGGGAGAAATCCGCGACGTCCACCACCGCCTCGTCGCCCAGTTCCAGGGCGTCCAGGCCGGTCTCCCGGGTCCACACCTCGCCGCCGGTCTCGGAGCAGCCCACGACCGCGGGCGTCCAGGAGTGGGCCTTGGCCTCGTCCATGAAGCGCTCGATGGCGCCCGGCCACGCCTCGACGTCGCCGATCGGGTCGCCGCTGGCGAGCATCACGCCGGAGACGACGCGGTAGGTCACGGCGGCCTTGCCGCTGGGGGAGAAGACGACGGCCTTGTCGCGGCGGAGCGCGAAGTGGCCGAGGGAGTCGCGGGCGCCGTGCTTGTCGAGCAGGGCGCGCAGCCGGGACTCGTCCTCCTCCGTCAGGCGGGCGGCCGGGTGCTCGGGCCGGAAGGCGAGGTAGACGGTGGTCACCGCGGTCAGCCAGCCGAGGGCGCCGAGGGACATGGCGACGGTCCAGGAGGTGGCGCCCTGGTAGTAGACGGGGCCCTCGAAGCCGAACAGGCCGTAGACGACGTGGGTGAGGCGGTCGGCGACGCTCGGGTTGCCCACCATGCGGTGCGGGTGGACGCTGACGATGATCATCCCGAGGACGAGCGAACCGGCGCTCATGAGGACGAAGTTGGCCAGTGCCTTCCAGCGGCTGCGCGGGTCCGGCAGGGCGGCGAACTCCGATCGGTGGATCAGCAGGGGCGCGAGCAGCGCCAGTGCGATGACCACGCCGATGACGGAGTGCCGGTAGACGAACTCCGCGGCGGCGCCGGCCGGCAGCAGGGCCACGGCCGCCCGCCAGGCCCGGCGCTTGCGGCGCTTCAGGCCGTGCGCGAGCAGCAGCAGGAGGACACCCGCGCTGAGTGAGAGCGCCGCGGCGAACGGGCCGAACGAGCCCGGCAGCACCTCGGCGATCTCGTGCATGCGGCTGTGCCGGAAGCGCGGGAAGACGCCCGCGGCGATGTCGAGGAGACCCACGACCGCGCAGGCGGTGCCGACCAGTGCCGGAACGGCTTCGGGGCGCGGACCGCGCAGTACGCGCCGCACTTGGGTTGATCGGCTCGGAACCCGGTCAGACATTTCCCCATCTATCCTGACAGACATCGCATCCCGTAGTTCTGCGAGAGACCTTGAATCCGGTGCCGATCCGGGCATCCGGCGACATTGCGCCCTCTAGGACGGTGTCTCGGGGAGGAAGGTTCACTCCCCACCGGAAAGTCGGGACAAAGGCAAGGGAAAGGCCGGGGCAAGTCCACGCGAAGGAGCGTCGGCGGAGCGGCCGGGAAGTGCAGGCAGGGAAGGGCCCATGGGTCTCACGAGCAACAAAGTGCTGGTACTGGCGGTCCTGTTGGCCGTGCTGCTGTTTGCGGGCACGGTGTGGCTTTGGCCACACCTGGCGCGCCGCACCTGGCAGGCCGTCAGCGGGCGCGTCGGCATGCTGCTGGCCACCCAGGTCGCGCTCTTCGCCTGCGCGGGCCTGGTCGCCAACCAGAGCTTCGGCTTCTACGCCAGCTGGGCGGACCTCCTCGGCGAGGAGACGGACCAGGGCGTCGTCGTCGACAACAACGGCGGCTCCACCGGCGGCCCGCTCCAGGTGGTCGGCACGCAGCAGATGTCGTTGTCGGGGGGTGGGCGGCCGCAGCTGTCCGGCCAGATCCAGAAGGTCGACATCGTGGGCCGCACGACGCACATAGCGTCGCCCGCGTCCGTCTACCTGCCGCCGGAGTACTTCCAGCCGCAGTACCGCAACCGCACGTTCCCCGCGGCCGTGGTCCTCACCGGCTACCCGGGGACGACGCAGGCGCTGGTGTCGAAGCTCAAGTACCCGGAGACGGCGCAGAACCTCGCCAAGGACGGCCGGATGCAGCCGATGATCCTGGTGATGCTGCGTCCGACGGTGGCGCCGCCGCGGGACACCGAGTGCGTCGACATTCCCGGCGGCCCGCACACCGAGTCGTTCTTCGCCCGCGACCTGCCCGACGCGCTGCTCGCCCACTACCGGATCGGCAGGAAGCCCGGCAGCTGGGGCATCATCGGTGATTCCACCGGCGGTTACTGCGCGTTGAAACTCGCCGTGCACCATCCCGAGGTGTATGCCGCGGGCGTCGGCCTTTCCCCTTACTACAAGGCGCCGATCGACCCCACGACCGGCGATCTCTTCCACCGGAACAAGGCCCTGCAGAATCGCGCCGACCTGGCATGGAGCATCAGGCACCTGCCGGCTCCGAACACGTCGCTGCTGGTCACCAGCAGCCGTCTCGGCGAAACCAACTACAAGGCGACGCTGGCCTTCATCAACGCGGTGCGGGCCACGAATAAGACGCGGATCGCGTCGATCATCCTCGCCAGCGGCGGCCACAACTTCAACACGTGGCGGCGCGAGATCCCCGGTGCGCTGCAGTGGATGAGCGGACGGCTGAGCGACCTCTGAAATGATCTTGATTGGGGAGGGGAAATGCACGCGGAACTCCTGATGTCGCGTGAAGGACTCGGTAGGGCTGCCTTTTTGCGGCCCGGGGCTCCGCGATTCGCCTACGCGCGGTAAGTTTCTGGCCATGCCACGTGGACGTCACCGCCATTCCCCGCCCTTGCACAGGCTTCTGCCTCCTTCGGCGATCGCCGGTGTCGCGCTCGTCTGCGCCCTCGGCCCCTGGGTGTTCGCGGCACCGATGGTGCTGCGCTCCCTGGCGGCGGCCGGCGCGGCGACGGCGGCGCTCGGCGCGTTCGTCATGCGCCGCTGGGACGTGCAGGCGGGCAAGCAGGTCGCCGACCTCACGCGCGCGCGGGCGGGTGACGAGTGGCGCTTCGAGGAGCGGGTCGCCGAACTGGAGACCGACCTGGAGGAGTCCCGCGAACTGCGCGGCCGCCTGGAGCAGAAGCTCCGCGCGAAGCGTGCGGAGCTGGCGGGCCTGCGCAACGAGCACGCCTCGCTGCTGAGGCGGTACGCCACGGCGGAGACCGAGCGGGCGACCGCCCTGGAGGGCCGGCGCCTGCTGGAGATCGAGGCGTCCACCGATGCGCGCGCGCTGCCCCCGGGGACGGACGACCGGACCGGGCGGCCCGCGGCGGTCGACGAGGACGTGCCCCCGGCGCGCGACGAGGAGGTGGCGGACCCGCAGGCGGCAGCCCCCACGCCCGCCCACGAGGGGACCACGGCGTCCGGCGGGACGGCGGACGCAGGGTCCGACATCGATGCCGGAGCCGGTACGCCGGGCCCGCGGGAGGCGCGCGCGGAGGAGGCGGAGGAGTCCCCCCGGACGTCCCCCGTCTTCTCGCCCGAGGGCTCCCAGTTGTTCCTGCGCGCGGGGGCGGCGCTGTCCCGCCTCGACGCCGACGCGGAGACGGAGACCGAGGCGCACCGGGACGCGGAAGCGCCGGAGGACGCCAAGACCCGCAGCGACGCGGACGTGCGGGCGGACACCGGTGGGGACGGATCCCAGGGTGCCGCCCCGGACGCGGACGGATCCCGCGACGCCGCTCCGGACCCGGACGGCGACGAGGCGCCCGGGACCGACGGCACGGCGACGGCCGGTCCGGACACGGCCCGCCCGGCCGGGGCGTCCGCCCCCGCGCGGGACGGCGGTCCGGCGGCTCACGTCACGGACGCCCGCTCCATCGCGGACGCCGGCCGCACGGCCCCGACGCGATCCGCATCCGCGGACCCCGCCGCGGCCCCCGAGGGCACCGTGCCCGCCGGACCCACGGACGGCGGTCCCGGTACCGGGGCCGCCCCCGTACAGGAGGACGAGGCGGAGGGGAAGTCCACGGCGGCCGGCGCGCACGAGCACGCGGTCGCCGCCACCACTCCCTCCGCAGCGGCGCAGCCCTCGGGCCACTTCACCGTGCCGACCGCGGTGGCCGTCGTGCCGGCCGCGCCCGCGCGGCGCCCGGTCGTCGAGGGCGGGTTCGACTTCTTCGGCACCCAGAAGGGCGGGGCGGCCACCGAGCTGGAGGCCGTCCAGAACGAGGACCTGGCCGACGTGGTGGGGCAGGAGGCCCTGGCCCTGCACAAGGCCGAGGCCGAGTCCCGGTACAAGCCGGCCGCCGCGACCGCCCGCGAGGCGGGCCAGGTCATCGACCTGACGGAGCACGACGAGACCGAGCAGATCGACGTGCAGGGGCTGCGCAGCGCGGCCTCCTGACGGGCGGCCGTGGACGGCGGGGCCGCCGGTGGACGAGGGAACGCAGGACGGGCGCGGTGCCGTGAGGCACCGCGCCCGTCGTGTTCGGGCCGTCCGGCCGGGCGTCCCTCCGCCCCCTCCTCGAGCGTTCGGCCCGGGTCCGCAGCAGCGCGGCCGCCTCCCGCGCGCCCCGCAGCCGCGCCGTGACCGTCCTGCCCGCCCCCGGTCCCCCCGCACGTCGGCGACGCCCCACCGGCGCTGCCAGGCCCCTGGACCAGCCGGGCGCGGCGCACCCGGGCGTGCGGCACCAGCGCGAGCCGCCGCGGCACCGGGCCGTACCGCGCGGCGAACACCGCGTCCGTGACGACGAGTCCATGGCCCCGCCACCACACCGGCACGCACCACCGGGCGCGTCGCGGCGGGCGCGCTCCCGGGTCCGCCTCCGGCACGCGCACTCCCGGCAGCACCCGGGCGACGACCTCCGCGGCGCCCGTGCGCGGAGCAACCGGCAGGAGCACGGTGCCGGACGACCCGGCGGCGTCCGGCTCGACCCGCCCCCACCCCGGCCGCCGCGTCGGCGGTTCCACGATCCGCACCGCCTGCACCCGCTCCGGCGGCACCGTCCCGTGGGCGCGGTCCAGCAGCCCCCGCTCGACGCCCCCGCGTCCTCCCTCCCCGCTCCCCGTCTCCACGGGGCCGGCGTACGTGGGGGAGACTGTCCCCATGACTCCTACGACGGAGACCACGGTCGGGATCGGCGGCGCCGCGGAGAGCACCGACATGGTGCTCAACATCGGCCCGCAGCACCCCTCCACGCACGGCGTGCTGCGGCTGAAGCTCGTGCTGGACGGCGAGCGCATCCGGCATGCGGAGCCGGTGATCGGCTACATGCACCGCGGTGCGGAGAAGCTGTTCGAGGCGCGCGACTACCGCCAGATCGTCATGCTCGCCAACCGCCACGACTGGCTGTCGGCCTTCTCCAACGAGCTGGGCGTGGTCCTCGCGGTCGAGCGCATGCTCGGCATGGAGGTGCCGGAGCGCGCGGTGTGGACGCGCACGCTGCTCGCCGAGCTGAACCGGGTGCTCAACCACCTGATGTTCCTCGGCAGCTACCCGCTGGAGCTCGGCGGGATCACCCCGGTCTTCTACGCGTTCCGCGAGCGCGAGGTCCTCCAGAACGTGATGGAGGAGGTCTCCGGCGGCCGGATGCACTACATGTTCAACCGCGTCGGCGGCCTCAAGGAGGACCTGCCGGCCGGGTGGAGCACGCGCGCGCGTGCCGCCGTCGCCGCGGTCCGCTCGCGCATGGACGTCTTCGACGACCTGGTGCTCGGCAACGAGATCTTCCGCGGCCGCACCCGGGGCGTGGGCGTGCTCGCGCCCGGGGCGGTGCACGCCTACGGCGTGAGCGGGCCGATCGCCCGCGGCTCGGGCGTCGACTTCGACCTGCGGCGCGACGAGCCCTACCTCGCCTACGGGCAGCTCCAGGACACCCTGAAGGTGGTCACCCGCGGCGAGGGCGACTGCCTGGCCCGCTTCGAGTGCCTGCTGGAGCAGACCCACAACGCGCTCGACCTCGCCGACGCCTGCCTGGACCGCCTCGCCGGTCTGCCGCCCGGCCCCGTCAACCAGCGGCTGCCGAAGGTCCTCAAGGCCCCCGAGGGGCACACCTACGCGTGGACCGAGAACCCCCTCGGCATCAACGGCTACTACCTGGTGAGCAAGGGCGAGAAGACCCCGTACCGGCTGAAGCTGCGCTCGGCGTCGTACAACAACATCCAGGCCCTGACCGAGCTGCTGCCGGGGACGCTGGTCGCGGACATGGTGGCGATCCTGGGCTCGATGTTCTTCGTGGTCGGCGACATCGACAAGTAGCCCCGCGCGGGCCTGCGCGGCCTTGCGCGAGCAGCCCCGCGCGGGCGGCCGCCGGGGTCAGCCGCCGAAGGGGTCGGCCGTGCCCACGGGCTGGACCAGCCAGCCGAAGTCGCCGAGGCCGCCGGGCGCGGTCAGCTCGGCCGCCTCGCCCGCGCGCGCGAGGGCGCGGACGTACCCGGCCGGGTCGGTGGCGGCCAGTGCCGCCGCGGGGCGTGCGCCGCTGACGCCGAGGGCACGCAGGGCCTCGCGCTGGGACAGCAGCCGCCCGCCGGACGGCGCGGCCGCGGCACACGCGTCGAGCGCCACGTGCGCCGTCAGGTCGCACGACCCGTCCGGCACGGGCGCCGTCTGCCGCCCCTGGCGGAAGCCGGTGAGCGTCCCGAAGGGCGGCCGGGCGCCGGCGGTGTGGGCGTAGTCGGCCGCGACGGCCACTCCCCGGCGCATCCGGGCGACCGTGTCCGCCCAGGCGGTGTCGCGGGGCAGTCCGATCTCCGCGCGTGCGCCGGGCTCGGACGGCAGCGGCCACCACCGTGCCAGCCAGCGCGCCCGTGCGCCGTCGACCGGCTCCCCGAGGCGCTCGGCGCCGTCGTGCCGGACGAGGACCCGCCGGGCCACGCCCGCGGCGTCCACCTCCGCCACCTCCACCGGCACGTTGTCCAGCCACTCGTTGGCGAACAGCAGCCCGGTGACCTCCTCCGGCGGCCGCGCGGACCAGGCGATGCGCGGGTCGAGACCCGCCGGTCGGTCGGCGAGCTCGACGCACCGCACGCGCGCGCGTGCCGCCACGTCCGAGGGGAGCGCGCCGAGCACGCCCGCCGCCAGCTCGCCGCGCCCGGCCGCCATGTCCACGAAGTCCAGCGCGCCGGGGCGGCCGAGCGCGTCGTCGATCCGGCACAGCAACCGGGCCACGGCCGCCGCGAAGAGCGGGGAGGCGTGCACGGAGGTACGGAAGTGCCCGGCCGGGCCCTCGGGGCGCCGGTAGAAGCCGTCCGGTCCGTAGAGCGCCGCCCGCGCGGCCTCCTCCCAGCTCCGCCACTCGGTGTCCGGGACGTCCGGGGTGTCCGGGGTGTGCATCGCCATCGGGCCAGACTAGAGGCGGGCCAGCCGTACAGGTGATCACAGCCTCCACCTTGGGGAGTACGGGAAGCGGGCCCGGATCGGCCCTCCGGTTGACCCCCGGGCACCCGGCGCTTCCCTACTCTGGGTTACGTGCAGCGCCTCTATGACTTCCTCCGCAGACACCCGATGTGGGTCGACGGCTTCTGGGCCCTCTTCCTGTTCGGGATCTCCGGCGTGAGTGTGTCGAACATCAACGGGGCGCCGGACCGCCACGGGTCGTTCGCCGGGGCGATGGCCGTCTCCGCGGTGCTCGCCGTGGTCGTCGCGCTGCGGCGCCGGCTGCCCGAGAAGATGCTGGTGCTGGCGGCGGCGACGGGCGTGGCGCAGCTCGTCCTCAACATCGAGACCACGGTCGCCAACTTCGCCATGCTGGTGATCATCTACACGGTCGCCGCGGTCGGTGCCCGCTGGGCCTCCCGGTTCGCGCTGGTCGGCGGCCTGTGCGCGGCCGCGCTGGCCCAGGTGCGCTGGCCGCAGCAGCACTCGGGCGTCGGGGGCGACATCGCGATAGCCGTCTTCCAGACGGTGCCGTTCGCGCTGGCGTGGGTGCTCGGCGACTCCATGCGCACCCGGCGGGCGTACTTCGCACAGCTGGAGGAGCGCGCCGCCCGGCTCGAGAAGGAGCGCGAGGCGCAGTCCAAGGTGGCGGTCGCCGCCGAGCGCGCCCGCATCGCCCGCGAGCTGCACGACGTCGTCGCGCACAACGTCTCGGTGATGGTGGTGCAGGCCGACGGCGCCGCCTACGTCCTCGACGCGGCGCCCGAGCAGGCCAAGAAGGCCCTGGAGACCATCTCCTCCACCGGCCGCCAGGCCCTCGCCGAGATGCGCCGCCTGCTGGGCGTGCTGCGCACCGGCGAGCACCAGGAGGGCGGAGAGTACGTGCCGCAGCCCGACGTCGAGCAGATCGAGGACCTCGTGGAGCAGTGCCGCGGCTCCGGGCTGCCCGTCGACTTCCGTGTCGAGGGCACCCCGCGGCCCCTGCCCAGCGGGGTGGAGCTCACCGCCTACCGCATCGTGCAGGAGGCGCTCACCAACACCCGCAAGCACGGCGGCCCGAACGCGGGTGCGAGCGTGCGGCTGGTCTACTTCGACGACGGGCTCGGCCTGCTCGTGGAGGACGACGGCAAGGGCGCCCCGCACGAGCTGTACGAGGAGGGCGGCGCCGACGGCCGGGGCCACGGCCTGATCGGCATGCGCGAGCGGATCGGCATGGTCGGCGGCACCCTGGACGCCGGCCCGCGCCCCGGCGGAGGATTCCGCATCAGCGCCCTGCTGCCGCTCAAACCGGCGCACTGACCCCCTGCCCGGCCCCGCGCCGGGGACCCGTCCCTCCTACGCGGCGGCGGCCGTGCTGGACCTTGAAGACCACGGAAGAGGACCGATGACGATCCGCGTGATGCTCGTCGACGACCAGATGCTGCTGCGCACCGGGTTCCGGATGGTGCTCGCCGCCCAGCCGGACATGGAGGTCGTCGCCGAGGCGGGCGACGGGGTCGAGGCCCTGCAGGCGCTGCGCACCACCGAGGTCGACGTGATCCTGATGGACGTGCGCATGCCGAAGCTGGACGGCGTGGAGACCACCCGCCGCGTCTGCGCGGAGGCCGACCCGCCGAAGGTGCTCATCCTGACCACCTTCGACCTCGACGAGTACGCCTTCTCCGGACTGAAGGCCGGCGCCTCCGGCTTCATGCTCAAGGACGTGCCGCCCGGCGACCTGCTCGCCGCCATCCGCGCCGTGCACAGCGGCGACGCCGTCGTCGCCCCCTCCACCACCCGCCGCCTGCTCGACCGGTTCGCGCCGATGCTGCCCGCCGGTCCGCAGCAGCCCCGGCACAAGGAGCTGGAGCGGCTCACCGACCGCGAGCGGGAGGTCATGGTGCTCGTCGCGCACGGACTGTCGAACGGCGAGATCGCGGCCCGGCTCGTGCTCTCCGAGGCGACCGTGAAGACCCACGTGGGCCGCATCCTGACCAAGCTCGGCCTGCGCGACCGGGTGCAGGTGGTGGTCCTGGCGTACGAGACGGGACTGGTCCGCGCCGGCGGACACGGCTGACCGCCCCTTCCCGGGGCCCCGCCCCGCCTCCGCCGGCGGCTCCCCCCGCCTCCGCTAGCGGAGGATGCCCTCCAGGAAGTCGCTGCCCAGCCGCGCCACCGCCGTGGCGTCCAGCTGGTGCAGGACGTAGCGTCCGCGGCGGCGGGTGGTGAGCAGGCCGGCCTTCTTCAGCACCGCCAGGTGCCGGGATATCTCCGGTGCCGTCATGCCCTGGCCCCGGGCCAGCTCGCCGGTGGTGCACGCGCTGCGGGCCAGACTGCGGCACAGCCGCATCCGCACCGGGTGCGACAGCGCCGTCATCCGCAGCGCCAGCTGCTCCACCGAGGGCGGCGCGGCGAGCTCCGGGGACCGGACCGGGTAGTGCAGTACCGGCCGCCAGCCGTACCGGTGCAGCACCATCAGGTGCGGCCAGCCCAGGCTCGTCGGGACCAGCAGCAGCCCGCGGTCCGCGGTGGCGGTGCGGCCCGCGCCGAGCTTGTCCACGGTGATCCGCGCGGCGGCCTCGTCCAGCGCCACCGCCGGGGAGACCGCGCCCAGCGCCTCGGCCAGGCCCTTGCGGCGCAGCAGCTCCGTCTTGTGGCGGGCGTCCGCCGCGAGCCCCTGCCCCACCCGCGACCAGGTCTGGGCGAAGAACACCTCGTCGCAGTCCTCCAGGAACTGCCGCAGCCAGGCCCGGATCCGCGGCGGATCGGCCAGCAGCCGCTCGCTGAAACGCACCTGCTGCGGGCCCCGGGCGGCGGCCAGCTCCAGGGCGCGGCGGCGCAGCCCGGCGTCGGCGAGCGGGCCCGGGCCGGGAGAGCCGTAGGCCTGGGCGCAGGTGAACTCCAGCGCCGCGTCCACGAACTGCTCGTCGGACAGCTCGTCCAGCAGGTCCAGGTCCCCGGCGAGGGTCCGGCCGGGGAGGGTGCCGTCGCCCGGCAGGCCCGCGCAGGGCAGGAACAGGTCGGAGAACGTCGTCCGCCACAGGAAGTCGGCCTCGCACATCCGGTCGGCCAGGTGCGGGTCCAGCCGGGCGGTCACCCCCGCCGCCCAGTCCCGCAGGCCGAAGTGGTGGCCCGGCTCGGACAGCGCGTGCAGCGCCATGCCCAGCTCGGCCAGCGCGGAGGGCACCGCGGTGACCTGCTCCGGCCGCAGCCCCCCGATGTCGATGCGCACGCTCATGCCCACATGGTGCACCCCGCCACCGACAGCGAGGGCCCTCGGCCGGGCCCCGCGGGAACCCCCAGCCTGTGGACGACCGGACGCCCCCCGAACCAATCGCGTTAACATGACGAGAAATCGTCCGGTACCCCGAGCGGACTGGAACGGGAGGGCACTCGTCGCGTGAGTACAAGCCAACAGCCAGACCCCAGCGAGCGCCCCGCGCGGCTCACCGTCGGTGTCGTCGGCGCGGGCCGGGTGGGCCCCGCGCTCGCCGCGTCCCTGCAACTCGCCGGGCACCGCCCCGTCGCCGTCTCCGGGGTGTCCGAGACGTCCCGCCGCCGGGCCGAGCTGATGCTCCCCGGCGTGCCGCTGGTGGCACCCGCCGAGGTGCTGGGGCGGGCCGACCTGGTGCTGCTGACCGTGCCCGACGACACCCTGCCCGGCCTCGTCGCGGGCCTCGCCGACACCGGCGCCGTGCGCCCCGGCCAGCTCCTCGTGCACACCTCCGGGCGGTACGGCGCCCGGGTGCTCGACCCGGCCCTGCGCGCGGGCGCGCTGCCGCTGGCCCTGCACCCCGCGATGACCTTCACCGGCACCCCCGTGGACGTGCAGCGGCTGGCCGGATGCTCCTTCGGCGTCACCGCCCCCGAGGAGCTGCGGCTGGCCGCGGAGGCCCTCGTGATCGAGATGGGCGGCGAGCCGGAGTGGGTCGCCGAGGAGAGGCGCCCGCTCTACCACGCGGCCCTCGCACTCGGCGCCAACCACCTGGTCACCCTGGTCGCCCAGTCCATGGACCTGCTGCGCGAGGCCGGTGTCACGGCACCCGACCGGATGCTCGGCCCGCTGCTCGGCGCCGCCCTGGACAACGCGCTGCGCTCCGGCGACGCGGCGCTCACCGGGCCCGTCGCGCGCGGGGACGCGGGCACCGTCGCCGTCCACATCGCCGAGCTGCGCCGGCATGCGCCGCAGACCGTCTCCGGCTATCTGGCGATGGCCCGCGCCACCGCCGACCGCGCGCTCGCCCACGGCCTGCTCAAGCCGGAGCTGGCCGAGGACCTGCTGGGCGTCCTCGCCGGGGGAACCGACGGGACGGAAGGGAACGCCCGATGACCACAGCCCTGCTGCGCACCGCCGACGAGCTGCACGCCCGCGTGCGCGCGGGCCGCCGTGCGGTCGTCATGACCATGGGCGCCCTGCACGACGGCCACGCCTCCCTGATCCGCGCCGCCCGGAGCATCGCCGGCCCCGGCGGGGAGGTCGTCGTCACGGTCTTCGTGAACCCGCTGCAGTTCGGCGCCGGCGAGGACCTCGACCGCTACCCCCGGACCCTGGACGCCGACCTCGAGATCGCCGGGAAGGCGGGCGCCGACGCGGTGTTCGCCCCCGCCGTGGAGGAGGTCTACCCCGGCGGCGAGCCGCAGGTCCGCATCAGCGCGGGCCCCATGGGCGCCCGTCTGGAGGGCTCGGTGCGCCCGGGCCACTTCGACGGCATGCTCACCGTCGTCGCCAAGCTGCTGCACCTCACCCGCCCCGACGTCGCGCTGTACGGCCAGAAGGACGCCCAGCAGCTCGCCCTGATCCGCCGCATGGTGCGCGATCTGAACTTCGGCGTGGAGATCGTCGGCGTGCCCACCGCGCGCGAGGACGACGGGCTGGCCCTGTCCAGCCGCAACCGCTACCTCTCCCCGGCCGAGCGGGCCACCGCGCTGGCCCTGTCCCAGGCCCTCTTCGCGGGCCGCGACCGGCACGCCGCCCAGGAGGCGCTGCGCGCCCGGGCCCGGGAGGTGCCCTCCACGCGCGCCCGTGCCGAGGCCCTCAGCGCCCTCGGCGAGTCCCGTGCGGCCGCCGACGCCGCGGCCGTCGCCAAGTCCCTCCCGGCGTCCGCCGCCGACCCCGAGGGGGACGCCCGGCGCCCCGCCGCCTGCGGCCCCGCCGCCGTCCGTGCGGCCTCCCGCCTGGTCCTGGAGGAGGCCGCCCGCCTGGACCCGCCGCTCGAACTGGACTACCTGGCCCTCGTCGACCCCTCCGACTTCACCGAGATCGGCGACGACTTCACCGGCGAGGCCGTCCTCGCCGTCGCCGCCCGGGTCGGCACGACCCGGCTGATCGACAACCTGCCACTCACCTTCGGAGCCGCCTTGTGACCAGCACAGGCATACGACTGCACGCGCCCGAACCGGGCTGGGCCCTCACGGCGGACGTCGTGGTCGTCGGCTCCGGCGTCGCCGGGCTGACCGCCGCGCTGCGCTGCGAGGCCGCCGGCCTGACCACGGTCGTCGTCACCAAGGCCCGCCTCGACGACGGCTCCACCCGCTGGGCGCAGGGCGGCATCGCCGCGGCCCTGGGCGAGGGCGACACCCCCGGGCAGCACCTGGACGACACGCTGGTGGCGGGCGCCGGCCTGTGCGACGAGGAGGCCGTCCGGATCCTCGTCACCGAGGGCCCCGACGCCGTGCGGCGGCTGATGTCCACCGGCGCGCACTTCGACACCGACGACGCCGGCGGCATCCAGCTCACCCGCGAGGGCGGTCACCACCGCCGCCGCATCGCGCACGCGGGCGGCGACGCCACCGGCGCGGAGATCTCCCGGGCGCTCGTGGAAGCGGTCCGCGCGCGCGGCCTGCGCACCGTCGAGAACGCCCTGGTGCTCGACCTGCTCACGGACGCCGAGGGCCGGACGGCCGGCGTCACCCTGCACGTCATGGGGGAGGGCCAGCACGACGGCGTGGGCGCCGTGCACGCCCCGGCCGTGGTGCTCGCCACCGGCGGCATGGGCCAGGTCTTCTCCGCGACCACGAACCCGTCGGTGTCGACCGGCGACGGCGTGGCGCTCGCCCTGCGGGCCGGCGCGGAGGTGTCCGACCTGGAGTTCGTGCAGTTCCACCCGACCGTGCTCTTCCTCGGCGCCGACGCCGAGGGCCAGCAGCCGCTGGTGTCCGAGGCGGTGCGCGGCGAGGGCGCCCACCTGGTCGACGCGGACGGCGTGCGCTTCATGGTGGGCCGGCACGAACTGGCCGAGCTGGCGCCCCGGGACATCGTCGCCAAGGGCATCATGCGGCGCATGCACGAGAAGGGCGCCGAGCACATGTTCCTCGACGCCCGCCACTTCGGCGCCGAGATGTGGGAGCACCGCTTCCCGACGATCCTGGCCGCCTGCCGCGCCCACGGCATCGATCCGGTCACCGAGCCCGTCCCGGTCGCCCCGGCCGCCCACTACGCCTCCGGGGGCGTCCGCACCGACTCCCGCGGCCGGACGACCGTCCCCGGGCTGTACGCGTGCGGCGAGGTCGCCTGCACCGGCGTGCACGGCGCCAACCGGCTGGCCTCGAACTCGCTCCTGGAGGGCCTGGTCTACGCGGAGCGCATCGCCGCGGACATTGCCGCCGCCCGGACCGCCGAGGGCCTGCACGCGCGCGTGCCCCAGCCGGTGCCGCACCCGGACCGGCCCGCGCACCCCCTGCTCGCCCCCGAGACCCGGTTCGCGATCCAGCGGATCATGACGGAGGGCGCGGGCGTGCTGCGCTCCGCCGGCTCCCTGGCCGAGGCCGCCGAGCGGCTCCAGCGCCTGCACACCGACGCCCGCGACGCCCTCGACGAGAACGGCAAGACCGCCGAGCCGGGCGTCGACACCTGGGAGGCCACCAACCTCCTCTGCGTGGCACGCGTCCTGGTCTCCGCCGCCCGGCTGCGCGAGGAGACGCGCGGCTGCCACTGGCGCGAGGACCGCCCCGACCGCGACGACGCCGACTGGCGCCGCCACATCGTCGTACGGCTGGATCCCGACCGGTCGCTGGCCGTGCACACCACGGACACCGCAGACTTCCCCCCGACCTCCCACCACCAGCGTCCCCAGGAGCAGTGAACACGTGAGCACCGACGACCTTCCCCTCGCCCCGACCGGCGGCTGCGGCGACGGCTGCGCCTGCGGCGCGGACGGCGACGAGGAGTACCTGGAGTGCGGGCTGGACCCTGCGCTCGCCCAGCTCCTGGCCGACGCCGGCCTCGACCCCGTGGAGGTCGAGGACATCGCCAACCTGGCCGTCCAGGAGGACCTCGACCACGGCGTGGACGTGACGTCGGTCGCGACCATTCCCGGGGACGCGGTCGCCACCGGGGACTTCACCGCGCGGGAGTCCGGCACGGTGGCCGGTCTGCGGGTCGCCGAGGCGGTGCTCTCGGTCGTCTGCACCGACGAGTTCGAGGTCGAGCGGCACGTCGAGGACGGGGACCGGGTCGAGGCCGGGCAGCGGCTGCTGTCGGTCACCACGCGCACCCGCGACCTGCTGACCGCCGAGCGCAGCGCCCTCAACCTGCTGTGCCGGCTGTCCGGCATCGCGACCGCCACGCGCGCGTGGGCGGACGCCCTGGAGGGTACGACGACCAAGGTGCGCGACACCCGCAAGACCACGCCGGGCCTGAGGGCGCTGGAGAAGTTCGCCGTGCGCTGCGGCGGCGGGGTCAACCACCGCATGTCGCTGTCCGACGCCGCCCTGGTCAAGGACAACCACGTGGTGGCCGCGGGCGGCGTCGCCCAGGCCTTCAAGGCGGTCCGGGAGACCTTCCCCGACGTGCCGATCGAGGTCGAGGTGGACACCCTGGAGCAGCTGCGCGAGGCGCTGGAGGCCGGTGCCGACCTGATCCTGCTGGACAACTTCACGCCCGCCGAGTGCGAGCAGGCCGTGGGCGTCGTCGGCGGGCGGGCGATGCTGGAGGCGTCCGGCCGGCTCACCCTGGAGACCGCACGGGCGTACGCACAGACCGGGGTCGACCACCTGGCCGTGGGATCCCTGACCCACTCCTCGCCGATCCTGGACATCGGCCTGGACCTGCGCGAAGCGGAGTAACGGCCATGCTCCTGACGATCGACGTCGGCAACACCCACACCGTGCTCGGCCTGTTCGACGGGGAGGACATCGTCGAGCACTGGCGCATCTCCACCGACCCCCGCCGCACCGCGGACGAGCTGGCGGTGCTGCTGCACGGGCTGATGGGGATGCACCCGCTGCTCGGGGACGAGCTGGGCGACGGCATCGACGGCATCGCGATCTGCGCGACCGTGCCGTCGGTGCAGCACGAGCTGCGCGAGGTCACCCGGCGCTACTACGGCGACGTGCCCGCGGTGCTCGTCGAGCCGGGCGTCAAGACGGGCGTGCCCATCCTGACCGACAACCCCAAGGAGGTCGGCGCCGACCGCATCATCAACGCGGCCGCCGCGGTCGAGCTGTACGGCGGCCCGGCGATCGTCGTCGACTTCGGCACGGCCACGACCTTCGACGCGGTGTCCGCGCGCGGGGAGTACGTCGGCGGGGTCATCGCGCCCGGCATCGAGATCTCCGTGGAGGCACTGGGCGTCAAGGGCGCGCAGCTGCGGAAGATCGAGGTGGCGCGGCCGCGGAGCGTGATCGGCAAGAACACGGTGGAGGCCATGCAGGCCGGCATCGTCTACGGGTTCGCCGGCCAGGTCGACGGCGTGGTCGGCCGGATGGCCCGGGAGCTGGCCGAGGACCCGGAGGACGTCACGGTGATCGCGACGGGCGGGCTCGCGCCGATGGTGCTCGGCGAGTCCGCGGTGATCGACGAGCACGAGCCGTGGCTGACCCTGATCGGGCTCCGTCTGGTGTACGAACGGAACGCCTCCCGCCTCTGACCCGTCATGGCGCCGCCAGCGGGCGAAGTGCCTGATCGGAGGGGTGGTGCCGGGTGGGCGTGCGGGGGACTTCCCGCACGCCACACCCGCGCCTTGTGTCGAATTTGTCTGATTAGCGCGTATCGTCGGTCTATGCCCACGCCCTACGGAACCCGCGGTGGCATGGCGTTCGGTGTGGAGGAG
This sequence comes from Streptomyces tropicalis, assembly GCF_029269835.1. GTDB lineage: Bacteria > Actinomycetota > Actinomycetes > Streptomycetales > Streptomycetaceae > Streptomyces > Streptomyces tropicalis. Next base: position 6,619 of record NZ_JARJBB010000009.1, on the reverse strand, counting down.
CTGCGTGTGCTCCGCCGCGCCCTCGCCCTTGCCCTCCATCCCCGTCGTCCCGCCTCCCCCGAGGACGCGCGGGACTGTCTCCGCCTCGCCGAGTCGCTCGACGAGGCGATGCGCGAGGGTGTCCGGCTGCGCGCCTTCCTGCTGGCCGACCTCGCCCGCTACCGGGCGGCCCTCCCCGGCGCCGCCTCCGGCTACACGACCCTCCTGAGGGAGGCGCTCGCCGCCGGCCACCGGCCCGGCCCCGACGACCTCGCGGCCCTGGGGGCCCTCGGTGGCGATCCGGCCGCCGCGGCGCTCCTGGACCGCTGCCGGATCCTCGCGGTCCCGGCCGTCCCGGCCTCCCGCACTCCCCTCCGGACCGCTGCGGCCCGCCTGCCGGGCGCCCGCGCCGGCCGGGACGACGCCGCCGGGGAACCCCGCAAACCGGCGCCGAAGCCCGCCGAGCGCCCGGCCCCCGCCCCGTCCGGGCCGACCCCGGCGCCGGGGGCCCCCAAACCGGGCCGCCGCCCCGTCCCCACTCCGGGCGAGGTCTTCCCGCGCCGCAAGCCCGCGCCGCGCGACGACCGTCCGCAGCAGCTCGTCGCGGTGTGACGCTTCCGGGGCACCCCGCCCCTGTTTGTCCCCGGGTCCTGGCTACCCTGGTGCCATGGACTACGTCTCCGCGCTGCTGCCCCCGGTCGTGATGGCCGTCTTCTTCATCGGCCTGGTCAGGGTGATCGTGAAGACCCAGGGCGGGGCGGCCAAGGCCAAGGAGGACGCGGCCGTCGACGCCGCCCTCGCGCGCACGGAGGGCGGCCGCCCGGCCGCCGGCGGCACCCCCACCGACGCCTGACGGGGCGCGACACCCCCCGCACGCGGCGTACGACTGCCCGCACGGCCCGGCCGTGCCCCGCGGTCGTACGCCCTTTTTGTGCCTGTTGGCGCCGAAAGCGCACGTCCGGCACGCCGATGTGCGGATCTCCCACTATTGTTCTGAGCTGTGCCTCGCCCATTGGGAGAACTCGAAGACGCGGTCATGACGCGGGTGTGGAAGTGGAACCGCCCGGTGACCGTTCGGGAAGTCCTGGAGGACCTCCAGCGGGAACGCTCCATCGCGTACACCACGGTGATGACCGTTCTGGACAATCTCCATCAGAAGGGCTGGGTGCGCCGCGAGGCGGAGGGCCGCGCCTATCGCTACGAGGCGGTCTCCACCCGGCCCGCCTATGCGGCCGCGCTCATGAACGACGCCTGGGCGCAGAGCGACAACGCCGCCGCTGCCCTGGTCGCGTTCTTCGGGATGATGAGCGAGGAACAGCGGCAGGCCCTCCGGGATGCCGTGCGGATCGTCGAAGGTACGCGCGGGGGCATCACCGACCGGGCCGTGAAGACGGCCGGAGAGGCCGGCGAAGGCACCCCGGAACAGGTCCGTGAAGGCACTTCCGATCGCACGGGTGAAGAAGTGGTCGAGACCGTGGGGGAAGTCGCCGGGGAAGTCGGGGCGCGGAGTGCGGATAGGGTCCCCGTCGAAACCACCGAGGAGAACCCCGGCGCCGCGCGGGACGGCCGCGGGCGATAGCGTCCGCCCATGTCCGCAGAGCACACCGAAGTCCCCGCAAAAGCCGTCACCGTCCGCCGGGCCCGGACCGGCGATGTCCCGGCCGTCCGCCGGCTGCTCGACGCCTACGTCCGCGAGGGCATCCTGCTCGACAAAGCGACGGTGACGCTTTACGAGGACATCCAGGAGTTCTGGGTCGCCGAACGGGGCGACACCGCCGAGGTCGTCGGCTGCGGCGCCCTGCACGTGATGTGGGAAGACCTGGCGGAAGTGCGCACTCTCGCGGTGAAGCCCGGCCTGAAGGGCGCCCGGGTCGGCCATCACCTGCTGGAGAAGTTGCTGGAGACCGCGCGGCGGCTCGGTGTTCGCCGCGTTTTCTGCCTGACCTTCGAAGTCGACTTCTTCGTCAAGCACGGCTTCGTCGAGATCGGAGAGACGCCGGTCGACGCCGATGTCTACGCCGAGCTGCTGCGTTCCTATGACGAGGGCGTCGCGGAGTTCCTCGGTCTCGAACGAGTGAAACCGAACACCTTGGGCAACAGCCGGATGCTTCTGCATCTGTGATCGTCCGGGATGCCCCGGCGGCGGAAGCCGCATTCCGCGCCGCGGCCCTGCCCGCGTTCCCTATGTCCGAAACGCGTATCTTTCCGGCCGGGTGCGGTGGGTCGGCCTCTCCCCAGGGGTTTGTGTTTTTCCCGCAAAAGCGGTTTGCTTTCCGCAGTGGTGCAGTACTGCATATAACAGGGGATGGCGAAACGGCGGACGCCCGCGACCCCCGGCCCTCATGTTTTCGATGAAAGGAAATCCGGTGGCACAGAAGGTTCAGGTCCTTCTTGTCGACGACCTCGATGGCGGCGAGGCGGACGAGACGGTGACGTTCGCGCTGGACGGCAAGACGTACGAGATCGATCTCACCACCGCCAATGCGGACAAGCTCCGTGGACTTCTCGAGCCGTACGCCAAGAGCGGTCGTCGTACCGGAGGCCGTGCGTCGGGCGGGCGCGGAAAGGCGCGCGCCGCGTCGGGCGGCAGCCAGGACACCGCGCAGATCCGCGCCTGGGCCAAGGAGAACGGTTACGAGGTCAACGACCGCGGCCGTGTCCCCGCGTCCATCCGCGAGGCCTACGAGAAGGCCAACGGCTGAGCGCACGCGCACAGCAGTCGGATCCGGTGGCACTGGGTGGCCACCGTGTCCACCAGTCGTACGAGATCGGGGGTGCCGGCACGGCTCCCCGCTGCCGACAGCGTCGGCAGCGAGACCTCGGCCCCGCCCCCGGGCCCGGGGGGCCGCAGCCACACGGCGGCCCCCTGAGAACCGGGGAGCCCGGCCGGGTGCGTGCCCGCCGCCGCCGCGCCCCTGTCCGGGGGCGGCGGGGCGTCCATGAGCGCGCCCGCGCCGAGAGCGGTCAGGTCCAGCGCCACTGCTCCCCATTCCAGCCAGTCCAGCAGCCCCGGCAGCTCCTCCGCGCTGCCCGCGGCCACCAGCAGCCGCATCCGGCCCCCCTGCACCGCCACCGGCGACGAGGGCCCCAGGTGGCGCAGCGCGGCCCGGCCCGCCTCCACCGGCACGTCCAGGACGTCGAAGCGGTGGCCCACCAGCAGGCGCAGTGGCGCTCCGGGCGCCGTCCGCCAGCCCAGCGTGCTCTCGTACCAGTGCCGCGCCCGGTCGCCGGGGTCGAGCGGCGGACGGGGGGAGGGGACCGTGGGGACGCTGCCGACCATGCCCGGTGCAACCGCGGAAATCACTCCAGGGTTACGCTGGGTCGCCGTGCGTGTGCGCGGGGTTTTCGAGGAGGGGCCGCCCGGGGGTGCGAGGGGGCGCAAAGTTGTTCGCCCGTAGCGGAGGGAACCGGCGCCCGCGGCATGGAGTGTCCGTGGCTGCGGGTAAGAGATCCCTAGTGGGAGGGGGCGACACGCAGCCCGGCGGCGTCTCACGTTCGCCATCGGCGTACTGGCGACTGGGGTAACTGCCTGGCCTGCGGGAACATCGTCTCGCACCATCGGGTTGGAGCAGATGTCGGCGTTCGGGGTCAGGAGGCCAAGGACGGTGTCGGCAGTTGGAATGAGCGGTCCCCGCTTGCGGGACTAAGCTGCGGAAGGACAGGGAGGGGAAGTTCCCCCCACTGCCTGACCGCTCTGAGGAGCGATTAACGATGTTCGAGAGGTTCACCGACCGCGCGCGGCGGGTTGTCGTCCTGGCTCAGGAAGAAGCCCGGATGCTCAACCACAACTACATCGGCACCGAGCACATCCTCCTGGGCCTGATCCACGAGGGTGAGGGTGTCGCCGCCAAGGCCCTTGAGAGCCTCGGGATTTCGCTCGAGGCGGTCCGCCAGCAGGTGGAGGAGATCATCGGCCAGGGCCAGCAGGCCCCGTCCGGCCACATCCCCTTCACCCCCCGTGCCAAGAAGGTCCTGGAGCTGTCGCTCCGGGAGGCCCTGCAGCTGGGCCACAACTACATCGGCACGGAGCACATCCTGCTCGGCCTGATCCGCGAGGGCGAGGGCGTCGCCGCCCAGGTCCTCGTGAAGCTCGGCGCCGACCTCAACCGGGTGCGGCAGCAGGTCATCCAGCTGCTCTCCGGCTACCAGGGCAAGGAGACCGCCGCCGCCGGCGGCCCTGCCGAGGGCACGCCCTCGACGTCCCTGGTCCTCGACCAGTTCGGCCGGAACCTCACCCAGGCCGCTCGTGAGTCCAAGCTCGACCCGGTCATCGGGCGCGAGAAGGAGATCGAGCGGGTCATGCAGGTGCTGTCCCGCCGTACCAAGAACAACCCGGTCCTGATCGGTGAGCCCGGTGTCGGCAAGACCGCCGTCGTCGAGGGCCTCGCCCAGGCCATCGTCAAGGGCGAGGTGCCCGAGACCCTCAAGGACAAGCACCTCTACACCCTGGACCTCGGCGCCCTGGTCGCCGGCTCCCGCTACCGCGGTGACTTCGAGGAGCGCCTGAAGAAGGTCCTCAAGGAGATCCGCACCCGCGGCGACATCATCCTGTTCATCGACGAGCTGCACACGCTGGTCGGTGCGGGTGCCGCCGAGGGCGCCATCGACGCGGCCTCCATCCTGAAGCCGATGCTGGCCCGCGGTGAGCTGCAGACCATCGGTGCGACCACGCTGGACGAGTACCGCAAGCACCTGGAGAAGGACGCGGCCCTCGAGCGCCGCTTCCAGCCCATCCAGGTCGCCGAGCCGTCCCTGCCGCACACGATCGAGATCCTCAAGGGCCTGCGCGACCGCTACGAGGCCCACCACCGGGTCTCCATCACGGACGAGGCCCTGGTCCAGGCCGCCACCCTAGCCGACCGGTACATCTCTGACCGCTTCCTGCCGGACAAGGCGATCGACCTGATCGACGAGGCCGGCTCCCGGATGCGCATCCGCCGGATGACCGCGCCGCCGGACCTCCGCGAGTTCGACGAGAAGATCGCCGGCGTCCGCCGCGACAAGGAGTCCGCGATCGACTCGCAGGACTTCGAGAAGGCCGCCTCCCTGCGCGACAAGGAGAAGCAGCTCCTGGCCGCCAAGGCCAAGCGCGAGAAGGAGTGGAAGGCCGGCGACATGGACGTCGTCGCCGAGGTCGACGGCGAGCTGATCGCCGAGGTCCTCGCCACGGCCACCGGCATCCCGGTCTTCAAGCTGACCGAGGAGGAGTCCAGCCGCCTGCTCCGCATGGAGGAGGAGCTGCACAAGCGGGTCATCGGCCAGGTCGACGCCGTCAAGGCGCTGTCGAAGGCGATCCGCCGCACCCGTGCCGGCCTGAAGGACCCGAAGCGTCCCGGCGGCTCGTTCATCTTCGCCGGCCCGTCCGGTGTCGGTAAGACGGAGCTGTCCAAGGCGCTCGCGGAGTTCCTCTTCGGCGACGAGGACGCGCTGATCTCCCTCGACATGTCGGAGTTCAGCGAGAAGCACACGGTCTCCCGCCTCTTCGGTTCGCCCCCCGGCTACGTGGGCTACGAGGAGGGCGGTCAGCTCACCGAGAAGGTCCGCCGCAAGCCGTTCTCCGTCGTCCTCTTCGACGAGGTCGAGAAGGCCCACCCGGACATCTTCAACTCGCTGCTGCAGATCCTGGAGGACGGTCGCCTGACCGACTCCCAGGGCCGGGTCGTGGACTTCAAGAACACGGTCATCATCATGACGACCAACCTCGGCACCCGGGACATCTCCAAGGGCTTCAACCTGGGCTTCGCCGCCTCCGGCGACACGAAGTCCAACTACGAGCGCATGAAGAACAAGGTCTCGGACGAGCTCAAGCAGCACTTCCGCCCCGAGTTCCTCAACCGCGTCGACGACGTGGTCGTCTTCCCGCAGCTGACGCAGGAGGACATCCTGCGGATCGTCGACCTGATGATCGGCAAGGTGGACGAGCGCCTGAAGGACCGGGACATGGGCATCGAGCTCTCCCAGTCCGCCAAGGAGCTGCTCGCCAAGAAGGGCTACGACCCCGTGCTGGGCGCCCGGCCGCTGCGCCGGACCATCCAGCGGGAGGTCGAGGACACGCTCTCGGAGAAGATCCTCTTCGGCGAGCTGCGTCCCGGCCACATCGTGGTCGTGGACACCGAGGGCGAGGGCGAGTCCCAGACCTTCACCTTCCGGGGTGAGGAGAAGTCGGCGCTGCCCGACGTCCCGCCGATCGAGCAGGCGGCCGGCGGAGCCGGGCCGAACCTGAGCAAGGACGCGTAAGCGCCACGGCGCGTGAAAGGGGCCGGTGCCTTCGGGCACCGGCCCCTTCCGCATGTCCGGCTTCGCGTCCGCTCGCGGGGTGCGGACCGGCCCTGGGGCCTCTCTTTCGGATCTTGCCGGGGGCGCGGGGTCCGGCACGCACGTCTGCGGCGTTGTCGTCGGTTGTCGACGCTCCGCGTCGCCACCCTCCTCCGCCTTGCAGCCGCACGCACCGGACCCCGCTCGACCCACGGCAAGGCGACGCCGGCGGAAGCCGACCTGATCCGAAAGAAAGGCCCTAGTAGTGCTTCGTTAGGTTCTGCTTCTGCTTCTGCGGCTTTTTCCGGGCAGGGTCCGGCCGCAGGTGGTGCAGGTGCCGGTCCAGCACCTCAGCAGGTCTTGGAGTGCGTCCAAGACCTGGTAG
>NZ_JARJBB010000098.1 GCF_029269835.1 Streptomyces tropicalis | reverse complement strand
AACCCGGGGGCTCATGCTCACAGTCTGAGCGGTTCAACAGGGGCCGCGGGTGCTCATGCCCACACAAGTGGTTTAAGGATGAACAGTTCTGGCTGGAGTCAGTATGGAACAGCAACCATTACAGGAAGTTTATCCACAGTTAAAGGAACCAGCACACAGGGTATTGCTTATTTATCGAAAACGGACAGTCAGGGCAGCCACAGTCACTCATTGTCCGGTACAGCCGTGAGTGCCGGTGCACATGCGCATACAGTTGGTATTGGTGCGCACCAGCATCCGGTTGTTATCGGTGCTCATGCCCATTCTTTCAGTATTGGTTCACACGGACACACCATCACCGATAACGCTGCGCGTAACGCGGAAAACACCGTCAAAAACATTGCATTTAACTATATTGTGAGGCTTGCATAATGGCATTCAGAATGAGTGAACAACCACGGACCATAAAAATTTATAATCTGCTGGCCGGAACTAATGAATTTATTGGTGAAGGTGACGCATATATTCCGCCTCATACCGGTCTGCCTGCAAACAGTACCGATATTGCACCGCCAGATATTCCGGCTGGCTTTGTGGCTGTTTTCAACAGTGATGAGGCATCGTGGCATCTCGTTGAAGACCATCGGGGTAAAACCGTCT
>NZ_JARJBB010000097.1 GCF_029269835.1 Streptomyces tropicalis | reverse complement strand
CGGCGCGTACCCGGGATGCGTGGCCCCGCTCCTTCCCGCCGGACCGCGACACGGATGGCTGGTCGTGCTGATCGGCGCTGGCGCCCTGAAGGCGGTGGCGGTCACTGCGGCGGCGTCCACGCAGAGGTCGCTGCGCCAGCAGCTGTGCCCGGCTCACCTTCAGTCCCGCGTCCAGCAGACCGCCGTGTGGCTGGTCGCCGGGGCCCGGCTCTTGGCGGCGCCGACGGCCGGCGCCGTCGCCGCCGCGGCTGGCGTATGGGCCGCGCTGGTGACCGGCATGGTGCTCCTGATCGGGCCCGTACCGCTGCTGTGGCTCTCCCCGGTCCGCGGGCTGAAGGCCATGCCCCGCCCCCCACACCCACTGCCTGATCACAGCGGCCTGCCGCGGGAGGAAGGCGACTGCCGTGTCCACTGACCGCGGTCGACGCGAAGCCGTCCCCTCCCTTCGCCGCACCCCGTCCCCGCCATGCGTTCCAGCTCCGAAGGATGTCCCGTGAAGGCCCTGTTCCCCTCGTTCACCCTCTGGCGGCAATTCACCGAGCTGAACGGCGGCCCACCGACGCCCGCCCGCCCGAACGGCGATGCCGCGATCACCGGACCGGCCCCGGGCCTACGGGCGCACGCCCGCACCGGGCCGCTCACCGCGTTGTCCCGCCAGCTCCTGGCCGCCGTCCACCTTCGGCTGCTCGTCCTCGCGCAGTACACCGTGCTCCTGAGCCCCGAGGGGCCCGGCCCGTGCGGCGTGGACCAGCCCTTCGCCGACTTCCATGACGACGCGAGCACCCGGATACCCG
>NZ_JARJBB010000096.1 GCF_029269835.1 Streptomyces tropicalis | reverse complement strand
CGAACTTGTCGTCGAAGTCCCGCAACGTCTTCTGGTCAAGGTTGAGGCTGAAGTACAGGGTGCCCTCGATGCCCATGTCCACGCCGTCCGAAGACGGGGTGTGCACTACGTCCACCCCCGAGCGGTCGCCCGCGTTGGCCTTCGCGGTGATCGTGTAGAAGCGCTGCTGGGCCGGGTACTTGTGGCTGGTGGAGTAGAGCCCCGAGTGCTTCGGTACCGGCTACATGCCCGGCGGTGCGGACCACGAGCAGGTCGCCACGGCCGCGGTCGAAGATGATCTCGGCGGCGAGCCGGGAGTCGGAGCATCCGAACAGCACGGCGAAGGGCTGCTGGGACGGTGCGGTCTCAGTGCGGCGGGTGGCGTCCTGGTTCGGGTGCTCGGGGGTGCCGGCGACGAAGCGTTGGTTCCCGGCCATGAGCAGGTCGAAGGCGTCGCGGGGCGTCGGCGTCTGGATCTTCTCGGTCATGGCGGCAACCTACGAGGTGGCATCTGCTGCCGCAGCCACTGGTCCGGCCGGAGGCGTGAGGAACGGGCGGCGCTGGCGACCTCAGCGTCACACCCAGGCGCTGGGGCGAGGGCGCCCTCGGTGCGGAACCGCAGCGCGCGGCGCAGATGCCCGGCCACGTACGGGTCCGCAGCTCTCCGTTTGTCCTGCACATCTGCGCAACGAGCCAGGCGCTGCTCGCGCTGTCGGCTGAACGAGCCATGTCCGCGCACACCGTGAGGCCGCAGGCGGTCTGGGCCCGTCCCCGGGCCCGAAGGGGGGCTTTGTGCGGTGGCCAGGGGGCTCGCGAAGGGCCGGTCGGGGTCGGTGGTGGGGTCAGGGGGGTGTGAGGGCGTCGAGGCGGGCGGCGAGGTCGGGGTGGGTGGCGGCGAGGTGGGGGC
>NZ_JARJBB010000095.1 GCF_029269835.1 Streptomyces tropicalis | reverse complement strand
GAAGAATTACAGCGCAACACAGCAATAAAAATGCGCCGCCTGAACCACCAGGCTATATCTGCCACTCATTGTTGTGAGTGTGGCGATCCGATAGATGAACGAAGACGCCTGGTCGTTCAGGGTTGTCGGACTTGTGCAAGTTGCCAGGAGGATCTGGAACTTATCAGTAAACAGAGAGGTTCGAAGTGAGCGAAATTAACTCTCAGGCACTGCGTGAAGCGGCAGAGCAGGCAATGCATGACGACTGGGGATTTGACGCAGACCTTTTCCATGAATTGGTAACACCATCGATTGTGCTGGAACTGCTGGATGAACGGGAAAGAAACCAGCAATACATCAAACGCCGCGACCAGGAGAACGAGGATATTGCGCTAACAGTAGGGAAACTGCGTGTTGAGCTTGAAACAGCAAAATCAAAACTCAACGAGCAGCGTGAGTATTACGAAGGTGTTATCTCGGATGGGAGTAAGCGTATTGCTAAACTGGAAAGCAACGAAGTCCGTGAAGACGGAAACCAGTTTCTTGTTGTTCGCCATCCTGGGAAGACTCCTGTTATCAAGCACTGCACTGGTGACCTGGAAGAGTTTCTGCGGCAGTTAATCGAACAAGACCCGTTAGTAACTATCGACATCATTACGCATCGCTATTACGGGGTTGGAGGTCAATGGGTTCAGGATGCAGGTGAGTATCTGCATATGATGTCTGACGCTGGCATTCGCATCAAAGGAGAGTGAGATCGGTTTTGTAAAAGATAACGCTTGTGAAAATGCTGAATTTCGCGTCGTCTTCACAGCGATGCCAGAGTCTGTAGTGTCAGATGATGACCGTACTCAAACATCGGGTTGAGTATTATCTTACTGTTTCTTTACATAAACATTGCTGATACCGTTTAGCTGAAACGACATACATTGCAAGGAGTTTATAAATGAGTATCAATGAGTTAGAGTCTGAGCAAAAAGATTGGGCGTTATCAATGT
>NZ_JARJBB010000094.1 GCF_029269835.1 Streptomyces tropicalis | reverse complement strand
GATCCAGGTCGGGTCGGTGGCGGTGGGTGGGGATGCGCCGGTGTCGGTGCAGTCGATGACGACGACGCGGACGTCGGACGTGGGTGCGACGTTGCAGCAGATCGCGGAGCTGACGGCGTCGGGGTGCCAGATCGTGCGGGTGGCGTGTCCGACGCAGGATGATGCGGACGCGCTGGCGACGATCGCGCGGAAGTCGCAGATCCCGGTGATCGCGGACATCCACTTCCAGCCGAAGTACGTGTTCGCGGCGATCGAGGCGGGGTGTGCGGCGGTCCGGGTGAACCCGGGCAACATCAAGCAGTTCGACGACAAGGTGCGGGAGATCGCGAGGGCGGCCCGTGATCGTGGCACGCCGATCCGGATCGGGGTGAATGCGGGGTCGCTGGATCGGCGGCTGCTGCAGAAGTACGGCAGGGCGACTCCGGAGGCGTTGGTGGAGTCGGCGCTGTGGGAGGCGTCGCTGTTCGAGGAGCACGACTTCCGGGACATCAAGATCTCGGTGAAGCACAACGATCCGGTCGTGATGATCGAGGCGTACCGGCAGTTGGCGGAGCGGTGCGACTATCCGCTGCATCTGGGGGTGACGGAGGCGGGGCCTGCGTTCCAGGGGACGGTGAAGTCGGCGGTGGCGTTCGGTGCGCTGTTGTCGCAGGGGATCGGTGACACGATCCGGGTGTCGTTGTCGGCGCCGCCGGTGGAGGAGGTCAAGGTCGGTATCCAGATTCTGGAGTCGCTGAATCTGCGGCAGCGGGGTCTGGAGATCGTGTCGTGTCCGTCGTGCGGGCGTGCGCAGGTGGATGTGTACAAGTTGGCGGAGGAGGTCACCGCGGGTCTGACGGGGATGGACGTCCCGTTGCGGGTGGCGGTGATGGGGTGTGTGGTGAACGGTCCGGGTGAGGCGCGGGAGGCCGATCTCGGGGTGGCGTCGGGCAATGGGAAGGGGCAGATCTTCGTGAAGGGCGAGGTCATCAAGACCGTGCCGGAGTCGAAGATCGTGGAGACCCTGATCGAGGAGGCCATGAAGCTCGCGGAGCGGATGACCGCCGAAGGCGCCG
>NZ_JARJBB010000093.1 GCF_029269835.1 Streptomyces tropicalis | reverse complement strand
CTAGGTGTATTGATCACGAGCGTTGTTGACAGCTGCAGGGCTTGATCATGGCGAAGACCTCCGGTGTGGTGGAGCTGTCTAGGACTGCACCGCACGGAGGTCTTCGTGTCCCACCGTAATGCCCGGCTGACCGTTCATGGCAGGCGGCTGCTGGTCGAGCGTGTCCGTTCCGGCCGCCCTGTCGCGCATGTCGCTGCCGAGATGGGTATCTCCCGGGCCACGGCCCACAAGTGGCTGCGCCGCTGGCGAGCAGAGGGCCAAGCCGGCCTGCACGACCGTCCCAGCCGGCCCCACAGGACGCCGCACCGCACGGCAGTAGCGGTCGAGGACCGCATCTGCCGCCTGCGGCAGGACCGCAAGCTCGGCCCGGCCCGCATCGGCCCGATCCTGGGCCTGCCCGCCTCGACCGTGCACCGGGTCCTGACCCGGCACGGTTTGAACCGCCTGGCTTTCCTGGACCGCCCCACCGGCCAGGTCATCCGCCGCTACGAACGCAGCCGGCCCGGCGAGCTCGTGCACGTGGACGTCAAGAAACTCGGCCGCATCCCCGACGGCGGAGGCTGGCGCGTCCACGGCCGTGCCGCCTGCCCCGACCGCCGCCGCACCACCGGCTTCGACTACATCCACTCCGCCGTCGATGACCACAGCCGCCTGGCCTACAGCGAAGTCCTCAGCGACGAGAAGGCCACCACCTGCGCGGCCTTCCTGACCCGGGCCGCAGCCTTCTTCGCCACCTGCGGCATCGACCGGATCGAACGCGTCCTGACGGACAACGCCTGGCCCTACCGCAAGAGCTTCGCCTGGCGGCAGGCGCTCGACGACCTCGGCGCGGCCGGCAAGCTCACCCGCATCTACCGGCCGCAGACCAATGGCAAGGTGGAACGCTTCAACCGCACCCTGCTCGACGAGTGGGCCTACCTGCGGCCCTACACCAGCAACGACGAACGCACGGCCGCCCTGGCAGACTTCCTGCACACCTACAACCACCACCGCTGCCACACCGCACTCGGCGGCCAGCCACCGATCAGCCGTGTGAACAACCCTGCGGGTCAATACA
>NZ_JARJBB010000092.1 GCF_029269835.1 Streptomyces tropicalis | reverse complement strand
GTCATATTGTATCATGCTAAATGACAATTTGCTTATGGAGTAATCTTTTAATTTTAAATAAGTTATTCTCCTGGCTTCATCAAATAAAGAGTCGAATGATGTTGGCGAAATCACATCGTCACCCATTGGATTGTTTATTTGTATGCCAAGAGAGTTACAGCAGTTATACATTCTGCCATAGATTATAGCTAAGGCATGTAATAATTCGTAATCTTTTAGCGTATTAGCGACCCATCGTCTTTCTGATTTAATAATAGATGATTCAGTTAAATATGAAGGTAATTTCTTTTGTGCAAGTCTGACTAACTTTTTTATACCAATGTTTAACATACTTTCATTTGTAATAAACTCAATGTCATTTTCTTCAATGTAAGATGAAATAAGAGTAGCCTTTGCCTCGCTATACATTTCTAAATCGCCTTGTTTTTCTATCGTATTGCGAGAATTTTTAGCCCAAGCCATTAATGGATCATTTTTCCATTTTTCAATAACATTATTGTTATACCAAATGTCATATCCTATAATCTGGTTTTTGTTTTTTTGAATAATAAATGTTACTGTTCTTGCGGTTTGGAGGAATTGATTCAAATTCAAGCGAAATAATTCAGGGTCAAAATATGTATCAATGCAGCATTTGAGCAAGTGCGATAAATCTTTAAGTCTTCTTTCCCATGGTTTTTTAGTCATAAAACTCTCCATTTTGATAGGTTGCATGCTAGATGCTGATATATTTTAGAGGTGATAAAATTAACTGCTTAACTGTCAATGTAATACAAGTTGTTTGATCTTTGCAATGATTCTTATCAGAAACCATATAGTAAATTAGTTACACAGGAAATTTTTAATATTATTATTATCATTCATTATGTATTAAAATTAGAGTTGTGGCTTGGCTCTGCTAACACGTTGCTCATAGGAGATATGGTAGAGCCGCAGACACGTCGTATGCAGGAACGTGCTGCGGCTGGCTGGTGAACTTCCGATAGTGCGGGTGTTGAATGATTTCCAGTTGCTACCGATTTTACATATTTTTTGCATGAGAGAATTTGTACCACCTCCCACCGACCATCTATGACTGTACGCCACTGTCCCTAGGACTGCTATGTGCCGGAGCGGACATTACAAACGTCCTTCTCGGTGCTAGCC
>NZ_JARJBB010000091.1 GCF_029269835.1 Streptomyces tropicalis | reverse complement strand
ACGTCGTCCACATGCGCCGCCACCCACGAGCCCTCACCAGCCCGCGCGTCCTTCTGCGCACCACCCGCACACTCCTGACCCAGTAACCCAGCACCGCAAGGAACACGACATGCCCACATGGACCCGCACGCTGCATGGGGCCGGCATCACCGATCCGGACCTGCAGGCCGCGTACGGCCACCAGCGCGCCCTCGTCAAGCGTTTCAAGACCGAGGAGTACCTGACGGTCCGGCTCCTGCTGCCCGCGCACCTGCACCCGCCGGTCATCGCGGCCGTCGCCTTCATGCACGAGACGGACCAGCGCATCGACACCGGCACGGCCGATGCCCGCCAGCAGGCCCTGGGGGAGTGGGCGAGGGCCACCCGCGAGGTCCTCGACGGCGCGCCCGCTGCCAGCGCACCCCTCCAGGTCCTCCGGGACGCCGTCTCCCGTCATCCTCAACTCCGTCAGCGTGTCGAGGACTTCCTGCACGGGGCCCGCCACGAAGTGGACTACGCCGGCTTCGACACCGAGGGCGAACTGCAGACCTATATCGACGGGTACTCGCTGCCCGCCTTCATGCTCCTGGCCTGTCTTCTCATGCCAACGCCGAAGGACGGCGCTGACACCGGCGCATTCGAGGACCGCTGCCGCGACCTCATCGAGGCGATGCAGCGCGTCGACTTCCTCGACGACCTCGCCGAAGACGCCGCCCAGGGGCACATCGGCCTCCCGGGCAAGGATCTGGAGCGCCATGCCGTGTCCGTGGCGGACCTGCGGACGCCCACGGAAGCCGTCAGAAAGCAGCTGGGGCAACTGGTCGAAGAGCAGAGCGAACTGGCCCGCCGGAGCCTGGACGCCGGTCGGCAGCTGACCGCCTTGGCGCCGCCGCAGACACGCCCCTTCGTCACCGCCCTGCTGCGGGTGCAGGAGCTCCGGCTGGACGCGGTGAGCAGGAAGGGTGGAGGCCTCGCCGATGGCGGCGCAAGTCCGTCCAAGCCCGCGCTGCTGGGCGTGCTCGCCCGTCAGTACGCAGCGGCGTTGCGGGCACGGTAGGAGGCCCGCGCCACAGCGTCACCTCTTGACATGGTCCGTTCCGCCGGGCACGTCGTCGTTTGCCAGGCCCAGAACGCCGCGTACTACGTTCAGCACGCTGCGCCGACGTCCTGCGGGAAGCGCGCGCATGGTGTCGGTGAGCTCGCGCAACTCG
>NZ_JARJBB010000090.1 GCF_029269835.1 Streptomyces tropicalis | reverse complement strand
CGCACGAGACCGCGAGCTCGCCGACAGACTCCGCCCCGTCCTGCACGAGGCGATCCGACAGCACCCCGACAAGAGCCTGGCCGCCTACCGCGTCGACTTCCAGCACACCCCCCATGTAGGCCAGGGCGCCCTGCAGGATGCATCCGGCACTCAGGCCGGTGTGCCGCGCGAGCGGCTGATTGCCGTCAACCGTGCGGCTGCTCAGATCTTCGCCGAGCACCTGCGCAGCGATCCGCATGCCGAGCTGTCCCGTACCTACCTGACCGACGAACGCCAGCTCCCCACCGAGGTACAGCAGGAGTGGCACCTGGGCTATGCCCCCTCCGATCGTGGCGCCGGCCGCTGGGACGTGCTGACCCGCGAGCTGATGGCCCAGGGCTTCACTGAAGACGAGCTCCTGCACGCAGGCCTCGCTGTCACCAGCAGGATCGGCACGCTCATCGACGCGTTCACCGACCGGATCATATTCCCGATCCACGACGAGAACCAGGACATCGTTGGCTTCAGCGGACGGCGCGTCGACCGGCCCGGCGAGACGGACGAACAGGCCAAGGGACGCGGGGGACCGAAGTACCTCAACACCTCGAACGACGCGGACCTGTTCAACAAGAGCGATCTCGTCTTCGGGCTCCACCATCCCGCGCAGGCCGAGGCCCTGGCCAGCAGCAGCGGGCCCCGGGTCAGTGTTGAGGGCTACCTCGATGTGATCGCTGTCGCGCGAGCGGCCGCCACGCTGCCGATAGAGCAGCGGCCCGTGGTCGGCGCCCCGATGGGCACCGCGTTCACCGAACGCCAGCTCACCGTCCTGCGCGGCCTCGACACCGACAATCCGCGCCCCCACATCGTGTTTCTGGATGCGGACGAGAGCGGTCGCAAGGTGCTGCTCGACAAATGGGATCTGCTGGTGAAGGCCGCCGGGCCCACCACGGTGACCACCGCTCCGGACGCCAAGGACGCGGCGAAGCTGTGGGAAGAGGGCATCGACGCCGGCGGCGACGGTGCCGCACCCGTGCTGCACGCCCTGGAACAGCACCAGCCCCTCCTCGACGCCACGGTCGAAGCAGTCCTGGTGAAGAACGCCGACGAGAGCGAGCGAGCCAACCACGCCTTCGCCTCCACCCGGTTCTTCCCGCGCACCCGGGCCATCGCCGCCGAGGCCGCCCGCTACATCCACCAGGCGGTTCAGGCCGAAGCCCCCGGCGACTCAACCGCGCTCGAGC
>NZ_JARJBB010000089.1 GCF_029269835.1 Streptomyces tropicalis | reverse complement strand
CCCCGAAGGGTACTTCGCGAACGACTCCCATGTCCGCAGCCGCCAGTCCGCCGCCGAGGCGACGTCCGTGCCCACCGCGGCGACCTCACCCGAAGACGCAGGAGCCGCCCCGCCCCGACCCGGGCAGTGGCCCGCCGGCACCCGCGCCAGCGGCCCCGTCACCCCGACCGCCCCTGCCGACGAACCTGCCCCCGAGCAGCAGCCGTTGGCGTTCAGCATGATCCTGCCCTCCCCGGTCGAGGGACGGCCAGAGGTCGAGTACACCGACCGCACCACCGCGGCGTACGCCCTGCACGCGGCCGTGTACGAACGCCTCGGTCAGCACACCACCGAGGACCCCGAGCCCGACCGGCTGCCCCAGCCGCTGAAGCTGGGCACCGTCTACGGCGTCGACCTGAGCACCTCAGGAGACGACCAGACCAGCGACGACCCCACCGTCGTGGTGTGGCTCGGAACGAGCCGGTCCGACTCCCTGCGCATGTCCTACAGCCGGTTCGTCGACATGACCGGCCCTGAACTGCTCGCCGCTATCGAGTGGCGCGCCACCCAGGCCGCCGGACTCCTCGGCACGCCCTTGAGCCAGCCCTGGCGGGACGCGGTGCGCAGCATCCTGCCGGCCGCGTTCCCGGCCCAGCCCACTCCTGCCGAGCTCGCCGACCTCCTCGACACGATCGCCCAGGGCCCCGACGGCAGCGAGGAGCGCACCAGGCGCCGCGCCGAACAGGCCCTTGCGGCGTACACGGCCGGACACCCGGACCTTGCCCTGGACGTCCTAGCGGCCGACGATCACATCTGGGTCCTGCGCAACGACGGCTCCTGGACTCAGGAAGAGGCCACCCAGCAGACCTGGGAGGCCCTCGACAACGGGTTCGGCCGGGAGGCAGCCGAGCTCGCCGACATCACCCGCGCCGCCGCCGAGGTCCCGCCCGCCGACGACACGCCGATGGCGGCCGATCTCACCGTCGCCCACCACAGTGCGCACGAAGCCCTCGCCGCACTGCGCCCGTACTCCATCGGCCTGCCCGGCACCATCTACGAGAAGATCACCGATCTGGTGGCCCAGATGGACGCCGGCGAGCCCGCGCTGCGCCGGCTGCACGGCCCCGGCGGCGAGCAGCTGATGAACCGGGCCAAGAGGTGCGTCGTCCGCATCCTCGAGGGGCTGGCCAGCGTCGCCTCCAAGATCCGGCTCACGGGCCTGGGCAACCGCCTGGAACGCACCGTGGCGCGGCTTCGAGGCCAGGACCCGGACGTGCAGACCCTCCCGCGCGCGGTGCGTACCGACCGGCGCATGCAGGACCTCGCCCACATCGAGCGCGATCTCGAACGCCGCATGGCGTCCCCCACCACCACGCTCGCCGAGCGCGGTGAACTCCAGGAACAGTGG
>NZ_JARJBB010000008.1 GCF_029269835.1 Streptomyces tropicalis | reverse complement strand
CCCCCCACCCCGTCACATGTCCCCCGCCTCCTCCCAGTTGGCGGGGATGGCGGCCTTGTCCGGGTGTCCCAGGTGTCCCGGGTGTCTCGTGGCGGGCTCGAATGTCCCGGTTCTGTCACGTGACGGCCTTCGTCGCGTTCGGCGGGAACCCCGGCAGGGGGCGGGGCCCTCTTTACCCACGCACTGCAGCGGACCTCGCACATCACACGAACCTGGAGCAGCCCGTGACAACGCCGGACATAGCAGCGCGGCGCGCAATGGTGGCCTGTGCCGCCCTGGTGGTCGGCGCCCTGACCCTCACGGGATGCGGTGGCGACGCCAACGCCAAGGACGGCAAGGACGGCAAGGACACGACCAGGACGTCCGATGCGCAGATCGCCATCTCGGCGAAGGACGGCTCGACGAGCGCGTCGATCAACGCGACCGGGGTGAAGGTCAGCCGCGGCCGGCTGACCGAGGTGAAGATGACGGTGGCCGGTTCCGGGCAGCCGGTGCAGGGCTCGATCGCGGCGGACGGCAGCTCCTGGAAGCCGAAGGAGCAGCTGGAGCGGGGCACGAAGTACCAGATCTCGGCGACGGCGAAGGACACGGACGGCCGGACCGCCGCCGCGAACTCCATCTTCACGACGGTCACCACGGCGAACAGCTTCATCGGCACGTACACGCCGGACAACGGCGCGACGGTGGGTGTCGGCATGCCGGTGTCGTTCACCTTCGACAAGGCGATCAGCAACAGGAAGGACGTGCAGTCGCACATCACGGTGACGTCGAGCAGCGGCCAGCAGGTGGCGGGCCACTGGTTCGGCACGCAGCGGCTCGACTTCCGGCCGGAGCAGTACTGGAAGGCCGGCTCGAAGGTCACGATGAAGATCGACCTGGACGGCGTGCAGGGCGCGAACGGCGTCTACGGCGTGCAGAAGAAGACGGTGACGTTCACCGTGGGCCGTTCGCAGGTGTCCACGGTCGACGCCAACACGCAGACGATGACGGTCGTGCGGGACGGGCAGACGCTCAAGACGGTGCCGATCTCGGCGGGCAGCGCGCAGCACACCACGTACAACGGGCAGATGGTGATCTCGGAGAAGTTCGTGCAGACGCGCATGAACGGCTCGACGGTCGGCTTCGGCGGTGAGTACGACATCTCGGACGTGCCGCACGCGATGCGCCTGACGTCCTCCGGCACGTTCATCCACGGCAACTACTGGTACAACAAGGGCAATCCGCCGTTCGGCCGGGAGGGCACCAGCCACGGCTGCGTCGGCCTGGCGGACGTGCAGGGCGCGCAGGGCGACACCTCCGCGAAGTGGTTCTACGACAACTCGCTCATCGGTGACGTGGTGATCGTCAAGCACTCCCCCGACTCCACGGTGGCCCCGGACAACGGTCTGAACGGCTGGAACATGGACTGGAGCCAGTGGACCGCGGGGAGCGCGGCCTGACCGCCGAGGCGGCGGTGGGCACCGGTCGGTGAGACAGGGTGTGGGGCTCGGGTGGGCCGCGCGGGAACTTCCCGCGCGGCCCACCCGTTTTCGGGGCACACGTTTTCTCGGTTCGAGGACATGATGTCCGACCGAGGGGCTACGGTATGCACCCACCAGGTGACATGCAGCGACGCCGGGAGACACCTTGAGCGTTCCGTTCGAGACGGCAGCGTACGAGCCGCGCGAGTCGCCCGAGTCTCCGGAGGAGCAGCTCGCGCGGCTGCTGGGCCGTGCGCTGAATTCCTTCGAGCTGCCGGACGAGACGATACGGCTGCTCGACTGCGCCCTGGCCTATGACGGTTCGCTGCACTCGGCGCACCACAGTGCGGGGCTGCACCGGGAGACGTACCGGCACACGTGGCTGCTGGCGGACGGTTCGGCGTTGACGTTGTGGGAGCTGGTGCACAATCCCACGCCGGTCAGCGAGTCGCAGCACGAGGTGTATGTCGACGAGGAGGAGTTGCGCGCGGCGACGGCCCGGTTGCCGTTGCCGCCGGAGGCTCCGGATTTCGAGCTGCCGGTGCTGGTGCCCCTGTCGTCGGTGCCGGAGGTGCGGCACGCGTATGTGCCGGACGATTCGGCGGATCATGCGCGTCGGGTGCTGCGGCGGGCGGAGAATCCGGACCGTCCGGGTGCGCAGGTGGCGGCGCGGGTGGCGACGGCGGTGGCGCACCGGATCACGCAGGCGTTCGGGCGGCCGTGCCGGGCGGGGCGTGCGGGGTTGTGCTTCTCGCTGTACGAGCACGCGTTCCTGCTGGGCGACGGTGCGGAGGTCTCCCTGTGGGAGGTGGAGCACACGGCGACTCCGGAGGGCCGGCACATGTGCGAGGTGTACGCGTCGGAGGATGCGGCGCGGGATGCGATGGAGCGGCGGGCGGCGCAGGTGTCGTAGGGGCGCCGCGCGGCGGGGATGCCGTCGTTCGCGGGGGTGGTGCCGGCGTCGGGGGCGTGTCGCGGGCGGGGTGGTTCAGTGGCTGTCGTCGAGGCGGCGGACGAGGCCGGCGAAGGCGTCCTGTTCGGCGGGGGTGAGTTCGACGAATTCGCGCCGGGGTCCTGTCACGGGCTGCGGCGGGAGGGCCGGCAGGCGGGGGGTGGGCTGCCGTCGGGCCAGTTCGAGGCGGACGCCGCGCCGGATGCGGGCGAGGCCGACGACGCAGGCCGCGGTGAGCGCGGCGGGGAGGGCCACCACCATCCACATGAGGGGCGAGACGTGCTCAGGCATGCCTTCCAGTAGACACCACGGCCCGGACAGCGGGCCCGGACCGTGACGAATCTCGCAGGTGCCGTGAACAACTCACAGCACGCCAAAGGGACAAGGCGCCTCCCGCGGCCCGGGGGCCGCGGGAGGCGCCCCGGCCGGCGGGTCATGCCGCCACGGGCTGCTTCCGTCCGGCGGCGGTCGTGGAGGTGCCGTCGGCCGCTTCGGCGGCGGTGGTGCCGGGTGCGGGGGTGCGCAGGCTCTTGAGGACGACGACGAGGGCCGCGGTGGTGCAGACGCCGGCGGCGATGGCGACGAGGTAGAGGAGGGGGTTGCCGATGAGGGGGACGACGAAGATGCCGCCGTGCGGGGCGCGCAGGGTGGCACCGAAGGTCATCGACAGGGCGCCGGTGACGGCTCCGCCGGCCATGGCGGACGGGATGACCCGCAGGGGGTCGGCCGCGGCGAAGGGGATGGCGCCCTCGGTGATGAAGGAGGCGCCGAGGACCCAGGCGGCCTTGCCGTTCTCGCGTTCGGTGGGGGTGAAGAGCCGGCCGCGGACGGTGGTGGCCAGGGCCATGGCCAGGGGCGGCACCATGCCGGCGGCCATGACCGCGGCCATGATCTTCATGGCGGAGTCGCTGGGGCTGGAGACGGCGATGCCGGCGGTGGCGAAGGTGTAGGCGACCTTGTTGACGGGGCCGCCGAGGTCGAAGCACATCATGAGGCCGAGCAGGGCGCCGAGGAGGACGGCGTTGGCGCCGGTGAGACCGTTGAGCCAGTCGGTCATCGCCTTCTGCGCGGTGGCGATGGGCTTGCCGATGACGACGAACATCAGGAAGCCGACGATCGCCGAGGAGATCAGCGGGATCACGACCACGGGCATGATGCCGCGCAAGGCGTGCGGGATGCGGATGCGCTGGATCGCGATGACGACGCCGCCGGCGAGGAGTCCGGCGGCCAGGCCGCCGAGGAAGCCGGCGTTGATGGTGAGGGCGATGGCGCCGCCGACGAAGCCGGGGACGAGGCCCGGCCGGTCGGCCATGCCGTAGGCGATGTAGCCGGCGAGGACGGGGACGAGGAACCCGAAGGCCACGCCGCCGATCTGGAAGAGCAGTGCGGCCCAGCTGTCGGCCTGCGTCCAGACGAAGTGGCTGGTGACGGCGGGGGCCTTGTTGATGCCGTAGCCGCCGATGGCGAAGCCGAGGGCGATGAGCAGGCCGCCGGCGGCGACGAAGGGCACCATGTAACTGACGCCGGACATCAGCCATGTGCGCAGTTTGCTGCCGTAGCTCTCCTGGCTGCCGCCGGTCCGTTCGACGGGGGTGGCGGCGGGTGCGGCGGGGGTGGTGGCCTCGCCGTGGGCGGCCTTGTCGCGTACTTCGGCGATCAGTTCGGCGGGGCGGTTGATGCCCGCCTTCACGTTGACGTCGACGGTGGGTTTCCCGGCGAAGCGGTCCTTGTCGCGTACGGGGACGTCGTGGGCGAGGATCACGCCGTCGGCGGCGGCGATCACGGCCGGGTCGAGCCGGGCGAATCCGGCCGAGCCCTGTGTTTCGACGGCCACGTCGATGCCTGCCTCGCGGCCGGCGTTCTCCAGGGACTCGGCGGCCATGTAGGTGTGGGCGATGCCGGTGGGGCAGGAGGTGACGGCGACGATCCGGAACGGGCGGTCGCCGTCGGCCGGGGTGGGGGCGGTGTCCGCGCGGGTGGTGTCGTGGTGTGTGCCCGCCGTGGCGCCGGCGGAGGCCGCCGCCGGTGCCACGGCGGTGTTCGTGGGGCCGCCCGGGGGTGCGGGGGTGTGGTCGGCGGTGCCGGGCGCGGTGCGGTCCGCGCCGGACGGGCCGGCCGCGGCGGCGGCTTCCGTGTCCGGCGTTTTCGTGTCCGGCGTTTTCGTGTCCGGCGTTTTCGTGTCCGGTGCTTCCGCCGCCGGGGGCTCGTCGCCCCGGATGAGGGCGGCTGCGGCGGCCGGGTCGCCGGCCGCGCGCAGGGCGGTGGTGAAGTCGGTGTTCATCAACTGCCGGGCCAGCGACGACAGGATGGTGAGGTGGGCGTCGTCGGCGCCGGTGGGCGCGGCGATGAGGAAGATGAGGTCGGCGGGTCCGTCCGCGGCGCCGAAGTCGATGCCGTCGGTGCTGCGTCCGAAGGCGAGCGTCGGTTCGGTGACGTGGCTGCTGCGGCAGTGCGGGATGCCGATGCCGCCGTCGAGGCCGGTGGGCATCTGCGCCTCGCGGGCGGCGACGTCGGCGAGGAAGCCGTCGAGGTCGGTCACCCGGCCCTGGGCCACCATCCGCTCGGCGAGGGCGCGGGCGGCCGCTTCCTTCGTGTCGGCGGACAGGTCGAGGTCGACCAGGTCCGTGGTGATCATGTTGCTCATCGCGGGCTCCTTAGCACGCGTATCGCCCGGGCGGGGTGGGCGACGGGGGCGGGGACGGGGTGGGTGGGGCGGCGGGTCACGGGACCGGCTCCGTCAGGGGGCGGTCCACCGGCACCTGGGGTGTGACGGTGACCGCGGCCGGGTCGAGGTCCGTCGGCGCCGGCATGACGCTGCCGGGCAGGCGGACGGCGGCGGCGCCGTGGGCGACGGCGGAGGCCAGGGCGTCCGGGCCGCTGCCGCCGGCGATGAGGAAGCCGGCGAGGGAGGAGTCGCCGGCGCCGACGTTGCTGCGGACGGTGTCGACGGGGGCGCTGCCGAACCAGGCGCCGGTGGCGTCGACGAGCAGTTGTCCGTCGGCGCCGAGGCTGGCGAGGACGGCGCCCGCGCCGAGGCCGCGCAGTTCCTCGGCGGCCTTCAGGGCGTCGCCGACGGTTGCCAGGGGGCGGCCGACGGCCTCGGCCAGTTCCTCGGCGTTCGGCTTCACCACGTCCGGGCCCCTGCGCAGGGCCGCGAGCAGGGCGGGGCCGGAGGTGTCCAGTGCGATCCGGACTCCGGCGGTGTGCGCCCGGGCGACGAGGTCGGCGTACCAGGAGGGGGCGAGTCCCCGGGGAAGGCTGCCGCAGCAGGCGATCCAGTCGGCGCCGCGGGAGCGCTGCCGCACGGTCTCCAGGAGCAGTTCCTGTTCGGCGGCGGTGAGTTCGGGCCCCGGCGCGTTGATCTTGGTGAGGACGCCGTCTGCTTCTGCGAGGGCGATGTTGGAGCGGGTGGCTCCGGCGACGGGGACGGGGGCGGCCTCGATGCCCTGCGCGTCGAGGAGGTCGGCGACGAGCGCGCCGGGTGCGCCGCCCAGCGGCAGGACGGCGACGGTGCTCCGGCCGGCGGCGGCGATCGCGCGGGAGACGTTCACGCCCTTGCCACCGGGGTCCATGCGCTCGCCGGTGGCACGGACGACCTCGCCGCGCTCGAGGGAGGGGACCTCGTAGGTGCGGTCCAGGGACGGGTTGGGGGTGACGGTGACGATCATGCGCGTACCACTTCCGTGCCGCCGCGCTCGATGGCGGCGGCGTCCTCGGGGCTCAGTCCGGTGTCGGTGATCAGGAGGTCCGCGTCGCCCAGGCTCCCGAAGCGGGCGAAGTGCTCCTGGCCGTGCTTGGCGGAGTCGGCGAGCAGCACCACGCGGCGGGCGGCGGCGACGGCGGCGCGCTTGACCGCGGCCTCGGCGAGGTCGGGGGTGGTGAGGCCGTGGGCGGTGGAGAAGCCGTTGGCGGCGACGAACAGCACGTCGGCGCGGATCTCGCCGTAGGCGCGCAGGGCCCAGGCGTCGACGGCGGCGCGGGTGCGGTGGCGGACGCGGCCGCCGACGAGGTGCAGCTGGATGCCGGGGTGGTCGGCGAGGCGGGCCGCGATGGGCAGGCTGTGGGTGACGACGGTGAGCTCCGCCTCCAGCGGGAGCGCCGCGGCGAGGCGGGCCACGGTGGTGCCGGCGTCGAGGATCACGGTGCCCTCGGTGGGCAGCTCGGCGAGGGCGGCCTTGGCGATGCGGTCCTTCTCGCCGGCGGCGGTGGCTTCGCGCTCGGTGAGGTCGGGCTCGAAGTGGAGGCGGCCGGCGGGGATGGCGCCGCCGTGCACCCGGCGGAGCAGGCCGGCCCGGTCGAGGGCCTTCAGGTCGCGGCGGATGGTCTCCGCGGTGACCTGGAACTCCTCGGCGAGGGAGACGACGTCGACCCGGCCGCCGTCCCGGGCGAGCCGGAGGATCTCCTGCTGCCGCTCCGGTGCGTACATGTCCGCCTGCTTCCGACGATGCCCGAATTTGTGGTTTCACTCGGAGGCTACGCCCGGTTCTCCGGAAAGTAAACAGGTTCGGACTTGAATCGGGCATGAACGGGCTTCGCGTGCGTTCCGGGTGGGTCCGACTGGGGCCGGGTACCCCGGCACGAAGGTGCACAGCCTCAGGGCCCCGGGCACGACGAGGACCCGGCGCAGCCACGGCGAGGGCGACGGCACGGCGAAGGCCCGGCACCCCACGGGTGCCGGGCCTGTACCGGGGGCTTCCCTCGCGCCCTCGCCGCGCCTCGCCCCTCCCCCGCGACACCGCGGCGACCACGC
Organism: Streptomyces tropicalis; assembly: GCF_029269835.1. GTDB lineage: Bacteria > Actinomycetota > Actinomycetes > Streptomycetales > Streptomycetaceae > Streptomyces > Streptomyces tropicalis. The sequence goes on along the minus strand of NZ_JARJBB010000008.1, from coordinate 319,641 downwards.
GACCGGTCGTCGCCCGGGGTGCCCGCGGCGCGGGACGGGGCACCAGGCCGGGACGTCAGCCGACGGGCTCGCGCTCCGGCTCCCCCTGCGCCGACCGCTCCGGCGCGGACTCCTCCGACGCGCCCTCCACGTGCTGGGCGGGGCGGCGGGGCAGCGCGGACATCAGCACGAAGATGACGGCCATCACGCCGGCCACGTACCCCAGCGCGTGCTGGAAGGCGTGCACGAAGGCGGGACCCACCTGGGCCGGCGTCAGCCGGTCGCCGATCACGCCGAAGAACACCACGGACACCAGGCCGAGGCCGAGCGCGTTGCCCATCTGCTGCACGGTGTTGATCAGGCCGGAGGCCGAGCCGGCGTGCTCGCGCGGCACCTCGGACAGCACCGCGTCCGTCAGCGGGGCCACGATCAGGCCCATCCCGGCGCCCATCACGACCAGCGGCAGCGCCATCTGCCAGGAGGCGATGCCGAGGCCGTACCGGTGGGCCTCCCACAGGTAGAGCAGGACACCGGCCGCCATGATCAGGGCGCCCGCCTGGAGGACCTTGCGGCCGAAGCGCGGGACCAGCTTCTGCACCGACATCCCGGCCGCCACGGACACCGCGATGGAGAACGGGACGCCGGTCAGGCCCGCCCGGAGCGGGCTCCAGCCGAGGCCGATCTGCATGTACAGCGTCCAGACCAGGAAGAAGACACCGAGCGCGACGCCGAAGACCGTCTGCACGGCGATGCCGGCCGCGAAGCTCTTGACGCGGAAGAGGGACAGCTCGACCAGCGGGGAGCCGTCCCGCGCCGCCTTGCGCCGCTCGTACGCCACCAGGACGGCGAAGACGACGAGCGCACCCGCCATCAGGGCGTACCCCCACAGCGGCCAGCCCAGCTCGCGGCCGCGGGTCAGCGGGTACAGCAGCATCAGCAGGCCCAGCGTGACGAGGACGACGCCGACCAGGTCGAGCTTCAGGGCGCGCGGGGCCCGGGACTCGCTGATGAAGGGGCCGCCGAGCAGCAGGGCCGCGACACCGACGGGGAGGTTGATCAGGAAGATCGGGCGCCATTCGAGTCCGAAGAGGTTCCACTCGGTCAGCAGCGCGCCGAGCAGCGGGCCGGACACGGCCCCGAGTCCCACGATCGCGCCGAACAGGCCGAAGACCTTGCCGCGTTCGTGGGCCGGGAAGGTGGCGTGGACGATCGACAGGACCTGCGGCACCATCATCGCCGCCATGCCGCCCTGCAGGATGCGGGAGGCGACCAGCATCTCCGGGTTCGCCGCGAACCCGCACAGCGCGGACGCGAGCGTGAAGCCGCCGATGCCGAGCAGGAAGAGCCGCTTGCGTCCGTGGATGTCGCCGAGCCGCCCGCCGGTGATCAGGCCCGCGGCGAACGCGAGGGCGTACCCGGCGGTGATCCACTGGATCTGGCTGAAGGACGCGCCCGCGTCCCGCTGGATGGACGGGATCGCGATGTTGACGATCGTGACGTCCACGAGGTCCATGAAGGCCGCGGTCATCACGATCGCCAGGGCGAACCAGCGCCGGCGGTCCCCGGCGGCGCCGGCGCCCGGGCCGTCCGTGCTGCTGGTGGAGGGGAGGTCCGCCCCGCCGTCCGCGGTGCCGCCGGCGGGGGCGGGCACCTCGGTGGGGGTGGTGGTCGTGTCGGTGGTCATGACGACACCGTAGAAGACCATTAGGTCAGATCATGTCCTAGTGGTGCGGCATCCTCGACGGCATGACGACGGACACTCCGGCACGGCTGCTGCAGCTCCTGTCCCTGCTCCAGACACCCCGCGAGTGGCCCGGCGGCGAGCTCGCCGAGCGGCTCGGGGTGTCGCGCCGCACGGTGCGCCGCGACATCGACCGGCTCCGTGAGCTGGGCTATCCCGTCCAGGCGACGAAGGGGTCCGACGGCGGGTACCGGCTCGTCGCGGGCAAGGCGATGCCGCCGCTGGTGCTCGACGACGAGGAGGCCGTGGCCATCGCCGTCGGGCTGCGCGCGGGCGCCGGGCACGCGGTGGAGGGCGTGGACGAGGCGTCGGTGCGGGCCCTGGCGAAGCTGGAGCAGGTGCTGCCGGCCCGGCTGCGGCACCGCCTGTCCACCCTGCAGGCCGCGACGACCCCGCTGACCAGCGGGGACGGGGCGAGCATCGCGCCCGAGACGCTCACCGTGATCGCGGCGGCGGTGGCGGGCCGGGAGCGGCTGCGGTTCTCCTACCGGGCCGGGGACGGCACCGGGACGCGGCGGCTGACCGAGCCGTACCGTCTGGTGTCCACCGGGCGGCGCTGGTACCTCGTGGCCTACGACCTGGACCGCGACGACTGGCGGACCTTCCGGGTCGACCGGGTGCACGAGCCGTTCCCCACCGGGGCGCGGTTCGCCGGGCGGGAGCTGCCGACGGGGAGCGCGGCGGAGTACCTGCGCCAGTCGATGTACCGGCGGCAGGAGACGTACACCTTCAGCGTCACCTTCGCCGAGTCCGCGGACGCCGTCGCGGTGCGGGTGCCCGCCTGGCTGGGCACGCCGGAGCCCCTGGGCCCCGGCCGCTGCCGGCTGCGCGCCCCCACCGGCGACCGGGTCGAGTGGCTCGCCGTGCGCCTGGCCACGCTGGGGGTCGAGTTCACGGTGCAGGAGCCCGCGGAACTGGTCGACGCGGTACGGGAACTGGGGGCGCGGCTGACCCGGGCGGCGGGCGGGTGAGACGCACCCCCACCCCTCGACACGGGTCGGTGGGCACACCCCTCGGGACCGGGCGCCGTCCGGGGCCGGGCGCCATCCGGGACCGAGCGCCGTCCGGGGCCAGGCGTCGTCAGGACCAGGTGACGTCGCGCAGGGTGTCCAGATTGCGCAGGGCCAGTTGGGCGGGGCCGTCCGGACCCTCCGGCGGAGCCTCGCCCGCCGCCCACACCTCCATCGCCACACGCACCGCGGCCCCCGCCACGGCCGCGGCGAAGCGGACCTCCTGGGGAACGACGGGAGCCGCCTCCGGACCGGCCCCGGGAAGGCTCCCGGGGCGGACCTCGGGAGGGACGCCGGGGCCGGCGTCGGACGGGGCATCCGGAGAGCCACCCGGCGGGACGTCCGGTGCGCCACCCGGCGGAACGTCCGGTGCGCCACCCGGCGGAACGTCCGGAGCGGCACCCGGCGGAACGTCCGGCGAGGTGTCGGCCGGGACGTTCGCGGCAACGTTGTCGATGCGGGCCGTGAGCACCTCCGCCAGCGTCCGCTCGGATGCCTGGCAGACCTCCGCCCACACCTTGCGCACCGCCGGATTGGTGTCGGCCAGCCGGATGAGGGTGCGGACCCAGTGCCAGGAGGCCGGGGGAACGCCCGCGCCGGGGGTCAGGGTGTCGCGCACGGCGTGTTCGAGGGCCTGCAGGACGGAGAGGTCGGCGGGGGCGTCGCGCACCGCGTCCGTCCAGCGTTCGGCGCCCGTCGTGTAGAGGGGCGCGACGGCCTCCTCCTTGGTGGCGAAATAGCGGTAGAAGGTGCGCGGGGCGACGCCGGCGGCCTGGGCGATGTCCTCGGCGCGGGTGGCGCGCAGCCCGCGGGTGACGAAGAGGCGGGCCGCGGCCCGGGCGATCTCCATCCGGGTGACGGCCTTGCGCCGCTCGGTCAGGGTGGGGGGCGAGGGGGTACGTCTACGGGCGGGGGTGGGGCTGCTCACGTCGGCAGGTTATGCCCGTGTGGCACAATCTGCCATCTGGCGGGCCACCCCGGGGTTCAGGTCCGGGGTGCCCCGTCCTTCGCCCCGCGCGCGCGTGCCCACCCCCGGCCTCTCCCCTGCCTCGCGGGCCTGCCCTTTTGCCCCGCGGGCCTGCCCTTTCCCTCACGCCCTTCGCACGTCGCCCCGCGTACGGCGGCGGCTCCGCCCGCGGAAACAGCCGGGCTCCGGCACCTGGGGGGAGAGGTGCCGGAGCCCGACTCGGGAAGGTCCCGGCGCCGGGGGGTGGTGCGCAGGGACGTGGCTCATGGTGGTGCGGTTGGTGGCGATGTGCTTCGCGGCGGTGCGGTGCGTGGTGGTGCGGTGCGGTCCGCGGGTCCCGGAGTCCGGGCGGGGCATCGGGGCCGCGCCGTCCGCTCGGATGTCGATTCCGCGTTCGAGCCAGGGGGCCCTGAGGGGTTGTTCCCGGTGTTCTCGGCGTTGAAGCGACGGAGGAGCGCCGTGTTCGCGCCGTTTATGCCGCCCCGCGTACGCGGTGGTCGGCAGGCGGTGCGGACGGCCTCCGACGCAGCCGCCTCCCGACGTGCACGACCCCGTCGTGGCGGGAGGCGCAACCGGCAGCGCCGCGGGGGCACTTGCACCGGGCACCGCCCCGCCCGCCGGGTGCGGCTCAGGCCGCCGCGTCGAAGCCGGTGTCGCGGGCCAGCTTCTTCAGCTCCAGCAGGGCGTGCTTCTCGATCTGACGGATGCGCTCGCGCGTCAGGCCGTGCTCCTTGCCGACCTCGGTCAGGGTGCGCTCGCGGCCGTCATCGATGCCGTAGCGCATCTTGATGATGGAGGCGGTGCGCTGGTCGAGGCGGCCGATGAGGTCGTCGAGCTCCTCGCTGCGCAGCAGGGTCAGCACCGACTGCTCGGGCGACACGGCGGAGGTGTCCTCCAGGAGGTCGCCGAACTGGGTCTCCCCCTCGTCGTCGACCGACATGTTCAGCGAGACCGGGTCGCGGGCCCAGTCGAGGACGTCCGTGACGCGCTCCGGGTTGGAGTCGAGCTCGGCGGCGATCTCGGTGGGCTCGGGCTCCCGGCCGTGCTCGCGGTTGAACTCGCGCTGGACGCGGCGGATGCGGCCGAGCTCCTCCACGAGGTGGACGGGCAGCCGGATCGTGCGGGACTGGTCGGCTATCGAGCGCGTGATCGCCTGGCGGATCCACCAGGTGGCGTACGTGGAGAACTTGAAGCCCTTGCGGTAGTCGAACTTCTCCACCGCGCGGACCAGACCGGCGTTCCCCTCCTGGATCAGGTCGAGCAGGGGCAGGCCGCTGCGCGGGTACCGCCGGGCGACGGCGACGACCAGGCGGAGGTTGGAGCGGATGAACACGTCCTTGGCGCGCTCCCCGGCGGCCACCAGTGCCTCGAACTCCTCGCGGGAGGCGTCCGTCGGGGACTCCTCGGACCCGTCGAGGATCTGGCGGGCGAAGACGCCGGCCTCGATGACCTGGGACAGCTCGACCTCCTTGGCGGCGTCGAGCAGCGGTGTACGCGCGATCTCGTCGAGGTACATGCCGACCAGGTCGCGATCGGCGATCTCGCCGCCATGGGCGCGAACACTGCTTGCCGCGTCGGCCGTCTCGCCGGTGGCGGACTTACGACGGGCGACGGCACGGGTTGCCATGCGTGCTCCCTTGCGATGGGTGGGTCAGCGGGTGGTCCTCAGGACGCCGGACACTCTCTTCGGGGACTCTCCTCGTGTGCCCCGCATCCGAGGGAAACAACGACTGGAAACCGGACAGAATTCCCAACCCGCCCCCCGATTTTTCTGATCATGCAGTACCCTGTGCCGCCGCGCCCCGCTGCGGACCCGGTTCGGCACCACGGAGACGCAGGTCAGAGGGGGCGCCCGGAGATCGTCCGGACCCGCCCCGGCAGCCGCCGGGATTCCCCCGTGAGACTCCCGTCACATTCGACGCCACAGTCCCGGCGGGCCGCGGCGGCGATCGCGGTCGGCCTCCGGCCGGGAGGGCGTCGCCGTCGGCCGCCCCCACCCTCAAGGACGGGCGGCACCGGCGGAAGGTTGCCGCACCCCCGGACTCTCAGGAGATTCCCGGGCGCCGCTCACCCGGATGTACGCACGTCACGCGCACGCGTTTCAGCCGAACTGCACGGACCGCTTCGCCAGCCCCATCCAGAAGCCGTCGATCACGGACCGCTGCGCGTCCAGCTCGCCCCCGGCCTCGGCCGCGCCCATGGTCACGAAGAGCGGGGCGAAGTGCTCGGTGCGCGGGTGGGCGTAGCGTCCGGCCGGCGCCTTGCCGAGGAAGTCGAGCAGGGCGTCCCAGTCGCGGGTCTCCAGTGCGCGGCGGCCCCAGTCGTCGAACTCCGCCGACCAGGCGGGCACGCCGGGGCCGGTGTGGCGCAGCGCGGCCAGGTTGTGGGTGAAGAAGCCCGAGCCGACGATCAGCACGCCCGCGTCGCGCAGCGGCGCCAGCCTGCGCCCGATCTCCATGAGCCGGACCGGCTCCAGCGTCGGCAGGGAGATCTGCAGGACGGGGACGTCGGCCGCCGGGTACATCTCGACGAGCGGGACGTAGGCGCCGTGGTCGAGGCCGCGGTCGGGGACGTCCTGCACGGGTATGCCGGGGGCCCGCAGCAACTTGCGCACGTCATCGGCGAGTTCGGGGGCCCCGGGGGCGTCGTAGCGCACGCGGTAGTAGTGCTCGGGAAAGCCCCGGAAGTCGTACACGAGGGGCCGGGTCCCGACCGCGCCGAGGGCGAGCGGCGCCTCCTCCCAGTGCGCGGAGACCATGAGGACCGCCCGGGGCCGGGGCAGGGCGGCGGACCAGGCGGCGAGCTGGCCGGGCCAGACGGGGTCGTCCGCGAGCGGCGGGGCGCCGTGGCTGAGATAGAGGGCGGGCATGCGCTCCTGGGGGGTGGCGGACACGGGGCGGCTCCTCCGGCACGGATCGGATGAAGGGGGGTGGGAAGGGCGGACGACAGATTTACTTGAAACCTCAAGCTCCACTGCCGACCCTACGCCCGGATTGTTCAAGTTTCAAGAAGCAGGCTCGTAGAGTGGGGCCCATGAACACGGCACCCGCATCCGTCCCCGAGCCCGCCCCCGCTCCGGACGGAGCCCATCGCTGGCTCACCGACGAGGAGCAGCGCGTCTGGCGTTCCTACCTGCACGCGACCACGCTGCTGGAGGACCACCTCGACCGCCAGCTGCAGCGCGACGCGGGCATGCCGCACATCTACTACGGACTCCTCGTCCAGCTCGCCGAGGCCCCGCGCCGCCGGCTGCGGATGACCGAGCTGGCCATGAACGCGAAGATCACCCGCTCCCGCCTCTCGCACGCGATCGCACGACTGGAGAAGAGCGGCTGGGTGCGCCGGGAGGACTGCCCCTCCGACCGCCGGGGCCAGTTCACGGTGCTCACCGAGGAGGGGTACGGCGTCCTGCGCGAGACCGCGCCGGGCCATGTGCACGCCGTCCGCCAGGCCCTCTTCGAGCGCCTCTCCCCCGAACAGCAGAAGTCCCTCGGCGAGATCATGCAGATCGTCGCCGAGGGACTCCAGCCGGACGAAGCGGGTGCGGACCTGCCCTGGCTCCGCTGACCGGGCGGGGCCGGGCCCGATCCGGGCAGGCCGCGTCTGACGGGCGGGCGCGGGCCCTGCTCCGGGGTCCCGTACCCCGGGGCTCGTGACCCCGGGTACGAGCCCCCGGCTCGCGTCAGTGGGCGATGACGGGAACCGCCACCGCGTCCTCGACGCCCGCGGCCTCGCCCTCGCCGGCACCCGGACCGGCGACCGTGGCGCCGCCCGGACGGCCGGCGTTGACGAAGGTCAGCGCGATCACCGCGGCCAGGGCCAGGATGCCCACGGCGAACCAGATGGCGCTCGTGTAACCGTGCACCATGGCCTGCAGCCGCACCATCTGCTGCTGCGGTGCCGTCGCGGCGGTCGCCATGTGGTCGCGCACGTAGGCGGTCGTCGCGGAGGCCGCGATCGTGTTCAGCAGGGCCGTACCGATCGCGCCGCCGACCTGCTGCGAGGTGTTGACCATCGCGGAGGCGACACCGGCGTCGCGCGACTGGACGCCCTGGGTCGCCAGGGACATCGCCGGCATGAACGCCGTGCCCATGCCGAGGCCGAGCAGCAGCATCGCCGGCAGCAGCAGTGCCGCGTAGGAGGAGCCGACCTCCAGGCGGGTCAGCAGCAGCATCCCCAGCGAGGCGGCCAGGAAGCCCGGACCCATCAGCAGGCGCGGCGCGACCCGGGTCATCAGCCGGGCGCCGATCTGGGTGGACCCGGTGATCATGCCCGCGACCATCGGCAGGAAGGCGAAGCCGGTCTTCACCGGGGTGTAGCCCTTCACGACCTGGAGGTAGTAGGTCAGGAACAGGAAGAGCCCGAACATCCCGATGATCGCCAGGCCCAGGGAGAGGTAGACACCGCCCCGGCTGCGGTCGGTGACCACGCGCAGCGGCAGCAGCGGGGCCCGGACCTTGGACTCGACGAGGACGAACGCGAGGAGCAGCACGGCCGCCGCGACGAAGAGGCCGACGGTGAGGGCGTCGCTCCAGCCGTCGGACTCGGCGCGGGTGAAGCCGTAGACCAGGGACACCAGGCCGAGCGTGGACAGCACCACACCGGGGATGTCGAGCGGCGAGCGGTTGCGGCCGCCCTCCGGCTCGCGGATGACGAGGAACGCGCCGGCCGCGGCCACCACGGCGAACGGGATGTTCACGAAGAACGTCCAGCGCCAGTCGAGGTACTCGGTGAGGAACCCGCCGAGGATCAGGCCGACGGCGCCGCCGCCGCCCGCGATCGCGCCGTAGATGCCGAACGCCTTCGCGCGCTCCTTGGCGTCGGTGAACATCACGGCCAGCAGCGACAGCGCGGCGGGCGCCAGCAGCGCACCGAACACGCCCTGCAGGGCGCGCGCCCCGAACATCATCGCGCCGCTCGTGGCCGCCCCGCCCAGCGCGGACGCGGCGGCGAACCCGGCCAGGCCGGTGACGAAGGCCCGCTTGCGGCCCCACAGGTCGGCGATGCGGCCGCCGAAGAGCAGCAGACCGCCGAAGGCGAGGGCGTAGGCGGTGACGACCCACTGCCGGTTGCCGTCGGATATGCCGAGGTCGCGCTGGGCGGAGGGCAGGGCGATGTTCACGATGGTGGCGTCCAGGACGACCATCAGCTGGGCGAGCGCGATGAAGACGAGCGCCTTCCAGCGGTTGGCGTCGGGGACGCCGGGAGCCTGTACGGCTGTTTTGGACATGGGGGTACCCACTTCGGGACTTCGGAGCTGCGGAGCTTCGGGCTACGGAGCTGAGGGACTGCGGAGCTGGTGTCTTGCAGGACGTCGTGGTGGCAGCCGGCGCGGACAGGACGCGCGGGCAGGACGCCGGATCGGCGCCCGGACGGGAGGAGGGGCGGGGGAGGTACGGGTCTACGGGTCTGTCGGGCTGCGGGTCGGGTGTCCGGTGTCAGGCCTGGCGCAGGTCCTCCATGGTGGTGACCTCGCCGGGGAGGACGGAGCGGGCCGGGGCCCGCAGCCCGTCGAGGAACAACTGCAGATGGCGGTGCACGAAGCGGTCGAGGCCGAGGCAGCCGGTACCGGCCGGGGGCCGGCTGAGCTGGGCCACGGCCACCATCAGGTCGCCGACCCCGACGTCGGGGCGCAGCTGTCCGGCCGCCCTGGCCCGCTCCATGAGCTCCTCGATGAGGCGCTCGCCGCGTTCGCGTGCCGCTTCGAGATCGGGATGGTTCTGGTCGAAGGTGCTGGAGACCATCGGGCACAGCGCGCTGATGCGTTCGTCGGCGGCGGTGTGCACGAAGTGCTCCAGCGCGTCGAAGGCGTCGCCGGTCTCCGCGAGCGCCTGCGTCGCCGCCTGCGCCGTACGGTCCATGACGGAGCAGACGACCTCGCGGACGAGGGCGTCGCGGTCCGGGAAGTTGCGGTACACCGTGGCGTTGCCGACGCCGGCCCGGCGGGCGATCTCGTCGAGCGGCACCTCGGGGCCGTGCTCGACGAACATCTCGCGGGCGGCGGTGACGATCCGCTCCCGGTTGCGCAGGGCGTCGGCACGCGGCCGGGGTGCCTTGCGCGGCACGGGCGTCGCGGTCTGCACGGTGTACTCCTCGACTCGTTGATGCTCGGTGGCTCGGTGGCTCGGTGACCCGGGTGGGGTGACCGGTAGGTCGATGAGCCGGTTCGGTATGCCGACCGGACGACCGGCGGGGTCCGGGAGTCCGGGATCCGCCGATCCGGGGAAGGCGTCCCCGGTTTCGCTCGACACAGAGCCAAACGGGGAGAGGGTCCCCGGTTATTTCCCTCCTCCGGCATGCTTCCCGGTGACCTGAGTCACACCGCGGACGCCCGTGCACAGGACGCACGGAGACCGCCGCGCCGCACCCTCACCGCCACGGACCCCCCTCCCCCGGAACCCCACCCGACCGGCCCCTTCGTCCCACGATCGGTCCGCCCCAACGCGCGCCCGCCGCCCCGGCGACCCAGGGTGATCGCAAGGGTGCAGCCGGTCATCGGCGGCTGCCCGGAGCGAAAGGCCACGCATGCAGCCGCAGCCCCGCCGTCGGATATGCAAGCGCCGTGCCGCCGCCCTCGTCTCCGTCACCGCACTCACCTTCGCGGTCAGCACCTCCGCCGGAACCGGGCGCCCGTGGCCGGGCTCCTCGACGACCGGCTCCGGCTCGGCCGCCCTGGCCCGCTCCCCCGCCCTCACCCCCTGCCTCATCAGCGGCGCGTCGGCCGTGCAGATGTCCGAGGGCATACCCACCGCCGGGGGCTACGCCCACTCCACCGGCACCGTGCACGCCCTGACGCTGATGGTCGACTTCTCCGACGCGCCCGGCCAGGGCGACGCGCTCGACCGCTTCCACGAGTTCTTCCCGCAGACCCAGAACTGGTTCCGCACCGCGTCGTACGGGCGCCTGGACTACCGCCCCGAGACCCCGATAACCCACTGGCTGCGCATGCCGAAGTCGTTCAAGGACTACGGCATAGAACGCGGCGCCCCCTTCGACCCCGGCTACCGCGGGCTGGTCCAGGACATCGTGGCCGCCGCGGACCCCACGGTGGACTTCCAGGACTACGACCTGCTGAACGTCCTGATGACGCCCAACGCGGGCCCGTCCGCCCTGGACACGGTCCTGTCGGTCACGTTCGCCGGCAACGCCGAGGCCCCCGTCGCCGACGGCGTGCCGATCGCGAACGCCTCCTTCGTCTACTCCCGCCAGGACGACGGCTCCGGCTCCTACGACCACACCGGCTTCCGCGTCCTCCCCCACGAGAACGGCCACATCTTCGGCCTGCCCGACCTCTACACCCCGGAGGGCGGCGGCGCGGTCGGCCACTGGGACATCATGAGCGAGGACTGGGGAGCCGACAACGACCTCCTCGGCTGGCACAAGTGGAAGCTGGGGTGGCTGGACCCGTCCCAGGTCAGCTGCGCCTCCCGGCACGGCTCCACCGAGTACCCCCTCACCCCGCTGGCCACGGAGGGCGGCCCCAAGCTCATCTTCGTCCCCCTCGACGGCCGCACCGGCTACGCCCTCGAACTGCGCACCCAGGCCGGCAACGACGAGTCCGTGTGCCGGCCGGGCATCCTGATCTACAAGGTCAACGCGGACGTGGACACGGGAAGCGGCCCGGTCAAGGTCTACGACGCCCACCGCAACTCCGGTGGCTGCACCCGCAGCCCGAACATCCAGGCCGAACTCTCCGACGCCCCCTTCGCCCCCGGCGAGTCCTTCCGCGACCCCGGGGCGGGCATCCGTATCGACATCGCAGCGGCGGACCTGGACGGGAACTACCGGGTCCGCGTGACCCGCACATGACGCCGGTCCGCCCTCCCGGACCGGCTCGGCGGACACACCACCCCACCGCCCGGCACTGATCCGCTACGCTGTCAGGGACCGCCCTCATCGGCGGTCCCCACTTGCCGCAGCACGGCCGAGGACTCCCCCGGGAGCCCCCGCCCACGCGACCGGCAGGACCCCGCCTTCGTAGCTCAGGGGATAGAGCACCGCTCTCCTAAAGCGGGTGTCGCAGGTTCGAATCCTGCCGGGGGCACCAGGGCAAAGGCCCCGAACCGATCACGGTCCGGGGCCTTTGACATCCACTTCTGACATCAACGCGGGTGGTCACTGACGACCAGGACGCCTCCGCAGCAGCCGGTCCATGTGGCTCATGGCCTCGCGCTGCGTGTCCTGCACGACGTGCGTGTACACATCCATGGTGATGCTGATCTGCGAGTGCCCCAGGATCTCCATCACGACGCGAGGCGCGACCCCGGCCGCCGTGAGGAGCGTCGCGGTGCCGTGCCGGGCGTCGTGCAGCCGGATCACGCGAAGTCCGGCGGACTCGGCGACCCGGGTGAAGGAGCGATAGACGTTCCGCGGCTCGACCGGACGCCCGGTGCGGGTGGTGAACACGTAGGCCGACTCCTGCCACCCTTCCCCCGCCTTGGCACGAGCAGCCGCCTGCCGCAGGCGATGCCAGCGCAGGGGCGCGATGCAGAGCCCTGGCAGCGGGACGGCGCGGCGACGGCGGCTCTTAGGGTCGTCGTCATAGAGGACGCCACGGCGCCGCTGGGTCTGCTGGCGGACGTACAAAACCCGGTTCTCAAGGTCGAGGTCCGACCAGCGGAGCCCGATGATCTCGCCCCGCCGCAGGCCCATGGCGATGGCGAGCACGAAGGCCGCGTAAAGCGGGTCCTTGCGGGAGGCGACCAGGAAGTCGAGCGTCTCGTCCAGGGTCCAGGGCTTCAGCTCGCGGTTGTCGGTGCGCGGCGGCTCGACGAGCTTGGCGACGTTGCGCGTGATCAGTTCCTCGCGGCACGCGGAGGACAGCGCCGACCGCAGAACACGGTGTGCCTCCTTGGCCGTTGCCGCGGTGGTCTGCTGCTCCAGGCGGACGAGGAAGCGTCGGACGTCGGCCACGCCCAGGGCTTCGAGCTGCTTCGCACCGAGCAGCGGCACGAGGTAGAGCCGCACGTGCGCTTCGTACTTGTCGTAGGTGCTGAGCTTCCGCCGGGGCTTGATGACGTTGTCCAGCCAGTACGGCAGCCACTCGGAGAGCGGGGCCGACCGCGTGGGCACGGGCACGCCCTGGTCCACCTTGGCGAGCAGTTCACGGCGCTTGGCGTCGCACTCGGCCCAGGTCTTTCCGTAGGCGAACTTGCGGGCCCGGGTGCCGTCCGGCTGGAGCACATAGACCGCGCACTGGTAGCGGCCGTCCTTGCGCTTGGTGATGGTGCCGGCGCCGTTCGGGTTGCGCTTGCGCTGAGTGGCCATCAGGCACCCTCCTCGATGCGGCCCAGGATGAACGCCTGGACGGCGTCGGCAGGTATGCGCCTACAGCCATCGATCTTGATCGAGGTGAGGCGATGCGACCGGATCAGGTCGTAGACCTTGGAGCGTCCGATCTTGAGTCGCGCCATGACCTCCGGCACGGTCAACAGCTCGGGAGTGGCGGTGGTCATGCTGCGGCTCCTTCCATGGAGAAAGCTGCTGGGCGTTCCTCGCGTGCGATCTCACGGTTGAGTTGGAGGTCGCGGGCGATGGTGGCGGCGAGGGCGGATTCGCCGGGGGTGTGGCCGTGTCCGGCGTACTGCCAGTCGGCGAGGACGAGGACGGTGTCCGGCTCCTGGTCGTCCAGGCCGAGGGCGGTGTGTTCCTGGGCGGCGCGGTAGTCGGCGCGTTCCTGGCGGAGGGCGCCGAGGGTGGTGGAGTAGCGGCGGGACTTGGTGGAGAAGTGGCCGCGGAAGCCGAGCATGTGGGCCCAGGCCCAGAGGCGGCGGTCGGGGTAGAGCGGGTCGAGTTCTTTGCATGCCTTGATGAGGCGGCGGGTGTGGTCGGGGATTTGGTGGCGGTCGAGTTCGGAGAGTTCGCCGATGCGGCGGTCGAGGGTTCCGGTGTTCTCGGCGGCTTTGGTGGCGTACTTGGCGACGTAGGAGGCGACGGCCTGTTCAGTGATGTCGGAGCCGTCGCCGAAGGCCTTGATGGGCCGGACGTCGAGCTGGGTGCCCCAGCGGAAGGTGCGGGTGGGCTGGTCCTCGGCGGCCGGGACGGAGACCGAGGTGTAGGAGTGCGCGGCTGCGGCGCGGATGGCGTCGGTGAGGAGGTCGACGGTTGCCCAGGCGGGCGATGGGGTGCCGGGCCCTTCGGGGCCGTCGATGCGGATGACGGCGTGGAAGTGGAGGGCGCCGCGCTTCTGGAACTCGGCGACCTTGCCGTACGAGACGCGGGCGTTGCTCTGGAGCTCCCGCCGGGAGAGGCCGGCGCGGGCTCCGATCTCCCGGCGCAGGCGAGTGGTGAAGCGCTGCCAGAGCTGCCCGGCGTGGTTGTTGAACAGCACGGCGCCTGCGTAGTCGTAGGTGGCCGGGTCGAGGGCGGTGCCGAGAGCCGGATCGTCGGCGGCGTGGTGGGTGCCGCAGCGGCAGGTGCCGCGGTCGGGTCGGTTGTGCACGCGGCCGAAGGACGGGGCGGTGAGGGTGGCGAAGACGCGGGGGTGGTCGCGGACCGCGGCGGGGATGGCGCGGCGGTCGTCTCCGGCCAGGCCTGCGCGGATGAGGTGGTAGGTGTCTCCGGCGTAGGTCCAGGCGCAGGAGGGGCAGCGGGAGGCGCGGCGGTTGCCGCAGGCGATGCGGAGGCGTCCGCCGGGCTCGTTCTCGGTGCTGTAGTGGTAGAGGACCTGGCCGGTGGTCTTGTCTTTGTGGAGGGTCCAGCCGGTGAGGTGGATGGGGTCGGCGCAGCCGCCGGTGCGGCGGATCTGGTCTTCCCAGCGGTGGTAGTCGTCGGCCGAGGCCACCCTCAGCAGGTCGCCGAGGGTGGCCGGGTCGAGCAGCTGCTCAGGCACGGGCGCCCTCCCTGGTGCGGCGGGCGGGGGCGGTGCCGGTGCCGTGGCAGGTGGGGCAGTGGGCGGTGATGGTGCGCAGGTGGCCGTGGCGGTCGCGGCCGCCGAGGGTGATGGCGGCGGAGGCGAAGCCGTCGCAGGCCGGGCAGATCCTCGCCCGCGGCGGGGTGGGGTGGGTCATGATGGTGGTTCCTTTCGATTGCGGTTGGAAGGAACGGCCCCGGGTGGCGGCGTGCTTGGCGGCTTGTGCGCCACCCGGAGGCCACTCAGCGAGAGATGCGGGAGCCCCGTCGGCCACGGCCCTTGGCCGCATACATGGCCGCATCAGCAGCGGCGAGCGCGTCAGTCAGCGAAGGCGCCGCCAGCTCGGCGAGTGGGCAGACGCCGACCGATGCGGCCAGCGGCAGCGACGCCCCGTCGTAGGGCAGCGGCTGGTGGAGCGCGGCGGTGAGGGCGTCGAGGTCGACGGCGGCCAGGTCGCGGACGACGGCGACGAACTCATCCCCGCCCAGGCGGCCCGGGGTGCCGTGGTGGTCGCACCAGGTGCTCAGTCGGTCGGCGGTGGCGATGAGGGCGGCGTCTCCGGCGGCGTGGCCGTGGGTGTCGTTGAGGGTCTTGAAGTGGTCGAGGTCGACCAGGAGGACGGCGGCGTGCGGGTGCCGGCGGATGTTGTGTTCGGCGCGGGTGGTCCATCCGGCGCGGGTGTGCAGGCCGGTGAGCGGGTCGCGGCGGGCGGTGGCGAGGCGGCGGGTGAGGATGCCGCCGTGCACGGCCCAGCCCAGTAACGGCGCGATGGCGGCGGCTGTCTGCAGGTCCACGGTGTTCTCCTTGGCGAGGGCGGTTGGCTGGCGCAGTCCCGGGTCCTGGGTGGCGGCGGCGTGCTTGGCGGCTTGTGCGTCGCCCCGGAGGCCCGGGTCAGCGGCGGTGCTGGGCGGAGATGAGCGAGCGGGCGACCAGGGCGCAGATGGCGACGGATGCGGCGGTGACGGCGACCGCGAGGAGCATGGAGACCAGGACGGCGCCGACGATCAGGACCACGGCCGTGCCACCGCCGACCAGGGCGGCGAGGGTGCCCGGGGTGAGCTGCACGGTGGGCCGGGACGGCACCGGGGCCGCGGCCGGGGCGGTGGCCGCCGGGCGGTGCTCGATGACGGCGGGCGGGGCGTGGTGCCGGGTGGGGGTGGGCATGGTGGGGATCTTCGGGCGGAGCATGGCGGTTCTCCTTTCGCGACGGACCTATTTGGTGATGGCGGCGTTGATGGCGGGGGCGAGGACGCTGTCGGCGAGGAGGTAGCCGCCCAGGAGGAGGACGGAGATGAGCCACCAGGGCGGGCGGATGAGCTTGATGCCGAGGTAGCCGACGGCGGCGAGGGCGAGCCACAGAGGGACTTGCATGGCGGGGTGTCTCCTAGCGGACGCGGCAGCGGTGGGTGCGGGCGGCGAGCTGGGCGGCGGAGGCGCTGGAGTAGTCGGCGGACCAGCCGCAGCGGTCGGCGGTGCACACGGCGGCGTGCTTGGTCCGGCCGTTGCGGTCGCGGTGGGTGCCGATCTGCACCGGGCCGATCTGCATCACGGAGTGGAAGTGGTCGCGGGCAGGCATGGCGGTCGGTCTCCTTGCGGTCAGGCGAGGTGGGCGGCGATGGCGTCGGCGAGCTGGGGCGGGACGCCGAGGCGGGAGCGCAGGGTGTCGGTGTCGATCGGGGAGCCGGTCCGGGTCCGGTACTCGTCGGCGACCTTGCGGGCGTGATCGACCAGTACCGCCGGAACCGCAGGCACCGGAGCCGGAGTAGGGGCGGGGGCGGGAAGGGCCGCGGGAGCGGGTTCGTCGGCGAGCGCGGCTGGGGCGGCCTTCGGTTCCGGCTCGGGTTCCGTGAGCGGCTCGGGCGCGGGGTCCGTGTCGTGCTTCGGGGTCGGGTCGGGTGCCGGCGGAACGGTCTCCGGCTCCTGGTGGTTGCTGGAGTGGGCGAGGAGGGTGCCGCCGAGGAAGGCGAGGGCGGGCCATCCGGCGATGCCGAGGCGGAGCAGTGCGGGCGGGTTGGCCAGGTCGAGGAATCCGGCGGTGGCCACGTTCGCGCCGAGGGAGGCGAACAGGGCGATCACGAACCAGGACCAGGCCAGCCGGGACGGTCCCTCGCTGCGGAGGCGGCGCCAGGCGGCGACCATGAGCAGGTCGACGCTGACCGGGTAGGCCCATGCCTTCCACCCGTCCTGTCCGGCAGCGGAGGCCAGGTCGTGCAGGTGGGCGAAGGAGAGGGCTCCGGCGATGACGGCCTGGACCAGGACGGCGTCGACTCGGAGGGCGGGGCGGGCCATCAGGAGTCCTCGCCAGGGTCGTGGCCGGGCGGCGGCGCGGGCAGCGAGGCGGCCAGGGACGGGCTGACGGCGTCCACGAAGTCGAGGTCGGCGCCGGTGGTGTCGGCGTAGAGGGCGAGTTGGCCGAGCAGGAGCACGGTGCGGGCGAAGTCCTCGCAGTCGGGGCACATGCCGGGGTCTCCCTTCATCAGGCATGACGGGGGCAGGGACCTGGCGCGAAGACGGTCGCGCCGACCGGGGAGGGTGAGGGGTCAGGCGGTGGCGGGGGCTGTCTTGGACAGCGGCACCGGGTCCGCGGAACTGCCAGGCAGGGCAGGCCGGAAGGGAGCCAGCTCGGGCAGGTCCGGGGTCAGGTCCGCGTGCCGGTTGCAGGTGTTCACGGCCTGGCGCAGGGAGGTGTGTGGGGCGCGGATGCGGTGCCAACCACCGGTGGAGTCGCCTGCGACAGCGAGCCCGCGCATTTCGGCGGGGATCTGGATGGCGGCGATGACGGCGTCCGGGGAGATGTCGCCGAAGGCCATGTTGGCGGAGGTTTCGTCGTTGACGCGGTGGGCGGTGCGGCCGGTGAGCTGGGCGCGGAGCATGGTGATGCCCTTGCCGAGTTCGGAGCCGAAGCGCTGTCCGCAGATCTCCAGGTAGATGCCGGCGGCGCGGCCGAGCTGGGCGAGGCGGACCAGGGCGGTGATGATGCGGTCCCGCCGCTTCTCCTGCTCCTTGTTGGCGTAGAGGGCGAGTTCGGCGACCTCGTCGACCAGGACCACGACCGGGGTCGGGCGCAGGTGGTCGGGCAGGTCCCAGATGTCGGCGGCGATCTCCGCGTCCGGGACATCGGCGGTGATGCGCTGCTCGGCGCGGATGACCTGGTAGACGCCCTCCATCCGCTCCACGAGCGCATCGAGGAGTTCGGCGGCGGTGTCGGGGTTGTCGGCGAGCGCGGAGAAGCGGCGGGCCAGCGGGAACAGCTCGACGCCTTGCTTGCAGTCGATGCCGACCAGGGCGACGTTCATCGGGGCGAGCCCGGCGACCAGGTTGCGCTGGTAGACGGACTTGCCGGACTCCGTCGCCCCCAGGGTGAGGGCGTGGGGTATCGCCCGGTAGTCGCGGTAGTGCACCGAGCCGTCCTCGCGCAGCGCGACCGGGACCCGCATCGGCCGGGTGTCGGTCTTGGACGGCATCTGCACCCGCTTGAGCACGTCGTAGCCGGTCATCCGCACCTCGACCACGCCCGAGCGCAGCTCACGCGAGGTGACCCCGTACATCGAGAACGAGTGCCGCAGCCGGTCGGAGGCCGCCGCGACGTCGAAGGCATCCTGACCCGGGCGGAGCTTCAGTCGCAGGGCCAGGCCGGTCCGGGTCGGGCGCAGCCGCAGGATGCGAGGGGGACGGAACTCAGGGATGGGCCGGTTGGCGGCCCGGGCTAACGCCAGGCGCCACCGCGAGGGCGGAACCGTCAGGCCGCAGGCGTCCATGACCGTGGCGTAGCGGACCAGGACCCGCACGCTCGCGAGGGTGACCCCGAAGGTCAGCCAGTACCAGGCGGGGCGCCGCCACCGCAGGAGACCCGCGGCAGCGACGACCAGCACCAGCGCGACCGTGAAGCCGGTCATGATCAGGCCGCCTCAGAGGTCGCGGCAGCGTCGGCCAGCGAGGTCACCGCGACCGCGCGGAACGCGATCCCGTGCCGCTTCTGGCCGTTGAAGTCGTTCTCCCACGGCCGGGCAATCAGGCCCGTGAGCGCGACCGGGGTGCCCATGGCCAACTCACCCGAGATGCCGGGCTCCGGGACCGCGATGGACAGGATCTCCACCTCGTCGTTGGCCGCGAACATCACGTCCACCGTCATCATCCTCGCGCCGGTCTCGGCGTCGGTGGCGATCTCACCGGTACGGCGGTCCTTGATCTTGGGCTGGGGGGTCTTGGCGACCATCACGGTCGCGCCGGAGGTCTCGACGGGGATCTGACGCATGACGCGCTCCTTGGATCGATGCACCTAACGCACTTAGTACGTCAGCTTGGTCTAGAGGATGGACTTGTCTTACTTGGCATGTCAAGTGGTTCTCTCGACGCTGTCGCCGCGATGTGCTGCACTAGGTACGACAACCACGGAGAGGGGCTATGGCCGACTTCACTGCCGGGCGGGCCGCGTATTTGCAGATCGCGGACGAGTTCAAACGCCGGATCCGCGACGGGAAGCTCGCCCCGGGAGAGAAGCTGCCGTCAGAGGCGGAGCTGATGGCGGACCACTCTGTGTCGCGCACCGTTGCCCGCCAGGCCATCGCGCGTCTCCGCGAGGACGGCTACGCGGTCTCCCACCAGGGCAAGGGAAGCTTCGCCGCGATGCCGGGCGAGGGCAGCACCGTCAAGCGCAGCCCCGAGTTTGAGCAGATCACGGAGTACCTCTCGGAGGTTCGCCGGGACGTTCGCCGCCTCGCTGATCGGATGGACCAGCTGGAGGATCTGGTTCGGCAACAGGCCCAAGGACGTTGATCAGTTCGCCAGCTCGACGCGCCACGTCTGCCAGCTCCTCACAGAGCCCCTCTATCTGGTCGATCAGTTCCCGCTTCTCTGCCGGGGTCAGCACGGTCACAGCCCTCTCGTTGCCCTCTCGGTCTGATAGCCCCTCGGCCTGTCAGCAACGCTAGGCCCGTACGGACTCACCACCCCGGAAAAACCTTCCGGGGCCGTAGAGAGAGACGGGGGGACGCTCTTCCCATGCGAGGAATGACGACGAACCTGACGATCGGTGAGCGAGTTGCCTGGTACCGCCGCAGGCGTGGCATCTCCCAGGAGGTCCTGGCCGGACACGTCGGCCGGACGGTCGACTGGCTGAGCAAGGCCGAGAACAACCGCCTGGAGCTGGACAGACTCTCGGTCATTAAGTCACTGGCCGATGCACTCGACGTGTCGCTTGGGGACCTGCTCGCCGAGCCGACTCTCATGGACTGGACCGCCGATAGCGGGAGCCGCACGGTGCCGGCGCTCCGTTCGGCGCTGATGAACTACCGCCAGCTCACACCCTTGTTGGGTCTGCCGACGGAAGGCAGTCCGACCCCGCTGGAGGAACTGCGTACCAGCGTTGCCGAGGTGCTGGACGCCTACCAGGCATCTCGCTACGGCTTCGCTACCCACCGCCTGCCCCTGGTTTTGGCGGACGCGCTGATCGCGGCGCAGTCATACGAGGGGATCGACCGCGAGAAAGCCAACGCGTTGTTGGCGATGACGTACCAAAGCGCCGCCATGGTCCTCGGCAAGGTCGGCGAGGTGGATCTCGCGTGGATCGCCGCCGACCGGGGACTTGGCGCGGCGCAGCAGTCCGGAAATCCGGCGGTCACCGGGTCACTCTTCCGCTCCGTGGCTCACTGCCTCCTGTCGACCGGTCGCTTCGACGCTGCCGTGCAGCTCGTCGGGGATGCCGCCGACCACCTCCGTCCGGGGCTCATGGACGCCACCCCAGAATTCCTCTCCATCTACGGGACGCTCTTCCTCGCTGGTTCCATGGCAGCCGCCCGCGCGGACGATCGCTCAACCGTCCATGCGTTCCTGACCGAGGCCGACCAGGCCGCCCGCAAGCTCGGACAGGACGCGAACCACATGTGGACCGCATTCGGCCCGACCAACGTCGCCATCCACCGCGTGGCCACCGCGGCCGAGCTGGGCGACATGCAGATCGCCGCGGCCCTGGGCCCGCAGATCGACACCAGCGGCCTACCCATGGAGCGGCGGACACGCCACAACATCGAGGTGGCCCGCGCGCTCAGCGCCCACAACCGCACCGAAGACGCCATGGCGATGATCCTCGAGGCAGAGTCCTGGGCCCCTGAACAGGTACGCAGCCACTACCTTGCGCGCGAACTGGTACTCACGTGGGTACGCAACCACCGCGGGCGACCGAGCCGGACCATGGCGGGACTCGCCGACCGGCTGCACGTGGTCTAGGTGGGTACGCTCGGCTGCATGGCAGCGAACGAGCACGAAGCGAAGATGGCGCATCCGCGCATGGCGGCGGGTGCGCTCTTCTTTGATGCCGGCGGACGTGTCCTCATGGTGGAGCCCACGTACAAGGACTACTGGGACATCCCCGGGGGCTACGTCGAGAACGGCGAATCGCCTCTTCACGCTGCCGCCCGCGAGGTCCAGGAGGAGCTGGGCCTCACGACCACGCTCGGCAGCCTCCTGGCCGTTGACTGGGCACCGAACGCGACTGAAGGCGACAAGGTGCTCTACCTCTTCGACGGGGGCCAGCTCGCCCCCGAGGCCGTAGCGCGGATCCATCTCCAGGCCGACGAGCTGAAAGCCGTCAGGTTCGTCCCCCAGCACGAGATCGCAGAGCGCACGATCCCACGGCTGGCCCGCCGGATCCTGGCAGCGATCGAGGCCCGAGCCAAGAGCATCCCGGTGTACCTCGAGCACGGCCAGGCGCCGGGCGACGCGGCGGCATAGCGGAGGACGGCTCATGCCAGTCGAGAGTCCACGGCACTCGGTCTCGGTTGCCGGAATCACCGTGCGCGAAGACGGCAGGATCCTCGTCATCCGCCGAGCGGACAACGGCGCCTGGGAACCACCCGGCGGCGTGCTGGAACTGAACGAGGACCCACGGGGAGGCGTAGCCCGCGAGGTCCTGGAGGAGACCGGCATCGAGGTTGAGGTACGTCAACTCACCGGGGTCTACAAGAACATGAAGCTCGGCGTCGTGGCCCTCATCTTCCGCTGCGAGCCAGTGGCCGGCACCGAGCGGACGTCCAGCGAGTCAACTGCCGTCGAGTGGCTCCCACCCGACGAGGTCCGCGAGCGCATGTCCGAGGTCTTCGCGATCAGAGTCCTGGATGCCCTGGAGGGCAACGGGCCCTACGTACGGAGCCACGACGGCAGGGTCCTCATCCCAGCGGGATAAGACTTTCTCTACTTCATCAAGAGCTCGCTTCGCTCGCCGTCGCTCCCGACCTCCTGAACTGCAAGCAGTCCGATCAAAGATCGAAGGTGCCGCGCACAGCGCGGCGGCGCCGGACGACCGCCGTCGCGCCACCCCTCAATGCCTTCGGCACCGGGGCAGCGCGCCGTCGGCCGTCCGCGCCCACAAGGGGGCGAAGACCAGGCCGGGGCTGGGCTGGGCTGAGACAGCACAGCCGAGGTCTGAACAGTGCCTCCGGCGGGGGATCGGCCGGCACCGGGATGGAGGGGGCGCCGTTCGCGACTGCGGGCCCGTAGGGGGCTTGCGTGGGGAGCTCCCATCCCGTCCACCGCCGATCCAGGCAGAGCCGAGCAGGCGTGGTTCAGGGCGTCAAGGTCGTTCGTACGGTGGCGCGCTCCACCTTGACGCCCTGAACCACGCCTGCTCCACGGTGTGTGGGTCGACGGCGGACGGGATGGGAGCTGGGGGTAGGTGGTGGGTCGAGGTGGGGATGCGGGCGAAGGTGTGACCTTGGAAGTCTCAGGGGTGCGGGAGGAGCAGACAGGACAGACCCAAGTTGGCGATCCTCTGGACAAGCCGATCTCCAGTGCCGGTATATTTTCCGGCATGAATTCCTACCCGGAATCCCGAGAAGTGCTGTCAGGCTTAGGTGAGAAGGTCACTCACAGCCTGGCTCGATCAGTGAAGCTCGCAGCCGATGACCTGCGCATCTATCGCAGTTGGAACCCGGTGTGGGTGGCAGAGGCGAGCGAGCGCGGGCTGGCTAACTGGATCCACGACCGCCTGTGGGCTCACCTGACGACCCTGCTCGATGGGCACCCAGGAGTGACTCTCAGCGATGGGGAGCCCACCCGCGAAGTGGTCGTGGGTGTCAGCTATCGTCTGCGAGTCAAGCGTCATCGTGAAGATGGTCAGGTCAGCAGCTACGCGACTCAGACAGCCCTGGAGTTCTTTGCGCAGGGCGTGCAGGACACGTTTCCGGGAATGGAAGAGGTCCGCCTGGTCGCCGGCTATGAGTGGGAAGCTGACTCACGCGAGATCGGTGAAGCTGTTCTGTCACTGCGCGACGGTCAGGACAACGTGGTCTGGCTGGTGCCCCTGCCCGAGGTCGGCCAAGCTGGAGGCACGGTTCAGCCTGTCCGTCCCACGGCACCCGAGCCCTCACTCCCGTCGATCAACGTGCCCACGCCTGAGAAGCGCGAAACAACGGAGGATGGGTCGAAATGAGCAGTCTCGGCGAAGCGATTACAACAGCTCGCCGGGCCCTCGGTTACACCCAGGAAGAGTTGGCAGAGGCCGCTGGGGTGACCCAAGCGGCCCTGTCTCGCTACGAGAACGATCTACGTGAGCCTGAGAGCGAGGCGCTTGCACGACTCGCGGATGCACTGGGCGTGACCGTACCGTTCCTCAGGAGCGCCAGCTCCGTTCGAGGAGCGATGGCCGTAGACGCCCACATGCGGAAGCGGGCTACTGCGAAGGCCACGACGTGGCGTCAACTGGAATCCCAGCTGAACATGTATCGCATGCATGTCCGCCACTTGATGGAGGAAGTGTCGCTCCGAGCGCAACAGCGGATCCCGACGTTTGACCCCATCGACACCGATGCCGCTGATGCTGCGCGCATGGTTCGGATGCAGTGGCGCATGCCCATCGGCACTGTGAGGTCGCTTGTCCGGTGGGTGGAAGCGGCCGGCTGCATCGTCCTTGCCGAAGACTTCGGAACGACGCGCATTGATGGGCTCTCTCAGTGGGTGGATGACTACCCAGTGATGATGATCAACGTAGCGGCGCCTGTTGATCGCATCCGCCTCACAGTTGGTCATGAACTCGGGCATCTGTGTCTGCACTCCTCCGAGCCCACTCTCGCCATGGAGGAGGAGGCAACACGATTCGCGGCGGAGTTCTTGATGCCTGAAGAGGTCATCCGTCCTCAACTCCGGAACCTCACACTGGGCCGGCTGCATGACCTAAAGCGAGAGTGGGGAACGTCGATGCAGGCCATCATCGAACGTGCGCATGACTTGCAGGTCATCACTTCCACGAAGCGCGCGAACCTTTACAAGTCCCTAGGGAACCACGGGTGGCGGACGCGAGAGCCGTTGAGCGACGAGCTTCCTCCCGAGGTGCCTGCCCTGGCTCAATCCATTGGCGAGGCGATGGCTGATAAGGGGCTCAGCCGTGAGGAGATTGCAGAGATGGCCGGATTTTCGGATGCAGACCGGAACAAGCTCTTTGTCGCTACCACGCGTCGTCTGCGTGCAGTCTGAGCGACGCCGTCAAGTCGAGCACTAGTGGCTGACCTCACCGGTCGACACCAACAGCGGCGGACGGAGTCGGATCGCTGCGACGACCGCTACCCAAGTGCCTCGAGATGAAGAGGCACGCGGCCGGCGCTGGTAGCTCTCACCCTTGGCGATCGAGGGCCGGGGGTGCAGCTGCACTGCATGGCTGGGCACCTTGGGCGCCGACCCGCGTCCGCAAGCCTCAAGCGCTTAGTCCTCCCCCTCATTGTCAGTTGCCTGATCTATGACAACTAGCGATGTCGAGTGGGGCCCCACTAGGACTACAAACCGCTCGTCGAGTCTCAGGCGGATCGTAGTCTTTGCATCCGCGGCCACAGTACGCGCCGAGTCCAGTAGCGGCTGGGGCACGACCAGGCGCTCGGGCCGATTGGACAGTGAGAAGGTGTCCGATCCTCCTGCCCCCCGACCCTTCGCACTGCCGCGGGAAGAGAAGCGAAGAGGGCGGCGGACGCCGGGATAGAGCGCCGCGTAGAGTCCGCCGAACGTACTAACGTGACTGGCCCCAGCAGCAGAGAGACGGCACACGGGCACGCCTTCGACGGTGTGCCGCTCGACCAAGTAGGGCGAGAGCACGCCGGGATCCGAACACAGGAGCCTCGTGACCGTCCAGATGCCGGAATCCGAACGCTCGGATGCGTCGACGTTGTTGAGATCCACCAGGAGCTGCCATACGTCCGAGGGCTGAGCCGTGCGGTGAAACTGCTCCAGTCGGCGCGGTATGCGAACTAGGCCGCGGTCGTAGACCTCGGTCCAACGTTCCATGGCATGTCGCGCACCAGCCTGCCGCCGGGGGTCCGTGTCGTAGTCCGCGATGACGCGCTCACGCTGGGCTCGGACCTGCTTCTGCCGAAGCTCGCCAAGCTCATATGTCAGGACACGGCGTATGCGCTGCGCAGAGCGACCATACGAGAGGGCCAATTCGACCAGATTCGGATCATCAGGAGCGGGCCCGCGCCATGGGCCAGGCCTTGGTACATAGCGTTCAGCCATGGCTACGACCAGCTCAAACGCACGTGCCTGACGGCGCTGAACAGCAGGCGCCCGATCGATGGCTTGCTCTAGCCATTTACGAGGCAGGCCGAGTGCGGTAGCCACCTCATCCACGAACAGGGGGCGGCGGCTAGGGACAATGCCTTCGTTCTCGAACCGGCGATAGTTCTTGGGCGAGACCCCGAGGTGGCTCACCACATCCTGAGCCCGCAAGCCGGCGCCACGCCGGTAGTCGGCAAGCGTCCATGAGCTATGACGCGCTTTAAAGTTCATGAGTAGCCATGGGTGTACCCGCAACGCTTGAGCTAGGGCACGCACCCGCACCGGGTCCGGCACTCGGTGCCCGCTCTCGTAGGCGAGGATCTGCGCCTTCGTCGCCCCGATAGCTAGCGCCAAGGCTTCCGCGGTCATCGCCTCCGCGTCAGGGCGCCGATGGACGTTCATCCGGAAGTCGCGCAGTGCGGAAGGGTTGAAGTCGGCCAGGCCCCGTGCCATCCGTGTGCTCTTTCTCGTCGTTGGGACCAGTTTAGAGGTACCATCCGAGCGAAGGCTAACTGACATCGTTCGAGGCCACATGGCACCTGACCAGCAGTTTCGTTCATTTTAGTGGCAGAACTGGTGGATGCTCCCGCGGAAACGCGCGATGTTAGGTCTCGTTGGCCGCACGGTTTAGTGACCTCGGTCCACGTGTATCAGTTACGAAAGAGGCCCTGTACCTCCACGGTTGATCACACCGTAGGCGGGGGCACAGGGCCAGCGTGTGGGAGCGAGCTCCCGGAAGGCCCCTTGCTGCAACAAGGGGCTTTTCGCGGTCTAGCGGCGAATGTCGATCAGGTGACGCAACCGGGCACCGAGTGCCCATACCTTCTTGACGATCTTCCGGTTGTTACGCTCCCCGCCCTCCGGCGGGTTTTCCATACGCGGCACCCTTCTCTTGGTGGTGGAGCCGATCGGCCCCGATCGAGTGACCCGATCGACGGGTTACACCTCGAGAAAGATGTTGGGACGAGCTTACCGGGTCCGGCCCGTGATGCGTTCCCCGGAGCGGTACGACCAGTGACAACTTCCAAGCAGGTGTGCTCTTTGACGGGTACTCCGCAGCTCTGGGAGGCGGGGGGCAGGAGTCGCAACGGCGAACACATAGTCGAGTAATGCCTGTTGAAAGCCATCAATTCGTAGGTGAGCGCAGCGCGTCAGGTTCAAGATGGCCAAATGTGACTACGACATCTGGCGCAGGAGCGATCAGTATCGGAGTCGTCAGATCTCGTTGTTGTGGCGTCCATCACCTTCTGAGGGGTGGGCGGAGGATCCCTGGCCGTGGTAGATAGGCCACGCGTCGGCAGCACTAGCCTGTGGCCGGTAGCTTGGCCCCGATCCGCCGGCCGCTCGCCCCGCTAGCGACTGGAGTGCACTTGAAGGTCTCTGTCGATCAGAACCTCTGCTACGGCTCGGCCGACTGCGTGTACAGGGTCCCATCCGTCTTCACCACGGTTGACGGGTTCGGCGCCGTCATCCCGGGGCGTGAGGATGCGGGCCGGGACCCCCGAGTGCAGGACGCTGCTGAACGGTGCCCGTCTCAGGCCATCTCCATCACGGACTCGTAGCGCGGTGAGCGTCGCCCCGTCGGCCTGCCTGTCGGAGGCTGGCGTACAGCAGCGGAGTACAGCAACCGCAGTCGGCCAGAAGCGGCTTTGTGGGCCCGCAGCGCAACTGGTACCGGCCCTCACCGACCGGTCCACATAGAGCTACGGATCAGGAGACGGCCGTGCCATACGCGTGCCAGAACGGGCGGGGAACCGCGGGGAACAGCGGGCAGTCACAGTAGCCGTCCATGAGAACGGCCCCTGACCAAGTCTCCCTGGTCAGGGGCCGTTTTCACTGCTCTCAAAGCGGAGGCGGTGGGATTTGAACCCACGGTGACATCGCTGCCACGACGGTTTTCAAGATCGCTCACTCTGCCCTCAACGTCTGTGAGAACCCTTCTTCCGCGAGGTTGCGCAACGAAACAGCAGGTCAGAGCGCCTCTTCGTTCTCCTTCGACGCCACTCCCGACTGATGTATAGGAGGCGCAACACTCCAGTCGGCCGGAAGTGGCCCTGTGGGCCCATAGCGCAAGGTACGGCCCTCGCAGTGTTCGGGCAGCTCAGGGCTCGCACGGGGAAACGACGCTGCACGGCGCCCGGCCGGAACGGTCGAGGACGACGTCCGCGATGCTGCGGAGGGGGGGCAACTATTTTCGCCAGGTAGGAAGCGCGGTTCGCGGGTACCCGCGGTAACAACTTTTGTCATACGGCAATCATGCTGCCGCGCCCCCGGGAGAAAAATGACAGCCCCTGTGGACACCCCGATCCCTGAGCCCTCGCAGGCGTCCAGGCTTGCAGGTCGGTACGAGCTGGGTGAACATCTGGGGGCCGGCGGTGCCGCGGACGTCTATCGCGGCAAGGATCTACGTCTTGGTCGTCCGGTGGCGGTCAAGGTCTTCCGGGCGGGGAGCGGCACAGGTCTGAAGGACCGGTTCGAGGACGAAGCCGTCGTACTGGCCCGCCTGCAGCATCCGGGACTGGTCACCGTCTTCGACGTCGGCCGCCACGACGGCCAGGCCTTTCTCGTCATGCAACTGGTCGAGGGCCGCACCCTGCGTCAGCGCATCACCGAAACGACCATGGCCGTTACCGCTTTGATCGAGCTCGGGACCCGGCTGGCCGAGGCTCTCGGACACGTACACCGGGCGGGAATCCTGCACCGAGACGTCAAGCCGTCCAACATCCTGCTGGACGCGCAGAACCGGCCCTACCTCACCGACTTCGGCATCTCCCGGGCGATCGATGCCACCGCGTCCACGCGGGACGGCGCCCTCGTAGGAACCGCCGCATACTTGGCTCCCGAGCAGGTCACTGGCCGTCGCGTCGAGCAGAAGGCCGACATCTATGCTCTCGGTCTCGTACTACTGGAGTGCCTGACGGGCCGGCTGGAGTACGAGGGATCCCCAATGGAGTCTGCGGTCGCCCGGCTGCACCGGCCGCCGCGGATCCCCAGGCGACTGCCGGCGGAACTACGCCAACTCCTGGGCTTCATGACCGCGATCGAGGCAGCCGACCGGCCTGATGCGCAGACTTGCGCGGCAGTCCTGTCGGGGTTGCAGCGGATCGGGGAACCTGCCAGCGGTGCGATGACAACAGGCGGCATACAGCCAGGCTCCGAGTGCGGCACCCGTCGCGAAGGGAGCCGATCGGTTTCCCGACGTCGCAGGATGAAGCTCGCCGCGGCCGGAGCGCTGGTCACCGCGACAGCGCTCGGGATGACGGTGCCGACTTGGGGCTCCCAGGCCTCTACCGCCCCTGGGGCCTCCGCGGTCCCGTCCACCCCTCAGAAGGCCTCGGCGTCCGCCGGAAGCGGGGAACACAAGCCTGGGAACAGCGCTACCAAACCTGCCCGGTCAGGGGAGCCGGTGCCCGCAGTTGCCGTAGCGACGTCTGCCACTAGCACGGAACACAGGGCCGGGAACAGCGCTGTCACACCTGCCCGAATGGTGGAGTCAGTGCCCACAGTTGCCGTAGCGGCCGAGGTCGTGATTCGAACTTCGGCGACGCCTCCCTCGGCTCGGTTCCCGCGGCCTGAACCGGCCGGCAACAGGGGCCACCCTCACCCCGAAAAGGTGACCAGGGGCAGGGAGGAGAATTCTCGATCCAGCGAGCACTTGGCCAAGCGTGGGCCAAAGACGGAGAAGGACACGCCGGACAAGGGCAGAAGCCGAGGTCAACGGCGCCGGTAGTGACGGTGGGAGGGGCCGTCTCGCTGTGCCGGGTGGGGAGGTTGTGGGCGGCGGTGCTCCGAGGCTCAGGTTGCTCGACTTGCTGCCGAGCCGGATGCAGACGCCAGGTGCGACTGATGCACGACGGTCAGGTGTCACTCAACCCTGCAGCAGTCCCTTGTGGCAGGCGGCCATGGTGGCCACTCCCAGGATCAGGAGGGCCACCATAGTCATCTTCTTCACGCGGGCACCACGTCCTTGGACTCTGCCACCTTGCGCGTGCCCCAGTGCGTCGTCCGGGCCTGAGTCAGCGCCCAGTACATCGCAGGCTTGATCAGCAGCAGGTTCACCAGCGACACCAGCGGCGTCAGCAGGAGCCACGCGAAGAGCTTCTGCCGGGCGCCGAGCTCGGGCCTCAGCGCGGCGTACATGCCCGTCTGGGCGTAGGTCAGGATGACCCAGTAGCCCAGGCCGTACAGGAACATCACTTTGCTGCCCGTGTAGTGCGGGATCACGAACAGCACCCAGGCGTAGAACACCGGCGAGAGCGCGGTGAGCACCAAGCCGTACAGCCGGAAGAACAGCGGGGCCGCCGAGAAGTTCGTCAGCTCCCAGCCCACGTACTTCCAGTACGACTTGAACCACCGCACCCGCTGCGTCCACAGCTCGCTCAGGTCCTCCGGCATCGCGCTGTACACCCACGCCTCGTTCACCGCGACGACCTGGCCCTGCTGGAGCGCGTAATGGGTCAGACGGCGGTCATCCCCAGCCGTGCCGGAGGTCACGTAATCCTCCAGGTTGGCCAGCACGAACCCCTTGCGGTACAGCCCGAGGATGCCCGAGGTGGGCGCCACGGCACCAAGCTGGGAGCGCGCCATACGGGTGACCAGACACCACGTCACGATCTCCACGTCGATCACGCGAGTGAGTAGGTTGGCCGTTCGGTTGCGAACCAGGGTCAACCCGGTAGCCGCCTGGACACGCAGATCCGACATCGCCTTCATGCAGTGCCACAGCGCGTTCTCGTGGAGCACGGAGTCCGAGTCCACGGTAAGGATGAAGTCGTAGGACTCCGGATCCACCTGCCGCAGCACGTTGGCCTGGGCCTCACGCTTGCCCGCGTTGTCCTGCCGATGCCAGGTGACCAGCGGGTGATCGAACGGCACCACCGGCTCCCGAGAGCCGTCGTCGATCACGTGGATCTGCTCAGGGGGCCGCACCTGGTTGATCAAGCCCCACACAGTGGCGTAGAGGGCCTCCTGCGGCTCGTTGTAGGCCGGGACGATGGCCAGGACCCGACCGGAGGCGACCGGAAGGTGGGTGAAGCTACGCCCCTTCACGGCCGCTCCCAGCGAGTACAGGAGAACCACCGTCACCGCGCAGTAGAAGACCAGCACGACATCCCAGGCCTGGGTGCTCCACACGAAGTGGTAGACGAGGGTCCAGGCCGTGGCCGCCACGACAGCGGCCACGGACAGCATCACCTGCACCCTGGAGCGCCCCTCTACGGCCCAGGAGTGCTTGCGGTGGCTCCCCATGTCCTCAGCCCTGCGTCCGGCGGCCACGGGTGCCCCAGCGGTACGCGAACGCACCGATGAGGACGGCGGCGACCACAGCAGTGACGATCCATCCGAGCGTGATCGTTGTTCCGAAGAGCGTGATCGCTCCGACGCCCGTTTTGGCGAGCGCCCCTTCGTCGTATCCCATGTTTTCCCCTCCCATGGCTCCCAGAGCCTCTCGATGTGAGATGTCAGAGGCATGGCGCCCCTGGTATCCAGCACGCACACCCGTCCAGGCGACGCGCTTCTACAACCGCTCGATGTGCTCGGCGGCCGGCATGACGCCTCGGGTGTCGAGGACGTATGCCGCCTCGGCGGCAAGCTGATCCAGGTCGAATTGACCGTGCGGTGTGAGCACGACGACAGCGTCGAAGTCGCCCACGTTGATGCGGTTCCCCTCCGCGGAGAAGGGGATGGCCTGACAGCCGCCGTCACGCAGGTAGGGGTCGACGACGGTGACATCCGCCCCCATGGCACGCAGCCGGTCGATGACCTGTACGGCCGGCGACTGACGGGCGTCAGCCGTACCGGGCTTGTAGGCGGCGCCGAGGGCGAGAACACGGGCACCATGCACGCTGCGGCTGAAGCGGCGACTGAGAGAGTCCTGCAAGCGGCGCACCACGTAGTCGGGCTGGCTCTCGTTGATGTCCTGAGCCAGCTCGATGAGCCGGAAGGTCTGCCCGTGCCGGGTCTTGACGTGGTGGCTGAGGTAGACGGGGTCGATGGGCAGGCAGTGCCCACCAACACCGGGGCCGGGCAGGAACTTCGTGAAACCGAACGGCTTGGTCGCAGCCAGCTCGAGGGTGCTCCACACGTCGACGCCGAGTACGTGGGCCATCCGCGAAAGCTCATTGACCAGGGCGATATTGACGTGCCGATAGGTGTTCTCGAACACCTTCGCCAGTTCGGCCTCCTCCAAGCCGGAGGCCGGCACGGTGACCTCAGTGACGGAGTCGTAGAACGCCTTCACACGCTGCAGACAGGCGTCGGTGAGACCAGAGACGATCTTGGGTGTGTTCTCCAGCCTCCATTCGGCGTTACCCGGATCGATACGTTCGGGGCTGAAGCCGACATGGAAGTCACGGCCGGCGATGAGGCCCGAACCCTCTTCCAGCAAGGGTATGAGCACGTCGCGCGTGGTGCCGGGGTGCGTGGTCGACTCCAGTACCACGGTGGCTCCGGGCTCTATTCGGGCAGCCAGCACGCGGGCCGCCTCCCGCACACAACTGAGGTCCGGAGCACGGTCGGTCAACGGGGTCGGCACGGTGATGACTGCGACGTCGAAGCCCTTGACGTCTTCCGGGTCGCAGGTCGGCGTGTAGGCGCCAGAGCGCAAGGCGCCCTGCAGACGGTCGGAGTCAATGTCCTCAACGTAGGACGAGCCGGCAGCCAGCCTCTCGAAACGCTCCCGGTCAGGCTCATAGCCAGTCACGGTGTGTCCGGCCTCGGCGGCCCTCAAAGCCAGGGGCAGGCCGACATAGCCCTGCCCGAGCACGCCAATGCGCATGGTGGTTCCCTCCCCTTGATCCGGCTCGCAAGCCGGGAAAACGGCGCCCCTGAGATGCGACTGTCTGTTCCTGAAGCAGGCAGCCGCGGCGTCTGGTACTGCGTTGAAAGGTCCGGAAGCGGCGAGTTGAACCCCCCTCGGGTTACAGCGAGTGCCGCGCCGGGTCATCGTCGGATGCCGACGATCTTCACACTTCCCCCCCACCTGAGGAGGTTAAGCATTCAATAAGAGTCTGCCATATGCAACCGTATTCACCAATTCGATCACTGCACCCCTGCCGCGAGACCCCTCCCTCGTCGCCCGACCTGCAACTTCACTGCGTAGAGCCGCAGTTAGACTCACACTGGCCAGTCTCGACAGCGAACCGAAGGACCCCTCGGCAGTCACGGATCGACCGCACGGCACCTCGAAGCGCATAAAACGATCTTCACAAACACTCCGAGTTTGTGCTTGCTGGGACTTCAGTGGCCGCCTGAGAACCGAGGCCACTGGGGCAGTGCGAGAGCAGTGGGTCAACGAGAGCATGGTCCAAGGCGAATATGGTGACTTGTTCGGGAAGGTCGTCCTTCGGAAAAATCGCCCGACTGGCACCCCTGGCCGCGCCGCAGTCGGCGTCCTCCGAACGGTCGAAGGGTGCAGCGGCAGCGGGTGTCTAACTGCGTGACAACGCCGACGCGCACCGGCGGACGAGTGCGGACGCCTACGCACCATCAGGGCAGGTAGGGACTACCCCAGCCCAAGGCAGAGTGCCCGCCTCAGTTGCTTCGGGACGAAGAGGTCGCCGTGCCACAGCCGTGCCAGAAGCAGGGGTCAGCAGCGGTCAACAAGGGTAGCTAGCGTGTGCATCCGCGCCCGCTAGCTCGACCAGCGAAGCCGCAGGTCACGCGCCGTACGGCCCACCCTCTCTCCTAAAGTGGTTGTCCATCCATCTCACCGCGTCCACACTCGCTGGAACTCTTCGGCTGGGATGGCCTCCAGCGGCTCCACTTCAGGGTTGATCGCTTGGTCTGTCAGGCCGCCGTGCTCGTCCTCCAAGTGCTCCCAGCGGTACCGGTGGAGCTTGCCGGCCGAAGTCAGCTCGGCCTGCTTGACGACGATCAACTCGCCGCGGTCGGGTACCGCCTCGATGTACCAGAGGCCGCCTTCCTCGTCTGCGCACCGGAAGTGGCGGCGCAGGGTGGCCATCTCGTCGAGTGTTCGGTAGGAAGCCACGGTCTCGGCCGCGACGCGCTCCAAATCAATCACGAGTCGATCGTGCCAGCGAGCGCGTGTGGTTGCGCCGTTCTGACATCCACGAGTGACATCAACGGCGCCGGACGCCAGCACTCCTGGATGGTCTGGCATGGCCAGCGTGGCCGCGTGGCTCCCCAGGAGTGCCGCGCAGCGATCGAACTCCTAAAGCGGGTGTCGCAGGTTCGAATCCTGCCGGGGGCACGCAGAGAAGGGCCGGCTCAGGAGGGTTTTGCTCCCGGGCTGGCCCTTCGTCGTTCCAGGAGCCGTGCCGCACACGTGCCACTACGCCCGCGTCACCACCCAGGCGGCCCGCCCGTGTACGGGCGGAGGACGCACAGCAGATCGCCCGCCGCGAACTCATGTCAAGGGCATCGCTTCGCTCGCCGTCGCTCCCGGCCCCCCAAGCTGCAAAAAATCCGATCGAAGAGATCGAAGGTGCCGCGCACAGAGCGGCGGCGCCGGTCGGTCGCCGCCGCGCCGCCCCTCCCTGCCTTCGTCACCGGGCAGCGCACCGTCGCCGACCGCGGGCCCGTAGAGGGGAGCTCCCGTCCCGTCCGCCATCGACCCAGGCAGAACCGAGCAGGCGCGGTCCATGGTGTGTGGGTCGACGGCGGACGGGACGGGAGCCGGGGAAGGTGGTGGGTCAATCCGGTTGGTCAGTTCACGCAGCCAGGCACCGGGACTGCGCTGCCGGCGCAGTTGGTGGGATTGTTGTGCTTCACCTTGCTGTCGTTCAGGGCCACCGTGCCGGCCTTGTTGTTGATGCCGCCGGGAGGGGCGCTGCTGGTGTTGTGCTCCACCTTGCTGCTGGTGAGCGTGGCGGTCCCACCGTTGTTGGTCAGACCACCGCCCTGGGCACCCGTGCCGGTGGAGGTGTTGTGTTCGATCTTTAGCTGCTTGGTGCTCAGCGTGCCCTCGTTGTAGACGCCGCCACCCTGGGCGTTGGTCCCCTCGGCCGAGTTGTGTTCGATCTTTCCGCCGTCGATCGTCACCGTGGCGGCCACTCCCTGGTTCGAGATCCCCCCGCCCACGCCCGGCGCGTTCGCCGTTGCGGTGACCGTGTTGTGCTCCACACGGGTGTGGTGCAGGTTCACCTTGCCGGGGTTGAGGTTGAAGATCCCTCCACCGCCTCTGAAGCCACCGGTGCTGGCTGCGCTGTTCGAGAAGATCTCGGAATCATCGATCGTCGCCGGGCCGCTGTTGGCGAGTCCGCCGCCGACGCCGCCGGTGGCGTTATTGCTGATCGTGGTGCCGTCGGCGATGGTGAGGTCGCCTCTGCTCGAGATGCCGGCGCCGAATGCTGCCGAGGTGTTGTAGCCGACGACACTGTGACGGATCCGCACGGTGGCAGAGGCGAGAATGAAGAAGCCGCCGCCGTCGAAGGCGGTGCCGTTCCTCACGACGCTACGGGTGAGGTCGATGGTCCCACCCGAATTGGCGAAGATGTTGCCGCCGTCGGTGGCGGTGCCGTTCGTCACAACGCTATGGGTGAGGCTGAGTGTCCCACCCGGATTGACGAAGATGTTGCCACCAGCAGTACCCGGAACGCTGCCGTTGCGGACGGTGAGATCGTTGAGTGCCAGGTTCCCGGGTCCGTCGATTTCGAAGATGCGGAACAGGGCTGCCGTCGTCGGGTCTCGTTGGATGGTGGCGTCGCGTCCGTTGATGGTGAGTTTCTTGGTGATCACGGGCAGAGCGTTGTTGGCGTTGTCCGGCGTGGTGTAGCTGTACACGCAGTTGTGGGCCAGCACCAGCGTGTCCCCGGAGTGGGCGCTGGTGATCGCGTTCTTCAGTGCGGTCGGGTCACAGGGCACGTTGGTTGTCGCGGCCTGGGCCGTCACGGGCATGGCCACCAAACCCACCACCATGCCGGCCACAGCGATCCCGCCGCGCAGACAGGCGCCTCGAAACGCTGCCATGGGGCCTCCTTCTTCTCGGGCGGTAGCCCCGGTCCAGAGCTACATGTCCATCACGTCTGCTATCGCCCACAGTGACGACAGGCCGGATGTCAGCCCCTGCACGGCACGCCGATCTCCACCGAACAGACCACAAGAGCGGCGAGCGCAGCGGCTGCCCCCGACGTCACCCCTGAGGCGGTGGCTTCACATACCGCCCACCGCCGGCACACGGAACACCGGGCCCCGGGCGCCCAGCAGCCCGGGCACGGTCTGCCACAGGTCCGCTCCGTTCGCCCGCTCCCATCTCGCGGTCGCCCGGGACTGCGCCCACTGGGCCACGGCCACCGGAACCAGCATGAGGGGCGGCATCAGCTGATGCGATGCCAGGCCGATGAAGGTCATCCAGCAGACCGCTCCAGCCACGAATCCGGCCGTGCGCCGCAGCGCCGGCCGCTGCGCCGCGGCCTGACCGGTGTGCGGTTGTTCTTCGGCGCTGTCGATCCGCGCGGCATGCTCGTACGTGCGGCGAAGCCGGGCGGGGAGACGGAAGCGCAGCGGCAGGAGCACCAGGGACACAAGAGCCACCGCAACCGCTGCCACCAGGAGGGTCTCCAGCCGGTGGGCCGTACCGATCAGGACCAGCAGCAACGCTTCGGACAGCACCGCGCCCGCGCCCATCATCCGTGCGGAGGTCTGCTGGAAGTACACCACCCTTATCAGCCCGGGTCCGGCGTCCTCGGTCATCGTCCCAGCTCTCTGCCCGTACACCCGCACGGGCAGGGACGATCCAACGCCGTGGGGGAACGCGGCGTCAACAGACCGCGTGTCAGAAGATGGCCAAGGCTGTCGGGCCCCGGCTCCCGGGCGCACACGGAGCAGCCGCAGGCGTGCGTGCAGGGACGCTCCTCACGGTGGCTGGACACGACAACGCCCCCCGACCGAACCCAGGTCAGGGGCCCTTCTCGATGCTCTCAGCGTGGAGGCGGTGGGAGGTGAACCCCGGTTGTGCACGAAGGAGCCCTCCGCCCGCCGAATTCCCGCGGGCAGCGGGCTCCTTCGTGAGGTGCGGCCGACGGGTCAGCCGATGGTGGCGATGCCGTCGGTGGTGACGGTCGGGCGGCCCGAGGTGCCGACCACGACGATCTTCAGGGTGTGCTTGGCGGAGCTGGACCAGGTCTTGGTCCAGATCGCCTGGCGGTAGAGGGTGGTGGAGGACTTCAGGTCCACCGTGGTGACCTTGGCGCCGTCGACGTAGACGTACGCCTGGCCCGAAGTGGAGGCCCGCGAGACGATCCAGGCCACCGAGCGTCCGGTGAAGGTCCAGCTGATCGAGGCCTTGGCGGACGAGGAACTGTAGGAGTAGCCGCCCAGGTAGCTGGTGCCGCTCCGGTGCGTCCAGCTGCCGGCCCGGGTGGTGGAGGTCTCCTGGATGATGTTCGGCGTCCGGTAGACGGAGGCGCCGCGGGTGTTGCCGGCCACGTCGTACGCCTTCAGGGCGAACAGGTCCGAGGCGCCGGGCTTGGCGCTGGTCGGCCAGGAAGTCGCCGTCGGGCCGAAGGTGGCCGCGGCCGGCGAGGTCGCCGTGACCTTGGCGAGTGCCGCGTTGTCGGCGGCCTTCCAGGTCACCGTGACCGGGACCGCGGTGGAGTTCACCGTGCCGGTGCGCACCTGCACGCCGGGAGCGGTCGGGAAGGTCGGCGCGGTCGTGTCACCGACCAGGGCGGCCGAGCCGGACAGCGTGGTCGCCCCACGGACGTGGGTCGCGCGGACCTGGACGGTGTGGCTTCCGGAGGCGACCGAGATCGAGGTGGAGCGGGCGGAGCCGGAGGTGTGAGCCACGGCCTTTCCGTCGACCAGGACGTCGAACCCGGAGATCACCGCGGACGGCGTGGAGGTCGTCCAGCTCACCGTGGCCGAGCCCTTGGTGTAGTAGCTCGTCCCGGACTTGACCGCGCCGCCCGCGAGCCCGGTGACGGAGACGGCGCCGACCGGGCCGGACGCGTAGGAGCGGATGGTGCCCAGGGCGCTGTAGAGCTGGTTGCCGGGGCAGTCGGTGGCGAAGCCGTTGCGGTGCCCGGAGACGACGTTGAACGTGTAGTCCTTGCCCGGGGTGAAGCCGGAGCTGTCGGAGGAGCCCTCGGGCAGCGAGGCGGTGGCGGTGGCGGGATCCACGCCCGTCATGCCGAACTTCCACGCCGCGATCCGGGCGATGGAGCTCAGCAGGGCCGTGCTCGGCGTGGCTCCGGTGTAGGTGGTCTCCTGGGAGTCGCCGCCGCTGAGGTCGGTGTAGGTGCCGATGGCGGCCACGCCCATGCTGTTGGTGTTGAACCCGTAGGTCTGGGCGCCCACGACCGGCAGCGCCGTCCCGCCGAAGCGGCCCTCGAAGATGGTGCCGCACTTGTCGACCAGGAAGTTGTAGCCGATGTCGCGCCAGCCCTGGCTGAGGTGTGCGGCGTAGAGGCTGCGCACGATCGCGGGCGAGTCGGCGCAGGAGTAGTCGTTGGGGGTGTCGGTGTGGTGGACGAACATCACCTTCACCGCCGATCCGTACGACGGGTAGCCGGTCTCGCGGGCGCACTCGTCCGCGCCCCAGCCGGACCGGGTGACCACAGTCGGCGGTGCCACCGTCGAGGTGGTCGCGGCCGGCATCGGGTCCGGCGGGGTCGGCGACGCGGACGCGGAGGGGCTGCTGGAGGAGGCCGTGCAGGACGGGTACGCCTCGGACGGCGACGGAAGCTGGCTGGGCGACGTCGGGGACGCGCTGGGTGAGGCGGCTGCGGAGGTTCCGGTGGACGGCGCGACGGATGTCGAGTCCGTGGCCGTGGGAGTGTCCGTGGGCGAGGCGGAGTCCGTCGCGGTCGGAGTCCCCGAAGTGTCGCTGCCTGCTGTGGCCGTTGCGGTGTCGGTGGGGGCGACGCTGTCCGTCGGCGTCGCGGTGTCGGTGGCCGTAGCGTCCATGGCGTATCCCGCCAGGCCCATGCCGGAACCCTGCGTCGCGCCGGTGGCGGGCTTGCCCGGGTCGACCAGGTCCACCCGCAGCCCGGCGGGCAACGCGGTCGCCTTGCCCGCGCCGGTCGCACGGACCTGGATTCCGGCCGACGGCCCCGCCCACATGGGCGACATCCCACCCCGCACACCGGCACGGTTCAGCTCGGCGGCGTCGGGGATGTCGTCCGGCTGCTGCATCTTCAGCCACGACGTCCAGTGGCCGCTGACGGCGGAACGGGTCCGCACCTCCACCGTGCCGCGCAACGTGGCGTGCGCGCCGTTCCAGGTGACACCCACCATGCTGAACGGTGCGGTGGCCTGGGCCCCCAGCGTCTTGAGCGACGCACTGGCCCCGGTCAGGGACAGCGAGTGGACATGCGTCCTGATCGGTCCCCGCGCGGCCGACGCTCCGGCACTGCCTCCCGATCCGGCCATCGCGACGGTCGCCACAGCCACGCCGCCCCCGGCGACGACCGCCCCCAGCGCCAGCCACGTGCGCGTTTTCAGGCCGGCTCTACGACGACCGCGTCGAACCCTGTGTTCAGTTCTCATGCCCCACCCTTGAAGACCAGTTGTGGCTGTCGTCGCAGCCATTGCAGGGCACAGCTGTCTCAGGATGCCCCAGGACTACCAGCGCGCCCGGTCGTTTCGGCGTCACAGGTCCCGAACCCGGGCAGGGGCGGCGGACGCACGCCGAGGGCGACTGTCGGTGCGTGACCCGGACGACCGGATCAGCCGCGCCGGGAGCACCCATCTCCTTGCGGGGCGTGCCCCTTGCCTGCCGGATCCCGCGGGCCGCACCGGGAGCAGCGAGGACCGGGCCGA
Source organism: Streptomyces tropicalis (assembly GCF_029269835.1). Taxonomy (GTDB): domain Bacteria; phylum Actinomycetota; class Actinomycetes; order Streptomycetales; family Streptomycetaceae; genus Streptomyces; species Streptomyces tropicalis. Next base: position 280,840 of record NZ_JARJBB010000008.1, on the reverse strand, counting down.
ACCATCCGACTCGCGCGCCGGTCAAGGACTTCGACGTCTTCCCCGCTCGCGATGGACCGGGCGATACGCGGCGCCGCACGACGACCGGGGCGAGCCTGAAGACATCTGCTCCCGGGGCCGCTCGCGCGATGGAGGCACCAGGAATCCGGGGGGCACCTGACGTCTGCCCCTGACATCGACGAGGACCGTCTTCGAGCCGCTCTGAGTGCCCCGCTCCCTCTTTCATAAACAAGGCGTCAGCCGCGAATGAAGGAAACACCGCAGGGAAACCGGGGTGCAGGAGGTTGATAACAATGGTTCCCCTGCTACTCGTACTGCTTCTTGCGCTCATCCTGTTCGGTGCCGGTTTCGCTATCAAGATCCTTTGGTGGGTCGCGGTCGTCGTTCTGGTGCTGTGGCTCCTCGGCTTCGTGATGCGCTCCAACACCGCCGGCGGCGGCCGAGGCCGCTGGTACCGATGGTGACCTGATCGCGCACCTGCTCCCCACCCCGTGAAGGGCCCGGCCGTACCATCGCCGGGCCCTTCGCATGTACACATGCAGAGCGGCCCTCAGCGGCGTCGAAGCGCACAGGCATCCACGTTGCTCGGGCGAGTCACACTTGGATAACGGGGTATGCGGGCTTTGTCGAGGGCGGGTTGCGGCCGCGCGAAGGAACCAGCGCAACCTCCCGCCGTAGACCTGCCCTCGGCCTCACCCCGGCCGGCCCCCTCCGCCCGCCGGTCGCGTCCGGCTGAACACCTGGGAAATACTTCTCTTCGGTAGATGTCGAGTCTTCGGTAGATGTCGAGGTCAGACCACGGACATCGGGGCAGCGAGGGAATCCTGCCCCCTTTCCAGGTAGACGGCGCACTTCTCGGGTACGCGCAGCAGTACAACATTTGCCCGACGGCAATGATGTGGTCACGCCCCTGGGAGAGACATGACGACGCCTCTGGACACCCGCTTCCCTGAGTCCTCGCGGGCCGCCAGGCTTGCAGGACGGTACGAGCTGGGGGAGCTTCTGGGGTCCGGCGGTGCCGCCGACGTCTATCGCGGAACGGACCTGCGGCTCGGCCGTCCGGTGGCCGTCAAGGTGTTCCGGCCGGGGACCGCCACGGGCCTGAAGGACCGGTTCGAGGACGAAGCCCTGGTACTGGCCCGCCTGCAGCATCCGGGGCTGGTCACCGTCTTCGACGTCGGCCGCCACGACGGGCAGGCCTTTCTCGTCGTGCAGCTGATCGAGGGCGGCGACCTGCGCGGGCGCATCAATGCCTCGGCCATGGCCGTCCCTGCGGTGGTCGAGCTCGGGAGCCGCTTGGCCGAGGCGCTCGGGCACGTGCACGGGGCGGGAATCCTGCACCGCGACGTCAAGCCGTCCAACATCCTGCTGGACGTGCAGGACCGGCCCTACCTCACCGACTTCGGCATCTCCCGGCCGATCGACGCCACCGCGTCCACGCAGGCGGGCGGCCTCGTCGGAACCGCCGCCTACCTGTCCCCCGAGCAGGTGACCGGACGTCGCGTCGAGCAGAGGGCCGACATCTATGCTCTCGGTCTCGTACTGCTGGAGTGCCTGAAGGGCCGGCTGGAGTACGAGGGCACTCCGATGGAGTCGGCGGTCGCCAGGCTGCACCGCGCGCCTCGGATACCGAGGCGGCTTCCGCCGGAACTGCGCGACCTCCTGGGCTCCATGACCGCGATGGAGGCAGCGGACCGGCCCGACGCGCAGACCTGCGCGGCCGTCCTGGCGCGGTTGCAGCGGAACGAGGGAGCTGCCTCCGCCTCGATGCCGGCGGGCGGCGTCCCCGACGCCACGCAGCCCGACTCCGAGTGCGGCACCCGGCGCGAGGAGAGCCGATGGGCCTCCCGACACCGCGGCAGGACGCTCGCAGCAGCCGGAGCTGTGGTCGCGGCGACGGCGCTCGGCATGACGGTGCCGACCTGGGGCTCCGGGGCCTCGGCCGACCGGGGACCCGCGGCCACGGCACTGCCCAGCCCTCAGAAGCACTCGGCGTCCGCCGACAGCAGGAAGCGCGAGGCCGGGACCGGCACGGCCGCCCCTGCCCGGAGCAGGGAGCCGGCGCCCTCGGTCACCGCAGGGCCCGAGCACGTGACTCCCGCGGTGCCGGTCCCCCGCCCGACTCGGCTCCCTCGGGCAAGGCAGGCCCGTGGAACCGGTCATCACCACGGCAAGAAGGCCAAGCCCGCCGGTGGCAGGAAATCCGGACCCCACGGCGAACATGCGCCCAGGATCGGGCCGAGGGAGGGGGAGGACGCACCGGGCAAGGGCGGCAGAGGCGGACCTCACCGATAGCGACAGGTGCCAGGTGGCGCAGGACTACTCGGAGCGGAGCATCGAGCGCAGCGGCGACGACGGTGCCGGGACGCGGCACTCGCAGGATGCGTTCCAGGCAGCTTGCGGGACCGGGCGCGGGCCTCCGACATCCGGGCCTGATATCGAGAGCGGCAGATCAACGTGCCTCTCGCCAGCTCGTGCCGGAGGGGGCACGGCCCGCCGGCGCGCGCTGAGCAGCACAGGCCCAACGGGCTGATCGGACTTCATGGACCGGAGGCCACTCCCCACTGCCCCGGATCACGGTCCCGCACCGGTCCGCGTCAGCGCGGCCCCGATCACTCGTGGAGCGCCGGTCCAGGCGCCGACGGCCGCGGGCGGGTCGGCGTACCGGGCGGCGACATCCACTGCAGCACGGCCACGATCCACTGCGCACAGAACACCCGCCCCCGCGGCTACCGTGGGTGCGCGGGGGCTACGGGCCGGGCGCACTCCGGTGAAGGGGGGAACGGGTGCAGAACGAGCGAAGCCGCCCTGATTCGGCGGATCTCGTCGTGGCCGGGTGCGGATGGCTGCTCATCGTGGCGGTGATCTCCCTTCCCGGCCTCCTGCTGAAAGACGGACCGCTGACCGCATCAATGTCCGTGGTGGGCGGGCTGATCGGCTTCCTCCGAGCGCGCAGGAGACTGCACCGCTGACGGGCGTCATCCCTGCCGTGAACCACCCTGGGCAAGCCGGAGGTTCCGGCTCGCCCAGGGCTGAGCGCGGGCGGGCCCGTGAGTGTTGCTGAGACGCAGGGGTGCCCGGTCCCGGCGGCGTCTGCGGAGTCGCCCGCTTCGCCTCCTGTGCGACTCTCAGTGTCCGGCGGCTCCCTCATCGCCTCGTTCAGGTGGTGTCGAAGCTCGCCAGGGCGTGCCTGATCGCTGCGAGGGTCTCTTCGTCGGTGCAGTTGAGCTGTCTGGCTGCGGCCGCGTAGCTGTTCGCGTGCTCCTGGAGCTTCACCTTGGCGTCGGTTGCGGGTGCCGGGGCGATGACCTGGGTGCCGGAGCCTCGGCGGCTCTTGACGAGACCTGCGGCCTCCAGTTCGCGATAGGCCCGCACCACCGTGTTGTTGGCCAGCCCCAGGTCGGAGGCGAGCTGGCGCACGGGTGGGAGCCTGTCTCCCTTCCGCAGTCGGCCGACGGAGATCAGGTCAGCCAGTTGGGCGCGGATCTGCTCGTAGGGCGGCAGCGGGGAAGGGTGGACGACCCTGATGCTCGCATCGCCGGTGCTCATGGCCGCGCCTTGAGGTACACCTGCGGGAGCAGCGCGACGCACAGGCAGTGGCCTGCGGTCACGGCGGAGATGAGGGCGGCGATGACCAGCCCCCACAGCACCGCGATCTTCATCCCGCCCGCACAGGCCAGGCTCAGTACCACGACGCCCATGTTCACGGAGACGGCGAAAAGAGGGGCGCAGACGACCACTCCCCAGGCGCCGATCGCGGCCCTGGCCCCCGCGTGGCGCTGGTCGTCGCTTCCGGACCGGGCCGTGATGCGGCGCAGGATCAATGCGCAGGCGGCGGTGCCGAGCATCAGACCGCCGAGAATCGGCCACGCGTAGTACGGGCCGGGCCAGGGCGACAGCAACTGGTCTCCCTCCGGGCAGGTGACGGACAGAGCGCGGCCGGAGTGACCCGCATCGTCCGGCGAGGCCGTCGACACGGCGACGACCAGCAGGGCGACCAGGACGACGGCCTGCCCGGCGACGCCGGCGGTCAGGCCGTGCGGCACGAAGTCCCGTATCCGGCGCGGGGTCGTACTGGCGACTCTCAGCCGGCCGGGTCTCCGATGCGCGACCACGTCGGCCGCGAGCGCGCCCAGCATGACGCACAGGCCGAACGCGGCGAACTCGTAGAGCAGATCCACGTCCGACTCGGAGTCGAACGGGACCAGTGCGTTGACGGCCAGACCCGTCGCCGCGCCGGCCCACCGCACGGGGGTCTCGAGCCATTCCCGCCACGTGTGGTCCCGTCCTGCGACAGCAGGCATGCCGGCCCCTTCCCTCCCACAAGTGCATCAACTGTCTGACACAATTTCCTCCCGCGAGGCGAAGTGTGTCAAGGGGCTGATACGCATGTGGTAGGGGCAAGAGGCCGGTGAGGCGGTTCGGCGTCGGGCTCCACAGTCGGGCCGCAGGCGCACTCGACCGTATGGATGCCTGCGCGTGAGCCGCTGCCCAACGAGCCCCGGCGCCGCGGCTGGAAGATCGCTTGACCGGTCGTCGCGCCGTACGTGAGTGTTCTGCCCATGCCGGCTCCGACCGGGGGGTAGGAGCGGTGCGGGATGGACATGCGTCTCAGGGGGAAGACTTGCGTGATCTCCAGCAGTTGCCGGAATCCGGGTACGCCCACACGGCCGTCTGGGCACTGGCCATCGGTCTCGCTCTGGTCGGCTGCACCGCTCACCGGGACGCCGACTCCCCCGAGGGGCGGGCGGGTCGCGCCGCAAGCACACCGGCCAGAGGCCCCTCCCCCGGGCCGGCGCCGGACGGGACCCACGAACCTCACGCCGCGTCGGTCACCAGAGCTCCGAGGATCTCCGCGGATGGGATCACGCCGCTGGCGTCCGGCGCCGACGTCGCAGGGGACGGCCTGTATCCGATCCCTGGCGGGATCCACGCGGGCAAAACCCTTGCGATTGCCGTCAATTGTCAGGGTCCGGGCCGCCTCACCGTTGAGGTGGAACCGACGAACACGTCCTTTTCCCTCCCTTGCGAAAAGGACAGGGTGACTCCCGCCCTGAACGAGATCCCCATGGCCCAGGCCCGGGCTTCCAGCTCCCTGCGGTTCACCTCGGACCCCATGGTCACGTGGTCCTTCGCGGTCGGATGGGATCCCGATCCGCCCGAGCGGCACTGACCGTGTCGCCCCGGGCAGCCTCGCCGAAGCCGGCCCCGGCGCCGCGGAGGCCCGGCCGGCGTGACGGCTGGTGCGGTGCCGTGCCCGTCAGTCGGCCGGCGGGTGCCGCGCCGTGACCGTCAGTCGGCCACGCCCAGGTCCTCGCGCATGATCCGGCGCATGGCGGTGAGTGCGGGCTCGGCGGCCTTCAGGTCGGCGAGGGCCCGGTCCGCCGTCTCGCCCTCCCGGGAGTAGCCGCGGTCGATGCGCTTGGCGGTGGCGTCGATCGCGGCCAGGACGGTGTTCACCTCCCGGGACGCCCGGAGCACCGTCTCGGGGACGATCATCTGGGCCTCGGCGTAGCGGTCCCGGTACTCCCGGCGCGCCTGTTCGACCTGGGCCCGGTCGTCGTCGGTGTAGACGCCGTCGCGCAGACGGTGGAGGGCGTCCTTCAGCATGGTGTGGAAGTGGCGGGAGGCGCGGTTCATCGCCGTGTACACGGAGCGCCGCTCCTCGAAGAAGCGGCGTGCCGCCTCTGCCCGGCTCTCCTCCGCCTGCCGGCGCTTCGCCGCCCATGTCGTGACCACCGGCGCCAGGAGCGTCCCCAGCACTCCCACGACGGCGGTGACCATGGCGGCTGTCGTGGCACCCATGGAGGTGACCCTAGCGGCGGGCGCCGACAACGGGCCCTGAGGCATGCCTCGTTGTGGCAGGGGCGCTCAACCGCCTTCCGGGGGAGCCGTTCGTCCCGCTCGGGCGAGTGCCGCCTCGGCCTGCTCGGCCATGGCGGCGACGAGGTCCGCCGCGGGCGGCAGATCGGCGACGAGGTCGACGGCCTCGCCGGCCCAGACCGGCAGGGGCGGTACCTCGCCGCGGCCCACGTCCTCCTCGTAGGCCGCCCGGGCCTGCGGGTCCGCGGCCAGTTCCGCCTCCCGGCCCCGCCAGCGGTCGAGGTGACGGTGGCCCAGGGTGCGGGCGGTGTACCGGGAGGGCCAGGCGGAGCCGCGGACGATGTCCAGGACGCGGCTGCGCTCGGTGTCCTCGCCGCGCCCCTCGACGAGCGCGGCGGCGGTCGAGGGGTGGACCAGGGCTTCGGCCGTGGCCTGGAGGCGGGTGCCGACGACGGCGCCCTCGGCCCCCAGGGCGAGCGCGGCCGCCAGTCCGCGTCCGTCGGCGATCCCGCCGGCCGCCAGCACCGGCACGGGGTGCGCCAGGTCCACGACCAGCGGTACGAAGGGCAGGGTGGACCTGCCGTGCCGGGCTCCGTGTCCGCCGCTCTCGGTGCCCTGGGCCACGATCACGTCGGCGCCCAGGTCGACGGCCTGCCGGGCCTCCTCCAGGTCGGTGACCTGGACGATGAGCGCCGCGCCGGCCCGGCGGACGCGTTCGGCGTACGCGCTCGGGTCGCCGAAGGAGAACATCACCGCCGCGGGTTCGTACTCCAGGGCCCGCTCCACCGCGCGGGCGTCGATCTGCCAGGTCAGGAGGCCGACGCCCCATGGCCGGTCGGTGCCCTGGGTGATGAGGGGCACTTCACGGGCCAGCCAGTCCGGGGCGCCGTTGCCGGAGCCCAGCAGCCCGAGGCCGCCGCCGCGTGAGACGGCCGCCGTCAGTGCACCGCCGGCGGATCCGCCCATGGGGGCGAGCGCGATCGGATGCCGTACACCGAACAGCTTCGTGAACGCGGTCGACAAGGTCATGGCCGTCATCATGGCCCCGGTGGGGCCGCGGGGGTACACCTCACGGCCCCGGCCTCCCCGAGGGCCCGGCGGCCGGGCGGTCCGGCGGGCCCTCGGGGAGGCCGGGCGGCCGGCGCCGGGCCGGGGAAGCCCCGCCTCCCCGGGCCCCGGTCGGGCACGTACCCCCGCGCGGGCACGGCCGTCAGGCCCGCGCCTCGGCCGCCGCCTGCTGGTGGGCCGGCTGCGCGACGACGGGACGGCGGCGGGACGGCAGGCCGAGGTTCGGGTTGGCGACGCCCCAGGCCGCGCCCTTGCAGACGACTTCCTTGTAGCCGGCGGCGAGACGTCCCGTCAGGGCCGCGCCGACCGCGCGGTCGTCGGCGGTGACGTACTGGATGAGGCCCTCCCTGCGGCCCAGGGAGATGCACTGGTTGAAGTAGCGCAGCGGCACCCTGGGGAGCTTGCCGCCGGTCAGACGGGCGGCGATGACGCCGGCGGCCAGCCAGGCCATGGGGGTGCCCGACGCGCAGGACATCCGCAGCGGCTTGCCGCCGGGGCCGGTCGCCAGCGCCGCGTCGCCCACGGCGTAGACGTCCGGGTGCGAGACGGACCGCATGGTCCTGTCGACCACGATCCGGCCGGTGCCGGACACCTCCAGGGTGGTGGCCCGCGCGATCGGGTGGACGGCGAAGCCCGTGGTCCACACGGTGACCTCCGCGGGAATCGACGCGCCGTCGGCGGTGGTGACGCGGTCGGCCTCCACGGCGGTGACCGCGGTGTCCTCGTACACGGTGATGCCGAGCCGGTCGACGACCTTCCGAAGGTGCCGGCGGCCCTTGGGCGACAGCCAGTCGCCGAGGCCGCCGCGGGCGGCGAGGGCGACGTCGAGGTCCGGGCGGGCCTCGGCGATCTCGGTCACGGCCTCCAGGCCGGTGAGACCGCCGCCGACCACGACCACGGACGCCCCGGCCCCGAGGCCGGCCAGCCGCTCGCGCAGCCGGAGCGCCCCGGGGCGGCCGGCGATCTCGTGGGCGTGTTCGGCGACGCCGGGGACGGCCTGGTCGTTCCACGCGCTGCCGAGGGCGTAGACGAGGGTGTCGTACGGCAGTTCCCCGGTGCCGTCCGCGCCGGTCAGGGCGACGCTCCTGCGGTCGGCGTCGACGCCGGTGACCCGGGCCTGCCGGAACGCGACGCCGGTGCCCACGAACATCGCGCCGAGGGGCCGGGGTTCGAGGGTCTGGCCGGTCGCGAGCTGGTGCAGCCGGACGCGCTCGACGAAGTCGGGTTCGGCGTTGACGAGGGTGATGGCGGCGTCCTCGCGGCGCAGCCGCCTGGCGAGGCGTCCGGCGGTGACGGCTCCGGCGTATCCGGCTCCGAGGACGACGATGCGGTGCTGCATGTCCGGGCTCCTGTCTCGATCGGGTTCGCCCCTTGAACCGGGCGGCCCGCCGTTCCCTGACAGGAGTCGGATGTGAAGCAGCTCACAACGTGTCGGGAGGGGGTCAGAAGGCGTGGAGCAGGGGGTCTCCGTGGTCGGAGGCACCCCACCGCCGGTTCGCGCGTGCGAGCTTGTCGGGGTTGACCTGGTTGCGGAACGCGGCGATGCCCTCGGCGGTGATCTCCAGGCACATGACGCCGACGACCCGGCCGTCGACGACCGCGACGAGGGCGGGGCCGCCGTTGGCGGTCGTGATCCAGATGCCGGGCGAGCCGCCGGCCAGGGCGCGCTTGGCCCGGCTCGGCTTGAACAGGCCGCGCATGAACGTCGCGACCGCGAGGGCGCCCTCGAACGCCTTGGCGCGGGCCGGGACCTTCCCGCCGCCGTCGCCGATCGCGACGGCGTCCCCGGTGAGCAGCCGCACGAGCGGCTCGGTCCGGCCGCTGGTGGCGGCCGCGAGGAACTCCTCGACGATCCGCCGGGCGGCGTCGCGGTCGATCTCGGTGCGGGCGCGGCCGTCCGCGACGTGCTTCCGGGCGCGGTGGAGGATCTGCTGGCTGGCGGTCTCGGTGATGTCGAGGATCTCGGCGATCTCCCGGTGCGGGTAGGCGAAGGCCTCCCGCAGCACGTAGACCGCGCGTTCACCGGGCGACAGGCGCTCCAGGAGGGCGAGGACCGCGAAGGAGACCGACTCGCGCTGTTCGGCGGTGTCGGCGGGGCCGAGCATCGGGTCTCCGGCGAGCAGCGGCTCGGGGAGCCACTGGCCGACGTACGTCTCGCGCCGCGCGCGGGCCGAGGTGAGCTGGTTCAGGCACAGGTTGGTGAGCACCTTGGTCAGCCAGGCCTCGGGGACCTCGATCCGGTCGACGTCTGCGGCCTGCCAGCGCAGGAACGTCTCCTGCACGGCGTCCTCGGCCTCGCTCGCGGAGCCGAGCAGGCGGTAGGCGATGGCCTCCAGGCGGCCCCTGGATGCCTCGAACCGGTCCACGTCGCTCATGGTCAGGGCCATGGCCCGGATCCTAGCGGGGGTGGGGCGGGAGGGCCGCCGGATTACGCGGGCCTCCCGGGGCGGTGCCCGGGGCGGTCCTTCCGGGTGGGCGCGGTGCACGGAGGGCGTCCCGCGGGCGGTACACGGGGCGGCTCCCTCCCAGGGGCGCTGCGGCGGCTCTGCTCCGGCCTCTGCCGTGCCCCGGCGGCACCGGGAGGTCGACCGCTCGACCGACCGTCACTTTCCCGCGCAGCGGGGCCGCGGGGCGGTCGGGCGTCGCCCCCACCACCCGCGGGCGTCCTCGGGGGGCGCCGGGCCGCCGGGGATCAGGTCCGTGGCGAGGGGCGCAGGGACGACGTGGTGCGTCCGGTGCGGTCGCGGAGCAGGACGCGCAGGGTGTTGGCGTGCTCGTAGCCGACCCTGCGGGCGATCGCCTCCAGCGGGAGGCCGGTGGTGCGCAGCAGGTGGGAGGCGCGTTCGACCCGCAGGTCCTGCACGAAGCGGACCGGTGAGGTGCCGAGGACGCGCTGGACCGTGCGCTGCAGGGTCCGCTCGCTGACGCCCACGGCGCGGGCCGCTTCCGGGATGCTGATCGGGTCGGCGAGGCGTTCGCGGGCCCAGCGCTCGAAGGCCGCGACCGTCGGGTCGCTCTGCGCCAGGGCGCTGGGGATGGTGTACGCGGACTGCGACGGGCGTTCGTCGACGACGAGGTAGCGGGCGACGAGGTCGGCCGCGGCCGGGCTGGCCGACCGTACGACCGCCAGGGCGAGGTCGACGTGCCCGAAGGCGGCCCCCGCGGTGGTGACGTCGCCGGACGACACCACCATCCGGCTCTGGTCGAGCCGCACGGCGGGATACCAGGCGCGGAAGACCGGCGCGAGCCACCAGCTCGTGGTCGCCCGGCGGCCGTCCAGCGCCCCCGCCTCCGCGAGCAGGAAGGTGCCGGTGCACGCCGACGCGACCGGGGTGCCGCGGGCCCGCGTACGGGCGATCAGGTCCCGGACCGGGAGCGACGCCTCGCCGGCGACGTGGTCCAGGAGGGCCGGGGGACGGCGTTCGGCCAGGGCGGGGACGATCAGCAGGTCGGCGCGCTCCGCGCGGTCGGTGGGCTCGGTCGCGACGAGGTGCCCGGCGCCGGTGCGCACCTGGGGGCGGAAGCCGATCCTCGTCACGTTCCAGACGGGTGGGTCCGCGAGCTCCCCGCCCATCGCGCCGGCGGCGTCGAGCACGTCCAGGACCGCCGCCAGCCCCGAGTCGAACACCCCGTCGTACACGAGAACCGCCACGTCCATGACGGAAACCCTATCAAGGGAGTCGTTTCTGCCACTGCCGCATCCGAGGGCCGGCGCCGTACGTTCGCCGTGTGCCGGGCAGTCCGGCACGTGCAGGACGACGAGCAGTCGACGAGCAGGGGAGAGACCCGCAGTGAGCACGATGAGGATCGGTCTGCTGGCACGCATCGAGGCCAGGCCGGAACACGCCGACGCGGTCGCGGCGATGCTGCGCGACGCGGCGCAGCTGGCGGAGCAGGAGCAGCACACGGTCGCCTGGTTCGCGTTCCGCCAGGACGAGACCACCTTCGGCGTCTTCGACACCTTCGCCGACGAGGAGGGGCGTCAGGAGCACCTGCGCGGCCGGATCGCCGAGGCGCTGATGGGCGCGGCGGAGACGATGCTCAGCTCTCCTCCGGTCATCACGCCCGTGGACCTGCTGGGCTCGAAGGTCTCCTGATGGCCGCGGCCCACGACGCCGGCGCGCCGGAACCCGGGGACATACGCTCCCGGACGCACACCTGGCGGCCGCCCGTCCCCTGGTCGGAGGCCGGGGACCGGTCGGGTTCCGAACTGCTGCAGGGGATCCTGAAGGGCGAGCTGCCGGAGCCGCCCATCGGCGGGACGCTCGGGTTCCGGCTGGTGGCGGCCGACGAGGGCCGGGCGGTCTTCGAGGGCGAGCCCGGCGAGCACCTGCTGAATCCGATGGGCACCGTGCACGGGGGCTTCCTGGCCACGCTGCTCGACTCCGCCCTGGGCAGCGCGATCGCGACCGTGCTGCCCAGGGGCCGGGTCTACACGACGACGCAACTCGGCGTGCACCTGGTCCGCCCGGTCCTGCCGCACACACCGCTCCTGCGGTGCGAGGGCCACGCCGTCCACGTGGGCCGGACCACGGCCACCGCGGAGGCCCGGGTCGTCGGCGCGACCGACGGCAAGCTGTACGCCCACGGGAGCACGACCTGCGCGATCCTCACCCCGGTGCCGCCGGGAGACCGGGGGCGATAGGCGCGGGCGCACCGCCACGGCGTCCGGAAGGCCGCCCACGGCCGCACGGGACGCACGCGGACGCACGGGACGCACGGGACGCGCACCGAGGGGGTGGCCGCCGGACGGGGCGGCCGCCCCCTCGGGTGTACCCGCGGGCGTGCTGGTCCCCGGCAGAGCGCGGTCGGCCGGGGATACTCGGGGCCATGGTCGGTTCGGTGTCCGTGGGGGCGGTCGGGGGACGGGGTCTCGTGACCCGGGGGTCGCATGCTGCCCGGTGAGGAGCGGCGGCGGCTCGTCGCGGACGTGCTCGCGGTGGGCGCGCCGTACGGCCTGGTGCTCGCCGGCGGGCAGGCCGTGCAGGCGCTCGGGCTGGTGGACCGGCCGGGCCGTGAGCTGGAGGTCGCCACGGAGAGCCCGGCGGAGACCGGGGAGATCGTCGCCGCGGTGCGCGCCGGGCTGGAGGCGCGCGGGTGGGGCGTGCGGGTGGCGGAGGCCGAGCCGCTGGGCGCTCTGCTGGCCGTCACCGAACCGGTGACCGGCGAGGAGTGCGCGGTGCAGGTGGTCAAGGAGGTGCTGTGGCGGCCGGCGGCCGACACGGAGCTGGGGCCGGCGCTCTCCGAGGAGGACGCGGTCGGCACCCGGGTGCGGGCGCTGGCCGACCAGGGGCTCGCCGCCGATCTCGTCGACGTGCACGCCGTGTCGGACCGGTGGAGCCGCGCGGACCTGGAGGAGCTGGGCCGCCGGCACGCCGGTGGCGTCCTCGACCTCGCCGATCTGCGGGCCCGGCTGGACGGTGCCGAGTGGATCGACGACCGCGAACTGACCGCCTGCGGGCTGGATCCGGCGGCCGTGCCGGGCCTGCGCCGCTGGGCTCAGGAGTGGGCGGACGACATCGGTGAGCGCCTCGCGGAGTCCGAGGCACCCGACGACGGGGGCTGAGGGTCCGTGGGGGAACTGCTGGACCGTCAGGCGATCCGCCGGGGGGCCGCCGGGGATTTCTTGACGCACTCGTGACGCGGCCGGCCGCATCCATCGGGGGCCGTGCCGTGTCCTCCTCCATGTCCCACTGGCATCGGCGCCCGCCGTGCGCGGCCGGCGCCCGCTGAGGAATGGAGTGCCATGGAAGGCACTGTCGTCGGGGTCGTGCTCGTGGCCGTGGTGGTGCTGCTGGTGCTGCGCGCCGGGATGCGGGTGGTCAACCAGGTCGAGCGCGGGGTGGTGTTCCGCTGGGGCAAGGCCCTGCCGGGCGCCCGGCAGCCGGGGATCACCTTCCTGATCCCGTTCGCCGACCGGATGCGCAAGGTGAACGTGCAGGTGATCACCATGCCGGTGCCCACGCAGGAGGGCATCACCAAGGACAACGTCTCGGTGAAGGTCGACGCCGTCGTGTACTTCCGGGTGACCGACCCGCTGCGGGCCGCCATCGAGGTGCAGGACTACGGCTTCGCCGTGGGCCAGGTGGCCCAGTCCTCGCTGCGGTCGATCATCGGCAAGAGCGACCTGGACGATCTGCTCTCCGACCGGGAGCGGCTGCACGAGGGGCTCGCCCTGATGATCGACAGCCCGGCCGCCGGGTGGGGCATCCACATCGACCGGGTGGAGATCAAGGACGTACAGCTGCCGGAGTCCCTGAAGCGCTCGATGTCCCGGCAGGCGGAGGCCGAACGGGAGCGGCGGGCGCGGGTCATCACCGCGGACGGCGAGTTCCAGGCCGCGCAGCAGCTCGCGAACGCCTCGCGCATCATGGCGGACACCCCGGAGGCCATGCAGCTGCGGCTGCTGCAGACGGTGGTGGAGGTCGCCGCGGAGAAGAACTCCACGCTGGTGATGCCGTTCCCGGTGGAGCTGCTGCGGTACTTCGACCGGGCGGCGCAGAACCTGGCCGGCCCGGCGGCCGCACAGGCTCCCGCGCCCGCGGGGACGGAGGCGGCCGTTCCGGACGCGTCCGCGGTGGCCGCCGGATCCGGCGGCGGCGCCGACGCGTCGTGGACGGCTGCGGAGGCGCCGCGGACCGGGTCGGCGCCGGATCCTAGGACGGCGCCGGCCCCGAGGTCGGAGCCGGGGACGGTTCCGGGGCAGGGTGCCGGGACGGAGTCCGGGGCCGCCGGGCGGCCGTAGCCAGCGTCAGCGTCACGGCCGTCGACGCGGCCGCCAGGACCGTCATCGCCGTGGCGGGCGAGGCGAGTTGGGCCACCGAGCCCGCCAGGGTGGCGCTGAGGCCCTGGAGTGCGAGCATGCCGGCGGAGTGCAGTCCGAGGGCGTGGCCGCTGAGGTCGCCGGGGGTGAGGGCCATCAGCCGCTCCTGCTGGACCAGGCTCGCGCCGAAGCCGATGGAGGCGACGGCGGCCAGGGCCGCGGCGAGCGGCAGCGGCGGGCGCAGCGCGAAGCACGCGTAGGGCAGGGCGAGCAGCAGGAGCAGCGGGGTGGCCAGCCGGCGGCGCAGGGCCGGCGGCAGCAGCCGGCCGACGGTCACGTCCCCCGCGAACATGCCGAGGGCCGCGCACGCGAAGAGCGCACCCGCCGCGTCGGGGGCGTAGGACACGTAGAGGGACTCGCAGCCGACGATCAGGCCGTTGGGGAGCCACAGACCCAGGTAGGTGAGGCGGCGGGAACGGTCCGACCACAGCAGGGCGTTGGTGCGCCAGGTCGCGGCGACCGAGGCGCCGCCCCGGGTGCGCGGCGGGCGGCGGACCAGGCCGAGGCGGATCCCGGCGGCCGCGGCCGCGTAGAGCGCGGCGGCCGCGGCGAGGCAGATCCTCGGCGAGAGGGCGGCCACCAGCAGGCCGCCGGTCGCGTAGCCGGTGACCTGCGTGAGCCCGCTCACCATGTTGAAGACCGAACGCCCCAGCAGGTAGCCGTCCTTGGTGAGGATCTCGTTGAGCAGGCCCCAGCGGACGCCGCCGCCGAGGGAGGAGATCAGCCCCTGGGCGAGGACCACGGCGAGGAGCGCGCCCACCGGCAGGGCGGGCAGGGCGAGCAGGGCGGTGGTGGCCGCGAAGGCGAGGGCGATACCGGCGAGGGTCCGGCGCGGCGGGAGGCGGTCGCTGCCGGAGAGGAGGAAGGTCGCGCCGAGCACCTGCGCGAGCGACGGGCCGAACATGCTCAGCGCGGACAGCAGCGGTGAGCCCGTCGCCCGGTACACGAGCGTGCCGAGGGCGAGGCCGCTCACGGTCTGGGCGACGCCCAGGGCGGCCGAGGAGACGAGGAGCGGGGTGAACTCCGGAGTGCGGAACAGGTCCTGATAGCTGCGCATACGCGGAGTCTCGGGCGGCCCGGGAGCGACGGTTATTGTTTCGCGCGTCCGCGAAAGGTCGACGCGGGCGCACGGGGGCCGGCAGGGCCGTGCAGGGTCGGACGAGGGTGTACGGGGCCGTACGGGGAGGGGCCGGGCCGTGGGGTGGTGGCAGGTCAGTGCGGACACGCTCGCCGGGAGCCGCTTCGTGCTCTCCCCGCTCGCGGAGGCCTTCGCGTCGCTCCTGCTGCTGCACCGGGGCACCGGCGGGCACCCCGGTGAGCTGGACTGGCTGCGCGCGCACCTGCCCGCGTATCGGCGGCGGCTCGCGGAGGACCCGGTCACCGCGGCCCTGGTGCGCGCCGGGCTCGGCCGGCACTGGATCGCCGACTTCCTGACGCCGGCGCCCCGGGACGGGGAGGGGTTCGAGGAGGGGGTGGCCCGGGTGCGGGCGGCCGGTCCGGCGGCGGCCCGCGCCCATCTGCGCACCGCGCTGGCCGGGCCGCTGCCTGCCGTGCTGGAGCGGGACGACCTGCCCGAGCGGGCGGCCCGGCTCCTGGAGGACGTCTGGGCGGACGCGGTGCGGCCGTACTGGGAGCGGCGACGGCACCTGCTGGAGGCCGACGTGGTCGCGCGGACCGCACAGGTCAGCCGGGGCGGCTGGGCGGCCGCCCTGGACGCGCTGCGGCCGGGGACGCGGTGGCTCGGCGAGAGCCGGCTGCAGGTCAACCTCCACGAGTACCCGCCGCGGGAGATCTCCGGGGCCCGGCTCATGTTCGTGCCGGTCACCCCGCAGACCGGTTGGGTGTCGTGGGAGGAGCCGCACCGGTACGCCATCGTCTACCCGTGCGCGGGCGTCCTCGCCGGCACCGGGGGGCGGCGGGCCGCCGTGCCCGCGGCGCTCGGCGCGCTGCTGGGGGCCTCCCGGGCCGAGGTGCTGCTGCTGCTGGAGGCCCCGCTGAGCACCACGCAGCTGACGGCGGTGACCGGGCAGGCCCTCGGCTCCGTCGGCCGGCACCTGCGGGTGCTGCTGGACGCGGGGCTGGTGGAGCGGCGGCGGGCGGGCCGCTCCGTGCTGTACGCGCGCACCGCGGCGGGGCGGGCCGTGGTGGCCGCCGCGGGGGGCGCGGCCGGTGCGGGGCCGGGCGGCGGGGGCGCGGCCGGGCGGCGTTAGCATCCGCTCATGACCACAGCAGACAACAACGGATCCGGCCCCCTCGACGTGGAGATCGGCGCCCTCCAGGGCGGGCCCGCGGACCTCGGGCAGTACACGGGGCGACCCGTCCTCATCGTGAACGTGGCGTCCAAGTGCGGGCTGACCCCGCAGTACGCCGGCCTGGAACGGCTGCACGAGCGGTACGCCGGGCAGGGCTTCACCGTGCTCGGGGTGCCGTGCAACCAGTTCCTCGGCCAGGAGCCGGGCACCGCCGGTGAGATCGCCGAGTTCTGCTCGGCCACGTACGGCGTCACCTTCCCGATGACGGAGAAGGTGGAGGTCAACGGGGACGGCCGGCACCCGCTCTACGACCGCCTGGTCGGCTTCGCCGACGCCGAGGGGCACACCGGCGACGTCCGCTGGAACTTCGAGAAGTTCCTGATCGGACGGGACGGCAAGGTCGCCGCCCGCTTCTCCCCGCAGACCGAGCCGGACTCCGCCGGGATCGTCACGGCCGTCGAGGCCCAGCTCGCCTGACCACCGCCCCGGCGGACCCGGCCCGCGGACACCCGCCCGGGTCCGCCGCGGCGGGCCCGGGGGTCACTTCAGCAGTTCGTCGGGGCACGGGGTGCCGCGGGGCAGCTGGTACGGGGCCGCGAGGCGGTAGGTGCCCGCGCGGGGTGCCAGCAGCCGGGTCCAGCGGTCGCCCTTGGCGTCCGGTTCCGTCTCCCGCAGGCAGCCGTTGACGTTGACGTACGTCTTCGGCGCGCCCTCGGCCCGGTGCTTGGAGGCGTCCGTCTCCTGGGGCGGCTTGAGGCTCCTGCCGTGCGCGTCGACCAGGCTCAGCCAGGGCGAGTACGGGATGCGGATGAGGATGCGGCCCGCGGCCCGCACCTCGATGGTCAGCTCGCCCTGCTCGGCGCGGTCGACGACGGCGCCGGGCTCGGCGAGCGGCACCGGGTCGGTCACCCGGTACAGCTGCCAGTTCGCGTCGCCCCAGATCTGCCGCAGGTAGGGCATGCCCCGCAGCACGAGGGCGCGTTCGCGCTCGCCCCCGTCGCCGTCCGGTTCGCCCTTGGGCAGCACCACGTAGTGGACGGCCCAGCGCTGGAGCCACTCGTGGTAGTTCGCCGAGTCGAGGGTGTCGTCGTAGAAGAGCGGGTTGCGCTCCATGTCGGCCTGGCGGTTCCAGCCGCGGGCCAGGTTGACGTACGGCGCGAGGGCCGAGGCCTCGCGGTGGGAGCGGGCCGGGACCACCTCGACGCGGCCCTTCTCGGCGCCGGCCCGCTGGAGCTGGTTGACGAGCGGCGCCAGTTCCCGCGCCCAGGAGGCGGCAGGGGTGGTGTGGACGATGTCGTCGACGGACTTGAAGCCGAGCCAGACCACGAACCCGGCGAACGCGACGACGAGCGCGTACCAGCGGCGCGAGCGCGGGACGGCGAAGGGCACGGCCGCCACCAGGACCACCCCGGCGAACAGCATGGCCAGCCGGGTGATGTTCGACCCGATCTGGGAGCTGATCAGCCAGACCAGGACGACCGACAGTCCGTAGATCCCGGCGGTGATGCGGACCGTCCGCCACTCCTCCGGGACGAGGACCACGCACAGGATCGCGAACAGCAGCGGCAGGATCACCGAGGCGAACGACATCGGCTGGGTGCCGGAGAACGGGAACAGCCAGGCCGAGGCGGCCACCACGGCGGTCGGCGCGAGGCCCAGCGCCCAGGCGCCGGGGCGGCGCCTCTGCAGGAACATCGCGGCCGCGACCAGGCCGACGAACAGGCCGGCGACGGGCGAGGACATGGTGGCGAGCGCGGCCAGCGGCGCGGTCACCAGCGCCTTGGCCCAGCGTTTGTGGCGCCAGCGGTGGGGCCAGCAGAACACGGCGGCGACCGCGCCGAGCGCGAACACGGTGCCGAGGCCGAAGGTGACCCGGCCGGACACCGCGTTGCACAGCAGCCCGAAGACGCCGGCCAGCGCGGCCCACAGCGGGTTGCGCACGGCGCGGCTGCGGATGAGGACCATCGTCAGCAGGCCCGCGGACACCGTCCCCGCGATCATCATCGTGGTGCGGACGCCCAGGACGGACATCAGGTACGGCGAGACCACGCTGTAGGACACCGGGTGCATGCCGCCGTACCAGGCGAGGTTGTACGCCGAGTCGGGGTGGCGGCCGACGAACTCGGCCCAGGCGTCCTGGGCCGCGAGGTCGCCGCCGCTGTTGGCGAAGGTGAAGAACCAGATGACGTGCAGGGCGCCGGCCAGGGCGGTGACGGACAGCGCCGGGTGACGCAGCATCCGCTCGCGGACGGCCAGGACGGCCCGGGCGGTCCGGGACCGGCCGTCCGGCGGGGTGCCGGGGTCGTGCGGGACGCCGGAGCCGGCGGACGTGCCGCCTCCCGTACGGCCGGCCGGGTGAGCGGCGCCGCCGCGGTCACCGTCGGTGCCGGTCGCGGACAGGCGTATTCGCGGGCCGGTACCCGGGCCCGGTTCGGGGTCGTCGGCGCGTGTCGGCTCCGCAGTGGCCACCTGAAGGCACTCCCCGTGTCCCGTCTTCTGTTCTCGGCCGCTCCCCTTTCGGGTCCCGGGCCGCTCGGGCCCGTGCGCGGCCGTGTCCCGCGACCGGCGGCATGGCCTGTTTCGTGACGCTAGCACGCACCCCGCCGGGGGGCTCCCGGGTGGGGGCTCCCCGGCGGGGTGCGGGCGGACACGGCACGCGGCGGCCCGGGGGCCGGCCGGGCGGGTCAGCCGAGTCGGGTCAGCTTGGCGGCGAAGCCCGGCTCGGCGAGGTCCTGCTGGAGGGCGACCGGGACGCGGACCGCGCCGACGTGGCCGTCGCCCACGGTGAGGGTGCCCACCTTGGTGCCGGCCTTCGCCGTGTGCGGGACGTCGTCGGCCGCGAAGGACAGCTTCACCTTCAGGCCGGACCAGCCGACCGCGGTGACGTCCCGGGTGAGGACGACGGGGGTGTGGCCGCCGAGCTGGTCGTCCACGTAGCCGACGACGTCGCCCTTCTTCAGGATCTTGGCCGAGGCCAGCGCGCGCTCGGCACCGAGCAGCGCGGTCCGGCTGACCGCGTTCACCGTGTCGAGGATCGACGGGCGGTGCTGGCCGAGGATCGCGCCGACGACGGTGACCGTCTGCCCGCCGACCACCCTGTGGGCCGCGAAGAGCAGGTTGCCGCCCGCCGCGGTCGTGGTGCCGGTCTTGATGCCGATGGCGCCGGTCGTGTACGGCAGCTGGTTGTAGTTCGTCCAGGTGTGGCCGGAGGGGTCCTTCCAGCTCGACACCCGGGTGATGGCGACGAGCGCCGGGATGTCCACCACCGCGTTGCCGAGCTTCACCTGGTCGTGGGCCGTGGAGACGGTGGTCTCCTTCAGACCCGACGGGTCGGTGTACGTCGTGTCGGTCATCCCGAGTTTCCTGGCGGTGTCGTTCATCTTCGTGACGAACGCCGCCTCCGAACCCGCGTCCCAGCGGGCGAGCAGCCGCGCGATGTTGTTCGCGGACGGGACCATGATGGCGGACAGGGCCTGCTGCTCGGTCAGGTAGTCGCCCGCCTTGACGCTGTTGAGGGTGGACTCGCCGGCCTTGTCGTAGCCGCCCTCCTTCTCGGCGGTCGCGTCGACCTTGATCCGCGGACCCTCCTGACCCGGCTTCAGCGGGTGGTCCCGCAGGACGATGTACGCGGTCATCGTCTTGGCGACCGAGCCGATGGCGACCGGCGTCTGCTTGCCGAACTCGTCCATCGTGGCGATGCCGTCGACGTCCACCCAGCCCTGGCCCTCGCCCGGCCAGGGGAGCTTCGCCCCGCTGCCGTCGAAGGTGTAGCTGTCCTTCGCGGTGAGCGCGAGGGACGGCTTGGGCAGCGGCCGCAGGGCCTGCACGACCGCAAAGACGATCACGAGCAGGATGACCAGCGGGGTCCAGATCTTGACCCGGCGCACGGCGGTGCGCAGCGTCGTCTCCGGGGGCGGCGGCGTGTTCGTCAGCTCGGCCAGCAGGTCCAGCGGCGGCTTCGGCGGCAGCGGCTGCTGCGCGGTCCGCTCGGGGCCGATCTGCGGGACGGCCGCGGTGGCGTCGGCCGGGGGCGCGGGCGTGGTGGACCCCGGGGCGGCCGGGGGCGCGGCGGGCGGCTTCGGCCGGCGCGTCTCCGGGACGTCGAGCGACCTGAGCGCGACGAACTTGCTGGTGCGCTCGACGTCGGACTCGGGGGTCTTGGAGCCCTTGGGAGCCTTGGTGTCCCCGGAAGCCTTGGGGTCCTGGGGAGCCTTGGAGTCCCCGGAAGCCTTGGAGTCCTGGGGAGCCTTGGGGTCCTCGGACGTCTTCCCGCCGAGCTTCAGCATGGTGGTCGGCTGGTCGACGGCGGGCTTCTGCCCTCCGCCCAGCTTGAGCATGGTGGTCGGCTGGTCGACGGGGGGCTCGGGGCGGTCGGAGCCGCCGTCCTCGCCGTCAACGTCGGCCTCGTCCTCGGCCTCGCTCCCGGCGTCACCCTCGGGCTGGCGCGTGGCCCTGTCCTCGCCCTTGCCGGAGGGCGTGCCGTCGGTGTCGCCCGGCGTCGCGGTGTCGGCGTCGGTGCCGTCGGACGTCTCGCCGGTGTCGGAGTCGGAGTCGGAGTCGGCCGGGGCGTCGGTGTCGTCCGCGCCGGAGGGCTCGTCGTCCGCGGACTCGGACCGGGTCCCGGTCTCGGACCCGGACTCGGACTCGGACCGGGTCCCGGTCTCGGACCCGGTCTCGGACTCGGCGGTGGTGTCCGCGCCGTCCCCGCCGGACCCGGCGTCGGTGGCCTCGTCCGCGGGCTTTCCGGCGGACGAGGCGGGCTTCGGGGCGCGCGGGTCCTCGGAGGCTTCCTCGGAGGCGCTCCCGGCCTTGCCGGACGCCTTCTTCCCGGCGTCGCCGGTGCCCTTGCCGTCGGCGGAGTCCACCCAGGCCGCCACGGCGTCCCGCAGGCGCGCGTCACCGGCCGAGCCGGTGTCGGCGTCCTCGGCATCCTGGGTGTCCTCGGCATCCGCGTCGGCGGCGGTGCCGTCCGCGGGCTCGTCCGTGGGCCCGGTCTCCCCCGTGTCCCCGGACTTCCGGTCCGTCCCGGCGTCGTCGGAGCCCTCGGAGCCGCCGGAGTCACGGACCGCGTCGGAGCCCTCCGCCGCGGAGTCTTCGGAATCGCCCGAGTCGCCCGAGTCGCCGGCGTCCCGGGACTCCCCGGCGCCCTCGGCGCCGGTCCCGGTCTCGTCGGAGTCCCCCGCGCTCCCGCCCTCCGCGGCGCCCTCAGCGGCCTCGGGCCGTGCGCCGGTTCCGGGCGTCCGGGCCGCGCCCGACACGGCGTCAGGACCCGAACCGGGACCGGAGTCGGACCCGGGACCGGAGTCGGCCGCGTCCTTCACCACGTCCCGTACGGAGAGCACCTTCGTCGCCGTGTCGACGCCGCCGCGCCCCCCGGAGCCCCCGGACGTCCCGGACTCCCCCGCGAGGCCGATCCGGGGATCGCGGGCGCCTCGCGCCCCTCCCCCGGCCTCGGGAACCGGACCCTCGCTCCCCTGCGTCGGTTCTGCCGACGACCCGCGCTGCTTCGACCTGTCGGGGGACTCGCCCGCCACCGATGCCTCCTCCTCGCGGCGCACGCCCCGCGTGCGCCTACCGAACCATGTACCAGTGTCCTGTGTGCGGGCTATACCCGAGCGGTAGACGAGAACGACATACCTACCGGTTCCCTCACATACCGGTCACGTGCCCTCGACAGACCAATGTGAGAGGGGTCACCCTGTCATTCATCCACGCGGGGAGGCATGGATGGGCAGGAGCCGCAGAACAATTCCGGAAGAGCTTCTGATGCTCGCACTGGACCCGGCCACGGGTACCACTGCGCAGCCGCAGTCGCTCGACCTCGGTCTGGCCGGAGCACAGCTAGTGGAGCTGGCGCTGGCCGGACGGATAGCCCCAGACGGGGATCGTATCGCCGTGGTGGTCGCACGGCCCACAGGAGATCCAACTCTGGACTGCGCGTTGGAGTTGCTGCGACGGCGCGGCGCTCCGGTGCGGGCCGTCCACTGGATCGGCGGACCCCGGCTGGGGCTCCGTCAGACCTACCTCTCGCATCTGGAGCGGTGCGGCATGGTCGCCGCCGTGCCCGGCCAGATGTGCGGGGTGCTGCCGACGACGCGCTACCAGGCGGCGGACACCACGATCAGCCGGGAGATCCGGGCCCGGCTGGACTCCGCGATCCGCACCGGCGTGCCGCCGGACCCGCGGACGGCGGCGCTCGCCGCGCTGGCGCACGCGGTCGGCCTGGGCAAGCACCTGTACCCGGGCAACGAGGGCCGCTCGTCGCGGTCACGGCTGCGGGACCTGATCCGGCACGACCCGATGGGCGGTCTCGTGGCGCACGCCGTGATGGACGTCCAGAACGGCGTCGCGGCCCAGCCGCGCCGCGGTCCGGGCCCGGCCGGGCGTCAGGCCGCCGGGGCGAGGCCCGGGCCGGAGCCCGCACGCGGTGTCCCGGGGCAGCCCGCCCACGGCGTCCCGGCGCAGCCGCACCGCGGTTCGATGGTGCGCGCCGCCGTCCACTGAGCCGCACCGCGCCCCGCCGGACGGCGGGGCCGCACACCGCCCGCAGCCGCGCCGTCGGTCCCCACGGCCCGGCACGGGAGCAGTCGGCCCGGGCGGGCCGGCGGAACCTCGTGGTCCCGCCGGCCCGCCCGGTCGTGCGCCACCGCGGCGGCCGCGTCCCGGACCGCCGGTGCGGCCGCGGGTCCGCCGGTTCCGTACATCCGGTGTTCTCCAGCGGTGACCAGCCGCTTGGTGGCAATCTGCTCAACAGCAGATACGCAAAGCAGAGGCCCGCAGCCGGAGGTGCACGTTCCGTGGCGTCCAATGTCAATCCCACCGTCAGGCGACGCCGGCTGGGCCAGGAGCTGCGCAGGCTCCGCGAGCTCAAGGGCATGACGGCGGAGGAGGTGGCCGAGCGGCTGCTGGTGTCGCAGTCGAAGATCAGCCGCCTGGAGAACGGGCGGCGCAGCATCAGCCAGCGCGACGTCCGCGACCTGTGCGGGGTCTACGAGGTCGAGGACCACCGCATCGTCGACTCGCTGATGCAGATGGCCAAGGACTCGCGGCAGCAGGGCTGGTGGCACTCCTTCGGCGACATCCCGTACAGCGTCTACATCGGCCTGGAGACGGACGCGGCGAGCCTGCGGGTCTACGACCCCCAGGTGGTGCCGGGGCTGCTCCAGACCCGGCAGTACGCGGAGGCGCTGATCGCCGGCGCGCTGCCGGAGACGGCGCACGCGGACATCGAGAAGCGCGTCCAGGTCCGGATGCGGCGGCAGGAACGAATCTCCGCGGCGGAGAACCCGCTGCGGCTGTGGACCGTCCTGGACGAGGCGGCGCTGCGCCGGGCGGTCGGCAACAAGGGCCTGATGCGGGAGCAGTTGGAGCACCTGGTGGAGCAGTCCCGGCTGCCGCACGTGACCGTGCAGGTGATCCCCTTCGACATGGGCGCGCACCCGGGCCTGAACGGCCAGTACGCGATCCTGGAGTTCCCCGACGCGGCCGACTCCAGCGTGGTCTACATCGAGGGCGTGACCAGCGACCTGTACCTGGAGAAGGCCAACGACGTGCAGAAGTACAGCGTGATGTACGAGCACCTGAGGGCGCAGGCGCTGAACGTGGAGCAGTCGCGCCAGTTCATCGCGAAGATCGCCAAGGACTACGCCAACTGACCTCAGGGGAAACTCCGTTCCCGGCGGCGCGGTGCTGCACCGTACACCTTCGCCGGGCCGGAATGGAAGCTCCATTGGTATATGCCATCCGGTCGAGTGAATAGTCTCTTCGGGCGGCGAGTGTGGCGAGTAGCGTCGATCACGCCAACGGGCAAGAACGTTGGCGAAAAGCGCGCCGTGTTCCCGATCGGGCACGCAGTGCGGCGACAGCAACTCAACAACTTGCAATCCGGAGCAGAAATGGCAATTCGTCAGGGCGCCACGGGCACGTGGACCAAGTCCTCGTACTCCACGGGCAACGGCGCATGCGTCGAGGTCAAGTCACCGGTGGTCGCGGCCATGGCCGTGCGGGACTCCAAGGTCCCCGCGGGCCCGGTGCTGGACTTCCCGGCAGCGGCGTGGAGCGCGTTCGTGTCCTCCGTGAAGGCGTGAGGAGGAGGGTCCTCCCGATCCTCCGCGGCACACCGTCCGCCCTCGCACCACCGACAACCGCACAAGCACCACCGCACGAGCCCTCTCGACCAGTTCGCCGTCCTAGCCGAGGGGGCTCACCGGTGCCCGGCGCCCCGCGGGTCTGCCGCCAGGGGCTACGCGCCCCGCGGGTACCGCGCCAGCCAGCCGGGGGCGGACCCGGCCGGCCCGTGCAGGGCGGGGCCCTGGGTCATCTCCATGGCGAAGTCGTCGGCCAGGGCCAGCAGGGTGGGGCGGCCCTCCAACTCGGCGATCCAGCCGGGCGGCAGGGCGGTCTCGCCGTGCAGCGCGCCGAGCAGGCCGCCGGTGAGGGCGCCGGCGGCGCCCGAGGGGCCGCTCTGGTTCACCGCCAGGCACAGGCCGTGCCGGACGTCCTCGCCGACCAGCGTGCAGTACACCGCCACCGCCAGCAGGCCCTCGGCCGTGCCCTCCCCGGCCAGCTCCTCCACCCGGGCCGGGGCCGGCATGCCCTGCCGCACGGCGCCGAGGGCCCGCTGGAGGGCGTCGGAGACCGGCTGGTGACCCGGCCGCGCGGACAGCAGCGCCAGCGCCTTCTGCACCGCACCGTCGAGGGCGTCGCCGCGGGCGAGGGCGTGCACGATGACGGCGTACGCGCCCGCCGAGAGGCAGGCGGTGGGGTGGCCGTGGGTCTGCGCCGCGCACTCCACCGCGAGCTGCACCACCAGTTGGGGCTCCCAGCCGACGAGCAGGCCGAAGGGCGCGGAGCGGGCGGCCGCCTCCGGACCCCGCTCGGCCGGGTTCTTGGGCGCCTCCGGTGTGCCCATGATGTCGTCGCCCAGGCCGAGCAGCAGCGACCGGGCCGGGTCGCGGCGGGCGTACAGCCACTCCTCGCGGGCCAGCCAGCCGTCCTCCGCCCGGCGCTCGTCGGGCCCCCAGTCCCGCTGGGTGGCGGCCCACCGCAGATAGGCGCGGTGCAGGTCGGTCGGCGGGTGCCAGGCGCCCGCGTCCCGGCGAACCTGGGCGCGGATCAGGCCGTCCACGGAGAAGAGCGTCAGCTGGGTGAGGTGGGTGACGGCGCCGCGCCGCCCGTGGGCGGGGGCGAGGTCGGTCAGCCCCTCCGCGCCGTGGGCCTCCCGGATCGCCGCCAGGTCGAGCCGGTCCACCGGGGCGCCCAGGGCGTCGCCGAGGGCCGCGCCGAGGAGGGTGCCGCGCACCCGGCTGCGGAAGTCCTGCTGCTCGGCGCGCCCCCAGACGGCACCGGACGTCGCGCTCACCCGACCTCCCGTTCTGCACCGTCCGCACGTACGACGGGAGCACTGTAATCGAACGGGAACGGTGCGTTCGGAACCTGCGACGGCACGCCGGAACGCGGCGCGGCGGGGCCGGGGCGGGCGCCGCCGGGCGTCCCGGACGGCGATGCCCCCGTAGGGGCAGCCGTGTTGGCGAATCGGCGGGAAAGCGCGGAATCCGCGGCCGCCGGGAATGTCGACCTCGCGCCGTCCCGCATCCCGGACGGATCGCCTTTCCCCTTTCAGAGAATTCACAGAACGCACAACGGTTCCCCGCACAGCGAGCAGTGCCGGGCGGTGCGGTACGAGGCGGCGAAAGGCGGGTGGCGGTGGGAGCCGGGCGGAGGGCGGCGGAGTGCGGCGCCTACCGGACGACGGTCACCTTCGTCGGCACCGAGGTGAAGGTCCACAGGGCCCTGCCGTCCGCCTTGGGCATCCGGATGCCGCCGGTGCGCGTGCCCGCGGCGGGCGCCGGGGAGGAGCCGTCGACGGCGTTGGAGAAGGCCACGGACACGCCGGACTTGGCGGCGAAGTAGACGATGTGCTCGATCGGCACGCCGTCGGATCCGGTGGTGGCGTTCAGCCGGCGGGAGATGCCGTAGGTGCCGGGGTCCGGGGCGACCGCGCCCGGCCAGACCGTGAAGGTGCGGCGCGGGGCGTCGCCCTGGTCGACGAGCCAGACCCGGTGCTCGGCCAGCGCGTACACCACGCGCCGTCCGGTGCCGGTCCCGGCCGGGACGGCCGGCGGGGCCGGGGTCCGGGGCGCGGCGGAGGCGGAGGGGTGCGCGGAGGCCGTGGCGGAGGCTCCGGGGCGGGCGGCGCCGGCGGCGGGGTGCGGTCCGTGGTCCGCCCGCACCGCCAGCACGGTGACCGCGGCGACCGCCCCGACGGTCAGGCCGCCGACCCAGGCCCACGAAGGTATTCGGGCAGGCACGGGCACGCATCTCCTCAGCTGTTCGACCCCTCCGTCGGGGGTCGGATCATCGTACTGTGGGCGGTCCGCTGCCGGGCTCGTCAGTCCAGGACCGGCAGCAGCTCCGGCAGGTGGCCGTCGGAGGCGGCCGCGGTGCGCCGGCGCTCCTCGGGGACCTCGCCGTAGAGCGTGGTCCGCGGCTTCGCCGGGCGCCCGGCGGCCTCCGCCACCGCCACGAGGTCGCGCACCGACTTGTAGGAGCCGTACGACGAGCCCGCCATCCGCGAGATCGTCTCCTCCATGAGCGTCCCGCCGAGGTCGTTGGCCCCGGAGCGGAGCATCTCGGCGGCGCCCTCCGCGCCCAGCTTCACCCAGCTGGTCTGGATGTTCGGAATGTGGGGGTGCAGCAGCAGCCGCGCCATCGCCGTCACCGCGCGGTTGTCGCGGACGCCCGGTCCGGGCCGCGCGATGCCCGCGAGGTAGACGGGGGCGTTGGTGTGGATGAAGGGGAGCGTGACGAACTCGGTGAAACCGCCGGTCCGCTGCTGGATCCGGGCCAGGGTGCGCAGGTGGCCGAGCCAGTGGCGGGGCTGGTCGACATGGCCGTACATCATCGTGGAGGAGGAGCGGATGCCCAGCTCGTGGGCCGTGGTGACCACCTCGATCCAGGTCGCGGCGGGCAGCTTGCCCTTGGTGAGGACCCAGCGGACCTCGTCGTCCAGGATCTCGGCGGCGGTGCCCGGGATGCTGTCCAGGCCGGCCTCCCGGGCGGCGGTCAGCCACTCGCGGATCGACATCCCGGTGCGGGTGGCGCCGTTGACGACCTCCATCGGGGAGAAGGCGTGGACGTGCAGGCCCGGGACGCGCTCCTTCACCGCCCGGGCGATGTCGAAGTAGGCCGTGCCGGGCAGGTCGGGGTGGATGCCGCCCTGCATGCACACCTCCACGGCGCCGACGTCCCAGGCCTGCTGGGCGCGGTCGGCGACCTGGTCCAGGGAGAGCGTGTAGGCGTCGGCGTCGGTCCGGCGCTGGGCGAAGGCGCAGAACCGGCAGCCGGTGTAGCAGACGTTGGTGAAGTTGATGTTGCGGGTGACGATGTACGTCACGTCGTCGCCGACGGCCGACCTGCGCACGTCGTCCGCGGTGCGGCACAGCGCGTCCAGCGCGGGGCCGTCCGCGTGCAGCAGCGCCAGGGCCTCGGCGTCGGTCAGCCGGGTCGGGTCGTCGGCGGCCGTGCGCAGCGCCGCCCGCACGTCGGTGTCGATGCGCTCGGGGGCCATGCCGGGCGCGGCGGCCTCCCGCAGGGCGCCCCAGTCGCCGTAGACCTCGTCGAAGTCGTCGCGGCGGTCCGAGGTGCGGCCCTCGGTGTCGATCGACGTGTGCAGGTCCGTGCGTCCGGACGCGGTGAAGGCCTCCTCGGGCTCCTGCCAGGGCCGGCCCTCGACGACGGCGTCCTCGCGGGCCAGACCGGTCGCGGGGTCGGCCAGGGCCCGCACGTGGGGCAGCAGGCGCGGGTCGAGCCAGGGCTCGCCGCGGGTGACGAACTCCGGGTAGACGCACAGCCGTTCACGCAGGCCGAAGCCGGCGGCGGCCGACCGCTCGGCGAGCCGCTCGATCTGCGGCCAGGGGCGCTCGGGGTTGACGTGGTCGATGGTGAGCGGGGAGACACCGCCCCAGTCGTCGATGCCCGCGCCGATGAGGCGCTCGTACTCGCCGTCCACCAGGTTGGGCGGGGCCTGGAGACAGGCGGCGGGGCCCATGATGTGCCGGGCGACGGCGACCGTGGCGACGAGGTCGTCCAGGTCGGCGTCGGGCATGCCGCGCATCGCCGTGTCCGGCTTGGCGCGGAAGTTCTGGATGATCAGCTCCTGGATGCCGTGGTAGGCGCGGGAGATCCGGCGGAGCGCGAACAGCGACTCGGCGCGCTCCTCGTGGGTCTCGCCGATACCGATGAGGAGGCCGGAGGTGAAGGGGACGGAGGAGCGGCCGGCGTCCTCCAGCACCCGCAGCCGGACCGCGGGCTCCTTGTCCGGGGAGCCGTGGTGGGGGCCGCCGGGCTCGGACCACAGCCGGGTGGCGGTGGTCTCCAGCATCATGCCCATGGACGGCGCCACGGGCTTGAGCCGCTGGAAGTCCGTCCAGGTCATGACGCCCGGGTTGAGGTGGGGCAGCAGCCCGGTCTCCTCCAGGATGCGCACCGAGATCGCGCGGACGTAGGCGATGGTGTCGTCGTAGCCGTGCGCGTCGAGCCACTCGCGGGCCTCGGGCCAGCGGTCCTCGGGCTTGTCGCCGAGGGTGATGAGGGCTTCCTTGCAGCCGAGTTCGGCGCCGCGGCGGGCGATGTCGAGGACCTCGTCCGGGGACATGAACATCCCGTGCCCGGCGCGGCGCAGCCGGCCCGGCACGGTGACGAAGGTGCAGTAGTGGCACTTGTCCCGGCACAGCCGGGTCAGCGGGACGAAGACACTCCGGGAGTACGTGATGACGCCGGGCCGCCCGGCCGCCTCCAGGCCCGCGTCCCGCACCCGGGCGGCGGAGGCGGCGAGGTCGTCGAGGTGCTCGCCGCGGGCCTGGAGCAGCACCGCCGCCTCCGCGACGTCGAGGGCCACACCGTCCCGGGCACGTTTGAGCGCACGCCGCAGGGAGTTCTCGGTGGGGCCCGTTCCGGAGGTCGCGGAGGTCGTCATCCTCCGAGCATACGGTCGCGGTGATCAGCCCAGACAAGTGTGGCCGGATCCCCCGGGGACGGCGGCTCGGGCCCGCCCGAACGCCGCGCCCCCGCGGCCGGACCGTCCCGCCGGGGCGCGGAGCGGGGCGGCCGCGGCCCGGTCAGGCCGGCAGGTGGGGGGCGAGGGCGTCCAGGGTGTGCAGGACCTCCGCCTCGCCGGCCGGGGGCAGTTGGACCACGATCTCCTCGATGCCGAGGTCGGCGTAGTGGGCGAGTTTGCCCGGGGAGGGCACGACCGCGTAGGGGACGACCTGGAGGGCCGCCGGGTCCCGCCCGGCGTCCGCCCACGCGGTGCGCAGCACCGGCAGCGACTCGGACAGGCCGCGCCCGCCGATCGGCAGCCAGCCGTCGGCGTACTCGGCGATGTGCGCGAAGAGCTTCGGGCCGGCCGCCCCGCCGACGAGGGTGCGCGGCCCGACGACCGGGCCGCGCGGCTTCTGCACCGGCTTGGGGAAGGCCAGGCTGGCCCGCACGGCGCCGTACGGGCCGTCGTGGGCGGTGGGCTCCTCGGCCCACAGGGCGCGCATCAGCGCCATCCGGTCGCGGACGAGGTCGCGCCGGGTGCGCCAGTGGACGCCGTGGTCGGCGGCCTCCTCCACGTTCCAGCCGTAGCCGAGGCCGAGGGTGAACCGGCCGCCGGAGAGGTGGTCGAGGGTGGCGATCTGCTTGGCCAGGTCGATCGGGTCGTGCTGGGCGACGAGGGTGATGCCGGTGCCCAGGCCCAGCCGCTCGGTGACGGCGGCGGCCTGGCCGAGGGCGACGAACGCGTCGAAGGTGCGGGCGTACTCGCGCGGCAGGTCCCCGCCGGCCGGGTACGGGGTGGTCCGCTCGACGGGGATGTGGGTGTGCTCCGGCAGGTAGAGCCCGGCGAAGCCGCGCTGCTCCAGCTCACGGGCGAGCACGGTGGGGGCGACGGTCTCGTCGGTGAGGAAGATCGTGACGGCGATGCGCATGGCGGCCTCTCGGTGGGCGGCTGATGCCCCTCTTGTACCGGCAGACGCCCCCGGAGTCCATACCGACTGGTCGGAACTCAACTCCGTGCCGGGCCGCCCTCCGTTCCGCCCCGCCGCCCCGGGCCAGGGACAGGGCCGGGACGGGGCCGGTCCGGGACGGGCGAGGGCCCGGGACGGGCGAGGGCCCGGAACGGGCGAGGGCCCGGAACGGGCGAGGGCCCGGAACGGGCGAGGCGCGGGAGCCGCAGCCTCCGCGCCCCGGCAGGCCCCGCTCCCCCGCCCGTGCCCGTGCCCGGTGGTCCACCCCGGCGCAGCAGCACGGCGTCGACCGTCCACGGCGGGTACGGACGCGGGGAGCGGCGGCACGGGCGAGGACGGCCACCCGAGCGGGCCCGGCGGACGCGCGCCGTCCGCGACGGGCGCCGCCGCGGCGCTTACGTTGGAGGCGTGACCTTCGCGAGCGGCGCCGCGGCGGCGGACGGCGGCCAGGAGATCCGGACCGTCCGCGGCACCCTGCCGCCGGGCGCGCCGGACTACGTGTACGTGCCCGTCGAAGTCCCCGCCGGCGTACGGGAGATCCACGTGTCGTACGCCTACGACCGGCCCTCCGTCCCGGCCGGCACGCAGGGCAACGCGCTGGACATCGGCCTCTTCGACGAGCAGGGCACCGACCTGGGCGGACGGGGCTTCCGCGGCTGGTCGGGCGGGGCCCGCCCGGATTTCTTCGTGCGCGCCGACGACGCGACCCCCGGCTACCTCCCCGGGCCGGTCCGCGCGGGCACCTGGCACGTCGCCCTCGGCCCCTGCACGGTCGCGCCCCAGGGCCTGACCTACACGCTCACGGTGACGCTCACCTACGGCGAACCGGGCACGCCCGTCCCGCCGGTGTACCCGCCGCGCCGGGCGCGGGGCAGGGGCCGGGACTGGTATCGCGGCGACTGCCACGTGCACTCCTGGCACTCCGACGGGCGCCGCACGCCCGCCGAGATCGCGGCGCAGGCCCGGTCGGCCGGCCTGGACTTCATCAACTCCTCCGACCACAACACGCACGCGTCGCACCCGCACTGGGCGGACCAGGCGGGCGACGACCTGCTGATCATGCTCGGCGAGGAGGTCACCACCCGCAACGGGCACGTGCTGGCGCTCGGCACCGACCCGGGCACCTTCGTGGACTGGCGCTACCGGGCCCGGGACGGCCGCTTCGGGCACCACGCGCGCCGGATCCGCTCCGCCGGCGGCCTCGTGGTGCCCGCACACCCGCACGCCACCTGCCTCGGCTGCGGCTGGAAGTTCGGCTTCGGCGAGGCGGACGCGGTGGAGGTGTGGAACGGACCCTTCACGCCCGACGACGAGGTGACGCTGGCCGACTGGGACAACCGGCTGGTGGCGTCCGTGCGCGAGGGCCGCGGCTGGATCCCCGCGATGGGCAACAGCGACGCCCACCGCGCCCCGGACGCGGTGGGCACGCCGCAGACGGTCGTCCTGGCCGACGACCTGACCGTGGAGGCGGTCCAGGAGGGCATCCGCGCGGGCCGCTCCTACGTGGCCGAGTCCCGGCACGTCACGCTGGCCTTCTCCGCCACCGCGGGGCCGGGACGGCAGGCGGGCATCGGGGAGCGGCTGTCCGTGGACCCCGGCACGCCCGTCACGGTCCGCCTGGAGGTCTCGGGCGCCCCCCGCTGCTCGGTCCGGCTCGTCACCGACCAGGGCGTGCTGCTGACCGGGGATCCGCTGCCGGTCTCCGGCTCGGGCACCGTCGAGTGGCGGACGACCCCCGCCAACACGGCCTACGTGCGGGCGGAGGTCCGGCACGAGACGGCCGTCGGCCCGCTGCCCGGGGTGATGGCGGCCTTCACCAACCCCGTCTTCCTGGGGCACCGGTGACGGGGGCGGCGATCCGGAGGTGACGGTCCGGAAGTGACGGTCAAGAGGTGACGAACCGTCACTGGTGCGACGGGCCACGAGCGTACGGGATGCCCGGCGGGTGTGGAGACTGTGTGTGGAGGCGGTGGACCCCCGTGAGCCGCTCTGTGATCGGCGTCTCGGGCGGCTGACGCATCCGGTGTGAACAAGGCAAACTGACGGGGTCGGTCAGGATGTCTAGGGGGACGGCATGGACGGTGTACCGCGCGCCATGGACGGTGTGCCGCGCGTACCGGAACAGCGACGTCCCGGCTCCCCCGCGGAGCCGGACCGGCTGCGCTTCGGCGTGCTCGGCCCGGTGCGCGCCTGGCGCGGCGACGCCCCCCTCAGCACCGGCTCCCCCCAGCAGCGCGCCCTGCTCGCCGCCCTGCTGCTGCGCGAGGGGCGCACCGCGACCGCGGCCGAGCTGATCGACGCGCTGTGGGGCGAGGAGCCGCCGTCGCAGGCGCTCGCCGCGGTACGGACGTACGCCTCCCGGCTGCGCAAGGCACTGGACCCCGGGGTGCTGGTGAGCGAGTCCGGCGGGTACGCCGTGCGCGGGCTCGGCGAGGGCGCGCTGGACCTGGCGGCGGCCCAGGACCTGGCGGCGCGGGCGGAGAGGGCGCGCACGGCCGGCGACCTGTGCCGGGCACGGGAGGCCCTGGGCCGCGCCCTGGCCCTGTGGGACGGCGGGCCGCTGGCCGGGGTGCCGGGCCCCTACGCCGAGGCGCAGCGGGTCCGCCTGGAGGAGTGGCGGCTCCAACTGCTGGAGTCCCGCCTCGACATGGACCTGGAGCAGGGCTGCCATGCCGAGGCCGTCTCCGAGCTGACCGCGCTCACCGCGGAGCACCCGCTGCGCGAGCGGCTGCGCGAACTGCTGATGCTGGCGCTGTACCGCAGCGGCCGGCAGGCGGAGGCCCTCGCGGTGTACGCCGACACCCGGCGGCTGCTCGCCGACGAGCTCGGGGTGGACCCGTGCCCGGAGCTGCGCGAGCTCCAGCAGCGGATCCTGCAGGCCGACCCGGCGCTCGCGGAGGCGCCCTCCCCGGTGGCGGAGGCGCCGGTGGCACCGGTACGGCCCGCACAACTCCCGGCCACTGTCCCCGACTTCACCGGCCGTACGGCCTTCGTGGACGAGCTGAGCGAGGTGCTGGCGTCGGCGGACGGCCGGGTGATGGCGGTGTCCGCGCTGGCCGGGATCGGCGGCGTCGGCAAGACCACACTCGCGGTGCACGTGGCCCACCGGGCGCGGACGGCCTTCCCCGACGGCCAGCTCTACGTCGACCTCCAGGGCGCGGGCCCGCGGTCCGCGGAGCCGGAGACGGTGCTCGGCTCCTTCCTGCGCGCGCTCGGCACGGCCGACTCGGCGATCCCCGACTCGCTGGAGGAGCGGGCGGCTCTGTACCGGTCGGTGCTGGACGGACGCCGGGTGCTGGTCCTGCTGGACAACGCACGGGACGCGGCGCAGGTCCGGCCGCTGCTGCCGGGCACCGACGGCTGCGCGGCCCTGGTGACCTCGCGGGTGCGGATGGTGGACCTGGCGGGCGCGCACCTGGTGGACCTGGACGTGATGTCCCCGGAGGAGGCGCTGCAGCTGTTCACCCGGATCGTCGGCGAGGAGCGGGTGGCCTCCGAGCGGGAGGCGGCCCTGGACGTGGTCGCGGCGTGCGGCTTCCTGCCGCTGGCCATCCGCATCGCCGCCTCCCGGCTGGCGGCCCGCCGCACCTGGACGGTGTCGGTGCTGGCGGCGAAGCTCGCCGACGGGCGGCGCCGCCTGGACGAGCTGCAGGCCGGCGACCTCGCGGTGAAGGCGACCTTCGAACTCGGCTACGGGCAGCTGGAGCCGGCGCAGGCCCGCGCCTTCCGGCTGCTGGGCCTGGCCGACGGCCCGGACGTGTCGCTGGCCGCGGCCGCCGCCGTCCTGGACCTGCCGGTGGAGGAGACCGAGGACGTCCTGGAGTCGCTGGTCGACACCTCCCTGCTGGAGTCGGCCGCGCCCGGCCGCTACCGCTACCACGACCTGGTGCGGCTGTTCGCCCGCGCCTGTGCGGAGCGCGACGAGCATCCGCCGAGCGAGCGGGACGCCGCCCTGTCGCGGCTGCTGGACTTCTACCTCGCCACCGCGGCCGGGGTGTACGGCATCGAGCGGCCCGGGGACCGGCTGGTGGACCACCTCCAGACGGCCCGCCACCCCGGCCTCGCCTTCACCGACCGCCACCGCGCCCAGGACTGGCTGTACGCGGAGGCCGTGTCCCTGCTGGCCTGCGTGCGGCAGTCGGCCGTCCCCGGCTTCCTCCGCCGGGCCGTCGACACCCTGTGGGCGTGCGTGGACCTCGCGGAGTCGGGCACCAACTCCAAGGCGTACGAGAGCGTCGCCGCGGCCCTGCGCGAGGCGGCGGCGACGTCGGCCGACCCGCGTGCCGAGGCGCGGGCCCTGATCATGCTGGCCTACGTGCACCACATCACCGGCCGCTTCGACCTGGCGGTGCGCGCGGCGGGGCGCGCGGCCGAACTGAGCACCGGGGTCGACCCGCTGGCCGCCTGCTGGGCCTACAACACCCTGGGGGTGATCGCCCTCTACCAGAACCGGTACGACGACGGCGAGGCCCAGCTGGAACGCGCCATCGAGGGGTTCCGCGCCTGCCAGGACCGGCCGGGCGAGGCGAGCGCGCTGTGCAACCTCTCGCGCATCCACCTGGCCACCGGCCGCACCCACAGCGCGGTCGCCCTGGCGCAGCAGGGCACCGACACCTACGACGACATGGGGCACGCACTGAAGGGCGCCAACGGGCGTTACGCGCTGGGGCTGGCCCTCACCCAGAGCGGCCGCCCGGGGGAGGCGTCGGCCCGGCTCCAGGAGGCGCTGGCGGTGTTCCGGGACAGCCGCCAGCAACTGTGGGAGGGAATGGCCCTGTTCCGGCTGGCCGAGGTCGACCTCGTGGCGCTGCGCCCGGCGCAGGCCGCCGCCAACGCGGAACTGGCGCTCACCGTACTGCGCGACATCGGCGGCGACTGGCGCCGGGGGAACGCGCTCGTCGTGCTCGGCCGCGGTCTGCACGGCATCGGGCACACCGGTCGCGCCGAGGTGTGCTGGCGTGAGTCGCTGAGCCTGTTCGAGGCGCTGGGCGCGCCGGAGGCGGAGACGGTGCGGGAGCTGCTGGCGCCGCTGCCCGTGGCCTGAGGGCCGGCGCCGGGGCGTTCATCGTTCGTTTATCGCCGCCCGGCAGTCTCGGAGTTGTCGTTCCGTCGCGTCGGGGGGCGGGCGAAGCGACCAGGGGCCGTGCCATAGGGTGAACGGCCCTGATCCGCCCGGTCGGCGACCCTCGGGGGAGCCGCCGACCGGGCGCGCACGACGACCCATCAGCACCTGCACGGGGAGGCAGACATGAGCGACGAGAAGACCACCGACGGCAACATCCACGCGACCGAGAAGAAGCCGGGCACCGTCAGCACCGACAACATCCACGCCACGACCGAGCCCCTCAAGGGCGGCAACCCGCTGACGGCCGATGCCGGCGGCGACCAGGTCGCCCCGGACAACATCCACGCCACGGACGAGCGCGCCTGATTCCTCCCGCGGTCACGGGGGACACGGGCCGCGGGGAACCGGGCACGGGGGAGCGGGTACGGGGGAGCGGTCGCGGCGGCCCGGAGGGGAGCCGCCGCGACCGAGGCACGTCCGGACGAACGGGCGGACGTGCGACGAAGAGAATCGGCTGTGCCCACTCCTTCCGGAGCGGACACAGCCGATTTTTCGTGCGTGCGGGGGCCGCGGGCCTCAGCGGGTGGCGGGCGGGGCGACCGAGTCCACGACGCAGTGGGCGACCTTCGCGGCGTCGGCCGCGGTGGCGACGGGGACCTTCACGGTCGCCTTCCCGCGCGCGGGCACCTGGACCTGCCGCGGCCGGGACACGAGCGGGAGGTCGCCGGCGTCGCGGAAGCCGACGGTGACGGTGAAGGTGCCGGACGCGGAGTTCGGGTTGGCGACCTCGACGGTCGCGAACGGCGTCTTCGCGCTCGCGCAGCGCAGCAGCCGCGCGGTCGCGTCCTGCCGGGTGGTCCCGGTCGGGGAGCTGCTGGGCGTGTGCCGGTTGCGGTACGGGGTCCGGTAGCCGCCGGAGGAGCCGTAGCCGCGGCTCCTGTGCGTCGACGTGTCGTGGTCCTGGTGGGAGCTGCTGCATCCGCCGCCGCCCGAGGAGTGCCGGCTGTGGCTGTAGCTGTGTCCGTGGCTGCGTCCGGTGAAGCCGGTGAGGCAGAGGACGACCGCAGCCGACACCCCCGCGAGCCTGAGTGTGCGTCCCCGTGAGTTCATGCCCGCCAGCGTAGGCAGGGGGCTGTCACGGCCATGTCACCGGTGGGCGACCGTTGCGTACCCGGCGCAACGCCGGGTACCGCAACGCCGTCCGCCGTCAGGCCGTGCGGGCCGTGCCGGTGCCCTTCTCCGCGTCCAGCGCGTACACGCAGCGGTCCTTGCTGCACGCGTACACCACCCCGTCCCGGATCACCGGGGAGCCGGTGATCTCGCCGCCGGTGGCGAGCTTCCAGCGCAGCCGGCCGTCGTCGGCCTTGAGGGTGTACAGCAGGTGGTCGGTGGAGCCGAAGTGGATCCGGCCCTCGGCGACCACCGGGGAGCCCACCACGTCGCCGCCCGCCTGGAAGCGCCACTTGGGCGTGCCGGTCACCGCGTCCAGGGTGTAGAGGCCCTTGCCGCTGCCGACGTGCACATGGCCCGCGGCGACCAGGACCGGGTCGATCGCGGAACGCGCCTCGGTGGCGATGCGCCAGCGGTCGCGGCCGTCGGTGGCGTCCAGGGCGTAGACCGTGCCGAGGTAGTCGGCGAGGTAGACCCCGCCGCCGGTCACCGCCGGGCCGGACGCGAAGGCCGGCGGGCAGAGGAAGACCGCGGGGGCCTCGAAGTGCCAGCGCACCCGTCCGCCGGCGATGTCGAGGGCCAGGACGCGGGTACCGGCCGCGACGTAGACGTAGCCGTCGGGTGCCGGGGTGAGCCGTACCGGGACCCCGCCGCAGGAGGCGGCGTCGCCGATCGGGTAGGACCAGCGCTCCTCGCCGGTACGGGCCTCCAGGGCGCGCAGCCGGGCGTCCTGCCAGACGAACACCGTGCCCTCGTGGACGAGGGGGCCGGCCTCCGGGGACTCGAAGTCGCTCTGGGCTCCGGACAGCTCCCAGAGCTTGCGGCCGTTCGACGCCTCCCAGCCCTGGACGCCGCCGCCGCGGGTGCCGGTGACCACGGTGCCCCGGTCGGCGCGCAGCGAGTACACCCAGGCGTCGGTCTGCTGCCGCCACAGGTCGGCGCCCTCCCGGGCGTCGAGGGCGAACAGGGTGGGCCCGTCGGAGGCGTGGATCCTGCCGTCGGCGACCGCCATCGACCAGGCCACGTCCCGGGTCTTGAAGCGGCGGCGGCCGGTCGCCACGTCCAGGGCGTGCACCTCGAAGGAGGTGACGTACACGAGGTCGTCGGCGACGGACGGCGTCCCCCACACGTCGTTCGACATACGGAAGCGCCACGGGCGCCAGCCGGCCGCGGTCTCCGGGGGTGTGGCCGGGACGGCCGCGACCGCCGGGTCGGCGCCGTTGACGCCGGGGCGGGGCCGGGACCAGGACGCGGCCAGGCCGGCCTCCGGCGGCGGCGCCTTGACCGCGGCGGCACGGGCGTCGGCGACCCGCGGCCCGGGGCCGATCGGGACCTGTGCGCCGGCCAGCAGCACCGGACCGGTGCCGGGGGCGCCGACCGGGGCGGGCAGGGCCGGCGCCGGGACGACCGGGTCGTGCGAGGGCGGGGGCGGCACCGGGGGCCGGCCGCCGCTGCGGGGGCCGGCGGTGCTCTGCACGGGCGGGCGGCCGCCGCGGCGGCCCTCGATGAGCGCGACCGCCTTCTCCGGCAGCCAGGCCGAGGCGGTGCCGCTGTCGTCGGAGCCGGAGCCGAACAGGTGCGGGGCGAGCTGGGACTGGAGGTCCGCGGGCGTGGGCCGGCTCGGCGCCTCCATCTGCATGCAGGACTCGATCAGCGGGCGCAGCTCGTCGGGCAGGCCCTCCAGGTCGGGGCCCTCCCGCAGCAGCATGAAGACCGTCTCCACCGGGTTGGCGCCGTGGAAGGGGGCGTGCCCGGTGGCGGCGAAGACGAGGGTGGAGCCCAGCGAGAAGACGTCGCTGGCGCCGGTCACGCTGCGCGAGTCCTTCGCCTGCTCGGGGGACATGTAGGCGGGGGTGCCGACGGCGACGTTCGTCATGGTCAGGCGGGTGTTGGAGACGCCCGAGGCGATGCCGAAGTCGATCACCCGGGGGCCGTCCTCGACGACCAGGACGTTCGACGGCTTCAGGTCGCGGTGGACCAGCCCGGCCCCGTGGATGGACTGCAGCGCCTCGGCGACGCCCGCGGCGAGCCAGCGCACCGCCTGGGCCGGGAGGGGACCGCACTCGGTCACTATCTCCTCGAGCGAAGGCGCCGGGACGTAGGCGGTGGCGAGCCACGGCACGGCGGCACGCGGGTCGGCGTCGACGACCGCGGCCGTGTAGAAGCCGGAGACCGCGCGGGCCGCCTCGACCTCGCGCGTGAAGCGGACCCGGAACAGCTGGTCCTCGGCCAGTTCGGTCCGCACGGTCTTGATCGCCACCCGCCGGCCGGACGCCGAGCGCGCGAGATAGACCAGCCCCATGCCGCCGGCACCCAGCCGTCCCAGCACCTCGAACGGCCCGATCCGCCGCGGATCGTGCTGCGTCAGCTGACCCACCACTTGCCTGCCACCTCCCCGTACGAGCCGCGTCACCCACATATGTACGCGACCGAAGTGCAGCGTCTCACCACCGCACCGCCGTGGCGGCACGCACCCCGATTCTTCCTGGCCCGGGCACTGGTTGCGAACCCGGCGACTAATCAGGATGTCATGCCGCAAATCCCCCGCGTCCCGTCACGGAGGGCGACCCTCACCGCTGGAGCAGGGCGAAGGACGCCCCCTGATTGTCGGCGACGACCGCCGCGATGCCGTAGGACGTCTCGAAGGGTGGCACACGGACCCGCCCGCCGAGCCGGGTCACCGTGCCGAGGGCGGCGGCGCAGTCCTCGACCAGGAAGTGGACCACGAAGTGCGGGGGCATCTCGGGCGCGAAGGCGTCGGTGACGAGGGCGCGCCCCAGGTCCGGCCGGGCGCCGGGGCCGAGGAGGGTGTCGTGGAAGAGGCCGCCGTAGAAGGCGTCGGCGGCGGCCGCGTCCCGGGTGTAGAGCTGGGCCCAGGCGAAGGCGCCCGGCTCGTGGCGCCTGCCGAAGCCCGGGTGCCCCGCCGGCTGCCACAGCCCGAAGACCGCGCCCTCCGGGTCGGCGGCCAGGGCGGCGATGCCCCCGGCGACCGGGACGGGCTCCGTGATGACCGTGCCGCCGGCCGCCCGGATGCGCCGGGCCAGGTCCGCGGCGTCCGGCGTGGCCAGGTACACCGTCCAGACCGTGGGCATCCGCCCGTCCGCCTTGCGGGCGAGCGCGGCGACCGGCTCGCCGCCCAGCCGGGCCACCGCCGGGCCCCCGGGGACGACGGGCTGCTCGTCGAAGGTCCACCCGAAGAGCGCACCGTAGAACCACTTGCCGGCCTCGACGTCGGCGAGCTGCGCGTCCGCCCAGCAGGGCAGGCCCTCGGTGTACGCGGACGGGCTGTTTTCGGCCATGTCGCCAACGTAACCGCGGTGCGCGCAGGCCGCAGACCAGGCACAGCAGCCTCCGACTGCCCGTGCACCCCATTTGCAGTCGGCCAAATCGCGCTCCCATCACCCCTCGGTAAGCTGACGACATGACAGGACAAGTGCGTACCGTCGACGGCCGCGTGGCCGGTCGGCGTGGGCAGGCGACCCGGCAGAAGCTGCTCGACTGCCTCAGCGAGATGCTCAGCTCCTCCCCGTACCGCGACGTCAAAGTCATCGATGTCGCCCGGAAGGCCGGGACATCGCCCGCGACCTTCTACCAGTACTTTCCGGACGTCGAGGGTGCCGTCCTCGAGATCGCCGACCAAGTGGCCTCCGAGGGCGCCGGGTTGGCCGAACTGCTGGCGGGCCGCTCATGGGCCGGCAAGGCGGGCTGGCTGACCGCGCAGGAATTCGTCGACGGGTTCCTGGAGTTCTGGCGCCGCAACGACGCGATTCTGCGCGTGGTCGACCTCGGGGCCGCCGAGGGCGACAAGCGCTTCTACAAACTCAGGATGAAGGTCCTCAACGCGGTGAACGGCCCCCTGGCGGACGCTGTTGCCGAACTCCAGTCCAAGGGGCGGGTGGACAAGGACGTGAATCCGGCCGCGGTCGCCGGTTCACTGGTCACGATGCTCTCCGCGGTCGCCTCGCACCAGAAGGGTTTCACCTCCTGGGGCGTGAAGCAGGCCGAACTGCGCCCGAACCTGGCCCTGTTGGTCCATCTGGGCATCACCGGCCGGAAGCCGACGAAGTAGAACCGGTCGCACGTCCTGTCAGGCAGGCGGTGGTCCACCCCGGTGGGCGGCCGCCTGTTGCGCTGTGGCGGCGGTGCGGCGGCCCCGGGCGGCCCGCGGAGTGGGCGAGGCCGGTGGGGACTTCGCAACGGCCACCGCGCTCAGCGGTCGTTCGAGCCGTCCTCGTCCCGCAGCCTGCGCCCAAGGCAAGGTGCGGTGCAGCACGTGGAGGGCGACGGCCGGGACCGAGGTCTGCGGGCCCACGGCGAGCAGCCGGACCTGCTCCGGGCGGGCGCCCCTGGAACGTCTCGTCCTCCAGGTCCCCGACCACCAGCAGCGCGTGCACGGCGGACCCACGGAACGCCTCCAGCGCGGCCTGCAGCAGGAAGAACGGGGCCGACGGCACCGAACGGGTGAGGGTGCCCGCGCCGGGCCCGCCGCGGACGGGGGCTCGGGGGCCGGTGCGCGCGGACGGGTGCCCCCTCCAGCGCGCGAGGGAGCGGCCCCCGGCGGCGGCGTCCCGTGTCCGGGGCCCCTGCGGGGGCGGAGCCATACTCGGGGCATGGAGACCGATCTTCACGAGCTGCTGAGGTCCCTGCGGGTCTGGGACCCGGAGGTCACCGAGCTGCCGGCGTTCGACCCCGCGTCCGCGCCCGCCGATCCCCTGCCGCTGTTCACGGAGTGGATCGCGCGGGCCGCGGCGGCGGGCGAGCGGGAGCCGCACACGATGGCGCTGGCGACGGCCGACGAGGAGGGCCTCCCGGACGTCCGGATCGTGATGCTGCACGGCGCCGACGCGTCCGGCTGGACCTTCGGGACGCACGCCCACAGCCACAAGGGCCGCCAGCTGGCCGCGCTCCCGCACGCGGCACTCGCCTTCTACTGGCCGGTCCTGGGGCGCCAGGTCCGGGTGCGCGGGCCGGTGTCGGCCGCCCCCGCCGAGGAGGCGCACGCGGACCTGCACGCCCGCTCCACCGGGGCGCTGGCCGCCGCCCTCACCGGCCGGCAGAGCGAGGTGCTCGGCTCGCTCGGCGCACTGCACCGGGCGTCCGAGGATGCCTGGGAGCGGGCCCGGCGGGAGCCGGACGCCGAGGTGCCGTCCTGGACGCTGTACCGGCTGAGGGCCGAGGAGGTCGAGTTCTTCCAGGGCGACGCCCGGCGCCGCCACGTCCGGCTGCACTACCGGCGCACCGGGACCGGCTGGGACCGCACCCTGCTCTGGCCCTGAAGCGGAACCGCGCCCGGGCCGCTCCGCCCGGAGCCACCGCCCGGGCCGGTCCCGCCCCGGGGCGCCGACCGGACACGCCCGTCCGGAGGCGCCGGCTCACCCCGGGACGGACCGGTCCCGCCGATCGGTGAAGAGGTGGACGGCGAAGTCGGACACCGGGCGGTAGCCGATGCGCTGGTACAGGGCGTTGCTGGTCGGGTTGGCGAGGTCGGTGAAGAGGAGCACCTCGTCCGCCCCGGAGGACCGCGCGGCCCGGCTGGCCTCGGTGGTGACGGCGCCCGCGTAGCCGCGGCCGCGCAGCTCCGCCGGGGTGTACACGGCGACGACGCGGATCTGCCCGGCGACCCGGGGGGACGTGCCGGCCATGGAGACGGGGGTGCCGTCGGGGGTCTCCCAGAACAGCAGGTCGCCGCGCTCCACCCGGTCGTCGGCCCACTCCCCCGGATCGCGGCCGGCCGGTTCGCCGACCTCGGCGCAGAACTCCGCGTACCAGCGCGCCATCAGTGCGCGGTCCGCGGCTCCGGCCGCCCTGGCCCGTCCCGGCGGCACCGGCTGCGGCGCCGTCAGCTCCCCCAGCCGGTACAGGCGCAGCCGCTCGTGCAGCGAGGACGGGGTGCCGGTGTGCCGCTGCCAGGCCGCGGCGAGGGCGGCGGCGGTGTCCCGGTCGGCGTTGACGCCGCCCGGCGTGCGCCCGGCCGCGGCCAGCCGGCGGGCCAGGCCGTCGGCCTGCCCCTCGGTCAGCGAGGTGACCACGAGGGGATGCGGCGGGGTGCGGAAGAAGGCCGCCCGCACGGCACCGTCCTCCTCCAGCACCCCGAACTCGGGCGCGGCGCCGCCGTAGAGCCGTCCGCCGCGGGTGCGCAGGTTCTCCGTCACGGTGAGGTGCACGGTGTGCCGGTCCGGCCGGGAGCGCAGGAAGCCGCCCGCGCGGGCCAGGTAGTCCGTGAGGTCGTCCGTCAGGTACCAGTCGTCGAAGGCCATGGCCCATGATCGGCCCCGACGGCCGTGCCGCGCCCCCGTATTACGCCCCGGCAGGCGTCCCCGCCCCGGGCACCGGGTCGGCCGCGAGGCGGGCGTGCAGGTGGGCGTCCCGGAAGGCGTCGCGCCGCCCCTCCTCGAACATCTCCCCGCGCAGCGTCCCCTCGTAGCGGAAGCCGCAGCGCTCGGCGATGGTGCAGGAGGCCGCGTGGCCGACGGCGTGGCCCAGTTCGAGGCGGTGCAGGCCGAGGGCGTCGAAGCTCCAGCGGGCGGCGAGGTCCAGGGCGCGGGTCGCCACGCCCCGGCCGCGCGCCTCGGGCAGCACCCAGTAGCCGACGATCGCGCGGCCGAAGACGCGCCGGATCTCGTTCACGCCGAGGTGCCCGACCGCGGGGCCGTCCTCCGCCTCGGCTATCAGGAAGGGCACGGCGGTCCCCGCGGCGGCCTGCTCCCCGCGGGTGCGCAGCGCCTCGCGGGCGGTGGCGCGGTCCGTGATGGGCGTCAGGGGGGTGTTCCAGCGGGCGAACTCGCGGTCGGTGACACCGCGCAGGAAGGCGTCGACGTCGGCGTCGGACGCCGGGTCCCAGGGGCGCAGCCACAGGCCGCCGCCCGACAGCCGTACGGAGGACAGGTCGCCGGGGTCGGGGAGGTCGCGGGTCATCCCGTCATTCAAGCACCGGGCGCCCGGGCCGTGTTCCCCGGTCCGGAACGTCCCGTACGGGCTCCCTGCGCACCGTCCCGCGCACTCCCCCGCACCATCCCCACACCCGTGATCAATCCGCAACCAATTGTGGTCTTGACCGAGACCCATCAACCGGTTGCGTGATTACGCTCACGGACATGGCCGACTCCACCACGTCACCGCACCCCGGCGCCGCCCACCCGGCGGACCGTCCCGTCTACGTCGTCGGCGGCGGTCCGGGCGGGCTCGCCGCCGCCCACGCGCTGCGGGCCCGGGGGATACGCGCCGTCGTGCTGGAGCGGTCCGACCGGGTCGGCGCGTCCTGGCGGCGCCACTACGACCGGCTGCACCTGCACACCACCCGCCGTCTGTCGGCGCTGCCGGGACTGTCCATGCCGCGCCGGTTCGGCCGGTGGGTGTCCCGCGACGACGTGGTGCGCTACCTGGAGAAGTACGCCGAGCACCACGCACTGGAGATCGTGACCGGCGTCGAGGTCTCCCGCATCGAGCGCGCCCCCGACGGCGGCTGGCTGCTGCACGCCACCGGC
This sequence comes from Streptomyces tropicalis, assembly GCF_029269835.1. GTDB lineage: Bacteria > Actinomycetota > Actinomycetes > Streptomycetales > Streptomycetaceae > Streptomyces > Streptomyces tropicalis. The sequence goes on along the minus strand of NZ_JARJBB010000008.1, from coordinate 237,146 downwards.
GGCCGGGAGCTGACCGGCGCCGCGGTCGTGGTCGCCACCGGCCACAACCACACGCCCCGCGTGCCCGACTGGCCGGGCCGCGCGGCGTACACGGGCGAGTTCCTGCACGCCTCCGCCTACCGGAACGCCGCCCCCTACGCGGGCCGCGACGTGCTCGTCGTCGGCGTCGGCAACACCGGCGCCGAGATCGCCGTGGACCTGGTGGAGGGCGGGGCCTCGCGGGTGCGGCTCGCGGTGCGCACCGCCCCGCACCTGGTGCGCAGGTCGACGGCCGGCTGGGCCGCGCAGTACACCGGCATCCTGGTGCGTCGCCTGCCCGTCCGGCTGGTCGACCGGCTGGCCCGGCCGATGGCGCGGCTGAGCGTGCCGGACCTGTCCGCCCACGGCCTCCCCCGCCCGGACACCGGTCTGTACTCCCGGGTCACCGAGGGCGCGATCCCGGTCCAGGACGTCGGCCTCGTCGACGCGGTGCGCGGCGGGCGGGTCGAGATCGTGGCCGCGGTCGAGGGCTTCGAGGAGGACAAGGTCGTCCTCGCCGACGGCGGCCGGATCGCGCCGGACGCCGTCGTCGCGGCGACCGGCTACCTGCGGGCGCTGGAGGGCCTGGTCGGCCACCTCGACGTGCTGGACGGGCGCGGCCGGCCCGCCGTCCACGGCGGCCGCGCCCCGCAGCACGCGCCCGGCCTGTTCTTCACCGGCTTCACCAACCCCATCAGCGGCATGTTCCGCGAGATGGCGGCCGACGCGGAGCGGATCGCCCGCGCGGTGGCGAGGCAGGCCGTCCGCCGCGACGGACTGCGGGTGTCCCGCCTGCCGGACTGACCGCGGGGCCGCGGACGGGAGCGGGGCCCGGAACCGCCCCGCGCCGGGCGCGGGGCGACGGCGACGCCCGCCGGCGTCAGAGGGCGGCCGCCGGCAGTGTCCCCGCCCGGCGCCGGATCACCAGCGCCATCAGCGCCGCCACCGCGCACAGTGCTCCGGAGGCGTACCAGACCGGGTCGTAGGAGCCGAGGACGTCCCGGGCCACGCCGCCCGCGTAGGCGACCGCCGCCGCGCCGACCTGGTGCGAGGCCAGCACCCAGCCGAAGACGATGGCGCTGTTCTCGCCGTACTGCTCCCGGCACAGGGCCAGGGTCGGCGGGACGGTGGCCACCCAGTCCAGGCCGTAGAAGACGATGAAGAAGACCATCGGCGGGTGCACGCCGGGTGCCAGCAGCATCGGCAGGAACAGCAGCGAGATCCCGCGCAGCGCGTAGTACACGGCGAGCAGCCTGCGCGGCTCGAATCGGTCGGTGAACCAGCCGGAGGCGATGGTGCCGGCCACGTCGAACAGGCCGATCACGGCGAGCAGCGAGGCGGCGGTCGTGACGGGCATGCCGTGGTCGTGGGCGGCCGGCACGAAGTGGGTCTGGATCAGCCCGTTGGTGGAGGCGCCGCAGATCGCGAACGTCCCTGCCAGCAGCCAGAACGGGCCGGTGCGGACCGCGGAGGCCAGCGCGGCGACCGTGCGCCGGGCGGCACCGGCCGCGGGCGCGGGCCGCGGCACGAACACACTCGCCCCGTACGGCTTCAGGCCCGTGTCCGCCGGGTGGTCGCGCAGCAGCAGCCAGACGAAGGGGATCACCACGAGGGCGGCCAGCGCGACGGTCACCGCGGCCGGGCGCCAGCCGTGGTCCTGGACGATCCAGGACAGCACCGGCAGGAAGATCAGCTGTCCGGACGCGGAGGCGGCGGTGAGGATGCCGCTGACCAGGCCGCGGCGGGCGGTGAACCAGCGTTCGGTGACCGTGGCCGCGAACGCCAGCGCCATCGCGCCGGTGCCCAGGCCCACCAGCAGGCCCCAGCAGAGCAGGAGCTGCCAGGCCGCCGTCATCCACACGGTGGCTCCGGAGCCCGCGGCGATGACCGCGAGGGCCGCGGCGACGACCCGGCGGATGCCGAAGCGGTCCATCAGCGCGGCGGCGAAGGGGGCGGTGAGCCCGTACAGCGCCAGGTTGACCGAGACGGCGCCGCCGATGGTGCCGCGCGACCAGCCGAACTCCTGGTGCAGGGGGTCGATGAGCAGGCCCGGCAGGGAGCGGAAGGCGGCGGCACCGGTGATCGTCACGAAGGTGACGGCGGCGACGAACCAGGCCCGGTGGATCCGGGCCGGCTTCCGTCCGGCGGGGGTCTCGTCGAGGACCGCGGCTTCCGTTGTCTGGGTCACGTCATCTGTCTGGCTCACACCATCGAGCTTCGGGCGTCCGGACCGCACGAGCGAGTGGCCCGAAGGACAGTGTTCGCTACGATCGGGCCATGGCCACGGACAAGAACACGGGCACGGACACGGACACGGGCACCGGCGCGGGGTTCCGGCCCCACCGCGTGGTGGTGCTCGCGCTGGACGGGCTGCTCCCCTTCGAGCTGGGCATTCCGCACCGGATCTTCGGGCGGCCCCGGGACGCGGCGGGACGGCTGCTGTACGAGGTGGTCACCTGCTCGGTCCGGGCCCCGGGCCCGGTCGAGACGGACGCCGACTTCTCGCTCCACGTCGCGCACGGACCGGAGGCGCTGGCCACCGCCGACACCGTGATCGTGCCGGCCTCCTACGAACTCGGCCCGGTCTTCGAGGAGGGCGTGCTGACCGGCGAACTCGCCGCCGCCCTCGCCCGGATCCGGCCCGGCACCCGCCTCGCCTCGATCTGCACCGGCGTCTACGTGCTGGCCGCCGCCGGGCTGCTCGACGGGCGGCCCGCGACCACGCACTGGGCCGACGCCGACCGCTTCCAGCGGATGTTCCCGCAGGTCGAGGTGGACGCCGACGTGCTGTTCATCGACGACGGGGACGTGCTGACCTCGGCGGGCGTGGCCGCCGGGATCGACCTGTGCCTGCACATGGTGCGCCGCGACCACGGCACCGCGGTCGCCAACGACGTGGCCCGGCGCACCGTCGTACCGCCCCACCGCGACGGCGGGCAGGCCCAGTACATCGACCGGCCCGTCCCCGACCCGCAGCAGGCGACCACGACCGCGGCACGGGCCTGGGCGCTGGGCCGGCTGCACGAGCCGATCCAGCTGCGGGACATGGCCGCGCAGGAGGCCATGTCGTTACGGACGTTCACCCGGCGCTTCCGCGAGGAGGCCGGGCTGAGCCCCGGTCAGTGGATCACCCAGCAGCGGGTGGAGCGGGCCCGGCACCTGCTGGAGTCCACCGGCCTGTCCGTCGACCGGGTGGCCCGCGACGCCGGGTTCGGCACCGCCCAGTCGATGCGGCAGCACCTCCAGGCGGCGCTCGGGGTGACCCCGACGGCGTACCGCCGCACCTTCCGGACCGCGGCCGCGGGCGCCGGACGGCCTGCGTACGGGGTGACCACCGCCGGATAGCGTGGGCCGGTGCAGAAGAACACGCGTACGAGGAGATGGGGCCGCGTCCTGGCCGCCGCGGTGACGGCGCTGATCGGCGCGGTGGTGCTGACCGCCAACGTCGTCCACGTGGTGCGGGCGGAGGGCCGGATCTCCGCGCTGCGCGCGCACGGGCGCCGGGTGCCGGGCGACGCCGAGATCGTCCGCCACTGCTCCGGCGGCCGCTTCACCGAGTGCTCCACGACGAGCGTGTGGCTCGACTTCCGCGACGGCCGGGGCATCCCGGTGACGGCCGTCGAACCCCGCCTGGCCACCTCGCTCTACGTCCCGGCGGGACCGGCCGACGCCGACGGCCGGGTCCGCACCACCGTCGTCTACGACCCCGCCGCGCCGGAGGAGGCCCAGGCGGCCGGTGCCCTCGACTGGGGCCCCCTGGACCTGGCCGGGCACCGCTGGTTCGCCTTCGCGGTCGGCCTGGTGCTGGCCGGGGCGGGCGCGGTCGCGCTCCTCTCGGAGAACGGGTCCGGGGGACGCTAGGACGGCCGCACCCGGAGGACCGGGGCGCGCCGGGAGGACGTTGTCCACAGCCTGTGGAGAGAGAAGGGCGGTCCCCCCGCTCCCGCTCCCGCTCCCGTGAGAATCCGGCTGGCGGCGCGCTCTGCCCGCCCGAGCACGGCACCCCGCGCCGCCATCCGGCTCCGGCGCACCGATCCCAGCCCCCCTCGGCCCCGACGGGACCGGTCGACGCCGATCCGCGACCCGCACTCGCCGAGGGCCACCGTCACCCGGGCCCTCGCCGTCCCCTCGCGGCGAATCGCTGCCCCCCAAGCGTGATCAGGTCGGCACGTGTCGTCAACACCGGTGCGGCGATTTGCCCGTTACGCCGTTTTCGCCGCGGGCGCGCACGGAAGCACCACCCGGCGCACGCCGTTCACACCGGCCGAAAAGCGGCGCTGTCACGGGTGTTCGTGCACCACGCATGCCACCCACGGGTCCGCCCAGGGGACTTCGGCGGCCGGATCCCACCTCCACGGCGGCGGAGGGCCGGCCGCAGGGCGCCTCAGACCGCCTCGTACGCCAGACCGCCGTACGCCGTCGCCTCGCTGCCGTAGGCGTCCGGGACCGCCGACTCACCGGGCGGCGGGCATCGGTCCAGCTCGCACCAGATGCGCTTGCCCGCGCCCTCGCTGCTCCAGCCCCAGCGGTCGGCGAGCCCGTCGACGAGGGCGAGGCCGCGGCCGCCGGTGGCGTCGCCGTCCGCGCAGCGGGGCACCGGGGCCCGGGTGCTGGAGTCGGCCACCTCCAGGCGGACCACGGCCGCCTCCTCCGGCATCCCGGGGAGCGACAGCCGCAGCACGGCCGGGCAGCCGGTGTGCACCACGGCGTTGGTGACCAGCTCCGAGACGAGCAGGATCAGCGTCTCGGCGAGCGGCTCGTCGGCCCCTATTCCCGAGCCGGCGAGCCTCGATCGGGCCCACCTGCGAGCTCGCCCCACTTCCGCGGGGTCGGGCCGGATCTCCAGCTGCACTTGAAGCACCTGCACCGCTCACACCATCCGAACCGGCGGACCCATGGCCCCGCGTCGCGCGAGGGCCACGATCACAGCCATTTTCTGCATGGCCAGAACAACGGCCAGAGCAAGGGTCACGGAACGTGACTTCCGTGCGAGAAAGCATGGTTGACGTACCGTCACCGCTACAAGCGCTTCGGGCATATTCCCGCGCGAAGGAGTACCCGTGCGGCATACTGTGCGACGCTCGTCGCGGGGAGTCGAACGCACGGCGGGCACGACCCGCCCGGCCAGGCGAACGGCGGCGCGCACCGCCGGTTCCGGAGCCGCCTCGGGGGCGGCGCCGGGACGGCTCGTGCTCGGAACCACTCGCATTCGAGACAAGGTACCCGAGCCGGACGGCGACTCCAGGACGTGACGGGTCACACCGGGGACACAACCCGGTATCGACGCTCGGTCATTCCGGAACGCCACGTTCCGTGACATCGATGCCGTCGAGCCCCGGAGCACCGCAGCCAGGAGCCGTGCGGGCCGCCCCGGCCGGACGGCTTCCGCGGCCGCACCCCTCACGCTCCGTCACCGCGCGCGTGCGGTGGGCCGTACTCCCGGGCCAGTGGCCGCCACTCCCGCCCGCCTTGCTTTCGCAGGTGGGCCCGCTCCCGTCGTACGGCGGCCGGGGCGACGCGCCCCGCCGGGACGCCGGGCGGCGGGCCGGGGCGGCTCGGCGCGATCGGGACCGGCCGACCGGACGCCGGGCGAACGTGCGTACGGACGGAACCGGCCCCGGACGACGGGGGCGGCACCCCGGGGGACGCACCGTCCGCGGGACCGCGACCGGCCGTCCGAACTGCTCGCGCACCCGGGCGTGTTGCCCGGCCGCCCGCTCGAACACCAGCGCCGCCCGGGCATCGCCCGCGTCCCGTGCGGCCGCACGGCGCCCCCCTGTGCGGGCGCCGTGCACGTGCCGTCCGCGCCTCGGCTATTCGGGGACGGTGAAGTAGCGGGCGAAGGCGGGCACGACCTCCTGCTCGCCCACCCGGCCGTCGCCGTCGGCGTCCAGCGAGGCGGCGATGACCCGCGCGCCCTCCTCGGGCACCCCGAGGACCGTGAGCACCCGCACGGTGTCCGCGACCGTGGCGGCCCCGTCGCCGTCGTCGTCCGCGACGGCGAGGGCCGCGTGCAGGAAGGGCCGGGCGATCTCGGCGAACCGTCCGGGGTTGTCGCGCAGCCGCTTCACCGCGCCGCCGACGAACTCCGCGCGGGTGATGCGCTGGTCGCCGTCGCGGTCCGCCATGCCGGCCATGCCCTGCCAGAAGGCCTCGGCGCCCGCGTACAGCGCCTGGCCCTTGTCGGACCGGGCCGGGGTGGCGAACTCGGCGAGCAGCGCCTTGGCCGCCACGCTGAAGTCCTCCCGGTCGATCCAGCCGTTGCCGTCCTGGTCGAAGGTGGCGAACCGGGCCGCGATCCTGCGCTCGTACTCGCTGCTGACCATCTCTTCTCCGGCCGCCTCACGTGTGGGGATGCGTCTGGCAGGGAGCGTACGACGCCGGGGCGGTCCCAGGGACGGGAAAACGGCGGTTGTGCCAAGACCGGGGGAATTCCGGGACAACTCCGTGGAACACGCGCGGTCCCGGGGCGCGCGGGGGACGGGGCGGCCCGGCGGGCGGGACGGGGGCCGCACCGGGTGGGCGGGGCGGGTGCACGGCGCCGGGCCCGTCACGGGGACGGGGCACGGGCCCCGCGGAACTCACGCGGACAGCGGTTCCTCGTCCACCGCGGCGGCGACGTCGGGGTACACGTCGAACAGACGGCGCACGCCGAGGGCGCCGAGCACCCGGTTGACGTGGGAGCCGTCGACGGCCCCGCGGGCCGGGAGGATCAGCCGCAGCCGGCCCTGGCAGGACCGGATCAGCCGGCGGGCGGCGATGAGCACGCCGACGCCGCTGGAGTCGCAGAAGAGGACCTCCGACAGATCGAGGACGAGGTCGTGGCGCCCTTCCGCCACCACCTCGTGCACCTGCTGGCGCAGCACCGGCGAGGTCACCAGGTCCAGTTCGCCCGAGACCCGGAGCACGCTCCAGTCGCCCTGTTCGTCGCCGGTCACCTTGATCGCCACGGCCCGCCCTCCGCTCGCCGGATATACACCGGAACCGCCCGGAAACGGAAGCAGTTCCTACGCTTCTTTCCGCGCGGCTGCCCAGCGGCAGTTCCCCCAAACACCTTGCAACAAACCGACTGCGATCACTCAAGGTCTTGTTTCAGTCACCCTCGATCGTGTTCGATCGGGTATGGACAGTCATGGCCGAGCTTGGTCGGAACGTGCAGGGGTAGGCGGACGGACACCATGGGCCGCACGACGCGGACGCGCTGCCTGACGTCCTCCCTACCACCTGCGGGACGCCGGGGGGCGCACATTGCCACAAAGGGGCGTGCACCCTCGTACGTGCCGACTACATTCGGGGGGACGAGAGGCGCAGGCTGGACGCCGGAACCGGACCGCAGCCGCGGCACGATCGGGCGTGGAGGGGGCCGCATGACGACGAAGGACGCACCGCCCCGCTGGGACCGCAAGATGCAGCAGCGGCTCGCACGCGGCGAGGCGGCCGCCCTCGGCGAGCTCTACGACCGGTTCGCCTCGCTCGTGCACGGTCTCGCCCACCGCGTACTCGGAGACGAACGGGCGGCCGACGGCATCACCCGCGACGTCTTCGCCCACGTCTGGGAACACCCCGACGCCTACGACCCCCGGCAGGGGCCCCTGCGCTCCTGGGTCGCCGCGCTGACCGCCCGGCTCGCCGTGCAGCGGCTGCGCACCACGGAGACCGCCGCCCTGGCCCGCGGCGGCGAGGGCTCCGCCGAGGAACTGGAGGTCAGGGTGCGCCGCGCCTCGGTCGCGGCGCGCGCCGACTACATCGCCCACTCCATGCCCGCCCCGCTGCGGGCCGCCCTGGAGCTGGCCTACTTCCAGCGCCGCGACTACCGCCAGACCGCCGCCGACCTCGGTGTCACGGAGGACGAGGCCCGCCGCCGGCTCCGCCTCGGCCTCCAGCTGCTCTCCACCGCCCACGACGCCGGAACCCCCGGCGCACCACCCGGATGCGGGGGTGCGGCATGACCGGCGCGGACCCGCACGACGACCGCCCCACGTCCCCGGCCCCGGACGCCGAGCCCGGCCCCGGCCCCGAGGGCACGGAGGGGCCGGACGCGAGCGACGGTCCGGGCGCCGCACACGGCCCGCGCGCCGGGGGCGACCCCGGCGACGGCGGCACCGACGCATCCCGGGACGCCTGCGGGCCGGGCGCTGCGGACGGCGCCGGCGGCCCCGGTGCTGGTGCCGCAGGGGCCGACGGTCCGGGCGGTCCCGGCGGTGCGGGGGCCGGTGGCGCGGCCGGGCCCGGTGGGGTCGCAGGCACGGACGGTGGTGGGCCCGGGGCCGACGGGGCCCCGCGGATTCCGCTGCCCCGGGCCTCCGTCGAGGACGGCGGGCAGCCCCTGCCGGGCACCCGCCCCGCGCCGCCGCCCGCGCCCCTGGTGCTGGACCACCACGTCCTGAAATCGCTCCTCGGCGCCTGGGCCCTCGCGGCCTGCTCGCCGGAGGAGACCGCCGCCGTCGAGGAGCACCTCGGCGACTGCGGCGGCTGCGCGGACGAGGCGCTCCGGCTGCGCGCCGCGGTCGGCCTGCTCCATCCGCCCGAGAGCCTCGACCTGGACCCGGGCCTGCGCACCCGCGTCCTTCAGGGCTGCCTGGACCGGCGGCCGCCGCGCATCCCGGTGCCCCCGTGGGCGACGCCGTACGACGCCGAGACCGCGCGCCTCGACGCGCTGCTCCAGGACATCGGCGACGACGAGTGGGACGCGCCCGTGCGGCTGCGCTGGTTCGAGCGCGACGAGGAGACCAGCCGCCGCACCACCGTCGCCGGGGTCATCGCGCACCTGCTGAGCGTCGACGGGCTGGTGGGGGTCGCGCTCGGCCTCGACGATCCGCTGGCCGACCTGACGGACCCGGACGAGCCGAGCCCCGCGCGGCGCACCGAGGCGTACTGGCGGGCCTCCCGCCTCCCGCCGTCCCGCACGATCCGGGCGCCCTGGCGGGACCAGACGCACGCCCTGGTGCGGACGGTCGGCTTCACCGGCGGCACCTCCGGCGGGCTCGGGGTGTCGTACGGCGACTTCGTGCTGCCGCTGCGCGACGCGATGCTCGACCGGGCCTTCGAGTGCTGGGTGCACGCGGAGGACATCGCCGAGGCGGTGGACTACCCCTACGAGCCGCCGGCCCCGCGGCATCTGCACGAGATGATCGACCTCGCGGCGCGGATGCTGCCCGTGGCGCTGGCCGCCCGGCGTCAGGTCGGCCTCTCGGGTCCGGCCCCCGCCCGGCACCTGGTCGCCGCGGGCACGCCGGGACGCAGCCTGCGGCTGGAGATCGAGGGGCTCGGCGGCGGCGAGTGGCTGATCCCGCTGGACTCGCCCGGCGCGATCGGCTCCGCGGACCACGAGGTGGCCCATGTCGCCCTGGACGGCGTGGAGTTCTGCCGCCTGGCGGCCGGGCACGTCACTCCGCAGGAGGCCGCGGCCGGCCAGGTGGGCGACCGCGACGCGATCCGGGACGTGCTGCACGCGGCGGCCTCGCTGAGCCGCATGTAGCCGCCCCGCCCGGCAGGGCGGAGGCGTACCGAGCGAGGCCCGCGGGTGTCAGGCGAAGACGACCGTGCGCCGCCCGTTCAGCAGGATCCGGCGCTCGGCGTGCCACTTCACGGCCCGGGCCAGCGCCTGGCACTCGACGTCCCGGCCGACGGCGACCAGCTGGTCCGGCGTGACGTCGTGGCCCACCCGCTCGACCTCCTGCTCGATGATCGGCCCCTCGTCGAGGTCGGCCGTCACGTAGTGCGCGGTCGCGCCGATCAGCTTCACGCCCCGGGCGTGCGCCTGGTGGTACGGCTTGGCGCCCTTGAAGCTCGGCAGGAAGGAGTGGTGGATGTTGATGATCCGGCCGCTGAGCTGCTTGCACAGGTCGTCCGAGAGCACCTGCATGTAGCGGGCCAGGACGACCAGTTCGACCTGCTCCTCGCGGACGAGCTCCAGCAGCCGCGCCTCGGCCTCCGGCTTGGTGTCCCTCGTCACCGGGATGTGACGGAAGGGGATGCCGTAGGAGGCGACCAGTTCGGCGAAGTCGGTGTGGTTGGACACCACCGCCGCGATCTCCACCGGGAGCGCCCCGATCCGGGCGCGGAAGAGCAGGTCGTTCAGGCAGTGGCCGAACTTGCTGACCATCAGGACGATGCGCATCCGCTCGTCGGCCCGGTGGATCTGCCACTCCATGTGGAAGGAGTCGCCGATCGCCGCGAAGCTGGCGCGCAGCTTGTCCACGGTCACCGGCGCCTCGGCCGAGAAGTGGACGCGCATGAAGAACAGTCCCGTGTCGTGGTCGCCGAACTGCTGGCTGTCCTCGATGTTGCACCCGGTCATGAACAGGTAGCTGGACACGGCGTGCACGATGCCCTGCTTGTCGGGGCACGCGATGGTGAGAACGTACTGATCGGCCTCGGCCGCGGCTCGGGTGGACTGCTCGCTCATGCAGCACAGGGTCTCACGACCGTCCCGGGCGGCGGTGCGGCGTCCGGGGAGCGGACCGCGCCGCCGACGACAGGCCCTAGTGCTGTGACCGGAAAGGTTCACCGGCTCGCGACGCCCGGCACGGCACCTCGCCGCGTTGTCGCCTCACTCGAGTACATCCAGTACGCGGGCGACGCTCCGCCTTGCGATGCTCCCCCACAGCCTGAACGGCGTGGGAGGTGCCCCCAGCACCGGACGCCGCGAGCATCCCGGCACACCTTTCCGGCCACAGCACTAGGCGGCCCGGGTGACGATCCTCAGCACCTCGAGACTGCGCGGCGCGGCGTCCGGGTCCTCGCCGTCGCCGACGGCCATCCGGACGTGCGCGTCGCGGGCCGCGCGCACCGCCTCGGGCCAGCCGGCGTGGTCGAGGTACGCGGACACCGGGGCGTCCGGCCCGACCTGGTGCATCAGGCGCAGCACCCGCAGCACGGCCGTGTCGACCAGTGCCGCCTCCTGCGAGTCGCGGAAGATCGTGCCTATGTACTTCTCGGCGGACCAGTTGTCCAGCCAGGTGTCCTCGACCAGGCGGTACACGGCGTCGGTGACGTCGCCGTACCCTTCCACGCCTGCCAGCCAGACGTCCCGCTGGAACACCGGATCGGAGAGCATGTGCAGCGCGGAGCGCACGTTGCTGCGCCAGCGCCACCACGGCATGTCGTTCAGTGGCATGCCGCCCATGGTGGAGGAGCGACGGCCGCGACGGGAAGAGTTCTCCGAACCTTGCACGGTCACCGATCGTACGTTCTCCGCCCGGGCGCCCTCACCGGCCCCTGCAATTCACCGTGAGGTCACTCCTCGTTGACCATGGGTCACTCCCGGGTTAGCGGTGTGACGGAATCGTGCGTATGCATGACCGGCAGGCGACGCACCCGCAAGACGCTCCTCCTCGGCCTCCCCCGCCTCTCCCGGCGCGTCCGCAGAAGGGCCCTGCTGTCCGCGGGCGCCGCGGCGGCCTGCGCGTCGCTCGCCGCAGCCTGCGGCGTCGTCCCCGGCGCCACGGGGGCCTCGGGGGACGACGCCGTCACCGTGATGACCTGGGCCCCGGAGAACACCGGCGCGACCAACAAGCCCGGCATGCCCGCCATGGCCCGGGCCTACGCCCGCTGGGTCAACGCCCACGGCGGCATCGCCGGCCGCCGGCTCAAGGTGCTGACCTGCAACGAGGGCAACGACAGCGTGACCGCGGCGAAGTGCGCCCTGCGCGCCGTCAAGGAGAACGTGGTCGCCGTCGTCGGCTCCTACAGCCAGGACAGCGACTCCTTCTTCCCCCCGCTGGAGGGCGCGGGCATCCCCTACATAGGCGGCTACGGCGTCACGACCGCCGAGTTCACCCGGGCCCTGTCCTACCCCGTCAACGGCGGCCAGCCCGCCCTGCTGGCCGGCCTCGGCAAGGAGCTGGCCCCGGGCTGCGGCCCCGTCGCGCTGGTCCGGCCCGACACCATCGCGGGCGACGAGCTGCCCGGGATGCTCGACGCCGGGCTGCGGGCCGGCGGGCACCCCGCGGCACACGACCAGCGGGCCCCCGAGGACGCCACCGAGTACTCCGGCCAGTCCGGACTGGCACTGCGCCGGGCGACCGCCGGTCCCGGGCACCCGGGCTGCGTGATCCCCGCTCTCGGCGAGCGCACCGACATCTTCATGGACTCCTTCCGCCGGGACCGCGAGAGCTTCCCCTCGGTGCGGACCGCCGCCGTGGTGGGCAGCGTCGACCAGACGGTGATCGACGCGGGGGGCGGGGCCTCGGGGCCGTACGAGGGGTCGTACGTCACCGGCTGGTACCCGGTGGCGAGCGACCCGCGCTGGGACCCGATGAAGAAGGTCATCAACCAGGAGGCCTTCGGCGACAACCGCATCGACCCCGCGGACCCCGGTGTGCAGACCACGTGGATCGCCTACACCGTGCTCCGCGCCGTGCTCGAGAAGATCGGCGGCGGGGAGGTGACGGCGGACTCCGTGCACCGGACGCTGGACGCCGGGCTGCCGGTCGGCACCGGCGGCCTGACGCCGACGCTGAACTGGCGGCTGCGGGACCTGCTGGCCTCGGTCGGCTTCGCCCGGATGGTCAACTACGACGTGACCCTCCAGCAGGTCCGCGAGGGCCGGCTGGTGGCGGCCACCCGGGGCTTCGTCGATGTACGCGGAACCCTGGAGCGGGCGGACGTGTCCTGACCGCCGCCGGGGCCGGAACCGGGCGGGAGCCGCGACCGGCACGGGCGTACGCGCCGCACGGCCGGGACCCGGGCGCCGGCCGGTCCGGCCGGCGCCCGCTTCACCTCCGGCTCACCCACGCCGGCGCCCGGTTCACAACTGGGTCGGCTGGCGCTGGGTGAGCCCGTAGGTCCGGGCGATCGCGTTCCACAGCTGGGCGGCCTTGACCTTCTGGGCGCTGGCGACGCCGCTCTCCCGGTTTCCGGCCTGGGTCTCGCCGGTGGTGCGGGCGTGGCCCTTCCGGCAGCCCTTCTTGCCACCGACCTGGCCCGCCCAGGCCGCGTAGTGCCGGTCCGCCGACGCGGACGCCCTCCACGCGCCGTTCAGGGCGGCCGTGAGCTGGTCGTGCTGGGGCAGCTTGTCGACCTGCAACTGGCCCAGCCGGGTCACCAGACCGGTGCGCTGCTCGGCCGCGCCGCGCAGGTCGGAGGACGCCTGGGCGAGGTTGGTGCACGTCTTGACGGCGGCGACGGACTTGATCACGGCGGCCCGGCTGCTGCCGCTGTCCGAGAGCAGCTTGTCCAGCGCGACGGCCTGCGCGCGCGCCGGGTCGGCGCCCGCCGGGGCGGAGCCGGTGTCGGCCGGCGCGGTGGCGGAGACGTTCTGGCCGCCGCCGCTCGGGGTGTCGCCGCCCCCGCCGCCGCGCAGCAGGACGCCGGCGCCGATACCGATGACGACGATGCCCACGCCGACGGCGGCGATCACCGGCACCCGGGAGCCGGAGCCCCGGCCGCGGCCGCCGTCGCCGCCCCGGCCGCCGCCGTGGAAGCCGTCGTCCTGGCCGGGCGGGGCGTACCCGGGGCGGCCGTACGGGCGGCCGCCCTGAGGGTCCTGGACACGGGGCATCTGCTGGGTCGCCGGGGCCGGGCCCGCGGCGGCGTCGCTGCGGAAGAGGTTGTCGAACTCGGCGGGCGTCCGGCGCCCGGCGTCGTCGCCCGGTGCGTCGTACGGCGCACCGGCCCCCACGGGGGCGATGTACTGGGTGGCCTCGGCGTCGGCCGGGCCGCCGGGCGCGGCGGGGGGCAGCGGGCCGGCACCGTCCTGCGGCAGCCGGCCGAGGAAGCGGGTGTCCTGGTCGCCGGGCGCCTCGGGAGGCAGTGCCCCCTGGCCCATCGGCGGAAGGAACTGCGTGGCGCCGCCGTCGGCCGGGGCGGGCGGAAGGAACTGCGTGGCTCCCTCGCCCGCGGAGGCGCCGGGAACCGGGGGTATGTACCGGGTGGCTCCCTCGCCCGCGGGGGCGCCGGGAACCGGGGGTATGTACCGGGTGGCTCCCTCGTCGGCCGGGAGACCGGGGCCGGCGGGCGGAAGGCTCGGGCCGCCGGACGCGTAGGGAAGGTGCCGGCCGCCTGCCGCGGGGGGCTGCGGGGCCGCCGGGCCGCCGTACGACGGCGGGGCGGCGGGGTGCTGGGCGCCCTGGCCCGAGGAGCCCTCGGGGGGCAGGGCACCGCCGTAGGGCGAGCCGGCCGCCGGTCCGCCCTGGGAGGCGTCCGGTCCGCCCCACGCCGGGGACGGCGCCTGCGGGTACGGCTCCTGCACGGCGGGCTGCTGCCCGGCCGCGCCCCACCCGGGGGCCGCCGGGGGCTCCTGCCAGACCTGGTCGGACGGCTGCGGCGGGCCCTGCTGGTGGCCGGGCCCCCACGGCTGCCCCCACGCCTGGCCGCCGGCCGGGGCCGAGGCCTGGCCGGTCGCCGGCGGGACGGACGGGCGGCCGGCCGGTGAGCCGGTCATGCCCGGCAGCAGCGGCTCGCCACCGTCCGAGGGCAGCACGATGCCTTCGTGCGCGGGCCGCGCCGAGGGCTCCTCGCCCTGTCCGCTCTGCGTCACCGGGACTCCTACGAATGGGGGACCTTCGGAATCGTCGGGTCACGCTACCGGGTACCCGGAGCCCGGTGCCACGCAGCGGGGGGCCGCGCCTCCTCCCCTGTGACCGCTGTAACAAAACCTGCCCGCCAGGCGCTGTATTCGCCTCCGCGGACGCGAACGGCCGCCGTCCCACGCGCCGTCACGCAGCCGCCTGCACCCCCAGGCGGGCGCCGAACTCCCTGACCACCGGCTCGTCCCGGTACGGATCCAGCCGCTGCTGGAGGTCCTCCAGGTACTCGGCGCCCCGGTTGGAGCGCAGCGTCTCCAGCAGCTCCAACGCCTTCGTCCCGGTCGCGCAGGCCTGTTCGACCTCGCGCTGCTGCACCTGCGCCGTGGCGAGGAGCACATAGCCGATCGCCCGGCGCCGCGCCCGGGACGCGGGATGCCCGGCCAGCGACTGCTCGGCGCACCGCGCCGCCGCCTCGGCCTGCCCCAGGTCGCGGTGGCAGTGGGCCAACTCGTCGGCGAGGTAGGCCTCGTCGAAGTGGGCGATCCACACCGGGTCGTCTCCCGATCCGGGTTCGGCGCCCTCCAGCGCGCCCGCCGCCCGGCCGGCCGCGACCTGCGCCGCCCGCGCGTCGCCCAGCAGGGCGTGCCCGCGCGCCTCGGCGGCGTGGAACATCGCCTCCGCACGCGGCGTCACCCGGCCCCGCGCGCCCTCCTGCGCCGCCCGCGCCAACTGTGCGATCTCCCGCGGGTTCCCGAGCTGCGCGGCCAGGTGGCTCATCGAGGCGGCGAGGACGTATCCGCCGTAGCCGCGGTCGCCGCCCGCCTGTGCGAGCCGCAGCGCCTGGATGTAGTAGCGCTGCGCCAGGCCGGGTTGGCCGGTGTCGACGGCCATGTACCCGGCCAGCTCGGTCAGTCGGGCCACCGCGGCGAACAGGTCGCGGCCTACCGCCTCCCGGTAGGACCCGGCCAGCAGCCCGGAGACCACGCTGTTGAGGTAGTGCACGACGACCGGGCGCACGTGCCCGCTGCCGTAGGTGTGGTCCAGGTCCACCAGGGCCTGGGTCATGGCGGTGACGGCGGCCACGTCGGACTGGCCCACCCGGGGCCCGCCCGACCGGGCGACCTGCCCGTCCGGCGCGGAGATCAGCCAGTCCCGGCTGGGCTCCACCAGCGCGGACGCGGCGACGGACGAGCCGGACAGGAAGTCCCGGCGGCCCACGTCGGAGCGCCACAGCTCGCAGACCTGCTCGATCGCGCCCAGCACGGTCGGCGAGAACTGCAGGCCCACGCCCGAGGCGAGGTTCTTGCCGTTGGCCATGCCGATCTCGTCGATGGTGACCGTGCGGCCCAGCTTGCGGCCGAGCGCCTCGGCGATGACCGCGGGGGCCCGCCCGCGCGGCTGCTGCCCGCGCAGCCAGCGGGCCACGGACGTCTTGTCGTAGCGCAGGTCGAGTCCGTGCTCGGCACCGCACATGTTGACCCGGCGGGCCAGCCCGGCGTTCGAGCAGCCGGCTTCCTGGATGAGCGCCTGCAGCCGTTCGTTCGGCTGCCGCGCGACGAGAGGCCTTGCGGCCATGGCGTGAACCCCCTGTGGCTGCGGTGCCTGCCCGCGCACCGAGTTGACGTGTCTTCCCCGGCCCGATCCCGCGCGTCCCGGCGAGGAGATCCGGCCACGAAGATCGATGCCCAGCCGCGGCCCCGAAAATGCGAGACTTGCGAGGATTGCCGGGGTAACGGCGGTTGCCACCCCCCACGGAACTACCCACCACCCGCCGTCGATCCTCCTGCGCGCCCCCGCCTGTGCTCCCGTGCGCCCCGGACCCGGGAGCGGTGCTCTCCCCCGCGCGCGGTGCGGCCGTAACTCCAGGTGGGCACGGGAGTTGAGAGGGGCGTGGAAGAGACGATCCCGGGCACCGGAGCCGCGCCCCTCGCCGGCCAGATCCCCCAGCAGCGTGGCGAGTCGCTGGCGGAGACCGCCGTCCGCTATGTCGAGGAGCGCCACTGGGACGTGCTCCCCGGCACCTGGCTGGAGGCGGTGGACGGGGTGCAGCGCTGCTCCTGCGGCGCACCCGCGTGCGCCGTGCCCGGCGCGCACCCGGCGCGCGGGGACTGGACGGCGCAGGCCACGGGCAGTGCGACCGTCGCGCGCCGGATGTGGCAGCAGCACCCGACCGCGTCGATCCTGCTGCCCACCGGCTTCACCTTCGACGCCTTGGAGGTCCCCGAGAGCGCGGGCTTCCTGGCGCTGGCGCGGATGGAACGCATGGAGCTCTCGCTCGGCCCGGTGACGGTCACGCCGGACCGGCGGATGCTCTTCCTCGTCCTCCCCGGCGCCGCGGCGAAGGTGCCGGGCCTGGTCCGCGCGCTGGGCTGGTCGCCCTCCTCGCTCGACCTGGCCGTGCTCGGCGAGGGCGGCTGGCTGGCCGCGCCCCCCACGCGCTACGGGCAGCGGGGCGCCGTGCAGTGGGCGTGCCGGCCGACCCCGGCGAACCGGTGGCTGCCGGACGCCGAGGAGCTGATCTCGCCGCTGGCGTACGCCTGCGGGCGGGACCGGTAGGGCCGCTCCGCCCGGGCGGGGAAGGGCGTGGTTGCCGTGCTCGGAGAACTTCGCCACCTCGCCGGGGGCGGCCGGGCCTGGCGCCCGCGCCGACCGGCCCGTCCGCGCCGGTGGTCCGCGGAGCGGTCCGACGGTCCTGGCGCGGCCCGGGGGGCCGTGGCGTACTTCGTCGATCCTTGGCGTGGTTCGCCCCCTGACCGGACGGGGGCTCCCGCCGTAGGGTTGATCGCCGACGGAGGGAGATGTCGGTGAGTACGTGCGCCGTACGGGTACGGGGACTCTGGAAGCGCTTCGGGCAGCAGATCGCCGTGGCGGGGATCGATCTGGAGCTGCCCGCGGGGAAGTTCATCGGGCTGGTCGGCCCGAACGGCGCGGGGAAGACCACCACGCTGTCCATGGTCACCGGGCTGCTGCGGCCCGACCAGGGCAGCGTCGAGGTGGTCGGCCACGACGTCTGGCAGGACCCGGTGGCGGTGAAGGCGCGCATCGGGGTGCTGCCGGAGGGCCTCAGGCTCTTCGAGCGGCTGTCCGGACGCGAACTGCTCACCTACTCGGGCCGGTTGCGCGGCCTTCCCGCCCCCGAGGTCGACCGCCGGGCCACGCAGCTCCTGGACGTGCTCGACCTGGCCGGCGCCCAGCACAAGCTCGTCGTCGACTACTCGACCGGCATGCGCAAGAAGATCGGGCTCGCCGCCGCCCTGCTGCACAACCCCGAAGTCCTCTTCCTGGACGAGCCCTTCGAGGGCGTCGACCCGGTGTCCGCGCAGACCATCCGGGGCGTCCTGGAGCGGTACACCGCCTCCGGCGCGACCGTCGTCTTCTCCTCCCACGTGATGGAGCTGGTGGAGTCCCTCTGCGACTGGGTCGCCGTCATGGCCGCCGGCCGCATCCGCGCGCACGGCACCCTCTCCGAGGTGCGCGGCGAGGCGCCCACCCTTCAGCAGGCCTTCCTCGAACTCGTCGGCGCGCAGGGGCGGGACGCCGGCTCCGACCTCGACTGGCTCGGCGGCGGCGCCCGGTGAGCGCCGCCGCCGGGGCCGCCCCGGACGCCCGGGCCGCCTCCCTCACCGCCGTCGTCGTCCGCCTCAAGCTGTCCCTGCTGGGCAACGGCCTGCGCCGGTCCGGCGGCCGGCGCGCCGCGTTCGTCACGTCGGCCGTCGTCGCGCTGCTCTTCGCCGTGCTCCAGCTGCTCGGTCTGATCGCGCTGCGCGGCCACGCCCACATCGCCTCCGCCGTCGTGCCGGGCGCGGCGGTGCTGGCGGTGGGCTGGGCCGTGATGCCGCTGTTCTTCCCCGGCGGCGACGAGACCCTCGACCCGACGCGCCTGGTGATGCTCCCGCTGCGGCCGCGCCCCCTGGTGCGGGCCCTGCTGGCGGCCTCCCTGGTGGGCGTCGGGCCGCTGTTCACGGTGCTGCTGCTGGCGGGCTGCGCGGTCGCGGTGGCGCACGGGGCGGCCGCGGCGGCCGTCTCGGCCGTCGCCGTCGTCCTCGCCCTGCTGGTCTGCGTGGCCCTGGCCCGCGCCGTCGCCGCCGCCAACATCCGCCTGCTGACCAGCCGCAAGGGCCGCGACCTGGCGGTGCTCAGCGGTCTCGTCGTCGCCGTCGGCACGCAGCTGGTCAACTTCGGCATGCAGCGGCTCGGCACGGCGGGACTGGGCACGCTCGACCCGGTCGCAGGTGTGCTGCGCTGGGTGCCGCCCGCGTCGGCGATCGGCGCGGTGGACTCCGCGAGCCGGGGGGCGTGGGGCGTCGCGGCCGCCCAACTGGCCCTGTCCACGGCCGCGGTGGCGGCCCTGCTGGCGACCTGGTCGCGCACCCTGACCCGGTTGATGACCGCGCCCGACGCCTCCACGCTCCAGGACGACGGCGGTGCCGTGCGGGAGCGGGCCGGGCGCTCCGGGGCGGCGCGGCTGCTGCCGGCCGGCCGCACCGGCACCGTCATGGAGCGCAGCCTGCGCTACATCTGGCGGGACCCCAAGACGAAGGCGGCCTGGACGACCTCGCTCGCCATCGGCCTGATCGTGCCGGTCTTCAACGCGCTGCAGGGCACCGGCTCGCCCTACTTCGCCTGCTTCGCCACCGGGATGCTGGGCATCCAGATGTACAACCAGTTCGGGCAGGACACGTCCGCGTTCTGGATGGTCGCGCTGACGATCTCCTCCCCGCGGGACGCCTACGTCGAGCTGCGCGGGCGGGCGCTGGCCCTGCTGCTGATCACCCTGCCCTACGCGGTCCTCGTGACGGTGCTGACCACGGGGCTGCTCGGCCGGTGGCCGGAGCTGCCGGAGGTGCTCGGCCTGTCCTTCGCGCTGCTCGGGGCGATGCTGGCGGCCGGCGCCTGGACCTCGGCGCGCTTCCCGTACTCGATCCCGCAGGAGGGCTACAAGAACGTGGCCCCCGGCCAGATCGGCCTGGCCTGGATCTCCCTCTTCGGCGGCCTGATCGCGGCGGCGCTGCTCTGCTCCCCCGTGATCGCCCTCGCCGTCTGGGCGAACGTCTCCGCCTCCGGCCCCCGGTGGACCTGGCTCCTCCTCCCGGCCGGCGCGGTCCACGGGGCCGTACTGACCCTGGCGGGCCTCCGCCTCTCCGCCCCCCGCACGGCGGCCCGCCTCCCGGAGATCCTCACGGCGGTGAGCCGGAGCTGAGCCGCGCCCGCCTCGCGCACCGGGCCGCGGTCCGTCCCGGCCGGCGCACACGGTCCGTCCGTGCCGGCGCGGACGGCCGCGGGGGCCGGTCCCGGCCGGCACGGGCGGCGGATGCGGTCAGGGCCGGTCCGGCTGCATGAGGGTCGCCAGGTCCAGGGACGCGGCGATGCGGGCGGCGACGTCCTCGGCGTACGCGGTGTCGATGCGCTCGAAGGGTGCGCGGCCGGAGCTGCGCAGGAAGGTCACCACGCCCAGCGTGCGGCCCCGGCTGCGCAGCACCGCGCACAGGGCGTGCACGGTGTCCGCCGGCCACTTGCGGGACAGGGCCCACTCGCGGGACCGGTCGGCCGGCACCGCGCCCGCTCCGGCCCGCACCGACCCGGTCCGCTCGACGCACTGCACGGCGGGGTGCCCCTCGCCGTAGCCGACGGGGAGGCCGGCCCGTCCGCCGGGCAGGCTCGGCCCGGGGCCCCGGGAGGGCGTGGCCGCCATCCGCACCAGCCGGACCGGGGCGGGCGGCCCGTCGCCGCTGAGGACGCCGCCGGCCGGCCGGTCGACCAAGGCGTGGTCGGCGAAGCCGGCGAGCGCGAAGTCGAGGTGCACGGTGGCCGCCTCCACGGGGTCCTCGCACTCGGCGGCGGCCCGGGCGGCCCGGTGCAGCTGATTGCTGCGGAACCGCAGCAGCGCCGCCTCCTGCTCGCCCTGCCGGGCCTCGGTGACGTCGGTGAACAGCCAGGCGACCCCGAGCGGCACCGGCTCCTCCGCGAGCGGCGAGGCCAGCCGCACGAAGCCGCTGCGCCAGCAGCGCCGCCGCTCGTCCTCCTGGCCGCGCACGCTCACCCGGATCTCGGCCGGCGCGGGAGGCGCGCCCTCGGCCAGGACGTGGGTGAGGGCGCTCTCGACCTCCTCCGCGCCCTGGTCGAGCAGTTCGCCGAGCGGCCGCCCGAGCGCGGCGGAGCGGCCGGTGCCCAGCGCCCGCGCGGCGTACGCGTTGACCGCGGCGGGCCGCAGGTCGGCGTCGACGAGGACGACGCCCCAGGAGGCGTCCTCGAACAGCGCCTCGCTCAGGGCGATGGAGCGCTCCAGGTCGATCTGCGCGTGCACCTCGCTGAAGGCGCAGTACACGCCCGCGGGCGCACCGTCCGGTCCGCGCACGGCCGCGGACTGGGTCCGCACCAGGACGCGGCCGCCGTCCTTGGTGAGCAGCGCGAACTCGTGCACCTGCCGGCCCGGGGCCCGCATGGCGGACATCAGCCGCGCCTCGACCTCCTCGGCGTCGGCGCGGCGCACGGCCCACCCGGCGAAGCCGGACCGGCCGACCGCCTCGGCGGCGGTCCAGCCGAGGATGCGCTCCGCCTCGCGGTTCCAGTGGGTGACGACGCCGCGGGCGTCGAGGGCGCACAGGGCCGCGTCCATCCCGTCCAGCAGGGCGGCCAGCAGGTCGGACCCGGGGACGGGCGGGCCGTCCCGCCCGGGCTCGTCCGGCCCCAGTTCGCCGGTGGTCCCACTACGCCGGGAAGCACTCACCTGGACCCCCTGCAGGCTGCGTCCGCACGCACGGCGCGTCGATCCGCTCACTGCCTCTCATTCAACTCGAACGTGACGCAACGCACACCGGGTTCCCGCAAGATGGCGGGAGATTGAAGGAATCACGCTCCGGCCGGGGCCCCGGCGGCGGGCGGCGGCACGTCCCGCGCGGGGTCCCGGTCCAGCCGCCGGGTGATCCCAGGTCCGACTCGCCGGGCATCACGTACCGCTCCACCTCGGCGAACCCGCGGGCCCGCGCGAACCGGACGCCGTCGTCGGCGGCGGCCACGACCACGGTCTCCACCGCCCGCGCGCCGAGTGCCCGCGCGTGGGCGAGGCCCCGCTCGTACAGGGCCGCGCCGTGGCCGAGCCGACGGTGCCCGGGCAGCACGCGCGCGATGACCGTGGCGGCCGCGTCCGGGCCGGCCGGCGGGCGGGCGGACGGTGGAACAGCCGACGAGGACGTCGCCGAGGCAGGCGTTCTCCAGCCGGTTGCGCCCGGCGCGCTCGCGCACCTCGTCGAGGGCCGGCGCGGCCGGCGGCACGATCGTGTTGTGCACGTGCCGCCTGTCGCGGAGGAGGCCGTCGCCGGTGGCGGGTTCGATGCGCAGCGTGGACATGGCGGCAGCCGACCCCGGGCCCGCGGCGGGGTCGACCGCGGTGCGGCCGGGGCGGGGAGGGGTCGGCCCCGGTCCGCCGCGGCCGGAGCCGGCCGGTTCAGCGGCGGTAGAAGATGCGGTCGGCGTACGTGTCGAAGACGCGGCCGTTCCACTCGTGGCCGCCGTCGACGTTGCCCGAGCGCAGCAGCGGGGGCTCGATGCCGCGGTCGGCGAGGATCCCGGCGGTGGTGGCCATGACCGCCTGGAGCAGGGCCGAGGTGACGACGGTGGAGGCCGGGGCGAAGGGTGCCGCGACCGTGTCCAGGGTGAGTTCGGCGTCCCCGGGCGCGATCTTCGAGTCGAGGACGACGTCGCAGTGGTCCTTCAGGTAGGTCCCCGAGGAGTGGCGGGACGTGGTCGCGTCGGCGTAGGCGACGGAGGTGACGCCGACGACCCGCACGCCGAGCGAGCGCGCCGTGTGGGCCATCTCCACGGGGAGGGCGTTGCGGCCGGACAGGGACACGACCACCAGGGCGTCCCCGGCGCGGAGCGGGGAGGTCTCCAGGACGGCGGTGGCGAGACCGTCGACGCGCTCCAGGGCGGAGCCGAGGGTGGCCGGGACGACGTCGACGCCGACGGTGCCGGGCACGGCGAGCAGGTTCATCAGGGCCAGCCCGCCGGCCCGGTAGACGATGTCCTGGGCGGCCAGCGAGGAGTGCCCGGCGCCGAACGCGAAGAGGCGGCCCCCGGCGGCCACCGTGTCGGCCAGCAGCGTGCCGGCGGCCTCGATCGGCCCGGCCTCCTCGTCGCGGACCCGCCGGAGCAGGCCGATGGCGGCGTCGAAGAACTGGCCGGCCGGCGTGCGGTCGCTCATCCGGGGTCCCTTCTCGGTGTCGGGCTCTGTGGGCCGGGGTGGTGTGTCGGTGTGTCGCGGATCACGGTGAGGTCTGGACCAGATCCGTGTCAATACGGTGACCGGTGGCGCCCGACGGCGTGGCGGCGCGCGGGCGCCCGCGGTGGCGGACGGCGCCGCGGGAGCCGCGGTTCCCGCGGCGCGCTCCGGTTGTCGGTGGTATGCGTCAGAATTGAATCCAGGGCCAGCGCACGCGCCGGGAGCCGCCGAGTCTCCGGCAGAGGTAATCGAGGGGCACGTATGTCCGGACTGATCGACACCACGGAGATGTATCTCCGCACCATCCTCGAGCTGGAGGAGGAAGGCGTCGTCCCCATGCGCGCCCGGATCGCGGAGCGGCTCGACCAGAGCGGGCCCACCGTGAGCCAGACCGTCGCCCGGATGGAGCGCGACGGCCTCGTCGCCGTGGCCGCGGACCGGCACCTGGAGTTCACGGACGAGGGCCGCCGGCTGGCCACGCGCGTGATGCGCAAGCACCGGCTCGCCGAGTGCCTGCTGGTCGACGTGATCGGCCTGGAGTGGGAGCAGGTGCACGCCGAGGCGTGCCGCTGGGAGCACGTGATGAGCGAGGCGGTGGAGCGCCGCGTGCTGGAGCTGCTGCGCCACCCCACCGAGTCGCCGTACGGCAATCCGATCCCGGGCCTGGAGGAGCTGGGCGAGAAGGACGGCGCCCACCCGTTCCTCGACGAGGGCATGGTGTCGCTGGCCGACCTGGACCCGGGCGGCGACGGCATGACGGTCGTCGTGCGGCGCATCGGCGAGCCGATCCAGACGGACGCGCAGCTGATGCACACGCTGCGGCGCGCGGGGGTGCAGCCGGGCTCGGTGGTCAGCGTGACCGGGGCGGCGGGCGGGGTGCTCGTCGGCAGCGGCGGCGAGGCGGCCGAGCTGGCGGCGGACGTCGCGTCCCACGTCTTCGTCGCCAAGCGCTGAGCGGGCCGCTCCGCGATCGCGGCGAATCCGGGCCCGCGTGCGCCGAATCGCAGCGCTCGGGCGCTGCGCGTGCGAGGCTGTCGCGGAAGGCATAGGACCGTAAGGGGGCGGGAGGATGTGCCGAGCAGACGCGGAAGGCCCCGGCGCCGCAGGGCGCCGGGGCCTGTCCTCCCCTGTGCCGACCCGGAGCCCCGAGCTCCCAGGGTCGTCCCCTTCGGACCGATTTCCCCGAGCGGCCCGCCTCCCGTTGAAGATCTCCCCTCGGCGGCGGCGATCATGCCTCGAGGAGGGTCACTCGAACGAGGGGTGTTTCCTTGCACGGCCCTCATTCTCGAATGAGCTTTCGATAGCGTGGGAGTGACGGGCCACACCGGACGTGCGCTACAAGAAGGTGCATGACGAGACCGGCAGGGCGGCGGCACGACGGCGGAGGGGCCACGGCCCTGGGGACCCGCCGGCGGGGCCGCGGCCGGTCCGAGCGGAGCCAGGGGGGTACCAGGGCCAATGACGCGACGCATCGACGTGATCGGCACGGGTGGCGTGCGCCTTGCCGCCTGGGAGTTCGCCGACCCGCCCAAGACGGGTCCGGCGCCGGTGCTGCCCCGGCAGGCCGGGCCGGGGCAGCCGGTCCGCGGCCGGGCGTCCGGGCCGGATCCGGCCGGCCCGCCCGATCCGGCGGACGTCCCGGCCGGGCGGGGCTCCGGGGTGTTGTTACTGCACGGCCTCATGGGCCGGGCCTCCCACTGGGCCTCCACCGCCCGCTGGCTGTCCGAGCGGCACCGCGCCGTCGCGCTGGACCAGCGCGGCCACGGCCAGAGCGCCAAGCCGCCCCGCGCGGCGTACACCCGTGAGGCGTACGTCGACGACGCGGAGGCCGCCGTCGAGCAGCTCGGCCTCGGCCCGGCGGTCGTCGTCGGCCATGCCATGGGCGCCCTCACCGCCTGGCAGCTCGCCGCGAAGCGCCCCGACCTGGTCCGCGGCCTGATCATCTGCGACATGCGGGCCTCCGCCCTCGGTGCGGCCTCCCAGCGCGAGTGGGAGGACTGGTTCCGGGCCTGGCCCACCCCCTTCGCCACCCTCGCCGACGTGCGCAAGTGGTTCGGCGAGGACGACCCCTGGGTGGAGCGCCCCAACCCCGCCCGCGGCGCCTTCTACGCCGAGGTCATGCACGAGTGCCCCGACGGCTGGCGCCCCGTCTTCGAACCGGAGCGGATGCTCCAGTCCCGGGAGACCTGGGTCTACGACGCGCACTGGGAGGAGCTGGCCCAGGTCCGCTGCCCCGCCCTCGTCGTCCGCGGCCTCGACGGCGAACTGGGCCGCGCCGAGGCCCAGGAGATGGTCCGCGTCCTGCCCCGCGGCCAGTACGCGGAGGTCTCCGACGCCGGCCACCTCGTCCACTACGACCAGCCGGACGCCTGGCGCGCCGCCATCGAGACCTTCCTCGACACGGTCCTCACCGGCTGAGCCGGCCGCGGCCCGGACCGACCGGGTCACCACGTGCACGCCGTCGCCGTCGGCCGCGCGTGTCCGATCCGCTCCCCGCACACCGATCCGCCGGGTACCGTCCGCCGCCCCGTCACGGGGTCACGCCTGCGCACCGAAAAAACGGTTGATACGGGCCCGGCGCGTTCCTAGGGTGGGGGGTACACGAGAAGGGAGGTGGTTCGGCAGATGTATGGAAACCGGACGCGTGAGGTGACTGCGGGCTAGCGGCCCGTCACCCCACCGAGTGCGGTGCCGGACCGGCACGTGGAAGACGCGTGCAGCCGGCCCCATCCCAAGCAGTCACCCGACCCGCGGGCTTGCCGGCACGTCCGGCCGGCTCCTCCTCGCGAGGACCAGGCCCGCGGGTCGTCTGCGTCTGCGGGCGCCGGCCCGGCCCCACGCGGTCAGGGGCTCAGGCGCTCCACCCGCCAGCCGCCGTCCGGCTCGGCGACGTAGCGCAGCCGGTCGTGGAGGCGGTTCTCCCGGCCCTGCCAGAACTCCACGCTCCGCGGGGCGACCCGGAAGCCGCCCCAGTGCGGCGGCACGGGCACCTGCTCGCCCTCCGGGTGGCGGGCGGCCAGCTCCGCGTAGGCGGCGTCGAGGTCCGCCCGGGAGGCCACCACCGTGGACTGGGCGCTGGCCCAGGCGCCGAGCTGGGAGCCGTGCGGGCGGCTGCGGAAGTAGGCGGCGGTCTCGTCGCGCCCGGTTCGCCGGGCGACGCCCTGGACGATGACCTGGCGGGCCATCGGATGCCACGGGAAGAGCAGCGAGACGTGCGGGTTCTCGGCGAGGTCGCGGGCCTTGCGGGACTCGTAGTTGGTGTAGAAGACGAAGCCGTGCTCGTCGAAGGCCTTCAGCAGGACCGTGCGCGCGCTGGGGCGGCCGTCGGCGTCCGCGGTGGAGACGATCATCGCGTTGGGCTCGAACAGCCCGGCCTCCACGGCGGCCTGCTGGAACCAGCGGGCGAACTGCGCCACGGGCGTGTCGGCCAGGTCGGTCTCGGACAGCCCCTCGGCCCGGTAGTGCTTGCGCATGGAGGCGGGGTCGGCGGGAGCGCCCTCTCGGCCCTGCCGACGGGGTCCGGCTTCTTCGTCGGTCACGCGGTCATCCTGCCCTACGGCTACGGGGGACCGGTGGGGGTGTCATCGGGTCCGCTCCTGGCACCGGGTGCCGCGCACCCTCCCCAACCGTGACACACGGGGTTATCGTGCTGCTGCCGTTTCCGGTGGGGTGATGGCCGACCGCACGGGGCATGACAGGAATGTCCGCAGCGGACCGCGAGTCGCCGCCGCGACCGGGGATCCCTGCCGCGGACGCGCCTTCCCGGCGTCCGGCACCTGGCCGGCGTCCCCACCGCGTCATCCGCCGCACACATCACGAGGAGCCGCCTGATGTCCGACTTCGTACCCGGACTCGAGGGAGTCGTCGCGTTCGAGACGGAGATCGCCGAACCGGACAAGGAGGGCGGCGCCCTGCGGTACCGGGGCGTCGACATCGAGGAACTCGTCGGCCACGTCTCCTTCGGCAACGTGTGGGGACTGCTCGTGGACGGCGCCTTCAACCCCGGTCTGCCGCCCGCCGAGCCCTTCCCCATCCCGGTGCACTCCGGCGACATCCGCGTGGACGTGCAGTCGGCGCTGGCGATGCTGGCGCCGGTGTGGGGGCTGAGGCCGCTGCTCGACATCGACGCGGAGCGGGCCCGCGACGACCTGGCCCGGGCGGCCGTGATGGCGCTGTCCTACGTCGCGCAGTCGGCGCGCGGGCAGGGCCTGCCGATGGTGCCGCAGCGGGAGATCGACAAGGCGCAGTCCATCACCGAGCGCTTCATGATCCGCTGGCGCGGCGAGCCGGACCCCAAGCACGTTGCGGCGGTCGACGCCTACTGGACGTCCGCCGCGGAGCACGGCATGAACGCGTCCACCTTCACCGCCCGGGTCATCGCCTCCACCGGGGCCGACGTGGCGGCCGCCCTGTCGGGCGCGGTGGGTGCCATGTCGGGCCCGCTGCACGGCGGCGCCCCGTCCCGCGTGCTCGGGATGATCGAGGAGATCGAGCGGACCGGCGACGCGGTGGGCTACGTCAAGCAGGCGCTCGACCGCGGTGAGCGGCTGATGGGCTTCGGGCACCGGGTGTACCGGGCGGAGGACCCGCGGGCGCGGGTGCTGCGGCGGACGGCGCGCGAGCTGGGCGCCCCGCGCTTCGAGATCGCGGAGGCGCTGGAGAAGGCGGCGCTGGAGGAGCTGCACAACCGCCGGCCGGACCGGGTGCTGGCCACCAACGTGGAGTTCTGGGCGGCGATCATGCTGGACTTCGCCCAGGTCCCGGCGCACATGTTCACGTCCATGTTCACCTGCGCGCGGACCGCCGGCTGGTCGGCGCACATCCTGGAGCAGAAGCGCACCGGCCGCCTGGTGCGGCCCTCGGCCCGCTATGTGGGCCCCGGTCCGCGCAGCCCGCAGGAGGTCGCGGGCCACGCGGACATCGCGCACTGAGACGCACCGGCGGCACCCGCGCGACGGCGCCGCACACGGGGTGCCGCACGAGGGTGCCGCACACGGCGACACCGCACCCGTACGGTGCCGCGCGCACGGCACTCACGCAGGGCTGAGCAGCTCCGCGTGGTGCCGTTCGGCGACCAGGGGGTGGGCCCGCAGCTTGCCCTTGAGCTCGTTGTAGCCGTACTCGGCGAACAGCGGGTTGCCCGGGTCGTCGGTGGCGCCGGGGGCGGTGGAGGCGTACGGGAAGGGCAGCGGCTCGATCCGGGCGTCCAGGCGCGGGTTGTAGAAGAACGGCACGGAGAACCGCTCGGTGGCGCCGGGCGGTGAGACCACGCGGTGGTTGGTAGCCCTCAGGTAGCCGTCCGTGGCGACCTCCAGCAGCTCGCCGAGGTTGACGACGAAGGCGCCGGGCAGCGGCGGCACGGGGTGGAAGCGGCCGTCGGCGCGCTGCACCTCGAGGCCGCCGATCCGGTCCTGGAGCAGCAGCGTGAGGAAGCCGTAGTCCTTGTGGGCGCCGACGCCCTGGCCGGTGCCGTCGTCGGCGCTGCCGGGGTAGCGGACGAGCTTGAGGTGCGGGTGGGCGTGGGCGCCGAAGACGGGCGCGTAGAAGTCGGCGGGGGCGCCGATGGCGGTGAGCAGTTCGCGCAGCAGCCGGTCGGCGACCGCGCCGAGCCGGTCGATCCAGGTGAGGGCGGCCGCACGCAGCTCGGGCAGGGCGGCGGGCCACTGGTTGGGGCCCTGGAGCCACCAGTAGGCGGGTTCGCCGGGTGCGGGGATCCTGGCGGGGCGCTCGGCGCCTATGTCGAGCTGGTCGCGCCAGTCGCGGGCACCGGCCGTGCGTTCGTCGCCGGTGCGCGTGTAGCCGCGGAAGTGGGGCGAGCCGACGTTGTCCAGGGCCAGGCGGTCGGCCTCGGGGAGCCGGAAGAAGGCGTGCATCGCGGCGAGCAGGGCGTCCGTCTCGGCGGCGGTGACACCGTGCCCCACGAGCTGGAAGAAGCCGACGTCGTGGGCGGCGCCGTGCAGCCGGTCGTGCAGCCGGGCACGGGCCTCGGGGCCGCGGTCGGCGTCGGAGAGGTCGATGATCGGGAGCTGGTCGTACGACGGGTTCGCCGCCGCGGGGACCGTGTTCGTCATGGGAGCGTCCGCAGGGTGTACGGGGTCCCGGGCCGCAGCCATGGGTGGGCGTGCGGGCGCGGGTGCCGAATGGGCGGGGGATGCGGGCGCGTCAGGGGCGCGCCGCGAGAGAGGGCTGGGGTCAGGCGGAGCGCCGACAGCCCATGCTCGTGACGCGCACGTAGTCCACGTGTCGGCGTCGGACGAGCATCGGAAGCATGCGCACAGGGTACTGCGGCGCGCGGCGGGAGGAAGTGGCTTCGGTCACATCCGCGGCGGCCGTGCGGTACGGAGGGCGCCGTCGGCGCCGGGACCTGCGGCGCCGGGGTCAGACGAGGCCGTTCTCCAGCAGGGCCGCCCACTGGGCGACCACGCGCTCGCGGCGGGCGGAGTCGTCGGTGAGCAGGTTGGCCAGGCCCAGGCCGCGGGCCATGTCGAGGAGGCCCTGGACGGTCTCCCGGACGCCGGGGCGGGACTCGTCGGCGCCGAGCAGTTCCACGGCGATGCGGTGGGTCTCGCGGCCGACGCGGGCCTCGAGTTCGGCGACGCGGGGGCCGAGCTGGTCCTCGTGGGAGGCGGCGACCCACAGGTGGAGGGCGGCGCGGAAGAGGGGGCCGGTGTAGAGGTCGACGAGGGCGGCGACCACGGCCTGCCGGTCCCCGGCGGCGCCCTCGGGGAACAGGTCGCGCAGCGCGGTGGAGCGTTCCTCGGCGACGTACTCGACGGCGGCGGTGAAGAGGTCCTCGCGGGTCGGGAAGTGGTGCTGGGCGGCGCCGCGGGAGACGCCGGCGCGTTCGGCGACCACGGAGACCGTGGAGCCGGTCCAGCCGTGCTCGGCGAGGCAGGCCACGGCGGCCTCCAGGAGGCGCTGCCGGGTGGCCCGGCTGCGGTCCTGCTTGGGCACGCGGTCCCGTTCCGTCGTGCTCACACCACCCATGGGGGGTCCCGTCGTTCGAGGAAGGCCGTCATGCCCTCGCGGGCCGGCGCGGAGGCGAACAGCCGGGCCGAGAGCGCGGTCAGGTCGGCCGCCTCCCGGTCGAAGGCTTCCAGCACCCTAGCCGTGAGCAGCCGTTTCGTCTCGGCCAGGGCTTCGGGGGCGGAGCGGCGCAGGCCGTCGAGGACGGGGGCGAGGACGGTGTCGACGTCGTCGCCGGCGGCGGTGACCAGGCCGATGCGGGCCGCCTCGGCGGCGTCGAAGCGCTCGCCGGTGAGGTAGTACCGGGCCAGTGCGCGGGGGTCGGTGCGGGGCAGCAGCGGCAGGGTGATGACGGCGGGGGCGACGCCGATGCGGACCTCGGTGAAGGCGAAGCCGGCGCCGTGCGCGGCGGCGGCGATGTCGCAGGCGGCGAGCAGGCCGAGGCCGCCGGCCCGGACCTGCCCGGTGACGCGGGCGACCACGGGCTTGCGCAGGGCGACGACCGAGCGGAGCAGGCCGACCACGGCGTCGGGGGCGGGCGGGTCGCGCAGGTCGGCGCCGGCGCAGAAGGTGGTGCCGGTGTGGGTGAGCAGCACCGCGCGGACGCCGTCGTCCCGGTCGCATGCGGCGAGCGCGTCGGCCAGTTCGCCGACGAGGGCCGCGGACAGGGCGTTGCGGGTGTCCGGCGAGTCGAGGCTGAGGGCCTCGACGGCGCGTTCGCGGCTGCGTCCGATCAGGGTCACGCGGGCTCCTCGGGGGTGGGGTGCGGTCGTCGTGCGTACAGGTCCCGCAGGTGGCGCCGCAGGATCTTCCCGGAGGCCGCGCGGGGCACGGAGTCGACGAAGGTCACCTGCCGGATCCGCTTGTACGGGGCGACGCGTTCGGCGACGTACGCCATGAGACCGGCGGCGGAGGGCCCGGCCTCGCCGGGGCGGCGCACGGCGTAGGCGTGCGGTATCTCGTTGCCGTCGTCGTCGAGGACGCCGATGACGGCGGCGTCGGCGACGCCGGGGTGGGTGAGCAGCAGGGCCTCCAGTTCGGCGGGTGCCACCTGGTAGCCCTTGTACTTGATGAGTTCCTTGACCCGGTCGACGACGAACAGCCAGCCGTCGGGGTCGACGTGGCCGACGTCCCCGGTGTGCAGCCAGCCGTCGGGGTCGATCATCGCGGCGGTGGCGTCGGGGCGGCCGAGGTAGCCCTTCATGACCTGCGGTCCGCGGACGAGGATCTCGCCGGGCTCCCCGGTGCCCAGGTCCCGGCCGGGGTCGGTCAGGGAGACGATGCGCATCTCGGTGCCCGCGATGAGCCGGCCGACGGTGCCGGGCGGCGCCTCGTGCAGGGCGTCGGGCGGGACGACGTGGGTGCCGGGCGACAGTTCCGTCATGCCGTACGCCTGGCCGAGGGGCGGCAGGCCGAGGCGCCGGGAGCAGGCGGCGGCGAGGGCGGCGTCCAGGGGCGCGGCGGCGCTGACGACGTAGCGCAGCGACGACAGGTCGTACCGGTCGACCACCGGGTGCTTGGCGAGGGCCAGCACGATCGGCGGGGCCACGTACAGGTGGGTGATGCGGTGGTCCTGGACGGCGCGGAGGAAGTCCTCCAGGACGAAGCGGGGCAGGACCACGACGGTGGCGCCCTGGCGCAGCGGGGCGTTCATCAGCGCCGTCAGCCCGTAGATGTGGAAGAAGGGCAGGACGGCGAGGACGCGGTCGCCGGGGCGGGCGGAGATCGCGGGCTCCAGCTGGGCGAGGTTGGTGGCGATCTGCCGGTGGGTGAGCATGACGCCCTTGGGGGTGCCGGTGGTGCCGGAGGAGTACGGCAGGGCCGCCACGTCCCGCACCGGGTCGACGGCGACCTGCGGTTCGGGGGCGGTGGAGGCGAGCAGGTCGGCCAGCGAGCGGTGTCCGGGGGCGCCGTCGCAGACGAGGATCTCCCGGACCCCGCCGGCCAGTTCGGCGGCCCGGCGGGCGGTGTCGAGGAGCGGCCGGACGGTGACGATCCAGCGGGCGCCGCAGTCCCGCAGCTGCTGGGCGAACTCCTCGGCGGTGGCGAGCGGGTGGACGGTGGTGACGGTGGCGCCCGCGCGGGTGGCGGCGTAGAAGGCCACGGGGAAGGCGACGGTGTTGGGGCTGTGCAGGGCGAGCACGTCGCCCCGGCGCAGGCCGGACGCGGCGAGGGCGGCGGCGATGCGGCGGTGGGAGCGGTCCAGCTCTCCGTAGGTGAGGGTGGTGCCGTCGATGCCGTCGACGAGTGCCGGGGCGTCGCCGAGGTCCGCGGCGCGGCCCAGCACGGCCTCGTGGATGGGCAGTTCGACGGCCGGGACGTCCTTGTACGCGCTGCGGAACACGCTTCCTCCAGGCGGCTGCGGCGGCGGTGGCGGCCGGGCGGTCCGTGCCCGGTCCTTGTGCCCGGCGCGGGGCCGGCACGGGGACCGGGCGCGGCGGCGGGGACCGGGCGGACGCCGGTCAGTACGACTTGGGCAGGCCCAGGGTCTGGTGGGAGACGTAGTTGAGGATCATCTCCCGGCTCACCGGGGCGATCCGGGCCACCCGGGCCGCGGTGATCAGCGAGGCGAGCCCGAACTCGCGGGTGAGGCCGGCGCCGCCGAGGGTGTGCACGGCCTGGTCGACGGCCTTCACGCAGGCCTCCGCGGCCGCGTACTTGGCCATGTTGGCCGCCTCGCCGGCACCGGCGTCGTCGCCGGCGTCGTAGAGGTGGGCCGCCTTCTGCATCATCAGGCGGGCCAGTTCCAGCTCGATGTGCGCCTGGGCGAGGGGGTGGGCGATGGCCTGGTGGGCGCCGATGGGGGTCTTCCACACCGCGCGGTCGCGGGCGTACCCGACGGCCCGGTCCAGCGCGAAGCGGCCCATGCCGATCGCGAAGGCCGCGGTCATGATGCGCTCGGGGTTGAGGCCGGCGAAGAGCTGCAGCAGGCCCGCGTCCTCGTCGCCGACGAGGGCGTCGGCGGGCAGCCGCACATCGTCCAGGACGAGCTCGAACTGCTTCTCCGCCGCGCTCAGTTCCATGTCGATGGGCCGTCGCTGGAAGCCCTCGGCGTCCGGCGGGACGATGAACAGGCAGGGCTTGAGGCGTCCGGTGCGGGCGTCCTCGGTGCGGCCGACGATCAGGACGGCGTCGGCGAGGTCGACGCCGGATATGTACACCTTGCGGCCGGTGAGCAGCCAGTCGGCACCGTCGCGGCGGGCGGTGGTGGTGATGCGGTGGGAGTTGGAGCCGGCGTCGGGTTCGGTGATGCCGAAGGCCATGGTGCGGGTGCCGTCGGCGAGGCCGGGCAGCCAGGTGCGCTTCTGCTCCTCGGTGCCGAAGCGGGCGATGACCGTGCCGCAGATCGCGGGCGAGACGACGAGCATGAGCAGGGGGCAGCCGGCGGCGCCCAGCTCCTCCAGCACGATGGACAGTTCGGCGACGCCGCCGCCTCCGCCGCCGTACTCCTCGGGGAGGTTGACGCCGAGGTAGCCGAGCTTGCCCGCGTCGGCCCACAGTTCGGCGGGGTGGCGGCCCTCGGCGACGGTGCGGACGAGGTAGTCGCGGCCGTAGCGCCGGCCGAGGGAGGCCACCGCGGCGCGGAGGGCCTGCTGTTCTGCGGAGTCGGTCAGAGAGGTCATGGGGCTCCTTCGGACTGCGGGTGATCCGGGGGCTGGGCGCGCAGTTCCCGCACCGCCCCGGTCGCGTCGGAGCGGGACGGGCGGGTGTTCGGCGGCGGGGCCGGGACGGGGCGGGCCTCCTAGGAGGTCTCCTGCACCACCGCCAGGAGCGTCCCCGGCTCCACCTGCTGGCCCGGGGACACGGGTAGGGCGGTCAGGGTGCCGCTCGCGGGGGCGGTGATGCGGTGCTGCATCTTCATGGCCTCCAGCCAGACGAGGGGCTGTCCGGCCCGGACGGCGGCGCCCTCGGCCAGCCCCTCGGCGATCCTGACGACCGTCCCCGGCATCGGGGCCAGCAGGGAGCCCGGCTCGTGCCGGGCCGCCGGGTCGGGGAACCGCGGGAGGGCGGTGAGGCTGCTGCCGTTCACGTACACCCGGTCGTCGCCGTAGCGCGCGACGCCGTAGGTGCGCTGCACGCCGTCCACGTCGAGGACGACCCGGTGCGCGTCGGCGTGCACGACCCGCACCCCGTCGGCCGCGAGGCCCTGCCGGGTGTGGCGGTAGCGGACCTCGTGCTCCTCCCCCGCCCCCGCGTACCTCTTGGTCTGCGGCTGCGAGGGCAGGTTGCGCCAGCCGCCGAAGCGGGACCGGCCGTGGGCGTCGGCGAGGGCGGCGGCCAGCGGGGCGTACGGGTCGGGGGCGGGCTCGGTGAGGGCGGTGAGGTGGCGGTCGTAGAAGCCGGTGTTCATGCCGCCGCCGGTGAACTCCTCGTGACGCAGCGAGCGGACGAGCAGGTCCCGGTTGGTGACGGGACCGTGGACGGCGGCCCGCTCCAGGGCGCCGGCCAGCCGTCTCACGGCCTCGGCGCGGGTGGGGGCGTGGGCGACGACCTTGGCGAGCATCGGGTCGTAGTGGACGCCGACGGTGTCGCCGTCGGCGTAGCCGGTGTCGAGGCGGACGCCGCCGGGGACGGCCAGGCGGTGCAGGGTGCCGGTCTGCGGGGCCCATCCGGCGGCCGGGTCCTCCGCGTAGAGACGGGCCTCGACGGCGTGGCCGCGGGCGGCGGGCGGCTCGGCCGGGAGGGGCCGGCCCTCGGCGACGCGGATCTGCTCGGCGACCAGGTCGATCCCGAACACGGCCTCCGTGACGGGGTGTTCGACCTGGAGGCGGGTGTTCATCTCCAGGAAGTGGGCCCGGCCGTCGGCGACCAGGAACTCGACCGTGCCGGCGCCCTCGTAGGACACGGCCCGGGCCGCTCGGACCGCCGTCTCCTCCAGCTGCCGCACGAGGTCCGGCGGCAGGCCCGGGGCGGGGGCCTCCTCGATCACCTTCTGGTGGCGGCGCTGCAGGGAGCAGTCGCGGGTGCCCAGCGTCCACACCGTGCCGTGGGCGTCGGCGAGGACCTGCACCTCGACGTGGCGGCCCTGTTCGAGGTACGGCTCGGTGAAGACCTCGCCGTCGCCGAAGGCGCTCGCCGCCTCCGCGCGGGCCGCCGCCAGTGCGGCGTCCAGGTCGGCGAGGCGGCGCACCACGCGCATGCCGCGCCCGCCGCCGCCCGCGGCCGCCTTCACCAGCACCGGCAGGTCGGCCTCGGTCACCTCGGTCAGCGGCGGCACGCCCATCAGTTCCTTGGCGCGCGTCTTGGACGCCATCGCCTCGATCGCCTGCGGCGGCGGCCCGATCCAGACCAGGCCGGCGTCGCGCACGGCGCGCGCGAAGTCCGGGTTCTCGGACAGGAATCCGTATCCGGGGTGCACGGCGTCCGCGCCCGCGGCCTGCGCCGCCTTCACGATCAGGTCGCCGCGCAGGTACGTGTCCGAGGGCGCCGCCCCCGGCAGCCGGACCGCGGCGTCGGCCAGGCGCACGTGCAGCGCGTCCCGGTCGGCGTCCGAGTGCACGGCCACCGTGCGGATGCCGAGGCCGGCGCAGGTGCGGACGATCCGGCAGGCGATCTCGCCCCGGTTGGCGACGAGCAGAGTCGAAATCACGTGGTTCCTCACATCCGGAAGACGCCGAAGCCGCCGCGCGCGCCCTCGTAGGGGGCGG
This sequence comes from Streptomyces tropicalis, assembly GCF_029269835.1. GTDB lineage: Bacteria > Actinomycetota > Actinomycetes > Streptomycetales > Streptomycetaceae > Streptomyces > Streptomyces tropicalis. The sequence goes on along the minus strand of NZ_JARJBB010000008.1, from coordinate 201,825 downwards.
TGTGGATCGCGGAGAGGCACAGGCCGAGGACGGTGCGGGTGTCGCGCGGGTCGATGACGCCGTCGTCGTAGAGCCGGCCCGACAGGAACATCGGCAGCGACTCGGACTCGATCTGCTGCTCCACCATGGCCCGCAGCGCCGCGTCCGCCTCGTCGTCGTACGGGCGCCCCTTCGCGGCCGCGGACTGGCGGGCCACGATCGACAGCACGCCCGCGAGCTGCTGCGGGCCCATGACGGCGGACTTGGCGCTCGGCCAGGCGAACAGGAAGCGCGGGTCGTAGGCGCGGCCGCACATGCCGTAGTGGCCGGCGCCGTAGGAGGCGCCCATGAGGACCGACAGGTGCGGGACCCGGCTGTTCGACACCGCGTTGATCATCATGGCGCCGTGCTTGATGATGCCGCCCTGTTCGTACTCCCTGCCGACCATGTAGCCGGTGGTGTTGTGCAGGAACAGCAGCGGGATGTCGCGCTGGTTGGCGAGCTGGATGAACTGCGCGGCCTTCTGCGACTCCGCGCTGAAGAGCACGCCCTGCGCGTTGGCGAGGATGCCGACGGGATGCCCGTGCAGGGCCGCCCAGCCGGTCACCAGGCTGGTCCCGTACAGCGGCTTGAACTCGTCGAAGTCGGAGCCGTCTACGATCCGGGCGATCACCTCGCGCGGGTCGAAGGGCGTCCTCAGGTCGTCCGGGACGATCCCGAGGAGTTCCTCCTCGTCGTACTTCGGCGGGTCCGCGGGGCCCGGATCCGGGTACGCCTTGCGGTGGTTGAGGCGGGCGACCACGCGGCGCGCCTGGCGCAGGGCGTCGGGCTCGTCGACGGCGAAGTAGTCGGCCAGGCCCGAGACGCGGGCGTGCATCCCGGCGCCGCCGAGCGACTCGTCGTCGCTCTCCTCGCCGGTCGCCATCTTCACCAGCGGCGGGCCGCCGAGGAAGACCTTCGCCCGCTCCTTGACCATGACGACGTGGTCGGACATGCCGGGGACGTAGGCGCCGCCCGCCGTGGAGTTGCCGAAGACCACGGCGACGGTCGGGATCCCGGCGGCCGACAGCCGGGTCAGGTCCCGGAAGATCGCGCCGCCCGGGATGAAGATCTCCTTCTGCGAGGGCAGGTCGGCGCCCCCGGACTCGACCAGGCTGATGCAGGGCAGCCGGTTGGCGAGCGCGATGTCGTTGGCGCGCAGGGCCTTCTTCAGGCTCCACGGGTTGCTGGCGCCGCCGCGCACGGTCGGGTCGTTGGCGGTGATCATGCACTCCACGCCCTCGACCGTGCCGATGCCGGTGACGAGGGAGGCGCCGACGGTGTGGTCGCTGCCCCAGGCGGCGAGCGGGGAGAGCTCCAGGAAGGGGGTGTCGGGGTCGAGGAGCAGCTCGATGCGCTCGCGGGCGAGCAGCTTGCCGCGGCCGCGGTGCCGTTCGACGTACTTGGCGCCGCCGCCGGCGAGGGCCTTGGCGTGCTCGGCGTCGAGGTCGGCCAGCTTGGCCAGCATCGCCGACCGGTGCGTGCGGTACTCCTCGGCGGTGGTGTCCAGGGCGGTGGGCAGGACCGTCACAGCAGGGCCTCCGGTATGTCCAGGTGGCGGGAGCGCAGCCATTCGCCGAGGGCCTTGGCCTGCGGGTCGAAGCGGGCCTGCGCGGCGACGCCCTCGCCGAGGACGCCCTCGACGACGAAGTTCAGGGCGCGCAGCGCGGGCAGGACGTGGCGGACCACGGTGAGCGCGCGGGTCTCGGGGAGCAGGTCCCGGAAGCGGTCGGCGGTCAGCTCGTGGGCGAGCCAGCGCCAGGCGTCGTCGTCGCGCGCCCACACCCCGACGTTGGCGTCGCCGCCCTTGTCGCCGCTGCGGGCTCCGGCGACGAGCCCGAGCGGGGCCCGCCGGACGGGTCCCGGCGGCAGCGGGGCGGGCAGCGGCGGCTCCGGCACGGCGGCCAGGACACGGGTGTCCGGGGGCGCCGGGACGGGCAGGCGGCGGCCGTCGTCGAGGACGGCCTCGTGGGCGACGCCGTCGCGGGGCACGTACGCGGCCTCGAACACCCCGTACGGGGAGCCCTTCCCGGGCGGGGCGAGGACGTGGAAGCCGGGGTAGCTGGCGAGCGCCAGCTCCACGGCGGCGCCGGTGAGCGCGCGTCCCACGGCCTCCGGGCGGGGGTCGCGCACGACGAGCCGGAGCAGGGCGCTCGCGGTCTCCTCGGTCGGCGCGTCGGGGCGGTCGGTGCGGACGAGGTCCCAGCGCACCTCCGCCGGGCGGCCGTCGGCGGTGCCGAGGGCGTCCTCCATCTGGCTGCGGACGAGGGCGGCCTTGCGCTCGACGTCCAGGCCGGTGAGGACGAAGGCGACCTCGTTGCGGTGGCCGCCGAGGCGGTTGCGGCCGACCTTGAGGGTGGGCGGCGGGGCCTCGCCGCGGACCCCCTCCACGCGGACCCGGTCGGGCCCGTCCTGGGACAGCCGTACGGTGTCCAGCCGGGCGGTGACGTCGGGTCCGGCGTAGCGGGCACCGGCGGTCTCGTACAGCAGCTGGGCCGTCACGGTGCCGACGTCGACGACGCCGCCGGTGCCGGGGTGCTTGGTGACGACGGCGGTGCCGTCCGGGTGGATCTCGGCGAGCGGGAAGCCGGGGCGGCGCAGCCGGTCGGGGTCGTGGTCGGTGAAGAAGGCGTAGTTGCCGCCGGTGACCTGGGCCCCGCACTCCAGCAGGTGCCCGGCGACGACGGCGCCCGCGAGGCGGTCGTAGTCCCCCGGCCCCCAGCCGAAGTGGGCGGCGGCTGGCCCGGAGACCAGGGCCGCGTCGCTCACCCGGCCGGTGACCACGATGCCGGCGCCCTCGCGCAGGCAGGCGGCGATGCCGAAGCCGCCGAGGTAGGCGTGGGTGGCGAGACTGCCGGTGGCGGTCTGCCCGGGCCGGGCGGAGTCGGGGCCTGCGGGGTGGGCGGCGGTCAGGTCGTCGCCCTCGACGTGCGCGACCCGCACCGGGACGCCGAGCCGGTCCGCCAGTTTCCGTACGGCGTCGGCGAGTCCGGCGGGGTTGAGGCCGCCGGCGTTCACCACGATCCGCACCGACCGCTCGTGGGCGAGGCCGAGGCACTCCTCCAGCTGGCGCAGGAAGGTGCGGGCGTATCCGGCGGCGGGGTCCTTCAGCCGGTCGCGGGCGAGGATCAGCATGGTCAGCTCGGCGAGGTAGTCACCGGTGAGGACGTCGAGTTCGCCACCGGTGAGCATCTCGCGCAGGGCGTCGAAGCGGTCGCCGTAGAAGCCGGAGGCGTTGCCGACGCGCAGCACGCCCGTCACCGGGCGCCCGCCTCCGGCTCCCGCTCGGCACCGGACTTCCGTCCCTCGCCGGGCGGCCCCGCGAAGGCCTGGGCGATGCCGAGCCAGCGGTCGGCGTCCTCGCCCTCGGCCCGGAGGTCCAGGTCGTCGCGGTGGGCACGCTGGGTGACCAGCAGGCAGAAGTCGAGCGCGGACCCGGTGACGCGCTGCGAGGCGTCGGGCGGTCCGAAGGACCACGTCCCGCCCGACGGCGCCCGCAGTTCCACGCGGAACTCCGCCGCCGGCGGGGTGAGTCCGTGGACGGTGTGCGCGAAGTCCCGGGTGCGCACGCCCAGGCGCGCCACGTGCCGGATCCGGTCGGTGGGCGGCCGCACCACGCCGAGCGTGTCGGCGACGTCCAGGGCGTGGGCCCAGGTCTCCATCAGCCGGGCGGTGGCCATGGAGGCGGCGGCCATGGGCGGCCCGTACCAGGGGAAGCGGGCGCCGGACGGTGCGGCCCGCAGTGCCCGGTCGAGGGCGGTGCGCCCCTCCCGCCACGCCGCCAGCAGCTCGGCGGGCGGCCGGCGGGCGCCCTCCTCCGCGCCCTCGTCCACGAACGAGCCGGGGGCGGCGAGCGCCTTCTCCACCAGTCCGCGGAAGCCGTCCGCGTCGGTGACGGCGAGCAGCGCCGACCGGTCGGTCCAGGCGAGATGCGCGATCTGGTGGGCAACGGTCCAGCCGGGTGCGGGCGTCGGGAGCCTCCACTGCTCGGGGCTCAACTCGGTCACGAGCAGATCGAGTTCGTCGCTCTCGGCACGCAGGTCGTCGATGACGGGCGTCGGGTCGGCCATGGGGGGAGCATGGCAGCGGGCCCAGAAACAATCAAGCATGCTTGCATGAATTTTCGGACCGCCCGCGGCCGGGCGCGGGTGAGATGTACGGGGGTGGGGCGGGGCCGCCCCGATCAGGGGCGGGGTCGACCGGGACGGCACCCCGAACACCCCGGCCGAGGCGGCCGGGACGGCCTGAAGACTCCGGCCGAGCGGCCGGGACGGCCCCCGAACACTCCGGCCGGGACGACCCCCGAACGCCCCGGGTCGGGGCCGCCCCGCAACGCCCCCACCGGGGTGGGCGCGGCGCCGGGGTCCGCAGGACCCCCGCTCTACTGCCCCGCCGACGCCTCCGGGCCCGGCAGCGCCGCCGAGCCCCCGCGGCGGCCCACCTGGGTGCGGACCGCGCCCATGCTCGCCGCCACGACCAGGGCGATCGCGAGCGCCTGCCACGAGGAGAGGGACTGGCCGAGGACCAGGAACCCGGCGGTCGCGGCGAGGGCCGGCTCCAGGCTCATCATCACGGCGAAGGTGGAGGCGGGCAGGCGGCGCAGGGCGAGGAGTTCCAGGGTGTAGGGCAGGACCGAGGAGAGCAGCGCCACCGCCGCGCCCAGGGCGAAGGTCGTCGGGTCGGCGAGCTTCGCCCCCGACTCCGCGATCCCCAGCGGCAGGAAGAGCACCGCGCCGACGCCCATCGCCAGGGCCAGCCCGTCGGCCTGCGGGAAGCGCCGTCCGGTACGGGCGCTGAAGACGATGTACGCGGCCCACATCGCGCCCGCGCCGAGCGCGAAGGCGACTCCGGCGAGGTCGAGCCCGGCGAAGCCACCGCCGCCGAGGAGGAAGACCCCGGCGAGGGCGAGGGCGGCCCAGACGAGGTTGAGGGCACGGCGCGAGGCCAGCACCGACAGGGCCAGCGGCCCGAGGACCTCCAGGGTGACGGCGGGACCGAGGGGGATGCGGTCGACGGCCTGGTAGAAGAGGCCGTTCATGGCGGCCATGGCGACGCCGAAGACGACGACCGTGCCCCAGTCGGTGCGCGAGTGCCCGCGCAGCCGGGGCCGGCAGACCAGCAGCAGCACGATCGCGGCCACCAGCAGCCGCAGCGCCACGACCCCGAGCGCCCCGGCGCGCGGCATCAGCGTCACCGCCAGCGCGCCGCCGAACTGCACCGACACCCCGCCCGCCAGGACCAGGCCGACCGGCCCGAGCGAGCCCCTCCGGTGCGGCGCGCCGGCCTGCGGTGCGGGGGCGGCCGGGGCCGCGGACGAGGGCGCGGGCGTGGTGGCGCGGGGCGTGCCGGGGAGGCTCACGGGCGGTCCAGGGCTGACTCGGAGTGCGTTCATCGGGGTGTACTGCGGAGTCCAGGGTAATGGACTCAGTCAGGGGTGTGAACCCTTGACGCCACTGTCCTGCACAGGCCCTCGGCCGTCCACCGCGGGCTCCGGCCCCCGGTCGTCCGGCGCCCCGTCCAGCGCGTCGGCGAGGACCTCCGCCAGATGGCGGCCGCGCACCCCGGCGAGCTGCTCCAGCTGGGTCCGGCAGGAGAACCCGTCGGCCAGGACGACCGCCTCCGGCGGCGCGTCGCGGACCGAGGGCAGCAACTGCTCCTCCGCGCACGCCTTCGACACCTCCTCGTGGCCCCGGGTGAAGCCGAAGTCCCCGGCGAGGCCGCAGCATCCGCCGGACAGCTCGCCCGTCAGGCCCGCCGCCGCACGCAGCCGCCGCTCGGCCGCGTCCCCGAGGACCGCGTGCTGGTGGCAGTGGGTCTGCCCGGCGACCGGGCGGTCCAGCCGGGGCGGCCGCCAGGAGGGGGCGTGGCGTTCCAGGGTCTCGGCGAAGGTCAGCACCCGGTCGGCCAGGCGCCGGGCGCGCGGGTCGCCGGGCAGCAGCTCCGGGAGGTCGGTGCGCAGGGCGGCGGCGCAGCTCGGCTCCAGGACGACGACCGGGGCGTCGGTGTCCAGCACCGGCTCCATCAGGTACAGGGTGCGGCGCAGCACCGCGCGGGCCCGGTCGAGCTGGCCCGTCGACACGTAGGTCAGCCCGCAGCAGACCCGGCCGCGGCCGCGCAGCACCGCCACCGGGTCCAGCAGCGCCGACCGCCCCGCGGCCGGCCGCGGCAGCCGCAGCGTCGGCGGCAGCGCGACCCGCAGCCCGGCCGCCTCCAGCACCCGTACCGCGGCCCGGCCCACGGACGGCGAGAGGTGCTCGGTGAAGGTGTCGGGCCACAGGACGACGAGGTCGCCGGGGCCGTCGGCGGCCGGGCGCCGATCCCGCCACCAGCGGCTGAACGGCCGGGCGGCCAGCCGCGGGAGGTCCCGCCCGGGCGCGAACCCGCCGAGCCGCCCGGCCAGCGCCGCCGGGGCCCGCAGCGCGGCGAGCGCGTTGAGCAGCGGTGCGGTGCGGGTGCGGGCGATCCAGCGCAGCCACTGCGGCAGCCGGCCCATCGTGTAGTGCGCGGCGGGGCGGCGGCGCCCGGCGTAGTGGTGGTGCAGGAACTCCGCCTTGTAGGTGGCCATGTCGACGCCGACCGGGCAGTCGGAGCGGCAGCCCTTGCAGGACAGGCACAGGTCGAGGGCGTCGCGCACCTCGGTCGACTGCCAGCCGCCGGTGACCAGGTCGCCCGCGAGCATCTCGTGCAGCAGCCGGGCGCGCCCGCGCGTGGAGTGCTCATCCTCCCCGGTCGCCCGGAAGGACGGGCACATCACGTCCGCCCCGGAGGGCCGCGCCGTACGGCACTTGGCGACGCCGACGCAGCGGCGCACCGCCGCGGTGAAGTCGCCGCCGTCGGCCGGGTAGGCGAAGGCGACGTCGACGGGGCGGCGCGGCAGCACGTCGAAGCGCAGCCCCGAGTCCAGCGGCGCCGGGCGGACCAGCGTCCCCGGGTTCAGCAGGTCGTCGGGGTCCCAGACCGCCTTGGCCCGCTCGAAGAGGGCGACCGTCTCCGCGCCGTACATCACCGGCAGCAGCTCCGCCCGCGCCCGCCCGTCCCCGTGCTCCCCGGACAGGGAGCCGCCGTGCGCGACCACCAGCTCGGCGAGGTCCTGCGAGAAGCGCCGGAAGCGGGCGACACCGTCCGGTGTCAGCAGGTCGAAGTCGATCCGGACGTGGACGCAGCCGTCGCCGAAGTGCCCGTACGGCGTGCCGCGCAGCCCGTGCGCGGCCAGCAGCTCGCGGAAGGCGCGCAGGTAGGCGCCGAGCCGGGCCGGGGGCACCGCGCAGTCCTCCCAGCCGGGCCACGCCTCACTGCCGTCCGGCATGCGGGTGGCGGTGCCGGCGGCGTCCTCCCGCAGCCGCCACAGCGCCCGCCGCCCCGCCGGGTCGGTGACGACCGCGGCGTCGACGGCGCCGGCCGCGCGCACCACGGCCTCGGCCGCGGCACGCGCCTCCTCCGGCGACTCCCCGCCGGTCTCCACGAACAGCCAGGCCCCGCCGCGCGGCAGTCCGGACGCGGTCGGCACCAGGTCGCGCGCCATGCCCTCCACGGTGAGCGGCCGGCACGGCAGCAGCCCGGCCGCGGCCTCGGCGGCGGCGCTCTCGTCGGCGTACCCGAGGACCGCGAGCGCCCGCGCGCCGGGCGCCCGGACCAGCCCCACCACCGCCTCGGTGAGCACCGCGAGGGTGCCCTCCGAGCCGCAGAAGGACCGGGCGACGTCGGCGCCCCGCTCGGGCAGCAGGGCGTCCAGTGCGTAGCCGGAGATCCGGCGCGGCAGGTCCGGGAAACCGGTCCGCAGCCGGGCGGTCTCCCGCTCCGCCAGCTCCCGCAGGCCCGCGGGCGCCCCGGCCCACCCGGGCCCGAGTCGCAGCCGCTGCCCGCGCGCGGTGACGACGGACAGCTCCCGCACGCCGTCGGCGGTCGTGCCCCAGGCCACCGAGTGCGCGCCGCACGCGTTGTTGCCGATCATCCCGCCGAGGGTGCAGCGGCCGTGGGTGGAGGGGTCGGGCCCGAAGAGCAGCCGGTGCGGCGCCGCGGCCTCCTGGAGCCGGTCCAGCACCACCCCCGGCTGCACGAGGGCGGTCCGCTCCTCCGGGTCGACGGCGAGGACCTGGTTCATGTGCCGGGTGAAGTCGAGGACGACCCCCGTGCCGGTGGCCTGCCCGGCGATGGAGGTGCCGCCGCCGCGCGGCACCACCGGCACCGCGCGCTCCCGGCACACCTCCAGGACCGCGGCCACGTCGTCCGCGTCGCGCGGAGCGACCACGCCGAGCGGGACACGCCGGTAGTTGGACGCGTCCATGGTGACCAGCGCCCGGTCGGTGACCCGGAAGCCGACCTCGCCCCGCACCGCCCGGCGCAGTTCCGCCTCCAGGTCCGCGAGCCCGGGCGGGTCCGGACGGTCCGGGTGGTCCGGGTGGTCCGAGAGATCCGTCATGGCTCCAGGATGCCCGCGCGGCGCGGCGGCCACCGGCAGCGCGTCAACCTCGTAGGACCCGACAGTCCCGGAGGCTGACGGCGTCGTCTCATCGGACGGACACGGCTCCGTCCGCCGTCACCGAGGCGATACGCTCCGGCTCGTGGCTGAGATCCAGATTCCTGCTGACATCAAGCCCGCGGACGGTCGATTCGGCGCGGGTCCCTCCAAGGTGCGGGTGGAGGCGCTGGACGCGCTGGCCGCCACCGGGACGTCCCTGCTGGGCACCTCCCACCGCCAGGCCCCGGTCAAGAACCTGGTCGGCTCGGTGCGCGAGGGCATCCGCGCCCTGTTCTCCCTGCCGGACGGCTACGAGGTGGTCCTCGGCAACGGCGGGTCCACCGCGTTCTGGGACATCGCGACGCACGGCCTGATCGAGAACAAGTCGCAGCACCTGACCTTCGGCGAGTTCAGCTCCAAGTTCGCCAAGGCCGCGAAGCTCGCCCCCTGGCTGGCCGAACCGACCGTCGTCTCCGCCGACCCCGGCACGCACCCCGAGCCGCGGGCCGAGGCCGGCGTCGACGTCTACGCCTTCACCCACAACGAGACCTCCACGGGTGTCGCCATGCCGATCCGGCAGGTGGCCGGCGCCGACGAGGGCGCCCTCGTCCTGGTGGACGCCACCTCCGGCGCGGGCGGCCTGCCCGTCGACGTGGCCGAGACCGACGTCTACTACTTCGCCCCGCAGAAGTCCTTCGCCTCCGACGGCGGCCTGTGGATCGGCGTGTTCTCCCCGGCCGCGATCGAGCGCGCCGAGCGCGTGCACGCCTCGGGGCGCCACGTCCCGGAGTTCTTCTCGCTGCCGACGGCGATCGACAACTCCCGCAAGAACCAGACGTACAACACCCCGGCCCTGGCCACCCTGTTCCTGCTCGACGAGCAGCTGAAGTGGCTCAACGGCCAGGGCGGGCTGGCCTTCTCCACGGCCCGCACCAAGGACTCCTCGACCCGCCTGTACTCCTGGGCGGAGGAGTCGAAGTACGCGACCCCGTTCGTCTCCGACCCGGCCAAGCGGTCGCAGGTCATCGGCACGATCGACTTCGCCGACGAGATCGACGCGGCCGCCGTCGCCAAGGTGCTGCGCGCCAACGGCATCGTGGACACCGAGCCGTACCGCAAGCTCGGCCGCAACCAGCTGCGCATCGCGATGTTCCCGGCGATCGACCCGGCGGACGTCGAGGCGCTCACGAAGTGCGTCGACCACGTGATCGAGAAGCTGTAGCGGTTCCCCGCACGACGACGAGGGGCGCCCGGTGAGCACCGGGCGCCCCTCGTCGCGTGCCTCCCCGGCAGCGGCCCACCAGCTCGGAATGCAGCCGTAGTTTCAGCCCACGCCCGCAACCGAAACCTTCCGCATCCCCACGCACCGACAACACGTGCCCACCGCCCGGCGGCCCACGGGACGCCCGCCGGCGCCGCCGGCACAGGCGCTGCCGGACAGCCGGCCGCCATCTGCCGTACCCGCACGACGAGGCATGCCGGCAGGCACCGGACCGCGCCGGCCCGCCCACCTGGCAGGCCGGCGACGACGTGGTGCGGTCCTACGTCCCCAGGCCGTGACGCTCCACCGGCCCCGGCCGCTCACCGCCCGCACGGTCTCACCTCCGGCGCCCGAGCCTGCGCAGGCCGAGGAGCGCGGCCGCGACCACGGCGGCCGCGACGGCGACCGTCCCCAGGGATCCGGCGCCGCCCAGGATCCCGCCGCCGGAGGCGGAACTCCCGTCGGGGGAAGGGGACTCGGACGCGGACGCCCCCGGCGCGTCCCGGACCTCCACCGGGCTGTCGGCGCCCTCGCTGCCGTAGAGCAGTTTCGTGCCGTCGGCGCTGTACGTGACGGACTCGCCCTGCGCCTGGAGGGGCACGTTCAGCTGCCCGGTCCGCCGGATGCGGCCACCGTCGAAGTCGTAGGCGATGCCCCCGAAGTAGCCGCGGACGGCGAGCCGGCGGCCGTCGGGCGAGAAGGCCGCGTCGGTGGCCCACAGGTCGACCGGGGCGATCGGGCGGAAGACGTTGGTGCCGGAGGCGGAGAGCCGGGGCGGCCCCTCGAAGAGGTGACCGCCGTCCTCCTTCTTGTCGATGATGTACACGCGGCCCGTCCTCGGGTGCACCACCAGCGACTCGGCGTCGCGCGGCCCGTTCGCGTAGGTCACCGTGTACTGCGTCGCCCGCACGGTCTGATCGCGGAGCGCCTTGGGCTCGGGGAGCCGGTAGATCCAGACGTGGGACCAGGTGCCGCCGAGGTTGTCGCCGATGTCGCCGACGTAGATCTCGTTTCCGGGGCCGATGGAGATCGCCTCGACGTCCCGGGGCCGGCCGATGCCGCTGAGCGTGACGGTGGCGACGGTCCGGCCGGTCCTGCTGTCCACGGCGTAGAGGTACGGGCCGTCGTCGCTGTCGTTGTGGGTCCAGTAGATCCCGGGGTGCAGGTGCGAGGCGGCGAGGCCGCTGGACTCCTTGATGCGGGGGTCCTTGATGGTGAATCCGCCGTCCCCGTCGGCGGCGGGCGCGGGCGTGGCGAGCACGCCCACGAGGAGGGCCCCGGCGAGGAGGGCGAGCGGTCGGCGCATCCCCCAAGCCTGCCATCCCGCACCGGTGTTCACCCGGCGTGGCGGGCTTCACACCCCCTCGTACCCCACCGGCATCCGCCGTCGTCCATGATGAGCGGATGCTCAGGTTCATGCCCGTCGGTGACTCCATGACGATCGGAAGCGCGGGCGAACACACGTGGCGGTACCGGCTGTGGCAGCACCTGTCCGCCACCCACGGCGGCCCCTTCACACTCGTCGGGCCGCGCGAGACTCTCTACGACAAGGCGGCGGACGCTCCGGACTCGCTGGCCTACGCCGACCCTGCCTTCCCCCGCGGCCACCTGGCCGGCTGGGGCGAGGGCTGGCTGCACATGGCCCCGCTGATCGGACCGGCGATCCGCGCGACCCGGGCCGACGTGCTGCTGGTCTCCCTGGGCCTGATCGACCTCGGCTTCTACACCGACCCCGAGCAGACCGCGGAGAACGTGCACGCCTTCGTGGCCGCCGCGCGCGAGGCCGGTCCGCGCGTCCGGATGGTGCTGCTGCCGGTGATCCCGAACGTGCGGGCCGAGACCGACGCACCCTTCGGCGAGCAGGTGGCCCACTTCAACGTCCTCCTCGCCAAGGCGGTCGCCGACCTCGACACGCCCCGCTCGCCGATCCTGCTCGCCTCCCCGCCCGAGGACTACGACATCCACACGGACACCTACGACGGCACCCATCCCAACGCGCGCGGCGAACACCGCATCGCGGGCGCCTTCGCCACCGCGATGGACCAGGCGTGGGGGCTGGGCGGACCGTACCCGGCGTGATCACTTCGGCCTGATCCCGGCGTCTCCCGGACCCGCTCCGCATCGTTGTACCGCACGGCCGCACGGCGACGGACCGTCGTCCTCATCGGCACCGGCCTGAACCTCACCGACACGGTCGTCGGCCTCACCCTCGGGACGGACGAGTTCCCGCAGGATTGACCCCCGCCGCCCGGTTCCCTTGCATCGAGCGCACTCCAGGACGTTGGCTTGGGGACCATGAAGTACACGCAGCTCGGACGCACAGGACTCACCGTCGGCCGGCTGGTCCTCGGGACCATGAACTTCGGTCCGCAGACCGGCGAGGCGGACAGCCACGCGATCATGGACGCGGCCCTGGACGCGGGGATCAACCTCTTCGACACGGCCAACGTCTACGGCTGGGGCGAGAACAAGGGCCGCACCGAGACGATCATCGGCAACTGGTTCGCCAAGGGCGGCGACCGGCGCGACAAGGTCGTCCTCGCCACCAAGGTCTACGCGAACATGGCCCCCGACGGCAGCACCGTCTGGCCCAACCACGACAAGCTCTCCGCGCTCAACATCCGTCGTGCGGTCGACGCCAGCCTCAAGCGGCTGCAGACCGACCACATCGACCTGTACCAGTTCCACCACGTCGACCGGAGCACTCCCTTCGAGGAGATCTGGCAGGCGATCGACGTCCTGGTGCAGCAGGGCAAGATCCTCTATGCCGGGTCCTCCAACTTCCCCGGCTACAAGATCGCCCAGGCCAACGAGGCCGCCGCGCGGCGCGGCTCCTACGGGCTCGTCAGCGAGCAGTGCCTCTACAACCTCGCCGAGCGGCGCGCCGAGATGGAGGTCATCCCGGCCGCGCAGGACTACGGGCTCGGCGTCATCCCCTGGTCGCCGCTGCACGGCGGTCTGCTGGGCGGCGTGCTGCGCAAGCAGGTCGAAGGCGGACGGCGCGCCTCCGGACGGGCCGCGGACGCGCTGGGCGAGGCCGCCGTGCGGGACCGGGTGCAGGCCTACGAGGACCTGCTGGACAAGCACGGTCTGGAGCCCGGCGAGGTCGCCCTGGCCTGGCTGCTGACCCGGCCCGGCGTGACCGGCCCGATCGTCGGCCCGCGCACCGCCGAGCAGCTCGGCTCCGCCCTGCGGGCCGTGGAGCTGGACCTGTCCGAGGAGCTGCTGACCGGCCTGGACGAGATCTTCCCGGGCCCGGGCCCGTCCCCGGAGGCCTTCGCCTGGTAGCCCCCGGCCGGCGTCGATGCGGACGCCGGCGGCGGACGCTCCCCCACCGGGCCGTCCCCGGGCCCACAGCGGCCTGGGGGTGGCCGGGGGCCGCCGTGCGGGGGCGGAGCCATCACCGGCGCCGGGAAGTCGTCGTGCCGTGCGGGGCGTGGCCGCGGGGCGGGCGAGCCGTCGTACGGGACGGGGACGGCGCCGGGCCGCGGCACGGCGGACGCGGCGGGCACGACGGGTCAGCGGCCGAGTGCGGCCGCCAGGGCGACGACGGCGAGCATCAGCACGAGCGCACCGGCCATGATCCGGTTCCGGGTTTTCGGGTCCACGCCTTCGAGACTAACCGGCCCCGCCGAGTGGCCGGCGGCCGACCGTCTCGTACCGGGGCTGCTCGCCGGGCACACCGGACCTCGGCAGGCGGCTGCGGACCAGGGCGACCTCGTCGACCGTCCACGTACGGCTCGCGAAGTCGTCCAGCGCCGCCACGTACGGCCGGACGTCCACCGCCTCCCGGCCGCGCGCGAGGGTCAGGTGGGCCCGGTAGTGGCGGTGCTCCTCCATCGGCACGCCCGCCCTGCGCGCCGCGGCCTCCGCGCGCTGCGCGAGCTGCCGCAGGGCCGCCGGGTCGCCCTCCGCCCCCGCCCACAAGGCCCGGCCGTGCCCGAACTGCCCGCCGCCGCGCACCGCGAGCGGGAACGGCGCGGTGCGCCGGGCGGCCCGCGCCAGGCGCTCGGACAGCTCCGGCACGGTCTCCTCCCCGACCTCGCCGTAGAAGGCGAGCGTGAAGTGCCAGCCGGGCGGGCCCGTCCAGCGCAGCCGGTCCGCTCCGGGGAGCTGCCGCAACACGGCGATACGGTCGGCGAGTTGGCGGACCACGTCGTCCGGCGGGAGGACGGCGGCGAAGAGTCTCATGAAGCTCACCCTGCCACGCCGGCGGGGCGGCATCATGGCCCCATGCGGACGACGATCAGGCAAGGCGGCCCCGACGACATCCCTCTGATACTCGGCATGCTGGACAGCTGCGTCGCCTGGCTGGTGGCGCAGGGCCGCACCCGGCAGTGGGGCACCGAGCCGTGGTCGGAGAACCCTCGCGCGGTCGACCAGGTCACCCGCTACGCCACCGGGGGCACCCCCTGGATCGCCGAGCTGGACGGCGTCCCGGCGGCCACGCTCACCCTCACCGACGGGCCGGGGTCCTACGTCGCCCCGGCCGGAGAGCCCGAGCGCTACATCCACCTGCTGGCTTCCGACCGCCGCTTCGCCGGGCACGGGGCGGGCGGCGCGCTGCTGGCGCACGCCGCCGCGGAGACCGCCCGCGCGGGGGTCTCCCTGCTGCGGGTCGACTGCTACGCGGGCGACGACCGCAGGCTGATCACCTACTACGAGGGCCAGGGCTTCACCCCGACCGAGTCCCTCGCCCTCGGCCCGGACGCCTGGCCGTGCCAGGTCCTGATGCGCAGGGTCTGACAGAGCGGCCGACGGGACACCGGGCCGGGCCCGGCGCCCCGGGCGGGTGCGGCGCCCCCAGCGGGTGCGGCGCCCCGCCAAGGACGGCACCCCCTGCCGGACATGACGGCACCACCGGGAGGGCACCCGGCCGGGCACGGCGGCCCCCGGCCGGGACGGACCACCGGCATGGAACACCCGGGACGGCCCACCCGGGCACGGCACCCGACCGGGAACGCCCCCCAAGGGACGGACCACCCCGGGGCGGGCGACCGGGGACGGGCCACCGGGGACGGCGGCACACGACCGGGCTGACCACCCCGGAGACGGACCACCGGGGACGGACCGCCCAGGGACGGCGGCACGCGACCGGGCTGACCACCCCGGGGACGGACCACCGGGGACGCACCGCCCAGGGACGGACGTCGCCGGGCAACGGCACCCGCCGGGCCCCCGAAGAGGCGGACCACCCCGGGAACGGACCACCCGTAGGCGGGCCACCGGGGACGGCGGCACGTGACCGGGCTGACCACCCCGGAGACGGGCCACCGGGGACGGCGGCACACGACCGGGCTGACCACTCCGGGGACGGACCACCGGGGACGCACCGCCCAGGGACGGACGTCGCCGGGCAACGGTACCCGCCGGGCCCCGAAGGGACGGACCACCCCGGGGACGGACCGCGCAGGGACGGCGGCACGCGACCGGGCAGACCACCCCGGGGACGGACGTCGCCGGGGGACGGCACCCGCCGGACCCGAAGGGACGGACCACCCGGAGGCGGGCTACCAGAGACGAGCCGCCCGGGGACCGACACCGGCCGGGGACCGGGCCGCCCAGGTACCGACACCGGCCAGGGACCGGGCCGCCCAGGTACCGACACCGGCCGGGCACCGACACCGGCCGGGGACCGGGCCGCCCAGGTACCGACACCGGCCGGGGACCGGGCCGCCCGGGGACGGACACCGCCGGGGGACGGCCCCCGGCGGCGCGTCACGCCGCCGGGGCCAGGTCCTCGCGGCGTTCGCGAGGGACGAAGCGGACGTGCGGGTGGCCCCGGCGCCAGGCGACCGCCAGGCGCAGGCCGCCCGCGCGGGCCAGCAGCAGGCCGATCGTGACCGCCGAGGCGGCCGAGACGACGCCGCCGAGCACGAAGCCGATCCGGGGCCCGTAGGCGTCCGTGATCCAGCCGACGACCGGTGCGCCGAGCGGGGTGCCGCCGACGAAGACCATCATGAACAGGGCCATCACCCGGCCGCGCATGGCGGGGTCGGTGGCCATCTGCACCGCGGTGTTCGCCGTGACGTTGACCGTCAGGCCGCAGATCCCGATGGGGACCATCAGCACCGCGAACAGCCAGTACGACGGGGCCAGCGCGGCCACCACCTCCAGCGTGCCGAAGGCGGCCGCGCCCGCGACCAGCACCCGCAGCCGGGCCGTGCCGCGCCGCGCGGCGAGCAGCGCGCCCACCAGGGAGCCCACCGCCATCAGCGTGTTGAAGAGGCTGTAGCCGCCGGCGCCGGCGTGGTAGACGTCGTCGGCGAAGGCCGTCAGCCACACCGGGAAGTTGAAGCCGAAGGTGCCGATGAAGCCGACCAGGACGATCGGCCAGATCAGGTCCGGCCGCCCGGCGACGTAGCGCAGGCCCTCGCGGAGCTGGCCCTTGCCGCGCGGGGCGCGCTGCACGGCGTGCAGCTCGCGGGAGCGCATCAGCAGCAGCCCGGCGACGGGGGCGACGAAGGACAGGCCGTTGAAGAGGAACGCCCAGCCGGTGCCGACGCCGGTGATCAGCAGGCCCGCGACGGCGGGGCCGACCAGGCGGGCGGACTGGAAGTTCGCCGAGTTCAGGCTGACCGCGTTCTGGAGCTGGCCGGGGCCGACCATCTCGGACACGAAGGACTGGCGGGCCGGGTTGTCGACGACCGTGGCGAGTCCGACGGCGAAGGCGGCGACGTACACGTGCCAGACCTGGACCTGGCCGGTCAGGGTGAGCGCGGCGAGGGCGAGGCCGGTGAGGGCCATCGCGGTCTGCGTGACCAGCAGTGCGGGCCGCTTGGGCAGCCGGTCGACGAGGACCCCGCCGTAGAGGCCGAAGAGCAGCATGGGCAGGAACTGCAGGGCCGTGGTGATGCCGACGGCCGCGGAGGAGCCGGTGAGGCTGAGCACCAGCCAGTCCTGGGCGATGCGCTGCATCCAGGTGCCGGTGTTGGAGACGACCTGCCCGACGAAGAAGAGCCGGTAGTTCCGGATCTTCAGCGAGCTGAACATCGAGGTGCTGCGGGCGGGACGGGCCGAGGGGTCGTGGGTGGACGGTGCGGGGGCGGAAGCTGCTCCGGATCCCGAACTCAAAAGGGTCGCCTCCTTGCGTGACGTGCTTACAGGTGCGCGAGCTTCTCCAGCACGGGGGCGGCGGCGCGCAGTTTCGCCCACTCGTCCTCGTCCAGGCCCTCGACCAGGCCGGCCAGGAAGGCGTTCCGCTTGCGGCGGCTCTCCTCGAGCATGGTCTCGGCCTGCTCGGTCCTGGTGACGACCTTCTGGCGCCGGTCCTCGGGATGCGGCTCCAGCCGGACCAGCCCCTTGGCTTCGAGCAGCGCCACGATCCGTGTCATGGACGGCGGCTGCACGTGCTCCTTGCGGGCGAGCTCGCCCGGCGTGGCACTGCCGCAGTTGGACAGCGTGCCCAGCACCGACATCTCGGTGGGGCTCAGCGACTCGTCGACCCGCTGGTGCTTGAGCCGACGGGACAGCCGCATCACGGAGGAGCGCAGGGCGTTCACGGCGGCAGCGTCGTCGCCATGGGTAAGGTCCGGCATGTCTTTAGCGTAACTCATTACTCTCCCTAAAGACCAACGGTGACACGCCTCCATGCCGTGACCCTGGCCACTGCGGCACCATTTCGGCCGGATATCACTCGTACGGGTGATCCCCATGCGGAACGTGACACGTCGCGCCGAAGCGGGCGGCGACCCTCGTCTGCATGGGGACCAGCGTGCTCAGCCTGCGCATAGACCGTGAGCTGCTCGAACGGCTCCGGGACCACGCCGCCAAAAGAGGCATGAGCGTCCAGGACTATGTCGTCCGGACGCTCATGCGGGATGACTTCGACGAGCGGTTCCAGGCCGCCGTCGAGGAGACGGAGAGGTTCTACGGGGTCACCTGACCCCGCCGGGTCAGGTCAGGCCCAGGGCCGGCATCAGGTAGTAGAAGGCGAAGACCGCCGCCACCACGTACATCGCCGCCGGGATCTCGCGGGCGCGGCCCACCGCGAGGCGCAGCACCACGAAGGTGATGAAGCCCATGCCGATGCCGTTGGTGATCGAGTAGGTGAACGGCATCATCACCATCGTGATGAAGGCCGGGACCGCGATCGTGTAGTCCGACCAGTCGATCTCCCGGACCGAGCCGGCCAGGATCAGGAAGCCCACCGCGAGCAGGGCCGGGGTGGCCGCCTGGGACGGCACCATCGTGGCGACCGGGGTGAGGAAGAGGGCCACCGCGAAGAGGGCGCCGGTGATCACGTTGGCGAAGCCGGTGCGGGCGCCCTCGCCGACGCCGGCCGTGGACTCCACGAAGCAGGTGGTGGCCGAGGAGGAGCTGGCGCCGCCCGCGGCGACCGCGATGCCGTCCACGAAGAGCACCTTGCTGATGCCGGGCATCTGGCCCTGGGCGTCCGTGAGCCTGGCCTCGTCGCTGACGCCCATGATCGTGCCCATGGCGTCGAAGAAGCAGGACAGCAGCACGGTGAAGACGAAGAGGACGCCGGTCAGCACGCCGACCTTGGAGAACCCGCCGAAGAGGCTGACCTTGCCGATCAGGCCGAAGTCGGGGGTGGCGACCGGGTTGCCCGGCCACTTCGGGGTGGTCAGGCCCCAGGACGGCACCTTGGCGACGGCGTTGACGACCACCGCGAGCACGGTCATCGCGACGATCGAGATGAGGATGGCGCCCGGCACCTTGCGGATGATCAGCGCGAGGGTCAGCAGCGCGCCCAGGATGAAGACGAGGACCGGCCAGCCGTCGAGGTGGCCGTCGGCCCCGAGCTGGAGCGGCACGGTGGTGTGGGCGGCGTCCGGGATCCGGGAGACGAAGCCGGAGTCCACGAGTCCGATCAGCATGATGAACAGGCCGATACCGATGGAGATGCCCTTGCGCAGGCCGAGCGGCACGGCGTTCATGACCCGCTCCCGCAGGCCGGTGGCGACCAGCAGCATGACCACGAAGCCGGCCAGCACCACCATGCCCATGGCGTCCGGCCAGGACATCCGCGGGGCGAGCTGGAGGGCGACGACGGTGTTCACACCGAGGCCGGCGGCCAGGGCGATGGGCACGTTGCCGACGACGCCCATGAGGAGCGTGGTGAAGGCGGCGGTCACCGCGGTCGCGGTGACGAGCTGGCCGTTGTCGAGGTGGTGCCCGTACACGTCCGTCGCGCTGCCGAGGATGATCGGGTTCAGCACGATGATGTAGGCCATCGCGAAGAAGGTGGCGAAGCCGCCGCGGACCTCGCGGGACAGCGTGCTGCCCCGCTCGGAGATCTTGAAGTAGCGGTCGAGGGCGCCGTACGCGGGCGGCGTGCCCGGCTGCTCGGGCGCGGGGGCCTTGGCGGTGGCCGAGGTGGACATGCGGGTGACCTCAGGGGTGCGGGGGGTACGGACGTACCGGGGCCGGGAACATGATCGAGTCTCGCCACTCTCCGGTCACCGACGGGTCTCCCCCAGGTTTCCGTTGGTGTTTCATACGAACAGAAGTGGCCAGACTCGGACCGTTTCAGTATGAACATATGAAGCTCAAAAGGCTATCTCCGCGCGTAGACCCTTGGGACGTCAGGTGATCGTCCGGTGACCACCGCGGAAGCGGACGGTCCGGCGGGGCCGCCGTTCGGGGGCCGTAAGCTGAGGGCCATGGCGAAGTGGACCCCCAAGCACGAGGCGCCGGAGCCCCTGGAGGGCCCCGTGGTCGCGACCATCACCGGCGGCACGATCGTGTGGTTCGTCCTCTTCCTCGTCCAGCTCCCCTTCTACGGCTGGTACGCCGGCCACGGCCGCACCTGGTGGCTGTGGACCTGCCTCGCGGGCGGCGGCCTCGGCCTCATCGGCATCTGGTACGTCCGCCGGCGGGACGCGGCGATCAAGCGGGCCGCGGACGCCCCCGCGCCGCAGGAGCAGCAGCACACCTCGGCCGACTGACCCGCGCGGCCCGCCCGGGCCGCGCCGCGGACCTCCGCGCCCCGGACGCGGCCCCGCCGGCTCGGCGGGTGGAGCCGCGCATCCGCACGTACCGTCGAAGGCATGACCCACACCGACGCGGGCGCCGAACTCGACCCGGTGCACCCCGTGCCCGTCCCGGTGCGCGGCGGCGGGCTCACCGCCGCCGAGGTCGCCCAGCGCCTCGCGCGGGGGCAGGTCAACGACGTCCCGGTGCGCAGCAGCCGCTCCCTGGGCGAGATCGTCCGCGCGAACGTCTTCACCCGGTTCAACGCGATCATCGGCGTGCTGTGGCTGATCATGCTGTTCGTCGCGCCGATCCAGGACAGCCTGTTCGGCTTCGTGATCCTCGCCAACACCGGCATCGGCATCGTCCAGGAGTGGCGGGCCAAGCAGACCCTGGACTCGCTCGCCGTGATCGGGGAGGCGCGGCCCGCGGTCCGGCGGGACGGCACCACGGTGCGGATCGGCACCGGCGAGATCGTCCTGGACGACCTGCTGGAGATCGGCCCCGGCGACAAGGTCGTCGTGGACGGGGTCTGCGCCGAGGCCGACGGCCTGGAGATCGACGAGTCCCTGCTCACCGGGGAGGCCGAACCCGTCGTCAAGCGGTACGGCGACCCGGTGATGTCCGGCAGCTTCGTGGTGGCCGGGGGCGGCGCCTACCAGGCCACCAAGGTCGGCCGGGAGGCCTACGCCGCTGAGCTCGCCGAGGAGGCCTCCCGCTTCACGCTCGTCCACTCCGAGCTGCGCTCCGGCATCTCCACGATCCTGAAGTACGTCACCTGGATGATGGTGCCGACCGCGCTGGGCCTGATCGTCAGCCAGCTCGTGGTGAAGCGGACCGGCTTCAAGGACTCGGTCGCCCGGACGGTCGGCGGCATCATCCCGATGGTCCCCGAGGGCCTGGTGCTCCTCACCTCGGTCGCCTTCGCCATCGGTGTCATCCGGCTGGGACGTCGTCAGTGCCTGGTGCAGGAGCTGCCCGCCATCGAGGGCCTCGCCCGCGTGGACACGGTCTGCCTGGACAAGACCGGCACCCTCACCGAGGGCGGCATGGACGTCACCGAGCTGCGGCCCCTGGACGGCTACGAGGAGGCGTACGTCCGGACGGTGCTCGGCGCGCTCGGCGAGTCCGACCCGCGCCCCAACGCCTCACTCCAGGCGGTCATCGCCGCCTGCCCCGACACCGAGGAGTGGCGCTGTGTGGAGGCGCTGCCCTTCTCCTCCGCCCGCAAGTACAGCGGGGCGACCTTCAGCGAGGGCGACGGCCAGGCGAGCACCTGGCTGCTCGGCGCACCCGACGTGCTGCTGACCGCGGACGCCCCCGCGCTGGCCGAGACCGTCCGGCTGAACGAGCAGGGCCTGCGCGTGCTGCTGCTGGCCCGCGCCCGCCGCGAGCTCGACGACCCCGGCGTCGCCGACGGCGTCGCGCCGGCCGCCCTGGTCGTCCTGGAGCAGCGGCTGCGGCCCGACGCGGCCGGGACCCTGGACTACTTCGCCGAGCAGAACGTCCGGGCCAAGGTCATCTCCGGCGACAACGCGGTGTCCGTGGGTGCCGTCGCCGCCAAGGTGGGCCTGAGCGGCGCCACCGTCGACGCGCGCCGGCTGCCCGCGGAGCGCGAGGGCATGGCACGGGCGCTGGAGGAGGGCACCGTCTTCGGCCGGGTCACCCCGCAGCAGAAGCGGGACATGGTGGGCGCCCTCCAGTTCCGCGGGCACACCGTCGCGATGACCGGAGACGGCGTGAACGACGTGCTGGCGCTGAAGGACGCCGACATCGGCGTGTCGATGGGGTCGGGCTCGGAGGCGACCCGGGCGGTCGCGCAGATCGTGCTGCTGGACAACAGCTTCGCGGGGCTGCCCTCGGTGGTCGCCGAGGGGCGCCGGGTCATCGGCAACATCACCCGGGTCGCCACCCTGTTCCTGGTCAAGACGGTCTACTCGGTACTGCTGGCGGTGCTGGTGGTCTGCTGGCAGGTGGAGTACCCGTTCCTGCCCCGGCACCTGACGCTGCTGTCCACGCTGACGATCGGCGTGCCGGCCTTCTTCCTCGCCCTGGCGCCGAACACCGAGCGGGCCCGGCCGCACTTCGTGCGCCGGGTCATGCGCTACGCCGTGCCGGGCGGGGTGGTGGCCGCCGTGGCGACCTTCGTGACCTATCTCGCCGCCCGCCACCACTACACCGGGCCGGGCTCGCTGGAGGCGGAGACCAGCGCCGCGACGCTGACGCTGTTCCTGGTCTCGATGTGGGTGCTGGCGATCGTCGCCCGGCCCTACACCTGGTGGCGCGTCGCGCTGGTGGCGGCGATGGGCGCCGCGTTCGTGTGCGTGCTGCTGGTGCCGGCGCTCCAGCGCTTCTTCGCGCTCCACCTGGTGGGGGCGGTGATGCCGTGGACCGCGGTCCTCGTGGCCGCGGTCGCGGCGGTCGTCCTGGAGTTCCTGTGGCAGTGGGTCGACCGCCGCTTCCCGGCCTAGCCCGGCCGGTCGGGCCCGGCCGGGCGGTGGGGGTTACTGCACGTCGACGTAGTCGCCCGCGGCGCTGACCGCCGGGGTGGTCGAGGTGCCCGCGAAACTGAAGCGGTAGTAGCCGTCCACGCCCGCCGTGGTGGTGGTCCGCAGGTTGCCCGTGGAGTCCGTCGTGACGGTCTTCAGGGTGGTGTAGGTGCTCGTGCCGGCCTTGCGAAACTGGAGCTTCACCGACTGGCCGGTGTAGCCGTGGTAGGCGTGGTCCTCCCAGTTGGCCCGGGACAGCTTGCCGGTGACGGTGATGGTGCTCCCCTTCTTCACCGGCTCCGGCGCGGCGTCGGCGGTGAGCTTGGAGTACCGCTGGACCAGCGTGCTGCCCATGAGGTCCTGGTCCTTGTAACCGACCTTGCTGTAGTCGGGGTTGCTCTGGGACTGCCCGTTGAAGGCGATGGCCTCGGCGGCGGCGGTCCACTTGCCGGCGTCGACGTTCTGCAGGTCGCCGTCGGCGGGGTAGATGTCGATGGTCGCCGTGCAGGCGGCGGTGGTCGACGAGGTGGCGGTGCAGGTCGCCGGGTTGTCGCCGTAGAGCTCCTTGGACGGGTCGGCGAAGGAGCCCCGGTAGAGGAACGGGTCGGTGTAGAAGTCCTTGGCCGTGATGTCGACGTCCGCGCCGTGGGTCAGCGTGTACGTGACCGTGGTGGAGACCTCGTTGGTGGTGCCGACCTTGACCGCCGGAGCGATCTTGTAGTTGGAGAAGCTCACGTTGAGCGTGTACGGCGTGCCGCCGGTCGCGGGGGTGGTGCCGACGGCCTGCGCGGCCGGCACGGCGAGGGCGGTGAGGGCCAGGGCGCCGAGGGCGGCGGCCACGGTGGCTCGAATGCGCATGTGCGATCCCCACAGTGGAGAAAGGGGGCCCTGCGCCGGGCGGCCGGGCTTCGGGTGCGCTCGGCCGTCGTCCGGGCGGGCCCCGGATGATCGTGGAGTCTGTTGACTCACGCGGACAGATCCGCGGTGGCCGAAAAGGGTTGTGGTCGCGCGGCGGAATTTTACATTCCATACCTGCGCTTGACGTGTGCATTACATGATGGCCTCGGCAGGGCGCCGCCGACCGCGCGTCCACGGGCGGCGGCGCCGGGCGGTGCTACTGCACGTCGACGTAGTCACCCGTGGCGCTGACCGCCGGGGTGGTCGTGGTGCCCGCGAAGCTGAAGCGGTAGTAGCCGTCCACGCCCGCCGTGGTGGTGGTCCGCAGGTTGCCCGTGGAGTCCGTGGTGACGGTCTTCAGGGTGGTGTACGTGCTGGAGTCCTTCTTGCGGAACTGCAGCTTGACCGGCTGGCCCGTGTAGCCGTGGTACTGCAGGTCGTCCCAGTTGGCCCGGGACAGCTTGCCGGTGACCGTGACGGTCCTCCCCTTCTTCACCGGCTCCGGCGCGGCGTTGACGGTGAGCTTGGAGGCGCGCTGGACGTGGGTGGTCTTGTAGGCGTCCTTGATGACGTAGTCGCCGTCGTTGGCCGCGGCGCCCGCCCACACCTTCCAGGTGCCCGCCAGGAGGTTGGCGTAGATGTTGTCGTTGGGGTCGGCGACCAGGGTGACCTTGCAGGTCGCCGTGGTGGCGCCGGAGTTGGTGCAGCTGCCGACCTGGTCCTGGTCGATGGTGGCCGGGACGATGGCGCCGTCCGGCTGGTCCACGTTCGCGCCGTGCCACAGGACGGCGAAGGCGTCGTAGATCCCGGCCGGGTCGGTGGCGGTGACGGAGACGGTGAACGTCTTCTTCAGCGTGGTGCCCACCACGATGTCCTTGCCGGCGTTGACGGTGACGCCGGTGATGCGGGTGTCGCCCACGGTCTCGTCCGCCGGGGAGGCGGCGACGGAGGGCGCCTGCCCGGCGGCCGCGACGGAGCGGGCGGCCTGCGCACCCTTGGCGGCGGCCGGGATGTGCGCGGCGAGGTTCGCGTGACCGTCCGCCAGGGCGGCCGGCACGGCGAGGGCGGTGAGGGCCAGAGCGCCGGTCACAACGGCGACAGAGGCACGAATGCGCATGTGTAGTCCCCACGTGGAGGGGGCGAAGTGCGGCTCGGGAGCCCGCACGGTGCCCGGATCGAATCGGTGGAGTCCGCTGACTCCACCGACCAGACCCGGGCCGATAGTGAAAGGTTGTACGAACTGGTGAAGTTGTTTCGCACGGGACTTCACCCGGAGTTCACCTCAGTCGAACCAGCGGTCCCGCTCCAGCTCCTCGGTGCGGGACGGGTCCTCCAGCAGCGCGGCGACCTCGAACCGGCGCGGCCACTGCCCGGCCGCCCACGCCAGCCCCGCCGCCACGCCCTCCAGGGTCGCCGCGTGCAGCACCCCGTCCGGTGTCAGGCGCCAGTCCAACTCGATTCCGTCGACGACCAGTTCATCGTGTTCCACGTACGCCTCGGGGGTCCGCGGCCCGAGCAGCGCCCGCACCGGCCCGGGGACGTCGTGCCCGGTGCCGTCGGAGTCCACCCGGCCGGTGACCGACTCGCTCAGCCGCCGCACCTGGAACAGCTCCGCCAGGTCCGCCGCCCGCGCCGGCCGCACCGGCAGCAGCGGCACACCCCCGGTGAAGGGCAGCAGGTCCGGCGAGTCGCACACCACCGCGTCCGCCGCGTCCACCACCTCCACCCGTCCGTCGACCACGGCCCGCAGCTCGTCGGGCAGGGTCACCTGCTCCGGGTCCAGCTCGGCCAGAGCGCCGTACAGCGCGTGCAGTTGGGCCGCGCCCACCGGGCGGGCCGGGTCGGCGAGCCGGTCCAGCAGCTCGGCGGCGCCGCCGGGCTCGTCCAGCAGGGCGGCGACCGTGGTCCGCACGCCGAGCGCCCGCAGCACCTGCTCGTCGTCGAAGCCGGAGGCGTCGGCCTCGTCGTACAGTCCGCGCAGCAGCGGGTCGGAGCCCGCGGCGCGCAGCCCCGCAGGACGGCGCCCGCCGAGCACCGGGTGCCCGCGCAGCCACCACGCGGTGTAGGGCCGTACGACCTCGTGGGTTCCGTCCGGCAGCAGGATCCGCACCGGCTGGACGAGCGCGTCCCGCAGCGGCGGACGGGCCAGCCGGGCGAGGGCCGCGGGCCACTGGCCGTCGTCCACGAGGTCCAGGTCGCGCACGGCGACGATCTCCGTGGCGACCGGCGGCACCGGGGTGTCCGGGAAGCGGTCGAGGATGTCCTCGCACCACACGTCGACGGCGTCCAGCAGCCCGGGGTCGTCCGGCTCCGGGAAGTCGCCCTCGCGCGGCTCCAGTTCGTCCGGATCGAGGACCACGTCCGCCGCCCGCACCAGCGCGAAGTCCACCAGCACCCCGCAGGCCGCGAGCGGCTGTTCGCCCCACCGCGCGGCCAGCTCGGCGTCCACGGAGGGGAGTTCGCCCTCGCGCGCCACCTGTGCGAACGGGCCGCCGGGGAGGACGAGTTCGCCCGCGGGGGTCGGCTCGCCGTCCTCGTCGGGCAGGGCGAGCGCGCCCAGCCAGGGCTCGTCCCCGGGCTCCAGAGCCGCCTCCCGGACCAGGGCGAGGACCGTGTCGGCCAGCTCCTCGGCGTCCGGGGTGTCCTCGTCCCACGCGCCGGTGTCGTCGTCGAGTGAGGCCTGCACCGCGGCGCGGACCTGCGGGGTGGTGAGCACCGCGCGCGGGGTGGCGGGCAGGGCGCCCAGCTTCTCCAGGAGCGGGTGCGCGGCGTCCGGGTGGGCGACCTTCAGGCCGAGCCGCGCCAGCACCTCCGGGTCGGCCGGGGAGCCCTCGGGCAGCGGCAGCAGCACCTGGCGGGGCCCGATCGTCGTACGCCCGTCGGCCAGCGGCACGGGCAGCCCGGACAGCCGGTCCGGGTCCACCCCGGCCAGGCTGTCGTACAGCCGCCGCCACCAGCCCGGGTCCTTCTCCAGCCCGGCGAGCCGGTCGACCGCGTCGGTCAGCGGCACCCGGGCCACACCCAGCGTGCGCAGCTCCACGCGCCGCTCCAGCCCGGCGGGCACGAGAGTGGGCAGCACCTCGGCCAGGACGCGCACGGTGTCGGCGCCCGCGCCCTCCACCACCTCCGCGTCCCGCGGCCGCAGCGCCTCCGGCAGGTCCGCGTCGTGCTCGGACGGCGCGACGGCGGGCGGCAGGAACGCGGTCCGGGGCAGCCGGGCCAGGATCGCCTGCCGCAGCGCGCCGTCCAGCTCGCCCTTGCCGAGCGGGCCGGGCACCAGGCCGATCGTGCCGGCGTTCACCGGCCGCCAGTCGGCGAGCAGTTCGGCGTAGGCGTCCGCCGCGCGCTCGACCAGGAAGTCGGTGAGCGGCCCGGGGGCGGCGTGCCGGCGGGTGCTGTCCAGCGGGAGGGAGGCGATGAGCAGGGCGGGGACGCCGAGTGGCTCGTCGCTGGGCGTCGGCGCGTGGACCACGGGGCCGGTGCGCGGGCGGGCCGGGCCGCCGTCGGTGTCCACGGGCACGGCCCAGGTCACCGACCAGTGCGGGCGCAGCCGCTCCTCGACCGGGCGGTCGGCGAGCAGGTCGGGGGTGAGCGGGCCGTGCGCGGTGCTCGTGCGCCAGCGGGTGGTGCCGTCGCGGCTGTCCTCCACGACGGCCAGCGTGCCCTCGGCGCCTCGGCGCAGGGTGCGGGGAGCGGCGTCGCCGATCTCCACGACCACCTCCTCCAGCCCCGGCAGGGCGAGGAGCAGCGCGTCG
The DNA here is from genome assembly GCF_029269835.1 of Streptomyces tropicalis. Taxonomy (GTDB): domain Bacteria; phylum Actinomycetota; class Actinomycetes; order Streptomycetales; family Streptomycetaceae; genus Streptomyces; species Streptomyces tropicalis. The sequence goes on along the minus strand of NZ_JARJBB010000008.1, from coordinate 175,011 downwards.
TCCACGCCCTGGAGCAGCCGCTCGGCGAGGTCGGCGGCGGCCGGGTCGCGCAGCGGCAGGATGACGGCCGTGTCGTACGGATCGGGGGCGGTGCCCTCGGCGGCGAACGGCAGGCGCAGCAGAGGTACGTGGCCGTCCCGGCGGCGGATCTCGTCGCCGAGGCCGGGACTGTGCCGCGCGGTCTCCCCGGCGAGGCCGCGGGCCTCCGCCAGGGACCAGCGGACGCCGCCGTGCCGGCCGACGACCGCGGGCTCGTCGGTGACGGCGAGGACGGCGGCGAAACCGACGCCGAAGCGGCCCACCGAGGCGGTGTCCCGCTTCGCGGAGGCCCGCAGCGTGGACAGCGACTCCACGCCGGTCGCGTCCAGCGCGGCGCCGGTGTTCGCGGCGACCAGGTGGCCGTCGCGGAGGGTGAGGCGCAGCCGGCCGGGCGTCCCGGCGCGGGCGGCTGCGTCGGCGGCGTTCTGCGCCAACTCGACGACGAGGCGGTCCCGGTAGCCGCCGTGGACGAGATCCTCCTCGGCGTTGGCGTCCTCCCTGAACCGCGCGGGGCTGGTGGCCCACGCGTCCAGCACGCCGCGCCGCAGACGCGCGGTCCCGAACGGATCACCTCCGGCGGACGGCTGCACCCACATGCTCACGTTCACTCTCCTCATCGGCGTGACGACGACGAAGGTACCGCGCCGCGGACCGGCCCCCGCGCCCAGGACGGGGCACGCGGACCCCGCCGCACGCTCCGGATCCGGGCCCCCGCCCGCCGAAGACGGACGGTCCCCCGCGCCCGCCCTCACCCGGGGGGACGACTACCGACACCACGGGCTGACGCCGCCCCGGGTACGCAGGAGCGTCCCTCGGGGCACGACCGGAGGCGGCGCCGCGCCCCGTCCGGAGGCGGCGCCGCGCCCGGCCCGGACACGGCCCCGCGCCCCGTCCGGAGGCGGCGCCGCGCCCGGCGCGGACGGTCGGATGCCCCACGGCGGGCGGGGGCGACCGGTGGGGGCGGCGGCTGCCCCGGAGGAGGCGGGCGGCTGCCCCGGAGGGGCGGGAGAGCGAGCGCGGGCAGGACACGGCCGGCGCGTCCCCGCGCCCGGCGCGGGCGGCCGGGTGTCCCGCAGAGGCGTGCGGAGCCGCACGGAGGGGTGGGCGGGCGAGCGCGCCGCGGTTCGGGCAGGGGGCGGCCGGACACGGCGGCGCCCCCGAGGGCGGCCGAGCGCCGCGCAGGGCGGGCCGCCACCCGTGGGCGGGTACGCGCCCACGCCGCGGGCGGAACGCGGCCGGACACGACGAGGCGTCCCGGCGAGGGCGAGCATCGCGCAGGGAGGGCCGGAAGCTCCCGGAGAGGCAGGTGGGCGGGCGAGCGCGCCGCGGTTCGGGCAGGGGGCGGCCGGACACGGCGGCGCCCCCGAGGGCGGCCGAGCGCCGCGCAGGGCGGGCCGCCATCCGTGGGCGGGTACGCGCCCGCGCCGCGCGCGGAACGCGGCCGGACACGACGAGGCGTCCCGGCGAGGGCGGGCGTCGCGCAGAGCGCACCGGAGCCGACCCGGAGAGGCAGGTGGGCGGGCGCGGGGCGGGCGGGGTGCGCGGACGGCGGTCGGCGGGTCCGCAGCGTGGGACGGCCCCGGGGGACGGCCCCGGGGGACGGCCCCGGGGGACGGTGGGGCCGCCCGGGAGGGCGGCCGGCCGGCTACGAGTGGCCCAGGTCCGCCGTCGCGTCGTCCGCCGCCGACTCCGGCACGGAGCCGGAGTCCCGGGACGGGCGCAGCGGGAAGGGCTCCACCCGGGTCTCGTCGAGCACCGGTGCGGCGGGCTGCGGCGGCTTCGGCATGACCGCGGCCTCGGAGTGCCCGCCGCAGCCGTACGCCAGTGACACCACGCGGCCGTCGGCCGGGGCGAACTCGTTGGCGCACACACCGAAGGCCTGGCCGAGGGAGCCCCCCATGTGGACCAGGAACGCGCAGCTCACGCACGTGGCGGGGGCCGCCTGGGCCATCGGCGTCTTCGCGCCGAAGGACTCCTCCCAGCGGTCGGCGGCGGTGTGCAGCCCGTACCGGGAGAGTACGCGGGCGCGCCGCATGCCGATCTCCTCGGCGACCGCCGCGATCGAACCGCGCGAGGGCGCCGCCGGGAGGCTGCGCGGCGGGACGGCGGTGACCTCGGCGTCCTCCGCCTCCACCAGCTCGGCCATGTCCTTGGAGACGGCAGAGTTGGGGGCCGGCTCGTCCTCGCCGGAGAACCCGGGCTCCAGCCGCAGGTCGTCGGCGTCGGTGGGCAGCAGGTCGCCGGGGCCCAGGTCGCCGGGGCGCAGCCGCTCGCTCCACGGCACCCACTCGGGTGCCAGCACGGCGTCGGAGCCGGGCAGCAGGACGACCTCGTCGAGGGTGACGACCTTGGCGCGGGAGGCGCGGGCGACGGTCGCGGCCCAGCGCCAGCCGCGGTAGCCCGGTTCCGTGCAGGCGAAGTAGTGCGTGACGACGCGGTCACCCTCGGACACGACGCCCTCGTGCTCGCCGACGACGCCGGGAGCCGCCGCCTCCTCGGCTGCGGCGCGGGCGAGGTCGACGGCCTCGGCGCACAGGCGGTCGGGGGTGCGGCTTCGCGTGGTCGCTGCGCTCACAGGTATCGCTTCTCTCCTACGCCGTCTCTCGGGTGCGCCGGCCTGAGGGCGGGGGTGCGGACGGAGCGGACCCGGGGACCGCGTCGACGTCCACGCCCGATCGCACTCGGGCGCACCTACGTCATCCATTCTGCGGTATGCGCGTAAGGCGCGCGGCCGAGAACGTTCGCGCGACGCGCTGTGCACGCTACCTTCTCGCGTGCGCTCGGCCTACACCGACGGGGTGCTTCGCCGCCGCGCGGCGGGAGTTTCCTTCCCGGTCATGGCCTACCGGGGCCGGACGGAGGGGCGCCGGGACGGTCCGGAAGGGCCTCCCGCGAGACGCGACCGCCCGGGCGGGGCGGCCGCCCCGGGCGGGGGCCGCAAGGGTGCCTTCGGCCGGATCCCCCGTTCCGTCCGTGCCGTCTTCGCACTACCCGTGCCGGTCTCGGGGCACTATGACGGGGTGGCAGCCGCGAGGACGCCCCCGGGCGCCGCCGGGATCGGTGGGGCCAAGGGGGTCAAGGGGAGCAGCCGGGGCAGTGGTTCGGGCCGGTTCGGCGGGCCCGTCCGCGCGGTGGGCCGCGCCCTGCGGCTCCCGGTCTCGGGGACCGTCCGCCAGATCCGCCGGGCCACCCACGCGCACGGCGCCGGCGAGTCCGGACTCGGCAAGCTGATCGAACTGCACGCGGTGAACGGCGCCGGCGATGTCATGATCACCGTCGCCCTGGCCTCCACCGTCTTCTTCTCGGTGCCCACCGACGAGGCCCGCGGCCGGGTCGCGCTCTACCTGGCCATCACGATGGCCCCCTTCACCGTGCTGGCGCCGGTGATCGGCCCGCTCCTGGACCGCCTGCCGCACGGGCGGCGCGCCGCGATGGCCGGCGCGATGTTCGCCCGCGCGCTGCTCGCGCTGATCATCTCGGGGGCGGCGGCGACCGGCGGCCTGGAGCTGTATCCGGCGGCGCTCGGGGTGCTGGTCGCCTCCAAGGCGTACGGGGTGGTGCGCAGCGCCGTGGTGCCCCGGCTGCTGCCGCCCCGGTTCTCGCTGGTGAAGGCGAACTCCCGGGTGACGCTCGGCGGGCTGCTCGCCACCGGCGTGGCCGCCCCGATCGGCGCCGGGCTCCAGGCCGTCGGCTCGCCCTGGCCGCTCTACGGCGCCTTCGTGATCTTCGTGGCGGGGACCTTCCTGTCCTTCTCGCTGCCGCCGAAGGTCGACTCGGCACGCGGCGAGGACCGGGCCCTGCTGGCGGCGGACGAACGGCATCTGCACGGCCCGCACCGCAGGTCGGCGAAGCGGCCCGGCCTGCGCACGGTCGGCCCGGCCGTGACGCACGCCCTCGGCGCGAACGCCTGCCTGCGCTGCCTGTCCGGCTTCCTGATCTTCTTCCTCGCCTTCCTGCTGCGCGAGCACCCGATGGCCGGGCAGAGCGCGGCGGTGTCCCTGGGGGTCGTGGGCGTCGCGGCGGGAGCGGGCAACGCGCTCGGCACGGCGGTCGGGGCCTGGCTGCGGTCGCGGGCCCCGGAGCTGATCATCGTGACCGTGGTGGCGATCGTGCTGGGGGTGGCGGTCACCGCGACGGTCTTCTTCGGCGCGTTCCTGGTGGCCTGCCTGGCCGCGATCGCGGGCTTCGCGCAGGCGCTGGCCAAGCTGTCCCTGGACGCGCTGATCCAGCGGGACGTGCCCGAGCTGGTGCGCACCTCGGCGTTCGCCCGGTCCGAGACGATGCTGCAGATGGCGTGGGTGCTCGGCGGTGCCGTCGGCATCGTGCTGCCGCTGAACGGCACGCTGGGCCTGTCGGTGGCGGCCGCCATCGTGGCAGCCGGATGGCTGACCACCGTCCGCGGGTTGCTGGCCTCGGCCCGGCACGGGGGCGCGTCCCGGCCCCGCGTGGCCTGAGCCCCGGCCGCGGGGGGTACCCCCGCGGCTCCGCGGGACGGGGCGGGACGGCACGCCGTACCCCCGCGTGGCCGGAGGGCTCGACGTGCCCGATAGCCTTCGGCCATGACCTCGCTGCAATCCGCCGTGCGACGCCGCCGCGCCGTCGCCGCTGCCGGCGCCGTTACCGCCGGACTGCTCGCCCTCTCGGCCTGCCAGAAGCCGACGCCGCTGTCCACGATCACCGTCGGCCGGTCCACGGTGAGCTCGGAGGCCACCTGCTACAACGACGGCAACGCGCTCAAGGCCGCCGACCTGGCGAAGTGCCTGAAGGGCACCGGCATCAAGTCGATCAAGGTCGACCCCGACGACACGGTCCGCTTCGGCGTCGACCCGAAGATCGCGGACAAGGGCTGGACGATCCTGATGAACGGTCAGCCGCTGACCGACTCCAGCACCAAGACCTACCGGACCATCCCGGGCAGCGTGTTCTTCAACGCCCAGTACGGCGCCAGCGGCAACTCGACGCTGGTGTCGATCAAGGAGGGCGACAAGAACGTGACCGGTCTGTGGTCCTTCAAGCTGACGAAGGACTCCTGACCACGTCCCCCGCACGCGTGCTCGTGGCCACCGCCGTCCCCGCCGAACGGGACGCGGTGGCCCGGGCGTTCCCGGACCCGGTCCGCGAGGTGGCACTGCCCGGCGCGACCGTGCACCGGGCCGCCGGGTTCGACCTGCTCGCCGCCGGTGTCGGACCGGCCCCGGCGGCCGCCCGCACGGCGTCGGCCCTGACCGCGGCCGCCCTGGCCGGCGCCCCCTACGACCTCGTCGTGTCCGCCGGTGTCGGCGGCGGCTTCGCGCCGCACGCACCCGTCGCCTCCCTCGTCGTCGCCGACGAGATCACCGCCGCCGACCTCGGCGCCGAGACCGCCGACGGCTTCCTGCCCGTCACCGAGCTGGGCTTCGGCACCGTCACCCACCGTCCGCCCGCCGCACTCGTACGGGCGACCGCGGCGGCGACGGGAGCCCGCACCGGAGTGGTGCTGACCGTGTCGACCGTGACCGGGACCGCCGCCCGCGCCGACGCGCTGCGCACCCGCCACCCGCGTGCCCTGGCCGAGGCCATGGAGGGGTTCGGCGTGGCGGAGGCGGCCGCCGCCCACGGCGTGCCCGTGCTGGAGATCCGCGCGGTCTCCAACCCGGTCGGCCCCCGCGACCGCGCCGCCTGGCGGATCGGCGACGCCCTGGCGGCACTGGCCGCGGGGTTCGGGAAGCTCGCGCCCGTCCTGGAGAGTTGGAACCCACATGAGCCCTGACAGCCGGCGCCTGCAGATCGCCTACTCCCCCTGCCCCAACGACACCTTCGTCTTCGACGCCCTCGCCCACGGCCGGGTGCCGGGCGCCCCCGCGCCGGACGTCACCTTCGCGGACATCGACGTCACCAACGGCATGGCCGAGCGCGGCGAGTTCGACGTGCTGAAGGTGTCGTACGCGGTGCTGCCGTACGTCCTCGGCGAGTACGCGCTGCTGCCCTGCGGCGGCGCGCTGGGCCGGGGCTGCGGCCCGCTGGTCCTCACCCGTGAGCCGGGCTCCGGGGACGCCGCCGGCGGTGCGGGACTCGCGGGCCGCACGGTCGCGGTGCCGAGCGAGCGGTCGACGGCGTACCTGCTGTTCCGCCTGTGGGCCGCGGACACCGTGCCGGGCGGGGTCGGGGAGATCGTGGTGATGCCGTTCCACGAGATCATGCCGGCCGTCCGGGACGGCAAGGTCGACGCGGGCCTGGTGATCCACGAGGCGCGCTTCACCTACCAGAACTACGGCCTGCACAAGCTCGCCGACATGGGCGAGCACTGGGAGCAGACCACGGGGCTGCCGATCCCGCTCGGCGCGATCATCGCCAAGCGGTCGCTGGGGGCGCCCGCGCTGAAGGCGCTCGCGGACGCCGTCCGCGCCTCCGTGCGCGCCGCCTGGGACGACCCGGAGGCGTCCCGGCCGTACGTGATGGAGCACGCGCAGGAGATGGACCCGGCCGTCGCCGACCAGCACATCGGGCTGTACGTCAACGAGTTCACCGCCGACCTCGGCGAGGACGGCTACGCGGCCGTCCGCGGTCTGCTGACCCGCGCGGCGGCCGAGGGCCTGCTCCCGCCCCTCGCCCCCGACGCCCTCGACTTCCCGTAGGACCCGCGCACCGCGACGGCAGCGCCCGACGCGAACGACCGGCCCGGAGCGTCTCCGGGCCGGTCGTTCGCGTCGGGGCTCCGGGCCCTAGACGTCCAACTCGTCGGCGACCGCGCGCAGCAGGCCCGCGATCTTCTTGCCGGACGCCTTCTCCGGGTAGCGGCCCTTCTCCAGCATCGGCGTGATGTTCTCCAGGACGGTGGTCAGGTCCTGCACGATGGAGGCCAGCTCGTCCGGCTTGCGGCGCTGCGCGGCCGCCACCGACGGGGTCGGGTCGAGGATCGTCACGGACAGGGCCTGGTCTCCGCGCTGACCGGCCACCACACCGAACTCCACGCGCTGTCCCGGCTTGAGCACCTCGACTCCGGCGGGAAGGACCGAGGAATGGACGAAGACGTCCCCGCCGTCGTCGCGGGAGAGAAAGCCGAAGCCCTTCTCGCTGTTGAACCACTTGACCTTGCCGGTAGGCACGTCTGTCCTCGTCCTCGTACTCGTCGGAAAACTGCTTCGGAAACGGCTCTTGATAGCACTGGGGCGGGCCGCGTCGGACCCGCCGGTACCCAGGCTAATGGGCAGCGGGCGGGTGACAAGACGTCGCCGGGTTGTTCCTTCGCGCTGGGAACTACCCTGGTCTGGTGCGTGACAAAACCCGAACGAATTCCCCCGCGCCCGGTGACCGGCTGATCCGTGCCGGTGCCGTCGTGTTCTTCGTCGGCGCCGTGGCCACCCTGGTCACCCTGGTGCCTCTGTTCCTCGGCGCGAAGCCTTTTCCGACCTACATGTTCGGTCTGAGCATGCTCATGGCCGTCGGGTTCCTCATCGCGGGCGCGGGGTTGCTCCGGTCGATCGCGGCGGGCCGCCGTCAGGCGCGCGGCGACTCCCGGTAAGCGGCTCCGTCCGGCCGAATGCCCGCGCGATAGTCCGAAAACCAATTCGGGAACCCGGTCAGATCGGCGAGGACGACGTCCGCGCCGGCCGCGCGCAGTTCCTCCGCGGCACACGGCCCGGTGGCCACCGCCACCGACAGCGCGCCCGCCGTGCGGGCGCCGCGCACGTCCCCGACGTGGTCGCCGACGTAGACGCGGGCGCCGTGCGCGCGCAGCGCCTCGGCCTTCTGCTCCGCCCACAGCCCGCCGATCACCGCGTCGGCCGCGATGCCCAGGTGCTCCAGGTGCAGCCGGGCGTTGGGCTCGTGCTTGGCGGTGACCACGAGCGCCCGCCCGCCGGCCTGCTGCACGGCCGTGACCGCCTCGCGGGCGCCGGTCAGCGCGGGGGTCACCGCGACCGCGTACGCCGGGTACAGCGCGCGGTACAGGTCGCCGGCGGCCTCGACCCGGTCGGCCGGGAACCAGTGCTCCAGCTCCTGCGCGAGGGGCGGTCCCAGCCGGGTGACGGCCAGGTCGGCGTCTATGTGCACGCCCGTCCGCTCGGACAGCGCCAGGTAGCAGGCGCGGATGCCGGGGCGGGAGTCGATGAGGGTCATGTCGAGGTCGAAACCGACGGTGGGGGCGCACGAGGTCATGGACGACATTGTCCCCGGGGCCTCCGCGGCAGGGACGCCCGGCCGTCTCCCGGGGGCTCCACGCCGGGGACGCCCGGCCGTCCCCGGGGCCCACGCAGCCGGGACGCCCGACAGCCCCCGCCCGGGACCCTCCCGGCCGGACATCCCGCCCACTCCGGACCCACGCAGCCGGACATCCCGCCGCCCGGACCTTCCCGGCCGGGACACCCGGCAGGCTCCGGCCCCCTTGTGGGCGGGCGTCCCACCGGGGCGGTCCGTGGCCGGGGCGCGTGCCGGGCTCAGCGGCTGCGCTGCGAGCGCCAGAGCAGGAACAGTGCCGACAGCACGGCCGCGGCCCGGACCACCCACGGCCAGGTCTCGGTGACGGCGGCGTTCACGTGGCCCTGGGACAGGGGGGCGCCCCAGCGGCCGGTGCTGCGGCCCCACAGCCACAGGACGCCCGCCGCGACCGCCAGCCCCGGCATGCCCACGACCGCCCACTTGGACTCGGCGGGCGACAGGCGGCGGGAGGCGTAGGCGATGACCCAGCCCAGCCCGAGGGCGAACCAGTTGCCGAGGACGGCACCGGAGACGAGCAGCCCGGCCGCGATCAGCAGCAGCGGATTGCTCCACCCGCCGGCGCGCAGCGGCCGCAGCCGGCGGCGCACCGGGCCGGCCCTGCCGCCGACCACGGGCTCGCCGGTGTCACCGGCCTCCCCGGCGTCGGCGGCCCGCTCGACGGCCGGGGCACCGGGCCCGGTCCGCCCCGGCTCCCTCGGCGGCGGCGCCTTGAGCAGCTCCGGGATCTCCACGCCCCCGACGAAGCCCGGCACGTCGTCGCCGATGCCGAAGGGGGTGGTGCCGGAGCGCCACCAGTCGGGCCGCGTCGTCGCGTCGCCCACCTCGGCGGCGCCCGCCAGGTGCGGCGGCAGGGGACGCTCCGCGGAAGCGGGGCCCGGACCGGGGCGGGCCGGGCGCGGCCGCGGCACGACCCGGCGCAGCCCGCGGGGGCGCTCCGGCTCGTCGTCGGCGCTGTCGCGCTGGACCGGAACGAGGGGGGCCGGACCCGGACCGCCGTCCGCGGTCCCGCCCGGGTACCCGGTGCCTGCGGTGGCGGCTCCGCCCGCGGCCGTGACCACGTCGTCGGGGGTGCCCAGCCGGTCCAGGATGCGGCGGACGGCGGCCGGGCTGTCCACGGCGGCCCGGGCCCGGTGCCGGTCGATCTCGTTGCGCAGCTCGGAGACCAGACGCATCCGCGTGGCCGAGGACAGCTGCCGCTGGTGCGCCACGTCCCCGACGCGGCTCAAGTACTCGTAGACGACCTGGTCGCTCTCGATCCCCACGAAAACCCCTCCGGGGCCGACGGCGGTGACACCCCGTGGGGAGGACGGTAGCGCACCGCGACGGCACGGACGGCCCCGGCCGCCGCCTCCCTGCGGCGCCCCCACGCCCCCTTCGAGGTGGGGCGTTCCGCGATCGTGACCCGCCCGAGCAGGCCGTCCGCGGCAGGGGACCCGCTACCGTGGGTCGGATGAGCAGCGATGAGAAACCGGCGGCCCCGCGCTCGCTCGCCGAGGCGCTCCGCGGACGCGACGACGCCTGCCTGGCCGCGCTCCTGCGCAGCCGGCCCGATCTCATCACCCCCGTCCCGACGGACCTCACCCAGCTCGCCACCCGCGCCGGGACCCGCGCGTCGGTGGTCCGCGCCCTGGAGCGCCTGGACCGCTTCACCCTGCAGACGGCGGAGGCCCTCGCGGTGGCGGGCGACCCCGCGACCCGCGACGAGCTGCTCGGCCTGATGGCGGGGGACGCCGGGGACCCCGACGTCGCCGCGGCCCTGCCGCACGCCGTGGACACCCTGCGCGAACAGGCCCTCGCCTGGGGAGGCGACGACCGGCTGCGGCTGGTGCGCACCGCCCGCGAGCTGCTCGCCCCCTCCCCGCAGCATCCCTCCCCGACCGGGCTCGGCCCGACCGTGCAGGAGGCCACCGCCGGGATGTCGCCGGGACGGATCCAGGAACTGGTGGCCGCGGCCGGTCTGGCGTCCACCCACGACTCCGTGTCCGCGGTGGCCGCGCTCACCGCGCTCTTCCGGGACCGCCGCCGGATGGCCGCGCTGCTCGCCGCCGCCCCCGCCGACTCCCTCGACGTGCTGGACCGCCTGGTGTGGGGCCCGCCGTACGGCCAGGTCACCGCCGACCCGGCGCCCCGGCTGCGCTGGCTGCTGGACCGCGGCCTGCTGCTGCCGACCGCGCCCGGCACCGTCGTCCTGCCCCGCGAGGCGGCCCTGCACCTGCGCGGGGGCCGCGCGCACCGCGCGCCCGAACCGCTGCCGCCCGCCCTCGACTCCCTGACCGCGCACCCTCCCCGGGGTGTGGACGACACGGCGGCCGGGCAGGCCCACACCGCGCTCGCCACCGTCGAGGAACTGCTGAAGGACTGGGACGAGGGCGGCCCGAACGTGCTGCGCTCCGGCGGCCTGAGCGTGCGCGACCTCAAGCGCACCGCGGTCGCCCTGGACGTCTCCGAGCCGCTGGCCGCCTTCTGGGTGGAACTCGCCTACGCGGCGGGCCTGCTGGCCTCCGACGGGGAGGCGGACGAGCGGTACGCGGCGACCCCGGCCTACGACGAGTGGCGGGAGCAGTCACCGGCCGAGCGGTGGACCCGGCTCGCCGGGGCGTGGCTCGCGGCGACCCGGACACCGGGGCTGGTCGGCGGGCGGGACGCGAAGGACCGCTCGCTGTCGGCGCTCGGGCCGGGCCTGGACCGCTCCGCGGCGCCGGAGGTGCGGCACCGGGTGCTGGCGCTGCTCGCGGCACTGCCGCGGGGCTCGGCGCCGGACGCCGGGCAGTTGCTCGACCGGCTGCGCTGGGAGCGCCCGCTGCGCGGGCCGCAGCAGGACGACGACCTGCGCACCAGGCTGGCCCGGTGGACGCTCTCGGAGGCCGAACTGCTCGGGGTGACCGGGCGGGGCGCGCTGTCCGCGCACGGGCGGGCGCTGCTCGGGTCGCCGCCCGCCGCGCCCGCGGCCGGGGAGGCGGAGCCCTCGGGGCCGGGCGACAAGCTGCCCGTCCACCGGCAGGCCCGGCCCTCGGGAGCCGACGGCGTGCCGGAGCCGCCGTCCCCCGCCGACCGGGCGGCCGCGGCCGCCGCGGCGGCCCGTACCCTCGCCCCGCTGCTGCCCGAGCCGCTGGACCACGTCCTGCTCCAGGCCGACCTCACGGCGGTGGCGCCCGGCCCGCTGCGGCGGCCGCTGGCGGACGTGCTGGACGTCCTCGCGGACGTGGAGTCCAAGGGCGGGGCGACGGTGTACCGGTTCACGCCCGCGTCCGTGCGGCGGGCCCTGGACGCCGGCCGGACCGCCGGGGACCTGCACGCCTTCCTCACCGAGCACTCCCGCACCCCAGTGCCGCAGCCGCTGGCGTACCTGATCGACGACGTGGCCCGCCGGCACGGGCACCTGCGGGTGGGCGCCGCGTCGGCGTACGTCCGCTGCGACGACGACTCCGTGCTCCAGGAGATCCTCGCCGACAAGCGGTCCGCCGGGCTCCGGCTGCGCCGCCTGGCCCCCACGGTGCTGGCCGCGCAGGCGGACCCGGCGGCGCTCCTGGAGGGCCTGCGCGCGATGGGGTACGCCCCGGCCGCCGAGTCCGCGGCCGGCGACGTCCTCGTGACCCGTACCGACGCCCACCGCACCCCGCCGCGCACGGCGCCCGAACCGGTCCCGGACGGGCCCCCGGCGCCGGACGCGACCCTGCTGGGCGCGGCGGTCCGGGCGATCCGCGCGGGCGACCGGGCCTCCACCGCCCCGCGCAAGCCGGCCGCGACCGCGCCGGCCGACGGCGCACTGCCCCGCACCGCCGCCGCGGAGACCCTGGCCACCATGCAGGCGGCCGTCCTGACCGGCGAGGCGCTGTGGATCGGCTACGTCAACGCCGAGGGCGCCGCGAGCCAGCGCGTGATCGCGCCGATCCGTGTCGAGGGGGGCTTCGTGACGGCGTACGACCACACCGCGGACGAGGTCCGCACCTATCCGCTGCACCGGGTCACGGGGGTGGCCGAGCTGGCGGAGGACCCGTCGTGACCGGCCGCCGGTAGGGCACACTGGAGGATTGGCCGTACCGCGTGGCCGTCCGGGGCGCGGCGGCCGCAGGCAGCTCCGTGCAGAAAGGCAGCCGCGCGTGAATGGTCCGCTGATCGTCCAGTCCGACAAGACCCTGCTCCTCGAGGTCGACCACGAGCAGGCCGACGGCTGCCGTCGGGCCATCGCGCCGTTCGCCGAGCTGGAGCGGGCCCCCGAGCACATCCACACCTACCGGGTGACCCCGCTCGGCCTGTGGAACGCCCGCGCGGCCGGGCACGACGCGGAGCAGGTCGTGGACGCGCTGGTGCAGTACAGCCGCTACCCGGTGCCGCACGCGCTGCTCGTGGACATCGCCGAGACGATGGACCGCTACGGGCGGCTGACGCTCAGCAAGCACCCGGCGCACGGGCTGGTGCTGACCACCACCGACCGGCCGGTGCTGGAGGAGGTGCTGAAGTCCAAGCGGATCGCCCCGCTGGTCGGCGCCCGCATCGACCCCGACAGCGTGGCCGTGCACCCCTCCGAGCGCGGGCAGATCAAGCAGACGCTGCTGAAGCTGGGCTGGCCCGCCGAGGACCTCGCCGGGTACGTGGACGGCGAGGCCCATCCGATCGAGCTGGACGAGGACGGCTGGGCGCTGCGCCCGTACCAGAAGCAGGCGGTGGAGAACTTCTGGCACGGCGGCAGCGGCGTGGTCGTGCTGCCCTGCGGCGCGGGCAAGACGCTGGTCGGTGCGGGGTCGATGGCGCAGGCGAAGTCGACCACCCTGATCCTGGTGACCAACACCGTCTCCGCCCGGCAGTGGAAGCACGAGCTGGTGAGGCGGACCTCGCTGACCGAGGACGAGATCGGCGAGTACAGCGGGACGAGGAAGGAGATCCGCCCGGTCACCATCGCCACCTACCAGGTGCTGACCACCCGGCGGAAGGGCGTCTACCCGCACCTGGAGCTCTTCGACTCCCGCGACTGGGGCCTGATCGTCTACGACGAGGTGCACCTGCTGCCGGCGCCCGTCTTCAAGTTCACCGCCGACCTCCAGGCGCGGCGGCGGCTCGGGCTGACCGCCACGCTGGTGCGCGAGGACGGCCGGGAGTCGGACGTCTTCTCGCTGATCGGGCCGAAGCGCTTCGACGCCCCCTGGAAGGAGATCGAGGCGCAGGGCTACATCGCACCCGCGGACTGCGTCGAGGTCCGGGTGAACCTCACGGACTCCGAGCGGCTCGCCTACGCCACCGCCGAGACCGAGGAGAAGTACCGCTTCTGCGCGACGACGGCGACCAAGCGGAAGGTGACGGAGGCGATCGTCCGCCGCTTCGCCGGCCAGCAGATCCTCGTCATCGGCCAGTACATCGACCAGCTCGACGAGCTGGGCGAGCACCTGAACGCGCCGGTGATCAAGGGCGAGACGTCCAACACGCAGCGCGAGAAGCTCTTCGACGCCTTCCGCGAGGGCGAGATCAGCGTGCTGGTGGTGTCCAAGGTCGCGAACTTCTCCATCGACCTGCCGGAGGCGACGGTCGCCGTCCAGGTGTCCGGCACCTTCGGCTCGCGCCAGGAGGAGGCCCAGCGCCTCGGCCGGGTGCTGCGGCCCAAGGCCGACGGCCACCAGGCCCACTTCTACTCGGTGGTCGCCCGCGACACGATCGACCAGGACTTCGCCGCCCACCGCCAGCGGTTCCTGGCCGAGCAGGGCTACGCCTACCGGATCGTGGACGCCGACGACATCCTGTCGGAGGGCTGACCGGCCTCCCGCCCGGCGACCGGCGGGGCGCCGAGCGCGGCCGCGGCCAGCAGGGCCAGCGACAGCAGCGCGTAGGGCGAGGCGAGCGGCTCCTGCCACCACGGCAGGTGCAGGTCCAGGTCGCCGTCGCGGGGGATCAGCCACATCGTGCGGGCGGTGAAGACCACCACGGCCGCCGCCGCCCAGCGGCGGTGGCCCTGCGCCAGCAGCACGGCGATCAGCGGGACGCACCACACCCAGTGGTGGGACCAGCTGATCGGGGACACGAGCAGCGCGGTGAGCGCCGTCAGCAGCACCCCCCACCGCTCGTCCGGCACGCGGCGCGCCAGCCACAGCCCGGCCACCGCCACCACGAGCGCCGGCACCGCCCAGGCCGCTCCCGGCGCGGTCTCCCGCAGCGCGCGGGCGACCATCCCCTGGAGGGACTGGTCGGCGACGATCCAGACCTCGCCGACGCGGCCGGTCTCGAACAGCCGGCGGGTCCAGAAGTCGACGCCCGCGGACGGCAGGACGAGGGCGCTGCCGACGACCGTCGCCGTGAACGCGGCCGCCGCGGTGGCCGCCTCCCGGCGGCGGCCGCGCAGCAGCAGGTACACGATGAACAGCGCCGGAGTGAGCTTGATGCCGGTGGCCACGCCGAGCGCGGCGCCGCGGGCGCGGGCGCCGGGCGGCCGGGTGAGGTCCCACAGGACCAGGCAGGCGACGGCGAGGTTGACCTGCCCGTAGACGAAGGTCTGGAAGACCGGTTCGAGCCAGAGGGCGACGGCGGTCGCGGTGCACAGCACGGCGCGGGAGGCCGGGCGGCCCGCGAGGCGGGCGGAGAGGTCGACGAGCCACAGCAGCAGCAGGGCGTTGCCCGCGACGGCGGCCGCCTTCAGCAGCGGGACGGGGAGCCAGGCCAGGGGCACGAACAGCAGCGCCGCGAAGGGCGGGTAGGTGGCCGGGAGGTTCCCCTCGGTGACCCGGAAGCTGTAGAGGTCGCGGCCGTGGAGGACGGCCTGGCCCTCGGCGCGGTAGACCACCGCGTCGGGCATCGGCACCCGCTGGACGGCGAACAGGACGACGAGGGCCGCCAGGGAGACGGCGAGCAGGAGAACGGGCGTCGCTGCGCGTGACCGGCGGGCCACCGTCCTTTCTGGCACGGGGCGACCCTAGTGGGTGATCACCGGTGACGCACGCCCGCCTCCTCGCCGTACTCGCCGAGGACGACCACGTCGAACGCGGCGCCCGCGAAGACCTTGACGGCCCGCAGGACGTCGCCCACGCGGTGGCGGTGGCTGCCCTTGACGGCGGTGGCACCGGACGGACGCGCGACGGGGTGGATGGTTGCTGCGCTCATGACTCCATGGTGGAACCCGGGGCACGGGACGGGCATCGGCCCCCGGGACCGGCCTCCTCCTCTTGGCATACCCCTCTGGAGGGACGCCACCCCTTCCCCGGGCGGAGGGCTCCCCCAGGGGATGCCCGGGAGGCCGGGAAGGGCGCCCGGCCGTGCGGCGCGCCCTGGGAAAATGCGTTGGCTCCGTCGCCTCCCCGCGCCCTACACTGACCGTTTTCCCCGCCTCCCTTGCGGAGTGTCGCGCCGCCCGGACGGAAACCGGACGGCTTCCCGCAGCAGCCTGACCCGTAGGCCCACCGGAGGCGCCGCCTTGTCCCCCTCGTCCCCGTCCGCCGGACCCGCACGCCCCGCCGACGACCCGCTGCTCCGCGAGCGGACCCACCTCACGTCCTCCCGCGCCGCGCTGCGGGCCATGCGGGAGGACGTGGAGTCGCTCGACATCTCCGACGTCACCGCGAACTGGGTCAACGCCGCGGTCCTCGCCCGCCAGATCGACGACCGCATCAAGGCGCTGGCCGACCTCAGCGACACCCCGCTGTTCTTCGGCCGCCTCGACTACCTGCACGCCCCGGGCGCCGACCGGGCGGAGGGCGCCGAGGGCGAGCGGTTCTACATCGGCCGGCGGCACGTGCACGACGCGGACGGCGACCCGATGGTGATCGACTGGCGTGCGCCGGTCTCGCAGCCGTTCTACCGGGCGTCGAAGAAGGACCCGATGGACGTCGGGCTGCGCCGCCGCTTCGGCTACACCGGCGGCGACCTCACCGCGTACGAGGACGAGCACCTGTCGGACCCGGCGGAGGCGGCCGCCACCAGCAAGCTGCTCCAGCAGGAGATCGAGCGGCCGCGCGTGGGCCCGATGCGCGACATCGTCGCCACCATCCAGCCCGAGCAGGACGAGATCGTGCGCAGCGGCCTGTCCGGCACGGTCTGCGTGCAGGGCGGTCCCGGCACCGGCAAGACCGCCGTCGGCCTGCACCGGGTCGCCTACCTCCTGTACGCGCACCGGGAGCGGCTCGCCCGCACCGGCACCCTGGTCATCGGGCCGAACCGCTCCTTCCTCACCTACATCGAGCAGGTCCTGCCCGCCCTCGGCGAGTTGACGGTGCGTCAGGCGACGGTGGACGACCTGGTGGCCCGGGTCGAGGTGCGCGGCTCGGACGACGCGGACGCGGCGGTGGTCAAGGGCGACGCCCGGATGGCGGAGGTGCTGCGGCGGGCCGTGCTCTCCCACGTGACGATGCCCGCCGAGCCGGTCGTGGTGGTCCGCGGCTCCCGCCGCTGGCGGGTCCCGGCCCACGAACTCCGCACCATCGTGGAGGAGTTGCTGGAGCGCGGCATCCGCTACGGGGCCGCCCGCGAGGCGCTGCCGCAGCGCATCGCGCACGCCGTGCTGGTGCAGATGGAACGGGCCGGCGAGGCCCCGGACGACCGGGTGCAGGACGCCGTCGCCCGCAACGCCGCGGTGAAGGCGGCCGTCAAGTCCGTGTGGCCGCCGGTGGATCCGGCGAAGCTGGTGCTGCGGCTGCTGACCGACGCCGACTTCCTCGCCGCGCACGCGGAGGGGATCCTCACCGAGCAGGAGCGCAAGACGATCCTGTGGGCGAAGCCGGTGCGGTCGGTGAAGGCGGCCCGGTGGTCGGCCGCGGACGCCGTGCTCGTCGACGAGGCCGCCGACCTGGTGGAGCGGACCCACTCGCTCGGGCACGTGGTGCTGGACGAGGCGCAGGACCTCTCCCCCATGCAGTACCGGGCGGTCGGTCGGAGGTGCAGCACCGGCTCCGCGACGGTCCTCGGCGACCTCGCCCAGGGCACCACTCCGTGGGCGACCCGGTCCTGGGAGGAGGCCCTGGCCCACCTCGGCAAGGCGGAGGGGGTGGTCGAGGAGCTGACGGCGGGCTTCCGCGTGCCGACGGACGTGATCGCCTACGCCTCCCGGCTGCTGCCGCACATCGCCCCCGGGCTGGCGCCGGTAGCGTCGGTGCGCGAGAACCCGGGCTTCTTCCGAGTCCGCCCGGTCGGCGGGGACGCCGAGGTGGTCGGGGCCTGCGCGGAACTGCTGCGCAACGAGGGCTCGGTCGGCCTGATCGCCGCGGACGCCCGGGTGCCCGCGCTGGCCGGGGCGCTCGCCGCCGCGGGCCTCGGCCACCTCTCCCCCGGCGAGGAGACCACGCGGGAGACCCGGCTGACCCTGGTCCCGGCCTCGCTGGCCAAGGGCCTGGAGTACGACTACGTGGTCCTCGACGAACCGCAGGCGGTGGTCGACGGCGAGCCCGACGAGCGCACCGGCCTGCGCCGTCTGTACGTGACCCTGACCCGAGCGGTCTCGGGCCTGATCGTCACCCACACCACGGCACTCCCGGCCCAGCTGTCGGGCGACGCACCGCGGGGGTAGGCCCGGCCGGGTCCCCGCCCCACGCCGCCGCACGGACGCACCCGCCGCGCCGGGCCCGCCGCCCGGGTGCGCCGTCCGGGTGCGCCGTCCGGTGCAGCGCTCCGGCAGGCCGGGCACGCCCGAGCCGCCGGGCGAGCGCGAGAGGCCGGCGCGAGGGTAGCGGCCGGCGTGAGCGCGAGAGACCGGGCGAGGGCCCGGGCTCCCGTCCGGTCCGGCGTGTCCCCGCAGGGCCCGACCCGTCCGGGAGCGCGGCGCCGGGACCCGGGCGTCCGCCCCGCACGGCGTCGCGCGGGCCCCGGCCCGTTCCGGGACGGGGCCCGGCTCACTCCCCGTCGAGGACCGAGCGCCACCGTGCGACGGCCCGGGCGCAGACCGGGCCGGACCAGCCGCCTGGGCGGGCGGCGCCGCCGATGTGGAAGGCGTCGATCCCGGCGGCGCGCAGCGGCGGCACGTGCTCCAGGCGCAGTCCGCCGCCCACCATGATCCGCTGCTCGTACCCGGGCTCGCCGCTGCGTGCGGCCTCGGCGGCCAGGGTGGGCAGGCCGTCGTCGACGCCGCTCGCCGCGCCCGCGGTCAGATAGGTGTCGAGGCCGGGCAGTCCGTCCAGCTGCTTGCGCAGGGCCTCCCGGTCGGCGGCCCGGTCGATGGCGCGGTGGAAGGTCCACCGGCAGCCCTCCAGCACGGCGGCCAGCCGCTCCACGACGGCCAGGTCGGCCGCGCCGTCCGCGTCGAGGAAGCCGAGCACGAACTCCTCGGCGCCCTCGGCCCGCAGGTCCCCGGCGACCCGGACCAGCCGCTCCACGTCGTCCGCGGCGAAGCCGTCCGCGAGCCGCAGCATCACCCGCAGCGGGATGCCGACGGCGGCGCGGATCGCGGCGAAGACCGGAACCGGCGGGGTGAGCCCGTCGGCGGCCATGTCGGTGACCAGCTCGAGGCGGTCCGCGCCTCCGGCCTGGGCGGCGATCGCGTCCCCGGCGTCGAGGGCGATCACCTCCAGGACTGCACGCGTGCTCATAGGACCCCTTTCCTCGGTTTCCCCTGGAGCGAACAGGTCTAGTCCAATCTCAGGGTACGCCGAGCGGGCCGCCGCGCCGAGGAGGCGGTCGCCTCGGGCCGGGCCGGGGTCACCCGAAGATGTTCAGCTCCTCCCGGTCCGCCCCGGCCAGCTCGAAGTCCGCCCCGTGCGGCGGCACCGGCCGGCCCGCGTAGAGCCGGACGAGCGTGGCGGCGGCGCCGATGTAGCGGGCCGGGGTGCGCTCCCCGTCGGACTCGCCGAGGCGCAGCGGCTCGTCCAGGTCGTCCAGGTCGGCGTGGAGCGGCAGGTGTCCGTTGCCCCGGGTGATGTGCGCGAGCAGGGGCAGCGCGTACGGCAGTCCGTCGCCCTCGTACGCCCCCGCGGTGCCGAAGGTCTCCCGGACGTCGCCCGCGTGCACCCACTCCCCGAGGGCGATCATGTCCAGCGCCCCGCCGGCCCGGGCGATCAGCGGGCCGGCCTCGGTCATCCCGCGTTCCAGCTCGTCCACCACGCGGGCGTGCGGCCAGCCGGCGCGCTCGGCGATGTCCCGGTCGTTGGACTCGGGCGAGAACACGCCCTTCTCGAAGCGGCCCTCCACCACCCTGAGCAGCGCGGCGGAGCAGTGCGCGAGGACGTCGCGCACCGTCCAGCCGGGGCAGGCCGCGGTGGGCAGCGTGAAGTCCGCGTCCGGCCTGGATCGCAGCAGTGGGATCAGCGCGTCCCGCTCGACGGTGAGCAGCCGCCCGGGCAGCTCGGGGTCCCGTACCTCGTGCGTCTCGGCAGAAGTCATGCGGCCCACGCTAGTGCTGTGACCGAAAAGGTTCACCGACTCGCCAGACCTTTCCGGCCGGAGCACCGGGTGAGATCCGGCCCGTGGCGCCGGTGCGCGGCGCACCTTCACGAGCACCGCACCCGTCCGTGTCGCCCGCCGCCACCGGGACAATGGCCCCATGGCCGATTCCGCCGACCGCCCCGATCCCACCGGACCCGCGGGCCCCACCGACCCCACAGCCCCCACAGCCCCCGCCGGACCCGCCGGTCCCGCCACCCCCGTCGACCTCGACGCCCTGCGGGCACGCTTCGCCCGTGCGCTGGACGGTGCGCGGGGGCAGGGCGCCGGACCCGACCCGCTGCCGTACGCCGACCGGCTGCTCGCCCGCTGGCAGGAGCCGCAGCGGCGGTACCACACGCTCGCGCACCTCACCGCGGTCCTCGACCACGTCGACGCACTGGAGCGGTACGCGGCCGACCCGGACGCGGTGCGGCTGGCCGCCTGGTTCCACGACGCGGTCTACCTGCCCGACCGCTCGGAGAACGAGGAGCGCTCGGCCCGCCTCGCCGAGCGCGCCCTGCCCGAGGCGGGGGTGGGCCCGGACCGGACGGCGGAGGTGGCCCGGCTGGTCCGGCTGACCGTCACCCACGACCCCGCCGCCGGCGACCGCGACGGCCAGGTGCTGTGCGACGCCGACCTGGCGGTGCTCGCCGCGCCGCCCGCGCGGTACGCCGCCTACGCGGCCGACGTCCGCGCCGAGTACCACTTCGTGCCCGAGGACGCCTTCCGCGAGGGGCGTGCCGCGGTCCTGCGCCAACTCCTGGACCTTCCCCACCTGTTCAGGACACCCCACGGCCGCGGGCAGTGGGAGGAGCGGGCCCGCCGCAACCTCGCCGCGGAACTGGAAATGCTGTCGCCCTGATCACGCGCGGCCTGCGGGACATGGTTTTGCCGGCCTGGTGGGTCTGAGTGAGGAAGTCGACGTTCAGGTTGTCGACACCCGCTCGCTGGCTGCTGAAAGGGCGCACACGTGGCCGGGGAGACCTCGTATACGCCCACCGGCTCCTGTCACCAGGGCAAGGAGTCCGGGCGGCGATTCCACCACCAGCCAGGCGCTGAGGCCGTGTCCCGTGTGCAGGCCAGTTCCTTGCGGAGCAGGCCGTCGACGTCGTCGACTGTCAGCTCTGCGAACAGGGTGTCCAGGGGATCCAATGCGTTCTGGAGCAGTGCGACCAGGTCTCCCGGGAGCTGATGGCGCACCCGTTCCAGCTCGTCTCGCGCTTCGAGTCGCTCGCGATAGAGGTCGGACGGACACCAGCCGGAGGGAGCCCAGGCGGCTTCCAGATGCCGTACGAGCTTCTCCCAGGCGTGCAGGCGAGTGCTCGCCGTCCAGAACGGGGTTCCCGTGGTGCCGGTCTCCCGCGGGTGCAACCTGTTCAGCTCCGCGTCGAAGGCATCGGCAAGCGGGGTGGCGATCCGCAGTTCGCGGACCACCTCCGGGATGCGGGCGACGGTCACATGCGGAAGCCGGTCGACGGGAGCCTCGACCCTGTCGATGGTGTAATGCGGATCTTCGTCGTCGGAGTCGTACAGGCGTGCCCGCGTGACGAGTCCTTCTTTCGTGGCCAACCAGTACGCACTCGGCGGCGCTTCCTCGGCCGGAAAGAACACCACGGTCTCGGCGGCCCGCGCGAGTGCTGAAGCCAGCTCGTGCTCGCTCGGCTGTGGTTGCACCGCTTCCTGGACGTAGATGTCCAAGGAAGTGGACACATCCCCTCGGAGCGTTGCCATGTCGCACAGCACCAGAGCATCCCAGTTGCGCTGATCCTGGTCGCCGGCCTCGTCCGCCACGTCCACCTCCTGCACAGGCACCTGCAGGCACCAGGCAAGCGCGGCCTTGACGGTGTCGGGGATCAAGGACCCCACGGTGAGGAGGTTGTACGTCATTGCGGATAAGTCCCGTTGTAGATGTCCAGGGCCTTCTGCACGGCCTCCGGATTGTTTGTGAAGCGTGGATTCCGGGTCAACTGCGGTGCAGCGTCGATGTCCCCCTTGGCTTTCGCGAGCTGCTGGAGCGCGGCGTATTCGTTCCGGTCGAGCTTGACGATGCCCTTACCGCTGTCGGGGTACACCCTGCCTGTGTCTTCGACTCCGTAGCTGCGTCCGTTCACCTCATAGCGACTGGTGTTCGGATCCCAGGTTCCCTTGCCGGCAGCGATGTCGGAGACATCCTGGCTGATGTCCTGCTCGTAGCCGCGAAGTACGACGCTGTTCGCCTCCTTGACCTCGCCACGGCCTGACCCTGAGATCGTATGCCTCGCGTTCGGGGGCTTGAGCTCCTTGCCCGCCGCTGGTCCTTCCACCCCTCTCGCCGTGGGCCACGGCCCCCTTCCCGGGCCCACGCCCCCGGCTCCGGAGTCGCTGGTCCTCATCGCATAGCGGTCACCGGCCGCAAGGTCGTCAGCGGCTCCCGCGACCTCCCCCCGGAGCCCGGCCAGGGCCATACGAGGGCCGGCCAGATCGATGTCGACGGTGTCGAAGAAACTACGCAGGGCTCCGGAACGAATGACCTGCGCCGTCGCCCCGGCCCCTCCGAGGAGGCCGCCGAGGAGGGCGCCGGACACCCCGGCATCGTGGGCCTCGTCGAGGCTGAGACCGCCCTTCTGCTCGCCCAGTGCAATGGCCATGGGCTGGGTGAGTGCGAGGTTCACGGCGACGGATTCGACGCCGGCGAACGTCGCCGACGACAGAGTCGTGGCCGCGATGGCGGCGATCTCCTCCGACACCGCGACGCCCAGGCCCGCGGCGGCGTCCGCGATCCCGGCCGCCACCGCCACGGCGGCGTCCTCGGAGAGGCTGAAGGTGACGACGGCGAGGGCCCCGCCGACCACGAGCGTGGCACCGGCGATCTCCAGCTCGTGCTCCAGCTTCTTCTTCACCCCGTGGATGAAATCCGCATACGCATCCAGCGCCTTGGCCATGGCGCGGGCGGAGTCGGCGAGATCCTTCAGCCAGCCGCGCTTGTCGTGGTAGTAGCGGCGCCAGAACGGGTCGTCGAAGGCGGATATGGCCTCGCCCTTGTTGTGCTCGATGATGGAGCGGGCCGCCTTGTTGGCACCGGACGTGACATCGTCGACGTCGTCGGCGAAGTCCCGCCACGTCCTTGCGGCATGCCGCAACCCACCCTCGTCGGCCGCCGGCCACCACATGCCGGTCATGTCTTGGACGATCTTGCGGGCCTTGTCCGCAACGCTCACCGGCCGTCGTCCTCGGTGCCGTGGTCGACGTGGATCCGGCTGAACATGCTGCGAATCAGCTCTTCGTTGTCGATGTGACCGTCCGCCATGTCGACCATGGCCTCGCGAATGCTGGCCAGACCATCGGCCAGGATCTGGGTGGCGTGCTCGATCTGCGGGACGTGCGGGCCGTACACCTTGTGGAACTTCTCGCCCTGCTCGTCGTCACCCCACGGCGACCCCGCCTCCGCCAACCCCTGCTTCAGCTTGGTCAGAGCATGTGCAAGGGCAACGCTTTGATGTTCGAAAAGGGGCGCTGCCGCCTTGAGGTCGACGATCTTAATGTCGAGTATCTCGCCACTGTCACCCATGACTTGACGTCCTCCCCCTCCGTTAACTGCCCGGATGCTCGACCCTAGCCGTCGATCACCCTTTTACGATCGCACGAGCGCAAAGGGCGAGCAAAAGCCTCGTTCACCGGCCGTGAGCACTCTCACAACTCATGGGCATGAAGCTGGTGAACAGGCCCAGTTCAGCGCATGATCTCGTGGATTGTTACGAGGTCGGGGACGGGACCGGAGAATGTGCAGAAGCACACCACTCGGGCCGGTCCTCTTCTCAGCAACGGCACCCCGCAAGGTCGTCCCGGGCCGCACCCGGATCCCAACGGGCTTCCGGCGGTGGATGCCGCATCCGCGTCGATCATGTTGCCCCGCCCATTCAGCCAAACGCCAGCTGCTCTGCCGGGCCACCGGAGACATCAGGCTCTGCACGTAGCCCCGCATCCGCCGCTGAAGATCCACCCGCGAAAACCGGCCACCCGCCCGAACAAAGTCCAGTTCCGCCGCCCGCACCTCGGCATCAACCATCCCCACCATGCCCTGCGAACGACGCCGACCAGCTCAGGGCCATAAATCTCACTGGAGTACTAGGGTGCGCCCATGCGACCGATGAATGGGGACCGGGTGGCCGAGGCCGTGGCGGGCTGCACGGCGGTGCTGCGCACGGCCGTCGACCGCGACTGGAGGGCCGTCAGGGCCGGGAATCTCGACTGGGACTGCCACACCACGGCCGTCCATGTGGCCGACGACCTGATCGCCTACGCCGCCAACCTGGCCGGGGGTGCCCAGGACGACTACGTGCCCTTCGACCTCGCCCTGGACGAGGGCACCGCCAACGCGGGGCTGCTGCACGTGATCGAGGCGACGGGCGCCCTGCTCGCCGCGGCCGTGAACACCGCGCCGCCCGGCGCCCGCGCCTTCCACCCGTACCCGTTCCGCAGCGCGGACCGCGAGGGCTTCGCCGCGATGGGCGTCGCGGAGGTGCTGCTGCACACCCACGACCTCGCCCAGGGACTCGGGCTCGCCTACACGCCGTCGGACGACCTCGCCGAGGCCGTCCTGACCTGGCTGTTCCCGCATGTCCAGCCCGGTCCCGCGCCCTGGCCGACGCTGCTGTGGGCGACCGGCCGCGGCGAGCTGCCCGGCCGTGCCGCGGTGACCGAGTGGCGCTGGCGCAACAACCTCGCCCTGCCCGCCGACCGCCTGACCCTGACCGGCCTGCGCCCCGCCGCCGCCCGTGATCTGGCGCTGGGCGGCGACGGGGGCTTCTCCTGGGTGCCCGGCGGCCCGTACGAGGGCACGCGGGACGCCGCCGGCTTCCTGCGCAAGGCGTACGAAGCGGGGGTGCACCGGCCCGAGTTCGGGGTGTTCGTCATCGTCCGGCACGAGGACGGCCGTGCCGTCGGCGGCATCGGCTTCCACGGCCGGCCGGACACCGAGGGGCGCGTGGAGATCGGCTACGACCTCGCCGAGGCCGCCCGGGGTCACGGCTACGCCACGGAGGCGCTGCGCGCGCTGGGCGTGTGGGCGCTGGACCGGGACGAGGTGCGGACGGTGTGCGCCACCGTCGAGCGGGCCAACGTCCCCTCGCAGCGTGTGCTGGAGCGGGCCGGGTTCGTCCGGGCCGACGAGGCCGGTGGGAGCGCCGGGGCCGGTGGCGGCACGGCGCAGTTCTGCTACGAACTGCGTCCCTGATCGCGGCGCTTGGGGCGGCGCAGCCCGGACGCGTGCAGCAGCCGCACCACCTCGCGGCTGCTGATCTCGACCGCCCCGGCCGCGACGGCGTCCGCGTACCGGTGCGCGGGCAGGTCGTAGTGGTCGCGTTCGAAGGCGCGGTGCGGCACGCCCAGGCGCTCGGCGAAGCGGTGGAGTTCGT
This sequence comes from Streptomyces tropicalis, assembly GCF_029269835.1. GTDB lineage: Bacteria > Actinomycetota > Actinomycetes > Streptomycetales > Streptomycetaceae > Streptomyces > Streptomyces tropicalis. Next base: position 150,058 of record NZ_JARJBB010000008.1, on the reverse strand, counting down.
CGTAGGAGACGTCGCTGACGACGTGCGACCACAGGCGCCCGTGTCCGGGCCAGGTGGGCGGGTCGATGTAGACCGTCACGCCGCGGCCCTCCGGCGCGGCGCCGTCACGAGGCGGGTCCCCCACCGGTCGCCCGCGCCAGGCCGCCCACCGGCGCCACCCGCACGCCCGCCTCGGAGCACACCCAGTGCGGGTCGGGTCCCAGCTCCGGCTCGACGCCGAGGGCGTGCGGGTCGCCGGTGCCGCACACCGGGCACAGCGGCCAGCGCCCGTAGCGGTCCAGCAGGGCGTCCTGGACGTCCTGGGCGACCAGGCCGGCCACGAAGGGAGCGCCCTCGGGCCACTGCTCCACCCACCAGCGGCGCTGGACGACGGAGTCCTCCACGAGCGAGACCACGTCCGCCTGCGCGACGTCGCCCGCCACCAGGTCGGCGAGGACGAGGGCGCGGGCGGCGTGCAGAGCCTGCTCCAGGGGGCTGAGGGGGTCCATGCCTCCATTGTGCGCACTCTTGACCGCACCACGGAACCGAAAATAGCTTTCACGGTGTGACACAGGACGTGAAGGAAATTTTCGGCACCGCGGGTGCCACCGGCGGCGCGCCTCCCGCGCCGGCCGCCCTGGCCGCCAAGGTCCGCACCCTCGCCCCCTCGATGACCCGCTCCATGCAGCGCGTCGCCGAGGCCGTGGCCGGGGACCCGGCCGGCTGCGCCGCCCTCACCGTCACCGGACTCGCCGAGCTGACCGGCACCAGCGAGGCCACCGTGGTGCGCACCGCCCGACTCCTCGGCTACCCCGGGTACCGGGATCTGCGCCTGGCCCTGGCGGGGCTCGCCGCCCAGCAGCAGTCGGGCCGCGCGCCCGCGATCACCACCGACATCGCGGTGGACGACCCGATCGCCGACGTCGTCGCCAAACTCGCCTACGACGAGCAGCAGACGCTCGCCGACACCGCGGCCGGACTGGACACGGTGCAGCTCGGCGCGGCGGTCGCCGCACTGGCCGGCGCCCGCCGCACCGACGTGTACGGCATCGGCGCGTCCGGCCTGGTCGCCCAGGACCTCACCCAGAAGCTGCTGCGCATAGGGCGGATAGCCCACGCGCCCAGCGACCCGCACCTGGCCGTCACCAACGCGGTGCAGCTGTGCGCCGGGGACGTGGCCGTCGCCATCACCCACTCCGGCTCGACCGGTGACGTGATCGAGCCGCTGCGCGTCGCCTTCGAGCACGGCGCCACCACCATCGCGATCACCGGGCGGCCGGGAGCACCCGTCACCCAGTACGCCGACCACGTGCTGACCACGTCCACGGCCCGCGAGAGCGAGCTGCGCCCGGCGGCGATGTCGTCGCGCACCAGTCAACTGCTCGTCGTGGACTGCCTGTTCGTGGGCGTCGCGCAGCGGACGTACGACTCGGCCGCGTCGGCGCTGGCCGCGTCCTACGAGGCCCTGGCCCACCGGCACCGCAGCGCCTCGCGCTGACCGGGCGGTGGGCAGACGCGGGCGCCCGCCGGCCTCCGCGGGCCGGCGGGCGCTGCCGGGGCGTCACATCTTCGGCATCAGCACGGTGTCGATGATGTAGACGTTGGCGTTGGCCGTCTTCACGTTGCCGCAGACCACCTTGGCGGAGTCGTTGACCGTGTAGGACTCGCCGGAGCCGGCGGTCTTCAGGGTGCCCTTCTCCAGCGTCGGGTAGGTGCCCTTCGCCAGGTCCTTCGGAGCGAGCTTCTGGCCGACGACGTGGTAGGTGAGGATCTTCGTCAGCATGGCCTTGTCGCCCAGGACCTTGTTCAGCGTGGCCTTCGGGATCTTGTCGAAGGCGTCGTTGGTCGGCGCGAACACGGTGATGTTCTGCGCGTTGTTGAGGGTGTCGACCAGGCCGGCCTTCTTCACCGCCGAGACCAGCGTGGACAGCGCCGGGTTGTGGGAGGCGGCGGTGGCGACCGGGTCCTTGGCCATGCCGTCGAAGGAGCCGGCGCCGTTCTGCGGGACCGCGGAACAGGCCGGGCCGAAGGGCTGGTCCATGCTGCTCGCGCTGCTGCTCGAACCGCCCATGTCGCCGCCGCCCTTGGAGGCCGTCGCCGACGCCTTGCTGTCCGAGGCACCGGACGTGCCCGAGTCGCCGCTGCCCGAGCAGGCGGTCAGGACCAGGGGCAGCACGGCGGCGGCAGCGAGGAGACCGGTGGTACGGCGGATACGGGTGTTCATCATGTTTCTCCTGATCAATGCGCGGCGTTCTGTGTCCGCGCTCGGGGGTGCAGGGGGAAATCGGTCCGGGAGGGCCTGCCGGCCCTGCTGTTCGGTTCGGAGCGGCCTCAGTCGACGGTGACCACCACGGAATGCCGTCCGCTGGCGCCGTCGGGGATGGTGCGGGCTCTCTTCTCCGTCTGCACGGCTCCGGTGCGGTCGGTGGCGCGGACGGTGAGGGTGTGGCCGCCCTTGGCGGCCTGCCAGGGAAGGGACCACTGGCGCCAGGTGTCCCGGGTGTCCTCGGCCGCGAGGGTGGCCTGCTGCCAGGGGCCGTCGTCGACGCGGACCTCGACCTTGCCGATGCCCCGGTGCTGTGCCCAGGCGACCCCGGCGATCATCACGGTGCCCGCCGCGGGCCGGGCGAACGGCTTGGGGGTGTCGATGCGCGACTCCGTCTTGACCGGCGCCCTGCGGGCCCAGCCCCGCTTGACCCAGTAGGGGTCGTAGGAGTCGAACGTGGTCAGCTCGATGTCCTCGATCCACTTGCAGGCGGACACGAAGCCGTACAGGCCGGGCACGACCATGCGGACCGGGAAGCCGTGCTCGAAGGGGAGCGGCTCGCCGTTCATGCCGACGGCGAGCAGCGCGTCGCGGCCGTCCATGACGTCCTCGACGGGGCTGCCGATCGTCATGCCGTCGACCGAGCGCGCCACGAGCTGGTCGGCCGGGCCGCCCCTCGACGGAGGCCGCACCCCGCACTCGGCGAGCAGGTCCGCCAGGCGTACGCCGATCCAGCGGGCGTTGCCCACGTACGGACCGCCGACCTCGTTGGACACGCACGTCAGGGTGATGTCCCGCTCGACCTGCTCCCGGCGCAGCAGGTCGTCGAAGGTGAGGACGGCCGGTCGGCGCACCCCCTTGCCGTGGATGCGCAGCCGCCAGCCGGCGGCGTCCACCCTGGGGACCACCAGGGCGGTGTCCACGCGGTAGAAGTCCCTGTTCGGGGTGACGAACGGGCTGATCCCGGCGACCCGCAGCCCGGCCCCCTCCGGTACGGGCCGGGCCGGTGACCCGGGGCGGGGCAGGACGACCTGCTTGCGCGAGGCGACCGCGTTCTGCCCGCGCGAGCCGTTCAGCGACCGGCCGGCCGCGCCGGCGACGGCGGAGGCCGCCGCGGCGGAGGCGGCCGCGACGACGAACCCGCGACGGTCCCATCCCCCGGCGGCAGACGATCCGTCCGCCGCGTCAGCGGTCGCGGGCCCGTCCCCGGCCGCAGGCCCGTCTCCGGCCGCGGATCCGTCCCCGGTCGCGGACCCGTCCCCGGCCGCGGATCCCGACCGGGCGGCGGGCGGCCGCCGCACCGCGGTCAGGCGGCCCGCCAGGACGTACAGCAGCAGCGCCCCCACGACGGCTCCGACGGCGGAGGGGAGCGCGTCGGTGAGGCTGCGGGAGTCGGGACGGCCGACCGCGGCCGCCGCCCCGATCGCGCCGAACACGAGCACTCCGGCGGATCCGGCTCCGCGGAACCGCACCGCCAGTGCGCCCAGCGCCAGGGCCAGCACGGTCAGTACACCCAGGATGCCGAGCTGCAGCACGAGCTTGTCGTCGGTGCCGAAGTGACGGATCGCCCAGTCCTTGACCGGCGCCGGCGTCACGTCGATGGCCGCGCCTCCGACCGCGACGACCGGGCCGGCCTCCGGGCGCACCGCGGGCGCCACGAGCTCGGCCACCGCCAGCGACGCGAAGCCGGCCAGCAGGCCGCTCAGCGCGCCCAGCGCGCCCAGCGCACCCGGCGTGGGGCGCGGCGGACCCGGCCGCCCTCGCTGATCCTTCTCGTCGTCCTTCACGCCGGGAATCCGGTCCTGCCGCCGCAGCGGATTGGTGAATCCCCCGATCGGAGGAAAACGGATCTCACACCCATCCGGCACGCGTTCGGCAACGAATGAAGGGCCGAGCTTCGCCGGCTCCGTGCGGCTGGCTCAGCCGGATGGTGCCCTGTCCGGCGGGCCGCCGGGCCGGTGCCGCCAGGTGCGCGGACTGCAGCCGAAGTGCTCCCGGAACCAGCGGGAGAAGGCGCCGGGCGAGGAGAAGCCGAGGAGCGACGGTATCTCCGCGAGCGGTTGCGCGGGGCTGCTCACGAGCCGCGAGGCCAGCCGCCCCCTCGTCTCGTTGAGCAGTTCGGTGAAGGTATTCCCGGAGGCGGCCAGCCGACGGTGCAGGGTGCGCCGGTCGACGCCGAGGCTGCGTGCGACCTGTTCCGCGGAGCAGGAGCCGGTGGGCAGCAGCACGGTGATCAGGGCCCGCACCCGGTCCACCGTGGTGACCGGCCTCGGCCGGGACCGCACCGATTCCACGTACTCGCTGGCGTAGAGCAGGAGTTGCGGATCCGCGCCCGGGATCGGGATGTCCAGGTCGTCGGCGTACATCGTGATGCTGTTGGACCGGCACCCGAATTCCACGACGGAGTCGAAGAAGGCCTGCTGCGCCGTGGGGTCCTCCGGCGCGGAGTGCGTGAAGGAGGCGCGGAGCGGCCGCCATCCCTCGCCCAGCCGGCTGCGCAGGATGTCGGCCCACACGCCCAGGACCAGTTCGGACGACTGCCGGAGTTCCGCGCCCTCCACTTCGAGGCCCGCCGTGATGGTGGCCAGCCCGTCCTGTTCGGACAGCCGGCTGTCCAGGGCCTCGTTGTACATGGCCTGGTGGCTGATCAGCGTCCTGACGGCGGTGCGCAGGTCGGGGGCGTCGCGGACCACGAGGCTCACCGGTCCGAGGGTGGAGAGCCGGCGCATGGACACCATGAGCAGCCCGAAGTCCTGCCGGCCGCAGGCGGCGGCGGAGATCTCCAGCAGGCGGACCGCCGCGTGGGCGGGTATCCAGCGGTCCGGCACATCGAGGTCGGCGGGGTCGAGACCCACCCGGGCCAGCAGCGGTCCGGGGTCGACGTCCAGGGACCGGCAGAGCCGCGGGTGTCCCGTCAGCATCGCCGTCCGGACGAAAGGTTGCACTGTGCCACTCCAGGTCGAGACGGACCGGGTGGGCGGCCGTCCGTGTCTCTGCCGAGGACGACCGGCCTCATGCCGGCCTTGGGGACCCGAGGGGGTCCGGTCGCGGTGCCGAAGCCCGTTCTTCCGTCGTGCTGCCGGGGTCCGGCGGAGACGTCCCGGACAGCACGACACAGACGGAGGCAGTCGTTCCGGTACAGCATGACAGGAACATTCCACGGCGTCGTCACGGCGGCAGCCCGTACGGCCGCCCACCCGCCGGAGGCGTCGTGCGGGCCGGGGCCCGAGGTGGGGACGGGCCGGGATCCGCACCCAAGGGAAGCCCTCCTGACGCTGGTTGACGCTTTTGTGACCGTCCGTCCTCGGTTTGTGACTCTTCGGCCGGGAGGCCGCCCGGCAGCGCGCGGCCCGGGGGCGCCGAGGCATGCGGACGACGTCCCGTCAGGTGAAGTCCGCGTCCCGGTCGGTGATGTCGGCGCGGGGCGCCGCGCCAGCGACCCGCTCGCCGTCCGCGACCCTTCGGCACTCCCAAGTGCACTGCAATACATGAGAGTTGACGGTCATGAGGGTCACCCGTCCGGGCGGCCCGGCGCGACACGGCGGCAGCCGCGACCTCCGGGCCGGACCGGCCCCGGAAACGGCGCGCCTTGCCCGCGACACCGTGCCTTGCATACTGATCTCCGCACCCTCCCCACAAATCCTTCACACGTGGGGAGTTTCTTGTGTCGGCCTCCCCCGAGCGACCGAGTCCCACTGCTTGCCGTGGCCTTCCCGCCGCCCCGCGGTGGGAAGGACGGTTCCGGGTCTTCGTCAACGAGGAATCCATGCCCGCCTTCTGCGCACACTGCGGCAGTCCGCTGACCGCCGAGGGGCGCTTCTGCGCCTCGTGCGGCCGCCCCCACACCGGCTCCGGTCCCGCTCTCCCCGCTCCGGCGGTCACGGCGGCGGCTTCCGTCGCCGCGCCGCCCGCGGCGCCCCTGCTCCCCCCGGCTCCGCAGGCCCCGACGTCGGCTCCGGTCCCGCCGCCGCCCTCCGGTCCCCCGAGCGCCCCGGCGTGGGGCCCCTCCTCCGCCCCGGCCGCGGGCCTCCGCCCGGCGGGGCCGGGAGCCGCCCCCGTCACGGCGGCACTGGAACGGCTGCTGCGGGGCGACTGGTCGGCTCCCGCCCGCATCGCCGCCTGGCCCACCGCCCTCCTGATCGTCCTGGCCCTCGCCGCCGCGTCCGTCGTGGACGTCAAGGGGGTCGGGTTCGGCGACCTGTTCACCGCGGCGCTCGCCCTGGTGCTGTCGGCCCTCGGAGCGCACCCGGGCCTCGCGCTGACGGCGCGCGACGGGTTGCCGGCCTCGGCCGACCTCTCCCTGGTACCGCTGGGCGTCACGGCCCTGTGGGCCACCGCGCTCTGGGCAGGCGCCCGGTGGCACCAGCGCCGCACGGCGGGCACCGGCAGCCGGACGCCCGCCGCGGACGACGTCCTGCCGGCCGTGCGCGGCGCGCTGCTGACCGCCGCGGCCACCGGGCTTCTGGCCTGCGCGGCGGGCGTGTCCCTGACCGTGCCGGGATCGGGGCCCTCCGACATGGCGGCGGACTCCATGGACGGCTCCTGGGCGTCCGGCGGTATGGCCCTGTCGCTCTCCTGCTCCCCGCTGCGCGCGGCCGGGTGGTCCCTCCTGCTGGCGTCGGCGGTGCTCGTCCCCACCCTGTGCCGGGCGGCCGTCACGCGGGCAGCCGCCCGCCGGCCGGGCCTCGCCTCCTGGCTCCGCGCGGCCCGGCCGGCGGCCGCGTCCCTGGCGGTGGCGGTCCTCCTGGCCGGAACGGCCGCCGCGGTGGCCCTGGTGGCCGAGGCGGGTTCCGGGGCGCTGATACCGGCGGTCCTCCTCGCGCCCAACCTCGGCGCACTGCTGCTGGGCCTGTCCTGGGGGGCGCCCGTCCGGCTGACGGTCAGCGGCGTACGCCTCCCCCTGCCCGGGGTGGAGAGCGACGCGTCGGGACAGTCGGTGTCCGCGTCGCTGTTCGACCTGCACGGCGCGTGGCTGCCCGCGCTGGTCCTCCTGGGTGCGGTCGCGGCCGTCACGCTGGGGGTGGCCGCTCTGGGCAGGACGCCTCGACAGGCCGACCGGGTCCGTTTCGTGGTGTGCTTCGCCGCGGGATTCCTGCTGTGCGCCGTCCTCGCGGGGGCCGGCGCCGGGTTGTCCCTGTCGGGCGAGGCGGCCGAACTGCTGAACGTGCTGGCCGGCTCCGGCCTGGAGCTGACCGATTCCGGGACGGTGGCGGCGAGCGCCGGGCTCGCCGTGCCCGCCGCCGTCCTCGCGGCGGTCGTCTGGGGGACCGCGGGCGTGCTCGGCGTGCCGGTCGCGGCCCATCGCCTGTTCGGCCCCGACGCCGACAGCCTTCCCGTTCTCGCCGCCGCCCTGCGGCAGCGCCTCGGGGCCGCCCGGAGCACCCTGCCGGGCGGGGGTGCCGTCCCGGCGACCGGCAGCGGGGCCGGAGCGTACGCGGCACCCACGACGGCCGCGTACGCCGCACCGACCGCGCCCCTTCCGGACCGGGCACCCGCGGCACCCGCGGCCGCGCCCGAGGACGTCCGGACTCCCGCGGACCTCCCGACCGGCGGCACTCCGGACACCGCACCGGCCACCACCACGCGGGCTGCCACCCCGGTGCCCGCTGCTTCACCGGCCGTCACCCCGGCGACCACGCCCGCCACTCCACGAGCAGCCGCCGCACCCACCGCACCGGCCGTCACCGCACCCACCGTGCCCCTGGCCGCCACCCCGCCCACCGCCCCGCCGGCCGCTGCGGATTCCCTCGTGGCCCTCCCGCCGGAGTCCCGGCCGCGGCGCCGCCTGGGCTGGGGCACCGTCGCGGCGACCGTCGTGGCGAGCGCGGTCCTCGCCGGCGGTGCGACGGCGGCCGCGGTGTGGCTCGGGTCCGATCCGTCGACCCACCGCACGCCCGCGGATCGTGCCGCCGCCGGAGCCGGCCCGGTCGCGGCCCGGTCCTCGGGCCGCTCTCCGGAATCCGTCGCGCCCGGCGGCCCGGCCGGCACCGTCGCCTCCCCCTCCGCCCCCGCAGGAGGAGGGACAGGGGTGATGTCCTCGGTGGAGGACCTGCTGAAGGAGAACGCTCCGCTGCACGGCCAAGTGCAGGACGCCCTCACCGCGGCGAAGCACTGCTGGGACGGGGCGTCCTCCGTCCGGGACGCCCACGACCGGCTGACCGCCGTGTCGGCTCACCGCGACGACCTGGCCCGGCGGGTGAGAGCGCTCGTCCCGAAGGCGGACGGTGATCTGGCGCAGGCACTCGGCGCCCTGGAACGCGGCTGGACCGCGTCCGCGATCGCGGACAACGACTACGCGATGTGGGCCTCCGACCTGGCCGACAACATCGACGCCTACCCGATCGGCGGCTGCCCGAAGGACGGGGCGATCCTGGACGGCTCCGTGGCGCAGACGCCGAACGAGGACGCCACGCAGGCGAAGAAGGAGTTCGCCGACCTGTGGAACGCGCTTCCCCCGGACGGCCGGGCCGTGGTGGACCCGAGCACTCTCTAGTGCCGCGACCGGCGAGGTTCACCGGCTCGCGACGCCCGGCACGGCGGCTCGCCGCGTTGTCGCCTCACCCGAGTACATCCAGTACGCGGGCGACGCTCCGCCGTGCGATCCACCGCACCGGACGCCGCGAGCCTTGCGGCGAACCTTTCCGGCCACGGCACCAGCGGTGCTCCGCCCCGGGTGCCCGCGACGTGATCGCGGGCACCCGGGAGTCGGGGCGAGGGGGTGCCCGCCTCCCGCCGCGATGGGCGCCCGGTCCACCGCCGGCCCCCGGAACGCCCCACCGCCCCGGCGTACCCTGGACGCGACCGCCGGGCCGGTCCGCCGGTGGGCGGGGCGGCCGGGACCGGACCACGCGAGGACTGCGCCGACCGACGACCATGAACCACGCCCAGCTCACCGCCCTGGGCCGCGCCCTCCGCCTACTCGGCGAGCACGGCGAGGCCCTGACCGGCGACACCCCCGACGCCAAGCTCCACGAGGTCAAGGCGGACCTGCGGCGCGCCCTGGACCTGCTGGACGAGACGGTCTCCGCGGCCGCCCCCACCACCCGGTGCGCCGAGCACCCGGGCGGGCCCGTGGACACCGGCGCGCCCGACCTGTGCCTGCTGTGCGAGACCCGGCGCCGGACCGCCCGCCGGTCGCAGATGGACGGCTCCTACCCGTCCTACGAGCGCCCGGCCGCCGAGCCCGTCGAGCGCACCCCCTCCCGCTACGGCGTGCGCGGCGACCGCCCGCAGCCCCAGCAGCGCTGGCTGCCGGAGCTGTGGAACGGCCGTGAGTGGCAGCTGTGCGGGACGCCGCGCCGGGACCGCCGCGAGGCCGAGGCCTTCGTCAACGCCCAGCGCCGCGCCCCGCGCGCGGCCATGGCCTACCGGCTCGTGCACGAGTTCACCGACTACGAGGTGGTGCGCATGTGGGGCACCCCGGTCCGGGTGGACATCGAGCCGATGGGCGGCGGGCTCCCTTAGGTCCCCCGCCCGCACCGACGCGGTCGTGCCGGTGGGCCGTCGGGGTGACGCCGAGTCTGGCCGAATCTCTGCGGTGCGCCCTGTCGGCGCAGGTCAGAGGCGGTGCGGGTGACCCCTCGGGGTGGCTTCCGGCCGTGTTTCGGCGGGTTTCGCGGGGAACCAGGTTTTTAGCTAGAGCTAAAGGTGGCATGCTGAAAGAGCGGCAACGTCTGTTGCCGGCAGTCGACTTGGGGGTGTCTCACTTGAGCTTCTTCGCTCGCAGCGAGAGCAACGCCGAGGTGGCAGGTGCGCAACTGGCCCGGCAGGCCACGGCCTCGCTGGCCGGGCTGCTGGCGGGGCTGGGCAGATCGCGGTCCGACCTGGCCAAGGCGATGGGCGTGAGTCCGGGTCGGGTCAGCCAGATCCTCTCCGGGGACGCCAATCTGACGGTCCGTACGCTCGCCGCGGCGGCCGAGGCGCTCGGCGCCGACGTGGAGATCAGGTTCTGTCCCCGGCCGCAGGGCGTGCAGAGCGCCACGGCCGGCAGCGACGGCGCCTCGCCCGTGCGCGAGAACGGCCTTCCCTCCCGCCTGTGAACGCGGGACCCGCGGCCGGCCCCGGCGGCCGCCGCGACCGGCTCGCCGGGGGCTCTACCTGCGGGTGCCCCGGCGGGTGAACCAGCGCCGCTGCACCGGTACCGCCCCGCTGCGGTAGGCGTCGTCGGAGACGACCTTGTCCCGCAGCGCCTCCAGCTCGGGGTGCTCCGACCGCCGGCCCAGCTGGTAGGCGAGGAGGAGCAGGTGCGCGCAGTGCGCGCGGGCCTCCTCCAGGGTCCTGCGGCACTCGAAGCTCTCGTGCTCGGTGGGCCGCCCGGGCGCCGGCCAGCGCGTCCGGCAGGCCTCGTCCGTCCTGGTCTGCACGTCGAGGGCCACGTCGATCGCCCTCTCGGTGGCGTCGTAGGCGGCGTTGACCGTCTTGGCGACGGCGTTCTGCTGGTGGCGTTCCAGCAGGTAGTGCTTGACGCCGTGGGCGAAGAGCCGCAGCTGGGCCGACTCGCGGACGTCCTCGAGGAGCCGGTCGCACCAGGTGAGGCCGTCCGTCCTGAGCCGGTATTCGAGGCGCTCCATCAGCCAGGCGACGCCGAGTGTCATGAACTTGACGTACGGCTGGGTGGTCTCGTCCTGCTTCTTGCGGGGGATCGCCGCGGCGCCGGTGGCGAACCCGGCCGCCGCCGGGGGCAGCGCCGCCAGGTGCGGCAGGAGCTGTCCCGTGCCGACGGCCACCGCGCACATCAGCACCAGCACCGTGCACGCCAGTGCCGCGGACCTGCGGCTGCCGAGCAGCCTGCCCCTGCCGTGGAAGTGGCGCAGCAGCCCGAACCAGGCGACGCCCGCGCACACCACGGCCGGTAACACGAGGTCGGTCCACCAGGTCTGTTGGTACCAGCTCATCAACGATCCCGAGTCGTTCTCCATGGACAGCCAGGACCGTCGCCGGTGAAGCTGAGGTGAGGCCGGCTCCCCCGCGGCGCGCGCCCCGTCCTCGCCCGCCCCGCACGTCACGCGCGAGGCTACAGGGAGTGGTGGTGATGATGTCACCCACGACGACGCGCGCGTCCGCGGGTGACCGACAATCGGCCACCCCGCCGTCGCATCGGGCCGCCCGAACCGTCACATCGGGGCAGCGCCGTGGTCCCCCGGACGGACGGAAGCGGCCCCCCCCCCCACGGCGGGGCAGCGTACCGGTGCGTGCGGGCGCGGGGTCAGCTGAGGGACTTCAGCGCGGCCGCGTCGTACGGCTTCAGCTCGTCGAAGCGGTCGCCGAGGACCTTCGCCGCCCACTCCGGGTCCTGGAGCAGCGCGCGGCCGACGGCCACCATGTCGAACTCGTCGCGCTCCATGCGGTCCAGCAGGTTGTCGATGCTGCCCACGGCGGCGCCCTCGCCCTGGAACGCCTTGATGAAGTCGCCGTCCAGGCCGACCGAGCCGACGGAGATGACCTGCTTGCCGGTCAGCTTCTTCGTCCAGCCCGCGAGGTTGAGGTCCGAGCCCTCGAACTCCGGCAGCCAGTAGCGGCGGGTGGAGGCGTGGAAGACGTCCACACCGGCGGCCGACAGCGGGGCCAGGATGGCCTCCAGCTCCTCCGGGGTCTCCGCCAGGCGCGCGTCGTACGCCTCCTGCTTCCACTGCGAGTAGCGGAAGATCACCGGGAACTCGGCCGAGACCCGCTCGCGGACCGCGGCCACGATCTCCGCGGCGAACTGCGTCCGGGCCACCGGGTCGCCGCCGTAGCCGTCGGTGCGGCGGTTGGTGCCCTCCCACAGGAACTGGTCGAGCAGGTAGCCGTGGGCGCCGTGCAGCTCGACGCCGTCGAAGCCGATCCGCTCCGCGTCCGCCGCCGCGTCGGCGAACGCGCCGACGACGTCGTCCAGGTCCTGCCGGGTCATCGCCCGGCCGGTGCCCTCGGTGCCGTCGATGCGCAGCCCGGACGGGCCGACCGCGGGCGCCTCCGGGAAGGGCGCCTGGCCCTGCTGGCGCACCATGCCGATGTGCCACAGCTGCGGCACGATCGTGCCGCCGGCCGCGTGCACGGCCTCGGCGACCCGCGCCCAGCCCGCGAGCTGCTCCTCACCGTGGAACCGCGGCACCCGGTCGCTCTGCCCCGCCGAGTCGTGGCCGACGTAGGTGCCCTCGGTGACGATCAGGCCCACGCCCGCGGCGGCGCGGCGGGCGTAGTACGACAGCACGTCCTCGCCGGGGACTCCGCCCGGGGAGAACATGCGCGTCATCGGGGCCATGGCGATCCGGTTGGGGACGGTCAGGCCGTTCAGCGTGACGGGACGGGAGAGGAGCCGGGCCGCGCGGGAGGCGGACTCGGGTGCGGTGACGGTCACGGTGGGGGTCTCCTCGGCAGAACGATCGGGTACCGGTCGGTATGTGCACGCGCATGCAGTGCGCCTCCGGGTCAACCGCACCTCCGGCCCGGGAATTCCGCCGGCCCCCAGGTGTGAAGCAGAACACGCCCCGCACCCACGCCGGGCGGCGCCCCGGCCACGCCCCGCGTCCGGGCGGGCTCACGGCAGCCGCGCCGTGCGGTTCAGCCGCCGCACCCGCTCCCGCAGGACGTCCCCGGGCTCCGCCTCCCCCAGCTCCCCGGGCGGGCAGTCCCACTCCCGCCCGCCGCCCACCGGCCGTAACTGCACCCGGCCGCCCACGCGCCCCATGACCTCGCCGATCCGCCCGTCCCGCGCGTCCACGGCATAGGTCCCGACCTCCGCCGGCACCTCGGGCCCGCTCACGCGTCGCCGCCCCGCGCCCGCAGCGCGGCCGCCAGCCGCGAGGCCACGCCCAGGTTGCAGCGCCCCAGGTCGACCAGCGCGAAGGGATCGCCCTGCGCGCCCGTCACCGGATCGATCCGCAGCGACGGCAGGACGATGCCCACCTCGCCCAGCGCCGCCCGCAACTGCTGGACCGCCTCCTCGGCCGTCCGCGCGGGCCGCTCGCCCCTCGCCGCCTCCGCCATGCCACGTCCCTCCATGTCGCCCTCCACTCTGAGTGTCGGCATTCACCACACAGCGTGTCCACCCCGCCTCTAACCTGGCCAGACACGGCGACCCAACAACCCCTCCTGTGTGACAGGGAGTTGCCATGCCAGGACCGAAGGACCTCGACCCGTCCTCCTCGCCCCGCGCCCTCCTCGGCGCCGAGCTGCGCCACGCCCGGGAGCGGCGGGGACTCAGCCAGGCCGAGCTGGGCGAGCCGCTCTTCGTCAGCGGCTCGTTCATCGGCCAGCTGGAGGCCGGCACCCGGCGCCTGCACCGGGAGTACGCGGTGCAGATAGACGAGATCCTGGGCACCGGCGGCTTCTTCGCCCGCAACTGCGCGGCCCTCGCCGTGTCCCGCTACCCGGACCACTTCGCGGAGGCCGCGGAGGCGGAGGCGGTGGCGACGGGGATCCGGGAGTACACACAACTTCTGATCCCGGGTCTGCTGCAGACCAGGACCTATGCGGAGGCGGTGTTCCGCGCCTACAAGCCCACCGCAGCCGACGCGGAGATCGGCGACCTGGTGGCGGCACGCCTCGAACGCGCGCACCTTCTCGACGATCCAACAACGCCGTTGTTGTGGGCGGTCCTGGACGAGGCCGTGCTCCGCCGGGCGGTGGGAGGACGCGCGGTCATGGCGGAGGCGCTGCGTCATGTGACGGGTCTGGCCCGCAGGCACCGGATCATCGTGCAGGTGCTGCCGTTCGGGGCCGGGGCGCATGCGTCGATGACGGGCGCCCTGAAGCTCCTGGAGTTCGGGGATGCTCCCCCTCTCTCCTTCGTCGAAGGCCCGGACATGGGGAAGCTGCTGGACGACCCGGCCACGGTCGCCCGGCACGTGTTGACCTTCAGCCTCCTCCAGGCTGCGGCACTCTCGCCCCAGGAGTCCCTGGCCCTGGTCGAGTCGGTGACGCAGGATTACGAGCATGGAGACCAACACGCGTGAGTACGACCTGAGCACGGCCACCTGGCACAAGTCGAGCTACAGCGGGGGTGAAGGCGGCAACTGCCTGGAGGTCGCCCGCTGGCGCAAGTCCACGTACAGCGGCGGTGAGGGCGGCGACTGCCTCGAAGTCGCCGACGGCCACCCCGCCGTCGTCCCCGTCCGGGACTCCAAGGACCCCCTCGGCCCGAAGCTCGTGTTCCGGGCCGGGGCGTGGGCGGCGTTCGTGGCGGGCCTCGGGCGGAGCTGACCCGCCCCGGGCCCGGGGCTCGAGCCCCGAGCTCCGAGCCCTCTTTCCAAGGAACGGGTGGAGGGCCCAACCCGCCCTCCCACCCGGTCCGTTGACACGGTGCAGCCGATTTGCCACGCACGGTCACGAGGATCTAGCGTGCCCGCATAACGAACAGCCCCCGCCAGGTGCGCCAACACCTGCGGGGGCTTGACCTACGAGATCGAATGAGAGTCGATCCCATGGCTGACGCCCAGTTTAGTGCCGCCCCTGGGACCGCGCACATGTCTCCGCACCCGATGGCCAATCCGGGCTACGGAAAGCGCTCCGCGCCGGACCAGTCCCCCTGCTCCCCCGCGGACTTCGCGCACCTGCCGCCCCGCGAGGCGGCCGTCGCCGCCTACCTGGACCGGCTGCCCGAGGGCGCCGACATCTCGGTGAAGACGCTGGCCAGGACGCTGCCGTACGGCCAGTGCGCCCTGCGCACGGCGCTCAACACCCTCCAGCGGGCCGGTCACTTGCGCCGGGGACGGGAGTGCGTCGCCGCCCCGGGGCCGGACGCCGGGTCGCGCTGGATCACCCGATCGTGGTTCTCCCGTACGGCACGTGACGACGCGTGGTGGGCCGCGTTCACCCGCGGGGACGTCCCCTCGCAGGCAGCACAGGCACCGGCGGAGCGGCCCCGGACCACCCTGTCCCGCGCGCACGTCCTGCTCGCCGCGCTGGGCCGCACCGCTCCGGCGCTCTCGCTCTCCCGGACCGACTGCGCACGGCTCGCGCCGCTGGTGGCGGAGTGGTTCGCGCGCGGGGCGACGGACGGGGCCGTGGTCGCCGCGCTGACCGCCGGCCTGCCCACGCCGGTGCACCACCCGGCGGCCCTCCTCCACCGCCGGCTGACGGACAAGCTGCCCCCGAAGCCCCTCCCACGGGTGCCGCTGCGGGTCCTGGAGTGCGCGGAGTGCGGGAGCCCGGGCCGCCCGGAGGCCCTGCCGGGCGGCCTGTGCGGCGCCTGCCGCGGCGGCTCCCCGGCACGCCCCGG
Organism: Streptomyces tropicalis; assembly: GCF_029269835.1. Classification (GTDB taxonomy): domain Bacteria; phylum Actinomycetota; class Actinomycetes; order Streptomycetales; family Streptomycetaceae; genus Streptomyces; species Streptomyces tropicalis. Next base: position 134,615 of record NZ_JARJBB010000008.1, on the reverse strand, counting down.
CCCCCACCTGCCTCCCCCCGCGGTCCACGCCCACGCCGCCCGCACCCGGGCCGCCCTGGCCTCCCGCCACAAAGGAGCAACCGCGTGAACCCACCGGACACACGCGCAGGTGTGTCCGGTTTCGACAGGGAGACCCATCCGCTCGTGGAAGCCCGCCAAGGGGGTGACTCGCGCGTCCTCCACCGTCCGGACACAGGCACCGTCACCATCCATGTACTGAAGGTCGGCCGCAGCCTCTGACCCGCCCCCCGGAGAACGCCCGAGGGCGGCACTCCTTGTCTCCAGGGAGTGCCGCCCTCGGTCCGAAGGACGGTCGATCAACCAGGGGTTGATCAGAAGTCCATGTCACCGCCCGGCATGCCGCCGCCGGCCGGCGCGGCGGCCTTCTCCGGCTTGTCGGCGATGACGGCCTCGGTGGTGAGGAACAGCGCGGCGATCGACGCGGCGTTCTGCAGCGCGGAACGCGTCACCTTCGCCGGGTCGATGATGCCCTCGGCGACCAGGTCGACGTACTCGCCGGTCGCGGCGTTCAGGCCGTGGCCCGGGGTCAGGTTGCGCACCTTCTCCACCACGACACCGCCCTCGAGGCCGGCGTTGACGGCGATCTGCTTCAGCGGGGCCTCCAGCGCGAGCTTCACGGCCTGCGCGCCGGTCGCCTCGTCGCCCTGGAGCTCCAGCTTCTCGAACACCTGGGAGGCCTGCAGCAGGGCCACGCCACCACCGGCGACGATGCCCTCCTCGACGGCCGCCTTGGCGTTGCGCACGGCGTCCTCGATGCGGTGCTTGCGCTCCTTGAGCTCCACCTCGGTGGCGGCACCGGCCTTGATGACCGCGACGCCGCCCGCGAGCTTCGCCAGGCGCTCCTGGAGCTTCTCGCGGTCGTAGTCCGAGTCGCTGTTCTCGATCTCGGCGCGGATCTGGTTGACCCGGCCGGCGACCTGGTCGGCGGAGCCGGCGCCGTCGACGATGGTGGTCTCGTCCTTGGTGATGACGACCTTGCGGGCGCGGCCCAGGAGGTCCAGGGTCGCGTTCTCCAGCTTGAGGCCGACCTCCTCGGAGATGACCTCGCCGCCCGTGAGGATGGCGATGTCGCCGAGCATGGCCTTGCGGCGGTCGCCGAAGCCCGGGGCCTTGACGGCGACGGACTTGAAGGTGCCGCGGATCTTGTTGACGACCAGGGTCGACAGGGCCTCGCCCTCGACGTCCTCGGCGATGATCAGCAGCGGCTTGCCCGACTGCATGACCTTCTCGAGGAGCGGGAGCAGGTCCTTGACCGAGGAGATCTTGGAGTTCGCGATGAGGATGTACGGGTCCTCGAGCGACGCCTCCATGCGCTCCATGTCGGTGGCGAAGTAGGCGGAGATGTAGCCCTTGTCGAAGCGCATGCCCTCGGTGAGCTCGAGCTCGAGACCGAAGGTCTGCGACTCCTCGACGGTGATGACGCCTTCCTTGCCGACCTTGTCCATGGCCTCGGCGATGAGCTCGCCGATCTGGGTGTCGGCGGCGGAGATGGAGGCGGTGGAGGCGATCTGCTCCTTGGTCTCGACCTCCTTGGCCTGGTCGAGCAGGGCGGTGGAGACGGCCTCGACGGCCTTCTCGATGCCGCGCTTCAGGGCCATCGGGTTGGCGCCGGCCGCGACGTTGCGCAGGCCTTCCTTGACCAGGGCCTGGGCCAGCACGGTCGCGGTGGTCGTACCGTCGCCGGCGACGTCGTCCGTCTTCTTGGCGACTTCCTTGACCAGCTCGGCGCCGATCTTCTCGTACGGGTCCTCGAGCTCGATCTCCTTGGCGATGGACACACCATCGTTGGTGATCGTGGGGGCGCCCCACTTCTTCTCGAGGACGACGTTGCGACCCTTGGGGCCGAGCGTCACCTTGACGGCGTCCGCGAGCTGGTTCATGCCGCGCTCGAGGCCGCGCCGCGCCTCCTCGTCGAACGCGATGATCTTGGCCATGTGAAGTGGTCCTCCCAGGACTGGGGGTGATGACTTCGGACCGCGCCCGCGCCCGCGACGGACGGCCCCCGGCCTGAGGTTCCCTGCACCTCCGGGCCCGTGGCCTCACCGACCCGGTCCTTCGTTGTCACTCTCACCTTCAGAGTGCTAACGCCAATGATTAGCACTCGACCCATGCGAGTGCAAGCGCCTTCGAGGATGAGGCGGGCGGATCGGCCGCGCGCGAACGCGCCGGGCGCGCCCCCGCCGCGACGCACCCGCAGGCACCGCACGCCCCCGGACGTGCGAAGGGCCCGCACCCCGTGGGTGCGGGCCCTTCGACAGAAGAACGTCGCTTGTGGTGGTCGCGCGATTCAGGCCGTGACGCGGACCATGTCGGCCTGCGGACCCTTCTGACCCTGCGAGATCTCGAACTCGACCCGCTGACCCTCTTCCAGCGAGCGGTAGCCGTCCATCTGGATCGCGCTGTAGTGGACGAAGACGTCCGCACCACCGTCGACCGCGATGAAGCCGTACCCCTTCTCCGCGTTGAACCACTTGACGGTGCCCTGAGCCATGCCTAACTCCCCTATTACTGGCCCTTGCACAGATCCACACTTCGCGGACCCGGGTCAGACCTCACCCCCGCTGGCGGGAGTGTGCGCCGGAACGCGTCGACCGCGGCTGAATGTATCTGTCCGACTGCCGTCTGCAACAGGTCAATCGGACGAGAATTCTGGACGGACGGAGTCCGGAAAGTGGCGAGAATTCGCCTGAATTCGGGGCAAGTCGGGCCCCACAAATGGCGCAAAAGCCGCGGAAAACCGGCGCACTTTGGCTGCTTCTCATCGACCGTGCGGCAGGAATCCAGGGCTCCCGAGGAGTGGATCAGGAGCGGCTTCCCCAACTGTACCGCGCTCAATCACGCAGAATGGCCCCCTCCGTTTCTCTTACGGAAGGGGCCGCGCGCTCTACGGTCCGTGACGGCCGTTACCGAAGGTAATTAACGGCCGGTAATGATCGCCGCCGCGATCGCCGGAATATCAGCCTCCGGCGACCGCCGGAATGATGGAGACGCCGGCCCCGTCGGGGGTGGCGGTCTGGAGACCCTGCTCGAAGCGGACGTCGTCGTCGTTGACGTAGACGTTGACGAAACGGCGCAGCCGGCCCTGGTCGTCGAGCACCCGGGCGGAGATGCCCGTGTGGTTCTTCTCCAGGTCGGTGATGACCTCCCCGAGGGTCTGCCCCTCGGCGCTCACCTCGGCCCGGCCGCCGGTGTAGGTGCGCAGGATGGTGGGGATGCGAACGGTCACGCTCATGCGAGGCCAGCCTCTCGGAAGGAGTCGAGGTTCGGGCGGATGGTGGCGGTGAGGCCGGTGCCGGCCACCGCGTCGAGGGTCTTGAGGCCGTCGCCGGTGTTGAGCACGACCGTGGTGAGCGCGGGGTCCAGGACGCCGTCCTCGATCAGCTTCCGCGTCACGCCGACCGTCACGCCGCCCGCCGTCTCCGCGAAGATGCCCTCGGTCCGGGCGAGCAGCTTGATGGCGTCCACCACCTGCTCGTCGGTGACGTCCTCCACGGCGCCGCCGGTGCGCCGTGCGATGTCCAGCACGTACGGGCCGTCCGCCGGGTTGCCGATGGCCAGGGACTTGGCGATGGTGTCCGGCTTCTGCGGGCGCACGACGTCGTGACCGGCCTTGAAGGCGGTCGACACCGGCGAGCAGCCCGCGGCCTGGGCGCCGAAGATCCGGTACGGCCGGTCCTCCACCAGGCCCAGCCCGATCAGCTCGCGCAGCCCCTTGTCGATCTTGGTGAGTTGGGAGCCGGAGGCGATCGGGACCACGATCTGGTCCGGCAGCCGCCAGCCGAGCTGCTCGCAGATCTCGTACGCCAGGGTCTTGGAGCCCTCGGCGTAGTACGGCCGCAGGTTGACGTTGACGAAGCCCCAGCCCTCGCCGGCCGGGTCGCCGATCAGCTCGGAGCAGAAGCGGTTCACGTCGTCGTAGTTGCCCTCGATGCCGACGAGTTCGCCGCCGTAGACCGCGGCCATGACGACCTTGCCCTGCTCCAGGTCGTGCGGGATGAACACGCAGGAGCGGAAGCCGGCCCGGGCGGCCGCGGCGCCCACCGCACCGGCCAGGTTGCCGGTGGAGGAGCAGGACAGGGTGGTGAAGCCGAAGGCGCGGGCGGCCTCCAGCGCCTGGGCGACCACGCGGTCCTTGAAGGAGTGCGTCGGGTTGCCGGAGTCGTCCTTGACGTACAGGCCGCCGGTCACGCCGAGCTCGCGCGCCAGGTTGTCGGCCCTGACCAGCGGGGTCCAGCCCGGGTTGAGGTTCGGCTTGTCCGCCACGTCGGCCGGGACGGGCAGCAGCGGCGCGTAGCGCCAGATGTTCGCGGGGCCCGCCTCGATCCGCTTGCGGAGCTCCTCGGCGTCGTACGCCGAGAAGTCGTAGGCGATCTCCAGCGGGCCGAAACACTCCTCGCACGCGAAGACCGGGCCGAGCGGCACCCGGTGGCCGCACTCGCGGCAGCTCAGGGCGGCGGCGGGGCCGAGGTCCACGGGGGAGTCGGTGCGGGGTGCGACAGTCTGCACAGCCATGTGAGGCGAGGCCCTTTCTCCTCATCTTCCTCACGACGCATCTCGCCGTGAGACGGATTTGGCACCTTCCCTAGCCGGGAGCCTCGCGGGGGCGGACCTGCCGTGCGCGTGCACAGCAGCCGTCACGAGAACCGGCTGGAGGGTTGCCGGGGCTTCATCGGGCCGTGTCCCTCTGCCCCTCTGGATGAGCGGTATGCGGTTGTGGGCGGCGGGGCGACCCCCGACATGCGATGGTCATCCGCCTTGTTCAAGACTGTAACCGAAGGCCAGGAGAGTTGAGATAGTCGTCCGAACCGCGAGACGCGGGCGCAGGTGACCGCGCCCCGGCCGCGATCCGAGTACCAGTGAGGAGCCGCCGACGTGCTGGAAGAAGTCGAGCGCTGGCTGAGGACACGCTCCTGGTCCGTGTCCGATCGCCCGCTGCACCGCGTCCTGGCCGCCAAGCGCGCGAGCGGCACGACGGTCAGCGTGGTGCTGCCCGCGCTGAACGAGGAGGAGACGGTCGGCGACATAGTCGCCGTGATCCGCCACGACCTGGTGCAGCAGGCACCGCTGGTCGACGAGATCGTCGTCGTCGACTCCGGCTCCACCGACCGCACCTCCGAGGTGGCCGCGGCCGCGGGGGCCCGCGTCGTCCACCGCGACGCGATCCTGCCGCGCCTTCCGTCGGTGCCCGGCAAGGGCGAGGTGCTGTGGCGGTCCCTGCTCGCCACCGAGGGGGACGTCGTCTGCTTCGTCGACGCCGACCTGAAGGAGTTCTCCTCGGACTTCGTCACCGGGATCGTCGGCCCGCTGCTCACCGACCCGTCGATCCAGCTGGTCAAGGCGATGTACGACCGGCCGCTGACCGTCCCCGGCGCGACGGCCGCCGGCCAGGGCGGCCGGGTCACCGAGCTGATGGCGCGTCCGCTGCTCAACATGCACTGGCCGCAGCTGGCCGGCTTCGTGCAGCCGCTCGGCGGCGAGTACGCGGCCCGCCGCTCGCTGCTGGAGCAGCTGCCCTTCCCGGTCGGCTACGGGGTCGAGCTCGGCATGCTGGTCGACGCGCTGCACCTGGTCGGCCTGGACGCGCTCGCCCAGGTCGACGTGGGGGTGCGCCGGCACCGCCACCAGGACGGGCAGGCCCTCGGCCGGATGGCCGCCGCGATCTACCGGACCGCGCAGCTGCGGCTGGCCCGCGGGCACCTGGTGCGGCCCGCGCTCACCCAGTTCGAGCGGGGCGCGGACGGCTTCGAGCCGCGGACGTACTCGGTGGACACCGAGGAGCGGCCGCCCATGATCGAGACACCCGAGTACGCGGCCCGGAAAGTGGCCTGAAACGCCGTCCCGCCCGGTACCTCCCGGCTACGAAGCGGAACCGTACGTTTGAGTGTTTCGGGGGCGGGCTAGGTTCAGGCGTATGGCTTCTACGCACGGTGCCGAGGTGCTGGTCGCGTCCAATCGCGGCCCCGTTTCGTACGAACTGCGCGAGGACGGCTCGCTGCACTCCCGCCGCGGAGGCGGAGGGCTGGTGTCCGGACTGTCGGCGATCGGCCCGGACGCGGGCGCGGTCTGGGTGTGCGCCGCGCTGGGCGACGCCGACCGGGAGGCGGCCCGCCGCTTCGAGGGCGACCGCAGGCTGCCCGCCGACGCGACCGGCGGCCAGCAGGTCCGCATGCTCGACATCGGGGCGGAGGTCTTCCACGACGCGTACAACGGCATCGCCAACTCGGTGCTGTGGTTCGTCCACCACATGCTGTACCAGACGCCTCTGGAGCCGGTCTTCGACGCGGAGTTCCGCCGCCGGTGGGCGTCCTACGAGGCGTACAACCGGGCCTTCGCCCAGGCGCTGGCGGAGGAGGCCGCCGAGGGAGCGGCCGTGGTGGTGCAGGACTACCACCTGACGCTGGTCCCGGGCATGCTGCGCGACCTCCGCCCGGACGTGCGGATCGGCCATTTCTCGCACACGCCGTGGGCGCCGGTGGACTACTTCCGGATGCTGCCCGACGACGTCGCCGAGCAGGTGCTGCGCGGGATGCTGGGCGCCGACCGGCTGGGCTTCCTGACCCGGCGGTGGGCGGACGCCTTCACCGCGTGCTGCGAGGAGGTCACCGGCGGCCTCGGCGGCACCCGGGTCGGGGTGCACGGGCTGGGCGCCGACGCCGACTTCCTGCGCGAGCGGGCGCACCGCGACGACGTCGGGGAGCGGATGGCGGCGCTGCGCGAGGAGATCGGCACCGCCCCCGACGGCGGCCCGCGCCGCACGATCGTCCGGGTGGACCGCACCGAGCTGTCAAAAAACATCGTGCGGGGCCTGCTGGCGTACCGGCAGCTGCTGGAGGACCACCCCGAATGGCGGGAGCGGGTCGCGCACGTCGCCTTCGCCTACCCCTCCCGGCAGGACCTCGCCGTCTACCGCGACTACACCGCCGAGGTGGAGCGGGTGGCGGCGGAGATCAACGAGCGGTACGGGACGCCCGGCTGGACGCCGGTCGTGCTGCACGTCAGGGACGACTTCGCGCGCTCGCTCGCCGCGTACCGCCTCGCCGACGTGGCCCTGGTCAACCCGATCCGGGACGGCATGAACCTGGTCGCCAAGGAGGTGCCGATCCTCTCCGACGGCGGATGCGCGCTGGTGCTGTCCCGGGAGGCCGGCGCGTACGCGGAGCTCGGCGAGGACGCGCTCGTGGTCAACCCCTACGACGTGACCGGCACCGCCCGCGCCCTCCACGAGGCGCTGACCATGCCGGACCACGAGCGGGCCGAGCGCTGCAAGCGCCTGACCGCCGCGGCGACCGCCCTCCCTCCGACCCGCTGGTTCCTGGACCAGCTGTCCGCCCTCCGCGACGAGCCCGCAGCGGGCTGAACCCGGCCCGGGCGAGCCCCGGCCGACAGGGCCGCACGCCGCCTGCCCGGCCGGGTGACGACGGGCGCCGTCGGGACCGGCAGGCGGCGCCACGGGCACCGTGGCGACGGACGTGTGGCGGGCGCCGTCGGGACCGGCAGACGGCGGGCGCCGTCGGGACGGGCAGGCGGCGGCACGGGCACCGTGGGGACGGACGTGCGGCGGGTGTGACGTCAGGACGGGCAGGCGGCGCCACGGGCACCGTGGCGACGGACGTGCGGCGGGCGCCGTCGGGACCGGCAGGCGGCGGGCGCCGTCAGGACCGGCAGGCGGCGGGCGCCGTCGGGACGGGCGGGCGGTGGGCGCCGTCAGGAGAGGTGGGCGGCCAGGGTCGCCAAGAGGTCGACCACTCCGGCGGGGCCGTCCACCACCAGGTCGGCGCGCTCGGCGAGTTCCGTGACCTCGGTGCTGCCGCTGCACACCAGCAGGCCCGGCACGCCGTCCGAGCGGAGCTCCTCCACCGCGGCGAAGGCCGGCAGGTCGCCCAGGTCGTCACCGGCGTAGAGGACCGCGGTGGCGCCCGACTCGCGGACGTGGTCGAGGAGTGCGACGCCCTTGTCCATGCCCGGCGGGCGCAGCTCCAGCACCAGGCGGCCCGGTTCGACGATCAGGCCGTGGCGGGCGGCGAGGTCGGTGAGCGGCCCGCGGAGCTGCTCGAACGCGGCCTGCGGGTCGTCCGCGCGGCGGGTGTGGACGGCGACCGCCCGGCCCTTCTCCTCGATCCAGGTGCCGTGCCGGGCGCCGATCCCGTCGAGCAGCGCGGGCAGCTCGGCGCGCACGGCGGCGACCCCGGGGTGGGGGTCGGGGGCGGTGAGGGTCCCGGTGGCGGCGTCCCAGCGCTCGGCGCCGTAGTGGCCGAGGACGACCAGGTGGTCCAGGCCGGGGGCGTCCGCGAAGCCGCCGTGGTGCACGGCGACCTCGGCCGGGCGGCCGGTGACCACCGCGACCGCGGCCACCTCGGGGGCGAGGGCGGCGAGCGCGGGCACCGCGTCGGGGTGGGCGCGGGCCGCGTCCGGGTCGGGGACGATCGGGGCGAGGGTGCCGTCGAAGTCGAGCGCGATCACCGCGCTCCGCGGCCGCGCGAGGATCGCGGCGAGTCCGTCCCGGCCGGCCCGGGTGACCGGCTCCGGCAGGGCCGGACGGGGGGTGGTGGAGTCCGTGTCGTGGCTGCCCATACCGCGAACCTATCCAGCGGGTGCCCGGCGCACTCCTCCGGCGCGCACCCCTGCGGCCGGCGCCGCCCGGCCGGGCCTCAGCGCTCGGCGCGCCGGGCGTCCCGCACCCGGCGGAGCCGGTTGACCGTCACCGGGTCGTGGGCGAGGGCGCGGGTGTCGTCCAGGAGGGCGTTGAGCAGCTGGTAGTAGCGCACCGGGGACAGGCCGAGCTCCTCGCGGATCGCGCGCTCCTTCGCGCCGGGGCCGGCGAAGCCCCGGCGCTCCAGCGCGAGGACGTCCCGCGCCTGGCGTCCGAGCTCCCGCCGCCCGGCCTGCCCGTCCCCGGCGGCCGGCGCGGCCTCCGTGTCCTGGGGGCGGGGCCCGTCCTGCGTGTCCCGCGCGTCCTGTCCGTCCTGCGTACCGGCCATACGGGCACCGTAGCCCCCGCCGCCGACAGCGGTGCGGGCGGACGGGCCCGTCACGGCGCCGCCGGCGACGGGCGGCCGCGGCCGCCTACCGCGCCGCGCTCTCCGCCGTGGACGCCGTGGCCTGGAGCTGGCCGAGGACCGCCGAGGGGCTGCCGCCGGGGGCGACGGCCTGGCCGATCTGCTTCTTCACGTCCGCGCTGACCTGGGCCCAGGAGGTGTTGCCCACCGGGTAGAGCTGCGCGAGCGGCAGCTCGTCCAGGAAGGGACGCAGGGCCTTGTCCTGCGCGGACGAGGTCATCGCGTCGGAGGCGGAGCTGGTGACCGGCAGCAGGTCGTACTCGCGGGAGAAGTCCAGGACGTTCTTGCGGTCGTAGACGAAGTCGAGGAAGTCGCCGATCTGGTCCCGGTGGCCGTTCTGCTTGAAGGCCATCATCCAGTCGGCGACGCCCATGGTGGCCTTGGCCCGGCCGTTGCGGCCGGGCATCGGCACCATGCCGAACTTCACGCCCTTCTTCGCGGCCTGCTGCATCAGCGTCGGGTGGCCGTTGAGCATGCCGACCTTGCCGTCGGCGAAGGCGGCGAAGGCGTCCGCGCGGTTGAGGTGCCCGGGGGCGACCGGCCCGGTCAGGCCCTTGCCGACCAGGTCGTCGCGCAGCCAGTCGAAGGTCTGGACGTTCTGCGGGGAGTCGATCGTGTAGGTGCCGATGTCGTCGGTGTAGCCGGAGCCGCCGCTGAGCAGCCACTGCATGGTCTCGGCCTGCGCCTCCTCCGGGCCGAGCGGCAGTGCGTAGGGGTACTTCACGCCCTTCGCCTTCAGCGCCGCGGCGTCGGCGGCGAGCTCGGACCACGTGGTGGGCGGGGTGAGCCCGGCCCCGGCGAAGAGGGTCTTGTTGTAGAAGAGGACGCGGGTGGAGGCCGCGAAGGGGATGCCGTACTGGACGTGGCGCAGCTCACCGGCGTCGGCGAGCTGCCCGACCAGGTCGGCCTGGACGGGGATGGAGAGGACGTCGTCGGCGCTGTAGAGCTTCCCCCGGGCCGCGTAGTCGGCGTAGGCGCCGACCTGCGCCATGTCCGGGGCGTGGCCGGCGGCGACCATCGCCTGGACCTTGCTGTCGACGTCGGTCCACGGGTAGACGCTGACCTCGACCTTCACGCCCGGGTGCTTGGCCTCGTAGTCCTTGACCAGGGCGTCCCAGTACTTCTTCGAGCTGTTGGCCGGGGAGTCGCCGTAGTCGGCGGCGACCAGTCTGAGGGTGACGTCGGAGGAGCCGGTGCTCCCGCAGCCGCCGAGGACCGCTGTCAGGCCCAGGGCGGACACCGCCGCGATCGTTCCAGTCCTCGCCCGCTGCACCGCTAACCGCCCCAAACCACTGCCGGCCGTGCGAGCGGAGTGCGCACAGAAACGGAACCTGTGCCCCCACACGGCGAAACTTTCGAATCGTCAGCCACAAGGTCTACACCACGCGAGTGGACTAGACCTCTTCCGGGTCGACGGGTCACACTGTCCCTCGTGGAACACGTCATCGCCCTCGATGTGGGCGGCACCGGCATGAAGGCCGCACTGGTCGCGGCCGACGGCCGTCTGCTGCACCGGGCCCGCCGGGCGACCGGCCGCGAACGCGGGCCCGACGCCGTCGTCGCGGGCATCCTCGACTTCGCCGCCGCCCTGCACGCCTGGGGGGCGGAGCACCTCGGCCGTCCCGCGGCCGCCGCCGGCGTGGCCGTCCCCGGCATCGTCGACGAGGAGAAGGGCGTCGCCGTCTACGCCGCCAACCTCGGCTGGCGCGACGTCCCGCTGCGCGCCCTGCTCGCCGAGCGGCTGGGCGGTGCGCCCGTGGCCCTCGGCCACGACGTGCGCACCGGCGGCCTGGCCGAGGGGCGGATCGGGGCGGGCCGGGGCACCGACCGGTTCCTCTTCGTCCCGCTCGGCACCGGGATCGCCGGCGCCATCGGCATCGACGGCCGGGTGGAGGCGGGTGCGCACGGCTTCGCCGGCGAGATCGGCCACATCGTGGTCCGCCCCGGCGGCACCCCCTGTCCGTGCGGTCAGCGCGGCTGCCTGGAGAGGTACGCCTCCGCCTCCGCGGTCGGCCAGGCGTGGGCCGCCGCGTCCGGGGAGCCGGAGGCGGACGCGGGGGGCTGCGCCGCGGCCGTACGCGCGGGCGACCCGCGGGCGCGCACGGTGTGGCAGGAGGCGGTGGACGCGCTCGCCGACGGGCTGGTCACCGCCCTCACCCTGCTGGACCCGCGCACGCTGATCATCGGCGGCGGGCTCGCCGAGGCGGGGGACACCCTGTTCACGCCGCTGCGGGAGGCCGTCGCACGGCGCGTGACCTTCCAGCAGCAGCCGGATGTCGTCCCCGCGGCGCTGGGGGACGCCGCGGGCTGCCTGGGCGCGGGACTGCTCGCCCGGGATCTCCTCAGCACGTCCCCTACTCCCCCGGAGGTAACCGCCTGATGGCCCCACGCAAGGTTCTCGCCGGCGCCCGGGTGGTCCTGCCCACCGGGATCGCCCACGGCGGCCGGGTCGCGGTCGAGGGACCGCGGATCGCCGCGGCCGGCCCCGCGCCCGCGGACCCCGGCACGCCCGGTACGACGGACACCCCCGCCGGCCCGGTCCTCGACGTCTCCGGCCACTGGCTGGTCCCCGGCTTCGTCGACCTGCACAACCACGGCGGCGGCGGCGCGTCCTTCACCTCCGGGACCGTCGACGAGGTCCTGCACGGCATCCGCACCCACCGGCGGCACGGCACCACCACCACGGTCGCCTCCACCGTCACCGGCGAGATGGACCTCCTCGTGCGGCGGGCCGGGATGCTGTCCGAACTGGCCGAGCAGGGCGATCTCGCCGGGATCCACTTCGAGGGCCCCTTCATCTCGCCGTGCCGCAAGGGCGCGCACTCCGAGGCACTGCTGCGCGACCCCGACCCGGCGGCGGTGCGCAAACTGGTCGAGGCGGCGCGCGGCCACGCCCGGATGATGACCCTGGCCGCCGAACTCCCCGGCGGCCTCGACTCCGTGCGGCTGCTCGCCGACCACGGGGTGATCGCGGCGATCGGGCACACCGACGCCACCTACGAGCAGACGGTGGAGGCGATCGACGCGGGCGCGACGGTGGCCACCCACCTGTTCAACGCCATGCCCGCGCTGGGCCATCGCGCGCCCGGCCCGATCGCGGCGCTGCTGGAGGACGAGCGGGTCACCGTCGAGCTGATCAACGACGGCACCCATCTGCACCCCGCCGCACTGGAGCTGGCGTTCCGTCACGCGGGCGCCGGGCGGGTCGCGTTCATCACCGACGCCATGGACGCGGCCGGCTTCGGCGACGGCCGCTATCTGCTCGGGCCGCTGGAGGTCGAGGTCCGCGAGGGTGTGGCCCGGCTGGTCGAGGGCGGATCCATCGCGGGCTCGACCCTCACCCTGGACCGGGCCTTCCGGCGGGCGGTGGCGGTCGACCGGCTGCCGGTGCCGGACGTGGTCGCGGCCCTGTCGGCCAACCCGGCGCGGCTGCTCGGCATCGACGACCGGGTCGGCTCGCTGGAGCCCGGCAAGGACGCCGACCTGGTGCTCCTGGACGACGACTTCGTGCTCAAGGGCGTGATGCGGCGCGGCGAATGGGTGGTCGATCCCCAACTGGGCTGATCCGTCCGGCCGTACGGCGGCGGTGGCCGGTCCGGGGACTGGGCCCGCCGCCGTACGTTTGGCATGATCGTGCCTCCGCACCGTCGCGCACCAGGCGCATTCACCGGGGGAGGCCGGCCGACGTGATCCTCACGGTCACGCTGAACACCGCTCTCGACCTCACCTACCGGGTGCCGTCGCTGCGGCCGCACGCCTCGCACCGGGTGACCGAGGTGACCGAGCGGCCCGGCGGCAAGGGGCTGAACGTGGCCCGGGTGCTGGCCGCCCTCGGCCACGAGGTGACGGTCACCGGCTTCGCGGGCGGCGCCACCGGACACATGGTGCGCGACCGGCTCGCCGGGACGCCGGGCCTGGTGGACGCGCTGGTGCCGGTGGCCGGGTCGACCCGGCGGACGGTGGCGGTCGTGGACGGGCGCACCGGCGACACCACCCAGCTCAACGAACCCGGGCCGCTGGTCTCCCCCGCCGAGTGGTCGGCCCTCCAGGACGCCTACGTGGACCTGCTCGGCTCGGTGACGGCGGTGGCGCTGTGCGGCAGCCTGCCGCCGGGGGTGCCGGTGGGGGCGTACGCGGGGCTGGTGCGCTCGGCGCGCGCCGCGGGCGTGCCCGTCCTGCTGGACACCAGCGGGGAGCCGCTGCGCCGGGCCGTCGCGGCGCGCCCCGACATCATCAAGCCGAACGCCGACGAGCTGGCCGAACTGACCGGCGCGCACGAGCCGTTGCGCGCGACCCAGGACGCCCGGCGGCGCGGAGCCCGCGCGGTCGTGGCCTCGCTCGGCGCGGAGGGCCTGCTCGCGCACACGGCCGAGGGCCGCTGGCGCGCCGCCCCGCCGTCCCGGGTCCCGGGCAACCCCACCGGGGCCGGTGACGCGGCGGTCGCGGGCCTGCTCTCCGGCCTGGTGGAACGCCTTCCCTGGCCCGACCGCCTGACCCGAGCGGTGGCCCTGTCCACCGCAGCGGTCCACTCCCCCACGGCCGGCGACATCGACCCGGCCCTCTACACGGACCTGCTGGACCGGGTGACGGTGCGGGGGGAGACCACGGCGGCCTGAGCCCTGCCGCCGGGGAACGCGGAACGGCCACCGCGTCCGGGACGCGACGGCCGTGCGGCGGTCAGCCGGCCGGGTCCTTCGACACCCAGTCCTTGACCAGCCACAGCTGGTCCAGGTTGGCGTCGCACTGGTTGCCCGCCTCGCAGGAGATCTTGATGGTGTTGGTGCCCTTGTTGAGCTGGACCCAGTTGTACGTCTTGGTCCAGCCCTTCTCGTAGTCGCCCGCGGGAGCGTTCGCCCAGTTCTTGAGCTTCACTCCCGTGGTGGAGGGCGTGCCGTTGATCGTCAGGGTGGCGGAACCGTCCTTGCCGGGGACGTCGTAGCCGAGGAAGACGGTGTACTTCCCGTTGTCCGGGATGCCGTTGACCGTCCAGGTGACGGAGGCGCCGGGCTGGTTGAAGCCGCCGACGTACACCCCGCCGTCCGCCTTGGCGCCCTTGACGTCCGACGCCGTGGTCGCGCCGCCGCCCAGCAGCAGGGCCTTGGCGTCGATCTTCGGCAGCCGGCCGTCGTCCGCCACGCTGCTGGTGGCCGACGGGGTCGCGGCGGAGCTCGGGGAGGTGCCCGTGCCGCCGCCCGCGTCGTTCTTCTTGTCCTTGCCGTCGCCGCCGGACATCGCGATGCCGATGCCGACGACCACCGCGGCGACCACGGCGATGGCGCCGATCAGCAGGCCCTTGGTGTTGGGGCCGCGACCGCGGCCGCCGCCCTGCGGGGCCGACTGGCGGGAACCGGAGCCGCCGCCGCCCGGGAGGGTCTCCGGGGCGCCGTGGTGGGTGTTCTGCTGCCCGTAGGCGCCCGTCTGCGGCACCTGGCCGTAGGCCGCCGTCGCCTGCTGGCCGTACTGCCGCTGGCCGACCGCGCGGACCCGGTTGACCGAGTTCGGGTAGCCGTAGCCGCCGGACGGCGGCTGGGCGCCGTTGGCCTGGCCGTCCGCGTACAGGTAGCCGAACGGGTCGTCGTCCTCGGGCGTGCTCGCGCCGTTGTTGCCGGGCGTCATCCCTTGGTACTCCTCAACAGGTGCGGGTCGGATGCGGTGGGTGGTGTGAAGTGCGAGCCTACCCGCTCCACGGGACCCAAACGGGTGACCGGGACCGCATCGAAAGGCTGACCTGCGGATCAACCGGCCCGTCGATGTTGTTTGGGACGAGATCGTTTCTCTACGTACATGCGTTCGTCGGCGGACTTCAACACTTCGTCCGCAGTCATGCCGCAGTGTGCCCACCCGATGCCGAAGCTCGCCCCGACGCGCACCGCGCGCCCCTCGGCCCGGATCGGCTGGATGATCTCGTTGCGCAGCCGCACGGCGAGGTCCTGGGCGTCGGCCCGCCCGAGGCCGTCGGCGAGGATGACGAACTCGTCGCCGCCGAGCCGGGCCACCGTGTCCCCGTCCCGCACGCCGTTGCTCAGCCGCCGGGCGACCTCGATCAGGACGGCGTCGCCCGCGTTGTGCCCGAACCGGTCGTTGATCGACTTGAAGCCGTCGAGGTCGCAGAAGAGGACCGCGAGACCCTTCATGCCGTCGTCCCGGTCGTCCTCGGGGGCCACGGTGTGCACATGGTGGTCGTAGGTGTCGTACGCGGCCTCTCCGGGCCGGAAGTCGAAGCCGTGCCCGCCGAGGTCGTACACCGGGTGGCCGTAGGCGGCGTCGAGCGAGTCGAGGTCCCCGGCGTGCGCCGACGCCGGGCGCCGGCACAGGCGGGCGGACAGCCGGGCGCGCAGCTCGGCCGAGTTCGGCAGGCCGGTCAGGGAGTCGTGGGAGGCGCGGTGGGCGAGCTGGAGCTCGCGGCGCTTGCGCTCCTCGATGTCCTCGACGTGGGTGAGCAGGAAGCGCGGGCCGTCGGCGGCGTCCGCGACGACGGAGTTGCGCAGCGACACCCAGACGTAGGTGCCGTCGCGGCGGGCCAGCCGCAGCTCGGCGCGGCCGCCCTCGGCGGAGGTGCGCAGCAGGGTGCCGACGTCCTCCTGGTGGACGAGGTCGGAGAAGGAGTAGCGGCGCATCGCGGAGGCCGGGCGGCCCAGCAGACGGCACAGCGCGTCGTTGGTCCGCAGGATCCGCCCGTGCTGGTCGCCGCCCATCTCGGCGATCGCCATGCCGGAGGGGGCGTACTCGAAGGCCTGGCGGAAGCTCTCCTCGCTGGCGCGCAGGGCCTGCTGGTCGCGCTCCAGGCGGACCAGGGCACGCTGCATGTTCGCCCGCAGCCGGGCGTTGCTGATCGCGATGGCGGCCTGGAACGCGTACATCTGGAGGGCCTCGCGCCCCCAGGCGCCGGGCCGGCGCCCGTTGCGCGGGCGGTCCACGGAGACCACGCCGAGCAGCTCGCCGCGCCGGCCGTCCGAGGCGCCCGGCGTCCACATGGGAGCGAAGAGCCGGTCCGAGGGGTGCCACTCGTCCTCGAAACGGGGCGCGGGGCCGTCGGTGTACCACTGCGGGACGTCGTCGTCGTCGAGGACCCAGCCCTCGGTGTGGGGGATGAACACCAGGTCGCCCCAGTGCTCCCCCATGCCGAGCCGGCGGTCCCAGTCGTCGCGCGGGCCGACCCGGCCGGTGATGAGCGCCTCGGCGGCCGCGTTGCCGGAGAAGGCGGCGACGACGAGGTCGCCGTCGGGGCGGACGAGGTTCACGCACGCCAGCTCGTAGCCGAGGCCGTTCACGACGCCGTCGGCGACCGTCTGCAGCGTGTCCGCCAGGCTGCGCGCGGTGTTCATGTCCGCCATGACCTGGTGCAGTTGCCGCAGGGTCGCAAGACGGACGTAGGGCTCCGACTCGGTCTCCATGCTCGCCCTCCCCCCGAGACCTCGCAGCGAATCAGGGTGCTCTTCGGCGTATCGTCTGTGCAGCGTCCCCGCCACTGAATCACAGCGCGAAGCCCACCCGGTACACAGGGTCAACAATTCCTGCCCCTTGTGACTCAAGTCACAGCTAAACGTGAACAATTGAGTGGAGTTTCTGCGTTTTCCCTGTGCCTTTCCTGAACGTAAATTTTGTGAGTGTGTGGACATGGTGCACGGGAAAGCCCGGGGACGCGCCCGAAACGGGTCAAGGGCGGCTCCGCCGCAGGTCCTAGGTCCGTTCTCGGGCGGAGGCCCGATGCGGCCGGCGCGGGCCGGTGGTTAGCGTTCCGTGTGTGTTGAACATTTCTCCCGCGCCGTCCTCCCCCGCCGCCCCGCCCCCGTCCGGGCATGCTGAGGGGGTGACCAACGACGAGTTCCGCGCCGCGATGTCCCGCCTGGCCGCGGGCGTGGTCCTGGTGACCGCGCAGGAGCCGCCGCTCGACCCGGACGACCCGCAGGCGCCCGCCGGCGAGGACGTGGGCATGACCGCCACGGCGTTCGTCTCGGTGTCGCTGGACCCGCCGCTGGCCATGGTCAGCCTGCGCACCGGCTCCCGGATGGACGACCTCCTCGCCGAACAGCCGCTGTGGGCGGTCTCCGTCCTCTCCGAGGGCCAGCGCCCCGTGGCCGGCCGCTTCGCCATGAAGGGCCGCATCAGCGACCGCCTGCTCTTCGCGGACCTGCCCTGCACGCGCGGCGAGGTCTCCGGCGCCCCACTGGTCGGGGACGCGCTGGCCACCCTGGAGCTGCGCACCGAGCAGCGGGTGCAGGCCGGCGACCACACCCTGGTGATCGGCCGCGTCCTGACCGCGCACGTCCCGGGCACGGCGGGGGGACCGCTCCTCCACTTCCGCGGCCGCTACGGGCACCTGGGCTGAGCCCCGCCGCCCGCGCGGGACGACCCGCCCGGCCCGGTCTCAGGTCCAGTTGCGGCCGGAGCGGCCCTGCTTGCGCTCCGAGCGCTGCTTCTTCTCCCGCAGGCGGCGCTCGTTGATCCCGCGCGGCACGCGGGTCGCCCGGCGCGGCCGGGGCGGCGGCGCGGTGGCCTCGGCGAGCAGCGCGGCCAGCCGCACGGCGGCGGCCTCGCGGTTGCGCCACTGGGAGCGGTGCTCGGAGGAGCGGACACTGACGACCCCGTCGACCAGCCGCCCGGCCAGGCGCTCCAGCGCCCGCTCCTTCCACACCGGCGGCAGCGCCTCGGTGCGCGCCAGGTCGAAGCGCAGCTCCACCTGGGAGTCGCTGGTGTTGACGTGCTGTCCGCCGGGCCCCGAGGAGCGCGAGAAACGCCACATGAGCTCCGCCTCGGGAAGCGAGACGGAACCGCGGACGAGATAGGGACCGGACATGTGCTCCATGTTCCCGGCCGGAGCGGGTCCACGTCACCCGCATTTCCCGGCGGGCGTCCCGGACGGCGGGTAAAAAAGGTAAAGAGATCCGGAACCGCAGGGACCCCCCTTGGCGTTCTCCAGGGTGACGGTAGCTTCGTCGGCAGTAAGCAACGAGGGAAGGGACTCCCAACAATGGCTGTAAGCCTGTCCAAGGGCGGCAACGTCTCGCTCACCAAGGAAGCGCCGGGCCTGACCGCCGTCACCGTGGGCCTCGGCTGGGACGTCCGCACCACCACGGGCACGGACTTCGACCTGGACGCCTCGGCGATCGCGGTGAACCAGCAGGGCAAGGTCTTCTCCGACGCCCACTTCGTCTTCTTCAACAACAAGCAGACGCCCGACGGTTCCATCGTCCACACCGGTGACAACCGCACGGGTGAGGGCGCCGGCGACGACGAGTCGATCAACGTGAACCTGTCCGCCCTCCCGGCCGACGTCGACAAGATCGTCTTCCCGGTCTCCATCTACGACGCCGAGAACCGCGGCCAGAACTTCGGCCAGGTCCGCAACGCGTACATCCGCATCGTCAACCAGAGCGGCGGCGCCGAGATCGCCCGCTACGACCTGTCGGAGGACGCGGCCACCGAGACCGCCATGGTCTTCGGCGAGCTGTACCGCAACGGCGCGGAGTGGAAGTTCCGCGCCGTCGGCCAGGGTTACGCCTCCGGCCTGGTCGGCATCGCCCAGGACTTCGGCGTCAACGTCTGACGGGTCCCGCACGCCCGCGCCCCGGCGCCCCGCGCGGGGGCCGGGGCGCGTTACGTTGCCGGGGTGCTCCTCGAACCTCTCCGCGTCGCCCCCGGCCCCGTCCGGCCGGACGACCTGCCGGCCGGCCTCACCGCGCTGTACGCCTCGCAGCGGGACTTCCACGCCCTCAGCGGCGACTTCCCCGACCCGGACGACATCCGCCCGGAGCAGGTCGCGGCCGCGCTGACCGAGGAGCTGGCGCACCCGGGCACCGAGGTCCTGATCGCCCGTGCCGACGGCCGTACGGCGGCCGTCGCGATCACCCTCGCCCACCACCCCGACCCGGCCGACCCCGACCCCTGGATCGGGCTGCTGATGGTCGACGCGGCCCTGCGGCGGCAGGGCGTCGGGCGCCGCACGGCCCTGCTCGTCGAGGACCGCTTCCGCGCCGCGGGCCGCACCGCCCTCCGCCTGGCCGTACTCGACGGCAACGCGCCGGCCCGGGCCTTCTGGACCGCCCTCGGCCACGAGGTCCTGGACCACCGCCCGGACCGGGAGCGCGGCCGGCCCTGCACCGTGATGCGCAAGGAGCTGCGCTGATCCGGGCACCGGCACGGCTCAGGGGCGGGCGGGCTTCCCGTCGCCGTACAGCCAGTCCTTCCAGATGCGGCTGAAGTCCTTGCCCGGCGCCTCCTTCTCCACGTACGCCGTGAACTGCGCGGTGTCCGCGTTGCCGTGGCGGTGGGCGGCGGCCCAGCCGCGCAGGATGCCGAAGAAGGCGTCGTCGCCCACCGTCTGCCGGATCTTGTGCAGCACCATCGCCCCGCGCTCGTAGACGGGGGTGTCGGAGATGTGCGCGGCGTCGCTGGGCCGGGCCGGCGGGTAGGACCACAGCGCCTTGTTGTCGGTGTCGTCGCCGTAGTAGTCGCCGCGGTAGAGCGCGTCGAAGGTGTGCTGCACGGTGTCGCCGCCGTGGTCCTCCTCCCACATCCACTCGGCGTAGGTCGCGAAGCCCTCGTTCAGCCACATGTCCTGCCAGGACCGCGGGGTGACCGAGTCGCCGTACCACTCGTGGACCAGCTCGTGGACGAGCGTGCCGAGGCCGGGGGCGCCCGCGAAGGTCGGGCGGTTCTGGGTCTCCAGGGCGTAGCCCGCGTCGTGCGGGCGGTCGACGATCGCGCCGACGGAGGAGAAGGGGTAGGGGCCGAAGCGGTGCTCGGCCCAGTCCACGATCTCCGGGATCCGCGCGAGCACCGCCCGGCTCGCCTGCACCTGGGTCGGGTCGACGGCCGTGTAGACCGGGAGCCCGCTCTTCGTGGTGGAGGTGGTGACGGTCCACTGGCCGATGGCGAGCGTGGCGAGGTAGGTCGCCATCGGCTCCGCGGTGTGCCAGTGGAAGGTGGTCCGCCCGCCGCTGGTGGTGCGGCTCTCCAACTCCCCGTTGGAGACGGCCTGGAGCCCCGAGGGCACCGTGACCGTCACGTCGTAGGCCGCCTTGTCGGAGGGGTGGTCGTTGCCCGGGAACCAGGCCATCGACCCGACCGGCTCGCCCAGCGCCAGCGCGCCGTCGGCGGTGCGCAGCCAGCCCTCCTGGGAGCCGTCGGGGTCGGTGACGGTCCGCGGGGAGCCCGCGTAGCGGACCGTCGCCGTGAAGGTCTCGCCGCGGTCCAGGTCGTCGTGCGGGCGGACGGCGAGCTCCTGCCCGGCGCGGTTGAAGCGGGCCGGGCGGCCCTCGACCGTGACACCCCGCACCTGCATGCCCCACAGGTCGAGGTCGAAGGCGGACAGGTCCCGCAGGGCGCGGGCGGTGATGACCGCCGTGCCGGTGAGGTGGCGCGTCCCGGGGTCGTAGGCGAGGGTCAGGCCGTAGTGGGCGACGTCGTAGCCGCCGTTGCCGGCCCTCGGGAAGTAGGGGTCGCGCAGGCCCGCGCCGCCGGGCGTGCCGTGCACCCCGCCGCCGCACGCGGTCAGGGCCAGGGCGAGCAGGGCGGCGGCACCGGCGGCGGCCGTGCGGGCGACGGGTGCGGAGGGGGACACGTGCGCGATCCTATGCGGCGCCGTGACACCATCGCCTACGTGCTCGACATCGGCTACGCCCTCTCCCTGCGCTTCCCGGATCCGCCGCAGACGGACTACCGGCGGGCGGACGTGCGCGCGCTGCGGCACGACCTGTTCTGCGGGGACGTCTACCTCGCCGACACCAAGGCGGACCGGGAGCTGGCCACGTCCTGGGGCTGGGTCCCGGTGCTCGACTTCGCGTGGGCGCTGTGCGACATCGTGGAGCGGCTGGACCGGGACCCGGCCGGCTCGCGGGCGTCCCGGCCGCAGCGGGCGGAGCTGGACTTCACCGAGTCCACCGACCGCATGCTCTTCGAGCGCCGCTTCGGCTGGGTCGACATCGCGTCGGACTGGATGCCCGCCGAGGAGCCCCCGCTGGCCTTCTCGCACGCGGAACTGCGCCGCGAGGCACGGGACTTCCTGCACGACCTGATCGCCGACCTGTGCGACCTGCACGAGGACCTGGCGGAGAACCCGGCCGTCTGGACGCTCCAGGCCCGCTTCCCGCGGGTGTCCTGAACGGGCGGAGGACGGCGGCCACCCGCACCGCACGACGCCGGTCGCACCCCTGTACGATCACGGCCCATGCCCGAGCCCATGTCCCGCCACCAGCGCGCCGCCCTCGGTTTCCTGAACCCCGGGGAGCAGCTCCAGACCTTCGGTGTCGTCGTCCCGGCCAAGTCCGCCAAGGGCAGCGGCCACGGGCAGATCGGCGGGGACCTCGGCGGCATGCTCGCCCGCAGCGTCGGCGCCCAGTCCGGCGGTGCCGGGAGCGTCGCGTCGGGCCTGCCCGCCACCTCCGGCGCCGCCCTGCTCCTGCGCGTCACCGACCAGCGCGTCGGCCTGGTGGACCCGCTGCGCGGCACCCCGGTGTGGGAGGTGCCCCGGACCTGGGTGGCGCGGGTCGAGCGCCGGCCCCGGCTCCAGCTGATGGCCCGGTTCCGGGTGCACTACTGCGACGGCTCCTGGCTGGCCTTCCTCACCATGCGGCGCCGCACCGCCGAGCAGTTCGGCGCCTGGCTCGGCTGACCGGGCCGGGGCGGCACGGGCCGCGCGCCTCCGGGCGGCCGCACGGACCCGCGGACGTCAGTCCTCCACCCGCAGGCCCAGTCCCGCCGCCAGCTGCGGCGCGAGGTCGAGCAGCTGGCCGGTGCTGATCACCGCGCCCGCGAGCCGGTCCATGCCGCGCGCGATCTCCAGCGGGGCCGCGCCGCGCAGGTCCACGTCGGTCAGCGTGGCCGAGCCGAGGTCGGCGCCCCGCAGCGCGCAGTCCACGAACTCGACCCGCTCCAGCCGGGCCCCGCCGAAGTCCGGTTCGACCAGGACGCAGCCCTCGAAGACGACGTCCCTGAGGCGCGCCCGGCGCAGATTCGGATAGTCGATCTTGCCACCCCGGATCCACACCCGCTCCAGGACCGCGCCGTGCAGCTGGACCCCGCCGAGGCGGGCGCCGGTCACCTCCACGTCCCGCAGGGTCGCCTCCGCCAGGTCGGTGCCGACCCCGCGCGGGGCGGTGATCACCGAGTCGAGCAGGCGCGCGTGCCGCAGCACGGTGTCGTCCAGGACGCAGTCCGTCAGCGCGCAGTCCAGGAAGCGGGCACCCGAGCCGTCCTGCCCGGCGAAGTCGGCGGCGCGGAACTCCAGCCCGTCGTAGTCCCCGTCCGGCGACAGGGGGGCGCCGTCGTGCGGGGCCGTCGGCGGCATCCGCACCTCGGGCCGCCGGGCCGGCCGCACGCCCTTCCCGCCGGCCCGGCGCTCCCCGGCCGCGGCCGTCCTGTCCGTCCCTCGCCTCACCATGCGCCCATCCTGCACCCCGCCACTGACAACGCCCCCGGCAGCGCCTCCAAACCGGCCCGGGGGGACAGAGATGCAGTACGTCCCGATTCATGATGTTCTGACCTGATGACTGTCACCCGAACAGGCGAATCCGGTGGTGCCGTGGACACCGATCCCCGACGCTGGTGGGGCCTGGTGGTCATCGCGCTCGCCCAGCTCATGGTGGTGCTGGACGCGACCATCGTGAACATCGCGCTCCCCTCCGCGCAGCGCGACCTCGGCCTGTCCGACGGCAACCGCCAGTGGGTCATCACCGCCTACACGCTCGCCTTCGGCGGGCTGCTCCTGCTGGGCGGCCGGGTCGCGGACCTGGTGGGGCGCAAGCGCACCTTCGTCGTCGGCCTGATCGGGTTCGCCGGGGCGTCCGCGCTGGGCGGCGCGGCCGGGTCCCCCGGGATGCTGTTCGGCGCCCGCGCCCTCCAGGGCGCCTTCGCCGCCGTCCTCGCGCCGTCGGCGCTGTCCCTGCTCACGACGACGTTCACCGCCCCCCGGGAGCGCGGGAAGGCGTTCGGCATCTACGGCGCACTCGCGGGCAGCGGCTCCGCGATCGGCTTCATCGTCGGCGGCCTGCTGACCCAGTACCTGAGCTGGCGCTGGTGCCTCTACGTCAACGTGCCCATCGCCGTGGTCGCGGTGGCCGGCGCCCTCGTGCTGCTGCACGACCGCCCCGGCCACGCGGCCCGGCTGGACGTGCCCGGCGCGCTGCTCGGCTGCGGCGGCCTGGTCGCGATCGTGTACGGCTTCAGCGAGGCGGAGTCGCACGGCTGGACGGACCCGCTGGTGCTGGGCCTGTTCGCGGGCGGCGTCGCTCTGCTGCTGGCGTTCGTGCGGTGGCAGACCCGTGCGCCGATGCCGCTGCTGCCGCTGCACATCGTCCGGGACCGCAACCGGGGCGGCTGCTTCCTGACCATGCTGCTGGCGGTGATCGGCATGTTCGGCCTGTTCCTGTTCATGACCTACTACCTGCAGGGCATCCTCGGCTACTCGCCGCTGCGGACCGGTCTGGCGTTCCTGCCGCTGACCGCCGCGATCATCGCCGGCTCGACGCAGATCTCCGCCCGGCTGCTCCAGCGCGTGGCGCCCCGGGTGCTCATGGTCCCCGGCACGGTCCTGGCGGCGGGCGGACTGGTGCTGCTGACCCGGCTGACGGTGACGTCGAGCTACGCGAGCGAGGTCCTGCCCGCGCTGGTGCTGATGGGCCTCGGCATGGGCCTGACCTTCATGCCGGTGTTCGCCACCGCCACCGCGGGCGTCGCCCCGCAGGACTCGGGCGTGACCTCCGCGACCGTGAACACCTGGCAGCAGGTGGGCGGTTCGATCGGCACCGCGCTGCTCAACACGATCGCCACGACCAGCAGCACCGCCTACGTCGCCGCCCGTCTGCGCAGTCCGGCGGACCGGGCCCGGGTGGTACCGGAGGCGGTGGTGCACGGCTACACCGTCGCGATCTGGTGGGCCGCGGCCGTGATGCTGCTGGCCGGCCTGGTCGCGGGCCTGCTGGTGACCGCGAAGGCGCCGCGGCGCGGCTCCCCGGCCGGGCGCCCGGTGCCGGAGCCGGCGGCCTGAGTCGGCTCGCCGGCCCCGGTGCCAAGCCGGTGCGTCAGCGCAGGCGGCGCGGGTCGATCGCCCAGATGCCGCGGCCGTGCGTGGCCGCGTAGAGCAGCCCGTCGGGGCCGGTGCGCAGCTGCATGACCGCGGTGGTGGGCAGGTTCCGGCCCGCGACCTTCCAGCCGCCCGAGTGCGGGCCGCGGACCAGGACGCCGAGGTCGGTGCCGAGCACGGTGGTGCCGTCCTTCAGCAGCACCACCGAGTTCGCCGGGACGTCCGGCAGGTTGCCGGAGACGTCCTTCCAGGTGGCGCCCCCGTCCCGGGTCTCGAAGAGGTGGCCCACCCCGGCGCCCGGACCCTCGGTCCACTTGCGGGAGAAGCCGTTGACCGCGAGCAGCACGTGGTGCGCGTCCGCCGGGTCGACCGCCAGGCCGGACAGGTAGCGGTTGGGCACGGTGCCGTCGGCGGGCAGGTTCAGCTGGTGCCAGCCGGTGCCGTCCGCGTTGCCGACCGCGATGCCGCGGGTGAAGCCCTGGTTGTTGCAGGGGCCGCA
Organism: Streptomyces tropicalis; assembly: GCF_029269835.1. Taxonomy (GTDB): domain Bacteria; phylum Actinomycetota; class Actinomycetes; order Streptomycetales; family Streptomycetaceae; genus Streptomyces; species Streptomyces tropicalis. The sequence continues at coordinate 110,017 of NZ_JARJBB010000008.1, read as the reverse complement.
CCAGGCCGCGTAGACGGTGCCGCCGGAGGAGGCGACCGCCGTGGCCGTGTGCCCGGCGCCGAGGTCGTAGGCGGCGGTCCACTCGCTGCCGCTGCGGATCGCCCAGCCCTTGGTGTTGATCCACACGTGCCGGCCACCCGCGACCCAGGTGCTGCTGTTCTTCAGGTCGGCGTTGAGCGGGGCGATGAAGCGGGCCTCGCCGGTGGCGCTGTCGGGCGGGGCCACCGAGTACGACGTGGCCCGGGACGGGTCGGTGGTCCAGCTGCCGTCGTTGACCGCGCAGTTCTGCGTGACGGACACCGCGAGGTAGACGTACTCCTGCGCGGTGTTGCAGCCGTTGGCCGGGTCGGTGATGGTGTCGCCGCCGTCGCCGCCGAAGTTCGAGCCCATCACGCGGTCGTGCGGGCGCAGGATCGACTGGCCGTTGTCCTGGAGGCCGCCGGTGACGTCGACCCCGTGGCCGTCGGCGCCGACACCCACCGAGTAGTACTGCAGGGCGTCCATGGTGCCGTCGTTCAGCGAGGTCCAGTCGGTGGCGTGGCCGTCGGCGTTCGCGCTGCCGTTCAGCGGGCGCCGGAAGGCGCCGCCGTCGTCGCCCACGATCACGTACGGGCTGCCGTGGTCACTGCCGACGGCGACCGCGTGCTGGTCGGCGTGGACGGTGGCGGGGCAGGAGCCGGACTGCCGGGACGGGTCGATGGACCAGCACGGGAAGCCGAAGTTCCAGTACGGTCCCGGGACCGTCCAGGAGTGGCCGCCGTCCTTGGTCTCGAAGACCTCCTCCAGACCCGCGTACACGTGGTCCGGGTTCTTCGGGTCGACGGTCAGGAACTGGTTGTACCAGGCCTGGATGCCGGGCTGGTAGCCGGCGCCGGTCAGCGCGGAGCCGGAGTCGCGCAGCTGCCGGTAGTCGGCGATGCGGGTCCACGGCCCGGTCGGCGAGCCGGACTTGGAGACGAAGATGCCCTCGAGACCGCTGTCGGGGTTCTCGTTCGTCTGCTCCGGCGACTGGTCGATGGCGTAGTAGCGGGAGCCGTCGGCGCTGTGCGCGAAGGTGACGTTGCCGACGTCGGCGCTGTCGCTCGGCAGGTCGCCGAGCGAGGTGAGCCGCTTCCAGGTCCCGCCGCTGCGGGCGTAGAAGCCGTTGTAGTCGTCGCCGCCGCGCCAGCCGACCGCGAGGACGACCCGGTCGGGGTTCTTCGGGTCGACGGCGATGTCGTTGGTGATGTTCTTGTAGGCGGCGTTCGGGTCGGCGGCCTTCGCATGGCCCGGCAGATAGTCCGGGTTGGGGGCGAACTCCAGCTTCCAGGCGCCCTTCAGCGTCTTCGTGGAGTGGCTCCACACCCCGAGCGTGGTGGCCGCCCAGACCTTGTCGCCGGCGAAGCGCAGCGCGTGGATCGAGGTCGACTCCAGCTCGTCGCCGCCGACCCGGTCGCGCTGCTCGAAGCGGCCGTGGCGGGGGTCGTCGAGGACGTAGACACCGGTGCCGAGGAAGGAGGTGGCGCTGGTGTTGGCCTCGCCGGTGGCGTACCAGAGGCGGCCGCGGCCGTCGAGCTGCAGATCGCCGGTGGACAGGGCGGGCAGCCGGTCGGAGATCTCGGTCCAGTGGCCGCCGCCGGTACGGGAGCGGAAGACGCCGCCGTTGGCCGAACCCGCGTAGACGTCGCCGTGGTTGTCGGCGGCGAGTCCGGTCACCCGGCCGGTGACGCGGCCCGCGCCGCCGCTGGAGTTGGAGTTGACGTCCCGGTAGCGCGGGTCGTCGGAGTTGTAAGGAAGCTGGGTGACGTCCCGCCAGTTCCCGTGGGTGCGCGGCAGGTTGCGCAGGGCCGTGTAGGCCGCCCCGTAGGCGCCGGGGGCGACGATGCCGGGCGACGTGCGGGCCTCGGCGTACTGGTCGGCCTGCTCGGCGATCTCCTCCCCTTCGTTGCCGCCGTCGTCGTCCCCTTCCTTCACGAGGGCCGACCGGCCCGCGTGCCGTTCGTGCGACTGGGCCTGGTGACGCAGCGCCCGCACCCCGAAGGGGTCGCTGCCACCCCCTGACGCCGCCTGGGCCTGAGTGATGGTCAGTCCCAGTGCGGCTGCAGTGACGAGCGCTGCCGCTGTTCGTCTTCCGTGCCGGCTTGTGGCCGCCATGAAGAACCCTCCCCGAAAAGCCGTGGCGTACATGACACAACCGGCACACAGCTTCGACGGGATCCGAGCGACGGGAGGCGCCCGTGACGGCAATCAGAACGTAAAGATTCGGCCGTGACGCAAAACGACCTCAGTGACGGCCCGCCACCCGGTCCGCCAGCCGCGCCAGCCGGGACGAGCGGGCGCTGTGGGTGACCAGCTCCCGGCGGTCCGCCGTGCGGTAGGCGGCGTACATGCCCTGCACGCCCAGCCAGCGCAGCGGCTCCGGCTCCCACCTGCGCACCCGGTGCCCGACCCAGGGCAGCCCGGTCAGCTCGGTCGGGCCCGCCTGGCCGGAGTCGAGCCGGACCAGGTCCCGCAGGGTGCGGGCGGCGAGGTTGGCGGTGGCGACGCCGGAGCCGACGTACCCGCCGGCCCAGCCCAGGCCGGTCGAGCGGTCCAGGGTGACGGTGGCGCACCAGTCGCGCGGCACCCCGAGCACCCCGGACCAGGCGTGCGCGACCCGCACTCCGGCCAGCGCGGGGAAGAAGCGGACCAGCAGGTCGTGCAGCGCACGGACGGTCGCCTCCTGGGTGCGGCCGTCGGAGTCGGTGCGCGAGCCGAAGCGGTACGGCACCCCGCGGCCGCCGAGCGCGATCCGCCCGTCGGCGGTGCGCTGGGCGTACATGTAGGCGTGCGCCATGTCGCCGAGCGTCTCGCGGCCCTCCCAGCCGACAGCCGCCCACTGCTCTCCGGTCAGCGGCTCGGTGGCGATCATCGACGAGTTCATCGGCAGCCAGGCCCGCCGCTGCCCCCTCAGCCCGGCGGTGAAGCCCTCGGTGCAGCGCAGCACGTAGGGCGCGCGGACGGTGCCGTACGGGGTGTCCGCGTGCCGGGGCCGGATCCCGGTGACCGGCGTCGACTCGTGGATCGTGACCCCGAGCGCCTCGACGGCCGCCGCGAGGCCCTTGACCAGCTTCGCCGGGTGCAGGCGGGCCCCGTGCGGGGTCCAGCCGGCGCCGACCGCGCCCGCGACCCGGATCCGCTCGGCGGTCGCGCGGGCGCCGTACAGCTCGCGGTCCTTCTCGCCGAACGCCAGCTCCTGCTCGTGGAAGGCCCGCAGCCGGGCCAACTGCGCCGGGGTCCGCGCCACTTCCAGCACGCCCCCGCGGTGCACGTCGGCGTCGACGCCCTCCTCGGCGGCGACCCGGACCACCTCCGCCACGGTGTCGTTCATCGCCCGCTGGAGCCGCACGGCGGCCTCGTGGCCGTGCAGGCGCGCATAGCGGCCGCGGCCCGCGATGCCGTTGTAGAGCCAGCCCCCGTTGCGGCCGGAGGCGCCGTAGCCGCAGAACCGCTGCTCCAGGACGGTGATGCGCAGGAAGGGCGCGGCCTTCTTCAGGTAGTAGGCCGTCCACAGCCCGGTGTAGCCGCCGCCGACGATCACGACGTCGGCGCTCGCGTCGCCGGTGAGCGGCTCCCGCGCCGGGGGGATGCCGTCGTCCGCGAACCAGAAGGAGATGCCGCCGTTGACCGCGCTGCGGGCCGAGGTGTCCATGGCGGGACGCTAGCTCCTGATGAGGGCCAGTGTCTCCTTCGGATTCCATGCTTTTCCACGGCCCCTGACCAGCGGATAGCAGCCGAGACCGATCAGCACGGAGGTGAAGTGGCCGAGATCGGTGAAGGTGCGCCCGAGGATCAGCGGCGCCCCGTAGAAGGCCAGCACCCCGGCCGCGTACAGGTACCGCCAGGGCGGGCCGATCCGGTAGGTCAGCACGGCCACCACCCCGGCCAGCGCGTAACTCACCCCCACGTCGAGGGTGTTCACGGCCGCGTCCGGCGCCACACCGCTCTGGACCGCCCACAGCAGCGCGCCCTCGCTGATCAGCGTCGCCAGCACGTGCGCGGCCACGCACACCAGCAGCCAGCGCAGCGTGCCCAGCCAGCGCTCGGCCTGGGCGTGGAAGACCGTGTACAGCGCCGCGTACGGCAGCCAGCGGCCGCTCGGGATCCACATGGCGCTGGCGAAGAGCGCCCGCACCGGGTTGTTCGACAGCTCGTGGATGTTGGTCGACCGCTGCCGCAGGAAGTCCTCCTCGAAATCCGGCGACATGTGGTGCAGGGCGACCGTCGTCACGAACAGGATCAGCAGCCAGACGTACGTGCCCGGGGCGCTGCGGACATAGGCCGCGACCGCCCCGAGCCCCCGTCGTATCCGGATGACCCCGTTCATATGAAAAGTATCGGTGCGAAGGTGATCGGGGTGCCTGCCGAGCCGACCGTTCTCAGGAGAAATTCAAACGCGGCGGCGGCCCCCGCCGGGGCGCCCCGCGCGCAGGACACGCCGCCGAATGGCCCATCCGGGGTCCGGCGACTCATCGGGTCATAGCGTACAGAATATGACGAAACGCCATACTGCTCTGGCCCTGTGCGTCGCCGCGCTCGCCGGCTCGGCAGTCGCCGCCGCCCCTGAGGTCGCGGTGCCGAGAACGCACGTGGTGCACCCCGGACAGTCGATCCAGAGGGCCGTGGACATTGCGAGGTCCGGTGACACCGTCCTGGTGCTGCCCGGCGTCTACCACGGGAGCGTCAGGGTCACGACGCCCCGACTGACCCTGCGCGGCGCGGGTCGGCGCACGGTCGTCGAGCCGGGCCCCCGGAACGCCGCGGACCGCTGCGCCAAGAGCGGCAACGGCATCTGCGTGACCGGCACCAGGAACAGGCGCCTCACCGGCGTCACCGTGTCCGACCTGGCCGTGACCGGCTTCACCCGCGCGGGCGTCTTCGGCATGGCGACCGACGGACTGGCCGTCCGCCGGGTCACCTCCGAGAGGAACGGCCTGTGGGGCTTCGCCGAGGAGCGCTCCGTGCGGAGCGTCTACCGGGGGAACACGGCCCGGGCCAACGGGGAAGCGGGCCTGTTCCTGGCGAACACCATCACCGCGGAGAAGGGCGCCTACGACACCGGGGGCACGCTGCTCCGGCAGAACCGCCTCGAGGGCAACCGCATCGGCGTCACCATCCGCCGCCTGCGCAACGTCACCGTCTCGCGCAACGTCGTCACCGGCAACTGCGCGGGCCTCTTCGTCGTTGGCGACGAGAACAAGCCCCGGGCCGGCGCGGTGACCGTGCGCCGCAACCGGATCGCCGCCAACAACAAGTACTGCGCGAAGACGGCGCGGCTGCCCTTCCTCCAAGGCTCGGGCGTCGTCCTGACCGGCGCGGAGGACTCCCTCGTCACCGGCAACACCATCACCGGCAACAGGGGCAGGTCCCCGATGTCCGGCGGAGTGGTGCTGTTCAAGAGCTTCGTGGGCGCCCCGAGCCGAGGCAACCGCGTCAGCGGCAACCGGCTCACGGACAACGCCCCGGCGGACCTGGTCAACCAGGAGACCACCAAGAGCAACAACCACTTCCAGGGCAACTCCTGCCGGGCCTCCAGGCCCGCGGGTCTGTGCTGACCGTCCGGCCCCACCCCGCCGCGGACCCGCACGGGTCCGCGGCCCCCAGAAGGAAGGAAGGCGGCAGATGACGACCGCACACTCCCCCAAGCTCTCGACCCCGCCCGGACAGGGGACCCAGCCGTCCCCTCCGCCGTCGATGCGGCTGCGCGAGCTCGCGTTCGGGGCGGCGTGTGCCGCCGCCCTCCGCGCCGTCGCACGGCTCGGCGTCGCCGACGCCCTCGGCGAGCAGCCCCTGCCGGTCGCGGACCTCGCGGCCGCGGTGAAGGCCGAGCCCAAGCCGCTGCGCCGGCTGCTGCGCGCCGTGTCCTGCTACGGGGTCTTCGCCGAGCAGGAGGACGGGACGTTCGCGCACACCGAGATGTCCCGGCTGCTGCGCGAGGACGACCCGCACAGCCTGCGCTACATCACCCTGTGGTGCACCGAGGCGTGGACCTGGGACGCCTGGCCGAAGCTCGACGAGGCCGTCCGCACCGGCCGCAACGTCGTCGAGGAGCTCTACGGCAAGGAGTTCTTCGTCTACCTCAACGAGGACGCCCCCGAGTCGGCGGACGTCTTCAACCGGGCCATGACGACCTCCAGCCGGCAGTCCGCCCAGGAGGTCGCCGCGCTGCTCGACCTGTCCGGCGCCTCGTCGGTCGCCGACATCGGCGGCGGCCAGGGCCACGTGGTCGCGAGTCTGCTGGAGAAGTACCCGGACATGCGGGGCACGCTGCTCGACCTGCCGCGCGTGGTGGAGAACGCCGACCCCCGACTGCTGCCGGGCGGCGCGCTCGCCGACCGGGTGCGGATCGTGCCCGGCGACTGCCGCGAGGACATCCCGGTCACCGCCGACGTCTACATCATCAAGAACATCCTCGAGTGGGACGACGAGAGCACGGCCCGGTGCCTGCGCAACGTCATCGAGGCGGGCGGCCCCAAGGCCCGCGTCGTGGTCATCGAGAACCTCGTCGACGACACCCCCTCCATGCGGTTCAGCACCGCGATGGACCTGCTGCTCCTGCTGAACGTGGGCGGGGCCAAGCACACCACCCGCAGCATGGAGGAACGGCTGACCGCCGCCGGTCTCGTCATCGACGAGATCAGCCCGGTCAACCCCTACCTGCACGCCTTCGACTGCACCGTCCCCGCCTGAGGGGACCGCAGCCGGCAGGACCGCCGGTCGCCGGGCCCACCGCACCGCGGGCCCGGCGACCGGCGGCCGTCCGAGGGGTCAGACGGCGGGCCGGCCGGCTCCGTCGCGCTCCCAGAAGTAGAAGCGCTGCGCCATCGCGTCCTTCGGCGAACGCCACGTCTCCGGGTCGTAGGCGCTGACGTACGCCGAGAGCCGCTCGCTGACGCCCCGGAACTCGGGGTGCCCGGCCACCTTGGCGATGGCGGGACCCGGGTCCCGGTCGGCCTCGACGAGGTGCATGTACACATCGCCGAACTGGAAGAGGCTGCGCCGGGTGACGCCGACCAGGTGCGGCAGCTCGCCCCGGTCCGACTCACCGAAGATCCTGGCGATGTCGGGGGCCGAGCCCGGGGCCATCCGGGCGACGATCAGTCCTTGGTGCATGGCCGTGTCCTCCGTCCCGGTCAGTCGGTGCTCAGGGCGGGCTCGGACCGGCGGCCCGCGGCGGCCCGCTCGATCCTGTCGCGGATCAGCGCCATCTGGACCTTCGAGTTCTTGTTGATGTTGTCGGTCATCCAGTCGTCGTCGACCGGGGCGTCCGGCTTCATCGCGAAGTCCTGCGTCCACACCATCCGGGTGCCGGAGGGCACCTGCTCGTACTGCCAGTGGATGTTCATGTGGGCGAAGGGCCCGGTCTCGACCCGGCGGGCGCGGACCGTGAGCGTGTCACGGTCGGGCTCGCGCTCCGAGACCCAGCTCCAGACGGTGCCGTTGTCGTCGGGGTGCATGGTGAGGCGGAAGGTGCACTTGTCCCCCTCCTGGGACAGGATCTCGGCGGAGGCGTACTCGCTGAACAGCTGCGGCCACCTCTCCACGTCGTTGGTCATGTCCCACACCAGGTCCAGTGGTGCGGCGATGGTGATCTCGTTCTGCGTGTGTCCGGCCATGTCAGGCTCCCGCGAGAAGGCTGCTGTTGACGAGGGCGAGGAATTCCCGCGGGGTCTTGCAACGCTCCGCGTCCACCGGCATCGCGGTACCGTGCCGGTTCTCCAGCTCGCCGACGATGCCGAGCAGGCCGAGCGAGTCGATGCCGAACTCCTCGAAAGCGGTGTCCGGCCGGTCCCGGAGCTCCTGCGGGCTGACGGTGATGCCGGCGGTCTTCTTCATGAGCTCGGACAGTTCTTCCACGGTGATGCGGTCACTCATGCGGTTCGTTCCTCTCCTTGTTGCTCCCGACGGCCCCGCTACGAGGCGCCGGCGGCGCCGTGCCGGAGCACCAGCGCCGAGTTCGACCCCATGAGCCCCCGGCTGAGGACCAGCGCCGTGCGCACCTGGGCGGCGCGGGCACGGTGGGTCACCAGGTCGAGGTCATGGCAGACGTCGAAGACATTCGGGGTGGGCGGGATCAGGTCGTGCTCCATCGCCAGCACCGCCGCAGCGGCGTCCAGCACCGGTGCGGCGCAGTAGCCCCGGCCGGTGCCGGTCTTCGGTGCCGTGACCGGCACGCGCCGGCCGCGGGCGCCGAGGGCGTCGGCGATCGCGAGGGCCTCGGCACGGTCCGCCTCCGGGACCCCGAGGGCGTCGGCGAAGACGACGTCGACCTCCTCCGGGGCGCAGCGGGCGTCGGCCAGTGCCCCGCGGATGGCCTCCGCGAGGCCCTGCCGGGACCGCTCCCAGCAGGAGGCGCCGGTGAAGGTGGAGGCGTGCCCGGCGACGAAGGCCCGTACGGGCACGCCCCGTTCACGGGCCGCCGCGGCCTCCTCGACCACCAGCATCGCGCCGCCCTCGGCGGGCACGAACCCGCACGCCTGGTCGGTGAAGGGCCGGTAGGCCCGCTCGGGGTCCTCGACACGGCTCAGCTCCGGGTAGCCCAACTGGCAGACCATCGAGTACGGCGCGAGCGGCGCCTCGGTGGAGCCGGCCACGATCACGTCGGTGCCGCGGTGCACCGCCCGCGCCGCGTGGGCGAGGGCGTCCAGGCCGCCCGCCTCGTCGGCGGCGACGACCGAGCAGGGCCCCTTGAGCCCGCGCCGGATGGAGATCTGGCCGGTGCTGGCCGCGTAGAACCAGGCGATCGACTGCCAGGGACCGACGAAGCGGCTGCCCTTGCCCCACAGCTTCTGGAGCTCCCGCTGGCCGAACTCGCCGCCGCCGGAGCCGGCCGCGGTGACCACGCCCGCGGAGAACGGCGCCTCGGCGATGTCCGCCTGGCCGAGCCGGGCGTCCTCCAGGGCGAGGTCGGCCGCGGCCATCCCGAAGTGGGTGAAGCGGTCGGTCTGCACCAGGTACCGCTCCTCGACCGCCGCGGACGGCTCGAAGGCGCGGACCTCGCCGGCCACCTTCAGCGGCAGGTGGCCGCAGCCCTCGCGGGTGACGCGGTCGAGGACGTTCAGCCCCTCCCGGGTGGCCTTCCAGAAGGTCTCCGTGCTGGTTCCGTTGGGCGCGACCACACCGATACCGGTGACGGCCGCACGCCGTTCGTGCGGTGCGCTCATCGTGTCGTCCTCCCTACGGCCGGGTCAGGATCACGGCGGACTGGAAGCCGCCGAAGCCGCTGCCCACGGAGAGCACGCTGGACAGCTTGCGCTCGCGGGCCTCCCGCGGGACGTAGTCCAGGTCGCACTCGGGGTCCGGGGTCTGGTAGTTCGCGGTCGGCGGGACCGCCTGACGGGCCAGGGCCAGCACACAGGCCACCACCTCGATCGCGCCGATCGCGCCGAGGGAGTGCCCCACCATCGACTTGATGGAGCTCATCGGCGTGTCGTAGGCGTGGTGCCCCAGGGCCCGCTTCACCGCCGCGGTCTCGTGGCGGTCGTTCTGCCGGGTGCCGGAGCCGTGCGCGTTGACGTAGTCGATCGCGGACCCGTCCAGCCGGGCGTGGTCCAGCGCGGTCTCGATGGCCCGGGCCATCTCCACGCCCTCGGGGGTCAGACCGGTCATGTGGTAGGCGTTGCCGAAGGTGGCGTAGCCGCTCAGCTCGCAGTACACCTGCGCACCGCGGGCCCGGGCGTGCTCCAGCTCCTCCAGGACGAGCACCGCACCGCCCTCGCCCATGACGAACCCGTCGCGGTCGTTGTCGAAGGGGCGCGAGGCGTGGGCCGGGTCGTCGTTGTTGGGGGAGGTGGCCTTGATCGCGTCGAAACAGGCCATCGTGATCGGGGAGATCGGCGAGTCCGACGCACCGGCTATGCAGATGTCGGCCCGGCCCTCCTCCACGGTGTGCAGGGCGTACCCGACCGCGTCGAGGCCGGAGGTGCAGCCGGTGGACACCGTCTGCACCGGTCCGCACGCCCCGAACCGCTCCGCCACCGTCGAGGCCAGGGTGCTGGGCGAGAACGCCCGGTGCAGATGGGGCTGCGCCTCGCGGTGGTCCACCTCCCAGTCCTGTCCGCCGTGGCTGACCAGGACGTAGTCGTTCTCCAGACGGGTGGTGCCGCCGACCGCGGTACCGAGGGACACCCCGATCCGCCAGGGGTTCTCCCCGGCGAGGTCGAGGCCCGAGTCGCGTACCGCCTCCTGACCGGCGGCCAGCGCGAACTGGATGTAGCGGTCGCAGCGCGCGACCTGCTCCGGGTCCAGTCCCGCGGCCACCGGGTCGAAGTCGCACTCCGCGGCGATCCGGGACCGCAGCCCGGCGGGGTCGAAGAACGTGATGCCCCGCGTGGCGGTGCGCCCGCCGGCCAGCAGGTCCCAGAACGCGGGGGCGCCGATGCCGCCCGGCGCCACCACGCCTATGCCGGTGACCGCCACCCGCCTGGTCACGATCGCACCTCCGCGGGCGCGGCCGGGGCCCCGGCCGGGACCGCCTCGGCGTCGGTGCCCTCGGTGTCGACGTGGCCGAGCTGCGGGCGCGGCGCCAGCGGACCCAGGTGGAAGACCAGGCGCGCCTCGGTGTCGCCGACGTTGCGGAAGCGGTGGCGCATGTACGCGGGGATCATCAGCCCCTGCTCGGGCTTCAGCGCGTGCGGCTCGCCGTCCAGGTCGACCTCCAGGTCGCCGCAGACGACGTACACGAACTCCTCGGAGTACGGGTGGTAGTGCTCACCGATGCGGTCACCGGGCTGCACGAGGGCCACGCCCATGAAACCGCTGGTCGAGCCGACCGTGGCCGGGGTGAGCATGGCGCGCAGATCGCCTCCGCGCCTGGTGTTGGGCTCGGTCTCGCTGAGGTCGACGATCCTGGGCCGGGGTTTGATCACGACGTTCCTCCGTGGGTGTGGTGCGGTCGGCGGGGGTGCGGCGCCCCGGCGGTCAGGACTCCGGCGCGGACCGGCGGTCGGTCACCAGGTCCATGCGGGCGAGGGTGAGCAGGTGGGCGGGGTCGGCGGCGCGTGGCGACGAACCGTCGACGAGGGTCGTCAGCTCGGCCGCCTGCGCCGGGTCCAGGCCGAGGGCGAGGAACGGGTCGGCGTCGAAGCCCTCCCGCACGTCGACCAGCCGGACCACCACGTCGTCGCGCTCGTAGACCGTGCTGCGCAGCATCGGCCCGTGCGGGTCACCGGCGGCGCGCTCGTCGTGCTGGGCGAGCCGTTCGGCCAGCTTCATGCCGAGGCCCGGCCGCGCCTGGTAGTAGAGCGCGTGCCGCTCGACCTCGGTCGCGTCGTCGGCGGTGACGTGGTGCACGGCGGGCAGCGCAGCCCGGGTGAAGAACACCCGCGCCGACTCCTGGTCGTCGAGGTCGCGGTGCTCCTCCAGGAAGGGGTTGATGGCCTCCTCCACGGCCCGCACCTCGGGCTGCCGGGACACGTGCCGCAGAGCGGCCAGCAGGTCGCCGCGCACCTCGATGGCCCGCACCACGCGGTTGCCGTGCATGAACAGCGAGGTGCGGCACAGCCGGGTGCTGTCGTCGACCCGGGCCTCGGGCGAGGCGTAGCCGGACAGGATCTTCGCGACCTGCTGCTCGCTGCCCGGTTTCACCGTGAAGGTGAGCGCGTGCCGGATCACGCCGTCGCCGATCCGCGGGGAGTTCTGCAGGCGCCGTTCGGCGGCCCCGGAGCGGGCCGCCTCGCCGCCGGTCTCGCGGACGATGTGGAAGCGCAGCGAGCGGGTGTCCCGGATGCAGCTGTGCATCGGCTGCACCATCTGCACGTGCTCCTCGCTGTTCACCCAGGCGAGGAACGGCGGGGCGCTCTCCCACTCACTGGTGATGAGCCACTGGGAGGGGTTCTCGATCGACTGGCAGAGCTGGTCGCTGACGTGCCCGGGGACGGACGCGACCTGCTTGCCCATCTGCTCGTAGGCCTCCAGGAACTGCTGCTGGGCGCCGTCGTAGACGTCGACCAGCAGCACGACCCGGAGCCGGGACCCGTCGAACACCGACTGGGAGACCCGCTTCGCGGCCCGTCGCAGCATCGGTTCTGAGGCTCGTTCAGACGTAGTGGTCATCCTGCGCACGTCTCCTTCGCGGGGCAGAGGTGGACGCCGGCCGCCGGTGACGCGACGTCAGCGTGATCTCGATCCTGTGCCGCTCCCGATCGGCGCGCGACTCGTATGAACCACGTGGGTGATCACACGGGTGATAGGTCCCCCGGACGTACGCGGAGCCGTCGCGCAGCGGGCATGGACCTTCCGATGCACCCCGCACCCGCACCCCCGCCCCTGGAGGCATCGATGCGTCAAGAAGCCGATCACCGGGTTCCCGTCCTGATCGTCGGGGGCTCCCTCGTGGGCCTGTCCACGTCCCTCTTCCTGGGCCGCCTCGGCGTGCCGCACCTCCTGGTCGAGCGGCACTCGGGCACGTCCGTCCACCCGCGCGGGCGCGGCAACAACGTGCGGACGATGGAGCTGTTCCGGGTGGCCGGCATCGAGCCGGACATCAAGGAGGCGGCCTCGCTGCTCGCGGACAACCACGGCATCCTGCAGACCCCGACACTGGCCGGGGACGCCGGGGAGTGGCTGTTCAAGCACATCGACCCGGGCGGCGGCATGGCGCGGTTCAGCCCCACCGGCTGGTGCCTGTGCAGCCAGAACGACCTGGAGCCGGTGCTGCTGCGGAGCGCCCGGGCCCTCGGCGGCGACCTGCGCTACTCCCACGAGATGGAGTCCTTCGCGCAGGATGCCGACGGGGTGACCGCGGTGGTCCGGGACCGGGCCACCGACACGCGGTACACCGTCCGCGCGGACTACCTGGTCGCCGCGGACGGGCCCCGCAGCCCGGTCCGCGACCGGCTCGGCATCGGGCAGAGCGGGCCCGGCGAGCTGTTCGCCAACGTGAGCCTGACCTTCCGCTCCAAGCTGCTCGCCGACGTCGTCGGCGACCGGCGCTTCATCTGCTGCTACCTCACCGACCCGGAGGCCGACGGCGCGCTGCTGCCCGTCGACAACAAGGAGCACTGGGTCTTCCACGCCCCCTGGCACCCCGAGCGGGGCGAGCAGCTGGAGGAGTTCACCGAGGAGCGCTGCGCCCGGCACATCCGCCGCGCCGTCGGCGTCCCCGACCTGGACGTGGAGATCACCGGCAAGGCGTCCTGGCGTGCCGCCGAACGGGTCGCCGACCGGTACCGGGACGGCCGGGTCCTGCTGGCCGGCGACTCCGCGCACGAGATGTCCCCGACCGGCGCCTTCGGCTCCAACACGGGCATCCAGGACGCCCACAACCTGGCCTGGAAGCTGGCCGCGGTCCTCCAGGGCTGGGCCGGACCCGGCCTGCTGGACACCTACGACGCCGAGCGCCGTCCGGTCGCCGCGGCCACCAGCGCCCGCGCCTCGGCCCGCTCCGTGGAGCACAGCCATCCCGGTTTCGCCCCGGCGCCCGGCGTCGGCGGCGGCCCGCGCGGCGGCATCCTCAACGTCGTCCTCGGCTACCGCTACCCGCAGGGCGCGGTCGCCGGCGCCGACCCGGCCCAGGAGGTCGTGCCCGACGGGGTGCGGCTGACCGGGGAGCCCGGCAGCCGGGCCCCGCACCTGTGGCTGCGCCGGACCGGGGAGCGGCCGGAGGGGCCGGAGCGGATCGAGCGGCTCGAGGTGCTCTCGACAGTCGACCTCTACGAGCGCTCCATGGTGCTGCTCAGCGACGCGCGGGGCGCCGGCGGCTGGCACGAGGCGGCCCTGCGCGTCGCCGGCGGGGACGGGGTCCGCCTGGAGTCGTACCGGATCGGGGACGGCCCCGGCGCCGACCTCGTGCCCGACGCCCCGGCCGGCTCGGAGGCACCGGACTGGGCCGGGCTGCACGGCACGACCACCGACGGCGCGGTGCTGGTGCGTCCTGACGGCTTCGTGGCGTGGCGTTCACCGGCCGGCGTGCCGGATCCGGAGCGGACGCTGCGCGAGGTCCTGGGAGCCGTCCTGCGGACCGCCTGAGGCCCGTCCGGCACCCGTCCGGGGCTCCACAGCGCCGAGGCCCCCGCACCGGACGGTGCGGGGGCCTCGGCGCTGTGGAGCCCCCTGTCGGATTCGAACCGACGACCTGCTGTTTACAAGACAGCCGCTCTGGACCAGCTGAGCTAAGGAGGCGTGCACGGACGCGCCCAGGCAGTGTACCCACCCCGTCTGCGCGCCCCGTCGAGAATTTCGGCGAAGTTCACCGGCCTCCGGGTACTGACAGGGGAGGCGGACGCCGGGTAGCGTCCTGTGCCGTTCACCCATGTGGACCTCACCACGGCGGACGCACCCGCCGTGGCCCACCACCTTCCTACAACGGATCGTCCGGCACGTTCCTGCCGGTAGAAGGGGGCCCATTCACCATGGCCACTGTCCAGTTCGACAAGGCGACCCGGATCTACCCGGGCACCGAGAAGCCCGCCGTCGACGGCCTCGACATCGACATCGAGGACGGCGAGTTCCTCGTCCTGGTCGGCCCGTCCGGCTGCGGCAAGTCCACCTCGCTCCGGATGCTCGCGGGGCTCGAGGACGTGAACGCCGGCGCCATCCGCATCGGCGACCGCGACGTGACCCACCTGCCGCCGAAGGACCGGGACATCGCCATGGTGTTCCAGAACTACGCCCTGTACCCGCACATGAGCGTCGCCGACAACATGGGCTTCGCGCTCAAGATCGCCGGCGTGAACAAGGCGGAGATCCGGCAGAAGGTCGAGGAGGCCGCGAAGATCCTCGACCTCACCGACTACCTGGACCGCAAGCCGAAGGCGCTCTCCGGCGGCCAGCGCCAGCGTGTCGCCATGGGCCGGGCCATCGTGCGCGAGCCCCAGGTGTTCCTCATGGACGAGCCGCTGTCCAACCTGGACGCCAAGCTCCGCGTGTCCACCCGTACGCAGATCGCCTCGCTCCAGCGCCGCCTCGGCATCACCACCGTCTACGTCACCCACGACCAGGTCGAGGCCATGACGATGGGCGACCGGGTGGCCGTGCTCAAGGACGGCCTGCTCCAGCAGGTCGACACCCCGCGCAACATGTACGACCGGCCCGCCAACCTCTTCGTCGCCGGCTTCATCGGCTCCCCGGCGATGAACCTGGTGGAGGTCCCGATCACCGACGGCGGCGTGAAGTTCGGCAACAGCGTCGTCCCGGTCAACCGCGAGGCCCTGAAGGCCGCCGCCGACAAGGGCGACCGCACGGTCACCGTCGGCGTCCGGCCCGAGCACTTCGACGTCGTCGAGCTGGACGGCGGCGCGGCCGCGTCCCTGTCGAAGGACTCCGCGGACGCCCCGGCCGGCCTGGCCGTGTCCGTCAACGTCGTCGAGGAGCTCGGCGCCGACGGCTACGTCTACGGCAGCGCCGAGGTCGGCGGCGAGACGAAGGACCTCGTGGTCCGCGTCAACGGCCGGCAGGTCCCCGACAAGGGCGCCCAGCTGCACGTCGTGCCGCGGCCGGGCGAGACCCACGTGTTCTCGACCTCCACGGGCGAGCGCCTCACCGACTGACGCCGCCGGGTGACGGAGCCCGGCCGAAACACCGGGACAACCACCCACAATTCACCCAGGTTGACGATCAGGGCCCCGCGCAGCGCCGCGGGGCCCTGTCCGTGCGCGCCCGATACCCCGGCGCACGGGACATTTCGAGTGGCGTGCGTCAACGCCCCACCCCGCCGACGATGCTTCCCGATCCCTCGAAGAGGTGACTAAATGTCGCCACATCATCACCGGGCGCTACCCTCACTCGCGTGAAGCACTCCACCACGCAACAGACGCGACGCGGCCGGGGCACCGCCCGCCGGATCGGCCGCTCCCTCGCCCTCGTCCTGCCCGTCGTCCTGGTGTTCTCCGGGACCCTCGCGGTCACCCGAGTCAACTGGTCGGGGAACTCCTCGAGCTCGGTGCTCACCGCGTCGGACGCCACCGTCACCGAGGTCTCCCACCAGACCCGCGCCCACGCCCCCGAGGACGTGCTGCGGGACCGGCTGATGACGGAGCTCCAGGAGAAGAACCCGGGCACCGCCCTCACCCACCTCCAGGAGGCCGTGAACGACCGTCCCTCGCTGGCCCGGTACTGCACGTCCATCGCCCGCGCCCTCGGCCGTGCCGCGGTCCGCATCTACGGCCCCACGCACGCCCAGTCCTTCGCCCGCCCGGTCTGCGACACCTCGTACGCCTCCGGCGTGCTGTCCGCCGCACGCGGCTGACCGGGCCTCTGCGGCCGCCGCCCGGCCCGGGGACATCCCGGGTGGGAAGTGGGTAACCACTGATTAAGGAGCGGCCGCAGGCGAAAGCGGCGGGCGGGGCGCCACGTACAGTTCGGGCATGACCCATCCGAATGCGGCGTCCCGCCCCACTCAAGCCGTCATCCTGGCCGGCGGCCAGGGATCGCGGCTGCGCCCGTACACCGACGACCGGCCGAAGCCGATGGTCGAGATCCCCGGCACGGGCACGCCGATCATCGGCCACCAGATCGCCTGGCTCGCCGAGGAGGGCGTGACGGACGTGGTGGTCTCCTGCGGCCACCTCGCCGAGGTCCTGCAGGGCTGGCTGAAGGTCACGGAGCTGCCCGTCACCGTCACCACCGTCGTGGAGACGGAGCCGCTGGGCCGGGGCGGCGGCCTGCGGTTCGCCGCCGCGCACCTGCCGCGGCCGGACCAGCCCTGGTACGCCACCAACGGGGACATCTGGACCCGTTTCTCGCTGCGCGACATGGCGGACTTCCACGCGGAGCGCGACGCCGTCGCCACGCTCGCGCTGGCCCGCCCCCGGCTTCCCTGGGGCGCCGTCAAGACGGACGGGTTCGGCCACATCACCGACTTCATCGAGGCCCCGCCCTCCACGTTCGAGATCAACGCGGGCGTCTACGTCTTCTCCTCCGAGTTCGCCGCCCTGCTCCCCGAGCGCGGCGACCACGAGCGGACCACGTTCCCGCGCCTGGCCCGCGAGCGCCGCCTGTCCGGCTTCCCGATCCCGCAGGGCGCCTACTGGCGCGCCATCGACACCGCGAAGGACCTCTCCGAGGCCGCGAAGGAGCTGGAGGCGCTGGGGCGCTGAGACGCCGCCGGGGCGGCACGCAGCGCGTCTCGGACGCCTCTCCTCCCCACCTCGCCCTGCCCCGCCGCACACGGTCCGCGGCGCCCGGGCGCACCCGTGCGGCGAAGGGGTCCCGCACCACCCGGTGCGGGACCCCTTCGCCGTACGGGGCCGTGCTCCGGCCGGGGAAGCGGCTATCCCAGCAGGCCGCCCACCAGGCCCGGGCGGCCCGAGGAGGAGCCGCCGCCGGTACCGGTGTCCGAACCGCCGCCCGGACCAGTGCCGCCGGTCGCCGAGCCTCCGGAGGTCGGGCCGGCGCTGGTGCTGGGGAGCTGCTCGACCGGGGCCGACCGGCGGGGCGGGACCTGGCCCGTGCCCTGGGTCTGGCTGGGCGTCCCGCCGGTGGCGGTGCCGCTCTCACGGGCCGCGCCCGGCGTGGCCGCGGGGCCGCCGGAGGGGCCCGCCGAGGACCGGCCGTGGGTGGGCGCGGTGGAGACCGACGGGGCCTTGCGGTGCCGCTGTCCGGGCGCCTGCGGGAGCGGGGAGCCCGGCAGTTCGTTGCGCGGGGACTCGCCGGGTCCGGGGACCACCACGCGGCCGGCCTCCCGGACCGCACCGCCGAGCAGCGAGCCGACGAGCAGGGTGAGGCCGGTGACCACGACGGTGAGCAGGGCACCGCGGCGCAGCACGAACTGGCGCAGCTCCCAGATGTCGGAGCGCGGGCCGAGCCGCCGCCAGGCCGAGGCGGCGAGCCGCCCGTCGACCGAGTAGACCGGGGCGCCGGCGATGAGCAGCGGGGACCAGGCGGCCAGGTAGATGATGTCCGGCGCGTCGTAGACCGGGACGGTCTTCCAGCTGACGGTGACGATGAGCGCGGCGGAGAGCAGCGCGCCGACGGCCGCGGCGACCCGCTGCCAGCAGCCCAGCACCGTGAGCACGCCGACGACGACCTGGAGGAAGGCGATGCACAGACCGGAGCCGACGGGGTGGTGGAGCGCGAACTGCCGCAGCGGCTCGGCGGCTTCCCAGGGGTGCAGGGTGTCGAGCCACTTCACCATGGAGCCGCGCTTGCCGCCGTCGAAGTACAGCGGGTCGCAGATCTTGCCCATGCCGGCGTAGATCGAGATGAACCCGAGGAAGATCCGCAGGGGCAGCAGGACCACCCCGAGGTTCATCCGGCGGCCCGGGAAGTAGGCGTGCCGCACCGGGTCCTCGCCCTGCCGCCCGGCACGCCGGTCCGCCTCCGCCGCCCCGTGGGGGTCGTATCCGGCGTAGCCGTCGTCCGCGTAGCCGTCGCCGGGGTAGGCGGGCCGGCCGTGTCCGGGGGTGTCGTACACGGGATCCCCGTACGCCGGATCCCCGTACGGCGCGCCGTAGCCGGGTTCGTCGTAGGCGCTGCCGACGGTCCGCATGTGCGGCAGCAGCCGCGTGACCTGCGGCTCGCCGGCGCGCCGGGGGCCCACGACGGGGGTCTCGACGGTCTGCTCCAGGTCGTCGTACCCGTCGTGGCCCAGGCCGTCGTGGCCCAGGCCGCCGTGTCCGTAGCCCGCGCCGGGGCCGACGCGCGGGAAGACCCGCGTGGCCCCGCCCTCGGCGGTCCGGTCCTCGTCGTGCCGGACGCTTCCGCTCCGCACGGCCTGCAGCAGTCGGTGGGCGCCGGTGTCGTCCGGGGCGGACCTGCCGCTCCAGACGACCGGGCGGCGGTGGCCGGCCGACCCGGGCCGGGGCACCGTGCCGGTCACGGGCACGCGACCGGGGTCCTGGGTGGCGCTCGTGTGCCGGGCGATGCGCGGGGACTGGATGCGCCGCGTGGCGACGCCCAACTGCACGCGGAAACTCGCGTGGTTGACGATGATCTGCGCCGGATCGCTCGGCACCTTCACCATGCTCAGCGCGGGAGCGTCGTCGATTCCCGACGAACGGTCCCCCGTGGGTGTGCGGGGTGTTCTGGTGTCCACACTCATCTAACCGAGTGATGCGGAGTTAGGACACTGTCTTGACCCGCCGGATCTGTCCGGACCGCGTCAAGGTTGTACCGCTCGCCCGGATTTACCCGGGCGGGGGACCGCCCGGACGCCCGTTCGGGCGCCCGGTGCGGGCCGGTTCAGGCGCGCCTGCGGGCCGCCTCGTAGAGCACGACACCCGCCGCGACACCGGCGTTCAGGGACTCCGCGCCACCGGGCATCGCGATCCGCACCCGCAGGTCGCAGGTCTCGCCGACGAGCCGGGACAGGCCCTTGCCCTCGGATCCGACCACGATGGCGACCGGACCGTCCAGCACCTCGAGGTCGCTCAGCTCGACCTCGCCGTCGGCCGCGAGACCGACCACCGTGATGCCCGCCTTCTTGTACGCCTCCAGGGCGCGCGTCAGGTTGGTGGCACGGGCGACGGGCGTCCGGGCGGCCGTGCCGGCGGAGGTCTTCCAGGCACCGGCGGTCATGCCGGCCGCACGCCGCTCGGGAACGAGGACGCCGTGGCCGCCGAAGGCGGAGACCGAGCGGACGACGGCACCCAGGTTGCGCGGGTCGGTCACCCCGTCGAGGGCGACGATCAGCGGGTCCTCGCCCGCGTCGTACGCGGCGCTCGCGAGGTCCTCGGGGTGCGCGTACTCGTAGGGCGGGACCTGGAGGACGAGGCCCTGGTGGTTCAGCCCGTTCGTCATCCGGTCCAGCTCGGGGCGCGGCGCCTCCATGAGGTTGATGCCGCCGCGCTCGGCCGCGAGGTGGAGCGCCTCGCGGACCCGCTCGTCGTTGTCGATGAACTGCTGGACGTAGAGCGTGGAGGCGGGTACGCCCTCGCGCAGCGCCTCCACCACCGGGTTGCGGCCGACGACGAGCTCGGACGAGGACCGTCCGCCCCCGCGGCGCTGCGTCGCCGGGCGCACCTGGGCGCGCCGGGTCTTCGCCTGGGCGGCGCGCTGCTTGGCGTGCCCCTTGCGCATCTCGGCGGGGGGCGTCGGTCCCTTGCCCTCCAGGCCCCGGCGTCGCTGGCCGCCACTGCCGACCTGCGCGCCCTTCTTGCCGGACATGCGGCGGTTGTTCGCGGCCATGACCTACCTGTCTCTGCTCTCTGCGTGACGGAGCGGCCCGCGTGGTGCGGTCCGCATGAAGCGTTCGATCGTACGGCCTGTGCGGGCCGTGCGCATCGCGAGGGTCGCCCGGGCTTCGGTGCCCTGCGCCCTTGCAGTGTGCCGTCCGGAGGGCCGGAGGGCACACCCGATCTTCGTGACCGCGCCGGGCTCAGCGGGCGCCGAGGCTCCAGCGGGGTCCCTGCGGGCTGTCCTCGATGACGAGTCCGGACTGGGACAGCTGGTCGCGGATGGCGTCCGCGGTCGCCCAGTCCTTGCGGGCGCGGGCACCCTCCCGCTGGTCGAGCACCAGGCGGACCAGGCTGTCGACGACGCCGTGCAGCTCCTCGCCGCGCCCGCCCTCCCCGGCCCACCGCGGATCCAGCGGGTCCAGACCGAGCACGCCGAGCATGGCCCGCACCTCGGCGAGCCGGGCCACGGCCGCCTCCTTGTCGTCGGCGGCCAGGGCGGAGTTGCCCTGCCGGACGGTGGTGTGCACGACCGCGAGCGCCTGCGGCACGCCCAGGTCGTCGTCCATCGCCTCGGCGAAGGCCGGCGGCACCTCGGCGGCGGGCTCGACCACTCCCCCGGCCAGCTCCACCACCCGCTGCACGAAGCCCTCGATCCGCGCGAACGCCGACTCCGCCTCGCGCAGCGACTCCTCGCTGTACTCGATCATCGAGCGGTAGTGCGGCGTGCCGAGGTAGTAGCGCAGGACGATCGGGCGCCACTGCTTGACCATCTCCGACACCAGCACCGAATTGCCCAGCGACTTCGACATCTTGTCGCCGGCCATGGTGACCCACGCGTTGTGCAGCCAGTACTGCGCGAAGTCGTCGCCGTAGGCCTTGGCCTGGGCGATCTCGTTCTCGTGGTGGGGGAAGACCAGGTCCAGGCCGCCGCCGTGGATGTCGAAGGCGGAGCCCAGGTACTTGTGCGCCATCGCGGAGCACTCCAGGTGCCACCCGGGACGCCCCCGGCCCCACGGCGTGGGCCAGCTCGGCTCCCCCGGCTTGACCGCCTTCCACAGGGCGAAGTCCCGCGGGTCCCGCTTGCCGGTCTCGCCCTCGCCGGTCGGCTGGAGCAGGTTCTCCAGCTCCTGCCGGGACAGCTCCAGGTACGACGGCAGGGAGCGCACGTCGAAGTACACGTTGCCGTCGGCGGCGTAGGCGTGGCCGCGCTCGATGAGGCCCTGCATCATCTCGATCATCTCGGGCACGTGGCCCGTGGCCCGCGGCTCGTACGTCGGCGGGAGGCAGCCCAGCGCCTCGTAGCCGTCGTTGAAGGCACGCTCGTTCTCGTAGCCGATCGCCCACCAGGGGCGGCCCTGCTCCGCGGCCTTCGCGATGATCTTGTCGTCGATGTCGGTGACGTTCCTGATGAACGTGACGTCGTAACCGCGGTGGGCGAACCAGCGGCGCAGGATGTCGAAGTTGAGGCCCGAGCGGATGTGCCCGATGTGGGGTGCCGCCTGCACGGTGGCGCCACACAGGTAGATCGAGACGCAGCCCGGCACGAGCGGGGTGAAGTCACGGATCTGCCGGGCGCTGGTGTCGTACAGGCGAATAGTCACCACTCCAGAGTAGTGGGCGCCGGGGGGTGCCTCACGACCCTTCCGGGAGCGGCACGCCGTTTCGCCGGGCCCGGCGGTGCGGCGGGGGCGCGCCGGGTGCGACGACGGGGGCGCCGGGGGCGCTCACAGCCTCCCGACGACCCTGCGCGGGGTGACCCGCACCACCACGCGCTCCGCGTCCTGCGCGGAGGACGGGTTGAACTCCGCGTACTTCTTGCCGGTGTACTTCACCGACAGCTCGTCGATGAGCTCCCGGCCGCCCCGCGTGGTCGTCTCGGCGGTGCCGCGGATCTCGGCGTACTCGTAGGGGGAGTCCGGGTCCAGCACGACGACGCCGACCCGCGGGTCGGCGTCGAGGTTCCTCTTCTTGCGGCGGTCCATGGTCGTGGAGAACAGGACGTCGTCGCCGTCCCGCTTCACCCAGACCGGGGACATCTGTGCCGAGCCGTCGGGCTGGACGGTTCCCACCACGACGAAGACGGGCCGGTCGAGCAGGGCCTTGAGCCGGTCGGACAGGACGGCGGTCATGGGCATCTCCGGGGCACGGTCGGACGGGGCACGGTCGGACGCGGGTCGGCGACGACTCTGCGTGTACCCTCGCACGCCCTCCGTCCCCCCGCACGGCGAACCGGACCGCCGCCCCCGGCCGGGCGGCTCAGCCGAGGCGGGCGACGAGTGCCGTCGCCACCGCCATCAGTCCCTCCCCGCGGCCCGGGAAGCCGAGGCCGTCCGTGGTGGCGCCGGAGACGGACACCGGCGCGCCGGCCGCCTCGGAGAGGATCCGCTGGGCCTCGTCGCGCCGCTTGCCGATCTTCGGCCGCGGGCCGACGACCTGCACCGCGACGTTGCCGATGCGGAAACCGGCCGCGCGCACGATCCGCGCGGCCTCGGTCAGCAGCGTGACCCCGGACGCGCCCGACCACTCGGGGCGCCCGGTGCCGAAGTGCTGCCCGAGGTCGCCGAGCCCGGCGGCGGAGAACAGCGCGTTGCACGCGGCGTGCGCGACCACGTCCGCGTCGGAGTGCCCGGCGAGGCCCGGGCCCTCGTCCTCCCACTTCAGACCGGCGCACCACAGCTCGCGGCCGTCCTCGAAGGCGTGGATGTCGGTGCCGATGCCGACCTGGGGCAGCGGCGCCGGCGCGGGGCCCGCGGAGGGATCAGAAGCCATCGTTCAGCCTCCGGCGGGCCAGCACGGCCTCCGCGAGGACCAGGTCCAGCGGGCGGGTGACCTTGAAGGCCTCCTCGTGGCCGGGGACGGCCACCACCCGCTCGCCTAGCTGCTCGACCATGCTCGCGTCGTCGGTGACGTCGCCGGTGACGGTCTTGTGCGCGCGCACCAGCGTGGCGCGGTCGAAGCCCTGCGGGGTCTGCACGGCCCGCAGCCGCGACCGGTCCGGCGTGGCGACCACGGGCTCCGGCGCTCCCGGCGCCCCGGCCGGCTCGACCTGCTTGACGGTGTCCGCGAGCGGCAGCGCGGGCACCACGGCGGCCGCCCCGCCGCGGACGGCCTCGATGACCGCGTCGACGGTGTCCACCGGGACCAGCGGGCGGGCCGCGTCGTGCACGAGGACGACGTCGTGGCCGGGGGGCAGCGCCTCCAGGCCGAGCCGCACGGACTCCTGGCGCGTCCCGCCGCCGGGGACGACGAGGACGTCGGTCCGCTCGGGCAGCGCGTGCGCGTCCAGCATCGACTTCACCTCGCCGGCACCGTCGGACGGGGCGACGACCACCACGAGGGAGACGGCGCGGGAGGCGGCCAGCGCGCGCACCGCGTGGACGAGCATCGGCGTGCCGTTCAGGCTGCGCAGGGCCTTGGGCGCGCCGGGGCCGAGGCGTACGCCACGGCCGGCGGCCGGGATCACGGCGGCGACGGGGGACGCCTGCGGGTCTGCCGCGGGCGAGGGGCGCGAATCGTCAGACATCGGTTCCTGTCAGGTTTGTGTGCTCGGCCTACGTGGGTATGGCCACAGGCAGCACCCGCGGCCGTCGGCCGGGGGACACCGAGCGACGCCTCGACCGGACCCCTTCCGTGACCCCGGCCGAGAAGCTCGCCCGGACCTGACACAGACAGTAGCGAGACGACGGTGCCGTGGGCGTCGCCCCGGGCGGATCGACGCGGGTGCGGTCTGCGCCGCGCAGCTCCGCGCGGGCGGGCGCAGCGGATGCGCACATGCCGCAGCGCCCGGCGACGTCATGGGCGTCATCGGGCACCGCGGCATGAATCGGTGTGCTGAAGCTGAGGCGGGGTGGGCTCCCGCCCTCGCGTCAGGACGCGAGGACCTCGTCGAGCAGGGCCTCTGCCTTGTCCTCGTTGGTGTTCTCCGCGAGGGCCAGCTCGCTCACCAGGATCTGGCGGGCCTTGGCGAGCATGCGCTTCTCACCGGCGGAGAGACCGCGCTCGCGCTCACGACGCCACAGGTCGCGCACGACTTCCGCGACCTTGATGACATCGCCGGAGGCGAGCTTCTCCAGATTCGCCTTGTAGCGACGCGACCAGTTCGTGGGCTCCTCGGCGTACGGAGCGCGCAGGACCTCGAAGACCCGGTCCAGCCCGTCCTGACCGACCACATCACGCACGCCGACGAACTCCGCATTGTCCGCTGGCACACGTACCGTCAGGTCGCCCTGGGCGACCTTCAGCACCAAGTAGGTCTTGTCCACGCCTTTGATCTGGCGAGTTTCGATAGCCTCGATCAGCGCGGCCCCGTGATGGGGATAGACCACGGTGTCGCCAACCTTGAACGTCATGTGACAGGTACCCCTTCCGTGGCTATCCAGGGTAACACGGATACGGCGTCTTCTGAATGGCGTTTTCGCAGGTCAGGGCATATCTCGGGGCTTGACAACAGCGACGGGGACGTGCTTCGGAAGGGTCACGGGGGGTAAGAGGAAGCGGGTATTCGCAGGTCGGAGGGGTACTTCACGCGAGGCGAAACGCGTACGTTACACACATCCGGCCGACTGTCCAAACGGCCGAACGTCCCGGTTTGTCTGGTTCCAGATGTACGAGTTCCGCTACTCCGTTCGGTGCGGGGCGCCGCACTCCGGCCGATTCCGGAATTGATCACACGGACACCGCGAGCACCTGCCGATCCCCGATGATCAATTACCCGGGGGCCGCGCATTCCTTCACCGAAAACCCCCCGGACGGATGCCGGGGCATACCGCGGTGGCCATAAGAGAATGGTGAGTCGCGGGCACTCCGAAGTGACGGGTGAGTCACTTGCGGCAGGTGGGAGCGAGCCGTCCGCGGGATGTGTTCCAGCTCTCGTCGAGGGCCCCCGGCACGCAGAGGGGCGGGTCGGGTGCGAGGCCCTGGGAACGGCTCGGTAACCTAAGGCCGCTGACAGACACTTAGGGTGGCTTTATAAAGGGGGCCGCCCTGCTCCGCCCACGTTCAAGGAGTTGCCGCCGCCGTGAGCAGCAGCCTTCGACGCGGCGCCCTCGCCGCCGCCGCCATCGCGTTCTCGATCGCCTCGCTCGCCGCGTGCGGTGCCGGCAACAACGCCCAGACTCTTGAGGTCAAGCCGGACAACGCGGCCACCTCGGTCGGCAACATCAAGATCCAGAACGCGGTGATCATCACCCAGCCGGACGTGCAGACCAAGGGCCCCGCGGTCCTCTCCGCGACCATCTTCAACACCGGCACCACCAACCAGACGCTGGACGCCGTCCGCATCGGCGGCGACGGCACCGCGCAGATCACGCCCGCGACGGGCAAGGGCAAGCTGACCGTCCCGGCCGGCGGCTCCGTCGTCGTCGGCGGCAAGGGCAACGCCTCGGCCGCCCTGTCCAACCCGGGCCCGGCCGTGCAGAACGGCAACGCGCAGCAGGTGACCTTCACCTTCAGCTCGACCGGCGACGTCAACCTGAAGGCCTTCGTCGTCCCCGCCGTGAGCTACTTCGACAAGTGGGGCCCGAGCAACGTCCCGGCCGTGCCGGGCGCCCCGGGCTCGCCGTCCGCCTCCGCCTCCGGGAAGCCCGGCAAGCCCGGGAAGCCGGCCAGGCCCGGCCGGCCGGCCGCGTCGGGCACCGGCTCGCCGTCGGCGTCCGCGACCGGCGCCGCGGGCACCCCGGCCCCGAACGACTCCGCGTCGCAGTCGGCGGCCGGTCACTGACACCCGCCGGGCCCGGGCCCGTACGACGACCAGGGGCGGCACCCTCGAAAGGGTGCCGCCCCTGGTCGTGTCCGTCGCCCCGGCCGCCGTCGCGGCCGGTGGCCGGGCCGCGCGGTCTACGGCTCGAACTTGTAGCCGAGGCCGCGGACCGTCACCAGGTAGCGCGGGGCGCCCGGGTCCGGCTCGATCTTCGCGCGCAGGCGCTTGACGTGGACGTCGAGGGTCTTGGTGTCGCCCACGTAGTCGGCGCCCCAGACCCGGTCGATGAGCTGCATCCGGGTCAGCACCCGCCCGGCGTTGCGCAGCAGCATCTCCAGCAGGTCGAACTCCTTCAGCGGCAGGTCCACCTTGGAGCCGGAGACGGTGACCACGTGGCGGTCGACGTCCATGCGCACGGGACCGGCCTCCAGAGCGGCCGGGGTGACCTCCTCCGGCTCGCCGCGGCGGCGCAGCACGGCACGGATGCGGGCGACCAGCTCACGGGAGGAGAAGGGCTTGGTGACGTAGTCGTCGGCCCCTATCTCCAGCCCGACGACCTTGTCGATCTCGCTGTCCTTGGCGGTCACCATGATCACGGGGACGTTGGAGCGGCCGCGCAGCTGCCGGCACACCTCCGTGCCGGGCAGCCCCGGCAGCATCAGGTCGAGGAGGACGAGGTCGGCGCCGTTGCGCTCGAACTCGTCGAGTCCGTCGGGGCCGGTGGCCGCCACGGCGACCTCGAAGCCCTCCTTGCGGAGCATGTACGACAGGGCGTCGGAGAAGGACTCCTCGTCCTCGACGACGAGCACTCGGGTCACGGAAGGACCTCCGGGGCAGGAAGCGGTTCGTACGGGGATGACTCGGGGGTCCCGGCCTCGTCGTCGAGGGCGGGGTGCTGCTGGGCGCGGTCACGGGCCGCACCGGCCTCGGGCAGGCGCAGGGTGAAGGTGGACCCCTGGCCCTCCGCGCTCCACACCGTGACCTCCCCGCCGTGCGAGGCGGCCACGTGCTTCACGATCGCCAGGCCCAGGCCGGTGCCGCCCGTGGCACGCGAGCGGGCCGGGTCGACGCGGTAGAAGCGCTCGAAGATGCGCTCCTTGTCCTTGTCGGAGATGCCGAGGCCCTGGTCGGTGACGGCGATCTCGATCAGGTCGCCGCCGGGGGCGGTCACCCGGCGGGCGGCGATGCCGACCCGGGTGCGGGGCGGGGAGTAGTTGACCGCGTTCTCGACGAGGTTGCCGAGAGCGGCGGCGAGCTGGCCGCGGTTGCCCCACACGTGGAGGTCCGCGGTGCCGCCGGCGGCCATGGTGATCTGCTTGGTGCCGGCCTGGTGCCGGCAGCGGTCGGCGGCCTCGGCGACCAGCTCGTCCACGCCGACCGGCTCGGCGTCCTCCAGCGGGTCGTCGTTCTGCACCCGGGAGAGGTCGATCAGCTCCTGCACGAGGCTGGTGAGGCGGGTGGCCTCGTTCTGCATGCGCCCGGCGAAGCGCTCCACGGCCTCGGGGTCGTCGGAGGCGTCCATCACGGCCTCGGACAGCAGGGAGAGGGCGCCGACCGGGGTCTTGAGCTCATGGCTCACATTGGCCACGAAGTCGCGGCGCACCGCCTCGATGCGGCGGGCCTCGGTCAGGTCCTCCACCAGCAGCAGGACCAGGCGCGAGCCGAGCGGGGCCACTCTGGCGGAGACCGCCAGGGCCTCGCCGCGCCCGGTGCCGCGCCGCGGGAGGTCCAGCTCCACCTGGCGTATCTCGCCGTCCCGCCGGGTGTCCCGGGCCATCTGGAGCATCGGTTCCACGGAGAGCCGCCCGCCGCGGACCAGCCCGAGGGCGTACGCGGCGGAGCTGGCCTTGACCACGGCGTCCGCCTCGTCGAGGACGACGGCGGAGGAGCGCAGCACGGACAGGACGGTGTCGACACCGGGCGGGAGCACCGGGTCGGTGTGCAGGGACGTGCGGGTCGGGCGCTTCTGCTCGCGCTCGCTCCAGCGGAACGCCAGCATGGCGATGACGCCGGTGAGCACTCCGGCGATCGCTGCCGCTGCGGCGACCGCCGCGTTCACGTTCATGCATCCAGGTTAGGCATGGGGTCCGACACGGCCACAGCCGTCCGAGGGCGAGCTCGAACACTCGTCGCCCAGAGTTCACCTTGGAGCCAGGACCGGTTCATTTGGGGTGGCGGAAACGGACGCGTACGGCCCGGAACGTGGGAGCGTGGGGTTCACACCGCTGGTTTTCACCGCGGCCCCGGCCCCGAACCCCCGAACGAAGACGCACGAGAGGGAACCTGATGCGGGACGCGTACCACGAGGAACTGGACTCGATCGGCGACGGTCTGGTGGAGATGGCCCGGCTGGCCGGGTCGGCGATCGGGCGCGCCACCACGGCCATCCTCGACGCCGACCTGAAGCTGGCCGAGAGCGTGATCGAGGCCGACAAGAAGGTCGACGAGCTCCAGCACGACCTGGAGGCCCGGGCGATAGCCCTGCTGGCCCGCCAGCAGCCGGTCGCCACCGACCTGCGGATCGTCGTCACGTCGCTGCGGATGTCCGCCGACCTGGAGCGCTCGGGGGACCTCGCCCAGCACGTGGCCAAGCTGGCCCGGCTGCGCTTCCCCCAGCGGGCGGTGCCGCAGGACCTGCACGCCACCATCCTGGAGATGGGCCAGCTCGCACAGCGCCTGATGGCGAAGGCCGCCGAGGTCATCGTCACCAAGGACGTCGACCTCGCGCTCCAGCTGGAGCAGGACGACGACGAGATGGACCTGCTGCACCGCACCCTCTTCCAGCACCTCATCGACGACCGCTGGAAGCACGGCATCGAGACGGCCGTGGACGTCACGCTGCTCGGCCGCTACTACGAGCGGTACGCGGACCACGCGGTCGCGGTCGCCAAGCGGGTGGTCTACCTGGTGACCGGCGAGCACGCGGACACCCTCCAGGCGTCGGAGATCCCCCCGGTGGCGGGTACCGAAGGGGCCTGACGGCCGGCTCCCGCGGGCCCGGTCCCGGCCCGCGGGTCCCGCGCCGGCCTGCCGTCCCGGCCCGCGGGCGACGCCTCGGGCCGCGGATGCGATCCCCGTTCCGGCCGTCCGGGTCCCGGGCCCGCTCCGCCCGGACGGGGGTGGCCGGAGGGCTCGGGCGTGAACGGCGCGGACGGGCGCGGAGCGAGCGGCCGGGCGCGGCTTCCGGGCGCCGGGGTGTGTGCGAGCCACTGTGCGCCGTTGATGCGCCCAGTGCAGCGGGCATGGAATGGGCACAGGCACCAGCCTCTAGGAGGGACCCATGGCCGAATCCCCCAGCACCACGCCCGACCCGACGCAGGAGCGCGAGACCGAGCAGCCGGCGCACGCCAGGAGCCTCCCGCTCCTCGCCGCCTGCGGCTGCGGCTCGGGCTGCGGCTGCGGCTGCCAGTCCGGAAGCCCCTGCCAGTGCGGCTGAGGGCACGGTCCCGTACGCCGTCCCCGTAGGACGCGTACGGCGCCCCGCCGCACTGGCAGGGGCTTCCCGTCCGCCCTCGGACGGCCCCGCAGGGCCCCGGCATCCGGCCGGGGCCCTGCGGCGCGTCAGCGGCGGGCGGACCCGCGCCGGCGGGAGCGCACCACCGCGGCGCCGCCCGCGAGCGCGAGCGCACCGGCCGCGGCGGCGACCAGCGCGGTGGCCCCGGAGGCGCCCGTCCCGGCGAGCGGCGGCGCGGACTCGCCCACGCTCACCATGGCGGCTGCGGACGAGTCGTCCGGGGGCGGGGCACCGGCCCCGCCCCCGGACGGTCCCGGCCCGGCCCGCCGGTCCCGCCCGGCCCGACGCATCGTGACGGAGCGCCCGCCGTGGTGGCGGGCGCTCCGGGGCGAGGGGGCAGGGGGTCAGCCCCGGCTGCGGCTCTCCGCCTCGGCCTGCGCCATGGCCTGGGCCTCGGCGTCGGCGAGCGCGACGGTGAAGCCGAGCGCCTCGGTGATGTGGGCCGCCGCCGCCATCACGCGTGCCGTCCCCACGACGGGGGCGATCGCCACGAGCACGTCCTGCACCTGCTCGATCGTCAGGTTCGCCCGCACGGCGGGCCCGACGTGGGCGAGGTAGGAGACGGCGGGGGCGTCCATGGCCGCGAGCGCGGCGATGCGGGTGAGGATGAGGGTGCTCTCGTCCAGGCCACAGCGTTCGAGCGAGTCGATGGTCATGGCGGCGAGGGTGTCGAGCACGGGTGTGTCGGACGTGGTGGTCATCTGGGTGCCGCCTTCCGGGCTGTGCGACGCCGTCACGCGTGGCCCACCACCGGGAGGAACCCGCACGCGCCGGCAGCTTGCATTTCCACCGTAAGCGGGCTCCGAGCCTGGCGCATGCCGGGCCGTTCGAGTGAATCCCCCTTCGGATCGGACGGCCCGAACGGGTGCTACCCGGTGGTCTTTGGGTAAAGGCTTCGACATCGACAGTTCAATGACCTTGTCCTGTGCATGACTCACTCGATGGGATGCGCGGAGACCACTTCGTGAGACTCCGGACCACACTCAGGGGGATTCATGCACACAGCCCGTACCGGAAGGGGAGCGGCGGCGTCCCTGGCCGCCGCCGCCGCTCTCCTCGTCGCCGCGCCGGGGACCACTCCGCCGGCCGGTGTGACCACCGCCGCGCCCGCCTCCGTGCCGCACACCACGGCCGTCCCGGCCGTCGCGGGGAACGTGCTGGCCCACAGCACGACCGGCCCGCTCTCCATCGAGCAGTGCCGTGCCAAGTGGAAGATCGCCTGCTACACCCCGCTCCAGTACCGCACCGCGTACCACCTCGACGGCCTGTACCGGAAGGGCGTCACGGGCAAGGGCCGCACCATCGTGATCGTGGACTCGTTCGGCTCGCCGACGGTCCAGCACGACCTCGACGTGTACTCCAGGCAGTTCGGCATCCACAGCACCAAGGTGAACGTGGTCAAGTGGGGCCACGTGCCCGCCTTCGACCCCAAGAACGCGGACATGACCGGCTGGGCCGGCGAGACCACCCTGGACGTCGAGGTGGCCCACGCCATGGCCCCCGCCGCCAAGATCGTCCTGGTGGAGACGGCGGTCGCCGAGACCGAGGGCACCACCGGCCTGCCCGAGATGATGAGCGCCGAGAGGCACCTGATCGACCACGGTGTCGGCGACGTCATCAGCCAGAGCTTCGGCGCCACCGAGAACACCTTCCCGGGCTTCGCCCGCGGCGACTTCACCAGCATCAAGAAGCTGCGCTACGCCTTCCAGGACGCGAACCGCAGGCACGTGACCGTCCTCGCCGCCTCCGGCGACGGCGGCGCCACCGACATGACCCTGGACGGCAAGCACTACTACAAGAAGCGCGTCAACTCCTGGCCGTCCTCGGACCCGCTGGTCACGTCCGTCGGCGGCACCCAGCTCCACCTCGACGACCAGGGCCGCCGCGTCAAGCCGGACAGCGTCTACAACGACCACGGCGCGGGCGGCGGCGGCCGGTCCCACGTCTTCGCCCGCCCGGCCTTCCAGGACGGTGTGCAAAAGACCGTCGGCACCCGCCGCGGCACCCCGGACGTGTCGATGGCGGCAGCGGTCGACGGCGGCGCCTGGATCTACTCCAGCTACGACCCGGCCGCCACCGGCTGGGAGGTCACCGGCGGCACCAGCGAGGCAACCCCGCTCTTCTCGGGCATCGTCGCCCTCGCCGACCAGGTCGCCGGCCACCGGGTGGGCAACATCAACGAGGCGCTCTACCGCCTCTCCACCCGCCACGCCGACGGCGTCGTCGACGTCGACGACGGCACCGACAACACGTACGCCGGCGTCCCCGGCTACACGGCCGTGAACGGCTACGACATGGCCACCGGCGTCGGCACCGTGGACGCCCTGCGCTTCGTCCCGGCCCTGGCCCGCGCCGCCCGCCGCTGACCCGCACGACCGCGCGCAGGGCACCCGCCCCCGCGTCCCGCAGCACGGCCGGCCCGGACGGCAACACCGGGCGGGCCGTGCCTGCGGGGGGAGGGACTGCGCACCGGTCCCGGGAGGCCGCCGTGCCGCGGGCCGGGCATCCGTCCGTGCAGGGCAGCCCTCGTGCAGCGGTCAACCGGAAGGGACGGAATCCCGCCGCCCCCACCCGCAACGGGGCACGGTGCGCGGCTACTTGCCGCTGAGCTCGGCCAGGAACCGGTCGAAGTTCCCCTCCGACCAGTGCTCGACTATCTGGCCGTGCGCCACGCGGTCGATGGAGATGCCACTGAGGTGGACCTGGTGGCCGGAGGCGGGGATGCCGAAGATCGTGCCGGTGTGGACGCCGCCGAAGGTCCAGCGCGTGACGGTCTTGTCGCCCTCCACGATCTGGTCCTCGACGGTCATCCTGTAGTCGGAGATCCCCGCCTTGATGCCGAGGTCCGCCTGGACCCAGTCCTCGCGCTTTCCGGGGCCGTCGAACCCGTGGAGCACCAGGTCCTTCGAGATGTAGCGGTCGAAGCCGGCGGCCAGGTCGCCGTTGTAGCTGGCGTAGAACGCCGAGGACACCTGACGCGGCGACAGGTTGTGGTGGTGCGCGTGGACGGTGGAGGCGCCGGGAGAGCCCTGGGCCTGCGCGGCCGCGGGCACGGCCACGGTGGTCAGCGCGGCGGCGACGGCGAGGCCCGTCAGGGCGCCGATCACCTTTCTGCGCCGTCCGGGTGCGGCGACGGCGATGGCGACGGACTCGGCCTCGGTGGTCCTTTTCGGAATCACGGCACACTCCTGAGAGGTGGGTGACGGTGCCCGACGGCACCGCATCGGCAGACGCGGAAAGCATGCACCGCCAAGTCCGAAAAGCCTCACGAATAGACCTGAAATCGCCTCTCCTTCGAGCAATTCTCCAGGCGTGAATACGGTTTGGAATCCTCCGCTTTCCGGTCCTCCGGAGAAGCGGGCCGCCGGACGCCATCGAGCCCCTTGCCGGCGGAGGATCCGCCGGCAAGGGGCTCGATGGTGGCACTCCGATCGGCGACTGCGTGCCGCGGCGTCGCCCGCGTGCCGAGTGGGAGACCGTCAGTACGGATGGTGGTTCGGCTTGTCCCGCCAGGCCTGGTAGGCCTGGTCGCCCAGCTCCGGGTACATCTGCTGGATGCTGATGCTCCGCTGGTCCGGGGGCCGCTGGAAGTCCTCGTACTGGAAGTCGTCGCTGAACCCGATCTCCTCGGTGGCCTTCCAGTCGCAGCTGAAGTAGACGGCGTCGATGCGCGCCCAGTAGATGGCGCTCATGCACATGGGACACGGGGCGCCGCTGGTGTAGATCGAGCATCCCTGGAGCATGCGGGCACGTTCCGGCAGGATGTCCGGCGAACCCTCGGGACGGGGCACCAACTCCAGCGTGTACTCGTTCTGATGGCCTTCCGAGACCGTCGGAGCATCCGGGTTGAGGTACTGAATCGCCTTGCGTATGGCCTCTACCTCGCCGTGCGCGGTGGGGTCCGCCGTGAGCAGCACGCGGTTCTGGCCGCGGGCGATGACCTCGTCGTCGTGGGTGATCACCGCGCCGAAGGGGCCTCCCCAGCCGTTCTCGACCGATTCGGTGGCCAGCTGCGCCGCTTCGCCCAGGTACTCCCTGTGTCCCATCTCGGTGCCTCCGCTCGAACGCTCTTTTGCACCATATGCCCCAGTTATCTACTCTAGGACGCGTGAGTCCTCCTGCAACACATGGCTCCCACGATGGCAGCGTGACCGTCGTGATCTCCCAGAAGGTCCGTCGGGGGCGTGAGGACGACTACCGGCGCTGGCAGGACCGAACCAACGAGGCCGCAGGCGAGTTCGACGGATTCGAGGGCACGGAGCAGTACGCTCCGCCCTCCCCCGGGGGAAACGAGTGGGTCGTCGTCTACCGCTTCTCCCACCTGGACCAGCTGACCGCGTGGATGAGGTCCGACACCCGCCGTGAACTCCTGGAACAGGGAAGGGACCTGTTCGATGAGGCGCCCGCGCAGGAAGTTCTCGCGGGCGGCACTCCGGTCCACGAGGCCGTCACCGCGGTGATCTCGCACGACGTGCGCCCCGACCAGGAGCGGGCGTTCGTGGGCTGGCAGGGAAAGATCCTGGCCGCTCAGCGGAAGTTCCCCGGGTTCATGGGCTCGGAGTTGTTCCGGCCCGTGAAGGGGGTCCAGGACAAGTGGGTCACTGTATTCCGCTTCGACACCCGCCACCACCTGGACACGTGGCTCGAATCGCCCACGCGCCGAAAGCTCCTCGCCGAAGGACAGGGCGCCTTCGTGTCCTACGACGTACGCAAGGTCGGATCCGCGTTCGGCAGCTGGTTCCGATTCGAGGAGGGCACGGAAGAAGGTCCTCCGCCCAACTGGAAGCAGGCCATGTCCGTGGTGCTGGCCCTCTATCCCACCGTCCAGGTCCTCAACCTGGCGGTGGGCCCCCGACTTGATGCGCTGGGCCTGCCCGGTTACGTCTCCTTGTTCATCTCGAACGTGTTGAGCGTGAGCATCCTGACGTGGCTGCTGATGCCGTTGGTGAACAGGGCCTTCGCCTTCTGGCTGGCGCCCAGCCGGGGGCGCTCCCTCCGCCTGGACGCGGCAGGGGCCGTGGCGGTGGCGATCTGCTGGCTGGCGTTCATCGTGATCTTCGGCCTGACCACCGGCTGACGTTCGGCCCAGGAGGTCGCCATGAGCGAAGACAGCGGGCGTTCGCGGATCGAGGGTGTGGTCCTCCACCGGGGCGACGCGGGCTACGAGACCGCCCGCGCGCACGCACTGTGGAACGGGCTCACACCGGACCGGCGTCCCGACATGATCGTCCGCGCCGCATGCGAACAGGACGTCCGACACGTCCTGAAGGTCGCCGCGTCCCGCGGTCTGCACGTCGCCGTGCGCGCGGGCGGGCACAGCTGGTGCGGTTCACCCCTGCGGGACGGAGGCGTACTCCTCGACCTCTCGGGGCTCGATCGGTGGGAGATCGACGCCGACTCGGCGACGGCGACCGTGCAGCCGGGTGCCATCGGCAGCAGGTTCGCGAGGGAGCTCGCCCGGCACGATCTCGCCTTCCCTGCAGGGCACTGCCCCTCCGTCGCTCTGGGCGGCTACCTCCTCAGCGGCGGCCTCGGCTGGAACTCCGGACTGTGGGGGGTGGGCTGCGCGAGCGTCCTGGAGGTCACCGCGGTGACCTCCGACGGTGACGTGCTCAGGTGCACCGAGGAGGAACACCCCGGCCTGTTCTGGGCGGCACGGGGCGCCGGACCCGGCTTCTTCGCCGTCGTCACCCGCTTCCGTCTCCGTCTGCAACCGCGCCCGTCCGCACTCGCCACCACCTCCTGCACCTTTCCCCTCGCGGCAGTCGGCCCCGTGGCCGACTGGGCCACCGAGACGGCGCGCGAACTGCCCGCGAACGTGGAACTGTCCCTCCTGCTGGCCACCGAGGGCGCATCCGGCGCGACGGACGGCCCGTCGTCCAAGGTGGTCGTCGTCACCGCCACCGCCTTCGCGAACGCGCACCCCGAGGCCGTCGGCGCCCTGCATCCGCTGCGGAGCCGCCCCCTCTCGGAACGGCCGCTGTCCCGGCAGCTCGACCGGCCGACGTCTCTCGCCGCCCTCTACGCCGCCGCCACGGACCTGTGGCCCGAGAAACACCGCTACGCGGCCGACACGCTGTGGTCGCACGAGAGCTACGCCTCGCTCCTGACGAAGCTGGGTGAGGCGTTCGCCGAAGCCCCGTCCGGGAATTCCGTCGTGCTGGCACCCGTGTCACCGGTCTCGCAGGAGGAAGGACTGCTGCGGAACATGGCGTTCTCCGTGCTCGGGGAGAGCTACGTCGTGCCCTACGCCGTCTGGTCCGACCCCGCGCACGACCACGTCAACGTGCGCTGGCTCCGCGAGGCCGTACGCGCAGTGGAGCCCTGGGGATCCGGTCACTACATCGCCGAAACGGACCTGACCGCCGATCCCTCCCGTGCCCGGCGATCGTTCACGACTGCCGACTGGGAACGCCTGCAATCGGTGCGAGCGGAATACGACCCGCAGGGCCTCTTCTTCTCCTACCTGTCCGGCCGGTGCGGCCCCGAGTGAGCGAAAAGCCCCCACCGGCGGTGACCCGCAGACAGGGGGGCTTGTTCACGGGCACTTGCTTTCTTCCTTCCCCGGATCTGGCGGGCTCTTGCTTTGCCTCGTGCGGCACTGGGCCGAAGGATCACATCCGGGATGTTGAACGCGCGCCCCATCGAATTGAGGGGAGGGAACACGCGACAGTGCGAAGGAAAGAGAGGACGATCGGTCCTCTTGCAGTCCGACCCACCCTGCAATCCACCAGTCGGGCGTCCGGCCGAAAAGAGGTGCACCGCTCCAGAGAGATTTTCTCTCCTGAGGCGCCGGCGGGGGCGGCCGGTGCCGAGGGATCCCGGCGGCGTGCTGCATCCGGCCGATGCGGCGCCGCCGGGACGCCGGCCTGGCGGAGGGCGGAGCCCCCCGGAGCAGGACCGCAGCCCAGGAACCCAAATGCCCCGATTATCGGGATTTACCGACAGAGATCACGTTCAGCCCGATGAATTCATCCGGTATGACGCCGTGGTGAGCCATGCCTTCCGAATCCACCGCAGCTCCTGAAACCGACGGGTTTCGGATGGCAATGCGGAACGGGATTCGACACCTCACCGGGAGAAGTGGACGCGGATTCCCCGGAGTTGTCGGGCTGCCGCCCCGCGGCCCGTTTCCAGCCGGTTCCCCATGCCCCCTCCGGCTGGTTCCGCGTGGGCTTCACCCTCCCCGATGCCGAACACACCTGCCGCAGACCGCTCTTGAGGTGAAAACGTGCGCGTGTCGGCGAAGTCGTGCCTATCCTTTGGTTGACGGGTGAAGATTGTGTATTAGGGTGAATGCCGTCCTGCCGATCGCCACCGAACGGCAGGGCTCCAGGGAGTTCCGCCCCGTCCGTTCCCAAGTCGCCCATGCGCGGCCGAGTTGATCCCTGGCGCCGTAACGCGACGGCGCCACAGCCGAATGGCGGACTCCTTCTGGGTGCTCAGTGGGCATCCGGCACGGCGAAACCCCGTGCCGGCCGTCGGCCTGTCCCGGCAACCCGCGACCGGTTGCGCAGCGGTCGCGGCGATCCCGCTCCCCACTGCTCCGACACTGAATTTCCCTCATGGTGACAACGATTCAATCTGAAGCGGGAGGCGCCCGGTGATCTTCTCCCGTGCTTCGCGAGAACGCCGTGACACAGCGAATGCCGCGGCGCAGTCACCGGAACCAGCAGCGCCTCCTCCCAGCTCCTCGCCCCCGGCGCCGCGTCCGCTGCCGGACCTCGTGCCGCTGACCGCGGAGGAGATCGCGCTGATGCGCGCGAGCGTGGGCGTGGTCGGCCCGCACGCAGCGGACATGACGGTGTATTTCTACGCCATTCTGTTCGCACGCCACCCCGAGGTGCGCGCGCTCTTCCCGGACAACCTGGACGTCCAGCGCGACCGGCTGCTGCGCGGGCTGCTGCAGATCGTCGACCTCGTCGACGACCCGGAGAACCTGATCCGTTTCTGCGGCCGGCTCGGTCGCGACCACCGCAAGTTCGGAGCGCTGGACGGCCACTACCCCGCGGTGGGCGAGTGCCTGCTCGCGTCCCTGGCCCGCTACGCCGGCCCGGCGTGGAGCCCGGAGCTGGCCGCCGCATGGACGCACGGATACGGCGTCGTCGCGCAGGTGATGATGCACGCCGCGGGGGAGGACGCACGCAGGGCGCCCGCGGTGTGGGAGGCGGAGATCATCCACCACCTGCACCGCGGCCACGGCATCGCGGAGATCACCGTGCGGCCCGACGCGCCCTACCCGTACACGGCAGGACAGTACGCGAGCGTGGAGACGCCCTGGAACCCCAAGGCGTGGCGCTACTACTCGCCCGCGCACGCGCCGCGACCGGACAACACCGTGACCTTCCACGTGCGCGCGGTCGCCAAGGGCCAGGTCAGCGAGGGCCTGGTCTACAACGCCAAGCCCGGGGACGTGGTGCGGCTCGGACCCACGCAGGGCGACATG
This sequence comes from Streptomyces tropicalis, assembly GCF_029269835.1. Taxonomy (GTDB): domain Bacteria; phylum Actinomycetota; class Actinomycetes; order Streptomycetales; family Streptomycetaceae; genus Streptomyces; species Streptomyces tropicalis. Next base: position 72,287 of record NZ_JARJBB010000008.1, on the reverse strand, counting down.
ACGCTCGACCCGCGCAGCGACCGGGACCTGGTGTGCGTGGCCGGCGGGACCGGCATGGCCCCCATCAAGGCCCTGGTCGAGGACGCGGCCCGCACCGGGACGGAGCGCTACGTCGACGTCTTCGTCGGCGCGCGGACCGCCGAGGAGCTCTACGGCCTGGACGACATGCTCAGGATGTCCCAGCGGCACCACTGGCTGTCCGTGCGGGCGGCGGTGTCGCACGAGCGTATTGCGGGGCTGGAGGGCACCCTGCCGCGGGTGCTGAACGAGTTCGGGCCGTGGTACCGGCACGAGGCGTTCCTCTCCGGGCCGGTGGACATGGTCACGCAGGCCAGCGCCACCCTGGCCCGGCAGGGCATCCCGCAGGAGCGGATCCATTTCGACCCCTTCGACGTGCCCGCCCTCGAGGCCTCGCTGCTGCCCCGGCGGATGCGGGAACCCCCCGAGGACTGAGCGTGCGGCCCGATCCGGCCGACCCGGCCCCGGCCGTGCGGCGACCCGCTCGCCGCGCCCGCCCGCCGGACTCGGCTCCGCCCCGTCCGCTCCCGGCCGAGCGGCCGCGCGACCACCGCCGGCGCGCCGGGCCCGTGTGAGCACCAGGCCCCGAGCAGGAGAGAATCCGGTGCATCTACCCCCTTCGTCCGACCCGGCCCGGCGCCGCCCGCCGGCGCACGAGGCCGTCCTGGCGGCCGCCGAGGTGTTCCTCCGCCAGTACGCCGCCGAGAACCCGGGCGACGGTGATCCGCGCCGGCGGCTCGCGGAGGTCACCGCGGAGGTGGAGCGCTGCGGCACGTACGAGCACACCCCGGCGGAGCTGGCGTTCGGCGCGCGGGTGGCCTGGCGCAACGCGGCGCGCTGCATAGGCCGGCTCTACTGGAACAACCTGGTCGTGCGGGACCTGCGGCACGTGACGCACCCCGACGACATCGCCGGTGAGTGCTTCGAGCATCTGCGGATCGCGACCAACGGAGGCCGTGTCCGGCCGGTCGTCAGCGTCTTCGCCCCCGACCGCCCCGGCCGCCCCGCCGCCACACTGCTGGGCGAGCAGCTGGTGCGCTACGCGGACGACCCGCGCAGTACCCACCGGGTGTCGCTGGCCCGGGGCTTGGGCTGGAAGGGCGGCGAAACCCCCTTCGAGGTGCTGCCGTTGCTGGTGCAGCCCGGCTCCGGCCTGCCCCCGGTGTTCTACGAGGTGCCCGAGGACGCCGTGCTGGAGGTGCCGTTGACGCATCCGTACCATCCCGGGTTCGCCGGCCTCGGTCTGCGCTGGTACTCGGTGCCGGCCGTCAGCGACATGTCGCTGGAGATCGGCGGGGTCACGTACCCGGCCGCGCCCTTCAACGGCTGGTACATGGGCACCGAGATCGGCTCGCGCAACCTCGCCGACACCGACCGCTACAACCTGCTGCCCGTCGTCGCCGAGCTGTTCGGCCTCGACACCCGCGACGAGCGCACCCTGTGGCGGGACCGCGCCCTGGTCGAGCTCAACCTGGCGGTCCTGCATTCCTTCGGGCAGGCGGGGGTGAGCATGGCCGACCACCACACGGAGTCGCAGCGGTTCCTCGCGCACGTGGACCGCGAGAGGCGGCACGGGCGCCCGGTGCCGACCGACTGGAGCTGGATCGTCCCGCCCCTGTCCGGAGGTGCGACCGCGGTGTTCCACCGCTACTACGACCCCGCGGATCCCGACCTGCGGCCGGCCTTCGTGCACCGGACCGCAGGGGCGCCGGAGGGATGCCCCTACGGCACCCCCCGAGAGGGCATCTGACGATTCAGACCACCGGTGGTCCCGCTTCGATGCGGCGCAGCACCGGAGGGAGCCGGTCCAGGTCGGGGCCGGTCTCGATCTGCCGCTCGTCCCACCAGGTGGCGCCGGCGTCGCGCAGGGGACCGATCACGTCCCTGGCCTTCGCTGCGTCCGGCGGCGTGGCACCGCCGAGCACCATCTCGAAGGGCCGCCCGGCCCCGGCTGCGCGGTGCTTGCGTACGTACCCGACCAGCTCGCGCACCTCCGCCACGTCCGGCACATGACCGTGCCGGGCCGTCTCGAAGAGCGGCACCGCGCCGTCCCAGCGTGCTGCCCGCCGCATGGGCGCACGACGCGGCCAGAACCCCCCGATCCACACCGGCGGACCGGGCTGCTGCACGGTGGCGGGCAGCAGCGTCACGTCGCGGACCTCGTAGTGCCGGCCGTGGTGGTCCACCGGCTCGCCGGACCAGAAGCGGCCCAGCAGCTCCAGTCCCTCGTCCAGCCGCTCGGCGAGGAGGCGTGGCTCGGCGGCGTCGCCGAAGCTGCGGTACTCGTCCTCGACCGGACCGCCCAGGCCAGCGGCGAAGATCACCCGGCCGCCGCTGACGTGGTCCAGGGTGGCCACCTGGCGGGCCAGCTGCTGCGGACGGTAACGGGGGACCGGCGTCAGCAGTGTGCCCAGCCGGATCCGGGAGGTGGCCAGCGCGGCCGCGGTCAGGAGCATCCAGGGGTCCCCGAAGGGACGCCCTTGGTGCCGCCGGTGCAGTACGTGGTCCCAGACGAAGAGCCCGTCCCAGCCGGCCTGTTCGGCGGCGACCGCAACGGCCGCGACGCCACGGGGGTCGGCGAAGTCACCGAAGTTCGGGATGTTGACGGAGAAGCGCATGCCAGCAGGATGCGCAGCCGGACGCGGGGCAGCAACCGGTTTCGGCACAGGCGGCTTCACTCCGGCAGGTCGCGGCTTGCCGCCCGCGAGGAATTCTCACCTCTGGTGCGTCGGCAGTACTGCCCGGGCCCACTCGTCCGCTGCGGGCCCACGACGCTCCGACAGCACGTGGCAGTGCGGATGCTTCGAGTCCTGGTAACGACCGAGGGTCGTCAGCACACGGCATGCTCCGTGTCGGGCGGTCACGCGCGCGGCCAAGTCACGGACCACCCTGAGAACCTCTGCGCGCAGCGTTTCGCCAGCGCCGCCCAGGTCAACGAGCGAGGGGACGCGCACTTTCGGCACGACGACCGCATGAACCGGCCGGAACGGCTCGGTGTGCTCGCGGCCCCGGCCGGTGAGGGAGTTGCCGTCCGGGCCCGCCCGTTCCTGATCCGCGACCCTGGGCGGCACGCGGAAATTGGCCTGCCGTTCATCCTGCCTTCCGTTCGGCCATGCTCACTGGGGCAGGCTCGCAGCAATTCCCACCAGCTCGTCCGCGCAAGGGAGTGCCTGTTCGCATGACGGCCGTACACAACGCACCCCGACCACCCCGCCGATTCGACGACGTCCCCGGGTGGTTCCCCGTACTGGACCAGATGCTCTTCGACTGGCTCCTGGCCCGCCAGGAGTCCGCGGGGATGCGGGGCGATCTGCTGGAAGTCGGGGTGTACATGGGGAAGAGCGCGATCTTCCTCGGCAGCCGCCTCCGGGACGGTGAGCGGTACACGGTGTGCGACCTCTTCGAGGGCGACGCGCCGGACGACGCCAACCGGGCGGAGTCCACGAAGTCGTACAGCGCGCTCAGCCGGCGGGCGTTCGAGGAGAACTACCTCTCCTTCCACGGCGAGTTGCCCCGTGTCCTGCAGGGCCCCAGCTCCCTGGTGCCGGAAGAGGTCGAGCCCCGCTCCTGCCGGTTCGTCCACATCGACGCCTCGCACCTGTACGAGCACGTGCACGCCGACATCGGCGCGGCGCACGACCTGCTGCTGCCAGGCGGAGTCGTCGTCCTGGACGACTTCCGTTCGGAGCACACGCCCGGCGTCTCCGTGGCCGCCTGGGAGGCAGTGCTCAACCGCGGTCTGCGCCCGATCTGCCTGAGCACACAGAAGCTGTACGGCACCTGGGGCGACCCCGGCCCGGTGCAGGAGGAGCTGCTGGCGATGGCACGCGGCCGCGGGGACTGCCACCTCAGCGTCCAGGAGGCGGCCGGACACCGCATCATCCGGCTCAAGTCCAAGGGCATGCGGGCGCCGTCCGTCCCGTCCTCCCGGCACGCCGCAGCGCCCGAGCCGGTCGCGGAACGGACAGCCGGTCGGCCCTCCACACCCGCCGCACCGGGCCGCAGCCTCACCCGCCGTATCGCGGCCGACCTGCTGCCGCCCGTCCTCACCCGTGCGATTCGCAGCTCCCGCGCGGCCAGGCGCTCGGCGCGGAGCTGACCCCCGGCGGTCGGCTCAGCGCACCAGGAGATCGATGGCGACCTTCAGTCGTTCGAGAAAGAACTCCCGTGACGGCGCCTGATGTTTGAGGCCGATCGATGTGCTGATCACCGTCCGGGCGACAGCAGGCGCCGCCTCCCGTCCTGTCTCTGCGGCGATCGCATCGGTGACCAGTTCCTCAAAACGCCGTGGCACCGTCTCCACCATCTCGCCGAGCAGATCGGGGTTGGCTTCGACGACCTCCGCGACATCGCGTGCCAAGGGGCCGATGTAGCGGCCCGCCCACTGGTCGAACGCTTCGACGAGACGCTCCGACAGGGGGTGTCCGGTGTCAGCCAGGACGTGTTCGACCGCTGCGATGTCGCGTTCCAGGGCTTGGGTGACCGCGGCTCGGAACAGGACCTCTTTCGAGGAGAAGAGGAAGTAGAGCCCTGGCCGGGAGATGTGCGCCGCCTGCGCCACCTCCTCCATCGAGGTCTTCCTGTAACCGAATCGCGCGAACGTGGTCAGGGCGGCGTCCAGAACCACGGCCCGCCGGCTGGTGTCGACGACTGCCGAGGACGGGCGGCCAGCATCAGGACTACTCATGGACCTCCAGCGAAAAGCCCCCTCCCGGCGGAGAACCCGCAGGTAGGGGCTTGTTCGTGCGTGCTTGCTTCTTCTTGCCCTGGGTCTTGCCGGGGATCTTGGCGACCTGCGTTTCCGCTGCTCAACGCAGTATTCGTGAGCGGTCAAATAGTCGTCATCAGTCATAGTTGGCCACTGTCGAGCGGCCTCGGACGGCCCAGGGACGGCCCAGAAAATGACCCGGCGGCCCTGGACCACCTGCGCCGCCGGAGCCACACACGCGCGGGCTGCCCGCCCTGTCCGGTCGCCCTCGTGGTCGACTCGCCCTACCTGTCGAGCGGGCTCCGGTCAGGAGTAGCGTGCCGTCCCGCATGCCGACCCGGCATCGCCGTCAACACGGGGGAACACATCATGCTTCGCAGAACCCGGCTGCTCATCGTGGCCGCCGTGGCCCTCGCCATCGTTCTGATCACCACCATCGTCAGCCTCATCGGCGGCTTTGACCGCACTGACGGCGGCCAGGTGGCGATCGTCCGCAATGGCGGCATGTTCGACAACCGGAACATACGTCAGATCATCCAGCCCGCCTCGGGACTCACGTGGCGCGGGCTCTACTCCACCAGCCACAAGTACCCGGCCCAGCAGCGCTTCTACACGATCACCGCGAAGGCCAACGCGGGAGACCGCTCGGGGGTGGACGTAGTGCACACCCCGTCTTCGGACGGCGTGGACATGGGCATCGAGGGCACCCTGTACTTCAGCCTCAACCTTGACCAGAAGACGTTGCGGGACTTCGACGACAAGTTCGGCACCCGCACCTTCACCGCCGCGAACGGTCGGACGTACCACGCCTACGACGGGGACGAGGGCTGGTCCGCCTTCCTGGACCAGATCATCCGGCCGGTGATCGACAACGATCTGCGCGAGCAGATCTCCCGGTTCCGCTGCGCGGAACTGGTCTCGTCCTGCTCGTTGGTGCAGAACAACGGCAGCGCCTCGGGCAGCAAGGTGGCCGGCAAGAGCAACAACGGCAACATCGCCGCGGTCCAGAACGCCATCAACAGCTCGCTGGCGGAGGATCTCGAATCCACCCTCGGGGACAAGTTCCTGATGGGCCTGCGCTTCAACCTGGTTCGGATCAGCCTCCCGGACAATGTGCAGCAGGCCGTCGACAAGGCCCAGGCTGCCTTCGCCGCCGTCTCCGAGGCCCAGGCCAAGGTCGCCCAGGCCCGTGCGGAGGCGGCCGCCAACGAGGCCCGTCAGCAGGGCTATTCCAAGTGCCCGGCCTGCGCCACCATCGACGAGATGAAGGCCATCCCGCCGAACGTCAGCACCTTCGCACCCGGGCAGGGCTTCGCCGTCACCCCCGGCGCGAAATAGCCGGGCGCGCCTTCCCGGACCATGCCGCCGGGGCAGGGCGAGCAGCCACTGGGCCAAGGCACGGAAGGCGGCAGGCGTCACGGCGGAGCTGCACTTCCACGATCCTCGGCATACGGGCAACACGCCGGCCTCGACGGCCGGGGCCAGTACGCGAGAGCTGATGACGCGGATGGGCCACAGCAGCTCGCGGGCGGCGCTCAGCTGGTCAGACTGTCTCGGGTGGCGCCTTGGATGTCAGCCGTTACGTTGTACCGGTGATCCGACTCGTCGCCGATGACTGCACCGTGGTACTCGATGAGAAGCAGGTGACCAAGATCCAGTTTTGGCTCTTGGAGCTCCTTCCCGCCTGGCGGTGTGAAGTAGTTCCCGGTCCTGGCGTTGAGATCGTGGTGCCGGACGTCGATCGACAGCTCGATGACATCACCCCGTGGGTGCTGTCCAAACTTGAAGAGATCGTCGGCTGTACGTTGCATCCTGGTTGATCCAGCCGATCTGTCGACAGGTCCGGCACCAGTTCGGAAGACGGCGTATGCGGAGGGCGACCGACCTGCGGAGTCCTGACCTGGGCCGGAGCGCGCCCGGTGCCGTCGTCCCCCGTGCGTGCCCGCTGAGTCCCGCAGGAGCGGGCACACGGCGGGCACGGCTCTGGAGTGATTGCGCCTGCTGACTACGTCGGTGGGATCAACCGCTGTCACCACTGAGTGGTATCCCTGGCCGCATGAATCTTCAGCAGGCGGACCCCAATGACCTCGCGGTGCTCCGTGCAGCCTTCGCTGTCGACGACGGCGGTCGGTCCGCGCTGGGCTGGGAAGCGGTGCGAGCCTTCGAAGCGAGGCACCGCATAGTTCTGCCGGAGCCCTATCGGACCTTCGTTGCGGAGATCACCGACGGCTCGTACTCCGGTCCGCCGGACTACGGGTTGGTGGGCCTGGCAGAGCTGCCCGATGACTGGGGGGACGACCGACCGGAACGTGACCTGAGCCAGCCCTTCCCCCTCACCTCGCAGTGGCTGTGGGAAGAGGACGACGCAGAGCCGTCGGAGGATACTGATTTGATCATCGACGGAGTCTTCGATCACGGGTCAATCGTCCTTGGGACGGACGGATGCGGCATGTACTGGCACCTCGTCGTCACCGGCCCGCATCGTGGACACGTCTGGTTGATCACCGGGGAAGGCGCCACTCCGTTCGGAGCCGAGTTCGGGTCCACCACGGCTGAGCCGGGATTCGTCGGGTGGGTTAAGCACTGGGCTGCCAACAAGCCCTGGTTCGAAGCTGCGTGACGAGGTAGGACAACGGGCGTTCGGTCCAGCAGGCGCACGAGCGGGCGGCGTAGCGACGTCGGCCGGGAGCTGCTTTGGCGCGAGTGATCACGGCCCCGTAGCGAGCGGATGCTCCATCGACGGCCCCACGACGGCCCGGGTGCACTGAAAAGCCCCCTTCCAGCGGAGAACCCGCAGGCAGGGGGCTTACTCGCGGGCGGTTACTTCTTCTTGCCCTGGTTCTTGACCGCCTCGATGGCCGCTGCGGCCGCCTCGGGGTCGAGGTAGGTGCCGCCGGGGGTGAGCGGCTTGAAGTCGGCGTCGAGCTCGTAGAGGAGGGGGATGCCGGTGGGGATGTTCAGGCCGGCGATGTCCTCGTCGGAGATCCGGTCCAGGTGCTTCACCAGGGCGCGCAGGCTGTTGCCGTGGGCCGCGACCAGGACCGTGCGGCCGGCCAGGAGGTCCGGGACGATGCCGTCGTACCAGTACGGGAGCATGCGGTGGACGACGTCCTTCAGGCACTCCGTCCGCGGGCGCAGCTCCGGCGGGAGCGTCGCGTAGCGCGGGTCGTCGGCCTGGGAGTACTCCGAGCCCTCCTCGATGGGGGGCGGCGGGACGTCGTAGGAGCGGCGCCAGAGCATGAACTGCTCCTCGCCGTACTCGGCCAGGGTGGCCGCCTTGTCCTTGCCCTGGAGGGCGCCGTAGTGGCGCTCGTTCAGCCGCCAGGTGCGGTGGACGGGGATCCAGTGGCGGTCCGCGGCCTCCAGGCCCAGCTGCGCCGTGCGGATCGCGCGCTTCTGGAGGGAGGTGTGGACCACGTCGGGCAGCAGGCCGGCGTCCTTCAGCAGCTCACCGCCGCGGACCGCCTCCTTCTCGCCCTTCTCGTTGAGGTTGACGTCCACCCAGCCGGTGAACAGGTTCTTCGCGTTCCACTCGCTCTCGCCGTGGCGGAGGAGGATCAGCTTGTACGGTGCGTCGGCCATGCCCCAGAGCGTAATCGACGCATTCGGGCCGCCGCCCGGGCCGCCCGGCAGGCGGACGTTTGACGGCATCTGTTAATCGAGTGGCCCTCCGCGCCGCGCCACCGTAAGTTGTGCTCACCGCTAGAGCCGCTTACATCACCGCCTGTGCCCGTGGGGGGATCCGCCATGTCCGTCACCCGTCTCAGACATGCCGCCCGGGAGACCGTGTCCGGGCTGCCCCGGGCCTTCTGGTGGCTGTGGACGAGCACCCTGGTCAACCGGCTCGGTGCCTTCGTCGCCACCTTCATGGCGCTCTACCTGACCGTGGACCGCGGCTACTCCGCCTCGTACGCCGGTCTCGTGGCCTCCCTGCACGGACTCGGCGGGGTCGTGTCCTCGCTCGGCGCCGGCGTGATGGCGGACCGGCTCGGACGGCGCCCGACGCTGCTCGCCGCCCAGTCCTCCACCGCCGCAGCGGTCGCGGTCCTCGGCTTCGTGCACGACCCCGTGGCCATCGCCGCCGTCGCCTTCGTCGTCGGCATGACGAGCAACGCCTCGCGGCCCGCGGTGCAGGCGATGATGGCCGACATCGTGCCGCCCGCGGACCGGGTGCGGGCCTTCTCGCTGAACTACTGGGCGATCAACCTCGGCTTCGCCGTCTCCTCCATGGCGGCCGGCTTCATCGCCGAGTTCAGCTACCGCGCCGGATTCCTGATCGAGGCGGGCATGACCCTGGTCTGCGCCGTCGTCGTCTTCCTGAAGCTGCCCGAGTCCCGGCCCGAGGCACCCGCGGACGTACCGGGCGGTGCACCCGACCCGGTCGGGCTCGCCACGGTCCTCCGGGACGGGCGCTTCATGGCCGTCGTCGGGCTGTCCTTCCTCGTCGCGCTGGTCTTCCAGCAGGGGTCGCTCGGCCTGCCCGTGGCGATGGGCGAGGCCGGGTTCACGCCCGCCGACTACGGCATGGCGATCGCGGTCAACGGCCTCCTGATCGTCGTGCTCCAGATCCCGGTCACGCGCTTCATCGAGCACCGGGACGCGCGCCGGCTGCTGGTCGTCTCCTCCCTGCTGGCCGGGTACGGCTTCGGGCTCACCGCGCTCGCCGGCTCGGTCGGGGTCTTCGCGCTGACGGTGCTGGTGTGGACGCTGGGCGAGATGATCAACGCGCCGACGCAGACCGGTCTGGTGGTGCGGCTGTCGCCGGTCCACGGCCGGGGGCGCTACCAGGGCGTGTACACGCTGTCCTGGTCGCTGGCCGCGCTGGTGGCCCCGCTGATGTCCGGCTTCGTCATCGACCACTTCGGCGCGGCCTGGCTGTGGGGGCTGTGCGCGCTCGTGGGGACCGCGGCGGCCGTCGGCTACGCGGCGCTGATGCGGCGCCTGCCCAAGGAGAGCGCCACGGCGGAGGTCCCGGCGGGAGCGACCCCCGCGCCGCCGGCGGTCCCGGCGCCGCAGGCACCCGTCGCACCGGTCGCCGCCGCCGCTCCGCTCGCGGGCGGTACGTCCGCGGACACGGCCGCCCCGGCGGGGCCGGCGGACGCGGCCCCCGAGGTCGCACCGGCCTGAGCCGCCCGCGCCGAAGCCGAAAGCCGCCCCGCCCGCGCCCGCCCGGGGATGGGCCCGACCGGACCGGTCCCGTCGCACCGGGCCGGGGGGGGCTGCCCGGCCCGTCCGGGCGGGTCCACCGCGCCGGCGCCCGGCCCGACCGGCCGCACGGCCCCGGCCCGGCTCAGTCCGCCGTCGGCCCCTCGGGCGAAGGGCCGCCGGGCGAAGGGCGCTCGGCCGGACGGCTGTCCCCCGTCGGCCGCTCCGTCAGGTGGCGGAACGCCTCCAGGTTCCGCGTCGGCTCGCCGCGGGACACACGCCAGGCGTACTCCCGCCGGATCGCCGAGGCGAAGCCCAGCTCCAGCAGGGTGTTGAAGCTGCCGTCGGCTGCCTCGAGCACCTGGCCGAGGAGCCGGTCGACCTCCTCGGCGGTGACCGAGGCGAGCGGCAGGCGGCCGGTGACGTAGATGTCGCCGAGCGGGTCGACGGCGTAACTCACGCCGTACAGCCTGAGGTTGCGCTCCAGCAGCCAGCGGTGCACCCCGGCCTCGTTCTCGTCGGGGTGGCGGACGACGAAGGCGTTCAGGGAGAGGGAGTGCCTGCCGGCGATCATGGACAGGGTGGTCGACAGCTTCCGGGTGCCGGGCAGTTTGACGACGTACGTGCCCGACTGCGGGCTCTCCCAGTCCAGTTCGGCGTCCTTCAGGGTCTCCTCGATGACCTGCGCCGCCCGCTGCTGCTCCGCCTCACCCATGGGGGGAGCGTACGCGACGGCGGTGGGCCTGCATCGCGGCCGTGTAGACGTCGGCCGTGGCGGCGGCCGAGGTGTCCCAGCCGAAGGACTGCGCGTGCCGGGCGGCCGCCGTGCCCATCCGGGCGGCCAGCGCCGGGTCGTCGGCGAAGTCGCGCAGCACCCGTGCGTAGGCGGCCGGGTCGTGCCCCTGCACCAGGACGCCCGTCTCCCCGTCCCGGACCGCGACCGGCAGTCCGCCGACCGCGGCGGCGAGGACCGGCGTGCCCGCCGCCTGGGCCTCGATCGCGACCAGGCCGAAGGACTCGCTGTACGACGGCATCACCAGCACCGACGCGGCCCGGAACCAGTCCGCGAGCTGTTCCTGCCCGACCGGCGGGCAGAACCGCACGACGTCGGCGATGCCGAGGCGGGCCGCCAGCTTCTGCAGCCCCTCGGGCTTGGCGAGGCCGCTGCCGCTGGGGCCGCCGACTATGGGCACCACGATGCGGGAGCGCAGCTCGGGCCGTTCGTCGAGGAGGGCGCCGACGGCCCGGAGCAGCACGTCGGGGGCCTTGAGGGGCTGGATGCGGCCGGCGAAGAGCGGGACCAGGGCGTCCTGCGGCAGGCCCAGGCGGGCGCGCGCGGCGGCACGGCCGTCGCCGGGCCGGAACCGGTCCAGGTTCACGCCCGGGTGCACGACGGCGACCTTCGCGGCCTCGGCGGAGTAGTGCCGGACCAGCTCGCCGGCCTCCTCGGCGGTGTTGGCGATCAGCCGGTCGGCGGCCGCGACGATCTGGGTCTCGCCGATGACCCGGGCGGCGGGCTCGGGGGTGTCTCCCGCGGCCAGGCTGGCGTTCTTCACCTTGGCCATGGTGTGCATGGCGTGCACCAGGGGGGCGCCCCAGCGCTGGGCGGCGAGCCAGCCGACGTGGCCGGAGAGCCAGTAGTGCGAGTGGACGAGGTCGTAGTGGCCGGGGCGGTGGCCGGCCCAGGCCTGCATCACCCCGTGGGTGAAGGCGCACAGCTGGGCCGGGAGGTCCTCCTTGGCCAGGCCCTCGTAGGGGCCCGCGTCGACGTGCCGGACGAGGACGCCGGGGGCCAGCTCCACGCTCGGCGGGAGGGTGCCGGTGGTGGCCCGGGTGAAGATCTCCACCTCGATGTTGATCGCGGCGAGGCGCTGGGCGAGTTCGACGATGTAGACGTTCATGCCGCCGGCGTCGCCCGTGCCCGGCTGGTGGAGGGGTGAGGTGTGCACGGAGAGCATGGCGACGCGCCGGGGCCTGCGGTGCAGCCTGAGCCGCGAGGGAGCCGCCGCAGAGCGACGCCCGAGCCTGCTGACGTACTGGCTCACGTGGCGTTCCTCCTTGATGCGGGCATGCCGGACCGGGAGCGCCGAGCGCCCTTCAGGGGCTAACGCCGGGAGGAGGTGGCTCCATTTCCGCCCCGCCCGCCTTTGCCGAAACATTGCCGATTCTCGCTCAACCGTTCGATGGACGCCGCGGAGGGCACCCGCACTCCCGGACGCGTGCCCGCATACCCTCGTAGGCATGACATCCCGCGCCGCGACCCGCCCCGTGGGCTCGGTGACGCGCGGGACGACCAACCCCAACCGGCTCCGCCGCATGGACCGCTGGATCGCGGCGGCGCACGGCGCCGAACTGCGCCGCGCCGCCGACCCGGTCGCCGTCGACCTCGGCTACGGCGCCGCCCCCTGGACGGCGGTCGAACTGCTGCACAGGCTGCGCACGGCCGCCCCCCGCACCCGGGTCGTGGGGATCGAGATCGAGCCGGCCCGGGTCGCCGCCGCGCAGCCCTACGCGCGCGAGGGGCTCGCCTTCCGGCACGGCGGCTTCGAGGTCCCGCTCGCCGCCCGCCCGCACCTCATCCGCGCGGCGAACGTGCTGCGCCAGTACGACGAGGGCGAGGTCGCCGCGGTCTGGCAGCGGCTGTGCGCCCGGCTCGCCCCGGCCGACGACCGCTCGCGCGGGGGCCTGCTGGTGGAGGGCACCTGCGACGAGGTCGGACGGCGGCACGCGTGGGTCGCCCTCGGCCCCGAGGGCCCCCGCACGGTCACCTTCGCCACCCGCCTGGGCGCCCTGGACCGCCCCTCCGACCTGGCCGAACGCCTGCCGAAGGCGCTCATCCACCGCAACGTCCCCGGCGAGCCCGTGCACGCCTTCCTGCGCGACTTCGACCGGGCTTGGGCGGCCGCCGCGCCCTACGCCTCCTACGGCGCCCGGCAGCGCTGGATCCGCGCGGTGCGCGACCTCACCGCCGACTGGCCGGTGACGGACGGACCGCCGCGCTGGCGGCAGGGCGAAGTGACGGTGGCCTGGCGGGCGTTGGCCCCGCAGGCCTGAGGCGCCCGGCCCCGGCGGCCGGCCGGCGCCTGCCGGCTCCGGCGTGGCGGGGAACGATCTCCCCGAGTCGTACGTCACACCGCCGGGGAGATCGTCATGACCCGCGCCCGCCCGGGGGAGGGAGCCGACGGGCGGCCGGGCCCGCGGGACCCACCCGCGTGCACGGCGTGTGCCTCTGTCACTTTGCGCCGCGACATGGCACGATCCCCGAGGCGCTCGAAAGTTACTGACGGTAAATCAGGTGGGGGCGGTATGCGACGGGGCAGGATCAACGCGCTCGCGGTGGCCGTGACCGTGGTCTGCGCGGTCACCGTACTGGCGGCACCGGGCACGGCGTTCGCCCACGCGGGGCCCGCGCCGGGCCCGTCGGCCTCCGCCTCCGCGGGCGGCCCGTCGGCCTCCCCCGCCCCGGCTCCGCTCGCGGACAAGGACCTGGAGGCCGTCGGCGCCCAGCTCGACAAGCTCTACCACGACGCCGCCGTGGCCACCGACGCGTACAACGCGGCCGAGGAGAAGTCCCGGAAGCAGTCGGCCGAGATCGACGGCCTCAACCGGAAGATCGCCGAGGGCCGGCAGCGGCTGGCCGCGCTGAAGGACCGCGCCGGGGCCGCGGCCCGCGCCCAGTACCGCAACGGCGGGCTGCCGCCGGAGGCGCGGCTCGTGCTGAGCGGCGACCCGCAGCAGTTCCTCGACGGCGCGGGCCGGGCGCGCGAGGGCGAGCGCGCGACCGAGGGCATGCTGTCGGAACTGGGCCGCGTCCAGAAGGACTTGCGGGAGTACGCCCGGGACGCCGCCGACCGCTGGAAGAGGCTGGAGGCCAACCGCAGGGCGAAGGCCACGGCGAAGAAGGAGATCGAGCAGCGGATCTCCGACGCCGAGAAGCTCCGGTCCACGCTGGAGGAGCGGCAGCGCGAGCGCCTGGACCGGCTGCAGCAGGACGCCGCGCTGAAGGCCCAGGCGGCCTGGCTCCGCACCGGCGTCCTCAAGGACCTCAGGACCACGGCGTCCGCGGCGGGCCGCAAGGCGGTGGAGTTCGCCACCGCCCAGCTCGGCAAGCCCTACGTCTGGGGCGCCGAGGGGCCGCAGACGTACGACTGCTCCGGGCTGACGTCCCAGGCCTGGGCGGCCGCCGGGCGGCCCATCCCGCGCACCTCGCAGGAGCAGTGGAGGCAGCTCCGGCACGTGGACGTCAAGGACATGCGACCGGGCGACCTGATCATCTACTTCGACGACGCCAGCCACGTGGCGATGTACGTCGGCGGCGGCACGATCGTGCACGCTCCGCGGCCGGGCCGGACGGTGACCGTCACGGGCGCCGGCACCATGCCGATCCTGGGCGTGGTCCGCCCGGACGCGGACTGAGGCCGGCGGGTCCGGCCGAGACCCGGACCGGGCGGCGGGCCGGGGAGCCGGACCGGTGCGGGGCCCGGTGGCCCCCGGTGACCTGGGCCACGTGACCCACCGCACCCGGCGCCGGGGGCCGCGGCCCGCACCGACGTGAGCTTCGTCATCCCGCCCGCATGGCCGTCCTGTCCAACTCCGGCAGGAATAGCAGCATATGACAGTGGCCGAAGCCCGGGCCTCCGGCCACGGACCATTCCGCTGCGGCGCCGACTACCGCTAAGGTCCCGGTCGGTGGCGCGAGGTCCCTCGCGTCTCCATGCCCTCGGGGGGAGGGAAGGAACCAGAACCATGCCCGTGCCCGTACCGCGGCAGAGAGCGATCCCGGCCGTCGAGAACGGCGGGGCGCAGACCGACTTCCCCGGCGGCCCCGCCGCAGCACAGGCCCCGCAGAAGGAAGCCACGGTCGAGAAGAACACCCGCGCCACCACGCCCGCCCACGCCCACAGCCCCCATCTCACCCTGCTGCTGATCGAGGACGACCCCGGCGGCTCGCCGCTCGTGCCCGAGCTCCTCGACCCGGCGGGCAAGCCGATCCGCGTCCGCACCGCCCGCAACCTCACCGAGGCCGCGCGGCTGCTGACCGACGACGTCCACTGCATCCTGCTGGACCTCGCGCTGCCCGCGCCCGGTCGCGCCGGCTCCGGCGACGACGGGGAGCTGGCCGTGCTCAAGCAGGTGCTCGAGCTGGCCCCCCGGCACGCCGTGCTGGCGCTGACCGCGTCCGGCGACGCCGAGCGCGGCGCCGAGGCGGTCCGGGTCGGCGCCCAGGACTACCTGTTCCGCGACGAGCTGGACGGGCGGCTGCTGAGCCGCGCCATCCGCTACGCGGTGGAGCGCAAGCGCTCCGACACCGCCGAGCGCCGGCTCGCCGAGGGCCGGCTGCGGGCGCAGGAGAACCGCCGGCTGGAGCGCGGCCTGCTGCCGACGCCCCTCCTGGAGGGTTCCCCGCTGCGGTTCGCCGCCCGCTACCGGCCCGGCCGCTCGCGGGCGCTGCTCGGCGGCGACTTCTACGACACCGTGCGCACGCCCGACGGCACCGTGCACGCCATGATCGGCGACGTCTGCGGGCACGGCCCCGACGAGGCCGCACTCGGCGTCGAGCTGCGGATCGCCTGGCGCGCGCTGACGCTGGCGGGGCTGTGCGGCGACGAGCTGCTGGGCACGCTGCAGCAGGTGCTGGAGCACGAGCGCTCGGACGACGAGATCTTCGCGACGCTGTGCACGGTGGACATCGCGCCCGACGGGCGCCGCGCCGGCCTGTGCCTGGCGGGCCACCCGTCGCCGCTGGTCGCCCGCCCCGGCCGTCCGGCGGAGCTGCTGCCGTACGACAACAACGGCCCGGCGCTGGGCCTGCTGCCCGGGGCCCGCTGGCCGCGGATGCAGGTGGAGCTGGGCGCCGAATGGAGCCTGATGCTCTACACCGACGGCCTGATCGAGGGCCGGGTCGGCGCGGGCGGCGACCGGCTGGGCCAGGACGGCATGGTGGAGATGGTCCGCCGCCAGCTGGCCCAGGGCCTGCACGGCGAGGACCTGCTGCGGGCCGCGGTGAACGAGGTCCGCGCACTGAACGGCGGCGAGCTGGCCGACGACGTGGCGGTCGTGCTGCTGGACCGGGTGCCGTAGCCCTCCGGCCGGCCGCGCCTCCCGCGACCGCACCCCTGACGCGGCCGAGCCCCCGCCCTTCCCGGGCGGGGGCTCGGCCGTGGTGTGTCCGAGGGTGCTCAGCGGCCGCCGTTGTACGGCCCGTACGGACCGTCGCTGCTGCTGCCGCGGCGGCGGCCCCAGCCGCTGCCGCCGGAGACCTGCTTCACGGCGGGGCGGACGTCCACGATGTAGACGATGCTCGCGATCACGCCGATGACCGGCAGGAACGACAGCACCGAGAACAGGGCGCTGACCACCAGCGCGAGGCCGAGGACGACGAGCCAGAACACCTTGTTCTGCTTGTCCGCCGCGCGGAAGGCGTCCTCACGGCGGAAGGCGGCGTCGCACAGCCCGAACGCGGCCAGGGCCATGAGCAGGATCTTCAACAACCCCAGGA
This sequence comes from Streptomyces tropicalis, assembly GCF_029269835.1. Taxonomy (GTDB): domain Bacteria; phylum Actinomycetota; class Actinomycetes; order Streptomycetales; family Streptomycetaceae; genus Streptomyces; species Streptomyces tropicalis. Next base: position 55,917 of record NZ_JARJBB010000008.1, on the reverse strand, counting down.
ACCCCGCGAAGCCCAACATCAGCATGCTGTCCACCGCCCGTTCTCTCCCGATTCCTCTGCGGCCACCGTACCCGGAGAAACGGGCCGGACACCCGAGGAGTGCCCGGCCCGTTCCGCCGCTGCTACTTCGCCGGCGGCGTGGTCTTCCGGCCGTTGGTCTTGCGGTTCACCGGGGGCTTGCGGACCGGGGCCGGCTTCTTGGCCGGGGGCTCGGCCACCTTGGACGCGGTGGGGGTGTCGTCCTTCACGGTCACCGGCTCCGTGCGCGGCTCGACCGCGATGGCGAGCTCCTCGACGTCCTCGGCGATCTCCTCGATGCCCTCGGCGGCCTGGCCGCGCCAGTTCCGCACGGTGCTCTCGCCGTGCTCGGCGACCTTCTCGTAGGTCTCGCGGGCCTTCACCGCGTACTCGGCGGCGACGCCGACACCGCGCAGGGCGAAGTCCTGGGCGGTCTCACCGAGCTTCTTCAGGTCGGAGTCGAGGTTGGTGGAGAACTTCTTCAGGTCGGAGTCCAGGGAGTTCAGGAACTCGCCCACCCGGTTCTGGATGGTCGTCTGGGTCTCCTTGACCCGGGTGCCGGCCTCCTTGGCGCGGGCGGCGGCCCGCTCCTGGACGGCCTTGGGGTCGGTGTTGCGCACGGCGTCGATGCGGGCCGGGGCCTCGGTACGGAACTGCTCCACCAGGGCGGGCACCTTCTTGGCCTGCTGCAGGGCCAGGTCCGCGGTGCCCGCGGCGAAGTAGAGCGGCGTCGGGTCGCTGAGGGTCTTGCGCAGGTCGTCGGTGATGGCCATGGTGCGGGACCTCCCGGGTCGTGTGCTGCTGAGGGTTTCAGGTGGTGCTGGTGCGCGGCCGGCCGGCCGGCTGTCCGTCCCGTTTCCGGGCCCTGCGGTCAGCCGGCCGGTCTCCGCTCGGCGGCGGCGCTGCCGCCGGACGTGCGGGTGGGGTGCTCCGCGGAACGGCCGCCGTCCACCGCGGGGGCGGGGCGTATGCCGTCCTCGCCGTCGGCTCCGGGGGTGTCCCCCGGGCCGTCGGGGCGGTCGGCGGGGGTGCCGTGGCCGGTGGGTCCGGCACCGGCCGTGCTCCCCGCGCCGTCGTCCGTGCCCTGGGCCGCCCTGGCGATCCCGAACCCGTTCTCCTTGCGGAAGGACTCGTAGATCTGGAGCAGCACCTGCTTCTGCCGCTCGCTGAGGGAGGGGTCGGCGAGGATGACGGCGCGCGTCTCCACCTCGTCCCGCTCCCGCTCGGCGTCGAGGATCCCGGCCCGCACGTACAGCGTCTCCGCGGAGATGCGCAGCGCCTTGGCGACCTGCTGCAGCACCTCCGCGCTCGGCTTGCGCAGCCCGCGCTCGATCTGGCTCAGGTACGGATTGGACACCCCGGCGGCATCGGCGAGCTGCCGCAGCGACAGCTGCGCATTGCGCCGCTGCTCGCGCAGGTACTCACCGAGGTTGCCGACGTTGAGCGATGCCATGCCCCTACCTTGCACCAGCTTCGCTAACAATTGCAAGCAGTCCGCTTGCAATTGTGCGCCACCCCACGTCCCCCGAGGGGTACCCCGCGACCGCCGGGAGTAACGGACACGCTCACGGCACGGGCGGACGGCCCGCCGGATCCGGGCAGCTCGGCCGGAGCGGGCCGGGGTCGGCCCGGGTGTGTGCACCGGGGCCAGGGTCCTCGGGCATGGGCGAAGGGACCTCCCTGCACTCCACCCGTTCGGCCTACGACACCGTCGCCGCCGGCTCCGAGGTGCTGCCGCGCGACGGGCTGGACGCCAATCCGCCGGTCCGCGGGCCGGACGAACGCGAGCGCCCCACGCTGGACTCTCCCCGCGCACCGGCCTGCCCGGCCCTGAACCCCGCACGGCACGGCCCCGGCGGTACGGCTCAGCCGATGGTGAGCCAGGCCCGGACCGCTGCCAGGTCGGTGTCGGTGAGGCCGCGGCGGTGGTCGACGCGGTGGAGGAGGGCGCGGGCCGTGTGGTGGGCGGCGACCCAGATGCGGTCGACGGCGGTGATCTCGTCGTCGAGCCAGACGAACGGGCGGCCGGCCGCGTGGGCCACCAGCGGCCGCGTCTTCCAGTGCAGCCCCCGCACCTCGTCCGGCCCGCTCTGCGCCGGGTCGGGCCAGTCCACGAGGGGCAGCGGCGGCAGCCCGAGCCGCGGGGCGACGCAGGTGTTCGCATCCTCCAGCCAGGTGGTCGCCCACACCGTCTCGCACCCGAGCGCCGCCAGCCGCGGGCCGAGCGTGGGATCGATCCGGGACAGCAGCGGATGGCCGGCGTCCCCGGGCGAGGGCGGCCCGTGGACGGGGTACGGGCGGGTCGACCCGTACGGGATCAGCGTCCCGTCGACGTCGAGGAAGAGCAGGGTCATCGGCACCAGGATGCGTCCCGGGGCACCGGCGCGCCTCGGGCGTCCCGCTACGCGCGCGCACGTCCGGGGTGGGCACCGGCCACCGAGCGGACCGGCAGGCCCAGGGAGCCGGTGGCCACCGCGAGGGTCGTCGCGTAGGAGTCGACGGCCCTGCGGACGTTGGGGGCGTCCAGGCCCGCCCGGGTCACCAGCCGGTCGAGGTCGACGTAGGCGGACCGGACGGTCTCCAGCCACCCGTACACCCGCCAGTCCCGCTGCCAGCCGGCCGTGCAGCGGGCGGGCATGCGCCGCTCCCAGCGGCGGAACATCCGCTCGCGGATCTCGGGGCGGTTGGGGGTCAGGTGCAGGTGCCGCACCAGGTCGTACAGCGGGTCGCCGACGAGCGCCATCTCCCAGTCGATGACGGTGAGGCCGCGGGCGCCCTCGCGGCGCACCAGGTTCCACGGGTTGAGGTCGCCGTGCAGCAGGGCCAGGGACCGCTCGCCGACCCCGTGGCGGGAGAGGATCTGGCGGAGCCGTTCGGCGTCCGGCAGGCCGAGCTGCCGGGCCAGCTGCTGCGACTCCTTCGGCAGACCCGCGACGAGCAGGACGAGCTGGTCGCAGAGCCAGGTGAAGAAGACCTCCTCGCCGGCGACCGGGTCGAGTTCCCGGTAGTCCACGTCCGCCAGGGCGCAGAGCTGGTCGACGAGCGCGTCCGCCTCGTGCGGCAGCAGGCCGTGCACCGGATGGTCCGGGGGGCGGTCGGCGTCGTCGGGCCCGACGTAGGTGTGGATCGCGAAGGCCTGGCCCCGGTGGCTGTGCCCGAGCGCGAGGGCCCGGGGCGCGTGCACCGGGACCCCGGACCGCTCGATGGCGCGCAGCACGGCGTGCTCGCTGAGGAAGCTCGGCTCCCGGCGGCACACGCGGGCCAGCCGGCGGCGCACCACGACCGGCTGGTCGACCCCGGGCACCCGGACCACCGAGTTGAGGTGGGCCGTGCCCTTGAAGACCCGGCCCGCGGGAGCCATCCCCTCGGCCATCAGGGCGTCGGACACGGCCCGTTCGGGGAAGTCGTCGCGGCGCGGGAGGCGCGGGTCCCAGGTCCACGCGAGGGCGCCGCGCGGGCGGCCGCGCGCGACCACGGTGCGGGAGGCGGTCCAGCGGAAGAGGATCCGCTCGATCTCCGTCCCGTCCGGCACGTCGGCGAGGCCCAGCGGCTCGGCCGCCGCCCGCAGCGCCCGGTGCACGCGGGACGTCGCCCCGTCCAGGTTCTTCTGGTCCTGGGTGCGGGCCAGTTCCGTCGCCGCGCGCATCACGTCCGGGTAGACGGACTGCGCCCGCTCGAAGGCGACGTAGTGGCGCAGGTCCCTGGCCAGGCCGTTGACCGCGGCGGGCCGGACGCGTTCCACGGCCGCCGCCCAGGCGTCCACGACCGCGTCCCGCTGGTGGGCGGGGTAGCGCATCCGCACCAGGTGGGTGGCGAGGTCGTGCAGCGGGTCGCCGTAGGTCGCCAGTTCCCAGTCGACGCAGGTCAGCGGCGGCACCCGGCCGTGCGACAGGATCAGGTTGTCGCGGTGCAGGTCGGTGTGGAGCAGGCCGAAGGGCCGGCGGGCCATCGCGGGCACCCGGGCGGCCAGCCGCGTCAGGGCGTCCTCGGGGATGCCCAGCTGCGCGAACAGCCCGCCGAAACCGGCCACGTTGGGCTGCCGGATCTGCTGGTTCGCCAGGCGGGCCAGCGTGCGCAGGAATCCCTGGCTGTCCGCGTGGTGGCCGGGCCAGCCGGACGGCAGCGGCGGCAGCGCCGCGCGCCGCACCCGGGTCGTCCGCGCGAGCAGGTCCGCGAGCGCGGCGACGTGCAGGGGGTCGACCGGCGTGCCGTCGGGGTACGGGCCGGAGAGCGGGACGCCCTCCACATGGCTGTGGACGGCGAACCCGTCCCCGGCGAACAGGCACCGGGGCGCCTCCGGGAGCACGTGCGCGACGGCGTCCAGCACACGCGTCTCGTCGTCCCAGGTGCGGATCACCACCGGCAGCGCGTCGGTGCGGCGGATCCGCACCGTCACGAGGGTGCCCGGCTCGCGGCCGAGGAGCGCGGCCACCGGCTCCGTCAGCGGTACGACGTGGTTCCGGTGGTGGTGTCCGCCGGTCGGCCGGCCCTGCCGGGCGAGCCGCACGAACGCCTCCATCTCGCGCCGGGCGCGCTCCCCCGGAGTGGGACGGGGGAGGGATGGTGCGCCCACGGCCGCTCCAGACGCTCGCACAGGAAGGAAGGTACGCAAACGGTATGTCACGGACATACCACGCACGACCGGTGCACGAGCCGGGTGGGCGCAAGGGGTGGTGCGCCTCGGCCGTGGGTCCGGCGCGCGTCAGCACCTTCCGGGCCGGCTGTCCCGGCTCTGGGCGTGCTTCACGTGTCCGGCGGAGCTGTTGCCCACGCGGTGCGGGCATGCTACAGCACCACCGCGGGGCGACCTGGACACTTCCGTCACTGCGTACACGGCGTCAGGACGGCCGCGGCGGCGGTCGCTCCGCCGGTGTGCCGGACGGTCGCTCCGGCCGCGTCTCAGGCACGGTCGCGCAGCGCGCGCAGCACCGCCTCCAGGGAGTCGACGACCAGCGCGGCTCCCGCCTCGCGCAGGAGCTTGGCCTTGCGGGGGTTGCGGGCGTAGCCGAGGAACGGGACGCCGGCGCGCAGCGAGGCCTCGTGGTCGGAGGGGGTGTCGCCGATCATCAGGGCGTCGGCGGGGGCCGCGCCCGTCGCGGTCAGGGCCCGGTTGAGGCAGTGCGGGTGGGGCTTGAGGTGGTGGAGCTCCCCGGTGCGGCCGTAGAGGTGGGGGGCGAAGCAGGGCAGCAGGCCGCGGCCCTCCAGGTAGCTGCGCACCACGACGGGCGAGTTGTTCGTGGCGATGGCCAGCCGCGAACCCATGGCCGCCCAGGTGCGGATCAGGGGGTCCGCGTACGGGGTGGGCATCGCCGAGGCCGCCGCCCTCAGCTCCTCCTGGGTGAGGCGCTCCTCCAGCTCGGCCACGAGGTCGCTGTTGGGGTGCCGGCGGTCGACGGCGCGCAGGACGACGTGCGGGTCGAGCGACTCCCGTTCGGGCGCGGACAGCAGACCGCGCAGGCCGCGTCCCTCCAGCCAGTCGGCGAGGTCGCCCGCGACCCGTTCCGCCGAGTGCCCGGCGAACAGCCGGCAGATCGGCCCGTCGAAGTCCCAGAGCACGACCCGTGCCCGTGTGATCGTCTCCCGCAGTCTTTCGGTCGCTTCCCCGGTCATTTCCATCACCGGTTCGGTCTGCGTCGCATCAGAAGTCACTAGGAGAGTGTCAGGTCCGTGGTGATGGTTTCCCAGAGGGCGTCGAACCACTTCTGCGATTCCGCCACGAACGCCGCGTCCCGCCGCCCGGCCGCCTCCTCGAAGGAGAACAGCAGGGACTCGGTGCCCATGACGTCGTACATGTCCAGCAGTCCGGCGTCGGAGGGTTCCTCCCGGCGGGTGATCATGTAGTACGCCATCAGGGCCTCCGCGCCGTTGAGCAGGTACAGCTTCATCGGCGGGGTGAACGGCAGGGCGCGGAAGGTCACCCGGACGTCGATGCCGTGGGTGGCCCGCAGGGCGGTGAGGTTGTGGCGCAGGACGTGGCCCTGGGCGTTGCGCTGGGCCAGCCAGCGCTGGTGCACCGGGTCGTCCTGGCTGTCCCGGTCCACCGAGATCGGGAAGGCCAGGTTGATGTTCCGCGACGGCAGCAGGATGCGGACGTCGATCGACTCCGGGCGGATGCGGCCCTCGTGGATGTGGCGCACGGGCTCGCCGAGCGCCAGCATCAGGGTCTCGGCGGTGAGGCAGGCGGCGTCGATACGGACCTGACGGGCCGCGAAGGCCTCCGTCAGCCGGGGGGCCAGACCGACCATCGTCGGCTGGGGCTCCGCGCGGGCCGGGCTGGGGACGGCCACGCGCGGCGGGCTGCCCTTGGTGACGTTGCTGAGGAGGCCGTCCTCCCGGAGTGACCGCAGGGCCTCGCGGACCGCGCCGCGCTCCACCCCGAACGCACCGGCGAGTTCGGCCTGGGTGGGAAGACGGTCGCCCGGCTTGAGCACACCGGAGCGGATGCGTTCCCGCAGGTGGTCGGCGATCTCCTGGGGCGAGCTCCTTCTGCTGCCGTTCACGGTCACGTTCTCCTGGGTCACGACCAAACGCTACAACTTTGATCCATCTAAAGGCACTTGTTTGAAAGTTGTTTATGAGTAGGTGCCAAGTGGGGACAACTTAAACAGAGTTGGTTGCCAACTTGGTTGAGTTGGCAGAGGTTTTGCCTCCCGCCCCCCGCGCCTCGACCGGCTCCGGTCCACTCCCGCACCGCCCACCGCCCGAAGGGGGAATCGCCGTGCCTGCTCCTGCTCTTCTCTCCGCCGTCCTCGTCGTCGGCTTCGAACAGATCGTCCAGTGGCGGTTCGGCGCCATGGGCGTCGTCGGCCTGCTGACCCTGTCCGTCGGCATCAAGGCCAAGAGCCCCGCCCTCAGCTCCGTCGGGGCGGTGGTCCTGGCGATGCTGCTCGCCGGCCCCGTCCTGTGACGGGCCGAGCACCCGCACCGCGCACCGGCCGGCCGTCCGCCGGCCCCGTGGGAGGCGTCAGGTCGTGAGCTGGAGCTCCGAGCTGATCGTCTCCCACAGTGCGTCGAACCACAGGTGGGACTGCTCGACGAAGGTCGCCTCGCGCGCCCCGGCACCCGGCACGAAGGGGAACAGCAGGGACTGCGTCCCCTCGGCGTCGTAGAGCTCGAGCCGCTCGTGGTCGACCTCCTCCGCACACCGCCGCAGCGTGTAGTACGCGAACAGCGCCTCCGTGCCGTTGAGCAGGTAGAGCTTGACCGGCGGGGTGAAGGGCAGGGCGCGGAAGGCGACCCGCACGTCGATGCCGTGACTGCCGCGCAGGGCCAGCAGGTTGTGGCGGAGCACCTGGCCCTGGGCGTTGCGCTGCCGCAGCCAGCGCCGTCGCAGGCCGCCGGACGCCGGGCCGGACTCCACCGGAGCCGGGAAGGCGAGGTCGATGTCCCGGCTGGGCAGCAGCACGCGCACGTCGACCTTGGCCGGTTTCAGCCGTCCGGCGTGAATCTGCCGCAGGGGTTCGCCGATGGCGAGGGTGAGCGAGATGGAGGTCAGGCAGAGCGCGTCGATCTGCACGTGGGGGGCCGCGAAGGCGGCGGCGATCCGGGGCGCGAGCGCGGGCGTGGTGGGCCGGGGCAGGCCCGCCGGGCCGGCCGCGGGGCCGGCGTCGGGTGCGACGGTCGCCGGGCTGCCCTGGGAGCCGCCGGTCAGCAGGCGCTCCGCCCGCAGGGTGCGCAGGGCCTCGCGCACCGTCCCGCGCTCGACGCCGAACTCCTCGGCGAGCGCGGCCTGGGTGGGCATGCGCCGTCCCGGCCGCAGCTCGCCGGTCCTGATCCGGCGCCGCAGCTCGTCGGCCACCTCGCGGTGTGACCGCCGTGGCCGCTGTGACCTCGTCCGTCCAGTGGCGGAGACGTGTTCCGGGTCCACTCCTCGACGGTACAACTTCGCGCCAACCTCGGGCAGTTCGCGGAAAGGTGGTTATGAGCCGCTTCCCGGCGGAGATAAGAGGAGTGAAGTTGGTGGCCAACTTCACCGACATGGTCGAACTTCCCGAGTGTTGGCCACCAGGGTGACGTCGGGGACTTCGGACCGAGTTCCCTTCCGGAGGGGAGCCGGGAGCCCGGCCGAGCGGCACCTCCCGGTGCCCGGTCACCGCACGGCACCACCGGCACAGCCACAACTCCACAGCCGTCGCACAGCCACAACTCCACAGCCGTCGCACAGCCACAACCGAACACCGGCACAGCCACAACCGAAGATCGGCACACCGCGGATGCGCCATCCGTGACCCCGTCCCCCGCAGGAAGGAGCCTCAGAAGATGTCCGGGCACCACGCGCGCCTGGACGTGCGGAGCAGGGCGTCGGCCTTCCGGGCGGCGCCCGCTCGTTCCTCCCGGACCCGGCCGAGCGCCGCGAGCCGCACCGCCGACTCGTCACCCAGCCACAGGGCCGCCAACTCCCCGACCTCCAGCGCGAGATCCGCACTCCGTGTGGTCGGCGTGCACGACACACCCTCCGGGGAGGCGTCCAGCAGCAGACGCCCGCCGGCGAGCCCGGCCGGGTCGGCGACGTCCAGCACGAGCGCCCCCCGCCCCTCGCAGGTCCGCGTCTCCAGGGCCCGCCGGACGTCCAGGATCCGCACCCACAGGAAGTCCGCCTGCGTGACGATGCCGGCCGCCCGCGGATCGGGCAGGAGCAGCGGGAGCAGATCGTCGGGGGCCCGCCAGCCGCTCCGGACGGACGTGATCCAGTCGACCGAGCACAGGTAGTGCCACAGGGCGCGCTCGGCGGCCGGGGTCACCGCGACCAGGTCCCTCACCCGCAGCGTGTTCTGCGGCTGCTTCGCGTCCCCCCAGGTGTCGTCGCAGTCGTAGGTGACCAGCCCCTCGACCGTGCCGTCCGCCGACCGGTACACCGCGTGGAACGGCTCGGTCCAGGGTTCGTCGGACACGCGCAGCTCGCCGGTCGCGATCCGCCACCAGCGCTCCCCGCGGCTGACCGCGCCGGGCTGGACGCGGCGCAGCCGCTCGTGCAGACCGGGCCCGGTCCTGCGGACCTCCGCGCCGTCCGCGAGGTCGATGCGCCCGCCGCCCTCCGGGCCGGACCACCGGGGGTCGAGGCCGGCGCGGGGCACGTCGACGGTCCACTGGGCGGCCCAGGCGGCGGGTCCGAAGCCGTAGCGGCCGTAGATCGGGTACTCGGCGGCGATCAGCGTGGCGACGACGTCACCGCGCTCCTTCGCGGCCGCGAGGTCCTGGGTCATCATCCGCGTCAGCAGGCCCCGGCGGCGGTGCGTGGCGGCGACGGAGACGTTGGTTATCGCGTTCGCCGGCACCGGGGTGCCGCCGACCGCCGTGAGCTCCTGGTCGAAGGAGCGGAAGGTGGCCACGACCGGGGCCGCCCCGCCCACGCGCGGGGCACCGGCGTCGAAGGCCCCCAGGGTGCGGGACGACGCGAGCGCCGCGCCGCGGCCGGCGACCTCCGCCGCGGACACCTTCGGCGGGCGCAGGAAACCGGTGTGCAGCGTACGGATCCAGGCGGGGTGCTCCGCCTCGGTGACGGGACGGACGTCGAGGTCGGGGCGCAGGGTCATGACGGGACCGTAGGCGGCTCCCGCGACGGTGTCGCGGGAATTTCCCTCCCCGGCCCTCCCGGGCCGGGGTCCGGTCGGTCACAGAAGGAGGTCGTCGACCTGCGCCTCCCCCTCGCGGTACCGGCGGGCGATCTCCGCGCTGCAGTCGTCGGCGGTGCGCTGGAGCCGCTGCCGGCGCCGGGACACCTGCCGCTCGTAGCGCACCAGCCGTGCCATCCCCGCGTTGAGCTCCAGGTCGGTGCGGGCCGCGAGGTCGGACAGCTCGACCTCGCCCAGCATCTCGGCGGCCAGCTGCCGGTACTCCTCGCTGTGCGGGGTGCCGAGCGTCACGTGCCGGGCCGAGGAACGCTGCCGGGCGGGCGCGTCCCGCAGGATCTCCGCGAGCATCTCCACCACCGAGGCGGGCTCGGCCGCGGGCACGGTGTCCCCGGGCTCGCCGGGCCGCCCGCCCGCCGCGGTGTCCTCGCCCGCCGCGTCCGGCTCGGCGGTCGCGGCGGGCGCGGCCCCGCGCCGGGCCAGCTCCGCGCGCAGGATGTCGATGCGCCCCTGCAGCAGCCGGCGCACGTAGCTCAGGTCTGCCTCGTCCCGCTGCGCCTGCCGGCGCAGCGTGCGCAGCTCCGGCAGACTCGGCACGGTCAGGTCGTGCTCCGGTGGATCGCCGGGCAGCCAGGGGCTGTCGGTGCGCTGGACGGGCGGCCGGTGGCTCTCCGTGCCGTCCGCACGGGTCGACGGGACCGCCGCGGACGGCTGCCCGGTACTCGATGTGCTCATGCGCCCCTACCGTCCCCTCGACCGGCGCGTACGGAAGCATCGTGCCACCCGAAGTGGCCCGTATGTGACCGAGTGCCCCCGATCGGCCCCAGATGGGGGGTTACGGAGCAGAAAGAAGCACGATATGGCCGGACCGCCGCGGCCGTCCGCACGGACCGAACCGGCCGACCGGCCCGAAACGGCGCCCGGACGACCCGGCATGATGGTCGGCATGCGTGCAGTGGTGCAGAGGGTGGACGGTGCGAGCGTCGTCGTGGACGGCGAGACGGTCGGGGAGATCGAGGGCGAGGGGCTGTGCGTCCTCGTCGGGATCACCCACGACGACACCAAGGAGAAGGCGGCCCAGCTCGCCCGCAAGCTGTGGTCGATCCGGATGCTGCAGGACGAGCGGTCGTGCAGCGACGTGGACGCCCCGCTGCTGGTCGTCAGCCAGTTCACCCTCTACGGCGACGCCCGCAAGGGCCGCCGCCCCACCTGGAACGCGGCCGCCCCGGGCGAGGTGGCGGAACCGCTGGTCGAGGAGGTGGTGGCCCGGCTGCGCGCGCTCGGCGCGACGGTGGCCACCGGCCGCTTCGGCGCACGCATGCGGGTGTCGCTGGCCAACGACGGCCCGTTCACGGTCCTGCTGGAGATGTGAGCCGGGCGGCCCGGAGGCCGGCGCGGGAGCCTACGGCTCGACCACGACCTCCTGGGCCGCGGCCGTGTCCCCGGCCGTCAGCCGGGCGTCCACCGGGACGTTCCGCTTCACCAGGGCCAGCGCGATCGGGCCGAGCTCGTGGTGGCGGGCGGACGTGGTGACGAAGCCGATCCGGCGTCCGTCCGCGCCCTCGTCCGCGAGGCGCACCTCGTCGCCGTGCACGGGCAGCCGGACCTCGCTGCCGTCGAGGTGCAGGAAGACCAGGCGGCGCGGCGGCTTGCCCAGGTTCTGCACCCGGGCCACCGTCTCCTGGCCGCGGTAGCAGCCCTTCTGCAGGTGCACCGCCGAGCCGATCCAGCCCAGCTCGTGCGGGATGGTGCGGTGGTCGGTCTCGAAGCCGAGCCGCGGGCGGTGCTGTTCCACCCGCAGCGCCTCGAGGGCCAGCAGGCCGACGGGCGGACCGGCCTTCTCCGCGTACGACTCGAGGTCGGCGCGGGGCAGGAAGAGGTCGCGGCCGTAGGCGGTCTCGCGGACCACGACGCCGTCGGGCACCTCGGCGATCGAGCCGGCCGGCAGGTGCACCACCGCGGTGTCGGCGGTGCGGTCGGCGACCTCGACGCGGTAGAAGAACTTCATCGACTCCAGGTAGGCGATCAGCGCCTCCTGCGTGCCGGGCTCCACATGGGCCCAGACCGTGGTGCCGTCGTCCACGAGGTACAGGGCGTGCTCGATGTGGCCGTGCGCCGAGAGGATCAGCGCCTCGGCGGCCTCGCCCACCGGCAGCCCGCTGACGTGCTGGGTGAGCAGCAGGTGGAGCCACGCGAGCCGGTCCTCGCCGGTGACCGTCACGACCCCGCGGTGGGAGAGGTCGACGAATCCGGAGCCGTCGGCGAGGGCGCGCTGTTCGCGGAAGAGGTCGCCGTAGTGCGCGGCGACCCCCTCGTCGACGCCCTCGGCGGCGACGGCACCGGGCAGGGACAGCAGGGGGCTCTTCATGGGCACAGCCTACGAGGTGGAGGGGGAACTCTTGAGCGAACAGGCACGGCACCGGCCGAAGATCGCGAAGTGCTTCATGTCGGTGTCGAAACCGAACTCCTCGCGCAGCTTCGCGGTGAAGTCGGCGGCCACCTCCACGTCCGCCTCGATCACGCCGGTGCAGTCGCGGCAGACCAGGTGGAGATGGTGGTGCCGGTCCGCCAGGTGGTACGTCGGCGCGCCGTGCCCGAGGTGGGCGTGGCTGACCAGCCCCAGCTCCTCCAGCAGCTCCAGCGTCCGGTACACGGTGGAGATGTTGACCCCCGACGCCGTCTTCCTCACTTCGCCGAGGATGTCGTCGGGGGTCGCGTGCTCCAGGGTGTCCACGGCTTCGAGCACGAGTTGCCGCTGCGGGGTCAGCCGATAGCCGCGCTGCCGCAGATCCGTCTTCCAGTCGGTGCTCACCACACTGAAAGTCTAGGGCCGGCCGCCGGGCTCGCTCACTTGAAGAACGCGATCCCGTCGTCCGGCAGGTCGTCGGGGAGGGCCTTGGCCCAGCGCTCGACGTCCTCGGGGGTGACGACCTTCTTCAGGTGCGCCGACATGTAGGGGCGCAGCTCGACCTCGGGGGTCTGCTTCTCGCCCACCCACATCAGGTCGCTCTTCACGTAGCCGTACAGCCGCTTGCCGCCGGTGTAGGGGGCGGAGGCGGCGGTGCGTGCCACGGCGTCGGTGACCAGGTCGATCTGGGGCTTCTGGTGGGCCATCTCGCCGTACCAGATCTCGATCACACCGTCGTCGCGGGTCATCGTGACCTCGACCTTGCGGTCGGCGTCGATCCGCCAGAAGCCGGACTCGGACTCCAGGGGACGGACCTTGTTGCCGTCGTTGTCCAGCACCCAGGTGTGGGAGCGGTACTCCAGGAAGTCCCGCCCGTCGTGGGTGAACGACACCTCCTGGCCGAAGTTGCACTTCTCGGCGCCGGGGAAGTCGTGCACGCCGGCGCCTGCCCAGTTGCCGAGCAGGAAGGCGAGGGGGACCAGGTCCTTGTGGAGGTCGGACGGGATCTCGATCATGAGCAGCTCTTCGTCGTGGCCGTCTGGGTGGTCGGGGTCAGCGCTGGCCCTGGTACAGCTTCTTCACGGTCAGCCCGGCGAAGGCGAGGACGCCGACGCAGACCAGGACCAGCAGGGTTTCGTAGAAGATCTCCACGGGGTGCTCCTCGGTTGAGCCAGGGGGCGGTACGTACACGGGACCGGGCCCCAGCTTAGTCGGCCGGGGTCCGGCCCTCCTGACGAGGTGGGCCGACCGGCCGGGGGCGCCGCCGGGCGGCGGCCGGGGCGGCGTTGACTACGATGCGGAGCATGGCGAAGAAGCTCGTGATCAAGGTGACGGCGGGGGCGGACGCCCCGGAGCGCTGCTCGCAGGCCTTCACCGTCGCCGCGGTGGCCGTGGCCAGCGGAGTCGACGTGTCCCTGTGGCTGACGGGTGAGTCGTCGTGGTTCGCGCTGCCGGGCCGGGCGGCCGGGTTCGAGCTGCCGCACGCGGCCCCGCTGCCCGGTCTGATCGACTCGATCCTGGCGGCCGGCCGGATCACCCTGTGCACCCAGTGCGCGGCCCGCCGCGAGATCACCGAGAAGGACGTCCTGGAGGGCGTGCGGATCGCGGGCGCGCAGGTCTTCGTCCAGGAGGCGATGCAGGACGGCGCGCAGGCGCTCGTCTACTAGGGCGTGTCCGCGACGTCGCGTCGTTCGCCCGCAGAGCGGGCGTCGCGGCGTCCGGTGCGTGCTCTCGGCGTGCCGGCCGGAAGTCCTCGTACGGGGCGTACTCGGGCTTTCGGCCGGTGCGGCGAGAGTGCGTGCCGGGCGTCGCGACGCAGACGGGACTTCACGGACACTCCCTAGGAGTCGCCGACGCGTCCACCGCGGGCCGCGACGCGGTCCCCGTCACGGCCACGGCAGGGCCCGCGGGAATCAGTGGCGCTTCCTGCCGTCCAATTCGTCCCACCACTCGTCGGACTGGGGATCGCCCGACGGGTCGTCCCACCAGCGGTCCTCCGGTCCGCGCCGGTTGGCGACCACGGCGGCGACGGGCGGGATGACCATCGCCACCAGGCACATGGCCACCGCCGCCGGGACCGACCAGATGCGCACCACGCCCCAGGCCAGGACGAACAGCGTGATGCAGAGACCCATCAGGGCGAAGTACACGTGACGCCGTCGTGCGTACATGGCTCCAGCGTAGGTCGCGCGGGCGCTCCCGGACACGTGGGAGGAGGCACCGCACGGCGAAGGGCCGCACCCCGAGGCGTCCAACCCGGGGGGGTGCGGCCCTTGCGCCGGTCTCCGGTGCGGGCTCAGACCGCGATCGCGACCTCCGCGAGGCCGCCCTGCTGGGCGACGACGGTGCGGTCGGCGGTGCCGCCGGGGACGAGGGCACGCAGGGTCCAGGTGCCCTCCGCCGCGTAGAAGCGGAACTGGCCCGTGGCGGAGGTGGGGACCTCCGCGGTGAACTCGCCGGTCGAGTCCAGCAGACGGACGTAGCCCGTCACCGGCTCGCCGTCGCGGGTCACCTGACCCTGGATCGTCGTCTCACCGGGCTTGATCGTCGAGGCGTCGGGGCCGCCGGCCTTCGCTCCACACATGTGTTCTCCAGAGGTTGGGACGGGTCGAAACGGTCTTACTTGCCGGCGCCGAGCTCGATCGGCACACCCACCAGGGAGCCGTACTCGGTCCAGGAGCCGTCGTAGTTCTTGACGTTGGGGACCTGGAGCAGCTCGTGCAGCACGAACCAGGTCAGCGCGGAGCGCTCGCCGATGCGGCAGTAGGCGATGGTGTCCTTGGCCAGGTCGACGTCCTCGGCCCCGTAGAGCTCCTTGAGGGCGTCGTCCGACTTGAAGGTGCCGTCGTCGTTGGCGTTCTTCGACCACGGGATGTTCTTCGCGCTGGGCACGTGGCCCGGACGCTGCGACTGCTCCTGCGGCAGGTGCGCCGGGGCGAGCAGCTTGCCGGAGAACTCGTCGGGGGACCGCACGTCGACCAGGTTCTGGCTGCCGATGGCGGCGATCACGTCGTCGCGGAAGGCGCGGATGGAGGCGTCCTGCGGCTCGGCCCGGTAGACGGTGCTCGGGCGCTCGGGCACGTCGGTGCCGTCGACCAGCTCGCGGGCGTCCAGCTCCCACTTCTTGCGGCCGCCGTCGAGCAGCTTGACGCCCTCGTGGCCGTAGAGCTTGAAGTACCAGTACGCGTACGAGGCGAACCAGTTGTTGTTGCCGCCGTAGAGGATCACCGTGTGGTCGTTGGCGATGCCCTTCCCCGACAGGAGCTTCTCGAAGCCCTCCTGGTCGATGAAGTCGCGGCGGACCGGGTCCTGGAGGTCCTTGGTCCAGTCGATGCGGATCGCGTTCCTGATGTGGTTCTTGTCGTAGGCCGAGGTGTCCTCGTCCACCTCGACGACGACGAGGTCCGGGTCGTCCAGGTGGTCCTGCAGCCAGTCGGCGTCGACCAGGACGTCGCTACGGCTCATGCTCAATCTCCTCCGGGGCAGATGCGGCGGGGCGTGCGTGGGGTGCGGGTACGCGCTTCGGCGATGGCGTGCGCGGCGCACGGAAGGCCCGCAGTCGGGCGCGGGGCCGGCGATACGGGAGGCGGAGGCTCCCGCTCAGAAGGGGCGACAGAGCATGGCGGCAACGCGGCACAGGTCCACTGCCCGCCGCTTCGTGAGATCCGCCTGTCGCTTCATGTGCCCGATCGTAGGGAGCGACGGGCGGCCGTGTCACCGGCGTGTCGCATGATGAGATGCGATCGTCCACCATGCGAGAGGCCTGGTGTCGTCGGGGCAGCACCGGGGGCTCCCCGCCGCTCGGCCGGGGCGGTGCATCTGCGGTGCGGACCAGGCCGTCTCGCCTGTCGGACACCGGCGATTCGGGGCGCCTCCGGAGACGGGTCCCGGAACCCGCCGTGCCCTGCCGCCGCGCGGCTTCGGAGCCCCACCGTCCGGCGCCACCCGCGGGCGCCGGGCTCCGGACGCCCGCCGGGGAGCACGGGACGGCCCTCAGCCGGCCAGCTTGACGTGCGAACCCTTCACCGTGATCTCGACGCCGTCCTTCGCGGCCCGCACCGAGTCCACCCGGATCCCGCCGGGCAGCCGGTCGACGGCCTGCTGGAAGTCGGTGATGGCCCGGACGCGGCTCTCGGCGATCTCGGCGCCGCCGAGCGCGGGAAGGGCGTCGGCCTTCACCCGCACCTCGTCGCCCTGGACCGTGACCGAGCTGAGCACGGCCACCGGGCGGGGCAGCCGGGCGCCGAGCACCGTGGCCTCCACGGCCACCTTGATCTTGCCGTTGCCGCCGTCGGACAGGCCGACCACCCGGGCGGTGATGCCCGGCGCGACGCGGGTGGGCTCGGACTTGGCGGTCCGCAGCAGTTCGGAGTAGGAGATGGTCGCGGTGCCGGTCGCCGAGTCGGCGGTGGCCGCGTGGTAGTCGCCGGAGAGGACCACGCCCCGGAGGTCGGCGTGGAGGCCGTCGATGCGGATCTTCTGGCCGTCGCCGGTGGCCGCCTCGTAGTGCCCGATGCCGACCTCGACGTCGTCGAGCTCGCCGCTCGCGACCTGGGTGAGGAAGGGGAAGCCCTTGATGGACACGTCCGGGGTGCTGTTCAGGTTCTCGCTGGTCCGCAGCCTGTCCGCCGCCTCGCCCTCGGCGAAGTGCACCGCGAGCCGGTCGGCCGCCGTGAACAGCCCGCCCAGGACCACGACGAGGATCAGAAGTATTCGCAGCGCGCGCATGGTTCCCCACCTCGGCCTTCCGGGGCGGCCGGCCGGCCGCCCCGGCGCGAGCGTAACCCGGGCGGCAAGACCTTCCGGCGGATTGTCGATCACCTGTGACATGTGCGGGCCCGGACAGCGGACCGCCCCCGGACCGGCGGGTGGGGCACGGTCGCGGGGGGCGGTCGGGAAAGCGGAGGGATCCAGGGCCTCTCGTTTGGATCATGCCGGGCTCGCGGGCCCTGGCACCGCGCCCTGATCCGGCATGATCCGAACGAAAGACCCTAGCCGAGCGCGCGTCCCAGCACCCACACCGCCGGGGCCGCGGCCGCCAGCGGCAGGGCCACACCGGCCGTGAAGTGCACGAAGCGCGAGGGGTAGTCGTAGCTCGCCGCGCGGTGGCCGACCAGGGCGCACACCGCGGCGCCCCCGCCGAGCAGCGCGCCCGCGGCGCCCGTCCCGGTCGCGCTGCCGACCGCGATGCCCGCACCGGCCGCCGCGAGCAGCGCGACGACCACCGAGACCGGGGTGGGCAGCGGGAGCGCACGGGCCAGGACTGCCACGGCGACCGCCGTCGCGCCGATCGCGACCGCGTCCGCCCCGGCGGCGAGGTAGCCGGTCGCGATGATCGCCAGGGCCGCGGCGGCCACGGTCGCCATCAGCCCGTACATCCGCTCGTCCGGGTCGGCGTGGGACCGCAGCTGGAGCACGAGGGTGAGCAGCACCCACACCCCGAGCGTGCCGAGGATCGCGGCCGGCGCGTGCTCCCGGCCCGCGCCCAGCACGGCCGCGTCCGCGGCCAGCGCGCCCGCGAAGCCGAGGGCGATGCCCTGCCGCGCGGGCCACATGCCGTTCAGCCGGAACCACCCCGCCGCGGTCACCCCCTGGAGCACGACGAGCGGGACGAGCAGCGCGAACGAGCCGAGCTCGGCCGTCCCGGCGAGCAGCAGCCCGAGCAGCGCCGTGAGCGCGGCCGGCTGCATCCCCGGCTCGATGACCGGCGAGCGGCCCTCGGCACGGGCCCGCTGCGCGTCGGTGACGCGGGTGTTTCCGGCCACGGTGGCCGGGCCGTACTCCGGCGCCTCCCCCGAGCCGCCCGCCGCCGCGGTGCCCGTGGGAGCCCCGGCGGAGGCCGCCGGGAGAGGGCCGCCGGACGCGCCGCGCGCGGCCGCCCCCTGGTGCCCCACGGGCGGGAGGTACGCGGTCTGCGCGGCCGCCGGGTCCTGCGGCCGGACCGGCGGCAGGTACGCGGTCTCCGCCAGCGCGGCCGGCTCCTGCTGCCCCACGGGCGGCAGGTACGCGGTCTCCGCCGGCGCGGCCGGCTGGTGCGCCCGGGTGCGGGACTCCCAGGTCTGCCCCTGCCACTGCTGGGTGTGCTGCTGCCCGGCCCGCGGGTCGTCGGGGGCGCCCGGCCGGCCGGGCCACTGCTGCCGCGGGTCCCCGGACTGCGCCTGCGGCCCTGCCTCCGGGTACGGCTGCGCCTGCGGGTACGGCTGGGCCTGCGGATGCGGGTGGTGCGGGTACGCCTGCGGGTACGCCTGCTGCCCCGGCTGCCCGTACGCCTGGTCCGGCTGGGACGGGTCGGCGTGCGGGTACGGCTGCTGCGGCCGGCCGTACTGCTGCGCGTACGGGTCGTAGCCCTCGTAGGGGGCCCCTTCATGCGGCCGGTCGGTCATCGTTCACCCTCCTGCGAACGGGGGGAGCACCTCGACCGTGCCGCCCTCGGTCAGCCGTACCGTGTCATGTCCGCGGGTCCCCACGGGGTCACCGTCGATGAGGAACGAGCAGCGCAGCAGCACGCGGGCGAGGTCGCCGGGGTGCTCCGCGCGCACCGCGTCGAGCGCCTGTGCGAGCGTGTCCGCCTCGTACGGCTCCTCGGCGACCCCGGCCGCGGCCTTCGCCGCAGCCCAGTAGCGCACCGTGACCTGTGCCATCCCGTCCCTCGGTTCCTCGGCAGTGAACAGGGCCAGGCTAGCCCGCCCGCGCGGCGGCCCAGTCCCCGATGCGGTGCAGCAGGCCGTCCGCGGCCGCGTGCTCGGCGTGGCCCATGCCCGGTTCGATCCACAGTTCGCCGTGGTCACCGGCGGCCTCGGCCAGCATGCGGGGGTGGTCCAGGGGGAAGTACGCGTCCTGGTCGCCGTGCACGATCAGCAGCGGGACGGGCGCGATCCGGCCGGCCGCCTCGACCGGGGGCAGCGGGACCGGGTCCCAGTCCCGGTGGTGGATGCGGGTCCGCAGGCCGTAGCGGCCCACCAGCCGGCCCTCGGGGCGGGTGACCAGCCAGTGCAGCCGGCGCATGGGGGCCGTGCCCCGGTAGTACCAGCGGGCCGGGGAGCTCACCGAGACCACCGCGTCCGGCCGCGCCCCCGCCGCGGCCGGGGTGCCGTCGGCCGCGCCGCCGAGGGCCGCCTGCCGCAGGACGACCGAGCCGCCCATGGAGAAGCCGACGGTCACCGCGCGCGCGTGCCCGAACCCGCGCGCCCATGCCACCGCCGCCGCGAGGTCGAGCACCTCCCGGTCGCCGACCGTCGAGCGCCCGCCCGAGGCGCCGTGGCCGCGGAAGGAGAAGGTGACCACCGCGCCGTGCCGGGCGAGGGCCCGCGCCACCCGGCGCACCTGCGGCCGGTCCAGGTCGCCGGTGAAGCCGTGGGCGACCACGAACACCGGCCCGCCGGGTGCGCTCCCGGCCGCTCCCGGCTCGTACCGGGCGTCGACATCCACCCCGTCCGCCGTGCGCAGATACATGCGGACCCTGGCGGGTAGGGGTGTCTCAGACTCCGGGACGATCGCCGAACGTGCCACATGATCTGCCGAACCCGAGCTCATGTCGGCTATTCTGCTGGGAAGAGGACTCGGGCAGCGACGCCCCCGGGTCCTTTTGTGCTTTCGGACCGTTGTACACGACGCGGGAGAAACCGCAGGTGTACGGGGCGACGGGGCGCACCGCGGTCCTCCGGGGCCGCAGCGGGTCCCCCGGGGCACGGGATTCGCACCACGTACGAGGCAGTGCCGCAGACGTCCTCGCAGGGACCGAGGAGGAACCAGACGCCATGGACGAGCGAACCGAGCACGAACGCACGACGATCCGGTCCGGGGGATCCCCCCGGACCGCGCGGAACCGAGGGCTCGGGGGTGGGGCGCGATGAGTTCCCTCCTGCTCCTGACCAACGCCCTCCAGCCGTCCGCGGAGGTGCTTCCCGCTCTCGGCCTGCTGCTGCACAACGTGCGGGTGGCCCCGGCGGAGGGCCCGGCCCTGGTGGACACCCCGGGCGCCGACGTCATCCTGATCGACGGGCGGCGCGACCTGCCGCAGGTGCGCAGCCTGTGCCAGCTGCTGCGCTCCACCGGCCCCGGCTGCCCGCTGGTCCTCGTCGTGACGGAGGGCGGCCTCGCGGCGGTCACCGCCGACTGGGGCATCGACGACGTGCTGCTCGACACCGCCGGGCCGGCCGAGGTCGAGGCCCGGCTGCGGCTGGCCATGGGCCGGCAGCAGCTGGTCAACGACGACTCCCCGATGGAGATCCGCAACGGCGACCTGTCGGTGGACGAGGCGACCTACAGCGCCAAGCTCAAGGGCCGGGTGCTGGACCTCACCTTCAAGGAGTTCGAGCTGCTGAAGTACCTCGCGCAGCACCCGGGCCGCGTCTTCACCCGCGCCCAGCTGCTGCAGGAGGTCTGGGGCTACGACTACTTCGGCGGCACCCGGACCGTCGACGTGCACGTGCGGCGGCTGCGCGCCAAGCTCGGCCCGGAGCACGAGTCGCTGATCGGCACGGTCCGCAACGTCGGCTACCGGTTCGTCACTCCCGAGAAGCCCGAGCGCTCCGCAGGCGGCGCCTCCCGGACGGGCGGGACCGCGGGCAAGGCCGCCGAGAAGAGCAGGACGGCCGGGGCCACCGGGGCAAAGCGGGACGATGCGGACACTCCGGCGGGCACGGTGAAGGCGGAGGCCGGCGCGGAGGCGTGACGGGGCGCCGGGCAGGGCATTGCTTCCGCACATCCACCGTGCGATACGCCCTGCCCGGAGGGGGTCAATCCGCGTAGACTCCGCGCGTGGCAAAGGTGACTCGGGACGATGTGGCGCGGCTGGCGGGGACGTCCACCGCCGTGGTGAGCTACGTCATCAACAACGGACCCCGGCCGGTCGCCCCGGCCACGCGGGAGCGCGTGCTCGCCGCGATCAAGGAACTGGGGTACCGGCCCGACCGGGTCGCCCAGGCCATGGCCTCGCGGCGCACCGACCTGATAGGTCTCATCGTCCCCGACGCCCGGCAGCCGTTCTTCGGCGAGATGGCGCACGCGGTCGAGTGGGCGGCGGCCGAGCGCGGCAAGATGGTCCTGGTCGGCAACTCGGACTACGTGAGCGAGCGCGAGGTCCACTACCTGCGGGCCTTCCTGGGGATGCGCGTCTCCGGGCTGATCCTGGTCAGCCACGCGCTGAACGACCACGCCGCCGCCGAGATCGACGCCTGGGACGCCCGGGTGGTGCTGCTGCACGAGCGGCCCGAGGCCATCGACGACGTCGCCGTCGTCACCGACGACCTGGGGGGTGCCCAGCTGGCCGTCCGGCACCTGCTGGAGCACGGCCACGAGTACGTCGCCTGCATGGGCGGCACGGCCGAGACCCCCGCCGTGGGCGACCCGGTCTCCGACCACGTCGAGGGCTGGCGGCGCGCCATGGCCGAGGCCGGCATCCCGACCGAGGGCCGGCTCTTCGAGGCCCCGTACAACCGCTACGACGCCTACCGGGTCGCCCTGGAGATCCTCGCCGGGCCGAACCGCCCGCCGGCCGTCTTCTGCTCCACCGACGACCAGGCCATCGGCCTGCTGCGGGCGGCGCGCGAGCTGCGGATCGACGTGCCCGGCGAGCTGGCCGTGGCCGGCTTCGACGACATCAAGGAGGCGGCCCTCGCGGACCCGCCGCTGACCACGGTCGCCTCGGACCGGTCGGCGATGGCGCGGGCCGCGGTCGACCTCGTCCTGGACGACGGGCTCCGGGTGGCGGGCTCGCGCCGGGAGCGCCTGAAGGTCTTCCCGTCGCGCCTGGTCCTGCGCGGGTCCTGCGGCTGCGGCTGAGCGGGCTCCGGGGCGGCTCCGGCCCCCCGGCCGCGGCGCCCTTATATCGGGCATACGAGGTTCTGTCGGGCTTCTCAGGCGGGACTCAGGAGCCTCTCATGATCACGGGTCACTCTCCTTGTCATGAGTGAGAGCATCCGCCGCAGCGGCGAGTACGACCACGCCCAGGGTGACGCGACCCAGCCGGCCGCGTACCCCCGGCAGCAGCACGCCTCCTCCCCCGTGAACCCGGAGTGGCCCCCGCCGCCGGCCCACGCGCCGGACCCGGTCGCGTTCGCCGGCGGCGGGAGCACCCCGTACGGCGGAGGCGTGCGGGGCGGCGGAGGCGCGCAGGGCGGCTGGGCCGGCTGGGGCGGCCACGGCGGAGGTCCCGGGGGGACGGGGACCTTCGCGGCGGAGCCCGCGCCCGCACCGCACCGGCGCGCCAGGGGCACCACGGCGCTGCTCGCGGCCGTGGCGATCGCCGCCGCCGCCATCGGGGGCGGCACCGCCTACGCCTTCCAGGAGCTGACCGGCAGGAACGCGGCCGCCGCCGGCGGCACCAGCGCCAACGCGGTGCCCGCCGGCCAGCGGGGCAGCATCGCGGCGATCGCCAAGGCGGTCAGCCCGAGCGTGGTCGAGGTCAACGCCACCCTCCCCGACGGCTCCTCCACCGGCTCCGGCGTGGTCGTCACCGGCGGCGGCGAGGTCGTCACCAACAACCACGTCGTCGCGGGCGCCTCGTCGGTCAAGGTGCGCACCAGCGACGGCCACCAGTACAGCGCGCGGGTCGTCGGCACCGACAGCTCCAAGGACCTCGCCCTGATCGACCTGCAGGGCGCCTCCGGCCTCAAGCCCGCCGCCCTCGGCGACTCCGCCGGCGTCGCGGTCGGCGACCAGGTCGTGGCCATCGGCTCCCCCGAGGGCCTCACCGGCACCGTCACCAGCGGCATCGTCTCGGCCCTTGACCGCGACGTGACCGTCTCCACCGACGAGAGCCAGGCGCAGGGCGGCGGCGGCGACGGACGCTGGCCGTTCCAGTTCGGCGGCCGGGAGTTCAACGGCGACACCGGCTCCTCCACCACCACGTACAGGGCGATCCAGACGGACGCGTCGCTGAACCCGGGCAACTCCGGCGGCGCACTGATCGACACCAGCGGCAACGTCATCGGCATCAACTCCGCGATGTACTCGTCCGGTTCCAGCACGGACTCGTCCAACGCGGGCAGCGTCGGCCTCGGTTTCGCGATCCCGGTCGACATCGTCAAGTCCGACCTGGCGAAACTGCGTTCAGGCTCCCAGAGCTGAAGCGGGCCCCTGCCGGGCAGACGGGTTCCACGAGCGCGTGAGCGAGTGAGAAGGAGTACGTCATGATCCAGCACGATCTGCACGAGACCACCGGCACCACCGAGACCTCCTCCCCCGCCGAGACCACCCGCGGCCTGCCCGCCGCCCGGATCCACGCCGCATCGGACCGCCCCCTCCCCGAGATCTCCGTCCCCGAGCTGATGGGCCTGCGCATCCCGGCCGGCCACCGCACGCACCGCCACAAGGTCCCGCTGCGCCGCCTGACCGCGGTCCGCGGCTGACCGGGACCGGACGGCCGCGCCCGACCCGCCCCGCCGCTCGCCGCCATCCGCCCCACGGGCCGGAAACGTGCGACGCTGAGACCGACCCACCACGACCGCACCCGAGGAACCCGAGCGATGAGCCCCGCCGATGGCGACCGTGACCCCCAGCGCATCCTGATCGTCGACGACGAGCCCGCGGTGCGCGAGGCGCTCCAGCGCAGTCTCGCCTTCGAGGGGTACGGCACCGAGGTCGCCGTCGACGGCGCGGACGCGCTGGAGAAGGCGGCCGCCTACCAGCCGGACCTGGTCGTCCTCGACATCCAGATGCCGCGCATGGACGGCCTCACCGCCGCCCGCCGCATCCGCGGCACCGGCGACACCACACCGATCCTCATGCTGACGGCCCGGGACACGGTCGGCGACCGTGTCACCGGGCTCGACGCGGGCGCCGACGACTACCTGGTCAAGCCCTTCGAGCTGGACGAGCTGTTCGCCCGCATCCGCGCACTGCTGCGGCGCAGCTCGTACGCGGCGGCCGTGGCGGCCACCCCCGACGACAGCGACACCCTGACCTTCGCCGACCTGCGCATGGACCTCGCCACCCGCGAGGTCGTCCGCGACGGGCGGCAGGTGGAGCTGACCCGCACCGAGTTCACCCTGCTGGAGATGTTCCTCGCCCACCCCCGCCAGGTCCTCACCCGCGAGCAGATCCTGAAGACGGTCTGGGGCTTCGACTTCGAGCCCTCGTCGAACTCGCTCGACGTCTACGTCATGTACCTGCGCCGCAAGACCGAGGCCGGCGGCGAGCCGCGCCTCGTGCACACCGTGCGCGGTGTCGGGTACGTCCTGCGGCAGGGCGGCGCCGAGTGAGGAACGCGGTACGCCGGCTGCGGTCCCTGCCGCTGCGGTCCCGGCTGGCCCTGCTGGTCGCGGCGGCGGTGGCCTTCGCGGTGGCCGCGGTCTCGGTGACCTGCTGGTTCATCGTGCAGAACCGGCTCTACAACGAGGTCGACAACAGACTCGGGAACGCCAACACCCACCAGCTGCTCGACGACACCCCCTATGTGACGGCGCTCCTCGCGAGCTGCCCCGTCGGCCCGGCGGGCGACTCCGCCGGCCGGCCCTCGTACTTCTACATGCAGCTGGTGACGTCGCAGGGCCGGTCCTGCGTCCTCCCCCAGTCCGAGGGCGTGGTCAGGGTGACGCCGACGGACCGCAGGATCGCCGCCCGGCCCGACCTCAGCATCCGCACCTTCCACAACAGCACCGACAGCGCGGGCAACAACGTCCGCGTGATGGTCGTCGCCATCCCCCTGCAGGGCGGCCCCGACGCGCAGCCCTACCCGGGCGCCGTGTTCACCCTCGGCCTCTCCCTGAAGGACACCGAGAAGACCCTCGACGGACTGGCGCTGCTGCTCCTGCTGGTCTCCGGCGTCGGCGTGATCGGCGCGGGGGCCGCCGGGCTCGCCGTGGCGCGGGCCGGGCTGCGGCCCGTGGACGAGCTGACCGAGGCGGTGGAGCACGTCGCCCGCACCGAGGACCTCACCATCCGCATCCCCGTGGCCGACGACACCGAGGACGAGATCGCCCGCCTGTCCCGCTCCTTCAACTCCATGACGTCGGCGCTGGCCAGCTCCCGCGACCTCCAGCAGCAGCTCATCGCGGACGCCGGGCACGAGCTGCGCACCCCCCTCACCTCGCTGCGCACCAACATCGAACTGCTCACCCGCAGCGAGGAGACCGGCCGCCCGCTGCCCGAGAGCGACCGCAAGGCGCTGCTCGCCTCGGTGAAGGCGCAGGTGACGGAGCTGGCCTCGCTGATCGGCGACCTCCAGGAGCTGTCGCGGGCGGAGGCGCAGCGCGGCGAACGCGTCCAGGTCGTCGCCTTCCAGGACACCGTGGAGGAGGCGCTGCGCCGGGCCAGGCTGCGCGGCCCCGAACTGACCATCACGGCGGCACTGTCCCCCTGGTTCGTCCGGGCGGAGCCGGCCGCGCTGGAGCGGGCGGTGGTCAACATCCTCGACAACGCGGTCAAGTTCAGCCCCGAGGGCGGCACCGTCGAGGTCGTCCTCGACGCGGGCGTGCTGACCGTCCGCGACCACGGGCCGGGCATCCCCGCCGACGAACTCCCGCACGTCTTCGACCGCTTCTGGCGCTCCCCGAGCGCCCGCGCGCTGCCCGGCTCCGGTCTCGGCCTGTCGATCGTCGCCCGCACCGTGCAGCACGCCGGCGGCCGGGTCGCCCTGGCCCCGGCCGACGGCGGCGGCACGGTCGCGACGGTCAGCCTGCCGGGCGCCCCGACCCCGCCGCCCGAACGGCCGTGACCGGCCCGGCCCGACCGGCGTGACCGGCTCCGGCCCGACCGGCGTGACCGGCTCCGGCCGCGCGGCCCGGCGCCGGACCGGGCACCGGCGGGGGCCGAAGTCGCCGCCCACGGCCGTACCCTCGTTTGCATGACCAGCGACGACACCGCACCGATCGCCCGCTCCCTCGAGACCTGCTCCGTCCTCTCCCCGGACCGGGCCGACGCCGTGCTCGGCCTGCTGGCGGAGGCCGCCCGCGCCGACGGCCGGCAGGCGGTGTCCGAGCAGGGGCGGCTCCAGCTGCGCGGCGGTGCCCGCGACGGCGTGTCCCACCTGCTGCTCACCCTCGGCGGCGAACTCGTCGGCTACGCGCAGCTGGAGGACACCGATCCGGTGGAGGCGCCCGCCGCGGAACTGGTCGTCCACCCGGCGCACCGCGGCCACGGCCACGGCCGGGCGCTCGGCTCCGCGCTGCTCGCCGCGTCCGGGAAGCGGCTGCGGGTGTGGGCGCACGGCGGCCACTCCGGTGCCCGGCACCTCGCCCAGGTCCTCGGACTCACCCTGTTCCGCGAACTGCGCCAGATGCGGCGGCCGCTCACCGGCGCCGACCTGCCCGAGCCGAAGCTGCCGGACGGCGTGACCGTCCGCGCCTTCGCCCCCGGCGAGGACGACGCCGCGTGGCTCGCGCTGAACGCGGAGGCGTTCGCGCACCACCCCGAGCAGGGCTCGCTGACGCAGCGGGACCTCGACGACCGCAAGGCCCAGCCCTGGTTCGACCCGCAGGGCTTCTTCCTCGCCGAACGGGACGGCCGCCTGGTCGGCTTCCACTGGACCAAGGTCCACGCCGAGGAGCAGCTCGGCGAGGTGTACGTGCTCGGGGTGCGGCCCGGCGTCCAGGGCGGCGGCCTCGGCAAGGCCCTCACCCTCGTCGGCCTGCGCCACCTGGCGGCCCAGGGCCTGCCGACGGCGATGCTCTACGTCGACGCCGACAACCAGGCGGCGGTCTCGGTCTACGAGCGCCTCGGATTCACCACCTACGAGACGGACCTGATGTACCGGACGGAAACCTGAGCCCCACGGGTCCCGGCCGCCCCTGACGAACACCGCCCGGCCCCGCGGTTCCGGGAACACGGCGCCGGACGGCCGGCCTCCTCGCGCAGGGACACCGCGCGGAGAGACCGGCACGTCCGCCGAGGCGTGCCGGAGGTGCCGGGCACGCTCATCGAAAGGCGCCCGGGGTCTCGGAACGCTCACCGCGAGCCGGGCACCGCACCCGGCGACGGCCGGAGCACCCACCGCACGCCGCCCGCGCTTCGAACCCCTGGCCCCCGGACACGCGTAACCCGGGCCCGGTCGGCTCCCAGGCGGCGTGCCTCGGGGGCCGTGGGCCGCGGGGCACCCGGTCCCCGGGCTGCGGGCCCACGGCTCGCTCCCGTGGGCCCGGCTCCCCCGGCCGGATCACGCCCCCCGAGGCGGCGGGCCCGGGGCTGCGGGGCGCGGCCCCCGAGCCGCCGAACCTCCGGCCCACCCCCGCGCCCCCGCTGCACCCCCGATCCGTTCACCTGAGCCCGGGGGCCGACCGCCACCCCACGATCCGGCCGCCCCGGCTCCGGGCACGCCGGGGGCGGACGCCCGCCCCCGATGCGCCCGTCCCGACCCCCAGGCCGGATGATCGGGCTCCCGGTGCGGATGCCAGGACCCCCGGGGTCCGGGCGCCCAGACCCCGGGGCGGCCGGATCGCGTGGGGGCGGACGCCCGGCCCCCGGAGGGCGGACCGGCACCCCGGGGGCCGGGCGCCCGCCCCCGGTGTGCGGCTGGCGGCCGGGGGCGGGCGACCGGCCCCCGGGAGCCGCCCCCCGCTATCCCGCACGTCATGTCTCCGTAACCAGTGATTCAGACGGGCTTGCGACGCTCGGCCAATGAAGCCCGCCGCGCCAGAGCCTTCGCCGCCCCCCGAGGGGGTCACGGGGAACGGGCACGTGCCCGACCACTCGCGGTCCCGGCCGGCCGGGGGGACTCCCACCGCCGCCGCGCTCCCGCTCCCCCGCTCCGACGCGCCTGTCTCACGCCCGGCGCGGAAGAATGGGTTCATGAGCCAGCCAGACGCCCAGGCCCCGGCGCACCCGTCTCCCACCGCCGCTCCCGTGGGAGGCCCTGCGGGCCGCGAGAACCTCCAGCACGCCCAGCCCTCCGTGGGCTCCATAGCCGCGCACCGCCCGCACACCGTGGCGGCCACGGTCTCCGACCTGGAACCCGACATCGACGCCGACCTCGACGGCTACGAGGAGTCCGCGGCCGACGGGGGCCCGCTGCCCCAGGGGCGCTTCCTCGACCGGGAACGCAGCTGGCTCGCCTTCAACGAGCGCGTGCTGGAACTGGCCGAGGACCCGAACACCCCCCTGCTGGAACGCGCCAACTTCCTGGCCATCTTTGCCAGCAACCTGGACGAGTTCTTCATGGTCCGGGTCGCCGGCCTCAAGCGCCGCATCGCCACCGGGGTCGCCACCCGGTCCGCCTCCGGGCTCCAGCCCCGCGAGGTGCTGGAGATGATCTGGGCCCGCTCCCGCGAGCTCATGGCCCGGCACGCCGCCTGCTACCACGAGGACGTCGCCCCCGCACTCGCGGAGGACGGCATCCACCTGGTCCGCTGGAGCGAGCTGACGGAGAAGGAGCAGGCCCGCCTGTTCACCCTCTTCCGGCACCAGATCTTCCCGGTGCTGACCCCGCTGGCCGTCGACCCCGCGCACCCCTTCCCGTACATCTCCGGCCTGTCGCTGAACCTGGCCGTCGTGGTGCGCAATCCGGTCACCGGGCACCGCCACTTCGCCCGCGTCAAGGTGCCGCCGCTGCTGTCCCGCTTCCTGGAGAGCTCCCCGGGCCGCTACGTCCCCATCGAGGACGTCATCGGCGCCCACCTGGAGGAGCTGTTCCCGGGCATGGAGGTGCTGGAGCACCACGCGTTCCGGCTCACCCGCAACGAGGACCTGGAGGTCGAGGAGGACGACGCGGAGAACCTGCTCCAGGCCCTGGAGAAGGAGCTCATGCGGCGCCGCTTCGGCCCTCCGGTGCGTCTGGAGGTCGAGGAGTCCATCGACCGCGAGGTCCTCGACCTGCTGGTGCGGGAGCTGAAGATCAGCGAGGCGGAGGTGTACCCGCTGCCGGGTCCCCTGGACCTCACCGGCCTCTTCCGCATCCACAGCCTCGACCGTCCCGAGCTGAAGTACCCGAAGTTCGTCGCCGGCACCCACCGCGACCTCGCCGAGGTCGAGTCGGCCTCCGCGCCGGACATCTTCGCCGCGCTGCGCGCCCGGGACGTGCTGCTGCACCACCCGTACGACTCCTTCTCGACGTCGGTGCAGGCCTTCCTGGAGCAGGCGGCCGCCGACCCGGACGTCCTCGCCATCAAGCAGACCCTGTACCGCACCTCCGGCGACTCCCCCATAGTCGACGCGCTCATCGACGCCGCCGAGTCCGGCAAGCAGGTCCTCGTCCTGGTCGAGATCAAGGCCCGCTTCGACGAGCACGCCAACATCAAGTGGGCGCGCAAGCTGGAGGAGTCCGGCTGCCACGTCGTGTACGGCCTGGTCGGCCTGAAGACCCACTGCAAGCTGTCGCTGGTGGTCCGCCAGGAGGGGGACACGCTGCGCCGGTACAGCCACGTCGGCACCGGCAACTACCACCCGAAGACCGCCCGCCTCTACGAGGACCTCGGGCTGCTCACCACCGACCCGCAGGTGGGCGCGGACCTGTCCGACCTGTTCAACCGGCTGTCGGGCTACTCCCGCCGCGAGACGTACCGCAGGCTGCTGGTCGCCCCCAAGTCCCTGCGGGACGGGCTGGTCGCGCGGATCGACAAGGAGGTCCAGCACCACCGTGCCGGACGTCCCGCCTTCATCCGCGTCAAGGTCAACTCGATGGTCGACGAGGCCGTCGTCGACGCGCTCTACCGCGCGTCCCAGGCAGGGGTGCCGGTCGACATCTGGGTGCGCGGCATCTGCGCGGTGCGCCCCGGCGTCGCCGGACTCTCCGAGAACATCCGCGTGCGGTCCATCCTCGGCCGCTTCCTGGAGCACTCCCGCGTCTTCGCCTTCGGCAACGGCGGCGAGGCGGAGGTCTGGATCGGCAGCGCCGACATGATGCACCGCAACCTCGACCGACGTATCGAGGCACTGGTGCGCGTCGTGGACCCGGCGCACCGGGCGTCGCTCAACCGGCTCCTGGAGACCGGGATGTCCGACACCACCGCCTCCTGGCACCTCGGCCCGGACGGCGAATGGACCCGGCACGCCACCGACGCGGACGGCCAGCCCCTGCGCAATGTCCAGGAGATGCTCATAGACGCCCGGAGGCGCCGGCGTGGCAATGCAACACCTTGACCCGACGGACGACCCCACCGCCGGGCCGGTACCCTCCGACATCCTCGCCCGCTATCTGCGGGACCGGGCGACGGAGTTCCTCCGCGCGCTGCGCCGGCACCGCGAGGCCGGCCCCGGCGGCCCTCCCGCCCGGACGGAGGCGCGGCCGGGCGGGAGCGGCCCGGAGGAGTCCGTCGACGCGGCGCGCGCCCTGCGCCGCTCGGCCCGCCGCATCAGCGGCAGCCTGCACACCTTCCGCCCCCTGCTGCAGGAGGCCTGGTCGGAGGAGATGCGGCCGGAACTGGCCTGGCTGTCCGGCGCGCTGGGCCGCGAGCACGCCTACCAGGCCCGGCTGGAGCGGCTGCTGCTCGCGCTGCACCGGCTGTCCGGGTCGGCGGCCCTGCCCGTCCAGGGCCTCGACCCGGCGGAGGTGGCCGCCGCCGGTCCGCCGTCCCACCCCGCTGCCCCGGACCGGGGCAACCTGACGGTCGGCGCGGCGAAGGCGGGCGCCCTGCTCGAACGGCAGCTGACCCTGGCCCGGACCCGGGCCCACTCCACCGCCCTCCAGGCCCTCGGCTCGGCCCGCTTCCACGCCGTCGCCGACCAGGTCGCCGTCCTGGCCAGCGAGGTCCCGCTGACGCCCGCCGCGGCCGCCGCCGACCTGCGCCCGCTCGCGGCGGCGGCCCAGGACCGGCTCCACGACGCGGTCGCCGCGCTGCCCCTGGTCACCGCCGGCAGCCCGTACAACGCGACCGCGCTGATCCACGGCCTGTCCCCCGACCCGTCCCCGCACCCGCAGGACGCGCCCTGGCACCAGGTCCGGCTGCTGCTGCGCCTGCACCGGTACGCCCGCGAGGTGGTGCTCGGCGGCGGCGCGCCCACGGACGTGCGGATCGCGGCGGCCGGGCGGGCCCTCGACCACCACCGCGACGCCGCCGAGGCGGCCGCCGCGGCCGCCTCGGCGGCCCGCACCCCCCGGATCGCCCCGGCGACGGCGTACGCGCTCGGTGTGCTCCACGCCGACCAGCGGCACGAGGTGGAGGCGGCCCGCTTCGCCTTCCAGCAGGCCTGGCAGATGCAGACCGTCAGCGCTCCCTGAGGCGGTGGGCCACCGGTGACTTCCCCGAAGGACACCGTCGTCCGGGCGGCCGGCTGCGTGCTGTGGCGCCGCTCGCCGGTCGACGGAACCCTGGAGCTCTGCCTCGTGCACCGGCCGAAGTACGACGACTGGTCCTGGCCCAAGGGCAAGCTCAAGCGCGGGGAGGACCCGCTCGCGGGCGCCCTGCGCGAGGTCGGGGAGGAGACCGGGCACACGGCCGTGCCCGGCGCCGAGCTGCCCACCGCGCACTACACGGCGGGCGGCCGCCCCAAGGAGGTCCGCTACTGGGCCGCCGAGGCCGTCTCGGGCCGCTTCACGCCCAACTCCGAGGTGGACCGCGTCCGCTGGCTGCCGCCCGCCGCCGCCCGCGCCCGCCTCACCCAGCTCCGCGACCGCGACCTCGTCGACGCGCTCCTGGCGGCCCTGCGCCACGCCTGACCCGCGCACGCTCCCGACGGCCCCCCGCCCGGGCCGGAGAGCGGCCCGGACGCTCAGCGGGCCGCCGCGTGCTCCTCGGCGTCCGTACGGGCCAGGCTGCGCGCCCGGCGCGCGGGACCGCGCCACCCGCAGGTGCACCGCGCCAGGCAGAAGCGGCCCTGTTCCACCGTCGTCGTGCGGTGTTCCCCGTCGTACGGGCCAGGGCCCGGCCCCTCCTGCTGCGCCACGGCGTCCACGGTACCCACACCGGGTGAACGGGGCGTTGCCGCGGGCCGGGGTCCTCCGTCCGGCGTGACGGGGCCACCTACCCGTCGTTAACCGGGTGACGGGGGCCCGTGACGGACGTACCGGCTGGGGGTAGGCAGGCCATGGCGGAGCAGCAGCGGACGGGGGTCCACCCCGGTCGGGCCGAGGCGGCGGCCCGCGGGAGGGCCGGCGGGGCGTTCCTCGCGACCGGCCTCCTGCTGGGCGCGTGCGCCACCGGGTGCGCGGGCGGCGGCGCGGCCGCCGACGACGCGCGGGCCGCGGACGACCCGGTGCAGACACTGCGGCACGCCCCCGACGCCCTGGTGCGGGCGGGCGGCGCCGAGGCGCGCACGTCCATGGAGATGGCCACCGGCGGCACACTCGTGACCATCCGCGGCGACGGCGTCTACGACTTCCGGGGCCGGCTCGGGCGGCTCACGCTGGTGCTGCCGCAGGACCCCGCGGCCACCGAGGCGCACCGCCCGATCACCGAACTCCTCGCGCCGGGCGCCCTGTTCATGAAGAACCGCGGCGCCGGTGTGCCCGCGGACAAGTGGGTGCGGGTGGACACCGCCGCGCTGTCCGACGGCAATCTCGTCACGGGCGGCGCCACCGACCCGTGCGCCGCCGCCGGGGTCCTGCGCGGCACGCGCACGGCGGCGTACGTGGGGGCGACCGAGCTGGCGGGGACGCCCGTGCGGCACTTCCGCGGCACCGCCGACCTGGTGCTCGCCGCGCGGGGCGCCCCGCCGGACACGGGTGCGGCGCTGCGCGCGGCGGCGAAAGGGTTCGCCACCGCCGAGGTCCCGTTCGACGCCTACCTCGACGACGCGGGCCGCGTCCGCAAGATCCGCCAGCGCTTCAGCTTCGTCAACGGCCGGCGGCCGGGCACGGTCGCCGTGTTCTCCACCACGCTGCTGTACGGCTTCGGGACCCCGGTGACCGTCCGGCTTCCGCACCCCGCCGACATCTACACGGGCCGCATCGCCGAGAATTGACCGCCGAACTAGCCCGTCCGTGCCATGCGCGGGGAGCGGCCCGCTCCCTACCCTGGTACTGCGGCCGGACGGGTGCGCCGGCTCGCGACGCCCGGCGGGCCTTCCCGGTCCCGGCGCCAGGAAGCCGGTGACGGCAGAGACGAGGTGACGCGCGTGGCTCCGGTCGGCGGTACGGCGGTGCAGGACCACGTGGCCCTCGCCGAGATCGAACTGTGCGGGGAGCTGATCATCGCGGCCTCGGCGGCCGAGGAGCGGCTCAGCCTGGAGAGCATCGACGAGGTGCTGCGGGTGGACGAGGAGCGCGGGGGCCCGGCCGCCCGCTGAGCGCCGGGACGGCCGTGGCGCGGGCTCCGGGACGCCGGGCGGCCGCCGGGCGCGGCGGCTCAGGTGCGCAGCAGGCGCCCGATGGCCTTCGTGGCCTCCTCGACCTTGGCGTCGATCTCCTCGCCCCCCTTGACCGCCGCGTCGGCGACGCAGTGGCGCAGGTGCTCCTCCAGCAGCTGGAGCGCGAAGGACTGCAGTGCCTTGGTGGAGGCGGACACCTGGGTGAGTATGTCGATGCAGTAGACGTCCTCGTCGACCATCCGCTGCAGCCCGCGGATCTGTCCCTCGATCCGGCGCAGCCGCTTGAGGTGCTCGTCCTTGTGATGGTGGTAGCCGTGGATCCCGCGGTCGTGGTCCGTCACCGCGCCGCCGGCGCCCTCGGAGGGCACCGCCGCGCCGGCCTCGGTGGTCGTCATAGCGGCCTCCCTCTCAGGGACGAGCTCCGACATATACCCCTACAGGGTATATCGAATCCAGCGGACCGGGTATACGCGCCGTGGTCGCCGCCTCGCACAGCGAACCCTTCCGCGCCGGGGCGCCGCCCCCGTGCCGAGCAGCGCGTCCGATGGGCGACACTGGGGGACGGCCCCTTAGCCGTGGCCGGATGATGCGCCTAGCATCACCCTGACCGAAACCGAAGCACCCCGAGGACCCCACGTGCGCTTTCGTCTGACCCCCAGGGAGACGAGCTTCTACGACATGTTCGCCGCATCCGCGGACAACATCGTCACGGGCTCGAAGCTCCTGATGGAACTGCTCGGGGCGGACTCCTCCGCCCGAGCCGAGATCGCAGAGCGTATGCGGGCCGCGGAACACGCCGGTGACGACGCCACGCATGCGATCTTCCACCAGCTGAACTCCTCGTTCATCACGCCCTTCGACCGCGAGGACATCTACTCCCTCGCGTCCTCCCTCGACGACATCATGGACTTCATGGAGGAGGCCGTCGACCTGGTCGTCCTCTACAACGTCGAGGAGCTCCCCAAGGGCGTCGAGCAGCAGATCGAGGTCCTGGCGCGGGCCGCGGAGCTGACGGCCGAGGCCATGCCGCACCTGCGGACCATGGACAACCTCACCGAGTACTGGATCGAGGTGAACCGTCTGGAGAACCAGGCGGACCAGATCCACCGCAAGCTCCTGGCCCACCTCTTCAACGGCAAGTACGACGCGATCGAGGTGCTGAAGCTCAAGCAGATCGTGGACGTGCTGGAGGAGGCGGCGGACGCCTTCGAGCACGTCGCCAACACGGTGGAGACCATCGCGGTCAAGGAGTCCTGAGGCGTCCATGGACACCTTTGCTCTGATTCTGACCATCATGGTCGCGCTCGGATTCGCCTACACCAACGGCTTCCACGACTCCGCCAACGCCATCGCCACGTCGGTGTCGACCCGCGCCCTCACCCCCCGGGCGGCGCTCGCCATGGCCGCCGTGATGAACCTCGCGGGTGCCTTCCTCGGCAGCGGGGTCGCCAAGACCGTCAGCGAGGGCCTGATCCAGACCCCCACGGGCGGCAAGGGCATGGGCATCCTCTTCGCCGCCCTGCTCGGCGCCATCGTGTGGAACCTGGTCACCTGGTACTTCGGCCTGCCCTCGTCGTCCTCGCACGCCCTGTTCGGCGGCATGGTCGGCGCGGCCCTCGCGGGCGGCACGACGGTCTACTGGTCCGGCGTGCTGGACAAGATCGTCACCCCGATGTTCCTGTCCCCCGTGGTCGGCCTGATCGTCGGCTACCTGGTGATGACGGCGATCATGTGGATGTTCCGCCGCGCCAACCCGCACAAGGCCAAGCGCGGCTTCCGGATAGCGCAGACGGTCTCGGCGGCCGGCATGGCGCTGGGCCACGGCCTGCAGGACGCCCAGAAGACCATGGGCGTCGTGGTGATGGCCCTGGTCATCGCCGACGTCGAGAAGTACGGCGACCCGATCCCGGTGTGGGTGAAGCTGGTCTCCGCGCTGATGCTGTCGCTCGGCACCTACGCGGGCGGCTGGCGCATCATGCGGACCCTCGGCCGCAAGATCATCGAGCTGGACCCGCCGCAGGGCTTCGCCGCGGAGACGACCGGCGCGTCGATCATGTTCGCCACCGCGTTCCTCTTCAAGGCGCCGATCTCCACCACCCACGTGATCACCTCGGCGATCATGGGCGTGGGCGCGACGAAGCGGGTGAACGCCGTCCGCTGGGGCGTCGCGAAGAACATCGTCCTCGGCTGGTTCATCACCATGCCGGCGGCGGCCCTCGTGGCCGCCGGATCCTTCTGGCTGATCGACCTGGCGTTCCTGTAGGAGCGGCCGGGCAGCGCAAGGGGCCCGCCCCCGGGTTCTCCGGGGGCGGGCCCTTTCTGCGTCCTCACGGTGGCACCGCCATGCAGCACCGCGAGGCGTCGGGGCGGGACGCCGGCTCAGCCGAAGCGGCCCGAGATGTAGTCCTCCGTGGCCTGCACGGACGGGTTGGAGAAGATGCGCTCGGTGTCGTCGATCTCGATCAGCCGGCCCGGCTGGCCGACCGCGGACAGGTTGAAGAACGCGGTGCGGTCCGAGACACGGGCGGCCTGCTGCATGTTGTGGGTCACGATGACGATCGTGAACCGCTCCTTCAGCTCGCCGATCAGGTCCTCGATGGCGAGGGTGGAGATCGGGTCCAGGGCCGAGCAGGGCTCGTCCATCAGCAGGACCTTCGGCTCGACCGCGATGGCGCGGGCGATGCACAGGCGCTGCTGCTGACCGCCGGACAGGCCGGAGCCCGGCTTGTTCAGGCGGTCCTTGACCTCGTTCCACAGGTTGGCGCCCTTGAGGGAGCGCTCGACGATGTCGTTCAGCTCGCTCTTGCGGTGGGTGCCGTTCAGGCGCAGGCCGGCCGCCACGTTGTCGAAGATCGACATGGTGGGGAAGGGGTTCGGGCGCTGGAAGACCATGCCCACCTCGCGGCGGACGGAGACCGGGTCGACCCCGGTGCCGTACAGGTCCTCGTCGTCGAGCAGCACCTTGCCCTCGACCCGGCCGCCCGGGGTGACCTCGTGCATGCGGTTGAGGGTGCGCAGGAACGTCGACTTGCCGCAGCCGGACGGCCCGATGAACGCCGTCACCGAACGCGGCTCGACCGTCATCGAGATGTCCTCGATCGCCTTGTGGGAGCCGTAGTAGGCGGTGAGACCGCTCACGTCGATTCGCTTGGCCATGACTACTTCTTCACTTCCAGTCTTCGGTCGCCGGTGGTCGCGGGCGCGTGGCGGGAGCCGCGCGCCGAAGCTCAGCGACCGGTCTTCGGGGCCTTCCAGCGGGCGATGCCGCGGGCCACCAGGTTGAGGATCATCACGAAGGCGATGAGGGTGAGGGCCGCCGCCCAGGCGCGGTCGTACGCGGCGCCGGAGCCGGAGCTGTTCGCGTACTGCTGGTAGATGTACAGCGGCAGCGAGCCCTGCGGGTCCTGGAAGGGGTTGGTGTTGATGAAGTTCGTACCCCACACCAGGAGCAGGACGGGAGCGGTCTCACCGGTGATGCGCGCGATCGCGAGCATCACGCCCGTGACGATGCCGCCGATGGAGGTCGGCAGCACCACCTTGAGGATCGTGCGCCACTTCGGGACGCCGAGCGCGAGAGAGGCCTCGCGCAGCTCGTTCGGGACGAGCTTGAGCATCTCCTCGGTGGAGCGCACCACCACGGGCATCATCAGGATCGACAGGGCCAGCGAGCCGGCGAAGCCGGAGTAGCCCATCTGAAGGATCAGGATCCAGAAGCTCAGGACGAAGAGGCCGGCGACGATCGACGGGATGCCCGTCATGACGTCGACGAAGAAGGTGACCGCCCGGGCGAGCCGGCCGCGGCCGTACTCGACGAGGTAGATCGCGGTGAGCACACCGATCGGCACGGCGATCAGGGTGGCCAGGCCGACCTGCTCCAGGGTGCCGAGCAGGGCGTGGTAGATGCCGCCGCCGGGCTGGGTGTCCGCGACGCCGGCCATCGAGTGGCTCAGGAAGTACCCGTCGAGGACCTTCACGCCCCGCTTGACCGTGGCCCAGATCAGCGAGGCCAGCGGGATGACGGCGACGAGGAAGCAGACCCAGACCAGGCTGGTCGCGATGCGGTCCCGGGCCTGGCGGCGGCCCTCGACCCGGGCCGCGACGACGTAGGTCGACAGCACGGCGAGGACGGCGGCGATCAGGCCCCACTGGACCCTGCTCTGCAGGCCGGCGCCCAGGCCGATGGCCACGGCGACGACGAGGGACCCGGCGACCGCGGCCACGGGGAACCACTTCGGCAGGCGCGCGCCGTGCAGGGAGCCGGCGCTCTTGTCGGTGACGGCAGGCGTGGTCATGCGTTGGCCCCCGAGTACTCCTTGCGGCGGTTGATGATCATGCGGGCCGCACCGTTGACGATCAGGGTGATCACGAACAGCACGAGGCCGGAGGCGATCAGCGCGTCCTGGCCGAACTCGGTGGCCTCGTTGAACTTGCTCGCGATGTTCTGGGCGAAGGTGCCGCCGCCCGGGTCGAGCAGGCTCGCCTTGATGTCGAAGGTCGGCGAGAGGACCGTGGCCACGGCCATGGTCTCGCCGAGCGCGCGGCCGAGGCCCAGCATCGACGCGGAGATCACGCCGGAGCGGCCGAAGGGCAGCACCGACATGCGCACGACCTCCCAGCGGGTGGCGCCGAGGGCCAGCGCGGCCTCCTCGTGCATCCGCGGGACCTGCCGGAAGACCTCACGGCTCACGTTGGTGATGATCGGCAGGATCATGATGGCCAGCAGGATGCCGACGGTCAGCAGGGAGCGCGCGGCGCCGCCCTGCCAGGACAGCACGCCGGTCCAGCCGAAGTAGTGGTCCAGCCATCCGTACAGGCCGCTGAGGTGCGGCACCAGGACGAGGGCGCCCCACAGGCCGTACACGATGGACGGCACGGCGGCCAGCAGGTCGATCACGTAGGCGATGGGACCGCTGAGCCGGCGGGGGGCGTAGTGGGTGAGGAACAGCGCGATGCCCACGGCGACCGGGACCGCGAGGGCCATCGCGATCACCGAGGAGACGACCGTGCCGAAGGCCAGGACGGCGATGCCGAACTGGGGCGGCAGGATGTTGGTGTTCCACTCGAAGGTGGTCAGGAAGCTGCCGTGGTCCTTGCTGATGGCGAGGCTCGCACGGTAGGCGAGGAAGACCGCGATCGCGGCCATGATCACCAGCAGCAGGATGCCCGAGCCGCGGGACAGACCGAGGAAGATCCGGTCGCCGGTGCGGCTGGCGCCGCGGGACGTGCGCGTGCGCGCGTCCGGGCCGGGGCGGGGCGTGGGGGGAGCAGCGTCGGTGTGCTGTGTGGATATGTCCATCGGGTTCTCCGGTCTGCGGAGCCGTGCGTGTCGTACGGCCCCTGGCGGCGGTGCACCGGACGGTGCGGCCCGGCCCCGATCAGGTGGGGAGGCCGGGCCGCACACTGGGATCAGTTCAGGCCGGCGATGGTGGTGCGGACCTTGGAGATGATCTCGTCGGGGATGGGGGCGTAGGAGGCGCCGGTCAGCTGCTTCTGACCGTCCTCGGACGCGGTGTAGGTGAGGAAGGACTTGACGCCCGGCAGCGTGGCGGCCTTGTTGCCCTTGTCACAGGCGATCTCGTAGGTGACCAGGGTCAGCGGGTAGGCGCCGTCCTCCTTGGGCTCGTAGTTGAGCTTCAGGGCGAGGTCCTTGCCGGTGCCGACGACCTTGGCGGAGGCGATGGCCTTCGAGGCGTTCTCGGTGGTCGCCTTGGCCGGGGTGGCGGCGGCGGTCTTCAGGTCGACCGTCTTGACGCCGTCGGAGGCGTAGGACAGCTCGAAGTAGGAGATCGCGCCCGCGGTCTGCTTCACCTGCTGGGCCAGGCCGGAGGAACCCTGGGCGGACTGGCCGCCCTTGGCCTGCCAGGCCTTGCCGCCGGAGTAGGGCCAGTCGCTCTTGGCGGTGGCCATCAGGTACTTGGTGAAGTTGTCCGTGGTGCCGGACTCGTCCGAGCGGTGGAACGCCTGGATCTTCAGGTTGGGCAGCTTGGCGCTCGGGTTGAGCTTCTTGATCGCCGCGTCGTTCCAGTTGGTGATCTTGCCGTTGAAGATCTTGGCGATGGTGGACGGGTCCAGGGTCAGGCTGTCGACGCCGGGGACGTTGAAGCCGACCGCGATCGGGCCGCCGACCATCGGCAGGTCGATGGCCTGGCCACCGGAGCAGACCGACTTGGACTTGGCGATCTCCTCGGGCTTCAGCGGGGAGTCCGAACCGGCGAACGCGGTCTGGCCCTGCAGGAAGGCGGTGATGCCCGCACCCGAGCCGGTCGGGTTGTAGTTGATCTGCACGCCCTTGCAGGCCTGGCCGTACTGCGTGTTCCAGGCGTCGATGGCGTTCTTCTGCGCCGAGGAACCGGACGCCTGCAGCTGGCCCTTGGCGTCGCCGCACTTGATCGAGCCGGGGGCCGCGGCCGCGGACGAGTTGCTGCCGCCACCGCCGTTGCTGTTGTTGTCCGAGCCGCACGCCGTGAGGGCCAGGGCGCCGGAGGCGGCGAGAGCGCCGAGAACGAGAGCCCGCCGGTTCTTGCGCTGAAGCTTCACTGAGGGAATTCCTTCCGATAGCCGCCGTCCTGATCGGCGGCGTGCGAAGTGTGGGTGACGCCGACGCGCAGGGCAGCGCATCAGCACCGGGTACGGCCGAAATTAGGCAGAACAGGTGAAGCCGCCGATGGCCAGAAGTGAACGGGGGGTGAACCCCTGCCGTCAGTGCGGTGAGGTAACGGAATGCTCACGGGGAGGGCACGTCCAGGTCCCGGCGCCGGGGGTGCCCGCCGCCCGGAATCCGGGGTGCCACCGGCCCACCGGGACGGTCCGCCCCGGAGTCCCACCCCCATCGTCGCGCCGTCCGGCCCGTCCCGCACCGCACACGCCTCCGGTGCCGGGGAACCCTCCGGACCCCGGGGCCGTCTCGATCCACGGGAGCCGACAGGAGGGGGCAGCAATGGAACGTCGTGCGTTCATCGGGGGGACCGCGGCCGTGATGGCGGGCGTGGCCACGGCGGCGTGCAGCGGGGGCTCGTCGGCGGGGGCCGCACCCGCCTCCGCCGCGGCCGCGGCCGGCGGCGCCGCCTCCGGCCCGCCGCTGCGGACCACGAGCGCGGCCGCCGCCGCGAACTGGGCCGCCCTCGCGCGCGACCTGGACGGCACCCTCGTCCGCCCCGGCGACGCCTCCTGGAAGACGGCCCACCAGCTCTACAACACCCGCTTCGACGCCCTGCGCCCGGCCGCGGTCGCCTACGTCGCGCACGCCGGCGACATACGCTCCACGCTCGCCTACGCCCGCGCGCACCGCGTCCCCGTCGCCATCCGCAACGGCGGTCACTCCTACGCGGGCTGGTCCTCCGGGGACGGCCGGCTCGTCGTCGACGTGTCCCGGCTGAACCGGATACGGGCGGCCGGCGGCTCGGCCGTGGTCGGCGCCGGCTCCAAACTGATCGACGTCTACCGGGCGCTGGCCGCCAGGGGCGTGACCGTACCCGCCGGCTCCTGCCCCACCGTCGGCGTCTCCGGGCTGGTGCTCGGCGGCGGCCACGGCGTGGTGTCCCGCGCCTACGGGCTGACCTGCGACAGCCTCACCCGCGCCACCCTGATCACGGCCGACGGA
The DNA here is from genome assembly GCF_029269835.1 of Streptomyces tropicalis. GTDB lineage: Bacteria > Actinomycetota > Actinomycetes > Streptomycetales > Streptomycetaceae > Streptomyces > Streptomyces tropicalis. The sequence goes on along the minus strand of NZ_JARJBB010000008.1, from coordinate 15,206 downwards.
CGGCAGCTGACCGCCTCCGCCACCGAGAACGAGGAGCTGTTCTGGGCGCTGCGCGGCGCGGGCAACGGGAACTTCGGCGTCGTGACCGAACTGGAGTTCCGCACCCACCCCGCGCCCCAGGCCGTCTCCGCCTACCTGACCTGGCCGTGGGAGAAGGCCGCCGCGGTGGTGAAGGCCTGGCAGGAGTGGGGCCCCGGCCAGCCGGACGAGATCTGGTCCTCACTGCACCTGGCGAACACCCCGGGCGGCACGCCGACCGTGTCCGTCGCCGCGTTCTCCCTGGGCACCTACGGCGAGCTGCAGAACGCGGTGGACCGGCTGGCCTCCGCGATCGGCGCCCGCGCGCGCAGCGTCTCGCTCCGCCGCCACACCTACGAGCAGTCCATGGAGGCGTACGCCGGCTGCTCCTCCTTCGCCACCGACGCGCAGTGCCACCTGCCCGGCTCCACACCCGGCCGCTCCCCGCAGGGCGCGCTCGGCCGGGAGACGTACGCGGCCCGCTCGGACTTCTTCGACCGCTCGCTCGGCCCGGCCGGGATCCAGGCGCTGCTGGCGCAACTGCGGTCGGTGCGGGGCGGCCCGGGCAGCATCGCCTTCACCGCGCTGGGTGGCGCGGTCAACCGCGTCGCCCCGACGGCGACGGCGTTCGTGCACCGCCGCTCCCGCATGCTCGCCCAGTACATCTCCTCCTGGCCGGCCGGCACCGCCGGGACCACGGCCCAGTCGTGGCTGGCCTCGGCCCACCGGGCGATGCAGCCGTACGCCTCCGGCGCGGCCTACCAGAACTACGCCGACCCCACGCTGCGCGACTGGCGCACGGCGTACTACGGCGACGCGGCCGGGCGGCTGGCGAAGGTGAAGCAGCAGTACGACCCGCACCGCTTCTTCTCCTACCCGCAGGCGCTGTAGGCGCGGCGGACGGCGCCCCCGCCCCGGGAGACGCGGGCGGCCCGGCACCCCCGAGGGGGCGCCGGGCCGCCGTGGTCCTCCCCGGTCCCGGGTGTCCGGTGCTCAGGCCGCGAGGTCGCGTTCCCCGGCGGCGCCGCTGCGCTCGTCGGCGCGGGTCTCCTGGACCACCGTGTCCGGGCCGGGCTCCGGCCGCCGCCGGGCGCGCACCAGCCGGCCGCCCCAGGACGACCGCTCGACCGCCGTCACCACCGGCGTCAGCAGCGCCATCGCGAGCGGCGACAGCAGCAGCGCGACCGCCGTGCCGAGGGCGAAGCCGCCGACCACGTCGGTCGGGTAGTGCACGCCCATGTACACCCGGCAGAAGCCCTCGAACAGGGCCAGGGCGATGCCGGCGAGCCCGAACCGCCGGTGGGCGACGAAGAGGGCGACGCCCATCGCCATCGTGATCGTCGCGTGGTCGCTCACGAAGGAGTAGTCCGTCTTGCCGGAGACCAGGACGTCCAGGCCCTGGTGGTCGAGGAAGGGCCGGGGGCGCTCCACGAAGCCCCGGATGGGCACGTTGACCAGGACGGCGAGGCCGGCGGCCAGCGGGGCCCACACCAGCGCGGCGACGGACGGCGCCGCATCCTCGCCGCCCCGGCGGCGCACGGACCACCAGCACCCCAGCACGAGCAGCACCATGGCGAGCAGCAGCCCGTACTCGCCGACGAACTCCATGCCCCGGTCGAACCAGTGCGGGGCGTCCTTGGCCAGGCCGTTGATGTCGTAGAGCAGGTCGACGTCGGGGTTCGACCCGGATTCGGCGAGTCCAGCCATGGTGCTGCGGCCCCTTCGTCGGTCTCGGCGGCCGCACCCGGTGTGCGCCGCGCCCTGCCACCCCCGTGGCTGTAGATCCGCTTCCGCTGCCCGCGCGTACGACACGCGCTCCGCCCGACGTCCGCTCGGCTACGTCAACAGGAACGCACGACCCCGATCGATACGTTCCACACTCCACCGAATGATCACGCAGACGTTATCGAAGAGAGACTCGTCTCCGCAGCTCAGGGGGTGGGTTCACGCTCGGTTCACACCTGGGTGGGCAGCGCTTTCGCGCCATCCTCGGTTACCCGGGTCCCCCCGAAGTAGTCCGGAGTGTCCACGGGGTCGAAGCGGATCACGGCCCCCGAGCGCGGGGCGTCGATCATGTACCCGCCGCCGACGTAGATGCCCACGTGCCGGATGGCCCGCGAGTCGGACGGGTCGTCCGAGAAGAACACCAGATCGCCCGGGAGCAGTTCGTCCCGCCTGGGGTGCGGCCCGGCGTTGTACTGGTCGTTGGCGACCCGCGGCAGCGTGATCCCCACGTTCTCGAACGCGGCCTTCGTCAGACCCGAGCAGTCGAACCGTCCGCCCTGGTCGGCGGTGCCGTCCCCGCCCCACAGATAGGGCGTCCCGAGCTTGCTCTGCGCGAACGAGATGGCCCCGGCGGCCTGCCGCGAGGGGTCGACGCGGGTGACGGGGGCGGCGAAGGTCCGCTGCAGCGTCGTGATCGTCTTCACGTAGTTCCGGGTCTCCCCGTAGGGCGGCACTCCGCCGTACCTGATGACGGCGTCCGGACCCGCGTTGTAGGCCGCGAGCATGTTCTGCGAGACGTCACCGGGGACGGTCTTCACGTACGACGCGAGACTGCAGTCGTAGGAGGCGGCCGACGGAATCGCGTCGTTCGGATCCCAGACGTCGCGCCGGCCGTCGCCGTTGCCGTCGATCCCGTGCGTGGCCCAGGTCCCGGGGATGAACTGCGCGATGCCCTCGGCGGCCGCCGCGCTGCGGGCGCGGGGGTTGAAGCCGCTCTCCTGGTACAACTGCGCCGCCAGCAGGGCGGGGTTGAGGGCCGGGCAGAGATTCCCCCAGCGCTGCACGAGGCTCTGGTAGACGGCGGGCACGGCCCCCTTGGCCAGCGCCACGCTGCCGCCGCCGACGCCGTTGACGAGGTTCCCCGCGACGACGTAGACGCCGACGACGAGGAGGGTCACGAGGGCGAGCCCGGACGAGACGGCGGCGATCGCTACGATCCATGCCTTACGCACCGTCAACCGCCCTTCGTGGTCCGGGAGTCCGCAGGCGCCAGTCTAGGGGCGGGCCCGGTGCTTCGGGGGTCCGCACACAAGGAGAAAAGGGCACGTGACGACGCCGTACCCGGCCCAGCAGCCCGTCTCGGGCAATCCGTACGCCGCGCAAGGCGCTTACACGCCGAATCCGGCCGCCCCCCAGCCGCAGGCGCCGTATGCCGCGCCCGGTCCGTACGCCCCCCAGCCGGGGCAGGTGCCGGGGGCCGCGGTGCCGGCAGGCTTTCCGGGGCACCATGTGCCGGGGGCCGCGTACGGGCTGCCGTACGGTGTCGCGCCCGCACCGGTGTGCCGGATATGCGGAGCCGGGCCCGCGGGCGACATCACGATCCGCCAGCACACCGGTCTGCTGGTGGCGATGCGGTTCGGCAGGATGGAGGGGCCGCTGTGCCGCGGGTGCGGGGTGGCACTCCACCGGGACATGACGGCCAGGACCCTGGCGGGCGGCTGGTGGAGCCCCGTCTCGCTGCTGCTGTTCACCCCGCTCACCCTGCTGTGGAACCTCTTCGTCCACTTCAGGCTGGCCAAGCTGCCGCAGCCCTCGCCCTCACCGCACGGCGTCGTGATGGACCAGGGCAAGCCGCTCTTCCGGCGCCCGCAGGCCTACGTGCCGCTGGTCATCCCCGTCTGGATCCTCGCCGTGTACACCTTCTCGAAGTAGGCGGGCAGCGGCGCGCCCCCGCGCCCCGCCAGGACGGCGGAGGGACGCAGGGGCGCGCGCAGGGAGGGTCCGTGCGGGCGGCTCACGGGTCGCTCGCCGCGTCCTTGTACAGCTCCGACGCCTCCCGCCCGAGGACGACGCTGTAGGAGGTGTCGGCGGTGGAGCCGCCCTGCTCGTGCCCGCCGAGCACGCCGACGACCTCGCGGTCCCCGTTGACCCACGGGCTTCCGCTGGTGCCCGCGGTGAACTCCGGGCAGTCGATGCGCTGCTGGGTGGCACTGTGGGCGCTCGGCTTGTTCGTGCAGCTGATGGGCGCCTCGCGGGAGTCGGGGTACCCGGTCACCGTCACCGCGGTCGCCCCGGTCCCGACGCCCGTCGCGAAGCGGTTGCCCCCGACGGTGTCCTCGATGCCCTTGCCGTCCCGGTAGTCCAGCACGGCGAAGGCCAGGTCGCTGTCCTCGTCCTGGTCCTTGGACCAATTGTCGGGCATGAAGCGTCTTTTGACCGTCCAGACCCCGAAGGGCGCCCGGCCGTCCCGGTATCCGGGCGCGAACACCAGGTCCTTGCCGCTGCCGAGGCAGTGCGCCGCGGTGACGACAAGGTTCCGGTTGGGGCTGTGCACGACCGACGCGGTGCAGAAGTGCTGACCGGACAGGCCTCCGCCCGGGGTCGCGACGAACAGTGCGCCCACCCGTGCGCTCTGCGCGGTGATGGCGGTGACCGCGGTGACGCCGAGCGGGCCGGGCCCGTCGTCGGCGGCCGCCACGGACGCCGAGGTGCCGGCCAGCAGGACCAGGGCACCGAACAGGGCGGACTGCCGGGTGCCGAGCCGCGGGCGGGCGTGATGTGCGGGGCTCTGGATACCTGAGGTGCGCTTCATCACGCCCCACTCTGTCCCACGAAGGTGAGAATCCCGTCTCGACTTCACTGAGATTTTCCTCAGAACGCTCGAACATCGCATCTCCGTGCCCTGGATGCGCGGATTCCCGCCCCGGCGCCTTCTACACCTGCGCGGCCAGGGAGAACGCCGCCCCGGTCAGCTCCTCCGACACCGTCCACAGGCGCCGTGCCACGACCGGGTCGCTCGCCGCCCGGCTGCGGCCGACCAGCGTCGGGGCGCCCCGCATCTCGCCGGGACCGTCCGGACCGACGTAACTGGCGCCCGGCAGGTCGCGGGTCGCGGCGTACAGGGTGGGCTGCGCGCCCGCCCGGTCGTCCTGGGCGAGGAACCGGTTGCCGACCTGCATGGCCACCCGCACGACCGGGTTGGCGGCATGGCTCTGCAGGTTGGTGGCCGCCCAGCCGGGGTGCGCGGCCAGCGCGCGGACCGGCGACCCGGCCTCGGCCAGCCTCCGCTGCAGCTCCAGGGTGAAGAGCAGGTTCGCCAGCTTGGACCGGGCGTAGGCGCGCTGCGGGGTGTACCCGCTGTCCAGGTTCAGGTCGTCGAAGTCGATCCGCGGGTTCCCCCAGCGGTGGGCGCCGGAGGACACGGTGACCACGCGGTCGGTGACGTGCGGCAGGAGCAGGTTGGTCAGCGCGAAGTGGCCCAGGTGGTTGGTGCCGAACTGCATCTCGAAGCCGTCCTTCGTGCGCTGCTTCGGCAGCATCATGACGCCGGCGTTGTTGATCAGCAGGTCCAGCGGGTCCGACCAGGCCGCGGCGAAGGCGCGCACCGAGTCGAGGTCGGCCAGGTCGAGCCGGCGGACCTCGGTGCTGCCCGGGATCCGGTCCGCGGCCGCGCGGCCCCGCTCCGGGTCGCGGACGGCGAGGACCACATGGGCCCCGGCGCGGGCGAGGGCGTCCGCGGCGGCCAGGCCGATGCCGCTGTTGGCTCCGGTGACCAGGGCGGTGCGGCCGGTGAGGTCGGGCAGTGCGGCCGCACGGGAGGTGTCAGGGGTGGCGTTCATGGCCAGCAATGTAGGCGCCGTCAACAATGATGTCAACGACAACAATGATGCCATCGCCAACTATGCTGGCAGCGCCTACATCGGGATACGATGACCCCCATGCCCACCCAGCGCCCCTACCACCACGGAGACCTGCGTGCCGCCCTCCTCGGCGGCGCCGAGCGCACGCTGCGTGAGCGGGGCGCCGCCGCCCTGTCGCTGCGTGAGCTCGCCCGCGAGACCGGCGTCAGCCATGCCGCCCCCGGCCGGCACTTCCGCGACAAGCAGGCCCTGCTCGACGCGCTGGCCCTGACGGGATTCGAGCGGCTGGCACAGGTCCTCGGGTCCGCCGACGACGCCGGCCTGCCGCTGGAGCGGCGCCTGGCCGCACTGGCCCGCGCCTACCTCGGCTTCACCGTGGACAACACGGCCCTGCTGGAGCTGATGTTCTCCCGCAAGCACGACCCGGACGTCTCCGAGCAGCTCGCCGCCGCCGTCGACCGGTCGATCGGCTCCTTCACCCGGCTCGTCGCCGACGCCCAGCAGCGCGGCGAGATCGTCGAGGGCGACCCCGAGCGCATCACCCTGGTCGCCGCGGCGGGCCTGCACGGCCTCGCCGCACTGGTGGCGGGCGGCAGCCTGCCGCCGGAGGAGGCCCTCGCGGGGCTCGACGAGCACGTCCGCCTCGTCCTCCACGGCCTCCGCCCCCGCTGACCGGGCCCGCGGCCCCCACCACCTGCCCGACGGCCCTCCGCGCCGACCGGCCGCGCCGGCCCACCGGACCGCGGGCCCACGCCCCCCGCACCCGCCGGAAGCACCCGGGACCCCCGGCACGCCTCCGTCCGCCCCCTGTGCGACGGGTCAAGCCGTGGCCATCGCGCCACCATGCCTGCACCATCGGCCGGTAAGCGGGCGGCGCGTTCGGTAAGGCGGGGGTCAGAATTCCGGCCACCGCCTTGTTGTCACGTACTCAACAAGCCATCGTCGTCGCGGGCCACCGCCCCCGCCGAGGACGCTCCGGCGGCAGCGCGGCCGGCCCCGGACGCCTCCCCGCCGGGTCAACGGGGAGCCGCCGGCACCAGGAGGACGTGGGGTCTCCTCGGCGGTTGCAGACGAACGGGCCGCGGCAGCCTGCCGCGGCCCGTTCGTCGTGCGAAAGCGTGAGACCATCGTGACGGCCCCTCACCCGACTGGCCGTCAGAAAACGGGCGCAGCCGGAAAAAGGGTCAACGACGGAACCACTCGACAGGTTTCGGTCCGCCTTCATTGCCCGGCGTGACCTGCCGTGATACACCGTCATACACAGAGTGACCAGGCGCACCTTCGCCCACCACTCCCCGCCCGTCCGACCCCTCGGCGCGCGGCGGTGGCAAGGTATCCGTACGAAACCCGCCAAGCAATGACGCCAAGTCGACATACCCGGGCGTGATTGTCGGCGAGAATGAGGCCCGACCTCTGCGCGCCCGCAGAGGCACGCGGAACTACCCAACTGGGGGCGGTGACTTACATGCTCTTTGCGGCCGACAAGGGTGACATCAACACCATCATCGGCGGGATCGCTCCGAACTGGGGCCCCTTCGGCAGCCTGGGCAACGAGGCGAAGGTGATGATCGAGGTGGTGATGGCCGTCGCCATCCTGCTGTGCCTCGGCATCGCCGTCTGGGGCGCCGCGAAGCAGCGCATCGGCGCCACGGCACTGCGCGACACCTTCAGCGCCGAACAGGGCAAGGGCCTCATCATCGCCGGGCTGACGGGAGTGTTCATCATCGGCTCGCTCGGCACGCTCTTCACCATCGTGTACGGCATGGCCGTATAACCGGCGCATGACCGGCGCGCGCGTGCGCATGCCACCCCGCCGGACCCGCAGGTCCGGCTCCCCGGGCGCGCCCGGTGCTCCCGCTCCCCCCACCCACCACCGTGCCCACCGGCTGAGGTTGCGTTTCCCTGATGTCGAGTCACCACACCGCGCCCGCGCGGGAACCAGCACGGCTACCGTCGTACATCCAGGCGTTCCGGTACGAGGCCGAGGGGGCGTACGGGACATGAGTCTCGGAGACGAGCACGGGTACGGCGACACCGCGCGCGCCGACGACGGGTACGGGGGCAGCGGGCAGACCCGCACCCGGCTGCCCGACCGCGCCGGCGACCCGTACGGCGGGGCGCGGCGCGGCGGCCGCTCGTCGTCCCGCAGCCTCATCACGGTCGTCGGCGTCGTCGTGCTCCTCATCGCCGCGATCGCCTTCGCGAACCGCGGCGGAGACAACGGACCCACCGCCTCAGGCCCGAAGGGCTCCGCCGCGAAACCGGCCCCGACCGCGGCGACGGGGGAACAGCCGGTCCGGGCGAAGACGGGCGGCATCCCCACCGGTTACACCCAGGACGCGCAGGGCGCTCAGAGCGCGGCCGCCAACTACTCGGTGGCGCTGGGCTCCACGGGGATGTTCACCACCGCCCAGCGGCACCAGATCGTCGACACCGTCTATGCGTCCGACGTCGCCGCCCGCCGCCGCTCGGAACTGGACGGCGCGTACTCGAGCGCGAAGTTCCTCAGCACCATCGGTCTCGCCAAGGACGGCAGCGCCCCACCCGGCCAGACCTTCGTCTCGCGGGTCGTCCCCGTGGGCACGAAGCTGACCTCCCTGACCGGGAGGAGCGCGACGGTCGAGGTCTGGTACACCTCGCTCTTCGGCCTCTCCGGGGAGGCGTCGACCAATCCCGTCTCCGAGAGCTGGTTCACCACCACCTACGAGATGACCTGGGCCGGCGACTGGAAGGTCACCGACTTCCAGCAGAAGGACGGCCCCGTGCCGGTGGGCCGCGACCAAAAGGCCTCCACCGCCCACGACATGACGAAGGCCGTCGAGGAATACGGAGGGTTCACGTATGCGCGCTAGCCGCCGCTTCCTCAAGGTCTCAGCCCTACTGACCGCCGTGCAGGCCGGAGCCGTGGTCCTGGCCACCCGGGCGTTCGCCGCGCCCCCGCCCAGCCCCTCTCCCACGGGGAGCAAGGACCCCTGCGGCCTGATCCGCGGCCCCGCCAAGGACTACTGCGAGCGGGGCACCAGCCCCAAGGGCGTCACCGGCACCCCCAACGACATCACCTCCCCCCTGGACCCCCTCTCCTCCCTCGCCAAGGGCTGTGCCGACGCCGCGTCCTGGACCATCGACAAGCTCAGCAAGGCGGTGCAGCAGACCGCCAACGTCGACTTCACCAACACCAAGTTCCTCCAGCAGTACGCCGTGGTGTTCGCCGCGTCGACGATCCTCACCCTGCTGCTGTGGCTGCTCGCCGTCGCCAAGCGCGCCGTCCGCGGCGTGCCGCTGACCACCGCCATCTCCGAGGCCGTCGGCTTCCTCTGGCTGACCGTCCTCGCCTCCGCCTTCACCCCGCTGATCCTCTACACCGTCGTCTCGGCCGCCGACGGCGTCAGCGACGTCCTGGCGAGGGCCACCGGCAACCAGGCGGACACGTTCTTCGGCACGTTCTCCGCCGCCATCGGCAAGGGCGACCACATCGGCGGCGGCCCGATCATGCTGATCGTCGTCTCCCTGGTGTCCATCCTCGCCGCGGGCGTCTTGTGGCTGGAACTGGTCCTGCGCGCCGCCCTCCTCTACGTCGGCGCCCTCCTCGGCACCGTCGTCTACGCCGGGCTGGTCGACAAGAACCTGTGGGGCCACGTCCGGCGCTGGGCCGGAATCATGATCGCCGTGATCCTCGTCAAGCCGGTCATCGTCATCGTCCTCGGCCTCGCCGGCGCCCTGGCCTCCGGCGACAACGGCCCCGGCGCCTTCTCCGCCGTCGTCTCCGGACTGGCCATCATCCTGCTGGCCATCTTCGCCAGCGCGATGATCTACCGCTTCGTCCCCGGCTTCGGCGACGAGATCTCCGCCGGCCGCAACAACCGCATGATGCAGGGCGCCGAGAGCAAGGCCGCCGCCGTCATCAGCTCCCCCGCCACCCTGGTCGCCCAGGGCATCAAGACCCACAGCACCCGCGCCGACAGCAACGGATCCGGCGGCGGCTCCTCGTCGGCACCTCGCCCGGCCAACCCCGCCTCCGGAGGCGTCGCCGCCCACAGCGCACGCGTCCCGGACGGCGGCGGATCCGTCCCCTCCGCCGCACCCGCTCCCCGCGCGCCCAGCCCGGTGAACACCCCGCACGCCAGCAGCACCCGCAACAGCAGCAAGCCCTCGGGAGGTGAAGGGCGTTGACGACCGAGTCCCACATGTCCCCCACGATCGCGCCCCGCCGTACGTATCTGATCGGCCGCGCCCGGCCCAACGCCGTCGTCGGACGCAACCGCGAGTCGGGCGAGATCGCCCTGATCGTCGCGGGCGCCTTCCTCGGCATGATGTCCGGGCTCCTCGTCCCCGTGCTCTCGCTGCGGATCGTGCTGCTCACGGGCTTCCCGCTGCTCGCGCTCGCCGCGGTGTACGTGCCCTACCGGCGCCGCACGTTCTACAAGTGGTTCGAGATCAACCGCAGTTACAAGCGCACCGTCAAGCGCGGCACCGCCTACCGCTCCGGCGCGCAGGAGGCCGGCACCCGCCTCGACGGCCGCGAGATCGAGGTCGGGCCACCACCCGGCATCGGCCGCATCAGCTGGCTCGCCGCCCCCTTCGGCCCCGACGAGATCGCCGTCCTGCTGCACGCCGACCGCAAGACCGTCACCGCGTGCATCGAGATCGAGGGCCCCGGCGTCGGCCTGCGCGACTCCGAGGACCAGGAGGCGCTCGTCGACCGCTTCGGCACCCTCCTCAAGCACGTGGCCAACGGCGACGGCTTCGTCACCCGCCTGCAGATGCTCGCCCGCACCCTGCCCGCCGACCCCGACGCCCACGCCAAGGACGTCGCGGTCCGCGGCGACGACCGCGCACCGCACTGGCTGTCCCGCTCGTACGACCAGTTGCAGTCCATGGTGTCCACCAGCAGCGAGCAGCACCGCGCGTACCTCGTCGCCTGCATGCACTACTCCCGCGAACTGGCCGCCGAGGCCCAGGCCATGGCCCGCGCCGCCCGCCCGCACGGCGGACGCAAGCTCGACCGGGACTCCGGCCTCGCGGTCGTCATGGCCCGCGAGCTCACCGACATCTGCTCCCGCCTCCAGGAGGCCGACATCCGCGTGCGCCAGCCCCTCGGGCAGGGACGGCTGGCCTCGCTGATCCACTCCATGTACGACCCGGACCACCCCATCGACCACATCCAGGCGATGTCCCAGCGCAACGCCTGGCCGGCCGAACTCGACGCCATGGAGCCCACCTACCTCCAGGCCAAGACCCGGGAGTCGGCGACCCGTGCCCCCTGGTGCCACGCCACCGCCTGGGTGAAGGAGTGGCCGATGACCCCGGTCGGCGTGAACTTCCTCGCCCCGCTGCTCGTCCACACCCCCGACGTCATCCGGACCGTCGCCGTCACCATGGACCTCGAACCCACCGAGATCGCCATCGAGCGGATGCTGACCGAGAAGACCAACGACGTCGCCGACGCGAGCCGCGCCGCCAAGATGAACCGCACCGTCGACCCCCGCGACGTGGCCGCCCACCACCGCCTCGACCAGCGCGGCGAGGACCTCGCGAGCGGTGCCGCGGGCGTCAACCTCGTCGGCTACATCACCGTCTCCGCCCGATCGCCGGAGTCCCTGGCGCGCGACAAGCGCACCATCCGGGCCTCGGCCGGAAAGTCGTACCTGAAGCTGGAGTGGTGCGACCGCGAGCACCACCGCTCCTTCGTGAACACGCTTCCCTTCGCCACCGGAATCCGACGGTAGGGACTGATGCTCTGATGCGGGACCCGCTGACCGCCCTCACCGACGCCTTCACGTCCTTCCTGTTCGGCAAGGTCGAGACGACCCGGCTGCCGGTGCGCACGTCCACCGGCCAGGCCCAGGCGGTCTACCTGCCCACCGCCGCGCCCGGCCTCGGCGACTCCGGCGTCATCATCGGCCGCGAGGTCTACTCCGGGAAGGGCTACATCTACGACCCCTTCCAGCTCTACGGCCAGCAGCTCCCCGCGCCGCACTGGCTGGTCCTCGGCGAATCCGGCAACGGCAAGTCCGCGCTGGAGAAGACCTACGTCCTGCGCCAGCTGCGCTTCCGCGACCGGCAGGTCGTCGTCCTCGACGCCCAGGGCGAGGACGGCGTCGGCGAGTGGAACCTCATCGCCGAGGAGCTCGGCATAACGCCGATCCGGCTCGACCCGACGGCCGCCCTCGACCACGGCATCCGGCTCAACCCCCTGGACCCGGCGATCACGACGACCGGCCAGCTCGCCCTGCTGCGCACCATCGTCGAGGTCGCGATGGGCCACGGCCTCGACGAGCGCTCCGGCTTCGCCCTCAAGGTCGCCCACGCCTACGTCAACGAGACCATCGTGGAACGCCAGCCGGTGCTCACCGATATCGTCGAGCAACTCCGCCACCCCGAACCGGAGTCCGCGGAGGCGATGAACGTCGCCATAGACGACGTACGGGCCTGGGGCCTGGACGTGGCCCTGGTCCTGGACCGCCTGGTCGACGGCGACCTGCGGGGCATGTTCGACGGCCCCACCACGGTCGGCATCGACCTCGACGCCCCGCTCATCGTCTTCGACCTGTCCCACATCGACCGCAACTCCATCGCCATGCCCATCCTGATGGCGATCGTCGGCGTGTGGCTGGAGCACACCTGGATCCGCCCCGACCGGAAGAAGCGCATCTTCCTGGTCGAGGAGGCCTGGCACATCATCAACAGCCCGTTCGTGGCCCAGCTGTTCCAGCGGCTGCTGAAGTTCGGGCGACGGCTCGGCCTGTCCTTCGTCGCGGTCGTCCACCACCTGTCCGACGTGGTGGACGGAGCGGCCGCGAAGGAGGCGGCGGCGATCCTGAAGATGGCGTCCACGAGGACGATCTACGCCCAGAAGGCCGACGAGGCCAGAGCGACCGGCGGGGTGCTGGGCCTGCCGCGCTGGGCGGTGGAGATCATCCCGACCCTCACCCCCGGCATCGCGGTGTGGGACGTCAACGGCAACGTCCAGGTGGTCAAACACCTGGTCACCGAGACCGAACGCCCCCTCGTCTTCACCGACCGCGCCATGACCGAGTCCTCCGCCGACCTCGCCACCGACGACGCCCTGCGCGCGGCCGAGCTGGAGGCGGAACAGCGGGCGGCCGCGTTCGTGGAACACCACATCGCCGATCTGGACGGCTCCTCCGAGTCGACGGTGGCCTAGGCAGGGAGACACGGCGTGCGACCCGACGACCGCGACCAGGTGCAGGGCCGCCGGGACGGCCCGGGAGGCATCCCGGACGGCCTGCTCGTCGGCCTGCTCGCCTTCCTGCTCGGCATGACCGTGCTGGTGTGGACGGCCACCGGCCTCGCGGGCCTGTTCTCCCACGGCGCCTGGCCGCCCGGGATCTCCTTCACCCGCACTCCCCTGGCCATGCGCCATCTCATCGGCGCCCCGCACGACCTGGCCGGCGCATGGCCCGGCACCCCGCCCGGCGGGCTCTCCGGCTACGGGCTGTTCTGGGGCCTGTTCATCGGCCAGCTGATGGTGCTGCTGGTGCTGACGGTCTTCGTGATGGGCACGTGCGCGCGCTGGAGAGCGGTCCGGCTGCGCAGACGCCAGGAGGCCGCAGCCGCAGCGCCGGCGAAGGAACAGGCCCCCGGGCCCGGCACCCACGAGGTCCCCGCCCCGCACGACGTCCCCGCCCCGCGCACGGTGGTCGCCGCACCGCACCCGGCACCCTCGGCCCCCGCACCCCAGCGACCCGAGGCCCCGCAGCCGGAGCGCCCCCGGAGCCCGGCGGGGGCACCGCACCCCCTGCCGGCGGACACCGGACCGGTCGCCGCTCCCGCCGTCGCGCCCCTCCTCGCCAAACGGCCCGGCAGCCGCACGGGGATCGTGCTGGGCACCCCGGAGACCCGCCGGGCCGCCGCCGCACGGGCCGTGCGCGACGCCGAGGGAGCCGCCCTCGTGGTCACCTCCCACCCGGCCCTGTGGCAGGACACCAAGGACGCCCGCGCCAAACTCGGCCCGGTCCACCTCTACGACCCCGGCCACCTGTGCGACACCCCGGCCCGCCTGCACTGGTCCCCCACGTCGGGCTGCGAGGACCTGCGGACCGCCGCCGCCCGGGCCGCCGCCCTCCTCGCCCCGGTCCGCCCCACCGCCCGGATCGACCAGCTCCTCGCCGACACCGCCGAGACCCTGCTCCGCTGCTGTCTGCACGCCGCCGCCGTCGACGGACGCACCGTCCGCCACGTGCACCGCTGGGCACAGGGCATGCAGGTCCAGGAGGCCGTGCGCGTGCTGCGGACCGACCCGCGGGCAGCCGCCGGATCGGCCGGCGAGCTGGAGTCCGCGCTCACCTCGCACCCCCAGCGCCGTGACATCGCGCAGGAACTGACGGGCCGTGCCCTGTCCGCGCTGCTCACCGTCAACATCCGCGAAGCGTGCACTCCTCACCGAAGTGATGCCCTCGCCTTGGATTCCTTCGTGAGCGAAGGGGGCACGCTCTATGTGGTCGGGGAATCCATCGAGGACCCCCGGACCCACCCGGGTGCGATGCCCTTCCTCACGGCACTCGCCTCAAGCGTGGTCGAGCACGGCCGGCACATGGCCGAACGGTCATCCTCCGGTCGGCTCGACCCACCACTCGCCCTCGTCCTCGACGACGTGGCGGCCGTCGCCCCCCTGCCCCAGCTCCCCGAGCTGCTGGCCACCGGCGCCGACCGCGGCCTGACCGCCCTCGCTCTGCTGCGCTCCCGGGAGCAGGCCCGCAGCCGCTGGCCGCGCCACGACCTGCCCTTCCCGGAGCAGACCCCGGGCGCCCCGGCCACCGTCGTCGGCGACCAGGGCGCCTGAAGCCCACCACGACCGCTCCGCTCCTACGCCTCCTGGAGCGCCGCAGTCCGCTCCAGCACGAACTCCAACTCCCGCTCCTGCGGGGCCTGCGGCAGCGGCACCGTGAGCCCGCTCGGCTCGAACCCGAGCCGGCGGTAGAAACGCTGGGCACGCCCGTTGTCCTCGTGCACGATCAGCCGGACCCGGTCCGCGCCCTCGTCCCAGGACCACTCCAGGGCCGCGTCGAACAGCACCTCCGTCAGCCCGCAGCCCCGGTGCTCGGAGCGCATGAACACGCCCACGAGATGACCCTGCCTGCGCTCCACGGGGAACCCGGCCCAGTCCGTCGTGCCGGCCTCCTCGATCAGCACGGTGACGGTCCCGGCCCACGCGCCGTCCGGTCCCTCCGCCACGAACTGCCGTACGCCGCTGCCCTCTTCGGCGGCCCGGGCTGCACGCCCCTGCCAGAACGAGTCCGGCTCGGCAGCGGCCTGGTCGTAGGTCTCCAGGAAGGCGAGGTGGGCCACGGGGTCGCGGAGCGCGAGGAGCCGCAGCGCCTTCACGGCCGGCCACTCCTCGGCCCGTACGGCCCGGACGACGTACTTCTCGCTGGTGTCGACGCTGCTCATGGGCGCTACCGTACGGCACCCGCCTCCGCCGCCGACAACCGTTTTCCCCGCCGGGTCCCGTAAGACCCCTGAAATGCAGAAAACCCCGCACCATACGGTGCGGGGTTTTCCCCAACATTAGTTCGGCGGCGTCCTACTCTCCCACAGGGTCCCCCCTGCAGTACCATCGGCGCTGTAAGGCTTAGCTTCCGG
>NZ_JARJBB010000088.1 GCF_029269835.1 Streptomyces tropicalis | reverse complement strand
CGGCGCCTCTGCCACCGCGGCCGTCATCGCAACGGGACGCATCACCCTCGACTCCGACCTTCAGCGCGCCGGATACACCACCGAACGCCTCGGCGAACGCCGGGTGGTGGTGCGCCGGCCGCAGGGCGCGGTGCCGGTCGGACCGGACAGCCCCGCCCACCGCACCCGGCCCGACGCGGTGCGCCTCGCCGCCGTGAACGCGGCCCTGCGGCCGCTGCACGCCCACCTCACCGACCTGCTGTCCGCCATCCACGACGCGCAGCCTGGCCTCGCCGAGATCGACGACCTCGAAGCCCTCAGCGCCGAACTGGCGGCGCTCGATGAGGACTTCCCCCTGGCCAGCAACCCGCCCGGTCTTCTGGACCAGTCGGCACGCCGCCAGGCACTGCAGCGCACCGGCGTCTACGGCCTGCTCGACCAGCTGAAGCGGGAGGCTTCACCCCGCAACGAGGCCCTCGACCGTGCCCTGGTCGACGTGCACGGACAACACGCCGACCGGTACGTCCACGCTCTCGCCGGCACGCTGCAGCACCTGCTGCACGAGTACGCCAGCGGCCGGAACGACTTCACCCGCACCCGGCTCACCAGCCCCTACCCCACCTTGGCGGAAGAGCAGCGCGCCGCCCTCGCACGCGAGGCCGCCGTGGCCCCGGCCGCGGCCGTGGAAAGCGCCCCGACCGTCCAGGACACGACACCGTCCGCCGAGCCGTCCCCGGCGGCGGACGAAGCCGCACGCGACGCGGACCCGGAGCCGGTGGACGGCCAGCAGGGCGCCGTCCCGCCGGCCGCGGGCGGAGGCGCCGGACGCGACAACCCGCCGCCGCCCGCTCCCGGCGGCAACGACGAACCGGACCAGCCCGACGAGCAGGCCGCGCCCCAACCCGCCCCGGTCAGCGCCGGATCGGCCCCGGCCTTCACCCGTCTCCGGCAGATCCGCGCACCGCGCCGCGCTCTCAACGAGGCCGTACGGACACTGGCCGCCACCGACCACTTCACGCAGCGTGCCGCCCAGGACGGTCCCGAGACCGCACTGCGCGAGGCCCTGGCCACCTTCACCCGGGTCTCCCTGAACCAGCCGCTCGACTTCCACACGGCCGTCGAAGCCCTCCACGCGGCCGCCACTCTGGTCGACGACACCTGGAGGAACACCGACGTGCCGGGGGAGGCCGCCCAGGCCCTGGCCAAGCTGGTGCAGGCCGCGGAAGCGTTCACCGGCTCGTGGCGGGCCACCGTCACCTCGCCGGACTGGGACACCCTTTTCAAGGGAGCGCCCCGCCCCAGCCTCCCGCAGCCCGCCGCCACCGCGGCACCGGCCGCCCTGGAGATCAACGATGCCGCTATGCCCGGCATCACCCTGGCCGAGCAGCACGCCGCCCTCCGCACCGTGATCAACGCCTACGG
>NZ_JARJBB010000087.1 GCF_029269835.1 Streptomyces tropicalis | reverse complement strand
CCTAGTAGTGCTTCGTTAGGTTCTGCTTCTGCTTCTGCGGCTTTTTCCGGGCAGGGTCCGGCCGCAGGTGGTGCAGGTGCCGGTCCAGCACCTCAGCAGGTCTTGGAGTGCGTCCAAGACCTGGTAGAGGGTCAGGCCGACGTCCGGGCTTTTGGGTCGAGTCGCCGCAGGGTGAGGAATGCCTGAGCGGCGGTGACGAGGGTGACGTGGTGGTGCCAGCCGCGCCAGGTGCGGCCCTCGAAGTGGTCCAGTCCCAGACCGTGTTTGAGTTCGCGGTAGTCGTGCTCGATCCGCCAACGCATCTTCGCCCACCGCACCAGGTCCGCGACCGGGGTGGCTGCGGGGAGGTTCGATATCCAGTAGCCCGTCGGAGCGTCCTGGCCGGCGGGCCACTCCACCAGCACGGTGCGGGCGGGCAGGACGCCGTCCCATCGGTTGCGGCCGCCGCCTGCCGCCTGGGCGGCGGCCAGGGCCTGCTTGCCCGCCGGCCGCACTGCCAGCACCGCGAACCGGGAGGTCATCGCGCCCTTGCTGCCCTGCCGCCAGGTCACCTCGGTGAACCGGTCCGCACCGGCCGCCAGCGCGTGGACGCAGAGGGCTCGTGGCTCACTGCGATAGCGGGGCAGGGTCGGCGGCCCGAGCCCGCCATAGGCAGGACGGTGAGGCTCGACGTCACATGCATGAGCGACCTCCTTGCCGGTCAGCGCGAGCACATAGGACAGACCCCGCTCTTCCAGGCCGGTCCGGAAGGGGGTGCTGACCCCGTATCCGGCGTCGGCGACCACGACCGGTGCCTTCAGCCGCCAGTCGGCGAGTGTGTCGAGCAGGCCGAGCGCGAGGCGCCACTTTTCCCGGTGGCCGGTGCCGTCCGGAACTCTGGCTCTGCGGCAGCGGTCCGGCTCTTCCGCCCATTCCCGGGGCAGATACAACTGCCACTGCAGCGGGCACGAGGCAGCGTCGGTGGCGGCATGGACACTGACGGCGACCTGGCAGTTCGCCCGTTTCCCGACCGCCCCGCAGTACTGACGGGCCACTCCGACCGACGCCTGGCCGCACTTGGGAAACGACACATCGTCGATCACCCACACCTCAGGGCGGACCGCCTCGCACAACCGCTCGGCGATCCGCCGCCGCACCGGCAACGGATCCCACGGCGACTGGTTCACGAACTGCTGCAGTGCCTGCATGTTCCCGTCCGGCAGCCGCTCGGCCATCGGCTGGATCGACTTTCGCCGACCGTCCAGCATCAGGCCCCGCAGATAACACGCGCCCCACCGCCGCTGATCCCGCCGCGGCACCGAAGCGAACACATCGGCAACGAACTCCGATAACTCAACCCGGAGCCGTTCCACCTCCCCCAGCCTCATGCCAGGAAGATGCCCGCCACCAGGCGAGATCACCCAAGGTAACGAAGCACTACTAG
>NZ_JARJBB010000086.1 GCF_029269835.1 Streptomyces tropicalis | reverse complement strand
GCCGGCCCGGTTCGAGGCGCACGTAGTTGGCCCTGCCCCAGTGGTAGGTCTCGCCGGTGAGCTCGTCGCGCACCGGCACCGACTCGTGCCGGTCCAGGCCGAGCTGCGGCATGTCCAACGAGACCGTCGCCTCCTGGGTGCGGTGCGGGTCGAGGTTGGCGACCACGAGGACGGTGTCCGGGCCGGTGGTCTTGCTGTACGCGATCACGGCGTCGTTGTCGGTCGGGTGGAAGCGCAGGTTGCGCAGGCGCCTGAGCGCGGGATGGCGGCGGCGGAGGTGGTTGAGGCGGGTGATGAGGGGGGCGATGGTGCGGCCCTCGCGGGCGGCGGTGTCCCAGTCGCGGGGGCGGAGCTGGTACTTCTCGGAGTGGAGGTATTCCTCGCTGCCTTCTGCGAGGGGGGTGTTCTCGCAGAGTTCGTAGCCGCTGTAGACGCCCCAGGTGGGGGAGAGGGTGGCGGCGAGGACGGCGCGGACCTCGAAGGCGGGGCGGCCGCCGTGCTGGAGGTAGGCGTGCAGGATGTCGGGGGTGTTCACGAACAGGTTGGGCCGCATGTAGGCGGCGGAGTCGCCGGTCAGTTCGGTGAGGTAGTCGGTCAGTTCCTGTTTCGTGGTGCGCCAGGTGAAGTAGGTGTAGGACTGCTGGAAGCCGATCTGGGCGAGGGTGTGCATCATGGCGGGGCGGGTGAAGGCCTCGGCCAGGAAGATCACGTCGGGGTCGGTGCGGCGGACCTCGTCCAGGAGCCGTTCCCAGAAGAGGACGGGTTTGGTGTGGGGGTTGTCGACGCGGAAGATGCGTACGCCGTGGTCCATCCAGTGGTGCAGGATCCGCAGGGTTTCGGTGATCAGTCCGTCGAGGTCGGTGTCGAAGGCGACGGGGTGGATGTCCTGGTATTTCTTGGGCGGGTTCTCGGCGTGGGCGATGGTGCCGTCGGCGCGGTGGTGGAACCACTCGGGGTGTTTGTCGACCCAGGGGTGGTCGGGGGAGCACTGCAGGGCGAGGTCGAGGGCGATCTCCAGGCCGTGGGTGTGGGCCTGGGTGACGAAGTGGTCGAAGTCGTCGAGGGTGCCGAGGTCGGGGTGGACGGTGTCGTGGCCGCCTTCGGGGGAGCCGATGGCCCAGGGGACGCCGACGTCGTCGGGGTGGGCGGTCAGGGTGTTGTTGCGGCCTTTTCGGTGGGTGGTGCCGATGGGGTGGATGGGGGGGAGGTAGACGACGTCGAAGCCCATGGCGGCGATGGCGGGCAGGCGTCGGGCGGCGGTGCGGAAGGTGCCGTGGGGCCGGGTGGGGGTGCCTTCGGAGCGGGGGAAGAACTCGTACCAGGCGCCGTACAGGGCGCGTTCGCGTTCGACGAGCAGGGGGTGCGGGTCGCTCGCGGTGACCAGTTCCCGCAGGGGGTGGCGGGCCAGGACCGCGCTCACCTCCGGCGTCAGCCCCGCAGCCAGCCG
>NZ_JARJBB010000085.1 GCF_029269835.1 Streptomyces tropicalis | reverse complement strand
GACGCTGGCCGCGCCCGACCACCTGGAGACCCGCATGCGGTTCCTGATCACTGACGACTCCCGGCAAATCCTGACCGCCATCGACGTACCCGACGCCCCCGAGGGCGACAGCGCCACCATCGGCCTCGAACGAGCCGACCGGCCCGACCTGCTGTACGTAGGCGCTGACCTGTACAACGACGGCACGGTCGTCGTTGGACACTGGCCCGACGGCGAGCACTGGGACAGCCTGGTGCGCAGCGAAGGCGTTCCCGATGCCTGCGGCCACGCCACCCCGGCCCACCCCGCAGAGCCGACCTACACCCGCGCACAGGTCATCGCGGCTCTCGCCAGCGTCCGCACGCGTCTGGCGCCGAATGAGGACCCGTCCGTGACCGAAACACTGATCCGGGCCACCCTCGACTCCCTCCCTGCCCAGACCCAGACCGAGCCGTTCACGAGTCAGCTCGAGACCGGGTGATCGAGCCGATCCCGCCACGGGCCCGCTCCCACGCCGCGACCGGCGCCGGAGCGGGCCCATCGGCATCCCGGGTCACAGCGGCAGAGGAACAGCGTCCGGTCGCGCCGGGCAGTTTGCGCGGCTAACCCCCGCCGGCCCCACCGTCAATCCAGCCAGGCCGCCACCGGAGGAATCACTCCCGCCAGCAACGGGCCCGGCCCCATCGCCGCCCATGCGCCGCAGCGGACCACATCTCCAGCGCTGCTGCTACCTCATCGCGCGGCACGCCCATCCACGGAGGCAGCCATGCCCGAACCACCCGCACTCGCAGCCGAGTCCACTCCCGCCCTGGCCTCCTTCCAAGCCGTCTTCACACTGCCTGGCGACGACGGCGACGACTGGGACCCCGTCGACACCCTCCGCTGCACCCGCTGCGGCCTCCTGATCCGAGCCGGAGCAGCCGCCACCCTCACCGACCTGAACACCGCCGCGTTGGAGCACACATGTCTGAGCACCTGACCGAGGCCACGATCCTGCCCACGCAGGTCACCACGGCACTCAACGAACTACGTGAAGCAACCGGACAGACCGCCGAGATCCAGCGCACCTCTCCGCTGCACTACCTGCTGGTCCTGACCAGCGAGCGGGTCGAACTCACCCTCACCTGGCGCCGCACCTACCGCGGCTCCTGGAAGTGGAACAACTCGACGCTCACCGTCGACGGAACACCCCGCGAACTTGCCCGCGACCTGGACGACTTCACGCACATCTGGAAGGACCCCGACGTGCTGTCGAGGCCCGGCGGTCGCTCAGAGGTCCCCGCCCTCACGCCGGTAGCCGACGAAGCGCAGCTGCCCGGCCTGGTGCGGCGATCACTCGACAGGATGCGCAGCCACGCCGAGCGCAAGGCCAGCGACGGAAGCGTTCAGGTCATCGCGGCGGCGACCGACACTGGATACACCATCGAACTCGCCAGCACCCGCGGAACGCTCCACCTGCGCTACGCGCCGCGCCGCCGCCCCGCCGGCGCCTGGGACCTGGACGAGCGCAACGGGTTCCAGGTGTTCGACGCGAACGGCATGGACGCGACCAAGAAGTTCGCCGGAAACCTGATGGCCGCGCTCGCCGACCTGTTCGGAGTCGGCGCAGCACCCGCCGTGCCCGGCCAGACC
>NZ_JARJBB010000084.1 GCF_029269835.1 Streptomyces tropicalis | reverse complement strand
GCGCAGGGCGGCAGCAGTCTCATGGGCGAGGCTGGCCTCGGTGTAGAAGAACACGCGGTTCGGCTCATCGTCTCTGTCGGTCGCACGTTCAAGGTCCTGCTCCGCACGCAGCAGGGCGGCGACCGCGGCCTTCTTCTCACCGCCCGCGGCGAGGCCACGGGCGTGCACGACGCCGAGAAGCGAGCGTTCGCGCCAGCAGGCGTGGGCGTATCGGCGGCTGGACAGGGACGCTTCGGCCAGGCGAACGGCTTCCTGGGGTTGCCCGAGATCAACGGCCTGGTGGGCCATCGCCCGCAGGATGTGACCAGCCAGCGGTGCGTCTCCAGCTTCTTCGGCGAGGTTCGTGGCGATCGTCAACCAGTGCTGCGCGACCGGGTGTTCCCGCCCGTCGAAGGCCGTCCAGCCCGCCAGGTAAGCGAGTTCGGCGGCCGCGGACGTCATCGCCTTTCGAATGTCTTCGGAGAGGAACCGGCCGCTCAGAAGCTCGGCGACGTCTGTGCGGAGGTACGCGACAAGGGCGGCCCGGCCGGCGCGGCCTCCGCGCCTCTGGTCGCGGCGGGAGAAGATGACGGCCATCTCGCGGACGTCTTCGACGTCCTGGGGCGTGACCACGAGGCTCGCCAAGGGCCTGCGTGCCCGGGCTCGGTCCGTGGCCTGCTCGAACCACGTGTCCTCGGGAAGAGCGAGGGCGGATACGGAGTAGACCGAGTTGGCCAGCAGTTGTCGGCGGTCGATGTCCACCATGTCCTTGCTCCCGAGCGTCACCAGCGTGGTCAGTGGATCGTCGCTCCACGTCGGCGGTTCGAGTCCGGTGTCCGCTGCCAGCCCGATGTCGGCGAGCGTGACGAGGCGGCCGAGGCCGCGGGAGAGCGTCTCGGCCAAGATAGACGGTGCGCGGCCCTCCACCGGCGCTCCGGAGATCCAGCGGGCGATGTACGGCTGAGCCACGCTCTGAAGTTCGGTCGCGCCGTGCTCGGCAGCGACCGCTCGGATACGCGCGGCCAACTGGCGCTGCGACAGGCCCAGCTCTTGGACGACGCGTTCCAGCCGCGTATTGCGCGTGCGTTCCATCGCGCGCCCCACTCCCCGAAACGATCTTGTATCACGTGTATCGCGCCGACCGGTCTGCCGGGATACCCACGGGCCCGCGAACACGGTTCTCTCGTGAAGACGATATTCCTCCAACGCCTGCGGCGTGGGCGGAAGTCGACGACCTCATCCACACGGGCACAACCGGTGGCCAGAGCTGATCGTGCACTGGCAGGCGAGGAGAAGCGGCCGATGAACCACCTGACGCGCAAGAACCCCGGCTGCCCGACCACGGCGTCCGCCGTCGTGCCCCGTCAAGGAGCGTGCGTGATGCCGAATCTGCCTGCGGACCGCAATGGCGCGCTCGCTGCGCACGAGCCGCAGTTCAAGGCGTTGTTTCCCGCCAAGCGGGAGGCCATCCCGCGCGTGCGAGGAAGGCTGCGGGCGCGCCTGGAGGAGGACGACCTCGGCAGCATCGCCGACGACGTCGTCCTGATCTGCACGGAGCTCATGGCCAACGCCATCCTGCACGGGTGCATCGGCTTCCCGCCCGGAATCACCATCAAGCTCACCGTGGAGTGGTCCGACGCCCAGCTTCGCGTGGACGTACGCGACCCGTCCGTCGTACGGCCCC
>NZ_JARJBB010000083.1 GCF_029269835.1 Streptomyces tropicalis | reverse complement strand
CTAGTGCCGCATCAGACAACGTTCGCCCTGTAGCGCCGCTGGAAAACTCGTCAAAATAGTGTCCTCGCCGGAGCCCTGGAAGGTCCCATCCTGGCTCCTGATGGACGGCTGAGCGGATGCAGGGTCCGGGTCTGGAGTGGGTTGCTTGCCGGTGCCCTCCGGGGCTCGCAGCAGCCCATTCCAGTCGTCGCCGCATGCCGTATGACCTGGTCTTTTATCATCCTCGCCCCTACGGTCGACCCCGGTCGAAAGGGGGGCCGGATGGACCGGACCGTACGCACCGTCGAGGACGTTCTCGCGCTCTTGGACGGGCTCTTCGCATCTGAATCCGAGGCCGGCCGCCTGGCGACGGGTGACGGCAAGGACTTCTGGGATCGCTTCTACGCCGACCGGTCAAGGACGGTCCCGTTCTTCGTGTCGAAGCCGGACGAGAACCTGGCCGCCTACCTCGACCAGGGTCTGATCGCTCCCGGCCGGGCCCTGGACCTGGGGTGCGGGGCGGGCCGCAATGCCCTGTACCTCGCCTCGCGCGGCTTCGAGGTGGACGCCGTCGACCTCTCCCCGGTGGCCGTCGCCTGGGGTGAGGACCGGGCTCACGAGGCCGGGGGCGACGTCCGCTTCCTGTGCGGTGACGCTTTCGTCCTCCCTGCCGCCGAGTTGAGCGGTCCGTACGACCTGGTCGTCGACTCAGGGTGCTTCCACCACCTGCCGCCCCACCGCCGGGTCAGCTACCTGGCCCTTCTCGACCGCATCCTGGCCCCCGGCGGCCATCTCGCGCTCACCAGCTTCGCCGCCGGCGAGCAGGGCATGGGGTCGGAGCTCGCCGACGCGGACCTCTACCGTCGGCGCGACCTGCAGGGTGGCCTCGCCTACACGCCCGAAACACTGCGCTGGATCTTCTCCGACCTGGTGGAGGTGGAACTGCGCCGCATGCGGGAGGAGCCTCCCGAGTCAGCACTATTCGGCGTGACCTTCCTGTGGACCGCGTTGTTCCGTCGGAGTGCGGCTGCCTCAGGCGACGTTCGCCCTGGTGACGACTTCGCGTAGGCACTCGTCCTCGGCATGCTTGTTCCGCCAGATGATGTAGCGGCGGATCATGCTGCCCTGCTCCTTGTGGCTGGCGTGGTCGGTGCCGTCGAGGGTGAAGTAGCGCAGGGCGGTGAACTGGGCCTCGATCCGGTTCAGCCATGAGGAGTTAGTCGGGGTGTAGGCGATCTCGACGTTGTTCGCCTCGGCCCAGTTGGCGACCCGGCGACACCGCTTCGTGGTCAGGTGCGGCGAGTAGTTGTCACACACGATCGCGATGCGCTTCCCGACGGGGTGCAGGGAGCGCAGGTAGCGGCAGAACTCCAGGAACTTGGAGCGGTTCTTGGTCTTCTTAACGTGGCCGTACAGCTGATCTTTGCCCAGGTCGTAGGCGGCGAACAGGTGCCGGACACCGTGCGGGCGGGTGTAGGTCGCACGGCGTCGGGGCCGTGGCTCGCGATCGGGGTCTTTGTGCTTGCCGCCGCGCTCGGCCCACTGGCGTCCGGGGTGGGGCTGGAGGTTGAGCGGGCCGAACTCGTCCATGCAGAAGATGACTTCGGGCTCGCCTTCCTCGGGGACGACCTCGCCGTCGGCGATCGCGTAGAGGTGCTCGACTCGGGCCTTCTTCGGGGCGTAGTCGGGGTCGTTCGAGGACTTCCAGGTCTTCACGCGTTGAAAGGAGACGCCCTCCTCGCGGAGCAGGACCCGAAGGCCCTCGTGGCTAATGTCGTCGACCACCCCCTCGGCGACCAGGAAGTCGGCCAGCTTGACCAGGCTCCAGGTCGAGAAGGGCAGGCCGTGCTCGGCCGGCTTGGACTTGGCGGTCTTCTTGATCTCGCGACGCTCGGGCAGCGTGAACGTCCTGGGGCGCCCGCCCTTGTACTTCGGGTAGAGCGAGTCGAAGCCGTCGGCATTGAAGTTGTGCAGGACGTCGCGGACGCGGTCCGGGCTGGTGAACGTCACCGTCGCGATCTTGTCGACGGGCATGCCCTGCGCGGACAGCAGCACCATCTGGGCCCGCCGCCAGGTCACCACGGACCCGGTGCCGCGGCGGATGATCCGCAGCAGCCTCTGGCCCTCGTCGTCGTCGATCTCCCGCACCCGAACCCGTTCAGCCACCAGGACAGCATGGCCGACGCGCGCCGTCCCGGCCCGTAGCCGGACGGCGCGTCACAACGAGGCGAACGTTGTCTGATGCGGCACTAG
>NZ_JARJBB010000082.1 GCF_029269835.1 Streptomyces tropicalis | reverse complement strand
CCTCCTCGGCGACGTGCAGGGCAAGGGGCAAGGAAGGCGCGGCCGCGCAGGGGGACGCACGGTCACCCCGCGCGGCCCCGCCCGGTCACCCCGTGCGGCCCCCGTGGTCCCGGGGCGCGGGGGGCAGGCCGGGCGGGGCCGTGCCGGCGGGGGTCAGATGTGGTGGCCCGCCGCGTCCTCGTGCGTGTAGGCCCAGTAGAAGACCGAGAGGCCGATCAGCGCGGCGCAGCCCAGCCCGATGAAGATCGCGGTGAAGTGGGAGTCCCCGGTCTGCGCGTAGAGGAAGCCCACGGCGGTGCCGGTGAAGGCGCCCCACAGGAGGGCGTGCAGCTCGCGGCGCAGGCGCGGGGCGAGGTACAGGACGCCGACCATGGCCAGCATGAACACGAGCGCGGTCACCCAGCCGAACAGCAGGTTCCAGCCGGTGATCGGCCCGCCGTGGCGCTGGTTGGCCGCGGCCCAGAACCCGTAGACCAGCCCCAGGACCGCCGGGACGGCCCACCGCGCGATCGCGTGCGTCCGCTCGTCGAACAGGTTGGGCGGACGGGTGTGGCGGGTGCCGGCGCCGGGTGCGAGTGCCGCTTGAGCCATGAGAGCGCTCCTCTCTCTTCACCCCCGCCTTCCAGAGCACACCGGGGAGGGGGCCACGGCAAGTCGGTGGGCGGGGCAGAGGGCCACGGGCAAGTCGGTGGGCGGGGCCCACGCCGAGCCGGTGAGCGGGCGGCGCCCGCGTCGCGGCCCCGCGGTGCGGGCTCCCGTCCGGCCGCGGGGCTGTCCCCTCCGGCCGCGCCGGCCTCGTCGCGCGGGCTCCCGTCCGGCCGCGCGGGACGCCGCCGCGGCCCGGATGCGCCCCGTGCCCGCCTGTGCTTCGCTGAGCCCCGTGAGCGACGGCGGCGGGGGCCACGGGCCGCCCGGCCGGTCCCCGCGGACCGGTCGCGGGGACGTCCCGCACCGCGGCCAGCTGCTGCGGGTGCGCGGGCGCAGTGTCGCGTGGGTGCCGCCGCTGCTGCTGCTCGTCGCGATCGGGGTCGCCGACTGGAACACCACCGGCGAGTTCCGGATCATCTCCTGGATCGTGCTGGTGCCCGGGATCTCCGCCGCGATCTGCGGGGTGTGGACCACGGCCGGGTTCGCCGCGCTGTCCGTCGTCACCTACGTCCTCATGGACAGCGCCTGGCCGCACCAGTACCAGACCGGCATCCCCGACTTCATCCTCGTCGCCGCGGGCGGGGTGCTCGCCGTGCTGGCCTGCACGGTCCGGGTGCGCGGTGAGCGGCGCATGCTGCACATGCGGGACGTCGCCGAGACCACCCGGCGCACCGTGCTGCGCCCGCTCCCGCCGGGCTTCGGCGGGCTGGACCACGCGGCCGTCTACCTCGCCGCGGACACCGAGGCCCGCGTCGGCGGCGACTTCTACGACATCCAGCCCGGCCCCGCCGCCACCCGGGTCCTCCTCGGCGACGTGCAGGGCAAGGGGCTCGCCGCGGTGGAGGCGGCGGCCGCGCTGCTCGGCACGTTCCGGGAGGCCGGCCACCGCGAGGCGGACCTGGCGGTCGTGGCCGAGCGCCTGGAGGTGCGAATGCTGCGGCACCGGGACCTCACGGCGGCGCTCGGCGGGGCGGACGGCGACCGGTTCGCCACCGCCCTGCTGCTCGGCTTCCCCGACGACGCCCCGGACACGGTGGAGGTCGTCAACTTCGGGCACGATCCGCCGCTCGCGGTCGGACCGGCGGGCGTCCGGCTGCTGCCGCCCGGCGAACGGCTGCCGCTCGGCCTCGGCGATCTCGCCCCGGACAGCGGCAGGCCGGCGGTGCAGCGGGTCCCGGTCGGCGCCGACGAGACCCTGCTGCTGTCCACCGACGGCGTGACCGAGGCCCGGGACGCCACCGGCGCGTTCTACCCGCTGGCCGACGTGCTGGCCCGCGCGCTGGCTGCCGACCCCGGCACCGCCGATCCGTACCGTCTGGTCGCCCTGGTCCGCGACGGGACGCTGCGGCACTGCGGCGGGCACCTGGTGGACGACACCACCGTCTTCGCGGTCCGGCGGTCGGCGCCGGGCCGGGCGTCCGGGGGCGGGCGGGACTGACCCGACTCCCCTGCCCCGCCGCGGGGTTCCCGATCGGGCCGACGTGTCCGTGCCGGGGTCTGCGGGCGGCGGATCCCGGAGCGGCCGGGCCGGTGCGTGGGACCACCCCGCACGCCCGGTGGCCGACCCCCTCCGGCGGACGCGGAGGTTCCC
>NZ_JARJBB010000081.1 GCF_029269835.1 Streptomyces tropicalis | reverse complement strand
GTCGGCTGTCGTCCGGCGCGCAGGGAGGCGCCGGGCGGGGGTCGGGTGGTGCGGTGCACGTGGTGTGCGGTCGGCGGGGTGGCGGGGCCACCAGCAGCCGAGGCCGTCGGCGCGCGCCGAGTTGAGCGGCTCGGGGCACCGGCGACGTTGGTTGCTGGTTCGTGCGCGGCGATGCCGCGCGGTGATCTCTGGACGCGAGGCTGCTTCTCCCGGGGAGATCCGTCCGGGCGTCGTTGCAGCGTCAAGGTCGGTCGCGTCGTTCTTTTGAGCCGGTTGCGCGGTACGTCGTGGGCGTGCGCCCTTTCTCGGCCGGCTGGTCTCCACTCGCCCAGCCGGCGGACCCGCCTTTCGATGGTGTGGTCACGGCTGTCGTGCGTGCGGTGAATCGCGCTGTGCAGTTGTTGGACGTTGTCGGCGCTTGCCGCAGGACATCTGCGGGTCGTCCGACGCAGTGGTGCAGCCGTCTGCCAGCGCGGTGCCGCATCCCGTACTGCTCCTGGGGCGGTTGGCGATGCAGGCGGGGAACCGCAACCGCCGCCTCAGGCACGCGTGCTGCGCCTGGATATGCAGGCAAAACACACGGGCAGAGGCAGGCAGTCGTGCAACCCCTGGGTGCTGGGCTGCTCGGTGCCGATCACAGCTAAGCAGAAGTTCCGTAAGGAACTCAAGAGGTTCCGTAAGGAACTTTCTGTCGCTATGGTTCACGCGCCAGAGTCTGGCTTCGTCACACGCCGTTCCGCCCCGTACGATCAGGGTCCGACGGGAGAGCTGGGAGGAGCGGTATGACTGACGCGTCGAGCGCGCAGCGCATGTTTGTGGACATCGCTGAACAGCTCCGGTCGGACATTGCCCAGGGCGTCTATGTCGATGGTGAGCGACTGCCGGGCGAGGATGATCTCGCTGCGAACTTCGGGGTTGCGAGCCGGACCATCAACCGCGCCGTGGACCTCCTCAAGAACGACGGGCACGCCCTCGGGCGGCGCGGTTCCGGTGTGTACGCGCAGACCCCGCTGGCGATCAGGTATGAACCGTGTCCCGATCCCGCCGAGCCCCACGGCAGGGCAGGTGCCTGGGCCGCGGGCGAGCCCCGGGCTTTCGACATCGACCTGATCGGTGTCTCCTCCGAGCAGCCGCCGGCGGGCATCGCATCCGTACTGGGACTCGGCACGAAGCAGGGGGCCCTGACCTGGAAGGCACGGTTCTCCGTCCAAGGCCGGCCCGTGATGCTGACGCGCACGTTCGTTCCTGCCGGGCTCGCCCCCGCGACCTGTACGGCCAAGGATGACGCCTCCCCCCGCCGGTTGACCGTCCTACTGTCCGACCTCGGGCTTTCCCCTGCGGAGGGTGTGGTGGAAACCCGGGGAAGGGCTCCCTCCGGAGAGGACTGCGACCTTCTCGAGATCCCGGTCGGACGCTTCGTGCTCGACTCCCGCGTGACCGTCTGGGACGCCCAGAAACGAGCGCTGGCCGTCGAGCAGACCGTGATGGACACCGCTGCCTTCGTCGTGGCCCACTCCATCAACCTGGGCGAGGCCAGGTAGCGGGCCCCGGCCCCAATGCTGTTCACCCTCGACGGACGTCCGGCCGCCCACGCGGCCCGCGTCCCTGGGCAATCTGTGCCCAGGCGCTGCCCCTCGAATGGCATCCCGTGCGGCATCTGCACGTCTACTCCCTTCGCTCCCGGCTGCTGAATCGCGTAGCAAGCAGCCTGGCGAAGAGGAAGATCACCACACAAGGTCCATGTGGATACTCGCAGTGGGTACACTCGGCGATCGCCGCCGGTGCAGGAGTGTGCCCATGCAGGAACAGGAGCAGGTAGCGATCCCGGAGCGAATCCTCCGCGATCCCCAGATGATTGAGGCGTGCAAGTCCCGCGACTTCACAGCCCTGTTCAGCATCGCGCGGAGAGCGGGGATCTATCCCTCGCAGATCGCGCGCGCATGCAAGATGACCCCCAGCCGCGTGGGCGAGATCATCTCCGGACGGCGAGCCATCGAGAAGATGGAGCTCATCGAGCGCGTCGCAGACGGACTCCACATCCCCGGACGTCTCCTGGGCCTGGCTGACCGCCCCTGGGAGGCCTCGTCCACCCCTTCTCAGCAGCCAATGAGAAGAATCGATCCTGCGAGATCGTCAGTCCGTGCAAACCCACCTGCTCCACCTCCGCCACACGCACCCGAACTGCCCCTGCCAGAGGACCAACGGGCCCGGGGGCGTGAGTTGGCGACCGCCAGAGCCGCAGA
>NZ_JARJBB010000080.1 GCF_029269835.1 Streptomyces tropicalis | reverse complement strand
CTCCACCGACGTGACCGCGGGCATGAACGCGGAAGCACTCGAACGCTACGCACGCCTGGTCAACCTTCAGCGCGGCATGCGCCGTGCCCGAGCGCTGGATGCCGCGGACGCTCCTCCCGAGGCGGGTCCCCGCGATCTGGCGGGCCTCGACGCCGCGATGGGCGCCGCGCAGAACAACCAGGCCTTCTACTTCAGCAATCCCGACTGGCACGCCATCCGAGACATCCGCCAGCAGGTCGACGCCGTCCTGGCGCGCCTCAACGAACAGGCGGAGATCACCCCTCAGACAGCGGTCCAGGCCGCCAAGATCACCACCCTGGCGGCAAGCCTTATCGCCCGCCACGCCGCCAAGGTCAGCGCGCACCTCGACAAGTGGGACCAGCGCAACACAGGGGGCGGCCAGGCCATGCGCACCCTCACCCGGGTCGCCGAGGACCACGCGGCCCGGGCGGCCGGGCTCGACTCCGTACAGGCCCTGGACAGTCCGCGTCTGCTGATGGCGCACGTCCACCGGCTCAACCGGGAACTGCGCAGGGCCGGGCCGGACGACCCCGAGACGGACCTCGGCCTGGATGATGCAGACGACCCGGAGCTGGAGAGCGCACTGTCCACCGGTGCCAAGGCCGACCCGGAACTGGCCGAAGCGTCCCAGTTGATGACCGCCCTGACCGAGATGGCTGGCCGGGCCCGGCGTGCCGGACACCGCCTCACCCTCGACGTGCGCCTGCACGGCCTGGTGGAGGCCGCTCAGCTCCGCGGCGTCGAGATGATCTCGGGGATCGCGCTGGCCGTCATGCGCCGCTACGACGACCAGGGCCAGGGCACCTCCGGGCGCCGCAACATCGCCGCCATGGTCCTGCACTACGCAGAGCAGCGTCTGGAGCGGATGCGCGGCTCCCTCGGCGCGGAGGAGCAGCGGGACTTCGGCCACTATGAGGCGGAGCCGCCCGAGCGGTACATGGAAGCGCTCTACGAGGAGTCGCGCACCGTCCGCGCCGAGCTGAGCGCGAAGAACCTGCGGCCGCAGGACCGGCCGGAGCTGCAGATCCGCTACCTCCTCGCCCAGAACACGATCGGCGCAGCCGTTGGAGGCGAGCAGGAGTTCGGCACCCAGACCGTCTTTCCGCCGGGCGACCTCGTGGCCGGCCTGCAGACCAACAAGCCGGTCGAAACCCGGCTCGCGCTCATCACGGCGTTGCGCCGCCGCGTGGAGAACAACCCCTTCGACCGCAACGCCCAGTACCTCAACAAGGTCGCCGACCGGCTCGCCCAGGAGATAGCCGGACCGCCCGAGCTCACCGCGCAGGCCCTGGACGCTGAGCTCAACGCCGACCAGGTCCGCGCGGTGGCCGCGCACATCGTCGAGCAGGGCACAATCGCCTCGCCGCTCGTGCTGAGCGAGACCGCCGAGCTGAACCTCACCCACGCGCAGGCCGAGCGAGCGCTGGCCGTGCTCCAGACCCTCAACGTCGTCGGCCCTCCCAACGGCCTCAAGCCGCGCGAGACCCTCACCGTCTCCCGCAACGACCTGCCCGGCCAACTGGAGTTGCTCGAGCAGCGCCTGCCGAACCTGCTCGAACTCCAAAAGGGCGCCGCCGCCATCTCCGCATCTGCAGCGCCCGAGGCACCGGCACCGGCCGTGCAGCCGGAATCCACCCCGGCGCCCGAAGCCGCAGCGCCCGCCCCCGCGCCCGCCGAGCCCGAGCAGAAGCAGGCACCGGCCGCACCCACACCATCCGCGCCCGCAGAGCCGGCCCCCGCGGCGACGGCCCCCGAACTGCCGCGCCGGGACCGCACGGCCGAGCGGCGTCACCCGGGCAACCTCCCGCCCCGCCCCACCCCTCAGGCAAAGACCCCGAGCGACCAGGACATCGCCCAGCTGTTCGAGGGCCAGGAGGGCCGGGTGCTGGAGGCGAGCCAGAGGCTGATGGATGGGGCCGAAGCCCGCGCCGCCGCCCACCCGGCACCCCCCGAGAGCGCGCCGGCCAAGGCCACCAGCGTGGACGAGGCGCAGCACAACGCCCAGCAGACACAGCAGTCCGTCGGCGTGGGCGTGCGCTGACCGACCCACCCATCCCCGCACGAGAGGACAGACCGCATGGACGAGGTACGGCTCGAGGAGCTCCGTCGGCTGGCGAGGCTGCGCGAGCAACGCGAGCAACAGGACGAAGAACGCCGCACGAGGAAGATCGCGGCGGACCTTCGGCTGCAGCAGCAGGAACGCCAAGCCCAGGACGAGGCGCATCAGGCCGCGGCACCTCCCGCCGAGGAGCAGCACTACACGCGGCTG
>NZ_JARJBB010000007.1 GCF_029269835.1 Streptomyces tropicalis | reverse complement strand
GGACCCTGCATCCGCTCAGCCGTCCATCAGGAGCCAGGATGGGACCTTCCAGGGCTCCGGCGAGGACACTATTTTGACGAGTTTTCCAGCGGCGCTACAGGGCGAACGTTGTCTGATGCGGCACTAGAGTCCTTCTCATCGGCGAGATCCGAAGGGATCGGTCGCCCTTCCTCTGCCCGCCCGTCACCTTGCGAAGTGAGGTCCGCGATGCCCGCCACGGTCGAATCGACCACATATCTGGAGCTTTCCGAGGAGGGCGGCGGTGCGCACAAGTTCTACGAAGTGCGCCTGGCGGGCGCCGAGGTGACCATCGTCTACGGCCGCATCGGAGACGCCGGCCAGACCCGCTCCGCCTCCTACGCCACGCCCGAGAAGGCCGCCGCGGCCGCCGCCCGCAAGGTCGGCGAGAAGGTGCGCAAGGGGTACGCCCCCGCGGTCCGCGGCGTCCGGCAGCGGAGATCGGTGACCCGCCGCCAGATCGTCAGCTCCCGCTCGACGGCCCGCCAGGCGCCGGTGCTCTGGCGTTTCGCCTCCGGCGCCCCCGCGTTCGGCGTGTTCGTGGGGGAGGAGCACGCCTGGGTCGGCAATCAGGACGGCGATGTCTACGTGCTGACCCACGACGGCACGGTCACCGGCCGCTTCGGCCTGCCGGACGGCGTCAAGTGCATCGTGGCGGACGACTTCTGGCTGTACGCGGGCTGCGACGACGGCCGGGTGTACGACCTGAGCGGCAAGGTGCCCCACGTCGCGTACGAGATAGCCGACGACGTCGACATCTACTGGCTGGACATCCACGACGGGGTGCTCGGCGTCTCCGACGCCGGCGGCGGGGTGACCACGGTGGACCACGAGGACGAGTTCCAGTGGCGCCGTTCCGGGCCGGGCACCGGGGCCTGGATGGTGCGCTGCGACGACGAGGGCGTCTTCCACGGCGACTCGCGGGGCGTCGCCATGTACGCCGCCCGGGACGGCGCGCCGCGCTGGTCCACGCGCACGGAGGGACCGGTCCTCTTCGGTTGGCAGGAGAGCGACGAGGTCTTCGCCGGGACGGGGCGGGGCTGGGTGTACCGGCTGGCGAAGGCCGACGGGTCCGAGCGGGCGCGCTACCGCTGCGACGCGGGCGTCTTCTCCTGTGCCACCTCGCCCGACGGGCGGTACGTCTTCGCCGGGGACAACCACTCGTCCGTGTACTGCTTCGCCGCCGACGGCACCCGGCTGTGGAAGCTGGGCACCGGCTGCGGCTCGGCGTACTCGATGCAGTACAAGGACGGGCGGCTCTACATCGTCACCACCTCCGGCACCCTCGCCTGCATCGACGCCACGGAGACGGCGGTGCGGGAGGCGGAGGGCGGCCGGCTCCCGGAGACCGCCGACATCAAGGCCGCCGGGGTGGAGCGGGTGACGCCCGCCGCCCGCGTCGCCACCGTGACCGCCGTCCCGGCCGCCCCGGGGGACGGAGTGGTCGTCGAGTGCGTCCAGGACGGCCCGCGCACCCGGGTGCGTGTGGTGACGCCGGGCTACGACCCGTCCTGGCGGGTCCAGTTCCCCAAGGAGATCCGTACGGCGGGCGCTCGCTACGTGGTCGCGGAGGTCCACGAGGCCGCACGGGGCGGCTTCTACCGCGCCCGGGGCGAGATCAGGCGCCTGCTCTGACCCCGCCCCCGCTGCCGGGACCGCCCCCTCGGACGGCCCGGCTCAGTGGCCGGAGCCGTGACCGCCGTAGTAACCGCTGATCTGGTCGTGGTACGCCGGGTCGCCGAGGTGCTTCTCCTTGTCGAACTCGGGGGCGTCCTTGATCTCGTCCTTGGTCCGGGCCACCCGGACCGTCCGGGCCTCGTGGTCGATGGCGGTCACGGTGCCCGAGGGCAGCAGGACCTCCTTGCCGAAGATCCAGACGCCGGTGTCGACGACGATGTACTGCGCGCCGACCTCGGCGGAGTGCTTGTCGACCTTGCCGATGTGGCCGTCGGCGGCCTCGACCTTGTACCCCGTCAGATCGGCGTCCGGGGTGTGGCCGGCGGTGGGCGCGTAGTTCCACAGGTTCTCGTTGGTCACGGGTCGTCCTCCGGAGGAAAGGGGGGTGGTGGGCGGGTGGATGCGGTCCGCATCGCGGGGGTCCGCCGGGCTCGTTGGGCGGGTGTCCCCGACGGGGCCGGCGAAACCGGCGGCATCCGCGTCGGCCGAAATCAACGGCGGCGGGGCCGGTGCGCCGGCTCCGGTGGGGACGTCTCCGGGCATCCGGGTGCATTCGGCCGGGCGGCCGGTTCGATGATCGGGCCGCGGGGCAGGCGCAGGGGCAGGCTCCCACCGGGGCCGGCCCGACGTCAGGAGGAGCGTTCACGTGACCACGTACGTCATCACCATCCCGGGTACGTTCCTGAGCGAACCGGACGACGCCGCACGGGCCGACCTGGCGAGACGGCTGCGCCCCGCCGACCCCCACCGCACCGCGCTGGGCCGGGAGGAGGATCTCGACCTGCTGACCGTCAACGACGACAACACCTTCAGCATCCGCCTGGAGGTCACGGCCGACGACCGGCGCGCCGCGGAACGCAAGGCGAAGCAGACGGCGGCGTCCGCACTGCGTGAGGCGGGATTCGGCGACACCGAGGCTCCCCTCGGCCCGACCACGGTCACCGGCATCGACAACATGGCCTGAACGGAGGGGAGGGGTCCGGCACGGTGCCGGGCCCCGCACCGGACGGGACCGCCGCCCGGCACCCGACTCCACCGCCCGCGCGGGGCGACCTGCGTGGTGATCTGCCCGACTGCGGGCGGCCGTTGAGTCCTCGGCCGCCCACCGCGTACGCCCGGGCGCTCGGCCGGACCGTGGGGCAGGACCATGACGGGACGGACCCCGCCGATCAACTGGAGCCGACGAAGCCGGACTTCCTCTCCGCCGCCCGAGGCAGCCGTCACGTGACGGCGGTTCTTCACCGAGTCCCTCGAGACCTACGGCGACTTCTTCCCCGGCATGGGGTCCGTCCCGCCCGCGGACGTGGCGCAGGCGTACGCACGCTCCGTCGAGGGTGCGCGGACCGGCACGATCAACCGCCTCCAGAGGCGGGGGCGGGGCTCCCCTGACAGGTGCGCGCGATCCATGGGATGGCGACGCCGACAGTGGCACAGACCAATGATTGCCGAGGGAATCCGTTCCGTTACCGAAAGTAACGTGATCGTCTGACCTTCGATTGAAGAAACCTCTTCAATCCGTGCCGCTGTCGGCTCCCCCCTCACGCGCGAAAGGGTTCAGCGTGCCCTCCCAGGAAGAAGAGCTCCTCGAGACGCGACGTGCCGAGTACGAACGGCATCTGGCGTCGTGCGGTCAGTGCGGCGCGACCGGTGCGCGCTGCGCCTCGGCCAAGTTGTTGCTGCGCCTCTACAACAACGCCGGGCGCGCCACCGGGGCGGCCGGCGCGCCCCGCCCCACGGCGACCGGCCCCGCGACGGCCCGTTTCGGGGGCGCGCCCGTCGTGCCCGCCGCGCCCGCCGTCCGGGAGGAGAACTGGCGCGCCTTCGGGCACTGACCCGGCTTTCCGGACACCTACCCTCCGGGCGCCGGCCCCGCGGGCGTCCGCCCGGGGGAGACCGGGTCCCCCGATGCGCGGCCCCCGGGTCAGTCCCGGTCGAGACGCGCCACGCCGGCCGTGGTCTTCTGGCCGACCTCCACCGCGACCTCGACGTCGGCGGCGAGGTGGATGTCGACGCGGGAGTCGAACCGGGTGAGGCCGATGCGGTCGCCCTGCTCGACCTTCGTGCCGCGGGGGATGTAGGGCACGATGCGGCGGGCGACGGCTCCGGCGATCTGGACCATCACCGTGGGGGCAGGGCGCCGTACGCCTGGCGGGGGACAGCGTTCCGGACGCCGGGCGGCCCGCGGGCCCGGTGCGCCGCCCGGGATTCCCGGATGATCCGCTTAGGGTCGGCGGGTGAGCCGATTCGAGGAGCACGCCGAAGGGGCGGGGCCCTTCACCACCCGGGTGACCTGGCGTCCGGCCGGCGGTGGCACGGCTGTCTGGGAGTCCCGCCGTGTGCGCAAGCGCGGGGTGCTGGATGTCCGCGCTCCCGGCGAGGCCCGGCCCCGGGAGCGCCGCGCCGACGTCGTCTCGCGGGGCCGCCTGCGCAGGCTCAACGCGGTCGCGGCCCTCGCGTTCACCGTCGGCGGCGCCCTCTTCGCGCTGGGCGCGGCCCTCAGCGAGCACACGCCGGTCGGTTCGGCGAGCCGTCCGGTGAGCGTCTCCGTCTACTTCGTCGGCGGGCTGTTCTTCAACACCGGCGGCTACGCGTCGCTGCTTCAGGCGATCAACACCCCGCGGCGGGACCGCAGTTCGGGTGTGCTGGCGGGACGGCGCTGGCGCTGGTGGAGCTACGAGCCCCACCGGATCGACTGGCTGAGCACCTTCACCCTGTTCGCGGGCACCCTCGTCTTCGGGGTCAACCTGCTGGACTCCTTCCTCACCGGCCTCTCGGCCGTCCAGACCAACCGGCTCGTCTGGGCGCCGGACATGGTCGGCTGCTTCCTCTTCCTGATCTCCGGTCATCTGGCCCTCGTCGAGGTCTGCCACGGCCGGCCCGGGATCCGTGCCCGGGACCTGGGGTGGTGGATCGTCGCGGTCAACCAGCTCGGGTCGGTCCTGTTCCTCGTCTCGGCGCTGGCCGCCTTCACCCGTCCGGCGACCGGCAGCCCGGTCAACATCGACATCGCCAACTGGGGCACCTTCAGCGGGGCGCTGTGCTTCTGTGCCGGGGGCATCCTCCAGTTCTTCGAGCGCCCCGGGGCCTGACGCCGCGCGCCGCGCCCAGGGTTCCGCTCCGGGCAGGGAGCGGAACCCTGGGCGCGGGAGCGTCAGCCGAGCGGGGGCGGCCCGTCCCGGGCGCCCGTCCCCCAGGACGCCCACGCGGCGGCGCGCCGCGGCCTCGGGCCGGTGTCCAGGAGGTCGTCCCCGTGAGGCGTGCGGGCCGGTGCCGCCACCACGCGGTGCCGCACGGGCCGGGGCGGCAGCGGGCGCGCCGCCGGAGAGGAGGTACGGAAGCGACGGAGCACCCGGCGCCGGGCGCTGAAGTCCGCGCGCAGCCCGGCGTCCCGGACGCCCGCCGCGGTCAGTCCCTGCTCCGACGCACTCATGGGCCGGCCGGAGGTCCTCCCCTGCCGGCCGTGGAGCCGGCCGGAGCGGAGCGCAGCCCTCAGTCCCACGGGTCGGCGCACAGCCGCAGCAGCCACTCCGCGCTCTGGGCCCTGCCGGTGGCCTCCGCTCCCGCCGACGCACCGGGGAACAGGCGCCCCCACGAGCACGCGCGGCCGAGCGCGCCGAGGCGGGTCGCGAGGGTGAGCGCCCGGCGCAGGTCCGCGGACGTCCGGCCGCCGCCGGTCCAGGGCTCCAGGTAGGCGTCGCGCAGGCGTGGCAGCACCTCCGGGCCGTACCGCGCGCGGGCCCGCCGGGCGGGGACCAGGAAGCTGCAGAAGGGATGGGAGACCAGGGCGTCCCCCCAGTCGAAGAAGGTGTACCGCCCCGCCCCCGCGTGGAAGAGCTGGCCGTCGTGGAGGTCCGCGTGGTCGAGCGAGTCCGTGACTCCGGCTGTCGCCAGCTCGCCGCACCAGTCGGCCAGTCGGGGCCGCAGCGCCCGCAGCCGGATCCGGTCCCCCTCGTCCAGCGCCGCGTCGTTGCCGGCGACCAGCCCGTCGAAGACGTCCGGCAGGTCCGGGGTCCGGGCACGGGGGACACCGAGCCGTTCCAGGTCCTGCACCCGCGGCAGGAGTTCGCGCTGCATCCGGGCGTACTGGCGCAGGGGTTCCTCCCACGTGCGCGGATCGGCGCCGTCCTGGGCGAGGACGTCGCGGAGGAGGGTCCCGCCGTCGGGGAGCAGGGACCAGCCGCGGTCGGCATCGACCGCGAGCGGCGTGAGGACGTGTCCCGGGACCCAGCGGGCGAGTGCGGCGGTGAGGCCCGCCTCGAAGGAGCTCGCCGGCGGGTTCGCCTTGAACCAGACGGCGCCCCGGCCCGCTACGCCGAAGCGGACCAGGACGGACCACGGCCGCAGCCGCACGCTCCGCCCGCCCGACGGGCGCAGGCCGGCCGCCACGGCCCCCCGCTCGGCCCACTGAACGGCCGCCTCGCGCCACTCCTGCCGCTCCCACGGGGTGATCGCGTCCGGGTACGCGCCCCGGTCCACGGTCACCGCCACGTCGTCCGCATGTCGCATGGGCGCCATCCCAGCAGCGCGGAGGCCGAGATTCCAGTGCTTTTCGCCGTCGCTCCGTGCCCCATGGCCGCCCGGGGCGCGGCACGGCGGCGCCCGGGTCGGCCGGCGAGGTCCGGCGGATCGCGTACGGAAGCGGAGCGGCACGGTCGGATGGGTATCGTGGGGCGACCAGTGATCAGTGGCCGGCGGCCACCGACCCGCACGCCGCCCCCGGAGCGTGGAGCCCGGACCCACGAGCCGGGAGCCCGGTCCCGGAGCCCGGTCGCGGGAACCGGCAGGGACCCGCGCCGGGACCCGCGCCCGACCGCGGCGCCCGCCCCGGACCGGCGACCCGGGGGCGGCGACTCCGGTCGTCCGCCGGTCCCGCGCGCCGAGGAGTCACGTGAGCGAGACCGACGTCGTCACCGCCCCCCGCCCCCTGCTGCTGGACGACGGCCGGCCCGCCGCCGCGGCATGGTCCCTCGATCCCGGCATGCTCCACCTCAACCACGGGTCCTTCGGCGCCGTCCCCCTGGCCGCCCAGCAGCGCCGGCACGAGCTGCTGGCCGAGATGGAACGCGCGCCCGTCGTCTGGTTCCCCCGGCTCCCCGCCCGGATCGCCGCCACGCGCGCGGAGATCGCCCGCCACCTGCACGTGGACCCCGGCGACCTGGCCCTCGTGCCGAACGCCGGGGCGGGCGCCAGCGCCGTGTACGCCGCCCTCGCCGCCCGCCCCGGCGCAGACGTCGTCGTCACCGACCACGGGTACGGCGCGGTCACCATGGGAGCGGAGCGTCTCGCCCGGCGCTGGGGCGGCCGGGTGCGCACCGCCCGCGTCCCGCTCGCGGCCGACGCGGACCGGGCGTACGAGGCCGTGATGGCCGAGGTGGACGACGGCTGTGCGCTCGTGGTGCTCGACCAGATCACCTCGGCGACCGCCCGCCGGCTGCCCGTGGAGCGCGTGGGGGCCGAGCTGGCCCGGCGCGGCGTCACCCTGCTCGTGGACGGCGCCCACGCCCCCGGGCTCCTCGCCGCGCCGCTGGACGGGCTGGTCTGCGACGCCTGGTTCGGCAACCTCCACAAGTGGGGCTGCGCCCCACGCGGTACGGCGGCCCTGGTGGCCCGCGGCCCGCTGCGCGAGCACCTGTACCCCCTGATCGACTCCTGGGGCGCCGCCGAGCCGTTTCCCCACCGCTTCGACCAGCAGGGCACCCTGGACGCCACCGGGCCGCTCGCGGCACCGGCCGCGCTGGCCTTCGTCGCGGACACCTGGGGCTGGGCGGCGGCCCGCCGCTACATGGACGAACTCGCCGACTACGGAGCCCGGGTGATCGGCGCCGCGTTCGCCGGTGCCGCGGGCCCGGCGGAGCCCGTGGACGTCGGCGCGCCCGTGCCGGGCATGCGCCTGGTCCGGCTGCCCGACGGGCTGGGCCGCACCCGCCTCGCGGCGGACGCCCTGCGCGACCGCGCCGCCGCCGAACTGGCCGCGGAGGCCGCCTTCACCAGCTTCGACGGCATCGGCTACCTGCGGCTGTCCGCCCACGTCTACAACGTCCCCGCCGACTACGACCGCTTCGCCGAACGCTGCGTGCCGGTCCTGCACGCATGGGCCCGGGAGGCCCGCACCCCGTCCTGACCCCGCCCCGCACACCTGCCGGTCCGCCGGGCCGCGCCGCGGGCCCGACGACGTCCGCCGAGCGCATCGGCCAGGTTGCCGCAGCCCGGGAGGCGACCGCCACGCTCCCGCGGGAGCGACCCCGCGGGCACGGCCCCGGACGCCGTCCGCGCCCGTGCCCGCCCCGGGGCGGGCGTCCGGCGTTCGTGCAGGTCCTTGACGGTCTCTTGGCCATGTGGGGGACATGCAGGACGAGTGGCGGGTTACCAGCGGGGGGTGACTCGTATCGGACTCGTCCTGCTGACCCTGGCCGCCGCGTGCGCGGCCGGCACCGCCGCCGTCCTGGCCTCGCCGTGGTGGTGGCTCGCCGCGGTCCCTCTCGCGCTCCTCGGGCTGCTCGGCGCGTGGGATCTGCTCCAGCGGCGGCACGCGGTGCTGCGGAACTACCCCGTCCTGGGCCACGTGCGGTACCTGCTGGAGGGCATCCGCCCCGAACTCCAGCAGTACTTC
The DNA here is from genome assembly GCF_029269835.1 of Streptomyces tropicalis. Taxonomy (GTDB): domain Bacteria; phylum Actinomycetota; class Actinomycetes; order Streptomycetales; family Streptomycetaceae; genus Streptomyces; species Streptomyces tropicalis. Next base: position 337,514 of record NZ_JARJBB010000007.1, on the reverse strand, counting down.
GTGGAACGGAACTTCGACGGCCGCCCCTTCGACCGGGACGTCCGCAGCATCGTCTACGAGCGGGCCAAGGGCACGGACGCCGAGCAGCCCTTCGGCACCGAGCGGGACGTCTACCAGCCCGGTTACGAGTTCCTGGTCCCCTCGATGGCGCCCCGCCCGGTGCCGAGCACACCGCCCCGGGTGCGCATCGGGGGACCGGACTGCAGCCGCCCCTACGACATGGCGCTGCTCAACGTGTCCGCCATGAGCTTCGGGTCCCTGTCGTCCCGGGCCGTCCTCGCCCTCAACGGCGGTGCCGCGGCCGGGGGTTTCGCGCACGACACCGGTGAGGGCGGCCTGTCGGAGTACCACCTCCGGCCGGGCGGGGACCTGGTGTGGGAGATCGGCACCGGCTACTTCGGCTGCCGCACCCGGGACGGCGACTTCGACCCCGGGGCCTTCGCCGACAAGGCCGCCCACGACCAGGTGAAGTGCGTGTCGCTGAAGCTGTCCCAGGGCGCCAAGCCCGGCATCGGCGGGGTGCTGCCCGGCGCGAAGGTCGACGCCGAGATCGCCCGCGTCCGGGGGGTGCCCGAGGGGCGCACGGTGATCTCGCCTCCGTACCACCGGGTCTTCTCCACCCCGCGCGAACTCGTCCGCTTCGTCGCCCGCATGCGCGAGCTCTCCGGCGGCAAGCCCGCCGGCTTCAAGCTCTGCCCGGGATCGCGCCGCCAGTTCCTCGCCGTGTGCAAGGCGATGCTGGAGGAAGGCACCGCACCGGACTTCATCGTCGTCGACGGTGCCGAGGGCGGCACCGGAGCGGCCCCGCTGGAATTCGCGGACCACGTCGGCACCCCCCTCACCGAGGGCCTGCTCACCGTGCACAACGCCCTCGTCGGGACCGGACTGCGCAGCCGGATACGCATCGGTGCCAGCGGCAAGATCGCCACCGGCACCGACCTGGTCAAACGCCTCATACAGGGAGCGGACTACGGCAACGCGGCCCGCGCCATGATGTTCGCCGTGGGCTGCATCCAGGCGCAGCGCTGCCACACCAACACCTGCCCCACCGGCGTCGCCACCCAGGACCCGCGCCGCGCCCGCGCCCTCGACGTGGCCGACAAGACCCTGCGGGTCCGGCGCCTCCAGGAGGCGACCGTCGCCGGCGCCCTCCAGATGATGGCGTCCATGGGTGCCTCCGACCCCTCCGAGCTGCGCCCCCACATGCTCCACCGGCGCATCGACCCCTGCACCGAACGCTCCTACGCGGAGCTCTACGAATGGCTGGAGCCGGGGCAGCTGCTCGCCGAGCCGCCGGCGTCATGGGCCGCCGACTGGCAGGCCGCCGACCCCGACCGCTTCACCGTCTGACCCGTACCGTTCTGCACTGATCCGGAGGAGAGACCCGTGGCCCGAACCGTAGCCCGCGTCGTCGTGGACGCCCTGAGCGAGCTTGGCGTGCGCCAGGTCTTCGGCGTGGTCGGCGACGCGCTCAATCCACTCACCGACGCCCTGCGCACCACCGACGGAATGGAGTGGGTGGGCTGCCGGCACGAGGAGGCGGCCGCGTTCGCCGCGAGCGCCCAGTCGCAGCTCACCGACACCCTCGGCGTGTGCATGGGCACCGTCGGCCCCGGCTCCGTCCACCTCCTCAACGGGCTGTACGACGCCGCCAAGAGCCGCACCCCCGTCCTCGCCATCGCCGGCCAGGTGCCGCTCGCCGAACTCGGCAGCGACTACTTCCAGGAGGTCGACAACGACGCCCTCTTCGCCGACGTCGCCGTCTTCCGGGCCACGCTCACGTCCCCCGGCCAGCTCCCGCAGATGCTGGAGACCGCCGTACGGACCGCCCTGAGCCGCAAGGGCGTCGCCGTCCTCACCGTGCCCGGCGACCTGGGCGACCAGGAGGTGCCCGAGGACCGTCCCGCGCGCTTCCGCCTGAGTGAGCCCGTCAGCCGCCCCGACGAGGAGGCCGTGGCCGAGGCCGCACGCCGGCTGGACAGCTCCGAGCGGGTCACGCTGCTCGTCGGGCGCGGCGCCCGCGCCGCCCGCGAGGACGTCCTCGCGCTGGCCGACCGGCTGGCCGCGCCCATGGTGCTCACCCTGAAGGCCAAGGAGGGCTTCGAGGGCGAGGGAAACCCCTTCCAGGTCGGCCAGACCGGGCTGATCGGCAACCCGGCCGCCGCGTCGGCCCTCCAGGACGCGGACACCCTCCTCATGCTGGGCACCGACTTCCCCTACCGTGACTGGTATCCGCAGGGCTGCACCGTGATCCAGGTGGACACCGAGGCCGCCCACATCGGCCGCCGGGTCCCCGTGGACCTCGGGCTCGTCGGCGACACCGGCGCCACCGTCCGCGACCTGCTGCGCCATCTGGCCGGCACCGCGGACGGCGGCGCACGCGACCGCTCCCACCTGGACGGCGCCCGGCGGCGCTTCGAGCAGTGGCGTGCGGGGCAGGCCCGCCTCGCCGACCCCGCCCACGACCACGGCCTCGTCGGACGCCTGCGCTCCGCACTCGACAACCGCGACCACGGCATCCGCCCGGAGGCCCTGGCCGCCGCGGTCGACCGGGCGGCCGCCGACGACGCCGTCTTCACCTCCGACACCGGCATGGCCACCGTCTGGCTGTCCCGGTTCGTCGAGATGCGTGGCGCGCGCCGGCTGATCGGGTCGTACAACCTCGGCTCGATGGCCAACGCGATGCCGCAGGCCCTCGGCGCGCAGTGCCTGGACCGGAACCGGCAGGTCGTCGCCTTCTGCGGTGACGGAGGTCTCAGCATGCTCCTGGGCGACCTGATGACGCTGCGCAGCGGCAAGCTCCCCGTGAAGCTGGTGGTCTTTGACAACCGCCGCCTCGGCATGGTCAAACTGGAACAGGAACAAGCCGGGTTGCCCGAGTTCGGTACCGTGCTCGACAACCCCGACTTCGCCGCCGTCGCCACCGCCATGGGCATCACCGGCATCCGTGTGACGGACCCGACCGAGCTGGAGGCTTCCGTACGCCGTGCCTTCGACACCCCAGGGCCCGTCCTGCTGGACGTGCTCACCAACCCGGACGAGGTCGCCGTTCCGGCGAAGCCGACCGTCGAGCAGGGCTGGGGCTTCGCGGTCGCCAAGATGAAGGAGGCCGTACGCAGCCTCGGAGACACCGACGACCGCTGAGGGCCCCGCGGCGCCCCGGGAGCGGGCGGCCCGGCGTGGTGGGCGACCGCCACCGCCGGGCCCCGCACGGTGGGGCGGTCGGGGGAATCGGTGTCCGGGGCAGTGCGTATCGCCGACCTCGGGGTAGGCGCGGTCCATGGGCCGGAACGTCTGCCGTGCCCCTTCCGGGTGGTCCGGCGCGAGGCGGCAGCCTTCCGTTCGTCCGCCGGACGGGTGACACGACAAGCCCCGGACCCGACCGTGCACGCACGACACCGAACAGGGATTGCATGACCACGACGGATCACCGGGCCGCCGCCGACACCGCCACGGGGCGAGGGACGGGGGGCACCGCCCTGCCGACCGTGCCGGTACGCGCGGACCCCCCGCCACCCGTCGTCGTGGCCGGACGGCTCCCGCGTCACGACCGGCTGGCCGCACTGGACGGGCTGCGCTTCCTGGCGGCCCTGTCGGTGGTCCTGTTCCACTTCGTCGGGCAGACCCCCGGGGCCATGAAGGTGGTCTGGGGGCTGCCGTACCAGCAGACCTTCCCCGAGGCCCACGGCTACTTCGCCTTCGGGCGGCTCGGCGTCGAACTGTTCTTCCTCATCAGCGGCTTCGTCATCTGCATGAGCGCGTGGGGGCGCACCCCGAGGGAGTTCTTCATCTCCCGCGTCACCCGGCTGTACCCGATGTACTGGATCGCGATCGTGGTGTCGGCGTGCGTCGTCTACTTCGCCGACAGCCCCTTCGGGCACCCGCACCCGCGGATGCTCCTGGCGAACCTCACCATGTTCCAGGCGCCCCTCGGCGTCGACAACCTCGACCCGGTCTACTGGACGCTGTGGCCGGAACTCTGCTTCTACCTCACCTTCGCCGTCGTGGTCTGGAAGGGCCTCACCTACCGGCGCGTGGTGATCTTCTGCGGGGTGTGGACGGTGGCCGCGGTCCTCGCGCCCGCTGCCCAGATCCCGCTGCTCACCCTCGTGACCAACCCGACGTCCGCCCCGTACTTCATCGCGGGCATGGCCTTCTACCTCATGCACCGGTACCGCTCCACACCGCTGCTGTGGGGCATCGTCGGCATGTCGTGGCTGCTGGCGCTGCACTTCCTGCTCATCCCGGAGGGCGGCCGCAACAACTGGGCCACCTGGTCGCCCGACCGCGGCTGGCTGGTCCTCGTGGTCACGGTGTTCTTCGCCCTGCTCGCCGCCATCGCGCTCGGCCGGACCCGCCGCATCCGCTGGCGCGGGCTGACCGTCGCCGGCACGATGACCTTCCCCCTCTACCTGCTGCACGACACCATCGGCATGACGGTCGCCCACCACTACGGCCACCGCGTCTCCCCGCCGCTCCTGGTCGCCGTCACGGTGACCGCCCTGATCGCCCTGTCGTACCTCGTCCACCGCTTCGTGGAACGGCCGATGGGCCGGGCCATGCGGCGCTCTCTGAACACCGCCGCCTTCGGACTCCAGACCCCGGCCCCGCGCCCCTGACCAGCACGCCCACCCGCCCCGGTCCGCGGTCCGTGCCCCGACTCCTGGCGCACGGACCGCGGACCGGCGACATCCCCAGGGTCGGCGAGGACGGGGATCCGACGGCGACTTGACCGGGGGGCGTGCGACCGGCGCGCCGGGTTGTTGTCAGTGGTCTGCTGAACAATGCTGGAAAGTAAGGAGATCATTGTGGCCCGAGCGGGGTACCTGGTCTCACGTCCCCGTTCAGGAAGGTCCTCGTCGATGCAGCCCGTCCCCGGCCCGGTTGAAGGTGTCCACGCTCCTCTGCGGAGGTCGTGGCCGGACGACCGCCGCGGACCGCTGCCGGCGGGCCGGACCTCCGGTGCCGGCCGGGACCCGCGTGCCGCGGCCGGGGAGGAATGAAGAGTGATCCTGACCCACCGCGGCCGCACCGCCGGCCCGCTCAGCCCCACCGGCGCCGACCTGCTGCGCGTCATCTCCGACTCGCGCACCCCGGTCTTCCTGACCGTCCACGCCGACGGGCGCCGCAGGTACCGCTACTGGCAGCCGCTCGACCCCGCCACGGGCCGGGGGAGCTGCTACGTCGCGCTGCCCACCGCGGAGTGCGACGCACTGCACTCCGCGGGGCGCATCGCGCTGGGCGAGCCCCTGGCCGACCCCGGCCGGACGACGTACCGCGTCCGGCCGGCGCAGCCCACCGCCGCGGCCCGGCGTGCGGCCCGCCCCTGGACGCGCGCGGCCTGACGTGGCACCGTCCGGGGCGGACGGCAGCCGTGGTGCGGGCTCCCGCCGTCAGGCCCCCTTCGCCGGACCGGAGTCCGGACCGGAGCCCGGCGCAGCGCCCCGGCGGCGGTCGATCACCGTGCGGAGCTTGCCGCTGGTCGGGGTGCGCTCGAAGGCGGCCACCGGAACCGTCTCCACCGCCAGGTCCAGCAGCCCCTCCGCCTCGGCCGATGCCAGCTCCGGCACGCCCGCGGCCAGCGCCTCCAGGGCGGCGGCCGCGCCGGACGCGTACCCCTCGTCCAGGCGCACCGTCAGACGCTCCCGGTCCGGCCCCGGGTCCACCAGCACCTGCACCTCCCCGTGATAGCCGAGGCGTTCCTGCGCCACCTGCGCCAGCCGCCGGTAGTTGAGGAAGTACGTGCCCACCCGTACGACGTCGCCGTAGCGGCCGAGCAGTTCCAGCCGGGGCACATGGCTGCCGCACGCGCACGGGCCGCCCACCTCACGGCCCAGGTCGCCGATCTCGTAGCGCTCCAGCCGCTGCCCGGCACGCGCCCGCGAGGTGAACACCAGCCGGCCCGGCTCGCCCGGCGTCACCGGCCGGTCCTCGTGCGGGTCGAGCACCTCCAGCGTGTGCAGATCCGTCAGGACGTGGTGGACCGACCCCTCCGAGGCGGCGCACTGGTAGCCGAGCGGACCGAGGTCCGTGCTGCCGTACGCCGCGGAGCGGATCATCCGTACCCCGAACTCCTCGGTCAGCACACGCCGTTGCTCGGCCGTGAAGTGCTCCCCGCCGTAGAACACGGTGCGGATCCCGCCGTAGGCGCGCAGCCGGCCCGCCTCCGCGTGGAACAGCTGCCACAGGTAGGACGGCATGCCGAACACGGTGTCGACGCCGTGCACGACCAGCGCCTCGGCGACGGCCGTGTGGTCGGGTCCCGCGGCCATCGGGATCTGGGTCGCGTTCAGCCGCTCCAGGATGGAGAAGAAGCTGATGAAACTGCCGTACATCCCGCCGCAGTAGAACAGGTTCGCCGCCCGGTCACGGGCCGGGTCGAACCCCGCGGCGAGCAGGCCGTCGGCCGCGGCGCGCATCTGGTTGTCGTAGTCGTCGCAGGTGAACACCGACAGCGCGGGCGTGCCCGTGGAGCCGCCGCTGCGGAAGTGCAGGTGCGCGTACCGCGCGTCCAGGGCGGCCAGCGCCCGCTGCACGCCCTCCTTCCCGAGCAGCGGTGCCTGCGGTGCCGGGGGCAGCACCGGCGCCGCCACCAGATCGTCCAGGCACGCCACCGTGCCGAACTCCCCGGCGGGCGTGCGTACGGCGACCCGGCGGCTGTAGCGCTGCAACGCGTAGACGCCGTCGTGCGGTTCGCCCTCGTAGCTCTCCAGCATGGACCCCACCGGGGTGACCCGGGAGACGCCCGCGGCGAACATCGCCCGCGACACCTCCGCCACGTCCGCCCGGCCGCCGCCGACGGCCGCCGTCTGCAGGTAGCGGCGCATCGGCCGCAGCGTCGCGGTGATCGCGCCCCGGGGCAGCGGCTTCACGCGCACGCTGCGGTGCAGCGGGGAGGCGTCGAGCGCGGGCCGGGCGTCGGCCAGCACCCGCCAGCTGCCGTCGTCGGCCGAGAACACCCGGGTCAGCCCGAGGTGCGCCTCCAGCCGGGCGAGCTGCTCCGCGGTCGTGATCTCGGCCTGCTCGGCCGGGCCCGGCACCGGGGCGGGCAGCGCGTCGCTGACCTTCGCCAGCCGCTCGGCGAACCGCTCCGCGAAGGCGAACACCTCCTCGGTGTCCTCGGTGTCGAGGTAGACCACCTGCGGACTGGAGCACGCCTGCTGCTCCAGGCGGCACACGTCCCCGGCGAGCGCGTCGAGCACGGCAGGGTCGGCGGCCGCCGGGCCGGTCAGATAGGCGAACGAGATCCGGTGGCCCCATTCCACGACCCGGCAGCCGGGCGGCGCCAGCTCGCCCGCGGCGCGCACGGCGTCCTCGCCGCCCCACACGGCGATCCCGTCCGCCTGGCCGCAGAGCGCCGTCAGCCACTCCCCGCGCGAGGACGGGAAGCGCAGGGCGACGACGCGCTCGCGGACCCGTCCGGTCGGGTCCGCGGCGCCCAGTGCGGCGAGCAGGTCGAGGGCGAGCGGCGTGTCGCCGCCGCTGGTCTTGAGCACGTTGAGGTTCCCCGCCAACAGGCCCTCGACGACGCTCAGCGGGGCGACGCCGGCCGCGTTGCCGGGCGCGATGTGCACCAGCAGACCGACCGGGGCCCAGGCCTCGTACACGGTCTCGCGGGCGTCGGGGCGGGTCAGCCGCTCCGGACGCAGACCGCCCAGCTCCCGGCGCAGCTTGCGTTCCAGGGCCTGCGGGGCGAGCGCCGAGGACAGCTCGGCGAGGGCCGCGGCCGCCTCGCCGGCCGGCAGGTGCGCCGCCAGCCGGCCGTACAGCGCGGAGGCGGGGTCGGCCAGGTCGGCGCTCACCGCGGCGCAGGCCGCGAGCACCACCTCGGTGGGCAGCGGGCGCGCCAGCACCCCGGCGGCCAGCTCGGGCAGCGCGGCGATCCGGCGCCCGGCCTCGGCGTCGTCGACGAACTCGCCCTGCCAGAGGTGGAGTACGGAGGCGGAAGTGGTCACGACATTCCCTTCATGAGTTCGGCGGCGGCGACCGCGCAGCTGCGGTTGCGGCTCACGCCGGCGCGGCCGTGCACGGTGAACCAGTCGGTGGGCAGCGGGCAGCCGCACTCCCCGCCCGGGTGCAGCGACGCCAGGTCGCCCATCACGACGCTGTGCGCCGGCACGGAGGTGATGTAAGGGCTGACCAGGTGCAGGAAGCCGGGCTCCCCGTACGGCAGGGGGCGCAGCGTCGCCGTGTCGCGGACCGCGGCCCGCGACCACACCGGCACGTGCAGCCGGTGCTCCTCGCACTCGACGTACGGGACGCAGTGCTCGACCGATCCGAAGGTGTCGCGGATCCGGTCGCGGGGGATCCCCAGGCGCGCGGTGATCTCCGCGTAGAACGCGGCCTTGCCGATCTGCCGGTCGGCGTGGCCCTTCCAGCCCCCGCCGAGTACCACCAGCGACCCCTGCGGCAGCTCCAGCGGGGGCAGCCCCGCGGCCGCCATCCGCTCCAGGGTGAAGTGCAGGAACGCGGGGAAGCCGAGGATGCGCACGGGCACGTCGTCGTCGGCGTACCGTCGGAGCGCCGCGATGCAGCCGTGCACGTCGAACTCGTGGCCGGAGCCGGTGTGCCGCAGGGCGTGCGTGGTGTGCCGGGCCGGTGCGAAGTCGCACAGGTAGTTGTCCGTGAAGGAGGTGCCGAGCTTCAGGGACGGCGCCGGTTCGTAGCTGTAGAGCAGGTAGTTGACCGGCTGGTCCGGGGTGATCCAGCCGTAGTGGTCGAAGATGCGGGCCACCATGCGCTGGGCCGCGCGGATGGTCCACTCGTCGAAGAACATCTGCGACTTCTGCCCGGACGTGCCCGACGAGGTCAGGTGCAGGAACACGTCCTCGCGGGGGACCGACAGCACCTCGTGGCGCTTGAAGAACTCGGCCGGCACCAGCGGGGTGCGCACCCCGCTGCCCACCGTCGGCGCGGGAGCCTCCGGCCGGTCCTGGAGGAGGGACGCGAAGAACGGGGAGCGCTGCGCGTGCCAGTCGTGGGCCTCGGCCATCGCGGCGGCGAACAGCGCGTCCTCGTCGGGGCCCGCGGCGTACGGCGACGCCACGTCGCACAGCCGCTGCACATGGCCGAGAGCCGCCGGGTCGGGGACCTCGACGGGGGCGAGATGGGGGTTCATCGGGACACCTCGTGAAGGGGGAGGTAGGTGGAGGTCCAGGCGCTCAGATAGGCGCTCAGGTAGGGCTGGAGCAGGGTGCTGACGGCCGTCGTCCGGAAGTCGATCTGACGGCTGGTCCGGGACAGCACCACGTAGTCGTGCAGCCGGTCGCCGATGCGGCGCATCGCCGGGTACACCGCGCTCGGCACGAAGCCGGAGGCCAGGAAGACCTCCAGCGCGTCCGTGTCCGCGAGCGGCAGCAGCGTCTCGGCGTAGTCCGCGCCGGCCCGGGTGATCACGGACATCAGCGCCTCCAGTGCCCCGGCCACCGCCGCCGGCCGGGGGTGCACCGCGACCAGGGCGCAGCTGCCCGCCACCGGGTCGAGGTCGACGTACGCCTCGAACCCGGCGTCGGCGGGGACAAGGAGCGCGTTCGGCGTGTGCAGGGGGAAGAAGCGGTCGGCGGCGTCGGGGAAGCGCTCCACGAAGCGCCGCCGGACGAACGCGGGCGCCGCGATCAGCTCGACCGGCTCGGCGCGCCCGGCGGCCCGCGGCGCGGGACGGGCGGCGATCCGCTCCGTCCCCGCCCAGTCGATGCCGACCCCCGCGGACGCGGCGCCGAGCAGCGCGCCGAGGCCCTCCGGGACCCGGGCTACGGGGGCGCGCCGCTCCAGAACGCCGCCGGCGTACCGGGCGAACAGCGCGAGGCTCTCGCAGCCCTCGACCTCGACCGCGTTGGGCATCAGCCCGAGCGGCCGGAAGCCGTTGCGGACGACGACGTGCTGCGGGCCCTCGGTGACGACGCGGACGGTGGCGTACACGGAGTCCAGCCGGCCGGTGGCGAACGCCTCGTCGCACACCGCGCCGGTCAGCACGGAGGCGAGTCCGCCGCCGCGGTGGCCCGGCCGCACGGCGAGGCCGACGAGTTTGCCGATCCGGCTGCCCTGGTCGGTCTGCACGACGGCGGAACCGACCAGGCCGTCCCGCTCGGTGCGGGCGGTGAGCCAGTGCGCGGTGCCGTCGGTGATCAGCCGGCGCATCACGGCCGGGTCGCTGCCCAGTGGCACCGGATAGCCGTGCCCGTAGACGTCGAAGTACAACTGCCGCAGTTCGGCGATGTCCTGGACGGCGGCGGGGGCGAGGACCGCGTTCACGAGACGCCCCCCGCAGGCACGGCCGGGGCGTCCTCGGCCGGTGCGGCGGCCGGGTCCCGCGGTAGGACGGCCGGTGCCGTCTCTCGCGGTGCCCCGTCCTGCCCACGGCGGCCCAGCCACCACAGTGCCAGGGCGACCGGGACGAGTCCGGCGCCCTGGACCAGGCACAGCGTACGGGCCGTCACATGGTCCCCGAGCGCGCCGAACAGCAGCGACGAGACGGGGAAGGTGGCGCCCAGCAGGGCCTGCATCACCGCGAAGAAGGCCGGCCTGTCGGCGGCGGGCACGGTGCGCTGGAACAGCGCCACGAACCGCACTCCGATGACGCCCACGCACCAGCCGGCGACGACCAGCGCGCCGGCCGCGACCGCATGGCCGGCGACCAGGCCGGGCAGGCCCAGGGCGACGGCCATCGCGGCCAGGCAGGTGCCGCCGAGGACGGTCGGACGCCCCGGCAGCCGCCCGCCGGTGACCGCCCCGAGGAGCGCGCCCACGCCGAGCGCCGCCTCCAGCGAGGCGACCGTCGATCCGGTGGAGTGCAGCACGCCCCGCGTGTACAGCGGCATCACGACGTAGACGGCGGTGGTGAACAGGTTGGCCGCGGTGAAGCAGACCAGGACGCGCCGCACGAACGGCAGACCGGCCAGCACGCGGCGCAGCGGCCGCGGCCGGGCAGCGGCCCCCTCGGCCGGTCCGCCCGCGGGCACCGCGTGCTCCGGGGCCTGCGCGTCCGAGGGGTGCTCCGGACCGTGCGTGCCGGCCGGCGCGGTGGCGGGTGCGCCGAGCGGGAAGCGGGCGGTGGCGATGAGGAGCGCGGCGAGCAGGTACGCCCCCGCACATCCGGCGACGACGCCCGCCAGCCCGGCCGCGTCGACCACCAGCGGGCCCAGCAGCCCACCGGCGAGGCCGGCCACGGACTGGGTGGACAGCTCGAACCCGGTGGCCGCCTCGATGTCGGCGTCGTCGACCAGCTCCGGCACCGACGTCGTCAGACACGGGTCGAAGAGCGCCTGGCAGGTCGCCAGCGCCGGTCCGGCCGCGAACACGACCGCGACGGGCAGTGCCGCGGCACCGGCCCAGGCCGCCGTGACCGCGGCCACCAGACCCGCCGCGCCCGCCGACCCGGCCAGCACCGAGCGGTGGGGACGGCGGGCGACCACCCGGGCGACCACGGGTGCGAGGGCCACCGCGGGCAGGGTGCTCACGGTGAGGAACAGCCCCGAGGACAGCCCGCGGTGCCCACCGCCGGCGAAGCCGACCAGCCACCAGACCGCGCCGACCTGGACCATCCGCCCGGCCATCTGGGTCAGCAACTGCCCCGCCCACACCCGGCCGAACGCCGGGTTGCGCAGCACCACCGGCAGCCGGCGGGCGCGCGGAGCCGCCGCGCTCATGAGTGCGGCCGTTCGTCGACGACGCGGATGAGCTTGCCGGAGCGGGAGTTGACGGCCAGGTCGCGGTGCCGCACCCACTCGACGGTGAGTGCGTTGACGTGTCCGGCGGTGGCGGCGCTCGCGTAGAGCGGGCGCTGTGCCAGGACGGCTCCGGCGAGGGCCTCGCCCAGGGCCGTGTGCCGTGCGCCCGGCTCGGCGGTGGCCAGACGCAGCACCAGGCCGTCCCGGCCGTCCCTGCGGCGCACCACGAGCTGCAGTCCGGCCACGTCGCCGTCGGTGTCCGTCGCCGTGACGACGTCGTGCACGTCCTGCGTGTACAGCGACACGGGGCCGACCCGGACGCCCTCCTCGGCGCGGCCGAGGATGCGGAACACACCCGCGGCGCGGTCCACCCAGGCGGCCCGGTCGCCGGCCGGGTAGCGCAGGACCGGCATCAGCCGCCGCCGCAGGTCGGTGACGACCAGCCGGCCCGGCACGCCCGCGTCCTCGACGGCACGGTCGGTCTCGTCGTCGAGGATCTCGACCAGCGTGTGCGGGGTGAACGCGCGGTGCACCCGGGTGTCCTCGCCGGGCACGGCCTCGCCGAGCAGCCCGGCGTCCACGCTCGCATACCCCAGGGAGCGCGCGAGGGCGTTCGGGAACGCCGCTTTCAGCAGCGGGAGCTGGTCTCCGAAGAGGCACTCGCCGCCGAACAGCAGCAGCTCCACCTCGGGCAGGGTGCGCCCGGCGGCGGCGAGGCGCTCGGCGAGTGAGCACAGGGTGGTCGGGGTACCGGCCACGACCTGCACCCCGAAGTCCTCCAGCGTGGCCGCCGTGGACTCCCAGGGCGCCGCGCCGCCCAGCGGCAGCCGTACGTTGGCGACCGGGCAGCGGTGCAGCGAGTCGAGGATGAAGCTGAAACTGGCGTACAGGTCGCCCGCGTAGAACAGGTCGGCCACCCGATGGCCCGCCCGCAATCCAGCGGTGACCAGTCCGGCGCCGAACGCGGTGGTGAACTCCCGCCATTCGGTGCGGGTGTAGTAGGAGAACTTCGGGGATCCCGTCGTGCCGCCGCTGCGGAAGACGACCGCCTCGTCCAGGGGTGCGGTCAGTAGCCCGTTGTCGCGCGGCGTGTTGGCCCGCCAGAAATCCGCCTGCGGGACCACGGGAAGGTCGGTGAGGCGTATCCCGGTTTCGGGAAGGTGGGCGTAAAGGGAGCGGTAGAAAGGCGAGTTGGTGCGCGCGAAGCGTATGAGCTCCGCGAGAGACTGAACGGGCATCAATTCCTGCTCGAAGCATGCTGGTTGAACCGACGGCAGAAGGAAGGACCGACGGCGGTGTGACGGATCCGGTGCGCTCCGACAGGGCGGAGGGAGGCGTCACCCACGACGTGATGCGGCGCTGCGCCCGTGTGCGACTGGGGCGGCGTCCTGCATCGGAAGCGTATCTCATCATTCGGAATGCTCTTGACCCAACTGGCCCGCTGTGCAATGGATTTCGGACGTGCTGACGGGCTCTCCCTGCATTCGGTTCCGCCGCGGACGGAGACGGTGGTCACATGCGCCCGTCCTGCCATAAGCAATTGTTCGGCCTCCCTCAAGGGGGCTTTATGACGGGTGGTGGAATGCCCCGCGAAAGGCGTCCGAAAAACGTCGGCGGGAGGCGTTGTCGGAAAAAGCCCTTGGAGGAGGGGTCCGGGCTTCCGGCGGACGGGCCGGTGCCGCTCGGAACGGGCCACTCGCCTGGCGGGCCCCGGAGGGCGCGGTGAGACTGGGGGAGAGCCGTGCCCGGACGGACGCCGCGGCCCCGGTACGCCTGCGCCCGGGCCGGGCGGCCGGCGGCCGCGGAGAATCAGGAGGCGCAGGCCGTGAGCGCACCGCAGACGGTGACCACCCCGCCGGCGAGGTACGCGATGTTCCTCGTCTGCACCGTCGACGACGGCGGGGAACCCGCGGTCCGTGAACTCCTCCAGGACATCGCCGGGCTGCGCCGCTCGGTCGGCTTCCGTGCCCCCGACGCCGGGCTGAGCTGCGTCGTCGGCATCGGCTCCGCCGCCTGGGACCGGCTCTTCACCGGACCGCGCCCACGCGATCTCCACCCCTTCGTGCCCCTGGACGGTCCGCGCCACCGGGCTCCGTCCACCCCGGGCGACCTGCTCTTCCACCTCCGCGCCCGCCGCATGGACCTGTGCTTCGAACTGGCCCGGCTGATCGGCGAACGCCTCCGCGGGGCGGCCGTCGTCGTCGACGAGGTGCACGGCTTCCGCTCCTTCGACGAGCGCGACCTTCTCGGCTTCGTCGACGGCAGCGAGAACCCCGAGGGCCGGGTGGCGGCGGACGCGGTGTTCGTCGGCGACGAGGACCCCGCCTTCGCGGGCGGCAGCTATGTGGTCGTCCAGAAGTACCTGCACGACCTGGATGCCTGGAACGCCCTGACCACCCGCGCACAGGAGCTGGCCGTCGGACGCACCAAACCGGACAACGTCGAGCTGCCGGACGAGGAGAAGCCCGCGGATGCGCACGTGGCGCTCACCACCGTCACCGGCGCGGACGGGCGCGAACGGAAGATCGTGCGGGAGAACATGCCCTTCGGCCGCGTCGGGGACGGTGAGTTCGGCACGTACTTCATCGGCTACGCCCGTACGCCCGAGGTCACCGAACGGATGCTGCGGAACATGTTCCTCGGTGACCGCCCCGGTGTGCACGACCGGCTCCTGGACTTCTCGGTGCCGGTCACCGGATGCCTCTTCCACGTGCCGACCGCCGCGTTCCTCGACGACCCGCCGGCTGCGCCCTCCGGTCCTCCCCCGACCCCGGCCTGACGGTCCGCTTCCCGGCTCGGGCACCCTCACCGGCGACGGCGGGGGCTACCGCGCTGCGTCCGGCCGCTCGCCGAGCGACACCACGGTGGCCGTCGCGCGGCCGTCCGGGGTGTCGTACGCGACCGAGTCGCCGGCCCGGTGGCCCAGCAGGGCGCGGCCGAGCGGGCTGTCGGCGGTCACCAGGGTCAGGTCCGACTCCGCGGCGATCTCACCGATCTGCACTGTCTCCGTCGTGCCGTCCGCGAAACGGACCTCGACGGTGCTGCCCACCCCCACCGCGTCCGTGCTCGGCGGAGCCGCCCTGCTCGCCCTCTCGAGCCGTGTGCGGAGCGTTTCGATCCGGTTGTCCAGCCGGTCCAGCTCGGTGGCCCGTTGCAACTCGTCCGCCTGGTCGGCGGTGTCGCCGGCGGTGTCCGTGCCGCCGAGGGTGGAGGCGACCGCCTCGCGTTCGGTGCGCAGATCGGCGAGTTCCCGCTCGAGTGCCCGCCGTGCCTCGGTGCCGATCGCCCCGGGTTCGGTGCTCTCCTCGGGTTCCCTGCTCATGGTCACTCCCGCGGTGCCGACAGCGCCGGAAGATCCCCCTGCCTCCAGCCTAGAGGGCATCACGTGCGTCCCGCCCGCCCGGCGGGTCCGCCTTCCGGCCGTGACGGGGCCCGCGCGTGAACCCCCGCGGTACGGGTAGGACGGGTACGCAAGGCGGCGGGACCGCGGGCCGGACGGCCCGCGCGCGACGAGGCGAGGAGCGGCCGGGCCATGACGCCGGAGCGGACGGACCAGGGTGTGGTGCAGGCGGTCGTCGTGTACGACGGGCGGCTGCTGCTCGCGGAGGGGCCGGACGGCTGGGCGCTGCCCACGGGCGGCCGGGAGCCCGCCGAGCGTGCCGAGGCCGCAGCCGCGCGCCTGGTGTACGAGCTCACCGGCTACCTGGTGGACGGTTCCACGGTGTTGCCCTCCGGTCCCGAGCACGCCGATTCCCCCGACGCCCAGGACGGTCCCGACGGCCTCGCGGGCCCTCACGCCGCCGAGGGTGCCGTGGGTGCGCGGGACGCCGTACCCGCCGTGGTGTGCCAGCTGCTCAGCGAGACCCCGTCCGACGACGCCCGGCTCGCCCCCGCACAGCGCCGCTGGATGCCGCTCGCGGAAGCGGCCCGTGTCCCCCTTCCGGGCGCCGTCCGCCGGTACCTCGAAGGACACGCCTCCGTGTGAGACGGGGGCCGGTCCATCGGGACGTGGGAGCACCCGAACCACCCCCGGCGCGCACTTCCCACCACTCGGGACTCAGCACCGGCCCCCGGCAGTGGACCGCCCCCCGCGGCCGCACCGTCCTACCCGCCCGGAGCGGCCTCCGAGGTGGAACCCCGCCCCGGCTCCGGGCCCACGGACGCCTCGATGCGGGTGAGCTGCCGGTCGATGCCCGTCAGCCACACCTCGAGATCGACGACCGTCGGCAGCGCCGCCCGGTGGTCCGGCGGCAGCGCCCGGGGACTCCGCCCCGGGCGGGCCCCGTCCGGGTGGCTGAACAGGCCGGCGATCCGGTCCGCGTCGTCCGCCAGCCCGGCCGCCGTCCGGCAGGCCCAGTCGCGCGCCCCCGGCGGCGCATCCCGGGCCGCCGACTCGAACCGCGGCAGCCGCTGGGCGCCCAGCACCGACTGGTACGCCACGATGAGCACCGCGTGCCAGTCCACCGGCGCCCCCTCCCGGGCGGCCGGCGGCTCACTGCGGTACTGCGCGTAGGCCGCCTCCGCCAGGCGCAGACGGTGCAGCGCCGGAAACGTCTCGGGCGGGTCCGTGCCCCGGCCCGGCGGGGCCAGCAGGCAGTCGACCGTGGCCGGGATCAGCCCGCCGCAGGCGTGCAGCAGCGCCGCCATCGTCCGGCGGACCTCGCGGCGCGCCCCCGCCGGCCAGGCCAGCAGTCCGCACAGCAGACCGATGGCGCTGCCCGTGACGACGTCGACGATGCGTTCCTCCGACAGGTGCCAGGACGTCGGCGTGATCTGCGCGAAGATCAGCGCGACCACCAGCGTGAACAGTCCCTGCGCGTACGCCACGCCCAGTCGCGGCCCGAGGACGAAGGCGGCCAGCATGCCCGGCACCAGCAGGATGGCGTAGACCGCCGGGTGCCAGCCGAGCCCGGCGAGCAGCGCCCCCGCGGCGACCGCGCCCACCAGCGTCCCCACCAGCGCCAGGCGCACGGCCCGCCAGGTGGCGCCGGCCGTGGTGCGACCCAGGGTCAGCACCGCCAGGAGGACCCAGAACCCGTGCGCCAGGTCCAGCGTGCCGGCGACCAGCCGGGCCGCCGCGAGGCCCGCGGAGACCCGTACGGCGTTCTGGAACCACACCGACCGGTGGGTGAGGTTCCCGGCGATCCGGCGCGCCCACAGCCGGGGCGTCGACAGGGTCGCGTACCAGAAGACCTCGCGCGGGGGCAGCGGCCCCCGGAGCCGGCCGCCGTCGGCCACGCCGACGGCGGTCACCGCCATCCACGTGGACTCCGCCAGGGCGAGCACGGCCGCCTGCCGGCGCAGCACGGCCGTGCCCGGTCCCCGGCGCGGCGCCTCGGCGGTGCTCTCGATCCGCTCGGCCTGGAACAGCCGGATGGCCTCCTCCAGTGCCGCCGGAGACGGGGGCCGGCCGCGCGCCCGCAGGGCGCCCTCGGTCGCCGCGCAGTCGCCGGCGACCCGATCCAGCAGCGCGGCGGCCGCCCGGTCGGGCCCCGGGGGCCGGTCGTGCGGATCCGGGCCCCCGGCCCAGGTGGCCAGCTGCTCCAGGACCCGCCGGACCGCGGCTCCCGCCTGGGCCAGCGCCCGGTCCCTGCGCCCCGGTCCGGCCGGGCACTCCCCGGCCGCCACGTTGGACAGCCGCAGCGCCTCGCCCCGCCCGCGCAGGTCCGCCGGGGTGACACGGTCCGGATCGCGCACCGCCGTGGCCGCCGCCCGCAGGCCGTCGCAGAGGACGTCCCGGTACGTCGGCGGGACCGGGCCCGGCAGCAGGAGCACCTCGGCCGCGGCCAGCAGCAGGACGCCCACGACGAGGCCGGTCAGCCGGGCCCCCAGGGTCTGCGGGGCGTACGGCGGGAAGCAGGCCAGGATGTACAGGAGCTGCAGTCCGGGCGCGGCTCCCCCGACGCGGGCACCGGCGACCGCGGCGAAACTGAGCACGAACCCGACGACCAGCATGCCGGCCACGGCGGCCGACGTGGCCACCGCGAGCGCCGTGCCCAGGAGCACCAGCAGCACGGCGGCCGGCAGGGCCTTCACCGTCAGCGCGGCCTGGGCGCGTCCGGTGCCGGGGACGGTGGACAGCAGCCCGAGGGCGATCGGAGCGAAGATCGCGTAGAGCGCCGAGACCGGCTGGTCCAGGCCGTATAGGAAGGCGTAGAAGCCTGCGCCGGCCGCGGCGGTGACCTGCACCGCCCGTGGCAGGACCGGGTTCCTGCCCGGCCGGGCCGTCATGCCGGCCCGCTGCCCGCGGGGGTGCGGGTGCCCGGGGATCCTCCCGTCGGGGAGGGCACCTGAGCGTCCATGGAGATGTCCCTTCGGCATCCGCCGCGCGCCGTCCGCCCCCCGTCCGCCGGTTCATTCTCGATCCGAACCGGCCCGGGCGCACGCGAGGGCCCGCCGGTCAGCGGGGGTCGCGCGGGCAGGGGAAGGCGTCCGGCGGGGTCCCCCAGGTCGCGGGATCCTGCCGGTCGGGGAGGAGACCGCAGCTCAGCAGCGTGGTGGTGGTGCCCTGCGGCTGGGCGATCCCGCGGACGAAGACGGCCTTGTCGGGCGGGTACTTGTGGGAGCCGTCCAGACGCAGCACACCGGAGGCGCCCGGGTACTGGGCCACACCGTGGGCGGTCAGCCAGAGGTAGATGTCGTTGGGCTCGACATCGGCGCTCGGCGAGGTGGGGAGCAGGTTCTCGATGACCTGGGTGACGATGCCGACGGTGTCGAACCCGCCGGCCGCGTCGGCGTCGGCACCCCGCGTCCCGAAGACCGCGGCGAAGCCCTGGGCGAACTGGGCGTAGGGGTCCCGGGCGTCCTGCGTGGGCGCGTTGGCCGTCTCGTAGAAGACCGTCACGTACGGGTACGACCGCGCCGTGCGCACCGGATGGAGCTGGAAGTCGATGGGCGCGCTCTCGGCGATCAGCGGAATCGTCGTGCCCTGCGGCGGCTGGCACGGGCCGCCCGCCGACTGCATGGCGTTCAGCAGACTCGGCAGCACCCCGGAACGGCCCAGGTAGACCACGATGCCGTGGGTGGCCGCGACCTTGTTGCACACGTCGGCCGCGATCGCGGCGGGCGTGGTGGCGCCCGGCCGCTCGCTGTAGGCGACCTCGTCGATGTCGCCGTGGGCGCGGTAGGCCCCTGTGAAGAGGTCCTTCAGGTCCGTGCTGAAGTACGCGTCGGTCGGGTCGTACACGACGACGGCGTGCGGGCTGCGGCCGGTGAACGCGCGGACGGCGGGGGAGCGGCGCACGAAGTCGGCCAGGACGGCGGCGACCCGGGTGTTGGGAGCGGAGATCTGGAAGTAGCGCTGCGGTGCGTCGGGGCCGACCAGCCGGCTGCCGGTCACCCCGTTGGCGACGACCGGGATGCCGGCCCGGTCCAGTTCACGGGCCGCCTGCATCGACTCGGGCCGGCTCTGGGTGAGGCCGATGACCGCGGCGATGCGTTCCTTCCGCCGCCGCTCGATGATCATGCGGCTGACGTCCGGATCGCCCGGCGCCGCCCCGCTGCGGGCGCCGTAGCGGAAGTACTGGCCGGTGTTGGCGATCAGCAGCCGGATCGGCATCTTGTTCTGCCGGACCTCGCTGTTGAGGCGGTGCTGCTGGGCGATCGCCCCGCGCAGGATCTGGAGCCCGATGGGCGGGTCGTCGTACACCCCGGCCTGCAGGCTCAGGGGCGCGAGGAACACCAGGGTCTGGTACCGCCCGTCCGTGATCGCGGCGTTCTGCCGGGCCACCTCCCGTTCCAGTTCCCGCAGCTCCTCGCCGCGTGCTCCGGGGACGGCCAGGTCGCAGCGGACCCCGTCGGTGATGCCGACCCGCTCCCCGGTGCGCACCGAGACGCAGGAGGGCGGCGCCTTCGGCGCGGCCGGAGGGGGCGCCCACAGATGGCGGGGCACCAGGACGGCGGCGACGCCCAGCACGGCCAGGACCGGCAGCGCGGTCGGCCGCAGCCAGTCCAGCGCGCTGTCCCTGCGGGCGTCCACGCCGGGACGGGTGGTCAGCCGCTTCTCCGCCGTGCGCTCGGCGTCGTCGTCCTCGGCGGGCAGCGTGACCAGGCGGACCGGTTCGGCGCTGCCCTCGCCGAGCAGGGTGAAGACCTTGTCGGCGATGCCGTTGGGCCGGGCCGGGTCGGCGTCCGCGGGCACGGCGTAGTCCGGTGGCGGACCCGCGCAGGCGGCCAGGACCAGCAGCGGCCGGGTCGTCTCGTCCACGGCGAGCTCCCCGAAGGTGCCGAGGAACGCCCGGCCCGGGCCCCGCACGTCGTCGACCTCGGGAATCAGGACCACGAAGGACCACCGGCGCCGCGCCCACAGATGGCTCAGCGGGGACCTGCGCCGCGTCGCCCGGCGCAGGTCGGCGAGCAGCGCCCGCAGCAGGATCCGCCGGACCCGGGGATCCTCGGGTGCCAGACCGCCGTCCTTGCAGAAGGCGAGGGAGGCGTCGAGGAAGCAGGCCGCGTTCAGTTCGTCGGCCACCCATCGCAGGCCCCGGCGGCGCAGACGGAACCCGTAGCAGGCCTTCGGCAGGCCGACGACGAGCGCCGCCACCAGCCCCTGCAGCCAGCCGGTCAGGAAGTGCTGTCCGAGGAATCCGGCGATGCGCGCGCAGGCCCCGAGCGCCCGCCTCCGCTCCAGGAGCGCCCCGTACAGGCCGTCCAGGACCGGCTGCTGCCGGGCCCGCAGATCACCGGAGCCACGCTCCAGATCCAGTACGGCCCGGCAGGTGTGGAAGGCGGGAAGCCGCAGGCGCCCCGACGGCATGGTCATCTCGAACCGTGCCGCCACGTGGTCGATCGCCGCGAGGAAAGTGCCGTCCGACTCCGCGTCGTCGACCACCGCGTGCGGCACCTGACAGGCGGAGTCGCCGTGCGCCCGCGTCAGCCGGTGCTCGTACTCGCGGACCAGGAAGGCCGGCGCGCGGACGTCGCCGCCGTCCTCCCTGACCAGGACCAGCGCCGGCACGGTCCGGGCGCGCGACCGGGTGGCCGCGAAGGTGTCGATCTGCCGTATCAGGCGGTCGGACCACCTCGGATGGACCGGTGCCGTCCTGCGGCCGGGAACGCGGTTGTCCACGCTGCGCCTCCGGGAGGGAGAGGAAAGGAGGCCCAACATGTCATGAAGTACGAGCAGAAAATCTGCTGTCTCCGTTGATGAAAGCTAGTGAATGCTTTCGACCGTTCGTGTGCCGTGGCGCGGTGACAGCAGGTTCCCTTGAAAAGCGGACCACAGCGGACCACGCGGAGACACCGCCCGCCGGAAGTGGGCCGGAACCGGCTCCGTCCCGCTCGCCGAGCGGCGCGGAGCCGGTGGGAATGGCCTTGCGGCGCTCAAGCTGCGTCGCTGTCGTACCGCCGATAGAGTGAAGCGCATGGGCAGTTCCACGGCCCATTGCGGGACAGGGCGAGTGCCGGTCGAACGGCCAGACGGCCGTGGCGATCAGAGCCTGATGTGTACCCGTTCCCGCGTGCCCACCCGGGGCGGCTGCACACGACAGCAGTCGGGGGACACGCTCCTGCTCCACCGCACCCCCACCGGACACGCGGCGAGGTCGACAGCCGGTCGATCGCCCGAATGCGCCAGGAACACCCTGCTGGAAAGCCGGACTCCTCCACGAGCCTGCACACCAGAAAAAAGACGACAGCCGAGGGTGACGACCCGGGATGTCCGTGGCGTGCGCCCCTGTGCTGTCCCTCGTTTCCGTGAGTGCGTCGAGAGGGCGGAGAGAAACCCCATGGCCGATGCGTGGCAGCGCTCGACATGTGTCGCAGCTGCTCCTGCGTGGTTGCGCCGGTCGCACCCTTCTGCGGTGCGGCCGAAGAAGGGGGATGTCCCATGCCCCGGGAGGGCGCGGCATCCGCGCCCCCGGCCGGCGCGTTCAGCCCGGAACGTCGTCCGCAGAATCCGCCGACTCCACCGGAGGCCATGACTCGCTCGGAATCTCCCCACGCCGCGACCTCCCCTGCCGGCCCGGCATCCATGGGAAAAACGGTTTTTAGGCAAAATGCCAGCCGTCACGGGGAATGGACGGTCCGCACAGTCGAAGGCGATTGAGAGGCGACTCATGTTTACAGCCCGGAAGCGAATAGCGCGCATCGCGGGTGCCTCCTGCGCTGCTGCACTGATCGCAGGAACAGTCGGTGTGGCCGGTGCCCAAGCCGCGCCCACGGCCCACAAGGACTCGGTCACCAAGTCGGTCGAGCGGCCCAAGCCCCCCGGCCCGCGCAACCGGCTGAACACACCGAACACACCGAACACACCGAACACCCCGAACACGCGGAACCGCCTCGGCAACACCCCGAACACGCCCAACACCCCGAACACGCCGAACACTCCGAACAGGCGCGGCAACACGCCGAACACGCCGAACACGCCCAATACCCCGAACACTCCGAACGGGCGCAACAACACCCCGAACACGCCGAACACCCCGAACACGCCCAACACTCCGAACGGGCGCAACAACACGCCGAACACGCCGAACACCCCCAATACGCCGAACACTCCGAACGGCGTGAACAACAACACCCCGAACACGCCGAACACCCCCAATACGCCGAACACTCCGAACGGCGTGAACAACAACACCCCGAACACGCCGAACACCCCCAATACGCCGAACACTCCGAACGGCGTGAACAACAACACCCCGAACACGCCGAACACCCCCAATACGCCGAACACCCCGAACGGCGTGAACAACAACACCCCCAACACGCCGAACACCCCCAATACGCCGAACACCCCGAACGGCGTGAACAACAACACCCCGAACACGCCGAACACCCCCAACACCCCGAACACACCCGGAGGGTGACCGGCCCCGCACGGAAGAAGGCGCCGTACAGCAATTCGCTGTACGGCGCCTTCGCGTGCTGCCGGGTCAGAAGAGACTGGTCGGCTGCAGCAGAGTCCGGAGCGTGCTCATCAGGCCCGGGGTGTTAGGGGTGTTCGGCGTGTTGGGGGTGTTGGGCGTGTTCGGGACGCCGGGGCCGGGGGTGTTCGGGGTGTTCGGGGTGTTGGGGGTGTTCGGCGTCAGCGGCACCTGACACTTGTCCTTGTCCTTGTCCTTGTCCTTGTCCTTGTCCTTATCCTTGTCGTGCCCCGGACCCTGGTTCTGGTTCTGGTTCTGGTTCTGGTTCTGGTTCTGGTCCTGGCACTGCCCCTGGTCGAGCGTGGTGTTGTCGTCGCCCGGCTGCCCGGAGCTCTTGGGGGCGAGCTTGGTCCCGGGCTGGTTCTGCGCCGCGCCCTGGGGAAGCTGAGGCGCCTGCGGAGTCTGGGGAGTCTGCGGGGTCTGGGGCGTCTGGGGCGTCTGGGGAGTCTGCGGGGTCCCGCCCAGCAGACTCCCGTTGAAGGTGTAGCTCGGGCTGTCGTTGGTGGTGTCGTCCGCGTATGCAACACCCATGCTCGCCACGGCGAAGCTGCCGGCCACGACGGCAGAAGTCATGATCCGCTGGAATTTGGTCACAGGTTTTCTCCTCAAGCCGCAGTGTGCGCAAGAATGAACACCGATAGGGGGCTGCGCGGTAGACAACGTGGCACAGAGCGCGGGAAGGGTCTCGCAGGCGCAATCGGATTCGGCGCAAGTATCACCCGTTCACCCGCGTGGCCACCCGGCCCTGTGCGGGTATGGGCCGCCCGGGTGCGTGTCGAACGCCGTGCGCGCGGTCACCCGTTGGCCCCGAGTCCGAGACGCTGTGCGCTGCTCGGGAGCGGGCGCCGGGGGACCGGTGCATGCCATGATTACTACCGATCAGTAGCGTACTGGTGTCCCCTCCGGAAGGCGTCATCGTGGCCCGCGTTTTCACCGTGACTCGCAGTGTTGTCATAAACGTTCCGCCCGCGGCGGCCTACGAGGCGGTCAGCCGGCCGTCCGACATGGGCCGTTGGAGTCCGGAGAACCTCGGCACGGCGGCGGGGGTGCCGGACTCGCCGGCCGCGCAGGGCACCACGTTCGTCGGGCGCAACAAGCGCGGTGCGTTCCGCTGGGTCACGCAGTGCACGGTGACCGTGGCCGAGCCCGGCAGTCACTTCGCCTTCCGCGTTCACGCGATCGGCCTGAACCGCCCGGTGCTGCGCAGCCGAATCGCCACCTGGGAGTACCGGTTCGCGCCCGAGGGGGAGGGAACGCGCGTCACGGAGACCTGGACCGACGACCGGCGCTCGTGGCCCACGTTCGCGGCCAACGCCTTCGACCGGCTGGCCACCCGCGGCAGTACCTTCGCCGAGTTCCAGGTCCGCAACATCGACACGACACTGCGCAACCTCAAGCGCGTACTGGAGACATCCTCCGGCGCGTGACCCCGCAGCCGCCGCGGCGGGCGGCCCCCGGTACGGCCTGCGCTCAGGATTCCTGCACCGGACGATCCGTGGGCCGCCCGCCGATCCGGGCGCGCAGGTCGAGGGCGATGCGGTCGGCCTGTTCGGCCGTCACCCGCTCCTCCGCCGGCCGGCGCAGCAGGTCGAACACGCCCACGCCGCGGTGCTCCGGGGGCAGGTCCGCCGCCCGCGGCACGATGTGGAAGTGCACATGGGCGAATCCTTCGGCCTCCGCGAACTGGACGACGTAGGTCTTGACGCACCCCGTCAGGTCGGCGAGCGCCCGGGACAGCCGGACCTGCCACCCGCCCAGCGCCGCGGCCTCGGTGTCCGTGAGGTCGTGGACGGCCGTGACATGGCGCCGGGGCAGCAGCACCAGCCACCCGGGCAGAGCCGTCTTGAAGTCGTGGGCCACCCGCCAGTGCGGGTCGAAGGCGACGCGTTCGCGCGGGGCGAGGGAGCCGAATTGGGCTTCCTGGGAGCATGCGTAGCAGTCGGGAGTCTTCATGGGCCGCGAGCATAGGACCCACGGACCCCGGCCCGGTGGGGAGTCGGGTGAATCAGCCGGACACCGAGGCCCCGGCGGCCTGCGCCACCGTGAGGGCCACGGCCATGATGCTGAGCTGAGGATTCACCTCCGGACAGCTCGGCAGCCCCGACGCGTCCGCCACGTACACCCCGCGCACGCCCCGCAGCCGGCCGTCGGGATGGGCCGGTGCCGTCGCCGCATCGGCCCCCAGCGCGACGGTACCCGTGGGATGGAACGCGGACAGATGCAGCCGGCGCACCGTCACATCGGCCAGAATCGCGTCCAGTTCCACCAGGGTGCGTGCCCCGGGGGCCGCCGGCACACCGGTGAGGACCTCCTCCGCGCCGGCAGCCAGGAGCAGTTCGCCCATGGCCCGCACCGAGCGCAGCAGGCGTCGCGCGTCGCGCGGGTGCAGGTCGTAGCGCAGTACCCCGCGTTCCCGGCCCAGGACGCGGCCCCCGGGACGGTCGGCGATCATCGCACCGAACGTGGCGAGGCGGCCGGACTGCTCCAGCTCGTACCGGAGTTCCCGGCCCACACCCGGCAGGACGAAGGAGCCCATGCCGGGTGGCGGGGCCGTCGCCTCGATGAGGATGCCGTCGCCGTGCAGCTCCTCCACACCCGCGCTCTGCAGCACCGCCGGGCCGCCGTCGTCGACCGGCTCGGCGAACCGGCCCGCCACGCTCGTCGCCGGGTGCACGGCCAGGTTCCGCCCGATGCGCGGATGGCGGCCCAGCCCGGAGCGGCGCAGCAGCAGCGGGGACTGCAGGGCGCCCGCCGCCACCACGACGAGCGGGCTGAGGATCTCCAGTTCGGTGCCGTCGGGCCGCCGGACCGCCACACCGCATGCGACGGGCCCGCCCGGACGGTCCGGCTCGGTCAGGATCCGCCGCACGGACGCCTCGGTGACGATGCGCGCCCCGGCCGCGCACGCCTCCGGCAACACCGACAGCTGGACGCTCTGCTTCGCCCCGGCGGGGCAGCCGACGACGCACTGGCACGAGCCGCGGCAGCCGGGCGCGTTGCGCCGCAACGGACCGGCCCGCCAGCCCAGTTCGCGGGCGCCGGCGAGGGCGAGCGTGCCGTTGCGACCGAGCACGTCGAGCGGCTGGACGGCGACCCGCAGCATCCGCTCCACCTCGTCCAGCCGGGCGCCGAACGCGGTCGCGTCCGCCAGGTCGTGCAGACCCGACCGGGAGCGCCAGCGCGCCAGCACATGGTCCGGAGTGCGGTAGCAGGTGCCCGAGTTGACAACCGTGGTGCCGCCCACGGCGCGTCCCGTCGGGATCAGCAGCGGGGGAGCGCCGAGCGCGACCGTGGCTCCGCCGTCGCGGTACAGCTCGGCGAACCGGTCGAGCGGTGCCCGCCGGCCGAACTCCGCGGTGCTGTGCCGCCGCCCCTCCTCCAGCACCAGCACCCGCAGCCCGGCCCGCGCCAGCGTCCGCGCCGCCACCGCTCCGCTCGCGCCCGACCCGATCACCACGGCGTCGGCGCGGGAGCGGTCCGGCCAGTGCGCGGACGGCACGCAGTCGAGCGGCGGGTCCTCGGGAGCGGCCGGGGGCGGGGCGGCGGCCCCCGCGTGCAGCATGCGCTCGGTGCCGGCGGCCAGCAGCACCGGCACCTTCACCACGTCCAGCAGCGCCGCCGCTCCCGGCAGTCCCGCCAGCCGGGTCAGTACCGTCTCCCGCTCCGCGGGCGTCAGCCGGGCCAGACGGCGCCCGGTCCGCGCCGTCGCGCAGGCGTCCACGGCGGCGGCCGCCGCCGTGAAGCCGTGGCGGGCCGGTGCGGGCATCGAGGCCAGCAGCCGGCCGACGCGGTCCGGCACGGCCGCCGGCCAGCCGCCGCCCTCGTCCGCCAGCAGGGCCGCGACCAGTCCCCGGACGGCGGTGGAGCTCATCGGTCCCCCACCTCCGCGTGCGCGGTGCCGTCGAGGGTCCACTCTGCCTCGGTGCGCCACCCTCCGCGGCCACGGCGTTCCAGTACCACACGGGCGTCGGCGGTCTCGCTGTTGCGGCAGGTGGCGGGGGAGCCGTCGGGGTCGGTGTACCCCAACTCCAGCGTGCGGTCCGCATGCTGGGTGACCCGGACCGTGACGCGGCGGCGCCCCGCGCGTCCGGTCACCGTCCACTCGGGCAGCCCCAGGTCGGCCCGGAACCGGCCCCGGCCCGCCCAGCCGATCGCGGAGCGCAGTCCGCCCCGGGGCCAGACCCGGCCGTCCTTGCGCAGCCGCAGGAAGACCAGCGGCGGCAGCCGGTCCAGGCCGGGCCGCATGGACACCGCCGCGACCACCTCCAGGACGTCCCCTCCGCCGAGGTCGGCGTGCAGCCACGCCCAGCGGCGGGCGTTGCCGTGGCCGTAGATCCGTGCCGACGCGCCCGGCGCGCGACGCAGCTCCAGCCGGTCCGGACCGTGGCGGACGACTCCCGTGTAGTGCGCCCGCGGGGACGGCACGATCTGGGCGGCGGGCAGCAGCGGCCGCCGCCAGGACCAGCGGGGGAACGTGTACAGCGGGCCGTCGTCGCCGCACTCCTCGGTGAGGTCCCACGACAGCGGGCCCGCGGTGCCGCGCAGCCGGCCCGGCACCGCCTCCACCCCGGCGGCCGTGAAACCCCCGGACGGCTCCGGGGGCCACGGCACCGGGCCGAACCGGGCATGGACGACCGGGTCCGCGCCCTTCCCCGGGAAGACGGCGGCCCAGCCGTGTGCGTACGGGCTGCCCGAGCCGGCCGGCGTGACGACCTCGTGGTGCAGCCACAGCCCGGTACCCGTCGCCGGGTCGGTGGCGGTGGTGTACCAGACCTCGGTGCGGCCCGGGGTCCCGGTGGAGCGCGGAGCCCATGCGGCGCGGGCCTCGTCCCGGCGCGGGAAGCGCATGCTCGCCAGGAACGGGCCGAGCGCGGTCGTGGTGCGGAAGCGCAGGACGCCGGTGCCGACCGGGTCCGGGGAGCCCTCGCGGGTGAGGGTGAAGGGCAGCACGGTCAGGGACGCCAGGGGCCGTCGCAGGCCGATCGACTTCCAGCCCTCCAGGACGCAGGGGCGGCCGTCGAGGGAGAAGGTGATCCGGTAGTGGATGCGGCGCCGGGCGAGCGGAGAGATCTCGAGGGTCCCGGCGGCCCGGGTGTCGTCGGCCCGACCGGCGATGCGCACTCGTCCCGTGGCCCGGGCCGGCGTCGTGCGGTGCGGCAGCATCAACGTCCCGCAGCGGACGGTGAGATCGGCGCGGATCGGACGGTCCGCGTCCTCGCCGCGCAGCCGGACCGTCCCGGTCATCGTCTCCGCGAAGACGGTGGCGCGCTCCGCGGCGCTCACCGCGCGGCACCCTTCAGGCCCGCCCGCATGATGTGTTCGGTCGTCCTCAGGTACGCCTCCGCGGCCTCCCGGGCGGCCGCCGGATCACCCGCCTCGACCGCGGCGACGACGGGGGCGAGCCGCGTGTACGCCTCCTCCGCGTCCTGGAAGGGGCCCGCCAGATGGCGGCGCAGCGGAAGGTAGGCGTTGAAGAGGGTGTTCGTCAGCAGCACGTAGACCCGGTTCCCGGTGGCGCGGGCCAGTGCGCGGTGCACCTCGGCGTCGGCGAGCTGCACGGCGTCCGGCCCGTCCGCCGTGCGCACGCACTCCACCAGGGCCCTCAGAGTGGTGCGTGCCGTGTCCGAGGCGCGGGAGGCCGCGGTGCCGGCGATCAACGCCCCGACGCCGCACCGCACGTCGAAGATCTCCCCGAGCCAGCGTGCGTCGTGCCGTACGAGCATGGGCAGCAGGTCCGCCCCGCCGAGCCGCTCGTAGTCCCGGACCCGGGTGCCGATGCCGTGCCGGGTCTCCAGCAGACCGGCCTGCACCAGGCGGCCGAAGGCGTGCTTCAGAGTGGTCCGGGTGACCCCGTACCCCTGGGCGAGCTGCCGCTCGGGCGGCAGCAGACTGCCCGCGGGATGCCGGCCGGCCAGGATCTCCTCCCGCAGCCGGTCCTCCAGGACGTCGACGACCGATGCACGTGGCAGCGCTTCCAACTCACCCTCCAGGGAACGGCGGACACCCCGAGCCGCACCCCGCGGCGCACCGGTTCCGTCGCCCGGCCGGTCGTTGGCTCAGTGGTTCAGTGGCTCATCCACTGAACCAACGTGGCCACACCCCCGTCAAGAGTTCAGCACCGCCGACTCCCCGTCCCCGTACGTCATTTCACCGCCCGCACGGCCCGTGTGCGGCGGGCGCGAGCCCCGGCCCGGTGGTGCGCGGCCGGGTCCGGGGCTCGCAGCGCCACACGCCTGATCAGACCTTGCGCCAGCGGGCGTTGCACCAGGAGAAGACACCGAACGCGGCCAGACCGAGCGCGATCACGGCGAGCAGCCAGGGACCGGCGGGCAGGTCGGCGAAGGAGCGCAGGGTGTCGTCCATGCCCTTGGCCTTACCCGGCTGGTGGTGGACGGCGGCGACGATCGCGAACACGCCGGCGCCGGCGAAGAGGGCACCGCGGGCCGATCCGCCCGCCACGCCGAAGAAGTCGGTGAAGCGCTGCGCCTTCTGCGACATCGCCTCCGTGCGCAGGTGCTTGCGGAACTTCTTCTTCACCGCCCGCGCCGCGATCCACAGCCCGGCGCCGACGACGGCGGCGCCCGCCAGGCCGACGATCCACTGCCCGCCCGGCCACTTCAGGACCATGGCGGTGACGTCCTCCGTCCGCTTGTCGGTGGAACCGCTGCCGCTGCCCTTGTCGCCGGCGGCGTAGGACAGCACCGAGTACGACACGAAGACGTAGAAGACGAACCGCGCGGCGGCCATCGCCCGCTTCGACGGCTTGCCGCCGTCCGGACCGGCCTGCCCGAACGCCGCCTCGGACAGGCGCCACAGCGCCATCCCGGCCAGCGCAAGCCCGACGGCCCACAGCACCACGGAACCGAAGGGCTTCTGGGCCAGCTCGCTGAGGGCACCGCCGCGGTCGGCCTGCTTGCCGCCGCCGCCCTCGCCGAACGCGATCTGCAGGGCGATCACGCCCACCAGCACGTAGATCAGCCCGCGGGCGGCGAATCCGGCCCGGGCCGCCGCCTTCACCGCGGTGCTGTCCGCCACGCGGCGGGCCTGGCCGCGACCGCGAAGCGCCATTGACTGTGACTGTGCCTCCATAACTGCGACGGATGCCCCGGGGCCCCGGGACGACACCTGCCGGGTCCGGCCCGAATCCGTCAGGACCGCGGTCCCCCCTCCCCGCGGCGATCACCCGCGCCGTCGCACTGCCGGGTCGCCGGGTCGGTCACCCGCGCCGGTCGCCCCGCTCCGCTCGCCCTGCCGGGTCGCCGGGTCGCACCGGTCGGGCCGCCGGTCCGGTCTTGGCCGGGACCCCGCCCCACGGTACTGTCGGTCCGATATCGACGACGGCAGGCGGAAGCCGGTGGAAATCCGGCACGGTCGCGCCACTGTGTACGGGACGGTCCAGCTCGCTGGGGCGCCGCGTGAGTCAGACCCGCAGCCGTCGTCACGTGCACCACCGAGATGGGACGCGAACTCCCAGAGGAGGTCCTGCCATGGCGCAGACCGTCGCCCTGCCGACAGCCACCACCCCCGTCGTTCCCGCCAAGCTTCCGCTGAGGGCGATCGCGCCCTGGGCGGTCTTCTTCGGCGTCCTCATGCTGGTCCTGCTGTACTTCGTCGGCGCCGAACAGGGCGCCACCTCCGTGTTCAACGGCACGGACGTCCACGAGTGGGTGCACGACGCACGCCACCTCCTCGGCTTCCCCTGCCACTGACGCGAGGGACGCCGTACGCCCATGAACTCCGCAACGGTCAGAAACCTCCTCGTGCGCGGCATGCTCGCCGGTCTCGCCGCCGGCCTGCTCGCCCTCGTCACCGGCTACCTCCTCGGTGAGCCGGACATCGACAGGGCGATCCGCTTCGAGGAGGCCCACTCCCACGAGCACGGGGTGGAGGTCGTCTCCCGATCCCTGCAGTCCACCGCGGGCCTCGCCACCGGCGTCCTGGTCTACGGGGTCGCCTTCGGCGGGATCGCCGCGCTCGCGTACTGCTGCGCGCTCGGCCGCGTCGGGCGCTTCGGCCCGCGTGCGACCGCGCTGCTGCTGTCCGCGTGCGCCCTGCTCGCCGTGTACGTCGTGCCGTTCCTCAAGTACCCGGCCAATCCGCCCTCGGTGGGCGACCCCGGCACCATCGGCAGGCGCACCACGCTGTACTTCCTGATGATGATGCTCGGTGTGCTCCTCGCGATCGCCGCCACGCTCCTCGGCAAGCGGCTCGCACCCGTGCTGGGCACCTGGTACGCCACCGTCGCGGCGGTGGCCGCCTTCGCCCTCGTGATCGGCCTGGCCTACGCCTTCCTGCCGGTCGTCGACGAGGTGCCGAAGGACTTCCCGGCCGCGCTGCTCTGGCGGTTCCGGCTTTCCGCCCTGGCCGTCCAGGCCGTGCTGTGGGCCGGATTCGGGCTCGTCTTCGGCGAGTTGGCGGAGCGCCTGCTCGCCCCGCGGTCGGGGACGGCCGCAACCGGACGCACGGCATCCGCCGTCCACTGAGTCCGTCCGCACCACGGGGGCCTTCGGATCCGTCCGAAGGCCCCCTGCCCTCCCGGCCGGTCCCGGCCGTGCCTCGCCGGTCCGTCCGTCGCGGACGTCGTGCGCCGCCGGTCGCGCACCGCGGGGACGCATGTCAGGGGCCGGGCGTACGCTCCGGCGCGCCGAGCGGACGGCCGGCGCGCAGGTTCCAGCGTCCGGACCGGCCGCTCACCTCGGTCGCCGTCAGCGGCGGGACGTCCACCCGCCAGAACGCGGCCGCGGGCGCCGACAGCACGTGCACCACGACGGCCCGCACCACCTCCGGTTCCACCACGGCGACCGTCCGCCCGTCCGTCCCCGAAGCGGTGGACTCCAGCCATCCCGCGATCCGCGCGCACATCTCGCGCACCGACTCGCCGCCGTGCGGGACCGCGCCGGGATCCGCCAGCCAGGCCGCCACGGACTCCGGTTCGGCCGCCGCGACCTCGTCCAGCGACCGCCCGCGCCACCGGCCCACGTCGAGGCCCGCCAGGTCCCCGCACCCGGTCGCGTCCAGACCCAGCGCGGACGCGGTCTGCGCGCACCGCAGGGCGGGGGAGACCAGGACCCGGTCGCCGGGCGGCACGGTACCGGCCGCCGCCCCGGCTTCCGCCGCTCCGGAGGCGTCGAGCGGGTCGCCGTCGTAGAACCGCGCCCGGCGCTGCGACGGGCCGAGCGCCGGCGAGACGAGGACGACGCGGCTGGTCATGCGGGGCTCCTCGGCAGGGGCGGGCGGCGCAAGTCGCCGGTCGCGCGGCCGCGGGCTTGCGAACATAGCAGCAGCCGCCCGTCTCCCGGCCCGGGCCCGCCTGCCGGTCGGTGCCCGTCCCCCGGCCCGGGCCGCCTGCGGGCCCGCCCCTCCGCTCGGCGCCCGCCTTCCGGCCCGCGCCCGTTCCCCGGTCCGGGTCCTTCTCGACGGCCGTCCGCCGACAGCGCTCCGGTGGAAGAGTCGGTGGCCCCGGCCGAGAATCGAGGGAGTGTCCCGTCCGGCCGTGCAGGGCCGGGCGTACGAGGCGAGGCCGAGGCGTGTGCGGCAGGTACCGCCGCGGCCGTCCGCTCCGCGGCCGTGCCCGCACGCACCGCCGCCCCGGCCGTGCCCGCACGCACCGCCGGGGCGGTACGCCGGGGAGACGACAGCGCGACAGCGGCGGATGCCGTGCACGGCGCGGAGCCGCGGGCACGCGCCCCACCGCGGCGAGCGCGCGGAGCGACGCCGAGGGCGTCGTACGGCCGGGAGGCGACGTGAGTGGTCAGACGGACGACGCATCCGAGCGGTCGGCGGGATACAGCGGGCGCGAGCGGGCCCTCATCGCCGCCGCCTCCCTCTCCATGCTGCTGGTCCAGCTGGACTGGTTCGCCCTCAACCTCATGCTGCCGGTCATCGCCCGCGACTTCGGCACCACCTCGACCAACCTCCAGTGGCTGGTCAGCGGATACATGCTGTCCCTGGGCGCGCTCATGGTCATCGCGGGCCGCCTCGCCGACCAGCACGGGCGGCGCAGGCTGATCCTGGTCGGCCTGACCGTGTTCGCCGCGCTCTCGGTGTTCTGCGGGGCCGCCCAGAACGCCGCGTGGCTGGTCGCCGGGCGGGGCGTCCAGGGAGTCGGAGCGGCGATGATCTTCCCCCTCGCGGTGGCCATCGCCGCGGCGGGCTTCGCGGGCAGACGGCAGGCCAGAGCCGTCTGCACCGTGCTCGCGTTCAGTGCGGTGGGCACCGCGCTCGGCCCCTTCGTGGGAGGGGCGTTCGCCGAGCACGTCAGCTGGCGCGCGGCGTTCTTCCTCAACGTGCCGCTGTGCGCGGTCGCGGGCGCGCTGATGCTGCGCTACGTCCCCGAGAGCCGCGACGACTCGGCCCGCCGCGGCCTCGACGTGCCCGGGGCCCTCACCGTCGCTCTGGGACTCGTGTGCGTGATGCTGGGCGTGGACCAGGGCCATGGATGGGGCTGGTTCTCCCCCGCGACCCTCACCGTGATCGCGGGGGGCCTCGTGCTCCTGTGCGCCTTCCTCCTCGTCGAACGACGCGCCGCGAGCCCCTTGATGGACCTGTCGCTGCTGCGCAACGTGCCCTTCGCCGTGGTCACCGCCGCGGGCTCCCTGTCCAACGTCGTCTACTGCCTGGTCGCGGTGTTCTCCGCGTTGTACCTCCAGCAGGCGCGGGGGCTGTCGCCGCTGGAGGCGGGACTGGTCTTCCTGGCCCTGTCGTGCGGTGCGGGCGGGGCCAGCTACTGGTCCGGACGGCTGGCCCAGCGGTGGCGCGCCGAGGTCCTGATGGCGCTGGGCATGCTCGTCAGCGGGGCGGCGCTCGTGGGGCTGACCTTCGCGAAGGCGCTGTGGCTCTACAGCCTGGTGTTCGTGGTGGTGGGCGTGGGAGTGGGCCTGGGCTGGGCACTGACCAACGTGGCGACGCAGTCGTACGTCCCGCCCCGGCAGAGCGCGATCGCCTCGGGCGTGGTCCTGACCTCGCTGGTCCTCGCGGGTGCCGTCGGAGTGACGCTGGCCGCGACCGTCCTGGAGACCGCGAGCGGTTCGGCCGCGACCGCCGCGTCGGACGCCGGGGCCATCGACGCGGTCCTGCGCGGCGCGGCCGCCCTCGGGCTCCTGGGTGCGGCGGCGCCGGCGATCCTGGCCGCCACGGGACGCCGGACCGGACGTCCTGCTCCGGTGGAACCCGTGGCCGGCGAGCGGACCGCCCCGTGAGCCCACCCGGGCGTGTGCCGCCCGCGGCCGCCGGGACCCTGACGCCGCACGGCCCTCTCACGCCCGCACGCCCTGCGCCCGCACGGCGCCGCCCCCACGCTCGCCGCACCTCCGACGTCCGCCGGCTCTCTCCGCCCGGACAGCGGGTCACGCGGCGCGGTCCCCCATACGCCGAGCCGCCCGGGCGCAGGGGTGGGGTCACCGCCGGGTCCGGCGGGAGGAGCCCGCATGGGACAGACGCGTCCGCCGGCCCCGCCCCGCGTGGTGCCGGCGTCTCAGGTCCGCGGTGCCGCGCCCTCGTCCACCGGCAGCGGGACCGGTTCCTCCGGGAGCGCCCGAGCGGGCCGCGGCCCGGTGCCGGGTGCCGCCGGCCGGGACCCGCGCCCGGTGCGTCCCGCCCCCGCGGTCCGGCGGGTCCGGTGCAGCAGCACGTGCAGGACCGGCATGAGCACGCACGTCACCGCCGCGCTCTGCCACAGCAGCGCGTCCAGCCGTCCCGCCGCCAGATACGCGCCCGCCGCGACCGCGGCCAGTGCGCACACGCCGCGGTCCACGATGCTCTCCACGGAGAGCAGGGTGGCACGGGGCGCGTCCGCCGGGATCGCGTCGTTGATGAGCTTGCGCTGCACGGGATACACGAGACCGGTGATCGCGGCGAACACGCAGAGCAGCGCGACCGCGCCCCACGGGCCGCCGACGGTGGTGCCGGCCAGCGCCGCGGCGAGTGCCATGCTGAGCAGGGACACCCACGCCACCGGCGGCAGCCGCCGGCCGAGCCACTGCGGACGGGCGGAGGCGACCGCCTCGGCGACCGTCATGGCCGCCAGCACACTGCCGCTGGCGCCCTCCCCGATGCCGTGGTCCAGCAGCACGGGCTGGAAGAGGTTGACCTGGCAGATGCGCGAGAGCGTGAACACCGCCACGCCCTGCACCATCAGCAGGGCCGGCCACGGCGAGGCGCGCAGACTGCGCAGCGCCGCACCGGTGTCCCGCAGGAAGGCACCGCGCGGCCGCCGCCCGGTGCGCACGCCCGCGGCGGCCGCGGCCCGCGGGGCGAGCCGTGGCAGGGCGAGCGCGCAGCCGAGCGAGCCGGCGGCGGCCGCCGCGCTCAGCACGTAGGGCGCCGGACGGGCCAGCAGCATCAGCGGCCCCACCAGCGGCCAGCACACGACCTTGGCGGCGAGCCCCAGCGCACGCGCCGTCCCCTCCGCCCGCAGGTAGTGGTCGTCCGCGCCCTCGGCGCGCAGCCCGTCGTAGAGGTAGGCACTCGCCGCACCGGACGTCAGTGAGCGGCCCGCCGCGATGGCGAGGAAGTGCAGCAGGAAGCCGGTGTACGACGGCGCGAACACCGGCGCCAGGTTCGCCGCCGTCATCACCACGGCCCCGGCGCGCAGGCAGTTGCGGGCGCCGATGCGGTCGGCGACGAGACCGGTCGGGATCTCGAACAGGCAGAAGGCGACGTAGTAGATGCTCTGGATGCCGAAGATCTCGCCGTCGGAGAGCCCCGCGTCGCGCTGGTAGGCGTAGAAGACCGGCATCCACCACAGCAGGTTGAACAGCAGCTGGAAGCCGTTGTTCAGACGGATGATGCGCCGGGCCGCGGCCGTGGGCGCGGGGGCGGACGTCGGGAAGGGCCACCACCGGCCCGTACGGCGCCTCATCGGGCGTAGGGGCGGATCTGGACCAGCCGGAAGGTCCCCTCGGCGGTCATCAGCCACTCGATGTCCAGCGCGCCGTCCACGTCGTCGCCGCTGAAGTGCGACTGGAGCAGCCGGCCCGTGAGCGCCAGCCCGGCGAGCGACGTGCGGGTCGCGGCGTCGAGGTCCCGGCCCGAGGAGCCGACGTCGACCGTGCGCCCGCCGCCCTCGACCGTGTTGTACAGGTACTGGTGCGGCAGGACGGTGCCGTCGACCACCCGCTCGGGCGAACCGGGCGAGCAGTTGAGGTAGACGTTGCGGAAGTCCTCCCGCCGGGTGGGGTTG
Organism: Streptomyces tropicalis; assembly: GCF_029269835.1. Classification (GTDB taxonomy): domain Bacteria; phylum Actinomycetota; class Actinomycetes; order Streptomycetales; family Streptomycetaceae; genus Streptomyces; species Streptomyces tropicalis. The sequence continues at coordinate 301,803 of NZ_JARJBB010000007.1, read as the reverse complement.
CAGGTCACGAGCACACCGCCCAGGTCCGCGGGCACGTACTCCTGCACGATCACGCCCATGTAGGTGTCGTCCAGGGAGATCCCGTACTCGTGCCGCAGCCGGACGCTCCGCGCGGACAGCAGGGAACCCCACACCTGCCGTACCGCGTCGAGCAGTTGGTCCGCGCCCCGCACGGTGGTCACCGAGTCGTAGATCCCGGCGGCGGAGAACCCGGGCAGGTCCTCGGCGTTGGAGGAGGAGCGCACCACCAGGCGGCTGTCCGCGTCCAGCGCGCCGGGCACGGACTGCAGGACCGCCCGTGCCACGTCGTCGGGGACCGGGGTGCTGCGCACCAGCTGCTGGAGGTGCAGGCACAGCGTGTCGACGACGTCGAACGCCTCCAGCTCCAGCGCCATCTTGAGCTTGCCGATGCCCTGTTGCAGCGCCGGCGACGAGGTGAGGAACAGGTGGTGCAGCCGGAAGGGCAGCGCCACGCCCTCCGGCGCCCGCACGGTGGCCGCGACCCGCTCGGCGGCGGCGACGCGCAGCCGTTCCCGGTCCGCGTCCGGCTCGCCGAGCCGGGCCGCGAGGTGTGCGAGCAGATCGGCCCGCGGCGGGCGCGGCCGGGCGTGGAACACGGTCAGGTCGGCGGTGCGGCTGTCCAGGACGTGGTGCAGCTCGCCGAGGTTGGCCGCCTTGGTGCCGTAGCAGTCGCGGTCCTCGCGGCGCAGCCGGTGCAGCGCCAGCACCGGCGCGTCCTCCAGCCACGGGGCGTCCAGGCGGATGCGCTGCTGGTGCCACACCGGCCGCTCCAGCGACGGCTCGGCGGCCAGCCGGGACAGCGTGATCTCGTCCTCCCGCACCCGGTAGCGCACCCAGGCGCCGTCGAGGCCCTTGTCGCGGACGAGCGCGTCGAGGTCGCGCACGATGGCGTTGGGGATGCCCCAGCCCGACGCGAGGACGTTGGTGTGCGAGAGCGGCGTGATCGGGGCGGTGTTGACGAAACCCGCGACGCGGGGGACGTCGTCGGGCAGGCACGGCATCGCGACGATGTCCGACCAGCCGAGTCCGGCCGCGGCCTCCTGGTACTCCTCGCGGGTGCGGAAGTACCGCAGCCGTCCTTCCGCCTCGCCGGGGTTGAGGCAGGTGCGGGTGCGGTTGCCGAAGAGCTCGTGGCTGAGGATCCGCGGGACGTGCACCTCGCTGACCTTGGCCAGCTCGTGCTCCTGGCCGTGGTTGGCGGGTTTCAGCAGCAGGGGCAGCCGGCCGTCCACGCGGCCGCGCACGAACCGGTAGAACTCCTCCAGCAGCGGGCCGCTCATCGTGTCGGCCTCGGTGGTCTCCAGCACCAGGAACGGCCGCTCGCGTCCGTCGGCGTCCTCGTCCGCGTGCAGGGACAGCACCCCGAGCAGGAAGCGGCGGTCGGGGGCCATGTAGACGGAGGCGTTGAACGCGTCGAGTTCCGCGTCGAGTTCCTCCAGGGTCATGCCGAGGACGCGGATCGCGATGTAGTCGACGTGGAAGGGGTGCACGTGCGTGTCGAGCAGGTGCCAGGTGCCCTCCGTCCGGTCCACCACGACCTTCAGGTACGGATGGCCCGCGAGCACTCCGGAGAGGGCGCGGAACAGCGGCAGCGACAGGTTGGCACCCACCACCGTCCGGTCGCCTGCGGCGTCGGGCAGCCGGGGCTCGCTCGGTGCGGCGGTCATGCCGTGACCTCCTCGGCACCGGCGGCGGGCAGGATCGCCGGCAGGGCGTCCACCAGGGCGGTGAAGTCGTGGACGACGGTCTGCGGGGCGTCGGCCGACAGCAGGCACAGCGCCGCCATGGTGTTGGCCCCGGCGGCCGGGTCGTAGACGGGCACGGGCGTGCCGTCCGGCAGGGAGCTCTCCGCGACGACGGACAGCGTGCCGCCCGCACTCACCGGCGCCGAGCGCACCACCGCGCAGGAGTCCCACCGGTGCCGCCGCGTCCAGGGCGCGCCGGCACCGTCGACGGCGAGCACCACGAAGGAGCCCGCGGCGCCCTTGGCCTCGTGCGGTGTGAGGGTCCGGTCCGGCCACAGCGGCCTGCGGCCGAGCAGCTGGTCGGTGAACAGGCCGACCAGGTCGAGTCCGAACACCTCCTCGATCTGCGGGACCGTCATGGCGCCGCCGAAGCGCGCGGCGGTCTCGATCACCCACATCCGGCCGCCCGCACCGAGCTTGATCTCCGTGTGGGTGCCGCAGGTGTCCAGCCCGAGCGCCTCCACCGCGCGCCGGGCGAGCGCCACGACCCGCTCCTGCGCCGCGTCCCCGAGGGCCGCCGGGGTGATGCCCGCGCGCTCGGTGAAGGGTGCCACCGTCGGCATCCGGCCGCTCAGGCACACCGGCTTGAACACGCCGTCCACGACGACGCCCTCCACGCTGACGTAGTCGCCCCAGCCGGGTCCGTCGAACCAGTCCCCGGCCGAGCCGGAGACGATCTCCTCGACGATGAAGTCCTCACCCGCGTCCGCGACATGGAGCTCCGCGTAGCCCAGTTGCGCCGATGCGGCCATCACCGCGCGCGACCGTTCCCAGGCACCCGGCGCCTGCTCGGTCGACTCGATGACCTGGTGGGCGGTCGAACCGGCGCTCCAGGCCGCCTTGAGCAGGAGAGGTAACGACAACTCCTCGGTCGCGGAGCGCAGTTCTGCGGCCGTGGCGACGGCCCGGAAGCGGGGCTGTTCGATGCCGTGCCGGTCCCACACGCTCCGCATCAGCCGCTTGTCGCGGGCGAGCGCGCAGGCCTCGCCCGCTCCCGGCAGGCCGAGCCGCCGGGAGGCCTCGGCGACCGCGACGACCGCGTACTCCGAGAAGGTGACGACGGCGTCCGCGCCCACCGCACGCGCCCGGTCGGTGATGAGCTCCACCAGGTCCCGCTCCCCGGTGGCGTCCGGACGCACGACCGAGGCGCACAGCCGGGCGGCGTCCGCCGCGACCGTGCCGGGCAGTTCGCTGAGTGCCAGCAGGTGCACCGCGGCCCTCGCGGCCACCCGCGTCAGGGCGTATCCCACCGGCGGGCCGCCCTTTGCATGCACGTACAGCACCTTGCTCACAGATACCCATCTCCTCTGGTCTCCGGGGACATCGAAACGTTTCGGCACGCGGTCGTGTCGGCCCTCACGGCCTGTCGGCCGCCGGTTGCGCGGCGTCGCGCGTCCTCTCTCAAGCGAAGCAGTCCCGCACCGTCCGGCCGAGGGCGCCGGGCCCGAACGGGTCAGGCAAATGCCTGAAGTACGCACCCAGTTGACGGTGTGTGAAGGTTCGGTGATGCGCTAGTGCCCGCCCCGGGGCGACGGCGGGAAGAGGGCGGCCCCGGGCTGCCCCCCGGCATGCCGCACGCTCCTACGGGATACGCATGCCGTGTTACTCAACGTAATTCTGATGGAATGTTGAAGGAGTTGGGCCGTGGACGAGGCCGATTTCAAGTCCCTGCTCGCGCATCTCCCCGTGTCCTGGTGGGAGGCCGACGGCGGGCTGAGAGTGGTCGACAGCGGCGGCGGCGCCTTCACGGACGAGGGGACCGCCCGCCGCTTCCTGGACACCCTCCGCGCGGACTTCGACACGGCACCCCACCCGCCGGGGACCGGCGGCCACTACCAGGCGCACTTCGAGGGCCGGACCTTCGACGTCAGCTGGCCCGCGGCCGGGCGCGGCACCCGCCCGCACCGCAGCAGGGGAGTGGCGGTCGAGGTCGGCGGCCGTTCCGCGGACACCGACCCGTACGTCTCCTTCGCCGACCTCACCCCCGCCGCCGCGTTCGTCCGCGACGCCTCCGGGTGCTACCTGTGGACCAACCACGCCTACGCCCACCTCTACGGCACCACCCGGGACGACGTGGTCGGCCGCCACCTCGGCGACGTCGACGGACCCGACGACGCCGTCCGCTTCCTCGCCCTCGACCAGGAGGTCCTCTCCGGCGGCCGACCCGTCCGCCACACCCTCACCTACCGGCGTGCCGACGGCACCAGCGGACGGGCCGCCGGATACCGCTTCCCGGTCCGCTGGGGCTCCCGGCGCTGCGTGGCCGGGATCTACGTCGACATCACCGACTACACCCAGGCGCTCGACCAGCGCCGGCAGGCGGAGGAGGACCTGCGCGCACTGCGCGACCACAGCGGTCTGCCCTGCGTCCGCCTCACTCCCGACGGACTGGTCGGCGAGGCCAGCACGGCCGCCGCCGAGATCCTGCACGCCCGCCTCTCCGACCTGGTCGGGCTGCCGGCCGACGCCCTCCTCGCCGAGACGCCCGAGCGGCGGGAGCTGCACCGGCTGTGGGACGACCTCGTCGACGGCCGGCGCCGCAGCGCCCGCACCTCCGCCGTGCTCGTCGACAGCGAGCGCCGGCTGCGCCGGGCCTGGCTGCACCTCACCACCGTCGGCCGCAGCCCCGGCGGCCCGCGCGGCGTCTGGGCCGTCGTCACCCACCTCGGCCTGCGCCACGAGGCGCACCCCCCGCTGACCGCCACCCAGGTGCGCATCCTCGCCCTGCTCGCCGCCGGGCACAGCAACGCGGACATCGCGGCGTCCCTGCACCTGTCCCGCCAGACCGTCGACTACCACCTCAGCCGGCTGCGCGACCTCCTGGACGCACCGACCCGCGCCGCCCTCGTCGCCCGCGCCTACGTCCTCGGCATCCTCTCCCCGCACGCCTGGCCGCCGCGCTCCGCGACGGCCTCCCATCCGCTCAGCCCGGCCTGACCCGCATCCACGCGGCGGACACCGCGGCCCGCCCGGCCCCGGGCAGCCGCCCCGCGCCCCGGGCCACTCGTAGGGTGGGGACGTACCGGGTCCCCGCGGGCGGACCCGGAGGACGGAACCCGCCCGGGTGCCCCCGGACTCCGGCCGGGGTACGCATGCAGCCGGGCACCGACACATCGCGAGGGTGGCGCACATGCAGTTCGACGACGACGCGGATCTGGACACCTCCGAGGTGCAGGACACCCGGGGCAGCCGGATCCCCGGCGGGGGCGTGACCGTCGGTGGCGGCGTCATCGGCCTGATCGTGCTGGCGGTCGGGCTCCTGCTCGGCGTGGGCCCCGACCAGCTCGGGCTCTCCTCGGGCGGACACCGGCCCGCGCCGCCCGTCTCCTCCCTGCCGCAGCTCGCGCAGTCCTGCCGCACCGGCCGGGACGCCAACGCCAGGGAGGACTGCCGCGTCGTCGCCGTCGTGAACAGCGTCCAGGACTACTGGACGCAGGAATTCAGGGACCGGCACAGCACCTACCGGCAGGCCCCGACGGTGTTCTTCAGCCGGCAGGTGGCCACCGCCTGCGGCACGGCGACCTCGGCCGTCGGCCCCTTCTACTGCCCCGGCGACCGAAAGGTCTACATCGACCTGGACTTCTTCGACGAGTTGCGCACCAAGTTCGGCGCGAGCGGCGGTCCCTTCGCGCAGGCCTACGTGGTCGCCCACGAGTACGGGCACCACGTCCAGGACCTCACCGGTGTGCTGGCGCGGAACCAGGACGGCCGGACCGGGACCTCCAGCGCCGCCGTGCGCACGGAACTCCAGGCGGACTGCTACGCCGGGGTGTGGGCCCACCACGCCACCACGGCCCCCGACCCGGCCACCGGCAGGCCCCTCATCACCAGTCTCACGCAGGCCGACATCCGCGACGGCCTCGACGCGGCCGCCGCGGTCGGCGACGACCGGATCCAGGAGCGCTTCCAGGGCCGGGTGAACCCGGAGACCTGGACCCACGGTTCGGCCGCGCAGCGTCAGCAGTGGTTCCACCAGGGCTACCGCACCGGGGACACGGCCCAGTGCGACACCTTCCGCTGAGGTGCCGCACCCGGCGGACGTGGAGGGGCGGGGCGGCCGGATTCGAACCGGCGTCCTCCGAGATGGCATCGCGGCGCATTACCTCTGTGCTACGACCCCGCCTTGCCGTGGAGCGTAGCCCGGGCGCAGCACGAGGAGCCAGGGGTTTTCCCAACCCGCCCGGCCGGTGGCCCGGTTGACGGTCCGGCGGGACGGCGCCGCCCGAGCCGGACCCGGCCCGCGGAGCAGCGGCGGCGACCGGCGGGGTGCGTGTCCCGCGCCCGGCCCCGCTGTCTACTGTGGCCGGATCCGATCCCGTGCCCCCCGACGGAGGAACCCGTGCCCGTGCCCCTCGGCGAGGACCTCGTGGCGCTGCTGCGCCGCCCCAGCACCTGCTATCTCGCCACCACCATGCCGGACGGCTCGCCCCAGCTCACCCAGACCTGGGTCGACACCGACGGCGAGCACGTGCTGATCAACAGCGTCGCCTCGCACCAGAAGACCCGGAACATCGCCCGCGACCCCCGCGTCGCCGTCGCCGTCTCGGACCCGGCCGACCCCTCCTCGTACGTACAGATTCGCGGCCGGGTCGTCCGGACCACGACGGACGGCGCGGTCGAGCACATCGAGGCGCTGTCGCAGAAGTACCTGGGCGGCCCCTACCCGTGGTTCGGAGGCCGCGACCAGGTCCGGGTCCTCTACGTCATCGAGCCGGAGCGGATCAGCAGCCCCCGGGGCTGACGGCGCCCCTACGGCCACGGGCCATGGCTGCGAGCCGCAGTCACCCGTGCAGCGAGCAGGGGCGGCCGGGGCCGCGGGCCGGGCGGCCGGCGGCCCCGGCCTCCCGGCCCGGATTCCGGGCGGCACCGAGTGCCAGGCCGGGCCCCCGGCGGCCGGTCGTGCTCCGGTTGCAGGCCACCCACCCTGTTGTTTGAGTGGAATGTGGTCTCGCCGCCCTGGAGGCGCCATGTCGATTCCCTTCGGTTCAGCCTTCGGTTCCTCGGACCCGTTCAACGAGATGCTCAGCCGGTTCTTCGGCACGTCGCCCGCTTCGTCGCCCCCCGCGGTGCAGCGCGTGCCGATCGGCCGGCTGCTCAGCGACTCCTCCCACGAACTGCTGAACCTGGCCGTGCGGCGCGCCGCCGAGGACGGCACCTCGGACCTCGACACCGAGCACCTGCTGTGGGCCGCCGCGCAGGTCGACCCCGCCAGGAAGCTGCTCGCCCGGGCCGGGGTCGATCCCGGCACGCTCGTGACGGAACTCGACCGGATCCTCCCCCGGGAGTCGGCCGAGCCGTCCGCCGAGCCCGGACTCACCCCGGCGGCCAAGCGCACCCTCGCCACCGCGTACGCACACGCGCAGTCGGCGGGCGGCACCTACATCGGCCCCGAGCACATCCTCTCCGCCCTCCTGGACGACCCCGACTCGGGAGCCTCCCGCGTACTGCGGGCCGAGAACTTCGACGCGAGCAAGGTGCGCGGTGCCGCCGAGCGGGCCTCGCGCGCCGACGCCGCCCAGACCGGGGGCGGCGCCCCCGCCACCACGCTGGACGAGTACGGCCGTGACCTGACCGAGGAGGCCCGGGCCGGAAAGCTCGATCCCGTGGTCGGCCGGGCCGAGGAGATCGAGCAGACCGTCGAGATTCTCTCCCGCCGCTCCAAGAACAACCCCGTGCTCATCGGGGAACCCGGGGTCGGCAAGACCGCCATCGTCGAGGGACTCGCCCAGCGCATCGTGGCCGGCGAGGTCCCCGACACCCTCAAGGACAAGCGGGTGGTCTCCCTCGACCTCTCCGCCCTCGTCGCCGGAGCCCAGTACCGCGGGCAGTTCGAGGAGCGGCTGAAGAAGGTCATCGAGGACGTGAAGGCGGCCGAGGGCGACATCGTCCTGTTCATCGACGAACTGCACACCGTGGTCGGTGCGGGCGCCACCGGCGAGGGCTCGATGGACGCGGGCAACATGCTCAAGCCGGCCCTCGCCCGGGGCGAACTCCACGTCGTCGGCGCCACGACCATCGACGAGTACCGCAAGCACATCGAGAAGGACGCGGCCCTCGAACGCCGCTTCCAGCCGGTCCTGATCCCCGAGCCGAGCGTCGAGGAGACCATCGGGATCCTGGAGGGCCTGCGGGACGCCTACGAGGCCCACCACCAGGTCCGCTTCGCCGACGGGGCCCTCGCCGCCGCGGCGGAGCTCTCCGACCGCTACATCAGCGACCGGTTCCTGCCGGACAAGGCCATCGACGTGATGGACCAGGCGGGCGCCCGCGTGCGGCTGCGGGGCGCCGTGCGCTCGACCGAGGTCGTCAGCCGGGAGGACCGCCTCGCGAAGCTGCGCCGGGAGAAGGACCAGGCCGTCGCCGCCGAGGACTTCGAGAAGGCCGCCGACCTGAAGAAGGAACTGGCCGACGTCGAGGGCGAACTGGCCGGCATCGACGAGCGCCGCGAGGGCGTGGTGTCCGTCACCGCGAAGGACGTCGCCGACGTCGTCGCCCGCCGCACCGGGATCCCGGTCGCCCAGCTCACCGCCGGCGAGAAGGACCGGCTGCTGCGGCTCGAGGAGGAGATGCACGCCAGGATCGTGGGCCAGGACGAGGCGGTCACCGCGGTGGCGCTCGCCGTGCGCCGCAACCGGGCCGGCATGGGCGACCCCAAGCGCCCCGTCGGTTCCTTCCTCTTCCTCGGGCCCACCGGCGTCGGCAAGACGGAACTCGCCAAGACGCTCGCCGAGTTGCTCTTCGGCGAGGAGGACCGCATGGTCCGCTTCGACATGAGCGAGTTCCAGGAGAAACACACGGTGGCCCGCCTGGTCGGCGCCCCTCCCGGATACGTCGGCTACGAGGAGGCCGGCCAGCTCACCGAGAAGGTCCGCCGGCAGCCGTACAGCGTGCTGCTGTTCGACGAGGTCGAGAAGGCCCACCCCGACATCTTCAACACGCTGCTGCAGATCCTCGACGACGGCCGCCTCACCGACGCCCAGGGCCGGACCGTGGACTTCCGGCACTGCGTGGTCATCATGACGTCCAACATCGGCGCGCACCGCATCCTGGACCACCGGGGCGACGTGTCGGAGATCCGGGGCGACCTCATGGAGGACCTGCGGTCGCGGTTCCTGCCGGAGTTCCTCAACCGCATCGACGAGATCATCATCTTCCACGGCCTCACCGAGGCGGACCTCGGAAAGATCGTCGACCACCTGCTGGCCCGGAGCGAACACCGGGTCCGCGCCCAGGGACTGACGCTCGAGGTGACCGAGGCCGCGAAGAAGCTGCTGGTGGCGCACGGCTACCAGCCCGAGTTCGGCGCGCGGCCACTGCGGCGGACCATCCAGAACGAGCTGGACAACCGCATCGCCTCCCTCCTCCTCTCGGGGGAGGCCGATCCGGGCGACACCATCGTCGCCGACGTGATCCAGGACAGCCTCCACTGCACCGTCCGCAAGCCGGAACCGTCCGAGGCCCCCGGCGACGCCTCCGGCGCGCCGGAGGCGAGGACCGAGGGCGCCGACGGGACGCAGCCGGGCGGCGCCGCGCCGGGCCCGGGCGGCGACGGCTGACCGCCGCCCGCGGACCCGGCCCCCGGAACGTGCGCAGGAAACACTCGTGCGAGGGAGCGGTCATGGCCCACCACCACAAGTCCAACAAGGAAGTCGAGGGGGACCCGGACACCGGACACGGGCGGGGCATGCCCCTGCGGCCCGACGCGGACGAACTCGCCGCCCGCACACAGGCGGACCGGGCCGAACTGCGGGAGGAGCAGGCCCAGGAAGCGGCCGCCCGGACCCGGCGCCCCGGCCTCCCGTCCGGCCTCCGGCCGGCCACCCCCGACCTCTGACCGGCCAGGTGAAAGGAGATCTCCCCATGTCGTCGAAGCGACGCCGCAAGAAGAAGGCCCGCCGCAAGCACGCCGCGAACCACGGTCGCCGTCCCCAGTCCTGAGGACCGTGCGTGACCCGTCGCCGCCGCAGCCGGAGGCATCGGCCCTCCGGAACCAGGGAGAACCATGGACGCCGACCGCGAGGACCGCGACACCCCCGCGGCCGGCGGGCACGGCGACGGGACCGGGGGACGCGAGGACGGGACCGCGGGACAGGAGGACGGGGCCGGGACCGGGGGCGGAGGACACGGGGACGGGCGCAGCGGCGCGCCCGCCCCCGGACGTCCGCCGTCGTCCGGCACGGGCATCCCCGGCGGGGTCCCCTCCAGGCACCCCGGGCACCCCGCCGTCCGAGGCACCGCCCCGGCGGGCCTCGGCGCCCTCCTGCGGCGCCCGGCGCCGTGGCTGTTCCCCACCGTGCTGACCGGCCTCCTCGCGCTGGTGCCCGTCCTCGGGCGCCACCGTCCCGCTCCGGGCCGTCCCCGGCCTCTACCGCTTCCTGTCCCTCTTCGAGCCCATGCGGCAGTCCAGCGACGGCGTCCGGGCCATCCCGTTCGTCGACGCGCGCGCCGACGCCGGACTCGCCCGCGCCTGGACCATGATCGCCGTCGGAGCGGCGCCGGCCCTTCTCTCCGGCTTCGCCATGACCCGCCTACTGCGACCGCAAGGGCCTGCACCGGTCGACTCCGCAGCCGGCCTGATCCGCCGGGCACCGTCGGCCCTCCGCGCGGCGCACCTGGTCGCGGCACCCTCGAGCGGCCCTACCGCCGCCGGTCCAGCTCGGCGAGCAGCGTGTAGGCGCGTCGCTCGGTGGCGGCGAGTCCGGCGGGGTCGATCCCCGCGGGCCACAGCTCACCCGCAGCGGCGTCGTCGGCCTCCCGCAGTTCCACGACGGCCGTCGCCAGCCGGACCTGGACCAGCGCGAGCGGCGCGGAGGAGGTCCCGGACCGCGTCCGTTCGGCCTCGTCGGCGAGGGCCGCACACGCGGCCAGAGCACGGTCCACCCGTGTGGCGGCCCGGTCGTGCACCACCAGCAGGGCGCACAGCAGCCCCACGGCGATGCCCAGCACGCTGCCGAGCACCCGGTCGAGGACCAGCTCCCCGGTGGGCGCGGGAGCCGCGAGGTCGCTCAACAGCAGCGCCATCGGGGTGAGGAAGACGACGCCCAGCGCGTAGTTGCGGGCCACGAGGTACTCCAGCAGGAACTCCAGGCACACGATCACCAGGGCGAGGGCCAGGGGTTCCGGGTGCGCGGCCAGCAGCACGAGGGCGATCAGCAGCCCGGTGGCGGTGCCCAGGGTCCGCTGCACGGCGCGCTGGGCGGTGGTGCGCAGGTTCACCGAGTGCAGCACGGCCGCCGCCGTGACGGCCGCCCAGTAGCCGTGCTCCAGGTGCAGCAGCGCGGCGAGACCCCCGGCCGCACCGGTGCCCAGCGCCATCCGCAGCGCGGGCACGGCCAGTACGCCCAGGTGCACGCCGTGGCCCGGCCGCCCGACCAGCAGCTCGCCGGCCCGCAGCGCGGCGGCGTCGGTCTCCGTCGCCCCGGCAGCCGCGGTCCGGGCCGTGCCCCCGGCCGCTCCCGGGGGTGCCGTTCCGGGCGGCGCCTCGTACAGGCCGGAGGGAAGGCGGTGGCGTCGTCCGGTGAGGAGGCGGGCCTGCCCGCGCAGGTGCCGGGCCATCCCGGCGGGGTCGTCCACCGCGTCCTGCGCGGAGCGCACCAGCAGGGTCCAGGACCGGTCGGTGAGACGCACGAACACCGCGTCGCGGCCCGGAGCTGGAGTCCGGGGCCGGGCCGGTGGCGGACGTCCGAGACACCGGTAGGCGTGCAGGACCGCGACGGTCGCGCCGTGCCGCGTCCGCCGCGGCACGTCCCCCGCGCCGGACGCCTCCAGCAGTTCCGCCACCGCACGCTGGGCGTTGGCGACCGCGAGGCGCTGCGGCCGGTCCGGGTGCACCAGCCGGCCCGAGACGCCCAGCGGCCACGCGAGCGCCGCCCCCGCCGCCGCGAGCGCGGTGCAGGTCCCCACGTCGGCGCGGCCCGCGGGGGCGTTCGCGGCCACCGCGAACGAGAACAGCAGCAGGACCGCGCCCAGCCCCTCGAGCCGCGCGGCGTCGCACACGAACTTCGCCACGCCCGCGACCACCGCCGTCGCCGCGACCACCCAGGCGGCGCCCGCCGTGGTCCCGCCCGGACGCGTCGCGAGCGCGAGGGCCGAACCGCCGCCCACGCAGGCGGTCATCGCCACGGCCGCCAGAGCGAGGACACGGGCCCGCCGCGCATACGGGAGATCGCGGCCGAACGTGCTGGTGAAGGAGCCCAGCATGGCGTACACGGCGAGGTCGGGCCTGCCCGCCGCCACGATCGGCACGGCGGCCACGCCCATGCCCACGGCGGCCCGCGCGGCGAAGAGGAACGCCCCGTCCACCTCCCGCAGCGCCAGGGCGCCGCGCGGTGACAGCGCACGCCCCACCGCGGCGACCGGGGCCCGCCGGACGCCCCGCGCCCCGGCCGGGCCCCTCCGCCGCACCCCGGCCGGGGGATCGTTCCACCGCGAACCCGGCATGTCTGCCGTATACCCGCCGAGCGCGTCCGGGGCCCGCCGAAGCCGCATGGCGTGGGGTGATCCACCGGCATAGCCTGAGGAGAAGCGACGCCGCGGAGCCGTGCTCGACCATGCTCGAACAGCGAAGAGGTGAGAGCAGACGTGAACGCCCCTCACGACGACCGGGACCGGCGCGAGCCCCGAGTGGGACCGAAGCCCGCCGGCGAGCCGGAGTTCCGTCCCTACCACCACCCCGCGGCCGGCTGGGGAGCCGCGAAGAGCGTGGGCCGCGTCCTCGCGCGGGAGAACGCACTGGTCGACGGCCCCCGCGCCATCATGCGGATGAACCACGAGAACGGCGGCTTCGACTGCCCCGGATGCGCATGGCCGGACGACATCAAGGGCCTGCACCTGGACATCTGCGAGAACGGCATCAAGCACGTCACCTGGGAGATGACCCGCAAACGGGTCGGGCGCGAGTTCTTCGCCGCGCACTCGGTGACCGAGCTGTCCGGCTGGAGCGACTTCGCGCTGGAGGACCAGGGCCGCCTGACCGAGCCGATGGTCTACGACCCCGACTCGGACCACTACGTCCCGATCGGCTGGCGCGACGCCTTCGCCCTCGTCGGCCGCACCCTGCGTGCACTGGACGGCCCCCGTCAGGCGTCGTTCTACACCTCGGGCCGCCTGGGCAACGAAGCGACCTTCCTCTACCAGCTCCTGGCCCGCGAGTTGGGCACCAACAACCTGCCGGACTGCTCCAACATGTGCCACGAGGCCAGCGGCCGCGCCCTGCAGGCGTCCCTGGGCACCGGCAAGGGCACCGTCGACCTCAAGGACTGGGAGGCCACCGACGCCCTCTTCATCATGGGCGTCAACGCCGCCTCCAACGCGCCCCGGATGCTCACCGCGCTGGCCGAGGCGTACCGGCGCGGGGCGCAGATCGTGCACATCAACCCGCTCGTGGAGGCCGCCGCCACGCGGACCATCGTGCCCCACGACTTCACCGACATGGCCCTGTTCAAGTCGACCAGGACCAGCACGCTGAACCTGCAGCCCCGGGTCGGCGGAGACATGGCGCTCGTCCGCGGCATGGCCAAGGCGGTCCTGGAACAGTCCAGGACCGATCCGAAGGCGCTCGACCAGGAGTTCATCGAGCGTCACACCGCATACTTCGACGACTACCGCAAGGTGTGCGAGGCGACGTCCTGGGAGGAGATCGAGCGTCAGTCCGGCGTCGACCGCGCCCGCATCCTCAAAGCGGCACGCGTGTACCGCGAGGCGGACCGCAGCATCGTCAGCTGGTGCCTCGGCGTCAGCCAGCACGAGCACGGCGTCGACACCGTCCGCGAGATCGTCAACCTCCTGCTGCTGCGCGGCAACCTGGGCCGGGAGGGCGCCGGTCCCTCACCGGTGCGCGGACACAGCAACGTCCAGGGCAACCGCACGTGCGGCATCGACCACCGGCCCTCCGCGGAGTTCCTCGACCGGCTGGCCTCGGTCTGCGGGATCGACCCGCCGCGCGAGCACGGCCTGGACACCGTCGGCACGATCGAGGCGATGCACCGCGGCGAGGTGAAGGTCTTCGTCGGCATGGGCGGCAACTTCGCCCTCGCCGCCCCGGACACCCCGTACACCCACGAGGCGTTGCGCTCCTGCGAACTCACCGTCCAGGTGAGCACCAAGCTGAACCGCAGCCATCTGGTCCACGGCAGGCGGGCGTTGATCCTTCCGTGCCTCGGCCGGACCGAGAGGGACCACCAGCGGGGCGGCCTCCAGAGCACGTCGGTCGAGGACTCGATGAGCATGGTGCACCTCTCCGTCGGCATGAAGCGGCCCGCCTCGAAGCACCTGCTGTCCGAGCCGGCGATCATCGCCGGAATGGCCCGCGCCGCGCTGCCCGACAGCGACACCCCGTGGGAGTGGTACGTCGAGGACTACGACCGCATCCGCGACACGATGGCCCAGGTCCTCGACGGCTTCGAGGACTGCAACCGCCGTGTGCGCCTCCCGCTCGGCTTCCGCATCCGGCAGCCCGCCCGCGAACTGGTCTTCCTCACCCCGTCCGGGCGTGCCGAGTTCTCCGCCGCGCCGCTGCCCGACGTCGTCCCCGCCCCGGGCACGCTGGCGCTGGGGACCATGCGCTCCCACGACCAGTGGAACACCACCATCTACTCCGACAACGACCGCTACCGGGGGATCAGGAACCTGCGGACCCTGGTCTTCATGAACCAGGACGACATGCGGGAGCGCGGCATCTCGGAGTTCGACCCGGTCGACATCACCAGCACCGCGAAGGACGGCACCCACCGGTACCTGAAGGGCTACCTGGCCGTCCCGTACGACATCCCGCGCGGCTGCGCGGCGGGGTACATGCCGGAGATGAACGTGCTGTGCGCGATCGGCGACTACAGCACCCAGAGCGACCAGCCGCTGATGAAACACGTCAAGGTCACCATCGAGACAGCCGGCTGACGGACCGTCCGTGCGTGCGGGTCGGCCGGCCGGCCCGGCAGGGCGCCCGCGCGCCCCTCCCGGCGGCGCCCGTGAGACGACGTACCGTCAGGCGGGCGTCTCCGAGACGGCCTCCTGGATGTCCTTGCGGCTGTGCTCCATCAGCTCGCCCAGGTCGCCGGCGGCCCCCGGGTCGATCTCCGCCGCCCGCGGCGCGACCCGCTCCAGGCACTCCGCGGTGGACAGCGCGAGTGCGACCGCGCGCTCGCGCTCCCCGTCGCCGAGCAGCCGCTCGATCCTGAACGCGAGCTCGGCGAGCGTGCCGTCGTCGGTCTCGGGCAGGAGGTAGCCCTGGAGGCCGGCCGGGTAGGGCGTGCCCTCACGGAACTCACGCAAGGCGGTGACCACGGGTGCCTCCTCGCTGAAGCGGTCCAGGAGCCCCATCAGGACGTACAGCCGGGCCACCAGCCGAGGAGCGCCCGGGAAGCGGTCCAGCCAGCTCACCAGTTCCTGGCGGCCGCCCAGGTGGTCCGTCAGCTCGGACATGACCTCGGCCTCGGTGTTGAACTGCGACCAGTGGAAGGGCAGGGCCCGCGCCACCTCCCCGGCCAGCTCCGCCTCCTGCGGTTCGGAGAGGTCACCGGCGACGAGACCGCTGACGAGAGCCCGGTTCACGGCGAAGCCCGCCGGGACCTGGGGATGCTCCGTGGCGGAGGACAGGTGCCGGCGCAACCGCAACAGCTCGTTCTCGATCCTGCTCAGCGGCTTCTCGCGCATGCGTCCTCCCGGGCGTGGGTGCTTGCCGGTGGCCGCTCAGGACGGGCAGTCGCCCCGGTACGGGCACAGCCGCTCCGTACGGGGCCGCTCCGTGCGGGCACGCGGAACTCGTCGGCACCACCCTGCCGTCCCCGGCCGCAGAGCGCGCGTCCGCTGACCCGCGCGGGTGGCCCGCGGCCCGCCCGGAGGGGGAGGGGCGCGTACGGCCGGCGCCGGCCTGCTGCGTCACCCGCACCCGACCGGGCGGACGCCGACGCCGGTTCCGGGCCGGCCGTGGCGCCCGCCGGATCGGGGGAAGGTGCGCAGCGCACGCCGGGCCCGGCGGACGCAGCGCACGGCGTGCCCGTGTGAGCCCTGCACGCGCCCCCCGCCGTGCCGCCAGAATGCGCTGTGCCAGCGGGCAGGTGACCGGTGTGCCGGATGCGTGACCACCCTGCTCACCCGCCCACCCGACGAACTCCGCAGAAAGGCAGGTCGGCCGCGGTGCTCCTGCATCTGCCCACGTCCGTGTCCGAAGCGAGGGAGTGCCTGGCCGACGGAGCGACGCCCGTGGGCGGCGCGACGCTCGTGTGGGCCACCTGGCAGCGCGACGGGTTCCCCGCCCACGCCATGTCGCTGCGCGACGTGCCGGAGGCCGACGTCGTCGGGCCCACCGCGCTGGGCGCCGCGGTCGTCCTGAACCGCATCGACGACCGCGTGCCGGAGGCCCTGCGCCGGGCTGCCGCCGGGGTGGGCACCGGAGCCGTGCGCCGGACGGCGACGGTCGGCGGCAACCTCGTGGGCAGCACGCTGCGCTGCCTGCTGCCCGCGGCGCTGGTCCTCGACTCCCGCGCCACCGTGCTCGACGCCGACGGCGTCCACGAGACCGACCTGGCCGAACTGGTGGCCAAGCGTCCCGTCCTGCTCGGCCTCCACTGGCGCGCCCCGCTCGCCAGCGCCTACGGCAAACTCCCCGCCGCGCCGGGCGGCCCGCCGCCGCTCGCCGCGGCCCTGGCCCTGCACGCCGAGGACGACGGACCCACCCGCCTGCGCGTCGCCGTCCGTGACGGGTACGACGTACTCACCGGCAGTGCCGTCTGCGACAGCGGCCCCGAGGAGGCCCTGCGCACGCTGCGCACCCCGGCCTTCGCCGAACTGTCCGAGACCGCATGGGAGTTCGTCATCCGCCAGACGGCCGACCTCACCCGCGGCGGCCCCGGGGACTGACCCGGTTCACTGCGTCGCCGGCCGTCGCCCGCGGGCCGGGGAGAGCCATGCCGCGACGGTGGCGGCGAGCGCCGCGGCCAGCAGGACACCCACCGAGCGGTCCCAGCCCTCGCGGGCGTCCCCGCCGGCCGACAGGTGCAGCTGAAGGGTGACGAGGGCGACGCCCAGGGCCGTGCCCAGCCCCCGCGCCATGTTGACCAGGCCGCCGCCGGTACCCGCACTGCGGGCCGGGATCGCACTCATCACCAGGGTGTTGTTCGCCGGGGTGAAGAGCCCCAGCCCGATCCCGAGGACCGCCAGCTGCGCCGCCAGCACACCCGGCCCGGTGGGCAGCACGAGCATCGCGGCGGGCGTACCCGTGCACACCGCCGCACCGAGCAGACAGCGGGCCCGGTCGCCCATCGCGCGGGGGAGCAGGCGGTCGGCGCCGGTCGCCGCCAGCGCGAACCCGCCCGGCAGCGCGGTGAGCACCAGTCCGGCAAGGAACTCCGAGCCGCCGGCCCGCGCGACGGTCTGCGGCACCAGCACCAGCGGCCCGAACAGCACGAGGTAGCCGCACAGCGCCGCGACCAGCCCGGACCGGACCGCCCTCACCCGCAGCAGCGCCACGTCCAGCAGCGGGACGGGCGCGTGCTCCTGGCGCCGTACGAACACCCATCCGGTCACCGCCGCCAGGGCGAGCAGTGCGACGGCCGCCCACGGCGGCACCCCGAGTCCCGAGGCGGCCGAGAGGCCGAGCAGCAGACTCGTCGTGGTCACCGCGAGCAGGGTCAGCCCCGGCCAGTCGAAGGAGGCCACGCGGCTGCGGCTGCGGGTGCGGGGCAGCAGGAAGTGCCCGGCGACCAGCGCCACGACCCCCACCGGAACGTTGATCCCGAACACCCACCGCCAGCCGAGCGCCGACACCAGCGCCCCGCCCACGGTGGGACCGAGCGCCAGTCCCAGCGCCTGCGCCGCCGCCTGCACGCCCAGCGCCGCCCGCATCCGCTCCCGCGGCGCGCTCGTGGCCACCAGCGCGACACTGTTGGCCTGCATCATCGCCGCGCCCACCGCCTGTACGACGCGGAAGGCGACGAGGGCGGCGAGGGAGGGCGCGAGTCCGCAGGCCGCCGAGGCGCCGGTGAAGACGACGAACCCGTAGAGGTAGAAGAGCTTGCGGCCGTGCGCGTCGGACAGGCGCCCCACCGGGACCAGCAGGGCGACGAGCGTGAGCAGGTACGCCAGGGACACCCACTCGATCGCGGCCAGCGACGCCCCGAACTCGTCGCGCAGGCTGCCGTAGGTGAGGGTGACGATGCTGGCGTCCAGCTGGCCCATGAAGGCGCCGAAGCAGACCGTGGCCACCGCCAGCCGCCATGCTCCGGGCCGGTTGCGGATCGCCTCCGGCCGGGGCCGTTCCCGGGTCAGGAGCGACGGCCAGGCCCGGGTGCGGGTCGGGGCCGTGCTCATGCCGCCGTCCACATCAGGTCTCCGTCCTCCGGCCCGGTACGGGCGCGTGTTCTCCCCTCGAGTTTACATCGGTGACCGAACTATTCGGTACCCGACGCAGACGGGCCCCGCCGGCAGGGCGCACGGGAGTGAAGGGGAGCAGGAGCCGGGCGGCCACGACGCGCCCGTGGTGACGTCCCGGGGGCTTCCGGCCCGGGGGCACGAGGAGCCGTGCGGCGGCGCGGTCCGGGCCGCCGCACGGGCCCGGCTACGCCGGCCCGGTGCCGTCCGCCGGCTCGCCCAGGTGCTCTGCCAGCTGGAAGAGGGCGGGCAGGGCGTTCGCGACCGCCGCGCGGGAGTCGGCGTCCAGGGCGGCGAGGGCGGCGTCCATGCGGCGCTCGTGCGCGGTGGTCCAGGCGGCCAGCTGGTCGCGTCCGGCGTCGGTGAGGGTCACGACGGAGGCGCGGCGGTCGGCGGGGTCCACGTCGCGGGCGACCAGTCCGTTGCCGATCATCTGCCCGATCAGACCGCTCACCGTGCTCGGGGCCAGGCGCCGGCGGGCCGCGAGGTCGCTGATCCGGGCGGGGGAGTGCTCCCCGAGCACCTGGAGCAGCTCCACCTGCGCCATGGGCAGGGTCTCCCAGGGGTAGTCGGTGCGGATCGAGGAGCGCAGCGCACGCCGGAGCCGGGTCACGGCCTCCGTGAGCAGGCGCGCGTCCGGCGCCTCCCCGGCGGGTCGGAGCGGGGCGGCCTCGGTGCGGGACTGCGCGGACATGCAGCAAGCCTAGGGCCTGTCGCCGTACTCCCGTCCGCTCCCTTTCCAGAAACTTCGGTGTCCGATGTATTGTCGGGCGGGTCGTCCTCCGGCCCGCGGGCCGGGCCCCACCCGCACCGAGAGACGGTCGAGCCCATGACGCCCATGAACCTGGCGTACCTGCCCAGCCCCTCACAGGGGGTGTGGCACCTCGGGCCGCTGCCGATCCGCGCCTACGCCCTGTGCATCCTCGCCGGCGTCTTCACCGCCGTGTGGCTCGCCGGGCGCCGCTGGGAGGCACGCGGCGGGCGGCGGGAGGACATCGCCGACATCGCGATCTGGGCGGTGCCCTTCGGCGTACTCGGCGGACGCCTCTACCACGTGATCACCGACCCCGAGCTGTACTTCGCCCCCGGCCGGCAGCCGCTGCACGCCCTGTTCATCTGGGACGGCGGCCTCGGCATCCCGGGCGCCGTCGCCCTCGGTGCCGTCGGCGCCTGGCTCGGCTGCCGCAGCCGCGGCATCGCGCTGGCCGACTTCGCCGACGCCGTCGCGCCCGGCCTGGTCCTCGCCCAGGCCATCGGCCGCTGGGGCAACTACTTCAACCAGGAGTTGTACGGCGGCCCCACCCACCTGCCGTGGGCGCTGTACATCGACCCGGCGCACCGCCCCGTCGACATGCCCGGCGTCGCCCTCTACCACCCGACGTTCCTGTACGAGTCGCTCTGGGACCTGGGCGTGATGGCCCTGCTGCTGTGGCTCGACGGGCGGTACCACCACCGGCTGCGCCGGGCCCGCCTGTTCGCCTGCTACGTCCTCGCCTACACGGCCGGCCGGGCCTGGATCGAGGCGCTGCGCATCGACCACGCCAACCACTTCCTGGGGCTGCGCCTCAACGACTACGTGTCGGTGGTCCTGTTCGCCGGAGCGGCCGTCCACCTCTTCGTCACCCGCCGTCCGCGCCCGGACGACGACGCCCCCTACCCGGGCGGCGACGAGAACGCGGAGACCGGGGTCGCAGCGCCGGACGCGGACGCCGCCGACCGCCAGACCGCCTGAGACCGGGGCCGCCGCCACGCCGCCGCCCGTCGGCGTCCGCCCCGGCACCCGGCGTCAGCCCCGGATCATCGACATCAGCGACTCGTGGGTCCCGAGGTCCGCGGCCACGACGAGTCCGCCGGTCGTGCGGCCGAGCGGCGCACCGTCGATCCCGGTCACCACGCAGCCGGCCGCGCGGCACAGCGCGATGCCGGCGGCGAAGTGCACGCTGCCCGTCAGGTCGCCGCCGTCGGTGACGTAGGCGGCACGCCGGCCGGCGGCGACCCAGGCCACCGCGAGCGTCGTGGAGACGACCCGCGGCCGGAACCGCGCGACGAACCCGGGGTCGGCCAGCAGCTCCACCGCGCGGAACCCGGGGGCGTGGGGGAACGGCGGGTCCAGGTTCACGTCCACCAGTGCGGAGGAGGACGTGGGGGCCAGCGCGGTGTCGGTCCCCTCGTGCCGCACCCGGGCGCTCTCGCCGTCGGTGAGGAAGACCTCGTCCCCGAACGGGTCGGCCACCGCCGCGGCACCGCCGCGCAGCGCCACGTTGACGGCGACCAGGTGCGAGCCGACGGCGTAGTTCAGCGTGCCGCACAGCGGGTCCACCAGCCACTGGCGCGCGGCGTCGCGGTCCCCTCGCTCGCCGCCCTCCTCGCCGAGGACGCCGTCGTCGGGACGGGCGGCCCGCAGGACCCCGAGGATCGCCTCCTCGGCCGCGACGTCGGCCGCGGTGGCGAAGTCGCCGGCGCCCTTGTCGATCCGGGCGAGCCGGCGTCCGAACAGACTGCGCACGACGTCCGCCCCGGCCTGCGCCGCGGCGACCGCGATCTCGGCGTCGTCCCGGCCCTCATGAGAAATGATCATGTCGGGCAGCATAGAAACCCCTCACCCGCCACGGGGGCCGTTCAGGATCTCCCGCGCGGTGTGACCCTGTCCGTCCTCGGCGCGTCCGTCCCCGTGGCACCACGCGACCGGACCACCGCCGCGGCGCCCCCGCCGCGTCGCCCGCGGGGTGAGGCAGGCCGTGGGGGGACGCGGTGGCGCGGTGGGGGCGGGCGAGCAGGGGCGCGTCAGCGGTTGCGGAGTGCCGACGTGGCGAGGAATCCGGTGGCTGCGGCGGTGAGCAGGGCGCAGAGGGCGAGCAGCGTGGTACGGCGCATGAGGGCGGCCTTTCCCGAGAGCGGCGGATGACTGGCCTGCACAACGCCCGAGGGGGCCGCGCCGGTTCGCCGCCGCCGCGTCTACCACCCACCTGGACGAGGGCCCCGCCCCGCCCGGCCGATCGCCCGCTCGCACGGCGCCGTACGGCGGGCGTCGGCGCCGCGCCCCGTCACCACGGCCGACGACACCCGTCTTCGCGGATCAGCGGGTCAACTGACAGAAGGTGTCAGGGGATCCCCGAAGACTGGTGCCGTGATCCTCACCCACCCTCGCCCCCGTCGCACCGAGCGGCTGTTCGTGGCCGCCGCCTTCGCCACCGCCCTCGGGAACAACGTCCAGCTCGTCGTCGGCGCGCTGCTCGTGATCAGGGAGCAGCGGACCATGATGGCCGTCGGCTGGCTCTTCATCGCCGTCGCCGGTCCGCAGGCCCTGCTGTCTCCGTACTTCGGACGGCTCGCCGACCGCTTCGACCGGTGGACCCTCTGGCTCTGCTGCGACGCCCTCAGTGCGGCCCTCGCCCTCACCCTGCCGGTGTGGCTGGCCTGCGGCGGTGCCCCGGAGCCCGGTGTCTACGGTGCCAATCTCGGCCTGGCCGTCGTCGGCGCGCTGTTCCTCCCGGCCGCTGCGGCGCTCGTCAAGGAGCGCGTCCCGGCGGACCGGCTGCGCCACTTCAACGCCCGTTTCGAGGCGGGAACCCAGGCCGGGATGCTGCTGTCGGCGACGGTCGGCGGGCTCTGCGCCCAGGCGTTCGGCGCCGCACCGCTGCTGCTGTTCAACGCCGCGACGTTCGTGGTCTCGGCGCTGTGCGTCGCCGCGGTGGGACGTCGGCTGCTCACCGCACGAGCCGGGACCACGGCAGCGGCGACGGGGACGACGGACGCAGGGGCGGGGGCGAGCGGCACGGCGGGGACGGCCGAGCCGACCACCCCCGAAGCTCCGCGCGCGCCGTTCCGCATACGCCGGTTCATCCTCCTCCACGCCCAGGGAAGCGTGGTCGTCACGGTCTTCAACGCACTGCTTCCCGTGGCGGTGATCGGCGAACTCCACCGGGGCGCCGCGGTGTTCGGCACCGTCGACGCTCTGGGATGCCTCGGCTTCCTCGCGGCCACGGGCGCCTACCGGATCGCCGGCAGGCGCCGAACGGACCTCCGGATCGCCGTCGTGGGCTTCCTGCTCTGCGATGCCGGATTGGTGCTGCAGAGCCAGTTCGGCCTCGTGGGCTATCTCGTCGGGGTGCCGCTGGGCGCGTTCTTCTTCGGCCAGGCCAGGATCGCCTCCCGCACCCTGCTGATGGCCTCGTGCGACGACGCGTCCGCGGGCCGGGTGTTCGGCCTGGCGAACGGCGGGGGACTGGCGGCCACCGTCGGGTGCATGTTCGTCGTCGCGGCCGTCACGGACCACAGCGACACCCGCTACGGCTTCGCGGTCCTCGCCGCCCTGGCGCTGCTGTCGACCGCGTGCGCGGGACTGCTGCTGCGGGCGCCCGCCCCGTCCTCCGCAGCCTCCCCCACGCCAGCCGCCTCACGGACTCCCGGCGCGCCGGGGCCCCGTACCGCCGACGGACGGTACAGGCCGAGCACCGCCGCCGCCCTCTCCGCGATCCGCCGGCGCAGCTCGTCCGGGGCGAGCACCTCGATCTCCGGGCCGAGGGACAGCAGTACCGGCACCGCCTGGTCGACCGACTCCATCGGCACCACGGCCCTCACCCACCCGTCGGCGTCCGGCGGTCCCGCGGAGGCCTCGACGGCCCGGACCAGCGCCGCGTCCAGCCGGTCAGGCAGCGCGGAGAGCAGCGCCGGGGCGATCCGGACGCAGACCTGAAGCCTCAGTCTGCGGGCGTCGTAGGCGCCGAGGTAGTCGCGCCAGTGGGCCGCCAGATCGAAGCCGGGGGGACGCTCGAAGCCGTCCTCCCCGACCTCCAGGCGCAGGACGGACGACACCCGGTACGTCCGCACGGCGCCGTCCGCCGCGGCCACGAGGTACCAGACGCCCGCCTTCAGGACCAGGCCGTACGGGTCGAGCTCCCGGTCGACCTCCTGCGGTGCGGCCCAGCGCCGGTAGCGCACCCGGATCCGCCGCTGGTTCCACACGGCGTCCGCGAGCGGCGCGAGGGCGGCCGGCGAGTCCTGCTCCCGGTACCAGCCGAGGGCGTCGAGGTGGAAACGCTCACGGATGCGGCCCGCCCGGTCCCGCAGGGGTCCCGGCAGGGCCGCGGCCAGCTTCAGCTGAGCCGCCGCGAGCACCTCGCCCAGGCCGAGGTCGGCGGCCGCGCCCGGCAGACCCGCGAGGAACAGCGACTCGGCCTCGTCGGCGTGCAGCCCGGTGAGCCGGGTCCGGTAGCCGCCGAGGAGCTGGTATCCGCCGCCGTGGCCGGCATCCCCGTAGACCGGGATGCCGGCGCCGCTCAGCGACTCGACGTCCCGGTACACGGTCCGGACCGAGACGCCGAGCTCGTCGGCGAGTTCACCGGCCGTCAGCCTGCCCCGGTTCTGGAGCAGGAGGATCAGGGAGAGGAGCCGGGCCGCACGCATGACCGGATCATGTCAGGCTCGGGTCCCGTGCGGGGCCGGATGCGCCTCCTTCATCCGTCACGGCCAGGGGCGCCGGGCCGGAGGCGTCCGGCCCGGCCTTGGGTCCGGCCCGGCCCAGGGCCCGGCAGGGCCCAGGGCCCTGCCGGTGGGTCCGGCTCACAGGTAGGGGCGCGTGATCAGTTCGATCGCATGCCCGGAGGGATCCTTGAAGTACACCCCGCGGCCGCCGTGTTCGGTGTTCGTCTGGCCCGGGCGCCGCATCTGCGGATCGGCCCAGTGCTCGACACCGCGCTCGCACAGGCGCCGGTACGCCCGGTCGAACAGCTCGTCGTCGACGAGGAAGGCGTAGTGCTGCATCTGGATCTCCACCGGCGGTTCGGCGAACTGGAGCAGCACGCCGTCGGCGAGCCGGATGTTGGTGAAGGGCCCCCAGGACGGTGCTTCCGGTACTTCCAGCAGCTCGCGGAAGAAGCGGGCCGACTCTTCACGGTCCCGGGCGGCGATGATGGTGTGGTTGAAGGTGGCTGCCATACGGCTGTCCTCACAGGGGTCGGCATGGAAGGGGACATCTCGCGGTGCGTCCGCGCCGGGAGGTCCACGTGCCGAACCGAGGGGGTGACTGGCCCGCACCCGTCGTGCGGTCAGCCCTCCACCGGATGGCCCATCCGTGCGTGGCGGGGTGCCGGTCCGGTGTTCACACCGTGACCGTACCGGCACCCGGCCCGGCGCGACAACGCCGTCGCCGGGGCGGCGTTGTCGCGGCGGGCCACTACGTCCCCTCCGGTGTCCGGCCCGCCACCGTGCCGTCCCGGGACGGGCCGGTGGCGGGCCGGGCCCCACCGGCCCGATGTCCCACCGCCATCACGACGACCCCGGCCAGCAGCAGCGCGCTGCCTGCCAGGGTGCCCCACGGCCGGACGTCCGCATCACCGATCGGCGTCCCGGGGACCAGCTCCCCGCACAGTGCGACGGCCACCACCAACCGGCCCAGCCGTAGAGGCGAGGGGCGCGCACGCGGTGCCGGTGCGGCGGGAGCACCCAGCCGCGCACGATCGCGGCCGCACCGGAGGCAGCGATGAGCAACGCCACCAGCAGAAGTGGAACGCTGAAGTAGAGCTTCATGGTTACCTCTCCCACGCAGCGGCCCGCGCCGGGCGTCCGCGCGATCACGGCACCGGCCGCGCCACGCGTCCGGAGGCGGGAGCAGCCCGCCCGCGCGCTCTGCGGGGACCGTGGCCGAGGAGGCACTCCCGTGTGTTCGGCGTGTGATCGGCTGTTCGTCTCGGATAGGGTGAGGGCGGAGGTGACGGTCCGTGTCCGATGAGCAGGACAGGCTTTTCACGGCGGTCGACGCGTTGTTGGAGCAGGCCGCCGCCCCGCTGCCGACCCCGGCCGAGCGCAAGCGGCTGCGTGAGGCGGCGAGCCTGAGCCAGGAGCAGATCGCGCAGGCGCTCGACGTGCGACGCGAGACGGTGACCGGCTGGGAGTCGGGCCGCACGGAGCCGCGTCCGCCCAAGCGGGCGGCCTACGTCCGGCTCCTGGAAGGCCTCGCCGAACGCTTCCCCGATCCCGGGTCCCCGGCGGGCCCCGGCTCGCAGCTCCCGGCGGCCCCGGCGCCGCATCCCCTCCCCCCCCAGCCCGCGGCGCCCCGGCCACCGGCCCCCGCACAGCCCGCGGAGGCGACCGAGGAGCCGCGCACTCCCCGGGTGCACACACCCGCCGTGGCGACGCCCCGGCGTGCGGCCGCCCCGCGGCCCGCCGCACGCGGGCCGGTCGCCCGGAAGCCCGCCGCGGGCGCACCGGCGGCCCCGAGGCCCGCCGACGCCCGGCGCGCAGCACCCGACGACCGCTTCGTCCACGGTCCCCTCGCCGTCGTCGACGGGGACGGTGTCGCGTACTGCCTCGGCGGAGTCGTGCTGGACTGCCCGCTCACCGACCTTCCGGCCCTGGTGGACTGGACGCTGGCCGAGTCCGGACTCGGCGCGCCCCGCCTGCACCGCTCGGGCAAGGATGCCGACCCCCTGATCGTGCTGACCGCCTCCGCCGCCGGGCGGCTGGGTCTGCCGGTCGAGCTCGAGGACCGGCGCGGGCTGCGCCTGCCGGACGGGCACCCGGCCGTCCGCGGGCTCGTCGCCGCCCGGTGGAAGCTGACGCAACGGGGGTTCGGCCCCTGGGCCCGGGTCTACCGCGCCGCCGAGGGAACCCGGCGGAGTTGCGTGCAGTTCGCCGTCCTGCCCTGGGGCGCCCTCGACACCCGCGCCTGGGGCCCTGCCGACGAGCTCCATCCGGCCGAGGTCGCCCGCCTGCTGGGCACGTACGCCACCCGCGTCCACACCCCGTGCGGATCCACCGCGGTCACCGGCCTGGAGCTGATGACTGCGCTGCGCCCGCCGACCCGCGCGGTCAAGGATCCGGCGACCGGCGGATGGGTGTCCGCACCGATGCCGGGGTCCCTGACCCGGGCCGTCGAGTGCGCACCGCCGGAGGCCCCCGACGGGCATCCGAGTGTCGCCGCCCTCTACCCGCGCTTCCACCGGCGCACCCCCGACCAGGTCCTGGAGGAGGAGGCCCACCAGTGGGCGCGGCCGCTCACCGACGCCGAGTGCACCAAGCCGTACGTGGTCGGCATCGACGTCAACATGGCCTTCGCCGCGGCGGCCAACCGGCTCACGGTCGGGCTGTCCGAGCCGGTCCACGTCCACCGCCCGGACTTCGACCCGAAGCTGCCCGGCTCGTGGCTGGTGGACCTGTCCCGCATCGACTTCGACGAGCGCCTGCCCAACCCGTTCACCCCGCACGGCGGCCGCCCCGAGGGCCCGGCCTGGTACGCCACCCCCACCGTCGCCTACGCCGCGGAACTCGGCTGCCCCGTCACCCCGATCGAGGCCTACGTGCGCCGGGAGCACGGCCCGTACCTCGACGCCTGGTACACCCGGCTCCGGGACGCCTACATCGCCACGATGGCCGACCTGGGTGTCGTCCCCGGCATGCCGGAGGACCGGTTCCTGGCCGCGATGGCCACCTGCCGCGAGAACGACCCCGTGGCCGCCGGGGTCCTCGGCGCCATCAAGGCGACCGTCAAGGGCGGCATCGGCAAGCTGCGCGAGCGGCCGCGGAGCGGGGGCTGGCGGCCGGGGGAGCCGTGGCCCGCTCTCGCCCGGCCCACTTGGCGCCCCGACATCCGCGCCGCCGTCATCGCCAACGCCCGTGTCAACATGCACCGCAAGATGCTCACACTCGCCACGGCGGCGGACCTCCACCCGGTGGCGGTCCTCTCCGACTGCGCGGTCTACGCCTCCGACGGCCCGAGCCCGCTCGACTTCCTGCCCCACCGGGACGGCAAGCCCCTGCCGGGAGGCTTCCGCATCGGCGTCTCGCCGGGCATGGTCAAGCACGAGGGGACCCAGAGCGTGCTGTGGGCGGAGGGCCTGACCGAGCAGTACGGCCCGGACGTGAACATCGCCCGGCACATCAAGACCGGCAGCGTCTCCGGTCAGGACGACGGGGAGTAGACACCGATGGGCTTCGTCGCCGACAGTCTCACCAGAGCCGACGCCGCACACGTCACCCGGCCGATGCCGAAGTCGGCCGCTGCGCAGATGCGTTACCTGGTGAAGCAGGTCAAGGGCACCCGGGCCGCCGCGGAACTGCTCGGGGTCACCCAGCGCACCGTGGAGCGCTACGTCACGGGACAGCTGAAGCACCCCCGGCCCGCCCTCGCCGAACGCCTCGCCGCCGAAGTCCGTGCGCGGTGGCAGCCCCGGGTGCGGGACCGCGCGCGGCGGCAGGCCGCCACCACCGGCGGCATCTACGTCGACACCCGGGCCAGGTTCGGCTTCACCGCCGCCCCGGGCAGCACCGACGATCCGAGGCTGAGGCCCATCACCCAGGGCCTTCCGCCCGCCTACGCGGGCCGCCTCTTCGACGCCCACGCGGCCGGCGCCACCGAGCAGCAGCTCCAGGAGATCGTCGCCGAGGGCCTCCAGGAGATCTACTTCAGGGACCGCGGCCGCCGTGCGGACGGCCTGATGGTCGAGTTCACCGACATCGACTACATCGACGTCGACTACTGACCCCACCGGTCGGCAGCCACGCGGGCCGATGGGGCCCGGCTCGCCCCGCGCCGACCGGACCCGGACGGTGCTGCCCCGCCTCCGCACGTCCGTCTGCGGGCGGGCCGGTCAACTCCGTTTCGCAGCAACCTCGTTGACGTAGTCCCCAGAGGTCGAACGTCCGCCATCCACTCGCTCCGGTGTTCGAACGGTGAAGGAGCCGTGGGGGACTTGTTGCACATCGTCAACGCGCGTAGCGAACCAGTCCGATAGTGCGCTTATCTCATGAATACTTCTCCAACCCCCCACATCTTATGGAGACTTCATGCGTCGCGCCGCCTACGGCCTGCCCGCAGCGCTGCTGGTACTCGGCATATCCGCAGCACCCGCCCTCGCCGATCCGCCGGCCCCGCCGTCCACCGCGACGGCCCGCACCGAACTCGCCGCCCTCACGGTCGCCGCGCCGCACTCGATGGACGGCTATGCACGCGACAAGTTCGACATCTGGTCCAAGCAGTCCGACGGCTGCACCACCCGTCAGGACGTCCTCGCCCGGGACGGCAAGGACGTCCAGGACAAGCCCGACCACTGCCAGCCCGCCAGCGGCTCCTGGTACTCCGCCTACGACGACAGGACCGTCACCGACGTCGCCCAGGCCACCATCGACCACATGGTCCCCCTGGCCGAGGCCTGGCGCTCCGGCGCCGACACCTGGACCGCCGACCAGCGCACGGCCTTCGGCAACGACCTGAAGGACCCCCAACTGCTCATCGCCTCGGAGTCCTCCAACTCCTCCAAGTCCGACAGCGGTCCCGCGGACTGGAAGCCCACGAACCACACCATCTGGTGCACGTACGCCAAGGACTACACGCACATCAAGTCCGTCTGGAAGCTGACCAGCACCGACGCCGAGAAGTCGGCGCTCTCCTCCATGCTCGACACCTGCACCGGCTGACGCCCCGCGCGTCCGCCTGTGCGCGGTGACCGCCGGCCCCGCCGCGGCCGGCCCGCCCTGCTCCCCCGCGTCCGCGCACGGGAGCAGGGCTTCGCCGGTGAGCGGCCCGCCCGGCCCTGGCGCTCAGGGCACCGGGGCGTCCCTGCGCGCAGGCGGGCTGCCGAGCCGCCCGCTCAGGAACGGCTCCTGCGCCAGGACGGCACCGGTGGTCACACTGAGCGCCGCGGCGACGCAGACCACGATCAGCCACGACAGCAGGACGAACACGGAGCCCACGGAGCCGTACTCGGTGAGCGTGCGGTTCAGCGCGCGCGGCATGTACAGGCGCGCGGTCACGGTCAGTGCGGTCAGCACGGCCCCCGTCGCCACGGAGCCCGGCAGCAGCGGCCGCCAGCGCACCAGCCCGCCCAGCAGCAGGTGCTGGGTCCACCACCACAGCAGGATCTGTGTGACCAGGGTCAGCGGGAGCCCCAGCCAGGCGCCCAGCCCGAAGCCGCTGTGCACCGGGCCCTGGAGGACCAGCGCGGACAGCCACAGGACCAGCCAGGCCAGCCACCGCCACGGCGCGATGCGGGTGCCCGCACGGGGAATCTCCCACGCCCGCTTGCACAGCCGTTGCAGCGCTCTGCTGACCGCGGTCGCCGAGAGCAGGACCATCAGCCCGCCGATCACACCGGTGGCCTGCCGCAGGTTCCCCGTGGACGGCTGGAACACCTGCTCGATCTCGGCGTCCGCGGGGCCCGTGAGGCCGAACACGGCGCGGATCGACGTGACGAGCTGGTGCCGGAGCACCGGGGGAGCGTAGGCCGCCACCACGAACAGCAGCGGGACGGCGGTCAGGAAGGACTGCGCGGCCAGCCGGGTGGCGGAGTCGAAGATGTTCACCGACACCATGCGGTCGGCGAGGTGGGTGATCAGGGGGAAGCGGCTCTCGGCCCTCCGGTGC
Organism: Streptomyces tropicalis; assembly: GCF_029269835.1. GTDB lineage: Bacteria > Actinomycetota > Actinomycetes > Streptomycetales > Streptomycetaceae > Streptomyces > Streptomyces tropicalis. The sequence goes on along the minus strand of NZ_JARJBB010000007.1, from coordinate 272,313 downwards.
AGCGCTTTCGCCGTGTCGACGAGCCGGCCGGTCCGCGTCCGCCGCGACCCCGTCCCCACCTCGTGCCCGCAACCGCTCCCCGCCCCGTGGCCGTGCCCGTTCCCCCGGCCGTGCTCCGGTCCGCCGGGCGGCATCAGCAGGCCGGGGCCGGGACGGCAGTCGTCGCCATGGCGTCGCTCCTTTCCCCCTCAGGGTGCGGCACGCACGGACGGCGGGCACGCCGGTCCCGAGGCGTCCGTTCCGCGCCGATCACCCGAGATGTGCGGGCAGGGGCCTGTGCCTACGCTCGGGAGGAACCGACACGTGGGGTCACCATGATCCTCGATCTGCTGCTCATCGGCCTGGCCATCACGCTGAATCCGCTGCCGCTCATGGCCTTCGTCCTGCTCGTCGCCTCGGCGCGCGGGGCGTGGAAGGGGCTCACGTTCATCCTCGGCTGGCTGGCGTGCCTCGTCGCGGTGATAGCGATCGTCCTGGCCATCACCGGCGGACACCCCCCGCCGCCCAAGTCCCCGCCCTCGACGGCGGTCCTGGCCCTCAAGCTGGCCATCGGCGTGTCGCTCGTCGGGTACGGCGAGTACCGGCGCCGCCGCCGCACGGACCGCTCCGCCCGAGGGACGTCCCCGGCCGACGGCGCGGCCCCGGCCGGTTCCGCGGGCACCGCGCCCGCCTCCCCGGCGGCGCGCCCGGGCAGACGCTCCTCGTCGTGGTTGTCCGCCCGCCTGGACCGCACCACAGTGTGGACCGCGGCGGGCCTCGCGGTGCTGCTCCAGCCCTGGGGCCTGGTCGCGGCGGGCGCGACGGCCGTGGTGGAGGCGGACACCTCCCACTTCACGACCTGGATCGCGCTGTTCTCCTTCTGCCTGCTCGCGACCGCGAGCCTGCTCGCCGCCGAGCTGTACGTGGTCTTCGCGCCGACGGCCGCCAGGGCCCGGCTGCTGGCGATGCGCTCCTGGCTGGAGGGCCACCAGGACCAGGCGATCGTCGTGCTCTGCCTGGTCGTCGGCCTGTGGTTCACGGGGAAGAGCATCTACCAGCTCACCGGGTGAGGTCCGTCGCGCGGCCCGCCGCCGTGCAGGCGAGGCCGTCACCTCGCGTACGCCACGGCCATCCGGTCGACCCACTGGGGCAGCGTGAGGGAGGCGAGCAGGCCGTCCCGGGGCGCCCCGCGCCGTCCGCGCGGCCGGCCGGCCTGCTGGCGCCCGATGCGCGACCCCTGCTCCGGCCCGGTCGCACCGGTCAGGCAGTGCCGGAGGGCGGTCAGGTGCGCGGCCACCGTGGCGAGGCAGTCGTGCTCGTCGCGGCAGGCGGGGCAGGCCGCCAGGTGGGCGCCGACCGCACGGGTCTCCTCGGGGCTCAGGACCTGGAGGGCGTGGCCGGCGAGCAGGTCGCGGATGGTGCGGCATTCCTGGTGCGCAGCAGACATGTCGGGGTTCCTCTCTGTACTGCCTCGCGTCGCGGTACTGCCTTGCGTCGCGTGAGGACCGGACACCGTGGTCCGACCTCGTTACGTCACCCAGCTTGGCTCGGGAGGGGGCCCTCGCGCGTCGTCCACGTGCAGTCTTTCCCGGCTACTGCGGCTGCGGTATCCGCCGGTCCGGCCTACCGCCGGGTGGGGGGCGCGGTACAGCCGGGTGGCGGGGTACCCCGCCACCGGGTGGCGGCCCGCACCGGCGCCGGCAGGGCCCTCACCTGCTGGGGCCCTGCTTCCGGTCCGCCGGGTACTCCGGGTGCCTGTGGCCCGGCTCCCCGCCTGTCGGCGGCCGTGATCCCGCGGGCCGGCGCCGGGGCTCCCGGCCCGCCACCCGCCCTGTTCACCCCCACCCCTCCGACACGGCCGGTAACCACCCCCTGCCCCGCGGCACGGCCGGTGGCCGCCCGCAGCCGCGCAGCAGCCCTGGTCGGGATCACGGTGCCGATGGGAGTCGCTCGAGTGCGGGGGGCGAGGCGCGTCCGAAGCGCGGGGTACCGCCCGCGTCCGTGGTGCGGCACCCCCTCCGGTCCCGGTGCGATCCGCGGCCGCGTCCCGCCGCCGGTCCGGTCAGAGCCGGGCGGCGGGCGGAGGGGCGGCCTCCGTCACCTGGACCAGGCCGTCCTGGTAGGCGATCACCACGAGCTGGGCCCGGTCGCGGGCGCCGAGTTTGGTCATCGCCCGGTTCACGTGCGTCTTCGCGGTCAGCGGGCTGACGAAGAGGCGCTCGGCGATGTCGTCGTTGGACAGGCCCAGGGCGACGAGCCCGACCACGTCCCGCTCCCTCGGCGTGAGGCACTCCAGCCGGCCGTGCCCGGCCGGCTGCGCAGGAGCGGGCTGGGCGAGGAACCGCGTGATCAGGGCGCGGGTGGCGGTGGGGGAGAGGAGGGCGTCGCCCGCGGCCACGGTCCGGACGGCGTCCAGCAGGTCCTCCGGCCGTGCCCCCTTGCCGAGGAACCCGCTCGCCCCGGCCCGCAGCGCCTCCGCGACGTACTCGTCGTTCTCGAACGTGGTCAGGATGAGCACCTTCACCTCCGCCAGGTCCTCGGCCCCGCAGATCATCCGCGTGGCGGCCAGCCCGTCCGTGCCGGGCATCCGGATGTCCATGAGGACCACGTCGGGGCGGAGTGTACGGGCCAGCTCCACGGCCTCCAGCCCGTCGGACGCCTCGCCGACGGTCTCCATGTCCCCGGCCGCGTCGAACAGCATCCGGAAGGTGCCCCGCAGCAGGGCCTGGTCGTCGGTCAGCAGCACCCGGATGGTCATCGCCGTTCCTCCTCGGCTCCACCGGCGGACACCGCGTCCGCCACCACCGCGCCCGGCCGCAGCGGCAGTTCGGCCGTCACCGTGAACCCGCCCTCCGGCCGGGCGCGTGCGCTGAGCCGCCCGCCGACGCTCGCGGCCCGCTCGCGCATCCCGATCAGCCCGTGCCCGGTCCCCGGCTGGGGTTCGTACGAGGCGGCCGGCCCGTCGTCCTCGACGGTGATCGTCAGCCACGTCGGGCGGTAGTGCAGGTACAGGCGCGCGTGATCGGCGCCCGCGTGCTTGCGCACGTTGGTCAGGGCCTCCTGCACGATGCGGTACGCGGCCACGTCCACCGCCGGCGCGAGCGGTTCGGCGGAGCCGTGCCGGGCATGGCGCACGGCCAGACCGGCGCGCTCGAAGGAGGCCAGCAGCGTCGGCACCTGCGCCAGGCCCGGAATCGGGTCGCGGGGTGCCTCGGGGTCGTCGGACTGGCGCAGCAGGGCGACGGTCACCCGCAGTTCGTCCAGGGCGGACCTGCTGGTCTCGCGGATGTCCTCCAGCGCGGCCACGAGCTGCTCGGGCCGGTGCTCCCCCAGATGCGCGGCGACCCCCGCCTGCGCGTTGATCAGGGCGATGTGATGGGCGACCACGTCGTGCAACTCCCTTGCGATGCGCACCCGTTCGGCTGCCACCCGCTGCCGGGCCTCCTGCTCGCGGGTGCGTTCGGCGTGCTCCGCGCGCTCCTCGACCGCGGCCACGTAGGCCCGCCGGGACCGCACCCCGTCGCCGACCGCGGCCGGCAGGGCCGTCCACGCCAGCATCGCGGCCGTGTCCGGTTCCAGCCAGGATCCGTCGGCGCACACGACGGCGGACCCGATCAGGATCCCGGCCGCGGCGGAGGCGACCAGCCAGGCGGTTCGCCGGTCCGTACGGGCGGCCACCGTGTAGACCGATACGACCAGGGGGCTCGTCACGATAGGGCTCGCCCGGAACCCGAGGAGCTGGAAGGCCACTCCGCAGCCGACCGCGACGGCGACGGTGCCGAACGGGTGGCGGCGGCGCCACAGCAGCGCCGTGCAGCCCACGGCGGCGAGCACCACCGCGGACTCCCGCAGCTGGAGGCGGTGCTCGTGCGGAACGATGCACGAGGCGAGGACGGACAGGGCGAACAGCGCCATCGACCCCAGCACGTCCAGCACGCCGATCCCCGGCCCCGGGTCCCGCTTCCCGCGGGTGATCACTTCCATCTGGCCAACGTACGGCGCGCCTCCGGGCCGCGCAGGACCGCGGACACCGGAGACCGGCGTCCGCCGCGGCACCGCAGGCGGGAAGCGGCATCCGGCCGGTATCGGCCGACAGGGTGAGCGCACGCCCCGCGGGACCGTCTGCCGGTCCCGGCCGGAGCCGACGTCCCCGGACGGGCGCCGTGACCCGGCGTGTTCCGGTTCCGCGAACCCGGGTGGTCACCCGGCGTGCATTTCTGGCCGCATGTCAACGCGTCCGACCGCCCACGCGTACGGAAGGCGAAGACGACGCGCAGGGGTCCGCGACGCGCCGGGCCCCGCGCGGCCGCGACGGACGGCGCCCCGTCGCCTGCCTCCCGGCCTCTCCGGCCTCCACCGGGCGCCCCCTGCCGGACCCGGGCGACTCGGCCGGGCCGGGCGGGCGGAGGGGGACCGGGGTCAGCGTCCCAGCAGCAGCCCCGCCCCCGACACGTAGGCGCGGATGCCGTCCTTGTCCACGGCCAGCCGCTCCAGCCGCATGGTGCCCGACGGCGGCTTCGGGAGGCGGAAGGAGAAGGAGAAGCGGTCGGCGACCTGAGGGCGGGTCAGCTTGGTCAGGGAGGTGAGGAGGGACAGGTCGATCCCCAGCCGCTTCAGCAGCGCCGGGTGGGCGAGCGCCACGTCCACGAGGTTCATCCGGGTCAGGGCATGGAGGAAGCGGGGCACGCCGGTGAGGGCGTGGAGCTTGTCCTCGTCGTGCAGCGCGGTCCGCACGGCGCTGTCGGGAACCCCGAGGCGGTGCACGATCTCCGGTACGGCGAGGAAGGCCCTGATCCTCGCGGCCTCCTGGGTGAGCCGCCGGGCCGAGGCGCGGGTCAGGTGCAGGCCCTCGGAGGGTCCGGTGCCGGGCCGGTACGTCGCGAGGTCGCCGATGTCGAGCTGCATGCCGTCCACGGAGGTGGCGATGCCGAGGTCCCCGGCGCGCCGGATGCGGACGTCGGCCCGGACGCGCAGGTCGTTGCCGGCGACGCGCAGGGAGCCCCGGGCCTGGACCTTGTCGGGGCCCCGGGAGGTGAAGGCCACCTGCGAGGCGCCGAGTTCGCGGTCCAAGTCGGCGAAGGAGAGCAGGACCTGACCGTGCAGCTGCGGTACGAGCGCGCCACTCACCTGCGTCGGCCCGTCGCCGTCGATGCGGATGCCGCGGGCGGCGGCGGTGACCTGGGTGAGGGTGACCCGGTGGGCCGGGATGTCCGGGACGGTGATCCGCACCGAGTCCAGGCGCCGCGCGGCCAGTTGGGTCAGGAAGGGGAAACCGCCGATCCGGACCTCGGGCGCGGCGGCCAGGTGGAGCCGGTCCTTCAGCTGGTCGGACGCCTTGTGCTCGGCGTAGAGGAGGGCCCAGCGGTCGGCGAGGGTGACGAGGCAGGCGAGGGTGACCACCCAGGCCAGGACCTTGACCATCGTGGGCAGGCCCGTGGCGCGGTTGCGGCGCCGGCTGCCGCGCCGGTGGTTGGGCGGGGACCAGGGCTCCTCGGTGTCGTCGTCCCGGGGGATCGGCCGGGTGCCGTCGGTGAACATCTCCAGCGGGTCGTCCGCCAGCGCCGCCAGTTCGTCGTACGGGTTGCGGGAACCTCCTGGTGGAACCCGTTCGGGCGGTGGACCGTCCGACTGATCAGGATGATGCGCCTGTATGTGGGGGGTACGCATCGCCAGATTTGATCACAAGTCACCCCCCACGCCGCAAGTCCTGCAGGAGGTAAGGCGCAAAGCGACCCTTCGCGGTTCGTGCACGCGGGGAGGCGGCCGTCCGGGGGCCTGACGCGACGTCCGGACCCGGGCCGGCCCTGCCGTCGCCGCGCAGTTCGGCCGGCACCGGATCACGGCACCTCTTTCGGACGTACCCGGGCCCGCGGGATCAGGTCGGAATCCGACCCGCGCGGACCGTGCGCCGCAGGCCGGACCGGCCGAGGGCGGACGGATCCGGACATTCACGGACCGTCACATGCGCGCAAAAACGTGTGCGAACGCACAGCCGCACCCGGAGGAGACGGCACAATTCCGCAGCGGACAGACCCCGTTCGCCCGCGACCCCGCACCGGGTCCCGGAGGCGGACCCGCCGTCGAAGGAAGGAATTCGCATGCCCCGGAAGGCTCTGCGCTCCGCGGTCCTCGCCCTGGCGGCCGCGGCCACGACCGCGCTCCTGAGTGCCCCGGTCCACGCCTCGGGCCGGCCGGCCGCCGAGCCGTCCCCCGCACCGTACGCGCCCTCCGCCGTGGTCCTCGCCGTGAACCGGGCGGCGTCGGCGCCCGCACGCGCCGTCACCCTCACCTGCGCCTACGCTCCCGGCGGCACGCACCCGCAGCCCGCGGCCGCCTGCGACGCGCTCCAGCAGGCGCAGGGCCGGCTCGCCGCGCTCACTCCGGTGTCCGGCCCCCGGTGCAGCTTCCTCCTCCGGCCCGTCACCGTCACCCTGCAGGGCGTGTGGCGAGGCGTACACGTCGACGAGGAACGCACGTTCGCGAACGAGTGCGTCATGCGGAGCTACGGGCCCCTCCTGGCCTTCTGAGCCCGCTCGGCGCCGTCGGGCACCGCACGCGCCGGGCGGGCCGCGTGCTCCTCCTCGCCGACGGCGCCCACCACGAGCGACCGCAGCCGGCCCCGCGGTCCGCCGCCCCGGCGGCGGCACGACCCTGCTGTCGCTGCCCGCGCGGGAGGCGGAGTCGCCGTAGCGTGGCCGTGTGAGAGAGGAGACGGGCGCCACGGACGACGCCGCGGACCCGGCGCCCGGCCCACCGCCGTTCCGGGCCCGGCACCCCGTGTGGTGGCTGGTGTCGGCCGTGCTCGTGGTGGCCGCGGTCGCCCTCGCGCTGCACCGGCGGTACGACCTGGCCGCCGCCCTGCACCTGATCCCGACGGCCAGCCCGCCGCGCCTGGCGGCGGCGGCCCTGCTCGAGGCGCTGTCGGTGCTCTCCCTGGCGGCGCTGCAGCGCCGCCTGCTGGTGATGGGGGGCGCCCGGCTGGGACTCGCGGTGGTCACGGCCCTGGTCGTGGCCGCCAACGCCGTGGCCGGCGCGCTTCCCGGTGGCGCGGCGTTCGCGGCCGCATGGCAGTTCGGGCAGCTGCGGCGCCGAGGCGTGTCGCTGGTCCTCGCCGGGTCGGTCCTCGCCGTCTCCGGCGTGCTGTCCGCCCTCGCCCTGTTCCTGCTGCTGGTGGCCGGGGTCCTCGCCGGTGGCGCGGCCGGGCCCGCCGGGCTGCGGGCCGCGGTGCTGTGGATGGCGGCCCTCCTCGTCCTGCTCGCCGCCGGGGCGGCCGCCCTGTCCCGCTTCACGGCCGTCCGGCGCCGCGCATGGCGCGTGTGGCGCCGCATCGGGGTGCGCTCCCGCCGGATGTGGGGCATCGAGGAGCAGATGTCGCGGCTCGTCCGCCGTGTACGGGCGACCCGGCCGGGCCCGCGCCCCTGGCTCGCACCCTCGCTGCTGGCCCTGGCCAACTGGGTCCTCGACGCCGCCTGCCTCGCCGCCTGCGCCTGGGCGCTGGACGTCGCCCTGCCCTGGCGGGTGACGCTGACCGCCTACGCCCTCACCCAGATGGCCGGAGCGCTCCGCCTCACCCCCGGCGGCATCGGCATCGTCGAGACCGGCCTCGCCGCGCTCCTGGTCCTGTACGGACTGCGCCCCGACCAGGCCATCGCGGTCACCCTCCTCTACCGCATCGCCAGCTACTGGGCCCTGCAGCCGATCGGCTGGACGAGCTGGCTCGGCCTGACGCTCGCCGCCCGGCACGCCCGCCCGCACGTCATTCCTTGACCGCTCCCGCGTTGGCCCCCTGTACGAAGTACCGCTGGAAGCAGAAGAACAGCACCGCCACCGGAACCGTGGACAGCAGGGCCGCCGCCAGCTTCAGCGGGTACTGCGTGCCGCTGCCCAGTCCCCCCGACACGAACCGTGCGAGCCCCGTCGTCAGCGTCTCGTACTGGCTGGACTGGGTGGCCACCAGGAAGTGGGTGAACTCGTTCCAGGAGCCTTGGAACGACAGGATCGTCAGGGTGATGAGCGCCGGCCGCGCCATCGGCAGGACCACCGACCAGAAGACCCGGAACACGCCCGCGCCGTCCACCCGCGCGGCCTCCTCCACCTCCCGCGGCACCGACTCGAAGAACTGCTTCATGATGAAGACCCCCGCCGCGTCCACCATCAGCGGCAGGATCATGCCCGTGTACGTGTCGAACAGCCCGAAGGTGTTCAGCACCAGGAATTTCGGGATCAGCAGCGCCACTCCCGGCACCGCCATCACCCCCAGCACGAACCCGAACAGCAGCGAGCGACCGGGGAAGCGCAGCCGGGCCAGCGCGTACCCCGCCATCGAGTCGAACAGCACCCGCCCGGCCGTGACCACCACCGCGACGAAGGCGGAGTTGCCCAGCCAGTGCAGGAACGGCACCCCGTCAGCGGCCCGGCTCAGCCCGAACAGCCGCTGGTAGGCGGCGGTCGTCGGGGTGACGGGCACCGGCGACAGGGGGTGCGCGGCCGCGTCCGGATCGGTCTTGAAGCCCGTGACCAGCTGGAGGACGAACGGCAGCACGTACAGCAGGCCGAGGCCGGCGACCAGCGTCCAGCCCACCACCCGCGCCGGCAGCGGGAAGCGGCCCAGCACCGGCCGCCCCGGGGCCCGGACGGTCGCGTCCTTCACGGTCATCGGTTCCTCCGGGTGCGGGGCGTGCGCTCGCGCAGCGCGAGGCGCTGCAGCGCGGTCAGGCCGAGGATCAGGGCGAGCAGCACGAAGGCGATGGCCGCGCCCTGCCCGAAGTCGGAGTCCCCGAAGGCCGAGGAGTACGACAGGTAGGCCGGGGTCAGCGTCGTGTTGCCCGGCGCGCCACGGCTCATCACGTACACCTGGTCGAAGACCTGCCAGGTCGAGATCAGGCCCAGCGTCAGGACCAGGAACAGGACCGGCCGCAGCGCGGGCAGCGTCACGTACCGCAGCATCTGGAACCGGCCGGCGCCCTCGATGGCCGCCGACTCCTCCAGCTCGCGCGGGATGTCCTGGAGGGCGGCGAGGAAGATCAGCATGAACGTCCCGGACGTCGTCCACACCGAGAGCAGGATGATGGTGCACATGGCGACCGACGGCCCGGACAGCCACTGGTACCAGGACAGTCCCAGGATCGAGTGGTTCGCGAGCACACCCACGGGGTGGTCGGGATCCACCAGGCCCAGGGCGCCCAGCAGCAGCGACAGGACGCCGCGCGGGTCGGCGTACCAGTTCGGGCCCTTCACCCCCGCCCACGCCAGCAGCGTGTTGACCGCACCGCTGCCCTGGAACAGGAAGAGGAAGACGGTGGAGACAGCGATGGAGCTGGTCACGGACGGGAAGAAGAACGCGGTGCGCAGGGCGCTGCGGCCGCGCAGCATGCGCTGGTTGACGACGAGCGCCAGCACCAGGGCGAGGAGCGTCTGCAGCGGCACGGTGAGCAGCACGTAGTAGGCGTTGTTCCGCAGCGAGGTCGCGAACAGGGTGCGGTCCAGGCCGTCCTCGGTGAGCAGTGACCGGTAGTTGTCCAGGCCGACGAAGTGGGCCCGGCTGCTGAACGGGTTGGACTGGCCGTCCCAGTGCAGCAGGCTCACCCACAGCGCCATCAGGATCGGCAGGACGAGGAACAGGCCGAGGACGAGGACCATGGGGCTGACGAACAGCCAGCCCCAGGCGCCCTCGCCACGGCGTGCGGTGCGGGGCATGACGGTTCAGTCGCCCTTCGTCAGGGCCTGTCCGCCGTTGCGCTGCAGAGCGGCGAGGATCGTCTTCGGGTCGGTGGTGCGCAGCGACTGGAGATCCGTGTTGAACTGGCCCAGCACCTTGTCGAACCCGGCTATCGTCACCGGTCCCTGCGCGTACCGGGTGCCGTCGGCCCACGCCTTCGCGCCCGGGTCCCGCCGGGCGAACTCGGCCAGCGCACCGGTGCGGGAGGGCATGACGCCGAAGGCGTCGGCGAACGCGAGCTGCTGCTTGTCGGTGCTGAGGTACTTCACCAGGTCGACCGCGGCGGCGCGATGGGCGCTCCCGGTGGCCACGCCCCAGCAGTTGCTGAAGGCGAGCGTGGCCTTCCCGGCCGGACCGGCCGGCAGCTCCACCACCTTGTAGTCGACGCCGGGGTAGTCGAGCTTCATGGCCCCGGTGAGCCAGTTGCCCTCGATGGTCATGGCGGCCCGGCCCTTGCCGAAGGCCTCGCCGGCCCAGCCCGCGTCGACCTGCTGGGCGTACTTCATCACGCCCGACTTCAGCATCGACTGCACGAAGGCGAGCCCCTTCGCGTTCGCGGCGCTGTCGGCGGTCATCCGCTTCTGCCCCGGGTCCGTGACCCAGCCGCCAGCCTGCTTCATGAAGACGCCGAGGCGCTGGTACTCGTTGCTGGTGACCAGACCCGTGACCTTGCCCCCGGTCAGCTTGCGCGCCACGGTGGCGAGCTGGGCCCAGGTGGTCGGGTAGTCGCGGTCGGTCAGGCCGGCCTTCTTCCACAGGCGGGTGTTGACGGCCAGGGCCAGCGTGGAGGTGTCCTTGGGCAGGCACACCAGCTTGCCGTCATGGGTGAAGGAGGCCCGCAGCTGCGCGGAGAAGGCGTTCGCGTCGGGGATCCGGTCGCCGTAGGCGTACAGCGAGCCCGCCTTCGCGTAGTTCGCGAACTGGTCGGAGTTCACGTAGAAGACGTCCGGCGGCTTGTGGCCCGCGAAGGCCTGCGCGAGCTGCTGGTTCATGTCCTTGGCGACCTGCACGGTCACCGTGTTGCCGGACTCCTTCGCGTACGCGGCCGTCGCCTCCTTGACCGCGTCGGTCTCGGCGTCGCCCGAGGTGGCGATCAGCACCGTCAGGTGCTGCTGCCCGCCGCTGTCCTGGGTGGTCTTCGGGTCGTTGCCGAAGCTCGAGGAGCAGCCGGTGGCGGTCAGAAGTGCCGTACACGTGACGAGAGCGGCGGCGGCCGTGCGGGTGGTCATGTGTTCCTCCGGGGCTGAGGGGACGTGCGGCTCTGCCGGTGCCGCGGATGTCCGCGGCACCGGGATGGTGCGGGGGGTGCTGTGGGAGGCGGTGCGGGCCCGGCCCGCCGCCTAGGCGCCGTACGGCGGGGGCGGACCGTGCGGGTCCGGGCCGGTGTCCGGGCAGCTGTCGCGGATCACGAGGGAGGGCTCCAGCAGGAGGCGTTCCGGCGGGGCGTCGGCGTCGGCCATCCGCGCGAGCAGCAGGCGGACGCACTCCCGGCCGACCGCCTCCAGCGGCTGGGCGACGCTGGCGAGGCCGGGCGAGAGGATCGAGGCGGTGGGGGAGTCGTCGAAACCGATCACGGCGACGTCCCGGCCGACGGCGGCATCCCGCTCGCGCAGGGCCTGGTAGCAGCCGAGCGCCAGCATGTCGCTGGCCGCGACGACGGCCGTCGCCCCGGCGTCGAGCAGCGGCTTCACCGCGCCGCTCGCCGCCTCGACGTCGTCGACGCTCTCCACCCGCCGTCCGCGCGTGGGCAGTGCGTGCCGCCGCATGGCCCGCTGCCAGCCCCGGGCCCGGTCGTCGCCGACCCCGGAGCCGCGCGGCCAGCCGAGGAAGCCGATCCGGCGGTGCCCTGCGGCGACCAGGTGCTCGACGGCCGCGTCCGTGCCGAACGCGCCGTCGACGTCCACCCAGTCGCCGATCTGGCGCTTCGACCACATCCGGCCGAACCCGACGAACGGCACGCCCCGCTTGGCGAGCCACGCCTGGCGCGGGTCGTGAAGTGCCGTGCCGCTGAGGACGAATCCGTCGACCTCGTGCCGGCCGAGCAGGTCCTCGAAGCCGTGCAGCGTCGGATCGCCGGGCGGCGCCGCGAAGAGCAGGATCCGGTGGCCGGCCTCGTCGGCGGCCTGCGACAGGGCGTGCAGGAACCGGTCCATCACGGGGGCCGCGGTGGCGGCGGGGGCGGGCTGGACGCCGTAGCCGATGAGCCTGCTGGAGCGGGTGCGCAGCGCCTGCGCGGCCCGGCTGGGGCGGTAGTCCATCTCGTCGACGGCCCGGCGCACCCGCTCCAGGGTCTCGGGGCGCAGCCGGCCGGGGGAGTTGAGCGCGTTGGACACCGTCTGCGGCGACACTCCGGCCCGCCGGGCGACCATGGCGAGGGTCACCGGACCGCCCCTGGCCGAAGGGCTGCTGGTGGAGCGGGACATGAGGGTCTCCGACGGTGAAGGGCTGGCAGAGCAGAGTGGTTGCGATTTGAGCGTTCCAAAAGCATTGCCAGCGCTTTGTACAGGCACTTACTGTTTTTGGAACGATCTAACGCTGAGAGGCTCTTCTCTTTTGGACACCACTGTCAAGACCCAGGACAGCAGCAACCCGGAAGTGACGGACGCTCAGGACAGCGAGGGCCTGCAGCCGTTTCTGCACGACGCGGTCGTCACGCTCCACGCACCCAGCTTCGTGATCTCCCGCCCCGACGGCGGGCTCGGGTCCGGCGCCGACGGCTTCTTCCACGGCGACCGCAGGGCGCTCGCCCGGCTGGCCGTCACGGTCGAAGGAGTCCCGCTCGCCCCGGTCGCCGGCGGCTTCCGCGGGGCCGGGCACGCGGATTTCCAGGCCGTCCTGCGCGGTCTCGGCGAGACGACGCCGGACCCGGCGGTCGTCCTGTACCGCCGCCGCGCCGTCCGGGCGGGGCAGTGGGAGGAGAACCTCGAGATCGTCAACTCCGGGATCCGGCGCGTCGCGCTGCGGCTGACCGTCGCCGCCGGCACGGACCTGGCCCCGATGGAGGACGTGAAGTCGGGCCGCCGGCGGCCACCGGTGCCGGCCACGGCGGCCGGTCCCGGTGAACTGGCCTGGCAGCAGGACACCTTCGGGGTCCGCCTGGCCGCCGATCCGGCCCCCGCCGCCCTGGACGCCGCCGCGGGCCGGCTCTCCTACGACGTGCAGCTCGACCCCGGGGCCTCCTGGACGGCGCTCCTGCGCGTCACGGCGGCCCATGCCGACGGCGACCAGTTCCCCGGGGCCGGGCCCGGCACGGCGCCCTGGCGCACCCCGGCGCTGCACAGCGCGGACCGCCGCCTCGACCGGTGGCTGCGGCAGTCCGTCGCCGACCTCGACGGCCTGCGCCTGACCGACCCGCGGTCGGCGGAGGCCCCCGCGGGCCCGGAGCACCGCGCCGACCAGTTCCTGGCCGCGGGGGCGCCCTGGTTCCTCACCCTCTTCGGCCGCGACGCGCTGTGGGCCGCCCGCATGCTGCTGCCGCTCGGCACGGACCTGGCGGCCGGCACCCTGCGGACGCTGGCCCGGCGCCAGGGCACCACGACCGACCCGGACACCGACGAGCAGCCGGGCCGGATCCTGCACGAAGTGCGCCGCGGCACCCAGAACTTCACCGACGCCTTCGCACTGCCGCCGGTCTACTACGGCACGGTGGACGCCACCCCCCTGTGGGTCACCCTGCTCCACGACGCCTGGCGCTGGGGCCTCGACCCGGCGGAGGTGGAGCCGCTGCTGCCGCACGCCGAGGCCGCCCTCGCGTGGATGCGCGACCAGGCCGCGGCCGACGGCGACGGATTCCTCAAGTACGTCGACCGGACCGGCCGGGGCCTGGCCAACCAGGGCTGGAAGGACTCCGGCGACTCCATCCGCCACCAGGACGGCCGGCTCGCGGATCCGCCGATCGCGCTGTGCGAGGTGCAGGCGTACGCCCACGAGGCGGCCCGCGGCGGGGCGGCGCTGCTGCGGGCGTTCGGACGCCCGGGCGCCGACGCGTGGGAGGACTGGGCCCACCGGCTCGCCGGCCGCTTCCGCGAGCGCTTCTGGGTCGAGGACGCACACGGCCCCTACCCGGCGGTCGCACTGGACCGCGACGGCAGGCCCGTGGACGCGGTCACCTCGGCCTTCGGCCACCTCCTCGGCACCGGCCTGCTGAACGACGAGGAGAGCGCCACGCTGGCGGCCCGGCTCACCCGCGGCGACCTCGACTCCGGCCACGGTCTGCGCACCCTCTCCGGGGAGGCGGTGGGCTTCAACCCGTACGGCTACCACATCGGTTCCATCTGGCCGCACGACACCGCGATCGCCGTGCACGGCCTGGTCCGGGCGGGCTTCCCGGACGCGGCGGCGCCGCTGGCGGCCGGGCTGCTGGAGGCGGCGGACGCGTTCGGCGGCCGGCTGCCGGAGCTCTACGCCGGCCACGGCGGCGCGCCGGGCGCGCACCCCGCCCCCTACCCGGCGTCCTGCCGCCCCCAGGCGTGGGCCGCGGCCTCGGCGGTCCTGGTGCTGCGCGCCGCCCTGGGCCTCGACGCGGACGTCCCCGCCGGGACGGTCACCCTCGCGCCCGGATTCGCCCGGCGGTACGGCCCGTTGACCGTCACCGGGCTGCAGGTCGCCGGAGCGCGGATGGACGTCGAGGTCGCCGCGGACGGCACGGTGTCCGCGACCCCGCCCGCCGGGACGACCCTGGTCTCCGGCTGACCGGGCGGCGCCTCCCCGCGGCCGGCCCGGCCGCCGCGGGGAAGGGCGCGTCAGGTGCGGCCGAGGGCGGTCCGGGTGTCGCCGCCCGCGCGCTCGAGGCGCCGGGCGGCCTCCTCGGCGCTGCACGGGGCCAGGAGCATCACGACGGCCGTCTTGGCGTGGCCGCCGCACGCCCGCAGCGCCTCGGCGGCGGCGTCGGGGGCGGCCCCGGTGGCCTCGACGACGATGCGCCGGGCCCGGTCGACGAGCTTGTCGTTGCTGGCCCGGACGTCGACCATCAGGTTCCCGTAGACCTTGCCCACCTGCACCATCGACGCGGTGGAGAGCATGTTGCAGACCATCTTCTGGGCGGTGCCCGCCTTGAGCCGGGTGGAGCCGGTGAGGACCTCCGGCCCGGTCGGCACCTCGATCGCCACATCGGCGTGGCGGCTGACGACGGCATCGCGGTTGCAGGCCACCGACACCGTTGTCGCGCCGCGCGCGGCGGCGTGCCGCAGACCGCCCACGACGTAGGGGGTGCGGCCGCTGGCGGCGAGCCCGACCACCGTGTCGCGGGCGGTGAGGCCGATCGCGTCGAGGTCGGCCACCGCCCGCCCGGGCTCGTCCTCGGCACCCTCGACCGCCACCGCGAACGCGCCCGGACCGCCCGAGAGCAGGCCGACGACCTGCTCCGGGGAGGTGCCGAAGGTGGGCGGGCACTCCACGGCGTCGAGCAGGCCGATCCGGCCGCTCGTCCCCGCGCCCAGGTAGACCAGCCGCCCGCCGCGCCGCAGCGACACGGCGATCGCCTCCACGGCGGCACCGATCTGCGGCAGCGCCTCGCGCACCGCCTGCGCCACGGTGAGGTCCTCCGCGTTCATGACCGAGAGCAGCTCGGGCAGCGGCATGCGGTCCAGGTCGGTGGTCCGCTCGTTGCGGGTCTCGGTCTCCAGGGTGCTGAGGTCCACGACGCGGTCGTCCTTTCGCAGGTGGTGCCATGGCGGGAAGCGGGGGATCGCGGTCAGTCTCCGGCCGGTGTCCGGCGCTGCGGCGGGCGCCGCCTGCGGCGCTGGACCGCCCCGTAGGTCTTCTCGAGCGCCACCGTCGTGGCGTCGAAGGAGCGCTGCGCCACCCCGACGAACAGGCAGTCGATGACGGCGAGCTGGGCGATGCGGCTGACGGTCGCGCCCGAGCGGAAGGGCATCTCCCGGGCACGGGTCGTCAGCACCAGGTCCGCGCTCCGGGCGAGGGCGGAGTCCGGGGAGTTGGTGAGGGCGATGGTCGTGGCGCCCCGCTCGGCCGCGTCCTGCAGGGGCTCGACCGTGTCCTCGGTCTGCCCGGAGTGCGAGATGGCCAGGGCGACGTCGCCGGGCTGCAGGAGCGCGGTCGCGGTCAGGGCCGCGTGCCGGTCGGTCCAGATGAACGCCATGCGGCCGATGCGGTGCAGCTTCTGGTGCAGGTCCTGGCCGACGAAGGCGCTGGCGCCGACGCCGAAGACGTCGATCCGGCGGGCCCCCGCCACCGCCTCCACCGCGCGGTCCAGCACCGCCATGTCCAGCGCGGTGCCGGAGTCCTCCAGGGCGCGCACCTCGTTGTAGATGATCTTGCTGACGATCTGGTCCAGGGTGTCCGTGGCGCTGATGTCGGTGCCCGGCGCGGGGCGTTCGCCGCCGAGCGCGTCCTCGCGGGCGGCGGCCGCGGCCAGGGTGAGCCGCAGCTGCGGGTAGTTGGCCACGCCGACGGTCCGGCAGAAGCGCATCACCGTGGCGACCGAGGTGTCGGCCCGCTCGCCGAGGGTGCGGATGGACAGCTCCGACGCGTGCGCGGGATCGGACAGGACGGCCTCCGCGACCCGGCGTTCCGAGGGGGCCAGGGAGGGCAGCGCCGCGCGTATCCGTGCCAGCGTGCCGGCCGGCGTGGTGTCCTCCGCCGGCCGGGGCGGGGTGCGGGGTGGATCCTGGCGGGCCATGGGCCGTCCCTCCGAAGGCGCGTGGCGCCACAGTAGTCACGCTGCCCGGGTCCGTCAAAAATTTACGTACTGTGTTACGCGAGGTCACTTATTGACATGTGGAGGTCAGCCTTCTGATACTCGCTGCACCGCGATCCGCGCCCGTCGCCGTCCCGCCGGCCACCGCCCCCGCTCGAGGGCCCGCCCGGTGGCACGCGGCGGGCGCCGGCGGCCGCCGCGCGCACCCCACGTCGCCGGCGTCCGCCGGTCGGCGACCCTCCCGACCGTCCCCACCCCGTCGGCGTGACCGCCGGCCGTTGTTTAGGAGTGAGCGTGCGCCAACTCGACCTCGTCGTGGTCGTCGTCTACCTCGTGGCGATCGCCGTCATCGGACTGCGGCTGGCCGGACGGCAGCGGACCACGAAGGACTACTTCGTCGGCGAGGGCCACATGCCCTGGTGGACGGTCTCCTTCTCCGTGGTGGCCACCGAGACCAGCGTGCTCACCGTCATCAGCGTCCCCGGCGGCGCCTACAGCGGCCAGGGCTTCGGCAACGTCGAACTCGCCCTCGGCTACGTGATCGGCCGCGTCGTCGTGGCGACCGTGCTGATCCCGCTGTACAAGCGCGGCGGCTTCGTCAGCGCCTACCAGTACCTGGGCAGCCGCTTCGGCGGAAAGCTCCAGGGGCTGGCCTCCGTCACCTTCGTCGTCACCCGGCTCCTCGCCGAGGGCGTCCGGCTCTTCGCCTCCGCGATCCCCATCAAGCTGCTGCTCGACGAGTTCGGCGTCCACGCCGGCTACCGGCTCATCATCGTCGTCCTCACCCTGATCACCGTCGTCTACACCTACCTCGGCGGCATCAAGGCCGTGATCTGGACCGACGCCATCCAGATGGGCCTCTACCTGGGCGGCGCGATCCTCGCCGTCGCCGTGCTGTCCGCCCACGTCGGCGGCGACGGCTTCGCCCGCGCCCTGCACGCCGGCCAGTTCCGGCTCTTCGACACCGACTTCACCCCGGCGCACATCCTCACCAGCCCGTTCGCCCTGCCCACCGCGATCGTCGGCGGCGCCCTCTTCGCCATGGCCAGCCACGGCTCCGACCAGCTGATCGTCCAGCGCATCCTGGCCACCCGCTCGCTGCGCGACGGACAGAAGGCGATGATCGCCTCCGGTGTCTTCGTCACCGTCCAGTTCGCGGCCTTCTCCCTCGTCGGCGCGCTGCTGTGGTCCTACAACCGCGGCAGGAGCTTCACCGACCTCGGCCTCAGCAGCTCCGACAACCTCTACCCGAACTTCATCCTGCACGGCCTCCCCGTCGTGGTCTCCGGCCTGCTCGTGGCCGGCATCCTCGGCGCCGCGATGGGCTCGCTGTCCTCCGCCCTGAACTCCATGTCGAACTCCACCGTCGCCGACATCGTGCACAACCTCTTCCGCGCCACCCCCTCCGAGGAGTTCCTGCTGCGGCTCGCCCGCGTGATGACCCTGGTGTGGGCGGCCCTGATGGCGGTTTTCGCCTGCGCCTTCAGCGCCGGCACCGGCAACGTGTACCTCACCGGTCTCACCATCGCGGGATACACCTACGGCGCACTGCTCGGCGCCTTCCTGCTCGGCCGGACCGTCAGGCGCGCCAACCAGACCGACGCCGTCGTGGCCTTCCTCGTGACGATCGGCGTCATGACGTACATCGTCCGCAGCGTGAAGATCGACGTCACGACCGCCGGCGCCACCGTGCCCACCGCCATCGCCGCGCAGTGGCTGGTACCCATCGGCGTCGCCGTCACCCTCGCCGCCGGCGGCCTGATGAGCCTGCTGCACCGCGCACCCGAGGCGTCCGCCGCACCCGACGGCGCGCCCGGCGGCCACCCCGACCGCCTCGCGACCGCCGCCGGCCAGGACTGACGACCCCTCCCACCGGGTGCGGGGCCGGCCGCCGCCCCGCACCCGCCCCGTCCCGCCCTCTCCCGGGAGACGCCTTGCCCCAGCCCACCCGGCCCGCCGCCCCCCGCACACACCGGGAGACGCCGTGCGCGTGATCGGCCTGATGTCCGGCACCTCCTACGACGCCATCGAGGCCGCCGCCGCGGATCTCACCCTGGACGGCGACACCCTGCACCTGAGCCCGCTCGGCCACCTCTCCGTCCCCTACCCGGACGACCTGCGCAGCCTGATCGCGGCCACCCTGCCCCCGGCCGCCACGACCACCGCGGCCGTCTGCGCTCTGGACACCGGCATCGGCCAGGCCTTCGCCGGCGCCGCCGAACGTGCACTGCGCGACCTGTGCGACGGCACCGCGGACCTCGTGGTCTCCCACGGCCAGACCCTGCACCACTGGGTCGAGGACGGCACCGTCCGCGGCACCCTCCAACTCGGCCGGCCCGCCTGGATCGCCGAGGCCACCGGACTTCCCGTCGTCTCCGACCTGCGCAGCCGGGACGTGGCCGCGGGCGGCCAGGGCGCCCCGCTCGTCGGCCTGACCGACGCCCTCCTGCTGCGCGCCCTGCCCGGCACCCCCGCCGCCCTCAACCTCGGCGGCATCGCCAACATCACCGTCCTCGCCGCCGGAGCCGACCCGCTCGCCTTCGACACCGGCCCCGCCAACGCCCTCCTCGACGCGGCCGTCCACCACTTCACCGGTGGCGCCGCCGCCTGCGACGAGGACGGCCGCCGGGCCGCCGCCGGCCGCACCAGCCCCGAGCTGCTCCGTGCCCTCCTCGCCGACCCCTACTACCGCCGGCCCGCGCCGAAGAGCACCGGCAAGGAGCACTTCCACCTCCCCTACCTGCACCGCGCTCTCGACGCCCTGTCCGGGCCCCGGCCCGGCGCCGACGACGTCCTCGCCACCCTCACCCGGCTGACCGCGATCACGGTGGCCGACGCCTGCCGCGCCCACCGCGTCACCGAACTCGTCGTCTCCGGCGGCGGCACCCGCAACCCCGAACTGATGCGCCGCCTTGGCGAGGAACTCCCCGGCGTCCCCCTGCACCCCAGCGACGACCTCGGCCTGCCGTCCGACGCCAAGGAGGCCCTGGCCTTCGCCGTCCTCGGCTTCCTCACGGTCCACGGCCTGCCCGGCACCCTCCCCTCCGGCACCGGCGCCCGCCACGCCAGCCTGCTCGGCAGCATCACCCCCGGCCGGTCACCGCTGCGCCTGCCCGAACCGGCCACCCGTGCACCGCACCGCCTGCGCGTCACCCGCCCCGCCCACCCCACCTCCAGGACGGAACACGATGAGACGCAGCAGCCCGCGAGAACCTGAAGCAGCACGTCCGTGACCGCCTCCCGGCCCCCCGGCGCGCTCACCGACCCGCCGGCCAACGCCTTCGTCCCGGTGGCCGACTGCTGGGTCTGCGCCCTCCTGCACACGGTCGCCCGCGTGGCCTGGCACGGCGAGTCCGGACTGACCCTGCGCGACTGGCTGTCGGTGACCGCGAGCGGCATGCACCACCGCGTGGCCGACCACCGCCTCGAACCGGCCGCGCCCGATCCGCCCGCCGGCACGACGGTCCGCGCCCCGCACCGGCCGGCGCGGAGGAGACGCGGATCGTCGCGCTGACGGTCCGTCACAGGACGTACGGCCCCGGTGTCCGCGGGCGGGTCAGCGCCGTTCACAGCCCCGCCGGGCGCCGGTCCGGTCATGGCCGCGGGGCCCGCCGCACGTCCGGTCCCGGTGTCAGTGCCGTCTGGGAGGGTGGGCTCGTGGACGAGTGGGCGGACGAATGGGTGGAGCGGGTCGACGAGCACGACCGGGTGCGAGCGGTCGTACGCCGTGACGAGGCGGTCCGTCATGGCTGGCTGCACCGGGTCGCCGTGACGTTGTGCACGGACGGAGGCGAGCGGATCCTCGTCCACCGCCGCTCCGAGCGCGTCGCCCGGTTCCCGGGTTGCTACGAGGCCGTGCTCGGCGGTGCCGTCGCCGTGGGCGAGTCCTACGAGCAGGCGGCGGAGCGGGAGCTGGCTGAGGAACTGGGCGTCGCGGTCCCCGTCCGCTTCGTGCTGAAGTTCCTGAACCGCGCCGGTCTCAGCCCCCACTGGCTCGGGGTTCACGAGGCGGTCGTCGTCCCGGTCGAGGTGAGACCGGATCCCGGCGAGGTGATGTGGCACGACTGGCTGACGGCGGTCGAGCTGGCCCGGTTCATGCGACAGCACCCGTTCACTCCGGACAGCGGTGCCGCGTTGGGTCGTTACCGCGAGGCTGTCCGGCGACGGCCGATCTGCTGAGCCGCACACGGCGCCGGGCGCGAGTGACGGCCCCTCGGTGCCCCCGGCCGGACCTCCGTTGGCACGTGCACGCGCCGTGTGGAGAATCGGGCGCGTGCAGATCCTTTCGTTCCCCGAGCAGGCAACCCCTCTCGCACTGCGGCTGCAGGTGCGGGAGATCCAGGAGCAGGTGTGGCCGTCGCCGCCCGGAGCGGAGCCGCCGCCGCAGGCCCCCGTCCACGATCCCGCACTGCACCCGTGGTCGATGCTGCTCGTCGAGGACGGAACGGTGCTGGCCGCCCTGGACGTCCTCTCCAAGGAGATCGTGCACGCCGGCGGGCGCTACGCCGCGGGCGGGCTGAGCACCGTGGTCACGCGCCGCGCCTCCCGTGGCCGCGGCCACGGGAGGCGCCTGGTGGCGGCGGCCCGTGAGGAGATGATCGCCCGCGGGCTCGACCTGGGACTCTTCACCTGCGACAGACCGCTCCGGGAGTTCTACGAGAGCGCCGGATGGCGGCACCTTCCCGGAGCGGTCCTCATCGGAGGGACGCCCGACGACCCCTTCCCCAGCGACCGGCCCGGATTCGACAAGGTCACCATGGCCGGCTTCTTCACACCGGACGCACGGCGGGCCGAGCCGTCGTTCCGGGACAGCCGCATCGCACTGCACCCCGGAGTCGTCGACAGGCTGTGGTGATCTCCGACGCGCGGGGTGCACCGCCGGCGCACGACGACGGCGCACCCGTCGACGGGCGACGTCCGCGCACGAGGCGCCACAGCCTCCCGGAGTGCTGGGCGCCCCACATCACGCCCCCCTCCTGGTACAGGCCGCTGAGGTCCCTGCCGAAGACATGGGACGCGTCGGCCGTGGTCACCGAGCTGCCGCCGGGCCACGCCACCGAGTTGGTGCCCCCGGACCCGCCGCCGCAGGCGTTCGGTGCGCCCAGGGTGAGCGCGGCCCACTGGAACGGACCCGTGCCGTCCGGGCACCGCGACCAGGACGGAGCGGAGTGCTCGGTCCACGCGAGGCCGTCGACCGGCGTCCTGCCGTCCGGCAGGTACGGGCGCGCCACGTCGTCGGATCCCGGACCGAACGCGCCGTGCACGTCGAAGGCACGGACCCCGCCGGGGCCAGAGAGGTCCCGGAGGCGATCGTGGACGCCGAACTGTCGTTGTCGTCCTTCAGGATCCAGCCGGACACGTCGACCGTGCCGGTGCCCCTGGTGTACGGCTCGACCGAGTCGTCGACGCTCCCGGTGGTCACCACCTCGTTGATCCGGACGTCGTCCGCCGGGGCCGCGTGCGCGGGCGCGGCGGTCACCGGTGCGGCGGCCGGCGCCGGGACGGCGATCACGAAGAAGGCAGGACTGCGGCGCCCGTGGCGTCCACGCGATGCGGTCACGACGTCCGTCCGGGAGTCGGTGGGCCGGGGCGGCACGACCGTCCAGGCCCGTCACCCAACAGGCCTTCGCCTGACCGCGGTTGCCCGGTGAACGGTGACCGCACAGTCGGCGCGCCCCGTGTCGACCGCGTCCCCGTCGCCGCGCACGGGGCCGCGGGCTCCGCCCACCGGCCCCGCTGAACCGGCCGGACGGAAGCCGGGCGGCACCGTGAAGGGCCGCGCGCCGCCCCCCGGTTCAGGCGTCCGGGCCGTAGCGCGCGGCGATCTCCTCGGAGCCGCTCCACCGGCTGTACGTCGGCGACTGCGGCCACCCGTCGGGGGAGTCCTGCCACTCCTCCTGCCGCCCGTAGGGCAGCAGGTCGATCAACGCGAAGGAGTGACCGAGCTGCTCGGTGCCCCGGCCGTCGGTGTGCCAGGTGCGGTAGACGGTGTCGCCGTCGCGCAGGAACACGTTGACGGCGAAGCCCCCACCGGGCGGCGCGCCGACGTCCCCGCCGAAGGGACTGCCGGCCGTGGAGTACCAGGGCATCCTGTTCCCGACCCGCCGCCGGTAGGCCAGCGCCTCGTCGATCGGCCCCTGTGTGACGACGACGAACCGGGCGTCGTAGGCCTGCAGGAACTCCAGCCGCGTGAACTGCGAGGTGAACCCCGTACACCCCGGGCACTGCCACGTCTCGCCCGGGAACCACATGTGGTGATAGACGATCAGCTGCTTCCTGCCGTCGAAGACGTCGGCCAGCCGCAGGGGGCCGTCCTCGCCCTCCAGGACGTACTCGGGCATCTCGACCATGGGCAGGCGGCGGCGCCGTGCGGCGATCGCGTCCAGCTCCCGGGTCGCGGCCTTCTCCCGGACCCGCAACTCGTCGAGTTCCCGCTGCCAGGTGCCGGCGTCGACGACGGGCGGTAGTGCGTTGGCGGTCATGTCCCTCACCGATCATTCGCGTGACAGGCTGTCCTGGTAGTGACCCCGCGGCGGCGCAGGACTCATCGGTGCGTCGACGGACCGGTGCGGCGGGCGGCCGCCGGCAGCGGGTGCGGCGCCCGTACCCCCGGGGGAGGATGCTGCTATGGATTCACTTCCTCCCCCGGGCGAGACCCCTCCCGCGGAGGGTTCGATCGCAGAGGCTCATCAGGAGCGGCCGGACGGCGGAGTGTGGGAGCACCCGTACTTCTGGCTGGGCCTGATCGTCCTGGGATCCGTCATCGTGGCCGGGTTCTTCGTCTTCCGCGTCGTCGACCTGGTGTAGGCCGCCGCGCCGCCACCCGGACCGGACACCGTCCGGCCGGTCACCCCTCGTGGTCGAGGGGCAGGTCGAGACTGAGCCGGTAGCCGCCGTCCTCCGTGGGCCCGGCGCTCAGGGTGCCGCCGAGGAGGGCGGCGCGCTGGCGCAGGCCGGCCAGGCCGTGGTGGGCGCTGGGCAGGGGCAGCGCGGGACGGGTGGGCGCGGTGTTGGTGACCGTGGTCCGGACCGTGTCGTGCGTGCGCTGGATGCGGATGGCCGCCGACGCCCCGGGAGCGTGCTTGCGGGCGTTGGTCAGGGCTTCCTGGACCGTGCGGTAGACGGCGCGCTGCACCGTGGGCGGCAGGTCGGCCGGCAGATCGGGATCCAGTTTCGCGTCCAGGCCGCTGCCGTCGACCAGCCGCTGCAGGTCGGCGAGGGACGGCTGCGGGGTGAGTTCCGTCGGGCGGCTGCCGGAGGCGCGCAGCACACCGACCATGTGCCGCAGCTCGTCCAGCGTCTGCACACTGAGCCGCCGGATCGCGGCCGCGGCCTGCCGGGTCTCGGCGTCCGGGCCGCCGACCTGGAGCGCCCCGGCCTGGACGGCGATCAGGCTGACCTGGTGCGACACCACGTCGTGCATCTCCCGGGCGAGCTGCGCGCGCTCCGTGGCCAGCACGCTCTGCGCGGTCAGCAGCCGCTCGTGCTCGCGGGCCTCGGAGATCTCGGCGAGCCGCAGGGACAGCTCGCGCCGGGCCTGCACCAGCCGGCCCAGGAAGACGGGGGCGGCCGCGGCGGCCAGGGTGTAGCCGAGGTGGACCAGGCCGGACGTGCGGGCCAGGTCGTCGGTCTCCATCGACGACCACGGCCACGGCAGGAAGTCGGTGATCGCGTAGGCCAGGGCGCAGCAGGCGGGCAGGACACGCCGCCGGCTGAGCGAGGCCAGGGTGTACAGCGCGACCGTCGGTGCGACCACCGCGTCGCTGACCAGGGCCGTCGGCAGCGTCAGCACGAACGTCGTCAGCGGAAGCCGGCGGCGCACGGTCAGCGCGAGTGCGGCCAGGAGCGCGCAGGACATGGCCGCCCGCTGCCCGGGGTCGACGTGGACCCACGCGTCCGCCAGCGCGACCAGCACCAGGGCGGCGTCCATCAGGCCGTCCCGCACCACGGTCGCGTCCCGCGGGCTGTCCCGCACCCGGCGGGAGGTCAAGGCGTCCGCCCGCTCCGCAGCGCCCCGAGAAGCCCCGCCCGCTCGGCGATCAGCGCCGCCTGCACACGACTGCCGACCTGCAGCTTGCTGAACACGGCGCTGACGTGCCCCTTGACCGTCCCGGTGCTCAGATGCAGGCGCTCGCCGATCTCACCGTTGGCGAGCCCTTCCGCCATGAGCAGCAGGACGGCACGCTCCCGGTCGGTCAGCCGGTCGGTGAGACGGGCGGCCGGCTCGCGCGCCCCGTGGCCCAGGAAACCGTCCACGACGGTGCGGGTCACCTCCGACGACAGCACCGTCCCGCCCTCGGCCAGCGCCCGCACCAGACACGGCAGCTGCTCGGGATCGGTGTCCTTGAGCAGGAAGCCGGCCGCGCCCGAGCGCAGCGCCGCCGCCACGTAGTCGTCGGCGTCGAACGTGGTCAGCATCGCCACCACCGGAGGATCCGGCAGCCGGCGCAGCTCCGCCAGCACGCTGAGCCCGTCGACGTCCGGCATCCGGATGTCCAGCAGCACCACGTCGGGACGCAGTTCCCGCACCGCCCTCACGGCCTCGTCGCCGGAGACCGCCGCGACGACGTCGAGGTCGCCGGCCGCGTCGAGGATGTGCGTGAAGCCCGTACGGACCAGGGCTTCGTCGTCGACCACCAACACCCGGATCAAGTGCGCTCCGCTCACCGTGGGCCCGCTGTCCTGCCGTCCGTGGCGTACCACCCGGCGGCGCCCGGGCAGCGGGCCCGGCGCGGTATCCCGCCGGATGGCGGCGCGATCTCAGCCGGTCGGCTGGCGCGCACCCGCCCGGACGGCCGCCCGGCTCCCTCGGCAGGATCGCCCGGCCGGATGGCGGGGGAGGGTCCGGCCGGTCGGCGGGGTGTCCCCGGACGGTCGGCCCGGTGCCGTCCGCGCGCCGGGCGGCAATACCTGAGGGCATGACGCGCAATGCATCGTGGGCCGTGGACGGGTCACCTGCCGCGGCCGGGGCGCACGGGCCGCCGCTCGGGCGGCCGCCGCGGATCAGGAAGACGTCCGGACGGCCGGACCCCGCCCGTGCCCCGGCCCCGGGCCCCGCCCGCGCCCCGGCCCCGCACTCCGGCACCGTCGAGGATCCGGCCCCGGACACCGGCCCGGGCCGCGCCCGGGCCCTCCCGGGACGGCTGATCGGCATCGACCTGGCTCGCGGCCTGGCGGTCTTCGGCATGTTCTCCGTGCACGTGGGCCCCGAGCCCACGGTCGGCGGGCCGGTGGGCTTCGCCCTGGAGGCGGCGCGAGGCCGCTCGTCGGCCCTCTTCGCGCTGCTCGCGGGCTTCTCCCTGATCATCATCACCGGGCGGCCACGACCCCGGACCGGACGCGAGGGCCGACAGGCCGCGGCCCGGGTGGTCATCCGCGGCATCGTCCTCATCGCCCTCGGCTACGCCCTGACCGCCCTCGACGGCCCGGTGAACGTCATCCTCAGCTTCTACGGGCTGCTCTTCCTCGTCGTCCTGCCGCTGCACCGGCTGCGGGCGCGGACCCTGGCCGCGATCGCCGCGGCGACCGCGCTGGCCATGCCCCCGGTCCTGTACACGGTGCGGGCGGCGGCCCAGGACGGCCACGGGCTGGACGCCGTGACCGCGTGGGACCCGCTGGCCCGGATCACCGGCACCGACGGTGTCACCGAACTGCTGTTCACGGGCGACTACCCCGTGCTGACCTGGATGCCGTTCATGCTCGCGGGCATGGCCGTGGCCCGGCTCGACCTGGCGCGCCCCGGTGTCCGCCGTCGGCTGACCCTGGCCGGCGGGGCGCTCGCCCTGCTCGGCTACGGCGGTTCCTGGCTGGCCCTGCATCTGGTACCGCGGGCCCTCACCACGGTCGCGGCCGCGACGGGCGCCGGGTCCGCGTCCTCCGCGTGGTGGTCCGACGCCGTGGGCGAGCCCCCGAGACGCGCGCCGTCGGCCTGGCTCCTGGTGGCCGCACCGCACAGCGAGACGACGTTCTCCGCCGTCGGCAACACCGGCATCGCCCTGATGGTCGTGGCCGCGTGCCTCACGGTCGCCGACCGGCTGCCCCGCGTGACCCACCTCGCCGCCCCCGTCGCGGCGGTCGGCATGACGGCGCTGACGGTCTACGTCCTGCACGTCGTCGCGCTGTGGTTCTTCGACGACGTCTGGTACGTGGTCCCGGTCGACGACGACGGCATGGCCGCGCTGCCGGTGCTCCTCGGCTTCGTCGCGGCCGCGGTCCTGCTGGCGACCGCGTGGACACGGCGGTTCCGGCGCGGCCCGCTGGAGCACCTCCTGCACCTCGCCACCCGGCCCGCCCGGCTCGTCAGGTGAGACGCGGCGGGCCGGGAGAAGGCCAGGGACGTGCGACGGGACAGGGGCGGGCCGCCCGGAGGCAGCTCGCGCCGGGTACGGGCGGCCCGCCCCGCTCGGACTCCGCCCGCCCCCGTTCGCGCCACTCCCGCAGCACTCGAATCGGACGGCGCACCCGAGCCCGCCCCCGCCCCCGGAGCGGCACAGTCCGGAGCCCCCGCCCGGCAGAACTCCCCCTCCAGCACGGTGGCCGTGTCGCCGGTCCGGTGACCTTCCCGGGACGCGCTCCGGCCCCGCCCCCCGCCGCCGTCACTGCGGGCAGATGCCGCGCGCGTAGTCGTAGGTGGCCGTCGTCTGCGAGTACGTCCACTGCGGGGCCGGCGGCGCGGACTTCAGCTGCCCGGCGGCGGCCGGGCTCTCCACGACGTACCCGAAGTCCTGCAGCCGGGCCGGGTAGAGGTTCTTCGAGCCGAGGTAGAAGGCCGAGCCGTCCACCGACACCAGTTTGTGGTGCTGGGCGTACGGCTTCCCGTCGGCCCACATGGGCCTGCCGGAGGAACGGTTGGAAGCCGGCTGGAGGTTGGCACACAGGGCCGACCGGGCCTGCGCCGGGTCGCCCGTGCTGCGCTCCAGGCGGTCGCGGAGCACGTCACGCAGCACACCGAGGTGCCGGTGAGACGGGATAAGGGACGGGACCGGGTCCGGGGCAACTTTCGCGCCCTTGCCGGGAGATCACAGCACGGCCGACGCCCCGGACAGCACCCGGCACCGGACCGGATCCGGCGCACGGCGGCCGCCGGGCCTACGGATGATCATGAGAATCCACCAGCAGGGGAGTTCACCGCCGGGAGACGGCTCACAGAGCGCGGTCACCGGCGCACGAGCGCCCGCCCCTCACCGAGGGACGGGCGCAGGCGCGTCCAGGGCGGCGCGCTCCCGGGGACGGAGGCCCCGAGCCGCTCGGCACCGTCGGTGTGCCGAGCCGCCGCGCGCCGTGGGCGGTTCAGCCGATGCCGGTCACCTGAAGGGCGGTCGTCCAGTCGGTGCGGATGGCGTTGCGGGCCGAGGCGAGGGTGATGGTGCCCTTGCAGACGGCGTTCTTCAGCTTGGTCTCCACCCCGTCCTTGGTGGAGGAGGTCTTCGTGCCGTAGTGCGGCTCGGGCCACAGGTTCTGCGGGTCCCGCGGTGCGCCGCCGAGTTCGAGCGGGACGAGGTGGTCCTCCTCGTAGTCGGACATGCTGGTGTCCGCGTACCCGTAGTCGATGATGCCCTGCGCCTTGAGGGGGTTCGTGTACGAGGTGGGCGGCCGGACGGTGCTGGTCCACCCCGAGACGCATATCGTCGAGCCGATCGTGGACTGCGTGACGTCGGGGTTGTATGCGCCGGGGGTGCACGACGAGTCGGGGAGGGGGAGGTAGGCCTGGGAGCAGCCGGCGGCGACCGCGGGACCGGGGGCGGCGCCGACGACGATCCCGGCTGCGGCCAGGGCGAGTGCTGAGCTGGTGGCGGCGATGCGTGCGAGAGCAGACATGGGCACTCCGGCTGTCGGTCCCGGAGATGGGGTTCCGGGAGTCAGGTACATGACAGCGCAGGCGGGACTACGCGGGTAGACACCCGGAGGTGAAGAGCGCGTGAGCGAAAAATGGCCACACTGTGTGCGCCGCCCCGGCCCTGCGGCGGGCATCGCGCGCCGGCGGGCCCCGCACCCACGGGGTGCACACGGCCGTGGACTTCGGAGGACGGTCAGATTCGCGTAGGAGTCAGGTCAAGGCGCGGTCATGGCCGCGCGGGGCCCGGCGCCCGGGACGTATCCTTGATCCGGTTTTGATCGGACACCTCGTTCGGTGAGGCGTCTTCACGGATACAGGCCACTGATCCCACCCGTCGAGAGACGCTCCGGATCAGGACAGGTCTCCCCGGCCCAAGGGGTGACCCCAAGTGGCTTCCCCGGCACGAGCGGGGACACGCCGTGGAGTGCCAAAGCTCTGACGAGATGGGGTGCACCGGGAGCTGCCTCCCGGTCTCCCCTTGCCGCACGGCCGTCGCGACCCGCGCGGCCCGGACCGGGAGGAGGCGGAGTTGGACAGTAGTCCGGGCCACAGTCGGCCCCTCTCCGTGTTGTCCCCGCCGTCCTTCCGCGGCCCCGGGCAGCCCTCCCTCTCCCTGTGATCCGGCGCCCGCCGGGCCCCGGCGCGGGCGCACCCGTGCCCGGGCGTGGCGCGCAGGCGCGCACCCGCGCACCACGGCACCGGTGACAGGGGCGGGAGCGCCGCCGGGCCGCCCGTTGCCCCGCCCTCGCGGGGCAGGGGGGTGTCCGTCTTGTCCGTCAACACCGTGTTCATGTCCACCAGCGACCGCCTGCGCGACCGCCGCGTCACCCTGGAGCGCCACGCGACCGCGTCCCGGGCGGTCCGCGCGTCCCTCGTCTCCCTTGCCGGGCTGATCGGCGGCCCGGTCACCAACCAGGCCGGCGAGGAGGTCGGCCGCGTCGTCGACGTCGTCGCCCGCCTGTACGGGCCCGAGCCGTATCCGCCGGTCACCGGGCTGATCCTGCGCATCGGACGCCGGCGGGCCTTCCTGGCCTCCGGCGCGATCGCCAAGGTCCACGCCCGGCAGGTGCGGCTGCGCACGGCCCGCGTGGACCTGCGCGACTTCGCCCGCCGCCCCGGCGAGGTCCTGCTGGCCCGGGACGTCCTCGACCACCAGCTCGTCGACGTGGACGGTGTCCAGGTCACCCGCGCCGCGGACCTGTACCTGGCGCCGCTGGCCGACCGGGTGGTGCTGGTCGGCGTGGACGTCTCGCTGCCCACCCTGCTGCGCCGGCTCGGCCCGCGCCGGTGGCAGGCCCGGCCCACCCCGGACCGGGTGCTGGACTGGCAGTCGGTGGCCCCCTTCGCCGAACAGGCCACCGACGGTCCCCCCGAGGTGCGGCTGCGCGCCTCCCGGGCCGCGCTGCACCGGCTGCGTCCCGCCGACCTCGCCGACATCCTGGAGGACCTCGGCCGGAGCGAGCGCCGGCAGCTGCTCGACTGGCTGGATCCGGAGCGGGCCGCCGACGCGCTGGAGGAGATGGAGCCGGCCGAACTGGAGAACCTCCTGCGCGAGGCGCAGCCCGACCGCGCCGCCCGCCTGATCGACGAGATGGAACCGGACGAGGCCGCCGACGCCCTGCGCGACCTCACCCCCGAGGAGCGCGACGCCCTGCTCACCCGCATGCCCGACGGCGAGGCGGCGGAACTCCGGGGGCTGCTGACCCACCGGGAGGGCACCGCGGGCGGCGCCATGACCACCCTGCTGCTCACCGCGCTGCGGGACGAGACCGTCGCCGAGGTGCGCGGCCGGCTGGCCGAACAGGCCGAGCACCGCACCGAGATCGACGCCGTCGCCGTCGTGGACGGGCAGGACCGGTTGCTGTGCGACATCGCGCTGTTCGACCTGGCGGTGGCCGAGGACACCACGTCGGTCGCCGACCTGGTGTCCTGGCACGCCCAGTTCGGCCCGCCCGCCACCGTCCGCCCGGACACGCCCCTGGCCGAGGCCGCCGACCGGCTGGTCGCCGCCCGCGCCTCCTCGCTGCTCGTGGTCGACGACACCGGCCGCCCCGTCGGCCGGATCCTGGCCGACGACCTGCTCGACGCCCTTCTGCCCGCGCGCGGGCGCCTGCACTTCCGGAGGTTCCTGCGGTGACCCGCGACCTGGACACCAGCACCACCCCCGCGGCCACGGCACCGGCCGGCGCGCCGGGGACCCCGGGCGGCCCGTCGGAGGCCCTGGCCGGCACACGGGACGCGACGCGCAGGCGCCGTACCGGATGGCGGCGCATCACCGTGATCGCGGCGGTCGCCGGACCCGGCCTGGTCGCCGCGAACGCGGGGAACGACGCGGCGGGCATCGCCACCTACGCCTCCGCGGGCTCCCAGTTCACCTACGGCACGCTCTTCTTCATGGTCCTGGTGACCGTCGCCCTGGTGATGGTGCAGGAGATGGCCGTACGTCTCGGCGCCCACACCGGCAAGGGCCTCGGCGCCCTCATCCGCGAACAGTTCAGCCTGCGCCTGACCGCACTGGCCGTCCTGTGCCTGCTGCTGGCCAACACCGGCCTGGTCGTCAGCGAGTTCGCGGGCATCGGTGCCGCTTTCGAACTGCTCGGCGTCCCGAAATGGGCCGTCGTCCCCCCGGCGGCGGTCCTGCTGTGGGCGCTGGTGCTGTTCGGCTCCTACCACTGGGCCGAGCGCATCTTCCTGATCATGTCGCTGGCGTTCTTCGCCTATCCGGTCGCGATGATCCTCGGGCACCCCGACTGGGGCGCCGTCGGCCACCACCTCGTCGTCCCGCACATCGAGCCGGGCAAGGACTTCGTCCTCCTCGCGGTCGCCCTGATCGGCACGACCGTCAGCCCCTACATGCAGTTCTACGCCGCCGCGGGCGTCGTCGACCGCGGTGCCAAACCGGCCGACTACCGCCTGATCCGCATGGACGCCGTGCTCGGCGCGGTCTTCGCCTGCGTCATCAGCCTCACCATCATCATCGCCACCGCGTCCGCGATCGGCGGCACCGGCCCGCTCGACTCCGCCGCGCAGGCGGCCCGGGCCCTCGAACCGGTCGCCGGCAAGAACGCCGAACTCCTCTTCGCCCTCGGCCTGCTCGGGGCCTCCGCCCTGGCCGGGGCCGTCGTCCCGCTCTCCGCGGCCTACGCCGTGGGGGAGGCCGCCGGCGTGGAGCGCTCGGTCTCCCGCAGCTTCCGCGACGCCCCGCTCTTCCTCGGCCTGTTCACCGCACAGATCGTCCTCGGCGCGACCGTGGCGATGACCCCGGTCGACGTCATCCAGCTCCTCATCGGCACCCAGGTCCTCCAGGGCCTGATCAGCCCCGTCGTCCTGGTCTACCTGCTGGTCCTCACCAACCGCCGCTCACTGCTCGGCGCAGCGGCGAACGGACCGCGCTACCGCATCGCCGCCACCGCCGTGGTCGTCGGTGTGGCGGGCATGTCCACCGTCCTGCTCGTGCAGACGGTGCTCGGCTGGTTCGGCGCGGCCTGACCGCGGACACGGCGCCGACCACCCCGCCGCCCCCTCCCCGGCGCGGGGAGGCTACGGTTCCACACGGCAAATGAGACGGCTCGCCCGATGGGTCGCGAAGGAGAACGATCTGCATGATTGGTTACACGATGACCGATCAGTCGGCCGGACAGCTCGCGGAACTGACCACCGGGCGACTGCTGTCCTCGTGGCAGCCGGACGTACCCGCGTTGCTGCTCGTCGCCGTCCTGGGCGCGCTGTACGCCTGGGGCGTGGTCCGGCTGCGGGGGCGCGGCACGGCCTGGCCGCCCGCGCGGATCGCCGCCTTCGTGGTGCTCGGTCTCGGCGGCGTGGTCGCGGCGACGATGTCCGGACTGGCCGTCTACGACCGTGTGCTGTTCTGGCCGGCCGCCGTGCAGAACATCCTGCTCGACCTCGTCGCGCCCCTGGGCCTGGCGCTCGGCGATCCGCTGCGGCTGGCCGTCGGGGCGCTGCCGGAGCGGGGAGCACGCCGCCTGCGGGCCGCGATGACGGGACGAGTGCTGCGGACGCTGACGTTTCCGCTGGTCAGCACGGCCCTGGTGCTGGCCACCGAGCTGACGGTCTACTTCACGCCGTACTTCGCCACCGCCCTGCGCGTCGGATGGCTGCACGAGCTCATGTACCTGCACCTGCTGGTGGCGGGCTGCCTGGTCGTCGTACCCGTGCTGACGCACGAGGAGGCGCTCCCGGCCTGGTGCACCCATCCGGTGAGGGCGGCCCTGGTCTTCCTGGACGGCATCGTCGATGCGGTGCCCGGCGTGGTCGTGATGACCCACGGCACGCTGATCGCGGGCGCCTGGTATCTGCACCACGCCCCGCCCTGGTCGCCGGACGTCCAGCGCGACCAGCAGCTCGGCGGCGGCGCGATGGTGGGCATCGCCGAACTGGTCGCGCTGCCGTTCCTGCTGGCGCTGCTGTTCCAGTGGGCGCGCGCCGAGCGTGTCCAGAACGCGGCGCTGGACCGCCGTCTGGACGCCGAACTCGCCGCCGCCCCCCGACCGGCCGCGGACCACGCCCAGGGCCCCGCTCCGTCCGCCGACCGGGTACGACCCTGGTGGGAGACGGAACAGAGCAGTGTGGCGGCAAGGATCCGGAGCCAGCGGGGGAGCGACTGAGCGGGACCCGGACTCCCCTCGCTCCGTCCTCTCCCTATGCGCCGGGGCAGAGGATGAAGAGGGGGAGGACGAGCCGTCCGGGACGGTTCCCGTTGTCCTCGATCGCCGCGCGGATCTCACGGAGGTGGCCGGCGGCCAGCTGCAGCGGGGGCTCGTCGGGCTGGTGGGTGGTGCGGATCGGGTAGTCCACGCCCGGCTGCCGGGTCATCTCGATGTGGCAGCCCAGGACGTGGGTGACCCGCCGCCGGTCGCAGAACTCGATGAGCCGGTCGAGGGAGCGCGTGAAGGCCGGCCAGTCCTCGATGTAGAGCCGCCCGGGGTAGACGGTGTCGCCGGTGAGCAGGAACCCGGTCCACGGGTCGTGGTATGTGACCGCGGCGGCGTGATGGCCCGGAGTGGCCAGGACCTCGAGTACACGGCCCCCCAGATCGACCCGGGCCACGGAGCCGGGATCCTCGCCGAACCCGAAATACCTCCGGGCGGTGGCGAGGTCCGCGCCGACGACCGTGGTCCCGGGCCGGCCGGCGAACTGGCCGTCGCCCGCGACGTGGTCACGGTGGGGGTGGGTGTGCAGCACGAGCAGCCGGTACCCGTCCCGGGGATGGCGGGCGAGCCAGCCGTCGACCAGTTCGTCGACCACGCGGCGCAGTGGGAAGAACGCGGCGGACGCGGTGGCGCCGGTGTCGATCAGCACCGCGCGGTCGTTCCCGAACAGCAGGAACAGGAACGGCGCCTCGTAGTCGATCGCCATGTTCTGCCGCAGGATGTACGTGTGGTCGTCGTACGCGTGGACCTGGATGTCGGGGTCGGTGTTGTGCTTGGCCGACGGCGATCCGTGGATCCAGCGGACGTCCAGCCCGCGGGGCCGGGGGACCGGTCCGGCGAAGTCGATGAGGGGCGTGCCCGGGCCCACGGCGTCTCCTCGAGTGCGTCGTCTTGGCGGGCCGGGTACGGCGCACATCTCGTCCGGGGCAGGCACCTGCGCACCGCCGCGGCGACGCTACCACGCCGCCGATCAGCCCCGGCGGGACCTCTCCCCGTGCCGCCACAGGACCTGGACGACGCGGGCCACCGCGAGGATCCCGGCCACCGGGGCCGCCACCATCGGCGTCACCTTCTCGACGGTGGGCGGAAGGTCCCAGACGTACGCGGGACCGGCGACGACCCCGAACACGACGGCGCCGAGGAAGCCCGCACTGACCAGCGCGTAGCCGATCTCGACCGTGATCGCGTCCCGCTCCGCCTGACTGCGCCGCCCCGTCGTCATGTCCGAAGAATCCCATTCGGCTCGGCCAGGGTCCAAGCAATCGGCCCGTGTTGGCGCATTTCCGGTGTGTGCGCGGCTGCCGGGGCGCCGGCTGCCGGGGGCCCGGCGTCGGCCCTCGGGCTCGTCCGCGGCTGCCGGCCGCTTCGTGCAGCGATCGATTCGGCGCGCTCCGACGATTCCCGCCGGCAGCGGGGCGTCGACCTGCACCGTGCTGTGATCCCCGCTGTCGGCGCCGATCGGTCAGGGGGGCGTCGTGGACGACGAGGGCCGGGGGTACCGCTCGCCGGAGCGTACGGCGGAGACGCCGTGCCGGACGGGCGCCGCCGACCAGCCGCGCCGGGAGCGCACCGGGCGGTCCTGCGTGGTGAACGCGTAGCCGTGCCCCTGCGGGACCAGGAAGGCCGACCCGCGTGACTGCGCTCGCGGCCGCTGTTCGAGCAGGAGGAACTCGCCGCCGGTGCGGTGCGGTGCGGTGCGCTCCCGTCGGGGATCGCTGAGCCGGACGACCGCCCGGAGGGGGAGGACCAGGTCTCCGAACAGGTCGCGGTGCAGGGCGTCCCGTCCCCCGCGCCGTACTTGAAGAGGATCGCGGTCGGCTTCGTCCGCCCGGCCCGGTGGCACGTCTCGAGCCAGTCGTCGAGGCTGTCGGGCCAGGACGTCTGCCGCCCCGGCTTGTGCGAAGGCGTCCAGTCCACTGACGTGCCCGGCCGGGTCCTGGTGGACCCTGGCTTCGAGCCCCACCTCCGCCTCCACCCCCGCGTGCCCGTCGTGGCTGGTGGGAGTGGCCCTGTCTCCGGGGTGCGGTGCCGCGCCGCCGGGTGGGTCGTGCGGTGCCTGCTGTGTGCCGCCTGCGGGCCGGGGGTCGGCTGCCCTCGGCCCGGGGACGGCGGCCCTGTCCTTCGGGCTGCGTGTCAGCCGACGGTGAGGACGATCTTGCCGGTGGTGCGGCCCTGTTCGCCGATCCCGTGTGCCGTGGCGGCTTCGTGCAGCGGCAGGACGGTGTCGACGACCGGCTTGAGTGCGCCCTGCTCGACGAGCTCGGTGATCTCGCGGAGGCCGTGGTGGTCGGGCTCGACGAGGACCCACACGGCTCGCTGTCCCTCGGGGGTGGCGGGGACGTCGTCGGGTCCTGGCAGGGTGACGAGGCGGCCGCCGTCGCGCAGGACGCTCACGGAGCGCCGGGCGGTCTCTCCGCCGAGCCCGTCGAGGACGACGTCGATGTCGCCCACCACGTCCTCGAAGCGGACGGTGCGGTAGTCGATCACCTCGTCGGCGCCGAGCTGCCGGACGAGGTCGTGCTTGGCGGCGCTGGCGGTGCCGATGACATGGGCGCCGCGGGCCTTGGCGATCTGCACGGCGAGGTGGCCGACGCCTCCGGCGGCCGCATGGATCAGGACGCGCTCGCCGGGCTGGACGTCGGCGGTGTCGACCAAGGCCTGCCAGGCGGTCAGCGCGGCGAGCGGCAGGGCCGCGGCCTGGACGTGCGTGAGGCCGGCCGGCTTGGGAGCGAGGTGCCGGGCGGGGGCGACGACGTACTCGGCGTAGGCGCCGGCCTGACGGGGGAAGAGCGGCATGCCGTAGACCTCGTCGCCGGGGCGGAACAGCCCCACTCCCGGGCCGACGGCCTCTACGGTGCCGGAGACGTCCCAGCCGACCGCGGGCACGTCGCCCCAGGCGATGAGGCCCCCGCTCGCGCGGGTCTTCCAGTCCACCGGGTTCACGCCGGCCGCGTGCACCCGGACCAGGACCTCGCCCAGCCCCGGTTCCGGGCGCTCGACGTCCCGTTCGACCAGGTTCTCGGGCCCGCCCCACTTCTCCACGACCACCGCGCGCATGCTGTCCTGCCTCGTTCTTTTCCGTCTGGTCCGGTTCCGCGCCGCAAGGTCTTCCGGCGGCGACTCAGTCCACGATCGGCCAACGCGGCCCGTAGTGGTGTTGGCCGGTCGGCCACTATGTGACAGGATCTGGCCATGGGTAGGGCGCGGCAGTCGGCCACAGCAGCCACGGACACCACAGCAGCCACCGGAGCCATGGACGCCCCGGCAGTCACAGCAGGCACGCGGAACGCGGCCGGTGAGCGGGACACGGCGCAGGGTGCGCCGCGCCGTCACCGGATCGCCGTGCTCGCCCTGCCCGGCGTCCCGCCCTTAGAGCTGGGCATCCCCTCACGCGTCTTCGGCAGCGTGGAGGACGCCGGGGGCCACCCGCTGTACGAGGTGACCGTGTGCACCGCGGACGGCGCCCCGGTGCTCAGCGACGCCGGTTTCACGGTGCAGCCCGCGGCGGGCCCGGAGGCTTTGGCCGTCGCGGACACGGTGATCCTTCCGCCCACGCACGCCATGCCCGAGCTGGGTCGCGGCGGGCCACTGCCGCCTGAGGTCACCGCGGCCATCGCCGGGATCCGGCCCGGTACCCGGCTGGTGTCGATCTGCACGGGCTCCTACGTACTCGCCGCGGCCGGACTGCTCGACGGCCGGCCGGCCACGACCCACTGGAATCTGGCCCCGGAGTTCCGCCGGGCCTATCCGCGGGTGAAGGTCGACGAGGACGTCCTCTTCGTCGACGACGGCGACGTGCTGACCTCCGCAGGTGTGGCGGCGGGGGTGGATCTGTGCCTGCACATGATCCGGCGCGACCACGGTGCGGCCGCCGCCAACCGCGCCGCGCGGATGTGCGTGGTCCCGCCCTGGCGGGACGGCGGCCAGGCCCAGTACATCGACCGTCCGGTCCCCGAGCCCACCGTCGCCACCACCACGGCCACCCGCGCCTGGGCCCTGGAGCACCTGGGCGAGCCGCTGTCGCTGGCCCGGCTGGCCGAGCACGCCCGGATGAGCCTGCGCTCCTTCACCCGCCGCTTCCGCGACGAGGTCGGCATGACCCCGGTGCAGTGGCTCACCGCACAGCGCCTGGAACTGGCCAGACAACTGCTGGAGACCACCGACCTGTCGATCGACCTCGTCGCCCACCGGTCCGGCTTCGGCTCGGCGAACTCCCTGCGTGCGCACATGAGAACCGCCTTCGGCGTCTCACCCGCCGCCTACCGCCGCACCTTCAGCCCGCACGACGCCGTCCCGGCGTCCGCTGCCCCCGGCCTCTGACGCCCGCCCGTGTCGCCGGGACGCCGCCCCGTCCCCTCTCATCCGGAAACTTCGCAACGTGTCGACCCGTCAGGCCGTCTCACTGTCCGGTAGGGCATCAGCCCCGAGTGAGAGGATCTGTTCCGGATGGTGCGTCGCATGCGGGTGCTGCTGCTGAGCGTCCTCTTTCTGGTGGCGGCCTCGGTGATGTCGTCCGCCCCGGCGGGCGCGGTCATCGGCGGGTCGAGGAGCGTCTACGCTCCGTGGGCGGTGCGCGTGCTGGTCGACGGCAGACCGGTGTGCACCGCAACGGCGGTCTCACGCCGGTGGATTCTCAGCGCCTCGCACTGCTTCTACGAGCAGGCGCAGCCGATCGCCGACCAGCGGATCTCGTTCCGGGTGGGCGATCTCGACGTACGCAAGGGCACTGTGGTGCGTCCGGTGCCGGGCGGCCGCGTGGGAAGCGCGCACGCCGACATGATGCTCGTGAAGGTCCCGCCGATGAGGATCCGCCCGGCGCGCCTGGCGACGGCCCATGTCCATCAGGGCGAGCCGGTGCGGCAGTACGGGTGGGGCGCCACCTGCACCGGAGACGAGAACAGGTGCCAGTCTCCGGTGCTCAAGCAGGCGGACCTGCGGGTCGTACGACCGGACGACCCGCGATGCGACGGCTTCACCGCACCGGGCGGATCTGACTTCTGCATGGAGACCGTGTCCGGGATTCCCGCCGGCGGCGACTCCGGCGGCCCGGTGATGAGCATCGCCCCGCACGGTACGGAAGCACTCCTCGGCGTCTTCGACGGCTCCGACCGGCAGAGTGTCGCCGAGGCGGGAGAGATCGCACAGCAACTCGCCTGGATCCGCTCGGTCACCCGGCGCTGACAGGACGCGGGCAGGCGCGGACCACCTGTCGCAGGACCGCCGCAAGGGGGACTCCCCGGTATGAACTCCGGGGAGTACCGCGTCGATCAGAGGGCTGATGGACGGGCTGACAGCCGGAGCGACGGACGGAGTGACGGACTGATGGACGGCCGGACTCACCCGCCGGCCCGCTCCGCCGCGCTGCGTTCCACGCAGAACTCGTTGCCCTCGGGGTCGCGCAGCGTCACCCACCCCGTCCCGTCGGGCCTGCGGTGGTCGCGCCGCAACGTGGCTCCGAGCGAGAGGAGCCGTTCGACCTCCTCGTCCCGGGTGCGGTCCTGAGGCTGTACGTCCAGATGCACTCGGTTCTTCACCGTCCTTCGGTCGTCGACCCTGACGAACAGCAAGGTGGCACCGGCGGACGTGACGGTGGCTTCCGGATCCCCCGGAAGGTCGTCGGCAGCGAGAGCGCCGTCCAGGACCCGGGCCCAGAAGACCGCAAGACCATGGGGATCGACGGAGTCGACGGTGACATGACGGATCAGGGAACTCATGCGCGCCACCCGATCACGTGCGCCCGCG
Source organism: Streptomyces tropicalis (assembly GCF_029269835.1). Classification (GTDB taxonomy): domain Bacteria; phylum Actinomycetota; class Actinomycetes; order Streptomycetales; family Streptomycetaceae; genus Streptomyces; species Streptomyces tropicalis. Next base: position 233,710 of record NZ_JARJBB010000007.1, on the reverse strand, counting down.
CCCGTCCAGGCGGATCCGGCCGACCGCCCGGCCGCCGGCCACTTTTCCGCCGGACAGCGCCGAGCCCTGGGAGGATGGGCGGCATGTCCGAGACCTCGGTGGCGCACTTCTACGACGAACTGGCCGACGCCTACCATCTGATCTATCCGGACTGGGACGCGAGCCTGCGCCGGCAGGGGCGCGCGCTGGACGCCCTGATCGGCCGCGACGGCGCGGCGGTACTCGACTGCTCCTGCGGCATCGGCACACAGGCCATCGGCCTGGCCCTGCGCGGACACCGTGTCACGGGGACGGACCTCAGCCCCCGTGCGGCGAAGCGCGCCGCGCAGGAGGCTGCCCGGCGGAACGCGACGCTGCACACGGCCGCCGCCGACATGCGACGTCTCCCGTTTCCCGACGCCCGGTTCGACGCTGTCGTCTGCGCCGACAACTCCCTGCCCCACCTTCTGACGGAGCAGGATGTCCGCGCGGCCCTGACGGAGATGCGCCGTGTGCTGCGCCCCGCGGGCCGGCTGATGGTCAGCACGCGCCCCTACGACGACGTGCTGCATCACCGTCCCCCTTCGGCACCTCCGCAAGTCCACCAGCCCGCGGACGGGGGAGAACGGACCGTCACCTTCCAGCTCTGGCACTGGCACGAGGACGGCGAGCACTACGACATGGAGCACTTCCAACTCCTGCCGTCGCCCGGCGGGGAATGGCGTGTCGAGGTTCGCCGGACCGTCTGCTGGGCGCTCGGCCGGGACAGACTGACAGGCCTCGTGAGCGACGCGGGATTCGTGGACCCCCGGTGGCTGATGCCGCAGGAGACGGGCTTCTTCCAGCCGCTGCTCACAGCACGCGCTGGTGGATAGCCGATTCCGTCCGGCCGTCCTCCGGAAAAGCCCCCGCGATCGTGCGATGAGCTCGGAGGAACAAGCCCCGCAGAGGCCCGTTATCCAGACGTTCCCGGAACTGTGGCCTCCATCACGGCAAAGGTGATCTTGTCCTGGTGAGATCGCCGGATGCTCGGTTTCCTTCTCCGTCTCCTGCCGTTCTGGGTGCGCGAGCCCCTGCTCATCGCGGTCGGGTCCGTTCTCGGTGCACGCATCATGTATCTCGCGGTCCAGGATCACGACTGGGTGGCGGCCGGCCTGGGCGTGGTGTTCCTCGTGTTCACCGCGATACGCGTTCACATGGTGATCCGGGCCCTGCGCGCACGCCGGAACCCGGGCCCGGCGGCCACCGCGGACGGGGAAGTGGTGGAACCTGCCGCCCAGCCCCAGGCCCAGCCCCAGCCCCAGGCCCAGCCCCAGCCCCAGCCCCAGCCCCAGGCCCAGCCCCAGCCCCAGGCCCAGCCCCAACTCCAGACCCAGCCTCAAGTCGGTACCGGGCGGCGTGGTGCTCCGGACGCTCCGGAGAAGGAGCCCAACGCGTGGGGCCAGGCCGCCGCGGCCGTGGCCGTGTTCGGGGCGCTTGCGATCGCTCTGTGGGCGGCGCCGCGTGTGCTGCCGTCCGACTACACCGCACCCCGGCCCGCTTCGTGTACGGACGGGGAGCACGAGGAGATGCCGAAGGCCTACAGGAAGGAGCCGCGGGCCGTGACCGGTGACGAACTGTGCAAGGCCCTCAACCGTCCCGACCTGGCGCAGCTCCTCGGAACTCCGGGGGAGAGGGCAACCACGGCTTCCGGTACCAGCAACACCGCTCCGTTGACGGATGAGAAGGTCGCCCAGCCGGAAGCCGAGGTCTCGTTCGACACGTACACCGTGCATTTCTCGGCCACGTACAACGGGTTGTCGATCGCTCAGTACGTCAAGCTGATGAAGTTCGGGAGTGAGAAGGACGTCAGGACGCTCACGGTTCTCGGCCGGAGTGCGGTCTTCTCCTCGGACCACACCATGAAGTTCAAGATCAGTCTCGGGGGCGGCGGGACCGGCGGGCCGGTCGAAGAAGGTCCCCTGGCCAGGACCCTGTCCGTGGCCCTCGACGGGAAGGACGGGGGCGGCTACTACGACCTCACCGTGTGGAGCGAGTCCGGTGCCCTCCCGGACGACAGCGCGCTCCTCGGCGTCGCCGAGAAGGTCCTTCCGTCGATCCCCGATCGAAGCGCTCGATGAGACACGCGGCCGGGGAATCGGGGTGGGTGCGTGATGCCGCTCATAGGGCGTGGGTCACGTCCTATCGTGCATCGTAGGTGGGTTTCGCCGTGAACAGCCCGAAAGCCACCAATGGTGCAGTTTTCGGGCATTTCTCCGTATGTGGGTAGTACGTCACATTCTTGCGTGGGTTTCCGGCCGCGGCTAACCATGTCCGTCGTTGCCGGGAGCCACGAGGCCGGCCGGGTGTGCAGCGCCCGGCTCGTGCCCGATGCCCTCCTGTGCAGCGCGGGGCCTCGCCCCGACGCCCTACGGGCCGTGACCGGCATCGGCCGGCGACCTTGAAGACGTCTCACAGGAGAGTGCCTTTTTCATGACTGCGATCCCTGCCATCCGCCGTTCTTCCCGCCTGCGTGCCCTTGCGCTGAGCGCTGTGGCCACCACCGGTGCCGCGGCCGCCGTCCTGACGCTGACGCCGGCCTCCGCGCAGGCCGCCGAGGCCCCGCAGAGCGCTCACCGCGTCACCGCTCCCGCCCGCGCCGGCCACACCGACTCCACCGGCGCTACGGGTGCGGGGGCTGCGTCGGGGAACCTCGACGGCTGGATCAGGCAGTCCCTGGCCATCATGAAGGCGAAGGGCATCCCCGGCAGCTACGAGGGCCTGCACCGCAACATCATGCGTGAGTCCAGCGGCAACCCCAACGCCGAGAACGACTGGGACGTCAACGCGCAGAAGGGCATCCCCTCCAAGGGCCTCCTGCAGGTGATCGACCCGACCTTCCACGCCTACCACGTCGCCGGTACCGCTCAGAGCGTCACCGACCCGGTGGCCAACATCACCGCTGCCGCCAACTACGCAGCCCACCGCTACGGCTCCATCGACAACGTCAACTCCGCATACTGACCGGCGCCGTCCCCCTCGCAGTAGCGGTCCCGCCGGACAACGGCGGGCCGCGCCGTCTCCCGCGGGCGGGTGCTCACCGAGAAACGGCCCGGCGGCGCTTCACCGACTGGGCAGAGGCCCGGGAATGTGTATCTCTCGTCCGGGCGGTCTGCTCCGCACCGGCTCGGCGGCCTCAGCGGCCGTGTGGTGACGCTCGCCTTCGACCCCGACGGCAGGTGGCTCGCGGCCGTCAGCGCCGGGAGTGAACTCGCCGTCATGGACACGGCCCATCCGTCCGCCCCCGTCGTGCGGCGTGCCGTGCGGACGGTCACCTCCCTGGGCGCCGGCCTGATCAAGCCGGACCGGCTCGCCATCGACCGCGGCGGTCGACTGGTCGCTGCGCAGACGGACTCGATCGGCGTCTACGACGTGCGCGGCAGCAGCGGGCCTCGCTGGCTGGCGGGCACCTACGACTGTTCCGGCGCCCGTGATCTGGCCTTTGCCGGCGGTGAGCTGATCGCAGCGTTCGACTCCTGCGCGAGCATCTGGAACGCCGGCACGCTGCGCATGGAGCGGCAGGTGTACTTCCCGCGCACGGGCAACGCCCTGGTCGGCCATGACCGTATCCTCTACGGCTCGTTCAGCCACGTACTGCTGCTGGACCACCGTCGCACCAGCCCGCTGCCGAGCGCCGATGCGGCTCCCGGGCAGCCGCACCCGGTGCTCAGCGGCGTCATCGCCGACAAGACCGTCAGCACCCGGCGAAGCCCGATCCAGCCGGTGGCCGACGACGGCCGGGTGGCGGCGGTCCTGCAGGACGCGCGGCTCCTGTTCTGGGATCTCGCCGCCCACCGGATCCGGGCCCTACTTCCCCTTGCCTTCCCAGCGACCTGTCCGTCCGAGACGAAGCCCAGGCCTCCTGCTGTGTGCGCCGCTTCCTTCTCCCCGAACCACAGAACGCTGCTCGTCTCGGGCTACTGCCCGCCGCCGAACATGGACGGGAGCAGCGAGGAGGGCCGACGCCACGCGACCTACCGGTTCTGGAAAGTCGACTACCCGTCGTGGTGAGGGCGCCCGACCGCAACCGCCGCGCGGATGTACGAGGCCCGGCGGCGGGCTCCCTGCCCATCAGCAGGGAGCCGGCAGGGAGCAGCGCTCCCTACCTCCTCGCTCTGTGGGCGGCATCCGCGCGGAGCACGTCTTCGGGGGCGCGTCCGCAGGACCGCCCGGTGGCGCTCCGCCCGTGGCAGCGGGAGTCAGGCGAAGGTCCGGCGCAGATGCGCCGTCAGGCGTTCCGGTACGGCCGGGTGGAAGCGTCCGGAGAGGTAGCCGTCCGGGCGGATCAGGAGGGCCTCTCCGTCACGCGGCGCATAGGCGTCGCGGAACTCGCCCGCCGCGTCGCGCACCCGCGGCGGACGCCGGCCGACCGGGCGGGCGCCCTCCGGTACCTCTGCGGCGGTGACCAGATAGGCGTCGAGGAGGCCGTGGGCGGCGCGATACGCCTCGGCGGCGCAGGCCTCGAGCCGGGCGGCGCCGTCGTCCGAGGCGTGCTCCGGGCCCGCGAACAGCAGCAGCACGTGCCGCGGGGTGCGCAGCAGGTCGAACAGCCGCCGCGGGTAGGTGGCGAGGTCGCTCAGCAGGCCGCGGCAGTCCGGTGCCCGCTCACCGGGGGCGGGACCGTCCGCGGGTGTGGCGTCCGCCGCCTGCGACTGGATCAACGGGCTGTCCGGGTAGGCGACCAGCAGCTGGGCCTGACGCCGCAGCAGCATCCCTGCGTCGTCCCCGCTGCCGCTGAGACCGGAGCGGCCATGGCGGACGGTGCGGGCATGGCGGACGGTGCGGTCGACCACCTCCTGCGCCACCGGGTGGCGTTCGGCGTGATAGCTCTCCAGCACGTCGTCCGTGGCCAGACCCCGGACGGTCAGGGCCAGCTTCCAGGCGAGGTTGAAGGCGTCCTGCACGCCGGTGTTCAGACCTTGCCCGCCGATCGGCGGGTGGATGTGCGCGGCGTCCCCGGCGACGAAGAGGCGGCCGTTCCGGTAGCGGTCCACCATGCGGTGGCTGGCCCGGAAGGTGGACGACCAGCGCAGCGTGGAGGCGGTCGTCGGCTCCGGGGACAGCCGGTCGAGCACGGCCTGGATCTGGCCGAGGTCCGGTCCCTGGCCATCGCCCAGGTCGAGGACGCCGTCCCCCGCGCTCGAGCCGTCGTCGCCTCCGGCTCGGGCGCGGGGGCGCAGCATCGACAGCCAGTACCGCCGAACGCCCGGCATCGGAATGCAGACGAGCATGTCGTCCATCGCACCGTTCGCGTCCAGGTTCACGGCCCGCATGCTGTAGCCGGCGGGCAGTTCCCAGTCGACCTCGACGTCGCCGATCATGTACTGCTCGGGGAAGGCGTCGCCCTCGAAGGTCAGCCCGGCCGCCTTGCGGACCAGGCTGTGCGCGCCGTCGCAGCCCACGACGTAGCGGGCGTGCAGACGCTCGGTCCGGCCGTCGGCGTGCGCGAGGACGGCCTCGACCTCGTCCGGGCGCATCTCCACCGAGCGGAGCTCGGTCGGCCGCTCCACCTCCGTCCCGAAGCGCGCAAGATGCTCGGCGAGCAGTCGCTCGGTCGCGCACTGGGGCAGTGTGGCGAAGGGGTAGGGGATCTCGGGCGGCAGAGTCAGCTCGACCCGGGGACGCGGCTTGCCGTCGATGAAGACCAGCTGGCCCCGGTGCGGCACCGCGTCGTCCAGCGCCCCGCGGACCAGGCCCATGGCGTCCCACACCTCCAGCGTGCGGGGCAGGACGCCGACGGCCTTGGCATAGGGTTTCGGGACGGCCAGCCGGTCGACGATGCGGCAGTCCACGCCGTGCCGGCGCAGCTCGGCCGCCGCCGTCAGGCCCACCGGGCCCGCGCCCACCACGAGTACGTCGACATCGGCCATGATCAGGCTCCCTCGTCGTCCGGATTGGCTCCCGAGCCAGTGTGTGCTTCACCAGGTTGCGCCGACCCGAAAGGGTTGACGTTCTCCCGCAGTGCGGAGCGGAAGGAATCGAAACCCTTCCTTTACCAATTGCCTACCGAGCCGGATGACCTCAAAGGGTGTCAAAGGGTGTCGAGTGGGAGCCCGTCAACTCCGCGAGCGCGCGCCGTTCACCCGGTCGCGGCGGTACAGGTGCAGCGGGCGATGGGGCAGCCGATCGGCCTCGCACCGCACGCCACGCCCGCGAACCCGGCGTCGGGCCGGTCGCCCGGGACCCACGGACGCTCTCCTCGACGCCTGAGTCGGCGGTGGACGCGTGTGAGATGTGCAGCATCGAGCTCAGCGACACCTCGAGGCGTCGCTGTGTCCGGTGGGGGACCTGGGCGGCCGGCCGGTGGAACGGTGGACGGGCCGGGATGCGGCCCCTGTGGCCCCCCGGCGGTCGGGCGGGGGTGCAAGCGGGCGCACCGGCCCGCCGGGCAATGACTTGACCAAGCTTCCGTGATCCCGCCCGGCGTGACTTGTTAGGTAAGCCTTCCCTGTTTTAGGTTCTGTGCGCATCCCTGCACGTCAGACCGGAGTCCCCATGCCCAGCGTGAACATCGCCCTGCTCGGTGCCCTTGCGGGTTTCACCATCTACCTCGGCCTCCCCATAGGCCGCCTGCGCACGCCCGCGCCCCGCATCAGGGCGGCCCTGAACGCTGTCGCCGTCGGGATCCTGACCTTCCTCGTGTGGGACGTGCTGACGCACGCCTGGGAGCCGATCGACGAGGCTCTGGGCACCCACACGTGGGGAACCGTCGCCTCTGGAGGTATCACCCTGGCTGTGGGCCTGACGGTCGGCCTGGCCGGACTCGTGCACTACGACGGTTGGATCGGTCGGCGCCGCCGGGCCGCAGCCGCACGGCCCGCGGGCCCTGGTGCCGCCGCGACCACCGAACTGGCGCCGAAGACGCGCAGCCAGGCAGGCTCACTCGCGCTGATGATCGCCACGGGCATTGGCCTGCACAACTTCGCCGAGGGACTGGCCATCGGCAATTCCGCCGCCCAGGGTGAACTGTCCCTCGCCGTTCTGTTGATCATCGGCTTCGGCCTGCACAACGCCACCGAGGGCTTCGGGATCGTCGCCCCTCTCGCCGCCGAAGGCGAGCGCCCCTCCTGGCTGACGCTGCTGTGGCTCGGCCTGATCGGCGGCGGTCCCACCTTCCTCGGCACGCTCCTCGGCCAGTACCTGGTCAACGACACCCTGTCGATCGCCTTCCTCGGCCTCGCCGCCGGGTCGATCCTCTACGTGGTCATCGAACTGCTGGCCGTCGCCCGCAAAACGGGACTCAAGACACTCACCACCTGGTGCGTCCTGCTCGGCCTCCTGCTCGGCTTCGCCACGGACGCCGTGGTCACGGCTGCCGGCGCCTGAACCGTCCCGCGCTACGCCCCGGCATCGGCTCCTCGGAGTTGATCTTCCCCGGGCATGGCCTGCCGGTGCCGGTGCCGGTGCCGGTGCCGGTGCCGGGCAGCCGAGCGGGCCGAGACCGGGGTGTGGCCCCGGCCGTACGGCGAGAAGCCGGGCGAAGACGACCGGGTGACATGAGCGGACTGGCGTGAGCCGATGGCTGCCGCCCTGGTATGGCTGCCTGCGTCCTGCACTGCACGAGTGATCGTCGACGAGCACAGGCCGAAACCGAGGCGGCCCGGGAGCAACCCCCTGCCCTTGAGGTTCTCTCAACGGAACGACCTCGTGAGGCGACTCGGTCCAGCGGATCCCGCGAGCCGCGATGGCTCCTGCCGCGCCGGCGGTCGTACGGTCGAGCCCGTTGCCGAGGAGGACTTCTGATGCGCAGGGTGACCTATTCGATGGGCGTTTCACTTGACGGCTACATCGTCGGGCCGGCCGGTGACTTCGACTGGACGGTGCCCGACGAGGAGGTCTTTCGCCTCGCCACCGACGAGATTCGAGACGCCGGCTGCCACCTGTTGGGACGACGGCTGTACGAGACGATGCTGTACTGGGAGACCGTCGACCAGAATCCATCGCTCGACTTCTCCACGCTCGAGTTCGCCGCGATCTGGAAGTCGCTCCCCAAGGTGGTGTTCTCCACCACGCTGTCGACGGTGCAGGGTAACGCCCGCCCGGCCTCCGGCGGCCTGGCGGAGGAGATCGAGCGGTTGCGAGCCGAGCCGGGGGAGGGCGACATCGCGATCGGCGGCGCCACCCTCGCCGCCGAGGCGGCCGCGTTGGATCTGATCGACGAGTACCGGGCCAGGGTCTACCCGGTGCTGGTTGGCGGTGGCATTCCGTTCTTCCCCCGGCGAGGGCGCCGGGTGGCTCTCGAACTCGTGGAGGCCCGCACCTTCAGCTCGGGAGTCGTCTACCTCCGCCACCGCGTGGCGCGCTCTGGTTGAGTGCCGCAGCGCGGGGGCGCGGTGACGGCGCGCAGTCCGCCCGCGTAGTAGGAGGCGGCGCCGCGCAGCAGACGGGCGCGGTTGGCGTGCAGGTTGGCGAGCGCGTCGACGCCCGCGTACACGCTGCCGAGCACGGCGGTGCGCCGGCAGGCCACACCGCCCCGGACTGTGCCGCGACGGCGGGTCAGGCAGCCGTCCATGCATGCAGCTGTCGGCCGATCAGGCCCACTCCCGCCGCCCCGGAGGCCGCATCCCGCGCCAGAGCCACCGCTTCCTTCGGCGGACAGTCGAGCCGACACCCGTTCAGAGCCAGATACGCCACCGTCGAGTGCCAGGCATAAGCCTCGTTGGAGTGCTCCAGACACGGCAGCCTCGCCAGCGTCTGGAGCAGGGCTGCCGCCCTGAGGTGCAGGGAGCCGTAGATGTCGTGCTCCATCGCCCGGGCATTGACCCGGGCCACCGCCGCGTAGAGCGGGCCGAAGTCGTCCACCTGGGGGTCGCCGGGCAGCAACTCGGCCGCGTGCAGGAGGAAGGTCACCTCAAGAGGCTGGAGCGGGTCGTTCCGGGTCACGCGGCGTGACCCCGCTCCCGCTGCTCCTCGAGCTCGCGCCGCGCCTGCAGCTCTGCTGCGCGCTGGTCCCGGCTGGGATCGGCTGCGCCGGCCTCCTCGGAGAACGCCTCGCCGCTGCAGGCCATCGACTCGCCGAACGCGTCGAGGAAGCGCTTCTCCACGGCAGTGGCACGGGCATAGGCAGCCGACAGGATGTACTCCTGCAGGCTGACGCCCTCCTGCCGCGCAGCGGCCTCGATCGCCGCACGCTGGGCCGGATCGGGGAAACGAAGACTCATTGCCTTGGGTCCAGACATGGTAGCGATGATATCGCTGATACCACGGAATCGGCCAGGGTGTGACCCAGGAAGGGCAAGGGGGCAGCTACCGCCGGGGCAGGCGGAGGCGCGTCGCCGGAGCCCGTGGGGTGGTGCTGGGAGGCCCTGGCCTCCCGCAGGCGCGTGGCACTCTCGTGGAGACCTCCAAAGCGACCGGTGGCACCTCCACGCTGTGCCGTCAGGCCTCGTACACCGCGCTCACGTTCGCGCGCGGTGGCGGGGCGTGCCGGACCGCGGGGCCCTGCGCGAACGTGCGCAGGAGGTTCTCCGTGGTACGGGTCACGAAGGTGCGGGCGCCGGCGTCCATGCCGTGGTCGCGGCCGAATTCGCCTGTTGCGGCCGTCAGGGCCTCCACCCAGCGCATAGTGCCGCTCGCGAAGACGCCGGCCCCGCTCGCCGAAACGTAGTAGGCCGAGTCGCTGTGGCTCGGCCGGCCGTCGCACACCAGGGGGGAGTGCGAGGTGATCTCCATCTGGCCCGGGGTCGGCATCCCCGGGGTGACCCGGTCGTACTCGACGCCGACGAGGTGCGGGAAGCCGTCGCCGGAGCGCACACCGGTGCCCTCGTAGAGCCAGTGGTCGGCCGCGTGGATGACATAGGGCGCGTCGACCGGATAGCCCTCGTACAGCACCCCGGTGAGGGAGGACTCGGGGTCCGGCGCAGGCGCCTGGCGGTAGTCGCTGGTGACCAGGGCTGGGTCGGAGCCGTAGTACGGGTCGGACCGGTAGGACGTCTTGTAGCAGACGACGGTGCGCTGTTCCGCCCGCTCGCCGGTCTCCAGCCGGATGCGGCGGAAGCACGTGTTGGCGCCGAGGAAGGCCACGTTCGTGCCCGCGTCCCGGGCGGCGGTGACATGGGCGCGTTGCTCCGGTGTCCAGTACTCGTCGTGCCCGAGGCACACGACGGTGTGTGCTCCCCGCAGCACGTCGGGGTTCCGGTGCACGTCGACGCCTGTGGTGTATGCCAGCGGAACGCCGAGTCGCTCGGCCAGCACCACCAGCGCCCGCTCGTACACCAGGAACTTGTCGGCACCGCTACCGTCGTAGGGGCGGTCGAAGCTGACCGCGAGGGAGCGCGTGGCATACGCTCCGGACGCGCCGCTGTAGAGGCTGCTGCCGCCCCAGCAGTTGTAGGCCTGCCAGGTGGCAGGGGCGTGCATCAGGACGGTACGGCCCAGGCTCTCGGCGGAGCGGACGATCAGCGGGACGTACCGCTGGTGACCGCCGTCCGTCTCCAGCCGCAGCAGATAGGCACCCTCGGGCCAGCCGCCAGTGTCGACGGACAGAGTCGCCGGCCAAGCGGCGCGCACGGTGCGGGTGGCGGGCAGCACCTGCGGCGCGCTCTGGACGCGGCCGGGTACGGAGTCGGAGGTCCAGACCCGGCGGGCCTGCCGTCCGCCGTACCAGCCGACCCTGAACGCGCAGACCCGGAAGGACGCGGCGCTGGTGGACACGTGCAGGGCGAGCTCCTCCCCCGGCCGAACACTCACCCGGTCGGCGTAGCCGGTGACGGCGTCGGCCGGACCGGTGGCGGTCAGCCGCCAGTCGGCGTCACCCTGGGCGCCGCGTTCCGTCTCCGGACGGAGCCGCCCGGCGTGCGTGTCCGCGGCGTGCGGCCGGACGGGCGCTGAGCTGCAGGCGGCGGCACCGAGGCTTACCCCGGCGCACAGGCCGAGGAAACGCCGCCGGCCCAGACCGTCGAACGACGGGGTGCCAGGAATCGGAGCCACTTCGCCTCCCACGGGGTGCTGTCCACCCCAGCGTCCCGACACCTCCTCGCTCAGCGCAACCGGACCAGGACGACATCAAATCGGGGAGCACTTCCTGCAGGGCAGGGGTACTGCCCAGCGCTCTCCCCGGCGACATACGAGTTCAAGGCCGATGCCGTGGCCCTGTACGAGTCCATGCCCGGGGCGACATACGAGCGCGTCGCCGCCGATCCGGTCATCGACCTCGCCACCTGCGTGAGCGGATGCTGCGGGATTCCGACCACCGCGGACTTCGCGCCGCGGCCCCCTTCCCAGCCGGGCCGATGGCGGCCCAGGGCCGGGAAGGCGGCGCCGTCCGCCGATCCGGACGAGCAGCTCCGGCGGCAGGGCCGCCAAGGCTTCGGCTGGGGAAGACGAACCGGTGCCGCTTCCAGTGTGACCGAACGTGCCGGACGCCCACCAGGCTGGGACTTGTGGTCGATTCAGTCGAGGAGAGCGTCTGCCGAGACCTTGGAGGAGGCGGCCGACACCGAGCACGATCCCGCCGAGCATGCCATCACCGCACCTCTGCTCGCCACAGCCGGGCTCGGCCGCGCCTGACGTGGCGCCTCGCACCGTGTCCCCGGTGCAGGTCTGCGGAGTCGTCAAGACGGCGTGAAGGACCGGTTGGCCGACGCTCAAGCGGACTTCGGCACAGGTTCGACACGCGCGTGCCCGTTGTCGGGCTACGCGCTGTCCGGCAGCATGGAGCCGTGGATCAAGGCTTGGCTGCGGTGCTCGGCGCGGCTGTTGGCGTAGTGGGCACACTGGGCACCGCGTGCTTCACCTATTTGGCGACACGTCAGCAAACGCGAGACCGCGAACGCGTGGAGCATGGGCAGTGGTTGCGTCAGCAGCGTCAGCAGGCCTATGAGAACTTCCTCATCGCGTATGACCGTTTTGCGGCGGCCGCGACAGCCGTGGAGGACGCCCTACAGGGGCCACGGACCGAAGGCTACGAAGATTACGTGGCGGCACTCAAGGACGCGATGGATGCCTTTGGCAGTGCTCGGGTTCGAGTCGCGGTGGCTGGGCCTCACTTTGCCTCGCAAAGTGCCGGGAGGATTGCCGTCCTCTTCTCGCAGACACTGAAATCCCTCCAGGCGTGGGGCGAGGCTCAAGCGTCCGGAGGTGACGTGTCAGAGACGAGCAGTCAGCTTCATGACGTGCAGGGCAGGGTTCAGTTGGCCTATCGGGACTTCGTGAGGGACGCGCGCAGCATCTTGGAGACACCCCCTTCCACGCCTGGCAGGACGTCTGGCGGCAATCCCTTCGCGCGCCGCGCTGATCTATCAGCACATGACCAGCGACCGTGATCGGGCCATCGCGGTCGGCTCGGGGCCATGATCCGGGGCGGTGGGGGAGCGGTCTCCGGCTCCTCGGGAGAGGACGCCGGGTGGACGGGCACGCGTGTGGCACGGAGCCTGGAACGACGAAGGGCCAGCCGGGGAGGAAGACCCTCCTGAGCCGGCCCCTCTCTCTGTGCCCCCGGCAGGATTCGAACCTGCGACACCCGCTTGAGGAGTTCGATCCGGGCCCGTTCCGGCTGCTGCTGTCGTCTGGTGGGGCAGCCCGATGGAGACGCCGGCGTACGCCGCCGTAGGGTGCCGTCGATGTCAGCGCTGGATGTCAGAAGCCTTCGACGCTGCCACCGCGCCCTCCCTGCCCGCATCCCCTCGCTCGGGGATGCACAGAAGCCGAGCGTGAGACTCAGGTCGTCGCCGATCCGAAATGCGGAACCGGGACATGCTCTCCGGCGTCTGACCAGGCGTGGACAGTCGCCGGACGGGAGCCGTGGTCGGCCACCTGCTTGCAGCCGTGATCACCCTTGCGGCGTGCGGCGCCCCGCGCATGGGGACCGATGGTCGAGAATCGGGGCACGCCGGGCCGGCCACGGCCTGGTCCCCTCCGAAGGGGCCGGGCGGAGCCGGCGGTCTGCTGGTAGGGGCGCGCTGGCTGGGACAGTGGATCACCGTCGGCGGACGGACCACCGCTGCCCCTGCACATGCCGGCGCCTGGGTCGACTTCGGCCATGACGGCACGGTCGCGGGCAGTTACGGCTGCACCTCGTTCCGCCGGACCACCCATGTCACCGCCGGCACGCTCACCCTCGGCGCTCCGGTGGCGCAGCCGACGGCCGGGATCCGGTGTGCGGCGAAGAATCGTGCCTTCGAGGAGGAATTCCGCACGATCTTCAGCGGGCGGCTGACGATCACACGGCGAGTCGACGATCTCACCATCGACCTCAAGAATTCGCGGGGCGACTATCTTGCCCTGAAACTCCTGTGGCCCAAAGGTCTCTTCGGCAGGCGCTGGCAGGTGGACCACCTGGGCGTGGCGGACACGATCCACCCGCTTGCGGCCGGCAGGGCCGTCTACTTCGTCTTCCACCGCGACGGGACGGTCACCGGCAACCTGGGCTGCAACGACTTCACCGGCCGCGCCACCTTCTCGGGCGACCTCTTCACGCTGTACCGGCTCACGCCGACGACGCACCGTACCTGCTCGAAAGACGTCATGCGTGACGAGCGGATCATGCTGTCGCCCACAACCGATCCACGCTCGACCCGCTTCTCAGCCATGACCGACAGTTGGGAGTGCGACCACGACCCCACGCAGGGTTTTCCGGAATTCGGCTACGGCTTCCAGGCACTCGACCGCTGACGGCGACAGCCCGGACGATCGGAACCCGGTCGGCTCAGTGGAGATCGGTCGTCGGAGGTCATGCAGGCCGCCGCGACGGCCATGCTGGACGATGCTGCTGGCTGCGGCTGCGGCTGCGGCTGCGGCTGCGGCTGCCGGCTGCTGGGGTTGCTGCACTTCGCTGCTGTACCGCGACGTCTCCTCGCCCGCCTCGGGCTCGACCGATGAGTTCTCGCGGGCTGCCGGGTCAGTACGGGCATGACTGCTGTGAATACGCCGCCGGTCGTCTCCCGCCGGGAGTGGCTGGCCGCCATCGACACCCTGCGTGCCCGGGAGAAGGCACACACCAGGGAAGGCGACGCGATTGCCGCCGCACGACGACGCCTGCCCATGACGGAGGTGGACCCGTCTGCCCCGCTCGTCACGGGCGACGGGGCCGTCCCCCTGATCGCCGCTTTCGAGGGCCGCGCTCAGCTGTTCGTCTCGTATCACATGTGGCACGACGGCCGTCCCGCCGCCGACCAGTGTGAGGGCTGCACCTTCTTCACCGGCCAGGTCCGCGAGCTGTCCTATCTGCATCAGCGTGACGTCACCTTCGCGGCCTTCTGCCAGGGCCCCTTCGAGGAGTCCGATCGCTACCGACGCTTCATGGGCTGGGACGTGCCCTGGTACTCGGTGCCCGCCGAGTCCTACGAACGGCTCCTCGCAGGCCGTTGTTTCGGGATGAAGGCGAGCTACCTCCGCGACGGCGAGCGGGTCTACGAGACCTACTGGACCACCGGCCGGGGCGTCGAACCGCTGGCGTCGTCCTACGGCATCCTCGACATGACCGTCCACGGGCGGCAGGAGACCTGGGAGGACTCTCCACCGGGCTGGCCGCAACCGTACGAGACCCGCGGTCAGCAGTTCCGCAAGGACGGACGACCGACCGCGCAATGGGCACGGATCGCCGCAGGCCACGACGACGACCTCCACAGCGGACAGCCCGGCACGGACCGCTCAGGCTGCTGCTCCTGAACCTCCGAAGGGCGCTCGGCAGCCGAAGAAGTGAAGAGCCGGGTCTCTGATCTGCGGCCGTGCAGTCGATCAACGCTGCGAACCGCGACCCAACTGTCGGCGGTTGTCAGCATTGGTCGTCGAACACCGTTCGACGACCCCGAGGCGGCCCCGGGGATCTCCCCGGGGCCGCTGCCGCTTCCTGCTGCTCGGCCCCCTCGAGCCGCAGCGTTGACGGTCTTTGAGCCCGGGCAGGCCCGCCTGGTCGAACCGGCCACGCCGGCGGCGCACGGTGTCCACATGCAGCCCCGTCTTCCGGGCGATGCATGCGCTGGAGTGTCCATGCGCGGCGTGCAGCGCCGTCTGTGCACGCACCCGCAGCCGGTGTTCGGTCTTCTGGTCGTGAGCCGTCCTCTTCAACCGCACGTGTCCGGCGGCACCCGGCGTTGTCGGACAGGGGGCGCGGACGGGCATGGTGGGCGGACCGATCGGCCGGAGTGGATCACTGGCACCCCGCTCCCTGCCCCGCCCGTCAGCGCCCCAGCCCCCGCAATGGCCGGTGCAAGAGGCCACTTGGACAAGGGAAACGCAACTTCGACAGGGCTCGCAGAGGCAGCTACCTTCATCCGGTCCTCGGTGGTCGCCCACGGTCGCACAGGGGTTCCTTCAGGCTGGGCCGGCCGCGACGGGACGAGTCGGTCACGGCCCACGAACCCTCGCCCCCTGCGTAGGCCACCGAACCGGGTCCACGCCAGGCACCCCCGACCAGGGAGAGACGCATGCCCCATCTTGCTCTGTACACATTCGGCGTCCTGAAGACACCTCTCGCCGATCCGGCACCTCTCACGCGCGAGTTCTACGACATTGGTGAGGCCGTCTACCGGAAGATCAGTCAGCACCCCGGATATCTTGCTCATGCTGAAGCGGCAGACGGTGACCGGGGCGTGCTCTTCGAGGCGGACTGGGGTACATGGGGAGAGTTCGCCGTACCGACCTGGTACGCCAAGGGCCGTGCGCGGGAAACCACCGCCCTGGCCGCGACCCTCTCACTCTGGACCGACCTCCGCCCCGCCTTCGACGCCGTCTACGGCGGTCTGCACCGTGAGGCGCTGAACAGGCGTTACGACTGGTTCGAGAGGACAGGACACCCGAATTACGTGTTCTGGTGGGTCTCCGACGGCGTGACACCCACCTGGCAGGACGGGGTTTCCAGGCTTGAGCACCTCCACGAGCACGGCCCCGCGCCGCACGCCTTCACCTTCCACGATTCGTTCGCCCCGGACGGAACTCCGACCAGGATCAAAGGAATCGGGCCGAAGAGCGACCAGGTTCGCTGACAAGGAAGCCTGAACGACTGGATTCGCCGTCAAACGCCTCGATCGAATGACGGCGAACCGATGGAACGACACCGCTCCTGCCGTCAATCCGCCGCTTCCGATGCGCCACCCGTATCGGCTCCGTCCAGCTCGGCACCCCTACGACGGACGCGGCCGGGAGAAGCACACCGCCGCCTGCACGCCCCCGCGCTGCGGCTTCTCCGGCGACCACGACGGATGCGCCGCCGCCGAGCCGGCTGCCCGTACCCACCGCTGCCCCGTCCGAGAGGGCGTCGAGCGGACGTGGTGGCACGCGTGCGGCACGGCGCCCGGAACGACGCATGGCCGGCTTGGGAGGGAAACCCTCCTGAGCCGGCCCTTCTTGCTGTGCCCCCGGCAGGATTCGCACCTGCGACACCCGTTTCAGGGTTTCGGTGGTTGCCCGTTACCGCCGTGGACCGACACGGTCGCATCGGCCGTGCTGGACCGCCTGGGGGCGCGGGTGCGCGGCGTCGTCGACGTCACTCGTGGAGGTCAGCCTGCACAGTTCTGCGTGAGGAGAGGCCGAGGGCGGCAGCGGCGGTCAGGATCCAGATGGCCTGTACGACCGACATGATGATGGCGAAGACAAGCCCGGGGGTGCCGAAGACGGCTGCGACACCCGCGACGACGAACAGGGCCGCGATGACCTTGGCGGAGTCGGCATACCTCCTGTGCAGCACAACGGGCCGTAGTGCGTACCCGATGCCGATGAAGAGCAGCGGGGCGGGTGCCAGCGGGAAGATGCGCGCGAAAACGCCGTTGCTCAGGGCGAAGGCGGTCGCGACCGTGGCGGTGTCCTTCGCGTGAGCGGCTGCGGGGATCGCTTCCAGGAGCACGGCCTCGACGAGTACCACCGCGAGCAGCAGGGCACAGCCGACGAGGGTGACGAGCCCGGCCATGTGCAGGGCGGTGCCGCTGCGGTTCAGCAGAGTCAGGAAGAACAGGATGCACAGCGTCGCGCCGGTGGCCTGAAGCCATCCGCCTGCGTAGAACAGCAGACCGTGGCTGTTCGCGTAGATGATCAGCCGCTGCGGGGAAGCGCCGGCGTAGGGCCAGCCGGTCAGTGCCGGGACGGTGAAATAGGTGATCAACAGGATGGGGCCCGTGACTCCTGCCCATGCACCGTGGCGGAGAGTTCGCAGGCCCGACCCGTCGGGACTGCGGGATGCGCCGGGTGGTCCCTCCGGGGGCGGGACCGAGTTCTGCTGCGTCACGTCCGCATCCGAGTCCATCAGGCCCCCCGCCGATCGCCAGTGTCAGTGGACTGGCCCGGCGCCCATGTGTCAAGGAGTTCATCAAGCAGTGAGGCGGCGATGGTCGCACGGTCGGCGGAGCCTTTATGGGCGAGGTCGAACCCGCCACGTGCGATCCGTATCGGGGTGAAGCGGCACGCCAGTCTTCGACCTGCGCCCGTGCAATTGATCAACGCGGCGACCGGCGGCTGAGCTGCCGGCGGCTGCCGGTGCCGGCCGTCGGTGAGTGCCCTCCGACGGCCCCGGGGCGGGCCGGGACTCGGCCGGACGGCGCGACCCGAGGACCACACGCCGAGCCGCTGCCCGGAGCTGTTCTCCGCGAGTCGCTCGACCTCGGTGAATCCCGGTTTCGCCGCGAGGCGCATCGAGCGGTCGTTGGCGATCTGGGTGCAGAGCACCTTCGGTTCGCCGGACAGCACGCCGGTGAACCGGTCGAGTGCCGCTGCGCACGCCTCGGTGGCGCACCCCCGTCCCCACCCTTCCGGCAGGAACATGTGACCGAGCTCGGCCTCCCGGGCGATCGCGGCCTCCCCCGTTCGCCCGGTACGCCTCCCTGCAGGAGGCCACCCTCCCGCAGCACCACGGTCCTCGGCCGTCCACCGGGTCCAGCCCGGCCCCGGCGGCCGCCGGGGCCCGGTTCACCTCCGCAGGTGCCCGCCGCAGTCGTACAGCACCACCCGCGACCGGCCGCGGGACCCGTAGGCGGCCGCGGGCACGAGCGCGCA
The DNA here is from genome assembly GCF_029269835.1 of Streptomyces tropicalis. GTDB lineage: Bacteria > Actinomycetota > Actinomycetes > Streptomycetales > Streptomycetaceae > Streptomyces > Streptomyces tropicalis. The sequence continues at coordinate 215,770 of NZ_JARJBB010000007.1, read as the reverse complement.
GTGTCCGGCCGTCCAGCGCTCCAGGCCGCCGACGAGGGTGGTGTCCCGGTGCCGGCGGCCGCGGTGGATGTCGGTGGCACTCAGGACGACGTACCGCAGCCGGCCGGTGTCGAGCAGCCGGTGGAAGCGGGCGGACGAGGGGTACGGGACCTGCCCGGTGAAGCCGCCCATGGGCAGGACGTGCGCGTCGGCGCTGATGATGAAGGGCGCGGCGGACCACCATCCGGGGATCGCGGCCAGGTACTCGGCGCCGTGGCGGTGTGCGGTGAGGTAGGCCAGCAGCCGCCGCCGGTCGGGGTCGAGCCGTGCGAGCGGGTTGCCCGGACGGTGGCTGCTGGGGCCGACGCGGGCCAGGGAGCCGGGCTGGTTGTAGCGCTGTGACAGCGCCGACGCCGACCACACGGCGGGCACGCACAGGACCGCGGTCAGTCCCACGGCCAGGCCCGCGGTGACGAGACGAGGCCGGCGGCGGATCGCGGTCAGCGCCAGGGCGGCCACTGCGAGGGCGGCGGCGATCGGTGCCGACCAGGGGAAGAACCGCGGGTACCACAGGGTCAGCGCCACGCACCAGGCCGTGTTCACGGCGAGCGCCCCCGGCAGCACCCAGATCCGCCGGCCGCCCCGCAGGCCCGCCCGCCGGGCCCGCACGACGCCGACCGCGGCGAACGCGGCGAGCGGCACCGCGACCACGCCCATGTAGTAGGTGTGCCCCGTCACGCTGCCGAAGCTGAAGACCAGGAAGAACGTGGCCAGCCAGACGCCCCACAGCACCTGGCCCGCGAGCGCGCGGTCCGTACGGGCCGCGCGCCGCCGCCACAGGGCCGCCGCGCCCCCGGCCAGCCCGAACGCGGCCAGCGGGTACAGCCACCCCGTCTGCGTGGCGAGCCCGGGGCTGAACATCTTCCACGTGCTGTTGCCCATGCCGGGGCTGGTCCCGGCCACCCGCAGGATCTCGTTCGGCACCACGCTTCCGGTGCCGGCCGCGTCGATGCCCACCGCGTGGAAGCGGGTGAGGAAGTTGTAGCCGACGACCAGGCCGAAGGCCGAGTCGTCGGTGGTGCCGTCGAGATAGGGACGCGCGGAGCCCGGGGTGAGGGTGGCCACCAGCATCCACGAGACCGACACCGCGAACGTCACCACGGCGGCCCACGCGAGATCGCGGAGCCGGCGGCGCAGGCTCCGGGGAGCGGCGACGAGATACGTGCCGGCGAGGGCGGGCAGCACCGCCCAGGCCTCCAGCATCTTGCACTGGAAGGCCACGCCCACCCAGAAGCCGGCGAGCAGCAGCGGGCCCGTCCTGCCCCGCTCGGCCGCCCGCTGCACGGCCTCGGCGGCCAGGAGCAGCAGCAGGACGAACGGCGCGTCCTCGGTGACGGACCGGCCGAGGCCGACCATCACCGGGGTGAGGGCCAGGAAGGCCGCCGCCAGCAGTCCGGCCGGCACTCCTGCCCAGCGGCGCACCAGCACATGGAGCAGGATCACCGAGGCCACGGTCTCCAGGGCCTGCGGAACCACCAGGGCCCACGGGTGGAAGCCGAACACCAGCGCCGACAGGGCCTGAGGCCACAGGAAGCCGGGCAGCTTGTCGATCGTGAGGGAGTTGCCGGGGTCGAAGGAGCCGTAGAAGAACGCGACCGGATTGTCCGTCATGCTGCGGACCGCGGCGGCGTAGAACCCGTGGTACGAGCTGTGGTCGAGTCCCCACAGGGTCAGGAAGGCCGCGAGGACGGCTATGCCCGACAGCACCGGACGCTCGTACCGGTCGGTGCGCGGGCGGGGCGGGGCGACGGACGGCGGGCCGCCGTCCCTGACCGCTGATTTCGTGGGGGTGCTCAGCATGAACGGCCTCTCGGGCTCCGGGAAACGGAGTGATCCGGGCGCAGCGCGCATACCGGATCTTGCGGAGTATCCGCCGCCCGACATGTACGCAGTTTGAACCGGAACTGAACCCGATGGAGGTCTTACTGGCCTCTCACTCCCTCCGCACCCGGGCTTTGCTCACCGTGGCCCGTCCGTCGCGGCCGTACCACCGTCCGTGGTGACACGAGTGGCAGCGCCGACACCCGCTCTTCCGCTGTCGCATTCCGTGCAGTTCACACAGCCTGCCGAGAAGCTCTGGCGCGGTCGTGTCGTCTCGGACAAGCTGCGGCGCATGGACTGGATGCCCCTGCTTTCCACGCTGAAAGGGCGCGCGGCGGCATTCCTGGCCGCCCGGTGGTCCCGGCGCTCACCGCCCAGCTGCACCCCCCTGCCGCCGGACACGAGCGGGGCTTGTCCACGCGGTCTCGATCCTGCTGCAGGCGCTGCCGCGCTGCCCGCCTCGCTCCACGGTCGGACCGCCGAAGAAGGCGGGCTCGACCGTCTCGGCGGCGCAGGAGGCAACGGGCGGGCACGCCGGGTCGCCGCTGTGGTCGGCGGTCAGCGTGCTCGCGGTCGCCGGCGTCACGGCGATCGCGATCCGCTCGCGCGCCGCGAAGGTTAAACAGATGCGCAACTCTTAAAGTGTCCGCGTGGAGAGGCGAACACCTCGTTCCCGGGGCGACACGGTGACACCCGAAGCCCGAGGGGCTGAACGGGCAGGGAACGCAGGGGAGTGGCCGCACCGTGGGCGCGCGCGAGGAATGCCCGGCCCGTGGCGAGGCGTGCTGCATCGCGGGGCGCTGCAGGCGGGGCGGGTCTGGGACCGCCCCATGACGGCGTATTACCTGGTGGCCGGCAGCGCGGCTCTGATCGCGGGGCTGGGGCTGGTGATGGTGTACTCGGCATCCCAGATCCAGGCCCTGCGCTACGGGCTGCCGTCGACGTTCTACCTGCGTCGGCAGGTTCTGGCGGCGGCGATTGGCCTGGTGCTCCTCCTGTCGGTGGGGCGGATGCCGGTGCGATGGCATCGCTTGCTGACCTATCCGCTTTCGGCCGCAGTCATGCTGCTGCTGGGGCTGGTGCAGGTGCCGGGGCTGGGGCGGACGGTCAACGGAAGTACCAACTGGCTCGCTCTCGGCGGGCCGTTCGTGCTCCAGCCCAGCGAGTTCGGCAAGCTCGCCTTCGTTCTGTGGGGCGCGGACCTGTTGGCCCGCAAGCAACGCCATCACCTGTTGGGCGAGTGGAAACACCTGCTGGTGCCGCTGGTACCCGGGGGGCTGTTGCTGGTCGGCCTGGTGCTGCTGGGCGGGGACATGGGTACCGCGGTCATCCTGTGCGCGGTGCTGTTGGGCCTGTTGTGGATCGGCGGAGCGCCACTGCGGCTGTTCGTCACCGTGCTGGCGGGGGCAGGAGTGCTCGCCGGCGTGCTCATCACCACCAGCGGGCACCGGGTGTCCCGCTTCGCCTGCCTCGGGGCGAGCGACCCAGGCCCCGGTGACCAGTGCTGGCAGGTGGTGCACGGCCTGTACGCGCTGTCCACCGGCGGGCTGTTCGGCGACGGCATCGGAGCGAGTGTGGAGAAGTGGGGGCAACTGCCGGAGCCCCACACCGACTTCATCTTCGCTGTCACCGGAGAGGAACTCGGTCTGTTGGGCACGCTGTCCGTGCTGGGTCTGCTCGCCGCGCTGTGCGCGGGCGGGCTGCAGATCGCCGCCCGCACCGCCGATCCCTTCGTCCGGTTCGCCTCCGGAGGGGTTGTCACCTGGATCGCCGTGCAGGCGTCCATCAACATCGGCGGTGTCCTGGGACTGGTGCCGATCGCGGGTGTGCCCCTGCCCTTGTTCTCCTTCGGCGGCAGCGCGCTCATCTCGGCCCTGTACGCCGTGGGCCTTCTGCTCTCCCTGGCTCGGAACGAGCCCTCTGTCCGCACCGCGCTGGCCGCTCGCCGAGGTCCCGGAGTCCTGGCCGGCGTGGCGCGCCGCCCGTGGGGGACCGGGCACCCGGCGGGGCGACGTCATCGCCCAGGTGCGACAGCCGCCGGGTCCCTGCGCACCCGACGACACTGAGGCGTCCGGCTGCCGCCAGGGAGGCGGCCCGGATCCCCGCCCGGCCGCCCGTCGTCAGCCGGTCCGGCTCCACCTTCGGCGCCGCCATCTTCAAGGGCCTCACCCACGAGGCCTCCGCCCGCTGTGCATGCCTGCCGGCCACGCCCGTGAACGAGGGGTCTCACGGCCGTACGAACTGGGTCTCGGCAGCGCTGACGTCCGCGGCCGGCATCGGCGGCGGACGGCGGGCGGTGTCGCTGACCTTTGGACGCGCATCCCGCCCGCGTCGGCGGAGTCTTCGACGGTGGCCGTGAGGGTGAGCTAGGTGTTCTGTCCGGCGAGGTCGTGGACGGGCGAGCCGGATCTCGGCTGAGGGATCCCGAGTGGCGGAGGGCCTTTCGGTTCGGTGTGGATCACCACATCTCCACCGGCCGGAAGGCCCTCCTCGCGATCCGCCGGTCGGCCGACTTGCGGCACAGGACGTTCCCGACTCCGTAGGTCAGCAGGTGCTGGTTGAGCCGCAGGTGCGCGAGGCAGCGGCCGCCGGCGACGAACCCGTACGTGTCGCGATCGTCGCGAGGGCGGTCGCGTCACAGCCTCGTCTGCTGTACCCGGATGGACTGCAGCAGGCCGACCGCCAGCCACACCGCGAACATCGAGGAACCGCCGTAGGAGACGAACGGCAGCGGAATGCCCGCCACCGGCATGATGCCGAGCGACATGCCGATGTTCTCGAAGGACTGGAAGGCGAACCACGCGACGATCCCGGTGGCGATGATCGTGCCGTACAGCTCCGTGGTCTCGCGGGCGATGCGGCATGCCCGCCACAGGATCACTCCGATCAGGGAGAGGATCAGCATCCCGCCGACGAAGCCCAGTTCCTCGCCGGCGACCGTGAACACGAAATCGGTCTGCTGCTCCGGAACGAACTGGCCGGTGGTCTGCGCACCGTGGAAGAGACCCTCTCCCGTCAGGCCGCCGGAGCCGATGGCGATGCGGGCCTGGTTGGTGTTGTAGCCGACTCCGGACGGGTCCAGGCTCGGGTCGGCGAAGGCGGCGAAGCGGTTGATCTGGTACTGGTCCAGGACATGCATCTGCCACACGGCGATGGCACCGAGGACACCCACGCCGAGCAGGCCGAAGACCCAGCGGTTGGAGGCGCCGGCAGCGAGAAGCACGCCCAGGATGGTGACCGTCATGACCATCGTGGAGCCGAGATCGGGCATCAGCATGACGACCGTCATCGGCACGGCGGCCAGACCCAGGGCCTGGATCACGGTACGGCCGGCCGGATGCTTCCTGTCACCTGCATCGACCTGCGCCGCGAGAAGCAGCGCCATGCCCAGGATGATGGTGACCTTCACGAACTCCGAGGGCTGCAGCGAGAATCCGCCGCCCAGGACGATCCAGTTGCGGTTGCCGTTGATGGTGGCACCGAGTGGGGTGAGCACCAGAAGCACGCCGAGGAGTGAAAGGCCGTACAGAACTGGCACCACGTTGCGCAGGGCGCGGTGGCCCAGCCAGATCGTGCCGATCATCAGGACGAGCCCGATGCCGAGGTTCATCAGGTGCCGGACCAGGAAGTAGTACGGGTCGCCCTGGTTGATCGCGGTGCGGTTGCGCGTGGCGGAGTACACCAGTAGCGAACCGATGAGCGACAGGGCAAGGGCCGACAGCAGTATCGGCCAGTCCAGCCGGCGCGCTGTGGAATCGCGCGCGAGGAGCCGCATCCACGCGGGGCGCTCGGGGCCGTATCCCGAGACGGTGAAGCTGTTCGCACCGGTCATATGGGGATCCTCCGGCTTCCGCGGCTACGCGGCCGCCTGCGTGTCGTGCTCCCGGACACCGTCGTCACTCACCCCAGGCCGCCTCGAACACGGCCTGGCCACACCGGTACGACTCAGCCGGCCGGGTTGGTTTCGGCTGCCGGACGGGCCGTCGTGGTCTCACCGGGAGCGGCCCGGATGGCCCGCCCCGCGGGCTCGCCGGTGGCGCTCTCGGCTGGGGCGGCAGTGGAAGGGGCGCTCCCTTCCTCCTTCATGGCCTTGGCCTCGCTCTTGAGGATGCGCATGGACTTGCCCAGCCCCCGTGCGGCCTCGGGCAGCTTCTTCGAGCCGAAGAGCACGATGATGACGATCGCGACGACCAGTAGGTGCCAGGGTTCCAAACCGTTGCGGAGCACTCCGCCCACCCTCCACGCAGACGGCGGTGCGGGCCGGGCATGCCGGACCTGCCGTCACTATTGCTTCCTTGCGCAACTGTACAAGCCCTGGCTCGTTCGGTCGCCGCGTCGGACCCGCCAGGTCGGGCCATCTGGGTCACGACCGGGCGCTCGTACGGGTACCTCTCCCCGAGCCAGGGGCCGGAAGCGGGGCCGCCGGGATCCGCCGGTGGGCGGCGAGGAGCGCGCCGGTGGCTCCTCGCCGAGGTGGCGGGACACGGCGGACCCGGCCGGCGACTCGGATCCCAGGGCGAGCCGGCCGGGGCGGAGGGTGTCCTCAACGGGAGCGATGCGCGCAGGAAACCCGGGCTCCAGGGGGGGAGCAGCTCGCGGGCGCCGGACGTCGCCGGGACGGCAGGTCATCCTCGGTGCTGGGCAGCGGTGAGGCGGCGCAGTGCGGCGTGCCCGGGTGGGCCCCAGGTGCGCTTGCCGCCCGGACGGCCGCGAACGCCTGCCTCTCCGATGGAGATGCAGGCGAGGGCCTTCAGCACCGCCCATCCACGGGCGCGGCGAAGGGCCGCCGGGTCTGGGAGCGGTCGATACGCGGCGTGGAAGCGGTCGGCGACGCCGTCCGGCAGCAGGATCCACGCGGCGGCGAGGTCGCAGGCCGGGTCGCCCGCGAAGAGGTCGCCGAAGTCGATCACGCCGCAGAAGGTGCCGTCCGCGGTGAGGACGTTGGCCGGGTGCAGGTCGCCGTGGAGCCACAGCGGCGGCCCCGTCCAGTCGGGCGCGGCAACGGCGTCTTCCCAGACGGCGCGGATGGCGTCCGGGTCGGGAATCAGACCCGACTCGGTGGCCCAGGTCAACGCCTGAGCGAACCCCTCGGCCCGGTCGGCCAGCGGCCCTCCACGGTCGCGGCCGGCCGGCGCCCCGTCGGGGGCAGGCCGGTGAAGAGCGGTCAGGAAGGCTGCCAAGATGTCGGCTGCATCCGCAGCGCGGGTAGCGGGGGCGCGGTCGGCCGGCGTTCCCGGCACCCAGGTGGTGATGATCCAAGGCCGCGGAAACCGCTCGGAGGGCTCGCTGAGGCGTTGCGGGACGGGGACCGGCAAGGGAAGAGTCGGAGCGAGTGCGGGAAGCCACTCGTGCTCCTTACGCAGCAGCGCGTCCGCGGACAGCGTCGCCCAGGGCAGCCGGACGGCGAGGTCGTCGCCGAGTCGCCACAGCTGGTTGTCCCAGCCGCGCGCGCCGAGCCTCACAGGGAGACCTGCCAGGTCAGGATGCTGGTCGTGCAGCAGATCCCGGACCAGCTCTGCGGTGATCTCGATCTCGGTGGGGGTCATGCGGAGCCACGGTAGTCGCCGGCAGGCCGCCCGTCTCCTGACGTCCAGCACCGTCCGCCGACCGACTCCCGGGCCCGGACGGGGCCGGGAGTCGGTGCTGTCCGAGCCGGGGAATACGTCGATTCCCGGCGGACGCCCCCCGCTCCCGAACTCGTGGACGGGCGCCGTCGGTTCTCGTGAACGGAGCCATGTGGCATCCGGCCGGGCAGCTTCCGAAAAACCTGTTGGAGGACCTCGGCGACCATTGCTAGCTTTCTGGAGGCCGTGCGAGAGGACGAGGAGGTGGTACCCGTGAACGCAGTATCAACATGGGTGCTCCCCTCAGGGGTCACGGTCGGGCGATAGGTCGTCCGGGAGCGCCGTTCACGAGCACTCCCGAAAGGCACGACCATGCACACGACTTCCGAACAGCGCCTCGACAGCGGCGTCCTCGAACGCGAATTCACCCTCGGTGAGATCCCCGGCGTCCTGTGGACGCCGGGATCCGCACCGGCCCCGCTGATCCTGATCGGCCACAACGGCGGCTTGCACAAGCGGCTCCCGCGACTGGTGGCCCGAGCCCGGCACTACGCGGCGGAGTACGGCTTCGCGGTGGCCGCCATCGACGCACCCGGGCACGGTGACCGGCCCCGTTCCGCCGTCGACGAGCAGGCCCGCGCCGACCTCCGCCGGGCGTTGGAAGCCGGCGAGCCGGTCGACGAGATCGTCGATGCGTTCATCCTCCCGCTGGTCGAAAAGGCGGTCCCGGAGTGGCGGACCACCCTGGACGCCCTCCTTTCGCTGCCCGAGATCGACGGCCCGGTCGGGTACGACGGAATGACCGCCATCGGCATCCGGCTGACGCTGGTCGAGCCGCGCATCTCGGCCGCCGTCTTCTTCGGCCAGGGTTTCGTGCCCGACACCCTGCGCGAGGAGGCCCGGCAGGTCGCCATTCCGCTGCAGTTCCTGCTGCAGTGGGACGACGAGGGGATGGAACGACAGCCGGTCCTGGACCTGTTCGACGCCTTCGGCGCCAGGGAGAAGACGCTGCACGCCAATCTGGGCGGGCACGCCGGTACCCCGTGGTTCGAGGTGGACGACGGAGCCCGGTTCTTCACCCGGCACCTGAAGTGAGGCCGGGCCGTCAGGCCGGCAGTGGACGGTAGGCGGTGTCGGCCGGGACGCCCCGCATCGAGGACAGGTCCCGGCCCTCCTCGACGGCGGTGGCCGGCAGATGCACAACCGCCCCGATCGCGCCCGTACCGGCCGGTCGGGGCAGGCCGTCACTGGTGGCGGCGTGACGATCACGGCGGGGAAGCTGACGGCTTCCGAAGCGGCCGGACAGTGCCGCGCATCGGCCGGGAGATCGCGGATGTCCGCGACCTCGCCGACATACACATCCGAGCCATGACCTCCCCCCAGGCCGCAGGCGAACGCCTGCTCGCCACAGGAGAGTTCACCCGGATGCTGGACACGGCCCGCACGCTCAAGGAAGAAATCGGCGAGGACGGCCGGCGAGTCTCCACCCACCGGATCCCCGACGCCGCCGTCCGCAGCAACCCGGGCCATGAGCGGGATCGCCCCGGCCCTCGGACCCCGCAACCGGCACAGCACGGCCAAGGCACACAACACTCCGGGCCGGCAGCCGCTCCCGGCCCCTGAGACCGACACCGACTGCGCCCGCAGCCTGCTGACTCACGGAGCCGCACGGCGGGTACGTTCCGCCGCACCACCGCTGCCACGGCACTGCGCACCGCACCCTCGGCCTCTCACACATGTCCGGACGCGAGAGTTCTGCGAGACACCTGCTGCGAGGTGCTCCTGCGCCCCGGCGTCTGCACCGTCTGCGGCGGACCGCCCGAAGCACACTGAGAAACAACCACCCGGGGCCCCGGCCCCTCCATGGCCCCTCCACGGGCGGTTTCGAGCGCCGCGTCCGGGCAGGGTTCGCCCGGTTGTCGGCCAGTGGTGCCAGATCGTGCCGGGTGGAGCGGTTCACTCAGCGTCGAGCTGGTGGTCGGCCCAGACGTAGCTTTCGGGCAGCAGGTCGGTGATGAGGACGGTCCGGATGCGGTCGCCTTCGCCGACGATGACCTTGAGGGACGGGAAGTAGTCGAGGAGGACCTGACGGCACCGGCCGCATGGGGGAACAACTCCTCGGTCACGGTCTCCCACCGCGACGATCGTGTCGAGCTCGTAGACACCCTGGGCGGCTGCCGCGCCGATGAGGACCAGTTCGGCGCAGGGACCTCCCGTGAAGTGGTAGGTGTTCACGGCGCTGACGATCCGGCCGTCCTGGGCGCGGGCCGCGGCTGCCATGGTGTGGTTGTCGCCCCGGCAGCGAGTGCGGGCAACGTGCTCCGCCGCCCGGATGAGGTCGTGGTCGACGGGGTGGGTCTGCGTGGTCATCTTCTCTGCCTTCGTCAGGTGTCACGCGACGTTGACCCGAGCGACGAGGGTACGCAAGCGAATATCTTCTTGTGGGCCAAAATCCGGACACACCCCGGATGAGCAGTGGCGCCTTGCCGGCGAGCTGGACCGCAAACGGTTCTTCGCGAAGGACTCTTTGCGAAGAACTCTTCGTGGACTACCGTGTGTCGCATGGCTGATGCAGCACAGAGGCCGGACGGCCTGAACGTTGAAGGGGACTCGGTTGTCCTGGATGCCAAGGGGCTGCGTGCCCTGGCGCATCCGGTGCGCGTGCAGTTGGTCGGGCTGTTGCGGAAGTACGGCCCTTCGACGGCCACCCGCCTCGCGGAGCGGCTGGGCGTGAACTCCGGTACGGCCAGCTACCACCTCCGGCAGCTCGGCGCGGCCGGCTTCGTCGAGGAGGACACCGAACGCGGCAACGCGCGAGAGCGCTGGTGGCGTTCGGTGCACCGAACCACCTGGTTCAACGATCCGGAGCTGGCCGAGCGGGAGCCCGCGGCCGCACTGGCCTACCAGCAGTCCGTCGCCGCCACCTACACCCTGCGCACCCAGCAGACCTTGAGCGAGCTTCAGACGATGCCCCGCGCATGGCGGAACACCTTCGACATGAGCGACTGGGCCTTGCGGCTCACGTCCGAGGAAGCCACCGCCCTGTACCGGGAGCTGACGGAGGTCATCGCGCGCTACCGGCGAGACGCGCCGGAGACGGCGGCAAGTGCCCCCGAGGGAGCCGAACGGGTCGCCGTGATCACGCAGATCTTGCCCGAACTGGATGCGCCTGCCGCGTCGTCGCTCCCGTCCGGCCCTCACGATGAGGAAGGAGGCGCGACGTCATGACCGACGACGCCTCGGAGGCCGGCGGCATACCCGGCAGGAGGTCCTTACGGCCGCTGGGCGGAGTGCTGGCGGCCATGGCCGTGTCGCTGACCGGCACGCGGATCTCCGTCGTGGCGCTGCCCTGGTTCGTCCTCGTCACCACCGGCAGCGCCACCCAGACCGGATTGGCCGCCTTCTGCGAGATGACTCCCTACGTGGTGGTCAAGGCGTTCACCGGCCCGCTGGTGGACCGGATCGGCCCGCGGGCCGTCTCCTGGACCACCGATCTTGCCAGCGCGGCCGCCGCCGCCGCGGTTCCCCTGCTCCACGCCCTGGACCTGCTCTCCTTTCCCCTTCTGCTGGCCCTGGTCGCGCTGATCGGCGCGGCCCGGGGACCCGGCGACCTGGCCAAGGACGTGATGGTCCCGGAGGCGGCCGAGCGCGGTCGGGTGCCGCTGGAGCGGGCCACCGGTCTCTCCGGCGTGATCGAGCGGCTCGCCTCCACCGTCGGCCTGGCGCTCGGCGGATCCCTGGTGGCGCTGCTCGGTCCCCTGACGGGGCTCGCCGCCAACGCGGGCTGCTTCGCCCTCGGATCGGTGATCATCAAACTCGCGCTGCCTCGTGGCATGGGGCACGCGGTCGAGGAAGCCCCCTTGCAGGCCGGGGAGACGGAACCGGGCTACTGGCGGCGGTTCGGCGAGGGCTTCACCTTTCTGCGCGGACAGCCGCTGCTGCTCACCGTGGTCGTCATGGTCGGCATCACCAACCTGCTGGACGCGGCCTCCACCTCGGTGCTCGTACCCGTCTGGGCCAGGGAGTCCGGCAACGGGCCGACCGCGATCGGCCTGATGGGCAGCGTCATGGGCGCCGCGGCGGTCGGTGGGAGCCTGATCGCCGCGGTGGTCGCGCACCGGCTGCGGCGGCGGGTGGTGGTTCTCACCGGGTTCCTGCTGGCCGGAGCGCCGAGGTTCCTGGTCCTGGCCTTCGGCGCCCCGTTGGGGGTGGTACTGGCAGTCTTCGCGGTCAGCGGGTTCGGTGCCGGCTTCGTCAACCCAGTGCTGGGGGCCGTCCTCGTCGAACGGGTGCCGCGCCGGATGCTGGGCCGGGTCAACGCGCTCAGTGACTCGCTGGCCTGGGCCGGTATCCCTCTCGGCGGGCTGCTCGCCGGGGCGGCCGTGACCGCTGCCGGACTCGTGCCGGTGCTGCTCGCCTGCGGCACCGCGTACTTCCTCACCACGAACCTGGCTGGACTACGGCGGGAGTGGCGCGAGATGGACCGTACGCGCGGGCGGGGCGCCCTGAAGCCGCACTCCGAGGAAGACACCTCACAAGGCAGTGCCAGTGCAGCGACATGACGATTACGGAAGGGCGGTGGGACGCGGCCGCCGCAGCGCGAGTGCCACTCGGTGAACGGGTTCTGGTCGTAGGCGCGCACATGGACGGCGTCGGAGGCGCCCGCGGTCTGGCCCTGGCCCCACAGTTCGGTGCTCCGGGCGGCGAAGGCGGCGTTCGCGATCCGGATGGCGATGTCACTTGCGTGACGCTGTGCCGACCATTGCCTGGCCCGACCCAGCGGCCCACCCTTCCGGCTTCGACGAAGATCGGTACAAGACATGCACCACCGTCGAGCGAGCCGTTTCAGACACGGGAGAGGCTCTTCTCGCATGGCCTGTTCAGCCCACCGCTGCACCGTGTCCGGCCGGGCGTCCTATTTCGCCAGGGCGTGGGTGGCGGCGTCGACCTTGATGCCGTGCGTGCCGTGCTGTGGGAACCCGGCGTGCTGGGCGAGGGACCGAAGGAGGCGCTACGCGGCAACTCCGGTGTGGGCACTGCCGATCACGTCACGGGGGCGTATCGCCGGCCGAACCGACTGACCGTCAACACAGGTGTGGTTACTCTAAAAGCCGACTAGGTTGCGCGAAAAAGGGGGGGCCTCTGTTGGCTGAGATCGACATTTTGCTTGGCCAGATCATGCCCGTAGTTGAAGCGGCGGCGGGCGCGTACGGCGTCGGCGTGCTGACCAGGGCCGAGGACGAAGCGGCCGGAGCAACGGTGCGGCTTGGACAGCGGCTGCTCGCCCGCATCCTGCACCGTGACACCAACACAGCGTCGATCGAGGCCGCCGTCACCGACCTGGCGGAGAGCAGTGAGGATCCGGACGTACTGAGCGCACTGCGTTGGCAGATCAAAAAGGTCCTGAGGGACGACCCCCAGCTTGCCGGCGAGTTGTCGGCGATGCTGACTGAGCGCCCTGCCGTGCAGGCCACCGGCACGCGTAGCGTGGCAGTCGGCAGGGACAACACGGGGATCATCTCCACCGGCGAGGGTGCACGGAACAATCTGCACCGATGAACGCCGGGCCCGATCCACAGGACCACTCCGTTCGCGCCCCTGACCAGGCTGACGGTGAACGGTCGATCTCGGTTGGGCGTGACAACTCGGGTATTTCGAGTACCGGCGACTACGCGGTCAACGTGCTCTTCGCCGGAGGGGTCTCTGCCGAGGGCGCGCTGGCCGAGCTGGCCGATCGACTCGTGCGGGCAGTGCGCACCGGGCGCCCCTCCGTCGATGAGGAGCTGGCCTACAAGGCCGATCTGCTCGCGAACGAGGTCCGCGCGCGCCTGCAGCATGAGGAGGAACAGCTGCGGCTACAGGATGGGAGCCCGCTGACTGTGCACTGGCAACCGGTGCCCGGCACAGGGCCCGGCAGCGGGGAAGGCATCCGCGGCGCCACGGGTGAGGATGCGGATGCTCCTCCGCTGCACCTGGCCGGTCAACTGGACGAGATCATGGCCGTTCATGAGCGGGCAGAGCCCCGCTCGCTGATGGTGCTGGGACGGGAAGGCTCAGGGAAGAGCGTTCTGGCCCTTCAATTCGCATTGAACCGCCTGAAAGCGCGTTCCCGCGCCGGCAAAGCGCCGGTGCCGGTGGTCTTCAGTCTCGGATCATGGAATCCCAGCACTACGCTGCGACGCTGGTTGACCGGCCGGCTGAAGCGGGACTATCCCTTTCTCGCCGAGGCCGGTCCCAGCGGTAAGACGTGGGCCGCCGCGCTGGTGGGTGCCAATTTGGTGCTCCCGATCCTGGACGGGTTCGATGAGATCGCCGTCGGTCTGCACGTACGCGCGCTGAAAGCGCTCAACAGCAGCACCTTGCCGCTGCTCGTGACCAGTCGCCCCCTGGAATTCGAAGCTGCCACGAAAGCAACCAATGTGGTGCCCTCCGCGGCCGCCATCGAATTGATCGACCTCAAACTGGACGACTCGGTCGCATACCTGCACAAGGCCACCGGCACACCTCCCTCCGACGGTGTGGACGCTGCCCCCCAGGCCGGGTGGGCTTACGTCCTGAGTGAGTTGAGCCGCCGCACACAGGCCAGTGCCAATCTCGCCGCCGTGCTCACCACCCCCTTGATGGTCACACTTGCCCGGTTCGTCTACGAATCCGATTCTGACCCATCGGAACTGTCCGACCGTGACCCGTCGGACCTGCTGAATTCCAAGAAGCTCGACACCCGAGAAGCCCTTGAGAAGCACCTCCTGGACAGCTACATCCGCACTGCCTACGACCGCTCTCTCCCCAACGAGCCCGAAGCAGAACCCGAAGCAGAGGAAAACCGGCGCTGGGATCCCGAACGCGCCCAGCACTGGCTCGGCTACCTCGCAGCACATCTGACCGAGCTCGAAACGCAGGACATCGAATGGTGGCGGCTGGGGGCCACCGTGAAACTGCGCTGGCGCATGCTGTGGGTCGGCGTGACGGTCGGAATCGCGTCCGGCCTTGTGGCCGGGCTCGTTTACGGGGCTGAAAGCGGGCTCTTGTACGGACCCGTGAACGGGCTCGTGGTGGCAAGCCTCACCGGCCCGACGAACGGCCTCGCGGTGGGTCTGACCTTCGGGCTCATGCACGGGTTCGTCACGAAGATGGACGTCGGTGGACCGATGTTCGAACCGTCGCTCATGGAGGTCACGCTTCAGGGCTGGAGAGAGAACGGGACGAAGGCAAGACTCCGGGAGAGCTTCCGCCCCAGAGTCACGCGCGGGCTCGCCGGTGGTCTCCTGTTCGGGCTCCTGTGGGCGCTCGGAAGCGCGGCCTTCACGGCCCTCCTGGGGTGTCCCGGGTCCGTGATCGCGCTGACATCGGGGGAGAACCTCGTGGGCGGGATCGGCCTGGGCTTCGCGATGGGGCTCATCGCCGCGCTCGGAGCCGGGTTCGAGACGGTCATCCCGAGAGAGAAGCTCGTCAACCCCTCGATTCTGTTGCACACGAGCCGCACCACCGTTCTCAAACAGCTACTCACTATCGCGCTCGTGATCGGTTCCGGATACGGGATCGTGTTCGGGCTCGCGAGCAGTGCCGTGGCCGGACTCGGGGCCGGATGGGTGGCCGGGTCCGTGATCGCGCTCGGGACCGGCACCATGACCGCCTGGGGGCGTTGGGCGGTCCTGGCCCGAATGTGGTTGCCCCTGACGGGAAGGTTGCCGAGGGACCTGGATGCCTTCCTCCAGGATGCCTACGAGCGAGGCGTCCTGCGCCGGGTCGGCGCGGTCTACCAATTCCGCCATGCCCAGCTCCGGGATCGCCTGGGCGATGTCTACCAGAAGCGTCTCGAAGGCTCCCGCCCTGGCCCAGGGTCAGCCCATCCGCCTGATGGAAGGAAGCCGGCGCATCACCGCCCTACGGATTGCACCACAGCCCGCTTTCCTGACGGATCGAGGAGCTGACGCCGGCACAGGGGCATCCAAGATATGGCCGAGTTCGGCCCGACGGGCGAGGTGTGCCCGCCCGCATGGTCCACCGAGATCATGCGTGAGTACTACTGAATGAACGGCATCAGCAGCGCAAAGAACCGCTCCGGGCCGCCCGCTTGCTTCGGGTGAGCGCCCGGCTGGACCGGACCGGCAACTGCGCAGGGAGGGCACAGCCACCCCGCTGGCCGACACGATCGACGCCGGCGCGTCGCTGGTAGTCGGTTGCTGAGACACTGAGGGTCGCCGCCGGCGTTGGCCGGGCAGAACACGACAGTCGACCACCCGATGTCCCGCTGATCGCGGCTGCGGGCCTACCGAAAACCGAGGTCCGGATCGGCCTCCACCAGCTCACCGCTGACGGCCCACAGGCGTGCGGCGACCGCCGCATCGGCCATATGAGAGGGGACGGGCTCACGCCGCGGTATGCCACGCAGACCGAAGACCCTCGGCCCCCACAACTGCCCTCCCTGCACCGCCGAGTCGAGGACGGCACGGACGACGGGCCATGCTCCGGCATCCTTGCCCTGCACCACGACCGCGAGGGGCACGGCGCGCAGCCGCTCGCCGAGGGTCGTCCCGCCCACCGGCGGGCGGGACGGGGTGAGGGAGTCCAGTGCGCCGCCAGGGTGGGCCACCACACTGAGCACCGTGCTGCCGGCAGTACGCAAGCGGCGATCGAGTTCAAAGCCGAAGCACATCTGCGCCAGCTTGGATCGGCCGTAGCTGCGCTTGGGCCGGTAGTCCTGGGTGGACTGCAGATCGCCGAGGTCCAGTCGCTCGGACCGCGCAGCGAAGCTTCCGACCGTCACGATGCGGGCCGCAGGCGCCGCGGACAGCAGGGGAGCCAGCCACTGGGTCAGCGCGAAGTGGCCGAGGTGGTTGGTGCCAAACATCAACTCGTGGCCGTCCTCGGTCTCTCGACGCGGCGGATCGTCCAGCGCGACCCCAGCGTTGTAGACCACCGCGTCGAGATGATCGAGCTCCAGCCTGTCCACGGCGGTCCTCAGGGACGACAGGTCGGCGAGGTCCAGCTGAAGGTGCCGCACATGCGCGCCGGGGACTCGTGAGCGGATCGAGACCATGGCGGCATCGGCCTTCGCACGGTCCCGGCTGCCGAGGATGACGACGGCGCCGGTGCCGGCAAGCTGCTCCGCAGCAAAGTAGCCGATCCCGGCGTTACCTCCGGTGACCAGGAAGATCCTGCCCTCGGCACACGGCAACCGGTGAACGTCCCACGGTCGGCTCTGCGATGCGGAAGTCACGATGACAGGCTCCTAACGCTCAGGGTCGTGGCTCACGGGAAGCGCCAACCCACCCAAGGTCGCAACCTCCACCGACATCCCGCCGACAGGATTCCGACACCAATCCGGAGAACTGCCGAGAACAAGACAGCCCTACGCCAGGCCGGCACAGAACCGAGAGCGAGCGCGGACAGGAAAGGCACTCGGTGGCCCACTCGGACGCACGGTCACACTGCTTGCACACAACGGCACTTCTCCGGGCTTCACTCTCCCGGGTCAAGGGGGATCCGTGACTCGTCAAAGGGCCTCCGCATGGTCAGGGCGTGGGCCGGTCGGCGGCCCGTCTGTGTGCGCCGGTAGGACCAGCGCTGTCATGGGGGAGTGCGATGCGAACATCAGGGCGGGGTGGTGAGGGGGAGAAGTACGCCGACCTCGGATGAGGACGACGCTGACTTCTGGGGCTTTGCTCGCGGGGCCGAGGGGTCTTTCACGCCGCTGCCGGACGAAGAGGGAGCACGCCGAGTGCACCTCGCGGGCTGTCTCCCGCAGGGCTTCGTGCCGCTCGGGACCCGGCCCACCGCCGGGTCGTGCTGGGCCGAGCAAGGCCGGCTCGAGCGGCATCCCGCGACGCGTTGCGACGGCTGGCCATGTAGGAGTGGGCCTGCGCCCGGTAGGTCCCGCGGCAGCACGGGACCGATGCGCTGCCGCGTACTGGGCCCGCTGCGCCGACCCGCTCGACCGGGCGCCGCCGCCCGGTGCGGGAAGGGGCGGCCGACCAGCGGTCAGCCGGACTGTCCGTGTGCGGGTCCGAGGTGCGGGTCTCGCCGGGTCTGCCCTGGTCGGCGGAGGGCCGGTGTGGGGCGGGTGGTGGTCTCGGAGGAGGCGGGACTGGAGAGCGGGAATCGGGGTGGGTGCGTGATGCCGCTCATAGGGTGTGGGTCACGTCCTATCGTGCATCGTAGGTGGGTTGCGTCGTGAACAGCCCGAAAGCCCCCAATGGTGCAGATTTCGGGTACTTCTCCGTATGTGGGTAGTACGTCACATTCTTGCGTGGGTTTCCGGCCGCGGCTAACCATGTCCGTCGTTGCCGGGAGCCACGAGGCCGGCCGGGTGTGCAGCGCCCGGCTCGTGCCCGATGCCCTCCTGTGCAGCGCGGGGCCTCGCCCCGACGCCCTACGGGCCGTGACCGGCATCGGCCGGCGACCTTGAAGACGTCTCACAGGAGAGTGCCTTTTTCATGACTGCGATCCCTGCCATCCGCCGTTCTTCCCGCCTGCGTCCCCTTGCGCTGAGCGCTGTGGCCACCACCGGCGCCGCGGCCGCCGTCCTGACGCTGACGCCGGCCTCCGCGCAGGCCGCCGAGGCCCCGCAGAGCGCTCACCGCGTCACCGCTCCCGCCCGCGCCGGCCACACCGACTCCACCGGCGCTACGGGTGCGGGGGCTGCGTCGGGGAACCTCGACGGCTGGATCAGGCAGTCCCTGGCCATCATGAAGGCGAAGGGCATCCCCGGCAGCTACGAGGGCCTGCACCGCAACATCATGCGTGAGTCCAGCGGCAACCCCAACGCCGAGAACGACTGGGACGTCAACGCGCAGAAGGGCATCCCCTCCAAGGGCCTCCTGCAGGTGATCGACCCGACCTTCCACGCCTACCACGTCGCCGGTACCGCTCAGAGCGTCACCGACCCGGTGGCCAACATCACCGCTGCCGCCAACTACGCAGCCCACCGCTACGGCTCCATCGACAACGTCAACTCCGCATACTGACCCGGCCCTGACTGTAATGACCAGCCCTGACGGTGACGTGCGAATGCTGTGCCAGGACACCTTTCCGGCACGTCCGGTGCGTGCAGTGCCGCTGAAGTGCCGACGTCGGAGCCATCGCCGATGAAACGGCGCGTGATGGTCGGAATCGTTGTCGATGGCCCGTGCCCGGCGGCCCGCGTCTCGCCCGAGGCCGGCGCGTCGGAAGCGTTCGCGGACGACCGGATCGCCGGCGCGTGATCATCGAGGCCAAGCGCGCCGCGCATCCGCTGCCCGAGGCACCGGAGCCCAAGGACCGTTGGGCCTCTCGGCCGGTCAGGGCCACGCATCAGGGCTGCGGGGCATCGCCGTGGACTTGCGATGCAGCGTCTGAGGGCTTCTCAGCCGCCCGTCGCCTCACCACCGCTGCCTCACTCCCCGCGGGGGGCAGCACCGCACTCTTCTCCGCTCTCCGCGTGGCTCTTTCCCCACTCGCCTGCTGGGGGAGGCCGGTGGCCGGGCACTGGGCAGGCTGGGGGCGCCAGTTGTGCGGTCAGTGCAGTGCGTCCGAGAGGCGGACGAAGGTATGGCCGGTGGCCTGGAGAAGGGGGACGGCGGCGGTGATACCTGGGGCCGTGCCGCCTTCGGGGTGGTTCATGTGGCAGATGACGATGGAACCGGCGGGCGCGGACGCGACGGTCGTGCGGACCTGTTCGTGGGTGAAGGTCGCGCCGCCGTCGCCGTTGACGGAGAAGCTGACGAACCGCTCGCCCAAGTCGGTGACGATCCGGGCTGCCACGTCGTCGCAGTACGCGGTTCCGGAACGGAAGAAGCGGGGCGGGGTGCCGAGCAGCCGGGTGAGCTCGGCCCGATTGCCGGCGACCTCGTCGTAGACCTCGGCGGCGCTGCGGGTGCCGCGGATCCGGTAGGCGGAGCGGCCTGTGACGGACAGGGGGCGGTGCCGGGTGCCGTGGTTCGCGATCTCGAACAGCGGCTCGGCGGCCAGCCGGCGGAAGATGGCCGGGTTGGCTTCGATCCAGCGGGAGTTGATGAACAGGGTTGCCGGTACCTCCCGCGTGCGCAGGAAGTCGATGAGCGCCCGGTCGTAGCCGCTGCCGCCCGGGCCGCCGCAGGCGTCGAAGGTCAGTGCGATCTGGCGTTTCTCCGCGCTGGGCAGCGCGTGTACCACTCCTGGTGCGTCGAAGCCCCAGGTGTGCGGCGTGGCGTGGCCGTAGCGGGCCACGATGTCGGCGCGGGTGGCAGCGGGCACAGCCGGGCGTGCCGTGGTCGCGGGGCGGGATGCAGGGGTGCCCGTGGCGGTCGCCGGTGTCGGTGAGGGCGAGAGGCTTGTCGTGCTGCTCGGCCCGGTCCGCGGGCCCGCGCAGCCGGCGAGAATGCCTCCCGTCATGGCCGCCAGTACGGCCCGGCGACTGGTTTTCATCCGCTGCCCCGTCTGATCGAAGGTACCGAGACGCAGCCGCCGCCGGCACGGCAACCGTACGTGGGAGGATGATCACACCCGGGAAGAGAGTGGTAAGGGATCGCCAACAATCCTTCGTGGACCATGCGCTCCCGAGGCTCAGGGCAGCGATCACACGCGGCGTGACGTGTGGACGAGCGGACAACGGTGCCCTCGTGAGGCCCGCTCAGCCGGTGATGTCCTTCCGCCTGGCGGGAAGCACCCCGGACCACATTCTGTGCAGGCCGCGGGCGGTGTTCCACGGCCGGATGCTCAGCAGCCGTCATCCCGCTGTACCGGCAGGACGCCCACGAGCCCAGCCCGACGGCTCGCGTGAGCACAGACGTGGATGGCGCTCCACAGGAACCCTCACGCAGACGGCTGGCACGTCTCGCCGCCACGTCGGCCAAGGAGCCGACGGCCCTGCTCAGCGCGTCCAACGCCAGCACCACGCCCTGCGCCTTCGACGGCTACCCGGATCTGCAGGTCTATCTGGGCAAGGGGCCGTCGGCGGAGGCAGAGTCGAAGACCACGACCCTCGTCCGACCGCTGCTGCACCACGGTCCCACGGTCGAGGTCCCGCTCTTCTATCCTGCGTCCCCTGCCCGCGACGGCTACTGCGCCATACCGGTCGATGAGGAGCCGAGGATCTGGTGCAGCCACCGCACCCGGCACGCACCGACTACGGCACGTTCGTGCAGATGACCGGCGCACACGGACGGCATGTACGCGCGACGGTGTGCGACACCATCCGCATGGTCTCGCCCCGGCTGCGCCCAACCGCGCGAGTGGCGCGAACGCTGCGATATCCACGTGCACATGCCGACAGGGGTGTGCGATCACGCGGCGGTGCAGGGGTCGCGGATCACATAGCCGCGGTGGGCCCATGGTCGGGTGCCACGTGGGTGAGGGGTGAGCGGTGAGTAAGCGGGTGAGGCCGGTGCAGCCGTCCGCCGCCGCTGGAATGGCGGCGGACGGCTGCGTGTTCGTGTCCAGAGAGCTGTCGAGGCGCTGTTGTGCCTGGGGGCGCGGTGTCGACCGCGACGCTCTGGGGGCGACGGATGTGCCCGGGATGGGGTTATGAGTCAGTGCGGCGGCGCGCCATCAGCATGGTGCCGGCGCCTGCTGCGACCAGAGCGGCTGCTGCGCCGCCCAGGACCACCTCCTTCGTGTGGTCTGCGCCGGTGTGGGCGAGTTGCGGCTTCTCCGGGCGCTTGTGGTCGTTGCTGCAGCCCTCCTCGTCGCAGCCGTGTTCGTCCGAGCCGTGGTCGCGGTCGGGCGTGTGTGTCTGCTGTGGGGTGTGGGGGCGGCTGTCGGCGTAGGCGGTCGCTGCGCCTGCCAGGGTTGCGGCGAAAAATGCAGCGGTCGCGGCTGCTGACGCCGCGACAGATCGCCATCGAGGTGATGCCGTCATCGTTTCCACTCTCCTCGGCTTGGGACGCCCGTCTCCGATGAGGGCAGCTCCAACACCTGGATAATGGAATGAGTAGGACTTTCATAGCATAAGAGCTGTGATGTCGCATATAAGTCGCTGAATGGTGTAGTTCAAGGGGAACGCTGTCGCTCCGACGTTCGACGCCGGACTTGGTCGCGGTGGTGTCGGGGTTCTGCCCTTGCTTCACGAGCTCCGGCAGTAGTTGTTCCACCGGGCGGGGAGGCGCTGGTGGCAGGCCGACGCCGATGGTCGCGAGAAAAGACAGCGGCCTCGGGGGACACCGCTGCTGGGCAGGCCGGGGCGAGCTTCCCTCGATGCGCCGGCCTCTGAACCGACGAACGGGGCAGGGCCGACGTGGTGCGTCCCGCGGCGACCCTGCTGTGGTTCAGCTCAGTCGGGATGTGGCGTAGGCCTCGATGGCATCGTGCTGGTAGGCGGCCAGGCCCGGGGCGATTGCCTCGTACGCCGTGCGCCAGGTCTCGTTGTCCACGCAGGAACGCCCCATCGCGCGGTACTCGTCGGTGGAGACATGGCGCAGTGCGGTGAGCGTACGGTACTGGGCGTCGATCTCGGCCTGGACGGGTCCGGCGTCGGCGGGGAGTCCGGCGGTCATCAGCTCGGCCAGCCGGATCATCCAGGCCGTGCGCTCCCGCTGCCCGGCCTCGATCTCGGCCGGGCTCATCGTCGCGGTCTTCCGGGCGACTTCTTCCGCGTGCTCGGGAAAGTCACGCAGGCTCTCTGCGTACTGGGCGGGCTGCGCGCCCTCGAAGAGGTTCTCCGGTCGGTTGATGGTCATGGGACGGCCGTCCTTCCTGGACTGTTCCATTTCGGCGATCGTGCGGGAGACGGTGGCGGCCAGAGTGTCGAGCCGGTCGCGCTCGGCGAGCAGGCGCTGGTGGTGGCCGTGCAGGGCCTCCACCGTGTCGACCTCATCGGCCAGGATCCGGCCGATCTCGGGCAGGCCCACCCCCAGCGCTCGCAGTACGAGGACCTGTTGCAGCAGCAAGAGCTGGTGCTCCCCGTAGTAGCGGTGGCCGCCTGCACCGATCCGGGCCGGTGCCAGCAGGCCGATCTCGTCGTAGTACCGGAGCGTTCGGGCGGTCACACCAGACATGCGGGCGACTTTCGCGATCGGCCACTCCATTGCCGCCCCCTCACGAGCGCGTCACCGGGCCGGACTCTCCGGCCCTGTTCAGGACGGTAGAAGCTGCCGCAGCGGCAACTTCAACCCCGAATCCGTCTCACCGGACTTCAGACTCTCGACGACGCGCACCGCACGCACCACACACGCGCGTAGCCCACGCACCACACGCATGTCCCTCCGTGATCGGTTCATGTGGCGGGCGGCTGCTGTCGGAAGACGTGAACATGACGATCTCCCCTGACTTCCCGGTGCCTCCCGACCCACCGTCGTAACGCTGCCTTCTCTCGTAACTGATCCGGCCGGCGACGATGTGCCCGGATCCCCGGATCCCCGGATCCCCGGATCCCCGGAGCGCTCGATGCGTTGAGCGGGCAGGTCGTCGATCGACCCGGCGCGAGCTGGGTGGATTCGCAGCGACTCGCATCCGATGGTTGTTCAGCGCTGCATGGCGGGCGGGTGCGCGAGGAGAAGGGCCCAGGGCATGTTCCGGCGCTGGGTCGGCGGGTACGGCAGTATCCCCAGCGCCCTGATCATGCTCCTCGACGGGGACACCGCAGAGATGCCGTCTGTCTGGCCCGACGAATGCGTCAACGGTCTCTGACCGTGAGAAGTCCCGAGTGATCCATCGTGTACAGTGATGTTTGTCGACGCGGGGTGGAGCAGCTCGGTAGCTCGCTGGGCTCATAACCCAGAGGTCGCAGGTTCAAATCCTGTCCCCGCTACGAGAAGAAGGGGCCCGCAATTGCGGGCCCCTTCTGCGTGGGATTCCGTCCAGCGAGCAGCTGACCGTCCACTGCGATGAGCTCGCCTTTGCAGGGCCGGCCGCGTGCGCCACTTGATGGCGGGGATCCGGTGGTACGTCTGCGGGTGCTGGTCGCCGTTCCCCGCGTCACGTGTATGCCGGTCGGCCGGTGCTCGCGCCGATCGGAAGGCGTACAAGCCTCGCTGGGGCCGCCGGCTGCTCCCGGTCCGGGGGAGGGTGTGCGCCTGGGCGCGGGTCGGAAGGCCCGGCGCCGGACCCGTGTGCGCACCATGCGGTCGCGGTGGCCTGTCCAGGCCGCCGCAGCCATGTCGTCGGCCTGCTCGGGTGCGTCGTCGAGGGTGGGAGGCAGATCGTGCATGATCCGCACCGGTGACAGCAGGATGGGGAGGGATGCGGCGAGCTCGCCGAGCACGCCGATCCACATTGCTTGCCGGGGTCCGAGGGTCTGGCCGAGGACTCCGCCCATCAGTGCGCCCACCGGCATCAGACCCCACACCACGAAGCGGACGGGCGCGGTCATACGGCCGAGGAGCGATTTCGGGCAGAGCCGTTGCCGCATGCTGACGCTGGAGATCTTGTAGGTCATGAAGCTGACCCACCCGAGACTGTTCAGCAGGAGTGCCAGCGCGAACCGCCAGTCCGCCTGGCGGATCGGCAGGGTCAGCAGTCACAGGACACTGCTCACGATCAGGGCCGTCCACATGGCCGGGCCGAGTAAGCGTCAAATCCTGTGGATCATTGTCTGCACCAGCGAAGTTCGGGTGGATGCTCCCGAGTGTCGACGAGCGCGGCTCGTTTGTGACACTCGTCCCCATGACCAGCAGCAACGCCCTTGGCTTCACCCAGATCGTTGACCCGCACGAGATCACTGACGAGTTGAAGCAGACCCTCGTGGACTGCTGGACCGAGGTGAGCAATGCGGGTGGGGCGGCCGGGTTCCCCTTTCCGCCGGTGGACGCCGTCGAGGTCACCGCTGTCCTTGACCGCATCATCGAGAAGCTTGCCCCAACGGCCAGCCGCCTTCTGGTCGCCCTGGCCCATGGCACCGTCGCGGGCTGGCTGAATATCCGCTGCGATCCCCACCCGCCCGTCGCGCACTGGGGCACGATTCACCACGTGCAAACCCGTCTCGGTGTCCGGGGCCAGGGGGTCGGCGCGGCATTGATGAGCCGGGTCCGTGAGGTCGCCCGCGACGAGATGGGCCTGGAGCAGCTGCACCTTGCCGCCCGCGGCGGTGTCGGTCTCGAAGAGTTCTATGGGCGACTCGGCTGGAAGGAGATCGGCAGGTGGCCCGGCGCTCTGCGGCTGGCCTCCGACGACGATCGCGATGAGGTCCTCATGATGTTGTCGCCCTTGTGACACCCAGCAACCTGATCTTGGCACAGGTAGGGCACGACGACAGGGACAGCAAGCCGGCCGCGACGGCTGACCCGTGACAACAGTGCGGGGTCATGGTGCAGGCCGCGCGGGATGCGAGGCGCCGGCTCCGGGACGGCTCCGGGATGCGCTCGGGGTCGGATCAGGGTTGATCCCCATGCCTCGGCGGTCGGTTGACGAGCAGGATTGATCACGTTGATACGGGCCGCTCAGCACAACGGATCTCACGGAGTCTCATATGAAGCTGATAGCTCGCCGTGTCGCCGCCCTCGGCCTCGTCGGCGCCGCCCTTGTCGCACTCGGCGCCGGTTCGGGCGCGCAGGCCTTCGCCGCGAGCGGCGCTCGTCCGGGCACCTCGGGTGTCCTGCCGGCGCTGGACCCGCCTGCGCTCCAAGCCGCCATCGAGACCCGGCCGGCCGACGGCGTCTCAGGTGCGATCGCCCGGGTCGGAGAGCCGGGCCAATTGTGGAAGGGGTCGACCATCGACAGCCAGACAGGGCGGAAGATCCCGGCGAATGCGCACTTCCACATCGGCAGCATCTCCAAGGTCTTCGAGACCACCGTCGTCCTGCAACTCGCAGCCGAGGGCCGGATCGACCTCGACCGGACCGTCCAGCAGTACATACCGGGCCTGCTCCCGGACACGTTCCAGCCGATCACCGTCCGTGAGCTGATCAACTACAGCAGCGGGCTCCCGGACGTGGACGAAGGCAAGCCGGCCCAGAGCCCCGACGAGACGATCGCCAACCGCTACGACTACCGCACCTTCGACGACATCATCCGTTCCACCCTTCGGCCCGTCGGTCGTCCCTGGCCCGGTCCGCACTTCGCGCCCGGCACCGAGCAGGAGTACAACTCCCTCGGTTTCCGGATCGCGGGCAGGCTCATCGAGCAGATCACCGGCCACTCGTTCAAGGAGGAGGTCATCGAACGCATCCTGAAACCACTGCGCCTCGAACAGACCTCGGTTCCCGAGGGCGACCCCGTGATGCCCCGGCCCTATCTCCACGGCTACGTGACCGACAGCCGCGGCACGGCAGTGGACGTCAGCGAGCAGGGCGGTGACCCATCCAACATGATCTCCACCCCGGCGGACCTCGACCGCTTCATCAACGCTCTGTTCCAGGGCCGCCTGCTGCCCCCCGCGCAGCTGAACGAGATGTTCACCTTGCCCAGGGACGCGGAGGGCAAGCTCGTACCGTTCATCGGCACCAGTTGCAACAAGGTGGCCTGCTTCGGCGCCGCCCTGATGTCCACCCCGCTGCTCAACGGGGGCGTGCTCTGGGGCAAGACCGGTCACGACTTCGGCTACGCAAATGGCATGTTCGCGACTCGTGACCTGTCCGTACGCGGTGTCTACTCGGTCTCCAACCTGAGCCTCGACTTCGGAGCTCCGGCCGCCTTGGCCAACCGTCTGCTGACGGCGGTCGTAGCACCCGCCGCCGGCCAGCGCTGATCCCCCGCGGCGCACCACACCTCACCTCATGGCGGCGCCGAGCACCGGATAGCCCTGACCTGCCGCGCCAGGGGCTGGGCCGACACACAGATCCCCCGTGTGAGATCACTGACTGGGGAAGGCGAGCCGCAGAACGATCTCGCCGTCGTCGATCTCGCCGGTGGGTTCGAATCCGAACTTCTGGTAGAAGGGCCATGGTTCGCCGTCGCCGGGATCGTAGCTGGTCAGCAATTCGGTGGCGCCGTCCGCGCGAACCAGCGCGGCGATCTGCGTGAGAGCTTCTCGGCCGATCCCTTGCCCCTGGTGCCGCTTGTCGACGAGGAGGCGCCAGATGAAATGGCACCCTTGGTAAGGACCAGCCGGCGGCTTCCACGACAGCATTACGAAGCCGACGGGCTCGTCGCCGCGGTACACGGCGCGGTACCAGGGATTGGCCTCCGGGCTCTTCGTCGCATCCTTGAGCGACTTGGACACCGAGGCGACGAACTGTTTCTGGTCGCGTCGGACGCGGAGGGCACGAACGGCATCCCGGTTGGCGTCGGTGATCTCCCGCAGGTGCACGTCTGGGGACCTCATGCCACACCCCTTCCTCATCCGGCGGCAGCGCCATCCGGGCCGACGTGAAGAGCCGCCGCCGTGCGACAGACCGTTATGTGCATGCAATAGCTAAGGATGTCAGGTCGGACGTCTCCGCAGAGTATTCGACGCAGAGGATCTGGAGCGGGACTGGCACCCCGGGCTGTGTCCGCGCCGAGGAGCCAGATCGGCGCCCCACAGCCGGTCCACCGTGATATTCCCTGATCAATGCCAGTCCCGCGAGTCTGATCCGAGACCGGCCAACTCTTCGGGCAGGGAACAGGCACAGCAACATCTCTCCAGGCCGCCCTCCAGGCAAGCCAGACGAATCACCGCCGTACACCACTCCGCGGGACTTGACCGTTTCCGTTCAGCCGGTCCCTTAGAGTCGACGCATGAAGTTCGTAGTACGTTATTCGACCGTCCCCGAGCGGGCGGCTGACCTGCACAAGGTCTACGCCCTTCACAAGGCGTACCTTGACGCGTTCGAGCCGCCCTCGGACATCGTCGGCATCGGCACCTTCGAAGACCCGCTCACCAATGGGTCAATGGCGATCTTTGCCACGCTTGATGCCGCTCAACGATTCGTCGCTGGAGACCCGTTCGTCACCGAGGGTCTGGTGAAGCCGAGTGAACCGGTGGCCTGGTGCGCATGACCGAGCCACGTCCTTTGCACGCGGCACACGGGATGCGAAGTGCACGCACACGTCGATAAGTCCGTCCTGGGCAGGGTCGGTGGGCATGCATAGGGTCTGGTCGTGCACGACGACGGGTGGGTGACCGCTGCGCGCGGACTGGTATGACAGGGTCACCGCTGTCCAGGTCGTGCTCGCCCCGGACGAACCAAGCTCCCCGTCGGTATCAACTCCGCCAGCCGGCTGGCAGGCCCTTGCCTCGATGAGACATCCGCTCAAGACGCGGAGCGGTGACCGGGCTTTGGTTCACATTCGCCCGAGTGGCGCGCGTCGGGTGGCGCAAATCTGTCGCACACCATCTGGCCCAGCTCATGCCGACCAACGCTGGATGCGCGCGAATCTGTCCTGCCCAACTTACGCGGCCTGGCAATTGAGGTGCGAGGTCATCAGGACTGTGGCCTAATACAGAGGAACCTCCCACGCGGAGGCGCTCGCGCTCTCATCGGTTGGCTCCAGTTCAACACCAGCACCGCCGGCTGCGACTTGTCAGTCCGAGGCTGCGCTCCACGCGCGCATCGTCGCGCGCATTGGCTGTCTGAAAGGGCCGCGGAGATAGGGGGACACATGGGGTTTGCCAGGCGCATACGCCCGGTCGAGGGCGCTCAGTTCAGGGGGGCGTCGTGCTGGGCGCCGTGGCAGGTGGCGGCCCTGATCGTGGTCACGGTAGCCAACTATGTGTGGCAGGTCCCGTACTACCTGCACTTCTACGGACGCTTCGGCCGGGGTCCGGGCGGCCTGACCGTGCTCCTTCTGCTGACCTTCGTCTGGTTCCTCGTTGGCACAGCGCTCCTGGTGACTCGACGCCGCGGCGGGGTCCTAGTCATGGCGTCCTTCCTCGTGGTCGAGGCGCTCTTCTACCTCGTGCACAATCTGTCCGGGGCTGCTGGGCGCGACCTTCCCACCGACGACTTCGTGTTGTTCGTGGCCTCGCTCTTGGGTTACCTCAATGCTCTGGCGGCGATCCTGTTCCTCTGGTGGCTCTTCCGCACACGCATGAGGGACCGGAGGACGGCCGCGCCGCCAGGAGCCGCTGAGGGCGACACCTCGCTGTGATGCTCCGCCGGTCGCGGTGGGGGCGAGCGGAGGACGGACTCCACAGATCCGGGCCGGCGACCACGACCCGCATCCCCGGTTCGCATCACTTACTGCCTGCGCAAGGTTGGCTCCGGGTCCCCGCTGACAGACCGTGTTCCCGACGATTTGCTGGGACTCCCGTCGCCAGACGGATGCATCCTGACGGGATGGCGGGAGCGAGATGGAGTGTCCGCAGGTTCGCGGCCATCGACATGTATGGAACAACCGGCACGCTGAGGCGACGCAGGCTCGTCCTGGCGGAGTTCGTCCTGGGAACTGCCTGCTTCGTCGTGCTCGGTGTGGTCTTCACGATGCACGGCGGCTGGTTTTGGGGAGCGTGGTTGCTCGGGTGCGGCCTGAGCTACGGCGCCCTTGCCGTACACGCGGTCGGGCTCTACCCCTCGCACCGTCTGGAGGCCGAGCTGGAAGGCGTGGATACCCCCACGGAAATTCGCCGTTACAGCGCGGCCCAGCTGCTCCTCTTCGTCCCCGGACTCATCGCGGTCGTCGCCCTCGCCCAAGCTCTCAGCAGGCACCCCCACGGCGTCACCAACGTGGACGGTGTTGAGGAAGACCCTCACCCGGGCTAACGACCTTGCGAGCGATTGAGGTCTGAGCGTGCCGGCTCGGCGGACCGGCTGTTGGGCGATCAGCAGGCGGCCGGTCGGACGAGCACCAGTGCGATGCTCGTGCGGCGTCGGGTCGTCCTCTTGGCGGATTGGCCGAAGACGAGGCCGGCGATGGCGAGGTGGGTTTCGGGGTAGGTCTCGCGCCGTCCGGTGAACCGCTGCAGCGACCGCCACTGCTTGTACTCGCCTTTGGTGTGCTCTACGTGGATATGTCAGCACCGCATGGCCATGCGGACGGTGGTCTACTGACGGATCGGACATGCTGAACCTGACGCTGCCGTCACCAAAGGATGCCGGTGCACCGTACGAGCCGGACCCCGTGCAATGCCTGCTTCCACGACCGGTGGCGGCTCCTCCCTGCCCACGAGGCAGATCACCGTCCAACTCCGCCTGGTGAACGGCCAGTTCAAACGTAGGGGTTCCGTGATGCCCTCGCCCTCGCCTGACCTCCTGCGGCTGCCGGGGGCACTGCGTGCGTCCCGGCGTTCTCGAGCTCGAGCGGAGCGTGGCCGAGCGTCTGTCCGCAGCGCTCACGGAAGTGCGTATGGCGGCCTCCCGCAGGAAGGTTGACGGAAGGTCACCGGAAGCCCTGGGTGGACAGCGGCTGTTCACCCCTGACTCGTCCCGGTTCGGCGTGAAATTCACACGTGAGCAGAACAGTGCTCCCGCACACCACAGGAGGTTTCCATGAGAAATTGGCGTCGCGCGGCATCCGTCGCGGTGTCCTTGAGCGCCCTCAGCTTCGCGCTGACGGACCAGTCGGCGACGGCCGACTCCGGGAGCAGCCCCTTCAGCTTCGCCGTGATCGGCGACATTCCCTACGGCGACTCCCAGATCGCCGATTTCCCGAACGTCATCCGCCAGATCAACGCCGACCCCGACGTGCGGTTCGTCGACCATCTCGGCGACATCAAGAACGGCTCCACCGTCTGCAGCGACGCCTACTTCCAGAAGATCAAGTCGGACTTCGACACGTTCGAGGACCCGCTGGTCTACACGGTGGGCGACAACGAGTGGACCGACTGCCACCGGCCCAACAACGGAAGCTACAACCCGCTGGAGCGTCTGGCCGCCATCCGCAAGGTCTTCTTCCCCCAGCCGGACCGGACCCTGGGCCGCAACAGCGTCCGGGTGACCTCGCAGGCCGACCAGGGATACCCGGAGGACGTCCGGTACACCCGGGCGGACGTCGCCTTCGCCGCACTGCACATCGTCGGCAGCAACAACAGCATGGCGCCGTGGACCGGCAACACCTCGGCCACGCCGGAACAGGCGGCCGAGGTCGTCGGCCGTACGGCCGCGGTGGTGCAGGAGATCCGCGACACCTTCGCGGCCGCCGAGCACGACCGCAACAAGTCCGTCGTCCTGCTCACTCAGGCCGACATGTTCGACCCGACGGTCACCGACCCGTCGTACGCGGACAACTACGCCTTCCAGCCGATCGTCAAGGCGATCGCCGAGGAGTCGGCCGGGTTCCACGGCTCGGTGTACCTGTTCAACGGCGACAGTCACGTCTACAACAGCGACAAGCCGCTGGACACCGGTTCCAAGTGGCTGTCCTTCTACGGCGTCAAGACCGCCGCGCCGAACCTCACCCGGGTCACCATCGACGGCTCGACCAACGTCGACGACTGGCTGAAGGTCACGGTCGACCCCGGCAGCAAGCAGGTCCTGAGCTGGACCCGGGTGCCCTTCGCCCCCGCGCAGTGAGCTTCGTCCCCCGCGAACGCTGACTTCCTCACCGAGGAAGCCGTGTTCCCCGGCAAGCCGGGGAACACGGCCGCGCCATCGGACAGCCACAGTGCTTCGGTGGCGCGGCCGTCCCCGAGCCCAGGGAGCCCGCCCACGTCGGGGAGCCGCCGCTACGGGCCCTGCCACCTGGACTTCGCGCAGCGCTCGGAAACCGGATCGAACCCGGAGGCCGGCACCGGACCCACCGCGCGGCAACGACCCACCGGCAGTCGATCAAGCGACTTCTTCTGCGACCGCACCACCTGGATACCCCGACCGCGGATTCCAGCCGATCGATCACGGCCGACGCCCGCTCCGACGCGGCGGCCGACCGCACCGCCGCGCTGTCGCCCTGGCACGGCTCCAGGGGTTGTGAAACGCTCGTCCTATGGCATGTCCGTCTCCCGTCTGCACGCTGATCTCGAACGAGTGAGCCCGGCTGCCCGTCGGAAGTCCACCCGGATCCAGGCTCCCGTTCGGGAGTGAGGAACAGCCATGACGACGACCGAGCACGCTCTCGACCGCGACGAGCCCAGTGATCCCACCTTGTACCGCACCCCGGCGGACGCCGTCGCCGCGCCCCCGGAGAACCTCGCCTACGTCGTCGGCTTCGACCCGACCGCACAGCGCGCGGACGCCTTGTTCACGGTCTGCACGGACCCCGAATCCCCCGAATACGGCCGAGTGATCTCCCACGCGGAGCTGCCCGACCTGGGCAACGAACTGCACCACTTCGGCTGGAACGCCTGCTCGAGCGCGCTGGCCCATGCCGGTCACCACGCGGCGCGGCGCTACCTCATCGTCCCGGGCCTGCGCTCCTCCCGGCTGCACGTCTTCGACACCGGCCCCGACCCCGCCCGCCCCCGCCTGGTCAAGGTGGTCGAGCCCGAGGAGCTGGCCGCCAAGGCCGGATACTCGCGTCCGCACACACTCCACTGCGGCCCCGACGGAATGTTCCTGTCCTGCCTGGGCGGCGCGGACGGCGCGGAAGGGCCGGGCGGCGTCGCCCTGCTGGACCACGACAGCTTCGAAGTGCTGCGGTCCTGGGAGAGCGACCACGGACCCCAGCGGATGGCCTACGACGTCTGGTGGCATCTGCGCCAGAACAT
This sequence comes from Streptomyces tropicalis, assembly GCF_029269835.1. GTDB lineage: Bacteria > Actinomycetota > Actinomycetes > Streptomycetales > Streptomycetaceae > Streptomyces > Streptomyces tropicalis. The sequence goes on along the minus strand of NZ_JARJBB010000007.1, from coordinate 183,955 downwards.
CGCCGTGACCAGCGAGTGGGGGACCCCTGCGCTGATCGAGGACGGCCTGGTCCCCGAACGGCTGCTCGACCGCCAGTACGGCCACTCACTGCACTTCTGGGAGCTGGACTCCGGCCGGCACCTGCAACGCGTCGACCTGGGGGACGAGAACCAGATGGTGCTGGAGCTGCGCCCCGCGCACGACCCCGAGGCCACGTGGGGCTTCACCAACACCGTGGTCAGCGTGGAGGACCTTTCGGCATCGATCTGGCTGTGGAACCGGGAGGGCGAGAACTTCGTGGTCCGCAAGGTGATCACCGTCCCGGCCGAGCCCGCGGAAACGGAGGACCTGCCCCCGTTGCTGCAGCCGTTCGGCGCCGTGCCTCCACTGATCACCGACATCGACCTGTCGGTGGACGACCAGTGGCTGTACGTATCCGCATGGGGGACCGGCGACCTGCTCCAGTACGACGTCAGCGACCCGTTCCATCCCAGGCAGACCGCGTCCGTACGCCTCGGCGGCATCGTCGGCCGGCAGCCGCACCCCGCCGAGCCGGACACTCCCCTGACCGGCGGAGCGCAGATGGTCGAGCTCAGCCGCGACGGGCGCCGCGCCTACCTGACGAACTCCCTGTACGCCGCCTGGGACGCACAGTTCTACCCCGCGGGCATCGACCCGTGGATGGTCAAACTCGACGCCGACATCTCGCACGGCGGGCTCACGGTCGACAGCCGCTTCTTCCCCCACGGCCCGGACTTCCTCGGCCTGCGCGTGCACCAGACGCACCTGCAAGGGGGCGACGCCTCCTCCGATTCGTACTGCTACCGCCGCTGACACAGCCGGTTCACCCGGCCACGACACCATGGCCCGCCACCCCGCGGGGAGGGAACATGCTCTCCGTGCTCTGCGCAGCAGGCGCGCACCCTCACGGGACCGGCTGGCAGTTGCCCTCCACCGAAACGCTGGTGGCTGTGGCCCTGGTCGCCGTGGCCACTGTGGTGGGCGCCTGGCTGGCGCGGCGCGGATCCGGCCGGTCGACGCTCATGCTGGCCGCCGCGTCAGGCATCTTGCTGGTCATCGCGGTCCTCGATCTTCTGCCCGGCGCGTGGGAGGGGGCCCATGAGGCCGGCGTGCCACCTTGGGCAGTTCCGCTCACCGCTCTCGCCTCGTACGGGGTGATGGGGGCCGTGATGCGTATCGGCTGCCCGTGCGACCGCAGCCGTGCGGGCGGCATCGGCGCGGCATCCGCGCTCGCCGTGCACCGCTTTCTGGAAGGGGCGACCCTGGCGCTGACCGCCTCACTCGCCGTGCTGACGGCACTGCTGGTACACGCAGCCGGCGAGGGCCTGGCTCTGGCCGCCCTGCTGGCGGTGCAACCGGGGAGGCGCGTAGCTCCATGGATCGCACTGGCCTGCCTGAGCCCGGTCGCGGGAGCCCTTCTCACGGGCGCCCTGCCCATTCCGGACACCCTCATGCCACTGCTGCTCGCCTGCGTCGGCGGCGTACTCGCGCAGGCCGCGTGGGTTGCACTGAGACTCGCCCATCAGCTTCAGCCCGCTCACCGGCGCGTCCTCGCGGTGCCGGCGGCGACGGCGATGACTCTCGCGGCCGTCCTCACCTCGCTCGTCCTCCTTCTCGAGCCGGTCAACCGCTGAACCCGACCGGTCGCACGAGGGCGACGAAGGCCGCAGCAGGCGGCGGGCGCGGCAGGCGGCGGGCGCGGCACCATGGCGCCATGCCCCGGGCCGGCGAAGTGGTGGAGCCTGCCTCGCCGGCCTGGCGCGTGCGTCGAACGCGCCAGCAAGGCGAGACGCGTCCTCGGAGGCTTGGGCCACCGCCGCCGACCGCTTCATCGGTGGCCCGGGGGAGTCGGCATCGGATCGGTGGCTTTTGACTTCCTCGCCGCGAACGCCGGTGGTCAGAATGTTCTGCGGCAACCAAACGGCGGCGGCGCCGAAGGCGGCTCCGAACTTCCAGTGGATATTCCCGGCGCGGGCGTGGGTGGTCAGCGCCGTCATCGAGGTGGCGGTGACGATCAGAAGGCTGGCCGTCGTCGCGGCGAGCGGCCTGAAGTGCAGCAGGTAGAGCAGCGCCGGGACGGCCAGTACGCCGCCGCCCAAGCCGCCGAGTGCCAGGCCCACCACGGCACCCGCGACGAGCGCGAGGGTCAGCGGGGTCACGCCACCATGCCGCGTCCGCCACGGCCGTTGACGATCGGCAGGCCGGCGTATTGCCAGGCCTCCATGCCGCCCTTGACGTCGACCGCGTCGATTCCCTGTTCGGCCAGCAACTGTGCTGCCTTCTGCGAGCGGTTTCCGGAGCGGCAGATGGCTACCACCGGGCGCCCCTGCACGACTTCGGGCAGCGGGGATGCACCGGAGATCAGCTGGGACAGCGGGACGTGCACGGCATCGGGCGCGTGTCCGATCACCCATTCGCGCGGTTCCCGCACGTCGAGCAGCACGGGGCTCTCGGGGGAGGAAGCGCTGGTACGCCGGTGGGCCTCGGCTGCGCTGACCCGGCCGGGGCGGGACGAGCGGTCGGACGAGCGGGAGAAGAAGCGGGAGAACATCAGGAGCACTCCAGGTGTGGTCGCCGACGAGGGCAGTTGAGATCAGCGGTCGGTGGTGAGGGGCAGGCTGGCGTCCTCTGCGGCGTCGAAGCCGTCATCGATGGCCACTACCTCGCGGCCCACCGCGTGCCCGGGTGTGGAGATGGCCCTGGGCACCAGGCCCTGGCCGACGAAGAGCGTGTCACCGCCGGCGATGGGAAGGCGCGGGAAGGAGGCCTCGGCAGCGTTGCGACCGGCGGTTGAGCTGTCGACGGCTGTCAGTGCTGGCCGTCGTTGAGCGCCCTCCGACGGCTCGATCGAGGCCGCTGGTGACGTAGTCGTTGTGCAGGTGTGTCTCCACCACGTGCGAGATCCGCACGCCCCGGCGAGCAGCCGCCGCGATCACCTGGTCCATGTCCCGCGGCGGGTCCACCGCCACCGCCGTGCTGGGGCGCCGCCGGCCAGGTAACTGTGGTTTCCCAGACCCGTGAGCTGGATGGCGTCGATGAAGAACACGCTCGGTTCCCTTCGCAGATTTTTACCCCCCGGGGTATCTGGAGTCAACGTAACACAGTTACCCCCCAGGGTATTTTGGTGGTGCAAGCAGGACGCGGGAGTCGGGGACGTCGCGCCCGTGAGGCCAGATACGCAAATGACGTCCCCGGCCAAAGCCGCGCCGCCACACTGCCGCGAAATCCTTTACCGCCTTCTGCGCTTGCCGCAGGGTGGGGAGCCAGGCACGTATCGCACGGCCAGGAGGGCGACGTCGTCGTCGTTGTCCGGGGGGCGTGCCCGTGCCAGCAGTTGGTCAGTGAAGGGTTCCAGGGGGCGGTGGGCCAGGGAGGCGGCGTGTCGGCGCAGGCGCTCCAGGCCCTCGTCCAGAGCATGGCCGGGAGACTCGATGAGGCCGTCGGTGTAGAGGAGCAGGGTCGCGCCGGGCGGCAGTTCAACGGTCGCGTCGGGGCGGGGCTGGTCGGGCGTGACGCCCAGCAAGACTCCGTGGCCTTCGGTGAGAAAGCGTGTCACGCCGTCGCGGGTGACCAGCAGCGGAGGAGGATGGCCTGCGTTGGTCCAGGACAGCTCGCATCCGCCAGTGTCGTTCTCCCTCATGCGGGCGAAGACCAGTGTGGCCAGGGAGACCTCTGCGATGTCCTCCGTCGCCTGGTCGAGCCATTGCACAATCTTGCTGGGCGGTTTCTGTTCGGAGAGGGCGTACGCGCGGAGCATGTTGCGCAGCTGGGCCATGCCGGCGGCTGCGTCCAGGTCGTGGCCGACGACGTCGCCGATGGCGAGGGCGGTGGCGCCGTCGGCCAGGGTGAAGGCGTCGTACCAGTCGCCGCCGACCTGGGAGGCGTCCGGGGCGGGCAGGTAGCGGGCGGTCATGTCGCGGCCGGGTGTGCGCGGGAGCGTGGGCAGCAGATGGCGTTGCATGGTCTCTGCGACCGTGCGCTGGCGCTGGTAGAGGCGGGCGTTCTCCAGGGCGAAGCTGGCTCGCCGGGCGATGTCCTCCAGGAGGGCGACCTCACTCCCGGTGAACGGTTCGGGCTGGTCGGCACGGCCGAGGGTGAGGGCGCCCAGTACCTCGTGCAGGCTGCGGAGGGGGACCATGACCGCAGAGTGCATGCCGGTCACCTCGAACAGGTGTTGTTGCTCCACCGCGATGCCGGAGTCGGGCGATCCCTGATAGGTCTCGGGACCGGCAAAGGAGGATGCGACGCCTCGCAGGGCGCGGGAGAGGGGGAGAGGGGACTCTTGCGGCACTGGTGGCATGGGCCCCTGGAGGTCCTCCCGGAAGATCACGGTGCCGCCCTCGGCGTGGGCGACAGCGAAGCGATGCACCTCGTCCCGTTCGCGGATCAGGTCGATGACCGCCCAGTCGGCGACACGGGGCAGGACGAGGTCGATCAGGCGGCGCAGTGCCTCGTGGATGTCCAGGGTGGAGGTGAGCAGGGTGGTCGTCTCGGCGAGCAGCGCGAGCCGTTCCAGTTCCGACATCCGCCCGCCGGCCGGTGATCGTTGGGCGGGCTGCCTGGAGTGTCCGGCGGAGTGAAAGAGGACGAGCGTGGCTGAGGGGCGCATGCCGATGTCGCAGGGGGTGACCAGCCATGCCACCGGTAGCAGCGTGCCGTCGCCGCGCTCGAACCATTCGTCGCCGCCCTGTTCGGTGCGCCCGGCGAGGATGCTCTCCCGCATCCGGCACTGAGCCCTGGGCACGGGTTCGCCACACTTGTTGCGATGCATCAGGTCGTGTGCGTCCTGGCCGACCAGATCCGAGGCCGGACGGCCCAGGAGCTGTGCGCCGTGTGTGTTGACGGCGACGATCGAGCCCCGCTCGTCCACCAGGTAGGCACCCGTGCCGAGGGCATCCAGGGCTTTGGCAACCGCCTCCGGAGGACCACACGAACCCGTCACGGCATGCCTCCCGACACCGAAGGGAATGCCTGACCATGCCTGCTTTCTGGGTTCCCTGCCGTCACAGGTGATATCCGCAGTGAGGAGGAGCATTATGATTCTCGATTCAACTTAACCGGGACGCAGGTGGGCGCTCCAGCTGTTGCCAAGACGTTGATCACGTTGTCGGCGAGCAGGGGTGCCGTTCTTCTGCTCCGGGGCTGGTGACGTGTGGTGACCGAGACGGCGCGTCCCGCAAAGAAGCGGAGAGTTTGTCCTGGGGCTCAGGGCGTCGGGACCATGAGTCCGTCGGCCTCGCCGTGGCGAGGTGGTCGGCATACGAACAGCCGATCTAATGTGAGGTGTGGACGTGACGGCCATTCGGCCTATGGACCGGGCGCCCCTATCTTCGGTGAGGAATGGGCGGGGCAGGCGACCGAGGGGCCGACATCGCGGCCTGTCTGACGCCGCAGGGCACCGCCGGTGAGATCGTTGCCGTCCTGGCGCTGCTCAATCACAGCCCCCTATGGCTGGGCGGGTCCGGCTGATGGGAGGCGTTGTCGGCGCAGGATTAGGTCTGTGGGCCGCCACAGGGCGAAGGCCAGGCCGAGGCCGAGCGGGATCTGCAGGAACTGCTGGATCACCGGGGGCCCGGGCTTGTCCCCCCGCCTGAGCGGGGCACGGCCCTGCGGATCGACGGTCACCGTGTAAGTGCCGCCTACCACCCACTTCCAGCCCGTGAGCCCCTTCTCCTCGATCGGAGCCAGCGGTGGGCCGTCGAGGACGGTGACCATGTAGAGGTGGGCGCTGTCACCCATGCCGTCGCCGGCGGACCACTGAATCTGTCGGACCCTGACGTGTTCGGTACGCCCGTGCTGGTGCAGTACCTGCTGAGCCAGCTCCTTGTTCTGCAGGAACAGCACCCCGAGGAGGCACACCGCACACAGCAGCCACCGGATGTCCAAGTACCAGCACGTGCACAGGAACACGCAGGCGAGGAGGAGCGCCAGCGCGCACAGCTCGTCGATCCACAGGGCGTGCGCGACGAAGGCCATGCGCACGATCAGACGGACGACCGTCCACAGCGCCAACGCCGCGCCGGTGCTTGCGGCGCCTACCAGCACCCGCCGGCCCACGCCTGTCCGCCCTTTGCCTGCTTCGTCCGCGCTCACCCTCACCCCTGCTTTCGACGAAACCGCCGGCCTGGTGGTGCACGCGTTCCAATGTATGGATTGTTGAACAATCCTTCAATAGGATGATTCAACATCCCATCGTCTGCCTCGCGGACACGGAACGGCGGCAACCAACCGGAGGGCTGCAGGAGATGAGCTGGCATCAGTTCGAACAGGTCAACGACCACGGGCGGATCCTGTTCAGCGACGACCCCGCGCTGCGGCTCGAGCGCGTGCTGATGGTTCTGGACACCGCGGAGGGCACGGTCACCCTCGATCACATGCAGACACGTCACATGCCCACTGCTCTCTTCGAGTTCCGTCGCGCCGTGGGCGTGGGCGACTTCGGGTTCGTCATGCCGAGGGGAGCCTCGCGCGACGACATGCCCGAGGAACCGCAGACCGAAGGCGCCATCCTGTTCGGCATGAGGCGCTTGTCGCCCGAGTTCTCCGACCTGCGCTTGATCCCTGGATGGGAGCTTCACGAGATACCCGATGAACAGCCAAAACTGGATCGGTGCCTTGGGTACACCTACTCCCGGCTGGAACTGCGGACGCCCGACGGTGAGATCTACTCCCGGACCTGGGTCGCGCACGACCCCGAGTGGGCGGCCGCCGCCCTGCGTCACGGCTACGTCGTGTGCCTGTGCGGCGTGGAACTGGGGATCCGTGCACCGTATGCGATGACCGAGGCGCAGCACACCGCGAGCATGCGCTACGAGGCCTTCCGCCGCGGATGCGCGGTGGGTCTGACAGCAGGCGGATTCGTCGCCTACGTCGACCACCGCTGACGCGCAACACCGAGCCGGCATGCATCGAGTGCAAACCGGGCCGCGACGCGGCGTCCGAGCGGGCCCTGCGGACGATGTGAGGTCGACGTGCTGAAATCCCGGCTGTGAGGCTGTGAGGCTGCGCGGGCTCGGCGGCTACGAGTGCGCGTTCTGACGCATCGCGCGGGCCATCTCCTCAAGCACATCGCCTGCCCTCACTCCCGGCAAAGTGCGGTGCGCAGTCGTCGCCGGCAGATGACGGCGCAGCCGAGGGTGACGAACGCGTGGTGGATGTCGTCGCGGATCTCCCAGCGGGTACGCAGGCGACGGGACCAGTGCAGCAGCGCGATCGCTCCTTCCACGACCCAGCGGTAGACGCCCAGGCCGGAGCCGTGCCCGGTGCCGCGCCGGGCGATGTGCGGGGTGATCTGGAAGCGGCGAACCTTGTCCCGGTAGTCCTCGTGGTCATGGCCGCGGTCGGCGTAGAGGTGCTTGGGGCGGCGCGGTGGCTGGCCGCGCTTGCCGCGGATCGGCGGGACGGCCTGGATCAGCGGGATCAGTTGGGTGTTGTCGTTGCGGTTGCCGCCGGTGGTGATCGTCGCGAGCGGGATGCCGTGTGTCTCGACGATCAGGTGGTGCTTGCTGCCGGTCTTGCTCCGGTCCACCGGGGACGGACCGGTGGCCGGCCCGCCCTTCATCGCGCGGATGTGGCTGGAGTCGACCGCTGCACGGGAGAAGTCCAGCAGGTCTGCGGCTCGCAGCTCGAGCAGCAGGTCGTGCAGACGCTGCCAGACCCCGGCCTCGTTCCAGTCCCGCAGCCGTCGCCAGCAGGTCATCCGCGAGCCGAAGCCCAGCTCCTGGGGCAGAAACTCCCAGCGGATCCCGGTGTGCAGCACTAGAAGGATCCCGCACAGCACCTTGCGACTATCCAGACGCTTACGACCTGGACGCCGCGGATTGCGCGGGACGACCGGCAGCAGCGGCTCGATGCGCGCCCACAACTCCTTCGATCTCCCAGGGCCTGGCAGCGGTCTTCCTGGTCTCGACTGGCTCGCACACCCTTCGGTCAGTATCAACGAAAACTGACACGCCGTCATCCCCGGAGATCCACAAGCCGTCTTTTGTCAGGAGTCGTAAGGCGTCCTTCAGCGGCTCCGGGGTGGGGCCCCTCGAGGGCGACGGCGCCGATGATCTCGCGCTTGCCACGGAAGTGACTGTAGAGGACGGGCTGGCTGCATTCGGTGCGCTCGGCGAGCTGGCGGGTGGTGACCGCGTCCCAGCCCTGCTGATCGGCGAGTTCGCCGGCCGTCGCCACGATGAGGCGCTCGCGGACCGCCCGTTCACGCCCCTTGCGTTCCTGAACCGACATGATTTGGTCAGCGAGCGGTGGCCTTGGTGGCGGCGTTGACCCCTCCGAAAGAGCCGCACCCGATCCTTACCCAGCATCGAACGCGCCTTCGCGCTTGCGAGATACGTTTCCCAGCAGAGTCAAGAACGGCATGGCAGCCAGAGGAGACCAGTACGGTGAAGCGACGCGACGGGCGTGGCGGGTTCTACATACCACTGGCCGGTGCGGTCATAGCGGCCCTGGCCGTTGGTGGCTGCCAGGCGAGCGATCGCAGTGAATCCGGCCCGGCCGCAACCTCGCCGAGCCAGGCCGCCTCCACCGGCAGCGCTCCTCGAAGCGTTTCGCGCCTCTCGGCCGACGCTGCCGCCTGGCGCAGGTGGAGCCTGAGGCCGCTGCGCCCGGCCCCTGAATCTCCGGCCGACAAGCCCGTCAAGCTCTCCACCACCGGTCCGGTCCCGGTCTTCACGCACATACCGACCTCGCAGAAAGTCGTCTTCATCACCGTCGACGACGGACTGGAGAAAGACCCCAGGTTCGTCCGGATGATGCGGGACCTGAAGATCCCGATCACCATGTTCCTGATGAACAACGCCATCAAGTCGGACTACGGGTACTTCAAGGCGCTGCAGGCGATGGGTAACCATATCCAGAACCACACTCTGAGCCACCCCCCGATGAACACCATCCCTCTGGCCCGCCAGAAGGAGGAGGTGTGTGGCGACCAGAAGGTCCTCACCAAGGAGTACGGCACCGCCCCGCTGCTGTTTCGTCCGCCCTATGGCGCGTACAACGCCAACACCAAGATCGCGGTGGGGGAGTGCGGGCCCCACGCGATCGTCTGGTGGCGGGAGTCCATGGAGATCCGCAACCTCCAGTACCAGGCACCTGACCGGAAGCTGCGCCCTGGCGACATCATCCTCGCCCACTTCCGCGGGCCAAAGGAACTCAAAGGCACCACCATGACGGAGATGTTCGCGAACCTGCTCAAGCACATCCAGGAGCAGGGATTCGCCGTGGCGCGGCTGGAGGACTACATCCAGCCGCCGGCCGGTCGCTGAAGTGGTAGGCCGCCCTCCTTGTCAGGTTCGGTGCGGCTCCTCCACACGGACGCCGTGACCTGGGAGTTCGCCAGTTTGATCACTTGAGTCTTCACCGCCTGCCGAGGTGCCCTCGCAGGTGGCCGGAGTCATGGCGCAGAGATCACGTTGGAGGAGCAGCAGGGCGGATCACGCCCCCATAAGCCCGGCACGATCGGCTCATTGCGAAGTCGCAGGTGGAAAAGGGTGCGGTGGTCCTTCCAAAGGAGCCGCGTCCTGCGGCGTTCGCGGAGCGACTGCGGGTCTGAACCGTCACATCTCGGCATCAAGGCCCGCCTGCGTAATCCCTGACTGACACGCTGCCGCCGTCTTCATCGCAGTGCCACGAAGTGGAGCGAGCCGACGTTTGGTCAGGACAACCAATCAGGGCAGGCGGCCACTAGTGTCTCCAGCTGTGACCGAACTGACCTACCTGCATACCACCCGGGTGGCCTACGACACCGTTGCCGAAAACTACGCCAAGCTCGTGCCCCCTGCATTCGGGGGCGACCTGTACGGTCGCGCGATGATAAGCACGTTCGCCGAACTCACGCGGGCCCTCGACGCTGGGCCCGTCGCTGACCTCGGCTGCGGGCCCGGTCACGTGACAGCACACCTTCAGTCCCTCGGGGTGACCGCGTTCGGCATCGACCTGTCTCCCGAGACGGTTGCGGTTGCCCGGCGCAGACATCCGGACCTGCGATTCGACGAAGGGTCGATGACCGATCTGGACCTGGCTGACGGCAGCGTTGGCGGCGTCATCGCTTGGTACTCAATCGTGCACACCCCTCCGGAGCTGCTGCCGGTCGTGTTCGCAGAGTTCCACCGCGTGCTGGCTCCAGGCGGCCATCTGCTGATCGCCTTCAAGGCCGGTGACAGGCTCCGACACCTGGAGAATGCATATGGGCATGAGCTGTCCCTCGACGTCTACTGGGTCTCTCCCGACCGCATCGCCGAGCTGCTGAGTCAGACCGGACTGACGGTAGACGCCCGGCTGATCCGTGAGCCGAATGAGCAGGAGAAGCCCCGGCAAGGTCAGCAGGCGTACCTCCTGGCCCGAAAGCCGGTGTAGCCGGGAACGAGAGTCGGCGAAGCCGGCCAGGACATCGGGGTCGAAGTGCCGTTCGCTGCGTCGTGCGTAAGCGCGGCGTGCCGCAGTCAGCGCAGGGTTCAGCCGTCCAGACGCTCATTGTCCTCGGGTGCGGCGAGCAGGTTGGCCAGCAGCTGGGCGGTGCCGGACTGTCAGTGGATCCGCTCCGTCGCCCCGCCCTTGGCGGTGATCTTTGTGAACAAAACCCGTGTGCGTGCAGCGGCGTCCGGTGCGCCCGCCCTTCGGGCGGAGGGCGGCTTGTTCGCAGGCTCTGAGCTGAACCGCTGACGGGGTGGTTCCGGAATGTGCCAGAGACCTGCCTTCTGCCAGCGGCAGAACACCGGCCCGACCGGGCTCGACGATCGCTACAGTCCAGGCTCATGACGACGGTTACGACGCGCACGATCGAATACGCGGCCGACGGCCTGACGATGTTCGGGCATCTCGCGCTCCCGGCCGGTGTCGATCGCCGGCCCGTGGTCTTGGTCGGGCCCGAGGGGGTGGGGCTCAGCGACGTCGAGCGCCGCCGGGCCGATGCGCTCGCCGAGCTGGGATACGTGGCGCTGGCCTTCGACCTCCACGGCGGGCGTTATATGGGTGACCCTGAGGAGATGTTGGCCCGTTGCATGCCGCTGCTCGCCGACCCCGACCGGATGCGAGGAATCGGCCACGCGGCGCTCGACGTGCTCCGCGCCGAGCCGCGGACCGACCCGGACCGGATCGCCGCCGTCGGCTACGGCACCGGGGGCGCAATCGCGCTGGAACTCGGGCGCGACGGCGTCGACCTGCGCGCGATCGCGACAGTCAACGGACTGACTACGGGCCGACCAAGCGAGACGGCGCGCATTCACTGCCCGGTGTGGGCCGGGGTCGGGTCGGAAGACCCGATCATGCCGCCCGCGCAACGGGACGCATTCATCGCCGAGATGCAGGCTGCGGGCGTCGACTGGCGCCTCGTGGTCTACGGCGGCGCCTTGCACGCCTTCCATCACCCACCGGTCGACCACATCGTGCTTCCCGGGGTTGGTTATCACCCTCAGCACGCTCAGCGAGCTTGGCGGGACGTCGTCGACCTGCTCGTCGAGTGCCTGCCCGTAGCGGACTGATCTGGGCAGCCTGGGGTTTGTATACAGGCTCTGAGAGGACGGTATGTAAGCCCTTGTCCGGCTCGCCGTTGTGTGTGGATGAGGCGCAGTGATCAGTTGGTGGGGTTAGCCGATACCGGGTGCCGAGCGACGGAACTCAGTGGGTGGGAACCGGCTCGGACGACGGCTGCCACTCCCGCCTGAGCAGCCCGTAGACCCACGAGTCGGAGACGTCGCCGTTGACGACGCAGTCCTCCCGCAACGTCCCTTCCCGCACGAAGCCGAGCTTCTCCAGCACGCGGGCAGAAGCCACATTGCGCGTATCGGCCTCGGCTTGGACGCGATTTAGGTCCAGCGTGTCGAACGCCCACCGCAGCAGAGCACGCGCGGCCTCGGTCGCGTAGCCGTGGCCCCACGCTGCATCGTCGTAGCAGTAGCCGAGCGACGCGCTGTGGTACTCCGGATTCCACCTGTTCAGGGTGCACCAGCCGATGAACGCCCCGTCGGAGACACGATCCACGACCAACCGTGCCCCGGTGCCTTCCTGTTCCATCTGCCGGCAAGCGGTGATGAACTTCTCGGCGCGCGAGCGTTCGGTCCACGGTGGTGAGTCCCAGTAACGCAGGATGTGGGCGCTGCTGTGCAGTGCGAAGAGGTTGTTCGCATCCGCGTCTTCGAAGGCACGCAGTCGAAGGCGAGCGGTGTGCAACGAGGGGGTAGGCAGCGACGCCCTCATGTTCCCTCCCTGGTCGGTGGCCGACCAATCAGACATCCGGTGCGGGTCACTCGCAACGGGTTTTCTCGGCGGGCTGAGAACGCCTGGCGGCGTACCCCTGCCCATTTGACCTGATGGCGAACGAGAGCATTCTTCTCCATGAGGTCCAACACCTTCGACAGATAGGACCGGGCATGGCCCGACATGCCCGGCTCTTCCGCCCCATCAGGCCGGTCCGTGCATCCCGTCCCCGCGACAAGAACACCCATCAGCCCAGCACAGGCAGTCCAACGCAACAGCCGTCCCCGCCCCATCCATACCCCCCGAATCAGCGATCACGAGCAACCCTAAGGGCTCGCAGAGAATCAAGGTGTTGCTTCCCCTGATGCGGCTCGTCGTTGTGGTATGAGCGTCTCCGACGAAGTTTGTGGTCAACTCACCGTCAGATTGGGGGTGTTGTTCTCACATCTGGATGAGCGACAGCGGCGGCTGATGATGGGGGCCGAGGCCCGGATCCTGGGACACGGTGGTATCCGGGCGGTCGCGCGGGCGGCCCAGGTCAGCGAGACGACGGTCCGCAAGGGCGGGGACTAGTTGGACGCCGGGCAGGAGCCTTCGGACCGGGTACGCAGGCCCGGTGGTGGTCGGAAGAAGGCCGCGGATCTCGATCCGGGTTTGCGGCCCGTGCTGCTGGCACTGGTGGAACCTGACGAGCGGGGTGCTCCGATGTCGCCGCTGCGTTGGACGGTGAAGTCGACCAGGAACCTCGCAGTCGAGCTCACCCGTCAGGGGCACACGGTGAGTGCGGACACGGTCGGGGACCTGCTGCGTGAGGAGGGCTTCAGCCTGCAGGCCGGCGCAATGACCCTTGAGGGCAAGCAGCACCCAGACCGTGACGCCCAGTTCCGTTACATCAACGAGCGAGCCAGACAGCACATGGGCGCCGGCCAGCCGGTGATCAGCGTGGACACGAAGAAGAAGGAACTCGTCGGCGACTACAAGAACGCGGGCCACCAGTGGCGGCCTGGCCAGGAGTCGGTGATGGTCAAGACGCATGATTTCCTGGACCGGCAGGGATCGGGCAAAGCGATCCCTTACGGCATCTATGGCATCGCCGCGAACACCGGTTGGGTCAGTGTCGGCACCGATCACGACACCGCCGCGTTCGCCGTCGCCTCCATCCGCCGCTGGTGGCAGGCCCGGGGCCGGCACGACTGCCCGGTTGCCACCCGTTTGCTGATCACTGCGGACGCAGGCGGGTCCAACGGCTACCGCACCCGCACCTGGAAGACCGAACTCGCCGCCTTGGCCGCCGAGATGGGATTGGACATCACGGTCTGCCACATGCCGCTCGCTCACAAGCAGTTCCTCCGCGGGCTCACGTCGATGGCACAGTCGCTCTCACGAACGTGGCATTTCCGCGCCGTCCTCGAGCGTGGATCTTCCCGCGTGGGGCCGTGTGGGCAGCCGACGCAGGCCGCATCGCCCGTAGTGGGTTACGACTCCTCACCAGTGGACTGGGTGGCCGCGGAACGTTCGGTGAGCCTGGGCGCGGTCATGTCGAGCAGGAGCAGGGCGTCGTGGTTGGGGCTGCCGGGTTCGGCGGTGTAGACGCCGATGCGTTGACCGGGAGTTCCTTCGACGTGCAGTGATTGCGAGGTAAGGGTGAGCGTTCCGACCTGCGGGTGCTGGAAGACCTTCTGGGCAGGCTTGCGGCGGGTGACTTCGTAGCGCTCCCACAGGCCCGCGAAGTCCGGGCTCTTGAGGAGGAGTTCGCCGACGAGGTTGGTGAGGTCGGGCGCGTCGGGGGCAGTGCCGGCGACGGCGCGCAGCCGGGCGACGCAGCCGGTGACCTGGCGGTCCCAGTCCGGGAACAGATCACGCGCGGCCGGGTGGAGGAAGAGGTAGCGGGCGAGGTTGCGGTGCTTGGCCGGCCAGTCGTCCAGTCCCGCGTACAGGGCCAGGCCGCCGGGGTTCCAGGCGAGTAGGTCCATGCTGCGGCTGATCACGTAGGCGGGGTTCGGGCGCAGCGATTCCAGCAGCAGCTTCAGGTGGGGGCGCACGGTGCGGCTGGGCGCAGGCGGTGGTTCGGACACGTAGCGGGCAGCGCGGGCGGCGAGCTCGCGAAGGTGCTGGTGTTCCTGGTCGTCCATGTGCAGGGCGCGGGCGAGCGAGTCGAGGACGGCGGGGCGGGGGCGTGTCTCCTTGCCGCGCTCCAGGCGCACGTAGTAGTCAATGCTGATGCCGGCGAGGGTGGCCAGCTCCTCGCGGCGCAGACCGGGGGTGCGGCGGAGACCGGCGCCGACGGTAAGGCCGACATGCTCGGGGCTGGTCTGGGTGCGGCGGGCGCGCAGGTAGCGGCCCAGCTCGGCGCCCTCGCTGTGCGCGCTCGTCGATGCCATGACTCCAGTCTCACCCACTGGGTACCCGCGCCGCGGCCGGGAGGGTGGCCCTGTCATTACCCCCGAAGAGCCCGCCCTGCCACGCCGGAGCGATCCGGGCGAAGGTGAATGAGGAAGACGCCGGTCTGTCCCGCCGCCCGGGCTCCAGCCGGCACGACCTGCTGGGCCGGGCAAAAGAGGGACCGGGCCACACCATGGATCGGAAGAGGGCGAGATGCGGTACATCAAGCTGCGTGACCTGGAGGTTTCCCGGATCGGGCTGGGCGCGATGGGCATGTCCCACGGCTACACCGGCTCGGGCACCGATGACGCGGAATCGATCAGGACCGTGCACCGAGCACTGGAGCTGGGCGTCACGCTCATCGACACCGCCGAGATCTACGGCCCCTACATCAACGAGGACCTGCTCGGACGGGCGCTGAAGGGCCGCCGGGACAAGGTGGTGCTGGCCACCAAGTTCGGCCTGGTCTCCCACGGCGGCGACGGTGCGTGGAACCTGGACTCCAGCCCGGCCAACATTCGCACGGCCGTCGAGGGCTCCCTGAAGCGGCTGGGCACCGACCGCATCGACCTGTACTACCAGCACCGCGTCGACCCGAACACGCCGATCGAGGAGACCGCCGGCGCCGTGGGCGAGCTGATCGCCGAGGGCAAGGTCCGCGCCTTCGGCCTCTCCGAGGCCGGCCCCGACACCATCCGCCGCGCCGATGCCGTTCAGCCCGTCACCGCGGTCCAGTCCGAATACTCCCTGTGGACCCGCGGCATCGAGGAGCGCGTTCTGCCCGCCCTGCGGGAGCTGAACATCGGCCTCGTCCCGTTCTCCCCGCTCGGGCGCGGCTTCCTCACCGGCGCCATCCGCTCCACCACCCAGTTCGACGAAGACGACTTCCGCCGCAGCAACCCGCGCTTCACCGGCGAGAACTTCCAGCGCAACCTCGCGCTCGCCGACGAGGTCAAGGCCCTGGCCACCGAGGTCGGAGCCACACCGGCGCAGGTCGCACTCGCCTGGCTGCTCGCCCAGGGCGACGACATCGCCCCGATCCCCGGCACCAAGCGCGTCAGCCGAGTCGAGGAGAACACCTCTGCCGACACAGTCACGCTGACCGCCGAGCAACTCGACAAGCTCAGCAGCCTGCCGCCCGCCGCCGGCGACACCCACACCGCGGCCCAAGCGCAGATGCTCGAACGCTGATCCCGCCCCGGCTCCCGCGCTACGCGTGGCGCCACCTCGTCCCTCGTTTGGAGTCACACCTTTCATGCGTGCAGCAGTGATGTATGAAGCCGGCGACGTCCGCGTCGAGGACCGGCCCGACCCGAAGATCGTGAACCCCGCCGACGCTGTGGTCCGCGTCGTCGCCGCCTGCGTGTGCGGCAGCGACCTGTGGCCCTACCAGTCGATGCCGGCCGCAGCCACCGGCCGCCCCATGGGCCACGAGTTTCTCGGCGTCGTCGAGGAGACCGGCGCCGACGTCACCGGCCTGAGAGCCGGTGACCTGGTCGTTGCCCCGTTCACCTACAGCGACAACACCTGCGAGTACTGCGCCAAGGGCCTGCACATCTCGTGTCACAACGGCGGCCGGTACGGCTTCGACGGCGTCGATGGCGGACAGGGCGAAGCGGTCCGAGTCCCGTACGCCGACGGCACCCTGGTCAAACTCCCAGTGGCCCCCGACTCCGCGCTGCTTCCGCCGTTGCTTGCGCTGTCGGACGTGATGACCACCGGCCATCACGGCGCGGTCACCGCCGGGGTGGGCCGCGGCGATGCGGTGCTCGTCGTCGGGGACGGCGCGGTCGGCCTGTGCGCGGTGATCGCCGCCAAGAGGTTCGGCGCCGAGCAGATCGTCCTCGCCGGCCGCCACGAAGCCCGCACCAGTCTGGGCCGCGAGTTCGGCGCCACCGACGTGGTTGCCGAGCGCGGCGAGGAGGGCATCACTCGCATCCGCGACCTGACCGGCGGCGTGGACAAGGCCATCGAGGCCGTCGGCACCCGCCAGGCCCTCGACACCGCCCTCGGTGCGGTCCTGGACGGCGGCACCATCAGCCGCCTCGGCGTCCCCCAGTACGAACTGGGGCCGATCGGGCCGGCCGAGTTCATGCGCAACATCACCCTGACCGGCGGCGCCAGTCCAGCCCGCGCCTACATCCCGGAACTTCTGCCCGACGTCCTGGACGGCACCATCACTCCCGGCCGCGTCTTCGACCAGACCTTCCCTCTCGACCGGACGCCGGACGCCTACCGGGCCATGGCCGACCGTCAAGTCCTCAAGGCCCTCATCCGCCCCTGACCACCCGCCCCCACCCGCCAGCGGAAGGCCTTTCGTACCGTCACCCTCACAACGGCGTCGAAATGCCGATCATCGGCGTTCACCAGATCCCCGCCGAGGACGCGGCGCCGTCTCCGAGGCCCTGGCCGCCGGCTACCGCCTGCTGGACACCGCCGCCTACAGCAACGAAGAGGCCGTCGGCCGAGCCATCAAGTCCAGCGGCTCGTCACCACCAAGCCGGGGTCCAGGACGCGCCCAGGACAACACCAATCACGCGTTCGAGACGTCCCGGAACAAGCTGGGCCTGGACTACCGCGACCTGTACCTGATGCACCAGCCCCTCGGCGACGCCTACAGCCGGTGACGCGCCATGGAAGCGGTCAACCGCGCGCGGCCAAGGCGATCGGCGTGTCGTCGCCGGGCACCGCCAGCGTCGTGCCCGGTGGACCGGGCGGTGCGGGCGGCAGATGGCAGGGCTGGTTCGCCGCGTCGCGGACCAGCTTCTTGACGCAGTCGGGCCCCGGGTGCCCGTGGTGCCAGAGGAGTTGTGCCCGTTGGTACGGTGGCAGTTCCTGGATGTGACCATGAGCGGATCGTGGCGCAGGGCGCTGACAATCCCCAGACTCTATCGGTGACAGGTCATCGGGTGACGATCGGAGTGATGACGGCGGCCAGAACCGCCATGCAGGTCAGGCCGACGAGCAGGGGATCGCGCGCTGCCGGATGACGGTACGACAGGTAGGCCAGGGCACCGGAGACGGTGGTGCCGACCAGTACCAGCAGCACGATGACGAGCAGGACGAGCGTAGGCATGGCAGCCCCATGGGTCGGCATGCGCGCCTGGCATGCGTGAAGTATGGACGGATCCCGCCCCGTGGGCGACAGGGCGGTGACCCGGCGGGGTTCGGAGAGTGGCGGAGCACTGGGTTAGCCCCACAAGTCCCCTCCGTAGTGCGCGAGTCCCGCGCGTTAATGGGGTGCTGCTGTTCGGGCTGATTCGTGTCGCAGGGAGACGCGGCGGGCCTGTTCAGCGGCGAGTCGCCTGGTCTTGCGGCGGACTCGGTCGCCGAGGGCCTTCGCGTCGGTGGCGCCGACCGTGGCCGCGGCCTCCGCCCACGTGGTGCCCTCGCCGAGGGCCAGGGCAAATACCACCTGGCGCTCGTCCTCGCTCAGGGCACGCAGGATGCCGTTGAGACGCTCGTCCTCGAATACGCCCCCTACTGTGTAGGACAGATAGTCGACGTCGACGGCGAGCAGGTCGTGCAGCGACAGCCCGTCGCTGAGGTCTGCGTCCAGGGAGAGGACCCGCCCGTGCCGGGTTCGCCGTCGCCACACGGGCACCAGCTGCCGGTGGACGGTGCGGGCCTCCGCCTTGAGCTGGCCGAGCGCAGAATCCACCGTCTGCGACATAGGCTCCAGCCATGTGCTGAGCAGGGCGGTGGACACGGCCTCTCGCCACCGCTGGCTCCGCGGAAGCATGAGGACACCGGCGGCGAATCGGTCGACGGCGTCGGAAACCTCTTTCTGGCTCGGCAGTTGGAGGCTGAGGCGTGCCCTCGGCACACCGCTGACTGCTCCATAGACCTCTAGGTGTATGAGGCCAGGACATTGGTGACGGTCTGCCCGAGTGTTGCTGCGGGTGGTTGTCCGCCGAGGGCGGTGTGGGGCCGGTGGTAGTTGTAGTGGATGTTCCAAACCGCCAGCGCCTGGGCTCGCTGTGTTTCGGAGGTCCAGGTGCGCGCGTACAGGAACTCTTCTGCCAGAATCCGGTTGTACCGTTCCACTTTCCCGTTGTGCCGGGGCGTGTACGGTCGGATCCGTTGGTGCCGTGAGCCGAGTAGGGCGCGGGTGAACGCGTCGGCCCGGTAGCAGGCACCATTGTCGGTGACGAGCCGTTCGATGCGGGTGATGCCGTGTACGGCAAACCACGCCCTGGCTCGGTGCAGGAACGCGATCGCCGTCGAGGCTTTCTCATCCGGCAAGGGCTCGGTGTAGGCGAGGCGGGTGTGCCCGTCGGTCGCGGAGTGCAGGTACACGTACCCTCCACGGCCGGTCTTCTTCTTGTTCCGGCTGACTGCCCGGGAGTGGTCGCTGTCTCGGCCGTGGGCTCGCCATCCGCCGCCGTCAGGTATCCGTCCGACCTTCTTCACGTCGATGTGCACCATGTGTCCCGGCCGGCGAGCGGTGATTGTGCGTGGTTTCCGCGTGGTGTGGCCGTCGGGGTCGATGAATCGTCGTCTACTCAGACCGAGATGGGAGAGGTGCCGGGTGACGGTGCGACGGCTCACGGCGTGCCCGGTTTGGCTGAGTTCGAAGGCGATACGTCCTGCGGACCACTTGTGGTTTCGGCGCATCTGCTCGATCCGCTCCACTACCTCGCCCGGTGTGGCTGTGGGTTGACGGTGGGGTGTGGAGGACCGGTCGTGCAGGCCGAGCTCGCCATGACGACGGTACCGGTTGACCCACTTGGACGCGCATGCCCTGGAGATGCCCATCTCCGCAGCAACGTGGGCGATCGGACGTGACATGCATCGCTCGACGAGTCGCCTGCGGCCCTCAATGGAGAGAGGTGCGTTGGCGTGGGTGCCCATCAGATGGCGGCGAGGTTGTTGAGCAGGTGGCCAAGCTCTGCCGGCGCCTGAATGTGGGCCAGGTGGCCCTGGCCGGGGAGTTCGTGGACTCCGGCGTGAGCGACGTGCTGCTGCACGTGGTCGAACGACGTTCCGTAGGGGGCTGTTCCGCGGTTGCACTGGCCGATGATCAGGTCGACTTGATCTGCCTGTCGCGCCATCACATCCGGAGGCGGCGCCGCGTTGAGCGCGCCGAGTTCGGCGTACAGCGGTCCACTCAAGCGACGCAAGATCGCCCAACCGTAATGATCGGCCCGAAGATCCTCGACATGCGCAGCGGAGAAGCCGGAGATCTGCCGATTGACGATCTCGACGCAGCGATCCCAGTCTGCAGTCTCCTCTGCCATCTTCAGGTCCGGCAGTGCATGGCGTCCGAATGGCTGCATCACCGGCTCGTAGGCGATCACCTGGGGAATCGGGCGATCATTGGCGGCCAGCAAGGTGATCAAGCCGCCGTAGCTCCAGCCGAAGAGAGCCCTCGTGCTGTCGAACTCGTCAAGGACCACGCCGAGGTCCTCAACCTCTGTCTGCAGTGAGTACGAGTTGGTCAACGGCCCCGAGGAAGCACGTCCCCGACGGTTTACGACTACCACTGAGGGCCAGGCGTCGATGGTGCCCGCAACACGGCGCCACGTATGCGCATCACTCATCACCCCCGGAACGACGACGACGCTCGGGGCATCCGGCTCGCCGTACACATCGACCGTGACCCAGCTGTCCCCGCCGACCGACAGCTTCTTCTGAATCGTTCGCTCCATAAATCTATTATGGAGCGAACGATCTACAATGCAAGCGTGACCGAACGCAACCGTGGACGACCACGAGCCTTCGACCGCGACCGTGCGGTCCTTGACGCCGCTCGCCTCTTCTGGCGACGCGGCTACTCCGGCACCTCGACCCGCACCCTGACCGCGGCCCTCGGGCTTTCCACCTCTAGCCTCTACGCCGCCTTCGGCAGCAAGGCCGGACTGTTCGAGGAAGCGGTGCGGACCTACGCCGAGCGTTACCGCGAGATCTACCAGCAGGCTGTCGGCGAGAAGGACATCCAGACGGTCATCGAACGCATCCTCACCGACTCGGTCCACGAGTTCACCCAGCCAAGCGACACGCATCCCGGATGTCTCATCAGCAGCGCCGTGATGACCGACAGCACGAGCACGCTCGATACCAGCGCCTACGTCGCTGAACTGCACAGCTCGAACGAGCAGGCCCTCCTCGTGCGCATCGAACGAGCGATCCAGGACGGGGAACTAGCCGCGGGCACCAACGCAGCGGTCCTGACCGGGCTCATCCAATCCATCTGGCACGGATTGTCAGTGCGATCCAACGTCGACACAGCTCGCGAGGGCCTGCTCGCGACGGCACAACTTGCTCACCAGCTGATCTGCCAACAACTCACGTCATCAACGTCCTGACCCGCAACAGCTGTCGTGCAGCAGTTCCTTCATATCGGAGGTGCGGTGTGGGATCAGCATGACCGCCCGACCACCCACCTGCGCGGGCACCGGTGAGACCGAGCAGTGATTATCAGCAATCTGCTCGCTCACCGCTCACCCGCGCAAGGACTCGTTCGGTGAACGCAAGTTCGTCCCGCTCGGCCCGCACCTCCGCCAGCTGTTTGGCCCACTGTTCTCCGAGCTCATCCAGATCCGCGCGCCGCGCGTGATCCGTTCCAGCAGCTCGGGATCCATGCATCGGATCGTAAATGGCCGTTCCCTGGCGAGTAGAAACCAGCCAACCGCCCGGCTCTGTCAGACGATCTACTCCGAAGACAACCGCTCACAGCCAGCGTGAGCACTTCCAGAGCCGGTCACACCAGACCTCTGACCTGCTTCTTCAGGTTGATGGAGGCTTACTTATTGAGCCCGTACAGCGGCTCCGCGCGTGCCGGGGGGCCCGCGACGGAACGCTGTTCCCGGTACATGCCGAAGGAGTCCGCCTTGGCGGCCGCGCTGGAAGACCTGCACTGGTCCAACCGTGAAGCACGCCATCATGGCCGCTCTGGTCGTATCTCCCAATTCCTTTGGAGTATGGAGGGCTTCGTCGATCTCGAGACTCGTGACGTGGCATTCATGAGCACTCCGCACTGCTGCTTCCTGTGATCGGAAGACGCTGAGGGTGATGCTGTCCGGCATCGCCCTTCTTGGTGTGCCTGCTGCGTGAGCCACGTTCCCGGCGCTGCCCGTTCCTCCCTCAGGCAGTGGCGCTCCGGGCGCGCTTGCAGGCAAGGTCCCTTTCCTTCGCCTCTGCCAGGAGTGCCTTGAGCACGTGTCGTTTCCCCGTGCCCTCGAATGTCCCTCGATCTGTCGCGCTACCCAACGTGCTGTGTGGTCCTCGATATCACCCGCCGCAGCGGCGACGTTCACGGTTGTCAGGTCCTGCCTCGCGACTGGGTGGTCGACCGTGATCTTTTGCGGAAACGGCCTATAGCAGCAAACTCCCCTTCGATCATGCCGCGGCGGCGACGCCCTCTACTGGTGTTGGGGATGATTGATTTTGTGGGCGGGTTCGTGGCGGGTGCGGACGCCGAGTTTGGCCAGGACCGCACCCAGTGTCCCAGTGTCTCCGCCGGTGATCACTCGCCGGTGTTCGCGCAGGCTGCGCGTGCGGCTACGTGTTCGCGCCCTCCCGCAGCGTCACGTAATCGGCGGCAATGCTCTGGCAGTCCATCTTCGGCGTCCCGGCCGGGATGGACTGATTGAGGTGGATGAGGGCGCTGTACTCGGACTCGTCGTTCACGCCGTGTTCCTGGAGCAGCCGCACCATGGCCGTCGCGATGGGGACCATCTGCTCGTCAGTCTGCGTGCACTTCGGCTTCAGCTCGTCCAGGATGCTCTGAATAGTTGCTGGGCGCACGCTTGTTGCTGTCGAGGTCAGCCAGATGCTGGGCCGGAGTCTTCGCAGGCGTCGGCGTTGGACTGCTGCTGGAGCAGCCGGCGAGCAGCAGGGCGGTGAGCGCGGTGGCCGCACCCACTGCTGCCGTGGAGATGTTGCGCATGATCAGCTCCCGTTGGCGATCTTCTCGGCGTCCTTGTCTGCCTTCGCGAGCGCTGCGAGGCAGTCGGCCGCGTCCTTCCGAGTCGTCGCATTAGGGGCGTCCATGTGGGTGCCGTCCATGGCGTACTGGGTAATCCGCGAGTCGGCCTCGCTGTTGTCGGTGCGCCACTGCTCCAGCAGGTCCATCGGCTCGTTGGCGTCCGTGAAAGAGGAGTCCGCCTTCGTGAAGGCGTTCTGCTGCATGTCCAGGCCGACGATGGCTTTCTGGTACCAGGCCGTGTACTGCAGCGCCCCGGTCACCTTGATGCCCTCGGCGAGGAAGTCCCGGAAGTCCTGGTCTTCCTTCTCCAGGACCGCGGCGGCCTCCTTCTGAGCCTGCGCGGTCGGGAGCTTCTTCGCTGGCGCGCCGGTGGCGCTGGTCTTCTTCGCGGCTCCGGTCTGGCTGGGCTTCGTCGGGCTGCTGGCGGTGGTGTGCGATGCCGGCTTGTTGTTGCTGGGTGTGCTGCTGGAGCAGGCGGCGAGGCCAGCGAGCAGGACGGCTGTGCCGGCGGTGGTGAGGGTGCGTCTCATGCGAGCGATGCTGGACGCCGGGTGGGATCTATGTGAGTAATGTGGTGGAATTGTGACGGGGTGTTCGGGTGTTCGCACGGGATGAAGGGGCCCCTATCCGGCTGCGAATTGGGGCCCCTATGGCGGCATGAGCACGTCATGCCGGCGCGGAGCTCGGCCGTCTCCCTGTCTACGGGCAGCTCTCGCCGTACTTGACGGCGTTCAGCGTTACCGGCTGCCCGTTCACCTTCGTGCCCGCAGAGGGAGTCTGGCTGCACACCTGCCAGTTCGACTCGATGAGGACCAGGCGGCCCGTGCCGGACGCGTCGTTGACGGTGATCGAGGTGCCGGAGTCTAGGGCAGCGCGGGCGGCCCTCACGCTCTTGCCGTGGAAGTCCGGCATGCTGCCCCCCGCGGCGGACGGCGCGGCCTGATCGTGGGCTGGGCAGGACTCGGCGAGCTTCACCGCGCCGAAGTCGAGCTGGACGTCAGTGCTCGCGGACGTGCCGGCCTTCGGACTCTGGGTGCAGACCTTCCAGTCGCGGTCGAGGATCTGCATGCGGTCGCGCCCGAGGGAGTCGTGAGAGGTGAGGTTGTAGAAGTTGGCTTCCTGGGCGGCGTCCTGGGCGGATTGGAGGCCCATGCCGACGAAGTTCGGGACCGTCTTCTTGGCGGTGCTGCCGTTGCTGTTGTCACCTGCGCTGCTGCTGCTGCTGCTGGCGGCGGCGCTGCTGCCGCTGTTCCCGGTGGTCTGGGTGGGCTGGCAGGCGGTGGCGAGGGCGAGGGTGATGATGGCTGCGGTGCAGGCGAGTGTTTTGCGGTTCATGATCCCCCCATGGTTGTTTCGTGAGGGGCGAGCGTACGGGGCTTGTGGGCGGGCGCGTGGTCCGCGTGACGGGGTTGTGACCGGAACGAGTGAGGCCGGGCATGAGTGAAGGCCCGTCCCCGGTCGAAAGCGGGCCCTTGGCGCGCGGCGCGTCAGGTGCGGAGGTCGGCGATGAAGACGCAGCGCCGGCGCTCGGTGCGGATCGTGGCGGTGCCGGTGTTCGCGGCGGCGCTGGGGCGGACCGTCGGGGACCAGCTCATGGGGCTGCGCGGTCGCGACAGCCGTCTGGACGAAGCTCGCGGCGGTCACGGCCAGCTCGCCCGTCAGGAACGATGCCAGGTCGTGCCCAGCGTCCTCATGCGGCTCGTACGCATCATCCGATGCCAGGAGGAGCCTGCACCGCTCCGGGCCCCGGCGATGCCTCCATCATCATCGAGGAGGCAGTAAACGAGGCGGAGTTGACGCAACGGTCAGAGGCGTCGAGGACGGCAAAATGGATTCATTCGTAGCTGCGGCAGCGAACCATCGCGCCGCCATGTAGTCGAACGACTGGAGGTGCTCGCAGCGGACACGGTTCCTGGCAGAGCGGTTGTACTCGGTGAGTAACACCCTATATTGCCTGACCGGCCACCCCTGGATGGAAGCTCGTATGGCCAGGGGGATCTGACCTGGGGTTTCGCTGCTGCAGGCTGCGGCTCACCTGTCACTGTCGGTCGCCTTTGGCCGACCTCGGGGACCTTCGGACAGCCCAGAGACACTCGCCGTCGACGGCGGCAGAGAGGCAGACAGCCGGCCGGTACCGCAAGGACACATCGGTGGAGCTCCCGGTCGCCCAGCACCTCCAAGGACTCGAAAGCCGCTGGCCATGCTTGCAAACAGGTACGGGCAGTCGCTCAGCCTCCGTCGTCGGTGTCATCCTCGATGGCATCCAGGTCCTGGAAGGGGCGCAGCCCGTGACCCGGGTCCGCATGTTGAACAGGTAGCGGCCCAGGAAGTTGATGTGCCTGTCCTTGAGCAGGGAGATGCGGGCCACGTCCTCGTCCTTGATGTCGTGGCCCTCGGCGTGGAGGTGGGCGACGGCGGCGCCCAGGTGTGCCTGGCGGATCTGGCCCCGGCCGCCGTGGCAGATTGCGTGAGCCCAGGCCGAACTCGTCGCCGGAACCCGCAGATTCTTCCACCGCCGACAACGCCAGCCCCACATCGTGCGCGGATACTCCGCCGGCCAGCACGCCCGCCACACCTCGACGCGTGGACCCCACGAGATTCTGATCAACATGGGGAGCTTGTCATGACCGTCTTCAGTGGGGGAGACCGTTCTCCTCACGAGATTGGGGCGAGCGAGGCTCGAATGGGCAGTGGGAGACTGGCGCGGTGCTGGCACCGAACACCCGGAAAAAACAACGCGGGGCGCCGACCGGAGTGGTCGCCGCGCTGACAGGCCTGCGGGCCCACGGGACGGGGCCACTGCGCGGCGTGGTACTCGCGGCGCTGGGGCTGGTGGGGCTGCTGGTCCTGCTGCCGGCCGCGGTCGCGGCCAGCGTGGGCGCGGTGGGCGCGCTGGACCTGTGCCGGCGGCTGCCGCGGTTGCGGCGCGAGTTGGCCGGGCGGTGGTCGGAGGTGCCCGTTGGTGATCCCTACCTTCCCGAGTCACCGGAGCCCCGCCCGCGTGACAGTGGGCTGTACCGCGACGGCAGGCATCTGTACGCCTCGTACGGCGCGGTGTTGCGCCGGAGGCGGGTGCGGCAGCTGCGGCGGGATCCGGCGACGAGACGGGACCTGGCCTTCCTGCTGTTCGACCCATTCGTCGGGGTTCCGGTGGCGTCGCTGCCGCTGGGGTTGGTGGCCGGCGGTCTGTATGCGATGGTCGCGGGTCTGTGCCGGGCGGTAGGCGGTGTCGGCCTGCCGGGGACGGTGTGGGCCGGTGCAGCGGTGGTGGGCGGGGCTGGGCTGGTGTCGCTTGTGACGGGGCTGACGGTCGGGCCGCTGGTGCTGTGTGTGCACGGGTGCTGGACGCGGCTGCTGCTGGGCCGCCAGGACGCGCCGGTGGTGGTGTGCGACGGGGGAGCGATGGGCAGGCGTCTGCGGATGCTGGGTGCCGGGGCTCTGCTGTCGCTGCTGTCGTTAGTAGGCGTGGTGCTGGCCGCCGTACAGCTGGTGGCGCTGGTGGTCGGGGTGTGCACCGGGCTGGTGCTGCTCTTCCCGAAGGCCGTGGGTTTTGCCCAAAGGCCCATCTGCAAGCCGCGTTGATCCTGAAGTTCTCCGCTGCGAAGCTCCCGGAGCTGGGTGAGCTGCTCAAGCCGGCCAGCCCTCTCCTGGAGCCCGACGCCAACGGTGAACTGCCGCAGCAACAGTCGAAGAGCCCCGCGTTGTGACTGTCAGGCACCGACGGCCGTCAGTACAAATTTTGATCTCTTCTTGACCTTGATCGCTGTCATGATGCGAAGGCGCAAGAGGGGAGGGGATCAAGCATGGGGAACGGATACGGCACCTGCACGTGGTGCAAATACGGCAACCACCAGCAGTGCGATCAGACCAACGCTGGATGCGACTGCCAGGACCGGGGGCATCGCTGAGCAACGGCCTGACGCTCTGTGTCAGCGGAGCGTCAGGTGCTGAAGAGGCGGGAGTCGTCGTAGTGGGCCTGGGCGGTCTCCCGGGCCTCCTCGTGGTCGCCACCTTGCATCAGGCAGCGCTCGTACGCCCTGACGGCGTCGGCGAAGTCCACCAGCTCTCCGGCGGTGATCGTCAGAAGAGCCTCGGAGGGCTCGCTCTCGCGGGGATCCGTCATCGTTGCCAGGTCCGCGTACAGGGCAGAGAGGTTGACGCTGTGGACGCTATGCGGGTCTCCGTGAGGTGTTCTGACGGCTGTCACGAAAGATCACGGTTCCGTCATGTGTGTAGATTCCAAGCATGTCTCGTGGTTAACCTGTGCGGCCCGACTCTCTGTGTGCGATTTGGCTGCCGGTCAGGGCTTTGAGGAGCTTACGGTGGAGAACTCGTCGCCACTTCCCCCGAACGTCCCCCCGCGCCCGTCCGGCGCTCCCGCCGTGCACATGGCGGGCGACTCGACGGACTCGCCGAACGGCTGGCGGGGTGAGTACGAGAACCACCCGGAGTACCAGCGCATCCTGGTGGGGATGGAGCGGCCTTGGTGGAAGCGGCCGGCGGCCCTGTGGGGCGGCGTCGTCGCTGTTGCCGTTGCCTCGTTCTTCCTGGGCGGTGCCCTCATGGGCTCCGGCAGCAGTTCGGACCCCGCTTCCCCTGCCCCCTGGGTGCAGGGGCAAGTCGACGACCAGTCGCGGAACAACCAGCCGGCTGGGGTGTCCGCCGCGCAGAAGTTCCAGATACTCAACAAGTTCTGCAACCAGCAGGCCGGCGGCCCGTACAACGTCTCGGAGTCGGCGCTCATGGAGTGCAAGAACAGCTACTACGTGACGGACCAGGGTCAGATCCTGCCGAAGTAGCTGGGCCTGAGATCAGGCGGCCGTCACCAGTACGCGCTTGGCCTTCGCCCCGGTGGCCTTCTCGGCCTGGGCGACGGCGAGATGGCGGAAGAGCTTCTGGCCTCGGTGGTCGAGGCCTTCGACCCCTGCACCGATGACGGCACCACCCAGACCACTGATCAGCCCCACCAACGTCCCCGTCTGCACGGTGATCATCTTGCCGGGCAAAGGACGTTGATGGGGCTGATTCCGTCAGGTCCTGTGAGCTTCGGACACCAGGTTCACCAGAGGCCTCGTGGCATGTCGGCGATGGCGCTCCCGATCGCCGACGCGGCGGCCTCCATACGCTTCGCGGCCAGGGAGGCCGTGTTGGCGTTGTCGAGGGCGGAGTTGTTCGCATCGATCCGCCGGGACCTGCGTGAGGATCCGCAATTGTTCCAGCGGCAGGTGGCGGAGCGTTACGGGGTGCACTGGCGGACGGTGCGCCGGGCGGTGAGTTCGGCGGTGCCGCCGGAGCGCAAGGCGGGGTGGCAGCGGGCCTCGGTGCTGAATCCGGCGAAGGACTGGATCGACGCGATGCTGCGGGAGGACCTGTCCGCGCCGCGCAAGCAACGGCACACGGTCAAGCGGATCTTCGAGCGGCTGACGAGCGAGCACGCGTTCACCGAGGCGTCGTACTCGTCGGTGCGGGTCTACGTCGGCCAGCGGCGTCCGCAGATCCTGGCGGAGGAGCGCGAGAAGGCCAAGCACCTGGAGGGGATGGTGCCGCAGGTCCACCTGCCCGGCGAGGAGGCGGAAGTCGACTTCGCGGACGTCTGGGTGCGGGTCCGCGGGCAGGCGGTGAAGTGCGCGCTGTTCACGCTGCGGCTGTCGTTCTCCGGCAAGGCGGTCCATCGGGTGTTCGCCACGCAGGCCCAGGAAGCGTTCCTGGAAGGCCACGTGGAGGCATTTCGGGCGCTGGGCGGGGTGCCGGTCCGGCACATCCGCTACGACAACCTCAAGGACGCGGTCCGCTCGGTCTGCTGGGGCCGCAGTCGGGTGGAGAACGAACGCTGGACCTCGTTTCGGTCGCACTACGGCTTCAAGGCGTTCTATTGCATGCCCGGCATCGACGGGGCCCATGAGAAGGGCGGGGTCGAGTAGGAGCGGGGCAGGTTCCGCCGCCAGCACCTGGTCCCCGTCCCTGACGTCGCGAGCCTGGACCAACTGAACGAGACGATCGCCGCGATCGACCTCGGAAGACGAAAGGATCCTGCACGGCAGGCTGACCACGATCGGCTTCAACTTCGCCGTCGAGGCCAGCGACGACCGGCGGCATCGTCATCGACACCCGGGCCAGGCTCGGCTACACCGCGCCGATCGGCTCGACCGACGACGCCCGCATCCGGCACCTCACCGTCGCGCTACCGCCGCAGTACGCCGCACGGCTCTTCGACGCCCAGCAGGCTGGCGCCGGCGACCAGCAGCTGTAGCAGATCGCCGCCGAGGGGCTCAAGGACATGTACTTCCAGGACAACGGCCGTCGAGCCGGCAGCCTCGAGGAGGTCCGTTTCACGGACATCGAGCACCTGGAGTTCGACCTGTAGCGGCCGCAGCCCCGAACAGCCCACGAAGTGGCGCCACCAAGCAAGTATTCGCCGGAGTTCCGCGAGGAACTCCCGCCCCGCCGCCGCGCCTGTACGGCCGTCGACGGCGGACGCCATCCCGCAAGCACTTTGCGGCCGACCAGAGTCAGAGGCCGTCTGCGGGTCACATCCATCTCGTGCTGCCCAACCAACCCTCTGCCTTTCGCTCAGCGGACTCCGTCCCACGAGGTTCGGAGCGCTCCGCGTGGGTCGGTCTCCACGGCAGCAGGAAAGCCTGTGGCGCCGCCGAAGCGCATCACCGGGCGGTCGGCGTCGTAGCGCGGCCAGCCCGGGTCGCCCGCGGTGGCGAAGGCCACCCATGCGGCGTGCATCGCGTCGGCGACCTGCTGGGGCGGATGCGGACCGAGCAGCCCCACGAAGGCGGGGTCGTCGAGGGCGTCGAAGACGAACGGGAGCTCGCTCGCGTGGCAGGCGCCGAGTTGTCCGTCGAAAGTGGGGGGTTGCCAGGCGAACTCGTAGACGTAGGCGCGCGCGCCGTGCCGGGACTGCGCGTCGGCGAGGCGCAGTGCCGGGATGCGGTAGAACCAGTCGGTGGCGATCTCGGCGAGCAGCAGCCCCGGAGAGGCTTCCTCGAAGGCCGCGCGGTAGGCGGCGACACCCTCGACGGGCTTGAGTCCGTACCCTGTCGCCGCGCGTTCCAGCATCTCCTCGCCGACGAGTGCCGACATGCCGGTGGGGACGAGGAACAGGCGATACTCGTCGCGGTTGGTCCCGACCAGTACGTCAATGCCCGCGGCCGCGCCCGCGTCGATCGCGTCTACGGGCGGGGTCGGCAGTGTGCGGCCGTCGACGACCGGTTCGAATGGCATCAGGTTGTGCACGGCCTCGCCCCACAGCCGGGGGTCGGGGCGTGCGGAGATCTCGGCGCGCAGCCGCTGTTGCGCGGGCAGTAGTCGCTTGGGCGGGACCTCGCCGATGGCGGCACGGGTCGGTGGCACGCCGAGGATCTGGGCCAGCCGGTTGCCGACCAGGGCGGCGGAGGTGGGCGAGAGGGTGTGGTGTGCGGCGCCGCTCTGCAGGACGGCACGGTGGAACAGGCCGCGGGCGGCCGGCATGGCGAGCAGCGTGCCGATGCTCATGGCGCCCGCGGACTCGCCGAAAACGGTGACGGCCTCGGGATCCCCGCCGAAGCCGCCGATGTTGTCACGGACCCATTCGAGCGCGGCGATCTGGTCGAGCAGGCCGAGGTTGGCTGTCGCCTCGCTGTGGTCGGTCGCTAGGTGCAGGAAGCCCTCGACGCCCAGGCGGTAGTTGAGCGTGACCAGCACGACCCCGTCGCGGGCGAAGGCGGTGCCGTCGTAACACGGCGCAGAGCCGGAGCCGTTGGCGAAAGCGCCGCCGTGCAGCCATACCATGACCGGGAGTCGGCCTGCCGGGTCCGGGGTCCACACGTTCAGGTTCAGGAAGTCCTCGCCCGGGATGTCGACCTCGGGGATCAGCTGGTCGAACGGCGGGGCGTAGGGCGACTTGGGAGCGGTCGGGCCGTAGTCCACGGCGTCGCGCACACCGTTCCAGGGCCGGGGTGGCAGGGGCGGCCGGAAGCGGAGCTCGCCGAGTGGTGGTATGGCGTAGGGGACACCCTTGAACGCGGCGATGCCCGAAGGGCCGAGGGTGCCGCGTACGGAGCCGTATCGGGTGTGGACGACCGGATGCATGGCGCTCCTCGGTACGGGGGGAAGTGGAACCGATCATCGCGCATCGTGCACTTGGGAACTGGCAGAGCCGCAGGCTCCGCTACTTCAGAACCCAGCGGGGACAGACCGTCGAGGGCGTGTCCTTCAGTCGGCATGGGCCCACGCTCCTCGCGGCGCGTGGGCCCTTCCAGCCCTTCCAGCAAGAATCGAAAACGAGCACACGTCGGAGGCCGGCATGCTCACGGGCATCGGCGGGAAAGTGGCACTTCGGCTGAATCTGGAGCCGTCCCCTCCTCGGGAAGCTGTATCGGCGCTGAGACACCGGGAACGCAGTGCCGGGCAACGCGTTGGGAAGAACCGTGGAAGCTGACGTCCCGGTCGCCGCAGGCCGATCGGCTGGCGCACTTTGATCCCGCCATTTCAGGAGGAAACATGGTCTACGGATTGCTGGCGATTGCGGTACTAAGACCGTGTCCTACATGGTCAGCTTGAGGAGCCGTTTGTAGCAGCAGAGGGCGGCTGCCAGTCCAAGAAACGCCAGGTAGTTGCCGGGTTCGCGCTCGTAGCGGTGGTTGAGGCGACGGTAGCCGGTCAGCCACGACATGGTGCGTTCGATGACCCACCGGCGGCGGCCGAGTCGTTCGCTGGAGTCGATGCCCTTGCGGGCGATGCGGACGCCGATGCGCTTGCCCCAGAGCCATCGTCGCAGATGAGGGATGTCGTAGGCCTTGTCGGCATGAAGACGTACGGGCTTGGAATCGGCGGCATGGGGTTCGTGTCCCATGTGGAAATGGGACAGCATCGGCTTCAGGGCCTGACTGTCGTGGGTGTTGCCGGCGGAGAGTCCGACGCGTAGGGGCAGTCCGTCCGCGTCGGACAGGACGTGCATCTTGGAACCGGGCTTACCCCGGTCCACGGGGCTCGGACCTGCAAGTTCGCCCCCTTTTTCGCGCGGACGTGAGCCGAGTCGAGGACCGCGCGGGACAAGTCCACCAAGCCGTTCTCGTCCAGGAGCTGGAGAACCCTCTGGTGCAGCCGGCCCCACACCCCGGCTCTGGACCAGATCAGGAACCGGCGATGGACGGTCGACTTCGACGCGCCGGTTAGCAGGGCGGCAGTGCCCGCCAGGCACAGCCGCTGACCAACACGTCGATGATCGCGGCGAACACCGCCTCATCATCGATGTTCGCGACCCCGCCGCCCTGCGGTCGCACCCGCGCAGGCGGCAGCAACGGCCTCGCCAACTCCCACAGACCATCCGGAACGATCCAACCCCACCGCCCACTCCCCATACCGCACTCAACGACCAACCGACCATGTAGGACACGGTCTAAGACCATGTAGGACACGGTCTTAGGGGGGTGGAGGCCGGCGGCGGCCCGGAGGGCTCCGATCCCATTCGGTCCGGCGGGACTCGGTTCCGTCGGTGGCCCCTGACGGTGTAGCGGCGCATCCTTGAGTTGAGTTACTCGGGGTGTGCCGCCACTGCCTGCTGTGACCTGGTGGTTACGACCTGCAGCGGCGCTTTCGCCTTCTTTGTGACGTACTCCCTACCACCGAGTCACCTCCGGGACTGCTCCCTTGCGGCCCCGGTCTGCGCAGACTGGGCATAGTCGTCGAGCCGGTCGGCTATGCCGTGTTGCCCAAGTTGCTGCAGAACACCCAGCAGGGAGGACTTCTTCGAGGCGTTGTCCACCTTCTGCCGGGACAACGGCATACGGCAGGGCTACATCCCCTCGTTCATCGGAGCCTTCGCGGAGGCCGAGATCGTGGATGCCTACGAGAAGCTCGCGGACCCGGACGCACCGGTCTGGGCTTCGATGCGTTCGGCGCCGGCACCCTCGCCCATGACCCGGCCACAGATACTCCCGCACATCCATGTCTCCGCCGGCCTGAAGGCCCAGTCGGCCGATGGCAGGACGAGCCATCTCCTCAGCGCCAAGGTCCAGTTCCTCAGCGAGCTGCTGATCGTGGAGGTCACGTCGCCCACGATGACCCGGCCCCGGAACCCCGACCTCTACGACGTCCCGCTGCTCACGTTCGGCTGACCGGAAGGAGCCGGCGAAGCCAGGGGTGGTGGGGCGCGATCACCTTGATCGCGTCTGCCAGCCATGCGCGTGTCGGAGCGTCGAGCAGCGGCAGTACCGCTTCGAA
Organism: Streptomyces tropicalis; assembly: GCF_029269835.1. Classification (GTDB taxonomy): domain Bacteria; phylum Actinomycetota; class Actinomycetes; order Streptomycetales; family Streptomycetaceae; genus Streptomyces; species Streptomyces tropicalis. Next base: position 151,232 of record NZ_JARJBB010000007.1, on the reverse strand, counting down.
GTCGATTTCGTCCTTCTCCCGGGTCGCCTTCGCCTTGGCGACCTTGCGCAGCCGCTTGTTGTAGCCGGGCTGCTGGGGCAGGTAGGGGAAGAGGTGGCGCAGGTGGGCACGGGTATGGCGGAGCCATTTGGCCTCGGAGGTGTAGCCGAGTATGGCCTGCATCGTGGCGAGGGCGACCAGTTCGGCATCGCTCAGGCGGGGCGTATTGCCGACCGACGGGCGCCACGGCGCCAGGTCGGGATGCTCCTTCAGCATGTCGTCGGTCGTCGCATAGAGTGCCGTCGCGAGGGTGTCCACGTCGTTCGTCACAAAACGATCTTGGACACCCTCGTTCTCGTCTCCGCGGGCACCCCTTGGACCACACCACCAGGAGGAACCAGTGTCATACCCGCAACTGCTCACCCCCGAGGAGAAGCTCGCCGACGCGAAGAAGCTGTTGAGCCTCCCGCGTATCGTCGTGATCTGCGGCTCCACCCGCTTCATGACCGAGATGACCGAGGCCGATCTGCGGGAGACCAAAGCCGGAAAGATTATCGTCAAACCGGCCTGTGACATGAAGTCGCCGCACAAACTTTGGTCCGATCCTGTCGAGGCCGAGGCGTTGAAGGCTCGACTCGACGATCTGCACCGGGCGAAGATCCGGCTCGCTGATGAGGTGCTCATAGTCGGCGACTACATCGGAGACAGCACCCGAGCCGAAATCGCCTACGCTCGGTCGCTGGGCAAGCCCGTGCGGTTCACGCACCCCGAAGTCGACCCTGACGCCTGACCGCCTGCTGCCACCTCGACAACCAGGGCCGGCAGCCCGCTGCCTGACTGTCTCGCGGTGGCTTCGGCCGCCGCCCACCCCACACCCTCCGCAGGCATCCCTTGGAATTGGTCATCTAGCCGTCTGAGTACGGGTACTCATGCCCGGTCCGGCCGTCCTGGTGGACAGTGACGGTCGGATCGGGCGTACGGCGATGGAGAGGTAGCTGCTGATGAGAGGCGGACAATTATGAGGGGCTTTGCGCGGCGTGTCGTCGGCCTGAGGAGCGTGTGGGGGCCGTTGGCGGTGATCGTCCTATTCGCTGTCTCGGCCTGTTCCTCGACTCCGGACCGTGCCGTCAGCGACAGGCAGCTGCGCAAGTTCGGGGAGAGCGGCCAGGCGGTGCGGGCCCGGGAGCGGGCGGAGCAGCGGCTTCGGGGCGTGGCACGGGCATACGCCGATCGCACACCCCTGTCGCTCGGCCTGGTCGTGGTGCACGACGTGTGCGTGCCGGGGTCGGGACCGGGGTGGTTCTTCCAGCAGAAGACCGACGCTTACAAGGTCATCTGCTCGATGAACATCACCGCCTACTACGGTGCCGACTCCAGGCATATGGGCGACACTCTCGACGGGATCCTGACTGCGGGTGACCATGCCCGTTCCGGGCCGGCCGGGTTCGGAGATCCCATCCCGTTCACGCACGATGACGACGGAAGGCGGTTCGTCGCCTACTACCGGGGGCACGGCCCGAACCGCCAGGGTTCGCCGGCCACGGAATCGACCAGGCTGGCCGTCTCCGGACAGACGCTGACCTGGGACACGACACGCGGCGGCGGCCTGCGCCGGCTGGTCGAGGAGCCCTACGCCGGTCTCGTCGACGATCCGCCGGTGTCCCGCGTGGTCCGTGACCCGAAGGCCGCCACGGTCGCTGCCATCCGGAAACGGTACGGCCTGGTGTTCAAGCTGGAACTCCCCTACAGCGACTATTACGGGGTGCTCAAGAACGGTCGGACGCGCACTGAGTGACGTTGGTGCCGGCCAGGCATGGCTCATCAGCTCGCGCATGCACGCGCGCGGCCGGACATGCCACGGACTACGAGATGTCCATGATCGCGAGAGCAGTTGTCAACGTCCCTGGAGTTCGGTGAAGTTCTATTCCCCGTCGGGTACCGGCGGAGCCATACGGCTGAACCGCCGATGGACATGCCGGATCTGTCAGTGTTGGGGAAACTGACCCCCGACGGCAACGACTGACGAGCGGGAGCCCGACGCGATGACGCGCATGTCCATCGCGGCGTGCCTGGGCGAGGACTTCCTCGCCCAGGCACTGCACCGCGAACACCGCCACGTACTGCGTGGACGCCTTCTCCCGGCGGATCCTGGGCTGGAAGGCCGCCCGGAACAAGCACACCGCGCTGGTCCTCGACGTGGTCGAACAAGCCCTGTGGCAGCGCGGCTGCCGCAAGAAGCAGCAGGTCAACGGGGGGCTGATTCATCACTCGGATGCCGGCAGTCAGTACACGTCCTCGTGTTCACCGAGCGCCTGGCCCAGGCAGGCATCGCGCCCTCGATCGGAACCGTCGCCGACGCATACGACGATGCCCTCGCCGAGTCCACCATCGGCCTGTTCAAGACCGAGCTGATCAACCGCCGAGGACCGTGGAAGATCTTCACCGACGTGGAGTTCGCCACCGCTGAGTGGACCGACTTGTACAACCACCGCCGGCTCCACGGCGCCCTCGCCCACACCTCACCGACCGAGTACGAAACCGCCTACCATCGCCACCACACCCGCGCTGACGAAACCGTCCGCGCGTGACATCGCAGCTCTATACCGAACCCGGAACGGTTCAGTTATCTCCACTGGACCTAATGTTGGTCAGCGCCGCCTTGGAGCGCGTGCCGTTGTGTGAGTCCCGGAGGCCCTCGGCCTTGGTGCGGCCCGCAGCTCGTCGATCAACTGGTCGTCCACGGCCTTCGCCTTCGAAGCCTTCGTAGGCTCGACGGCCTCGGAGTCGATACATTCTCACTGGTCATCGATGGATCTTCCATGATCGAGAGTTACACTGAACGATCTTCAGTCCCGCTTGAGGATCCCTTTGGTCATCCTTGGCAGGCGGATGGTTGCAGTGGGTTATCAGATCTTGCGAACATACTGAAGTTTGATCATGGAACGGGGTTGACAGGTGGCCCGCGACGGGGACTCGATCGTGGACGAGCCAGGAGAGATGTTGGGGGACCGCCGGGACCCTGAGGCCGTGAGGCGGGCCGAGCGGCATGAAGATCCCAGCGAGGTGACCACAAGGGGCGTTGCGCCGAGGCCGCCACGGTCGCGCTTGACGGACATCGCCGATCAAACGGTGATTCGTAGCAGTGCCGAGGAGTCGAAGGGCGGTGGGGGCGCCGCCCCCTCGGGTGCCACCGCGTCGGCGGACGTCGACGCACCTGCCGACCGGGGGACCGTCCCGGCTCGCGTCGAGGCGGTCTCTGAGGGGGAGGCCGCGCAGGTGCGGGCGGGTCAGCATCGATTCCGTGTGAAGCTGGGCGAGTTCCGGCGGTCAAGAGTGCTGGTGCCGGTGGGCACGTTGCCTGGGCCGGACGCCGAGGAGGTCCCCTTGACGGTGGACATGGGCGCAGTGCGCTGGATCCTGGCATTCACCAGTGAGAGGGCGCTGGCACGGTATGCGGTGGCCCGAGGGGCTGATGGAGGGCCATGGCAGTACAGGGGCGTGTGGGGTGCCGCTCTGCTCGACGCGGCCGTACCGGCGGTGGCCGAGTCGGGTGTGCCGTGCGGCGTGCTGGTAGACGCGGCCGACGGTGCACACGCACTGGTGCTGCCGCCAGTGGCCCAAGTAGTGCTCGAGGGGGTCGCGGTGAACGGGCCGGACCATCGTGAGGACGGGGAGGCAGGGCGGTAGTGGAGAGGACGATCAGTGCCGACGGGGCGAGTGCGGGTGGGACTCCCGATCTGCGGGCCATCGGGTTGGCGCTGATCGCCGACGGGATCGACAGGGCTCTCAGCGAGTTGGGGAAGCTGGGGCTCATTGACGACGCGGGCCGGTCAGGCACGGGGCGCGGTTTCGACGACCTGGAGATGGACGGTATGACCGTCGGCGACGAGACCGTCGGCGCCGCTTTTCACTCGTTCTGCGAGCGCTGGCAATGGGGGGTGAGAGCCCTGATCGACGAGGGAAACGCATTCGCGGCGGGCGTCGGCCTCGCGGCGGGGACGATGTATCAGACGGACCAGACCGTGGAGAACTCGTTTAAGGTTGGCCTGAACTCCCTGGAGGGGAATCCGTACGCCTCCGAGCAGCAGATCGACCAGGAGGGCTGGGGGCAGCTGGCCACGCCCGGCTGGCTGCATCCGGACTACAGCGAGAAGTCGTTCCGAAACGGTCTCACAGCCTCTGAGCAGTCCCTTAAGGGAATGGGACGTGACCTGGCGACAGCGGAGGCGGTGCCGGGCGTGGAAGTCGCGCCGACTCTTGCCGGGATGGACGAGGACCAGTACAACGCCGCGCTGGATGCAACGTTCGGCCCGCAGCAGGAGGGGCAGGGCTGATGTCAAGCTGGGGCAAGTACGGCGGCGAACTTTTGAGCGGGGGCAAGAGCCTCTTCGACCACGCCAAGCGGGCGACGGGAGAGGTGGTTGACGAGGGAGCCGACCTCACGGGCGACGTGCTCGACGAGGTCGGCGCGCACGGCGCGGCACAGAAGGTGCGCCACGGTGGCGACCGGGTCGCCTCCTATCTCGGTGCGCACGTGGCCGAACGGCAGTTGGGGCCCGATGTCGAACCGGCGGATCTGATCCACGGCAAGCCGACGACAATCCGTGAGAAGGCCAAGCACCTGATGGTGTTCGCCGTGGCCTTCGAGGAGGTCGGCGTGGGCATGAAGGCTGTCGACTCGGACGGTTGGAACGGCAAGGCCGCGGATACCTTCCGCGAGAAGTTCGCTCTGCATCCCACCAAGTGGCTGCAGGCCGCGGCAGCCTTCCAGCAGGGGGCCACGGCACTGAACGCTCTGGCCGACACTGTCGAATGGGCCCAAGGGCAGGCGCGGGAAGCGATCCGCCTTTACAAGCAGGGCAAGTCCGCCTCCGACGAGTACCGCAAGCAGGTCGACTCGTACGACCACAAAGTGGAACAGGGCAGCGACGACCCCGGGCCACGTCCTTCGGGGAAGGATCCCGGCGAGCACGCGATGAAGGAGGCGCAGGAGGTCCTGGACGCGGCCCGGCGGCAGCGGAACGAGGTCGCCGGGGAGACGGAGACCAAGCTGAGGGCTGCGCTGCAGCATGCGCCGACGGAGCCTTCGGTCGTCCAGCAGTTGAAGCTGGACGGGATGGATCTCCTGGCGTCCGACTCCATCGATGCGGCACATTTCCTCGGTGGTGCCGTCAAAGGGACGGCGGGCATCGTGAACTTCTTCCGCAGCCTCGACCCCATGGACCCCTACAACCTGACGCATCCGGCCGCCTTCCTGCAGAACAAGGTGCAGTTGCTCGGAGGAGTGGTCAGTATGGCCACGCATCCCGACCGCGCCCTCCAATCGGCCTGGAAGTCGTTCTCGTCGGACCCGGCCAACTTCTTCGGGGAGCTGGCCCCCCAAGCCGTGCTGGCCGTGGCGACAGACGGAGCCGGAGCGGTCGCGGACGATGGAGTGCTCGCCGCCGACGGCGCGGAGGCAGCTGCCGGAGAGGCTGAGGTCGAACCCGGGGCCGCCGAGAGTCACGCTCCGGGTGATGTGGAGTTTGGGGGCACGGATCCGATCAACCTCGCCACCGGCAAGATGTTCCTGGACCAGACCGATGTGTCGCTGCCCGGTCCCATGCGGTTCGCGTTCAAACGCCGGGTGGAGTCGGGCTTCACGTACGGGCGTTGGCTCGGCCCTTCATGGGCCAGCACCGTTGACCAGCGACTGGACATCACCTCTGCGGGCATCATCTTCCTGCACGAAGACGGGATGCGGCTCTTCTATCCACACCCGGCACCCGGCCTGCCCGTCATGCCGGCGCACGGCCCGCGTTGGCCCCTGAGCCGCGAGGCGGACGGCTACACCGTCATCGACCCACAGACGGGGCGGCTATGGCACTTCGCCGAGCAGGACGAGAACCTGGCCGCGCTGGTGCAGATCGACGACAGCAACGGCAACTGGGTCACCTTCGAGTACGACGAGGCGGGAGTTCCGTCAGCCATCGTCCACAGTGGTGGGTACCGTCTGCGGATCGACAGTGCGGACGGGCTGGTCACCGGCGTGTACCTGATCGGTGGGGCAGCGGACGGAACCGATCTTCAGCTGATCCGGTACCAGTATGCGCAGGGGAACCTCACCGAGGTCACGAATTCGTCGGGGCTGCCTCTCAAGTTTGGTTACGACGAGGCGCGCCGCGTCACGTCGTGGACAGACACCAACGGGCACGCCTATGAGTACGCGTACGACGACAGGGACCGCTGCATCGCGCAGGGCAGCACCGAAGGGCACATGGGGCTCCAGCTGTCCTACAGCGACAGATGCCCGGAAACCGGGCTGCGGACCACGAAGGCCGTCAACGGCGAGGGCGCGGTACGTCAGTACTTCGTCAACGACCGGTACCAGGTTGTCGCCATCGTGGACCCGGCCGGAAGCACCAGGCGCTTCGCCCGCGACCGGTGCAACCGTCTGCTCTCCGAGACCGACGCCGTCGGCCGCACGACGTCCTACCGGTACGACGACCTGGGGAACCTGACGGAGATCATCCGCCCAGATGGTAGGCGAACGACATTTTTCTACGACGCCCGCGGACTGCTCACCCGTGTGGTGCGCCCTGACGGGAGCACGGTCCGTCAGGAGTTCGACGACCGCGGGAACCGGACATCGGTAGCCGATTCAAACGGCGGCGTAACCACTTTCACCTACGATGAGTGCGGGCGTCTGTCCGCGCTGCGTGACCAGTATGGACGCGTGACCCGGATACGGTGTGATGCCGCCGGCCTGCCCGCCGAGGTGCATGACCATATGGGCAGGGTCATGCGATACGAGCGGGATGCGCTCGGCCGCGTCGTGTCTATTACGGACCCCTTGGGCGCGACCGGGAAAATGGAATGGTCCGTAGAGGGTAAAATTACTCGCCGATTGAATCCGGACGGGTCCGAGGAAACGTGGACCTATGACGGCGAAGGCAACTGCCTTACGCACACCGACACGATCGGCGGAGTCACCTATTTCGAGTATGCACAGTTCGACCTGCTGGCCGCGCGCGTCGATCCTGACGGCTCTCGTTACGAGTTCGAGTACGACAAAGAACTCCGTCTCACCCGTGTGACCAACCCCCATGGGCAGATCTGGACGTATGAATATGATGTGGTCGGACGCCTGGCCACTGAATCCGACTTCGGTGGGCGAGTCAATCGATATACCTACAATGCGGCCGGCGAACTGGTCTCCCGCACGAATGCACTCGGCCAGGCCGTCACCTTCGAACACAACGAGATGGGGCAGGTCGTACGCAAGAACGTAGACGGGGAGGTGATGAAATACACTTACGACTTCACCGACCAGATCGCCCAGGCGGAAAATTCTCGCACGAAACTGACCCTGCTGCGCGACCGGAACGGACTCCTGCTGTCCGAGCGGATCAACGGCCGCGAAGTGGCGTATCAGTATGATGAGTTCGGGAAACTGAGCCGGCGCACAACGCCCTCGGGTGCCCAAAGTGTTTGGGAATACGATTCGGCGGGGAACCCATGTCGGCTGACGGTCGACGGCCGTGGCATCGCGTTGGAATATGACCAGGTCGGCCGCGAAATCAGTCGCCGGTTCGACCAGTCCTTGAGTATCTCTCGATCGTTCGACGCGATGAACCGGCTGATCTCGCAGACGGTGGACCATGCGCGTGGACGTGTCCAGTCGAGGACCTACGAGTACCGTCCGGACGGCAGCCTGACCGAGGTCGCCGACCAGCTGGACGGCGTTCGGCACTATGAACTCGATCCGGCGGGCAGGACGACTCGGGTCACTGGGGACGGGTGGGCGGAGTCCTACGCGTATGACAGGCTCGGCAACCAGGTGGCGGCCGCCTGGCCCGCGCGGCAGTTCGGCGACGAGGGGTGCGGCGACCGCGCCCACCGGGGCACCGACGTCGTGCGCGCCGGCCGGATCCGCTACGAGCACGACGCCGCCGGACGCGTAGTACTCCGCCAGAGGACGCGGCTTTCCCGCAAGCCGGACACGTGGCGATACAGCTGGGACGCGGAGGACCGGCTCACCCAGGTCAGCACCCCGGACGGCACCGTTTGGCGATACCAGTACGACGCCTTGGGCCGGCGCGTCAGCAAGCAGCACATCTCCGCGAACGGTACCGACGTGCTGGAACAGGTGGAGTTCAGCTGGGACAGTGTCTCCCTCTGTGAGCAGACGACCAGCTGGGGGAACTCGGGCGACTCGGTGACGCTGACATGGCACCTCAATGGTGTCGAGGCGATCGCCCAGAGCGAGCGAAAGACCGTGGCCGGAGCTTCACAGGAGGAGATAGACGCCCGGTTCTTCGCCATCGTATCCGATCTCTCCGGGTCTCCCTGTGAACTGGTCGACGAATCCGGAGAAATAGCCTGGCACGCCCGGTCCACGAACTGGGGAAAACTGTCCTGGTCGGTGGAGAGTCGTGCGTACACGCCACTTCGTTTCCCGGGACAGTATTTCGACTCCGAGTCCGGCCTGAATTATAATTACCTTAGGTATTACGACCCCGAAGTGGGCAGATACATCAGTCTGGACCCCCTGGGGCTCGCTCCGGCGGCCAATCCTGTCGGGTATGTGGACCGGCCTGCTGTTTCTTGTGACCCCCTCGGGCTCGCACCTCAGAAGTCACCCCTCCCGGCCAACCCGTACGACACTCCCAACTTTCCCGATCAGGCGAAGTTGTTCAACCCCGAGGGCGGGAACACGAACTGCACCTTCGTTGCCGACGCATTCGAACGCTACATGCGCGGAGAGGGGATTCACCCCGTATCGGGAGATATGGGAGGACTGCAGTCCCTGGACCGTCTGGAGAATGCGTACGGATCGAGCTTCGAGAGAACCAATTTCGCCAAAATGGTCGAGCATATCCACGATGCCGGAGACGGCGCTCGCGGTATCGTGGCGGCGCGGCCCGGCAAGGGTATGCCAGGTCATGTTTTCAATGTAATAAATCAACAGGGCAGAGTGGTCTTCATTGACATGCAGACAGGCTTCGTCGACCCTGCCTATTTCAAGATATTCAAGCTGTTGAGGACAAACTGATGTACACGATTGAACAAGCAGAGCGCATTGCGGCGGATTATCTCCGGCAGATCTCTGCCGATTGGGACAATGAAGTTGCCCTGTTCGGAGATGATGAGTGCAGGGCGAAGAAAGGTGACTTCTTCTACTTTGCCTTCCAGTCGGCGAAATATATTGCCACCGATGACGATAAGTACTTCCTTTACGGGCCCTGTCAGATTGCGGTACACAGTGTGACCGGTGAATGCCGACTGCTGAGCGTCCAGGAATCACTCGCAGTCGATCCATTCAACGCGCGGTAGGCGGCAGGACCCCCGCCCAGGTGTAGGCCGCCGACCTCACGGCCAGACCGCCCGTCACCCGCTCCCCGCGCCCGCGGGGATGGTCCCTCCATCGACGTCAACGGCGTGCAGCCGAACGCGTGCTCCCCGCGCACGTGGGGTTGGTCCCGCAAGCACCAGGGCAGCGTCTTTGCACCAGACGCTTCAATGCCGGGGACGACGCCGGTTCCCACAAGCCCGTGCTCGAGGAGGCGTCCGAGTGAGCCGCTGGGCCACTCGGGCGACGCCCCGATGCCACGGCAGTGGGCCCAAGTGACACGGCTTTCGGAGGATCCCAGCTGGGCGTCGCCCGGGGACGGCGCAACGCAGCGGCCTGCTCAGGACCGAGGTCTATGGGGCTTGACCATGTCGCCGCCACGAAGCCGGTGCGCCCGCCCAGTGCCCAGAACAGATGGGCAGCCGCGGACAGCGAGCACCACAGCGCACCCCACCACGCCATCGACACCACCGGCCGCGCCGCAGGGGCCGAGGGTGGCCCGGTGACAGGCGGCCGGGACGGACAGGCCGAACGACGGTCTTTCGCAACCTGATGCGCGTCTTTGCCCTCTTCGTGGAGGGGGATCGAGGTGGCCTCCCGGCTCAACCGTCCTGCATCGAAGGGGGATCGTTGTTGCGCAATGCAGTTCGGGCCGTGGGTGTCGCCGGTCTTGCCGTCTGCGGGTCGTAGTAGCGGGCGCCCATCTTGTACAGGCCGGTGTGTGTCGTCGAGGTAGGCGACGGTGTAGCCGAAGGGCTGGGGGACGGTGGCGCCGCGGGCGTTGCGGCGGGGCCGTAGGTCCAGGAGTCGCCTTGGTGCCGGCGTTGTCGACGAGGGCTGGGGGCGCCCTGGGTGTCGGTCAGGTAGTCGTAGACCTTCCCGCCGCTTGTCATGCCGATGAGGGTGCTCGCGGTATCGCGGATGAATCCGGTCTGCGCGCCGCCGCTGGTGGTGGTGGAGTTACCGAGCGGTCCTTCGTCGGTGGTGGTGGTGTCGGCGGCGAGGCGGTCGGAGGAGTCGGTGCCGGCGTAGGTGTAGTGGTGGGTGGTGCCGCCGGTGGTCAGGGCGGTGAGCTGGTTGAAGTCTTTCGGGTGGGATCGCAGCGGATGTTCAGCCCAGGCCGCGACGGTGCCATGGGCCAGGGCGATGCGGCTGGTCGTTGGGGCAAGCTTCTCGATGATGCGGTCAAGGACAGCGGTGACCTCGGCGGCGTCCACCGGCGGAAAGGGGAAACCGGCCGCCCCACCCGCATTGCTCACCTCGGTCCGCCCGGGCGGCCATGCGCGGGGTCTGGGCCGGAGCGCTTCGATGAGTCTGCGGTGGCCGGCCGCTTGGAGCGCGACGGGGGATTCGTAGCAGTCCAGCAGCCACGTGACGGCGGCGTGGTCTAGGCGGGGGCCCAGGACACGTCCCAGCGAGGGGTGGAGCTGGGCGGGCAGGCCGCGTATCCGATTGGAGGTGCGTGGCCTCGGTCGCGAGGCCCTGGTCGAAGCTGGCCAGCACGGCCGGAATCTCTTCGTGGGTTCCAGTGAGCGCAGGGCGTGTGGCATCGTCCGGGCAGCGTTGGAGATGACCGCGGCGTCCTCGGCATCAGTCTTCGCCTCGTCCGGATGAAAGCTGGCCGATCCACCGCATGGCCTGGCCCGGGAGGTGGACAGTCTTTCAGCCGGCGTTCCATGCGATAGTGAGCGGGAGGGCGCTGATGCAGGTCCCTCTAATCTGAGCAGGCGGCGGACGTGAGTGGCGCTTGGTATGAGATCTTGCTGTGTCGTGCGAATGCTGCGCCACGAGCCACGACTTTCATCCTCCGTGCGTGGCGAGTGCAGAGACGCTTATCACCGACGTCGAAGCCACCGCCACGGCACGGCGGGCAAAAGTCGGGTGGCCCGCGGTGACCATCGCCGCGATCGCCGCCGGAGTCACCGGCCTGGGAAGTAGGCCGTGAGCACGGTCCGCCTGCGGCAGGCGAGGTCCTTGGGGCCGTCGTCAGCATGGCCACCGGCGGCCGCGCGAACTCGGTCGAGTTGGCCCACTTCGCGCCCGGAGTTGGTGTCTGCGCCGGAGAGGCGACGTCCAGCACGAGTGTCACCTGCATGAGGGTGGGAAGTGATCAGCTCGAACGCAGGATTTGAGATCACGGGTCTGATGCAGGTTTGGGTGACAGGTTGACCTGTCACCCAAACCTGCATCAGACCCTACTGCTGGCCCTGGCCGCCGTCGTAATGCTGGTCGTCGTCTTTCTCGCGCTGATCGCCCTCACAGACGGGGCAGGCTCGGGGCTCGCCGCATGGTTGCCGACCCTTGGAGTCGGGGCTGTCCTCGCCACGTGGCGGAGCCAGCGCTGCACTTGGCCTGCGCGGCTCGTGCCGTTCCTGCCGGTGGCTGTCGCGGCGGCGCTGACGGCATCGGTCTGCATCCCGACCGCGCCGACGACCCGGCGGTACCCGCCCGCGCTACCCTTCGTGACCACGCAGCACTGGAGCCTGACCACGGGCAGCCGGGTCGCGGTGTACCACTACCCGCCCGCGCACCCCAGCCCCCGGCATCCCACCCCGCTCGTGTACCTCAACGGCGGACCGGTCCGTGGCATCTCGGTACTCGACCACCGGTTCCTGCAACTCCTGGCCCGCCAGGGCTACGACGTCTACGCCTACGAACAGCCCGGCGGCGGACGCAGCGACCTGCTCCCCATGGGCCAGTACACGATCTCCAGGTCGGTCAGCGACCTTGCCGCCTTCGTCGACCGCCTGAATAAGGGCAAGGTCGACATCCTCGGCTTCTCCTCAGGCGGGGCCGTGCTCACCCGAGCCCTGACCGACCCAAGCGTCGCCGCACGCCTGCACCGGGCGATCATCGCCGAGCCCGGCCCCATGGACGGCCCCACCGCACACATCGCCGGGCACAAGGGCCGACAATCCGCACGCGGCCTCGCGCCGGCCCCGACCGTACCGCGATCGACATACGTCCCCCGGCACGCCGTGGCATTCGGCCTCATGCGACTCGGACTCCTCAGTCCCGACACTGGACTGATCGGACAGGCCGAAGGCGACAACGCCTTCACCGCCGCAGACCTCGGTAGCGACACCGCATCCGCATACTGCGCGCGCGACGCGCACCGCATCCCCGCCGAGGACACCGCACAGAACTTCTCCTTCAGCCCCGCCGCCAGCCTCCGCATCCAGCAGACGGTCAAGGACTCACCCTCCATCGCCTCACAACTGAGGCAGCCTCGGACCCCCGCGATGCTGATGATCGCCGAGTGCTCCTCCCAGATCCGTCAATGGGAGACCACCGTCCTTGCCAATGACCCCGCCATCCAGCGCACGCAGAACATGCCCGGAGTCGGACACCACATGTGGAACGGCCTGGACGACAACAACGAGCGAGCCGCCGCCGTCATCACCGCGTTCCTTCAGGACAAGCCAGCACCCCTGCCGAACTACCCGACCCGCGACGAGATCCCTACCTTCCTGCGCGATCACAAATGAAGACGTTGAGGGCCCCTCACTGGGAATGGCGAGCGAACCCTCGAAGCCGTCCAGGCCCTGAGCCAGGTATAGCCAAGGACGACCTCTGAGGGAGCCCGGTAGCGTCCGCTGAGTCGGGTTGCTACCGGGCTGTGGTGCTTCCGGGCATTCGAGCGCGTCGTTGGAGGACGCGTGGTTCTGTGCGATTGTGCGCTATGGCTCAGATCAGAGTGTTGTAGATGCCCCAGCCTGTGCCGATCTTGGTGCGGGTGGTGAAGGGCGCGGTGGGGTTGCCGGTGCCGTTGTAGAGCCACAGCACGCCGTCGTGGTCGACGGCGAGCAGGTCGGACTTGCCGTCACCGTTCATGTCGTAGGTGCTGACGAGGGATGTGTAGGTGTTCCAGCCGCTGCCGATCTTGGTGCGGGTGGCGAAGGGGGTGGTGGGGTTGCCGGTGCCCTTGTACAGCCACAGCACGCCGTCGTGGTCGCGGGCCAGGAGATCGGGGCGGCCGTCGCCTGTCAGGTCCGTTCCGCTGACGATGGCGTTGTAGATGCCCCAGCCCGTGCCGATTTTGGTGCGGGTGGCGAAGGGGGTGGTGGGCTCGCCGGTGCCCTTGTACAGCCACAGCACGCCGTTGTGGTCGCGGGCCAGGAGGTCGGGGCGGCCGTCGCCGGTCAGGTCGCCGGCGCCGACCAGTGTGTCGTACGTCTGCCAGCCTGCGCCGACGCGGGTGCGCGGGGTAAAGGGAGCGGTGATCTGGCCGCTGCCGTGGTAGTACCACAGGACGCCGGAGGCGTCGCGGGCGACGAGGTCGCCGGTGCCGTCGGCCTTGAGGGCGGACAGTTTGGTGAGGGTGTTGTAGGCCTGCCAGCCGCCGCCGACCTTGGCGCGGGCGGTGTAGTGGGTGTACTGAGGGGTGGGGGAGGCCTGGTACTGCCACAGCACCCCGGCGCTGTCGCGGCCGTAGAACGCGGCGCGGGCGAAGGCGGGTACCACGTCAGAGGTGAACTTGAGGTCTTCCCGTCTGCCTGCGTACTGCGTGCCCTGGGTGTCGTGCACTTCGAGGGATCCGGTGAGTGTTGCGGCGGGCAGTCCCCAGGCGGCGGTGAAGTGGAGGTACTGGTCCTGCGTCCCGCCGGTCGTCCAGCCCCCGAGGGTGGGCAGCTCCAGGGCGGCCGAGCCGTCGGCGCCGAGGGTCCAAGCGAGGGGGGTGAAGTGCTGGTTGTCGGCGGAGTAGCCGACGGTGACGGCGGCGGCGAGCTGCGAGGGGGTGTAGCCGGCGGCGGCGAGCTGCTGCGCGGTGAACACGAGGTGGGTGCGGGTGGATTCGGGTGGCGTCTTCATCGGCATTCCGATGTTCAGGTCTTCGTCGACGGGGCGGGTGTCGCCGGTGGCGACGTCGACCGAGGAGGTTTGTTCGGTCGGGCCGTTGGGGGCTTGCCAGGTGGTGGTGAGGTAGGGCTGGCCGACGACGATGGGTGCCGAGGTGCCGAGGTCGGAGTGGGCGATCGCGGTGTCGGTGGCGCCGTCGATCAGGTAGGCCCGGACCGGGATGTTGGAGGAGGCGGGGTAGCCGGCGTTGACGTGGAGGTGGATGACCCCGGCGGTCAGCGGGGCGCCCTTGACGCCGTTGTGGTCGCTGTCGTCGGCGCCGACGAGGACGTACTCGTCCCGCTCGTCCTGCACGAAGGGGAGGGTGTTCCCGGCATCGTCGGTGAAGTGCAGGTGGTCCGAGCGGCTGCCCTCAACCTGAAGTTGGATGTAGGCGTCGGTGGTCGGCGGCGCGGTGACGGTGACGTCCATGTCCCCGGACGGGCCCCACATGTCGATTCCGTCGTTCATGCTGACGGCGATGCCTGGGGTGGCGGGGTCCGCGTTTGCGCTCTGCAGCGGGGTGAGGCCGACACTGGCCCCGAGGGCGGCGACGGCGAGTGCGGTGCGGTGACGGCGTGGTATACGCACGGGTGGTTCCTCTCGAAGGTGCTTCGCTGGGGATGCTTGCCGGAGCTCGGAGAACCGGCAGCGAAGGACGGCAAGTGGGGTCCTGCCGGTGTAGATGGACGACCGGGGCTGCGGAAAGGGGCTGTGTTCGCGACAAGGCCGGGCAGGGTTCGCGGTTTCCCGAGGCCGGGTACCTTGCTGGGGGTCCAGCCTCTCGCCTCTGATCTAGCCGTGCGCACAGCCGGTACGTCAGCTGACGAGTTTCATGGTTTCCCAGCTGTTGTCGGGCCACATGGCGGGCCCGTTTGTGAGGTTGCCCTTGCCGTCGCCGAGGTAGAGGTGGATGGTGCCGTCGCCCCAGACGGCGGCCAGGTCGGTCTTGCCTTCGCCGCTGAAGTCCCCGGGGACTAGGTGGGTGACGGTGGACCAGGTGTTCCCGTCGATCATCTGGGTGCTGGAGTCGAAGCTTCCTGTTCCGTTGTAGAGGTGGAGGTTCCATCCCCCCACTCGGCGAGGATGTCGGCGATGCCGTCGCCGGTGTAGTCGCCGGCGGCCAGGATCTTCATGTTTCCCCAGCTAGCCGAGGTGAGCTGGGTGGAGGAATTGAGATCGCCGTGGCCGTTGTGGTGGAGAGTGCCGTCGCCCCAGATGGTCACCAGGTCGGTCAAGTCGCCGTTGAAGTCCCCGGCGACCATCTGCTGCATGGTGCCCCAGGTGTTGGTCCCGTACAGCTGGGTGACGTGCGTGGAGCCTGCGCCTGCACGGGAAGGGGCGTGCGGTACTGAGCAGGGCCAGGACCACAGCGGGCCTGATGCCTGGTGAGCCCCTCCCTCGCCGTGCGGCCGATAGTCGGCCGTTGCGCGCACTCCCCCACAGGCTCATGAGCCCGTCCCTCCCCTGTTCGATTAGAACGGCGGCAGCCTAGGTGTGGTGTGGACCACTCCGGAAGGATGCTGGCCAGTTCTTGACCATGTGCACGCTGAACCTTTCTCAAGCGGACAGTCAGAATTACTGCCGCTCCTCGCAGTTAACGGAGTTAATAAATCGGACAGGCAGCCTGTTGCATGACCACATTGGCTGTGACGTCGTTCAGCGGCCCCGGCACGTTGACTTCGATCCGCCCCAGTTGGTGAAGGTTCTGTAGTCGCCCGACGTCCTGAAGTGGCCTCGGGGATTGGCTTGTGCTGGGACCAGTTGCGGCGCGGTCAGCTCCGGGTGGCTGAGAACGGCATGGTGTCGGCCCATTTCAGGAGGCGCCGGCCTCGTCGACTTCCCGTTGCAGCAGGGCGAACAACAGGCTCAGGTCGGCCCGGGGAGGGGCGTCGATGGTGGCGAGGTGTTTCCCGTGTCATTCGCTGAGCAGTCCGGATTCCTTGATCGAGTTTTTGATGAGGCTGATGTTGTGGCCAAGTCGTTCGGCGTCCGTGCTCGGCCTGAGCAGTGTGCGCAGGACGCGGTGTCCGCTCGTCTGGGCAATGTCGACCACGCGTGCTGCCGGTGACAGGCGGACCCGGTCTCCGAGAGTGGGGCCGTAGGCCATGAAGGGGATGCGGGCCGCTGAAGGAATGTGTCGGGAATCTTGAGGTTCGGGGTCATTTGCCCTGCCTCCACCACAGGGGCCGTAGTCCTCGTGTGTCGAGGTACTGCTGGAACGCCGTGGGCGGGCGCGGCCGGTAGGGGCCGTCGGCGGGTTCTTGAAGGCTCAGCCGCTCGATGTTGGTCGCGAGTGCGGTCAGGGCGTGCTGGACGTGTGTCTTCGCGAGGCTGCGGTAGTGGCGCCCGCGTCCGCGGTGGCCGTCCGTGAACTCCTCGATGCTGTCCTTGGCCCCCGAGTGCAGCCCGTAGAGCCGGCGCCGGTCCGGATCCTGCTGGTCGGCCTGTCCGACTTCCGCGACCGGCTCGCCGAGGACGTCACCGGCTCCCGGCGGTCGAGGCCGCCCGCGCGGGTCGGCCATTTCCATAAGCTCTGAATATAAAAATGCTATGCTTCCGGTATGAGTCGTCAAGACACCGCTCCTGGCGCGTCCGCCGCTATCGGGGCAGCCCTCTACGGCCTGGCCACCAGGGCCGCGAGACGCCTGCCCCGGGACATGAGCCTGACGTCCGCCGCCACCCTGGCCACCCTGGACCGGACCGGCCCGCGGCGCATCACCGATCTGGCCGCGGTCGAGGGCGTCACCCAGCCCGCGATGACCGCCCTGGTCCGGGTGATGGAGGAGTCCGGCCTGGTCGAGCGGCGGGGCGACGCGTCCGACAAGCGGGTCACGCTGGTGTGCCTGACCGAGGCCGGTGCTTCCTATGTCCGGAGGCGGCGCCAGGCGGGTGTCCACGCGTTCGAGCGGTTGATCGGCGAGCTCACCGGCGACGAGGTCGAGGCGCTGGTGGGGGCCCTTCCGGCGTTGAAGCATCTGGCAGAGCTCGAAAGCCAGGACCGCGAAGGGCCGAAGCAGTGACCGGGCAGCCGGTCGGCGGGGTCGCGGTGACGGCGTTCCCGGTGGCGCGTTCCGAGGCGCGGCTGCTGGTCCCCGCCCTGATGTTCATCGCTCTGGTCGTGGCGGCGGTCGCCAGCCTCGGGACGCCGCTCATCACCAGCGTGGCGACCTCGTTCCACGTCTCGCTCGGCAGCGCGCAGTGGACGCTGACCGTCGCGCTGCTCAGCGGCGCCGTCGCCACGCCGGTCCTGGGCCGGCTCGGAGCCGGCTCGCACCGGCGGGCGGCGATCCTCGCCACGCTGGCGGTCGTCGTCGCCGGCAGTGCGCTCACCGTGCTGCCGCTGTCGTTCGTGTGGCTGCTGGTCGGCAGGGTGGCCCAGGGCGTCGGGCTCGGGCTGACGGCGCTGATGATGGGCGTGGCCCGGGACCACCTCCCCGAGGAGCGCAGCGGGGCCGTGGTCGCCCTGATCTCGGTGGTCTCGATCATCGGGGCCGGCGTCGGCTACCCGCTGGCCGCACTGCTCGCCGAGCTCGGCGGGGTACGGGCCGCCTACGGCCTCGGCCTGGTCGTCACTGCCGCCGCCCTCCTGACCGCGTGGCGCTCCATGCCGGAAGCCCCCGAAGGCCGCTCCGCCCACGTGGACGTGGCAGGCGCGGTCGTCCTGGCTGCTGCGCTGCTCCTGGTGCTGTTCCTCGCCGGTGAACGGAATCTGTGGAGCCGGTACCTCGCCGTGGCGGCGGGCCTCGCCGTCGTCGCGGTGGTGCTGCTCTGTGTCTGGGTCGTCATCGAGCTGCGCAGCACGATGCCCCTGGTCGATGTGCGGGCGGTGCGGCACCCGGCGGTCGCCGGGGCGAACCTCGCCATGTTCGTCGGCGGGATCGGCATGTACCTCCTGCTCACGCTCATCACACGGTACGTGCAGACGCCGCACGGCGCCGGCTACGGCTTCGGGCTGACGACCTTCGTCGCCGGGTTGGTCCTCATCCCGTTCTCGGTGCTGGGGTTCGTCGCCGGCAAGCTGACGCCGCGGGTCCGGACGCGGATCGCCGACCCTCTGCTCCTGGCCGGCAGCGCCGTCGTGGTCGGCGGCGGGTTCGCCCTGTTCGCGGCGGCTCGGTCGGACCTGGCCGAACTGTTCGCGGCGATGGGCGTGCTCGGCTTCGGCGTCGGCGGCTTCTCGGCCGCGATGCCCGGCGTCATCCTGGCCGTCACCCCGAAGAGCGAGACGTCGAGTGCCATGAGCTTCAACTACGTCGTCCGCAGCGTCGGGTATTCCCTGGGCAGCGCCATCGGCGGCCTGATCCTCGCCGCGGGCAGCGGCCCCGGCCACCTCTTCCCCGACGACAGCGCCTACACCACCGCGGCGCTGGTCGGCATCGGCGCCATGGCGATCACGACGCTGACAAGCCTCGCTCTCGCCCGCCGATGCTCGTCCGAGACCAACCCGTAAGTCAGATGCACTCATCCCCACACTGGAGGTTCCATGCCCAAGGGCTACTGGGTCAGCGCCTACCGCACCATTTCGGACGCCGAGAAGCTGGCTGCTTACAACAAGCTGGCCGGTCCGGCCGTCGAGGCCGGGGGCGGTCGGATCCTCGCCCGTGGCAGTCGGGTCGTGGCGCATCACGCCGGAGTCGCCGAGCGCACCGTCCTGATCGAGTTCGACAGCTTCGAGCAGGCCGTCGCGGCGCACGAGAGTGCGGCCTACCAGGAGGCGCTGGTCGCCCTCTCCGACGGCGTCGAGCGCGACTTCCGCATCGTTGAAGGCATCGACTGACCGAGGTCCAGTCGGATCTTCACTGAAGTTCACTGCGTATGTGTTGTCCTCTTCGGGCAGCAGCCACAGCTGCTCGATCTGCCCGTCGAGGTCGAAGGGCGCAGGCATTGCCGACGCCCGGGAGTCCGATCGGATCCGGCAGTTGGAGAAGGAGAACGCCGAGCTGCGACGGGCCAACGACATCCTCAAGGCCGCAGCCGCTTTGTTCGCAGCGGAACTCGGGCCCCGACCGCCGCGCTGATCCGCTTCATCGACGCCTGCCGCGACCGGTTCGGTGTCGGACCGATCTGCCGCACGCCGGCCTGGGCCGGCACCCCGATCGCGGTCTCGACCTCCTATGCGGCCAGACGCCGACCGCCCTCGCCCCGCTCCCTGCGGGATGGGGAACCGACCGCACGGATGCACTCCGTTCATGCGGACGACTACGGCGTCTACGGGGCCCGCAAGGTCTGGCACGAGCTGCGGCGTGAGGGGATCGAAGTAGCTCGGTGCACCGTCGAACGCCTCATGCATGCGTCAGGCGGGTCTGGTCGGCGCGGTCCGTGGTCGAAGGGTTCGCACCACCGTTCCCGGCAAGGACGGCTGTCGGGCCGGTGACCTGGTCAATCGCGACTTCGCGGCCGTCGGGCCGGACCGCTTGCGGGGCGCGGACTTCACCTATGTGCCCTGCTGGTCCGGCACCGTCTACGTCGCGTTCTGCGTGGACGCCTTCTCCCGGCGGATCCTGGGCTGGAAGGCCGTCCGGAACATGCACACCGCGCTGGTCCTCGACGTGGTCGAACAAGCCCTGTGGCAGCGCGGCTACCGCAAGAAGCAGCAGGTCAACTGGCTGATTCATCACTCGGACGCCGACAGTCAATACACGTCCATCGCGTTCACCGAGCGCCTGGCCCAGGCAGGCATCGCGCCCTCGATCGGGGCTCTGCCGCCGGCGACCGTCCGGGACACGGGCTGTCCGGTCGAGCTGCCAGGAAGTCCTGCCATCATGCGCGCACGGTCGGAAGATCACCCGAACAGGGACTCCGTTCGATGTGCGCGTCCCAAGATCGGTTGAGATAGGACTGCTCACGCTCATAATCGGCTCCGGTAAGACCCTCGTAGCCGTACGCAGCGCGGAGGAGCTGAAGGCCGGCCGGGTGCTGGTCCTGGGGCCCTTCCTCGATCTGCTCACGCAGACCGAGGCCGAGTGGCGCGCAGGCGGCCGTACGGCCCCGATGATCGGGGTGTCCTTGCTGCGCCGGGAGGAGGCTTTCTTCCCGAACATCGCGGGCGCGGACGAACTGGGCGTCTGGGTGCTGCCGTTCGACAAGGTGAGCGCCACCTACGCCTCGCTCGGCCTCGGCACCCTGGAATGCGCGCACGCCGCCGGTCTTTCCGGCTGGGACCTCGTCGTCGTGGACGAGGCGCACCGCACGTCGGGGCGGATCGGCAAGCCCTGAGCGGTCGTCCACGACAACATCCGCATCCCCCTCTGCGGCGGCTGTACATGATGGCCACACCCCGGCTGTGGCAGCTGGACGACGTCAGCGAGCCGGGGGTACTGGGTACAGACCCGATTCTGAGTCAGGAGAAGGGGACGTAGAAGCCGCAGGAGGCATTGTTGAAGGCGTTGGTGTTGTTGCCGTTGGAGAAGCTGTGGGTGTTCCCGGTAACAGTGGTCGAGCAGTCGTTGATGGGGCTGTTCGGGATGTGACCGTTGATGATGGCGGAGGCCATGAAGCTCTTCGGGTACGCGTACTGGGATCCCTGGTTGTAGGGCGGCACGTCGATCGAGACCAGCGAGGACGACGAGAAGCTCTGGTTGTTGGCGCCGAAGGAGACGCGCCCGACAGAATTGTTACGCTCGTCGTTCAGGTAGACCGTGCCGGAGAAGTACGTGTTCGGGGTCGTCCAGTGGATCTCCGCGTATGTCATACGGCAGTTCGGGTAGTAGCCGACGTACAGGTCGCCCACTTTGAACTGCGTCCACCAGTCCGTGGTGTTGCCGTAGAAGTGGTACTGCACGGGTACGGAGTTGCCCAGCTGTATGCGGTAGGTGCCGCAGTCCGCGGCATGGGCGGCACCAGTCGGGATGGCGACGAGGGCGGCCGTCGCCGTGGCGACACCAAGGCCCGCGACGGCGCGACGCAGGCGGGTACGGATGGACACAGTTCCCCCAGGCGCATGGCTGACAAGCCGGAAATGTGGTTGTTCGTGGTCGAACGGCTAGGAAGCCTAGAGGTTGGGTCCTGGCGGGGGGCAGCCCATTTTCGGTCTCCCCCGGCCAGGGCACTCACTTCGACCAGTGGGCGATGAACTACGCTGCCACCCGCCAGCACTACGGCGCCGGGCCCAAGCGCCGACACCGCAGCGCGGCCGCCGATACCTGTCCTGGAGTCAGGCCGGTACCGGTAGCCACGTGGGCCCGCTGGGCGCCTTCGACTTCCATTCCCACACCCAACCCAAACCGGTCTGCTATGCCGTCGCCTTCGACCCCGACGGCTGGAAGCGCGTCTCCAACGACCTGGTCCGCGAGAGCGGCGTCAACCTGCGGCTGCACAACTGGTTCTCCCGGCCGGTGGTCCAGGACGGCGCGGTCAGGGGCGGGGTCTGCGAGACCAAGTCCGGTCCGCAGGCGGTGATGGGCGACGTGGTGATCGACACGACCGGCGACATCGACGTGGCCTCCAGGGCCGGCGCCCCCTACGCCCAGGACAACTACCTGGTCACCCTGGTCTTCCGGCTCGGCGGGGTGGACACCACGGCCGCCGAGCGCTTCGAGCAGGCCAACCCGCGAGAGGCCCGGGCCATCAACCGCAAGATCAAGCGGATGCTGGGCGGCGCCTGGGAGCTGTGGTGGCTCAAGACGCCCGTTCCCGGCGTGGTCTGGTGCAACTGCCCCCACATGGCCGGCTTCGACGGCACCGACCCGGTCTCGCTCACCGAGGCCGAGTTCGAGGCCCGGGCCCGCATCGGCGCCGTCCTCGACCACATCAAGTCCGACCTGCCCGGCTTCCAGGACGCCTACCTGCTCGACGTCGCCGA
Organism: Streptomyces tropicalis; assembly: GCF_029269835.1. GTDB lineage: Bacteria > Actinomycetota > Actinomycetes > Streptomycetales > Streptomycetaceae > Streptomyces > Streptomyces tropicalis. The sequence goes on along the minus strand of NZ_JARJBB010000007.1, from coordinate 129,279 downwards.
GCAGATGGGCGTCCGCCAGACCCGACTGCTGCAGGGCGAGTACGTGGTCACCAAGGACGACGTCACCTCCGGCCGCCACTTCACAGACAGCGTCGCCCGCGGCCGCGACTACTACACCCCCTACCGCGCCCTGCTGCCGCGCGGCGTCGACCAACTGCTCGTCGCCGGCACGCGAATCCGGCGCAGAGGGTCACCGGCCGGGCCGAACGGGGCCCGGACTGCCGAGCTCCGGGGATCGTGCCGACCCCGGCAGCCATCTTCCATCACGGGTTCCACGCGCGTAGTTTCTTGTCAGAGACACCTCAAATGCATGTACGCCATCTCTCACACCACCGCACGCCGCACCGACACGACGACTGGGCGTCTCACGCGCCGTCATGCCGTGCGTCGGTCTGCGTGCCGCACTCGAATCCGTCCGCCGCAGCCGTACCTCCTGCGGACGCCATCTGAACTCGGGGGAGAAGCATGCTCGCAGCAGTCCTGTCGCGGTTCGAATCCGAGACGGCCGACAGACGCCGGTTCCCACTGCCCGCCCTCGCGGCCGTACTGACGGCCGTGGCCCTGGCCGTCGCACCCGTCCTGCCCGCCACCGCCTCGGCGGCGCCCGCCGGTGACGGAGCGGCACCCGTTCGCATGACGCACCCGCAGGACGACCACGCAGGATCCGGACTCCAGCGCCTCGGCGCCGGCTCCCGCTCCGTCACACTCGCGGCCGCCGCGAGCACCGGACCGGCCGGTCTGGACGTCAGCTCCTATCAGGGCGCCGTCGACTGGGCCGCCGCCAGCAACGCCGGCGCCGCCTTCGCCTACGTCAAGGCGACCGAGGGCACCACCTACACCAGCCCCTCGTTCTCCCAGCAGTACAACGGCGCGGCGAACGCCGGCCTGATCCGGGGCGCCTACCACTTCGCGCTGCCCGGCAACTCCAGCGGGACCGCGCAGGCCGACTGGTTCGTCGGCCACGGCGGCGGCTGGAGCGCCGACGGCAAGACGCTGCCGCCCGCGCTTGACATCGAGTACAACCCTTACGGAGCCACCTGCTACGGGCTGAGCCAGAGCACGATGGTCTCCTGGATCCAGGACTTCAGCAACGAGGTGCGCACCCGCACCGGCCGCTACCCAACGATCTACACCACCACCGACTGGTGGACCACGTGCACCGGCAACTACGGCGGTTTCGGCGCCACCAACCCGCTGTGGATCGCCCGTTACGCCAGTGGCCCGGGCTCCCTCCCCGCAGGCTGGTCGGCCCAGACGCTGTGGCAGTACGCCGACTCCGGTACCTTCCCCGGCGACCAGGACACCTTCAACGGCACGCTGTCGGATCTCCAGACCTTCGCCAAGGGCAGCACCTACAACCCGCCGCCGACGGCGAGTTGGCCCACCGTGCAGCAGGGTGACACCGGTGAGCGCGTCAAGACGGTGCAATACCTGCTCGTCGCGCACGGCGCGTCGCTGACCGTCGACGGCTCCTTCGGGCCGGCCACCGACAGCGCGGTGCGCTCCTTCCAGTCCGCGCACTCCCTCACCGTCGACGGCATCGTAGGTCCCGCCACCTGGCAGGCGCTCATCGTCACCGTGCAGCAGGGTTCGTCCGGGCCGGCGGTCAGGGCCGTGCAGAGTCAACTCGTCGCGCACGGCGCATCGCTGACCGTCGACGGCTCCTTCGGGGCGGCCACCGACAGCGCGGTGCGCTCCTTCCAGTCCGCGCACTCCCTCACCGTCGACGGCATCGTCGGCTCCAACACCTGGCAGGCACTGGTCGCCTGACGCGGACCGCCCCGGACGGCCCGGAGGAGCAGGCGGGACAGGACGTCGAGCGGACCGGACGTCGATACAAGGAGAACTCATGAATCCAGCAGGACACCCGGGCCGCCCCGTCGGCCGCCGCACGCTGTTCCGGGGCGCCGCGGGCGTGGCGGCCGCGCTCGGTCTCGCGGCCGCGGCCGACCTCGGCTCGGCCGGACCGGCCTCGGCCTACGGTTGGAACCGTACCCTCCAGCAGGGGGCTTCCGGCTCCGACGTGGTGGAGCTCCAGATCCGTGTGGGCGGCTGGGCCGCCTCCACCGCCCAGCAGACGTATGTGGCCTGGGACGGCGCCTTCGGTTCGGCTACGACCGCCGCTGTGCAGCGCTTCCAGTCGGACTACGGCCTGACCGCGGACGGCGTCGTCGGCCCGCAGACCCAGAGCGTGCTCAACAGCCTGGAGAGCAGCGACGGTTCGACCGCGCACTTCGACTGGAGCGAGTTCTACTCCGCCGACGGCTCGGGCTTCAGCGGCGGCAAAGTCGGGTCCACCGAGGTCAAGGAGAACGTGCGCAGGCTGATGTACAAGCTGGAAGCCGTGCGCAAGAAGGCGGGCAACAGCGCCATCACCGTCAACTCCGGCTTCCGCAGCGTCTCCCACAACGCGGCTGTGGGCGGAGCATCCAACAGCATGCACGTGTACGGTGTCGCCGCCGACATCGTGGTCTCCGGTCACACCACCCTGCAGACCTACCGGATCGCCGAGACCTGCGGCTTCTCCGGACTGGAGGCGTACACGCACTCGTGGCAGCACACCGACAGCCGCGTCCAGTACCCCTCCTACGGCTCTGGCTCGTGGTGGTGGGAGAGCGGCGTGGTGTGATCCGCGGTCCGCGAACCGCCGCCCACCGTGGTCCGCCGCGGCGGGTCCGGCGGTTCGCACCGCCGCGGCGGCCGGCGGCTTCAAGACCGACCCGCTGCACCACATCAGCCGTGCCCTGAACTCGACGAGGACCTGGGCGAACGCCCCGAGTTCCACCCTCGACCTGCAGTTCGCACATCGGCCCGAGCTGCAGCGAATCTTCGCGAAGGCGGTAGCCGCAACACCACCGACCACTGGGTCAAGCGACTCGAGGACGAGGACATCCTCTGCGCCCCGGTGCGCAGCCTGGAGCAGACCCTCGACGACGAGCAGACCGCGATCAACAACATGATCACCGAGATGGACCACCCGGTCGCCGGCGGGATACGCGCCCTCAACGCGCCGCTTCACCTCTCCGCCGCCCTCGCCGAGGTCCGCCGGGTCCCACCGCAGCTCGGCGAACACGGCACCGAGGTCCTCGACGAACTCGGCTACACCACCGAGCAGATCGCACTGCTCCGCGAGAAGGGGGTGCTGCGATGACCGACGAGGTCCGCTACACACAAGACGGGCACATCGCCCGGGTCACCATCGACCGCCCCGCCGTGCTCAACGCGGTCGACGTCAAGACCCACACCCGGCTCAACGAGATCTGGACCGAGATCGAGGCCGACCCCGAGGTGCGGGTGGTCGTCGTCACCGGCGCCGGAGAGCGATCGTTCTGCGTGGGCGCCGACATGTCCGCCGACGCGGTGGACAAGACCGGCCTGGAATACTGGGCCGGCCTCGACCCCAACGGCTTCGGCGGACTGAGCCTTCGCACCACCCTCGACGTCCCAGTGATCGCCCCAGTGGGCGGCTACACTCTCGGCGGCGGCATGGAGTTGGTCCTCGGCTGCGACATCGTCGTTGCCGCCGACCACACCCAGTTCGGCCTCACCGAGCCCCGGGTCGGCCGAATCCCGCTGGACGGCGGGGTCTTCCAGCTGGTCCGCCGGCTCCCGCACACCCAGGCCGTGGGGTTGCTGCTCACCGGCCGCCGCACCTCCGCCGCCGAACTGCACCGGATGGGCCTGGTCAACGAGGTGGTCCCGGCCCAGCACCTGGACGAGGCCGTCGACGGCTGGGTCGCCGACATCCTCGCCTGCGCCCCACCTCACTGCGCGCCATCAAGCAGATGGTCCACCGTGGGGCCCCGTTGTCCCCGCAGGACGCCCGCAAGCTGCGCACCCCGGCGCTGATGGCGGCGCTGGACAGCGAGGACGCCAAGGAGGGCCTGCTCGCCTTCCAGCACAAGCGGCCGCCGCTGCGGCCCGGACGATGAAAGGGGAGCCCACCGATGCCCGAACACCTTGCCCCCGGAGTATGGGGCGTCCTCGTCACCCCTTTCCACGGCTCCGCCCTCTCGAGGTGGACGAGTCCAGCCTCGCCCGGCTGGTCGAGCACTACGAGCGGATCGGCACCACAGGACTGACCGTGCTCGGAGTGTTCGGCGAAGCCGTCCGGCTCTCCGCCGAAGAGCGCCGCACGGTACTCCAGGCGGTCGTCGACGCCGTCGACCTGCCGCTCGTCGTCGGGGTCACCGCACTGGCCACCGCGCCCGTACTGGAGGAGGCCCGTCTGGTCCGCGACGTCGTCGGGGACCGCCTCGCCGGGCTGATGGTGCACGTCAACTCGCCCGATCCGCAGGTGGTCGTGGCCCACCTCGACACCGTCCACGACGCCACCGGCGCCGGGATCGTCGTCCAGGACTACCCGGCCACCAGCCGGGTAGCCATCCGCACCGCCGACCTCGTTCACGCCGTCCGCGCCGTCCCCTCCACGGTCGCGGTCAAGGCCGAGGCGCCGCCCACCGCGGCGGCCGTCGCCCGACTCACCGCCGAACTGGACGTCCCCGTCTTCGGCGGCCTGGGCCTGCTCGACGAGCTGGCGGCCGGCGCCGCCGGGACCATGACCGGCTTCTCCTGCCCCGAAGGCCTGATCGCCTGCGTCCGCACCTGGCACAGCGGCGGACACGACGCGGCCCGGCAGGCCTACCTGCCCTACCTGCCACTGGTCAACTTCGAAGCGCAGGCCGGGATCGCGCTCGCACTGCGCAAAGAGGCCATCCGGCAACGCGGCCTGATCACGGACTCGGGCGTCCGGCCGCCGGCCACGCAGCTGCCCCAGGCCCTGGTCCCGCAGCTGGAGCGGCACCTCGCCGCGCTGCCCGAGGAGGTGCGCTGATGGACCTCGGCATCCGCGGTAGCGTCGCCGGCCGGCGCGACATCCCTGAAGCCCGGCGGCCTGGGCCGGGCGGTTGCCCCGGCGCTGGCCGCCGAGGGCGCCCTGGTCGTGGTGGCCGTGCGGCGCGGCGACCTCGCCCGGCAGATCGCCGCCGGCCTGCCGGACGCGGTCGGCGTCCAGAGCGACCTCACCGCCCCGGACGGCCAGCAGGCCCTGTTCCAGGCAGCCCGCAAGGCCTACGGCGCCCCTGACATCCTGGTCCTCAACGGGCCCGGACCGTGACCCGGCTCCGCCGCCGACCTGGACACCGGCGACCTCGCCGCAGCCATGGACACACTGCTGCCGGCCCCACAGCGGCTGGTGGCGCTGACCCTGCCGGCGATGCGCCGGCGCGGCTGGGGCCGCATCCTGGCCATCGGCTCCAGCGGGATCACCGAACCACTGCCCAACCTGGTCCTCTCCAATGCCGGACGGGCCGCCCTCGCCGCCTACGTGAAGACCCTCGCCGCCGAGGTGGCCGCCGACGCAGTCACCGTCAACCTGCTGCTGCCCGGCCGGATCGCCACCGACCGGGTGGCGGCACTGGACGCCGCGCGGGCCGAACGCGAGCAGCGCCCGATCGCCGACGTCGAGGCGGCCTCGCACGCCGCGATCCCCGCCGGACGGTACGGCAGCCCCGCCGAGTTCGCCGCCGCCGCCTTCCTGTGCAGCGCCCCCGCCTGGTACGTCACCGGGACCACGCTGTGCTGCGACGTCGGCCTGGTCCGCAGCCTGTGAACCCCCGACTTCCCAAGGAACCACACTCATGAGCACAGGCCGCATCCCCAACCTCATCGGCGGCGAGGAGACCTTCGGCGACGGCCTCGAACGCCACAACCCCGCCGACCCGGCCGAACTGGTCGCCGTGACCCCCGCCTCCAGCGCCGAGACCGTCGACGCCGCCGTGGCGGCCGCCGCCGCGGCCCAGCCGGGATGGGCAGCGATGCCCGCCCCGGAGCGCGGCGCGATCCTGCTGGACGCGGCCGAAATCCTGCGCGGCCGCCACGAGCAGGCCGCCCGCGACCTGGTCCGGGAGGAGGGTAAGACGCTGCCCGAGGCACGCGGAGAGGTCCGGCGGGCCATCGACGTGCTGCGCTTCTTCGGGTCCGAAGGTTGGCGGCTCGGTGGGCAGGTGCTGCCCAGCTCACTCCCGGACACCATGGTCCGCACTCGCCGGGAGCCGGTCGGCGTCGTGGGGCTGATCACCCCATGGAACTTCCCGATCGTCTTCCCCGTCTGGAAGCTGGCGCGGGCGCTGATCAGCGGCGACACAGTGGTGCTGAAGCCCGCAGAACTCACCCCGCTCTCCACCCGCCACCTCACCGAGGCCCTGGTCCGCGCCGGGCTGCCCGCCGGCGTGCTCAACGTGGTGCACGGCACGGCACGGCACGGCACGGGCGCGGTGGCCGGCCAGGCCCTGGTCCGTGACCTCCGAGTGGCGGCGTCTCCTTCACCGGCTCCACGGCGGTCGGCATGCGCATCGAACGCGCGGTGCAGGAGCGCCGCGGCCGGGTGCAGGTCGAGATGGGCGGCAAGAACGCCCTGGTCGTGCTGGACGACGCCGACGTGGAACGGGCCGCCCGGATCGCCGCGGCGGGCGGCTTCGGCCTCACCGGCCAGGCAGGCCTGCACCGCCTCCTCCCGGGTGATCTGCACCCCGGGCGTGCACGACGACTTCGTCGCCGCCCTGGCCAAGGAAGCGGCCCGCCACCGCCCGGGCGACGGCCTGGCCGACGGCACCTCGATGGGGCTTGTGGTCAGCGCGCAGCACCTCGCCAAGGTCACCGCCGCCATCGAGCAGGCCAGGGCCGAGGGCGCCACCGTCGCCGCAGGCGGCGAGGCCGCCGAGGGGCTGATGTCGCTCAGCGCCGCGCCGAGGGCCACGAACTGCGGGGCGAGGACATCGCCCGACTCCCCCCGCTCAAGCACCGCAACCTGAACCTGCTCGGCCGCTACAGCTTCACCGCCAGCGTCCCGGCCGCCGGCGCCCTGCGCCCGCTGCGCGACCCGGACGCGGCCGGGCTCGGGCTGGACGAGGACGACGAGGAGTAGACGCGCTCTTGGAGTCCCCCGGGCGGGGCCCGGATCGTTGTCAGGGTGGGGTGCCGGGCTCGGGGAGGGCCCGGCCGGGGAATCGAGGAGGGGCGCTGTGGCGCGTTCGCTTGGTGTGTCGCTGGCCGAGGCGTATCCGCAGGTCGCGGCGATGTGGGCCCTGGAAAGGGCCGCAGGCGTTCAGCTGATCGAACGGGTCCGCCCCCTCGCAGCCACTCCCGCGGGCGCCGCTCTCATCCGCGAAGCAGAGCACCTGCTCGGCCTCTTGGACGCAGTGCAATCCTCCGTTACCTGACCGATGGCTCGACCAGCATCACGACGCGGTCCGCCTCGACGCCGAACCCGGCTACGAACCCTCCGTGAACGCGGTGGCGTGGTCGGCGGCCCACTGGCGAAACGTTCGCGGCGCCGTCCCAAGGATGTCGGCCACCGCAGTGGTGACGTACGCGGGCTGTCCGACCGCCGCGCTCCACGCGGCGAGCAGCATGTCGACGACCAAGCCGGGCGCCGTGCCCTCCGACAGCCTTCGGAACTCGTCCGGCGTCATCTCCTCGAATGCGATCCGGTGCCCCAGGGCGTCACCGATGACGTCCACCTGCGCGGCTTGGGTCAGCGATTCGGGGCCCGTAAGGACATAGTCGCCTCCGACGTATCCGTCCTGATAGAGCGTCCGCGCCGCGACGGCTGCGATGTCGCGGTCGTCGACCGGTGCCGTCTCGGCAGCGCCGTGAGGCCACCGGACGACCTCGCCGGCCCGGATCGCGGGCGCCCACCAGGCCAGCGAGTTCGACGCGAGCATCCCCGGCCGGATGATCGTCGTCTCGAGTCCGGTGGCCGCGATGAGCCTCTCAATGTCGGCGTGCAGCACCGCCATGGGATTCGGCTGTTGGAAGAAGGGATGCGGCGTCTGGTGCGGGGAGGAGAGGAACACGACCCGCCGCACGTGGGCTGCCAGCCGCTCGACAACTGCCGCGGCGGTCTGAGGCGGGGCGGTCCAGACAAGGAAGACCGCACCGGCGCCATTCAATGCCGGGTCGAGCGTCTCGGGCACGGTGAGGTCACCGGTGAAGACCTCGACCTTCGCCGGCAGCGTCGCCGCCATCTCGGAGCGATGGGTGAGTGCGCGGACCGGCACACCCGCGTCGAGGAGTTGGTCGATGACGACGCGGCCGATCCGGCCCGTCGCCCCGGTTACGAGCACGGAAGGAATGTCTGTCTGATTCATGCCGCTCATGAAAACGTTACTCGGTTAAAAACACAACTCGGTCATGAATGTTACGGTGGTCAGATGAGCGAGCCGACGGGACTGCGGGCCCGCAAGAAGGAGCGGACGCGCGACGCCATCGGCGACGCAGCCGTCTCGCTGTTCCTGGAGCGCGGCTTCGACCGCGTCTCGGTCAACGACATCGCCGCGGCGGCCGAGATCTCCAAGCCAACCCTCTTCCGGTACTTCCCCACCAAGGAAGACCTGGTGCTGCACCGGTTTGCGGACCACCAGGGCGAGGCGGCACGCGTCGTACGTGACCGCAGGTCCGACATCAAGCCGGTGACGGCGCTGCACCGGCACTTCCGGGCCGGCCTCGATCGGTACGACCCCGTCACCGGCCTCAACGATCATCCCGAGGTGGTGGCGTTCCACCGGCTGGTGTTCACCACACCGAGCCTGGCAGGACGGCTCACGCAGTACCAGCTCGAGGACGAGGAAGCACTGGCGGACGCCCTCGGCGAAGGCATCCAGGCACGCCTGCGGGCCGCCCAGGTACTCGCGGTCCAACGGGTGCTCGCCCGGACCAACTGGCAGAAGATCGCCGATGGTCGAGCCGCCCACGACGTCCACCCCGAGGCCACAGCCGATGCCGACCAGGCATTCAATCAACTGCATTGACAGGTGGCACTCCCGGTCGAAGAAGGCCCCGCGGCCCGGCGCATGCGTTGCCACGGGCCCGGTCAGCCCCCCGGATGCTGGCGGCCAGGATGGCCTGAGAACGTGCTGGTGGACCAGGCATGGGTCGATCCGGCGTCGACGGTCACTACGGGAAACCGGCGTGATCGAGGAAACCCTGCGCGCCGTCGGCTGGTGGCCGGGACGGCGCATCCCGATCGACCGCTGGCGCGAGACGCTCGAGAAGACCGGCTTGATCCGCACGCACGCGGGCCTCAGTCCAACGGCCCGTCCCGGCGGGCCACGTGATTGCTAAAGATCAGCCGACCGACCCACTGCTAACGCAACATGGAATCCGGAGTTCCAGCAGGACTCACTGCTAACGGAGCGGCTCACCCTACACTCGACCCGGGAATGGAGTGACGTCGGCCCGGCACGTGTAGCTCCGCGCGGCGGCCGTCGCGCACGGCCATTCTCACAAACGGTCCTTTGCCCGAGCGAGATCGGAAACAGGCAGCCGGACCCCCGCCGACCGCGGGCCCGGGCCGGCCGTGGCGGCCGGGAACCCCGCCCCCGGCCCCCGTCGACCCGGACCTCCCCGGAGCGGACATCCGCATCGGCTACGCCCGCTGCTCCACCCTCGGCCAGGAACTCGACTCCCAGCTCGACGCGCTCGCCGGACACGGCATCCCCCGGGACAAGATCTTCGCCGAGAAGATCAGCACCCGCGTACGGGTCTGGCCCCGTTTCGAGGAGGCGCTGCGCACCGCGCGGGAGGTCAAGGGCCACGCCCCGCACTGCCGGGTCATCTTCACCGTCCACGAGATGAAGCGGCTCGGCCGCGACGCCGCCGAACTCACCGCGCTCGCCGACCACCTCACCGCGCACGGCCTCATCCTGGAGATGCTCGCCAGGCCCCGGCCCGGCCTCTACGACCCCACCGGGCCGGGAAAGCTGCTGTTCGCGTTCTTCGCCGCGATGGCGGAGACCGAGCGGGAGAACATCCGCGAGTCCACCCTCGAAGGGCTCGACACCGCCGCCCGCAAGGGCAAGCACGGCGGCCGGCCCCCCGTCATCACCGACGACATGCTCCACACCGTCCTGCGGCGCCGCGCGGGCGGCGAGTCCGTCGAGCAGATCCAGCCCGACCTGATCATCCCCACCGGCAAACGCAAAGGCCACAACCCCTCCGTCGCCAGTGTCTACCGGGCGCTGGCCGAACACGCCAAGCACGAGGCGTACCCCGAAGCCGTAGCCCAGGCCCACACCGACGTCGACGCCCACCGGGCCGACGACGTCCCCCGGCCCCGCCCCGCACCCTCTGACCGAGCGTCACTCTGATCACAGAGCGCTACTTGTCACTTCGTGGCAGCTTCGAGAAACAGCCCGGGCACCGGGTCAGCACGCCCACACCCTGACCGTGATCCTTCTCAGCGCCAACCGCTGTACCGATGTTCCCCGAGGCCGTACACCCACTTCACACCCAGTTTGCGCAGTGCATCCAACTGCTCAGGAGTGAGTTTGTCCCGCCTCGATTTGGTGTTGGAGACCCACACACCGAGCCGGACGGCCACGGGTTCCCCCTTGCCCTCGACCGCGATCTGCTCGCTGTGGCTGCGCGGCACCGGCCGCTCCACGCCTTCCCGCTCAACCCATTGTGCGAGGGCAGCAAGGCCACGCCGGAAGGCCTGCTGCGCCTTGCTCGGACTCTTCGAAGCAGGCGTGGCCGCCGGGGTCGGGACGGGCCGCTGGATGGGCTCTGCGCCCAGCCGGGACAGCCGCTCCTGCTCCTCGCTTGACAACTGCGCCCAGTTGCCCGGCTGTTTCTGTCGTTGCAGCCATCGTCCGATGTCGTCGCCGTCCATGACTACGCCGGGTGCGATGTCGGGCAGTACCCCGCCGGGTTCGTCGGCGGCGAGGTCGGCGAGGGCGCGGTAGTGCCGCTGCCAGTCCAGTGGCCAGGGGCAGTGTGAAGTGCCGCTGCTGTGTCACTTCGAAGGTGTCATCGCTGAGCCAGTGTCAGGTCATGCTTGTGGGTGCCTTGGCCTGCTGACATAAGGATGGCGCCGATGCCATCTGATGACAGACGTCTGCTGGCATTGCCCGGCATATGTCAAGACAGCCCCATGACACTTCCTATAGAGCGCGTGCCCGCTCCACTACAGCCGCTTGGCGGTGAGTGGGGTGACTTTAGACGCCGGGGTAGGTGGCTGTACCCCTTCGCTGTTCGCACTGTGCATGCGCATACTGTGCTGGCTGGGCTGGCGCTGTGGCCGCTGACCCCGAGTCTTGGTCTGGACGCCTTCTCCCAACCGTCTTGGACGCCGTTCGTCCAGGTCGAAGCTCAGCAGGTTGGTCTGGGTCCGGACCGCCGGCCCTCGCATCAGGCGGAGGGGGAGGGAGGGCGCTTTCGTACGATCCATTCCTGGAGTTCTTGGTGGCGGAACTGAAATCCGACACCGCTGATGGTCATCAGACCGGCCTTCCTCGCCCAATCCAGGAAGGCGGCGAGCCGCCAGGGTAGTTCTTTGCGGGCCAGCGTCATCGCTGTGATGTAGCGCAGCCAGGGCACAAGGAAGAAGCCGAAGCCGAGGACGAAGCCGAAGCACCCGCCAAAGGCCAGCCCGGTGGTCCACGAGTAGTCCAACCATGGGAACACGAGGGCTCCCAGGCCGGCGAACGCCACGGCCCCGAGCATGTCCAGGGCCCAGAAGAACTCCGGGGCGAAGTTCCCGCTCAAGGTGCGGTCGAGTCCGACTTTGGCCTCCATGAACCAGCCGAACAGGGCGGCCACGACGGCTCCTACAGCTATGCCGAGCACCCAGCCGAACGCGAGCATGACGGCCATACCGACCCCCAGGCCGATGGCGCTTCCGATTTCGACGCCGGACACGATCCGGCGCGGGCCACGGCGGATACGAAGCCCCTGGGTGCGGCGCTGGGCGAAGGCGAGCAGAGGCCAATGAGTCGGAGGCATCCACGGCCAGTAGCGCAGCGCGAAGTAGGCGCCCGCCACAAGCAGGCCGCCTGATAGGCACAAGGCCCACGTCAGGCGCGTACCGGTGGCGCTGGTGAAGGCCGGCCAGTGGCCGGTGAAGAAGTCACCGGCGTGACCGGGGCCGCTGACCGCGGCGATGACGCAGGCCAGACCGAAAAACATGAGAGGCACGGTGTGGACGGCGAGGTGCGCAAACCGCACCCGCCATGTCCCCGCGACGGGCCATATCCGGGCCAGGACGACCTCACGACCGGACAGCGAGACACCGTGGACCGTGCCTCGGCTCTGCTCCAGATGCTGTGCGAGCACGGTGAGCCAGTTCATGGCCTGCTGGGGGCTCTTTCCGCTGGTCCCGCTGGTGTGGACACTGTGATATCCGTGCACCGAGGGGACGAATGACGCCAGCAGTTCCTCTTCGACGTCCGCGTCGGACGTGTCAGGCGTAATCAGGTAGGCCGGCGTGACATGGTGGGACGCTGCCGCCCATTCAGCCAGTGTCAGTTTCCACGGGGTGTCCAGACGCCGGGCGGCGACCGACTGGTCTCCGTGTGCGGCGATGTCCCCGAGCACCGGCCCCCAGTCGACCGGCGAGTTGGTCTTCTGATCGCGTGGTCCTCGACCCGACTCCAAGTGCTCTTGGATCTGCCGCCATGTCAGGCGTTCCACTTGCACGACGGAACCCTCCGGTAGAGGGATGTCACAGGTCTCCGACTCAAAATCCTTGCGGGCCCGGGTGGCCAGGACAAGAGCACCGCGTGACCCGCCGTGGATATCACGGTAACTGTTCAGGGCGCAGACCAGGTCATCGAGGACAAAGTTCTGGCTGCGGGAGGCGGGCTCGGCCGAGGCCCTGTCGGGGAGGATCTGGTCCATGCCGTCCAGGACAGGCAGGATCCTCCGACCCTCGACCAGTCTTTGGGCATCACGTCGCGTCACGACGAGATCGTTCTCGAGGAGTTGGTCAACGAGCCAGCCCTCGAAGCATTTCGCCAGCGCCCTCGGGCGGGCGTCGGGCGTCATGCGCCGGATGTCAGCAGAGGGCACTCGCCAGGCGGCAAGGTTGAAATAGACAGGCACCGGCTGGCCGGGAACGTCGAGTAGCCGTCGCATCAGCCGCAAGGCCAGAATCGTCTTGCCCGATCCGCTCGGGCCGGTGATGACCAGCCGACGGGGGGAGAGCGCCAGATAGTACGCGTCGATGGAGTCGTGGGTTATGGGAATGGCCTGAGCGTTGCGTGCGTACTCCTCGCCGTCCACGGCGCTGCAGTGCACATCGAGGGCCTGGTCCGCCTCCTCGCTCACTCCGTGCCACCCCGACGTGAACGCGCCGATCTGCTGCGCAATGGCGAGGCGCAGGTCTTCCTCCGCCGACGTGCGGGTGAGCGGCGATGCTGCAGCGCTCGTGTCGGCGGCCGGGTCCGACACGGGATAACAGTGCGCGTCAAGTCCCAGCCGACGGCGCTGTCGGACGAACTCGGGGTCGTCCCACCAAGCCGAGACCGGCACGGCATGGAGCCGTGTGCCGTCGTATGTATCGGGGTCGGCATCACGGGAGAGCACACCCACCAGATGGGGACCGCAAAACAGAGCGGTTCCCGAGGCCCCGCTCCACTGCGAGGTCTGCCACCGCTTGACCTGCTCCTGGCCGTCACGCATGTCAAGGGGCCGCCGGGTGGCCCCGCCGACATCGACGCTGAGAACATTCCGCCGCGGCTGGAGGGTCACCCATCCCCACAGATGATCGGAATGCCGTACCCCGTCCGGGTTACGTCCCTGACGGCTGGGGAAACCCACTCCCGACACCTCGCGGGGACGGCCACCGTCGATGCGTCCCCAGCGCACGTTCTTCAACCGCGCCGAGGGCGCTGCAAGCTCGAGGAGCGCGACATCGACCGTCGTACTGGCAGGAGTCCACACCACCGTGGCCGGCAGCGGTTCGGACGAGAACATACCGTGCACGACGACGCGGCCGGGGTGGCCGTTGGCGTCGACAACCAGATGGCGCGCGGTCAGGACAGCCCGGTCAGCGATCAGGTAGCCCGTTCCCCACTGCCGGCGTCCGCCCCCCAGATCCATGACCGTCTCCACCACCCGGTCCGGGAGCGGGTGGTCCTCCCGGTCTTCCTGCCTCATGAAGGATCCTGGGTGAATTCGCCGATGAACAACTCATCTAGTCTGTTGTTGTTCACGTGCACCGGCCGCAGGGACAGTTTGATGCGATGTCCCGTGGCCGGGTCGGCGGTGGACTGGATGACGCGCAGCGCTGCCGGATCGTCCTCAGACGCACCGGGCAAGACTTCGACGTGAAACTCCAGATCCAGGCCGGACACCCCGAAGCGGACCTGCTGATCCCCGGCATCCGAGAGGGCTTTCGTGAGCGCGTGGCGGACTCCTGCGACGGCCGCGGAAAGACTCACCCCGCCAGGCTGTGTCGACTCCGGTGACATGCACACTCCCCGATCAAGGCGCGGTCGCCTGCGTGCGACGAAGCGTAGGGCCTCGTAACGCCCGGATGCGGCAGATCTGTTGAAAAAGTGGACTGCAGTGGGACGTGATCTGAAGAATCGATCTCTTCAAGATCAAAAATGGAGTACCGCCCATACCTCCAAACAATCTCTGACATCACGGCACCTACCCGGAACGACCACACCAGCCCTGCAGTTGAGGCAAACTGACGCGCATGCTCGCCATCCACACGCAACACGCCATCCTCGCGGCAGGCGGTGCCGTGCCTACCACAACCGCTCCGTGGTGGGGAACGGCACTGGGAGCGGGCATCGGAGCCATCGGTGCCGGCATTGTCTCGTCCGTTGTCGCGGTTCTCAACAACCGGTCCAGCCGCAAACAACTCAAACAGCAGTTGGAACGGCAGGAAGCCATGCTCGACAAGCAGCTCGATGCTCAGCGCGAACAGCACACCACCCAAGTGCAAGCGCAACTCAGACAGCACAGCGAGCAGCTCCAGGCCCAACAACGCGACAGTCTCGCTGCGCTGGAAGCCCAGGCAGAACGCGGCCGCCTGGACATCGACGCCCAGCGGCAGCGGGAATTCGAACAGCGACACGCCGAACGCGAGCAATGGCGTCTTGAAGCGCGACAGAAGACCTACGTCGACTACGTCACGGCAGCCGAAAGGCTGCGAGACACCGTCGCTGCGCTGGCCCGCCTACTCAGCGGCACTTCCCCGGTCGCCGGCGGATCACTGCAGCCCAGCGAGCTGAGCCGTCTGACCGCGACCCAGGAGCATATCCACACCCTGTACGAGGCGGCCTTCCAGCAGGCACAAGTGGTCCGGCTCGCGGGCCCGCGCGACGTGGCCAGGCATGCCCAGAACCTCAGCCTGGTCATGAACGAGTACCTCAACTACTCTGACGAGCGTATTCGCGCCGCTCAGCAGAACAGGCGTTGCGAGAACCTCAGGGACTGGCAGGACTCCGTCCGGCGCATGCAGGACCACCTCGAAGCCTTCCTGGACGCCGCCTACCTCGTCGTGAACGCCGCGCCTGCTGCCTCCCTGGCCGCGTCCCTGCCCGCCCAGTCTGCAGGCACACCGCAGTCCAATGGCGCCCCACCCGGACCCAGCCCACTGCATGCGCCCGGGGGCGACTGACACGGCCGCCCCCGGTCCCGACCCACCACGCCCACCAGGACCGCTTCTGTGCAGAACGATGCGGTCCGGTCAGGTTCCCTTTGTTTCGCCCAGCCCGTCGGACGGCGGCTGCGCCTACCTCAGGGATCTGAAGAGAGCACCGGCGGCGCCGGTGCTGTTGTGGTGGCAGAGCGGCGGCCCACAAAGGGAGCAGCAGTGCCCTCACGCTTCGGCCGAGGCGACGGTGTGACGCTGTCTGCGTTCCCCCTGTCCCATGCCCAGCCCCGCTCGGCGGTAGCACCTCCGCCCGCCACGTCGTCCTGCAGCGACTGGTGAGGAACTGGATGACTGGGCCTGTTGCGCCCTGCCATACTTTGGGACGAAAACGTAGATGGGAGACGCGAGTGATGCGGGGCTGCCGGTGAAACGTCGTGTCGGCCCCGACGGGATTCACCTCTTCGACCGCCGCACCGGTCTGAACGTGCTCTTCGATGAGGTCGACGTCCCCGAGACGCAGTGGACCCGTGCCCCCCGCCAGGTGTCGATCGCCCTGACCAACGCCTGCGATCTGGCGTGTCCGTTCTGCTACGCACCCAAGGCCGCCGCCATGCTGGATGCCGACCGGCTATGCGCATGGGCCGACGAGCTGAACGCGGAAGGCTGCCTCGGCATCGGGTTTGGAGGCGGAGAACCAACCCTTTACCGCCGCCTTCCCCAGGTGTGCCGTCACGTCGCCGAGCACACTAGCCTTGCGGTGACCATGACAACTCACGCGCACCGCTTCACACCCCGTCTGATCGACGCGCTGGCCGGAGCGGTCAACTTCGTCCGCGTCAGCGTCGACGGAGTCGGCCCCATCTACGAGGAACTGCGCGGCCGCCCCTTCGTCGAGCTTGTTCAGCGGCTTACCTGGATCGGGCGAGCGTTCCGGTTCGGGCTCAACTGCGTGGTGAATCTGCGGACGTTGCCGGACCTCGACGCCGTCTCCGACCTGGCCGCCACGACCGGAGCAGAGGAACTCCTGCTGCTGCCTGAGCGTCCGGCACGGGGCCGTCCGGGAAGCAGCCCGAACGTCGTCGCCGCGTTGCACCAATGGATCACCGACTACCGCGGTCCCGTCGCCCTCACCCTCGGAGCGGGCGACAGCGGCTCATTGCCGATCGCTCAGCCGCTGCCGAGCGAGACGGGACTGCGCACGTATGCACACATCGACGCCTCAGGGACGCTCCGGCGATCCTCCTATCACTCGACCGGTGAGCCGGTCGACGAACGTGGCGTCCTCGCCGCGCTCGAGCGTCTGCAGCAGAAAGATGTCGCATGAAGGTCTGGTACGGGTACGGCACCGAGCATTCCATGAACCTCGTCATGATCGGCCGGTTCAAGGATGTCACCAGCGCCGAACGAGCGCACGCCCTCATCAAAGAGCTGACGAGGGCCCTGCAGGCGGAGGAAGAAGCTGGCCGCCTGATCATCGGCGAGCCAAGCGACCGCTACAGCGATGAAGTCCTCAAACTCCTCAGTGACCTCAACATCCACAGCATCGGTCCGCGCGAACTCGAGCAGTTCCTGTATGACCTCACCCTGCAGCGCGATGGCGACTCCGTCGTGGTGACCACCGACGAGAACGACGTCCAGGCGCTGCTGAAAGTCCTCCTCGACAAGGGGGCGCGCATCGAGGTGTACTCCGCACACGACTATCCCGGCACCGGGCACGGCCGAGGAGATTGAGGACGAACGAGTCGATGATTCCGCTGGACTGGGAGAAGTTCGCCGTGCTGCCCGGCAGCCCTCGGGACAACTTCGAGCTGCTGTGCCGGGGGGCCGTTGCTCACGCCTACGCCCGCTTCGGCCGCTTCATCGCCCTGGCCCAGCAGCCCGGAGTCGAGTTCCACCTCTACATCGACGAGCCGGGATGCCCGCTCGGCGACCCCGGCCGCTGTTTTGGATGGCAGACCAAGTGGTGGGACATCCAGCCGGGCCGCGCTATCGGCAAGGGGCGCCGCGAAGATGTCGAGGACTCCCTCAAGAAAACCGAGAAGTACTTTCCGGATATCACGGACTTCGTTCTGTGGACCCGGCACCCTCTCACCGCCGGTGACCAGGAATGGTCCTACGGCCAGTCCACCCGGATGACGCTGCATCTGGCCACGGAGGTCGATCTAGGTCATCTGCTTGTCGGCGAGGCGGTGCTGTTGCGGGAGGCTTACTTCGGCTCCCTCGTCTTGACCCCGGAGCGTCTCGCCGAACAGCATGCGCGGGCCGCTGCCGAGGCCGGCGAACGCTGGATCCCCGAGGTGCATCAGACCTCGGCCGCCGAACACCGGCTTCGGCGGATGCTCGCCGAACCCGATGCGTGGGACGACCTGGGCGACGCCAGCGGCAATATCGCCCGCTTCGAAGCAGCCCTCGACCCCGCCGCCACGACGCTGCCAAGCCCCCTGGCAGAGCAGACCGCCGCGATCGTCGCAACGGGACATGACGTCGTTGCCGTCCTGCACGAGGCGCATCAGCAGATCACCGACAGCCGACCCTCCCCACTGCTGGGCGCCACAGACCGCACCGTGCTCCAGGCGCCCGGTACGCAGCACGCCGTGCTCCGGCGGCTGCGTGCGCTACGACACCCCGCCGCCCTGCCGCTGACCAATCTGATCGCGCACATCCGCGACGCCGTGGCCCTCGCCCATCACGTCACAGGTCATCTGTCGACCCAGCTCGCGGTGGTCACCGGCGACGCCGGATTCGGCAAGACCCAACTGTCAGCGACCCTCACCGCGCCGACAACGGCACGCCCCGCAGGTGTCCTGCTCTACGGCAGGCGCCTGAGCATCCGCCAGACCCTCGACGATCTCGCCGGCCAGTTCACGGCCGCAGGCAGGCCACTGGCCTCCTTCGAGGAACTCCTTGCCGCCGTCGACGCGGCCGCGCAGCGCGCCGGATGCCGCCTACCCATCGTCATCGACGGCCTGAACGAGGCGGAAAGCCCAACCCTGTGGCCGCCGTTGCTGCGCAGCTTGCAGGTAACCCTCAGGCGATACCCGTCCGTGCTCGTGGTGTGCACGGTCCGCGAGGCATTCCTCGAAGACGCGATACCTGCCGACGTGAACGACATCCTCAAGCTCGACGGGTTCGAGGAAGATCTCGACGAGGCCATCGCCCGTTACTTCTCCCACTACAAGATCGAACCAGCCGGGACCGGCCTGCCGCGCGAACTTCTCAGCCACCCGCTAACACTGAAGATCTACTGCTCCATGGCCAACCGCGACCGCAGGCACCCTGTCAGCGCCGCCGGCCTGCCCAGTTCCCTGACCGGCATCTTCAGTGGATACCTCGCCTCCGTGGCTCGCCGCGTTTACGAGCTCATCCCGTCCATCCACCCCAACGATGTCAACCAGGCACTCGATGCGCTCGGAAATGCCCTGTGGGAAGACCGGGGACGAGATCTTCCCGACGCCCAGGCGAGGCAGCTGTGCCAGGACACCCAGCGCCGCTGGCAGGAGAGCCTTCTCGCCGCCCTCGAACACGAAGGTGTTCTCCTGCGTCACCCCGACGGCACGGGCGGAGCGACCTGGTCGTTTGTATATGACCTCATGGCGGGTCACGTCATCGCCACCAGCTTTGTACGCGCTCATGGCAGGGGCATCGTGCGGTTGCTGAGCCAGGACGCTGCCACGGCCCTCTTCACCGGCAGGTCAGACGTACGGCACCCTCTCGCCGCCGACATCTTCCAGGCCTTGGCAGGCGTCATGCCCCGCGCCGGCGCCGGGCAACTGTGGCAGGCCGTTCCCGAACCCCTTCGGCTGCCTGCTCTCCTGCACGCCGCAGGGCTCGAGGCAGCCCACCTCGACTCCGCAACGGTTCAGGCCCTCGCCACGCACAGCGACGATCTCCGCGGTGGACGAGACGACATTTTCCAGCGGCTCTACAGCACCCGAGCAGCCCCTGGCCACCCTCTCGACGCCAACTTCCTCGACCGGATTCTGCGTGCTCGATCAGTGGCCGACCGCGACCTGCGCTGGAGCGAGTGGCTACGCGCCCGCAGCCGCCCCCTCCTCGCCGACGCGACCGCCCTGGCCACACGCTGGCGCGCGGATCCCCAGCGCACCACGGCCGACCAGCTGCGAGCCCGGTGGCTGATGTGGACGCTGACGAGCACCAACCGCGACCTTCGTGACGCCGCCACGGCGGCCCTGTACTGGTATGGCCGCCACAACATGGGCGGCCTGTTCACCCTGTCCCTGGAAGCGATCGCCGTCAACGACGCCTACGTCGCAGAACGCATGGTTGCTGCCTCCTACGGCGTCGCGACGGCCTGTCAGCTGCACGATGCGGACCTGAAAGTCGCCCTGCCCGCCTACCTGACGGGGCTGCTCAACGCCTTCACTGGGCCCGAGGCCACCCACCCCACCTGCCACGCGCTGATCCGCTACTACATCTCCTCAACGTTCGACTTCGCCCATCGCCACTATCCCGAAACGATTCCCGCTGAAGCCGAACTGCCGTTGAAGTTCACTGCCGCACTGGAGATCAGTCCGCTTGTTGACGGTGATCCGCGCCGGGAGGAGGTTCGCCAGACGATTGGCATGGACTTCGGTAACTACACTCTTGGGCGTCTGTTCCGGGACCGACAGAACTACGACGACTCCCACCCCGGGCACCAGGAGGCTACAGCCCTCGTCCTCGCCGTGGTCCACGCGCTCGGGTGGCGCCCAGACCTGTTCGAAGAGGTGGAACGCCGCATCACCTCAACACTCTCTCGGCAGCGGCACCCTTCAGGTGGGCGTATCGACCGGTACGGCAAGAAATACGGCTGGATCGGTTTCAACACCGTGGCGGGCATACTGGCCGACCGCGGCCAGCCACCCGAGGACCTCGAAGTAGACATCGACCCGACCTTCCCGCAGCCCCTGCAGCCCGCCCCGGTCCCGCTCGGCACGTGGACACCGCGGACACCGGCTGACGACCTCGAATGGCTGCGCCACGGAACCGTCGACGTGCCGGACGACTTCCTTGCCCCCCACATCCTCGACGAGGTCGAAGGGCCATGGCTTCTCGTCCATGCAGAGATCGACACCGAGGACGTGACCACCGGACGCGACACGTTCGGCCTGTTCAACACCGTCCTCGTCAACCAGGAGAACCTGACCGGATTCCTGGATGCCTTCCATGCCTTGCCCCACCCGGGACGGGACGTGATCAACCTGCCGGCCGAGTACTACCTCTTCGCCGGTGAGATCCCGTGGCACACCCGATTCGCTGCGCCCGAGCCGGGACTGGACCTGATAGAAAACCTTTACAGCGGCACGCTGAGCTACAACCGGCCTGACCTCCGCTTCGAGAGGCTGGCCCATCAATTTGCCTGGGAACCCCACCACAGCAGCCAGAACCAGACGACCGCCTACGTCCCCAGCTGGCTCTTCTCAAAAGCCTTCGACCTGCGTGCTCTTCCGGCAGGCTTCGACCAGTGCGAGGCCAGCGGCGCACTGGCCGCGCGGTCTTTCGCAGCCCCTTCCGGATACAAGGGCCAACTGCTGTACCTACGCGCCGACCTCCTGCGACGCTACGCGGCCAGTCGTGCGATCGTCACCTTCTGCTGGGGAGAGCGGGCCATCAAAACCGCCTGGCCCGAAAAGCCGTCCGGTGCTCTGCGGGAGCTCTACCAGGACCACCAGAACATCTGGCGCCACACCAAGCAGCACTGATGGATCAATTTCGGCGTGCGTGCACATTCCTTAAACGCTGCGTCCTCGCTCACTCTGCGACCGCGGCGAGAGACGGGCGGGGAGATCCGCGGAGCTGCCGCGAACCGGCGCTCAGGGCGCAGCCGCAGAGATTGTCTACCTGCCGGGTGTTGCTCAGTTCAGTGACGGGAGCATCGCTCGCAGCTCCGGCCTGGCCGCGGCGGCACGGTGCGTTCCGGTGATCCCGTAGCCTCGCGAGGACAGGAAGGGTGGCGACGCACCGGGCAGGCTGACCTGGCCCCCAGAAGTGGCCGGACACGAGCCAAAAGCCAGGTGAGGGCGGGGCGACATCCCCCACGGCCAGGGCTGGTCGGTATGGACGGCCGGGACGTCGCGCCCGACATCGTGCCGGACGCGGCCGCGCTGGGCGTGGCCGCTTGGTGCTGGCGCAACAACACTGCGGTGGAAGATCATCATCTGGACACCGACGTGCTGATGGCCCGGGTCAACATCGCCGTCACCCGCATCACTCAGCAGCACATCTGCCCCGTCGAGGGTATCGACTGGGACAGCATCAAGGACGCCCTGATGGATCCGCAGTGGGCCCTTGCCGACGGCACCCCGGTCCATTCCCTGTTCGGGCCGGGCTGGGGGGACGTAGCCGCCACTGTCACCGCAGAACTCGACCGCTGGCGCCAGCTCGACCACGAAGTACTCGGCGCCGAGACCACGTTGATTCTGATGAGCATCGGAGACTCCACCAGCTACACCGACTCCTGGTGGGGGCAGGGTCGCTGCCGCCGCATCATCGACGATTCCACCGCCGCTGGTCTGCCCCTGCCACCGCCCTATGACCAGTACGGCCCGGATGCCCTGCTGGCAGACCTCGACGCTCCCGGCCACGTTCCTGGTCCTGTGCTCGACTGGCTCATCGACCCGCCCCGCGCCGGCGACCGCAGGCCCCGCGGCCTGCGCATGCACCAGGTCACCCGGCCACACCGGCACCGCTGGGACCCGTACTGGCTCAGCGACAGCACCCCCTGACCCGGCCCCCGCGCACCGGGCACGGCAACGCCGTGTCCAGCCCGCGCCGTAGTCGGCTGCGGCGAGCACAGGCCCCGCCAGAGCTGTGAGGTCAGGACAGATCACCGAAGAGCGTGTCCTGGACCGGGGGAGCGCTGCGCGGGCGGGGGAGGGGTCGGCGCTGTTCCTTCGGTGGGGGAGGTGTTCCGGCCGCGCCGTTGGTCAGCGCGTACTGGCAGGCGGCGCGCAGGTCAGGCAGTTCCAGTTGTGCGCCCATGAGGCCGAGGAAGTCCGCGATGCTCCAGTCGATGAGGGCGCCTTGGCGGGAGAGGTACAGCCCTACGGATTTGATGGCGTAGTTGTTGTGGTAGTCGAGCAGGAGGTAGCCGGCGAGCTGGTAGAACTCGGCGCGGCCCATCCGGTCGGGGCGGGTGGTGGCTTTGCAGTCGATCAGCTGTCCGTCCAGGATGAAGTCGGCATCGGCTCCGTCGACGTCCATGCTGCCGTCGAAGACGGGCCCACAGACCCGTTGTGCTGCGGGCAGTTGTCGCAGGCGGTCGAAGGGGCCGGGGTGTGCGGCCAGTTTCATCTGCCGGCGGATGTCGTCGACAACGTAGGGCGGCACGGCATCGACGAGGTCCTCCAGTGTTGCTGCAGGCCTGCTTGCCCCCAGGCTGTTGCCGCGCGCCCAGCCCCCGAGGCGGTAGATCGCCTCGAAGCTCGAAGCGATGTGGCATAGCCGTACCAGCCGGTCCTCGTCCTTTGCATCGAGCACCAGCGGCTGGCCGTCGCTGTTTGTGTACCGGTCCAGCTCTTTCAGCATCACCAAGCCGGCGGCCTGCACCGTGTTGATGACTTCGGGCCTCGGCCAGCCGTCATCTTGGATAACTGCCCGTACGATTCCGTCTTTGATCGGCTGCCCGGTGGGGGCGCCGAGGCTGATGCGCAGCCGGTGGTCGATGGTGCGGCCAAGCGTCCGGTATTCCTGGCGCTGATCTGGTCCGATCTCGGGCTTTACCGGCGCGGGATAGTGGGTCAGGCGCTTGCGGCAGTCGCGTAACAGGTCATGGGCGTTGGGTAGATGTTCGCTCAGGAACCGGGACATCGTTGATGTGGGGTCGCTGAGGGATGAGGTGAGGCTCATGCCCGCATCCTGGCGCACTCAGCCAACCACCAGCTCGTGCCCGTACGCCGTACCGAACGGTAGCCGAATTTTCGCGTCATCCCCGTTTCATCGGCACCAGGCCCGTTGTCAGACCCTGCCTCTACAGTGCCCCGCCCTCTTCCCCGCAGCGTTTTACCGAACACACTGGTTACCCGGCCAGGAACCGCTCCGACCTGCGATGGCGACCTGCCGGGAGGTCAGGCCGGCCAATCGCCTGGCGACGGATCGCGCGAAGTCCTCACCGCTGCTACGCGCGTTGCATGGCAGCCTGGAACAGCGGAACAGATGACCGGAAAAATCTTGAGCCTCACCAGCTCGCTCTAAGTTCGAGCCGTGTTCGGCACGCCGACCGCGTCCAGCACACCCCGGCCCTCATGCCATGCGCCCACCCGCTGTGGCGTGGGCCGCCCCTGCCTTCGGCCGACCATCATCGGGGGAGCTATGGGGCACCGCCTGTTCAACCAGCTTGTGTCCTCTCACCACTAGAGGAGAGGCACTGCACGCGCCTGGCAAAGCCGCGCACCCCGGCCAGATCCATGCATGGCCCTGGCGCAAGGGGACGGAACAGAGCCGACAAGCCCTTCTACAACGTTCGCTGCTCTGCCACGAAGCGACTCGTACACCCCAACCCACCAGCAGCAAACCACTCTGACCGACGTGAAGCCGGCCTGCGTCGCCATCGAACACATCCCCTACCCCGACTTGAGAATTCAGCTGCCGTCCGCGTGCCCGGCGCCTACAGAAAGACATGGTCCCTGTGGTGGTTCCTGACCCAAGTGATCACCCTGCAGCCGACGGCACAGTCCGACGACGGCGCGAACGTGACGAACTTATGGGTCCCGCCATCCGGGCCCTACTGGAGTTGTCGAAGCGGGGCGAGCTCACCACCGCGCATGTCCAGCTCTCCGCCCACACTCTCGGAGTGCACGTCAGAACGGTGTGGCGCAACCTGGCCCGCGCCCGGCTCGGCGAGCCCTTGCAGCGCAGCCGGGACCGCTTCGAGATCACCGACGACATCCGGGTTCTGCTGGCCTACCACCGCGGCAATGTCAAAGCTGTCCACGGTGAACTCGCCATGGATGCCGAGAAGACGGGTGCCACCCCGGTGGGCCTGTCCACCTTGCACCGGGCCGTCAAACGCGACCTGACGCCCGGCGACCTGGCCGGCCTACGAGCCGGGCTGCCGGCTTCCCGCAGCCATGACCCGCACCTGCGTCGCCCGCCTACAGCACGCAACGAGGAGTGGGAAGGCGACCACAAGCAAGCCCCCGTCTGGGTATGGGCTGACGGGCGGCTGGTCAAACCGTGGGTGACCTGGTTCTGCGACTGCCACACAGGCATGATCATGGGCTGGGCCGTCACTCCCCACTTCCCGCACCGCGGCTCCGTCCTGGCCGCTCTCAGATCCTGCATCCTGCGCGGCGACACCTACGGCCCGGCAGGAGGCCTGCCCACCAGAATCCGTATCGACCGCGGCAAGGATTTCCTGTCGCGTGCCGTCCAGGAGGCCCTCGGCGCCTTCGCCGTCCAGGTCGATGTCCTGCCTCCCTACACGCCCTACCTCAAGGGCAGCATCGAAAACCTCAACCGTGCCGCCACCAGCATGTTCTTCTCCAAGTTGCCCCGCTATACCAAGGCCCAGAAGCTCGATACTCGTCGCCGCTCGGGGGAGAAGGACCCACCCCTGACCTTCGAGGGCTTCGTCGAGCGCTTCGCGAAGTGGGTTCACGAGCGCAACACCGAACACAAGATGGCCGACTACGGCGGTCTCACCCCGCTGGAATGGTGGAACAGCGAGGACACCCCGCTCCGCGAGGTCAGCGCCGAAGACCTGCACGCCTTCCTCCTGGAAGGAGACCGTTCCACCCGCGTCATCCACGGCCATGGCATCCGCTTCCAGGGGCGCGACTACATGGCCGGCTGGATGACCGGCCGCTCCGGCACCCGCGTCCACGTCCGCTTCCAGCCCCACCACCTCGAGCAGATCGAGGTCTTCGACGCCGACAACCGCCACCACCTGGGCACCGCCTACCTCGCCGACCGGGCCACCGACGAGCAGATCGAGCAGGTCTACCAGGCCCGTACCGAACGCGCCCGCCGCCTGCGCCGCGACCTGCGCCGGGCCGAGGCCCTGCGCCGCCGACGCTTCAAGCCGCACACCACCGCGGGCCCGGCCCGCGCAGACGCAGCCATGACCCGCCAGCAGGCCGTGAAAGAACTGCGCACCCTGCGCTCCAACCGGCCCGCCGATGACCTGCCCCCCGACTACATGCCCCGCCGGGTCATCCCCCCGGGTCGCTGGGCCGTCCCCAGCACCCCCGAACCCACCCAACCCGAGGAACGCACGTGACCACCCCGCTCACTGCCCCGACCCGCCCTCCAACCGGGCCACCCGGATCATCCGCGGCCAGCAGGTGCGCTGGCGAGGCCGCCCCTACACAGCCACCTGGATGACCGCCCACGCCCAGTGCACCGTCCGTATCCGACCCCGCGGCCCCGACACCGTCGACGTGTACGACGCCGCCACCGGCCAGCAGCTCGGCACAGCCCACGGCCAGCCCACCCACCCCGCACCTGACGACACCCACACCGCCCCGATGACCACGAAGGACACAGACGTGACCGACACCGACACCACGCAGACGACACCCCGCCCCGACCAGGACGAGGTCGTCGGCGAACCCGACTTCTACCTCAACCTCGCCGACGCCCGCATCGTCGCCACCGAAGCCCTCCTCGAAGCCAGCGAGAACATCGCCGACACCATCGAAGCCCGGGCGATGTCCTGCATCTACGGAGACGCCGGCCTCGGCAAAACCTTCTCCGTCCTGGCCGCCCTGAAGGAAGTCTCCGCCGAACGCGTCCTGCTCCTGCAGTTCCGCTCCCGCCCCACCCCCCGCGACATCCGCCAGGAACTGTTCACCGAACTCCGCCTCGAAGGCGAACCCCCCTCCCACCCCAGCGAGTTCGACCGCCTGCTCAAGCGAACCCTCGCCCGCAAGCCCTACGTCCTAGTCTGCGACGAAGCCCAGCAGTTCAGCCGCGAATGCTTCGAGTTCGTCCGCCACCTGTGGGACACCGGCAAGAACAAGAACCGCCCCGCCGTCCTCTTCGTCGGCGGCGAAGAGGCCTACAAAACCCTCTACAGCGAACCCGCCCTCGCCTCCCGCATCTACATCTGGCAGGAATTCGCCCCCATGGAAGCCGACGAGGTCCAGCGCAACATCCCCCTCTTCCACCCCGTCTGGGCCGACGCCTCACCCGAACTCATCGACTACGTCTACGAAGAAGGCGCCGGCGGAACCTTCCGCGTCTGGTCCAAGATCACCTACCACGTCCTCGAAGGCATGAAGCGCCGCGGCCTCGAGAAAGTCGATGAAGCCATCGCCCGCTGGGCTATCCGCCGCGCCCTGCCTCACCGCCGCCGCTCCCGCCGCCCCCAGCAGGACGCCGGATGACCACCCTCAACAGCACCCCGTCCGCGCCCCATTACCTCAGCCTGCCCGACGCCCGCCCCGTCACCACCCAGGCCGTGCGGGCAGCCACCCACGCCCTCGACAACGCGCTGCACGAGCAGAGCATGATGTGCCTAACCGCTGACCCGGGAGTCGGCAAAACCTTCACCCTGTACATCCTGTGCGAGCAGCGCCCCACCCTGCCCGCGCTACGTCTACTGCCGCGCC
This sequence comes from Streptomyces tropicalis, assembly GCF_029269835.1. GTDB lineage: Bacteria > Actinomycetota > Actinomycetes > Streptomycetales > Streptomycetaceae > Streptomyces > Streptomyces tropicalis. The sequence goes on along the minus strand of NZ_JARJBB010000007.1, from coordinate 102,336 downwards.
CACAGGCACGCCCCGAAGACCTGCGCCACAGCCTCCACCACGCCCTCAACCTGCCGGGCGACCCGCCGCAGGACGCTGGCATTTGCGACGACTATCTGCGCCACGCCCTGGCTCGCCCACCCCGCCTCCTCGCCATAGACGAAGCCCACCAGCTGTCCGCCTCCTGCATCGAGTACCTGCGCTACCTCCACGACGATCCTGTCCCCCAGGTCACCATCCTGCTGCTCGCCAGCCGGCCCCGTCTCAGGGCCCTACGTTCACAGCGCGCGCTGCTCAGCCGCGTCGCCACCTGGCACTACATGGAACCCCTCGCCCCGGACGAAGTCCTCACCATGCTGCCTGCCTTCCACCCCCTGTGGCAGAACGCACCCAGCCGAACCCTCGCCCACCTCGACGACATGTGGGGCCACGGCAACCTCCGCCGCTGGGCCGCCCTGACCCACCAGCTCCAAGCCCACCGGCGCCGCCACCCCGGCCACCTTCCAGACCCCGGCGCCCTCCTGCGCCGCCTCCAACCCCGTCTGGCCCCCACCTCATGACTTCATCGTCATCCAACGCCGCACCAGACGAGACCCCCCGCCAATGGACCCCCACCTGGTCACCAGGTCACACCGACCCCGGTCTGCCCCCCATCACCCTGATCACCGACACCGACGACCAGCCCGCCTACACCACATCCGCACTTGCCGCACACCAGCCCGCGCTCGGCCAGATCGCCGTCCACCCCACACCCCTGGCAACTGCGCCGGCCTACCTGGCTCACGACCTCATCCGAGCCCTGGGTAAACACCTTCCGCCCCCAGACAGCGACCTGCCCTGGTGGACCGGCAACGCCGACGAATCCTGGCGTATAGCGGTCGCATGGACTCAAGCCCTCAACATCAGCCACTACATCATCTGCCGCGCTCACCGCATCACGAGCCGCCACCTCGAACACCTCATGGCACTGCGCGAACGCACCCACATACGGCTCACGCTCGTCGTCAGCGGCCCACCACCAGCTGCCCTGGCTACCGTCCTCAGCGCTGTCGCCCATCAGCAGATCGGCACCCTCAAAGACACTCGACAGCACCTGACCACAGATCAAGGCCTCACCTCACACACTCCCGAGGGCTACCCCTGGTGGCAGCGCGCACCGTTTCCCGGACATCGCAACGAGTTCTGGTACGAACTTCCCCCACGCCCTCGGCACCCCGCCGGCAAGTCCGGTGAAGCCTCCTCCAGCGCCCACCGCTCTTCCACCCGGCTGCGTTCCACCAGCAAGTCGCCGCCCGTCATTGCTCTGCCACGGTTCACGCGCGCCGACCCGCCCAACCCACACCATGAAATCGTGGCTCGGCGCATCCACACCCGCATCGCCCACCCCGTACACGCTGCAGCTGTCGCCATCCGAGTCCTGACCGGCTACGACACTGACCAACTGCCCCAGCTCACCCTCGCCACCCCACAACACCCACACGGCGACCTCTCCACCGATCTTCCTGACTGGGCACGCCTCCTCCAGGAAGCCGCCCGCATCCACACCGACCTGTACTCATTCATCCGCCACGATCTGCCCGCCCACCATGCGGGTGCCAACAAGCCCTTCCAGGTGAGAGCCCGGGATAGCAGCGATGTCGCCCACGCCACCGAGTCCTGCTGCCTCGTCGCGGCCCGCGCCCGCCACACACCCCGACGCACTTCAGAACTCATAACGGAATGAGCTTTCGGCTCAGGAGTCGATCTCCCAGTGGACAGCGCTGGTCCGAGCGGGTGCCTCCAGGATCTTCACGAGTGCCGTCGGATCCGTGTCCGGCGGGAGATCGACCGCGAGGTAGGTCGCCTGGAGCCATTCGTGGGGCAGGCCGGTCTGAACGGCGCTGCCGTGCAGGAGTTCGTGCAACTGGTCCCGATCCGGGTGGTCGACGACCAGAGCGACCCGAAGTGTCCGGTGGCCGGACTTCTCCAGCACGGCTGTTACCAGGTGGTTGCTGTCAATGGTCACCACGTCGCGGTAGCAGATGCCGTAGGTGAAGAAGGGCAGGCAGGCCACCTCGAACCGGTCAGGCGCGAGCTGCCGGGTCCAAAGCTGCTCGCGCCAGCCGTCCTGCCGATCCGACAGGTCGGCGTGGATCATGTAGTTGCTGGGGCCCCGGCCAATCGGGTCTTCGTGTGTGATCACGGTGATGGGGTGCCTCCTGGAGCCGGATCCCGACCCCAGGATCCTGCACCAGCGGCCTCGGCCGGAACCAGGCGGGGCGCGTTCAGGCGTCGCCAGCAGATAAGAGTGCGCAGCCGAAGGTGAGGAAGGCTTCGTGGATGTCGTCTCGTATCTCCCGGCGTATGCGTGGGCGGCGGAACCAGTCCAGGTGGGCGAAGGCGCGCTCCGCGATCCAGCGTTGGGTGCTCAGGCCGGAGCCGTGTTCGGTGCCGCGGCGGGCGATCAGTGGTTTCACGCCGAGGTCCCGGACGCGCGGCGGTACTTGTCGTGGTCGTAGCCATGGTCCCCGAGCACCACGTCAGGGCGGCGCCGGGGCCGGCCGCGGTTGCCCCGTACCGGCGGCATGGCCCTGAGGAGTGGGATCAGCTGGGTGACGTCGTTGCGGTTGCCGCCGGTCAGGGTGGCGGCGAGGGGGATGCCGGTTGGGTCGGTGATCGGGTGGTGCTTGCTGCCCGTCCTGCCCCGGTCGACGGGGCTTCGTCCGGTCTTGGATCCCCTTTTACCGCCCGGATGTGGGAGCCGTCGACCGCCGCCCGGGAGAAGTCCACGGCGTTCGCGCCGCGCAGCTGGGTGAACAGGACCTCGTGCAGCCGGGGCCACACCCCTGCTTCAGTCCACTCGGCCAACCGCCGCCAGCAGGTCATGGCCGAGCCGAAGCCGAGTCCTGCGGAAGATGTTCCCAGGCGATCCCGGTGTACAGCACGAACAGGATGCCCTGAACACCAGCCGGTCCGGGTGCCGTTTGCGCCCCGGATGCCGGGTCCGACGCTCCACCTTCGGCAGTAGCGGCTCGATCACTGCCCACGGTTCGTCATTGATCTCCCACGGCTTCCGCCGTGCCACGGGTCACGCTCAAAGGAACGGAATCAGTTCCACCTCCACCATGCCACAGGAAGATCATTCTGCAGGGACCCCTAATAAGGACAGCATCCCCCGTGTGTCGACCAGTGCCGTGCGGTCAGCGGGTCAGCTTCCAGTCGGTGTTGAACATGGCGCATTCGAGCAGGTCAGGTTCGGCGTCGGACGGCCAGCCGCTGGTGGCTGCCATCTGCCGGGATGCCGCCTGCATGAATGACAGGTAGACCTCGTAGCGGTGAGGTGACCAGTCCCAGTCCGCCCATACCCAGGCCGCTACCTCCCCGTCGGGGTCGTAGCCGGTTTCCCGGCCGACCACGGTCGCCAGAGAGCGCAGCCGCTGGGACAGGACGTGATCGAGGATGAGCGGCCCGGGCCCGTGTGCAGGACGCAGCGCCTTGCCGGCGAAGTACAGGAACTTGGTGAAGAACGACGGCCCCAGCCCGGCAATCCGCCGGTGGAGTGCCGCGTAGGCATGCTGTGAACCGTGCTCGCCCAGCGCGGTGACCGCCTTGCCGAGCACAGCGTCCTGACCAACGGGGGCAAGGATGTTCTGCAGCGTGGCCGGGCCGCTCCCGCCGCGGGTGCCACGCTTGCCCTTCCCCCATACGTAGGTGGCGACCAGGGCCTCGGTGAAAGCCTCGCGCTTCAGTGCATCCGCGACGATCAACGCCACATCAGCCCGGCTCACCTGGACATCACCGCTGGTGGAGGTGGGTGCGAGCGAGGCAGGCCACGGGGTGACCTGTGCCCACCGGCTGGGGGTGTAGTCGATGGCGTGCGCTCCCGGCGTCGCATCCGCGTACCGTTCCGCGCTCTGACTCCACCAGAGCACCAGGGCCCCGACGGCCTCGTCGGGAAGTAGACGCACGGCCATCTCCCGGTCCACCGCGTCCGCCCGCTGCTGTCTGTCCATTCATCCCCCCGCACCCGCCCTGACGAGCGTGCTCCTGCCACCCCTGAACCCGTCGGGTGTCGCCTCCCTTCCGCGCACCCCAGGCATGTACGTTCGGGATTTTTTCACCCCTTTGGTGATTCCGGTAGGGAGACCGGCTCAGGTTGCGGCTTCGTCGTCTAAGGCTTGTCCCGTAACCCCTGTTCAGGGCGAGGCCATGTATCAGGGGGCGTGCTTCGCTCAGTTGTCGGCGACGGCGATGTCCAGGAGTTGTTGGTGGAGTCCGGGGCGCGCGAAAAGTGCGGCTCCGGTGTCGGTCCGGTGCTGGCCGGTGAGGTCGCTGAAGGTGCCGCCCGCTTCTTGGACGATGGGAATGAGAGGGGCGATGTCCCACAGGCCGGCTCCCAGGAGGAGGAAGGCGTCCAGCTGACCGGTCGCGACGAGAAGGGCGCCATGGCAGGTGCCGGACCCGGTGGACGGTTTGTGGGGCGCTGGCGCGGTGGGATCCGCTGTGGTCCAGTCCAGCAGCGGCCGGACCTGCGTGACGCCCCGGGCGAGTCTTGCGGCCGCGGCGCGTTCCTGCTGGTTCAGTCTGGACGGAGGTGGCCAGATGCCGATGGCTGCGTTCTGGGCACTTCCGCCTTCGGTGAGGGCCAACCGGTGTGCCGGTGCGTCCGGGTTGGAGGGGCATGGCCCTGTCCAGGAGCCCGAGTCTGGCCTGGCCCACCACCGACGGCCCAGGGCAGGGGCGGAGACCATGCCCAGGGTGATGCGGCTGTCCTCCTCCAGGGCGATCAGTGTGCTCCACTCCGGTTCGCCGGCGAGGAAGCTCGCGGTGCCGTCGATGGCGTCGATGATCCAGCGCCGTCTGCCGTGTCCATGGGCGCCGAACTCCTCACCGATGAACGCGTCGCCGGGATACTGCTGGCGGATCAAGGAGCGAAGGACGATTTCGATCTCCCTGTCGGCATCAGTGACAGGGCTGCCGTCGCTCTTGGCCCGGGATTCGATGGTGGCGCTCGAGAAGTAACGTCGGGCGATGGCATCCGCCTCATCGGCCAGGCGGTGCACCAGTTCCAGATCTCCCAGGTCCGTCACGAGGCTGCCCTTCCCACTGTGGCCCGCCGTTAAGCTCCGCATGGACCGTGCAGACGCGGTGACATCATCAAGGCGTGGCTGCTGTGATCACGGCCTCGGAGCCGTCCTGGATTTCTCCCTTCACCGGACTGAACCCGCGCTGCTTCGCCAAGTTGGTGACCGCACTTGGCCGCGAGGGCGCCGACAGAGGCCGGACGGGCCGACCGTGGGGCCTGCCGCTGGACGACCGCGTCCTGCTGGTCACGGCCTATTGGCGCACGAACTTGACACTGCGCCAGCTCGCCCCCTTGTTCGGCTTCTCGAAGTCCGCTGCGGACCGCATAGTCGACCAGCTTGGTCCGCTGCTGGCGCTTCAGCCCCGCAAGCGGTTCCGCAAGGGCACCGTGCTCACCGTGGACGGCACCCTGGTGCCCACCCGCGACCACACGGTGGCCGAGCAGTCCAAGAACTATCGGTACTCCACCAATCATCAGGTCGTCGTCGACGCTGACACCCGCCTGGTCGTGATGATCGGCCGACCGCTCCGGGGCAACCGCAACGACTGCAAGGCATGGGCTGAGTCCGGAGCGAAGGCCGCCGTTGGGCAGGCGACCACGATCGCCGACGGCGGCTATCTCGGCACCGGGCTTGTGATGCCGCACCGCCGACGCAAAGGCGAAGAGCTCCCCGCTTGGAAGGAAGAACACAACCGCTCACACAAGCAAGTCCGGGCCCGCGTCGAGCACGTCTTCGCCACATGAAGACCTGGAAGATCCTTCGCGACTGCCGCCTCAAGGGCGATGGAGTACACCACGCCATGCTCGGCATCGCACGCCTGTACAACCTCGCCCTCGCCCGATAGCGGGGCGGATCTCGTTGCCGCTTACCGCACGCATCGACCTCGAGATTACAGTAGTTACAGGACAAGCCTTAGGAGTGTGGGTCAGTAGACAACTCCTGGAATGCCGCGTCTCGTGGTGAAGTGCGGCTGCCGAGCGCTGCTCTTGAAAAGGCGTGGCTGCCGGGCAGTCGTGATGCGAAAATCAGTGCGCAACTTGATCCACATCCGTGTCCCGGAGGTCCGCATGGACGTCGCCTCGCTGCTGCCGTTGTCCACGGCCCGGTTGTCGCTGCGTCTGTTCACTCCTGGCGACGCCGACGGCCTGTACGCCTACCAGAGCCTGCCGAGCGTGGCCCGCTACTTGTACCGGCCGGTGCACACGCGTGAGCGCAGCGAGCAGGTTGCCGCCGAGCGCGCGGCGCAGACGGCCTGGCGCGCCGACGGGGACAAGCTGTCGCTCGCTGTCTGCCGACGCGATGAGCCCGGCGTCCTGGGCGAGGTGAGCCTCGCCCTGGCCGATGCCCGCGCCGCCCAGGCCGAGATCGGCTGGACTGTCCACCCAGGTCACCAGGGGCACGGCTACGCGACCGAGGCGGCCACGGCGCTGGCCGAGTTTGCCTTCGACGCGCTGGGCGTGCACCGGCTCTACGCACGGCTGGATGTGGAGAACACTGGGTCTGTGCGGGTCTGTGAGCGCCTCAGGATGCGCCGGGAGGCGCACCTGGTCGAGAACGACCTCGACGGGGACCGCTGGGGCAGCGAGTACATCTACGCGGCGCTGCCCGCGGATCTTGGCGGTCGATCAGGCGATTGACCTCGACGCCGTCCCCTGTTCGTGATCTTTCATCAGCTTGCCCGTCACCGACCCCCGCGTAGGGGCGTCAGCAGCCTGAACACCAACCCAAGATTGTTACGGGACAAGCCTTAGGGCGCCAGCAACCATGCCCGGAACCCTGCAGCCGACGCCAACAACGCGCCGGCGCTACGGCAGATAGCTGGCTCAGCAGTTATCCGGTTGGTCGAGCAGCTCACCCGGCAATGAGTCCATGGTGCCGTGGCCTGCGGGGTGCCGGTGCGTCATCTTCTGCGAATCCCAACCGGCACCTTCTCCGCGACACCGGCGTGGCTGGCTTGGATTCCATCCGCGTTCGCCGGCGGCGCCGTCTACTAGCCTCGATCTTGCATGAGGGTCCGTCAGCTTGCTGACTGACCCTTTCTGCTCATTCGGGGCGGAGATTTCTGCCTGTGGGCAGGCTGATGGCCCGGCTGTCGTGCCGGGTGTGCGCCGGGTTCCACGGCTCCGGTGGGGTGGTGCTGTTCGTAGGGACGGGAAGGTGCTGGTCAGCCGGGGTTCGGGAGAGCGTGGAGCCGGTCCAGGGCATCGGTGATCACGTCGGTCCAGGGCCAGTGCGCCGCGAGGCGGAGGTAGCAGCGGCGGCCGGTGGTGATGAGCTGGGCGGCGGTGGAGAACAGCCGAAGCCGCAGTCGGCGGGGTTCCCAGAGTCGGGCTTTGCCGGTCAACGCGAGCAGGGGCATCCAGGCAAGCAGGTCGAGCGCCATCTGGATGATCTCCAGCCAGATCTGGTTCTGTGCAGTGTCGTGGAGGGGGAGGTTGCGCAGGCCGGTGGCGCGGGCGGCGCGGATGCGGTCCTCGGCCCGGGCCCGCTGCCGGTGGCGCAGTTCGAGGGCGGCGATCGCCTCGCCCGCTGTGTTGGTGGCGAAGCAGGTCAGCCGCATGCCGTCGGCGTCGGTGAAGCGCAATTGCGCGCCGGGGTGCGGTCGTTCCTTTCGCACGATCAGCCGTAGCCCCTTCGGCCAGCCCGTCAGGCAGTCGCCGGCGAGTTCGGCGACCCAGGCGCCGTCGCGGATGTCGCCGTCGGGTTCGACGGCTGGCATCCAGGCCGAGGCGGGGACCTTCAGGACGGCTTGGTGGATGGCGTCGGTGATGGTCATGCCCACCGAATACGACAGCCATCGCCCGCGCTTGGCGAGCCAGGCGACGAACTCGTGGGTGCCGCCGCCGGAGTCGGTACGGATCAAGGTCTGCCGTCCCCGCCGGAGGCGTTTCGGCAGCTGGGCCAGGGCCAGCGTCGTGGCCTCGATGTGGTCGGCGGCGGTGTTGGAGCCCGCGTTGCCGGGCCGCAGCAGGCCCACGACCGGCTCGCCGGACCCGCCCCGGCCGTGGTCGACGAACCCCATCAGCGGGTGGTGGCCGAAGGTCTTCTTCCAGGTCGCGGCGGCGTCCTCCTTCTCGGAGTGCGCCAGCACGAGCACCCCGTCGATGTCCACGATCACCCGCCCGTCCGCGTCCGGCGCCGCGTCACCGGCCAACTTCCAGACGTGTTCGCGTGCTTCGGCCCGGGCCGTGCGCAGCGCGGTCAGAACCCGCTTCCCTTCTGCGGCCAGCTGGCCGACCAGGCGGGAGACCGTCGGATCGGAGGCCACTGGCCCGAACACGGCCGGCTCCGCCCGCAACATGTCCCCATCGGCCAGGCAGTTCCCGCCCAGCGCGACCGCGAGCGTGACATCCAAGAGGACCTTCCCCGGGTCGTGAACGGCCCGCGGCTTGCGCCACGGGGCGAGCGCGGCGGATATCGCCTGATCAAGGCCGGTCTTGCGGACCGTCTCCATCAGCAGCACGGACCCGGCCTGGGAGACCACCCCCCTGCCGCCGCCCTCGACACGGACATGCGGGTAGGACCCGATACGCTTCTTCACCTGGGAAGTGCTTCTTTCCTCGCAGCCAACAGGACCCTCAGCAAGTCCTATCGTTGCAGGTCAGGAGCACTTCCCGCGTTTTTGATCAAGCCTCGGACAGCCCACTTCGTGAAAGCGCGAGGCTAGGGTTCATGATCGCGATGTTGGTGGCTGTGCCCGTGGGCTGGGAGTGCGTACGGGGGAGGGGTACGGGGGATGGGTTACACGATTCCGGGCTGGCTCGATGAGGTCCTGGACTTCATCGGCATCAAGTTCCCCAACGTGGACGAGGACGACTACCGCGACATGGCTGAGGCCATGAGGGACTTCGCGGACAAGTTCGAGGGCCATGGCGCGGACGCGCACAAGGCAGTGTCCCGGATCCTGGCCTCCTCTCAGGGCTGGGCCGTCGATGCGATGGAGAAGCACTGGAACCAGGTGAAGGCCAGCCACCTGGAGAAACTTCCAGAACTGGCACGTCTGTTCGCAGATGCGTGCGATGCGCTCGCTGAGATCATCTTCTGGATGAAGACCAAGGCCGAGGCCGAACTGGCGGCCATGGCGGCGTCGGTGGGGTTGTCGATCGGGCTTGCCTGGGTGACAGGCGGTCTGTCGGCGGTGCTCGGCGCGGCCGAGATCGCGGCGATGAGACAAGCGGTCAAGCGAATCCTCGATGCGGCAGTGGACCGGATCGTCGACGAGGTGATTGCCAAGGTCACCGAGCCGGTCGATGCCAAGCTGGAGGCGATGGTTCAGGACATGGTCCTCGACCTGGTCGACGGCGCATTCTCCATGCCGCCGGCGCACAGCAGCGGTGGGCACGCCGGCAAGGCCGGCGGCCACGGAGGAATGCACCTGGCCTCAGCCGGCGACGCGGGCGGCTCCAGCATTGGCGCCGGAACCATCACCAGGATCGACCATGTCGAGCTCGAGAACGGCGCGGGAAGGGTCTCCAAGCACGGTAGCGAGATGCATCTGGCAGCGGGTTCGCCGCTGCGGAGGGCTCGGGGCGCGTTCGGACGGAGCAAGGGCCGCGACCCATTCACCAGGCTCTTCGACAGCGTGCTGCACGGTGCGCTCAAGGGCTCTGAGAAGGCCCTGAAGAAGATCGCCACACACATAACCGACACCGTCCCTGAACGGGTGCGGGCCACCTCGCTACTCCACAAGCACACCGACATCGATATCAGCAACAAAGTCAAGAACGTCCATCTCAACAGGGCAGAGACAGGTGCAGATTCGAGGGGACCGGGAGGCATCCTCGCGTCCGGGCTCAAGAGGGGCGACGGTCTGAAGATCAACTCGTCCCGGCTGTCCAAGCAGGCGCACGCTCTCAACAGCAGGGAGTGGTGCGGCGATCCGATCGACATGGCCAGTGGCCAGATGATGCTGGCCTACACCGATGCTGACATGCCAGGAGTGCTGCCGCTGACGCTGCGGCGCACCCACCTGACGGGTTACGAGGCAGGACGGTTCTTCGGACCGTCCTGGGCCTCCACCCTCGATGAACGCATCGAAGAGAACCATGAACTCGGCGGACTGTGGTGGTACCGCGAAGATGGCTCCATCCTGGTCTACCCCCGCCGCCCCGACCTGCCCGGCGACCGTGTCCAGCCGGCCGCGGGTTTCCCCCTGCCTCTGACATACATCACCCGCGACACCTCCTACGTGCTGACGGTGGCCGACCCTTACACCGGTCTCCTGCGCCACTTCGAGCCCGCCGCCAGCCAGAGCATCTGGTGGCTCACGGCCCTTGAGGACCGAAACCACAACACCATCAGCATCGATCGCGGCGAGGACGGCACCCCGCTCGCCGTCACCCACACTGGCGGCTACCACGTTGACGTCACCGCCGACACCCTTGGCGGGCAGCGCCGAGTCACCGCCCTACACATTCCGACCGACGATCGTCCTGTCACCATGCGCGTCTTCGCCTATGACGGCACAGGCACGGACCTGGTGGAGGTACGCAACGCAGTCGACGCCCCTCTCCACCTGACCTACGACAACTCCCACCGCGTCACCGGATGGCGCGACTCCAACGGCACGGCCTTCGCCTACGAATACGACGTGCAAGGCCGGGTGACGGCTACCCACGGCACTGACGGCATCCTCAACTCCAACCTTGCCTACACCGGCCCGGACGACCACGGCGTCACCAGGACCACCTACACCGACGCCCTGGGCCACGCGACTGTCTACCGCGCCAACCGCAAAGGTCAGGTCATTTCCGTCACGGACCCACTCGGGGCAACTGTTTCCCAGGAATGGGACCACCACGACCATCTTCTCTCCCGCACGGACGCACTGGGCCGCACCACTCACTGGGAGTGGAACGACTCGGGCGACCTGGTAAGCACCACGTCCCCGGACGGCACCGTCAGCCGTACCGAATACAACGACCTGCACTTGCCCACGCACTGGACAGGGCCGGACGGCACACGAATTCGGCAGGAATTCGACGCCCGAGGCAATCGCACCGCCGTCCACGGCCCAGACGGTGCGATCACCCGCTTCACCCAACACCCCACAGGCGCCCCGGCCACATTGACCGACGCGCTCGGCGCCCAGGTACACATGGAAGCAGACCACGCCGGACTGCTCACCGCCGTCGAAGACAGCCGCGGAGCCCGCACCACCTGCCAACGCGACAGCTTTGGCCGCCCCACCCTCCTTACCGACGCCCTCGGAGCCACGACGCGTCTGGTCTGGGACTCGGAAAGCCGCCTTCTGGAGCGAGTAGCCGCCGACGGCGCCCGTGAGAGCTGGACCTGGGACGGTGAGAACAACTGCCTCTCTCACACCGACCAGGTCGGCGGCCGCAACGAGTTCACCTACGGCCCATTCGATCTGCTGCACACGCGCACCACCCCGGACGGCGCCGTCTACACCTTCGCCCACGACACCGAGATGCGCCTGACCACCGTCACCGACCCGGCGGGACTCACCTGGAGCTACCACTACGACGAGCGAGGGGCTCTGGTCGCCGAGACGGACTTCGACGACCGCACCACTACCAGCAGCTATGACGCCGCCGGTCAGCTCACGGCCCGCCACACCCCCGCAGGCGCCACCTTTGCCTTCGAATACGACGCGGTCGGAGACCTGCGAGCCAAGGAAGCCAACGGCGCACGCACCGAATACACCTACGACCGCGCCGGACGCCTGGCTACCGCTACCTCCGCAACGTCACAGGTCAGCCTCGAATACGACCCCGCCGGACGGACGCTGGCCGAGACTGTCGACGGCCGCACTACGCGCTACCGCTACGACGCCGTCGGACGGCGCACCACACGCACGACACCCACCGGAGCCATCACCGAATCGTTCTGGGACTCGGCTGGCAACTGCACCTCCCTGACCGTCCAGGACGCCCACCGACTTGCCTTCGACTATGACCTGCTGGGCCGGGAAACCCGACGGACCTGGGGCGAGCAGGCATCCCTCACCTCGGATTGGGACGCGATAGGCCGGATGACCGGCCAGACTCTCACCCTGGCCAGGAACCGGCCCCACGAGAAGGAATTCACCTACCGACCCGACGGCCACCTCACCTCCGTCACCGATCACGCCACCGGCCGTCAGCTCAGCTACGAGCTCGACCCCCTGGGGCGCCCCCTGGGCGTCACCACGCGACGCGGCACCATCGAGACCTACCGCTACGACCGAGCAGGCAACCAGGCCACCGCAACCTGGACCGCTGGCTCCGCACCCTCCGCCGCGGCTGGAAGCCGCCTCCTCGAGGGAACCCGGATACAGTCCGCGGGGCGCCTCAGCTACCGCTACGACAGCGCCGGCCGCCTCATCGAACGCAGCCGCAAGCGGCTGTCTCGCAAGCCTGACACCTGGCGCTACTCGTGGGACGAGGAGAACCGGCTCACCTCCTGCACCACGCCTGACGGCAACGTATGGCACTACCGCTACGACGCCCTGGGACGGCGCACCGCCAAGCACCGTACTGCCGACGACGGCATCACTCCCGTCGAGGAAACGCTCTTCAGCTGGGACGGCACCCGACTCGCCGAGCAACACGACACCGCCACCGGCACCACACTCACCTGGGACTACGACGGCTACCGGCCGCTGGCCCAGTACGAACGCAAGCAGCTCTCACCCGACGAGACCGACGCCCGCTTCTTCGCGATCGTCACAGACCTGGTCGGAACACCAACCGACCTGGTCGACGAGGACACGGTGGCTTGGCACACGCGCACCACCGCCTGGGGCACCACCGCCTGGAACACCGACGCCACCGCCTACACCCCACTGCGCTTCCCGGGCCAGTACGCCGACCCCGAAACCAGCCTGCACTACAACTACTTCCGCCACTACGACCCCGAGACCGCCCGCTACACCAGTCCCGACCCGCTCGGCCTGGCCCCCGCGCCCAACCCGCTCACCTATGTGACCAACCCACAATCCGAGATCGACCCGCTCGGACTGGCCAGGTGCAACGAACAGGAAGTCACCTGGGGCGGCCGTGTCCACTACGGCCCTCTCGGCCCCGGCAACCGGGCGACCGGCATCCGCGCCACATTGGAGCCCGACATGATGGGCGGCAAAACCCGCCCCCGGGTCAACGTGCCCGGCTACCAACGTGGCGGGGCCTGGAACAAGGGACACCTGCTGGGCGCCCAGCTCGGCGGATCCAACCGCGACCCCCGAAACTTCGTCGCCATGCACGCCTACGCCAACAGCCCTGTCATGCGACAGGTCGAGAACGACGTACGCGCAGCGGTGGACGCCGGCGAAACCATCACCTACCACGTCACACCGATCTACCGAACCAACCACCCCAGCGACGTGGTACCCGTCGGCGTAACGCTCGAGGCCCACGGGAACCGAGGATTCCAGTTCACCCCCCTGGGCTCGAGCACCTCCACCAACGCCGTCACTATCCTGAATGAACCCCGACCCGAGGAACGCTGATGAACCCGTCGCTCACCCGCATCACCGAACTGGCCCCGCCACCTGAAACGGCACCCAAGGACTGGGACGCCATCGAGGGGCAACTGGGCACCCAGCTGCCCGACGACTACAAGGAACTGGTGGACACCTACGGCGGCGGCCTCTTCGACGAGAGTGTCTGGCTGCTGGAACCCGGCTGCCCCCGCCCGCGCTACGACCTGCTCGCCATGGACACCCAGTGCCGCGAGTCCCTGCAACAATTGTGGGAGCGGGGCGAGGCACGCCCCGAGGAGCTGGAACAAGAAGGTGCCCGGCTCATCCCCTGGGCCTACGAAGACGAGGGCGGCGAAGTGCTCTACCTGCTGTCCACACCCGGTCAGAAGCCCGAAAACTGGCCCATCCTGATCAACGAGGGCCGCGGCCCCGAATGGGAGCGACACCAGGGCCCCTGCACTTCATTCTTGTTGTCGCTGATGACCGGTGAGATCGAATCCGAATACTTCCCAGATCTTCCTGCGGACGAGCACCTCTTTGAAACGAACGAGGAGATCTTCACCAACGGCTGACCTATTACGGTGATTCGGGTAGGGGTCCCCCTAGCAGCTGCTTCGCTCTGTGGCGTAACTGCTGAACACGAGGGTGCCACAGTAGTCTCCGGCACCGACCGCACGACGAAGGTCAGCCATGTACTAGCGGAGAGCCCATCAGTTGCTGTGTTATGGGACCGCGTCCATCTCCTTCTACGTCATAGACGACTGTAGAGTCCGACGACCACCAGACCTCACCATCATAAGTCGACGACGGGGCGACGCAGTTGTTGGCTGGCTCGTCCTGCAGCCACGTGTAATTGTCATTGACAAGGTTGGTCAAGTCGCATGTCTTGGAGGTGACGACGTGGTCCTCGCTGGTCTTGGTGAGGCGCTCTTCCAGACGTGTGGTGATCTTGAAGCTGGTGAACCGCTTGGAGGTGTCAATGACTTGGTCGTCTAGAATCTGCCAATATGTCATTGACTTAGCCGATATAGCTCCTCCCTTCACCGCTGTGCTGTTGTCCACGTGATACATCGTCGGAGGCTTCTTTCCTGGAAAGTTGACGTCAAAGGACGTTACGTTGACTGCAGCTGAAGCCGGACTTGTCATCAGCGCAGCGACTACAAAGGCAGACACACCGAGACCTGCCGAGATAAGTGTCCTATGCATGAGAATCCCTTCCGTTACCGTTCCCAGTAGCCGCTCTCAACGGCGGCCACCGTATCTCTCGTGTTGCTGTTAGCGGGGTCGACGTTCAGTCACCGACTGCTCCAGACATACGACTAGGGCGCATCTACGATCGCGACGCCGCTAAACCGGCAACGCCGGCTAGCCGCAGCCCCCATAACCGCCTGCCGTCACAAGTCGCACAGGAAGGTCGAGGCCTAACGCTGTGCTGAACTCCCCGCGGAGTTGTACACACCTGCACCGATCACCTTTGGGATCCACGGCGCCGGACGTCCGGCAACTCTAGGCACTGCTTCATCAAAATGCAGAACCGGAAATGACAGCGTGGCGAGGGCCGACCTGTAGGCGGAAGTTCAGCCGCTGGGTCCTCGAGCAGGTGAACCCGGGCCAGATCTGCGAATTTTCTGTGAAGCGGAAGCAGGCGCAGCCATGGATCGTGGAGCAGGTTGTCTTGATGTGATCGTTTCGGTGTCTAGAAAACCCCTGCCGCCCTTGAATGCGCGATGTTGTCATGGTGGGGCGGGTGTCACTTCGGCGCCGGTGAGACTGCCGTAGATGACGTCGCGGCGGTACTGGAACTGGCGTAAGCCCGCCGGATGGCGGTGATCAGGGCTTGCGGGTCGGCGAACGTGCGGTTGACGGTACTGGCGGGCCGCAGCCCCGGCCAGATGCCCTCGACCGCGTGGCCGGTGCGTGGGACGGGAGTCGGCAGACGGTGAGCGGTCCCGTTCGGCGATGTAGCGGCACATCCTGGCCGTTTGGTGGGTGTCCAGGTCGCTGCAAAGGAGCACGATCGGGCCGCCAAGTAGTGGTGCGCGGGTCTGGAGCAGGTCGCGGTAGTCCTTCCAGGAGAGGGTCTCGTCCGTTGAGCCGGGCGTCCGGGCAGGGCGGGTGGATCAGCCGGGAGCGATCCGCTGACGTGGATGATGTCGCCGCACCATCGGGCACCGAGCCCGGCGGGATCGGGCTCGAACTCGCGGATGATCAGGTCGGGCCGTGAGGAGGCCCGCGAATCGAGGGCCGTGGCCGGCTATGCCGGCCCAGCGGTCCGGAGGTCCGCAACAGCCGGGCGACCTGGCGGCGACCGAATTGAGAACCTTTGAGCACGGCTGCGCGCGGGGGGCTCCATAGATGCCGCGCGAGCGGGTGTGAATGTCAGTGATCTGGTCGGTCAGCTCGGCGTCGCTTGCACTGTTGGTTTCGCTCGACGATCTCCACATCGCTTCCGAGCGTGGGGCCGTTTGGCTCTATGGCCGTCACGAAGCCCTGGTCGACCAGTGCTTTCTCTACGCTGACCGCGTGCTCGGCGACCTGGCCGAGCAGCGTGATGGCCAAGCCCGGCACCTGCACCGCCAGCCCCCGCTTGCGGATGGGCACCGCTTTGCGGCATCCCGCATCGTGGCTGGGGGTCCCGGTCATCGAAGGGACACTCTGGCAGGCATTTCCATCGCCGCTACCTGCTTGCCGAAGCGTGAGGTCATCTCGCCCTCGGCCAGTGCGGCCGTGCCCGCGAGGCTGGACCGGATGAGCGGATCGTGGGGCTGCGTTCGTCGCGTACCGCTGATATCACCGAGGCCACCAGCGGGGGCGGCGAGGGGCCCGACCACCGTCACTGCACCGCCCGCAGGACACCCACGGTCCGCCATCTCGGGCGTCGGCCGCCGTGCCGCTCCAGGGTCGAAGGCCAGCCGCCGACCCGGCCCTGCCTCCTCCTCCCTTTGGGGCCGGGGGAGTGGGCATCCCGCACCTGCCGCTGCGCCCCGCCCAGATCGTTGTCGTCGCCCGCGTCCTGACCACCCGGGTCAGGCCGAGGTTGCGGCACACTGGGCTGCATGCGCATGATCCGCCTGCACGGCAGCGCGGACGATGCGGCAGTGGTGTGTTCTGCAGTCAGGTTGCAAGCGGGCTGGTGCGTATTTCTGCCATGGTTTGCGCATACCCACAACCTCCGCTTCCGCCGTAGACCGTAGAGGGCGCACCGTGTCCCCCTGATTCCGCTTACTGTCCGGCAGGGCCACCTTCTCGCCATATCAAGCCGTATGCCCTTGCGGCTCCTGCTGACGGTGGGCTTAGAGTGACGACCTGCTCCCGGTCAGTTGGGGAACTGCCTGCCCGCGTGGTTCGGGCGGGACGGGAGCGGACGACCAACACACTCAGCGCAACGGGGACCACGTGCCGCAACAGGCTGGTCTCCTTGTGTCTTCTACACGGGGGAACTTCGCCATGCGTAAATGGCTGCCTGCTCTTTCTCTATCGGTAGCTTTCATCTCTTCTGTTCTGGCGGCTCCACATGCCGTGGCGCTGGACTCAAGGCCATTGCCGGAGAAGGTGCCCGGCACCAGCGTGAAGCTGTCGTCGAGCGCAGATCGGCAGACGCGTGCCCTCGCGGCGGCCGCTCCCGCCGCGGTACAAGCCGGCGGCCTGCTGTGCGGAAGCGGATACAAGCTGGCTCTGGCAAACCAGCTTCCGGACTCCCGCCGGTTCGGCACCCTCTTCACGTACGTCAAGTGGGGGCCGGCGCGCGGGGCGAACGGGGCATGCGCCGTGTTCGACAACAACCTCGGCGTCAAGAAGCACATGAAGCTGAAGCTGTGCGGGAGCACATGCAAGGTCGATGAAGGCTGGTTCTCTGACTACGCGGGTCCGGTCAAGGTCGAGGGCGACTTCGATCCCGGCTGCGCCATGGTGAACGCCCTGATGTGGGAGGGCAATGTTGCGATCATCGACCGGCAGACGACCGTCTATGGCTGCGACTGACCGTCACCCGTCCCTCTCCATCTCCTAGGTGCATCTCATGCCCGTACGTACGCCGGTAACTCGCCGGTTCCTTGCCCTGCTCATCGTTGCCGGAGCGATGACCGCTGCGTGCGGGCACGAATCGGCGAGCCATGGCCCAGATACTTCAGCCGCCCGGCCCTCAACGCCGGTTTCCGCCACCTCTTCGGCCACTGCCACCCCAAGTCCTGACAGGGTGGAGGCGGCCAGGCAGAAGGCGGAAAGAGAGCGCAGGCGGGCGGCACCGCCTGGGGTGACCATCACGCCGTCCCCGGTGCCCGGTATCGCCAAGGGCAGTGAGCACTTCGGAACTCCGGTCATCCGACAAGGAGACCTGACCGTGTACACGGCTAGGCGGGACGGAGATGCGCTGACGGTCCCTGTCGAGGTGGTCAACAGTGGTACCAAGCGTGCTTTCTATCGGTTCCGCCTTCGGATTGCGGGGCCGGGAGGTTTCGACGCAACAGTCAGCGAATCGGCGGAAGTCGTAGGCCTGTATCCGGGGACCTCGTGGCCCATGCAGCTGACGGTAAGCGACCCCGGTCACACGCCTCCCGTGCATCCGCACATCACCATCGAGAGCATCGAGCGGAACGAGTACAAGGCCTAGAGAACCCCGACCTCGGCTCTCTTCCCGACCGACCGCCATCCAGGATGCCCTGCTCGCGCGAGCTGTTTGCTGAGTCGGCCTGGGGCGGGGCCTGCCGTCGCCTGACTGGCCCCAATGTGAAACGCATGCGCTGATGCGCGCCTACGCCCATGGGGCCGGCACCGACGGCGCCTCCGCCCACCAAAGTTCAGCGACTCTCCCGAGTCCGCGGTCGGCTCGTTCTCCAGTACTGGCATGGACGCCTACTTGGCCATTGCCACCACGCTTCCAGGGCCGGCGGACCCGGCTGGAGAAGACCGGGTCCGCCGGCCGCGCTGTTGCCGCCTCCATCGCCGGCCAACTCTCTTCGCACTCGCGCCCACCCTCCGGTCCTCTCGCCGGGGGTGGGCGGCCGATCCCTGCCCCGACCAGGCAGGGGATCCTCTCAACCAGAAACGGGGAAGCGCTCTCTTGAGGCGCATAAAAAGAGCACACCTGCCTATAGCTGCCCTGGCAGCCTGCGCGGCCTTGACCGGCGGCCTGCTGCAGGCAGCACCCGCTACTGCCGCGCCGACACCCAGCCCCGGCCACGGCAACAACGCACAGGTCACGCCGGTCCCTCCCGGCCGCGTGACGGATCCGGGCAAGAAGCTCGGCGCCGGCTGGAACACCTCCACGGACCGAGTGGTGACCGGGGCGGCCGACGCCGACGGCTTCAAGATCCTGACCGCTGACAGCAGCCAGGCGTACGTGTGGAAGACGGCCGCCGCCCTGTCCGAGCCGGGTTTCACGGCCGATTCGTGGATCGGCAATCAGTGCATGATGGACCGCGGTCGTGTCGCGGCCGTGTACGCGCCGCGCGCCTTCACGAACAAGCCTGACCTGATGCAGGGCGGCGCGTTCGCCGCCATCGTCGACACCGCCACGGGGCACGTGACGAAGCTGCCGTTCACGGTGTCCCTGGCCTATTTCGACCCGTCCTGCAACAGCCGGACGCACACGGCCGCGTTCACTGCCTTCCGGGATATGAACGACCCGTCCCGGACGAAGACCCGTGTAGTGACCGTCGACGCGGCCGGGAAACCGCTGGGCAGGGCGGCGTTGAAGGGTGAGATCACCAGCGCCGTTCCGGTCGAGGACGGGGCGGTGGCCGCGCGCGGCCACAACCTGGTGCACATCGACCGCGCGGGCAAGGTGAAGGACCTCGCCACCGGGGACAGTGTCCCGTTCGATATCCGGCCCGCGCAGGACGGGAAGATCGCCTTCGTCGATCGCAAGGACACGAAGACCTCGCAAGCGAAGGTGTGGTCCGGGCACGACAGGCCGGCCCTCGTCGCCTCCGGGAAGCTGGGCGACCTCGACCTGATGCCGGGCGAGGCGGGCCGGGTCTTCCTCACCGGTCATCCCAGGGGAGCCCCCAAGGTGCGGGACACCGGCATCACCCGCATCAACGCCCCGGCCAACATGGACATCTCCACGCTCGGACGCCTCGCCGTCGAACCGGTCCTCACGCCGGGCATCCGCGCGGGTCTGGCGCACATCAAGACCGCGGGCAAGGGGTTCACCAGGAACGAGCCCGCCCCGCAGGACACCAGGCCGACCCCCCAGACCGTGGCCGCGGACCAGCCCGTGACCGTCACCAGCACGGCCACCGCCACCGGTGAGAAGATCACCCAGTCCATCGCGGACACGACGGCACCGAGCGGGAAGAACCCCAGCCCCGCTCTCCCCATCGCCGGCCGCAGGAGCAAGGGATCCTCGGTGGCTCGGGTCAACGACCCCACCACGGCGCTGGACCCGCGGGACACCGACCGCATCTGCGCCATCTCCCGCAACGACGTCGACGCACAGGCGCTGCAGCCGACACCGAACCAGGTCGAGTGGGCCGTCGACATGGCCGTACGCGGCCAGCTGCACTCCCAGTACCTGCGGCAGGGCGGCTACCGCAGCCAGACCGGACTGGGCACGATCGACCCCCAGGGCCTGTTCCCGGTGCCGAAACTGGCGGGCGGTGACGGCAAGGGACGCATTCCGGCGAACGTGCTGCTCGGCATCATGGCGCAGGAGTCCAACCTGTGGCAGGCCGAGGGCGGTTCGATCCCCGGCCAGATGGGCAACCCGCTCGCCGCGATGGACGGCTACTACGGCCGCAAGGCCGTGCAGAACGACCCGGACGCCTACTGGAAGATCCACTGGGACAAGTCCGACTGTGGGTACGGCGTGGGACAGGTCACCGACGGCATGCGCCTGGCCGGCCACGAGAAGACGGACGCCAACGGGCACAAGGAGAAGGCCCTGTCGCCGGGCCTGCAGAAGGCCATCGCCATCGACTACGCCACGAACATCGCCGCCGCGATGCAGATCCTGGCCGACAAATGGAACGAGGTCCACGCCGCCGGGCAGACAGTCACCGTCAACGACGACGACCCGTCCATGGTCGAGAACTGGTTCACCGCCGTGTGGAACTACAACCTCGGCTTCAACCCGTCCGCCGACGCGGGCAAGAACACCGGCCACTGGGGCCTGGGCTGGTACAACAACCCGGCCAACCCCTTCTACAAGAAGAGCTGGGGCCATCCGTTCATGGATACCGACGTGGACGGCCCGACCGCGAACAAGGACGCCGCCCATCCGCAGGACTGGCCCTACGAGGAGAAGGTGATGGGCTGGGCTGCCTGGTCCATGGACACCGGCTTCTCCTACGGCACCGACGGCAAGCAAGACTGGCCCGGCGAATCCGGTTTCAACTCGGCAGGCTTCCAGCCCGCCTGGTGGATCACCAAGGGCGACCGCAGCAATGTCTCCCCGCCGCTGGACACGTTCTGCAACACCAAGAACAACTGCGACCCGAACGTTCCACCGAACTGCCCGAACGAGGACTGCTACAAGCAGTACTGGTGGAACCAGTCCAACGCGACCTGGAAGTCCACGTGCAAGACCACCTGCGGCCACGAGAACATCAAATACCAGACGCTGATCTCGGAGCCAGGGCAGGGGCATCGCCTGAAGGACGGCACCCCGGTCTGCACCGGAGCCCCCTCCGGGGCCAAGGTCGTGGCCTCGGTCCCGAACGGCACACCGACATGGTCCGACTGCGGCAACACAAGTTCGGCGGGAACCTTCGGCTTCCGCTTCTTCCCTGACTCCGACGGCAACTACGAGGGCAAGGAAGACCTGCACCAAATCGGCGGCGGATACGGCGGCCACTACTGGTACGCCCAGACCCGCAACGCGGACCACCTCGGCGGTGACGGCGGCCCTATGGCCATCAACGGCGTCTGGACCCTCGGGCAGGATCTCAGCTGGGCACGTGTCCTGGTGCATCTGCCCGACACCGGAGCGCAGACGAGACAGGCCAAGTACCACGTCCTCAACAACGACAGCACGAGCCCCGATAGGTCCGTGCAGCAGCGTGCGGGACGCTGGGTGAGCCTGGGCGCATTCCACTTCACGGGACGGCCGATGGTCGTGCTGTCCAACGTCACCGATGACGGTACGGCCGACGAGGACATCGCCTGGGGATCCGTCGCATTCCAGCCGCTACCGGGCAAGCCGAAGAACGCGGTCGTCGCGATGGGCGACTCCTACTCCTCCGGCGAGGGCGCATCCGAGGGCGACCGGGACTACTACCCGGAGACCAACTACCGCAGCAAGCTGGACGACACAGCTCGCAACGCCTGCCACCGGTCCACCCAGGCATGGTCGCGTCAGGCCACGATGCCCGGTGCGTCGAAGTCGATCGGTCAGCTGGACGACTCGCTGGACCCCAGCATGGACTACCACCTGATCGCCTGCTCGGGTGCGCGCACCTACAACGTGCTGCAACAAGGTGTGACGCAGGACAACAGCCGAGAGATGCCGCAGATCGACAAGGGATATCTGGACCACAACACCAGCCTGGTCACGATATCCATCGGCGGCAACGACTCCCGGTTCTCCAACATCTTCCAGAAATGCCTGGTCTCCTTCGGAAGCGGCAACTGCAAGGAAAAAACGTTCGACGAAGGAGACAAGGACAAGGAGATCGGCGGCCGGGACGCGAAGTTCGTTGGCCAGAAACTGGAGACCGCGATTCCGGGCATAATCAACGAGATTGTCCGCCCGGACATCACCAAGACATTGCTCCAGATTCACGGCAAGGCGCCGTTTGCGAAGATTGTCCTCATGGGGTACCCGCCGTTGCTCTCCGACAAAGGCTCCTGTCTGAGCATCGGAACCATCGGCCTGTCCTCGGATTCCGCGGACTGGCTCAACGCGACCGCCGGCACGCTGGCGACGGCGATGCAGGGCGCTGCCGACGACGCCAACAAGCAGGGCGCGAACGTATGGTTCTCCGATCCGACGAGCGACTTCGCGGGCAAGGGCGTGTGCGGTAACCCGGAACAGGTGCACGGCATCGTCAAGACCCTCGTGCAGTCCGACGATCCCAGCAATGACTGGCCATGGCTCAGGAACTTCGGCCTGTCGGCCCAGTCGTTTCACCCGAAGATCGGGGGCGCGCGACTGTACGCGAACTCTCTGGAGCGGACCATGTCCGGCATGGGCTTGTAACGAGCTCTAGTGATCATTCCGGGGCAGCCCGTGAGGGCTGCCCCGGACCTGCATGAGTACCCGTACTCATGCCCTGCCCCAAAGGTCTGCTGGA
Source organism: Streptomyces tropicalis (assembly GCF_029269835.1). Taxonomy (GTDB): domain Bacteria; phylum Actinomycetota; class Actinomycetes; order Streptomycetales; family Streptomycetaceae; genus Streptomyces; species Streptomyces tropicalis. The sequence goes on along the minus strand of NZ_JARJBB010000007.1, from coordinate 79,636 downwards.
CAGTAGCCCCTGCGGAACCCTTTGGAGGTAGCCCCCAGCGATGAGAGGCCCGATGAAAAACAAGGCGAAAGGCGGCGTCGCCGTCCTTCTGCTGCTCGCGCTGACCGCGTGTTCGTCCGGAGATCGCGCCGTCAGCCCGAAGGAGGCCCGGACACTGGCCGGCAGCCCTCCAGCGGTCGAGGCCCGGCAGCAAGCTGAGCAGAAACTCCGGAAGGTCGTTCAGGCCTACGCGGACCACACCCGCCTGAGCCTCGGACTGGTCGCGGTGCAGGACACCTGCCAAACGGGTCTGCGCAAGCAGGCGTTCTTCCAGGACGGCAGCGACAGCTACAAAATCAAGTGCTCGATGCGCGTGACCGCCTACTACGGCGCCAACCCGCACCGCATGGGCGATGTCATCGACAGCATCCTCACCGCAGGCGACAGCGACCCGCAGATACCGTTCACCCATGATGACACCGGCAAGCGACTACTCGCCTACTACCGAGACGAGGGAGCCAACCCAAACGGGCCGGGAGCGCTTGATCCAAGCGAAATCTTCGCCTGGGGAGGCATGCTCACTTGGGATCCGGTGCGTGACCACAATCCCAAGCGCCTGGTCGATGAACCTCTCATTCTGAAGAGCGATCCGCCGCTGCAGCGGTTCCTGCGCGAGCCAGTCTCGGGAACAGTCTCGGCCCTTCGCAAGGAGCATGGCATGGTATTCCGGCTCGAGCTCGGATCCGGCGACTACTACAAGGTCCTCAAGAGCGGCCGGAACTCCTGACGCCCTGGCTCTCCCGCTTCTTTCACCAGCCGCTTCAATGCAGGGGACGAGGCGCTTACGCTGCGCTCGGCCCGCCCTTCCCACAGCAGCCGGTTGGCGACGAGCCGCTGGGCCGCGCAGCCAGGCGTGAGCAGAGTCAGCGTCGTGGCGAGGGTGCCAGGCGAACCCCACCCATGACTGGGGGAAGCGGAGCGGGATGCCGAAGGGGTGCTGCTTGGCGGTTCCCAGGCCACGCGGCAGACCCCGTCACCGCACGCTGAACCGTCCCTTCGATTTCGAGGATCGAGCCGGAGCGGCAGGGGCGTTGTGTTCTTCGTCTGGGTGCGGCCACATGCTTTTTTGGTCCTGTCAGCGGGGGAGGTAGCAGCTGACGATGTGGTGGAGCTGGTTGATCCATTCATTGCGCAGATTCGTGCGCCGGGCGTTGAGTTCACAGGGGTAGGAGGTGCCGTCGTGTAGGTGGACGGTGGCGGTGAAGCGTCCTCGATGGTCGGGGGAGCAGGTGATGGCGGAGATTTCGGGCCATTCGAAGTCCGCTTCATCTGCGTCAACTCGCAGGGTGATTCCGTTGCTGTCTGCGGTCAGGCTCGCTGACAGGTCACCGATGACGAGCTGCTCGGGTTGCGGTGTCGCCGATGCTGACGGGAGGGCCGGCGGGCGTGCAGGCTGTGTCGGTGGGTAGGCCGGTGGGGTGGGCGGTGTTGGGGCTGCGAGTGTCGGTGTAGGTCCGCCTGGCTTGTGGTGTTCGCGCCCTGCGATTGCGTCGAGTAGGGCATTGGGCGTGGGGCGGGCTGCTGGGTCCTTGTGCAGGCAAGCTGATATCAGGTGGCGCAGGCCGGGAGGCACTGCGGTGAGGTCAGGGCTTTCATGAACTGATCGGTACATCAGTGCCATGGAGTTGCCTTCTCCCCAAGCACTGCCGCCGGCGGCAGCGACCAGTACGGAGCCCAGTGCGAATACATCGCTGGCCCCGGTTACGTCCTGTCCCAGGGCTTGTTCGGGGGAGAGGTAGCCAGGGGTGCCGAAGGCTGTGCCGGTCGCGGTAAGCCGTGATGTCTCCAAGGCTCGGGCGATGCCGAAGTCGAGCACGCGCGGGCCGTCGCCAGCCATGATGATGTTGCCTGGCTTGAGATCTCGATGGACCAGGCCGCAGGCGTGAACGGACGCCAAGGCTTCGGCGAGTGCCGCGGCGAGGATGCGCAACTGCGGCTCACTCATCGGCCCCCACGTGGCCAACTGTTCGGCGAGGGTCGGGCCGGGGATGTAGGCCGTGGCCAGCCAGGGCGGATTACCGTCGACGTCGGCTTCGACCACAGGTGCCGTGTGAAAGCCGCCCACGGTGCGTGCCGCTGCCACCTCCGCGCGAAAGCGCTCACGAAAGAGGGGGTCCGCAGCGAGTTCTGGCTTGGCCACCTTTACTGCCACCGCGCGTCCCCCACGCGTCCGCGCCAGGAAGACCGTCCCCATACCGCCCTCGCCGAGCGTGCGCTCGACGGCAAACCCCCCGATGCGATGCATCTGCTCAGTATGAGACTCACCTCGGCTCGTCACCCATACATTCGGGCAGCGCCCAGGAGCCTCCTCCCAAGGAGTTCAGAGCCGGGTGCCGAGCCAGTACCTCCATGCCAGCTTCGGGGGACCGACCGATGCGGCTCCCAAAGCGGCGGAGTGTGCGGAACGGTTCACCGAATCGGACCATCAGCGGACGCGCCACTTCGCCGTGCCTCCTGCGCTCTGGCGATCGAGAGGCGAAGCGGTGGCGGACTATCGGGCGGCAGCTCACTCGTGCGGGGCCCTGAGTGTGCGCTATCTGATGGCTGCTCATACGTTGGCCTTGTCTCGCTCTACAGGACGGTGGGACGTGGTGGTCCCGCGTTCCGTTCGCACGCCGCGCGGGACCACCGACATCGGGGTTACGCGACCGCGGGGCCTCGAACCAGCACTTCCTCGGCTGCGCCCTTCGCCGGCCTCTGGGTGGCCATCGCCCTGTCCTACAGTGCGGCTGCGCCGAACTGTTTCGGTAGCGCGCTGGCGTGACCACCTGCGAATCTCCATTCCAGGAGGGGGAAGCTGTCGTAGTCAGATCCGCCCGGGCGCGGCAAGGAGACTTCACATGCTTTCTGACGGCGATCCTGTGCATCATCAGGCCGGCGTGGCGCCGGAACGAAGCGCGGAGATCGATGCAGTGGTCGGGAGGGTGGCTGGCTGGGCGAGGGATCGCCGTGACATCGCCGGCGTGCTCCTGGTCGGGTCCTGTGCCCGCGGTGCCGCGCGCCCGGACTCCGACGTTGACATCGTTCTGCTCACCAGGAACCCGCGCGAGTACCTGGGCGAGGATGCCTGGGCGCTGGAAATCGGGCTGGGCGGGCTGATCCGTACGCGGTCTTGGGGGCCGATGTCAGAGCGGCGCTATCTGAGGGCCTCCGGCTTGGAGGTCGAGATGGGTATCGGGTCCCCGGAGTGGGCACGGACGGATCCGGTCGACCCTGGGACGCAGCGCGTCGTTGCGGACGGCGCCCGGATATTGCACGACCCCGTCGGCATCCTTGCTCGGCTTCTCACTGCATGCTGAGTGCTCGGCCAGCTGTCAGGCCGCCTTCACGCGGCGGTCGACAGCGGGGCGGGCACGGGCACTGGCATGTGTCACGAATAGGTGACTGCTACATCGAAGCGACGTATCAGGTGTCACTGCTGACGCTACGGTCAGTGCTTTCAAATACGCCCAGGGGGGACCATGAGGAATCCGTACACCATGCCGCCGCAGCCACCTGCGAGACCGGCTCCGAAGTGGGCGCGCAAGCGGTACGTGCTCCCGACGATCGGCTTCGCCTTCTTCCTCGGCATTGGCGCCGGTGCCGGGGGGCAGGGCAACGCGAGCAATGGCACGGACGCGAAGCCGGCAGTCGAGAAGGTGCAGCCGGCTGCCACGGTCACCGCGACCGCCACAGCCACGCAGACCGCTGCGCCGGAGCCTGGTCCGACGGTAACGAAGACCGTGAAGGTCAAGGTGACCGTCACTGCGTACGCGCCGTCGGGCTCGGGGGCCGACGGCGGTACGTCGTCGGGCGGGACTTCGGGAAGCGAGGGCTCGAGCTCTTCGGGCGGTTCCAGTGACGCGGCGGGCGGCGCCACGGCGATGTGTAATGACGGGACCTACTCCTACGCCGCACACCATCAGGGAGCCTGCTCGCATCACGGCGGCGTAGCCGTCTTCTACCGATAGAACCGGCCGCGCCTGTCAGCACGGTCGGCTCACGCCGCCAGTCAGGCAATTCGCTGCCCGATGCAGGTCTCGCCGCGCTGGGCAACGCATGGCTGCGCTGGGGTGTGGAGAAGCGAGCGCTTCCTGTTGCTCCCCGCCTCAGGGCGACGACACCAGGGCCGTGGCCGGTATGTGCCGCGCTGAAGGAGGACGGATCGCTATCGTCGGAGCGTGGGTGCGGCGCCTTCCCCCGTGGGTGCCGCGCCCTCGCTTTCTCCGCCGTGCGCTGCTCAGCAGCTATCCGAATGCTCAAAGCTCGGGACCGTGGTCTGTCTGCCTGCCTCAGCGCGTCCAGCCTGCAGCGTGCGACCTTGACGCAAGCGCGGTCCCTGTCGCTGCCTCGGACGCTAGGCGCCAGCCCTCGGCGGCGGCCTCATCCCGCTCCCTTCCGGCGAGCGGCTGCAGTCCGAAGCTCGAACCGCGGCGGACATCACTCACAGGCCTTCCGTACAGAGCCCAGTCGGCAAGGGGCATGTGGGATCGATGGCGTCGCTGCTCGAATTCGCATTGCGTGGAGTGCCGGTGTGGTCGTTGACCGCTTCGCGCGTACGACCCTAGGATACATGCCTGATCTAATATCAGAGTTCGGACAGGCGGAGGGGATGGAATGCTGCTCACCACGGGGCAGGCGGCTCAGGAACTGGGCTGCGCCGTCACAACCTTCCGTCGTCTGGTACAGGCCGACCTCCTGCCCGGCCTGTCCCACCGCGGCGTGCGTGTGATGATCCCGCTCCCAGTCGTTCAGGCCCTCAGCACCCGCCGGCCCGCACGACTGGAGAAGCTGAGCACCGACGAGATCGCTGTTCTCAGGGTCGACACGGCACAGCCGGCCGAGGAGTTGGATCGTGAATGGATCGGTTTCGCCGCCACCCTTGCACCCGATGATCTCCTCAAGGCGCTCCGTGGCTGGTGGCGGTGTGATGCGGCAAGCGTCGCCGCCGGGGGAGTGCTGCCCGTGACCCTGGCCGGCTACGTCGTAGCCGTCCTGACGGGCCTGGAACGCTGGGAGAAGAACGGCGACGGCCGGCACGCCTTCCCCGACGCCCGCCTGGCCGGCTACGTCACCGACCTCGCCACACCTCGGATCGCCCTAACCTCCAGCAACGGCGACGACCGGCACCTCGCCGAACTCCTGCTGGGTGCCCGGCTCGCCTCCCACTCCGGCGGGGCCGTCGCCTACGTTCCCACGACCAACGCCGCCTGAGCCGCCCACCCGGACAAGGATCTCCCGATGGACGCACACAGCTACAACGCCGCGCTCGCCGAACTGCGCACCGTGCGGGACGAGATCAGGAAGATCCGCAAGAAACTGGCAGGGCTGGAGGCCGGTCGGGACCAGAAGATCGCCCAGCTCGCCGCCTACACCAAGGCGAAAGCGGATCGCATCGCTCCGGCAGCTGGACTGAGCGTGGCCGACATCGTCTCCCTCGCTCCCGCCCTGGCCCCCGACAGCCTCGCCGAGGATATCGGCGCCTCGAAGCAGCCCACTCCCGCCGCAACCCCACCCGTCAAGGACACCGAGCCCGAGGCCGCCACGCAGCGCACAGCACAAGCCCCGACTATGTGCTCCGTTCAGCCGCAGCCCGACCCCGCCGACAGCCCCGACCCCGCCGACAGCCCCGACCCCGCCCCGGCTGCCTCGGATGAGCCGGACACGTCGCGGACGCTGCCCTCCATCCCCGGGAGCGAGGCGGGTGACGCATGGTTCACCCACACCCAGGGCCTGGCTTCCACCCGTCCCAACTTCACTCAGCAGGCCCGCTCCACCGTCTTCCTGGACACCACCACCGGGATCCTGGTCCATCGCCAGCAGACTCACCACCTCGACCTCGGCAGCAGGTCGGCCGCGGACATCCTCACCGCCGTCTTCCACACCGTCCCGGAGGGCGTGGAGCGGATCTACATCACCGCCGGAGACCCCTGGCACCGCGACACCGACCGCCACCCCTACCTGCGTGACGCCGTCGCCGCCTGGCTCAACGCCCCCATCCCGGGCTGGCGCACCGACACCGGCCGCGGCCGCGACCGCATGGCCGGGCACTTCGTCCACGCCCGAAACCCCGTCGGCCGCTACCAGCGCGAGAGCAGCGACGTCCACGTCGAGATCCGCTCGGTGGGGGAGTGGTTCGACGTCGACGGCGACGACCCGCACGTCATCCGCGACGCGTTCGTGCTCCTGTGGCAGGCCCTGCGCCGCCACTGGCCCGACGCCGTCATCATGGGCTCTCCCTCACAGACAGGCCGGGACCTGTGGACCCGCACCATCCCGCAGCGCGGCCAGCACGCCGAAGGCTTCCCCGTCCTGTCACAAGAGCTGCGCAGCCTGCTGCACGCCACCGCGGGCCAGGGCCGCAACGAACTGCTCACCCCACCCCGCGTTGCGGAGCAGCTGCCCCAGCTCGTCGAATACGACCGCACCTTTGCCTACGCCAAGCACACCTGGAAGTCCCCGGTCGGCACCCCCCGCCGCATCACCGCCACCACCTTCGCCACCTGGAGCGAAAAGGAGCAGATGCGGGCCCTGTACGGATGCGGACACTGGCAGGTCCGCGTGACAGTCCCCGACACCTGGAACCACGTCGGTCTCCTGCCCGCCCCCGCACCCGGCGACCGCGCCTGGCACTACCCGGCAACACCCGGCACCACTTTCACCACCTGGGCCGGCGGCCCCGAACTCCACACCACTCTGACCAACCCGTTCACGCCGTGGAAGATCGAAATCCTCGACGGCATCCTCTGGGAAGACGGCAAACCCCTCGACGACTGGGCCAAAAAACTCAAAGAGACCTGGACCAACCTCTCCGCCCAGGCCCACTTCCAGGGCGACGCCCAGCAAGCAAGGGCCGCCCACCTCGCCTCCCGCGCTGTGCGCTCCATCCTCCTGTACGGCATCGGCTCCTTCGCCCAGCGCCCCCGCATGGTCACCGGCACCACCCCCCGCACCGCCGAACGCGACGTACCCCCAGACGCCGAAATCATCGGCTTCAACGACCAGCTGATCACCTGGCAGAAGCCCACCGGGTTCAGCCGCGACCCCAACGCCCACCCCGAATGGGCCGCCGCCATCTGGTCAGGCGCCCGAGCCGCGCTGCTCACCCAACGCCACCGAGACGAGGGAACCCACGCAGGCGCCCTGCACACCCCGCCCGGCAGCGTCATCGCCTTCCGCACCGACGCCCTCTACCTCACCCAGCCGCAGAACTGGCCCTACCATCACCAGCCCGGCGACTACCTCCTGCGCGGCCACCTCGCCGGCCCCGTCACCGCACCCACCACCGAGGAAGAACTCCTCACCCTCCGAGACGCCGGACGAGCCACCCTCACCAGCACCGGCCAGGAGGCCTGATGCCGCCCCGCTCACGCCGCAACCGGCTCCGAAACGAAAGAGAGTTGAACGAGGCGGCACAGATCGCCGAGCGACTCCAGACCGCTGGCTACAACAAGCGAGACATCGCCCGCATCATCAACCGCGACCCCTCCCTCGTCTCGCAGTTCTACACCCGCAACAAAGGCGCAGCCTTCGTCCCCGCCCTCCGCGAAGTCCTCACCGCAGTGGAGGCCGGCGGCATCACCGACCTGCCCGAACTCGCCGCCATCGCCGCCCGCCACATCACCCGCCGCACCACCGCATCCGGCGCACGCGCCAGGGTCCGCACCAAAGCTGTCCTGATCACCCCCACCGGAACCGGCACCGGCCGTGTCGGCCACCAGGCCATCGCCTCCGGCTCCGCCCGCCTGCGCCCCCTGATCGCCGAAGCCGCCCGCCAGGGCTTGCGACTGGCCTTCACCGTCCGCCTCGCCAAGACCGCCTACGTGCACCCCTCGGGCAGCCGCACGGACTCACCCGGCATCCGCCGCGACGTCATCCAGCGCGCCGACCACACCGAAGAACGCTCCTACGGCTCCGCCCAGACCGGCGGCTTCGACGCCGCCGACTTCGCCCGTCGCGTGGACGAAGCCGGCGGCGATGTCACCGCGGCGGTGCATCAGTGGCTGGTCGAGACCGGACGCATCCGTGTCGACGCCCAGATCAACCACCTTGAGGTGCGCACGTGGCGCCCGCGGTGACTGGTCCCTGCCGGTCCGGCCCCGCGCATCACGCGGCAGGAGGCAGCTACTGAAGTTGAATCGTGATGTCGGTCTGAGGGCACCTAGCCGTCCAAGCAGGACCTCGTAGGCGCCCGACACGCGGTTCAGCTGGATGCTTCGGGCCGGGCCTCGCCAGAGGCCGCCGTCGCCTCCGCCGAGCTGGAAGCGGTGTAGAAGACCGAGGAGCCTTGCTTGCTGCGCTGCGCAAGGCTCTTGGCGACAAGATTTTCCAGGGTGGTGCGTACGGGGGTGGTCTGGATGCCCCGGTCGGGGTGAGTCTGCTGGAGCGTCTCCGCGATCTCTGCCACGGAGCGTGGCTCGCTCTGCTCGGCGAGGTGTTCCCGCACGAGGTGGACCAGGGTGGGCCGCGCCGTCGTCGCGGGCGCAGACGGCTTCCCGGGACCCCGCTTCCGGGAAGCTGAGCGGTCCGTGGTTCCAGACGGATTCTTGGCCTGTGACCGCTTGCGTGTGCCGGACTTGGCAGCTGCCTTGGTGCGCGGAGCCGGAACGGTGGCGCTGGGGCTGGGGTCCGTAGGCTTCGCGGGCGCGGGCGCGAGTCTCAGCGCCTGGTGCACGTTGACCAGGACGGCATGGTCGCGCTGCAGTGCGGTCAACTGTTCTTGCAGGGCTACAATTTCGGCGCCGACACGCTCCTGCTCTTTGACGTTGCGCTCGAGATCACCGGTCACTTGGGTGATGTATTGCGATGTCAGTTCAGTGGTGGGAGCTGTGGTCTCGGACATGATGCTGGCCTCCTGGGTTCGCGGCCGTGGCGTAGTTCATCGGCTGATGGATGCCGGGTGCGCTGCGGGTGAGCCCACGTGCGTCACCCGCACTACAGATATCAAATGGAGAAGATCGTACGGACGAGCGACGTTGGTTGCCCTCCGGGAGAGTAAGGATTTTCCAGCACGGTCACTGTGACAGCTTCCACCGATGACTGCTGTGCGCCGGAGGCCGCCGAATTCACTCCTGGCCCAGATGCAGGGGCAGTTGCCATCGCACTACGCCGGATTCACGGTTGTAATAGCAGGCGCTCAAAGTGTTTGTGACTAGCAGCCGGTCGAAGAGTTCTCCCAACTGGTGGGGCGAGTGCCCGCACAGGCGGGACAGCGTGTCCATGTCGGCCTGGTCCCGCGCGGGCGCGACGCCATGTACAGCCAAGGCCAGGGCAGCCAGTCGCAGCGCGGGGGGCGCTGCGGTAGGCCACAGCAACGGAGTGGGGCGCAGGGCCCAGTGGGCAGCTCGGCGGCGAGCGCTGCGCCCGGGGGCCTGGTCCAGAACGGCGGCATCGCGCAGCCACGCCTCGTTGTGCGGTGGTCTGCTGCCGGGCAGGCGCAGCCAGGCGGCGTCGGCTAGTTCTTCCCACAGCTCCCCGCGCTGGTACAGGCGCATGCCGCGCAGCAGCCCTGCGGGTAGACGTACGCGGCCCTGGGCGTCGCAGCGCAGGCTGCATTGCACGGCGAGCAGCCGCGCAGCGGGGGAAGTGATCTGAGGCAGGGCCGCCGCGAGGTAGGTGAGCATTTCCCGCACTCGCCGGTGCTCGTCATGGTGGGAGCGGGGTGCCGCGGCACGACGGGGAGCGGCTGACTGCCGGGCGCCGATCAGGGTGTCCGGCACGACTGCGGTGTTGGTCGTGGCCGCCGCGCACGCCGCGCAGGTGTCTGCCAGTCGCCAGGTACGAGCGCTGCGATCGCGGGTGAGAGCGAGAAGTACCGGACCGGCGCAGCCGCGACGCCGCGGATGCCAGATGCATCCGCGCTCCTGGCACTGACAGGTGCGCAGGTGCCCGGGCAGCACGCCCCGCCGGGCATGACCGGCCAGATGTTCCAGGGCCGCAGTACGCGCGGAGGAAGCCTCAAGTGCAGGGATGCGTGGATTGCAGTGCGCGCAGACGAGTGACAGCCCACCCGTTCCCGGACGCAGCTCCACAGTCCAGATGCGCCGCACCGCCGAATGCGCGCCGGCAAGCCTCATCGGCTGGTCGTCCTCCCGTCTGGCCATGCAGCGATGTCAGGGGTCCCCGGCAGCAGTAGCTGAAGACGACCGCACCGTAGTGCGGATCTCTGCACCGCGAATGTCACTCCAATCCCGACAAGTAGTGCAGAAGTCTGCACTGACAGGGCAGGGGTCTGCACCGTCGGATGGTGGAGTGACGATCTTGCCGCCCGACCCCAACCTCACCGCCCTGCGCGTAAAACTCGCGCGGCTGAGGAGCGAGCGCGGCTGGACCTTCGACGAACTCGCCGAACGCAGCGGCCTGGCCAGACGCACCCTCATCGACCTCGAACACGGCCACACCACGGGCAGCCTCACCACCTGGCACACCCTTGCCCACACCTTCGACGTACCGATCGCGCAGCTGCTCGGTACCCTCTGCGACGAACACGCCCCGCCCGACGCAAGCAACTCCTGATTCTCGCCGTCCCGGCAGAGGTGCTCCCGGGTTGCAGATCACCCGAACCGACGAAACGGCACCAAACGCCTGACCGATCCACGGCCTAAATGTTCGAATCGGTTGGGCCGGTCGTGGGACATCGACGCCGACACATTGCGCCCGTCAGCGCGCCACCTGGCACGGTGCCCGCCATGCACCCCACCTCATCCGCTGCTGGCTGTCACTGGGATGGCAGTCCACGCAGCAACCGACACCCCCGCTCCACGCGGGTCACCCCTGCCGACCCCAGCCAGCTACGTGTCGGCCGCACCCGCCGCTTCGACCGCTATCAGCGCGCCGACCAGCGCCAGGTCGCCCTGCATCCCGACGAACCGGCCACCACTCACGTCCCAATGCGTGTCAAGGCGCAAGGCGTGGCCGCGTGGAGTTGCTCGCCGCTGATCACAAGGGGTTGTCCGACGTGGGGCTCCCACCCCCACCCTCGCCGACCTCAAAGCTGAGGCCCATAGAACGGGCCTGCCGCCGGAACACCTCATGCAACCGGCTGTGCACCGGCCCGGGCAGACCAGTCTGAACAGCAGAATGACCGCCCCCACCAGGAAACGAGCCAAGTGCCGGCTCGCACCACCCCATCTGCTTGCCGCCGCCAGCCATGCACTCATACGCCCCCAAGGACGCCATCCCATGAAGCCCACCGACGAGCAGACCGCCGCAGCCGATGCCTTCCACGCCGGAGACCACCTGGCCCTGCAGGCCGGCGCCGGCACCGGCAAGACCGCCACCCTTGCCCTGCTCGCCCGCGCCACCAAACGCCGCGGCCGCTACCTCGCCTACAACCGCGCCATCGCACAGGACGCCACTGCCCGATTCCCCAACACCGTCCAGTGCAAGACCGCCCACGCCCTCGCCTACGCCGCGGTCGGCCACCGCTACACCAGCCGCCTGAACGCACCCCGCCGCCCCGCCTGGCAGACCGGCCAGGCCCTCGACCTGACCAAAGCAGTCCGCATCGGCAACCGCGAGGTCTCCCAACGCGCTCTGTCCAACGCCGTCTTGCGCACCGTGACCCGCTTCTGCCACACAGCCGACGAAAAGATCACCCGCCACCACGTACCGAAGCTGCGCGGCCTGGAAGACACAGACCTCCACCGAGAACTCGCCGCCCACATCGTGCCCTTCGCCCACAAGGCCTGGTGCGACCTGCAACATCCCGACGACGGTGCCGTGCGCTTCGACCACGACCACTACCTGAAGATCTGGGCCCTCACCCAGCCGACACTCAACGCCGACTTCCTCCTCCTGGACGAGGCCCAGGACACCAACCCAGTCGTCGAACAAATCTTCCTCAGCCAGCGCAGCCACGCCCAACTCGTCATGGTCGGCGACTCCGCCCAGGCCATCTACCACTGGCGCGGCGCCAAAGACGTCATGACCGGCTTTGACGGCACCCATCTCACCCTGTCCCAGTCCTTCCGCTTCGGCCCCCGCCTCGCCGAAGAAGCCAACCGCTGGCTGCACCTGGCCGACGCCCCGATCCGACTCACCGGCACCCCCGCCGTGCCGACCGAAATCGGCCCCGTCACCAGCCCAGACGCCGTCCTGTGCCGCACCAACGTCGGCGCCATGGCCCACGTGATGGAGCTCATGGCCGCGGGACACCACGTCGCTCTGACCGGTGGGGGAGAGGAGCTGCGCGCCCTGGCCCAGGCAGCCCGCGACCTGAAAGAAGGACGCCGCACCCACCATCCCGAACTCATCCTCTTCCCCTGCTGGGGCGACCTGCAGGACTACGCGGCCCACGACCCGGCAGGACGCGACCTGCAGCCGCTGGTCAACCTCGTCGACGCCCACGGCACCGACGCCATCCTCACCGCCGTCGCCCGGCTCATCCCCGAACAGGACGCCCATGTCACCATCTCCACCGCCCACAAGGCCAAGGGGCGGGAATGGCCTTGCGTCCTGATCGCCGACGACTTCGCCCGTCCCAAGCAGCACCAGCAGGAGGGATCGGACGACCCCGCGACGCCCCACGAGCCGATCGACGACGCCGAAGCCCGCCTGGCCTACGTAGCTGTCACCCGTACCCGCCAGCGTCTGGACCTTGGCGGACTGTCCTGGATCTATAACGCTCTTGCAGAGCGGCCTACTGACTGCAGAGCCGGAATCATGCCGCGTGAGGCCCCCAAGGCAGCCTTGCACAGGTCAAAGGCGACGTCCCGGTAATGGTGGGCTCCTCGCGAGGTGCTCGATAGTGCCGGGAGCCGGGGTGCAGAACTGCTGCGGCGAACCGGACGAACGAGCGGATGTTCTCCCACACCCGTCTTGGGTCAGGCGCCGCCCAGGGCCCAGCCGCCGTCCCTGGGAACTGCGAAGGCGAGGTGCCAGGGATCGCGGTCCGGGGTGGTACAGACTGCCCACAGGCGGATGGGAGAGGTGCGGTAGCGGTCGCGCCACCTCTGCTCCCCGTCGACGCCGTCGTACCAGGACGGTTTCAGGGACGGGTCGACGGCGAGCCGAGTGCGGCCGCCGGGGAGAAGTGGAAACGCCGGGACTGCCCGTCCCAGCGCGTCCGCGTCATCGACTCCAGGCCTGAAGTGGTACGGCCCCCAGACGACGTCTGCTAGCTGCTCGGGTGTCAGAGCGCCGACGGCGTGGGGCGGCCTGGCCCCATCGAAGTCGTCCTGGATGCACAGTTCGACGTGGAGTTCGCCGAGCTTGGCCGGACCATCGAAGCGCACGTACAACATCTCATGGGGCTCCGCCTGGAGCTTGATTCGAAGCTGGGGCGTCAGTTCCTTGTGCCAGCGCTCCTGCTCGACCGCCACACGGTATCGGCCGTTTTCGTTCGCCTTCGTGGCGGCTTCGTTGGCCTGGCGGGATGCCCTCCACGCGGCCAAGGCGGCAGCGCCGCTGAGAAATGCTGAGGCCGCAGCTATGGACGTGTCGACGATGCTCATGCCGGACTGTATAGCCCATCCGCACGCTCCGGTTCTCCGACACCGGCCGCCGGTGGACCAGCAGTACACGGCACGGTCTTGCCGGGTACAGCATCGTGCTTCACCATCTGTGACCAGGTGAGCATTGCTGGGGGGCGAGATGTCATCGGGAACGGGTGGAGGATATTGGGCGGACAAGGCGCTGCCCAGTGTCTTCAAGCATGAGTTACTGAGGCGGTACCTGCCGCAGTTCGGCGGGATGACAGGCACGCAGTCTCACGACAGGCGCGTGGTGTATCTGGACGGGTACGCCGGCGAGGGCCGCTACGAGAACGGTGATCCAGCGTCGGCGGAGATCGCGCTGAGGGTCGCTACGTTCCTGCGTGGCAGGCCTGGGCTGACGCTGGAGTGCTTCTTCTCCGAGCCGCAGGCCAAGTCGTTCGACCGGCTGCACGAGGTCGTCCAGCAGTACCTGGCTCAGGGCGTGCGGGCGCACGCTCACCGCGGTGAGGTGGACGGGGTCCTGGACCAGGTCGTCGAGCGGGCTGTCCGGGAGCCGCTGTTCCTCTTCTTGGACCCGTGCGGGCTTGTGCTGCCGCAAGACCGTCTCGTGGACGTCCTCGCGCGCAAGCGCGCACAGAAGCGGCCGGCGACCGAGTTGCTGATGAACTTCAGCATGATGGCGGTGTGGCGGCTGGGCGGGCACGTCCGGTCTCCGAGGGGCAACGACAGGTCGCTGCAGCGGTTCGACGACGTGTGCGGCGGTTCGTGGTGGCGGGAGTATTTCGCCGACGCCGTGGCCTCACGCGACACCGACGGCGCGGCCGCGGACGCGATCGAGGCAGTGGCGGCCGAGTACGCGCGCCGTCTCGAACGGCGCACCGGGATGCTGGTGCAGTCGGTGCCGGTGTCGCACTCGCCGCGCAAGCGGGCCGTGTACCGGCTGGTGTTCGCCACCCGAAGTCCGTATGGCCTGTGGGTCTTCGGCGACACCGTGGCTCGGGCCCGGGCCACGTGGTGGGAGACGCTCGAGGAACGTGAAGCCGACGACGCACTGTTCACCATGGCCTCGGTTTCGCGTCCGGACCCGAAAGAGGTCGAGGCCAAGGCAGTACCGGAGATCGCCGCGAACCTGACGCAGCTGCTGACACGGGTGCGTCGGCCCATCCGACTGGTCGACCACACGCTGGAGGTCTTCGGGGCGTTCTACGGACAGGTCACCGAGCCGGTGGTACGTAGGGCAGTACATCTGCTGCATCAGCAGGGACGCACGCTCAGCAACGGGGTGGGGGTGAAGACCCGGGAGATCACCCTGCACCCCGGCAATCTCGTGGCGTGAACGGTGGCCGGGCCCGAACGGGCCCAGCCGTCACGACCAGAGCCGTCAGGCCGCAACGGGCAGCGGCATCTGATCCCAGGTACGGCCCTGCAGGAGACGGCCGCCAGCCTTCGGGGTACGGCCGCCCCACTGCTTGAAGAAGAAGGCGACGCCGGCGCCTTGGCAGGTGTCACGGATCTGGGTGACCCAGGCTTCGTCCAACCGGCGGTGTCCCGGGCCGGACTCGCCGCCCGCAATAACCCACTGGATGCCGTCCAGGCTCAAGCCGGGCAGGGGTCCCAGGAGCGGCTCACAAGACAGGAATCGCACGGCCGCGGGAACGTCACGCAGATCATCGACGCGCGCCAGCTCCTTCTCGGACTCCACCGACACGCCCATCCAGAGGTTGTCCGGCCAGTCGAGCTTCGGGGCGAGTTGCCGCAGACGCCGGGCCCGCTTGGTGAGCACCTGGTAGGTGTGCTGCGGGGTATCGGCGACCACGCCGAAGACGCGGCGCACGTAGTCGAGCGGCACCCGCGCGTGGAACAGGTCGGACATCGAGTTCACGAACACCGTCCGTGGGCTCTTCCACCCGTAGGGGACGTCCAGGGCTTCCGGGTGCAGGGTGACGCCGAACCCTGGCCCGGAGGTGCGGGGATCACCATCGTTCTGGTACTTCGCTGCGCCCATCGCCTTCAGCCGCTTGGCCAGGGTCAGGGCGTAGCAGTTGTCGCAGCCGGGAGAGACGCGGTCGCAGCCGGTCGTCGGATTCCAGGTTGCTTCCGTCCATTCGATCGCGCTGCGGTCGCTCACCGGTCTCCTCCTGCCTTCGTGAGTGGGCCCGCCACACAGGTGGTCGTGGCGTGCTGCATAACGATGCCCTCTCCACCGGGACACCCGGGCCCGATCACGGGTATCCCCGCGCTGTCGATCGTTTCTCGTAACCTCACTCGAACCTCCGCTCAGGAACCTAACGCTTGTGATCGGCCGCGGTCGATACGGCCGCCGCCCCCTCCGCACCCAGCCAGGGCGACAGGCAGCGCCGCACGAGTGACCCGCCCTCAAGAGGAGGGGCTGGTGTGCTCGTTCACGGGGCGGTAGCTTCCTGGCCGGACCGGGTGATCACCCGGTCGCAGTCGTGTGCCGGTCCCGGTAGAGGTCGGGGCAGACCATCCCGGGTTGCCGCGGGCCGGCCTTGAGAACGGGGAGCTGATGACCAACTCACGCATGCTCGCGGGGGCCCTTGCCGCCGGCGCTGCACTGGTTTTCGGAGCGGGTCCCGCTGGGGCTGCTGGGACGGGCCTGCCTTATGGGCCGGGGCCGCAGAGTCACTACACGGTGCAGAAGCAGCCGGCGCCGGGCACCTGCCACGTACGTCACTATCAGGGGCAGGCGATGCCGGATGGTCGCTGCACGCCCGGTGCCCTGAATCCCAAGGTCACCGCGAGGACTCTTGCGTCCACCATCTGCAATCCGCACGGCTACACGTCCCGGATCCGGCCCCCGGTCTCGGTGACGGGCAAGGAGAAGACGGCGAACGCCCGGTCCTACGGCTTCACGGGCAGCCTGCACGATGCGGAGTACGACCACCTCGTCTCGCTCGAACTCGGCGGTGACCCCAACGATCCGAGGAACCTGTGGGTCGAGCCGCCGAGCCCGGGCCACCGGCCCGGCTCCGGGGCGAACAACGACAAGGACAAGGTCGAGACCCACCTGCACACCGCCATCTGCAGCGGCCGCGTCACCCTCGCCGCGGCGCAGAAGGCCATCGCGACGAACTGGGTGAGTGCCGAAGCCAAGCTCGGCCTGAAGTAGGACCACACCCGCGAGCCGGCCAGGCGACTCCTCCGCGTGTCTGCCCTTGGTCGTCGGCCCGCGCCGACCTGCCCATTCGCGGTCGGCGCGGGCCTTTCCCGTCTCTGCGGCACCGCTCTCGTGCAGCCGCCCACCCGGTGCCGCCGGTCAGGGCTTCCAGGTGCGGAGGACGGTCGCGGTCCCCGCGGCGCTGCTGCGGGAGTTCGGCTCCGGGGATCAATCGAACCTGTGGCTGGCGCTGAGATCGATCACGCTCGGGCTGCAGCAGTCTGAGGGACGTTGACGCGGTTCATACCGGCAGCCCATCGAGCGGCAGCCGGGCTGCGTGGCGTGTCGTCAGACCTGTGCCATGCCGCCGTCGACGAAGAGTTCGATGCCGGTGATGAAGCTGGAGGCGTCGCTGGAGAGGAAGGCTGCGGCCTTGCCCATCTCGCGGGGGTCGGCGATCCGACCGGTGGGGTTGCCCTCGCCCATGCGCTTGACGGCGGCGTCGACCTGGTCGGCGCCCTGCGCCATGCCGAGGGCGTGGCGCAGGGACTCGGTGTCGACGGCGCCGGGGCTGAGGACGTTCATGCGGATGCCGGTGCCCTTGATGTCCTGGATCCAGGAGCGAATGAAGGCGCGTACTGCGGCTTTGGAGCCGCCGTACAGGCCCATGCCGTAGGGGGACTGGATGGACGCGGTCGACCCGATGATGACGATCGTGCCGCCGGACGGCAGCAGGGGGATCGCCGGCTGGATGGTGAACAGGACGCCCTTGGCGTTGACGTCGAAGGTCCGGTCGAACTGTTCCTCGGTGATCTGGCCGAGCGGGGCGTGTGCGCCGATGCCGGCGTTGGCTATGACCGCGTCGAGGTGTCCGTGTCGGGCGATGACCTCCTGGTACGCCGCCTCCATGTCTGCGAGCTTGGTGACGTCGGCCACGATGCCCGAACAGTTCGGGCCGATCGTGGCGACCGCTTGGTCCAGCGGGTCCTGTTGCAGGTCGGTGATGACCACGTGGGCGCCCTGGGCTACGAATTCCTGGGCGATGCCCAGGCCGACGCCGGACGCGCCGCCGGTGACCACAGTGACCTTGCCTTCGAGCGGGGAGCTCATTGTTTTCTCCTCAGGGTGGGTGTGTCCACGCCATGCGGACGGCGGGGTGCCTGCTCTACACTCGGAAGTGGAGGCGCCGCCGCTTTCCGTTCGACTGTAAGTGGAGGCGCCGCCGCTTAGCAACTCGTCGACGAAAGAGCTCCACGTGACCACAGGCACCGGACGGCCGTTGCGGGCCGACGCGCGGCGCAATCGGGACAAGATCCTCTCCGCGGCCGTGCGTGTCTTTGCGGAAGAGGGGCTGGACGCGCACCTCGAGCGCATCGCCAAGGAAGCGGGCGTAGGCTCCGGCACCCTCTACCGGAACTTCCCGACCCGGGAGGCACTGATCGAGGCGGTCTACCGCAACGAGGTGGCCCACCTGTGCGATGCCGCCCCTGCTCTGCTCGCGCGGAAGTCGCCCGACGAGGCCCTGCGCACGTGGACACGCCTATACCTGGACTACGTCACCGCCAAGTACGGCATGATCGACGCCCTGCGCGCCATCGCTGCGACGGGAAGCAATCCTTTTGGTCACAGCCGGGAAATGATCCAGGCCGCCATCACCTCACTCATGGACGCTTGCATGGCCGCCGGGGCGATCCGCACTGATATCCAGCCCTCCGACATTGGCGCCGCCCTGGAAGGCATCGCCCTCACCTCGGCAGGTGCTGAACACCGACAGCAAGCGGAGCGCCTGCTCGACCTCACCCTGGACGGCCTCAGGATCCGCCCGTGAGGACTCGTGCGTGGGTCCGCTCCGCCACCAAAGGCTCGGCCGTCTTCTCCTACGACCCCACGGGCATCTCCACCGGACCGCGTTCCTGGTCGACGTCGTGGAGGCCTACGAGATCATGTGGATCCGCAGCGAGTGCACGCGCAGCTACCGCGTCCTGACCGGCACGGTCATCCCCCACGCCAAGAACAGCAAGGCGCGGGCCGTGCGCCTCCTGCGACGGCACCTGGAGCTGGTCGTCGGGGAAAGCGAAGACCTGCTGGCGCCCACCTGACGGCCCCCGCCGCCGGCGCGGAGACGACGCTCCGCACATCACCCGCAGGGACGCCGGCGCCGGCCGGGCAGGGCCATGTACGACGGGGGTGCCGTGGTGGCCGTCTCGCGTGCGGCCCCGGCGGGCCGCTCATAGGCTGAGCGTGCTCGGGGCCGTCGCGGAGGTCTAGCCATGCCCCGAGCCATCTGGGCCGGCGCCGTGTCGTTCGGCCTGGTCACCGTGCCCGTGCACGTGGAGTCGGCGACCGAGGACCACAGCATCAGGTTTCACCAGTACCACCTGAAGGACATGGGCCGCGTCCGCGTCCGGAAGGTCTGCGAGCTGGAGGACCGGGAGGTCTCCCAGGCGGAGATCGGCAAGGGCTACGAATACTCGAAGACGCAGGTCATCCCCATCAGCGACGCGGAACTCCGCGCGCTGCCGCTGCCCACGGCGAAGGCGATCGAGATCGAAGCGTTCGTGCCGCTGGATTCGATCGACCCGATCCGGATCGGCGAGGGCTACTACCTCGCCCCGGACGGCCAGGTCGCCGCCAAGCCCTACAAGCTGTTGCGCCAGGCCCTGGGCCGCTCCGCCAAGGTCGCCGTCGCGAAGTGGGCGTGGCACGGCCGCGAGCGCCTCGGCATCCTGCGCGTCCGCGGCGATGTCCTGGTACTGCAGCTGATGCGCTGGCCCGACGAGATCCGCGACTGGGCCGAGGCGGCCCCGCCGGCCGTCGACATCGATGAGTCCGAGATCGAGGGCGCGCTGGCGCTGATGGACACGATGAGCTGCGACACGTTGGAGGGCCCCGACTTCGCCGACGCCTACACCGAGGCGCTGGAGGAGATCATCGACGCCAAGCGTGCCGAGCAGCCGCTGCCCCAGGCGCCGGAGCCTGTCGAGGAGCCGGGGAAGGTGCTGGACCTGATGGCCGCGTTGAACGAGTCCGTGGCCCAGGCGCGCGCGGCCCGCGGGGAAGACGCCGAGGTTCACGAGATGCCGAAGAAGAAGCCCGCGGCGAAGAAGGCCACGAAAAAGACGGCTGCCAAGAAGGCCACGGCGAAGAAGGCGAGCGGGCGGAAGCCGAAGACCGCCTGAGCGCCACGTCCCCGGCGTCATCCGTCCGGGTAGCCGAGCCGGGAGTCGGCCCGGCAGTGCGGGCACGCAGGCACACCCTCGGCCAGTGCCGCAGCGCCTGTTCCCGGGTGAGCGGGCGGGCCCGCTTGCCCTTGCTCGATGACCCAGTCCGCCGCCGGCGGCCGGGCGTCGATCCCGCGTGCGGATTCCACTGGTCCGGCATGAGATGGCAGCTGGCACGAATATCTAGGTCCGTTGCTGACCGAGACCCCTGGGGGGCGGATGCCATCGATGCGGCGGTGTTTGAGTCGCAGAAGGCCACGGCGCTACGGGTTGAGGATCTTGGAGCCGAGATGGAGGGAGCGCGGACGGCACTGGCTGAGAGGTGCAAGAGGTGCTGAGGCGCCGAGTGATCAGCCTGGAGATAGCTGGAGGCGTTTGTCCCGGAGGACGCGCCCGCCGCCCGTCGCGTCGCGGAGGAAGCCGCCGGGTCTGCGCCGGGCGACGCCGCCTCACCGCCAGAACACGGCCGGAGCCCAGGTGCTGTTGGTGGACTACGAGGCCTTGATGGTCGCTGTCCCGGAGGGTGGAGGCAGGCGGCCTCGACCACGGTCTGGCCAGGCTCGCGAGGAGGTGTTGCTGCCACCTGCACCGAACAGCAGCTCCTTCTGCGCTCCGACGTCCGTACGGATGCAGTGGGTTCGGCTGGGTGCCGCCACCCTCCGGCGCTGCCGGCGCTCCGCATTGGCAGGCTGCCGGGAGGGAGTCAGTGCACCTGGTTCAGCACTGGTACAGGAGTACCTGTTTGCAGGAGAGGTGCCCTTTGGAGTGAGTCGTAGTTGAGACAACTTCCACTCGGGGTGTGCTTGGCGTGTACGGATTCCCTGATCTCGGGGCTTGGGCCTGCTCATACGGTCGCGACGCCCCGGGGTTGTTCCTGGAGCGGGCTGCCGTCTTGCGGAGCGTTCGCGGGACGCGTCGAGCGCGCGTGGTGCGCGCGGCGTATCCGCTGACGCGAGCGGCCTGGCCGCGCATGCGGCTGGCGTGCTTTGTGTGTCGCGCACCTGAAGCGATGTCGTTGGTGAGGTCAGTGGTCACGCGGGGCAGTGTGGCCGAAACTCCGGACAGTAAGTCCTGGACTGTCGTAAGTGGGATGCCTCTGGTCGGAGGGCCGTGCTTGGATGCGGCCCACGCGGTGCGAAAGGCACGCAGTTGCTTGTGCTTTTCTCGCGCCACCGACTCAGGGAGACACGTCTTGCGAAAACACATCGTCAGGAGTCTCACCATTTCCGCCGTGGCGGCCGGACTGCTTGTCCCGGCGGCCGCGGCCTCGCAGGCGGCCGTGGAGCCGCCGGCCGGCTCGGCGGTGATCCAGGCCGACATCGCGCCGGTGGCCGTGCAGACGGCCTCACCGGCCACCGCCGCGGGGGCGGTGGCCGGGGCTCCGGCGGCGAACGCCACCTGCAGGGTCGACACGATCTCGATCAACCGGTTCAGCGAATGCGAGTGGGCCACCGTCCGCGTCAACGTCGTCCGCGTCATCAACGGCGTGCCGCGACAGGTCGGCACGGCCACGTTCACCGCCCGCCACTCGATGACGCTGCAGTCGAAATCGGCGAACTGGAGCGAGAAGTTCCAGCTCTCCAAGGCCCGTACCACCGGTGAGGGCAAGGGCATCACCGTCAACGTCACCGCCACGGCCGGGAACGGCACCAGCGCCAAGACGCACTACGGGCCGCATCTGCTCGACACGGGCTCCAGCGGCAGCGTCACCTACACGACCGGGGCCATGCGCAAGGGACGTATCAACAGCAAGACCCAGACCCGGTACGTCTTCAGCTTCACCAAACCGGGTTACACCTCCGGCTCGACGGGCTACAAGTCGGCGACCTGGCGGTGTGACAACTACTACGGCACCTCCGGCTGCGCCATGACCGACGCGCCCACCGCCGTGTCGATGGTGGGTATCCCGTGGATCGATGACGGGATCCGCAAGCTCCGTGCCCGCGGCGGCCACTACGGCGACCCGAACGGCGGCAAGCCCCTGCACTGGATGATCAACACCAAGAAGAAGAACGACAACCGCAGGGCAGTCTGCGGGGGCCGCACGGCGCCGCCGGACATGAAGCGAGCCGGGCGCACCTACTGTGATGAGTACCCGTTCGCCTCAACCTACGAGGGCGGCAAGAAGCTCCCCGCCTCGCAGCGTGAGACGACATGGGTGAGCCCGAACGAGAACAATACCCAGGGTGCCCGGATCACGAACTGGCGCCGGCCGATGCACGTCATGGACAACGACCCGTTCTACGTCGTCGCCTGACAACCCTGACACGCCGGGCCGTACGGCACCATGGGGCACCCCCGCCAGCCGGGGGTGCCCCTTCCGCGTGAGGAGACCACCGTGATCATCACTGAGACCACCCTGACGCCGGAGACCGGCGAGCACGGCTACCTCCTCGCCCTCGGCGAGGACTACGAGTGGCCGCCCGAGTGGCCCTACGGCTGGCGGTGCGGGCCCATCGGCAGCGACACTGCGCACATCATCACCGACACCGATACCGGCACCATCACCATCACCGTCCAGACCCACAACGAGCCGCCCCCGCCCCAGACCGACCCGGCCTGGGGACCCCCGGAAGAGATGAGTCTGCACGCCACCGAAGACACCCCCGTCATCTACCTCCTCGGCAGCGGCGAATTCGAAGAGGCAGAACCCGAGGACGGCCCGCTCCGACTGCCCACCGACCACGTGCCGGCGTGGATCCGGATGCGCCTGTACTGCCACACCACAAACCTTGAGCCCGGCGTCGGCGACCGCGGCGAACGCCACCTGATCCAACTCTGGGCCGCCCCGCAGCAACCGCCGGTACACCCGCAACTGACCGAATCCGACCTCACCCAACGCCGCACCTACAAGGAGGACTTCGACCAGAGTGCCGCTGCCTGGCAGGAGTAGCCCGCACCGACCGGGACATGAATACGCCTGGAGCCCTGGGTGCCTCAGCACACTCCCGTCTGACCTCCCGACCGGTGTCGGGGGTGCAGAGCCTCAGCCGGCGGTAAGCCTGATCCTGCACCAATATCGCGTTGTGGGTCCCGGGCCGCCGCCATAAGGTCACCGGCATGTCCTTACGTCTCCGTTTGCGTCAAGCACTGCCAGAAGCGATCCGCGCCCGCGACAAAGCCGCGATGAGCGCCCTGCGCGCAACACTCGCTGCACTGGACAACGCTGAGGCAGTACCCGTGGGTGAAGCGGAGCTCCACGGCTTGGCTCTCGAGCAGTCGCCCGTTGGTGTCGGCGTGACCGAAGCGGCTCGGCGTGAGCTGAGCGAGCCCAGTGTGGTGGATGTCGTGCGCGCCGAGGCCGCCGAGCGACTGGAGGCTGCAGCGCAGTTGACTGCGCCCGCACACGCTGACCGAGCCGCCCGGCTCCGCGCAGAGGCCGCCGTGCTGCTTCGCTTCCTCGACGGCCCCGGCACCGCATAGGGAACATCCCCTCCGCGTGTCGCGGAGAGCGCTTGCTGCGAGTTCGATGGCCAGCAGTGCGGTGTCTGTTGATCAAGGCGATCGGGCTTCGTACCATCTCCAGATGGGACATCAGGACCTTCCTGCTCTTGAACTTGCCTTTCCCGGTCCTGAACGTGACCGTGGTGTGGCGGCGATCCTGAGCGGTCAGAAGACCGCGCTCACGGGCCTCCTGGAGATCTACGAGCACGCCGGAGAGACGGTGCCGCAGACCGGTCAGCGGTTCTCGGTGCTCGATTCCGAGGGTTATTCAGCCGTCACGATCGAGCTCGTCGACGTACGGGTCGTTCCCATGAAGGAGATCGACGACGACTTCGCTCGAGCCGAGGGGCGCGGCTACGCCGACGTTGCCCAGTGGCGGAAGGCCCACGAAGAGTTCTTCCGTAGCGATGGCGTGAGCGAGTTCCTGGGTCGCACGCCCGTCATTGACGATGCCACTCTCGTCGTTGCCGAACGCTTCCGAGTGGTGGTCGATCCCGACACCCCCGGGTAGTGTCCCCGCCTTGTAGAAGCGCGCCGCCAGCCCCCTTGTGCTCCACGGGTGGGGACCCGGCCGGTGTATGTCCTTGCTGGTAGGGCAGCATCTGTGCAGATATCACCTGCCCGTGAGGGGTCGTTATGCGTTCCATCTGTCGTGCGGTGCCGTCGGCTCTGTTTGCCTGTCTGTTGTTGGCGGGTTGCTCGTCGGTTCCGCTGGGCTCTTCGGGTCCCTCGTCGTCCGGTGCTGGAGGGTCGGGAGGGTCTGGGGCGGGTGCGCCGGGTGGGTCGCGGGCGATCGCGGTGGGTGCGGGTCCGCAGAAGACGTACACGGTGCAGCAGCAGCCGGCCGCGGGCAGTTGCCACTACCGGTATGAGCACGGGGAGCCGCTGGAGGATCGCACGTGCACTCCTGGCGCGATCTCTCCGGCGGTGACGCAGGCGAATCTGAAGTCGACGGTCTGCCGCAAGGGGGGGTATACCTCCGGCGTGCGTCCCTCTGCCTATGTGACGGGCAAGGAGAAGCGGCTGAACGCTGCGTCGTACGGTTTCACCGGCCGTATGGGGGATGCTGAGTACGACCATCTGATCAGTCTGCAGCTTGGCGGCGACCCCAACGATCCCCGCAACCTGTGGGTGGAGCCGGCCGACCCGGGCCATAAGAAGGGCGCCGGGGTGAACAACAAGAAGGATCCGGTGGAGACGAAGCTGCACACCGCCCTCTGCTCCGGGAAGATCACCCTGGTCCAGGCGCAGCAGGCGATCGCCACCGACTGGACCACGGCACTGAGCACACTCCACCTCAGCTAGCAGGCCACGCGCGCAGAACCCCGGCCACCTCTCCTGTGGATGCGCGACCGTCGGGGTGGGTGAGGGCGCAGTAGTCGGCTGCATGGGTGGCGGACTGTTCGGCCTCCGTCCGGCGCGCCGTGAGGTCTCTATCCATGGAGCGCTCCGTCCCCGGCGACGTTGTCCTCCTGGTCTCGAAGTTCGTGGCGGCCGCGCACGATGAAGTCGAAGGCGGCAGACAGCGGGCACAGGTCGTGCCGGAAGCGGGGTGGCGTCACCCAGTACGAGCCGGGTGGCTTCGTCGTTTCGATGTCCGGGGCGCCGAGGTACGTACCGGCGCCCAGCAGTCCGCAAGCCTGCCCTCATCACGGTGCGAGGCCGTCCATGACACGCAAACCGGCCGCGCCGCGCTGAGCCGGGTCGGACACCGCCCCAGTCCGACGGCACGCCAGTCAGATCTCCAACGCCTCAATATCGACCGGTGTCAGCAGCCTGGTCTGTCCGCCGCCTGCGGTGCCCAGTCGGGGCAGCGCCTGCTGTTCGTCGGAGAAGTGCTGCTGCCCAGACAATCGAAGGGTGACCGCACCGCCCAGCACCAGTCGGTCCTTCTCTCGGAAGGCGATCCGCTCTCCAGGCTTCAGACGCCGGGAGGTGATGCCGCGCTCCAGTACCGTTCCGTTGGCCGAGTCGAGGTCGACGGCGGTCACCTGGGAATTTACGGAGCCGCTCTCCACACTGAGCATCAGATGGCGGCGGCTCACCCGGTTGACCTCAGAGGGCGTGTTCACCTCGTCCGAACCCAGGTTGATGCCGTGCGGTAGCGCGCCGCGGCCTACCTCAAGGGCGTCGCCCTCGCCGACGGGGAAACGCAGGTACTCCTCGCCGGTGCGCAGGTCCGCCACGACGAAGGAGCGGGGTCGGGTGCGAACGCCCAGCTGCCGGACCTCGTCCCGACAGCCGCCGCAGATCGGAACCCCGCGGCGGCCAAGCAGCGGCCAGTCGTGCAGTCGGTCGGGCCAGTAGAGTGCCTTGAGGCACCGCCGGTTCTCGCAGCGCCAGTGATGGCCCAGAATCTTCCTGTGAGCGGCGTCGCGGTGGTCGAGGTGCTGCTCGAACTTCAAGGCCTTGCCCTCCAGGGCCCGCGAGACGGCCTGCGGGGAGACGGAGCGGATGCCGCTCGGCATGAGGCGGACCGTGCCGCCGTCGGTGCTCCAGGTCAGGAAACGGCCGGGGGACCGCTCGATCCAAGGGAAGGCGCGCCGCAGATCGGTGAACTGATCGCGGCTGATGACGTGCAGCCCCCGTTCCTCGGCAAGGGTTAGCAGCACCGGGTCTGCCATCGGCGCGAACTGCACATCACCATCACGTTCCAGCTGCCGAAGCCGCAGCTGGTCGGTGGGAGAAAGCTGCCGGCGCAGGGAGCCGTCCGCGACCAGGGTCATCGACGTGTGCTCGCCGAACTGGCGGCGCCAGGCCTCGCGCACCAAGAACACCCGCTCGATCAGCGGGAAATGCCGGCCCACCGGTGGCAGCGCGTCCGACCAGCAGACGTTGGAGACATCGACGACCGCCCCCGTAACCCTCATCGTGCACACTCCCCGGCTGAGCCACTCGCTGCGCCCACTCGGCGAGTCGTCCTGATGTGAGGTCAGTTGGCCGGCATCCCGAAAAACCACAGGTTCTTCACCGGATCTGTCTCATGTTGGTCGGTACGTTAATGATGTCGATCAAGCCGCGCAAGCCGTTCCCGCTTCTGCCTGCCCGTTCTGACCTGGGCCGGTTTGTCGGCACTGTTCCATGTCTCGAGATCCTGCAAGAGGTGCCGCCAGGCTTCGGGCATCGCCCCCTGTCGGTGTGTTGAGGCGATGGGGGGCAGAGGAAACGGTCTCCGGCGCGGAAGGCGACGGAGATCTTGGCGTGGATGGGAGCGGGATCGAACTGCCCGGGACGGTCTTCCGCGGTTTCATGGGCGAGCTGGGCGGCGAGGGCGCTCAAACCGCCGCCGAGCTGTCCATCAGGGTGCGGAGGGAGCGGACTTCCGGGGCGTTTGGCCCATGCATGGAAAGCAGCGAGGCGTGAGTACCCGCCAGCAGCGGCAGGCTTTCCGGGTTGCCCTGAGCGTGCAGGATCTGACCGAGCATGTGCTCGATGTCCAGGTGGCGCAGACGGTCGGCGCTCTGATTCTCGTGCGGCATGCCCTCGCCCGCGCTGCAGGGGCAGTTTTCACGCAGCTCGCGCAGACAGGCTTCTGCCTCGTCGAGTTCGTTCAGCGCGGTCCAGATGTCCGCCAACACCAGTCCGAGATCGATGGACTCGGCGGAATCGGGGCCCAGTTCGATGCCGGCGTACTGCACCAGTTGCTGCAGCTTGGGCAGGGCCAGTGCGAAGTGGCCGTCGAGGTAGGCCGTCAGCGCGAAGACTCTGAGGGCGGAGAGTTCCTCGGCGGCCAACTGCGGCAGCGTGGGTACGACATCCGCGTCAACGCCGACGTGCACTGTAGGTGCCGCCACGTTGTACAGGGGAAGCTGCGGCTGCAGGGGCGCGGTTTGCTGCTCCTCCCCGCTGGCGAGGTCGTCTCCGTTTTCCAGGAGGATTGCCTCCAGCGCGGCCTTCACGTCGGTGGCGGAGGCCGGGCGTTCTTCGGGCTGCTTCGCCAGCAGCGCCAGGACAAGCCGTTCCAGCGCAGCGGGCGTGCCGGGACGCAGTTCTCGCAGGGGAGTCGGGTCGGTCTGGATGTGGTGCGCACCCACGGACCGTGCGGTCGTACCGATGAACAGTGGCTCCCCTGCGATCAGTTCGTGGAGGACGCAGCCCAGTGAGTACAGATCGCTGGCGCCGGTGATCTCGTACTGGCCAAGGTGCTGCTCGGGCGATGCGTACTGGGCGGTGCCGGGGCTCGCCATCCCGATCGACGTGAGTCGGGGGTCGGAGGGGGCGAGTGAGGCGGCGACACCGAAGTCCAGCAGCCAGATCTTGTCGTCGGCGTCGATCATCAAATTCTCCGGCTTCAGATCGCGGTGCACCACGGCTTCCCGATGTGCGGCCGAGAGCGCCTCGCAGATCTGCACGGCGAACTGAACGATGCGTGTCCCACTGGGGCGTCCCTCATCTTCCATGAACTGCAACAGGGTTGTGCCGTGGATCAGCTGCATGATCATGTAGGCGTGGCCCGAGTGGGTGCCCACATCGTGCACAGCGGGGATGGCGGGATGGCCGATCCGCGCCAAGAGCTGCGCCTCTCGGAGGAACCGCTCATGAAGCGCGTTGAGGCCGCCGTCGAACGCGCTGCTCTTGAGGAGCTTGACGGCGACCCTGCGGTTCAGCGCGCGGTCGAAACCCGCCCACACTTCACCCATGCCGCCGGCGCCCAGATGCTCGGTCAGTTCGTAGCGATCGGCGATGGCTACGGGTTCGAACGGTACGTGGCTGTGCAAGACCCTGCTCCAAGTCCCAGGCCGCCTCGCCGCGCGCGGGCGGCCGGCGAGGATCACGCCTACCCGAATGACCTGCGTATCCCAAGATTGGATTGTACGTGACAACTTCACGTATCATCCATATGATCTCCATGAATGTGCGGTCAGCTGCCCGTGTCCATGCCGGGCCGAGCCAGACGTACGTTCTCCCCCCTGTGACGCCCCGTCACCAGCAGCCCACCAGAGGGCGCCGGGCTGGCGGTTCCCTATGTATGACCCGAGGAAGCATGTGGACAACACGCCAGGCAGGCTCGCTGTGATCGGCGATGAAGGCTTTGATGTGGGTGTAACGGCTTGGCTGGCCTCGCAACTCGATGCCCTGCAAACTGGACGGCGTCCGCAAGACGTAGATGCAGACAACGACGTCGGCTGGATCCGGCACATCGGAAGGGAGACCTTCCGCCGTGCAGCCCATCGCGAGGGTGAGGATCACGACGCCACGCGCCTGGCCGTGGCCGGTGTGTGTGGGGGCGCCTGGCCGCAGGGCGTGGAAGCGGTTGTCCGGGCGGCTCTCGCTCCCGAACTCGCCGTCACGACGCCGCAGGAACTGGCACATCTCATCGTCACTGTCGTGCCCGAGGTCGCCCGACACGACGGGAGACCCGCCACGTACGACCGCCTGCGGGTAGGCCGGGTGGGGCTGGCGACTACGACCGGCTGGTCGAAGGCGCGCGGGCGTGGGCACGAGGACAACGAAGACGCGAGCGGCTTCTTCAAGTTGTCGGGCGGGGGTCTGGCGGCCGCCGTTCTCGACGGCGTCACGGGTCGTGGTGACGGTGGCGGCGGTTGGGCCGCGCGGCGTGCCCTCGAGTTCATCAAGCGGGACTGGTCCCGGGGTTTCCATGATCCGCTGGAGATCCTCAGGGGACTGGGCGAGGGTCTGGCCGAGAATGAGGCGGAGGCGCAGACTTACGCTGACGCCGCGACGGTCGGGGTGCTGTGCAGTGTCGTGCCCGGAGAGCCGGAGCAGGTGACCCTGGCGTTCGTCGGTGACGCCCGCGCCTACGCGCTGCTTCCGGGCACCGGCCGGGCGGTGCGGCTCGGCGGAGAGGGCAGCGCCGTGTTCGAGGACTTCAACGACGGCATATCGCCCAGGCCGGGCGAGGCATCCGTGGTGACGTCGTACCTCAATGACAACGGAGTGCAGGGCCGGCCGCACGTCGTGTGGCCCGAACTGCGGTCCGGATCCTGGCTGGTCCTGCTCAGTGACGGCGCCTGTGTCACCACCGGCCACTCGGGTGGGGACTCTGAACATGGCTTTGTGGGTCTGGGGTTTGACGACTGGCTGTTCGCCGCGGCTCTCGAGGAGACGATGGCGCAGGCTGTGAGCCCGCAGCATCTGGCGATACTGCTGGCCATGCGCTCGGAGTCCCTGGGCGGACGCGACAACGCGACTGTCCTGGTCGTGGAATTCCCCGAGGCATCCGTGACCCGGGCGCGCTCCCGGCGGCAGGGGAAGGCCGAAGCCCGATACGACGGTGATGGGCACCTCCTCGCGGAGTTCGACGGATCAGCCCCAGAGGGCACCGAAGCGTTCGGAGGCGATGGCGAGACCGGCCCGGAAGACAGCGGACACGTCCCGCGCGGCGAGGACGTCGAGCAGGACGTTGACGGCGAAGAGGACGACTTCGATGGCGAAGAGGACGACTTCGACGACGACGGGGACCTCGACGACGGTGGGGACCTCCACGACGACGGTGGAGACCGGGACGCTGACCGCAAGGTCGAAGAAGAGGACTTCGAAAACGAGGACTTCGAAGACGACGAGGACTTCGGCAACGACGAAGAGGACGCCGACCGGGACGTCGACGGCGAAGACGATGGCACGACCGGTGACGACGACGCAGAAGACCACGGTGCCGGCATGGAGTCCGTCGACTCCGCCATCGACGAGGCCTCCGGGCGCGAGGAGCCCGGGGCGGCGACCGCCGCCCTGTCCCCGGACCGTGACGTGGAACGAGCAGAGGAAGGGGAGGGCTCCCGGTGAGGATGCTCTGCAGCGTTGACAGGTCCATGGTCGCGGCCGGTGGATCGGTGTTCATCTCGGTCGGCCCGCCCCGCATGCCCAAGCCCCCGAAACCCACGGTGGCCGCGGTGGCCTTCGCCCTGGACGAGTCGGGCTCCATGGACAAGCCCTTCGCCCCGGGGGAGCCGCCTCGGCGACACATGATGAAGCGGGGCATGGCCGCGGCCGCAGGCGCTCTGGACAAGGACGCCGTTGTCACAGTCGTCCGGTTCGCCACCCGGGCGCACGTCGTCTACCGAGGCACGGCGGGCGAGCTGGCGGCACGGCCGGATCTTGCCGTCGAGGCGCAGGTGGGCGGCGCTACCAACTTCGAGGCCGCGCTCCTGGCGTGCGCCACGGAGCTGCGCCCTCATCGGGGCATCCGCAGGATTCTGCTGTTCACGGACGGGGAGCCCACCGACGGGGCGTTGCCAGAGGAACTGGCCGAGCTGGGAAGCCGGCTCGCCACCGAGGGAATCCACATCGACGCTCTCGGGATCGGTGAGGAGTCGCGGGACTCGCTGCTCAGCAGCCTGGTCGGCGACACCGGGCAGACCGCGCACGCCACCGCGACCAGCAACGACGCGGCGGATTTCCAGCGGATGTGCCGTGAACTGGTCCAGTGGGGCCGTGAGTCGTATGTGCAGGGCGGCCGCATCCGTGTGTCGGTGCACCCTGCATGGCGGGTGGGCGCCGTGTTGCGGACCCATCCGCAGGAGCGGATGCTGTCCGGCTGCGTCACGCCCGGACGGAACGGGAGCACCCTGGTGACCCTGCCGCTGGGGGCGTTCGGCGGAAACCGCTGGCGCCCGGCCTTCGTCGTGGAGCTCATCGCCCCGGCCACGCCGCAGCCGTCGCGGCAGATCGTCAAGGCGGACGGCGTGATCCTGATAGCCGGAGAAAAAGAACAGTTTGACGGTGCCTCGGCCGAGGACGTGAGGATCCAGGTCGTACCGAACGACGCCAACTCCGTCTATCTGCAGCACGACCCGATGCTCGCCCGGCTGGTCGAGGGAGCACGGCTCGTCGACGAGGTCGACCTGAAGGTCTCGCAGATGCCCACCGGGCAGGAGGCCAGGATCTACGAGGAGGGCGCCACCCGTGCCCGCAAACGGGGCATGACGGATCTGGCGCACGAATTCCAGAACGCCCTGGAGGCGTTGAGCGAGGGAAACCACGCCGTCGACGTGCAGTCCGCCACCCGCGCGCGTGCCGCGCGCGCAAGAACCGCGGTCGCCGATGTCCTCGGCGAGACGAAGGCCCGTGCACCCCGCAACCGCGCGGCCGACCACCCGAAAGGCAAGTGACCGGCGTGCACGTACTGATCGACGTGAGCAACGTATGTCGTGACCACCGCGGGTGGCAGACAACGGACATCCAGCTCGCCAGGGCGGCCGATCTACCGCCTCCGCCCCCGGTGAAGGAGCGGCGGGAGGCGGTCCTCGAACGGTACCTCGCGGTGCGCGAGGCGGCGCGGAACAAGTGGGGCAAGAGCGCGAGGATCCGTGGCTGGGCCGACTCCTCGCTGATCCGTCGCTTCAGCGAAGCGGACCGTGAGCTCTACCGCCACCTGGTCGCCGCCCAGGAGATCCGTGAGGCCGCCGAGGCGGACGATCCGCTGCTGCGTGACGCCAAGACCTTGCGCGCCGTCGTGATCAGCAAGGACAACTTCCGTGGCAAGCGCGGTGAGGGTGCCCACGACTGGCTGAACGGAACCACCGACCGGCTGTGGGAGCCGCAGGCCAAGCTGGTCGGGAATCAGGTGAAAGTAAGTCTGATCCCGCGTCGGCTTTCCGACATCAGCGACAGCAGCGTCCGACGTGGTGCCAACGACGACCTCATCAAGGCGAACAACCTCACCGACGAGGATCTGGAATACGACTACCGGTGCACCAACCCGACGTGCCCGCTCGGCCGCAAGGACAAGCTCGCCGTGTTCCCGATGCGTCCTCTCGGCCGCACCGGCGACCTGCTCTGCCCCAAGTGCTCGGTCAAGGTGGTGCGTATCGGGCGACGCAACGAGCCCGTCAAGCGGTGGAAGAACCAGAAGTCGCAGCGCCAGCAGGCCCGTGCCACCGAGGGTTCGGAAGAGCTGCTGAGGCTTCCGCCGCTGGACGGACTCCCCCTCAGTGGTGAGCTCGGGGCGGTCCGTGCCGGGCCAACGACGGATTCTTCGGCGGCAAGCGTTCCGCCCCGCGCTGCGGTGGCGGACGTGCCGCAGCCGATGTTCGCGCCTTCCCCGCCGGACACCATCGGCTGGGGCACGTCCGACGGCATCGGAGAGCCGACTGGTGCGCCCGTTCCGTCGTGGCAGGCGTCCGCCCCGATTCCGGCGCCCGCTTCCGCACCTGACCACGCCATGGTCTCCCGGTTTCTGCACCTGGAAATAGACATCCGCGGCCGTCGCGTGCACACCGAGACGGTCCCGCCGGGGCGGGTCGTCCTGGGGCGGCTGCCCACCGCACGCGAGACCCTCCCCAAGGGGGAACTCGGCCTGAACATCTCGTCGGACCTGGGCGAGGAGGCCTGGGACGTCAGCCGGCGACACATGGTCATCCGCTTCACGGAGGAAGGCACGGTGTCGCTGCTCGACACCTCGGTCAACGGCGTCTGCCTCGACGGCGAACCCATGGCCCGCGACTCCCACGTGCCCTGGACTGGCCAGCGCATTTCCATCCTCGACGGGCAGATCCAGGTCCGCCTGCGCGTCGCGCACGGCTGACGCACCGTTCCCAACGCGCCCCCTCACCGACCAAAGGAGTGAAGCACCGTGCGCGAGCGCGAGAAGATAGATCAGTTCGGCGGGCGCAAGTTCGCCTGTGTGCCCGACACGTACGGTTCCGAGGGCCGCTACCGGTGGGTGCAGAGTCTGTCGGCCGGCGGGCAGGGATACGCGGAACTCTGCGAGGACACCTGGTCCGACGGACTGGTGGTGGTGAAGGGCGCGTGGTGGCGGGACGACGAGCTCGAGCCCGCCATCGCCCAGAAGACCAGGGAGGACCGCGAGCACGCGTTCTGGCGGTCTGTGGAGATCCAGCTGGAGCTCTCGCACCGTACCCAATCGGTGCCTGCCGTGGTCGAGTTGGTGAGTGAGGTGTCGCCGACCCGCAGGAAGCACGGCGCCCTGGTGCCGCCCGGATACAGCACGCCGGACATCAACCACGAGTCGTTCCTGGTGATGCAGTTCGTGGGGGAGGCGGACCGCACGTCGCGCACGCTGGAGGAGTTGGTGGACTCGGAGGGCCCGCTGGACTCGGCCGAGGCCGTGGCCCTGGCCGACCAAGTGTCCGCCGGACTGGAGGCGATGCACGTCCCGGGGAGCAAGCGCCACTACTGGGCCCACTCCGACCTCAAGCCGGGAAACATCCTGGTCTCCGGCCATCCGCGCCGCTTCACCATCATCGATCACGGCGCGGCGCAGCGGGTGTCGAAGGGGGATCCGCCCGAGGTCGAGGCCGCGACGGACGCCTTCGCCCCGCCCCGCGCGGACGAGAAACTGACCGACAGATTCGACATGTACTCCCTCGCGGCGACCCTGGTCTTCGCCCTGACGCAGGAGCCGCCCGGGCGGGACGTCAAGATCAGGGAGATCGCCTCCGATCTCGCCCGGCGAAGTGTGCACCCTGCGCTCATCCGGCTGATTGCGACCTGTCTCGGTGAGGAAGCCACGTACCGCATCACCGCTCAGGCGTTCCGCCGGGAACTCGCCGCTGTCAACGCCTTCGCCGCCACTGAGGTGCTCTCCCGATGACCGATTTGAACAACACGTCCCTGGAACCGGACTTCTTCTGGGACACGGACGACACAGACGGCATAGACGTGCCGGCGGACGAAGGCCCGACCGGGACCTTCTACGCCCCGGAAGCCGAGGGGGCGCGGATGACAGCCGGCGCCGACGCCGAGCTGGCCGGGCGCTCCGGCCGGGGCTGGGACCCCGTAGAGCGCATGATCCGTCCGGTGGGCGAGCCCGCTCAGGTCCGGATGGTCAAGGCGTCCGACGACAGCGCTCTCGGCGCGCTGCGCTCCGCCACACCGCAGGACCAGGACAGCCTCGACATCGCGGTGCGCATTTTGATGGGGACCAGCCAGCTCGTCGTCCCTGTACTGCTCGACGTGCTGCCCGCGAGCACCGGCCAGGGGACCCGGTACATCACCACCTGGGCCACCGGCGACGCCATCGAGACCGACGCCACCCGGCAGGAGGACGACAGCCTCGCCCACAAGATGGCGCTGGGCCTGCGGACGTCGCCGACCCAGGCCCTGGAGCTCATCGCGCCGTTGGGAGCCCTGCTGGAGGAGGCGGCCGAGCGGGGGTTGTTCCCCGTGGAGCTCTCCCCGGACCATCTGATCGTCGACAACGGCTCACTGCGGCTGACCGGGTTCTCCCGGCACGGTTACGCGCCCCAGCGGGGGATCAGACCCGCCTGGGCCAACGCCTCCGAGTGGACGAGGGGACTGCTCGGCGACGAGGAACCGCCCGCTGACCCAGAGGCACTGAGGCGCTATCAGTTCCGTGCCCTCTGGGCACTGGCCGGGTGGCTCGGCTCCGGCCGGCCGCCCGCCACCTGGCAGGCCGTCACCGGAGACGAGCACCTCCAGGCGTACCTGAGGTCGGCGGGATTCCGGATCAACCCCTTCGCGCACCGCGCAATGTCCGCTGCCGTCCTCACCGACGCGGTCCGGGAACAGCGCGGAGCGGACGCCGTCGCAGAGATCGCCGGGAGCGCGGCCGTCGTCGTCTACGACGCGGGCGCGGCGCTCCACGCCCGGTACGACGAGAAGTACCTGCGGAGCCTGACGGGCGGGGTATACCGGGCCAGGGTCAGGTCCAGATCCGAGTCCGACGGCGTCGTGTACCGCGCCGTGCTGCCGGGCAACATCCCGGTGCGGCTGATCCAGCCGAAGAACGTCACGGCCGCGCACACGGCCGAGATCGACACCTGGATCCTCGTCGAGGTGACGTCGTACGATCTAGGGCTCGACAAGCACGGGAACCACCGCGGGTTGCGAGGCCGACAGGTCCTGCAGGGCACGCCCGTGAGTCTGCCCGAACGACAGTCGGTCAACCCGGAGGCGATTCGGCTTGCCGCGCTTCTGGAACGGCGAAATCCCGTTCTGGGAATTGCGCGCATCGGCAGTCGGGACATCACCGGCGACCTGGCGGGGCTGCTCGGCACCTCCGGCTGGGTGCTGACCGAGGACGGGCCGGCCGACCTCCTCGAGCGGGTGGTGGAGCTGTGTCAGGAGGAGACCGGCACCGCCCCGGACGTGTATCTGGTGAGCGTTTCCCAGGACTCCCTCGGGCCGAGGGCCCGCGCGGCGTGCCGGATCCATCAGTTGGTCCCCGACGCGGAGGTGACCTTCGCCGTGCAGTCCGCCTCCGATGGCACCACGTTGCCGGTGAGGTGGCAGGAACTGCCCTTCGTGTACGACATCGACCTCAGCATGGTCCGCAAGGAGGTCTACCCCAACAGCACTGCGGGCAAGTCCGCTGCGCGGCAGGCGTTCCCCGTGGCGTTCGCAGCCCGCGCGACAGATCCCGAGGTGCCGTCCAAGTTCATCACCTCGACGCACGACATCTTTAAGGACAAGCTGCACCGGCGCCCCGACATCCTGGTGCTCACCGCGGCCGATCTGGCCGCCCGGCGCAGGACCCTCGGCACCTCCCGGGTCGAGGAGCACCTGCGTAACCTGGCCGACGCCCGTCATCTGCTGTCGGCGCTCCCGCTGGTCGGGCCGGTGGTCTCCGATGTGGTCCGTACCGTGGGCGACCGGCAGGTGGGCACCGCCATCCCGGCACTGATGGGTCTTTCCGGCTGGCTGGACGTCCTCGCCCCCGACTGGGACGAGCTGTGCCAGGTGCTGGCGACCGAGGGGCTCCACCTGCGCCGTGCATGCGGACAGCTTGCCGCCGTTGCCGAGGCGATCACCCTCGCGCCCGAGCTCCGGCCGTTCCTGCTCGACCTGGTACTTGCCGACGCCGATGTCGCCACCCTGCGCGCCTTCCACGCGCAGGACGTGATCGGCCGCGCGGCCTCGGTGCTCCACGACGCCGGTCCGGTGCTGGCCCGGACCCTGGCCGACGCCCTGGCGGCGGCGCCCTCCGGGGGCAAGACTGCAGCGGACGTCCGGGACTGGGTGCTCGCCCTGATCGACCGGGTGGACTTCTGCCGTGCCCTGCCCTCGGCGGAGGACGCCCAGTACCTCGTTCCATCCGAGGCCGTGCGGCTGCTCGACAAGGATCGGACCTCCGACAAGCACCTGCGGGTGTGGGGAACCGCGACGCCCGGCATCGTCAACCGCGCCGGCGAGGTCGGCTACGACGTCGGTCGGCTGCCCGAGCTGCTGCGCCGGGTGGGTGTCACCGAGAGCAAGGTGCATCTGGTGACCCGGGAACTCCTCAAGGTCGACCAGCGGGTGTGGGCCGATGCCCACCGCGTCGACCAGGACCTGCTGCGTGCCTGGTGGGACTCCTTCGGCGACCTGCAGCTACTGCTGCCTCTCGCCGAAGGGCGCTGGACCGCAGACGAGCTCGCCGAACTTGCTGAGCTGGCCGACGGTGACCTCCAGGTACTGGCCGAATGGCTCGGCGGGCCGCTCAACGCCGAGACCCTGCGTGCGACGCGCCGGTTCGCCCAGGAGGTCGGCCTCCACGCGGCGCAGGTGGCGGACCTGTACAGCGAGGGCTCGTGGGAACTGCCCGAGAACCACCGAGAGCTCGCGGAGATGGTGCGGGCCGCGGTTCGTGAGGGCGCCGACCTTCCCGGGCTGCTCGCCGAATGGCCTGACCGGCTGCCGCACTACCGCAGGAGCGGCGCCGCCGCGCTGTGGTATCCGGTGGCGGCGCTCCGGCTGGCCGGCGCGCTGGGGCTGGCGGCTGAGTCCGCCGCGGAGTTCGTCGAGGTGGACGCCAAACGACTGAACGCGGCCTGTGAGGTGCTGGGGCGCCGTCCGGTGCTGGCCCGCAGCCTGTCCCAGGCCCGCCCGGCCTCCGTGCGTGAGCTGATGCCGCTGCTGGAACATCTGCCCGACCAGCTCACCCCGGACGACGTCGACCGCCTGGCGAAGTCCTCGGACCCCGTCCGCGACGGTCGGATCGCCCAGGCATCGGGGCAGCCCCTCCACGTGGTGTCCCTGGTCCGGCGGGCCTTCCCCGAGGCCACTCCGGAGCAGATGGCCAAGCTGGTTCTCATCGGGGCTCTGGTCTCCGACCTTCAGCCCTCCGAGCTGCAGTCCCTCGCTGCGCTGGAACTCGACAACGAGGTCTACGCCAAGGTCGCCGAGACGCACCTGGCCCTGAGGGGCGGCCCTCACGTGATCGGCCTGGTGAAGAGGTACGGCTCCGCGGCGCTGCACGCGGCGCTGGCGCCGATGCCTGTCTTCGACCGGGTGCTGCTGCTGACGGCCATGGCGAAGCTGCCGCCTGTGCGAGTGGCGGCCCTGGAGCTGCGTGCGGACCACATGGCGCCCCTGGCCCGGGCGGAGAACCGCAGCGCGGGAACCTTCGAGGCCCTAGCCGCGCACGGCGGGGGGCTTTTTCCGCTGCTGTGCGGGGAGCACAGCACTCAGGTGGTGCACTTCCTCAAGGAGCACTCCCACACCCCTGAGATGGCGGACTGCCTGGTGGCGGGCGGCACCTCCGCGCTGGAGCCGCTGCGGACCCACGGCTTTGCCCTCGTGCAGGTGCTCACCCTTGCCGGTGTGCATCCGTCGGGAGCGGAGGACGCCGCCACCGCACTCACCACGGTCGACAGCGTGCTCGCGGGAGGCCGCCCGCTCTCCCGCCGTGCCGTGGGCAGACTCCTCAACCACACCCCTCTCTACGCGCGTGAGACCCACGACCGGGTCCGGATCCCGCTGGCCGCCCAGGTGCTGCGCCGGGGTCTGGAGGAGTCAGCGGACCAGGCACGGCTGTTGCTCCTCGCCGACAACGCCGTGTACGGGCTGGGGACATGAAGTCCAGGGACAGCGACTGGCTGGGCGGTTTCGCCGAGCCTTTCGCTGCGGTCGTCCTGGCGATCTGGGCCGTGGCCGCCCTGATCCAGTTCCTCATGCAGAACCGGGCGCCCCTACTGGCTTGGGGCGTCAGCCTGGTCCCCGTGTGCCTACTGTTCCGGGTGCTGCGAGTCGCGCTGCCACGGGTGCGTGAACAGAACTGTCACCGCTCTTCCGGTAACTGGCCGGTGCTGGACGTACGGAGAGACCGGGATCTCTGGGCGGCGACCGTGGCTGGCCGCGCCGTGCTGCTCGTGTGGCCGCTCCTCACCGGGACCCGCAGTGCCCGGGAGTAGTCGGCCACGTCGGCGCGGTGGGGCAAGGCCGTGCTGCCGTTGCTCCCCTTGGCGGCCCGCGGGACTTGCCGGTCCTTCATTCCGCCGACCGAACAGCCACGGCCCATCCGGCTGCCACGGGTCCGCTCAGCCCGCAAAGGCCGGCGCATGGGCATGCCTCGTGGCTGGGAGCCGCCGTCGGAGCGGAGGACCGCACCGAATACCTCCCGTCCGGCGCTCGGGTTCCCCTGGCGCGGCCCGGGGGATTCCAGCGGACCGGCCCCGCCGAAACCCGGCCTGACGAGGCGATGCGCCGGGTGCGCGCACAGTCCGACCCAGGGGACTTGCTGCCTTTTCATACAAATGGAGAATTCTGATGGGATATGTCGTAGGGGCCGTGGGGCTGCTCCTCGTGCTGGGCGTCGTGCTATCCGCGCTGGGATGGCTGGTGGTGGCGCCGGTTTCGTTCGTCCTCCTGGGCGGGCCCACGGTGCTGGGGACGAGTGCTGCAGTCGCCGTCTGCGTCGCCGTTCCGGTCGGGCTCTGGTCGGGCCTGGCCCTGGTGCGCGCGCGGAACGGCCACCGACGGCACACGGCCTGGCCCGTCCGGGGTACCCGGCTGGACGCCCTGGCCTGGACGATGTGGCCAGCGGCCATTCTCGGCGCGTTCGCCTGGCCGGATCTGCTTCTGCTGCGGGACGAGCGATGGGGAGCGTTCGGCGCCGTCGGGATCCCCGTGCTGGCACCGACGCTCGCCCTGCTCCTGCCAGTGGTCGGCCTGCTGCTGTGGCAATGGCTGCCGGCCGCCCGAGCGGAGCAGGGCAGGGAAACGTATTGCCCCGTCGCGGACCAAACGGTGGTCCGGACCGAGGCCTCATGGATTGGCTCAGCCACCGGAGCGGTGCGGGACGAGGTACGGCTGCCTGGCGAAGTGCTGTTGGCCCCGCCGTCCCGGCAGTGGCCGCGGGAGGCGCTGGCCGTGGCTACTGCCGGGACGGCGCGGGCGACCCCACGCCTTCGCAAGCGGCTCGGCCGTTACGTGCTGTTCATGGCGGTCCTTCTGGCTCTCCTCGCCGGGCTGGCTGCGCCGGCCGACCCGCGGGTGCGGTGGTACACGATGGGTGACGTCACCTCGGCCTTTCTCGCTGACGGCGTCGCCTATGTGACCTACGAGAAGGAGAACGGCAGCCGCGCGCTCTCCGCCCGGAACGCCCTGACCGGGGAGGAGAACTGGCGGGTCCCGCTGCCCACCCGGACGGAGGGCGACGGAGGAAACGAGAGCAAGGCCGGCTCCGGCGGGAAAACGTCCCACGACGAAGGCAAGGACAACGTGTATGTGGGAGGCCGCGCTGTCAATGCGCTGGCAACCCGGGACGGCTCGGTCCGGTGGACGTACTCCGCGCCCAAAGACACGCCGGAGCTTCAGTTCAGCAGGCCCGTGGTGGCCGGCCGGCAGATCCTGGTTGCCGCCACGGACGGCACGTTGAGGGTGCTCGACAGCAGGACCGGCAAGCTCCGTTGGAAGAAGAGGTGGGGCGTGGATGAGAACGGCGACGGCACACCGTACTCCCTCGAAGACCTTCCACCGTTCCTGGTCAACCACGGCAGGGTGTACCTGGCGCGGCCCGGGGCGGTCGAGGTCTACGATGCCGGTTCGGGCAAGGACCGCTGGAAGATCGGCATACCCGGGGACGACAGCGGATACGACACCGTGCGGATCACCGCGACGGCCGATGTCGTCTACGCAGCTTCCGGCAAGACACTTTCGGCTTTCAAGGGCCTCACCGGGAAGCGTCTTTGGAGCACGTCGCTCGCGCACAGTTTTTCGCCCGGGGGCTTCACGGTCTCCGGTGATTCCTTGTTCCTCAAAGACGATGACCACCTGCGGCGGTTTGCCGCGCGCTCCGGCAAACTCGTCTGGAATGTGGACGTCCAGGGAGCCTCCGTGCCCGTCGTGGTCGGTGACCGGGTCATCCTCGGCTACGACCAGAAGATCACTTGTTTTCGGGTGTCCTCCGCGACGCCGTGCGGGGCCATGAGCACCGCCAGTGTGGACGAGACGCTCGCGGATCCTGGAGGCTCCATCGTGCTCGTCGACCACGGTAACTTCGTGGAAGTTCTCTCCTCGGATCTACGCCCTCGTGACACGTGGAACGCGCGACAGTTGCTGCGGGGATGGGGTGCGACGATCTGGTAGTGCTTCGTTCGCTTGTGCAGGTGCGGGGAGCAGCGAACTGGGCCACCTGCGCCGCCAAGACCTCCAGGTCAACTCGGCGGCTGCGGGGGCAGGGCTTGACCTGCCGTAATCCGTGGAGGCCCAGGTGCCTCTGCTTTCCAAGGGCTCACCTGAATCCATGCCGGTCCCATGACCGCTGGGCGTTCTGTCCGGGGAGGGTGTGGCCGTGTCCTGCCGGCGGGTGTCGTCAGCACCGGGTGGGTGACGCTTCGAGGTGCGACCCGGTGACTGCTGCTGGACCTCATCTGCGGGTGATGGGCGGCCCCGTAACCAGGGCGCAGGTAGGGGGCCGCCTTAGCGCTGCCGTCCTGTCATGGGCAGGGCACTACGACGCTAAAGCGCGGTTCCCCCACGGTCGTGCTCGATGAGGCGTCCGAGTGAGCCGCTGCGCCACCCGTGCCACACCCCGACCGGATGGAGCCCAGGTGACGCGGCTACGGCTGGGCCCAGTGTCGCCCAGGCTGCGCAACGCAGGGAGACCTTCTTGGGGCCGAGGCCTGTGGGGCCGGTGTAGGCCCGTGCCTGGCAGGTGGCGGCGTTGTTACCCACTTTTGGGTGAGGACCGGGCCCTGGCCGCGCTGGCGGGGCTTGGGGGAGGGGCCTCAAGCCGATGCTGGCGCCGACCGCTGCCCTCACTGTCTGTTCTCATGGAGCGCGCCAGGCGCTCGTAGATGCCCTCTAGTGGTGGGGCGCCGCCGCTGCCTGACGCCGAGGCAGTGGGTGCCTCGGCGTGCGGCAGCTCACGATGTGACGCTGGTGTTGTCGTCGAGACCAAGGGGCGGCTCCGGCGCACGACAGGACGAGGATGGCGCCTCGCCGTATCTCGCCGTTCCCGGCGCGACCACCGGCTGACTTGGAGAGTGGCTGTTAATGCAGGTGACAGCTTCTGCGACATACATGCCACAGGGAACGATCTAGGCCCGGGCCGATTCCGGTCTTGCGGATCCGAGCCGGCATACAGCGAGGTCAGCACACTGAAAGCTGTCGCGGACCGCAGCCAGGTTGCAGCGTGCCAGGGACACCAATGCAGGAGGGAGCCGAGACCGTATGTCGGTGAGATGGCAAACTTCTCGCCGGCACGATCTGCAACCGGTGGG
This sequence comes from Streptomyces tropicalis, assembly GCF_029269835.1. Taxonomy (GTDB): domain Bacteria; phylum Actinomycetota; class Actinomycetes; order Streptomycetales; family Streptomycetaceae; genus Streptomyces; species Streptomyces tropicalis. The sequence goes on along the minus strand of NZ_JARJBB010000007.1, from coordinate 38,034 downwards.
ACCGCACAGGCACGAGCCCGCGCCCATCCTCGGTCTGATCGCTCGTGGCATGCGTCCCCTGGGGGACCGGATGGGCACGTCAGCGTGATGAGGCGACGCGATCCGTGATCAGGCGGAACTGCGGTGTTGATAGCCCAATTGTGGCCTGCCCGCGTGAAGCGCTCCGGGATCGGTGGAGGCTCTATGCGTTGACTCCAGCCGCCGGTTGAGGCTGGTGGTTGAGTGTAGTGGTTGGTTTCGTGCTCGTGGGGCGGGATGTCTCCGATGGCTGTGTGGAGGCGCTTGTTGTTGAACCAGTCGACCCATTCCGCGGTGGCGAGTTCGATGTCGGCGAGCCCGGGCCAGGGCGTGCAGGGCTTGATCAGCTCCAGGCGCTGCGGCCGGCCGGCGATGGTGGGGCGGTATGTACGCGCTGGGCCTGGCTGTACCCGGGGCATGGGGTGCGCACGACGTCGTCGAAGCGGAACTGCATCGACAGCGAGTCCTGTGGCCGGTAGCGCAGGTGGGTTGCTTAACGCTGGGCAAGTGGGTGCGACAGCCTTGGCTGACATGCACTGTCTCGACTGGCGTTGCTTCTGCGTTCACGACATCCCCGACCTGGGAGGCAGCGTGGCGTGGCCTGGTTGGTGTCGGGCTCGCGCATTGGTCGGGGGCTCGCGCCACCCGGTGGCGCTGCTCGCTTGGATCGGGCAGGTGGGGCGGGTGGACAATGTCTGGGTGGAGGCGTTGGAGACGACGGCACAGGTTCGGGCGCGGATGAGCCTGCAAAAGAGCCGGAATACCCAGGTGGAGCTGGCATTGCGTCGTGCGTTGCATGCGGCGGGCCTGCGGTTTCGGGTGCATAGGCGGCCGGTGAAGGGGGTGCGTCGGGAGGCGGACATCGTGTTCGGGCCGGCGCGGGTGGCGGTGTTCGTGGATGGCTGTTTCTGGCATGGGTGTCCGGAGCATGGCACCTGGCCGCGGCGGAATGCGGATTTTTGGCGGACCAAGATCGAGGGGAATCGGGTACGGGACGCGGACACCGATGAGCGGCTCGGACAGGCCGGGTGGCTGGCGGTACGGGTGTGGGAGCACGAGTCGCCGTGGGAGGCGGCGGAGCGGGTGCGTGCGGTGGTGGAAGAGCGGCGCCGACGGCGTTGAGGCCCTTCTGCCGGAGTGGGGTGGGGCGGGTTGCCTCGCCCCACCCCAGCGGGGGCTTACATGAGGTCGTGGAAGTATCCGGGCACCGTGCCGGTCGGTGTGCCTACGAGCATGGCCCGGTCGAGGAGGCTGTTGTTGGTTTCGCAGCTGGTCTCGGGCAGCAGGACGCAGGCGTGGCAGGCGGCGAGGTTGACGTTGTCGACGCCGGTGGCCTCGGACTCCATGCACAGCGGGTCGTTGGAGCACCAGGCGGTGCGGGCGAGGGCGGCCTTGAGAGTGTGGGCCAGGCGGTCGGGTTCGCCTTGGGCGACAATGCCGCCGAGGCTGCCGGCCGAGTCGCTGGTGGCGGTGTAGAGCAGCAGGCCCGCCATGTTGTCGTCGCAGTACAGGCGCTCGCGCAGGGCGGATGTCGGGTAGCCGCCGTCCAGGCTCCACTCGTTGATCAGAATGTGTGCGAGGGTGTGGAGCAGGAGATAGCGCGGGGAGACGGGTGAGTCGATCTCTTCCGCGTCCTGCTGCTCCCCTCCTGCGGTCTTGGACGCACCGGTGCGGCGCCTGAGAAGCGTCAGGTGATTGTCGCGGATGCGCCGCGCGCGGGCGATCACCGTCTCATCGGTCTCCCAAGAACGCAGCCTGTTCTCGTCCAGGCGCAGGAACACGCCCTCGCCGATCACCTCCACGGCCGGAAGCCAGTCGATGTCGTCGGACAGGGTCAGCGGCGCCATGCGGTGGGCGGGATCCGCCTCGGAGGGCAAGTCACCGCGCATGAACGACGCCAGGGCCCGCACCTCGCGTAGCCGCTTGACCAGCATGGTGTCGCGCAGCCCCAGTGGTTGCAGCACGGCCGGGGAACCCAATGGCTTTTCGCATACGAAGGGCTGCCATTCGGCCGTGTACCGCTCGGGGTTGCCGCGGACCAGCCGGATGTACTCCTCCTGCCGCAGCGCGCTGCGGGCCTTCGGTGTGGGAGTGTCGTCCTGGTCGGCCGCTACATCGTCGTCCTCGATGGCCTGGACGAGATGGATGATGTCTTCTGCCGTCGCGTTGACGCTCTTGAGCAGGGCGGCGTGGTTCTTGGCGAACCAGCGGATGGTGTCCTCGGATGCGCCGAGGAGTTTGTGCTTCTCCACCAGCTTGTGCAGGCCCTCGCCCCACGGCGGGATGGACAAGGCGCTGGCGACGAGGGGATGCCATACGGCGGAGGAGCCTCGCTGCATGGCCCGCGGTGCCTGGTCGCACCCTTCGGGGGGCACCTCCTTCAACCACGGGCGGCCGCCCTCGCAGCGGATGCCGAGATCTTTCAGGACGCGGCTGCGGAAGGCGCCCTCCATGGATACGTCCGGCACGCCGCAGCTGCAGGAGACGACGACCGACCGCAAGGATGCGGTGCTGCCGTTGGTGCCCAAGGAGAGGGTGCCGCCGCACAGGCCGCCTGTGTGGCCGCTGCCGCGGTGGACCCACCGCCAGTACGGAAAGTCCGAGATGTGGCCGTTGTTGCAGGCCAGGACGAAGCGGGAGGGCACGAGGTCCTCCTCGCACATCCCGCAACGCGCTGTACGGGGCGGGGAGTTGAATTTGTAGAACGGCTGGAGCGTGGCGCACTTGGGGCACGAGTACATGTTCGGGAACCGGCGGACGTGCACCCCGTCCGTTGCTCGGTCCGGGTCTGGGGCGGGCGGCTGGCGGAAGGAGCGCACCTTCAGCAGGCGGGTCAGGCGACGCTCCAGGACCTCGGGGGCCTGAGAGATGTCCCAGGAGTCGAGTCCGGCGACGATGAACGACTCGTTGTCCACGGCGATCATCGCACCGACACCGTAGGTCGTCACCATCTGGGAGCGTCGTACGCCGCCGAGCTTGCGGGGGCGGACGACGGCGGCGCCGGTGCCGCGTCGGCGGCGCGGGGGAGGGGGCGGGGTCATGGTGGTCAGTGCTCCAGGAAGAGGGTGGATTCGGCGTCGACGTCGCGAAGGCTCCACAGGGTGGACCAGCCAGCCGTTTCGGGGTCCTCGTCGTCGAAGCCGGCGAGGAGGGCGGGTTGGTGGGTGCCGCGCTTGGCTTCGTAGACCAGCTCGGGGTGGTCGGCTGCCTCGTTGAGCCACCATTGCACGAACTGGTCGAAGCTCTGGGCCGTCGCCTTGCGCTCGAGATCGTTGACCGCGTTGACGCGGGCGAGGATGCACGGGCGGACGAGGGCGTTGAGATCGTCGACGAATCCCGCGATGTGGGCGGCCGCCTCGTTGGGGCGGGCGGCGGGCAACAGCAGTCGGGCCAGGGCGACGACGACGGCGTGCAGTCCTCGGTCGCGGGCGCGTGAGGAGAAGGGGGTGACGCTGGTCGACTCCACCTCGCGGTACAGGGCTGAGTGGAAGGCGGGGAAGCTCTCGTAGTGCGAACGGTCCCGGGAGCGAGCCGAGTTGTACATGACCGCGACCAGGCCGGGGTGGCGGCGGCCGACGCGGCTGGTGGCCTGGATGTATTCGGCGGTGGTCTGTGGCTGGCCCATGACTGCCATCAGGCCGAGCCGGTCGATGTCGACCCCGACGGAGATCATGTTCGTGGCGAGCAGCACGTCCAGCGTGTCCGCTTCGGGCAACTCTCGTTCCAGTTGGCGTAGATGGCGGGGGATGGCGCTGGAGTCGGCCCGGCTGCTGAGCTCGATCAGTTGGGAGGCGAGGCGGGGTGTGGCCGAGGCGCGGGTGCCGAGCAGTTCCAGGCGGTCTTGGACGTCGTCGAGGACCTGTAGCTCGGCGGCCGACAGCAGACGCAGGCTGTTGAAGTAGCCCACCAGGGTCCAGTATGCGTCCTTGACCTTCGGATCGGCGTCGGTGCGGGCGGCGGCGTCCAGCAGGGCGGCGTAGGTGCGCACCAGGAGGGTTGCCTGGCTGGTGCTCGGGGTGAGCAGTCCGATGTAGCGGCGGGATGCCTTGTCCTTGCGTGGGGTCTCGACGGCGAACCAGGAGTCGCGTGCGTCCAGGCCGGCGGGCGGGAACTGGGCCGTGCGACGGTCGAACAGGGCTCCGACCTGCTCGGTGGCCCGGCGGATGGTCGCCGTCGATGCCACCACCTTGGGCTTGTCCGCCAGTACGTCCACGGCCGTCTCGTACAAGCCGGTCAACGTCCCCAGCGGGCCGGAGATCAGGTGCAGTTCGTCTTGGACGATCAGCTCCGGCGGGCGCGGACCGGCCGGCTCGTCCCGGTTGAACAGCGCGGCCGTGGCCGGGCGCCACGGCATCGAGGCGAACTTGTCGACGGTTGCGATGACAAGGGTGGGATGCGCGTCGTAGATCGCCTCGTCGACCAGGTGGACGGGCAGTCCGGCATCGGTGTGGAAGGCGCAGCTCGTGCTCGGGCATCGCACGATCATGCGGTGGGTGCTTGCGCGGACCTCGTAGTCGAAGGCGGTCAGCGGCTGGCCGCACCACGGGCAGGTCTGCAGCTGGACCGGGTTCTCCTTTTGCAGGGACTTGCCCGGCTCGCGGCACAGCTTGTCCAGGCGGTCCTGGGCACTGTCCAAATCGTTGGGGGTGGCCGACTTGCCCACCCACATGCCCAGCGAGATGGGCTCGATGCCCAACTGCGCCTCGTGCTCGGCGCGCACTTGCTCCATCGCGCAGATCAGTGCAGCGGCCCGCTCGAACTGCTGAAGCGTGAGCAGACGCAGGGTGTAGCGCATCACCACGGTCACCCCGCCACCGCGCGCCCCGTCGCGCAGTCTGCGCCAGAACGTGGTGAACGCGATCAGCCCGAGGTAGGCCTCGGTCTTGCCGCCGCCGGTGGGGAACCACAGCAGGTCCGCGACCTCGCGGTCCTCATGGTTGGGATCGACGATGCCCTCAAGGCACAGCAGCATGAACGCGATCTGAAAGGGCCGCCACCTGCCTTTCTCGATCTGCGGTTGGCCGTTTCTGCCCTGCTTGATCCAGGCCGTGCGCGCCCGCTGCTGCGCCATCGCCTGGTTCGCCCACCGAAAGGCGGCAAAGACATTCGGCTTGCGGTCGTCGCCCAGCAAGGCCACACCGCGCCGCATCCGCCCCAACGCCAGGCGGCACAGCTCCAGTTGTTGCCGCGCCGCCGCCTCGTGGGGTGTGCCGGCCAGGGCGCGGGCTTCTTCTTCGCGCGCCTCGATCCACTCCTGATACCCCTGAAGCAGGCGGGTGAGGGCAGCCACCACGTCCTCTTGTGTTCCCTGGCCCAGGCCGTGCATGGTCAGCGCCCGGTCGTCGATGTGCGGGTTGGAGTCGGTGAGCAGCACGTCGTGCGTGGGCACGAACTCGGTGCGCACCGATGCGACTGCGGCTCGCTTGGGCAGGGGGGTGCGCAGCGGCGGCGCCTGCCAGTCCCAGGCGACCGATGTGCCGTGGCCGGTGGCGAACACGGGGGCGTGGCGATGCAGAAGTCGGCTGAGGGCCTGCTCGTCGTCGACCGGGCCGCGGCGGGCGGGGCGCTCCACGAAGGGACGGGTGCCCTCCGCGCCGTGGACGCTGACCTCCGGCTGGAAGAAGCAGTAGGCGTCCTGCAGATCGAACTCGCCGGCCGTCAGCGTGTTCACCACCGTCACCGTGACCGTCACCGTGCCCTCGACAGCTGGGCGCACCAGAGCCCGCCATTCCAGGCCGTCGTACAGCTTGCCCTTGATGGAACCGGGCCATCGCACGTCGAACTCGCCCGGCTCGCACACCAGCACCTCGCGACGCCAGCGCTCCTTTTGCCGTTCGGTGCTGCGGGCCTCGCTGCGGCGCGGCTCGATCCGGTGGCCGGCCTCGTCCTCGGGAACGTAGCGGGCCGCCGTGACCGTGACCGTCACCTGCGGGGACTCCGTCGCATCGACGGCGAAGGTCAAGCCCATGGAGGAGGGCTTGCGCAGATTGGCCAGCGCGATGCCCAGGTCGGTGGCGCCCTGCTCGACGTCGTCGCCGGCAACGACGTCGGGCGGGGTGTCGACGCCGTCCTCCTCGTCGAGCGTCAGGGGCTGCTGCGCATCGATGTCGTCGGCGGAGGGCTGGGGGAAGAGGACGCCGATCGGATAGGCGGTGATCGGCGCGTCGTCGGTGAGGACCTCCTGTTCGGTCCCGTGCGGGCCGAGCAGGTCCTTGCGCAGCGCGGCGCGCAGGTCGGAACGCAGGTGGTAGTGCGCCGTGTGCGGCGACGGTGCGGTCACGGGTGGTGGTGTCCTTCCGGGACGGATTCGGCGTGGGTCCAGTCGAAGCGGCCCAAGCCGCACAGGCGCGGGGCGAGCCAGACGCCCCTGTCGCCCAGGCCCAGGCGCTCGGTGAGAGCGGGGAAGCCGGCGACACTCTCCACGGTGTCGATGCGCAGTCCGGTGACGCGGCACGGCCACCGCTCGACCTTCCACCCCACATTGATCTTCAAAAGGCGCCACAGGTCGTGGCGGAAACGCTCGGAGACGACTCCGATCGGCCGGCCATCGTGGAAAATCCCATACGGCGGGGTCTCGACGTCGGATGCGGGCAGGTCGTGGAGTCGGCGCAGCTCCACCGCGTCCCCGCCGTGCACCCGCTCGCGCAGGTACTGCTGGAGGGCCGGGGGGTCGCTGACCGGATCGTCGGCGCCCGCGGGCGTGGCGCGGCACACGTCCAGATCGCCCGCCTCGATTCCGGAGCGCGCGTAGGACTGTCGGCCGCCGACGTACCACCGATCGGTGGGCTTGTGCTTGCGCATCATCCAGGTGTGCGGGCGGGCGAGCCGGTAGACGTCGTCGCGCGGCCGGGTCATCGCCACGTACAGCAGACGCGCCTCGGCCGGCGGGTCCGCGTGCTCCCCGCGCCATTCCGACGGCGCGGGCGGCTCGACGATCAGGACACGGTCGAACTCCAGACCCTTGGCCCGGTGCACGGTGGAAATGACGAGTGGATGGAAAGGGGGTGCGGTCAGTTCGTCGGGCAGCCGGCCCTCGGCAACGGCGCGGCGCAGCGCCTCAAGGTCGAGGGTGCCTCGGGGACCGGCGGCGCAGCGCCGCAGCGCATGCCACGTGCGCGACGCATCCCAGGCGGGCGCAAGCACGGCCAGGTCGCGGAAACGGTCCTCGGTCAGCTGGGCGGCGCTGGTCGCCAGCAGCAGCTGGGCCACCCACGCCGGTGTGGGACGCGAGCGGGGCGAGCGCTGGATATGGTGATCCACCCCCAGCGTGTGCAGCCGTTCCGACAAGTGCAGGACCTGGCCGTTGTCACGGCACAGGATCGCGGTGGTGCCCTCGAATTGCCGCAACGAGGCCAGGGTGAACGCATCATCAAGGGGGCCGAAGTCGGGGGCGAGGGCGAGGTCGGAGCGCAGCTGCGCATACACCGCCTCGGCTTCCTTCGCCGCCTCGCCCCTCTCGGCCGGCAGGGTCTGCAGTCGCGGCCCGTACGGCAATGCGATACGGGCCTCTTTGGTGCGGGCGCGGAAGTTGTCGGCGAGGGTCACTTCGACCAGATCGTCGCTGAACGAAACGCGCACCCAGCGGAAGAAGAGATTCGTCTCGTTCGCACGCTCGTCGGGGTCGGCGACCTGGAAGCCGTAGATCGCCTGCGCGGCGTCGCCGACCACGGTGAAACCGCAGTTGTCCGCGTACCGGTCGAGGAGCGCCTCGACCATGTCGCGGCGCACGCCCACCAGGTCCTGCACCTCGTCGATGACGACGTGCGCGGGCACCCCCTGCTCCGAGGCATCCAGCACGCCCCGCTCGATCGCCTCGGTGGCCATCGCGATGCGCCGATCGAAGCTGGTGCCGCCCAGGTCGTCACGCTGAGGGTTTTCCAGCAGCAGCACGGACAGCGCCCAGCCGTCGAAGGTCTGGGCCCGCACCCGACGAGCGGTGGTGGCGAGCTTGTCGACGCGCTCGCGCAGCTCGCGCACGGCGGCGCGCGAGAAACTCAACACGAGGATCTCGCCCGCCAAAAGCTCTTCGGTGCCGGTCAGATGCTCCAGCCGGTAGGTGAGGGTGGTCGTCTTGCCCGCGCCCGCGCCCGCCGTGACGAGCGACCTTGCATCCCAGGGCTTGGTCACGACGGACAGCTGGGCGGGGGTGAGAGAGAGGCCCACCCCTTCCGAGACGGTCACTGCTGTCCCTTCTTCCACAGGTACTCGAACTCGGTGAAGGCAAGACCCGCGTCGTAGTTCACGATGTTGTCGCGCACGTCGAGGATCAGGCAAGTGCCCTTGCCACCGTTGCGTGGCCCGCGCAGACCACGGCCGATCATCTGCTGGTAGCTGTTGGCGCTGTAGACGGGACGGGCGATGACCACGGCCCGCGTCGCCGGCGCGTCGAATCCCTGCGTGAGCACGCCGTAGTTGGTGATGACACGGATCTGGCCTCTGCGGAAGGCCTCCACGCGCTTGCGCCGCTCGGCGGTCGGAGTCGCCGAGTCGATCGCCGCCGCCCGGATGCCCCGGTCGCCGAGCTTGGCCGCAAGGAACTTGGCGTGCGAGACGGACGTAGCGAACACCAGCACCGGCCAGTCCTCGGGCATCGCCGCGATCTCGTCCAGGAGCATCTGATTGCGGGCCTCGTCCTCGGCCAGACGCTGCTCGGCACCCTTGGGCAAAAAGCCGTTGAACTGCTCGACGGTCCGCAACTCGTCCGGGCTGAGCTGCATCCGCGCACCGTCCAGCTCCCGGTGCTCGACCTGCGACAACACGCCCAGCTGCTGCAGACTCGGAATCGGCTCGCCCAGGAAGACCCCCTCATCCAGTCGGCGATTGCCGAACCGCTGAGCGAGCTGCCGGGTACGTTCGGCGTCGTTGCGGAACGGGGTGGCGGTCAGACCGACCAGGTGACGGGAGGTCCCCCAACGGGTCAGGCCGAGCTGCTCGAAAATCTTCGTGTACTCGGGCGATGTCGCCACATGCGCCTCGTCGACCAGCGCCAGAGACGCCCCGCGCAACCACGCGTACTCGTCCGTGTGCAGGCACACCCGCAACTTCGCATCCGTCGCCACGACCAGATGCGGGCGGCCTGTGACCGGGGTGGCGGAGTTGCTGCTCCACAGTCGGTCGATGACCAGCGGCTGGTCCGCACCGACCTTCTCCCACACGAACTTCCAGGACTGCACGGCCTGCTCGCACAGCTCCTCGGTCTGCGCGATCCACAGGATCGGCCCCGCCGGGGTGCCCGCCTCGCGGATCCAACGGATGACGCCCTCGGCCGTGACACGGGTCTTGCCCGCTCCGGTCGGCAGGCTGAGCATGGCCCGCTGCGGCGTCGGCAGCGTCAACAGCTCCGTCAGCTTCGACGCCAGACGCTCCTGGTAGGCGTGCAGAGCGGGGAATTCCGTGGGCCCCTGCGCCTCCTCCCTGGCCGGCGGGGAGGGCACGCGCGCGCCGGCGAAGGAGTCGGGAAAGCCCAGATCGGTCACGAACCGCAGCGCCGAGGCGCTGCCATCGAAGTAGCGCGGTGCGTTGGCGTATTGGGCGGCGATGTCCTTGGCGTGCACTCGCAGCACCGACTCGTCGTGCGCGTTGTAGGCCATCTCGGCAAGCCGGCGTGCATCGGGCTCACGGCCGGTCTCGGAGATCTCGCTGGCCAGCAGACCGGTGGGCAACTCCCTCTTGATGTCCTCCTCGTCGATCATCATGGCGATCTTGTCGATGACGCTGTCGCTGCGGCGGATCGCGGCCAGGCGGGCCTGATAGGCGCGGTCGGCCTGGTCCGCCTCGTACTTCTGGATCAAGGCCCGGCACCCGGAGACCCCCATGTGCCAGCCGAACTCGCGGTCGGCGATGACGAGTGCCTCCTCGACCGACAAACGGTCGGGCACCAGCACCGTGTGCTCCTGCCGGGTCCCGTCCAGCGGCTTGGTCCGGCTGCCGTTGGGGGTGCGGACGACTTCCTCCAGCTCCGAACAGCGCTGCAACATCAGACCGTTGGCGCGGCTGCCCAGGCGCTGACGCAGCGGCGGGTACTCGTCGACCAGCGGCACCGGCAGGCCCACCGGCACGACGCGCACCCGCTTCTCGACGACGTCCGAAACCCGCCGCATCCCCCACTCGGTGATCATGAACTCGGCCTGCTCGCGATCGCCTTCGGCGTCGACGAGGAGCGCGGGGTGCTTCTCCCGGATCAGCTCCTCGTACTCGGCGCGCGTCAGGGCCACGGCGATCTCGTTGTCCGGGCGCATCTGCCACTCCTCGCCCACCCGGCAGCGCACCGTCTCCTCGACCACCACCAGTTCCAGTGCGACGCGGATCAACGTGGCGTACGTGCGGCCGACCAGGGCGTCGTCCTCACTGCTCTTGGCCAGCTCCAGAAGGTGGGACCAGCGTCGCGGCGCGACCTCCTCCACCGAGGTCGGCAGTCCCAGACGGCGCGCCTTGTCCTGCTCGAGCTGGGTGGCAACGGGCAGGACGTGCGCGTAGGCGGCAAGCTGCGGGCCGACGGCGTCACACACCGACACCAGTCCCTTGGAGGTGTGCACCGTCCCGCTCCGGCGCAGCAGCCACAGGATGGGGGAGGGGACCCGGGTGCGGGTGCTCACATTGCGGCCGATCTGCCGCGTCCAGGACTCCACGAGCCCGTCGGTCGGCACGGCGTCGAGGAACGCGGCCCTGCCCTCGGACGAAAGACGCTCGAAGAGGTGGAGCGGACCGGCCGTCGGCGAGCCCTCCAGACGCACGGTACTCATCTGTACACGGTGGGCCGTGGAGTCGAGGCTTTCCAGGTACGCCTCGTGCAGGGCGCGGTGGTAGGTCTCGAACCAGGGGTCCTGCTCGGGGTGGTGGCCCCGCGCGGGGCGGTCCTTCATGCCCAGTTCCCGCAGGGTGGAGGCGTCGTGGACGGACAGGTCGACGGCGATCTCCGCGTCCCGAGAGCCGTCCGCTGGTACGACCTTGCCGGGCAGCAGGCAGTCCCTCATGGGACGAAAGGCGCCGGCGACCGTCTTGACGTGCAGGATCTCGTCGTGCTTCGGCACCTTCGCACGGATGGTCAGCACCTGCGCGCTGCCGCCGGCGCTGCGCAGCAACTCCCAAAAACGGGCCCACGAGTCGGCGGTGTAGCCGGCGAAGCCCTGGTCGAGCACGCTCTCGAACCGGCCGCGGCTGTCCGCGTCGCGGATCCCCACACGGTCCAGGTGCAGGAGCAGGGACGGGTCGGAGGCGATCCGCTCGTCGACGTACACCAGGTCGTCGGGCAGGCCGTCGATGCCGGAGTTGCGAAAGACGCTGCCCGCAACGGGCGCGACGAAACCGTGCCCGGCGGTCAGGACGATCCGCGCCCGGCGGGCATCCTGCGTCTGGTCGGACGGCAGCTTGTCCAGGAGATGGGACAGCAGACGGATCGCGGCGGCGGAGGCCTCGACGGTGCCGTCCTCGACCAGCGTCTCCAGCCAGTCGCGCACCGACTCCACCGGCCTGTCCGCGGCGGTCAGGAAATGGGTCAGCTTGCCGCGGCGCCCGCCCACCTCCACGGAGTGGTGCACCCAGTTACGGGGACGACCGGGATACGCACGCCACAGCTCCAGAGCCTCCCTCGGCAGTCCCTCGGGGTGGATACGCAGCTCGGCCGGGATGCGCAACGTGCCGTCCTGGTCGGGCAGGGACGGGTTCTGGGCCGTCAACCTCCACACGAGTTCGGTCAGTCGGGCACACGCCCAGTTCGGCGACTCCTTGGTGCGGCCGGGCAGCAGCGGGAGGTAGGCCGCCGGGTCCTCGGGCTCGGCCAGCTCCGGCAGGGAGCCGACCACCAGGTTGGCCGCGACCCGCAGCAGCTCCTCGTTGAGTGCGCTGCCGGTGAGCAGGTTCTGCCGGTCCTCGTTGGTCTTCCAGGCCGCGTTGAGCGCACCGCTGAGCGTGGTGGCGTACTTGGTCGGGAAGAACGACCAAAACCATCCGCGCTCGTTGGGGACCTGCCGGATGCCCTGGTCGTTGACCTTGTACTCGGGTACCGCCCAGGAGACGTCGATGGTGACGCGGGCGTGCAGCTCACCGGCGGCGTTACGGGACTCGTCCGTCACCTGGTGCGGCACCATGAAGACACGGAACCTCTCCACCTGGGCGGGGGAGCCGCCGCGCGCCTCACGGACGGTGTGCAAGGCGCCGTCGTGCTCCACGGTGATCTCGCGGCGCACCTTCGGCATCACGCGGACGTCCTCCAGCACCACCGTGCCCACATGATGGGAGAAGAGCTGGAACAGACGCGGGAACTCCTCGCGGGCGCCGTCATTGCGTCCCCGGCCCGCCTGATGGATGTCCAGGCCCAAACGCTCCGCCGCTCCCGGCAGCAGGCGCAGCCGTACGACGGTCGTGGCCCAGGACAGCAGTGCGCGCAGGCGCTCGTCGCGGGCGCACTCCCATTCCACGTCCAGGGGCCTGGCCACGCGGAGCACCGGGGTTTCGCCGACCGTGTCCACCGGCGCGAGTCCCCGATCGGCGCGTCCCTTGTTGACGGCGGCGAGGATCTCGGCCGCCGACCAGTCCGCGTCGAATCCGAACGACCCGGAGGTGCTGAAGAACTGCGGGGTGCGCGTCACCGATAGGACGGACTTCACGCCCACCCCGAAGCGGCCGATCTGTCCGCCTCGCTTGCGGGAGACGCCCATGCGCAAGATGGTGTCCGCGCCGTCCGGCGTGATCGGGGTTCCCTCGTTCGCGCAGTACAGGTGGTCCTCGGTGAGCATCACGTGGATTTTGCCCCCCTGCTGCTCGCGCAGTTCGTCCGCGGCGTTCTGCACCAGCTCGAAGAGCTGTCGGTCCCCGTATCCGCCCTGGTGGATACGGCGCTCGCCGTTGGCGTCCTCCTCGACACGGTCGGGATTGAAGGCGTAGGTACCCAGGGCGAGCTCGGTGAGCTCGGCGATCTTCGTCAGGACGGCTCTGTCCGCATGACTGTTCACGAAGGTGCGTACTCCTCGAAGACGGATGGCGACACCGGCACCGACCCTCGACAGCGAAGCGGGCCTTGGGCCGGGTGCCGGAAAGGTGTACGAGACGGCGGCTCGAGCCCTTGTGGGCCGGGGGAGCGCTCGGCTCGGGCGCACTGCCGTGCGCTTGTGGTTGCGTGAAGCGTCGGGTCTGCGGTAGTTACGCGAGCGCGAAGCGGCCCGACGGTCGCCGAGGTGGTCCTGCGAGGAATCGATGGTTGTGCACGAGTAAGGCCCCCCTTAGCCGTGTGTTGGCATTCCGACGAAAGCGGTGCACCACCAGGGCTTCCCCAAGCCCGATCGGGGTGCTGTCCTCGTCGTCGGCGGGACGCTATACCCGTGTGGCCTGCGATGTCCAGTCGCTTCGGGCAACTTCTGAGGTCCCGTCAACTGGCAGTGGTGTTGTCAGTGGCGCCTGCTATAGGGGCCACCGGCAGGACCATCGTCTATTGGTTTTTGACGCGCGGGTGGATGTCAAAGATGCCTGGTAGCATCCCCCGGCATGCCCGCATCGGGATGAGCCGACGAGACCGACGGAGGTCGACCCACCGCCATGACAGGGCAACAGTCAGAAGCGTTCGGGCCGTGGCTCGGACGGCAACTGCGGCGCGCGGGCATGTCGCAGGCCCAGCTCGCCGTCGAGCTGGGCAAGACACGCGCCGCGGTCTCCGCGTGGATCACCGGACGCGCCGAGCCACGCGAGGACGTCAAGGCGCACATCGCGCAGATCCTCGGCACCGATCTGGCCTCCCTGGTGACCAGGACGGCCGACGTCCCCCTCGACCTGCCCCTGGTATGGCAGCACCGGCCGGCCCACGCCGACGGCGGCCGCGAATACGGCAATGTCGCCGCCTTCGCCTTCGACGCCGACCTGTCTGTCCTCGCGCGCGAGGCCACGCAGAACTCACTCGACGAACGCTTCGAGGCACAACAGCCGGTGCGCGTGCACTACATGCTCCACGAACTTAGCGGCGACCACCTGGACGCCTTCCTCAAGTCCGTGCACTGGGACGAGCTGAGCGCGCACTACGAGCAGGCCGCCGCCGGTGGACAGAAAGTCTCCCGCGGGCTGCGCGCCGCGCTCGATGAACTGGCGGACAGCCGCTCCCTTTTGCTGTTGCGCATCGATGACTACAACGCCTTTGGCCTGACAGGCCCCGAATACGGCGATGGCCGCTACGCCGCGGTCGTGCGCCGTACCCTCGACTCGCACAAGACCGCTGGAGGTCGCGCCGGCGGCTCGTACGGGCTGGGCAAAGCCACGCTCTGGGCCACCAGCCGCTTCGGCCTCGTCCTCGTGAACTCCACGCTCGGCGAGGCACATGAGGGCCGCACTCACCGCCGCGTCGTGGGGCGTCTGGACCTGCCGTGGCACACCCTTGACGGCGAGGCCTATGCGGGACCCGCATGGTTCGGTGAGCCCGAGACCGATCCCGAACGCAAAGACGTCGCCCGATCCTGGTGGGCCGAGGAGTCCACCGTGCGCGACCTGCACTTGGAGCGCATAAGTGACGAGCCCGGCACGTCGTTCCTCGTGGTGGGCGCCCACGACGCCTCCGGGGATGCCGGGACACTGCAGGAGATGCACGACAAGTGCGTGCGCTCCCTCGCCGACGGTTTCTGGGCCGCGATGATCGGTGGGCGCGACGCCGGCTCCCTGCTGGAGGCCCGCGTTACCACGCTGCGCAACGGACAGGTGGTCATACCCGAAGAGCGCGTCGACCCTCACGCTCACCATCCGGCCCTCGCCCGCGCCCTGCAGGCCTACCTCGACGGTGAGACCGTTCCCGAGCTCACCGCCGGTGATCACGTCGCCCACGCCGAGGTTCCCCTCATCGTCACCCCTCTCAAACGCACCGGCCGCGTCCGCGACAAAGGCCGCGAACACCTGGCCGTCCTGCTGCTCACCCCGGCCGACGACGCCGACGAGCGCTTCAACCGCATCGTGTGCATGCGCGGCAACCGCATGACGATCACCGAACAGCGGCCCCGCGACCTGCCGCTGGGCACCATGCCGTTCCAGGCCGTCCTTTTGGCCGGCTACGCCACCGGCCGCACCGGCGAGGACGTCGACCTGGCGGAGGCGTTCCTGCGGGCCTCCGAACCGCCCGAGCACGACCGCTGGGACCGCACCGAGGAACTCACCACCAGCTACGAGCGCGGCGCGCTCAGCCGCATCAAAGAATTCCGCCACGGCATCGACAAGGCGGCACGCTCCCTCGCCGTCCGTCGCGAGGCCACCCGCAGCGGCGGACCGAGCGTCCTGCGTGAACTGCTCACCCTCGAGACCGACACCACCGCGGGCGCCGGCCCACGCCGCACGCAGTCCTTCCCCACGGTGCGCACCCTCAGCGCCCACCTGGAAGACACCGGGGCCTGGAACGTCACGGTCACCCTCAAACTCCCCGACGCCGACGACCCCTGGCTGCTCACCCCCGTCGCCAAATTCGACGTACGCTCCGGCGGCAGGCCGACCATCGACTGGTCGCTGCTGGTCGGCTCGGAAAGCTGCCGCGCCGAAGGCGGCCACATCATCGTCCAACCCGGCGTGCGCACCGCAGTCTTCACCGGCGTGACCGACCCCGCCACCCACCCCGTCAAGGGCGCCTTCGCACGCCTGGCCGTCGACATCCTCCAGCCCCGCAAAGGCGCCGCGTGAAATCCGTCTTCCCCTACCCGACCCTGTTCGGCGACATCGCCTTCGACATCACTGCCGTCACCGTGGACGGCACCCCGCTGCCGTACGCGCAGGTGTCGACGAGCGAACGCACTGTCGCCCTGCACCGATCAGGCCGCGAACACTGGACGCGGGCCACGCTCCACCTCAAGGCCCACCTCCCCGAGTCCGAGCTCGCTGAGGGCCCCTTCACAGCCGTCACCTGCCTGGCCGTCCTCACTGAAAAGGCCACCAACACGCGCACCACCGCCCGCCTGGCCCGCACGCCCGGCGGCGACTGGCACGGCACCATCGACCTCGGCAAAGACCACCACCTGCGCCGCGCCACGCTCACCGTGCACGCCATCGCCACTGTCGAGGGTGTAGCCGGCCGACTGGTCGGCTCCGCCGAACAGGACTGGTATGTGGACCTGCGCGAGTCCACCCCCATCCGACGCCGGGAGATCGACATCGTCGAGGTGGACTTCCGCGACGGCCCGCACGAGTGGCTGCGCCCCTTCCACGGGGCACCCTGGATCGTCGAGACCAGCGCCGACACCCCGACCGTCTACCTCAACACCACCGCCGTCGAAGGCCTGATGGAGGTCCTGACCGCCAAGGGGGGCACCACGGCCGAACGCGTGCTGCGCGACATGACCGCCAGCCACATCGCCCAGGACGCCTGGACGGCCATGTTCCACACCGCCATCAGCGACCTCGACGTCGACGAGGACGGCACCCCGGTCATGCCCACGGGCTGGCGTGAGGCTGTCGTTCGCACGATGCTCCCCGATGTCCTGCCCGGCCGCCAACCCACCGACGCCCTCTACGACATCAACGAGCGCCGCACCCAGGGATTCGGGTGGTCCCAACTGCAGAGCGCGATCCAGTACGCGGCCGGAAAACGCAGCCGCGTCACCAAGAAACTGACCAACGCGGTGCGCACCGTCGACCGCACGGACAAGGGCGTGAACTGATGCCCCGAGCCACCCCCCACCACATCCCCCAGGTGCTCGGCCTGCTCCCCGACGCGGTCGTGGCCAAATACCTCAGCCACGCCATTCAATCCGGGCAGGAGACACCGCCTCAGGTCGCCCTGCGCAAGGCCGCCACCCTGCTGCCCCCCACCGAGGCACGCCGGCACACCGCCCCCCTCCGGCAACTGCTGGAGGAGGCGATGCGACGCTTCGACGACCAGCGCACCGCTGCCGATGCCTGGCTCGCCCCCCGCCTGCACGCCACCCTGCGCCTGACCCGGGCCGAGGCCGCCGACGGCCGGCTGTGGAACTACCTCGCCCTGCTCGTCGCACCGGACTACGTCCTCTGGCGCCACCAGGGCACCGAAACCACCGCCACCTCCCGCTTCAGCGGCGCGCACTACACCCAGGCCTTCTCTCGTCTGTGGTGGGCGGCGGAACTCTTCCGCGACGGCGCCGACTACCGCCCGGTGGAAACCGCCTGCCGTGTGCAGGACGTCCTGAACACCACCCTGCGGCTGGACGTCATCGACCACCGCCCCACCGCTCTGGCGATTGTGCGGATCCTCGACCGCCTGATCGCCGACGGCATCCCACGCCCGGGCGATCATGTCAACGCGCTGTCCTCCGCCGTCAACACCGCAGGCAGCACCCTCGTCTACGACGTTCTGGCACCCGACCCCGGGGGAGAGGAGGAAGCCGTCCTGGACTGGATCGCCGAGGCCCAGGACGCCCCGGCTGTACCCTTTGAGCGGCTGCCGGACGGGCCCGACGACGGACGCGTGAGCGCACAGTCCGTGGACACCCTCGTCGCCCTGTTCGACAAACTCCTGGCCGAGGCCCCCAGGAGACAGCGGCCAACCCTGCGACCGGCGGACCCCAGCGTCATCCCGTAGCAGGCAACCGAGGCCCAGCGCCCAGCCTGTGATCAACCTGCCGTGCCCGGTGCTTGCTCCGTGCCGGAAGACGCGGGAGGCGTCCAGTTCTCCAAGCGCTTCCACACCTCCTGGCCAGGTGGCTCGAGCCCGAGCGCGGCGCTGAGGATGTGCACGCCCAGCCGCGGCGGGATGGCGTTCCCGATCTGTTGGGCGATGGCGCCGCCGCGCCACGGGTACGCCCGGGGGAACGACTGGAGTTGGCCCGCCTCCTGATGGGTGAAGCGACCGATGTCCCTGCCGTCCCGGGTCTGCAACCGGTTCCGGGAAATCTTCCCCGTGACCGTGGCCGACGGGGTCGTCGCCTCGCGCCGGCCTCGCGCTTTGGGATCCCCGCCGGTCCCGTAGTTCGACACGACCACGAAGTGGTCCTTGCGCCCCAGGGCCTTGCCCATCGATACCCATGGCTCAAGTTCCGGGGCACCTACGGAGGCGGCAACGCCCTTGCGGTAACGACGGTGGGTGGGCTCGGGAAAACGTGGACGCTCACCCACACGCGCCAGGAGCACGGCCCGGCGGCGGGTCTGCGGCACCCCGTACTCCTCTGTGTGGAGCACGAAGGCGCGCCGAGGCGGCTTGGCCGGTCGGCGCGCACCGGTGACCTCGCCCAAAAGCAGCTGGCCATCCTCCTCCGGCGTCGCCGGCTCGACCAGGGGGAACTGGTAGCCGATCCGTTCGAGAACTTCGCCCATCGCCTCCCAGACCGGAAGCACGGCGGGCACCTGCTCCAAGACGATGGCCTCGTACGGCTGCTCCCGGAAATGGGCCTCCAGCGCCCATTTCAGCGGCTGCAGAACCAGCGCGGTTCGCTCGTCGTCGAAGCCCTCGGCCTCCTTCATGACCAGGTCGAGGCCTTCGACGTCCTTTGCCCTGCCGAGGTCCTCCACCAGCGACAACACCAGGTCCAGTGCTCGGCGCCCGGCGCCCGAGCCGGCCACGGTGAAGGTCTGGCACGGTGGCCCGCCCGCCAGCACGGTCGCCTCGCGCACCTCCTCGCTGTTCGGACCGTAGTCACGGACATCGCCGTGCACGGTGAGCAGGTCGGCGGCCTTCCGCGTCTCGAAGGCGTCGTTGTCCCACTCGATGCCGATGGTCTTCTGATCGAGGATCTTGGCGGCGATGTCCAGACCTCCGGGGCCCGCGAACAAGTCCACGATACGCAAAGGTGCAGATGAGGACTGGTGAGGCTGTGCGGCGGTCATGATCTGGGAGTGTATAGCGACCCGGCCGGCGGCGGTGCCGCACCTGCTCATTGAGCCAGGAGGGCAGCTCGGATTGACAGCCCCAAGGCCTCGGCGAGCGGAGGCGGGGTCGCGTTGCCCACCTGCCGGTAGCGGGCGGTTTTGCGCCCCATGATCTTCCAGTCGTCGGGAAAGCCCTGCAGCAGGGCGACCTGCTCGACGGTGAGCGCCATCATGCCCTCGCGCCCCAATGCGGGATCCCAGTGGAAGTCCGGCCCCGGCACGGCATCCGCGATCGTGCCGCCGTCCACACCCATGCGCGCCCACGCCCGCTTGGAACCCGTCATGCCGAGATCGGGGCCACCGCGCTCCCACGACCCCCCGACGATGGTCGGGGCCAGACGGTCAGCCTGCGCGGCCCACGCGGCCGCACCGTCCCACCCGCCGGCGGCCATCGACTCACCCAACGCCATTCCCACCGTGAGCGGCGGCTCCAGCAGGCGCTCGGGGGCGCGAAAGCGGCCCAGACCATCGCCCTTGAACGCGACGAGCACCCCCTCCTCCCGATCCTGCGGAACACCGTAGTCGGCAGCGTTCAGGACGAACCACGCGTGCTCGTAGCCGAGATGCCCCAGCTCCGCCGCCACGAAGTCACGCAACGGCGCATACGCCTCCTTGGTCACCACATCCGGCACGTTCTCCAACAACACAGCCCGCGGCTGCACCCCGTACACCAGCTCGATGGCCGCCTTGAACAGGCCCAGTTCGATGGCACTACCGCGTGAGCGGTTGACCGCCGCGGTTCCCTTGACTCGGGGAAGCCCGCCAGCGAGGAGGTCGACGTCGTACACCTGCTGCTCTTCCGCGGGATCGAAGGCCATGAGATCGACGACCCGTATATCCCATTCGGGACGATTTGCGCGGAGTGTTTCGCAGGCCACCGGTCGGTCGTCCAAGAGCAGCACCGGGTCGAAACCCGCACGTTCCAGACCGAGCGCGAGTCCCCCCGCACCGGCACAGATCTCCAATGAACGCAGGCGCGGGACGAGACGGTCGGCACGATGCTGCTGTGGCGGTGCCGGCTTCTCGACATCGTCGAACCCTGCCATCGTCATGCCGCGTGCACCTCTCCAGACCAAACATAGGGATCTTGGCGGACGGTGCCGAGACTAGCCCGACACCCTCGGCGAGTGGCGCGGCCTTGTGCCACAGGTCCGACGCACCATGCAACCCCGCCCTGGCCGATCGGCGGCGGAACAGGACACAGTCAGAGTGGAAGACTGGCTCCATGCTGCGCGAACCCTCCGAAGTGGAGATCGACGAAAACGGCCGAGCCGAGATCCCCATGGGCATCCTGGTCGAGGCTGGCCTGACCCCCGGCACCCGAGTCCTTGCCTACAGTGCCGGTGACGGCCGCATCGTGCTGCGCCGCGCCGATGACGCGCTGGCGGAGTTGGCCGAAACCGGGAATCTGAGCTGAACCAAGACCTCTCCCGGGCACTCTCCTCGCGCAGCAGGCTTCGGTGCGATGACCCGCCCCCGGGTACGAGGTCCGGGCGGTTGCACGCACGTGCTCAGACGGAGGGCGCAAGAGCACGAGGGGCGGCATCCGCAGCGCACCACGTCGCCAGACCTGCGACCACTCCCACGTGCCTGTGTCACCCTCCGAGGAGGTCCGGCCGGACCTCCGCGGAGGGTGACGTCCTCCTTGCTTCCCTCCACGCCTTCCCACACGAGCACGTGGACGTGTGTTCCAAACTTGCAGCCTTCCCGGTCCCACTCGGTGATCAGGTCGGTGACGACGAGGGCGGCGGCGTGCTGGGGGCCCTCGGTCGGGTGAGCGCTCGTGATCGTCCTCCGCCACCGTTCGGGGTCGTCGCCGTAGGAGTGCCGGCCTGCCGAGCCGCGCGGCTCGTCCACGCGGTACACCTAGTTGGTCTCGGTGCTCATGGCGCCGATCCTGTCACCTGGGAGTTCCCTGTGCCGTGTCGG
Organism: Streptomyces tropicalis; assembly: GCF_029269835.1. Taxonomy (GTDB): domain Bacteria; phylum Actinomycetota; class Actinomycetes; order Streptomycetales; family Streptomycetaceae; genus Streptomyces; species Streptomyces tropicalis. The sequence goes on along the minus strand of NZ_JARJBB010000007.1, from coordinate 17,298 downwards.
GTCCCCCCGGCAGAGCGCGGGTCGACCGGCTACGACAATTGCCCCGACGTGTCCGAGATGCGGGAAGGCACCTTCGTCGTCATCGGGAAGGTCGTGCTCGCCGACCACGACCCGGCTGCGCGGTCACCGTTTTGCTCCCATCCCGTCGTCGGCAACGGGAGCGAGGAACGGGCTCGGGGTTCCGTGGCAGGAGACGAGCAGGTCCTCTCGAGCGCGTGTGCAGGCCACGAACAGCAGGCTCAGTTCGGTGGCGATGTCCTCCTGGTGTTGTTGCGGGTCGACGTCGATGGGGGTGATCGCGGCACGCATCGGCACAATGCCTTCGCTGACGCCCAGCACGGCGACGCAGCGGAACTCCAGTCCCTTCATCCGGTGCATCGTCGCGATGCGTACCCCTGCTCCGGGTGCCGAGCTGCCCAGGACGTGCGTGGGGAGGCCGGCCCGCTCCAACGCGGTCGCCACGTCCCGGCCCAGCTGGATGGAGCGCACGGCCACGGCGATGTCCTCGGGGGCCACCCCCGAAGCCGTCCACTCGGCGATCCGGGCGACGGCCGCGGCGATCTCCTCGGCCTTGGAAGGGTGCGGCGCGAGGGTGGGGCGGCGACCGTGCAGAGTGGAGCGGTAGCCGGCCAGCGAGGCGTCGTCGTCGACCGAGTCGACGGGAATACCGGTGAGCAGGGACGAGGCCCAGTCCAGGATCTCGTGCGTGGTTCGGTAGTTGATTCGCAACCGGTGGGAACGCCCGGTGATCGAGATGCCCAGGGACCGCAGCGACACCTTGTTGCCGTAGATGCGCTGATGGGCATCGCCCGCGATGAACAGGTCGTCGCGACCCTCCGGGACGAGCGCACGCAGAAAGCGCCACTGGGCCGGGTGGAGGTCCTGTGCCTCGTCCACGATCACGTGACGGAATGGCGGTTCGGCCTGGTCGGTCAGGCGGCTGGTGGCTTCTGCGCAGATCTGCAGGAAGGTCCGCTCGCCCAACTGGTGTAGTTGCTGTTCGAACGCTTCGATGGCGCGCCACGCCTGCAGTCGTTGGATGGGCGGCAGGGCCGTGCCGCGTCCGTGGCGGGGGGCCTTGAGGTAGGCCTCGGGGTTGCGCAGGTCCTGGGCCAGGACGACATGGCGCCACTCCTGGTCCAAGAACACGTCGGCGAAGTTGAGGTTCAGCCGCCGGATGATGCGGGCCCAGCGGGCCTTGATCTCCTTTTGGTCGGTGACCAGCTTGACGGGGTTGCCGCCGTGCGTGCCGCGCACGACGTCGTAGGCCAGCGCGTCCACGTTGATCACGGTGATCTTCGCACGCAGCCGGTCGTCGGCAATCAACAGGCCCAGGCAGCGCTCCAGTTCCACCGCCAGCGCCCGGGTGTAGGTGGTGAGCAGGATGCAGCCGTCCGGCGCGTCGGCCGGCAGCCGCCGAGTCAGGTGCAAGGCGCGGTGCAGGGCGACCACCGTCTTCCCGGTGCCCGGGCCCCCGAGAACCTGGGCGGGACCGCGGTAGGACTCTTGGTAGGCGATCCGGTACTGGCTGGGGTGTAGGAACACGCGCCAGGCATCGAAGGGCCTCTCCAAGATCTCGCGCAGCTCCTCCGTGCCCGACACCAGGGCGATGCGGCCGCGCGCGTGGGTCATGGCCGCATCCAGGGGATCGGCCGCCTGGTCGGTCGCATCCCGGGACGCCGTCGCATACACCTGCACCACCTCGCGGTCCACGGCCTCGGGGGACATCCCGCTGGCCAGCCCGAGCAGGACGTCGTACTGCTGCTCGGGAAGGACCCGATGCAAGGCCTCCAAGTGAGCCTCGTCGGGGATGAGCCGGACAATGGGGATGATCTCGGCGTCGACGCCGAGGCTGCGCAACACCTTGTCCGGGTAGGCCGACTCCCCGAACAGCCGCGTGCCGTCCTGCCGTGTCGCCGCCCAGAGTTCGGTGGTCGCCCGCTCCAAGGCCACGTCGTCACGGATCTCGATGCCCTGACTGGCCGCGTTCACGGAGGCGCGATGGTTTGCCGCCCAATGGTTGGCCTTGTCGTGCGGCAACACCTTCAGCAGCAGGTAGCCATCCCCCTGATCGGATTTGAGGACGACGCCGCGCCAAAAGTCGGTGATCCGGATGGTGCGCAGGCGCGGATCGCGCTGGTGCGTCAGTTTCTCCAGGTGGAGCCCGGCGTGCGTGGCGGCGGCGAACTTCTCGAACACCTCGAAGACGCGTTTTTGCACGTGCTTTTCGAGTCCCGCGAATTCCATCAGGAAGTCGCGGTGTATGCCGAGCCGCGCCATGACGCCCCCCGTACCCCCACCGTCGATAGTGGCGATCACTGTACTGACCATCCGGGCGGCACGGGGAGGAGGGCCCCGGCCTGGGCAGAGGCGAGGCCCTGGCCTAGCCGCTGGGAGCTCAAGCTGCCTTGGGGGTGCGGGCCCGGCCGGCGACCGCAGTCGCTTCCGCACCCCACCGAGGCGGTGTACGCGAAGGCAGGGACGATAAGGTCTCGCCGGCGAGGCCCTCCAAGGCCAGGGGTCCGATCCACCCGACCGGCGTGAAGTGCTCGCCGGTTTTGGCGCACCTACGGTCACTGACGTCGTGCGTTGTGCCGGCTCTTCGACGACGCGGTACCGGGCATCCGTCCGTCCGCCGTGACGGTCGTGGATGCGGTCAGAGGGTTTCCCCGTGCCACAGGTGCTCCATGCGCGTGTAGGCGAGTCCCCGACCGAAGTTCTCGATATTGTCGGCCACGTTGAGGATCAGGCAGGATTCCTTGCCTCCGTTGAGCTCACCGCGCAGGCCCCGGCCGATCATCTGGATGTATGTGTTGGGGCTGAACGTGGGGCGGGCGACCACGACGGCACGGACGGCCGGGGCGTCGAATCCCTGGGTCAGCACCTTGTAGTTGGTCAAAACTCTGATCCTGTTGTCCTTGAACGCGGCGATGCGACGCCGCCTGATGCTCGGCGGCGTCCGCCCCTCGATCGATGCCGCCGTGATGCCGCGGTCCTGCAGGAGGGCCGCAAGGACCTGGGCGTGCTCCACCGAGGTGGCGAAGACCAGGACCGGCCAGTCGGAGGGCAGTTCCTCGATCCGGTCCACGATGCGCCGGGTGCGTTCGACGTCCTTGGCGAGGCGACTGACGACGTCCGCGGGCAGGGCCATCGCGTGCGTCCTTTGTATCTCGCTCACCTGCTTCGACGACAGCACGTAGGAACCGCCAGGGAGTTCCTCGTGCTCGACCTCGGCCAGAACCTTCAACGACTGCAGGTGCCGGTAGGCGTCGTCGTTGTCGAAGACGCCGAAGTCGAGGCGCTTGTGCCCGAAACGGGAGGCCAGGGTCCGCGTCTCGTCGTCGCTGTCCCCGCGGAAGGCGGTCGCCGTCAGGCCGATCAGGTGGCGCGAGGTCCGGTACTGGTCGATGCCGAGGGCGTCGAGGATCCGTGTGTAGGTCTTCGGCACGGCGAAGTGAGCCTCGTCGACGATGACGAGGGCGCACTCGCGCAGCCAGGCGTAGTCCTCCTTCGGGAGCCGGTTGACGGCGGTGTCGTCGATGGCGACGACCACCTGCGGCCCGTCGGCGACGGGAACGGCGTCCGGGATGCCGCCCCACAAGCGGGTGATGCGCAGCGGCTGATCCGTTCCCTCGGTCTGCCAGACGTAGGCCCAGGTTTCGATCGCCTGCTCCGCCAGCTCCTGGCTCTGGGAGATCCACAGGATCGGGCCGTCGAGGAGACCGTCGCGCAGCGCCCGGACGCCGGCCTCGGCGGCGATCCGCGTCTTGCCCGAGCCGGTGGGGATCTGCAGCATGGCTCGTTTTTCCTCGCCCTGGGCGAGGTGGTCGTACATGCGCTGCACCAGGGTTTCCTGGTAGGCGTGCAACTTCAGCGGCTTACGCGGACCTGGGACCGTCTCGTACGGGTTCGGGCTGCCGGGGGTCTGCGGGTCACCAGCCCAGGACTCCGGAAAGCCGTACGTGCGCACGAAACTGCGTGCAGTCGAACCGCCCGTCCACATCTGCGGCACGTTGAAACCCGCCTCGGCGAGCGCCGGTGCAAGGACGCGCAAGACGTCCTCCCCATGAGCCGCCAGGAGCAGCTCGGCCGCCCGCAGGCCGTCGACCGGGACCTTGCGCAGCTCCGCATCGGCGAGCGCCAGCCCCGGGGGCAGCTCGTCTATCAACCGGCCATCGCCGACGGCGAGCAGGAGCTTCCTGGACAGATCCGCCTCCTGGCGGACCATCAGCAACCTCTTGTCGTCACGGTCCCGCGCCTGCTGACGCAGGAGCCCCCGACATCCATCGGCCCCCAGCCGCAGCCCGAGGAGCCGGTCCACGGCCTGCAGGGTCGACTCCTCGTCACGCTCCCCGCACAACAACACCGTGAGCCCGTCGAGCGTCTCGGTCAGTGCCTGCTCGCGCCGCCCCTCCTCCGGGCCACGGACAATCCTGACCAGCTCGGAGCAGTGCGCCAGCTTCCAGGCCGCTCCCCGAGGAAGCACCTGGCGCAGCCGAGGAAAGACGTCCGTCACCGGGACCGGCTCCGTCAGCGGGACGGAGTGGATTTCCTCGATCAGCAGTTCGGAGGGGACCCGGAAACGGAACCGGTCGACGAGCAGATGCGCGTCGGCGTCCGTGGGGACCAGGAGCGCCGGCACGCGCTCACGGAGCAAAACCTCGTACTGATCCTCCTCGAACGTGACGGCGATACTCTTGCTGTGCTGCATCTCCCAGTTCTCGCCCACCCGGCAGCGGAACAGGCGCCCGTCCTCGAGAGTGCCTGCAGGCGCCGATGTGGCCAGAAAAGCGTAGGCACCTCCAACGAAGGCGGCATCCGTCCCCGAGTCCGCGCGCTCGGCCAGTTCACTCCACAAACCGGCGGGCACATCGTGGATCTTGGAGGGCAGCCCCAGCGCACGCGCGTACGCCACGGCAACCTCGGCAACGGGAAGGAGACGGCCGTCCACATCCAGCTCGGGGCTCACCGCGGCATGCGGCCGCCGCACCCCGATTGAGGTGCCCAGCATGCCCTGCTCACGGAGCATCCAGACCAGGGGTGACTCCACGCGCAGGACGTCACCCTGACCGCTGGTCCGCATGCACCGCCAGTCGGGCACGATCCCAAGGTCGGGCAGCTCCCGTGTGAAGGCGGCCCTACCGTCCGTCGACAGCTCCGCCAGCAGGTGCAGGGGGCCGGGGGGATCCTGGCCGATCAGGCTCACGGAGGACGGCCGAGGACGGGACACCCGCGGCGAAAGGGAAGCGCAGAACCGGTTATACACGACGCCGCTGTAGTCGTTGAACCAGGCGTCCGAGCGAGGGCTCATCCGAGGCAGCGGGCGATCCACCGCACCCAGAGCCTTGAGTACTTCCGTGTCGGCCGCGTGGAAGACCGGGTCGACCAGAACCGAGGCATCGCGCCACCCGTTCTCGGGCACCACAGGTCCCGCCAGGATGCAGTCGCGTACGAAGCGGAACTGACCGGTGGCGGTGCGCACCTTGAGCACGCTCTCCGGTTCGGGGTGGCGCTCCTTGACGACCGTGACCATCTCGTCGCCCTCGACCGTACGTGCCAGAGCCCAGAAGTCCTCCCAGTCGTTGTTGCGGTACCGGGCGAAGCCCGAGCTGACGGCGGCTCGCAACCGTCCGGCCGCGTTGGCCTCCTCCACGCCCAAGACCTGCAGCGCGTGCAGCACCTCGGGGTCCTGCGCGATCGCGTCGTGCAGGTACACCGTGGTCTCGTTGGGAAGGCGGACGCCACCGTGCCGGCGGAACACCCTGCCGGTGGAAGGCGAGCGGAAGTCGCCCCGCTCGGTGAGCAGGATCTTGGCCTCCCGCGCCTCGGCCGCCTGAAGCTGATTGCCCGTCTCCACGAGGGAGGCCGCCAGCTTCAGCGCACACGTCGCCCCTTCCACGCTGCGGTCCGAGACGAGTGCCTCCAGCCACTCGCGCAGCGAGGACGGAGCGACGAGGGCCTGCTCGAGGATGTCCCGTGCCCTCGATCGCCTTTCCCGACTCTCCACACTGTGGTGGCACCAGTTCTTGGGACGCCCCGGGTGACTCGCCCACTGTTCGAGCCAGGCTGGCGCGAGATTCTCCGGGTGCAGCCGCAGCTGCTTGGGGAGTCGTAGAAATCCGTCCTGATCCGGCAGGGAAGGCCGGCAGGCGGCCACCTGCAGTACCTTCTCGCTCAGCATCGCGTCGCCCCACTGGGAGGCCTCCCGGCCACGCGCCGTGAGCAGCGTGAGGTAGGACCCCGGGTCCTTCTCCTCGAACAGATTCGGAATCGAGTTGACCACGAGCTCCGCCGCTCTGGTCACCAACTCCTCGTTGAAGTCGCTCTTGGTCAGATTCTGGCGATCCTCAGGCGTCTTCCACGGAGCGTTGAGGATGCCGGTCAGGGTCGTGTCGTAGTGGGTCGGGAAGTACGCCCAGAAGGTTCCACGCTTCCCGCGCTGCGGGACACCCTTGTCGGGGACCGCCCAGGAAATGGTGACGACAGGCCGATCGTGCAGCTCTCCCGCCGTCCGCGCGGCGGTGGGGCTGGGCTCGTGGTCGACGCTGAAGACGAACCAGCGCTCGCTGCTGTGAAGCGCCTCGTTGCGCTGCTCCATGACTCGGTGCTCGACGCCCCGCGTCTCCTGCCTGATCTCCCGGCACAGCTCGTGGCCGGTACGGGTGTCCTCAAGGACGAGGCGGTCCACGTGCGGGGAGAAAAGCATGAAGTGCGCCGGGAAGTTGACGATGTCCCGACCCAGCCGCTCGTCCGCACCGTCATGCAGGGGAAGCACCACCGTCGTTGACGCCCACGCCATCAGTTCGTCGAGCCGCTCGTCACGCCGACGCTCCGCGTCCAGGTCCAGCGGCTGCGCCATCCGCAGCACCGGGGTGGGGTCCTGCACCGAAAGGCCCGGGACCGTCTTCCGGATGATGCTGGCCGACCACTCCTTGTCAAAGCCGAACGAGCCGGAGGCGCTGTAGAAGCAAGGCGTGTCCGACACACTCAGCACAGACTTGACACCGACCCCGAAGCGTCCGATCTTCCCGGTCCGTTTCCGCGACACCGCCATCCGCAGGATCGTGTCGGCACCGGCCGGGGTCATCGGCGTGCCGGTGTTGGCGCAGTAAAGGCGGTTGGCGGTCAGGAGCACGTGGATGGTCCCCACGCCCCCGGGCGAGCGGTCCATGTTCTCGTCCGCGCCGTTTTGGACCAGCTCGTAGATCTGTCGCTCGCCGTAGCCACCCTGCGTGATGCGCCGCTCGTTGTTCGCGTGTTCCAGGACGTGGCCAGGATCCGCCCGGTAGACGTTCAGGACCCGCTTCGACAGGTCCTCGACCACCTTTACGACGTCGTCCGCATCTGGCGAGGAAATGGACATGGAAAAGCATCCCCCAGGCTGTTCAGAAAATATAGCTTTCGATGTGGGTGATCATCCAGCGAAAGGCCGATACGGCGACGCGAAAGCGCAATGCGGCTCTTACTGCGCGACGACCCACCTGGCCTACAGGCGCCGGCGACGAAGTACCTGGTTGCCCATCAGATCACACCCTAACGGTGCCATTTGACCCGAGCAAGGACTCTCCACAATGGTCCAGATGCCCGACGTGTGCCGTCAGCGGGTCCAACCGACCTCATTCACATGGGTTGTCAGAAAAATTACGAATTGTCGCGATCGAGGCCGGTTGTGCTCTTGGTGGCATTAAATTCTCATTAACCCGCGCATTGCAGACTGAGCTTTTTCCATCCTCGCTCTGAGCTGGTCAGATGGAGGGTGAGGACGGCCTGGACGAGGCTGGTGATCCGGTTGGTCGAGCACCGTAGTTTGCGCAGGAGCCGCCAGGGCTTGAGGGTGGCGACGGACTGCTCGATGAGGGCGCGGATCTTCGCGTGGGACCGGTTCACTGCCCTCTGGCCTGCGGAGAGGGTCTCCTACCGTCCCCAGCACGGGATGCGGACCGTGCCGCCGGCACCCCGGTAACCCTTATCGGCCCAGCACTTGGTGCCGGCCTCGGCGAGGGCGCCGACGATGCCTTGTTCTCGGGCCGCGCGGATGTCGTGGACGGCACCGGGCAGGGCCGGTGAGGCCCACAGCAGTCGGCCGAAGGGGTCTGCGATGACCTGCACGTTCATCCCATCCCGCCTCCGCCACATGCTGCCGGCCGTGACCCCGTGCCTCGATCCCGCACCAGCGGCATCCGCCCGGCGCCGCCATGGATCCACTGCTGGTAGAACGCGATAACGACATCACATCCTCCTTCCCCCACCGCACATCCTGCCCCCTGCCACTGACACAGAGGCCTCCCACGTCACGTCACGGCTTGCGCTGCGACGCCCGTTTATCAGGAAAACCGCCCGTAACCTCTCTCTCGGTGGTTACTGTCTGTGCTCATGCGGTTTCTGCACACTTCGGACTGGCACTTGGGCCGCCGGTTCCACGGAGAAGACCTGATCCCAGCCCAGCGCGCCTTCCTCGACCGCCTAGTCGACACAGCTCGCGCCGAGGACATCGATGCCATCCTCGTGGCCGGCGACATCTACGACCGGGCCATCCCCAGTCTGGACGCTGTGCGCTTGTTCAACAGCGCCCTGCACCAGCTCGCCGACCTCGACGTGCCGATCATCATGATCAGCGGAAACCACGACTCGGCTCACCGCCTCGGCGTCGGATCCGGCCTCTTCGCCCGCGCCGGAATTCATCTACGCACCGATCCGGCCACCTGCGACGTCCCAGTCCTCCTCAACGACACCGACGGCCCCGTCGCCGTGTACGGCATCCCCTACCTTGAGCCCTCCATGGTCCGTACCCAGCTGGAGGCGGAGGCCACCTCCCACCGCGCAGTGCTGACCGCCGCCCTGGACAAGATCCACGCCGACCTCACCAACCGCCAGCCAGCCGGAACCCGCTCGGTGGTCATCGCCCATGCCTTCGTTACCCCCGGCACCGGTCAGAGCGAGGAACCCCAGGCGGAGGAGTCCGACAGCGAACGCGACATCAGCGTCGGCGGAGTCGCCCACGTAGGCGCCGACGTCTTCGACGGCATCGACTACGTCGCCCTCGGCCACCTCCACGGCCCCCAGAAAGTCACCGACCGCGTCCACTACTGCGGCTCTCCGCTGGCCTACTCCTTCTCCGAGACCACCCACAACAAGTCCGTCACCCTGGTCGACCTCACCTTCTCCGGCACGGCTCCCGCCCTGAGGCACCTGCCTTGCCCTACCCCCCACCGCCTGGAACGCATCGAAGGCCTCCTCGAGGATCTCCTCACCCACCCCGCCCACGAACACCTGAAAGACGCCTGGATCGAAGTCACACTCACCGACACAGCCCTGCCCTTCGAGGCAATGGCCCGGCTGCGCCGCCGCTTCCCCCACACGCTCAGCCTCAAGCACCAGCGTGTCTTCATCCCTGCCCAGGCCACCGACACCCCCACCTACACCGAACGCCTCCGCGGCCGCAGCGAACTCGACATCGCCAGCGACTTCCTCACCGACATGCGCGGCACCGGCCCCACCCCCGACGAACACGCCCTGCTCCAGCAGGCAGTCGACGCCGCCCGCGTGAACGAACTGCAGAAGGAAACCGTCTAATGCGCCTGCACCACCTCACCCTGCAGGCCTTCGGACCCTTCGCCGGCACCCACACCGTCGACTTCGACGCACTGTCCGCCGACGGCCTGTTCCTCCTGCACGGCGACACCGGCGCAGGCAAGAGCACCCTGTTCACCGCCATCTGCTTCGCCCTGTACGGCGAACCCCCGGTCGACCGCGACCTGACGCTGCGCAGCCACCACGCCTCGACCGACGTGCTGACCCAGGTCACCCTGGACGTCACCATTGCCGGCCACAGGCTGCTCATCGACCGCGTCCCCCAGCAGATGCGCCCCAAGAAAAACGGCACGGGCGACACCGCCCAGAAGGCCGAGACCCGGCTCAGCAGGTGGACAACCGACTCTCTCGGGCAGGGCCACTGGGAACCGGCCAGCAAGTCCCACCAGGAAGCCGGCAAGGAGATCAAAGACCTGCTCGGCATGAGCCGGACCCAGTTCTGCCAGGTGGTTCTCCTGCCCCAGAACGAATTCACCAAGTTCCTCTACTCCGACGCATCCAAGCGCCGCGACCTCCTCGGCAAGCTCTTCCACACCGACCGGTACGCCTTCATCGAACGCTGGCTGAACGACCACAGCCGCACCACCCAGAAGAACCGCGACGCCACCCGCGACGAGGTGCTGCACCTAGCGGCCCGCATCCACCAAGCCGCCGGCCCGGACCTGAAATCCCAGCACGACGCCCCCACCTCTGACGCCGCGCACACCCTGACCGGCCCCGCCCTGACCTGGGCCCAGGACCTCATCCAAGCCAGCCAGGCCGACGCGCTCACCGCCCAGGGCGACGCCGAGACGGCAAAGAAGAACCAGCTCACCCACCAGGGCCGGGAAGCCGCCGCCCGCGAACTGCACAGGCAGCAGACCACCCACGCCGCCGCCCGCGAGCAGCTGGACCTGCTGGACGAGCAGACCTCCCACCAGGAAACCCTGGACCAGCGCCGCGAACAGGCCCGGCGAGCCCAGCAGCTAGCACCACTGCTGCACGCCGCCACCACCGCCCGCGCCGACCACACCCGCGCCCAGGACAGCGAAAGCGCCGCCCGCTCCCGACTGCTTCCCGAGCACGTCGCGCTGGAGGCCACCGACCTGGCCACAGCCGGGCAGCACATGCGCGACGACATCGCCGTGCTGAACACCCTGCTCCCCGAGGAAGCCACCCTCCACCAACTCACCGCCGACCTGAAGCGCATCGACGCCGAGCGGCAGGACTTCACCGTCCAGCAGCGCACCGCCCGCGACTGGCTCGAACAGGAGACCACCCAGCGCACTGCCCTGGAAGGCCGCCGGGAAGCTGCCCGCCAAGCCGAGGAAGAAAGCCGGCGCCACCAAGGCCAGCTGGAGACCCTCAACGACCGCGTAGGAGCTGCCGAACGCCGCGACGCCCACCTCGCGCAGATCACCACCACCGAGCAGCGCCTGGCCACCGCGCAGAAAGACACCGAGCAGGCCGCCCAGACCCACATCGACATCCGCCGCCAACGCACCGAAGGCATGGCCGCCGAACTCGCCGCCAGCCTCACCGACGGCACGCCTTGCCCGGTCTGCGGCTCGTGCTCCCACCCGGCGCCCGCTCAGGCTGCCGACGGACAGCCCACGCGCGAGGACGAACAAGCCGCCGAGAAGACCCACCAGCGAGCCCAGCAGCAGCGTGACGCGATCGCGGCCCAGCTGCAGCAGCTACGCGAGAACGCCGCCAGTGCCAGCGGCGAAGCTGGCGACACTCCGCTAGCCGACCTCAAGACCGAACACGAAGCCCTCACCACGCAGCTGGCCGACGCCCTTCAGCAGGCCGCCGACCGCAGGACCGTTGAGGAAGAACTCCTCAAGCTGGACCGCGAGCACGCCACCATGACCGAGCTGGACAGCATCGCCACCGCCGGCCTGTCCGCCCGCAATGCCACCTACGACACCCAGTCCCAGCGGCAGGCCGAACTCACCGAGAAACTTCAGACCGCCCGCGGCACCGCCTCCACCCTGGCCGCGCGTATCGACGACCTCACCCGCACCGCCGACCACCTCGAGCAGGCAGCCGAAGCATCCCGCACCGCCGCCACCGCCGCCCAGGCCCTGCACACCCGCACCAGCGAGGCCACCGACGCCGCCACACTCCAAGGCTTCGACACGCTCGCTGCCGCCGACGAAGCCTTGCTCAACGAGCAGGACCTCAACAACATCGACGAAGAGATCAACCAGTGGCGCCAGGCCCGCGCCGCCCACCAAGCAGTCCTCGACGACCCTGCCCTGCAGGAAGCCACCGCCCAACCAGCCGCCGACGTCGACGCTGCGGCGTCCCAGCGCGCCGCCGCAGATGACCAGCACGCCCAAGCGGTCACCGCCGCCAGTACCGCCCAGACCCGCACCACCGAACTCACCGACCTCGCTACCACCCTGGGCGAAGCGGTCAAGCGCCTGGAGACACTCGAACAGGCCCACAACACCGCCCGCCACCTCGCCGACCTGGCCACCGGCAACGCATCCGGCACCCGAGTCCGCATGCAACTGGAGGCCTACGTCCTGGCCGCCCGCCTCGAACAAGTCGTCACCGCTGCCAACACACGCCTCTACCTGATGTCCGAAGGCCGCTACACCCTCCGCCACTCCGACCACCAAGCCGCCCACGGCGCCCGCTCCGGCCTCGGACTGGAAATCACCGACTCCTGGACCGGCCGCCCCCGCAAGACCGACACCCTCTCCGGCGGCGAATCCTTCTTCGCCTCCCTGTCCCTCGCCCTCGGCCTAGCCGACGTCGTCACCCACGAAGCCGGCGGCAACCCCCTGGACACCCTCTTCATCGACGAAGGCTTCGGCACCCTCGACGACGACACCCTCCACAACGTCCTCGACGTCCTGGACTCCCTGCGCGCCCACGACCGCACCGTCGGCGTCATCAGCCACATCCCCGAACTACGCCGCCGCATCACCCAACGACTGCACGTCAAAAAGGGCCCCACCGGCTCCACTCTCGCCCACCTGACCGAAGCAGCCGAATAACCTGCATCCAGGAGGGTGCAGCTCACGCCCCCACCCTCCTGGAACGCCCAGCCGACCCCCGGAGCGATACACCCTCCATGGCCCCCGATATCGAACTACGGCCTCACCAAAAGGAGGCCATCGCTGCCGCGACCGCCACACTCCGCGACCACGCCCGCGCGAGCGTGATCGCAGCCTGCGGCACCGGCAAGACCCTCATCGCCGCCCGCACCACCTCCCGCATCGCCCACCACGGACGAGTCTTGGTACTCCTGCCGACACTGGACCTGCTGTCGCAGACCATCCGCTCCTGGCGTAACGCCGGACGCAAAGGCACGGCCATCGCGGTGTGCTCCCAACGCCAGGCCCTCGACCACGAACCGCTCGGCGCCGACATCCCCCTCACCACCGACCCCGGCGAGCTCACCGCACTCGCCACCCCGCCCCGCCCCGGCCCCGTCACCGCCTACGCCACCTACGCCTCGCTGACCGCCGTCGTCGCCGCCCACCACGACCACCGCCTTCCTGCCTGGGACCTCGTGGTCGTCGACGAGGCCCACCGCACCGCCGGCCGTCTCGGCAAGGCCTGGGCCGCTGTCCACCACGACGACCAGGTCCCCGCCACCCGCCGCCTCTACCTGACCGCCACCCCCCGCATCTGGGACCCCGACGACGCCCAGGACGGCGACGGCGCAGAGACCGTGGCCTCGATGGACGACGAAACCCTCTTCGGCCCCGTCGCCTACCACCTCAACCTCTCCGACGCCATCGACCTCGGCCTACTCGCCGACTACCAGATCCTCGTCCCCGTCGTCACCGACCAAGACCTGCGCGACTGGCTCGCCACCGGCCCCGGAGCCGGCATCGACGGACTGCGCCTGGCGGGCCGCCAAGTCGCAGCCCTGCGCGCCATCCACGACCACCGGCTACGCCGCATCCTCACCTTCCACCACCGCGTCGCCGACGCCCGCGCCTTCGCCACCACCCTGCACGAGACCGCCGCCACGCTCCCCACCGAACTGCGGCCCGAGGGATTGTGGGCGGACTGGATAAGCGGCAGCCACACCCCCCAGGTCCGCCGCCGCCTCCTACTCGAGTTCGCCTCCCACACCGCCCCCCAAGCCCCGGCCGTCCTGTCCAACGCACGTGTCCTGGGGGAGGGCATCGACGTACCCGCCATCGACGCCGTCGTCTTCGCCGACCCCAAGAACAGCCCCGTCGACACCGTCCAGGCCGTCGGCCGCGCCCTGCGCCAGCAACCCGGCGCCGGCAAGAAAGCCACCCTCGTCGTCCCCGTCTACCTCACCCCCGACGAAGACCCCGACGACCTCCTCGGCGCCGACGCCTACACCCCACTGTGGCGCACCATCCAGGCACTGCGCGCCCACGACGACCGCCTCGACGCCCGCCTGTCAGACCCCCGCACCCACCGCCCCACCATCCCCTCCGAAGACCCCGACGCCTGGCTCCGCTTCGACCGCCCCACCCAGGCCGACGAAGTCGCCCTCGCCCTCTCACTGCGGGTCCTTGCCCCCAAGAGCGCCGAATGGCGCCGAGGCCTAGCCGCAGCCCGCACCTACCGCCACACCCACCACCACCTCGACGTCCCCCAGACTTACGAAGACCTCACCGGCTACCCCCTGGGACGCTGGCTGACCTGGCAACGCCACCTGCACACCAAAGGCACGCTCGACACCGCACGCGTACAGGCCCTCGAACGCCTCGGCATCATCTGGGACCCCCGCCAGCAGGCCTTCGACCGCGCACTCGCCCACGCCGCCGCCTACGCCGCCCGCCAGGGCCATCTGGCCGCACCCGTCGAGGAAGTCCATGACGGCTTTCCCCTCGGCCGCTGGCTGGCCACCCAGCGCGCCCGCGCCGCTGCCCTCACCGACCAGCGCGCCGCTGCCCTCACTGCCCTGGACCCGTGGTGGAACCCGTCCTGGCCGATCACCTGGCAACGCGCCTACCACGCCGCCCGCCAGAGCCTGGCAGACAACGACACGACCTCCCAAACACAGGCATGGCTCGAAGCCCAGCGCGCGCGCTTCGACCGCCTGCAGCCTGGACAAAGAAGAGTGCTTCAGGAGTTGGGACTTCTCGAACTGCCCGATGCGCCCGCGGAACCGGCGACAAAGGACCCTCTGTCGGCGCGCGAACGCGCCTTCCAGCGGGGGTTGGCGGCCGCCCGGGTGTTCCGCGAGCGGGAGGGGCATCTCGACGTCCCTCAGCGGCACATCGAGGAGGTGGAAGGGCAACAGGTGCGTCTGGGACAGTGGCTGAGCAACCTGCGACGGCGCCGTTCCGGTCTCACTCCGCAGCGCCAAGCCGCCCTGGCCGAGCTCGGCCTGTGAACACCACCGGCCGCCGGCTCCCAGACTGGCGCCGGCATGCCTCTTGGAGCGGATCACCGACATGTGCCTGTACCAGGGGACGCTCAGCGTTGGTGTCCTAGGTCTTCGAGGAGTTGCTCCGCCACAGCCCGGCGATTACGGGAGCGGCCGAAAGCGGGATCCGCATGGCGACCGGTGTGACAGCCGACACGGCAGGATTCCGGGGCCGGCGGGACGTGTCTGTCACCCCGAGGTCTCAGCCGGACAGATCGGCAAGGAGGCGGGGCAGGAGCGCCTCCTCGTGCACGGCGAGACCTTTCTCGCTCATTGCCTGCTCGAGGCGAGGGTCCCAGGGGGTGGCCACGGGTTCTCCGGCCAGCGGAGCGAGACGGTCTGTCGACAGGTAGGCGAGCGCAGTGAGGTAGTCGGCGGCGCTCATGCGCCATGGGTAGGCGCCCAGCCGAAGCACACGCTCGGCGATGGTGATTCCGGCCCAGTCGAAGTCGCCGTGGTAGAGAACGTGTGCGCCGTCCGTGAGGAGACGTTGGAGCAGCTCCCATCCGGCGCTTGAGGGATTGCCGCTCCCGCAAACCAGAACTCCGGGAAGTCCGTAGCGTGCGGCTGCCTGCAGGACCTGCGGGTTCTCGCACCAGCGCACGGTGGTCTGCGGCGCGGCCAGCGGCGCGCTGACGGCGGCGGTCCGCAACTCGTGCATGGTCAGGTGGGTGGCCAGGCCGAGGTCGCCGCGGGCACGCATCATCGAGGCCCAGGGATCGGGTCCTGGCGGTGCCAGCTTCCACACGATGACGGTGCCCGACAGCATGTCGGCACTGACCCCGACCTGTTCCCACAGAAGTCGCCGGCCTGCCGAGGACTCCGATCCGGGCAGGCCGCAAGCCGCAGCGATCCCTTTGAGCGTCAGCGTGCCGGCGAGACGCCCCTCGTCGAGCCCGTGCGCGTCGCCGGTGATATGCGCGGCGAGTTCGCCCAGTTCCCACCACCGCGCCGGTTGTCTGGCAGGGCCACCGGCCGATGGCGTGCGGGCGAGGCCCAGGACTGCCATGGTGCGCACGGCCCGGGGCCTACGTGGCCGATCCGGCGCGTCTGCAGAAGGAGGTCGTGGCCCCTCGATCAGACCCACACCCTCCTCCCGCTGGCGACGCTGGCGTTCGAAGATGCCGATCGCGTCCCCGTACAACCGGGCCGCGTCAGCGGCGCGCCCGTCGGCCTCGGCTCGCTCGGCCAGCTCCTTCAACAACGTGGCCTCGCCCACGGCGAAAGCCCCCCGGGCGGCCTCCTCTACCTCGGCCGGCTCTGTGGCAAGCGCGGCCAGTTCACTCAGATCGTTGAGCCAGATCGCGGTACGCGCAGCGATCCCTTCCCGCATCTCGTTCGCCAGCGCCTGGGCCGGTGACGGATCGAACGGATGCCACAGCCGCCACCGGGTCGGCAGCTCCGCCACCGCCTCCCAGCACGCCCTCGTCTTACCCGTGGACGACTCACCGACCAGCACCGCCATCCGGCTCGCGCCACCACCGAACGCAGCACCTCGTCGTGGGAGCGCCGCACATACAGCGGCAGCACGCCCGGCACCGTCTCCGACGCCTCGATGGGGCGGTGCACCTCCCACTCACCGAAGGCTGCTCACCCTGGTCAATAGTCCTCTCGTCACAGCGCTGTTGGCCACCCGCGCTCTCCCGCTCACCGAACTCGCCCTGATCGCGGTGTGCGCCCGTACACGCAGCCGTCGGCAGGCGGCTCTCCGCGTGCTCGCCGTACTGCTCGGCCGCTCCTCAGGCTCCCGCAGCTGAGCGTGATCAACGCACAGATCCCCCGTCCCCGGTTGCGCAGCACCCTCGTCTCAGCTCCGGGAAGGCCGGCATTGCTAGCCCACCAGGACGCCACCGAGATCGCTCCGGTCTTCTCCTTCCAACCTGCCATGCCGATCAACTAGCACGCCGTCAGGCGTGTACTCCCCGTTCAAACAAAATGAAAAGCGAGAACGCCCACTTCATCAAAGGAAACAGACACCGAGTCAGGCGCCAGCCGGACACCACTCATTCCAGCTCCCCGGCAGGGGAGCGTAGGCAACCCAGATAACTGTGCAACCACCTCGTTATGACATCACGGCGCCGACAGGCGCCGGCACCTAAGCCCAGCCACCTGCCCCTCCCCGTCAGGGGAGGCCCTCACTAAGTATCTTTTTCTGCCGCCAGGCAGAACACTCTCTCTTGGCGAGCGGGCCGCCAGGCCCGCCAACGTCCCTAGATACCAACCGGGTTGGCCCGCCCGGGCCAACCCCCGCACTGACATACACAGCCGTGCCGTCAGGCACGGCGACAGCAACCTAACGGGCCGTCAGGCCCGTAGTTGGCCGTCAGGCCAACTTAAGAGCCGACAGGCTC
>NZ_JARJBB010000079.1 GCF_029269835.1 Streptomyces tropicalis | reverse complement strand
GCCAGCAGATGATCGTCGAGCTGTGCCGCAAGCACGGCAAGACCGAGGCCGGAACCCACCTGAGCTCCGGCGGACGACTCGCGATCATCACCGTCGCCCCCGAACGCTACGAAGTGCGGGCACCGGACCGGCTCACCAAGGTCTTCGGCCCCTGGGGCGAACAGATCAAGACCCGCGAGCGGGCCAACCAGATCGCGGACGCCCTGGAGAGCATCCGTGACGAACAGGGCCGCCCCTTCCCCTGGGACATGCCCAACCCCACCCTCCGGGCCCTGCCCATGAAGGCCCTCCACTGGAAGGACCAGCACGGCCACGACATCAAGCAGGCGATCCTGCACGCCCTGGTCACCCAGGGCCTCGACGAGCGGGACCGGCGCTACGCCAAGGAGTACCAGCAGAGCACCGGCCGCCGCCTGACCGCGCCCGCTCCCCAGACCGCGCCCCGGCCCGCCCCCGAGCAGACCGACCCCTCCATGCCGGCACCGGGCGCCTTCGTGATCACCAACGTGAAGAAGGTCCTGGGCGAGGTGGCCGCAGCCGACGGCACCTTCTGGTGGAAGGGCGAAGTCAACAACCCGCAGGCCACCCAGCTGCGCTCCAACCTGGAACCCCTGGACGTCCCGGTCCTGGTGCGGATCGAGGAGTCCGCCGACGCGAAGGGCGCGAGCATCGGCTGGGTCCGGGTCCTGGACGCGGCCACCGGCAACCAGATCCAGAACATCCGCTCCACCAGCCATGTCATGGTCGCCACGCCGCTTGCACCCTCCACACCGGCAGGGGAGACGACCCTGGTGCAGCGGCGCTTCGCCTCCCTCGGCCAGGTCCGCACCCACCTGATGGCCGCGAAGATCCCCGGACTGAGCCCGGAGCGCCGCACCGAGGTGCGCAAGCTCGCCAAGGACCGCGAACTGGTGGAACTCACCGACGACGGCCAGTTCGCCATCCGCCGCAACGGCGAGACCTTCGAGGCGCTCCCCGCCGGCAGCGGCCTGCCCTTCGACGGACTCCTGCCCGACCTCTACCTCAGCCCCGAAGCCGCCCGCGACCTCGCCGTCACCCCCCAGCCGCTGGAGGGCCTGCCCTCCCTGGAGGAAGCACGCGACTTCGCCGGCCGCCTCACCGAACTGCGGACCACCGGCGGAGAGCCGATCGACTGGAGCGACCCGCAGCTCGGCGCGCGGCTGTCCGCGGGGGAGTTCGTCCACCTCAACCACACGGTCCTGGAGGAACGCGCCCACCACGACCGCGCGCACGACCGGGCCAACTCCCCCAGCGACGCCATGTGGCAGCTCTTCGAGGACCAGCCCCAGCGCCCCGAGCAGGACACCGACACCATCCGCTGGGCGGACGCGCTCACCCCCGGCGACTGGGTGTGGCTGAGGATCAACGACGAGGACAAGGCCTGGGAAGTCATCGAGCGCACCGACACCGAGTTCGGCACCGTGGCGCTCCTCCTGGACGACGACAGCATCTGGCACGTGCCCCGCAACCTCCCGGTAGAGCACCCGGGCCAGGACGCCGTCCTCGATGCCAGCGGCGAGACCATCGGCCTGCGCCTGGACGCCGAATTCGTCCTCAACGACGACGTCATCGAATTCGACCTCGATGCCGACGGCACCCCGCTCGCACCGAGCGGCGCCGCGGGGGCACCCGCCGCTGGCGCCCTGCGGATCCGCGGCCGCGCCATGGTGACCCACAACCATCCCCACGGCGGCGGCGAGCGGACTTACTTGATGGACGCCACCATCGTCAACGGGGCGGACATCCAGCCGGCCTCGGTCGAGTTGAAGGCCATGGCCTTCGAACTGCCCGAAAAGGTCTACCGGCTCTCCCTGCGGGCGCCGCTCGCACCGCAAGAGGCACAGCCGCACCCCACCGCCCTGGCCCGGCCGACTCCTCAGCCGCACACCACACCCGAGCCGGAACCAGAGACCGAGCCGGACATGGGTGCGGAGCTGGAGGCGGAGATGGAGGCGGAGCTGAGCGCCGAACTCAAGGCGGAGCTTGCCTCGGAACTCGAAGCTGACGCCGACCAGGACATTGACTTCGAGGCGGAGCTCGCAGCGGTGCTGGGACTGGCATCCGAGCTCGAAAACGAGGCCGGTCCGGACCTGGAGACCGACCTGGAGCCGGAGCACGACCCGGAGATCGAAGCCGGCGACTTGGAGTCCGAGCACGAAGCGGACCTCGAGACGGAAACCGAGACGGAAGCCGAAGCCGAAGCCGAGGTGGAGCCGGAGCTGCGGGAGGAAGCCGAGGCGCAGAACGTAACGGAGCTGCCGACCAAGCTGCCCGAGGGCGAACAGCTACGCCGCGACCTGCTGCGCCTGCTCAACGCCCCGGGCGCACCCAC
>NZ_JARJBB010000078.1 GCF_029269835.1 Streptomyces tropicalis | reverse complement strand
GTCTGCTGGAGCACCTTGCCGGCGAGCACGGTGACCTGACCGCGGGCGTCTCCCCGGCCCTGCCCGCCCTGTGCCACCAGATCGGCGAGCTCACCAAGCAGGTGTGGCACGAGCAGTCGGATGAGGGCAAGTTCGGCCACGGCGACTTGCTGATGACCCTGGAGAGCACTGCGGCATCGCACGCCAAGCGCACCCAGAGCCTCGTCGACGAAGCCGACCCGCACCTGAAGCGCGAACTCGAGGCCCTCACCGCGCACGCCCGCGCCGACCACCAGCTGCTCTCGACGATCCACTACCACGCCTCCTCAACGGCGGAGGTGCCCCAGGCGCCCGCTCTGTGGGCGTGGCTGGAACAGCGAGAGCAGGACATGTCGCCCCGCCTGAGGCGCGCCCTGCACAGCGACATCGGGCCCACGGGCGACTTCGTCGGCCTATTCGGCACCATGTGGCAGACCCTGCGCGACGCCGCGCCCGCCGACTCGGCAGCACCGTTGGCCCCGCTGCCCGCCGCCGGCACCGACCTGCCGGAGCGGTGGCAGCCGTGGGCCGAGCAGGTGGCCGAGGTCGCGGACGCCGCCAGCAGCGACATCGACCTGCGCCTGCGCCTGACCGGCAGCCTGGGCGACGACGCGGACGACCTGGTCAGCCGCTTCACCGAGGCACACCTCGCCTCGCTCCAAGACCATCTTCCGGCCGGGCTGCTGAGGCTGTACTTCGGCGAAGACGACGCGCCCACCACCGCCGCCGAACTCCTGCACACCTACCTGGTCCGCGAAGTCACCGCGCGCCTGGACACCGCGGCCGCAGCCCCCGGCACCCCCCTGTCGGCGTCCGCGCTGGCCGCCTGGCACCTTGCAGACCCGCAGGGGATGGGGGAGGGCGAGGACCCCTATCCCGACCAGGCCGCCGCCCGCACCGGCGCCCTGCAACTCGTCGCCGCGCTGGGGAAGTTCACCCGGACCTGGAGCGGCCGCCAGTACGTCAGCGAGAAGGCGCTCAAGGAGATCGCCGACGAAGCGTCCCTCGCGCTGTGGCAGGACGCTACCGCCGAGCAGTTCGGCACCCGCCCCGAGGCGGCGCGATCCGCTGGCACGAACAGGCGGCCCAGGCACACGAGTTGACGGCCAGCGCCGAGCAGACGCTGCGCGCCGTCGAAGCGGTGATCGGACGGCACAGCGGGCGCCACACAGTCCAGCCCGCCCACCACGCCCTGCGCCTGGTCGAGCAGGCCGCGGAACGCCTCGCCGAGCACCTGGTGCCCGACCGCCTCCGCACCACCGGAGCGACCTACCCGGACAAGGAACTGCAACAGGACCAGGACGGCATCACCGCGCTCGCCTACCTCCTCGACCACCTGCCCTTCGACGACAACATGCCGGCCGAGGCGGGCCACGACCTTGAGGCAGCCCTGCGCCTGTGCACCGGGCACCGCGACGTCGGCGGACTCGCCGGAGAGATGCACCGCCACCAGAAGGTCGCGGACGCCGCCAAGACGGTGCTCAACAACAGCGGCCCCCAGCGCGGCTTCTTCGCGCTCGCGCTGCACAACCTGGCGCGCCACCACGTCGACCGGCTCGCCAGCCACCTGCCCACCCTGCCCGCCGACGGCGCTGCCGCCCGCCGCGCAACCGCCCCCGACGGCCCGGCCGACCAGAGCGTGACCGTGCCGCCCGGCGCGCAGCCCTACGCCGATGCCGCCCACGGGCGCGCCGCCCAGGACGACCTTCTGGAACTCGTGCGCGCCGCAGTCCTGGAAGGCCCACGGCCCCTCACCCACGGGCCTGCGCCCATCGTGCTCGCTCACCTGATGCAGGCCCGCGACCACGGCGTCGTCTACAGCGACCACCAGGCCCTGGCCGCGTTCGCCGGACAGGGACGCGAACAGGCCCACCTCCACCGCCTCGACAAGACCGGCGACGGGGGCGCGCTCGAGGCCGCAGCCCGGGCCGCCGAAGCCCACGCCGGGGCCCTGGCCGCCACCGAGCCGAGAACGATGCCGAGCTCGCCGTCCACGCCGAACCCGGCGCCGAACCCGAGGCTGCCCGGCAGGCGGCGGCCGACTGGCTGTACGGCACCGCGTGGCAGCACGACCTGCCCGCCGAGCAGATCACCCTGCTCACCGACCTCATCGCCCGCAGTGGGGGAGACGTCCTGGGCGACGGGCCGCTCGCCGCCTGGTGGCAGACGCTTCAAGCCACCCGCCCGGCCGCCGTCACCGCGGCACTACGGAGCGAGTTCCCCGGCGGCACGGTGCGCCGGTCGATCACCGCGTTCCGCAACCGGCGCGCCCCGCTGCTGGACCAGGTCGAACAGGTCCTGGCCCTGGACGCGGTCCGCGAGAAGCTGGCCAGCGCGCACACCGGCGACC
>NZ_JARJBB010000077.1 GCF_029269835.1 Streptomyces tropicalis | reverse complement strand
TGGAGGTACTTCATGGACTGGCGACACCGCGCCGTCTGCCGCGAGGAAGACCCCGACCTCTTCTTCCCCATCGGCAACACCGGCCCCGCAGTCCTGCAGATTGAGGAGGCCAAGTCCGTCTGCCGCCGCTGCCCCGTCATGGAGACGTGCCTGCAGTGGGCGCTGGAGTTCGGACAGGACTCCGGCGTCTGGGGCGGCCTCAGCGAGGACGAGCGCCGCGCAATGAAGCGCCGTGCCGCCCGCAACCGGGCCCGGAACAGCAGCGCTTGAGCACTATCGCGCCCGCCCGCCTTCCTCGCCACCGCTCATGGCCCATCCCCAGGGGACCGCCGCTGCGCCCCTGGCCCCACTCGTACATCCCATCCGTAGTCAGCAAGAACCAAGGGAGATAAACCCATGACTGTCCGCGCCTACTTCGGCATCGCCGAGCCCAACAAGCCCCATCCCGCCTCGCAGCGCCGCACCCGACGTCGGGTGGCGGTTGCCACGGGCACCGCCGCAGCCGTCGGTCTGATGGCGCTCCCGTTCGCCGCTC
Organism: Streptomyces tropicalis; assembly: GCF_029269835.1. Lineage (GTDB taxonomy): Bacteria > Actinomycetota > Actinomycetes > Streptomycetales > Streptomycetaceae > Streptomyces > Streptomyces tropicalis. The sequence goes on along the minus strand of NZ_JARJBB010000077.1, from coordinate 2,186 downwards.
CGGCCTCCGCCGACCCGACGTACGTCGGCTACGAGGGGTTCACCGTCGACCTCCACCCGAAGCCGGGCACCGGCGGCCTGTACTTCCGCGACGCCGGGGGCCACATCAAGGGCCTCATGGGCGAGAAGGACGAGGCCTCCGTGCTCGGCTGCCACCCCAACGACCCCACCCTGGCATGGGTGGTGCAGACCTCGCGCGGCGACGGCCACGGTGGATGGGGCACCTACCAGGGCTTCGTCCGCTTCGCCTACGCCAACACCGAGAACAACGTTCCGATCCCGTGCGGCGGATGACCCGCTGAACACGGAGCGCCAGGTGCCGTGCCCGACCCCGCGTGAATCGGGGTCGGGCACGAACCCGGCCACCCGGACCGGCAGGCCACCCCGCAGGGAAGCGCACCGCCCGGACGACCGGCGCGCGGGCCGGTGAGGACACACCGGCCCGCATGCCACGCACCCACCAGACCAACCTGGAGGACGCAGCAGTGCTGAACCTTACCGACGACGTCTCCCGACGTATCGACCGCATCCGCAAGGCCGCCGACGACACCGAGAGCGCCCGTCGCAGGCGCGAGCGGATCATGCGTACCGGTAGTGGCCACTGATGGCCTGGGACTGGGACGCCTACTTCAACTCCGGCAGCACGCCGAAGCCCATGCCCCGTAGGCAAGTTGCGCCGCCGAGGGCTTCTCACCTGCGGCTGGTGCGGCCGATGGACTGGGACGCCTACTTCAACTCCGGCAGCACGCCGGGCTCGGACCCCGGGGCGCAGGCCCGAACGGTCTCGTCACGCATCCGTCCGGTGCCCTCCGACTCCGGGAGCCGGCCGGCTACCTAGGTCCCCCTACATCGCCGGGGCGTCGCACCCAGTGCCCCACGTCCCGGCGTCGGAGACATCAGCGAATGACACCTGACGCGCAGCCGGACATGGACCACGTACACGAGCTGGTCGACGCGGTCCGGGAGCAGGCCGGAGTCCCGGCCGACGAGCCGTACCGCATCCCCGGGGCGCACTTCACCCCACCGAAACCGACCCCCACCCCGCAACAGCGCTGAGGAGCGATCCGCACCATGTCCCCCGCCACTCCAACCACAACCAAGGCCCCGCCGCCTGCCGTACGGGTTGTGACCGCCGAAGACGCCGACAAGGCGCGGAAGGCGATCGCCGACCTGGAACGGATCGAACGCCTGGTGACCACGGTCCTGGTGATTCTGGGTGTCGGGGGCCTCATCTTCACCGCCGTCAATGTGACCCTGTTCGCGAAGGAACACCACGTCCACTGGGCCATTGCATGGATGCTCGACCCCCTGGTGTCGGTGTCGCTCCTGGCGGCCCTGTTCATCGACGGGAAACTGTCCTCCCACGGCTACCGCCCCGGCGGCTGGCCCTTCGCGCTGCGCTGGTTCGCCGGCCTCGCGACGTGGCTCATGAACTGCTGGGGGTCGCTGTACCCGGACGCGGTGTTCACCGGATGGCCCGACCGCCCGGACCCGGCCGGCCTCCTCCTCCACTCGGTCATCCCCGTTCTGGTCATCTTCCTGGCCGAGGCGGGGGCCGGGTACCGCAAGTTCGCGGTGGGGAGGAAGTCCGTCCACCTGAACACGCTGAGTGACTGGAAGGACCAGGAGGAAGCGCGCCGAAAGGCCGACGCTGACGAGGCCCGGCGGCGCGCGGAAGCCGATCGCGCGGACAAGGAAGCGGAGCGCAAGCGCGCCGCGGATCTGGCCGCGGAGGAGAAACGCGCGGCCATCGAGGCCCAGAAAGCGCGGGCCTGGGCCGCGCGGACGCGGAAGCGCGGAGGAAGGCCGACGCGGAAGACGAGGAGCGGCGCAGAATCGCGGCGGCCGAAGAAGCGCGCCTGGCGACGGAAGCGCGGGAGCAGCAGGCCCGGATCGACGCCGAAAACGCGGAGCGCGCTGCACGGCTCGCTTCGGAGGCGAAGGCCCACGAAGCGGCCCTGGAGCGGCAGCGGATTTTGGCAGAAGCCCAGGCCACGGCGACGCGGACCCAGGCGGAAGTCACCGCGGAAACGGAGCGGCTCCGGGCGGAGGCGCAGATCAAGGCCGACGAGGAGGCGCGGGAGGAGCGCCGCAGGGCCGCGGAAGCGCGGCGCGCGGCGACCGCAGATGCGACCGCGATTCCGTCCGCAGAAACGTCCGGGAAAACGCGGACGCTCTCCGCGGTTC
>NZ_JARJBB010000076.1 GCF_029269835.1 Streptomyces tropicalis | reverse complement strand
GTCAGCCGGTGACGGTCCAGGTGTCGGTGCCGGTGAGGAGGGCGGCGAGGTCGCCTTTGCCGTGTTGTTCGGTGGCGGTGTCGAGTTGGTCGGCCATGGCGGTGTCGTAGACGGGGCGGTCGATGGAGCGGAGGATGCCGATGGGGGTGTGGTGGAGGGTGTCGGGGTCGGCGAGGCGGGAGAGGGCGAAGGCGGTGGTGGGGGAGGGTGCGTGGGCGTCGTGGATGAGGATGTCCGTCTCGTTGTGGGGGGTGATGGTGACGGCTTTGAGGTCGCCGGTGGCTTGGTCGCGGACGATCCCGCGTCGTTCGTCGGTGCCGAAGCGGATCGGTTGACCGTGCTGGAGGCGGATGAGGGCCTCTTCGGCGTGTTGTCGGTCTTTGAGGGCGTCGAAGGCGCCGTCGTTGAAGATGTTGCAGTTCTGGTAGATCTCGATGAGTGCGGTGCCGGGGTGGGCGGCTGCGGCGCGGAGTACGTCGGTGAGGTGTTTGCGGTCGGAGTCGATGGTGCGGGCGACGAAGGAGGCTTCCGCGCCGAGTGCGAGGGAGACGGGGTTGAAGGGGGCGTCGAGGGAGCCCATGGGTGTGGATTTGGTGATCTTGCCGACTTCGGAGGTGGGGGAGTACTGGCCTTTGGTGAGGCCGTAGATCCGGTTGTTGAACAGCAGGATCTTGAGGTTGACGTTGCGGCGCAGGGCGTGGATGAGGTGGTTGCCGCCGATGGACAGTGCGTCGCCGTCGCCGGTGACGACCCAGACGGACAGGTCGCGGCGGGAGGTTGCCAGGCCGGTGGCGATGGCGGGGGCGCGGCCGTGGATGGAGTGCATCCCGTAGGTGTTCATGTAGTAGGGGAAGCGGGAGGAGCAGCCGATGCCGGAGACGAAGACGATGTTCTCGCGGGCCAGGCCGAGTTCGGGCATGAAGCCCTGGACGGCGGCGAGGATGGCGTAGTCGCCGCAGCCGGGGCACCAGCGCACTTCCTGGTCGGACTTGAAGTCCTTCATGGACTGCCGGGCCTCGGCCTTGGGCACCAGGGAGAGTGCCTGGAGCGATGCGCCTGTGCTGTGCGGGGAGGTGTCACTCATCGATGGCCTCCTTGAGTGTCTTGGCGAGCTGTTCGGCTTTGAACGGCATGCCGTTGACCTGGTTGTAGGAGTGCGCGTCGACCAGGTATTTCGCCCGGATCAGGGTGGCGAGCTGCCCGAGGTTCATCTCCGGGATCACCACCTTGTCGTACTGCTCCAGGATCGTGCCGAGGTTGTGCGGGAAGGGGTTGAGGTGGCGCAGGTGGGCCTGCGCGATGGACTCCCCGGCGGTGCGCAGCCGCCGCACGGCCGCGGTGATGGGGCCGTAGGTGGAGCCCCAGCCCAGGACCAGGGTGCGGGCGCCGTGGGGGTCGTCGACCTCGAGGTCGGGGACGTCGATCCCGTCGATCTTGGCCTGGCGGGTGCGGACCATGAAGTCGTGGTTGGCGGGGTCGTAGGAGATGTTGCCGGTGCCGTCCTGTTTCTCGATGCCGCCGATGCGGTGTTCCAGGCCGGGTGTGCCCGGCACCGCCCAGGGGCGGGCCAGGGTGCGGGGGTCGCGTTTGTAGGGCCAGAACACCTCGGTGCCGTCGGCCAGGGTGTGGTTGGGTCCCTGGGCGAACTGCACCTGCAGGTCGGGCAGTTCCTCCAGCTCCGGGATCCGCCACGGCTCGGAGCCGTTGGCGAGGTAGCCGTCGGACAGCAGCATCACCGGGGTGCGGTAGGTCAGCGCGATCCGGGCGGCCTCCAGTGCCGTGTCGAAGCAGTCCGCGGGCGTGCGGGGGGCGATGACGGGGACGGGTGCCTCGCCGTTGCGGCCGTACATCGCCTGCAGCAGGTCGGCCTGCTCGGTCTTGGTGGGCAGGCCGGTGGAGGGGCCGCCGCGCTGGATGTCGATCACCAGCAGCGGCAGCTCCAGGGAGACGGCCAGGCCGATCGTCTCGCTCTTGAGGGCCACGCCCGGCCCGGAGGTGGTGGTCACCGCCAGGGAGCCGCCGAAGGCGGCGCCCAGGGCGGCGCCGATGCCGGCGATCTCGTCCTCGGCCTGGAAGGTGCGCACCCGGAAGTTCTTGTGCCGGGACAGCTCGTGGAGGATGTCCGAGGCGGGGGTGATGGGGTAGGAGCCCAGGAACAGGGGCAGATCCGCCTGGCGGGACGCGGCGATCAGTCCGTAGGCCAGGGCGAGGTTGCCGGAGATGTTGCGGTAGGTGCCCGTCGGGAACGCCGTCGCGGCCGGGGCGACCTCGTAGGACACGGCGAAGTCCTCGGTGGTCTCGCCGAAGTTCCAGCCCGCGCGGAACGCGGCGATGTTCGCGGCCGCGATCTGCGGCTTCTTCGCGAACTTCGACGTCAGGAACCTCTCCGTGCCCTCGGTGGGCCGGTGGTACATCCAGGACAGCAGGCCCAGCGCGAACATGTTCTTGCTGCGTTCGGCCTCCTTGCGGGACAGGTCGAACTCCTTCAGCGCCTCCACCGTCAGCGTGGTCAGTGGCACCGGGTGCAGACTGTAGCCGTCGAGGGAGCCGTCCTTCAGGGGGGAGGCGGTGTAGCCGACCTTCTGCATGGCCCGTGGGGTGAACTCGTCGGTGTTGACGATGATCTCCGCGCCGCGGGGCAGGTCGCCGATGTTCGCCCGCAGCGCGGCGGGGTTCATCGCGACCAGCACGTTCGGCGCGTCGCCGGGGGTGAGGATGTCGTGGTCGGCGAAGTGCAGCTGGAAGGACGACACACCGGGCAGGGTCCCCGCGGGCGCCCGGATCTCCGCGGGGAAGTTCGGCAGGGTCGACAGGTCGTTGCCGAAGGACGCCGTCTCCGACGTGAAACGGTCCCCGGTGAGCTGCATACCGTCACCCGAGTCACCCGCAAAACGGATGATCACCCG
>NZ_JARJBB010000075.1 GCF_029269835.1 Streptomyces tropicalis | reverse complement strand
CCGCCCCCGGATCTGAAGGAGAGAGCCCGTGACGAAGCTGCGTACCGGTGTGGTGGGCCTGGGCTGGGCGGGCACCGTCCACGCCCGCACCATGGCCGCCCTGCCCGGCATCGACCTGGTCGCCGTCAGCGACCTCGACCCCGCCAAGCACACCGCCTTCCCCGACACCCCTCTGTACGGCGACGTGCAGGAGATGCTGCGCCTTCAGCTGGACTACTGCGTCATCGCCACTCCGAGCGCGACCCACGAGCACTACGCCCTCCTCCTCGCGGCGGCCGGTGTGCCCGCGCTGATCGAGAAGCCGCTGGCGCCCACCGGCGCGGCAGCCCGCCGGATCCACGACGCGTTCGCCCGTACCGGGACCTTCGCCGCCGTCGGGCACACCGAACGCCACCAGGCGCCGCTCGCGGAGCTGTCCCGGCTTCTTCACGGCGGGGACTTCGGCGAGCTGTGGCAGCTGGAGACCCGGCGCCAGGGCCCCTACTCCGGCCGCATCCTCGACGTCGGCGTCGCCCTGGACCTGCTGGTCCACGACATCGACTTGGTCTCCTGGCTCGCCGGGGCGCCGATCGAGTCGGTGACCGCCGCCACCCGCACCCTGGCAGGCCCGAACGAGGACACGGCCACCGCCACCACGGTCCTGCGCGGCGGGGTCCTCGCCCACCACCACGCCGACTGGATCACCCCGTTCAAGCACCGTCAGGTCCAGGTCCACACCGCGGCCGGGGTCCTGACCGCCGACACCGTCGCGGGCACCCTCACCCACCACCCCAACACCGCCGCCCCGGCCCCGGCCGACTCCTTCCCGGGCGTCCAGAGCGGCAAGGCACGCCTGATCACGCTGCCCGAGCAGGAGCCCCCGTTCACCGTCGAGCACAAGCTGATGCGTGACGCCCTCCTCGGGGCCGGCTCTCGCGGCCTGGTGACCCTGGCCGAGGGCGCGCACGCCGTGACCGCGACCGAGGCACTGCTGACGGCGGCGGCCAGCGGCCGTACCACCGCGGTGGCCGCCCGCGAACTCGCTCTCACCTGACCGCCCGCCCCGGAAGGGAGAGCTGTGCCCGCTCAACCCGACGTCACTTTGCGTGAGTTGGCCATCGGCCGGATGCTGCCGGATCACCAGAGGATGGACGCCGTCACCCTCGACTGGATCGCGGGAAATCCGCCGCCGGCGGCCGACCTCCCGCACGTCGCGGCGGAAGACATCGCCGTGCTGGTCCCCGACCCGGCCTGGTTCGCCCGCCCGGAGCAGGCCGAGGGCCTGCACGGCATCAGCCACTGCGCCCGCACCAGCGTCCTCGCCTTCCTCCTCGCCCGCGTCCACGACCTTGACGGGCCGCACACCGCCGCGCTGTGCACTGCGGCGGCCCTCCACGACTGCCGTCGCCACAACGACCGGACCGACCCCGAGCACGGCCGCCGCGGGGCCGACTGGTTCGCCGAGCACGCCGAGGACGTCCTCGCCGTCCTCGGCCAGGACGTCCCTGGGGCGCTGCGCGAGGAGGCGGCCTCGGCGATCGCCGTGCACAACCTGCCCTACGACGCCTTCAGCCCGGACCAGCACACCGCCTATCAGCGGGCCCCGCACCTGACCGACCTGCTCAAGGCCGCCGACTGCCTGGACCGCTACCGCCTGCCGCTTACGCGCTGGTGGCCCGACCTCACCCACCTGCGCGTGACGGTCCCCGACGGGATGCTGTCGCTCGCGCACAGCCTGGTCGTCCACTCCGAGCGGGCCCGCCTTCACGGCGCCGGACACCGCGACGCGCTCACCCACGCCGTGACCACCCTGACCCGCTAGAAGAGAAGGGGGACGACCCTCGTGCACGCCGCCTGGGACGCCGTCCACACCGACTACTCCGCCCACACCGCCCCGCCCGGGCCGACCGGGCTCGCCGAGAGCACCGACGACTGGCTCACCCTCCACCGCGGGGCCCCCAACGGACACCTGCTGGACCCCGCCGGCAACCAGATGCTCGCCTCCCTCACCAGCGGGCGGCCCGTCCACCTGATGCACACCACCCCGTACCTGGACGCCATCCGAGCCACCGGCGAGCTCCACGGCTCCGGCGGCTGCCTGGTCGGCGCCCTGTACTGCGCCCCGCTGACCGTCACCGCCGAGGGGCTGCGCCCGCACAACCTCGGCTCCTACCTGCTGCGGACCAAACCCGAGACCAGAACCCTGGTCTTCGAGGTCCGCCCCGAGGCGCCCGCGCCGGCCAAGGGCCTTAACTACCTGCGCCTCGGCGGCATCCACCTGGACACCTACCTCGACTACCGCGTCTTCCTGACCGCGGGGGAGGACGAGCACCTCCGACAGAGCGCCGTGGCCCGGGTGCGCGAGGCGGCCGGCTTCCTGGACCTGCTGCTCGCCGACGCCCGCGGTGAGCGCACCGCGTCCACGACCGCGTTCTTCCACCAGCTGGCCCAGGCCGTCCCGCGCATGCCGTTCCTGGGCTACCTGTACTTCGAGGTCCTGTCGGAGTACCTCCTGCTGTACTCCACCAGCCCCGAGACCAAGGCGTACGCACTGGCGGGGGAGATGAACAACCGCCTCTACAAGGAGCTCGCGTTCGCCGCCGTCGCCACGATGGGGCGCCTGTTCGACCTGGCCCTGTTCAATCCCGACCGCGCGCAACTCACCGAGCTGATCGAGCGGATCGACCCCGCGCTCGCTCTGGGCGCCGACGCCTACGTACGCCGGCGCCTGCCGCACCTGTTCGCCTGCGCCGCGCTCGGCCCCGACCGGGACGCGGGCGCGGTGTCCTTCCGGTACGCGGGCGCCGACTTCGACACCCTGACCGTCATGGCGCCGTACCTGGCCGGGCAGCTCGTCTTCCGCGAGATGCGCACGCTGCCCCGCTACCCGGCACTCTTCCCAGTGTTCGAGCAGGCCAAGGCCACGTCCGTGTACGCGTACTGGAACAGCCAGAACATCGCCGTCCCCTTCAACGGGGTGCTGCCCAAGGGCGAGATCGGCCTCAACCTCGCCTTCCCCCGCGCCTCGTGCACGGCGTGGGTGGCCGAGACCTGCGAGCGCGGACTGCTGCACCCCACCGAAGAGCTCAACCTCCTTCCCGTCCCGCGCCTGGCCGACCTGCGCGGCACCGCCCTGGGCCGCGCGGCGTTCCCCGGCCCGCCGCCGCCCCCGCGGCCGGCCAGCCCGTCCGCGAGCCCCGTCCTGGTCGGCGCGGCCTCCGCCGCCGGACCGCCCCCGTCTCTCCGAGG
>NZ_JARJBB010000074.1 GCF_029269835.1 Streptomyces tropicalis | reverse complement strand
ATCAGGGCTCGCGGCCTTCGTACGGCGGATGGACGACCCCGCCCAGTGGCGCGCCTGGCGCGAGGACCTGGTCACCTCCGGCCGCGGCATGTGGCTCGGCGGCCCCCACCTGAGCGAGGACCTGCGCGAGCTGGGGCGGCTCGATCCCGCCCCCGACGGCATCCTGATCACCACCCAGGGCGGCCGCACCCGCCCCACGATGCGCCTGGTGATCCGCTGGGAGGAACTGCCCGCCTGGATCCACCTGGGGCTGGACGAGCAGGCGCGCCGCGAACTCCTGGACGCCGACGAGGCCTACGTCACCGCGCTGGCCGCCAACACCGACGGCACGGTGGACCGGAGCCGGCTGAGCAGCGCCGAGCAGACCATCTGGAACGCCCTGCGGGCCGCCGGGACACCGACCGCCCAAGGCCTTGCTGCCTCCTGGGACCGCTACCGCGCCGACGCGGTGCCCGCTGAAACGGACGCCCTGTTCGACCTGGAGACCGCCACCCGCGAAGGCGGCCCCTACACCAGCCTCGCCGAATTCACCCGCGCCACCGACGAGGTCATCACCGCGGCCTGGGCGCTCCTCGCCCACCCGCAGTGGCCGGCCGCCGACCCGCGCACGGGGCGACTGCACGAGGCGAGTGCGGCCGTACGGGCCTCCAGCCCCAGCACCCCCTCCGAGGCCGTCCGCGCGATCCTCGCGCTCGCCCGGGCCGCACAGGACAATGACGTCCTCCACGTCCCGGTGCCACTGGACGTGAAGGACCTCTTCGCATCGTTCGCCACCCTCGCCCGTCGACACGCTGACCAGGTCGCGGCCACTGCGTGGAGCGAACAGGCATGGCGGCAGGTGTTCCCCAGCGCGGGCGAAATCTGGTCCGAGGACCCGTTCTTGCTGCCCCGCCTCGGCTACCCCGACCCGCGGCAACGCCCGCTGGCCGAGGGCGCCATGGAACCGCTCGGCGACTACGAGGCCTTCGGCAACCAGACTTACGAACAGATCACCCGCCCGGACCTGCTGGACCGGCTCGTCTACCGCGTCCCGGACACGGACGGCTTCACCGTGCGGCAGGAGTACATCTGGAGCGGACCCGCCTACACCCTGCGCGGATCCGACAACGAGGTCGTGGCCACCCTGGTCAAGGAGAGCTCGGGCTGGCACGCCGTGATGGGGCCGCACCTGCCCGGTGAAGCCGGCGAGCAGCTCACCATCCTTCCCCCGCAGCCGTACGGTCCGGACAACTTCCACCACGCGGTTGTCAACGCCCTGCGCGTGTGGGCCCAGGAGAACGGCCAGCCGCTGCCCGGCCACCCCGCCTACCCCGACGCCATGCGCGTGTCCTGGGCGTTCGCCGAACTCGAACCCGCCATCAACGCCCTGCACACCGCCGCCCGTCACACCTGGCCGCTCACCTACACCCAGCAGCCCGCCCTCACCGGCGTCCTGGACGCGCTGGAGCAGATCCAGGCTCACGACCGGCTCCAGCTCGACGACAACCAGATCCAGGCCAAGGCCGGATACATCGAGCGCCTCCTCGCCCCCGCCACGGCCGCACTGCGCGCCCAGCTCGAGAACGAGCACCTGCACGCCAGCGACCTGTACGGGCTCGTGCGGTTGCTCGCCGGCCACGCGCACGAGATGCCGCGCCGTCTGCGCACCTTCGCCGACCACCGCACCACCCCCACACCCGACCTTGCACCTGCTGCCGAGCAGACGCCCCAGACGGCCGCACCGGCACCGGAGGCCCCGATGACCACCCCCGCGCCCGAGGCCATCCAGGAAGCACCGGTGACGGAAGGCGGCGTGTGGGACCCCCACTACCCCGTCCCCGAGACCATCGCCCAGCTGTGGAGGACAGCCCAGGCACAGGGCTGGACCATGACCCGCAACACCGAGGACAGGGGCTACGGCAGCCAACTCCTCAACGTCGAGCTCGAAGCACACACCCAGGTCGGCTACTGGCGCTTCAGTCTGCAGTGGCACCCGCGCAAGGGCCGGTTCGCCGCGGACAAGGACCGGTCATTCGCCAACTGGCCCGACGCGCGCACCGGACCGCGCGGCGGCACCACTCATCCCAAGGTCGAGGACGCGCTGAACGCCATGCAGCGCTACGCAGCGATCCCCGCCCCCGCCGAGGAGCCCGACACACCCACCGAGCTCCCCGTTACGCCCGCGCCGACGGCTGCCGGGACGGTTTCCGATCAGCCGGAGAGCGAGCAGCCCGGCGCCGTCGAACCGGACACGAGCGCCGCCGTGCCGTTCGATGCGCAGGAACTCGAGGGCATGCCCGGCTACTGGTGGCGGCTGGAGCCGCCGCGCGAGGGTGCCCGCGACGACGTCGAACACATCACCGTGGGCCACGGCAGCGAGCAGGTTGGCCATGGACACAGCCCCAACGGCTGGGACGGCAAGACCAAGTGGACAATCGCGGTCGGGACCGACTACATGCCCGGCGAGCGCACTCCCTCCGCCAGCGCCAAGAAGATCGCCGAATGCCATCAGGCCCTGCAGGACGCCGCTCAGCTCCCCGGCCCCCGGCCCGCGGAAACGGTGTGGGTCAGCCACGACCGTGAGTACGGCGGGGAGAACCGCACGTGGGTGTTCGGTGTCGCCGACACCGACAAGGATGCCGTGGCCGCCCTGGAGGCGGAGGACTTCATCCGCAAGCCCAGTGCAGACGCATGGGTCCAGAACCCGCGCATCCGCCCCGAGACCCGGGCCTACAAGACCGGTCTGTTCGTCCGGCGCATGCTCAAGCACGGCCGCTCCATCGCCGTCCACTACCACCGCGACGGCGCACCCGCCGACACCACCCTGCCCGAACTCGACCCCGCGCGGCGCAGCGAACTCGACTCGCTCACCGAGGGGGAGCGCAGGGACTGGAGCCCGATCGAGTTCCAGGCAGGAGACCAGGTCCTCCTCAAGGGCTCGCACAGCTGGTGGCACACCGTCGCTGACGTCCAGCCCGGCGAGCTCACCGTCGAGTTGGAGAGTGCCGACTACGGTGACGTCCTGGCCCGCCGCCGGGGCGAGGACCTGCTCACCGTCGCCGACCCGGTCGGTGAGATCACCACCGCCCGCCCCGGAACCCTTAACCTGCGCGGCGAGGCCCCCGAGGTCCTGGAAGCCGAAGAGGCCCGGCTGGAGCTGCCGTTGGCCGATGCAGCGCACGCTCCCTTCGTCGAGGCCCGCCGCGCCCAGATCACCACCGAGCGGGAGCGCGTCGCAGGAGGCCTCGCCCGCAAGGAGAAGAACCGCGCCCAGCTGCAGGCCATCCTCAGCAACCCGAAGGAACTGAAGAGCCTCAGTGGCCGCCTTGTACACAACGAGGTGGGAGACCTTCTCGGGGCTGTCGTCAACCGGGACAAGATGCCCGACCCTCCCCGGACTCGGAAGCAGAGCCGGAAGTGGATCTTCATCGACCTAGACGGCAACGCCCTGGGTGCGAT
>NZ_JARJBB010000073.1 GCF_029269835.1 Streptomyces tropicalis | reverse complement strand
GAGCGACTCCTGCGCTCCCTCAAGGGCCGCGACCGCGCCACCATGCAGGGGCCCCTGAACGCCTTCACCGGCCTCGCCCGCACCTTCCTCGACCGTCACCGCGCCACCCTGGCCCAGCACGACGGCGAGAACGACCTGGCCCGCTCCATCGAGGCCCAGGCGCGCGCGCAGTTCGAAGAGGAGATGAAGACCTGGCGCCAGAACAACCAGCCGCTGGTCCAGGCCATCCGTGACGGCGACGAAGACGCCGTACGCACCCCCTCCGCAGCCGACACCAGTGCCAACGCCGGCCCCGCACCCCAGACCCCCACCCCGGCCGCAGCTCCCGTGGAGGAGCGCGCGGACGAGCCCGCACAGGACACCGGCACGAGCGAGAGCCCCGGCGCCCAGGAGCACTGGATCCTCGGCGAGGACCGCCCCGCACCGTACGCCACGGACAACCAGCACGACACCGCAGCCATCGCGCGCGAGACCCTGCACGCTCTGTTCGGCCAGTGGCAGGAAGACTTCGGACAGCAGCTGCCCGCCGAGCCCGGCGAAGAACTCGCCGCGGCCATCGCGGAGTTCACCGACTCCTGGGAGCACGCCCAGCAGACCCCCGCCGCAGACTGGGGCCTGCAGCTCCAGGCGTACACCCGCATCCGGCTGGCCGCCGCCGAGCTGGCCGCGCGCCCGGACCTCCAGCTCAGCGAACGCCAGGCCACCGGCCGGCTGCGCCACCTCGCCCGCGCCGCAGCCCTGCACGTGGACCGCCTCGCCCACACCCCCCCGCCCATGCCCGATGAGACCTGGCTGCGCGAGATGGCCCGGCGATTCGAGGCACCCTATGCGAGCGCTGCCGAGGCCGAGCACGCCCTCGACACCCTGGCCGAGGCCGCCGCCCAGCACACCACCCCCAACGGATTCGAACGCACCGAGGCGCAGGTCGCCCTCCGCCGGGCCCAGGTGGCCGCCGCACGGACCCCGGGCGGCGCCGCCGCGCACCTGCACGCCCTGCACGGGCTCGCGCGCGCCATCGGGGTCGTGGACCTGGACACCGCGACCGGCAGCCTCCCCACCCACCTGGGGCGCCTGGCCCGGACGCTGCTCACCGACCCGGACCTGGCCGACACCCTCCTGCCTCCCGCACCGCGCCCCCTCGCGGTCGCCGCCCGCGACCTCGAACCGGCACCGCCCTACGCGCACACCGACGGACGCTTCGACAACGAAGGTCTGGAGCGCTCGCACGCCGCGATCGTCAGCGCCGCGAACCTGGCCCGCCAGCAGAGCCGTCCCAAGCAGTCCGCCACCGAACGGCGCCTGGCTCGGCTCCTGGAAGAGATCGAGCGCCGCCCGCTCATGGCGCCCGCCGACGACTGGATCGACCCGGCATGGCCGCACCTGCTGGATGAGGCGGCCCAACTGGCCGACCAAGTGCACCAGGAACACGAGGACGAGGGCTACCGCGCTTACCGGGAAAACGACTTCCGCGACTTCGCGGCCGCCGCCACCCGCCATGCGCGGTTCCTGAACGCCACCCTCATCGAGACCGGCGGCCACCTCGACGCCGAGCTGGAGGCCCTCACCGAGCAGGCGCTCGCCGACCCCGCCCTGCTCGCCACGATGGGCACCCCCGGCCACCCGCTCACCAGCAACCGCCCCGTGCCCTACGCGCCGGCCCTGCTGGACTGGCTGAGCGCCCGCGCCGAAGCGATGAGCCCGCTCCTGCGGCACACCCTGCACGCCGACTTCACCCCCCGCGGCTTCACCGGCGCCTTCGCCCGCCTGGCGAACACCGTCCGCCGAAACGCCACCGGCACCGAGCCGCCGCGCACCGGCGGCCGCCTCCCGGTCCCGCCCCAGTGGCAGCAGCACGCCGTGCTCATCGACCAGCTCCTGGACGCCGCCTCGACCGATCCGCGCACCGTCGGCGTCACCGTCAGCAACGAACCCCTGGACCGGCAGGTCGTCAACGTCGTCCGCGACTGGATCCAAGACCAGGTCATGGAGCAGCTCGGCACCTCCAGCGGCATGCGGGACGACGCTCTGGTCGACGCGTTCTTCGTGGACGACGCGGCACTCGACCTGCTCGCCACCCACATCACCGCGCACACCGCACAGCACGCCCGCATCGCCCTGCGCCCGCAGGACGACACCCTGTACGCGGTGCAGCGAGGCCGCGAGATGATCGTGTGCCGCGGCGCTGAGCTGCACGAGCGGCTCGGCGCCGACGCGGGGCTGCGGATCTCCTGGCACGGCGAGGACCCCTGGACCCTGTGGTCGCGCGAAGGCGGCCGCATCGGCACGCTCCAGCCGATGCCCGCGCAGGACGACGCCGCCCGGTTCCTCTCGATCGCCAAGGGCCTGACACTCAGCGACACCCGGGCCCTGCTGTCCAACCACGCCAAGGAGTGGCCCGGACTGCTCGGCGACGACATCGACACCGACCTCTTCCGCGCGCTCATCGAATACGCCGCCACCCCGCGGCCGGACGCCGACCCACTCAACGCGTACCTCGAGGACCTCGCCACCCCGCAGCCGGGCGCCGCCGTGCAGGAGCCGGACACCGCTCTCCTCGTGCGCGCCGAGCAGGCGGGGGATTGGGCCCTGGAAGTCCTCCACCCCACTCCCTTCCCGTCGGGACCGGAGGCCGTCCAGGCCGCCGAGCAACTGCTGTCCAACGCCGGGCAGTGGCTGGCCGAGCACCGCGCGCTGATCGAAGACGTCACGCCGTGGCACGCCCAGGCCACCGAAGACGCCCTGGCCGACGCCGCCGCGAGCCTGCCCGAACCGGGCGGCAGCGGCGGACCGGCCGAGCACTGGCGGGCCATGTCCGAGGTGCATCAGCACCTGCTGCTCCTGCGCGCGGAACTGACCGACAAGGGCGAAGCCCGCCCGCTGCACCCGGCCCTGACCCAGCTCACCATCCTGCTGCGGCACAGCGACAACTACCTGGACCGCGCCGCCGCCCGCGGCATGCCCGAACACGCCTCCCTGCGCCGGACCGCCGGCAAGAACGCGTACACGACCGCCGAGCAGGCGGTCGCCGCCCTGGCCGGTCTGCAGGCCGCCTGGCGCGAGTGGGCCGAGGAAGTCGGCCCGATCGATCAGCTCCCCTCGGCGGAGCGGCACTCCGTCATCGCGCTGGCCGCCCTGCTGGATGAGCCCCGGCCCGGCGCGACCCCGGCCGGCTGGGTCGACCTCCTCGACCAGGTGATCGACATCAGCCGCCTGCGGGCCGAGGAGGTCTCCGACCGCATGCTCGGCTGGCAGGCGCTGGACACGGTGGCCACGGACATGTGGCGGCAGTGGACCGCCACCGTCGTCCACGAGCCCGACCTCGCCGCGGCCGCCGCGCGCCAGAGCGGCGCCCTGCAGCTGACGCGGCCCCACCTGGACCCGGCCAGTCCTCCCACCAGCCACGAGGACTTCGCCGCCCGCCACAACTACCTCGTCCGGCTCGCGCAGCGGGCGACGGAATC
>NZ_JARJBB010000072.1 GCF_029269835.1 Streptomyces tropicalis | reverse complement strand
GGCCCCTGATCACCGCGCCGTGCGAACACAGCGCAATGGGAGCGGGGTTCGCGTCGTCCCAAGCCCCGCACGTCATGTCGTCCGCCAGGCGGCGCGCATGGTCCATGTCGACCGGATCAGACCGGCAACCGCTCTGCTGAGTCAACGCCAGAATGCGCCGTGCGCCGGCCGGAGTGATGACCTGCGCGGTGAGCTCGGGCAGCACTGAACCGCTCATGAACCGTTCCCCTTCCAGACGTACAGCCGGTCGGCTCCATCTGAGCAGCTGCGGTCTTCCATCAGGCCGTAGCGCTCTCCCCTGCACAGCGATCACCCATTCGGATGCGTAATTGCACTCAATGCAAGGAACTTGCAGCTATTGCAATCAGGTCGGTAGGGTGCTGCCATGTCGAACGCCCAGGAGACACCGAAGAGCACGCTGGAGGTCCTGCGCGGAGCTGTGGAGGCTCTGCTGACCATCGCCAGCCAGAAGCAGAACGAACTCGCCGACGGGATCGGCCTGTCCCACTACGCCGTCAGCCGCCGCCAGTCGCGCCGCCCAGAGGCCCGCTCACCGTGGAGCTTCGACGAGGCCGACGCCATCGCCCGGCACTTCGGCATGCCCACCCTCACGCTCCTCGCCGGGGCAGAAACTGCCTGCGAGGCCTACGCCAGCAGCCGGGGAACCACGGTGACGCGACTCCTCGCCGACCGCAACGAGCCGTCGGCCACCGTCAAGGAGCCGGACTCCCCCGCCGCGCCAGCCGCAGCCGCATCGCCGGAACCGCAGAGCAGCGAGCCTGAGGCCGCCGCGGTCGAAGACGTCACGCAGCTGCCCGATCCCGAGCCCTGCGTGCTGTGCCAGCTCCCGGCCACCACCGCCCTCGAAGGCTTTCCCCAGCACGTCTCCGCCGACGAGTGCGCAGCAGCGGCAGACGCAGCCCGCCCGCAGGAAGCGCCGGCCAAGTCCGACGGCGACCAGGAGACCGACCGCCGCGAACCCGCCTCGACACCCGAGCCGGACACCTCCCAGCATCCGCATCCGGCACGCGAGAGGCGCCCCTCCCGCCCCCGCCAGGAGCGCAGCGACACCAAGGACACCGCTGTCGCCTTCCTGCGCCGCAATATCCACGACGCCCTCGAACAGCACGACGGCGACCTGGAAGCAGCGCAGGCCTTCCTGGTCCGCAAGGCCATCCCCCACGCGATGGAACTGCTCGACCTCACCCGCCGCAGCGGCCGCTACGACATCGTCGCCTTCCCCTTCCTGCCGGACATCCTCAGGAAGCCGACCAAGGACAAGCCCGACCAGATCTGGGAAGCCCGCCCCAAGTGGAGCCGCGCCTGGGACAGCCTGCCGCCCGGCAGCCACACCGTCGACGAGCTGGACATCAACGGGGCCTACCTCAGCGCCCTCAAGACCCACCTCCCGCTCGGCGAACTCGCACACAGCGAAGGCCCCATCGACACCATCAAGCTGCGGCGGTCCGGCTTCCACTACGTGACGCCGGGGGAGTGGAAGCACGAGCACCTGCCCAACCCGCTGGGCGCACGAGACGAAGACGGACCCCTGTGGATCGGAGAACCCACGCTGCGCCAGCTGAACCGCGCGGCCTCCGAGAAATACGGCCGGCTGTGCGAGCCCCCGCAGATTCACGAGTCCTGGACGAGCGGCAGCACCGAGCACCTCCTGGAGTACGCGCGAGCCGCCCTCGCCGAGGTCCGGGCCGAGGCGATCGCCGACAACGACACCGTGGCCGAGGAATACGTCAAGGCCATGTACTCCAAGCTGGTGTCGACCATGGGCGACTCGAACTACAACCGCGACTTGCACCGGCCCGACTGGATGCACATCATCCGCTCGGCCGCGTTCTCCAACCTCTGGGAGAAGGCGTTCAAGGCGAACGCCGCCGGGCTGCACGTCGTTAGGGTCAGTGGCACCGACGAGCTCCACCTGATCGGCGACTGGCGCTCCGCCGTCGGAGCTCAGGGGCGCCCGCTCTTCCCCGAAGGGCGCGCCCTGACCGAAGTCAAGCTCAAGAACCAGCGCACCATCACCACCGACTCGGAGGCGTAGAAGTGCCCGACAGGAACATCGACTTCGGCCACTACAAAGCAAGGGGCGAGCTCAGCAGTCTCGCCGCAGCGCGCGTCCTGGACACCCTCGCGGGCGGCATCACCTCCCCGGTCACCACGCGCCGCGGCCTGACCGCACGACTGCGCTACATGACCCGCTCCGAGCACGCACGCTCTCTCATGGCCAGCGAGGGACTCAACCCCAGCAGCGAGACCCTGGCGAAGTGGCTGGACGGAACTCAGCAACCCAAGGCGTCCAACCTCACCCTGATCGACCGGACCTACCGGCGGATGCGCCGCCACAACGTGGCCCGCTACCTCCTCCAGCGCCTCAACGCCGGGGGCGGCACCCGCGTCGAGATCCACCCCGCCGACGACACCTCCGTCCTGGAGCGCCACCGACGTCGCGACAAGCAGATGCGCAAGATCAACATCAGGAAGTGGGACCACATCGTCAAGGCCTGGGCAGATGGGGCCTGGGAGAAGGGCACCAAGGCGGCCCTCGATGACGTATGGGTCGACAAACTCCGCGACGAGCTCGGGTCGGACTGGGGCGCCTACGAGTACACCAAGTCGCTCGGTTTCAACGCCTGACCTCCGGTCCGTCCCTGACTGACAAGGACCTTGCGCCATGCTCATCACTCGCATCAGCGCCCACGCGACGGCACGGAACCTTGACCCACAGATATCCGGCCACCTGGAGGCGGCACTCGCCGAGCTCGGCCTCGGCGAACCGCTCCCGGAGACGGTCCGCCACGCCCTCGTCCAGCCTCAATGGCGCTACCGTCTGGTCTACCGCGCAACGACGGTGATCCTCGAATGCGCGGCCGCCCGCCGGGAACACGCCGAAAGCGGCACCCTCGACCTCGCACCGCTCGCCCGCGCAAGCCGTCTGGCGTACGACGACATCGGCCGCGTCCACTGGATGCGCGGCACGATCCCCCTCGACCGACGGCACCGCAGCAACGCCGTACGAGCCCACGCCGGCCGCGTCGTCAACCGGATCCAGTGGGCTGAGAGAAGTCTGGACGCAGACCCGGCAGCCAACCTGCCCGCACACGCCCGCCGCTGGCTCACCATCGCCGACCGCTATATGGCGTGCAGGATCGGCGCACTCCTCGACGACGTCGACTGGTCGGTCCCACGCCGCGCGTAAGCACCCGCCGCTGAGCCTCCACCGAAGCCGCACGAGCCCGGCCTCGCAGCGCGTGACGTGGGACACCGTCCCGCCGCCTGCCCTCCGTACGGCCCCCGCGCTCATCTCGTCCCCCGTTCGCGTCGTGCCCCGCCTATCTCCTCTCTTGGGCGGGGCACGACGCGATTCCGCTCTCTGCGGGTCCGCAGCCGCGCCCGCAGCGGCCTTGCGGCACTAATCGACGCCGCTCCTACGGTCTGGCCACCAGGCGCCCCAGCGATCTCGGGAGAGCCCCAACGGGCCCCAGTCGACTGGCAAGTCGGCGCCGCCACCAGGCCCTTCAGGAGAGCTTCCATGCTGGCGAAATCCGTGATGCCCCGTGTCCGCCGCCTTGCCGCGATCATCGCAACGATCCGCAACGCGATGACCCACGGGTTCGATCGCAGTAC
>NZ_JARJBB010000071.1 GCF_029269835.1 Streptomyces tropicalis | reverse complement strand
CCGCCCTCGGACGCGAAGACGTCGGGGTTCTTGAGGATCGCGGCGATGTCGGCGTGCCGGGGTATCGCCCATACGCCGTACTCCTCCAGGAGCACGGCGGCGCCGGAGCCCCGCAGGCCGCCGTACGAGGGGTAGGGGTCGGCCAGGACACGGTCGTCGAACAGGGGGAGGGAGCTGGAGGGGGCGGACATGGTGGGACCTCCGGGTCTCAGGCGGTGGCGGGCTGGGTGATCCGGTATTCCAGGAGCTTGATCAACGCGAGGGTGCTGGAGCCGGACTCGCGGGCGTCCAGCTGAAGCAGGGGAACGTGGGCCGGCAGTTGCAGGGCCGTGCGCAGGTCGGTCTGGCTGTAGGCCGGGGCACCGTCGAAGCGGTTGACGGCGACTATGTAGGGCGCGCTGCGGTCCTCGAAGAAGTCGATGCTGGGGAAGGAGTCCTGCAGCCGTCGGGTGTCGGCGAGGACGACGGCGCCCAGGGCGCCGCGGATCATGGCGTCCCACATGAACCAGAACCGGTCCTGGCCAGGGGTTCCGAACACGTACAGCGGGACGCCGTCGACGGTGCGCCGGCCGAAGTCGAAGGCCACGGTGGTGGTGGTCTTGGTGTCCACCCCGGCGGTGTCGTCGATGCCGAGACTGGCTGCGGTCAGGACCGCTTCGGTGTTCAGCGGCTCGATCTCGCTCACCGCGCCGACGAACGTGGTCTTGCCGACGCCGAAGCCGCCGGCGACCACGACCTTGACGGGTGCGGGAGAAGGTTCAGTTGGCACGCCGAGTCCCCTTGATGTCTTCCTGGTATTGGGCTTTGAGGCCGTTGAGTACGCGTGTGATGAGGCCGTAGCTGACATTGTCGAGACGCGACATGTCTGCCGGGGCCTGGAGGGTGACAAGGCGCAGGCGGTCGAGATCCGCGACCAGGACGGTGATGACGCCCACGGGCAGTTGGAGAAGTCCCGCGAGCTCGGAGACAGCTCTCGATGACTCCGAGCACAGCCGCAGGACGCTCAAGTGCGTTTCGCTCAAGGGCTGTTCATGGCGGGCGCCGCTCACGGTGATCTGCGTGTCGATGGTTAGACCGGCGGTCGGGGCCTGGATGCGGCCCCCGGTCCCGGCGTACGGCCGGGACCGGCGGCCACCAGGTGGCGTCGTCACCCGGGCTGCTGGCCGGCCGGGGCCACCTTGGCCTGGGCGAGCGCCAGCTCACGGCGGTCGACATCGAGCATGTCGCCGAGGTCGTTGGCCAAGTGGGTCACCGCGTATCCGAGGGTTCCGAGGTGGGCCTGCGCCTTCGCCTGGAGGGCGATCACGCAGTACTGGCCGGCGCGGGCGGTGACGGACCAGCCGTCCTCCATCTCCACGACGGTCCGGGTCACCGCTCCGCCCTGCTGCTTCTGGGCCTGCTGCCCGGCGAGGCCGGCCATGCCGGAGGCGAGGGCGCTGAGGTGTTCCCCGAACGCCTGGCGGGCGTTGGCCGCGTCCTGCGGCGTCTGCGCCGGGAAGTCCTGGGCCGGCCATCCGCTGAGGTAGCGGTGGATGCCGTCCTCGGTGACCACGACGGCGCCCAGGACGTGCGGAATCTGTGCGATGCGCTCGTCGAGGATGCGCTGGATCTCGGGGTTCGGGTTCATCGGGGAATCGGTCCTTACTGGGTCGGGTGCTGGTGGTGGGGCTGCGGGGCGCTGTCCTGGAAGGCATCCCACTGGCTGGCTACCTCCTGGGGGTCGGACAGGGCCGTGGCCCGCGGACGCGGGAGCTGGCTTCCGTCGCGCAGGACGGCAGGGATGTGCTCTCCCGCTCTGCGCTGAGGCAGTTGGGCGGCGTTGGGGTCGGTAGCAGCGGGGAAGGTCTGCTCGCCGTGGTGGAGCCGCTGTCGTTCCGCATGGGCCGCTGCCGGATCTGCCGCGGGAATCGGTGCCGGAGCCGAGGGGCGTCGACGGGGCAGATGGTCCTGGGGTCCTTGGACCGGAGTCTGCGTCGACGGACGCGGAGGAGAGCCGGGAGCCATCTGCGGGCGCTGCCGGGGCGGCGCTGCCGCGGGGTTGTTCCTCATGAGCGCCGGGGCCTCGATCAGCACGATCGCTGTGATGCCGCGGTAGGGCGAGGGGCGCAGAGAGACGTGCAGGTGGTGGTGGCCGGCATGGTGCGCCACCACGAACATTCCGAGCTGGCCATTGCGGCTGGCCATCGCCTCGAAGGTCGCCGGGTCGTGGTGGCTCAGCGCCTTGTTCGCCGCCTCGATCGCGTCCTGGGCCATGCCGAAGCCGGCGTCCTCGACCTCCAGCGCGACACCGTGCACCGCCGTGCGGCTGCGGACGACGACCTGGGCGGTCGACTTGTTCAGTCCGTTGTCGAGGAGGGCGGCCACCACCCTCACCACGCCGGCGACGTGCTCGGGAGTCACGTAGTGGGTGTCGGTGACGTTGTTGTCCACGCGCCTGGCCGCACCGGTCTCCACGGCTGCGTCGTTGACGATGTCGAGCAGGGTCTTCGGCTCGGAGTAGAGGACGCGGTTGTCGATGGCTCCGACCAGCACGCCGACGTGCTCCTGGTGGCGGCGGGCTGCGGTGACCGCTCCGTCGATTCGGACGAGCTCTTCCAGCAAGGAGGGGTGGACGTCCTGCCGGGTCATCACCTGCTCCAGGTGCCCGAGCCCCTGGCCGATGTGGCCGAGGGTCCGCTGCGTCGAGGCCGACATGAAGGCACCGATCCCTCGACGGTCGGCGGCCTGGTGCGCTGCCTGGCGCACGGCGGTGCGCTGCGCGCCGACGAGCGCGGCCGCGACGTGCCCGAACTCGTCCTCGTGGCGCGGATCGGGGAACTCCGCCTCGGCATCGACCAGCTCACCTCGCCGTAGCCGGTTCACCACGTCCGGGAGGCGCTGCGCGCCGTCCTCCGTCTGGGCACGCAGTTGCCGCAGCCGGGCGGAGATGGACCGGATCAGCCACACGATGAGTGCGGCGATCGCGAGGATGGCGGCCAGGAGAACGGCTCCCTGGATGACCACCTGGGTGCGGATCTCGTCCGCCCGCTGGAAGCCGTGCGCGAGCAAGCCCTGGGTGCGCTTCAGGTTCAGGGCCGCAATCTGGCCACTGACCTGCCCGTAGGCGGTATCCCAGCGCGCGAGGGCCGCCGGATCGCCGATCTTCTCCTTGCCGAGGTCATCGGTCGGCGGGGTGAGTACCGACCGCTGAGCTGCCTGGAGCTGACCCCAGGCCGTGCTGGAGGTGATCTTGTCGTAGAGCGTCTTCTCCGACGCGGGGAGGTAGGGGGCGATCCACCGCTCGTACATGACCTGCTGGGTCCCGTACGCTTCCGCGAAGGCGACCCGGTGATCGGCCGTCATCGTCCCGGAGTCGCGGGCCTGCCTCACCGCGTCCGGGGCGGCGCCCATGTCCTCGACGATCCGTTCCAGGCGGGGTAGCTGGCGACGCAGCCCCACGAGGAGCAGCGTGACTCCTGCGTCGTCTCCGGGCAGCGGCAGCGTTCTGATCACCCGTGCCACAAGGTCTTCGACGGTGTGTACGACGCTCAGAGGCCGCCGGGGCCGCCACCATGCGCGGAGACCGTTGGGCGTCGGCCGCAGTGCCGGTAACACGTTGTCTCCGATCTGGGGGTTCCTCGTGGCGACGATCACGAGGCTCGCCTCCGGGTGCGGTCCAGCTCCGTCCAGACGGTCTTGCCACTTCCGGCCGGATCGGCCTCCACGCCCCAGCGGTCGGAGAGTGCGTCGACGAGGAAGAGCCCCCGGCCGCT
>NZ_JARJBB010000070.1 GCF_029269835.1 Streptomyces tropicalis | reverse complement strand
AGCCCCGCTCGTGCCAACCAGGAGGGACTGTCAGTGATCGACGCCGAGCTTGTCGAGACCGCCGGCACGGTGGACGACGGCATGACCGCCCACGCCCGGGTCTATCTCGTACTCCAGACCTTGAACAGCATGGGCCCCGGGCTGCACCCGCTGCGGCGCATCATCGACGAGTCCGGAGTCACCAAGTCGACGGTCCACCGCATCCTGCGCGCCGGGGTGGAGGCCAAGCACCTGATCTACCGCGCGCCGGGCCGCTACGGCATCGCCACCGACGTGGCCAACCACCGCCCGGATGCGAGCGTTCACCTGAATCTGCCGCACGACAGTGCCCTCGACCGTGAGACCACCGTGCTGCAGCGGCAGACCGCCCAGGTTGCGATGGCTTTCAGCGCCGTCCTGATCGACGACACCCCGGGGCGGCTGATGCTCGACCACACCTACGGACGCCGCAGCGACTTCCAGGCGGCGTTCAACCACGCCGACGTCGACACGAAGGTGGCCCTGCGGTACGCGCCGCTCACCGCGGACGCGGCCGGGCTGGCGATCCTCTCGCACCTCGACGGCGCTCCGCAGAGCCATCTGATGCGGGAGATACGCTCCGAGGGGTACGTGCTGACCCAATCGCCTCTGCCGGACTGGAAGATGCTCGGGGTGCCTCTGTGGCGCGGCTCGACCGTGTACGGCTCGCTCGTCGTCATGGGGCTGCGCCCGCAGATGGAACGCAACCGGCGCGAGTACGCCGCGGCCGCACTGGCCTGCGCCGCCCGGCTGAGCGCACGTTGTGAGCTGGGCAGCGGTGCCATGCGGCTCGCGAGCTGACGCTCACGGCCTGCACCCGCAGCCGCGCCGGCGGCCCGGCCCGCACCGGAGCCGTGGCGGTCGTCGCCAGGAGTCTCAGGCAGTCACCGCAGTTTGCCGCCTCGCAGCGAGACGCGCTCAGTCATCGTCCGGAGCGCTCCCAACCCACGCAACCGGCTGCCCCTCCGCGTTGACGCCCCAATGCGGATCCGCTGACTCGTGCCCCGCGTCCAGGATACAGATGCGCCCCCACTGGCCATGTTTGCCGGGGCATACACGCTGATGAACGGCGTGGTCGCCTTCCCGGACCGCCCGCTCGCGCCGATCCTGCAGGGCCCCATACCGAGCGCGCAGGTGCAGTCCGAGCCGGAGCTCCTCAAGACGGATCTCCTCGCCCAGCCGGCGGACTTCCGGATCGGCCAGCAGAACCAGGATGGTGGTCTCCGCCTCCCTGCCCGTCGTGCCGCCATCGGTGGCTGCGGGCCGAAGGCTCGCGTGCTCCTCCATGATGCTGGTCCCCTCTGCCCGGATCTACATTCAGCGCGGCGACACTCCCGTACGCCAACCATCCTCGCCTACGCCATTGCCTCCGCGGGCTGGTCTTCCGTGCCCGTTCGCGAAGCGGCCGACGGCGCGGCTTGGCCAACGCCGTGGGCGCGGCGCCCAGACCCACTGTGCGCCCCGCTGCCGGGTGGCGGCCTAGCCGCTCGATCCGGACAGGCCGCGCAACGTCGATAGGGTGTGGCCGACCCGTCTCCAGTGGACGGGACAGCCGACATGTCCGGGGGCACCGTGGTGCAGGTCAGGCCGCATGCTCGGGAGAGGCGCAGCTCTCCGGCCTCCACTGGCCGTCGACGTCGATGAGCACGAGCGTGAGGCGTGTGAACCCGAGGCGCTGAAGTGACCGGGGTGTCTCTTCGACCAGCCGGCATCCCTGACGGCCCACCTCCGGATCGGGGTGACGCACCTCGCGGACCGCGCCCTCGTGGTGGACCAGGTCTGCGCCGGTGCCCAGGACCCAGTTGGGCATGTCGGTGAGGTAGGCATCACGCAGCGCGGCGTGGCGGTACACGTCGCGGCGGATGGCCTGAAGCCCGTTGTCCTCACTGTGCCGCTCGAGGCTGGACGACAGCTGCGCGAGCATGGCGAGTTGCCACTTGAGGTGGTCGATGAAAATGGACGGGGCATCCGGGTGGAAGAGCCCGAACCTCAGGAAGTTGCGCGAGGGCATCGCGGTGGGGTGGGCCCGCACGCCGCTGAACAGATCCCGGAAGGCCTTGTTCGCCATCTTGACGTCCCACGCCTGGTCGATGACGAACGTGGGCAGCGAGAGCGCGTCCATCATGACGGTGTAGTCGCCCAGGAAGGCGGCGTCGGCGGGGTCTTCCGATTCGGGGCGGTGGAGCGCGGCGCGCAGGTCCGGTTGCGGTGCGCGGCCGACCGCGTAGAGGAACAGCAGGGTGAGTTGGTACTCGGTCATCTCGAGGGCTTCCGCCAGGGCGTAGAGCTTCTCGTCCTTCCACTCCTTGACCCGGCCGCGCTCCCAGTCGCCGTAGGAGCGGCCGCTGATGTCCAGCCGCGCGGCGATGGCTTCCTGGGGCAGGCCGAGGTGTTCACGGCGTCCCTTGAGGAAGGTGTGCAGCCGCCTGGCCTGGATCTCCGAGGCCAAGGATTGTGCGGTCTCCTCCCGGCCGGCGTTCTGTTGAACGTCGGTGTGCATTGCCGTTCCCCCTTAACGATGCGGCTCTGTTCCCGGCCGCGTCAGCGGCCGCTGCGCTGGGACACCCCGTGTAGTGCGGTCGCTACCTGCTTCCATTCGACGCGGCGTGGCGCGACGCTCCAGCGTCTGTTCCGCCCTGCTGTACATGGTTGTGGGCTTGCCGGTACCGAGCGGCGCCAGCGAGCCGGATCTCCCGTTCTGCTGCGGTGCCCGTGGGAGAGGCGGGCAGACTGCCTGTGCCTGCGAGCACCGGGCCTCGAGCGAGCGGATGCCGCGCAGCGCGGCTGCCGTCCGACTCCGGCCTCGGTGGTGCAGGGTTCATGCAGCGACTCCAAGCGGGGCATGACACCGGGTTCGGTGGCTCGCAACCCGCAGGACCAGCGCACCGGGCCCGGCACATGGGCGCGACACCGCAGAGCCGCGCTAGGGCAGGGATGGCCGAAACCGCATCCGCCGGAAACAGCGGGTAGACAGTTCGCCCACAAGCAGCGATCATGCTGCACACCATCGAAAGTGTCAACGTTTGTAGCGCTTGTGGCGAGCTGCGAGTCAAAGTAGCTACAAAGTTGATCGATGCAGATGTGGGGTACATCGGAGAGGGGGTAGCGTGACGCCCGCTGATTGTCCACAGAGAGCAGGAGACCACCCTTTTATGGACACTCCCGACATCCCCGGGGAGCAGGACCTTGCGAGGGTTGTAGCTGCGCTCACCGACCAGATCAGGGCGCTGGACCGTACCCCCGAAGGTTTGATCGACTTCGACCACATCGAGTCGACGACAGGCATCGCGGCCGACACTGTGCGGCGCCTGTTCGCCGGTGAAACGGTCACGTCGGAAGAGCTCAACCACTCCTTCCCGGAGCGGCTGCAGTTCCTGCGCAGAACGCACCCGCGTGACGACGGCAAGAAGTACTCCGCCGAACAGCTCGCGCAGCGCGTGGGCATCGCCAGAGCGACGATGACCGCCCTGATCAATGGGACCCGTAACCCCAACCTGGATGTGAACACGAGCCTGGAGCGGCTGTTCGGCGTGACACCGGGGTTCTTCACCATGAGCGGCGAAGAGGCACTGGTCAAAGCTCTTGAACGCGTGAGCGATCAGGTGTTGGTCCTTGCCCAGCTCAAGGGCATTCGCATCGAGCACCTGGCCTTGCGCGGCAGCATCGCGGCAGGCGATGACGAACTGGCACAGGAACTCCGGGCGGCGCTGCTCAGCGGCCTCGCCCCTCCGGCGCGGGCTGCCGGACCGCAGCCCGAGGACACCGAGTT
>NZ_JARJBB010000006.1 GCF_029269835.1 Streptomyces tropicalis | reverse complement strand
CTAGTGCTGTGACCGGAAAGGTTCACCGGCTCGCGACGCCCGGCACGGCACCTCGCTGCGTTGTCGCATCACCCGAGTACATCCAGTACGCGGGCGACGCTCCGCCTTGCGATGCTCCCCCACAGCCTGAACGGCGTGGGAGGTGCCCCCAGCACCGGACGCCGCGAGCATCCCGGCAAACCTTTCCGGCCACAGCACTAGGGCGGGTCCGCGAGGTCGCGACGCGGGCGGGACTTCGCGGACCCGCACGCCCAGGGCTGCTCGTCCGGATCGTGCGGGGGCGCGGGGCGGGGCCGCACGGCCGCGGACCCGGTTCGCGGCCGGCGGCGGGGGCGCGCGCGGTATGCGCGGCCGCCGTCCCGCGCAACGGGCGCGCCGGATCGACTGCGCGCGCCGCCGCGGTGCCGGACACGGCGGTGCATGGCCGGCGGGTCCCCGCGCAGGACCGCGCCGAGCACGGCAGGACGGCGGAGCAGCCCTCGCCCAGCGCCCGTTCCTCACCCATGTGGGTGAACACGTTCCGGCCGACCGCCCGGTACCCGTCACGTCCGCGCCACCCCGCCGTGCCCGCAACACCCCTGCCTGCTGGCATCCTTGGGACGGGAACCCGGCATGGGACGGCGGCGCGCGGGCCACCCGCACCGTCCTCCCCGTTCTGTACGTTTCCTCGTGACCGCCCCACCCCGACCCAGGAGCCCGGCCACGTGAGCCCCGTGAGCAGCCACGCACCGCCCGGCCCGTCGCCGCTGCACACCGTGCAGGTGCTCGGCGGGGGCAACGCCGGCAGCAGCGCGCACGTGCGGTCCCTGGCCGCGGGACTGGTCGCCCGGGGCGTGCGCGTCACCGTGTGCGCCCCCGACGAGACCGACCTCGCCTACGACTTCACCGGCATCGGCGCCGGCCACGTGCCGGTGCCCCGCAGCAGCGACCCCGCGTCCGTGGCCGCCCTGCGCGCCGCCTGCTCCGGCGCCGACCTGGTGCACGCGCACGGGCTGCACGCCTCCCTCCGGGCGGCCCTCGCGCTCAGCGGACGCAGCACCCCGCTCGTCGTCACCTGGCACGACCAGCCGCACGCCGAGGGGGCGCGGGCGCGTCTGCTGCGCCTGCTGGAGCGGCGGGTCGTCAGGGCCGCCACCGTCGTCCTCGGCACCACCTCGCACCTCGTGGACCGGGCCCGCCGCAGGGGCGCGCGCGACGCACGGCTCGCCGCGGTGTCGGTGCCCCGCCCGCGCGGCACGGACGGGCACCGGGACCCCGAGTCGTCCCGGTCCAAGGTGCGGGCCGAACTCGGTTCCACCGGGCGGCCGTTGCTCCTCGCCGTCGGCTCGCTGGACCGGCTGCGCGAGCACGGCCTGCTGCTCGACGCGGCGCACGCCTGGCGCCGCTTGGACCCCCAGCCGCTGGTCGCCGTGGCGGGGGAGGGGCCGCCGCGGGCGGCCCTCCAGCGGCGGATCGAGGACGAGGACCTGCCGGTCCGGCTCCTCGGGCGGCGCGGCGACGTGGGCCGGCTGCTCGCCGCCGCCGACCTCGCCCTGCTGCCCGGCACCGGTGAGGCCCGCTCCGTCCTCGCCCAGGAGGCGCTGCACGCGCGGGTGCCGCTGGTCGCCGCGCGCACCGGCGCCCTCGCCGAACTCGTCGGCGGGGCGGCCGAACTGGTCCCGCAGGGGGACCCGGCGGCGTTCGCCGCGGCCGTCGTGCGGCTGCTCGGCGACGCCGGGCGGCGGGAGGAACTGCGGGACGCCGGCACCCGGCAGGCCGCCACCTGGCCGACCGAGGACGAGACCGTCGCCCAGGTGCTCAGCGTGTACGACGAGCTGACGCGGCCCCAGCCCCTGGCCTGACCCCGGCGCACCCGGTCAGGGTGTGTCGCCCCGGCCCACCCGCGGCTCGGGCCACGCACCGCTCGCCTGCGGCACGTGCCGCCGGGCCCGCAGGGCCAGGCTCAACGCCAGGACCGTCTGCGGGTCGTCGAGGTCCGAGCCCAGCAACTCACCGATCCGCGCCAGGCGGTTGTAGAGGGTCTGCCGGTTCAGATGCAGTTCGCGGGCCGTCTCCGCCTTGCGTCCCGCGTGCGCCAGATACGTCTGGAGGGTGGGCAGCAGCGGCGGCCGGGAGCGGAGGTCGTGGTCGCGGACCGGTCCGATCGCGCGGTCCACGAAGGCGGCCAGGTCCGGGTGGTCCCGCAGCCGCCACAGCAGCAGGTCGATGTCGAGGCGCCGGGCGTCGTACCAGGGCCGGTCCGGCAGCCCCAGCGCGGCCGTCGCGGTCTCCGCCGCGTGCCGCAGGCCCGCCGAGGCGGCCGCCCAGCCGCCCGCCACCCCCACGACCACCACCGGCGGCTGCGCGCCCGGCCGCTGCATCCCGGCCCGCTCCGCCCCGGCCCGCAGTGCCGCCGCGACCCGGTCCGCGACGGCGGCCCGTTCCGACTCCGCGCGCAGGCCGGCCAGCAGCAGGACCCGGCCCTCCACCGGCCGGACGCCCAGCAGCACCGGCACCCCCACCGAGGCCAGCTCCTCGCCGACCGCGCGGGCCAGCACCGCCCAGCCCCCGCCGGGGGCGAGGGCGTCGCCGAGCCGCATGACCAGCGGCAGCAGCGGCCCGGCGCCGGGCTTGAAGCCGAGGACCCGGGCCTGCGCCGGGGCGTCCCCGGCACCGATCCGGCCCTCGGCGAGGTCGGTGAGGAAGTCGCCGCGCCCGCGGGCCGCCAGCTCCTCCTCCTGCCGGGCCTGCATCAGCACCACGGCCAGGATGCCCGCGGCGCGCTCGGCGGCCATCCGGTGCACCGGGCCGAGCGCCGAGCGGACCGGCGGCATCACGAGCCGGGCCCGCACCGAACCCGCCCCCGGCCCGCCGCCGGGCACGTCCACCAGGACCGAGCCCGCCGGGGGCGGCCCGCCCTTGTGCTGGCCGCGCAGCCCCTCCCAGACCTGGAGCGGGTCGGCGCCCTCGGGTCCCGAGCCGGCGGCGTAGAGCAGCCGCCCGTCCGGGGTCTCGAGGAAGACCGGGTTGCCGCCGAAGTCGGCCAGGATGCCGAGGACCTGCGGCACCCCGCCGCCGCCCAGCAGCGCCCCGGTGCAGCGCCGGTGCACCTCCTCGGCGCGCTGGAGCAGCGCGTAGTGGCCGTTGACGATCTCGGTGTGGATCTCCTCGGTGACCGTCACGAACGGCACCTCGCGGTGCAGCTGCACCAGCGGAAGCCCGGCGCCGCGGGCCGTCTCCAGCAGGGCGGCGGGCAGGCGGGAGAAGCGCGGGCCCAGCTCCACGACGAGGGCGGCGATGCCCCTCTCGGCGAGCGTGCGGACGAACGCGCGCTGGTCGGCGGGGCGGGTGCCCAGGCCGTAGCCCGTCGTCAGGAGCAGTTCGCCGCCCTTGAGGAGGGACGCGATGTTGGGGACCTCGCCGGCGTGGACCCAGCGCACGGTCCGGTCCAGCCGGTCCGCTCCGGACATGATCTCGGGCAGTCCGCTGCGGAGTGAGGGGAGCTCCAGGGCCCGCTGCACCGTGATGCCGGCGCCCTGGGTGTCGATTCTGCTGTCCGTGCGGCTGTCCATGCTGCGGACGCTACCCGGGGCGGCGTCGCGGGGACAGCTCCGTGTACCCGGCACCGACCCCGCAGGGGCGGGGGTCCAAAGCCGCCCTCCGGCCCCGTCCGTCCCGGCCCGGGGGCCGCTGCGGCGTCAGCCTCCGTAGGCCCCGCTGGCCGTCAGCCGCAGGGCGGTGTCGATCAGCGGGACGTGGCTGAAGGCCTGCGGGAAGTTGCCGACCTGGCGCTGGAGCCGGGGGTCCCACTCCTCGGCGAGCAGCCCGAGGTCGTTGCGCAGCGCGAGCAGCTTCTCGAAGAGCTTGCGGGCCTCCTCGACGCGGCCGATCATCGCCAGGTCGTCGGCCATCCAGAACGAGCACGCCAGGAAGGCGCCCTCGTCCCCGGGAAGCCCGTCGACGCCCGCGTGCTCGCCGTCGGTGGGGTAGCGCAGGATGAAGCCGTCCGAGGTGGACAGCTCGCGCTGGATCGCCTCGATCGTGCCGATCACCCGCTTGTCGTCCGGCGGCAGGAACCCCATCTGCGGGATCAGCAGCAGCGACGCGTCCAGCTCCCGGGAGCCGTAGGACTGCGTGAAGGTGTTGCGCTCCTTGTCGTAGCCCTTCTCGCAGACGTCCCGGTGGATGTCGTCGCGCAGGTCCTTCCACCGCTCCAGGGGACCGTCGGCGTCCCCGGACTCGATCAGCTTGATCGTGCGGTCCACGGCGACCCAGGCCATGACCTTGGAGTGCACGAAGTGGCGGCGGGGCCCGCGGACCTCCCAGATGCCCTCGTCCGGCTCCTGCCAGTGCTTCTCCAGGTAGCGGATCAGCTTGAGCTGGAGCAGGGCCGCGTAGTCGTTGCGGGCGAGGCCGGTCATGTGGGCCAGGTGCAGCGCCTCGGTGACCTCGCCGTAGACGTCGAGCTGGAGCTGGTGGGCGGCGCCGTTGCCGACCCGGACCGGGGCGGAGTTCTCGTAGCCGGGCAGCCAGTCCAGCTCCGCCTCGCCGAGCTCGCGCTCACCGGCGATGCCGTACATGATCTGCAGGTTCTCCGGGTCGCCCGCGACGGCCCGCAGCAGCCACTCGCGCCAGGCGCGGGCCTCCTCGCGGTAGCCGGTGCGCAGCAGCGAGGACAGGGTGATCGCCGCGTCCCGCAGCCAGGTGTAGCGGTAGTCCCAGTTGCGCACGCCGCCGATGTCCTCCGGCAGGGAGGTGGTGGGCGCGGCGACGATCCCGCCGGTCGGGGCGTACGTCAGGGCCTTCAGCGTGATGAGGGAGCGGACCACGGCCTCCCGGTAGGGGCCGTGGTACGTGCAGTGCCCGACCCAATCGCGCCAGAAGTCCTCGGTGGCCTCCAGCGACTGCTCCGGCTCGGGCAGCGGCGGGGCGTCCTTGTGCGAGGGCTGCCACGAGATGGTGAACGCGATCCGGTCACCGGGAGCGACCGTGAAGTCCGCGTACGTGGTCAGCGACCTGCCGTAGGTCTCCGCCTCGGTGTCGAACCACACCGAGTCCGGGCCCGCGACCGCGACCGAGCGCCGGTCGTAGCGGTGGACCCACGGCACGACCCGGCCGTAGGAGAAGCGCATGCGCAGCGCCGAGCGCATCGGCACCCGGCCGGTGACGCCCTCCACGATGCGGATCAGCTGCGGGGCGCCGTCGCGCGGGGGCATGAAATCGGTCACGCGGACCGTGCCGCGCGGGGTGTCCCACTCCGACTCCAGGATCAGCGAGTCGCCGCGGTAGGTGCGCCGGGCCGCGGTGGGCGGTTCCGCGCCGGCCGCGTGCGCCGGGCCGAGCCGCCAGAAGCCGTGTTCCTCGGTGCCCAGCAGACCGGCGAAGATGGCGTGCGAGTCGAAGCGCGGCAGGCACAGCCAGTCGACCGTGCCGTCCCGGCAGACCAGCGCGGCGGTCTGCATGTCTCCGATGAGTGCGTAGTCTTCGATGCGCCCGGCCACGTGCAACTCCAGTCGAACGGCCACGTCACCCCGCGTGGGGGCGGTCGCTAGTGCGGTCAAGGGGTTGTTGTACTGCGTCGTCGAGCGGTGCTGCGACGCGGTCCCTCCGTCGGTGGGACGAAGTGACAACTGTTGCTCAACGAACTGACGAGCTCTCGTTGTTCCGGTGCCGTCGGGCGGGGGTGGTGCCGTGGGGCCGGCCGGGCTCGGCAGCGAGTGTCCGAGCAGGATACGACGCACGTAGATGATGTGCGTGCCGCTCCGGGCAACGCATCTGCGCCGAACGGGTGAGCCACGGGTGAGAAACCTGTGACGGGTCCGTACCCGTGTCGGGATGTGCGCGGAGAGTGGCCGGAAGTCGCCGCTCTCCGGCGCTGATACCCTGGTAGCCCGTGGACCGGTGGGCCCGAACCCCCCGAACCGCAGCGACGGCGTCCGAGCCGGACACCCCGGGATCTCCGGGCCGGCCCGCCGCACCGCAGACCGAACCGCGACCACGGGAGCCCCCTCTTGGCCATGACGCCCAAATCCACGACGACCAAGCACATCTTCGTCACCGGGGGTGTCGCCTCCTCGCTCGGCAAGGGTCTCACCGCCTCCAGCCTGGGCATGCTGCTGAAGGCACGTGGCCTGCGGGTCGTGATGCAGAAGCTCGACCCCTACCTGAACGTCGACCCGGGCACGATGAACCCCTTCCAGCACGGTGAGGTGTTCGTCACGAACGACGGCGCCGAGACCGACCTGGACATCGGCCACTACGAGCGCTTCCTCGACCGCGACCTCGACGGCTCCGCCAACGTGACCACCGGCCAGGTGTACTCCACGGTGATCGCCAAGGAGCGCCGCGGCGAGTACCTGGGCGACACGGTGCAGGTCATCCCGCACATCACCAACGAGATCAAGCACCGCATCCGCCGCATGGCCACCGACGAGGTGGACGTCGTCATCACCGAGGTCGGCGGCACCGTCGGCGACATCGAGTCGCTGCCGTTCCTGGAGACCGTCCGCCAGGTCCGGCACGAGGTCGGCCGGGACAACGTCTTCGTCGTCCACATCTCGCTGCTGCCCTACATCGGCCCCTCCGGCGAGCTGAAGACCAAGCCGACCCAGCACTCCGTGGCCGCGCTGCGCAACATCGGCATCCAGCCGGACGCGATCGTCCTGCGCTGCGACCGTGAGGTGCCCACGGCGATCAAGCGCAAGATCTCGCTGATGTGCGACGTCGACGAGGCCGCCGTCGTGGCCTGCCCGGACGCCCGCTCCATCTACGACATCCCGAAGGTCGTGCACACCGAGGGCCTGGACGCCTACGTCGTGCGCAAGCTCGACCTGCCGTTCCGCGACGTCGACTGGACGACCTGGGACGACCTGCTGGACCGCGTCCACAACCCCGACCACGAGATCACCCTCGCGCTGGTCGGCAAGTACATCGACCTGCCCGACGCCTACCTCTCGGTCACCGAGGCGCTGCGCGCCGGCGGCTTCGCCAACAAGGCCCGCGTCAAGATCAAGTGGGTCACCTCGGACGACT
Source organism: Streptomyces tropicalis (assembly GCF_029269835.1). Lineage (GTDB taxonomy): Bacteria > Actinomycetota > Actinomycetes > Streptomycetales > Streptomycetaceae > Streptomyces > Streptomyces tropicalis. The sequence continues at coordinate 383,224 of NZ_JARJBB010000006.1, read as the reverse complement.
GCAAGACCCCGGCCGGCGCCAAGGCGCAGCTCGGTGACGTCGACGGCATCTGCATCCCGGGCGGCTTCGGCGACCGCGGGGTGCTCGGCAAGGTCGGGGCCATCCGCTTCGCCCGCGAGAACCGGATCCCGCTGCTGGGCCTCTGCCTCGGCCTCCAGTGCATCGTGATCGAGGCCGCGCGCAACCTCGCCGACATCTCCGACGCCAACTCCACCGAGTTCGACCCGGCCACCGGCCACCCGGTGATCTCCACCATGGCCGAGCAGCTCGACATCGTCGCCGGCGAGGGCGACATGGGCGGCACCATGCGCCTCGGCATGTACCCGGCCAAGCTGGCCGAGGGCTCGATCGTGCGCGAGGTGTACGACGGCAAGGAGTACGTGGAGGAGCGCCACCGCCACCGCTACGAGGTCAACAACGCCTACCGCGCCGAGCTGGAGAAGAAGGCGGGCATCCTCTTCTCCGGCACCTCCCCGGACGGCAAGCTCGTCGAGTACGTCGAGTACCCGCGCGACGTCCACCCCTACCTGGTCGCCACGCAGGCGCACCCCGAGCTGCGCTCGCGCCCGACCCGCCCGCACCCGCTCTTCGCCGGGCTGGTGAAGGCGGCCGTGCAGCGCCAGGTCGAGGCGCTGACGAACACCGACTGACACACCGGTTGTACGGTTGCCGGGGTTGCGGATCTTCAGCGAACCGCACCCCGGTTCCCGTGGCGCCGGTCGGCGCTCACACGTGTGGAAGGACAGGGCATGACGACGATCAAGGACACTCCCGAGGAGTGGGAGATCCGGGCGACGGCGACCCCGTTCACCGGCAACAAGACCTCCGTCCGCACCGACGACGTGGTCATGCCCGACGGCTCGGTGGTCCGCCGCGACTACCAGGTCCACCCCGGTTCCGTCGCCGTCCTCGCCCTCGACGACGCCGACCGCGTCCTGCTCATCCGCCAGTACCGCCACCCGGTGCGGCAGAAGCTGTGGGAGATCCCGGCCGGGCTGCTCGACGTGCCCGGCGAGAACCCCCTGCACGCGGCCCAGCGCGAGCTGTACGAGGAGGCGCACGTCAAGGCCGAGGACTGGCGGGTCCTCACCGACGTGTACACCACCCCCGGCGGCTGCTCCGAGGCGGTGCGGATCTTCCTCGCCCGCGGGCTGTCCGAGGCGGACGGCGAGCGCTTCGAGGTCGAGCACGAGGAGATGGACCTGGAGTACGCCCGGGTGCCCGTCGACGAACTCGTCCGCGGGGTGCTCGCGGGCGAGCTGCACAACAACTGCCTCGTCGTGGGCGTCCTCGCGCTCGTCGCGGCGCGGCAGGGTGCCGGCCCGGAGGCGCTGCGCCCGGCCGGGGCGCCGTGGCCCGCGCGGCCCTTCGACGCCTGAACCCCACTGCGCCGTCCCCGGATCCGCGCCGCGGACCCGCTCGTTCCGCCCTCCGCGCCCCGCGGAGGGCGGAAGTGTGACGATCGCCTGATCCGATCGGGGGACGTCTTCGCCGTGCTCCGCCGGAGACGTCGCAGAGCGTGAACTAGGCTCTGGAAACGCCCGTACCGGAAGACCCGGCGGGCTTGCGCGTGCGGTGGGACGGGAGTGTGGCCCGTGGCGGATCAGGCGATGGACGCAGGCGGTGCGAGCCCGACCGGGAAGGACCGTCCCGTCACTCCCACGGGGCGTCAATTCCTGGGCCGCACAAGGGAGTTGAAGGAACTGCGCGCCGACATCCAGCGCGCCGGCCTGGACACCATCTCCGGCCGCAAGGCCCCCCGTGCCCGGGTGCTCCTCGTCGCCGGGCGGCCCGGATCCGGACGTACCGCACTCGCCGAGGAACTGGTGCGCCAGGTCGCGGACCGTTACCCCGACGGGGTGCTCCGGGCCCGGCTCACCGAACCGGACGGCACCCCCGTCCCCGTCGAGCGCGCCGCCCGCGACCTGCTCACCGTTCTCGGCCTGCCCACCCCGCCCGGCGCCGCCGAGGACGACCTCGCCGCCGCCTTCCGGGCCGCGCTGGCCGATCGCCGCACCCTCCTCCTGCTCGACGACGCGGCCGGTGCCGAGCAGGTCGACGCGCTGCTGCCGGACAACGCCGACTGCCTGCTGGTCGCGGTCGCCCGCGGCCCGCTCACCGGGATCGCCGACGTCCGCCCCTGCACCCTCGGCGGACTCGACACCAAGGCGTCGGTGGACCTGCTGACCCAGTGCATCGACGCGGTCCGCGTCACCGTCGACCCGCGCGCCGCCGAAAGCCTGGTCGAGCGGCTCCAGGGGCATCCCGCCGCGCTGACCCTGGCGGGCGGCTGGCTCGCCGCGCACCCCCAGGCGGCCGTGGCGGACCTGGCCAAGCAGCTCCACGCCGACCCCGACGAGGGCACCCCGCTGGAACGGGTCCTGCTGCTCGTGCACGCGGCCCTGCCCGCCACCGCCGCCCGCACGCTGCGCCTGCTCGCGCTCGCCCCGGCGGGCGACGTCGACCCGCACACCGCCTCCGCGCTCGCCGGCTGTTCCGTCGAGAGCGCCCGGGGCGTCCTCGACGACCTGGCCGGTCTGGGCCTGCTGCACGCGGTGTCCGCCGCGCCGCCGCACTACGAGGTGCCCGCCTGCCTGCACCCGCTGCTGCGGGCCCTGGCGCGGGCCCAGGACCGCCCCGCCGAGCTGCAGCTGGCCCGCGCCCGGATGCTGGAGCGCAGCGTGCGGCTGCTCCAGTCCTGCCGCGCGATCACCGAGACCGACAGCCCCGAGACCCGGGAGAAGCTGAAGGCCCTGCCCCCGGCGCTGCGCTTCGCCACCCCGCGGGACGCCGAGGACTGGCTGCGCGCCCGCCGCGGCGCCCTGCTCGCCTCCGCCCGGCTGGCCGTCGCCGACGGGGAGCTGGACACCCTGGCCCGCCGGCTGATGTCCCAGCTGGTGCGGGCGATGGTCGCCCACTTCGGCACCCGGGCCGCGGCCGGCGACCTGTACGGCATCCACGGCCTGGTCCTCGACGTGGCCGAGCGCCGAGGGCTCCCCCGGGAGAGGGCCGCCGCACTCCTGAACCTGGCCGACCTCGACGCCCGCACCGGCCGCACCGCCGAGGCGCTGGTCCGCTACCGGGCCGCCCTGGACGCCGGACGCCAGGCGGACGACCCCTACGCGACCGGCCGCGCGATGGAATCCGTAGGCAGCGCCCACCAGGAGCTGGGGGACCACGACCGGGCCGCCGACTGGTTCGGCCGGGCCCTGGCGCAGCGGCTGGCCCGCGGCGAGCACGCGGAGGCGGCCCGGCTGTACGGCCGCATCGCCACCGCGCACACCTACGCCGGCCGGTACGGCGACGCCCTGCGCCACTGGCGGGCCGCGGTCGCCGCCCACCGCAGGACCGGCGATGTCGGCGCCCACGCGCGGGCGTTGAGCGAACTGGCCCGGGTCCAGGAGTACGCGGGGCGGCCCGCGGAGTCGCTGCGGACCTGCCAGGAGGCGGTCGAGTGGGCCCGCCGCGCGGACGACGTCCGGTTGCAGGCCGCGCTCCAGCTCCGGCTCGCCGACACCCTCGACCGGCTGGGCGACCCGACGGCCGCGCGCCTGCACCGCGGGGCCGCCGAGCGCATGCTGGGAGAGCGGGACCGGGACGCCGATGACGGCGGCAGGGACGCCCATGCATCGGAACCGGACACCGGCGCCTGCGAAATCCGCGGTGCTTTCGCTGAAGATTGATGCAATGAAAGGCTAGACAGCGCGAACGCCTTCATTAGACTGGCTCTGCCGCTCGGTCTTCTGCGGTGTCCCCGGGTATGCGCGTGCATGCCGGGTTACGTCTTGTATTGCCCCACATTCCCAGAGTCAAGGACCGTGATCGACGTGAAGGTCGGTATCCCCCGCGAGGTCAAGAACAACGAGTTCCGGGTGGCCATCACCCCCGCCGGCGTGCACGAGCTGGTGCGCGGCGGCCACCAGGTCGTCGTCGAGCGGAACGCCGGTATCGGCTCCTCGATCCCCGACGAGGAGTACGTGGCCGCCGGTGCCCAGATCCTCGAGACGGCCGACGAGGTCTGGGCCTCCGCCGACCTGCTGCTGAAGGTCAAGGAGCCCATCGCGCAGGAGTACCACCGCCTGCGCAAGGACCAGATCCTCTTCACCTACCTGCACCTGGCCGCCTCCAAGGAGTGCACGGACGCCCTCCTGGAGTCCGGCACCACCGCGATCGCCTACGAGACGGTCGAGCTGCCCAGCCGCGCGCTCCCGCTGCTCGCCCCGATGTCCGAGGTGGCCGGCCGCCTCGCCCCGCAGGTCGGCGCCTACCACCTGATGGCCGCCAACGGCGGCCGCGGCGTCCTCCCCGGCGGCGTCCCCGGCGTCCCGGCGGGCAAGGCCGTCATCATCGGCGGCGGCGTCTCCGGCTGGAACGCCGCGCAGATCGCCATCGGCCTCGGCTTCCACGTGACCCTGCTCGACAGGGACATCAACAAGCTCAAGGAAGCGGACAAGATCTTCGGCACGAAGATCCAGACCGTGGTCTCCAACGCCTTCGAGCTGGAGAAGGCCTGCCTCGAGGCCGACCTCGTGGTCGGCGCCGTCCTCATCCCGGGCGCCAAGGCCCCGAAGCTGGTCACCAACGAGCTGGTGTCCCGCATGAAGGCCGGAAGTGTCCTTGTCGACATCGCGATCGACCAGGGCGGCTGCTTCGAGGACTCCCACCCGACCACGCACGCCGAGCCGACCTTCCGCGTCCACGAGTCGGTCTTCTACTGCGTCGCCAACATGCCGGGCGCGGTGCCCAACACCTCGACCTACGCGCTGACCAACGCCACGCTGCCGTACATCATCGAGCTCGCGAACCGCGGCTGGGTGGAGGCGCTGCGCCGCGACGCCGCGCTGGCCAAGGGCCTCAACACCCATGACGGCAAGGTCGTCTACCGCGAGGTCGCCGAGGCCCACGGCCTGGAGCACGTCGAGCTGGAGACCCTCCTCGGCTGATCCGCCGAGGACCCGCCGGTGACCGGCGGCCCCAAGTCCCCGGTGCGCAAAAGGCGATACGTCAACACGTTCGTCAACATCGCACACCCGGCCGGACCTTGCCCGACAAGGTCCGGCCGGGTGTGTGTATGGTCACTTCGCCGTACTCGGCCAACTCGCGGCGATCGCAACCATTCGACCGATTCACGCACCGGTGAAACCTGCGGTGCGACGGCTGTACGCCCTTGACAGAGGGTTGTTTCATTGCCGACACATCCGGCCGGGTCCGGCGGATTGTGTTGCTGCGGACCGCCGACACGCCATAGAGTCGCCAACCGTCGGCATGGTGCCACGCTGACCTGTCTAGAAGTTTCCTGGTCACCAAGGAGGTAAGACGACTTGTGAATGAGTCGACATTTTCTCCCGGGGGTGGTCAGCCAGGAACGCCTGCGACGGGCCAGAGCCCCTCGGGGCCCGAGGCTGTCGGCTCCGTCGCTGTGCGCACCTTCGCAGCCCACCGGAGTCACCGCCGGAACCCAGGGGTGACTCAGCCAGCACACCAGAGCATGGATGGCCATCACGTGAACGCCATGGCCGGCGACGGAAGTGGCGCGCCCCACAACCACTTCGCCGACTACGACGAACTGCCCGAGGGGCACTTCTACGACCCCGACGCCGAGTACGAGCCCGACCCCGAGTACGCGGCCACGCTCGCGCCCGACGCTGCCCGCCAGCGCCGCGAGCGCGTCGGCCCGACCGGACGCCCGCTGCCGTACTTCCCGATCCCCGGGCCGCTGACCGACCACGGCCCCGCGAAGATCATCGCGATGTGCAACCAGAAGGGCGGCGTCGGCAAGACGACGTCGACCATCAACCTGGGTGCCGCGCTCGCGGAGTACGGACGCCGCGTGCTGCTCGTGGACTTCGACCCGCAGGGCGCGCTGTCGGTCGGACTCGGCGTCAACCCGATGGAGCTCGACCTCACCGTCTACAACCTGCTGATGGAGCGGGGCATGTCGGCGGACGAGGTCCTGCTGAAGACCGCGGTCCCCAACATGGACCTGCTGCCCAGCAACATCGACCTGTCGGCCGCCGAGGTCCAGCTGGTCTCCGAGGTCGCGCGCGAGTCCACCCTCCAGCGGGCCCTCAAGCCGCTGATGGACGACTACGACTACATCGTGATCGACTGCCAGCCCTCGCTCGGCCTGCTGACGGTCAACGCGCTCACCGCCGCGCACAAGGTGATCGTGCCGCTGGAGTGCGAGTTCTTCGCGCTGCGCGGTGTGGCCCTGCTGACCGAGACCATCGAGAAGGTCCAGGAGCGGCTGAACCCGGAGCTGGAGCTCGACGGGATCCTCGCCACGATGTACGACTCGCGCACCGTGCACAGCCGTGAGGTGCTCGCGCGCGTCGTCGAGGCGTTCGACGACCACGTCTACCACACGGTCATCGGACGCACCGTCCGCTTCCCGGAGACCACAGTCGCCGGTGAGCCGATCACCACGTACGCCTCCAACTCCGTCGGTGCCGCCGCCTACCGCCAGCTCGCCAGGGAGGTGCTCGCCCGGTGTCACGCCGAGTGAGTCTGCCGGGGGCCGACGAACTGTTCCGAACGACAGGGGGTACGGCGCTCCAGCCGTCCACTCCGCGACGCCAGGCAGGCGGCGAGGCGCGGGTTCCCGCTCCGGCGGGTGAGAGCGACCCGGCGGCCGCCGCGGAGGACGCGCCGCACGCCGTGCCCGCCCAGGGCGGCGACGGCTCGGGCGCCGAGCACGCGGCCGCGGACGCCGCGGCCGACGCGGGGGAGTCCCGCAGCCGGGGCGGCACGGGCGGCCCGGCGCGCGCGGGGACGCAGGAAGGTTCTGCCTCCGGCGAGGCGTCCCGCAAGCGCGGGCGGGCCGCGGCCCGCCGCCCCAGCGGGCGCGAGCGGCACGACGAGAAGATCACGGTCTACGTGTCCGCCGAGGAGCTCATGGACCTCGAGCACGCCCGGCTGGTGCTGCGCGGCGAGCACGGTCTGGCCGTCGACCGCGGGCGGATCGTCCGCGAGGCCGTCGCGGTGGTCCTCGCCGACCTGGAGACCCGCGGAGACGCCAGCATCCTCGTACGACGACTGCGCGGGCGGTAGCGATAGCCTGCGGGGGCCATGACCCCGAACGACCCTCCCGCCTCCGGCCCCCCGGCCGGTCGCCGGCGCGCGCTGGGACGCGGGCCGGGCACGAGCGCGGCGACGGCCCCGCCGGCCGGCCCGGCCCCGCCCTCCGCCGGACCCGGCGGCCGGCGGCCCGCCCCGGCCGTCCCGTCCCACCCCGCGTCCCCGGAGGCGACCGCCCCGGCCCCGGCCGCCGCTGATCCGGCCCCGTCCTCCGCGTCCGCACCGGAGACCGAGCCGCGCCCCGGTGTCTCGACCCGCCCCCCGCACCGCCCCGCACCGGGCCCGGTCCCCGCGCCGGCGTCCCCGGCCACGGAGCCGCCCGCGGACGGACCCGGAGAGCCCGGGGAGCCGGACACCGCGGCGGACCCCGGTGAGCCCGCGAGAACCGGAGCCGCGGCCGGGCCGGCGGAGCGCGGAGGGCCGGGGGAGCGCCGAGAGCCGGGGGATTCCCACGGCCACGACGGGAACGACGGCCGCGGCGCCACCGAGGGCGGCGGCGACGAGGGCTCCGGCGACGAGAGCCCCGGCGGCGGCGACGACGGAGTCTTCAAGGTCCGGCTGGCGAACTTCGAGGGACCCTTCGACCTCCTCCTGCAGCTGATCTCCAAGCACCGGCTCGACGTCACCGAGGTCGCGCTGTCCAAGGTGACCGACGAGTTCATGGCGCACATCCGCGCCATGGGCCCGGACTGGGACCTGGACGAGACGACCGAGTTCCTGGTCGTGGCCGCGACCCTGCTCGATCTCAAGGCCGCCCGGCTGCTGCCCGCCGCCGAGGTCGAGGACGAGGCCGACCTGGCGCTGCTCGAGGCGCGGGACCTGCTGTTCGCGCGGCTGCTGCAGTACCGCGCCTACAAGCAGATCGCCGAGATCTTCAACGGCCGCCTCGACGAGGAGGCCCGGCGGTACCCCCGGACCGTCGGCCTGGAACCCCACCACGCGGAGCTGCTGCCCGAGGTCGTCATCAGCATCGGGCCGGAGGGCTTCGCCCGCCTCGCGGTCAAGGCGATGCAGCCGAAACCCAGGCCGCAGGTGTACGTGGACCACATCCACGCACCCCTGGTCAGCGTGCAGGAGCAGGCCGGGATCGTGGTCGCCCGGCTCCGTGAGCTCGGCGAGGCGAGCTTCCGGGTCCTGGTGGAGGACACCGGGGACACGCTCACCGTCGTCGCCCGCTTCCTGGCGCTGCTGGAGCTGTACCGGGAGAAGGCCGTGGCACTGGACCAGGAGACCGCGCTCGGCGAGCTGACCGTCCGCTGGACCGGCGGGGAGGGCGACGCGGCACCGCGGGTCACCGACGAGTTCGACCGCCCGCCGGAGCCGGCCGAGGAGGCCGGGAAGGCGGCGGGACCGGGAGGGGACGCGGAGAGCGAGGAGGAGAAGGCGTGAGCGAGGAGACCACCGAGACACCGGAGGGCCTGCGCACCGTCGCCGGCCTCGGCCTCAAGCCGGCCCTGGAGGCCGTCCTCATGGTCGTGGACCAGCCCGCGACCGAGGAGCACCTGGCGAAGATACTCCAGCGGCCCCCGCGTCAGGTCGCGGACGCCCTCCGGGAGCTGGCCGACGAGTACACCGTGCAGGGCCGCGGCTTCGAGCTGCGGCTGATCGCGGGCGGCTGGCGCTTCTACAGCCGGGCGGAGTACGCGGCCGCTGTGGAGGGGTTCGTCCTGGACGGCCAGCAGGCCCGCCTCACCCAGGCCGCGCTGGAGACCCTCGCGGTGGTCGCCTACCGGCAGCCGGTCAGCCGCAGCCGGGTCTCCGCGGTCCGCGGAGTGAACTGCGACGGGGTCATGCGCACCCTGCTCCAGCGCGGTCTGGTCGAGGAGGCGGGCACGGAACCCGAAACAGGTGCGATCCTGTACACGACGACGAACTACTTCCTGGAGCGGATGGGCCTGCGCGGTCTGGACGAGCTCCCGGAGCTCGCGCCCTTCCTCCCGGAGGCGGAGGCGATCGAGGCCGAGACCCAGGAAGGGGTGCCGTCGTTCGACCCGGACGCACCCGACGATGCGCCGGGCGCCCCGGTCCGGGGCACCTACGACGCAGACGACCAGACGGAACTTTGATGCGAAGCAGCGGCAGGAACGGCGGAAACGGCGGGCGCGGCAACCACCGCGGTGCCGGCAACAGCAGGGACGACAAGCAGGGCCAGGGCCGCCCCCGCAAGCCCCGCCCCGAGGAGCGCCGCTACGACGTGGGCCCCGGCGCCACCCAGGACGGCCCGAAGTCCGGACGCGGCGGCTCCGCCCGCGGTGGTGCGAAGGGCGGCCCGAAGCAGCCCCGGCAGGGGGCCGGCGGCGGCCGGACCGCCCCGGCGCGCTCCCGCGAGTACGAGGCGCGGGCCGAGGAACGCAACCGCGAGCGGTACGCCGGCAAGAAGGACGTCAAGCTGCCCAAGACCTTCCCAGGCGCCGAGCAGGAGGGCGAGCGGCTCCAGAAGGTGCTCGCCCGCGCCGGCTACGGCTCCCGGCGCGCCTGCGAGGAGCTGATCGAGCAGGCCAGGGTCGAGATCAACGGCGAGATCGTGCTGGAGCAGGGCCGCCGTGTCGACCCGGAGAAGGACGAGGTCAAGGTCGACGGCCTGACCGTGGCCACGCAGTCGTACCAGTTCTTCTCGCTGAACAAGCCGGCCGGCGTCGTCTCCACCATGGAGGACCCCGAGGGCCGCCAGTGCCTCGGCGACTACGTCACCAACCGCGAGACGCGGCTCTTCCACGTGGGCCGGCTGGACACCGAGACCGAGGGTGTCATCCTGCTCACCAACCACGGCGAGCTGGCGCACCGGCTGACCCACCCCAAGTACGGGGTGAAGAAGACCTACCTGGCACACATCGTCGGCCCGATCCCGCGCGACCTCGGCAAGCAGCTGAAGGACGGCATCCAGCTGGAGGACGGGTACGCCCGCGCCGACCACTTCCGGGTCGTCGAGCAGACCGGCAAGAACTACCTCGTCGAGGTCACGCTGCACGAGGGCCGCAAGCACATCGTGCGCCGCATGCTCGCCGAGGCCGGCTTCCCGGTCGACAAGCTGGTCCGCACCGCCTTCGGCCCCATCACCCTGGGCGACCAGAAGTCCGGCTGGCTGCGCCGCCTGTCCAACACCGAGGTCGGCATGCTGATGGGGGAGGTCGACCTCTAGAGCACGCCCGGCAGCTCGTCGGTCCCGCCGGTCGTGCACCGGCGGGACCTGTTCGAACCGGCCGCGCTCTGGGACGCTGGGGGCATGATCGACTCCCTCGGCCTCGACCTCGCGCCCGTCGTCGCGCAGCAGCCGGACCCGGTGCTGTTCGCCACCGTCTCAGGAGCCCATCTGTACGGCTTCCCGTCCCGCGACTCGGACGTCGACCTGCGGGGCGTGCACCTGCTGCCGGCCGCCGACCTGGTGGGGCTGCGCGAGCCGGAGGAGACCCGGTCGCGGATGTGGGACCGGGACGGTGTCGAGCTGGACCTCGTGACGCACGACCTGCGGAAGTTCGTCCGGCTGATGCTGCGCCGCAACGGCTACGTGCTGGAGCAGCTGCTGTCGCCCCTCGTCGTGCAGAGCGGGGACGCCCACCGGGAGCTCGTCTCGCTCGCCCCCGGCGTGCTGACCCGCCACCACGCCCACCACTACCGGGGGTTCGCGACCACGCAGTGGCGGCTGTTCGAGCGCAGCGGCGAACTCAAGCCGCTGCTCTACACCTTCCGCGTGCTGCTCACCGGTGTGCACCTGATGCGCAGCGGCGAGGTGCAGGCCCATCTGCCGTCCCTTCTCGGTGAGGCCGGTGCCCCCGGCTACCTGCCGGAACTCGTCGCCGCGAAGGCCGGGCAGGAGCACGGCCGGGCCGACGTCGACCATGACCGGGTGCGGGCCGACGTGGAGCGGCTGCACACCACGCTCGACGAGGCGCAGGCCGCCTCAGCGCTGCCCGACGCCCCGGCCGCCTACGACGCCCTGCACGCCTTCGTCGTCCGGATCCGCCTGGAGGGCCGAGGCGCGGCGGACCCGGTACAGGAAGTCCGCGACGCGCCGCCGGTCCGGGGACCCCGGCAGGGGTGAGCGCTCCGCGGCCGCCTCCGCCTGCGCCGCCAGCGCGGTCATCCGGGCCTCCACCTCGGGCCAGGGGACCTCGCCGCGCCGCACGGCGAGCAGGCGGTCGCGCTCGTCGCCGACGTCGACCGTCAGGCAACCCGTGCGCAGCAGGTCGCGGGCGCTGCCCAGCAGGCGCAGCAGGTGCATCGCGTGCTTCCACCGCGGGGCGCCGTGCGTCCGTACGTCGGCGTCCAGCTTGCGGCGCTGCCCGAGGGCGTAGCGGGTGAAGGTGCCGTGCACCTCGCGGGAGAGGAAAGCGTCGCGCAGCGCGAGCAGTTCGCGGCCGGTGGCGTCCGCGTGCTCCACCAGCGGCGAGTGCAGGCACTCCAGCACGTTCGGGTTGCCGCGCAGCGCCAGCTCGCAGAAGCGCTCCAGCTCCCAGGCGAACTGCTCCGGGAGCGGGCCCTCCACGTGCGTCGGCGGTTTCCCGAACCGCCAGAACAGGGCGGTGGGGGCGACGAACACACCCCGCCGGTCGGTGTCGCTGTCCTCCGTCGCCAGACCGAAGGCGCGCGACCCCATGACGCACGCGTAGATCGTGTGGTGGCGCGCCAGGTCCTCGGGCTCCATGCCCGGGAGCGTACGCGGCGGATCAGGCCAGGTGGATCGAATTTCCCTGCACCGTGATCCGCTTCGCGGGCAGCGGCCGCTCGGCCGGGCCGTGCGCCACGGAACCGTCGGCGACGTGGAAGCGGCTGCCGTGGCACGGGCAGTCGATGGTGCCGTCCGCGACCCGGTTCACCAGGCAGCCCTCATGGGTGCAGATCGCGGAGAAGGCCCTGAACTCGCCCTTCTTCGGCTGGGTGACCACCACCTTCCGCGCCGCGAAGACCGTGCCGCCGCCCTCCGGGATGTCGGCGGTCCGCGCCAGCTCCGGCCCGGCGGCGGTGCCCGCGGACGCGGACGTCTGCGCGGCGGACGGCTGCGCCGCGGACTTGCCGGGCGACTCCGGCGAGGGGGAGGACTCGGTGGAGCTGCGGTGGTCGGTGCTGCCGCAGCCCGCCGTGACGAGCGCCGCGGCGCCCGTCGCGAGAACCGTGCGCCGCGTCGAGCGGTCGGTCATGTCGTCACTCCGTAGGTCCGGAAGGCGGCCGGCCGGCCCGGGAGCCGGCCCGGCAGGGCACCAGCATCTTGGCACCGAATCCGGTCAGATCGAAGCAGAAGGGTGTGGAGTGTCACGAAAGGTGTATCCCGTGTCGGTGTCTCAGCGGGCGGGCACGGCGTCCGCGGCACCCCACCCTGGCTAGGCTGGTGATCGAAGAGCCCATACGCCGAGCAAGGAGCAACGCCGTGGCGGTACGAGCGGTCCGGGGGGCCGTCCAACTGGAACGGGACGAGGCCGGCCACATGGACGAGCAGGTCGGCGCACTGCTGAGCGCCGTCCTGGAGCGGAACGGGCTGTCCGCGGACGACCTGATCAGCATCTGGTTCACGGCCACCCCCGATCTGCACAGCGACTTCCCGGCGGCCGCCGCCCGCAAGCTCGGCATCGTCGACGTACCGCTGATCTGCGCCCAGGAGCTGGACGTCGAGGGCGCCATGCCCCGCGTCGTCCGCCTCCTCGCGCACGTCGAGACCGACCGGCCGCGCTCCGCCGTCGCCCACGTCTACCTCGGTGCCGCGGCCGCCCTGCGCAAGGACATCGCCCAGTGAGAACCGCACTCGTCATCGGAACCGGCCTGATCGGCACGTCCGCCGCCCTCGCCCTCAGCGCCCGCGGCGTCACCGTGCACCTCGCCGACCGGGACCCGCAGCAGGCCCGTACGGCGGCCGCGCTGGGGGCCGGCACGGACGAGGCGCCGGACGGCCCCGTCGACCTCGCGATCGTGGCCGCCCCGCCGGCCCATGTGGCCGGGGTGCTCGCCGACGCCATGCGCCGCGGGGCCGCCCGCGGCTACCTGGACGTCGCCAGTGTCAAGGGCGGCCCGCGCCGCGAGCTCCAGGCCCTCGGCCTGGACCTGACCGCCTACCTCGGCACCCACCCCATGTCGGGCCGGGAGCGGTCCGGTCCGCTGGCGGCGACCGCCGACCTCTTCGAGGGCCGCCCCTGGGTGCTCACGCCGACCCGGGACACCGACACCGAGGTCCTCAACCTCGCGCTGGAGCTGGTCTCGCACTGCCGGGCCGTGCCCGTCGTGATGGACGCCGACGCCCACGACCGCGCCGTGGCCCTGGTCTCCCACATGCCCCACCTGGTCTCCAGCCTGGTCGCGGCCCGCCTGGAGCACGCCGAGGACGCGGCCGTGCGGCTGTGCGGCCAGGGCATCCGCGACGTGACCCGGATCGCCGCCTCCGACCCGCGGATGTGGATGGACATCCTGTCCGCGAACCCGGGGCCGGTCGCCGACCTGCTCACCGACGTCTCCGCCGACCTCGGCGAGACCGTCCGCGCCCTGCGCTCCCTGCAGTCCGCCGACGAGGCGAAGCGCCGCGAGGGCACCGCCGGCATCGAGGACGTGCTGCGCCGCGGCAACGCCGGGCAGGTCCGGGTGCCCGGCAAGCACGGGTCCGCGCCGCGGGTCTACGACGTGGTCGCCGTCCTCATCGACGACCAGCCCGGCCAGCTGGCCCGGATCTTCGCGGACGCGGGCATGGCCGGGGTCAACATCGAGGACGTCCGCATCGAGCACGCCACCGGGCAGCAGGCCGGTCTGGTGCAGCTCATGGTGGAGCCCAGGGCGGCCCCCGTCCTCACCGCCGCCCTGCGGGAGCGGGGCTGGGCCATCCGCCAGTGAGCGGCCGGGCCGGGGGCCGGGCGGCGACCGGGGGCCGGACGCCTGTGAAAGGGCGCCCCCGGAGCCAGTAACCTTGTCCGGGGCGCCCTCGCGCCCGCCCACCCGCCCACCACCCTTCACCAGGAAGGTGCCCCGCTGTGGAAAACGGCGCCGCCCGGACCGCCCAGCCCGTGATTGTCGCCATCGACGGCCCCTCCGGCACGGGCAAGTCGAGCACGTCGAAGGCCGTCGCCGCGCAGCTCGGCCTGAGCTACCTGGACACCGGCGCCCAGTACCGGGCGATCACCTGGTGGATGGTGACCAACGGGATCGACATAGACGACCCGACGGCCGTCGCGGCCGTCGCGGGCAAGCCGGAGATCGTCTCCGGCACCGACCCGGCCCACCCGACGATCACCGTCGACGGTGTGGACGTGGCCGGACCGATCCGCACCCAGGAGGTCACCTCCCAGGTCAGCGCGGTCAGCGCGGTGCCCGAGGTGCGGACCCGTATCACCGAGCTGCAGCGCTCCCTGGCCACCTCCGCCGAGGACGGCATCGTGGTTGAGGGCCGTGACATCGGCACCACCGTGCTGCCGGACGCCGACCTGAAGATCTTCCTCACCGCCTCCCCGGAGGCGCGTGCCGCCCGGCGCAGCGGCGAGCTGAAGGGGGCCGACGTCCGGGCCACCCGCGAGGCCCTGATCAAGCGCGACGCCGCCGACTCCAGCCGCAGGACCTCCCCCCTCGCCAAGGCCGGCGACGCGGTCGAGGTGGACACCACCGACCTCACGCTCAGCCAGGTCATCGAGTGCGTCGTCACCCTCGTCGAGGAGAAGCGGGACGCCCGGTGAACCTTCCGTCGGAGCGGGGTGCCGACGTCGGCCGGCGGATCGGCGTCGGACTCATGTACGGACTGTGGCGGCCGCGCGTGCTGGGCGCCTGGCGGGTCCCCGCGACCGGTCCGGCGATCCTCGCGGTCAACCACTCCCACAACATCGACGGCCCGATGGTGATGGGCGTGGCCCCGCGGCCGGTGCACTTCCTGATCAAGAAGGAGGCGTTCGTCGGCCCGCTCGACCCCTTCCTGACCGGCATCGGCCAGCTGAAGGTGGACCGCAGCACCGCCGACCGCACCGCCATCACCCGCGCGCTCGGTGTCCTGGACCAGGGCGGCGTCCTCGGCATCTTCCCGGAGGGCACCCGGGGCGACGGCGACTTCGCCTCGCTGCGCGCAGGGCTCGCGTACTTCGCGGTCCGCAGCGGCGCCCCGATCGTGCCGGTGGCCGTGCTGGGAAGCTCCGAGCGGGGCGGACGGCTGGTCAAGGCGCTGCCGCCGCTGCGCTCGCGCGTCGACGTCGTCTTCGGCGACCCCTTCGAGGCGGGCGACGGCAGCGGCCGGCGCACCCGCAGTGCGCTGGACGGAGCCACCGAGCTCGTCCGGAAGCAGCTCGCCGCCCACCTGGAAAACGCCAGGCGCCTCACCGGGCGCCGGGCGACACTCGAGTAGTGGACCGTCCCCGACCGGGGCGCTCCACCGACCACCACGAATGAACAACGAGGTACGGACTTCATGAACGACGACATCCAGCCCGACGGCTCGGCCGCGCACGAGTACGAGCACGGGGCGCTCGGCGACGCCGAGTACGCGGAGTTCATGGAGCTCGCCGCGGACGAGGGCTTCGACCTCCACGACGTCGAGGGCGCCATCGAGGAGGCCGGACACGGCCCGCTGCCCGTGCTCGCCGTCGTCGGCCGCCCCAATGTCGGCAAGTCGACCCTGGTGAACCGGATCATCGGCCGGCGCGAGGCGGTCGTCGAGGACAAGCCCGGCGTCACCCGCGACCGCGTGACCTACGAGGCCGAGTGGGCCGGCCGCCGCTTCAAGGTCGTCGACACCGGCGGCTGGGAGCAGGACGTCCTCGGCATCGACGCCTCCGTGGCCGCGCAGGCCGAGTACGCCATCGAGGCGGCCGACGCGGTCGTCTTCGTCGTCGACGCCAAGGTCGGCGCGACCGACACCGACGAGGCCGTCGTCCGGCTGCTGCGCAAGGCCGGCAAGCCGGTCGTGCTGGCCGCCAACAAGGTCGACGGCCCGAGCGGCGAGGCCGACGCCTCCTACCTGTGGTCTCTCGGCCTCGGCGAGCCGCACCCGGTCTCCGCGCTGCACGGCCGCGGCACCGGCGACATGCTGGACCGCGTCCTGGAGGCCCTGCCCGAGGCGCCCGCGCAGACCTTCGGCGCCGCGGTCGGCGGCCCCCGCCGCATCGCCCTGATCGGCCGCCCGAACGTCGGCAAGTCCTCGCTGCTGAACAAGGTGGCAGGCGAGGAGCGCGTGGTCGTCAACGAGCTGGCGGGCACCACCCGCGACCCGGTCGACGAGCTGATCGACCTGGGCGGCACCACCTGGAAGTTCGTCGACACCGCCGGCATCCGCAAGCGGGTCCACCTCCAGCAGGGCGCCGACTACTACGCCTCGCTGCGCACCGCCGCCGCCGTCGAGAAGGCCGAGGTGGCCGTCGTCCTCATCGACGCCTCCGAGAACATCTCGGTGCAGGACCAGCGCATCATCACCATGGCCGTCGACGCGGGCCGCGCGCTCGTCATCGCCTACAACAAGTGGGACACCCTCGACGAGGAGCGCCGCTACTACCTGGAGCGGGAGATCGAGACCGAGCTCGCGCAGATCGCCTGGGCGCCCCGGGTCAACGTCTCGGCGCGCACCGGCCGGCACATGGAGAAGCTGGTCCCGGCGATCGAGACGGCGCTCGACGGCTGGGAGACGCGTGTCCCCACCGGCCGCCTGAACGCCTTCCTCGGCGAGCTGGTGGCCGCCCACCCGCACCCGATCCGGGGCGGCAAGCAGCCGCGCATCCTGTTCGGCACCCAGGCCGGCACCAAGCCGCCGCGGTTCGTGCTCTTCGCCTCCGGCTTCATCGAGGCGGGCTACCGCCGCTTCGTCGAGCGCCGGCTGCGCGAGGAGTTCGGCTTCGAGGGCACGCCGATCCACATCTCGGTGCGGGTGCGCGAGAAGCGCGGCGCGAACAAGAAGAAGTAGCGCGGCCCCAGTCGCGGCAGAGGCCGGGAGGGCGTCCCCCGCCGGGGGACGCCCTCCCGGCCTCGTGGTTCACCGGCCGCCCTGCCGACCGGGCGGCAGCGCGGCCGGCACGACCTGCGTCCCGGAGTCCTGCCGCCCGAGCGTGCCGACCCGCTGCCACTGCGCCTGCTGCTGGCCGGTGCCGTGCCGCGTGCTGTACGCCCCGGCGCCGTAGGCGCTGTAGCCGTGCGCGCCGTACGCGACCGAGCCGTGCCCCTGGCCGTACGGGAGGTTCCCGAACCCGATGAAGACCAGGTCCTCCTCGCCGCTGCGGTCGCCCGGCAGGGTCCGGTAGGACTTCACGTACTCGGCGTAGAGCGCGTCGTAGATCGGCGTGGCCGAGTAGCTGCTGATGGGGTCCGGTGCGGTCCGCGCGGACGGGATCGGATGGTACGGCTGGCGGCGGGGAACGTCGTATGCGTGCACGTAGGGCCAAACGACCCCGCGTGCAAAGGGATGCGGGGTCGAAGCACCCCAAAAGGGGCGCGGGGCTGCACATGGTGCAGCCCCGGCGCGCGGGTGCTCAGGTCCCCGCGAGCGGCAGCGCCGCCGCCACCAGCCGGCCGGAGGCCGCCGCCCTGTCCAGGGCGTCCCGGAGCAGGTCCTCGCGGGGCTGCCGCCCGATCGACCCGACCGGCGCGGCGAACACCAGCACCTGCTGGTGCTTGTTGGCCGCGGCCCGCCAGCCGTCCGTGACCTGGAGCGGCTGGTGCGCCTGCCACCAGGCCACCGCCTGGCCGCCGTTGCTCCCGGCCTGGAGCACCGCGTGCAGCTGCCCCATCGCCAGCAGCACGGACCAGCCGTGCAGCACGGGCGGCACGGCGGCGATCTCGGGCACCGGCTGGAACCCCTGCTCGACCAGCATCGGGAGGAACGCGTCACCGGGCCCCGTGGTGCCCGGGCGCGCGATGGGCCCGGTCGGCTCGACGACGAGGGCCGGGTGCAACTCCCCGGTGATCAGCACGAGTCCGCTGGTGACCCCGAGGACGGCCTGCTCCGGCACCGACGCCGGGGGCTGCGCCTCGGCGGTCCGCGAGCCGGCGTTGATGGAGCGCACGGCGCCCTGCAGCTGCTCCTCGGTGACCTGGACGACCTGCGAGGGCAGGCAGCCGGCGTGGGCGAAGGCGAGGACGGCGGTCTCGTCGCCGATGAACAGGACGGTGCTGGTGTGCTCCTGCGCGGAGTCGCCCGGGGTGCGGCAGGACGTGCAGTCGTAACTGCCCGGGGCGTTCTCTCCGGCGAGCAGCCGGTCGGCTTCTTCGTCGCCGATCTCGGCGCGAACGGCGTCACTGACGTCGAGCATGCGCGGCACGGGTGGCTCCCTCGGAATGCGGTGCGTGTCGGGACCGGGTGGCTCCCGGCCCGTGAACCGGGTGGGCCCTCGGCTCATGAAGATGACAACGGGCGATCTGTGGCGGGGGTCACGCCCTTCGGCGAACGGAATCGAACCATCCGACGCGCACGGTCACGAGGGGTGCGGAATCCGGCACTCATCGTCAACTCCATGCCAGGTCAAGGCCCTTGATGGGGTGAAGTGCCTCACAGGGCATGCCTGGCCTTGGTTGACATATCGGGAAATCAGCTAATGAAGTGGGTGTCCGAAAATCGACGATACCCGAGGTAACGGGCAACTGGCCTGGAAGGACACGGAGTTGGTTGATACCGGCTCCCCCTGCTCCCTACATTCCTTCGCCGTGTGCAACGAGCACCGCTCGGGTACGTCCGCCGGCCGCACCAACTGCAGCAGTACAGCCTCCTGTTCCGGCGGACGGGGCGGAGCGCGGCGACCGCGTCATCGCGGCACGGCGCGCCACCGCCCTGGGGGGACCCCGGGTTGTTCGAGAGGGACCTACATGTCCGATTGTGCCGATACCACGCACAGCACCGCCCGACGGAACCGGACGGCCGCCGCGCTGGCCGGGGCGGCCCTGCTCGCCCCGCTCGGGCTGCTGGCCGCGACCGGCGACGCCCACGCGGCGGACGGCGGGGTGTGGGACCGCATCGCCCAGTGCGAGAGCGGCGGAAACTGGCACATCAACACCGGCAACGGCTACTACGGCGGACTCCAGTTCGCCGCCTCGACCTGGCGCGCGTACGGCGGCTCGGCCTACGCGCCCACCGCAGACCGGGCCTCCCGGTCGGCGCAGATCGCCGTCGCCGCCAAGGTCCAGCAGGCGCAGGGCTGGCAGGCCTGGCCGGTCTGCTCGGCCCGGGCCGGAGCCTCCGGCGGCGCCCCGCAGCCGGCGGCGGACGGCACCGGGCCGTCCCACGAGCCGCGCCGGACCCCCACCGCGCACACCGCCGCCGAGGCGGCCGGACGCAGCGGCCGGGAGGCCACCCCGGCCCGCGGGCCGGCGTCCACGCCCGGCGGCACCGCGGGGCGCACAGGCCGCGACGCCTCCGGCACGTACACCGTCCGTGAGGGGGACACGCTGAGTTCCATCGCCGCCCGGCACGGGACCGGCTGGCACCGGCTCTACGCCGCCAACCGGGCCGTCGTCGGCGCCGACCCGAACCTGATCGTCCCCGGGCAGCGCCTGGTCCTCCGATCCGCCCCGTGACGACCCGGGCCCGGGGCCCCGTCCGGTCCACGGACCGGACGGGGCCCGTCCACCGTGACGCCCGCGGCCGCCCGCACGCCCTTGCGGACGGCCGCTGTCCGCAAGGCCTGGCAGACTCGCCCCATGCTGGAGACCTCGGCACGACTGCTGCGTCTGCTCTCCCTGCTCCAGGCCCACCGCGAGTGGTCCGGGGCCGAACTGGCCCGCCGGCTCGGGGTCACCCCGCGCACCGTGCGCCGCGACGTGGACCGGCTGCGCGACCTCGGCTACCCGGTCAACGCCAGCCCCGGCACCGGCGGCGGCTACCAACTGGGCGCGGGCGCCGAACTGCCCCCGCTGCTGCTGGACGACGACGAGGCGGTGGCGGTGGCCGTCGGACTGCGCACCGCCGCCGGACAGGGCATCGAGGGCATCGGCGAGACCTCGGTACGGGCCCTGGCCAAGCTGGAGCAGGTGCTGCCCGGCCGGCTGCGGCGCCGGGTCGCCGCCCTCAACGCCGTCACCGTGCCGATGCTGCGTGGCCCGGGGCCCTCCGCCGTCGACCCGGCCGTCCTGACCGAACTGGCCCAGCTGTGCCGGGACTCCGAGATCCTTCGCTTCGCCTACCGCGGCCACGACGGCGCCGGGAGCCGCCGCACCGTCGAACCGCACCGGCTGGTGTGCACCGAGCGCCGCTGGTACCTCGTCGCCTGGGACCGGGAGCGCGAGGACTGGCGGACGTTCCGCGTCGACCGCATCACCCCCAGGCCGCCGCACGGCCCACGGTTCGCCCCGCGCACCCCGCCCGCCGACGACCTCGCCGCCTACGTCTCCCGCGGCGTCTCCACCCGCGTGTACGCCCAGCACGCCGTGGTCCGGCTGCTGGTGCCGCTGGAGCGGGCCGCCGAGCGGATCTCGCCCACGGCCGGGACACTGCGGGCCGACGGGCCGGACGCCTGCGTCCTGAGCACCGGCGCCACCGGTCTGGACGCGATGGTCGTGCACGTGATGATGACCGGATTCCCCTTCGAGGTGCTGGATCCGCCGGAGCTGGTCGACGCGATCCGCAGTGCGCGGGACCGGCTCGGCGACGCGGTGGCCCGGTCGGCGGCCGGGGGCACGGCGCAGTGAGAGGGGCCCCGGCGTACTGTGCCGCGGCGGTGCAATTCCTGTGAGCCGACCGCCGCCGGGATCGGGTGGGGGCGGCGGGCGGGAGTGGCCGGGGGAAGGAGGCGGGGAAGGGGGAGCGGGCCCGGAGTAATGCGGTCCCCACCGGTTCCGGATCGGTTCTTCCCGCCCCTTTCGCCGACTCTTTTTCCGAAGGCGCTCCCGGACCGAGGTAATTGCGTTCGAATGGACGCGGAAGGGGCGCGGACCGCCCCCGCGCACGACGGAGTTCGGGCCGCCGTCGCGCAGGCGTGCTGTGACAGAAGTGTGACAGGCGGGCCCGGAGCGGCCGGCCGCACGGCGGGCGGGAGTTCGGTGCCATGGCCTAGCGTGGCGGCATGGCACCGATACCCACTCCGCCAGCGGAGCCCCAGGACAGTCCGGACGGATACGTCGGTCTCGAGGCCGAGGAGGCCGAGCGGCTCGCCCGCGAGCGCGGCTGGTCCGCCGTGCGGTCGCTGCCGCCCGGCACGGTCATCACCATGGAGTACCGCGTGGGGCGGCTCAACTTCGAGGTGGCGGACGGCCGTGTGAGGCGCGCCTGGAAGGGCTGACCGGATCCCCGCGGCCGCCGAACCCGGCCGCCACGGCGAAGGCCCCGGTTCCCGACGCGCGATGCGTCGGGAACCGGGGCCTTCGCCGCGTGCGGGTCCGGGTGCGTACCGGGCCGCGGTGCGGGGCAGCCGCGGTCAGCCGCCCGCCAGGGGGCGCGCCGCCGGAGCGGTGCCGCGCGGCACCCGGTCGGCGTGCGGCGGCCGGCGGCTGCCCGCCGGGGTGACCGGGGTCCGCTCCGAGCGGGCCGTGTGCGGGCCGGGCGCGAGGTGGGCCGGCGGACGGGAGACCCGGCCGGCGCCGACCGTCTCGCGGGCCGACTCGTCGGCGACGGGGGAGCGGGGCTTGAGAACCGTCGGGGCGCCGACGGGAGCGGCCGGTGCGGGCACCCGGATTGGGCGGCCGAGGCGCTCGCGCAGCCGGTCGCGCCGGTCCAGCAGCCACAGTTCGGCCCGGGCGATCAGCGGCTCGAACCACGGCAGCGCCAGCATGATCAGCAGTCCCGCGGCCCAGCCGAGGAGCACGTCGCTCAGCCAGTGCGTCCCCAGGTACACGGTGGTGAGCCCGACGCCGAGCGACGTCACGGCGGACAGCGCCGACAGCCAGCGGCGGGCGCGCGGGGTGGAGGCCAGGTAGGCCAGGATCCCCCAGGTCACCACCGCGTTGGCGGTGTGCCCGCTGGGAAATATGTCGCCGCCCAGGCCCATCTCGTTCGAGCCGATGACGGTGGCGTAGTGCGGTCCGAGACGTCCCATGCCGAGCTTCGCGGCGCCGACCGTGATGTTCAGCAGGAGCAGGGACGCGGCGAGCGTGAGCAGCGGGCGCAGGGTGTGCTGCCGCCAGGAGCGCCAGCCCAGCCACGCGGCGACCATCACGGCGGTGGGGCCGCGCTGGCCCAGCACCACGTAGTAGTCGAGGAACGCGTGGATCTGCGGCCACTGCTGGTACGGCCGGAAGAACATGACCTGCCAGTCCAGCCGGATCAGCCACGAGGTGGTCACCACGGCCCAGACGATGGACAGGTAGAACGCCAGGGTCGCCGAGAAGAGCACGACCCGGTGCCGGCTCATCCGCGGCACGTCGATGTGCGCCGGCCGTTGCGACTCACGGTCCAGCCTGGCGAACACCCGGTCCAGGCGGGTGAGGTCTCGTTCGGTACGCACCTAATCGACGTTACAGCGACTGTGCTCAGCTCCCTGACGAATCAAGGGCTTTGTGATGACGATGTGATGTGGGATTACTCTCAACCGGGCTTTATTCGTGCGGATTCCGCATTGCGGCGCGGTCTGCGGCCTGCAATTCCTCTGATCATTCCGGCGGCGCTTATATGGTGCTTATAAATGCGTTAACCGAACGCTCGGGTCGAATTTCCCCGCACGACCGTCCGGCAGGCCGCTCCGGTCAGGGGGGCCCGGAGCCGTTCAGCCAGAAGGCCCCGTAGACCGCCGAGACCGCCGCGGCGCCGCCCACGACCAGTGCCGCCCGGGAGGTGCGCAGCCGCGCGAGGGCCGCGGCGAGAGGGAAGAGCAGCGGGAACGCGGGCAGCAGCAGGCGCGGCTTGGAGCCGAAGTAGCTCGACGCGCACAGCGCGAGCGCGGTGACCACACCCGAGTACACCAGTACCGGCAGCGGCTGGCGCTGCCGCGCGCCGGTGACGTACAGCCAGATCACCGCGGCGACCCCGAGGACGAGGCCGAGCCCGGCGAGGGCCGACGGGAAGGAGGCGAACCTGGCGGCGACGAACCGGGCGAACGCGTACCCGCCGTCGAAGCCGTTGCGCCAGCCGGCCTGGACGTCGAGGTAGCCGAGCGGGCCGCGGCCGGTGCGGTGGCCGACCCACAGGACGTACCCGGCGGCGCCGAGAGGGGCCAGCAGCATGCCGAGGGCGCGCCGGAGGTTCTGCGCGCCGTCCCCCGTGCCCGCGCTCCGGTTTCGCACGAAGGAGGTGACGGCCGCCACCCAGACCGCGGCCACGACGGCGGCCCCCACCGGCCGGGTCAGCCCGGACAGCAGCGCCAGCGCGCCCGCGGTCACCCACCGCCCGGTCAGCACCGCGTACAGGGACCAGGCGGCCAGCGCGGTGAACAGGGACTCGCTGTACGCCATCGACTGCACGACGGCGACCGGCAGCACCCCCCACAGCAGCACCGCGCAGATCCCCGCCCGGCGGCCGAGCACGAGTTCCGCGACCACGAAGACGCCCCAGGCCGCGGCGAGCGAGGCGAGCAGGCCGACCGTGAGGCCCGCGTCCGCGTACGACAGCGGGGTCACCGCGGCGACCAGCCGCTCCAGCCAGGGCAGCAGCGGGAAGAAGGCCAGGTCGGAGTGGACGTCCCCGTTCGGCAGCCGCACCACGTGGCCGTAGCCGAGGCCCGCGATCCGGGCGTACCAGAGCGCGTCCCAGCGGGCGGTCAGCAGGGTGTGGGCGCTCCGGCCGCGCGCGGCGCTCCAGACGGCCAGCACCAGCAGGCCCAGGAGGCGGGCGGCCGCGTACCCGAGCAGCGCCGGGGCGGCCCGGCGCAGGGCCCCGGGCCGGGGCGGCGCCACGTGCGTCTCGAGATCGGTCACGGGCTCGATTATCGGCCGTCCGCGGACCCGCCCCGTCCCTCGGGCGCTCGGGGCGGGGGCGTGCGCGTGGCGCACGCCACACGAGGTCGCCGCGGAGTCTGAGAGCTGGGACACGTGGCCGTGCGGCGGACTCGCGTAGGCTGGCGAGTCACTCGCACGTCGCTGCGCGGGCCGGAGACCACCGCTCCTCTCCGGCCGAGCCGCGGGAGGTCCCCGTCCCGCAGGCCCGCCGACCGCGAGGGATCATCCGGGAGGTACGTGCATGTCCCCGACGACCGCGGCCGTCGCCGCGCCGAGCCCCCGGACGGCCGGGGCCGGTGCGAACCGCTGGGTCGTCCTGGTCGTCCTCTGCGTCAGCCTGCTGCTCGTCGCCATCGACGCCACGGTGCTGCACGTGGCCGTGCCCGCCGTGACCGAGGACCTCCGGCCCGGTGCCATCGAGCTCCTCTGGATCGTCGACACCTACCCGCTGGTCTGCGCCGCCCTGCTGATCCTGTTCGGCACACTCGGCGACCGGGTGGGCCGCCGGCGGATCCTGCTCCTGGGGTACGGGCTCTTCGGCGTCGCGTCCGCCCTGGCGGCCCTCGCGCAGAACCCGCTGACGCTGATCCTCGCGCGCGGGCTGCTCGGCGTCGGCGGCGCCATGATCATGCCCGCGACCCTGTCCCTGCTGCGGCAGGTCTTCCCCGACCGGCGCGAGCGTGCGCTGGCCATCGGGGTGTGGAGCGCGGTCGCCGCGGTCGGCGCGGCGGTCGGCCCGCTGCTCGGCGGCTTCCTGCTGGAGCACTTCTGGTGGGGGTCGGTCTTCCTCGTCAACATCCCGCTGATGCTGGTCAGCCTGCCGGTGGGCCGGCTGCTCCTGCCCGAGTCGACCGGTGAACGGGACGGCCCCTGGGACGTGGCCGGCGCGCTGATGGCGGCGGGCGGGATGTTCGGTGCGGTCCTCGGGGTGAAGCGCCTCGGCGGAGGGGAGGACGCGCTGAGCCCGCTCACCCTCGTGCCGCTGCTGGTGGGGGCCGTGCTGCTGGCGGCATTCGTGAGGCGCCAGCGACGCCGACCGCACCCGCTGGTGGATCTCGGGATGTTCGCGCGGCCCGCCTTCAGCACCTCGGTGGGGTGCATCGTGCTCGCCATGCTGGCACTGGTCGGACTCGAACTGATCGCGGCCCAGTACCTGCAGCTGGTACTCGGCCTGTCCCCGCTGCAGACCGGGCTGCGGCTGCTCCCGCTGACCTTCGCGGCGATGGCCGCCGGGCTGGCCGGGGCGCGGATGCTGCGCCGGTTCGGCCCGCGGCGCATGGTGTGCGCCGGGTTCTGCCTGACCGCGGCCGCGGTGCTGTCGCTCACGGCGATGGGCGGCCGCGACGACGCCCGGCTGCTGCTGGCCGGCTTCGTCCTGCTCGGGTTCGGCCTGGAGACGACGCTCTTCGGGGCGTACGAGTCGATGCTGAGCGAGGCCCCGGCGGCGCGTGCGGGCGGCGCGGCGGCGATCGGCGAGACCTCGTACCAGCTCGGGGCGGGCATCGGCATCGCCCTGCTCGGCACCGTGATGAACGCGGCCTACGCACCCGGCCCCGCGGCCGCGCACGGCGTCCCGGCGGGCGCCGCGCGGGAGGCGTCGCACTCACTGGGCGAGGCGTACGAGGTCTCCGACCGCATCGGCGGCCCGGCCGGTGAGGTGCTGCGGCGGGTGGCCCGCGACTCCTTCGTCCACGGTCTGCACGTGACCCTGCTGGTCAGTGCGGGACTGCTGCTGCTCGGCGCGGTGATGGCACTGCGGCTGCCGCGCGTGATGACCTGCGAGGAGGAGGCGCCGGTGGAGCTGCCCGTCCAGCGCGAGGCGGAGCGGCCCCCCGTCCCGGCCTGACCCGGCAGGGCGGCACCCCGCCTCCGCCGCCCTCCCGGCACCGCGCCTCGGCCGGGCGCCGGCGCGGGGGACGGGCTGGACGTGCGGGAGACTGCGTCGTAACGTCGGGCCGGAGTCGCGTAACTAGCGCTGCTAGTTTTCAGTTGTCGGAGGGTGTCCCATGTCCGCGTCCGCGAAGTTGCCCCCGTTCGACCCCGCCGATCCGCTCGGCGTCGACGACCTGCTGGACCCGGAGGACCTGGCCGTCCGCGACACCGTGCGTGCCTGGGCCGCCGACCGGGTGCTGCCGCACATCGCCGAGTGGTACGAGAGCGGTGAGCTGCCCGGCGTGCGGGAACTCGCCCGGGAACTCGGCTCCCTCGGCGCCCTCGGCATGTCCCTGACCGGATACGGCTGCGCCGGCGCGACCGCGGTCCAGTACGGACTGGCCTGCCTGGA
Source organism: Streptomyces tropicalis (assembly GCF_029269835.1). Taxonomy (GTDB): domain Bacteria; phylum Actinomycetota; class Actinomycetes; order Streptomycetales; family Streptomycetaceae; genus Streptomyces; species Streptomyces tropicalis. The sequence goes on along the minus strand of NZ_JARJBB010000006.1, from coordinate 357,132 downwards.
GCTGGAGGCCGCCGACTCCGGCATCCGGTCGCTGGTCTCGGTGCAGGGCTCGCTCGCGATGTACGCCGTCCACCGCTTCGGTTCCGAGGAGCAGAAGCAGACCTGGCTGCCCCGCATGGCCGCGGGCGAGGTGATCGGCTGCTTCGGCCTCACCGAACCGGACCACGGCTCCGACCCCGCCTCCATGCGCACCCACGCCAAGCGCGACGGCGCCGACTGGATCCTCAACGGCCGCAAGATGTGGATCACCAACGGCTCGGTCGCGGGCGTCGCCGTGGTCTGGGCGCAGACCGAGGACGGCATCCGCGGATTCGTGGTGCCGACGGACAGCCCCGGCTTCTCCGCCCCGGAGATCCGGCACAAGTGGTCCCTGCGGGCCAGCGTCACCAGCGAGCTGGTCCTGGACGACGTACGCCTGCCGGCCGACGCGGTGCTGCCCGAGGGCGCCGGACTGCGCGGACCGCTCAGCTGCCTGTCGCACGCCCGCTACGGGATCGTCTGGGGATCGATGGGCGCGGCCCGCTCCAGCTTCGAGGCCGCCCTCGACTACGCGCGCTCGCGCGAGCAGTTCGGCCGGCCCATCGGCGGCTTCCAGCTCACCCAGGCCAAGCTCGCCGACATGGCGCTCGAACTGCACAAGGGGATCCTGCTCGCCCACCATCTCGGCCGCCGCATGGACGCCGGCCGCCTGCGTCCCGAGCAGGTCAGCTTCGGCAAGCTCAACAACGTGCGGGAGGCCATCGAGATCTGCCGCACGGCGCGCACGATCCTCGGGGCCAACGGCATCTCCCTGGAGTACCCGGTGATGCGGCACGCGACCAACCTGGAGTCGGTGCTCACCTACGAGGGCACCGTGGAGATGCACCAGCTGGTGCTGGGCAAGGCGCTCACCGGTCTCGACGCCTTCCGGTGAGGCGCGCCGGGACCCGTGCCGGAGCCCGCGCTCCCGGTCGGGGCCCCGGGTGGGGCAGGGCCGGTGTCCGGCCCTGCCTCAGCTCTGGTTGAAGAAGCCGTCCGAGCGGTGCGTCCCCGGGTCGCCGCTGACGATCTCGGTGTCGGCGGGGGAGAGCAGGAACACCCGGTTGGACACGCGGTCGATGGAGCCGCGCAGACCGAACACGAGCCCGGCGGCGAAGTCGACGACGCGCTTGGCGTCGGCGGCCTCCATCGCCGTCAGGTTCATGATGACCGGGACGCCCTCCCGGAACATCTCCCCGACGGCCCGCGCGTCCCGGAAGCTGTCCGGCGTCACGGTGCCGATCCGGCGGCCCTTCTCCTCCGCCACGTCCGAGGCGACCTTCACGCGGGGGTCGGTGACCCAGGCGTCCCCGGACTCGGTGCCCTCGGAGTAGTCGTCGTCGTAGTAGCGCTCGTCGTCGTTGTCGTCGACGAGGCCGAGCCACGCACTCGCCTTGCGTACCGATCCCATGGACGCCTCCTCTCACAGCGGTCCTTCATGCTTTCCGCATCCCTATGGTCATCCATGATGCGGACGGCGCGCCAAGTGGATAGACGCCGCGCGGGGGGTTTGTGACGGTACTGGTGCACAGCAGATCCGTCGAGAGCCCGTGTGCCCCAAGGGTCGTGGCCTACACGGCTGCTGACTGTGAGTGAAATATGATTGTCCACGGCGGATGGGTGACGCACGGGGCGTACGAGTGAACGAAGGGGCCGATACGATGCGGCAGCTCAACGTCGTACGCATTACGGGGGATCGTCGTGTTCGGAGTGGTCCGGCCCTGCCGTCATCGGCTCGGTGAGCGTCTCGGGGCCCAGTGGATGGCCCACTTGTGCGGGTTGTGCCTGGCCCTGCGGGGTGACCACGGGCAGCTCGCGCGCATCGTCACGAACTACGACGGGCTGCTCGTCTCGGTCCTGACGGAGGCTCAGGTACGTCCGGACGGGCGGGCCCGGACCGGCGCGGGTCGGCGCACCGCGGGCCCCTGCCCGCTGCGCGGCATGCGCACCGCCTCGGTCGCACAGGGTGACGGGGCGCGGCTCGCGGCCGCCGTCTCGCTCGTGCTCGCCGCCGCGAAGGTGCGCGACCATGTCGCCGACGGGGACGGACTGCTGGCCCGTCGGCCGGTGGCGCTCGCCGCCCGCCGCGTCGCCGCCGGATGGGACCGCGCGGGCGCCCGGACCGGGGCCGCCGTCGGCTTCGACACCGCCGTCCTCGTCGACGCGGTGGACCGGCAGGGCGGGATCGAGGCGCTCGCCGGGCCGGGCACGCCGATCCTCACGGTCACCGAGCCCACCGAGACCGCCACCGCCGCCGCGTTCGCGCACACCGCCCACCTCGCCGGCCGGCCGGGCAACGCCGGACCGCTCGCCGAGGCCGGACGCCTCTTCGGCCGGCTCGCCCACCTCCTGGACGCCGTCGAGGACCGGGCCGCCGACGCGGCCTCGGGCGCCTGGAACCCGCTGACCGCGACCGGCACCCCGCTCACCGAGGCACGCCGGCTCGCCGACGACGCAGTGCACGGCATCCGTCTCGCCCTGCGCGAGGCGGAGTTCACGGACGGGCAGCTCGCCCACCTGCTGCTCGTGCACGAACTGCGCCGCTCCGTGGACCGGGCCTTCGGTGCCCGGACCTGCGGGCACGTCCCCGCCGCCGCACCGGACGCGGGCGGCACCCCCGCCGCCTCCTTCGGACCGCCCCAGGGCCCGTACGCCCCGCAGGGTCCGGGAGTCCCGCACGACCCCCGCCACCCGCACGCCGGGGGCGGCAACCCCCTCGGCGGCGGGCCCCCGCGTCCCACCGGGCGCGGATTCTGGGCGGGGTGCGCGGCCGCCGTGGGGCTGTGCTGCACCTGCCGGGCCTGCTGCGCCGACGAGTTCGAGGGACCGTGGTCGGGGAAGCGGCGCGAGGGCTGGTGCTCCGGCGCCGACTGCGGCGACTGCTGCGACGCGTGCCAGTGCTGCGAGTGCTTCGAATGCTGCGAGTGCTGCGAGTGCTGCGACTGCGGGGTGTGACGGAGCGTCGGGGGCGCGGTCCGGTCCGGCGGGTGACTCCGGTGGGCGGTGCGGTGCAGCGCTGGGTGGTGCGGTATGCGCGGCCGGTGGGCGGGGCCGGTTGCCGGGGGCGGAGGGGCGCAGGAGCGTCTGTGCCGGGGCCATCCGGTCGTCGTCCGGCCGGGGGATTCCGGTGGGCCGGCGGCCCGGTGGGCCGGGTGGTGCGTGCGGGTGCGGGAGGGGGCCCGGCCCCTGCGGCGGGAGCGCGGTGCGCTGAGCACGCCCCTCGGGGCGCCTGCGCCCCCGTGTCGCCCGGTTTGCTGAACCGTCCCCGCATGGAAGGGTCCTCGCATGACCGGCGCGTCGGACCAGGGGATGCCGTGGCGCGGGCACCGCTCCGGCGCGGCGCCCGCGCCGTTCGCGCCGCCCGCCCTTCCCCGGCCGCCCGCCCTCCACCGTCCGGCCGCCGCCCACCGGCCGAGCTCTGCTCCGTGGCCGGGAGGAGCCCCTCGGCCGGCCGCCGGCCACGGCCCGGCCGGTCATCCGGACGGTCGAATTCCGGACAACCTCCCGCGCCGGACGCCCGGAGGCCACGGTGTCGTGCGCACCGCGGCCGGCACGGGCGCCCCCGCGGCCGCCGGCCGGTCCCGCTCAGGCCGGTTCCTGGGCGAACGGCAGATACCGGAGGGCGAGCGCCCCCCGCTCGGATGACCGCCCTCCGCATGCCCTGACCCGGCGTCACATCGTCCTGATCGCACACACTCCACTCGAACCGCACACAGTCGCACGGCCGAAAGGCACCCTTGCGGCGACCGGTCGTTCGGCCGAATACTCCCCCCAGCGCTTGTCAGGGTCACGGCGTGTCCGAATTCGAACTCCGTCCCTGGCTGCGCCTCACGGGCTGCGACCCCACGCCGGCCCCCGACTTCCTTTGTGGAGGAACGACAAGTGAGGATCAAGCGCACCACCCCGCGCAGCGGTATCGCGAGACGGACCCGGCTGATCGCCGTCGCCTCCGGACTCGTGGCCGCCGCAGCGATCGCGGTCCCCAACGCGAGCGCGTCCGACGCGACGACCTTCAGTGCCGCTCAGCTCAGCACGGCGAGCGACTCGGTGCTCAAGGCCGACATCCCGGGCACCGCCTGGGCCGTCGACAGCAAGACCAACCGTGTCGTCGTCACGGTGGACAATACGGTCACCCCGGCGGAGATCACCCAGATCAAGCAGCGTGCGGGGGGCAACTCCGGCGCGCTGACCATCAAGCACACACCGGGCAGGTTCAACAAGCTGATCTCCGGCGGCGACGCCATCTATGCGAGTAGCTGGCGCTGCTCGCTGGGCTTCAACGTCCAGGACTCCAGCGGGAACTACTACTTCCTGACCGCCGGTCACTGCACCGACGGCGCCGGCACGTGGTGGGCGAACTCCTCGCACTCCACCACGCTCGGCTCCACGGCCGGCTCCTCCTTCCCGGGCAACGACTACGGCATCGTCCGCTACACCAACAGCTCGGTGACCAAGTCGGGCATGGTGGGCAGCCAGGACATCACCAGTGCGGCGACGCCGTCCGTCGGCACCACCGTCTACCGTCGCGGCTCCACGACCGGCACGCACAGCGGCCGCGTCACCGCGCTCAACGCGACGGTCAACTACGGGGGCGGCGACATCGTCTCCGGCCTGATCCAGACCACGGTGTGCGCCGAGCCCGGCGACTCCGGCGGCCCGCTGTACGGCGGTACCACCGCCTACGGTCTGACCTCCGGCGGCAGCGGCGACTGCACCTCCGGCGGCACGACCTTCTTCCAGCCCGTCACCGAGGCGCTCAGCGCCTACGGGGTCCACGTCTACTGACGGAAACCCCGGATCATCCCGCGGCTGGGCCCGGCCGCGGCCGACGGCACCGGGCGAGCCCCCGCACGCAACCGGCGTGCGGGGGCTCGCTCCTGTGCGGGACCTATGCGGGACCTGTGCGGGCGGGGGGCGTGTGGGACGTCCTCGTGCCCGGTGCGCGGCCGGATCCGCACCGTCGGAATCCGGCCCGGAGCCGATCGTTCGACGGATGGTTTCAAGACAGGACTAGACCTCACAGACCGCTCATAGGTTACTCGCACGTAGTGTTTGCGGTGCGAACGGAACCCCGCCGACCTCGGACAGTCAAGGCGCAACGGGCGTACGCCGGTTGCCGTACGCCCGTCCAGAACTCGACCTTGTGTGCCCCCTGCGGGCCTCGGAATAGTGGGCCCCCAACCGCCTTCCGGCTCCCGGGGTCCCCACAATCCCGTGGGCCGATCCCCCCACAGGAGGACTGAGTTGAAGCACCGACGCATATCCAGGCGCCGAGTGGCCGTGGCCGGAGCGGGCATCGCCGCGCTGGTCGCCGCGGGCATCACCTTCCAGACTGCGAACGCGAGCGAGGCGCCGAAGACCCCCGAGGCGCAGACCCTGTCGTCGGTGGCGGCCGGAAAGCTCGCCTCCACGCTGGTCGACCGCCTCGGCTCCGACGCGGCGGGCACGTACTACGACGCCCGGGCGAAGAAGCTCGTGGTGAACGTGCTCGACGCCGCCGCGGCCAAGTCCGTCCAGCAGGCCGGCGCCAGGGCCAGAGTCGTCGAGAACTCGCTCGCGGCGCTGGACGGGGCGCGCGCCACGCTGAAGAAGGACGCGACCATCCCCGGCACCTCGTGGGCGACCGACCCGGTCTCCGACAAGGTCGTCGTCACCGCGGACCGCACCGTCTCCAGGGCCGCGTGGGGCAAGCTCTCCAAGGTCGCGCAGGGGCTCGGCGCCAAGGTCGAACTCAAGCGTTCGAAGGGTGAGTTCAAGCCCTTCGTGGCGGGCGGCGACGCCATCACGGGGTCGGGCGGCCGCTGCTCGCTCGGCTTCAACGTGGTCAAGGGCGGCCAGCCGTTCTTCCTCACCGCCGGGCACTGCACCCAGGCGATCTCGTCCTGGTCCGACTCCAGCGGCACCCAGATCGGCACGAACGCGCAGTCCAGCTTCCCGGGCAACGACTTCGGGCTGGTCAAGTACACCGGCTCCGCCGACCACCCGAGCGCGGTGGACCTGTACAACGGCTCGACGCAGGCGATCACCAAGGCCGCCGACGCCACCGTCGGCGAGAAGGTGACCCGCAGCGGCTCCACGACCCATGTGCACTCCGGCACGGTCAAGGGTCTGAACGCGACCGTGAACTACTCGGAGGGCACGGTCACCGGCCTCATCCAGACCGACGTGTGCGCCGAGCCCGGTGACAGCGGCGGCTCGCTGTTCGACGGCGACGCCGCGGTCGGCCTCACCTCCGGAGGCAGCGGCGACTGCACCAACGGCGGCGAGACCTTCTTCCAGCCGGTCACCGAGGCGCTCTCGGCCACCGGAACCCAGATCGGCTGACCCCGGGCGGCCCCGAAGGCCCCGTCCCCCGCACCGGCGGAGGGCGGGGCCTCCCGCATGCCCGGACGGCCGCACTGCTGGGGCATGTGCGCAGGTGGGACGGGCCGTCGCGGGTATCGCACAGATGTTCGGAAATTGGTCTATGGTGGGGGTGGGGGAGTTAGGAACTGATGTTCGAGGGCCGGTGAGGGTCCACACACGCGGGAGGTGCGGGTGCCGGGCTTCACGCATCTGCGCACCGTCTCCGGGTTCTCCCTGCGCTACGGCGCATCGCATCCGGAGCGGCTGGCCGAGCGCGCCGCCGAACGGGGCATGGACGCCCTCGCGCTCACCGACCGCGACACCCTCGCCGGCACGGTCCGCTTCGCCAAGGCCTGCGCTGCGGCGGGTGTCCGTCCGCTGTTCGGTGCGGAACTGGCGGTGGCCGGACCGGGGCCCCGCGGGCCGGACACGCCGGTGCGCCGGGAGCGGCGCCGGACGCCCGTGCGCGGCGGTGCCTTCGTCGACGAGTCGGCGGCCCGCGTCACCTTCCTCGCCCGGGACGGCGCCCGCGGCTGGGCCGACCTGTGCCGCCTGGTCACCGCCGCCCACGCCACCCGGCTCCCGGCCGGGACCGGACGGGAGGAGCGGGAGGGCCGGGAGGGGACGGAAGGCCGGGGAGTGCTTTCCGGTCCGCCCTCCTCGGACGCCCCGGTGCTGCCCCGGCCCGACCTCCACGCCGACGGCCTGACCGTCCTGCTCGGCCCGGACTCCGACGTGGGCCGTGCCCTGGCCGCCGGGCGCCCCGACCGGGCGGTCGCGCTGCTCGCCGCCTGGCGCGAGGTGTACGGCGACGCCCTGCGGCTGGAGGCGGTCTGGCACGGCCGCACCGGCACCGGCCCCGGCTCCCTGCGGCTCGCCGCCCGCACCGTCGGCCTCGCCGCCGAGCAGGGCGTGCGCCCGGTGCTCAGCAACGCCGTCCGGTACGCCGACCCCGGCCAGGGCCCGGTCGCCGACGTCCTCGACGCCGCCCGCCGGCTGGTCCCGATCGACCCGGCCGGGCCGCTGGACTCCGGTGAGGCCTGGCTGAAGGACGCCGGCGCCATGCTGCACACCGCCGAGCGGATCGTCGAGGCCGCCGGATTCCGCCGGGACGCCGCACACCGCCTGCTGGAGCAGACCCGGGACACCGCGGCCGCGTGCCGGGTCGACCCCGAGGACGATCTCGGCATGGGCTCCGTCCACTTCCCCGAGCCGCACCTCGTGGGCGCCGGCCGCCGCACCGCGCAGCGCGCCCTCGCCTCCCGGGCCGCGGCGGGCATGGTGCTGCGCGGCTATGCCGGCCGCCGCTCCTACTGGGAGCGGATGCACGACGAACTGGACGTCATCGCCCACCACGGCTTCGCCTCCTACTTCCTGACCGTCGCCCAGGTCGTCGACGACGTGCGGGGCATGGGCATCCGGGTCGCCGCCCGCGGCTCAGGCGCGGGCTCCCTGGTCAACCACCTCCTCGGCATCGCGCACGCCGACCCGGTCGAGCACGGGCTGCTGATGGAGCGCTTCCTGTCCAGGCGCCGTATGGTCCTGCCCGACATCGACATCGACGTGGAGTCCGCGCGCCGCCTGGAGGTGTACCGCGCGATCATCGGCCGGTTCGGCACCGAGCGGGTCGCGACGGTCGCCATGCCGGAGACGTACCGGGTCCGCCACGCCGTCCGCGACGTCGGCGCCGCCCTGTCCATGGACCCCGCCGAGATCGACCGCATCGCCAAGTCCTTCCCGCACATCCGCGCCCGCGACGCCCGTGCGGCCCTCGGTGAGCTGCCCGAACTCAGGGGGCTCGCGGGGGAGCAGGACCGGCACGGCCGCCTCTGGGACCTGGTCGAGGCCCTCGACGCCCTCCCGCGCGGGATCGCCATGCACCCCTGCGGGGTGCTCCTGTCCGACGGCTCCCTGCGCTCGCGCACCCCGGTCGTGCCGACCAGCGGCGAGGGCCTGCCCATGTCCCAGTTCGACAAGGAGGACGTGGAGGACCTCGGGCTGCTGAAGCTGGACGTCCTGGGGGTGCGGATGCAGTCGGCGATGGCGCACGCCGTCGCCGAGGTGGAGCGGACCACGGGGGAGCGGATCGACCTGGACCGGCTGCCGCCGGGAGACCCGGAGACGTACCGGCTCATCCGGTCCACCGAGACGCTCGGCTGCTTCCAGATCGAGTCCCCGGGCCAGCGGGACCTGGTCGGGCGGCTGCAGCCGGCCGACTTCCACGACCTGGTCGTGGACATCTCGCTGTTCCGGCCCGGGCCGGTCGCGGCCGACATGGTGCGGCCGTTCATCGAGGCGCGGCACGGGCGGGCGCCGGTGCGCTGCCCCCACCCGGACCTGGACGGGCCGCTGCGGGAGACCTACGGGGTCGTCGTCTTCCACGAGCAGATCATCCACATCCTGCACATCATGACCGGCTGCGGCCGGGACGAGGCCGACCGGGTGCGGCGCGGGCTGTCCGACGCCGAGTCGCAGGGGCGCATCCGGGTGTGGTTCGCCGAGCACGCGGCGGCGCGCGGCTACGACGCCGAGACGATCCGGCGGACCTGGGAGATCGTCGAGGCGTTCGGCTCCTACGGCTTCTGCAAGGCGCACGCGGTCGCCTTCGCGGTGCCGACGTACCAGTCGGCCTGGCTGAAGGCCCACCATCCGGCCGCCTTCTACGCGGGGCTGCTCACCCACGACCCGGGCATGTACCCCAAGCGGCTGCTGCTGGCGGACGCGCGGCGGCGCGGGGTGCCGATCCTGCCGCTCGACGTGAACCGGTCGGGCGTCATCCATCGTATCGAACTGGTGTCCGAGAGTCGGGAGTGGGGGCTGCGGCTGGCCCTCGCAGACGTGCACGGCATCGGCGGGGCCGAGGCGGCCCGGATCGCGGACGGGCAGCCCTACGCCTCCCTGGTCGACTTCTGGGAGCGGGCCCGCCCCAGCCGGCCCGTCGCCGGGCGGCTCGCACAGGTGGGCGCGCTGGACGCGTTCGGCGCCAACCGCCGCGACCTGCAACTGCACCTGACCGAACTGCACCGGGGCGCCCGGGGCGGGGGCGGAGGCCAGCTCCCCCTGGCGGGCGGGCGGAGCACCGCGCCCGCCGGGCTGCCCGACCTGTCCGACGCGGAGCGGCTCAGCGCCGAACTGGGCGTGCTGTCCATGGACACCTCACGCAACCTGATGGACGACCACCGCGCCTTCCTCGCCGAGCTCGGCGTGGTGCCGGCGCGACGGCTGCGCGAGGCACGGCACGGCGAGACGGTGCTCGTCGCGGGCGCCAAGGCGGCCACCCAGACCCCGCCGATCCGCTCCGGCAAGCGCGTCATCTTCAGCACGCTCGACGACGGCACCGGCCTGGTCGACCTGGCCTTCTTCGACGACTCCCACGACGTCTGCGCCCACACCGTCTTCCACTCCTGGCTGCTGCTGGTGCGCGGGGTGGTGCAGCGGCGCGGCCCGCGCAGCCTCAGCGTGGTGGGCGCCGCCGCCTGGGACCTCGCCGAACTGGCCGGGCTGCGCGCCGAGGGCGGGCTCGGCGCGGTGGCGGCGCGGCTGGCGCGGACGGACGCCGCACCCCGGGACGCGACGGAGGACGGCCGCCGCATCCGCATGTCCACCGGTTACGAGATGCACCCGTGGGCGGACCTGCGCCCCGCGGGCGAGGGCCCTACGACCGGCCGCAAGCTCTGGCACCGGAGCCCGGGGAGCGCGGGCTGACGCCCGGGTCCGGCGCCGCTGCCGTCCGGCGGCGCCGTCCGTCCGGGTCGCTCAGACCGGGCCGGACGCCCCGGCGTCCCCGGCGGCGGTGTCCGCCGGGTCGCCCTCGACCAGGGCGTGCAGGTGCTCGTCGTGCCAGCCGTCGCCGTGCAGCAGCGCGCTGCGCAGGGTCCCCTCGTAGGAGAACCCGGCCTTGACCGCCACCCGGCACGACGCCTCGTTCTCCACCGCGTGGCACAGCCGCAGCCGGTGCAGGCCGAGATCGTCCAGTGCCCACCGGACGACCCGCCGGGTGGCCTCGACGGCGACCCCGGCGCCACGCGCCGCGGCCGTCACCCAGTAGACGATCTCGGCGTCGCCGTTGTGGAGGTCGATGTCACCCCAGCCGATCAGCCCCAGGGCCTCGCCCCCGCCGGGCCGGGCCATCGCCCAGATCGCGCTCCGCTCGCCCCGCCAGCGCTCGTGCATGCGCTCGATCCGTTTCCGCCCCTCCTCCGGCGATCCCACGTGCAGCCGGTTCCAGTGCGCGATCGCCGGATCCCGGGCGGCGGCCACCAGGACCCCGGCGTCGCCGGGGTGCCACGGACGCAGCTCCAGGCCGCCGGGAAGGTCAAGAACCGGCTGTTCGGCGCGGGCCATCCGGCCCGCGGGAACGACGGGAGGCACGGGCGAACTCCTGATCATCACGGCATCGTTCCACAGCCTCCCGGGCCGTGGGGGCGCTGCCGGACGGCCGTCCGATTCCCGCCGTCGCTGGGCCGGTTGGGGCGGTGCGCGGGTGTGGGCCGCACGCATCGGGGAGGAGGAGGTGCGGGTGTTGCGGGAGGGTTTGGCGGGTCTCGCGCCGTAGGGTCCGGAACAGTCCGCCTGGTGAGGGTTCGTCAAAGAGCGTGCGACGGTGCGGTGAACAGCCGGAAGTTTTTACTGACGCGTAACTTCACACGTCGCCTACTCGTCCGTAACTTGACGAGTGAACAGCATCCTCGTGATCCGGATCACAGGGCGTAGTCCCCCACAACTCCCTTGAGCCGCAAGGAGATCACCCGATGCTGCCCTGGAAGCGCGCCCTCAGACCCCTGGCCGCCCTGGCCCTCGCCGCCGCCCTCGCCACCGTCCCCGCGGCCACCGCCACCGCCGACGACGCCCCGACCAGCGGCTGGAACGACTTCTCCTGCAAGCCCTCCGCCGCGCACCCCCGCCCTGTCGTCCTCGTCCACGGCACCCTCGGCAACTCCGTCGACAACTGGCTGGCCCTCGCGCCGTACCTGAAGAGCCGCGGGTACTGCGTCTTCTCCCTCGACTACGGCCAGTTGCCCGGCGTCCCCCTCTTCCACGGCCTCGGGCCCATCGACGCGTCCGCCCAGCAGCTGTCCGACTACGTCGACCGGGTCCTCGCCGCCACCGGCGCAGGCCGGGCCGACCTCGTCGGGCACTCGCAGGGCGGCATGATGCCCCGCTACTACCTCAAGTTCCTCGGCGGAGCCGGCAAGGTCAATGCGCTCGTCGGCCTCGCACCCGACAACCACGGCACCACCCTCAGCGGCCTGACCAAGCTGCTGCCCTACTTCCCCGGCGCCGCGGACCTGATCTCCGCGGCGACGCCCGGACTCGCCGACCAGGTCGCCGGATCCGCCTTCCTCACCAGGCTCAACGCGGGCGGCGACACCGTGCCCGGAGTCCACTACACCGTCATCGCCACCCGGTACGACGAGGTGGCCACGCCCTGGCGCAGTCAGTACCTGAGCGGCTCCGACGTGCACAACGTCCTGCTGCAGGACCTCTGCCCGCTTGACCTGTCCGAGCACGTGGCGATCGGGCTGTTCGACCGCATCGCCTTCCACGAGGTGGCCGACGCCCTCGACCCGGCCCACGCCACCGCCACCACCTGCGCGTCGGCGCTCAGCTGACGGGTGGTCGGGGCCTGCCCGGCCTGAGCCGCCGGGCAGACCCCGCGCATGAGGTACCCCGCCCTCCGCCACCGGCCCCGGCGCCCGCCGGCCTCCGCGCGCCGGGGGGCCGGGGCGAACAGGGCCAAGGGGGCGGGCACGGGGGAACTCCTCGTACGGTCCTGGGGCCGGGAAACCGGTTCCGGAGCGGCGGCTCCGGGGCCGGATCCCGTGGGGGGCGATCAGCAAGCTAGCCCCCGGGAACCGCGAATTCGCCTGCCGGAGGCGGTCGGAGGAGATCCTTATGGCGGCGTTAAGGTCGGACTAACCGGGGGCTCAGAAAGAGGGGGAGGGACACGGTGACTCACCTGCGACGGAACAGTGCGACCGTCCGTGCCGGTTCGGGGCGGTTCGTCGTCGGACGTCTTGGTTGGCTCCCCGATTGGCTCCCGGCGGGCGGCGCGCACGCGTTGCTTCGCTGAATCTGCGCAAATGGGTCCGGAGGCTCCTGCACCTCTCACGTTGGACCACCTCAGGGTCGTAGGTGTGGCTCGCCACCCTGTGCTAGATGTGCTCGGCCCGGCATCGAACGGAGATCGGTGATCATCGTTTGAGGGCTGTCAACGCCGTGGTGACACTGCAGGCCAGCGTCAGGGCCGCTCCGAACGCTGCGGCTGCCCGCGAGCAGGCGGCGGGGTAGGCGGCGCGATCTCGGCGTGCAAAAAACGCGGCAGCAACCGCGACAAGTGCAGCGAGCAACACGGCCGCGGCGCAGCCCAGAACAACAGCAGCAGAGTGGTCAGACACGATCGATCTCCTATCAGTGCGTCAATCTGTGCCGCTCAATCTCGTCAAGCTGCTGTTCGCTGTGGTCCGCGACGGTAGAACTGGTCGAAGACGAACAGGAGCGAACGACCACGGGGGATGGCATGGCCATGGATGATGAGTCGTCGCCTGAGGCGGCCCTGGCTGAACTACGTGCCCGTCTGGAGTGCGGGCTGGCGGAACGGGGCATGACGAAGACTGCCCTTGCACGGCGCTCGGGGTTGGGACGGACTGCTGTCAGCGAGGCGTTCAACACGTCCGCTCCTGCTCCCTCTGCCCGAACCGTTGGCGCGCTTGCCCGAGCACTTCACCTCGACGTGCAGGTTCTCCTGAAGCTCCGGACAACGGCTGCTGGCGTTCAACACGAGTTTTCAGGTGAGAGCGCGACCTCCCCGTCTGCGGGCATTGGGCGGCCAATCGTTGACTTTGACCCCCACGACCTTGAAGTTCATCCTGCCATCGATGTCGTGCCAGGCATGACCGGACTGGAGGGCGTGCAGGCTCGCCGGCTGCCTGGCTATGTACGCCGACACCACGATCGAGAACTGGATGACCTTGTTACGGCGGCAGCCGACGGCCAAAGCGGGATGGTCGTGCTGGTCGGGCCGTCCTCGACAGGGAAGACCCGCGCCTGTTGGGAGGCGATTCAACCTCTAGTGCCACGAGGATGGCGCCTCTGGCACCCTTTCGACCCCACACGAGCTGAAGCCGCCTTGAACGATCTCCAGCGACTGGCGCCGCGCACTGTGGTGTGGCTAAACGAAGCCCAGCATTACCTTGGTGCCGGCCAGGGGGTGGGGGAGCGTATCGCGGCTGCTCTTCGATCCCTCCTAGTTAACCGACAGGCCAGCCCCATCCTTATTTTAGGTACGTTGTGGAATAACTACGCGACTGACTACACGGCTCTTCCCGCACCGGGAAGGCCAGATGCGCACCCACAAACGAGGGAACTCTTGGCGGGACGCTTGATCTCGCTTCCCGACAGTTTTGATGCAGTGGCAATTAGAGAAGCCAGGCTCATGGCAAGCGCAGGCGACCCGCAACTGACTCAAGCGCTGAAACAAGCACAAGACGGACGCCTGACTCAATATCTAGCAGGCGCTCCCGCCTTGTCCGAGCGATACAAAATGACCGCTCCCGCCGCCCGGTCACTAATCCAGGCGGCCATGGATGGACGCCGCTTTGGCATCGGGAGCCATGTAGCGGGGAATTTCCTTGTTCATGCAATAGGAGACTATCTCGCGGATTCTGAATATGCAATCTTTGGTCCCAATTGGCTTGAGGAAGCCTTTCGGGAATCCAGTAGGCCAGTCCATGGAAATTTGGCGCCCCTGACGCTCGTTCGTCCTCGCGGCTCGTCTCCATTGCATCAGTCGCATCGAGTAAACGAGATTGGCGCCTATAAATACCGACTGGCCGACTCGCTCGAGCAGTTAGGAAGATTTGAGCGTGGCCAATTTTGCCCGCCAACCTCCTTCTGGGAGGCAGCTCATGAGCATCTAACAGATTCCATGGAGCTCGCAAATATAGCTGAAGCTGCTCATGATCGGTATCGACTTTACTGGGCTCATCGTTTAACCAGGCGAGTCGCGGAACAAGGAGATGCCTCAGCGTTGGCTGAGCTGGCTGATATATGGATGGAAGAGCATCCCGAACTGGCTGAACCCCTGTATCGACGGTCAGCTGAAATGGGAAATGCTTTCGCCATGAACGGGTTGGGATATTTTCGTGAAAGCGTCGGAGATAGAGAAGGTGCCGAGGAGTGGTATCGGAGAGCCTTCGAAGCTGGTAACGGTGAGTCCGCATGCCGTCTCGCCGAAATGTGTGAGATGTCGGGAGAGGTGGAAGCGGCGGAAAGGTTGTACCGGAAAGCCGTATATTTGGGGGACACGGAAGCTCTGGGATGTCTAGGGCGCATTATATCCAACAGGGGAGGAGATGCTGCCGAGGCCGTCTCCCTGTTGACTCGTTCGATCTGTCTCATGGTCCGTCAGGCTGCACGCGCAACGATAGGACGTCTGGATAGAGTAACGGGAGCGCAGTACTCGTCTGTGGGGTCGTGGCGCTCAAAGAAAGAGATGACGCAGCCGGTTTCCAGGATCGAAGAGAAGGGAGATGTAGGGGATTATGAAGGATTTTCCGAAGCTGTAGCGGATGCTAGTCGCAGTGGTGACACCTACGGCATCATGTGTCGCTATTTGTTGTTTGGGTCGGAAAATCGGGATCAAGCCGAAGAGATGCTGGAACGTGCCGGGCGGGATGGAAATGCATACGCCCTGATTGAATTCGCAAACAATAGGGAGAATAACGGTAGGCTGGGTGAGGCGGAAGCGTTATATCGAACGTTGCTTGACTCTGGCAATAATGCTCCGTTGGCCCCCCTCGCTGGATTGATGAAAAAATCTGGAAATATTAAAGAAGCTGAGTCTCTTTATTGGCGAGCAATTGAAGCGGGAAGTACGTATGCCATGTGTCGACTCAGTGAACTCAAAGAAGATATGGGTGACCACGCTGGTGCTGAGGAGATTGCGCTACAGGCTGCTAATGCCGGGGACGGAGCTGCCGTACGTGCGCTATCGAAGGCGAGAGCAAGACGCGAAGAGTTCGATGACCCGTGGCCGTATGGCCTCGACCCGGACGGCACGCCGACGGCTGAACCTTGGTAGCTGTGACGTGGCTCCTGGGGATCAGGTGGAGGGCGCCAGTATGTGAACGACCTGGACGCCAGAGGCCGCGTCTGCTCGGCTCAGCCTGGGGCGACGGTGGACGGGATGAGAGCCCCCGCGCAGGCCACAGCGAACTCGCAGTAGACAGCGGCGATCCCAGCGCCGGCGCTCAGCCGACTCATGTCTGACGGAGCGCGGGCGCAGTCGGACCTTGTGCAAGTAGAGAAGGTCCCATCAAGCCGACGAGGCAGCGGAGTCTGACCAACATCATGGTCCTGCCCAGCATGGGAAGCTGGGATAGGACGATTGGCTGAGGGAGAGGGAGAGCGGGTGTCGCAGCAGGCCAACCCTCGGGGAACCTTCCTGAAGATTGCTGACGCGCTGAAGACGCAGATTGAGGGAGACCCGGACATGACGGTGCTGCCGTCACTGACCGAGGTTGTGCGCGATTACAAGGTCTCGCGTGGCGTGGCTGTCCGCGCGTTCGGCGTGCTGAAGCAGGAAGGCATTGCCGAACCGGCGCCGGGCGAGCGGTGGCGCGTCGTGCGCTCGGGGGTGCAAGTCGAACGGCGTCCGCTCCATCAGAGGATCGCGGACGTCATCACGGCTGATGGGCTCGAAGTAGGGGAAGCCTTCCCGAGTGCTTCGGCGCTTGCCGAGCGGTTCGGCGTCTCACGTCCGACGGTAGCCAAGGCGCTGGAGAAGCTGGACGCCGCCGGCGTGCTGGCGGAGGGAGGGCAGGGCAAGGTGCGGACGGTCCGCGCCGTGCCGACGCGAGAGGAGTGTTCGTAGCTTGCCGAAGTTGACGGAGTGGGCTTATCCCCTAGCTGAGTCCCTGCTGGCTGAGCCGTTGCCGCGACGGTGGAAGCACTGCCTGGGGGTCGCAGAGAGGGCGCGTACGATCGCGCTCATCCTCGACCAGGACGCGGATCTGCTGGAGGCTACGGCGGTCCTGCACGACGTCGGCTACGCACCCGACCTGGCCAAGACGGGCTTTCATCCGTTGGACGGCGCACGCTATCTCCGGGACGTGGCTGGCGCAGATGAACGGGTGATCAACCTGGTCGCCCACCACTCCTGTGCCTGGATGGAGGCGGAAGCCCGAGGCATGCGCGAGGAGCTGGAAGGGGAGTTCCCCCGCGAGCGCGAGCACCTGAACGACGCCCTCTGCTACTGCGACATGAACACCACACCGGACGGTTCGCCGACGAACCCGATCGATCGGATCAACGAGATCGCGGGGCGGTACGGGCCGGACAGCCTGATCGGGCAGTTCATCCGCCGAGCCGAACCCGAGATCCTCGCGTGCACGTCTCGCGTGCTCGATCGGGTTGCCGCGGCCAGGCGTCAGCCGATGTAGGGAACCGGACGCGTCCGGTCCATGGCGTGCTCGATCCGGAGCCGCATGGTCGGGTGCACGTCCAGCGTCGCCAGGTCCGCGGGGGCGACCCAGCGGACCTGAGTCGTCTCGTTGCTCGTGCGGAGGTCGCCGCCGACCGGCCGGGCGCGGAAGCAGATACTGAACTGCTGCCGCACCTCGCCGTCGTCGTACTGCATCACGTGTCCGGGGTCCGTGTAGAGCCCGGACACGTCGGCCACTTCCACCTTGATCCCAGTCTCTTCCCAGACCTCGCGCACGACTGTGTCGCTGATGGATTCGCCCACGTCGTGCCCGCCACCAGGGAGTGCCCAGCGTCCGTTGTCAGATCGCTGAATCATCAGCACCTGGCCGGCGTCGTTCCGCACGAAGGCGACGACAGACGGTACAACCGAGTTGGCCGGCGGGGCATCGGGATCATGCAGGTAGTCAATGCGTCCCATGCTCAGGCTCCTGTGAGGTCTCGATCTGTGACCTGGCGGGCACCGCCCCAGGTCTGCTCGATGCTATTCGCGTAGGTGTCGAACAGGCCGCCGCCCGGCATGCGCCGGAGGTGAAAGACCGGCGCCATGTAGGCCCCGATGCCGTAGACATGGGGGTTGACGAGCATCTCGTCATCCGACCGATATACGGAGTTGTAGAGCGTCGTTGCATGTAGCCGGAAGCCGATTTCTGGGTGGCTCTCGAAGAGGGGCCTGTAGTTAACCAACGCGTTCCGGATCTTGCCGTCCATGATCCGGTGCCCTTCATCGATGCCGCGCTGCCGGACCGCTTCGCACTCCGGGTCCCCCAGCAGGATGCGCACCTGGGTGGCCCCTTCCACCTTTCTCTTCAGGAGGTCGAGGAAAACAGGATCCTCGGACAGGAAGAGCCCCGAGTAGACGAGCACATCTAGGTTGCCCTCTGCACGTGCGTAGAGGTCACGCCAGAGACCTGAGGGCACAGTGTGCCGATGCGGGTAGACCGCAATGATCTCAGCCTTGGTCAAGTCCGTCGCGCTGTCGACAGCACGACTGTCATCCCAGAGCGTCGTCACGTCGACCTTCAACGCCGCCGCGGTCGCGTACTGGTGACGCCGGTACGGAACCTTGCCCTGCGTGATCCAGCGCTCGACAGTCTTCGGGTTGACCTCGATCAGCTCGGCGAGGCTCTGCACAGTCATGCCCCGCGCGAGGAGGGCGGACCGTAAACGCTCGTTCGACATCTGCACCACCGTCGGGACCTCTAGGGACTTCTTGACCGTAGTCAGAAGTCCTACAGCTGTCCATGCCTGGGGTAACCAACGCCCCTGATCTGCACCGATTCTGAATGTGCGCCAAGAAGTTCCGGCGCGAGACCAAGGGGTTCCAGCAACGTACTTGACGAACCCTTATGCAGTACCTGTAAAACAGGTACTGCAACGCTGAAGGCAAGCAACTCGGCAGAAGGCGACTTCATGCCGCATGCGCAGATGGCGGGGACGCTGCAATCCCGCTAAAGGCCAGGTGGAACAGGGTTCCGACCCGTACTGGCGAGGTGGCCCGGCGACCGCGAGCAACGGCCGGAGAGTGGGGACACAGTCCCCCTTGCAGTGCGTATCCCCTGATCAGAGCCCTGAAGGAGTGGAAGTGAGTCGACGACATACGACGGTGCTGCCGGACGGACCGGCCGGCAGCACCGCAGTACCTGTTCCGGTCCGTTCTGGCTTCGCGGCGCTTGGCGCTGCGGCCGGCTGCCTCTCCCGCCCGTGTTCCGGTCCGCTTGTGCGGCCGGGGATAGGCGGGGGTGCGGGGAGTCGGAGCCGCCGACCCCACGGCGAGCGGCTCCCGGGGTGCCACCCGGGAGCCGCGTTCGGGCCGTTCCCAAGCGAAGGAGTCACGACCCATGGAGTACATCGGTGCTGTTCAGGCGGTTGTTACCGCTGCTGAGTACGACCGCGAGCCGACGGCTGCGGAGCTGGACGCGATCGACGCGGAGATGCCGCTGATCTCCGCTGAGGTGGAGCTGTTGGACGTGCGGATCGCCCTCATGGACCGACCCGCCAACCCCCTGGCCACGCGGCGGCTACGCAGGGCGGAGCACCGCGTGATGGCTGCCCGGCGCGACCTGGCCAACCGTGGCGGCGCCGGCATGCCGGAGGTCGCGTGATGCCGAAGGAGTTCACCGCGCAGATCGCGGTTCGGCGGGGCTGCGGCCGGTGGCGCCTGTACGTGGCGCTGCTGAACACCACCGCCCCCTGGCCCGAGCGCATGTTCAACCGCACGGTGCCGACGTTCACGCAGCGCACGGAAGCACTTAGCGCGCTGGGCTACGAGCCGGTGCCGGACGCTACGTGGACGTGGGAGGAGCACGGCGAGACCCACGGCGATCCCTCTTCGCCGGTCTTTCTGTTCGCCTCGATCCGGGTGCGTTCACGGGCGGGGGTGGTCGCGTGAACGCCGTTCATATCCGTTCAGCCGAGCGCGCGCTGTCGGCCGGGACGTGGCTGATCGTGGCCGGGGCGATGCTCTACTCGGTCCTCACCGTCACACCCCTCGCCGCCCAGCACACCCCCGCCCGGTGGGACTGGACCGCGCCGATCCTGCCGCTCGTGGTCGATGCCGCGGTGGTCATCGTGGTCCGCCTGGACGCGGTCCTCGCCCGGCTCGGCGGACACGGCGGCCGGTGGCCCGTCGTCCTGCGGTGGATGACCGGCTGCATGACCCTCGCCCTCAACGTCGCCGACTCAGCCCTGAATAACGACCTGGTCGGCGTTGCCGTGCACGCGGTCGCACCACTCCTGCTCATCGTCACCGCAGAGACCGGACTCGCCTACCGCCGCGCGATCACAGCGGCCGTGACGAGGCTGGAGGCCGAGCAGCGCGCCGAACACGAAGCCCGCGAGCGGGCCGCGGTCGAGCGCCGTGAGGCGGCCGAGCGGCGGGCCGGGGAGGAGCGCGAGCACGCGGCGATGCTGCTGCGTGAACAGCGTGAGCATGAAGCCCGGCTGGCCCGTGAGCAGACCGAGCGGGAGGAAGCCGCCCGCCGCGCCGAACGGGCCGAACAGGTGGAGCGGGAGCGGGTGGAGCGGGAGGCCCGTGAACGCCGTGAGCGTGAGCGTGAACAGCAGCAGCGCGAGCGTGAACGCGTCGAGCGGGAGGCCGCTCAGCGCCGGGAGCGGGAGCGGCTGGAGCGTGAGCAGGAGGCGCGCCGGCAGCAGCAGGAGCGGGCCGAGCGTGAACGACGTGAACGCGCCGCGCTCCTCGCCGCCGGCCCTGCCTCCGAGAAGCTCCCGGAGGACCGGGCCCGTCTCGTGGTGCATGCGGCGTTCGGTGAGGGCCTGCCGGTGCGGGCGGCTGCGGAGCTGTGTGGCTGGTCGGTCGGCTGGGTTTCGGCCCGCTACGCCGAGCACCGCGACGGCACCGGACTCGTTCTCGAAGGCACGTCGTCGTGAGCACGCTGCCGGTGTACCGGTGGCGTCTCGCCCCGGACGGGTTGGCCACGCGCCGCCAGCTGCGTGCGCTCGGGATGCGGCCCGGTGGTCAGGACGTGGCTGCGCAGGTCGAGCGGCCGCGGCGCCGTCGCGGTCCGCTGGTCGCCTACCTGTATGCGGTCGAGCAGGCCAAGCCCGTCCGGCCTATGGCCCCCGCGAAATGGGCGGCCCTGGCGAAGGCGAATGCCGCCCGGCGCACCTGTCCGCAGTGCGGTCGAGACGCCGGATACGTCATCCCCACGGCTCTTGGTGCCTGCGGGGCCTGCGCCTACCCCGAGGAACAGCGCGCTGCTTAAGCCCTGTTGGCAGGCCCGGCCGGACGACTTCCTACGGCCCCGGCCGGGCCCTACTCCCGTGAAGGAGTGCTCTCAGCATGACGGATCTCAGCACTGAGCCGGTAGCCGTCGAGGCTGCCCCGACCGCACCGCCCCCGCCGGACGCTCCCTCTCCGGGCGCGGACGGGAAGGAGGTGGAGCACACGCCCGGTGGCTGGCCGGTCGTCCCTCTCGCCCTGTCCGGGGCGAACACGACCGTGAGCATGGTCGCTGCCGCCTCGCTGGCCGGCGGGCCCATCGCGGCCGCGGTCGCCGCTACCGGCGCGGTGGTTCTGGGCACGGTCGCCGCCAACCGCTCCCGCAAGCCCAACCCGCGCCGAGACGCCCGGCGAACCGCGGCCCGCGTCGCCGGCCGCTCGGCCGCCCGCACTGCGGCGCTGCGCCGCGGCGGCGCCGGAGCCGGAGGCGGCCGGGTGGGAAGCCGCGCGGCTGGCCGTTCCGGCGGTCGGTCGAGCGGCGTGCCAGGCCAGCGCCGGGCCACTGGCCTGGCCGCCCGCAACGGCAGCACCGGAGTCAGCCCGAAGACCGGCCGCAAGCTCGGGTCGGGCTTGTCCAAGCCCGCGGCCGGCGGCGCCGGTAGGGGTGCCGGGCGGGCCGGGCAGGTCAAGGCCCTGCGTGCCGGGCAGAAGGCCGCAGGCGGATCCCGCGGGGACAAGCGGGCGCAGACGACCGCGGCCCGCAGGGCGGTAGCCGACGCTCGGCGCAACGCCAAAAGCACGCCCGGTACCAGCCTGGGCAAGCGCACCAAGGGCACAGGCAGTGGTCGGCTGTTGGGCGGTGCCGCCCGCAAGGCGCGCGCGGCACGAGACGCGGCGGCCGCAAAGCACCGCACGAAGCGGGACGCGAAGACTGGCGCCACTGTCGCCGCGCAGCGCGCCGCGGTCCGTAAGGCCCCCGCTCGCCGGGCGGCCCGGCAGGCGCTGCGCCGGTCCGCAGCCCGCTTCCACGGCCGCCGCCTGCTCGCCGCCCTGCTGGCTCTGCCGGTCGGTCTCATCGGCTGCCTGACCACGCCAATCGGCCGCAAGCTCGGCATCGGCTGGCTGATGTATCCCGGCCGCCGCCTCTACCGGCGCCTGGCCGGTCTCGCAGTCGAGCAGCGGGCCGCGCGTGATGAGGCGATCCGCCAGGAGCAGGCCGAGCAGGAGGCCAGCGCCGACGCGGAGGCCGCCAAGGACGGCTCGGACGGTATTGCGGACGGCGTCGAACGGCCCGCGGTCACGGTCCCCACCAGCACCAATCCCGAGGTGAGTGAAGGAGAGCACGTGTCCGGTTTCCGGTTCGAGGAGGCCGCTTCCGAGATGGAGCAGGCCGCCACCCAGTACGACCCCGAGAACGCCATGGAGATCCTCGCCATGGTCGAAGGGCTGCCGGCCGCGCTCACGAGCGTGGCGAACGTGATGAAGACCCTCGCGGAGCGCTCCGACAGTGAGTTTCCGCTGGAGAAGGAGGTCGCGGACGGCTTCAACGACATCTTCGGCGCCCTGATGAGCGCCGTCGCCGTGGCGGAGGACATGGGCCCGCTGTTTAGGCAGGCCCACGAGCAGGACATCGCCCGCCACGAAGACCCCCGCAACGGCACCGAAGCCGAGAAGGGCTGGAACGTCTGAGATGAGCAGCACCGCCACCGCCAAGCAGGCTGCCGGCAGTGGCCCGGTGCTGGACTGGGCTGCCGGTCACGGACCCGTGACCGGCGCCCTGTCCGCCACCACCGGAGCCTTCGCCGTCGCCACCACCGGCGCCGCCACCACAATGCCACCCGGCTGGGCCCTCGCCGTCGGCACCGCCGGAGCACTCGGCCACACCATCGCCGGACTACGCGTCCGCAACGCGGGCCGCACCCTCGCCGCCCGCGCCGGATCCTGGCTCGTGGGCGCCGGGTGGACGACCTGGGCCATGACCCACGGTCCCCTCACCTGGGCCGCCCTCGGGTCGCTGGCCACCATCGGTGTCGGTATCGGCGCCGCCACCCGCTCCACCAACCTCTACGAAGAAGCCCGCGAAGAAGAAGCCCTCGCAGCCGAGCAGCGCGCCATCGCCGCGGAGCTGTCTGCGGAGCGGCGGGCGATCGCGGCGGAGTGGGTGGACCGTATCCAGCGCGTGTGCAGCATCTCCGTGCGTGTGGTGGGGGTGGAGCGTTGGGAGACCGGGACCGGGTACTCCATCGATGCCGAACTGCCGCCGGGCGGCGCGACCTGGAACAAGATTGCCGCGGAGTCGGCGCGGCTGTCCGCGGATGCGCGGCTGCCGCACGGCTGCACCGCCACCGCCTCCCCCGGCATCCACCAGGGCCGGGTCATCGTCGATGTGACCACGGTCAACGTGCTGGAGGAGGAGCGGACCTACCCGGCCGACTACGGGCCGCTGTCCCTGCACACCGGCATCCCCTGGGGATATCGCACCAACGCCGAGGAGATCCGCACCTACCTGCGCGAGCAGTGCGCGCTCATCGTCGGGCCCACGGGGTCGGGTAAGACGAACCTGGTCCACTCCATCCTGGCCGGGTTCGCCCGCGCCGAGGACATGCTCACCTGGGTGATCGACCTCAACGCCGGCAGCGCCGGCCTGCCCTGGGTCCTGCCCGCCCTCAACGGCGAGATTCAGGCCGAGGACGGCAAGCCTGTCCGGCCGGGCGTCGACTGGCTCGCCGGGACGTTCGACGAGGCCGTGACGATGCTGGAGACCGCGGTGAAGGTCGCCAAGCAGCGCAAGATGGGCTATCAGGACCTGCTCGCCAAGGCGAACACGGACCTGCTGCCCATCAGCGCGAAGATTCCACAGATCATGCTGGTCATCGACGAGGGCGCGGAGATCCTGGCCAGCCCGGACCGGCAGATGCGCAAGCTCGCCGAGCGGATCCTTGAGGTCATCCGGATCGCCCGCGCCATGGGCATCCGCACCGTCCTCACCGCCCTCGGCGCGACCGGCTCGGTGTTGAGCAACCTGATGATCCGCCGGGAGGCCAAGGTCCGGGTCGCCCTGACCGGGGGCGAGACCGAGGGCATGGACCTGTCCAAGATGTTCCCCGGCTCCCGCGGGCTGCGCGTCGACCAGGCCCCCTACAAGGGCGCCGGGTTCATGGGCACCCCCGAGTCATCGGCCGCGCTGTTCAAGGCGTGGCGGATCCTGCCCGACCAGATCCGGGAGATCATCGCCGCCACATCCGACCGACACCCCGTCCTGGACGAGGTGTCGGCGAAGGCGGCCGGCCCCGCCTACGCCCGCCGCTGGGATGCCGACCGCACCGCCTGGATGCTCGACCGCACGCCCGCCGAGGAGCCGACCGACAACGGCACCCCGGCCGGAGCGTTGAACCTCTCCGCTCTGCGGCAGGAGCGGCTGGCGGAGAAGGCCTCGCCGGAGGACGAGATGCTGCGGCGGTTCCGGGAGCAGATCGACGCCGAGTTCGGCACCGCCCCCGACCCGCGCACCCCCGCCCCGGACGGCCCGCCGCCCGCGGCGGCCGGGTTGAACCTGTCGGCACTGCGGGGCGAGCAGGACAGCCCCGCGCAACAGGATGCGCTCGCGCTGCTGCTCGCCGCCGGACGCGAGGGCACCGGAGCGTCCGCGATCGCCCGCGCACTCGCTAACGCCCACGGCACGAACCGTCAGACGGTAGTCGGCTGGCTCAAGACCTGGGTGCAGGACGGTACCGCCGTCCGGATCGGCGAGGGCACCAAAGCCCGCTACGTCCACCGCCACCACGCCCCCGAACAGCCCGGCGAGGACTGATCACTTGTCGCTTGTCGATCGCCCCAAACGCAAGCCGCCGGGTCGGTCCTGGAGGCCCGGAAACGGCTTGTGACCTGCATGGCGACAAGCGACAAGACAAGACAAGCGACAAGCCGCACGACAAGACAGAAGACAAACAACGCGACAAGCCACAGCGCGGGCAGCACCCGGCGGGTGCTGCCCGCGCGATGTCTCCCGGGAGGTCGTTCGTGATCGTGACCCTGTCCGCCGTCGCACTCTTTGGGGTGCTGGCCTTCGTCCTGCTGCGCGGCCGCTATGTCGGCCCGTTCAGCGCCCTCGTCCTGTTCTTGTTCGGCTTCTTCACCGCCGGCACCGGAGCCGCCGGCCCCGTCCGCGCCCTGTGCCGCGCTCTCGTCGAAGCCGCCCAACAACTCACCTGACCAAGGCAGGAGCCCTCCATGCCCGACCACGACCAGCCCACCGCCTGGCACCCGCACCTGACCGACGCCGAAGCCACCGCGGAAGCCCGCCGCATCCTCACCGAGGCATACCGGCCCACCCCGCAGATACCGACCGCCTACCGCGACCCGAGCCCCCTACCCGCCTACGGCAGCACGCCCCCGGTCCTGCAGCCGGACCGGCGGATCGTCCCGCCGTGGGCCGCGGGCACGGCCGTCGTCGGTATCGGCGTCGGCGCCGGATGCGTCGGGCTCGGCTGCGGGATCTGGCTCGCCTGCCAGGGACTCGCCGCCGTGACCCTGACCAGCGTCCTGTTCATCACCCTCCCCATCGCCGCCCTCGCCGCCGTCACGGCCGCGGTCGGCTCCGCGGTCCGCTCACTCAAGACGGTCCGCACCGAGACCCACCACCACTACGCCGGCCCGGTCCGGCAGGAGACCAACACCATCACCGCCCCCGCCTACGGGCTGATCGCCCGCAACCGCAACACCCTGTCCCGCTGACCGGAAGGAACGCTCACATGTCGTTCGGAGAGACCCCCGTGACCCTCGTCGGCAACCTGACCGACGACCCGGAGCTGAAGTTCACCGAGGGCGGCGCCGCGCTCGCCAAGTTCACCATCGCCGTCACCCCGCGCAGCTTCGACCGCACCTCGAACCAGTGGAAGGACGGCACCACCGCCTTCTACCGCTGCGCCGCCTGGCGCACCCTGGCCGAGCACATCGCCGACAGCCTGAAGAAGGGCTCCCGCGTCGTCGCCTCCGGGCGGATGCGGCAGCACGACTGGACCACCGACCAGGGCGAGAAGCGCTCCATGCTCGCCGTCGAGGTCGACGACATCGGCGCCTCCGTCCGCTTCACCACGGTGCAGATCAACGCCAAGCACGCCACGGCGTCCGGCCCGGCCGGCGACGACCCGTGGGCCGCGGCCAACAGCTCCGCCGCCGCGGGAGCGGACGCCGAGCCCCCGTTCTAGCTACGCCAAGGGCGGCCCCCTCGTCTCGCCAAAGTCGCGGGGCCGCCCTTGCCCAACCAATCCAGATCAGATCTGTTGGAGGTCTTCCAGCATGACCCAACCCACCGGCATCCGGCGAGCCTTACAGACGGCTCCGCTGCACATCGAACCGCTGACCGTGGACCTGGAATCGCTGCACCTGTTCACCGCGGCCCTGCTCGCCGCAGAGCGCGACTGGCCCGTCATCCCCCTGCACCCCGGCACCAAACGGCCCGCCGGACACCCCGAACGGACCTGCCCCCACACCGGCCGCTGCGCAGACGGGCACCGCACCCCCGAGCAGCGCGCCACCACCGACCCCCAACTCATCCAGATGGCATGGGCGAACCGCCCCTACAACGTCGGCATCGCCACCGGCCCCGCCGGCCTGCTCGTCGTCGACCTCGACGTGCCCAAGCCAGGAGAAGAAGGAGCGCCTGACGGCGCCACTTCCTTCACGGCGCTCTGCGAGCGCGCCGGACAGCCCAACCCGCTCACCTACCAGGTGCGGACCCCCAGCGGGGGACGACACCTGTACTTCACCACCCCACCCGGCGCGCGGCTGAAGTGCAGCGTGAAGCGGCTAGCCCCGCACATCGACACCCGCGCCTGGGGCGGATACGTCGTCGCCCCCGGCAGCACCACCCCCGAGGGCACCTACGACATCGCCGAGCTGGCGCCCGTCGCCCCGCTACCCGTCTGGCTCGCCGACGTGCTCGCCGGGCCCGCGAAGCTCGAAGCCGCGACGGTGCCCGGGCGGGTGGGGGACGGCACCAAGGCTGCCCGCACCGCGCTGGAGCGGGAGTGCGCGGTCATCCGGGCCGCCAGTGAGGGCGGGCGGAACACCACCATGTATCGCAGCACGTGCAAGGTGGCCCGGTTCGTCGCCTGGGGACACATCGCCCGCCACACGGTCGAAGAAGCAATCCAGGCGGCGGGGGAATCGGCGGGACTGCCGGCGGCCGAGTGCCGCACGACGATCCGCAGCGCCATGGAATGGCTCCTCGCCAACGCCACACCGCGGGATGCCGTATGACCGGCCCCCGCTCCCCCCGCCTGGATTGCCTCACCCCCACCACCGACCGGCCGTACGACGCCCCGCCGACCGGTCGCGGGACGGCCGTGGGCGCCCAAGAGAAGGCCGCCCGCCAGGGCGTCCTTTCAGCCCTTCCCACGACTCACCGCACCCTGCGACCGCACACCAACCCCGAAGGGAGGAACGCCGCATGACCGCCAGCATCGACGGCGCCGCATTGCTCGACGAGGTGGAAGCCTTCCACCGACGCTTCAACGTCTTCCCCACCGAGGCCGCCTACGTCGCCGTGACCCTGTGGGACGCCCACGCCCACCTGATCGACGCGTTCGACGGCACCGCCCGCCTCGCGTTCCTCTCGCCGGAACCGGGCTCGGGCAAGTCCCGCGCGCTGGAGATCGTGGAAACCCTCACCCCGCGAGCGGCGACGACCGTCAACGCCTCCGCCAACGCGCTCTTCCGGCTCGTGGAGGCCGACGCAGGAACACCGACGCTGCTCTTCGACGAGATCGACACCGTCTTCGGCCCCAAGGCCGGCGGCAACGAAGAGGTCCGCGGGTTCCTGAACTCCGGCTACCGGCGCGGTGCCAAGTCCCTGCGCTGCGTTGGCGACGGATCGAACCAGAGCACCGAGTTCTTCTCCTCGTTCTGCGCCGTCGCCATGGCCGGGCTCGGCTCCCTCCCGGACACGATCCTGACCCGCTCCGTCATCATCCGCATGCGCAAGAAGGCACCCAACGAGAAGGCCGAGCCCTACCGCCGGCGCGTGCACGAGAAGCAGGGCCACGCCCTGCGCGACCGACTCGCCGAGTGGGCCACCACCGTCCATGGCAAGGTGGCCGAGGCGTGGCCGGAGATGCCTGAGGGCGTCACCGACCGGCCCGCCGACGTGTGGGAACCGCTCCTGGCGGTCGCCGACGCGGCCGGCGGCCAGTGGCCCGAGCGCTCCCGCGTCGCCTGCGCCGAGCTCGTCAAGGCTGCGCAGGCCGGCGACGAAGCATCCCTCGGAGTCCGCCTGCTGACCGACCTGCGGGACAAGGTGTTCTGCGGCGCCGACCGCATGCCCACCGCCGCCATTCTCGAAGTCCTCCTCGGACTCGACGACGCGCCCTGGGGCGACCTGAACGACGACGGGAAGCCACTCACCTCTCGCGGCCTGTCCAAGCTCCTGAGCCAGTACGTCCGGCCCGACAACACCCCCATTAGGCCACGCGGCATCCGCGTCGGCAGCGGCACCCCCAAGGGCTACTACGCCGACGACCTGACCGACGCCTGGGCCCGCTACTGCCCCCCAACCCCCGAGAAGTCCGCAACATCCGCAACATCCGCAACACCGCAGGTCAGTGAGGGTGGATCCGTGGCGGAAGACCCCGTCGAGACCCGCCACACGCTCACGGAAGCCGACACGCGACGGCTGCGCGTCGCCGGCTGACCGCCCTCACTACAACAGGTGCCGCCGCGCTACCGCGCGGCGGCACCTATCCGCAACACAACCGGCATCCGCAACAAAATCAGGCCGCTGACCTGCAATGTTGCGGCGTTGCGGATGTTGCGGATTCCCAGAGGGCCTACAGAGCGAGCGATCTATGAGGGAGGAACCCATGGACACGGCTGCCACCGCTTCTCTGGCACAGCGCCGTCTTCACAGCGTGGAAGCCGCAGCCACGCTCATCGGGATCGGTCGCACCGCGACCTACGACGAGATCCGTCTCGGGCGACTTCGCACCGTCCGCTGTGGCCGCCGGCGCCTGGTGCCCACCGAGTGGATCGACGAATACGTCGAACTACTCAAGCGTGAGGCTGAAGCCGCCGCTTAGCTCCGGCAACAACGCAGGGTCACACCCCAGGGTGTGGCCCTGCTTTTCTTGGAAGGCGAAAGCACATGACTGAGACGCCCAAGGGGCTTGCCAGAGCCGGGCACGGCGACGACTCGATCTACTGGGACAAGTCCAAGAACAGGTACATCGGCGCCGTGTCTCTGGGTTACACCCCAGCCGGCAAACGCAATCGGCCCAAGGTGTCGGGCAAGACGAAGGCCGAAGTCCGTCACAAGCTCCGCGAGTTGAGGAAGGAGGTGGCCGCGGGCGTCAGGGCGCCCGCCAACTACACCGTTGCTCAGGCTGTGACCGACTGGCTTGCCCAAGGACTCAAGGGCAGGGAAGTAACCAGCGTCGACACGTACAAAAGCCTTGCCGAGAACCACATCATCCCTCAGCTGGGTAAGGGCAAGCTGCGTGACCTCGAAGCTGATGATCTGGATGAGTGGTTGGAGGCTGAGGCCGAGACGCTGGCTACCCAGTCTTTGAAGATGGTGCACTCGGTCCTCCGCCGCTCGATCAGCCATGCTCAGAGAAGAGGCAGGACTGTCCGCAACGTCGCTGAACTGGTCGAGGTGCCAGAGGGACGAGCGGGGCGGCCAAGCAAGTCCCTCTCCTTGGAGCAGGGCGCGGCGGTCCTTCGTTCGAAGGAAGGTACCTGGATCCACGCCTACGCGGTCCTATCGCTACTCGTGGGGGTCCGGCCCGAGGAGGCGCGGCCCCTGACCTGGTCGCACGTTCACCTGACACGGTCAGGAATGGAGAAGCCGCACGTAGACGTGTGGCGCTCGGTACGCCGGCATGGCGACACGAAGACCCGGAAGAGCAGACGCTCGCTGGCCATGCCGCAGCAAACCGTCGCCGTCATGAGGGCTCACAAGCGTCGCGAACAGGCTGCATGCCTCACGGCCGGCGATGAGTGGACCGATGAGCGACTGGTTTTCCCGACGGAGACAGGCGAACTCCGTAGTGCCTTGAACGTGCGCCGGAACTTCAGGACTCTGCTCAAGGAAGCTGGTTTCGAGAACCCGAAGGAGTGGACTCCGCGTGAGCTACGGACGAGCTTCGTGTCCGTGCTGTCGGACCACGGGATCCCTATCGAAGTGATCTCTCGTCTCGTTGGGCACAACGGCAGCGGGACGACCGAGAGGGTCTATCGGAAGCAACTGCGGCCGGTCATCTCCGAGGGTGCGGAGGCCATGGATGTCATCTTTGGGGACGATGACGACGTGGTCGGGGGCGAGTCTCGAGACGGTCCCT
The DNA here is from genome assembly GCF_029269835.1 of Streptomyces tropicalis. Taxonomy (GTDB): domain Bacteria; phylum Actinomycetota; class Actinomycetes; order Streptomycetales; family Streptomycetaceae; genus Streptomyces; species Streptomyces tropicalis. The sequence continues at coordinate 327,270 of NZ_JARJBB010000006.1, read as the reverse complement.
GATTTCGAGGCCGTGGCTCCCCGTTTGGCTCCCCCCGCATATAAGGGTCCCGGATGGCCTGCCTCTGAGCTGCGCGAATGCCGTTCAGAGGGGCCTTCGGGCTCTTACGGCGGCGTTAAGCGAGCGCTGAGGCTGCGCTCAGGCAGGTACCGTGCGCGGCATGTCGAACGAGGGAATCCGGCCGGCCGGCACCGCCGACGTGCCCGCCGTGAAGTCCGTGACCGACGAGGCGTACCGCCCGTACATCGCGCGCATCGGCGTGGTGCCGATGCCCATGGAGGCGGACCACGCGGCGAACGTGGCCGCGGGCCGGGTGTTCGTCGCCGAGGACCTGATGACGGCCCGGGTGATCGGCCTCGTGGTGGTCGAGGCACACCCGGACCACCTCTTCCTCGACAGCATCGCCGTGCGTCCCGACGCCCGTGGCACGGGCGTGGGACGCAGGCTGCTGGAGTTCGTGGACGCACGCGCGCGTGCGCTGGGCCTGCCCGAGGTCAGGCTCTACACGAACGCGATGATGTGGGAGAACCAGCGGATCTACCCGAAGTTCGGCTACGAGGCCGTGGGGCGCCGGGTGGACGGGCCCTACGACCGGATCCACTACCGCAAGCGGCTGGTCCGACGCGTCCCCCGTCCCGGGCCCGCCGGCCGTCAGCCGTCCGGCCACCAGGTACGGGCGATGTCCTTGCGCACCTCGGGGCGGCCGGCGGGGCGCTCCTCGGCCTCCTCGCGGACCCGGCGGGTGTCCGTCTTCCTCAGGGGCTTCTGCACGGTCGCTCGGCGCATCGCTGCCTCCTTCGACGCCTACCGGGATCCGCGTTCCCACGGAGGTAGACCGTTCGGGTGAGAGTCACTCATCGGTGCGGGTCTGTCTGTGGCGGCCGTCACGTTGCGGCGGCCGGGGCGCTGTCAGTGGCGCGTGTCACGCTGGGGACCATGCGGACACGGATGACGACAGGCGCTGGCGGTGCGGCCCCGGAGGCCCCCGTGGACTGGGACGCGCAGGCGGCCGTCTTCGACGAGGAGCCGGATCACGGGCTGCGCGACCCCGAGGTGCGCGCCGCCTGGGCCGAGCGGCTGCGCTCCTGGCTGCCCGGCCGCCCCTCCGACGTCCTCGACCTCGGATGCGGGACCGGCAGCCTGGCCCTGCTCGCCGCCGAGCAGGGCCACCGCGTCACCGGCGTCGACCTCTCCCCGGCCATGGCAGCCCGGGCCCGCGCCAAGCTCGCCGGCCGGGCCGCGGAGATCCTCGTCGGCGACGCGGCCGCCCCGCCGGTCGGCGAGCGGCGCTTCGACGTCGTCCTGGTCCGGCACGTGCTGTGGGCGCTGCCCGCTCCGGAGCGGGTGCTGCGCCACTGGCGGAGCCTGCTGCGCCCGGCCGGACGGCTGGTCCTCGTCGAGGGCCTGTGGGGTTCGGTCACGCCGGTCGGCATACCCGCGCACCGGCTGACCATGCTTCTCGAACCCCTCGGCGGCCGCCTGCGCACCGAGCGGCTGTCGGACGACGCCCTGCTGTGGGGCAAGGAGGTGGACGACGAGCGGTACGCGGTGGTGGCGACGCTGCCGTGAGGCCGGGCCGGGGTCAGTGCGGGAGGGCCGTGAGGCCCCCCGTGCGGGCCAGGTCCTCCAGCGCGTCCAGCGCGGCGACGGCCGCCGCCGCGGCCGCGGGGTCCCGCTCCGCCAGGCCGCTGCCCGCGAACTCGTCCTCGTCCAGCCGCCGCACCTCCCCGCCGTCGGCCGGGCACCACAGGTCCAGGTCCAGGTCCTCGACGACGAGTACCGCGCCGGAGCGCTCGGCGGGCCGGGTGACGTCGCAGTACCAGCCCTTCCGGCGGCCCGCGGAGTCCCGGACCTCCTTCACCGAGTACCAGCGGTCCCGCCAGTAGTGCTCCGTGAAGACGTCACCCGGTTCGAACCGCACGAAGCCGAAGTCGCGCACCCCCTCGCCCGCCCAGGGCGCGCGGACGGAGATCCGGGTGCCGTCGTCCGCCAGCAGCCGCGCCGGGTAGCGGATCTTCGTACGGCCGCCCTTGACGAGGACGACCTCCAGCATCCCCTCCGTCTCAGGCCAGTTCCCGGACATGACGCACCTCCGTCGCGCAGATCTCGTACCCGAACCAGGTGTTGATCGCGATCATCGGCCCGTTGCCGGTGTCGTTGCCGGTGAACGCCTCCGTGCATCCCGCCGCGCGGGCACGGTGCAGGGAGTCGTTCTTCGCCAGCTTCGCCAGGCCCCGGCCGCGGAAGTCCCGGGCGGTGCCGGTCATGACCGTGCCGTAGCGCGTCCCGCCGTCCGTGCGGGCGGCGCTGAACGCGGCGGGTCGCCCGTCGACCAGGGCCACCGAGGTCAGCGCGGGGCTGAACAGCGGGTGCCGCCAGGTCTCGGCGAGCCAGGCCTCGTAGTCGGTGAACTGCGCGTCCACGTCGCTCGGTTCGTCCGCCATGGTCTCCGCGTCCAGCAGGAACAGGGGGCGCGGGTCGTCGGCGAAGTCCGCACCCGTGCGCAGTTCGACCCCGGGCGGAGGGTCCTGCCGCGGCGGAAGCGCGCCGCCCGCCAGGTCCAGTCGCAGGAAGTGCGCCGAGCGGCTCGCCCGGTAGCCGTGCCGTTCGGCGAAGGCGCGGTTGCCCGGCTCCTCCAGCACCCAGGAGAGCAGCCGGCGCGCGCCGTGCGCGGCGAGGTGCTCCTCGGCCGCGCGGACCAGCAGGTCGCCGGCGCCCAGCCGGCGGCGCCCGGGATGCACGTACACGTTGATGCTGCCCTGGCCCGGCTCGCTGCTCTCCCGCGCGAGGTGCACCTGCGCCGTGCCGATCACCTCGCCGTCCGCCACGGCCACCAGCGGCCGGTAGTGGGCGTCGGGATGCATGTGGAGGAGGTCGTGGGCGAGCGACTCGGCGGTGGCCAGGATGAACGGCAGGGCGAGGTGCCGGACCCGGGCGAAGCCCTCGAGGTCGGCCGGTGCGTCGGGGCGCAGGTCGCGCACGATCAGCGTCATGGGGGCGCACGCTACGGGGCGGGACGGACGGGCCGCCTCCCATTTTCCGGCCGGTACGCGACAATCACGGGGTGACACTGGAGATCGACATCGAGGACGGTGCGCCGCCGTACGAGCAGGTGCGGGCGCAGATCGCCGAGCAGGCGCGGTCCGGGGCGCTGCCCGTCGGGTACCGGCTGCCGACCGTGCGGGGGCTCGCCGAGTCGCTCGGACTCGCGGCGAACACGGTCGCCAAGGCCTACCGGGCGCTGGAGGCGGACGGGGTCGTCGAGACCCGGGGCCGCAACGGCACCTTCGTGGCCGCCGCCGGTCCGGCCGCCGAGCGGGAGGCCGCGGCGGCGGCGCAGGCGTACGCCGAGCGGGTGCGGCGCCTGGGACTGGACGAGGCGGCGGCGCAGGCCGCCGTGCGCGACGCGCTGCGGGCGGCCTACGGGAGCTGAGCGCCGCCGCTCCGGACCGGGGCCGCCACCGGACGTACGGTCGTGTGCCGGGGCGTGCGGGTCACGGTCAGCCCCGCCGCCGCGGCGACCCGCGCGAGGACCGTCGCGTCCTGGACGGCCGCCCCCGCGACGTCGTTGTTGAAGTACGCGTAGACGTCCGCACCGGCCGGCCAGGTCGTCGCGATCCGGTCGGCCCAGGTCTCCAGGGACCGCCGGCCGTAGTGGTGGGCCCGGGCGCGGCCCGCGTGGAAGCGGACGTACCCCCATCCGGCGGTGCGCCACAGCGGTGTGGCCGGGCGGGCGGCGACGTCCGCCCAGCACAGCGCGGCCCCGTGCGCCCGGAGCACCGCACGCACCCGCTCCGTCTCCCACGACGGGTGGCGCGGCTCGACCGCGACCCGGGTGCCTGCGGGGAAGCAGGCCAGACAGGCGTCGAGCAGCCCCGGATCCCCGCGCAGGGTCGGCGGGAGCTGGAGCAGCACCGGGCCCAGCCGGTCGCCGAGGCCCGCGGCGTGCGTCATCAGGCGCGCCACCGGCTCCGCGGGCTCCCGCAGCCGCCGGATGTGCGTGAGGTAGCGACTGGCCTTGACCGCGACCACGAAGTCCGGCGGGACCCGCGCCCGCCACCCGGCGAAGGTCTCCCGCTCCGGCAGCCGGTAGAAGGCGTTGTTCAGCTCCACCGTGGCGAACTGCGCGGCGTACTCCTCCAGCCAGCGCCGGACCGGGCAGCCCTGCGGGTACAGCACCCCCCGCCAGTCCCGGTACTGCCAGCCGGACGTCCCGACGAACAGGGTCATACCCTCATCAAAGCACCGTCCGGCCCGTCCCCGCACGCGCCTGCGCGCCCGGCCCGTGCGGGGCCCGGCCTACAGGTACAGCCCCGCGTCCGCCCCGCCGCGCGGCTCCGGCAGCGCCGTCGGCGACGTGCCCCGGCGCAGCGCGTACAGCTCGGCGAGCGTCGCCCCCTCCCGGCCGACGCCCTCCTCGGTGCCCAGCCAGTTCACCGACTCGGCGCGGGTCAGCGGGCCCACCTCGATGCGGGCCAGGCAGCGGCCGGGCCGCACCACGGCCGGATGCAGGCGCTCCAGGTCCTCGTTGGTCGTCACGCCCACCAGCACGTTGCGCCCCTGGCCGAGCAGGCCGTCGGTGAGGTTCAGCAGCCGGGACAGCGCCTGCCCCGCCGTGTGCTTGGCCTCGCCGCGGATCAGCTCGTCGCAGTCCTCCAGCAGCAGCAGCCGCCAGCGGCCCCGGCCGGCCGCGTCCTCCTCGCCGATGGCGATGTCCATCAGATAGCCGACGTCGGAGAACAGCCGCTCCGGGTCCAGCACGCAGTCGACCTGGCACCAGTCCCGCCAGGAGCGGGCCAGCGTGCGCAGCGCCGACGTCTTGCCGGTCCCCGGCGGCCCGTGCAGCAGGAGCAGCCGGCCGGCGATGTCCTCCGGGGTCGTCTTCATCAGCCGGCCCATCGCCTCCGCCACCGGCGCCGTGTAGTTCGCCCGCACCTCGTCCCAGGTGCCGGCGGAGATCTGGCGGGTGGTGCGGTGCGGGCCTCGGCGCGGGGAGACGTACCAGAAGCCCATCGTCACGTTCTCCGGCTGCGGTTCCGGCTCGTCGGCCGCGCCGTCCGTCGCCTCGTCCAGCACCTTCTCCGCCAGCTCCGCGGTGGTCGCGGTGACCGTGACGTCGGCGCCCCGGTTCCAGCGGGAGACCAGCAGCGTCCAGCCGTCGCCCTCGGCCAGGGTGGCGCTGCGGTCGTCGTCGCGGGCGATGCGCAGCACCCGTGCGCCCGGCGGCAGCAGGGTGGCGCCGGAGCGCACCCGGTCGATGTTGGCGGCGTGCGAGTACGGCTGCTCGCCCGTGGCGAACCGGCCGAGGAACAGCGCGTCGACGACGTCGGACGGCGAGTCGGAGTCGTCGACGGTGAGCCGGATCGGCAGAGCCTCGTGCGGGTTGGCAGACATGCCGCCATGATCCGCCACGGGGGCGCCGGACGCACCCGCTTTCCGCGGCACGCGCGAAGTGTCGCGATCCTGCCCCCCGTCCGCGCGGCCCCCGTCCGTCCCCGCCCCCTCCGTGCCCGGTCCCCGCCCGTGCCGTGACGGAGTCGTGCTGCGGCGATACCTGCCCCGCGGGCGATTTCCGCCGTTACTGTTGCCTTTGATGGGACGTCAAGGGTGGTGGTCGGGGGCACGGCGGTGGCGGCTCACCGCTCTGCTCGGCGTCGGCGCGGCCGCTCTCGCCCTGGTCCTGACCCTGCTGCACGGCCCGCCCGGCAGCGGCAGTACCGCCGGCACCACACCCGACGGCGACAAGGCGCACGGCACGCCCGGCACGGCGCCGCGGCACACCGGGCCGGACGTCGGCTGGGGCTTCACGCACACCCAGTACAGCGCCGACGAGGGCGACCCCGCGGCCGTCGGCCGGGTCGCCGGGCTGCTCGCGGCGTCGCCGGGCCTGCCGCAGAACCAGCACATCATGGGCTGGGGCGCCGACAACCCCGAGCCGGTCCGCGGGCACTACGACTTCGCCGCGCTGGACCGCCGCATCGACTTCGTCCGCCGCTCCGGCGGCACCCCGGTCGTCACCCTGTGCTGCGCCCCGGACTGGATGAAGGGCGGCCGGGCCGGCGCGGACCGCACGGACTGGAGCCGGTCCGCGCTGGAGACCGCGCCGACGCCCGCCCACTACCGGGACTTCGCCGCCCTCGCGGCGACCGTCGCCCGCCGCTACCCGGACGTCCGGCACTTCGTCGTGTGGAACGAGTTCAAGGGCTTCTGGAACGACGCCGAGGGCCGCTGGGACTACGAGGGGTACACCGCGCTGTACAACCTCGTGTACGCGGCGCTGAAGAAGGTCGACCCCGGCATCCGGGTCGGCGGCCCGTACCTCGTCATGGACAGCGTGGACCCGCGGGGGCGGTCGAACGCCTCCGCCGCCGTGCGCGGCCCCTGGGGAGCCATGGACCAGCGCGTGCTGGACGCCTTCGCCTACTGGAACGCGCACAAGGCGGGCGCGGACTTCGTGGTCGTCGACGGCTCCAGCTACACCAAGGACGACGCGCTGCTGCCCGACGCCTTCGGCGCCACCCGCAAGTTCACGGACGTCGGCCGGTGGGTGCGGCGGCAGACGCACGGCCTGCCCCTGTGGTGGGCCGAGTACTACGTCGAGCCGCCCGTGCCCGCCGACGACCGCCGCGGCTGGAGCGAGCCGCGCCGGGTCGCCGTCCAGGCCGCCGGCCTGATCGCCCTGGTCCAGGGGGGCGCCTCCTCCGGCTTCTACTGGAACCCCGAGAAGGAGGAGGGCAGCACCTGCCCGGGCTGTCTGTGGACGCCGACGGACACCGCGGACGGCGGGCGGGCCAAGCCCATGTACGACCTGGTGTCCCGCTTCGGCCGGGCGTTCCCGCCGGGCACCGGGTACACGAGCGTGCCCGTCGCCGGGGAGGACGCGCCCGGCCTGCGGGTCCTGGCGAGCGCGGCCACGGTCCTGGTGGTCAACACCCTGGACCGGACCGTCACCGCGCGGGTCGACGGCCGCCGCCTCACCGTCCAGCCGTACGGGGTGACCTGGCTGAAGCGCTGACCGGCCCGGCCCGCACCGCCGTCCGGCGACCCGCCCGGGCCGCGCCGGCGCTCGGGCCCCGGCACGGCCCCGCCGCTCAGCCCCGGCCCATCGTCAGGAAGCGCTGCACCAGGGAGGCGAGCAGCAGCGCCAGCAGCGGCAGCGAGAACCAGAAGCCGCCCTGCACCCACCGCAGCCGCCGCGGCCCGGGCCGCATCGCGACCCGCGCGACCTCCCGGGCCGTGAGCACCAGCACCAGCACGAGCGCGGCGATCCCGCCCGCCACCGACCACGGAGTCCACGTCACCCGCGGCCCGATCGGCCCCGGCCGAGGCTCGGGCACCGCGCCCGCCGGACGGTCGCGCAGGGCGTACAGCGCCGCGTCGCCGTTGGCCATGACCTTCCGGAGGTCCTTGCGGCCGTCGAGGCTCCGCATCAGCCGACCTTCCCAGCCGGCCGGGTAGCCCACGTCCATCCGCAGATAGGTGACCTGACTCCGGTTCACCATCAGGTACGCGTTCGGGCCGGCCTCCCGCAGCCCCGCGACCAATCCCGACACCCGCGCCGGGTCGGTCGGGGCGAGCGTCGGGACGTAGTTCACGCGCTCCATGTCGCGTGCGCCCCACGGCATGGCCGGGGTCACGTCGTTCACCGTGTCGTGGCTCAGCCACAGCAGCCGCACCGTCGGCCGGTCGTGGGCGTAGACGTAGTCCATGGCGGCGACCTCGCCGGGCCGGATCCGCTCGAAGGCCTCGTTGCCCCACCGGGCCACCAGGAAGCCGCCCATGAGCAGCAGCCCCGTCAGCAGTGCGGCGACCGGCGCGAGACGGGCCCGGACGCCGCCGGGCCGCTGCTCCCCGTCGTCCGTCCCGGCGCGCGGGAAGAGGGCCAGACCGGCGAGCAGGCACGCCCCGGGCAGGGCGAACATGAAGACCCGCAGCGCCATCTCCCCGCCGTAGGACTGCATGCCGAAGCCCAGGAACGGGACGAAGGTGAGGACCAGCAGCGACCGTTCGCCCCAGCGGTGCCTGCGCCGGCGCCACCAGCCCCAGCAGGCGAGGGCCAGCACGGCCCCGGCGAGCAGCACGCGCGCGTACAGCACCAGCTGGTGCGTGGGATCGCCGCCCTGGATGCGGCCGGACACGGACGTCGACACGTTGCTGCCGACGCCGCCCACCCCGCCGAACAGCTCGTCGAAGTGCCCGGACCAGTACGGCTCGGCCATGAAGCCGACCCAGAACGCGACGAGGACCGCGAACAGCAGCGGGAGGCCGCGCAGTTCGGACCGGCCCACCAGGACCAGCACGGCCAGCACCCCGAGCATGACGAACGGGGTGAGCTGGTGTGCGGGGACACTCGCCGCGAACAGTCCGATCAGCACGGCCAGCAGCACCGCCCGCTGCCGCCGGCCGGCCGGCTCCGCCTCGGTCTCGCCGGGCCGGACCCGGCCCCGGACCGCGTGCGGCGCCCGGAACCAGACCAGCAGCACGGCCACGAAGACGAGGTACAGCAGATACGTGAAGCCCTGCGGGGAGAAGTAGTCCTGCCCCACCCAGCCGCTCAGCACGAAGACCCAGATGCCCGTCCAGCGGGCCCGCCAGCTCGCCCGCATCGTCCGGGTCAGCAGGAACAGCGGGGGCAGGTAGAGCAGTTGGACGGTCAGCGGCCACCAGCGGATGACCTCGGTGAAGTCGCCGACGCCGCAGGCCCGGCCGGCGAGGGCGGCCACCGCGAAGAAGCCGGGCCAGCTCCAGCGGGCGTCCAGGTCCGGCACCGCCGACCCGGTCCGGTCGATGTAGTCGAGGAAGCCGAGGTGCTGCCAGGCCGTCGCGAACCGCGGTTCGGTCTCGATCACCGCGGGCAGCGCGTGCAGCGAGACCACGGTCGCCACCAGGGTGACCAGCAGCAGCACCCGGTGCTCGCGGCGCAGCCGCAGCAGCGCGGCGAACACGGCGGCCAGCAGCGCCGCCCCGGCCAGCGTCGGCACCGGCAGCACCGAGACCAGCCCGAGCCCGCCCATCCGGTCCAGGTCCCGCTCGCCGAGGCGCAGCGCGGGCACCCAGTACAGCAGCAGCGCCACGGCCAGCAGCGAGCCGAGGACGACACCGGCCCGGGTCGGGGCGTGCCGCGCCCACCGGGCGGCCGTGCCGCCGCCGGGCCCCGGCCGCCCGGGCGGTGCGGATGCCTCGGGCGCCGTGCCCTCCACGGACGTCCCTCCCGCAGGCCTCCCCTCCGCGGGCATCCCCTCCGCGGGCGTGCCCTCCGCGGGCGTGCCCGGCGGCGGGGTGCCGGGGCCGGGCCGCACGTCGGGCCGGCGTTCCTGGTGGTCGAAGTCGACGCGGACGCCGAGCGCGACGGTGTCGGAGTCCAGCGCCCAGGCCGGTCCGCGCCGCCGTGCGGTGGCGGCACCGGCGGGAACCTCATGCGCCCCCAGGTCGGCGAGGTCCCCGTCCGGTGCCGCGTCCTCGGGGACCTCCGGGGCCGGAGCGGCCCGGACGATCCGGTACAGCCGGGGCGCGGCGATCCCCACGAGCACGGCGAGGCTGGCGACCTCGGCCACGCCCGCACCGGTGAGACCCGTCCGGGGGAGCAGCAGCAGCGTCAGCCCCAGCACCAGCAGGCACAGCAGGCCCTGCAGCCAGGCGAGTCCGGCGGTGCGGCTCCGCGCGCGCAGCACCGCGAAGTACGTCTCCGTCACGACCCGCAGCAGCGCCCCGACCGCCAGCCAGCGCAGCAGCGGGGTCGCCGCGTGCGCGTACCCCGCGCCGAACACGTGCAGGATGTACGGCGCGCCGAGGAACAGCACCCCGCACACCGGCAGCATGATCCGCGCCATCCGCAGCAGCGCGGCCCGGGTGTCGGCGGCCAGTCGCCCCGGTTCGTGCGACCCCTCGACGGTGAGCGAGGCGCCCATGTTGATGGCGAGCAGGTCGACCGTGCCGCCGATCGTGGTCGTGATGTAGAAGTACGCGTTGTCCGCGGCGCTGACCTGGGAGGCGACGATCACCGGCACCAGGTAGACCACGGCGAGGGAGAACAGGGAGCCGGTGTAGTCGCCGGCCAGGAACCGGCCGATCTCCCGCGCCGCCGGCGGTCTGGCGCGGGCCCGGGTCGCCTCCACGTGCCGCGGCACCAGACGCCGGAACACCAGCCAGCCCAGCGGCACCACGGACGTGGCGATCGCCAGCACCCAGGAGACGAAGACGCCGCTGGTCGGGATCGTGGCGGCGAGCCCGACCAGCAGCGCCAGCTTCACCGCCGAGAACACGGAGTTGCCGACCGGCACCCACGGGGCGCTGCGCAGCCCGGTCAGCACCCCGTCCTGCAGCGTGAGCAGGTTCCAGGCCACGACGGCGACGACGAACCCCAGGCCGTGGCCGGGACCGTGCAGGAAGCGGTACGACGGCCCCCACAGGTCCAGGGTGAGCAGGAAGACGCCCGCCCCGGCCGCCACGAGCAGCGAACTCCCGCCGTAGGTGCCGGCGATGAGACGGCCGGTGGTGCGTCCGGCGACCGGGATGAAGCGGGCCAGTGCGCCGGTGAGCGTCACCGCGGTCAGCCCGGCCAGGAACTTCATCGCGGCGATCGCGGCCGAGCCCTGGCCGACCGCGGAGTCGGAGTAGTAGCGGGCGGCGATCAGCCAGTAGCCGAGGCCCAGCACCGCGGAGATGCCGGTGTTGAGCATCAGGGCGTAGGCGTTGCGGAACAACGGGCTGCCGCCGGGGGACCCGCCCGGGACGGGCAGGCGCAGGCGGCGCCCCGGCCGCTCGGGCGCCTCGGTGGCGGAGGCCGCGGCCCCGGTCGTGGTCGTCGTCGTGTCAGACACGGGCTGCGATGGCCTTCCGGCGTACCTGTCGGGCTCTGCGGACCACGGCGTAGCCCTTGGTGAGGGCGCGGTCCCGGGCGAAGTTCCGGGTGATCGCGCGGCCCTGCACCAGCCGCTCGAACTCCTCGGCCGTGGTGCTGCGGCGCACGGTGAGCCGCTGCAGTGCGTACGGCCCCTGGCCGCGCCGCGCCAGCCCGTTGCCGACGGCGAGCGCCTGGGCGAAGCCGGCCCGGCGGACCCGGGCGCGCACCCGGCGGCTGGAGTAGCCGTAGGGGTAGGCGAACGAGGCCGGGCGGGCGCCCAGTTCGCCGGCGACGACGTCCCGGCAGCGGACCAGCTCCGACCACAGGGCGTCGTCGTCGAGCTGGTCGAGCTGCGGGTGGGTGTGGCTGTGCCCGCCGATCTCGACCCCGCCGGCGGCGAGGGAGCGCACCTGGTCCCAGTCGAGCATGGTGTCCAGGGCGCCGCCGGTGTCGTGGTCCCCGCGGATCCAGCCCGTCGACACGAACAGCGTGGCCGGGAAGCCGTGCCGCGCGAGCACCGGCAGCGCGTACCGGTGCACGCCCTCGTAGCCGTCGTCGAAGGTGATCAGGACAGGGTCCGGCGGAAGCGCGGAGCCGGAGGGCGTGCGCCAGTGCGCGGCGAGCCCGGCGGTGGTCACCGGGGTGAGGCCCAGCCCGCGGACCGTCTCCATCTGCTCCGCGAACTGCTCGGGGCTCACCGAGAGATCGCGGGTGAGCGCGTTCGGCTCGCGTGCGACCGCGTGGTACATGAGCACCGGTACGGGTCCCGTCATGCCGGTCTTCCCCCCTCGTCGTGGCCGTCGCCCGCGCCGCGGGCTCCGATGAGCCGGGCCCCCGCCCCGCCCGGCGGGCCGCCGTGCGCCGGTTCCCGTCCGTCCGTGCGTGCCGCCGGGCCGGCGACGGGTGGGACGCGGAACGCCGTGCCGCTCCGGCGGGCCCGGAGCGTCCCGACGGCGTAGCCGCCCGCGGCCGTCAGCACGCCCGCGACGATCGCGCCCGCGCGGCCCGCGCCGCCGGGGCGGGCGAGCAGGGCGTCCCGCAGCCCCCGCGCCACCCCGGCGGGCAGCACCCGGGTGGCGTAGCGGCGTTCGGACTCCAGGCCCTTGCCGGCGCCCACGCTCCGTGCCACCAGCGCCTTCGAGAGCCCTTCGGCCCAGGCCCGGGAGCGGAAGTAGCCGAAGCGCTCGCGGGCCGCGGGCACCCGGTGGTGGATCACCGCGCGGTCGTCGAGGAGCAGGACGGCGTCGGGCCGGGCGCGGGTGAGGCGGATGCACAGCTCCGTCTCCTCGCAGCCCAGAGGCCGCCGGTCGCCGTCGCGGCCGATGCCGGTCGCGAACCCGCCGGCCGCGTCGAACGCGGTGCGCCGGAAGGAGGCGTTGCCGCCGAGGACGTTGCGGACCCGGGCACGGCCGCGCGGCAGGCCGCGGTAGGTGCAGCCGACGACCCAGTCGAACTCCTCCGGGAACCAGGCGGGCCGCCGGCCCGACGCCCACACGGGCTCGGTCCGGCCGCCGACCGCCATCACCCGCGGGTCCGCGTACCCCTCGGCGAACCGCCGCAGCCAGTCCCGCTCGGCCACCGCGTCGTCGTCGAGGAAGGCGACGACCGCGCCGCTCGAGGCGGCGATGCCGGTGTTGCGGCCCGCGGACAGGCCGCGGGGGCCCGCGTTGGCGAGCACCCGCACCCCCGCGTCCTGCGCGAACCGCCGCGCCAGCCGTTCCAGGAGCGCCGCGTTGTGGTCGACGACCAGCAGCGTCTCCCGGGCGGGCCGGGACTGCGCCCGGACCGAGGAGACCGCCGCGAGGATGTCCTCCCAGCGGTCCTCGGTGTAGACGCAGATCACGACGGAGATGTCGGGACCGGTCAAGACACCTCTCCCCGCCCGGTGCCCGGCAGCGGCGCACGGCGCGTGCGGCGGCGCAACACCCGCCGGTTGGAACGCTCCCCGAGGATCACCCGGAGCACCCGCAGCCCGTCCCGCACCGCGCGCAGATTGCTGGCGCCGTGGATGCGCAGGTACTCGTGACTGGGAATCTCCTGGACCTTCAGCCCGGCCTTGACCACTCTGATGTTCATGAGGGTCTCGACCTCGAAGCCGGTGCAGTCGAGGTCGATCTTGTCCAGGCAGTGCCGCCAGAAGGCGTTGTAGCCGTAGCACAGGTCGGTGTAGCGCGCGCCGAACTTGCGGTTGACGACCGCGCAGAGGACGCGGTTGCCCAGCTTGCGGATGAAGGTCATGTCGTCGGTGCCGCCGCCGTTGGCGAAGCGCGACCCCTTGGCGAAGTCGGCGCCCGAGACCAGTGCGGAGACGTAGGACACGATCTCGTTGCCGTCGGCCGAGCCGTCGGCGTCGACCATCACGATGATGTCGCCGGTGCACGCCTCGAAGCCGGTGGTGAGGGCGTCGCCCTTGCCCCGGCCGCGCTGCCCGACGACCCGGACGCCGGGCCACAGGTCGCGGGCGACCTGCACGGTGTCGTCGGTGGAGTTGCCGTCGACCAGGACCACTTCGTGGATCCAGTCGGGAAGGGTCTTGAAGACGTACGGGAGATTCTCCGCCTCGTTCATGGCGGGGATCACGACACTCACCGGCGGTGTGATCGCCAGGTGTGTGGAGATCGGCCGGTAGTGCCGGTGCAGGAACGGATCCTGATCCGGCGCCGGCGGGCGCAGAACGGAACTCATGGGACTGGTCCCTCTCGTCCGGTGGACCGCCCGCCCCCGGGCGGTCCGGTGTGATGTCCGGTTCGAAAGGGGGGTTCTCGCCCGGAGCGCGGCGGAACGGATCTCCACGCTGCCCGGACGAGCTGGCAAAGCTGGCCGGACCGCCGGGAAAACGGCAGCCGGTCGCGCGGCACGGCCCGGTCACCCCAGTGGCCACCGGGCACGGCACCCCCCTACCGCGCCCCGCGCCGGTACGTCGCGGTCCTTGAGCCCTCCCCTGAGCCGCGGTGACGGACCGATGCGGGTGAGATGTATGACGGTATTGATGATTGAGCCTGTATGGCAAGACCTGAGCCGAATCCTCGCGTTTTTGTTGTTTTGCCCGTTACGCAGATGTGGCCGGATACGGCTCAGTTCTTCGAACGGATCTCTCCCATCCGTCTCAGCACTCTGTCCGCCGGTTCGAACAGCTCCGGCCGTGACAGCACCACATTGCGCAGCGCCCGGACCGGGGCGCGCCGCGCCCGGTGTCCGACCGCGATCGGGTGACGTCGGGTCACCCACCCCTCGGACACGTGGATGTCCCGTGTCTTCAGGGAGTCCTTGTACTCCTTGCGGCCCCGACCGAGATCGAGATGGGCGATGCCGTCGGCGGCCGCCGCCTCGGCCATCCGCAGGTGCAGGATCAGCCCGGGGGAGTACCTGGCGTACGCCGGGTCGTACGCCGGGAACCAGCACGCGAGCACCCGCTCGGTGCGCAGCCCGAAGTGAGCGGCGACTGGCCGGCCGTCCGCGTACAGCACCGACAGGATCCCCGCGAAGGGGTCGGAGCGGGTGTGGAACAGCCGGGTGACCAGGCGGGTGATCCAGGCGTGGGCGAAGCGGTCGCTGCGCCCGGTCCGGCGGTACTGCGCGGACTTCCAGGCCGTCAGCGTGCGCAGTACGGCCGGGTCCCGCTCGTCGTGGACGTAGGTCACGCCCTCCGAGTCCCGGCCCAGCCGGCGCTCCTTGGCCAGTGTGGTCCGGGTGAACTTCGGCGACCGGGCGCGCAACTCGCGCAGATAGGCGTCCCAGCCCTGGTCGACGTCCATGACGGGGGAGGCGAAGGTGCCGGTGGCGCCCGACCCGAACGGCTCCTGGCCCTGCACCAGGTGGTCGAACTCCCAGACCGCGAGCCCGCAGGCGCGCAGCAGTTCACGGGCGTCCCAGGTGAAGCCCGGCCGGTGCACCAGGCCCTGGCAGTCGGAGACGCCGAGGCCGACTGCGCGGCCCACACCGGCCGCGGACCGCTGGAACGGGAAGAACGCCGCCGGCTCCCCGTCCTCGCGCACCACCGCGATCCGCACCCCGCGTCTGCACCGGCCCACGGCCAGCGCGAACTCCGGGGACAGGAAGGGGTTGGCGAGCTGCGGGGCGCCGTGCAGATGGGCCTTGGACTGCAGCGCCGTCCAGGCCGCCCGGTCGGCGGCCGTCAGCTCGCCGGGGCGGTACACGCTGATGTCCACGTCAGGCGCCCTGTCTTCCCGCCGCTCGGCCGTGCGGCCGCCGGAGCAGGGCCGGCAGCAGGACGACGAGGCTGAGCGCGGCGACCGCGACGATCCCGCCGCGCACGGACCACCGGTGCACCGCCAGCATCCCCTGGGCCACCAGCATGTCCAGGACGACCGCCCCGGCCAGCGAGGCGAGGAGGCGGCCGAAGGGATCCAGTCCGCGCAGGGCCGCCCCGACGGCCGCGGCCGGCGTCGCGAGCAGGAAGAACAGAGCGAGCGGGCCGCGCAGGACGGACGCCGAGCCGGTGAGTGCGAGCAGTGCGCCGGCCCCCGCGGCGGCGGTCGCGGCGCCGGTGAGCAGCGGCGCCAGGTCCCTCCCCGGCCCTGGCCGCGCGCGCCGACTGCCGGCCGCTGAATCGGTCTTGATACGTATGGTCTGCATGGGCGACTTTGCCCCCCGAAGCGCCGGATGCCGGGCTTCAATGTCGCGCAGCGCCGTGGGGGCCGTCAAGACGCACCTGCCCG
This sequence comes from Streptomyces tropicalis, assembly GCF_029269835.1. Lineage (GTDB taxonomy): Bacteria > Actinomycetota > Actinomycetes > Streptomycetales > Streptomycetaceae > Streptomyces > Streptomyces tropicalis. The sequence continues at coordinate 311,748 of NZ_JARJBB010000006.1, read as the reverse complement.
CGGTGGGGCTCCGTACCCGGCTCGCCGCGGGGGCCGGCGGCGCGATGCCGGAGGCCGGAGCGGTGAGTGCCCAGCGGAGTAACTCGTTCGGGTGAAATGCCTGACGTCTCGTCACGGCATGTGCGCGCTACGCCACCCCATGGACGGTGAATCTCTCGGGCCGGTTCTGTTGAGAGCTGGAAAGTTTTGGCATGGACACTTCCTGTCAACACGCGTAGCTGCTACCACAGTTGTGGCAGAGATCCTGCTAAAGGGAGGTTCCATGAGACGTTCCCGACTTACCGCATACGTCAGTTCCCTCCTCCTCGCCTCCGGCCTCGCCCTCACCGGGGCGGCCTCGGCACAGGCCTCGCAGTCGGCCTCCGGCGGCTACGTGGCCCTCGGCGACTCCTACGCCTCGGGCGTCGGCGCCGGCAGCTACATCGGCTCCAGCGGCTCCTGCGACCGCAGCACGAACGCGTACCCGTACCTCTGGAACGCCGCCCACGCCCCGTCGTCCTTCTCCTTCACCGCCTGCTCGGGTGCCACCACCGACGACGTCCTCGCCAACCAGCTCGGCCCCCTCGGCTCCTCCACCGGCCTCGTCTCCATCACCATCGGCGGCAACGACGCCGGCTTCTCCGACGTCATGACGACCTGTGTGCTGCAGTCCGACAGCAGCTGCATCTCCCGGATCAACACCGCGAAGGCGTACGTCGACTCGACGCTCCCCGGCAAGCTCGACAACGTCTACTCGGCGATCCGCTCCAAGGCACCCTCCGCCCGGGTCGTCGTCCTCGGCTACCCCCGCTTCTACATGCTCGGACAGACCTGCCTCGGCCTCTCCGAGACCAAGCGCAGCGCCATCAACGGCGCGGCCGACTACATCGACGCCGCGATCGCCAAGGTCGCCGCGAACCACGGCTTCGCCTACGGCGAGGTCCGCACCACGTTCTCCGGCCACGAGATCTGCTCCGGCAGCTCCTGGCTGCACAGCGTCAACTGGACCAACATCACCGAGTCGTACCACCCGACCGCGGCCGGCCAGTCCGGTGGCTACCTTCCGGTCCTGAACGGCACGGCCTGACCTCTCAGGGGGTGGCCGAACCGCTCGGCGAGGAGGAGACCCCGCCCGTCGGGGTCTCCGTCCCGCACACCACCGTGAACGGCACCGACTCCGAGGCGGTGCGCACCGGCTCCCGCACCTCCACCCGGATCGTGTCCCTGAACGTGCCGCCCTCCGCGTACGAGGTGAGCGCCACCGTCTCCTGCCGGGACGTCCCCCCGCCCGCCGGGAACGACAGCGTCCGCCACCCGTGGCCGGGCACCTCGGCACCGTCCAGCACCCACCGGTAGGTCACCCGCGCGGGCAGCCGCCCCACCGTGAACAGGGCGGTGAAGGCGGGCGCCTGCGCCTGCGGCGGCGGGCACGCCCCCGCGTACGCCGTGTGCGTGCCCGTCAGCGCGACCCGCACGGTCTGCGCCGGCGGCGCGTGCCCCGTGCCGCCCGGCGAGGACCCCGAACCGCCCCCGCTCACCGTGCGGTTGCCGCTCGGCCCCGGCGCCGGGGCGGAGACCGCGGGACCGCCGCCGGACGCCGTGCCCCCGCCCGTCCCACCGCCGTCGCGGTGCAGCAGCGCGTACGCCAGCCCGGCCACCGCCAGTGCCAGCGCGGCCACCCCGGCGGCCAGCACGAGCGCCGCGCGGCGGCCGGGCCGCGCCGGCCCCCGCGGTTCCCCCGCCGTGCCGTACACGGTGCCCGGGCCGGCGGGCGCGAACGGAGCCTCCGGCTCCGGCTGCCGGGTCCGGGCGGGGGCCGTGGGCGCGTACCGGCCCGCCGCGGCGCCGTCCGCGCGGGGCGTGCCGCCCGCCGCGACGAGATGCAGCTCCTGTTCCGCCCGTGCGGCCGCGAGCCGTGCGGCCGGGTCCTTGCGCAGCAGCCCCGCCACCACCGGGGCCAGCGGGCCGGCCCGGCGCGGCCGCGGGAACTCCTCGTCGACCACGGCGCGCAGGGTGCCGAGCGGCGTGTCCTGCCGGAAGGGCGAGCCGCCCTCGACGGCCGCGTACAGCAGCACCCCGAGCGACCACAGGTCCGACTCCGGGCCCGGGGTGCGGCCCAGGGCGCGCTCCGGGGCCAGGAACTCCGGGGAGCCGACGACCTCGCCCGTCATGGTGAGCGCCGAGCTGCCCTCGACGGTCGCGATGCCGAAGTCGGTGAGGACCACCCGGCCGTCGTTCGACAGCAGCACGTTCGCCGGCTTCACGTCCCGGTGCAGCACCCCGGCGGCGTGCGCGGCGCGCAGTGCCGACAGCACCTCGGCGCCGATCCGTGCCGCGCGCTGCGGGGCGAGCGGGCCCTCGGCCTCCAGGACGTCGGCCAGCGACAGGCCCCGCACCAGCTCCATCACGATCCACGGCCGGCCGTCCTCGGTGGCCACGTCGTACACCGTCACCACGTTGCGGTGGGCGACGCGGGCCGCGGCCCAGGCCTCCCGCTCCAGCCGCGCGTACATCCGCTCCACGTCGGACGCGGGCAGCCCGGCGGGCGCGCGCACCTCCTTGACCGCGACCTCGCGGTGCAGCACCTCGTCGCGGGCCCGCCACACCGTCCCCATGCCGCCCTCGCCGAGCGGGGCCACCAGACGGTAGCGGCCGGCGATCACCCGTTCACGACCCGGTTCCTTGGACACCGGCGCCCCCTTCGCATCCGGACTCGGACTCGACTCCACCCGACGCGCCTGGTTTCTCCCCAAAAGTAGCTCAGCCCAGTGCCGTTGCCGCCCCCCTGAGCACCAGTCCGGCGCCGAGGGCCAGGACGACGCAGGCGGAACCCAGCGGTGCCGTCCGCCGCACCAGCGCGGGCAGCGGGCCCGCGGTCCATCGCGGACGGCGGTCCAGCGCCCGGGCCGTGGTCGTGCCGAGCCGCACCACGGCGAACCCGGCGGCGGTCAGGGTGAGGGCGAGTCCGGCGCCGTAGGCGACCACGAGCAGCAGCCCCAACCAGGCCTTGCCCAGCGCGGCGGCGCCCACCAGCACCACCACCGCGGACGGGCTGGGCACGAGCCCCCCGGCGAAGCCGAGGAGCAGGGTGCCGCGGAGGGTCGGCGCGACGGCGTGGGTGTGGGTGCGACCGCCGTGGGTGTGGACGACGCCGGGGTGCGGGTGGTCGTGGCTGTGGCTGTGCTCGTGCGGGTGGTCGTGGCCGTCGTCGTGGCTGTGCTCGTGCGGGTGCTCGGAGCCGTGACCGTGGTCGTGTTCGTGGTGACGAGCGTGTTCCGGTCCGTGCGCGTGCGCCTGGTCCGGTCGGTGCGGGTGGGGGGTGCGGTGGCGCCAGGCGCGGCGGACCAGCCGGACGCCCATCGCGGTGACCAGGACCCCGCCGGCGATGCCCAGCCAGGCGATCACCGAGGGGGCCGCCGCGGATCCCGCCGTCACCAGCAGGCCGAGTGCCACCACGCCCAGCGTGTGCGTGACGGTCACCGACGCGGCCAGCGGCAGGACGTCCCGCATCCGGGCCCGCCCGCCGCGCGCGGCCGCCGACGCCGCCATGACGGTCTTGCCGTGCCCCGGGGCGAGCGCGTGCAGCGCACCGAGACCGACCGCGACGGCCAGTGCGAGGGCGGCGAAGCCGGGGGTGAGGTCGTGCCGCGCGACCAGGTCGTCCAGGGCGCGGGTCCAGCGGTCGGCGCCGCGCGGGAGGACAGCCGCCCCGGGCGCGGGGGCCGCGCCGCCGGCGAGGGCGGGGCCGCCGGGCCGCACCCGCAGGGACGCGGTCGAGGTGGCGGCCGGGGAGGACAGCAACCCGGCGGGGTAGCGGGTGAGTTCGTGCGAGGACGACACCGCGGGCACGTCGGACGCGGTCAGGGTCGTCCGGTCGCCGCGCGCGGTGATCTCCCGCCAGCCGGGCCCGTCGGCGTTCCCCTCCCCGTGGAAGACGACGGCGGCCGGCCGCCCCGCGGGCAGCGGGGCCGTGAACCGGCACTCCACCCGCAGGGTGTTCAGGCCCGCCTGCCCGGGACGCAGCCGGGCCCGGCTGCGGGCGGCCGTGAGCGGGACGTGCCGTCCGTCGACGGCGACCCGGCTGCCGCGGGCCGCGTCCGCGCACCGCTGCCGGGCCCACGCCGTCAGGCCCAGCCGGTCGATCCCGGGCCGGGCCTGGGTCGCCGGGATCTCGGCGAGGTCCTCGACGTGGTCGACACGCAGCAGGCCGGGCGCGGCGACGAGCCCGTCGTAGTGGTTGACGGTGAAGTTGCCGAGCGGGTGCGCCGCCGCGGTGCCCGCCGGGACCAGGGCGAGCGCGGCCGCCGCGGCGAGGACGGCGGCGGCCCGGGCGAGCGGTCGGCGGACGGCGGCTCGCGCCGGGATGCCCGGCCTCACCGGGACGCCTCCAGGGACTTCAGGGCGGTACGGGCCGCGCGGGCGCCGAGCGGGGAGAAGCCGGGGTTCAGGTCGAGGGCGGCGGCGAGGTGCGTGCGGGCGGGCCCGGTCCGGCCGGCGGCGCGCTCGATCATTCCGCGGTGGTAGAGCAGGACGGCGCTGCGGTATCCGGTGGCCGTCGCCCGGCGGGCGTACGGAAGGGCCTCGCGGTCGCGGCCCTCGGCGTGCAGGGCCCAGGCGAGGGCGTCCGCGGTGTGCACCGTCTCGCGGCGGGCCCACTCGGCGCGGGCCGCGCGCAGCGCCGCCGCGGAGTCGCCGTGGTCGGCGGCGGCGAGCGCGGTGTCCAGGTCGGCGTCGACGCCGTTGGCGCGGGCGAGGGAGGTCCAGGCGTCGACGAGCGCGTACTGGTCGCGGGCCCTGGCCCGGTCCCCGGCGGCACCCCGGGCCTCGTACAGTTCGCCGAGCTCGACGAGCGGGCCGGGCAGCGGGGAGCGCGCCACGACGTCCCGCATCCCGCGCAGGGCGGCCGCGCGGTCGCCGCTCGCGGCCTGCGCGCGGGCCCGTCCCTCCAGCGCGGGCAGATACGTGTCGTCGGCGGCCAGCGCCCGTGCGTACTGCGTGAGCGCGGTGCGGTAGTCGCCCTGGTTCCAGGCGAGTTGGCCGAGCTGGGTGGCGACGTAGGCGACGTCGCCGCGGGAGGAGGCGGTGCCGAGCGCCTGCTCCAGGACGCGGCGCGCGGTGGCGACGTCGCCGCGCAGCTCGTGGACGTAGGCGTACCGGGTGAAGACCGGGATCCCCGGGTGCCGCGCGTCGGCGGTGTCGGCGGCCTTCGACGCCTCGTCGTAGCGGCCGAGTTCCACCAGGGCGTCGACGCGGGAGCACAGGGCGCGCTCGCTGTAGGGGTTCCGCCGCAGCGCGCGGTCGGCCAGGGCGAGGGCGCCGGCGAAGTCGTGCCGGGCGGCGGCGAGCGCGGCCCGTCCGGCGAGCGCGCGGTCGTCGCCGGGGGCCAGCGCCTCCGCCCGCGCCAGCGCCTTCTGGGCCTGCGGGTAGCGGGCCGGGTCGCCCTTGGTCCGCGCCTGCTCGACGTAGGCGAGCCCGAGCACGGCCCAGGCGTCGTGGTCCCGGGGCTGGGCGCGCAGGTGCGCCTGGAGCGAGGCGACGCCCGCGTCGAGGCTGCCGCCCGCGAGCAGGTCCGGGGTCACGGCGCCGGCCGGGGACGCCGCGGCGGCCGCCCCGCCGTCGCGGGCCGCCCCCAGGGCGACGGCCCCGCCGGTGAGCGCCACGGCCAGCAGCAGTGCCTGACCGCTGCGGCGCAGCCCACGCCACCGCCGCCCGGCCCGGACGACCCGCCGCAGCGCGGCCACCCTCTCGTCCGGGCCCCCGCGGTCCGCCGCTCCGACGGCCTCCGGCCCGGTCGCCGGGGTCAGCGGTGCCGGGGCGGGGCCGGGTGGGACCGGTGCCGGGGTGGGGTCGGGGGCCGGGCGATCGTGGGGGTCGTCCGGCTCGCTGTCGTTGCTCCGCGGGGGCATGCGCTCTCCTCCGTCGCCTGAGTGGTGCGGTGTGCGGGACGCCCGGTGCCGGGCGTCCGGTGGGGCGGCGCGGCCCGCGCCGTGGGGGACGGGTGCACGCGGGCCGCGCCGGTTCATGGGAGGGGCGGTCAGTAGGGGCGCCGCATCCGGCGCCGCCACCAGGCCAGCCCGGAGCCGGCCAGCAGGATCGCGGCCGCGCCCGAGGCCGCCGAGGCGGCGATCAGGACGGTGTCGCTCGAGCCGGGGGAGCCGCCCGGCTCCAGCGCGTCGTCCAGCCGGCTGCGCACGTCGGCGCCGTCCGTGCCCTTGGCGAGGGGACCGCGCGAGCCGGACGTCGGCTGGGCCACGTACGGGAAGCTCTTCTCGAAGGTCCGATCGTTCGCGTCGACCGCGTCCCCCAGGTCGTTCTTGGCACCGACCAGCTCGCCCTCCATCACCTGCAGGGCCGCGTCGACCACGTCGTCGCCGAGCCGGCGGCCGTTGGGGAAGCCCGCGTTGTCGCCGTCGAGGACGCCGAGCCGCTTGGGGTGCGCGCTCGGCTTCACGGAGGTGTTCAGGCGCAGTTCCTCCGACGGCCGCACGTGCGGCGGCTGGTTGAGGCCCTTCACGCCCTTCAGGAACACGTCGACCAGGTCGTTGCGCGGTTCGGCCGGTGCCTTGATCTTGTAGATCTGCTCGACCAGCCGGGGCAGTTCGGGGTGGGTGACGTTGGTCAGGAACTGCGCGTCGCCGTAGGGCGAGGAGGCGTTGAACCGGTCCTTGTCCCGCTGCGGGTTGACCACCTCGTTGACCAGTGGGCTGCCCAGGCGCGACACCTGCGACCAGCCGCCGCGGGCGTTCCTGCGCTGGGTGGTCGACCAGATGCCGACGACCGGCTGGTCCGCCGACTCGCGGATCAGCTCGTTCGGCACCTGCAGGGCGATCGAGTTGACGTTGTAGCCCTTGAGGGTGTCGCGGCCGACCTCGGAGAGGTTCCCGCCGTACAGCAGGTCGAAGACGCGCAGGTCGAGGAAGAAGGGGTCGTCGGCCTGGCCGGCGAACGTCGTCGCGCCGCCCGGCGCCCGGTACACGGCCTGCGACCGCAGTCTGCCGTAGTCCGGCATCGACGCCCTGCCGACGTTCGACGGGGCCACCGGCACGTCGTCCGCGAGGCGTGTCTTCGAGACGAGCTTGTCGTGGCGCAGCCGGATCAGGTCGATGTCGTACGTCTGCGTGATGTTGAGGTCGGGGTCGTCCAGGCTGGTGACCGGGCCCGTGTTGTAGAGGAAGGTCTTCCCGTTCTTCCGGTGCGTGCTGAAGGTGTACCGGAAGATCAGCTCGCTCTGCGCGTCACCGTTGTTGTCGACGTGCAGGTCGTACTGGGCGTCGTCCGCGAAGGTGTAGAAGTTCGGCCCGCCGGCCGGCTCCTCGAACGGTATCCAGTTCGCCACGAGCGTCGTGGTGTCGGGCTTGTCCGGGCTGACGAACGCGTACACGTCCGTGTTGTCGTACTGCGGCGTCCCCGAGATCAGGGGGGCCTCCCGGTGGCTGGAGGCGTGGGCCGCCCCCGGTTCCAGCGTGGCCGCCCCGGCGGCCGCGAGCCCTCCGGCGGCCAGCGCCGCGCAGACCAGGCCGGCCAGGCCCCTGCGTCCCCGACCGCCCCGGGCGGGACTGGAAATAGGTGTCATGCCGTCCGTCCTCCGTGCCGACGTGCTGTCGACGGGGCATTCGGAGGCCCCGTCCGGCCGGATTGGTCGGGCGGGGATTTTTTTCTCCCCCCGTCCCGACCCGCGTTTTCGGGCCGCCGATCCGTAACACCCCCCGAGGGCGCGCCCGCCGTGGGTGCGCCCGGGGCGGGCCGCCGACGGCCCGCCGGGACGGGGGAGGGAGCGGGAGTTGGAGGCGGACGATCTTCTGGTGCTCGTCGCGGACGGGGACCAGAAGGCATTCGAGGAGCTGTACGGGCTGGTGTCCGGGCCCGTCTTCGGGCTGGTGCGGCGGGTGGTCCGCGACCCGGCGCAGTCGGAGGAGGTGGCCCAGGAGGTGCTGCTCGAACTGTGGCGGTCGGCGTCCCGCTTCGACCCCGGCCGGGGCAGCGCCCTGTCCTGGATCCTCACGCTCGCCCACCGGCGCGCCGTCGACCGGGTGCGCAGCGCCCGAGCGGCCGGGGAGCGCGAGCAGCGCGAGGCCCTGCGCTCCGCGGGACCGGCCTTCGACCACGTGGCCGAGGAGGTCGAGGCCGGGCTGGAGCGCCAGTGGGTGCGCCGGTGCCTGCACCGCCTCACCGCACTCCAGCGCCAGTCCCTCACCCTCGCCTACTACGACGGCTACACGTACCGTGAAGTGGCCGAGCGGCTCTCGCTGCCGCTGGGCACGGTCAAGACGCGGATGCGCGACGGGCTGACCCGGCTGCGCGAGTGCCTGGGAGGTGCCGCGTGAGCCTGCTCGACCGGCTGTTCGGCCGCGACGACCTCCACTCCCTGGCCGCCCCCTACGCCCTGGACGCCCTGGAACCGGGCGAACGGGTCCGCTTCGAGAAGCACCTGAAGGGCTGCGCGCCCTGCTCCGCCGCGGTCCGGGCGCTGTCCGAGGACGCGGTGCGCCTGGCCTGGTCCACGGCCGCCCCGCCGCCCGCCGCGCTGCGCGAGCGGGTCCTGGCCGCCGTGCGCACCACCCCGCAGGAGCCCTCCCCGGCCCGTGGCCACACCCCGCAACTCCCGCCGCACGTCTGGGGGATGCGGCCGCCGCCCGCCCGCGCCCGGGGGCCTCGCCCGCGCCCTCTGCTCGCGCCCTTCGCCACCGTGACCGCCGCCGCGGCGCTCGTCGTGGCCGCCCTCTTCGCCGTCCAGGCCCGGCAGACCCAGCAGCAACTGGACGCCCAGCGGGACCGGTCGCGTGAGATCGCCCACGTTCTGGGCGCCGCCGACGCGCGCGCCGCCACTGGGCGGGACGGCGGAGGCGGCAGTATCGGAGTGATTGCTTCCGCCTCCGAGGGGCGCGCCGTCGTCACCCTGAGCGGGTACGGTCCCGCCCCCGGCGGCCGGGTGCGCCAGCTGTGGCTCATGCGCCCCGGCGCACCACCGCGCTCCCTCGGGCTCCTGGACGGCGACACGCCCTTGGCCGCGGCCGGCCTCGCCCGCGCGGCGACGTCACTGGCCGTGACCGTCGAACCGGACGGGGGGTCGGCTCGGCCCACTACACAGCCAATTGTTCAACTCGCCTTGAAATCGGTCGGATTCGGAGAGTAATCGTCAACGCCCTTGCGGGGTAGGTGAATCCTGTGACCGGTATGCACGAGTGCCCCTGCGGAGCGATAGGGTTACTCTGCCTGGGCCGGGTGGACTCGTACGGGTGGGGAGTGACATGGAGCAGATAACGGTGCGCAGCAGGGCGAGGGTCCCTGCGATCACCTGCGGGAGCAGCGCGACCAGCTCGCGGCTCGACCGTCATCTCGCGGTGCTGGGGGGCCCCGCCCTGCCGCAGCGGGAGACGGCCGACGCCACCTCGCTGATGCGCGAGCTGACCGCGCGTGCCCCGCACGACCGCACGGGCCGGGGCGCACGGGTGCGCCGGGTGTCGCTCTTCGCGCCCCTGCGCCGGCTGCGCCGCTCGCTGTTCGGCGGGCACTAGGGCCCCGGCCGCCCGATCCCTCTCCGACCCGACACGGCCGTCGGCGTCCCACCGGCGGACCGCCGCCGGGCCCTTCCCCGGGGCTCGCGCTCAGGCCGCCACACCGTCCCTGCGCAGTGCTGCGATCTCCTCGTCCGTCATCCCCACGGCTCGCAGCAGCGCATCGGTGTGCCGGCCGAGCGCGGGCACGTCCCCCATGGCCGGCTCCGCCCCGCCCGGCAGGGTGATCGGCGGCAGCAGCGCCCGCAGTGACCCGGCCGGCGTCCCCACCTCCCGCCACCGGTCCCGCGCCGCCAGCTGCGGATGGTCCGCCACCTCGTGCAGGTCCCGCAGACGTGCGCAGGCGATGCCCGCCGCCTCCAGACGCCTCTGCGCCTCGTCCGCGTCCAGCGCCCCCAGCGCCTTGCCGACCAGTTCGTCGGTGCGCGCGCGGTGCGCGACGCGCGCCGCGTTCGTCGCGAACGCCGGGTCCGTCGCCACCTCCGCCTGCTCCAGCACCTGTTCGGCCAGCCGCCGCCACTCCCGGTCGTTCTGCACCGACAGCAGCACCCGTCCGCCGTCCGCCGTCGCATAGGCGTCGTACGGGGCGATGACCGCGTGCGCGAGCCCCGTGCGCGCGGGGGAGGCGCCCCCGTGCATCGTGTGGTGCAGCGGATGCCCCATCCACTCCGCGAGCGCCTCCAGCATCGACACCTCCACCGGACCGCCCCGCCCGGTCGTGCCGCGTCGCACCAGCGCCGCGAGGACGCCCGAGAAGGCGTACATGGCCGCCGCGATGTCCGCCGCGGGGATCCCCGCCTTCACCGGCTGCCCGGGGGTGCCGGTCACCGAGACCAGGCCCGCCTCGCACTGCACGAGCATGTCGTAGGCCCGCTTCCCGGCGTACGGGCCGGACGAGCCGTAGCCGGAGATGTCCACGGCGACCAGCCGCGGGTGCGCGGCGCACAGGGTGGCCGCGTCCAGCCCCAGCCGGGCCGCGGCGCCGTGCGCGAGGTTCTGCACGAACACGTCCGCGTCCGCGACCAGCCGCCGCACCACCGCGAGCCCGCGCGGGTCCTTGAGGTCCAGCGCGATCGACTCCTTGCCGCGGTTGCACCACACGAAGTGCGAGGCGAGGCCGGCGGCGGCGGTGTCGTACCCGCGCGCGAAGTCGCCGCCGTCGATCCGCTCGACCTTGACGACCCGGGCGCCGAGGTCGGCGAGCTGGCGGGTCGCGAAGGGGGCCGAGACGGCCTGTTCGACGGCGACGACGGTGATGCCCTCCAGGGGCAGCGGCTGACGGTCCATGGGGGCGATCATGTCCCGGGAACGGCGGTCCTGTCAGCAGCCGGACCCCCGTACCGGCCGCCCGGACCGCCGTACCCCTAGCGGAGCGCGGGCCACCGCCCGCCGCTCACCCCTCGCCGCGCGCGTACCGGCGGACGGCCGGCGGCACGGACACCGCGAGCAGCAGCACCGACCAGGCCGGCGAACCGGCGGCCGGGTGCGCCACCGGCCAGGCGGCGCCCTGCGGTACCGGGGCGTTGCCGAACAGGTCGCGCAGGGCCGTGGTGACCGTGCTGATCGGGTTCCACCCGGCGGCGTGCGCAGCCCGGCCCGCGAGGTTGCCGGTGGGGATGCAGGCGCTGGACAGCAGCGGCAGGACGAAGGTCGCCGCGCCGAGCTGCCCGGCGGCCTTCGCCGAGGACGCTGGGCCGATCGGCCTGGAGGCCGTGTTCGAGCGGGCGCCGGGCCGCGTCCTGGACGGCTTCGCGCCGCGTGGCTGAGCCGCCGCCGGGCGGTCAGACCAGGGCGAGCTGGCCCTCCGGTCCCTCCTCGCGGTGGTCGAGCACCAGGGCGGGGCGGCGGGCCGCGTCCGGGACCGGCAGGACACCCGCCGCCCGCAGGTCCGCGGCGGTCACGGCCGTGGACCCCGGCTCCCGATCCGGCCCGGGCGCCTCCGCGAGCAGGGTCAGGACCGTGATCAGCTCCAGCAGCTCCGAGGTCCAGGACTGCGTCCAGGCGGCCGGCCGCACGGCCTCCAGGGTGCCCGGCGGCGCTGGTGCCGTCCGGGCCGCGAACCACCGCTCCAGCACCCGCACCCGACCGGCCTCGAAGTCCCAGGCGGCGGGCGGCACCGGGGCGATCCGGCCCTCGTCGACCAGGAGGGCCTCCTCGTCCCGGTCGTAGCGCAGGGTCAGGGGGCGGGCCGGCAGGGGAGCGCGGACGTAGGGGCGGCGCCCGCCCGGCAGTTTGGGGCGCTCCCCGTCGCGGCGCAGCAGCCAGAGCGTCCGGCGGCCCGCCTCGACCCCGCGGGCCCACCGCTCCGGGTCGGCGGTCAGGGGGACGGCGGGTCCGTGCGGACCGGGGCGCACCGCCGCCAGGATCCAGGCGAGCACGTCCTGCGGGGCGGGCACGTGGCCGAGCGGGGCGGCCAGGTGCTCCAGGAGGCCGGGCGCCAGGTTCGGCTCCCGGGCCCCCGGCCGCCGGTACAGCGGGCGGATCCGGCCCGGGCCCAGCACGGGCAGCAGCGAGGTCGCCAGCAGCGCCGGACCCGCCCCGCCGGACGCGGCGGGCATCTCCACCGCGAACACCTGACGGTCGTCCCACACCCGCCACAGCTCGGGACGCGCGGCGTCGATCAGACGCTGGTCCGGGATCAGCCACTGCTCGTCGAACGGGGCGCGCAGCACGCGCACGGGCTCCGGGCAGGGGCCCGAGGCGCGGATCAGCCGCCCGGTGCCGGCGGCCCGGCCGGGCAGCTGCCCGACGGCCGTGGACGCGGTCCGCGCCCGGCTCGGCTCGAACAGGGCGCGGCGCTCGGGCCCCTCGGCCTTCAGCAGGGTCTCCCAACGGGTCTTCAGGCAGGCCGCGTCGGGGGCCGCCGGCCATCCGCGGCCGAGCCGCGGCGGTGCGACGGACCACGGCATGAGGTCCGCGAGGAGCGGAGCGTCGTCGGTCGTCACGCCGGGCATCGTACGACGCCCCCTGCGTCCTCCGGGCCCGGGTCAGGTGGCATCGAGCGTGACCGTGAAGGAGAACCGGTCCCCGCGGTAGTGGATGACCGCCACGTCCAGGGCCCGCCCGCCGGTGTCGTACGTGACCCCCGTGTAGTGGAGGATCGGGCTGAGCAGCGGGACCTGGAGCAGCCGCGCGGTCTCCGGGTCGGCCAGCCGCGCTTCCACCGTGTCCGTGATGCGGCCGATGTCCGCGCCCACCACGTCCCGCAGCACCTTCGTCATCGGCCACCGTGCGAGGTCGTCGCGGTCGATGCGCCGGGCCAGCTCCGGACGGACGTAGTTGCGGGCGTGGTTGGTCGGCTCGCCGGTCTTCTCGTCGCTGCGCAGCCGGTGGTACGCGGCCACCTCGCCCAGGTCCGGGAAGTACTCGGCGAGTTCGCCGGGCACCGGCGCCGGACCGTGGGCCAGCAGTTCGGTGGCCATCCCGGACTGCTGGGCCACGATCGCGTCGACCGAGCCCAGCAGCCGCACCGGGGCGCCGCGGCGCACCCCCGGCTCGATGAAGGTGCCGCGGCGGCGGTGCCGGGTGATCAGCCCCTCGTCCTCCAGCTCCTTGAGCGCCTGCCGCATGGTCAGCACGCTCACGCCGTAGTGCCCCGCCAGCTGCTCCTCGGTGGGCAGGCGCAGCGGGTCCTGCGCGGAGCGGCCGAGGATGGAGGCGCGCAGCGACTGCGACACCTGGTACCACAGCGGCAGCTTGCGGTTCAGGACGATCGAATCCGGGGCGAAGGAGGTCACGGGCTATCCGTACCGGTCGGAAACGCTCAGCGCAACGGGCCGAAGTGCCGTTCCAGGCCCTGCCACACGTCGTCGTAGCGCTGCTGCAGGTGCTCCGCGCGCGCCGCCTGGGGCGCGAGGGTCACCGGCCACCGCGTCTCGAACATGAACGCCAGCCCGTCGTCGACCCGTTGCGGCCGCAGCTCGGCGGCGCTCGCCCGGTCGAAGGTCTCCCGGTCCGGGCCGTGCGCCGACATCATGTTGTGCAGCGAGCCGCCGCCCGGCACGAAGCCCTCGGCCTTGGCGTCGTAGGCGCCCTCGATCAGGCCCATGTACTCGCTCATCACGTTCCGGTGGAAGTACGGCGGCCGGAAGGTGTCCTCGCCCACCAGCCAGCGCGGCGCGAACACGACGAAGTCGACGCCGGCCAGACCCGGGGTGTCGGACGGGGAGGTCAGCACCGTGAAGATCGACGGGTCCGGGTGGTCGTACGAGATCGAGCCGATGACGTTGAAGCGGCGCAGGTCGTAGACGTAGGGCACGTGGGTGCCGTGCCAGGCGACCACGTCGAGCGGCGAGTGGTCGTAGGTCGCGGTCCACAGGTTCCCGCAGAACTTGTTCACCACCTCCACCGGCCCCTCGACGTCCTCGAAGGCGGCCACCGGGGCCCGGAAGTCACGGGCGTTGGCCAGGCCGTTGGCGCCGATCGGGCCGAGGTCGGGCAGGACGAAGGGGGCGCCGTAGTTCTCGCAGACGTAGCCGCGGGCCGACGGGGTGCGCCGGCCGTCCTTCGCGGTGTCCAGGAGCTCGACCCGGAAGCGGACCCCGCGCGGGATCAGTGCCACGTCGCCCGGTTCGGCGTGCAGCATGCCGAACTCCGTGCGCAGCAGCAGCCCGCCGCGCTCGGGGACGATCAGCAGCTCGCCGTCGGCGTTGCCGAACACGCGCTCCATCGAGACGTCGGCCTGGTACAGGTGCACGGCCATGCCGGTGCGCTGGGTGGCGTCCCCGTTGCCCCCGAGGGTCCACAGGCCGGACAGGAAGTCGGTGCCCGCCTCGGGCTCGGGCAGCGGGTTCCAGCGCAGGCGGTTGGGGTCGGGCACGGTCTGTGTGAAGGGCGCGGTGCGCAGCGCGCCGTTGCCGGCGCGGGTGAAGGCCGGGTGCGCGGCGGAGGGCCGGATGCGGTACAGCCACGAGCGGCGGTTCCGGGCGCGCGGCTCCGTGAACGCCGTCCCGCTCAGCTGCTCGGCGTACAGCCCGAGCGGGGCGCGCTGCGGCGCGTTGCGCCCTTCCGGCAGTGCGCCCGGCACCGCCTCCGAGCTGTGCTCGTTGCCGAAACCGGAGAGGTAGCTCAGCCCCTCGGCGGTCTTGCGTGCGTCCCCGGTCATGATCGCTCCCTCTGGCACCTGATTCCTATGCAGTACCGTAGGATTGCGCTTTCCCCGGCGCAAGGGGGCCCGGCCCGCCGGTACGGCCGGACGGCGGGAACCGGCCGACCGGGGGCCCGCGGCCGGACCACCGGGAGGATCCCGCTTCACCGGGCCACGGGGGAGGGGCATCATGAGGTGCGTGCCCCACGCGACATCGCTCCGCCGCGCCCCTGTGCAGCAGCGCAGCGCCGAACGGCTGACCCGGATCCTCGACGCCTGCGCCGATCTCCTCGACGAGGCCGGCTACGAGGCGCTGAGCACCCGGTCCGTCGCCGTGCGGGCCGGGGTGCCCATCGGGTCGGTCTACCGCTTCTTCGGCAACAAGCGCGCGATGGTCGACGCCCTCGCCCAGCGCAACCTGGAGCGCTACACCGAGCGGGTCCGCGAGCGGCTGGGCGGCGGCGGGACGGCGGCTGCCGCGGCCGGCGCGGCCCCGGGCCCGTCCGTCCCGTCCCCGGAGCCGGCCGCGGGGGCCGGCGCGGGGCCGGAATCCGGCGGTGACTGGCGTGCGGCCATGGACGCCGTCCTCGACGAGTACCTGGCCATGAAGCGGACCGCGCCCGGGTTCTCCCTCGTCGACTTCGGCAACCAGATCCCCCTGGGCTCCCGGCACGCCGAGCCCAACCACCGCGTCGCCGACCTCCTCGCCGACCTCCTCTCCGGCCATCTGAACCGGGAGCCCGACGCGGAGCTGCGGCGCGTCTTCCTGGTCGCCGTGGAGACCGCCGACACCCTCGTCCAGCTCGCCTTCCGCGTCGATCCTGAGGGAGACGAGGGGGTCATCGAGGAGACCCGCACACTGCTGCGGGCGTATCTGGGACGGGTGCTCGACTAGCACCCGCCGGCGCGCCGGCGGCCTCGGCTCGCGGCACCGGCCCGCCGGGGACGGCCGGCCGCGCGGGGCCCGGCCCGGCAGGGCCCCCGTCCGGTTCCGGTCGATGCCTCCCCTCCATGCGTACCGGTCGGTATGCTCGCTGCGTCCGTGTGCCGCCGTCGCCGCCCACCGGGAGGACCCGTGTCCCGCACCGCCCTGCGAATCTGCCCCCTGTGCGAGGCCACCTGCGGGCTGACGCTCACCATCGAGGGCACCCGGGTCACCGGGGCCCGCGGTGACCGCGACGACGTCTTCAGCAAGGGCTTCGTGTGCCCCAAGGGCGCCTCCTTCGGCGCCGTCGACGGCGACCCGGACCGGCTGCGCGCCCCGCTCGTCCGCCGCGACGGCGCGCTGCGCGAGGCCACCTGGGAGGAGGCCTTCGACGCGGTCGCCGCCGGCCTCCGGCCGGTCGTCGAGCGGCACGGGCCGCACGCCGTCGGCGTGGTCCTCGGCAACCCCAACGTGCACACCGTGGCCGGCGCCCTCTACCCGCCGGTCCTGCTCGGCGCCCTCGGCACCCGCAGCCTCTTCACCGCCTCCACGGTCGACCAGATGCCCAAGCACGTCTCCAGCGGGCTCCTCTACGGCGACGCCAACGCGATCCCCGTGCCCGACCTCGACCGCACCGACCACCTCCTCGTGCTCGGCGCCAACCCCCTGGAGTCCAACGGGAGTCTGTGCACCGCCCCCGACTTCCCCGGTCGGCTCAAGGCGCTCCGGGCCCGCGGCGGCACCCTCACCGTGGTCGACCCCCGCCGCACCCGCACCGCCCGCCTCGCCGACCGGCACGTCGCCATCCGCCCCGGCACCGACGCCCTGCTGCTCGCGGCCTTGGCCCACGTCCTCCTGGAGGAAGGCCTGGCCGACCTCGGCGACCTGGCGCCGCACGTCCAGGGACTCGGCGAACTCCGTTCCGCCCTGGCCGACTTCACCCCCGAGGCGGTGGCCGCGGCCTGCGACGTGGAGCCCGCCGTGACCCGCGCCCTCGCCCGCGAACTCGCCGCCGCCCCGACCGCCGCCGTCTACGGCCGCATCGGCAGCTGCACCGTCCCGCACGGCACCCTGGCGAGCTGGCTCGTCGACGTGCTCATGCTGCTCACCGGCAACCTCGACCGGCCCGGCGGCGCCCTCTTCCCGCTCGCCGCCACCGACCGCACGCCCCGTCCGGCCGGCCCCGGCCGCGGCTTCGCGCTCGGCCGCTGGCGCTCCCGCGTGAGCGGACACCCCGAGGCCAAGGGGGAGTTGCCGCTCTCCGCCCTCGCCGAGGAGATCGACACCGCGACCGGGGACGGCGAGCCGGTCCGCGCCCTCGTCGTCGTCGCGGCCAACCCGGTGCTGTCCGCGCCCGACGGCAACCGGCTCGACAAGGCCCTGGAATCCCTCGACTTCATGGTCTCCGTCGACCCGTACCTCAACGAGACCTCGCGCCACGCCGACGTCGTGCTCCCCCCGCCGCCGCCCGCGCAGAGCCCCCACCACGACTTCGCCTTCAACACCCTCGCCGTGCGCAACCAGGTCCGCTACACCCGCCCCGCCGTCCCGCTGGAGCCGGGCCGGATGGCCGAGGCCGAGATCCTCGCCCGGCTGGTCCTGGTCGCGACCGGCATGCACGGCGCCGACCCGGGGACCGTCGACACCGCCGTCGTCGAGCAGACCCTCGGCCGGGCGGTCCGCGCGCCGCACTCCCCGGTCCACGGCCGCGATCCCCGCGAGCTCGCCGCCCGGTTGCACGGTGCCGACGGCCCCGAACGCCGGCTGGACATGATGCTGCGCCTGGGACCCTACGGCGACGGCTTCGGCGCGCGGCCGGACGGACTGAACCTGGAGCGCCTGCTCGCGCACCCGCACGGCATCGACCTCGGGCCGCTGCGCCCCCGCCTGCCCCAGCCGCTGCGGACGGTCAGCGGGAAGGTCGAGCTTCTGCCCCGGCCCCTCGCGGACGATCTGCCGCGCCTGCGCGAGGCCCTGCACGTGCGCCCGGACGGACTCGTCCTCGTGGGCCGCCGCCATCTGCGGTCCAACAACAGCTGGATGCACAACGTGCCCGCCCTGACGGGAGGTTCGAACCGCTGCACCCTGCACATCCACCCCGAGGACGCCGCCCGTCTCGGTGTCCGGGACGGCGCCGCGGTGCGGGTCAGGGGTGCCGGGGGAGAGGTGACCGCCCCGGCGGAGGTCACCGACGGCGTGCGGCCGGGCGTGGTGAGCCTGCCGCACGGGTGGGGTCACGACCGCCCCGGCACCCGGCTGACGCACGCCGCCGGCAACCCCGGCGTCAACGTCAACCAGCTGCTCGACGGCAGTCTCCTGGACCCTCTCTCGGGCAACGCGGTCCTCAACGGCATACCGGTCGAGGTCGCTCCGGCCGTGTGACGCCGTAGCCGGTACGGGCAGCCCGTGCGTCCCGGGTTGGGCCGGAAGGGCGATATCCGACGGCGCGTCGGGCGACGATGCCCGGTTGGGCGGGGCGATGTGAAAGAGAGTCAGATCGAAGAATGATTTGTATGAAAATCGTCTGACTCGGAGGAACTCGCATGCCCACCCTGACACTCCCACGCATCAACGGCACCCGTGCCGGCGCCGTCGCCGCACTCGCGGCCTTCACCGCGGTGGGCGCCTCGTGGCTGGCGGCCCCGGCCGCCGTCGCCGCCCCCGGCGACAACGGTGACATCAAGATCCACCGGGTGGGCGTGCCCTTCGGCGTCTCCAAGGACGACCCCGTGGTGTGCCGGTTCTACCTCGACGGCGTGAACTTCGACGCGCTCACCGCCGTCACCTACACCATCCAGGCGCAGCCCCCGCTGCCGACCGCCTCCACCGTCACCGGCTCCGTCGTCCTAGCCGGCGGCGCCGGGCACACCGACCCGATCGGGCTGACCGACGGCCAGTACAAGCTCGTCTGGGTCGTGCCCGGCGGCAACCCCAAGGAGAAGATCTTCCGCGTCCACTGCCGTGAGGAGAACACGCGGCCCGGCGGCGCGCTGGGCCCGGGCGGACGGATCGAGGACCCGGGCCGCGGCGGTGAGGAGCAGGGCCGGGGCGACGGCGACCAGCACGGTGCGGCGACGGCGGAGGGCGACCACCGGGGCGGGCCGCAGGGCGGGGTCCACGCCGGCGGCGGCGGGCTCGTCTCGGCGGCCGCGGCCTTCTCCCCGGTGGCCGGTGCCGCGGCCGTCGGCCTCGTCGTGATCAGCGGCGTCGTGTACCTGCGGATGATCCGCCGGCGCAACCATGGTGCCGCGTAGGCGCAGACGCAGGCGGCCCTGGTACCGGACCCGCGCCTTCCGGCTCACCCGGACGACCGTGCTGGCGGTCCTCCTGGTGACGGCGGGGGTCCGGTGCGGGGGGCCCGGCGAGCCGCCCGCGCCGGCCGGCGGGGACGCCGCGGCGTCCGGCTCGGCCGCGCCGCGGCCGCTGCCCCGCTCCCGGGCGACCTCGCTGCGGATCCCCTCCCTCGGCATCGACACCCCCCTCGTCGGCGTCCGGCTCGACGCCCACCGGGAACTGGAGACGCCGCCGGTCGACCGGCCCCGGCTGGCCGGCTGGTACGCCGACGGGCCCACACCGGGCGAGTCCGGCACCGCCCTCGCCGTCGGGCACCGGGACACGAGGACGGGTGCCGCCGTCTTCGCCGCGCTCGGGCAGCTGGCCGCCGGCAGCCGGATCGAGGCCCGGCGGGAGGACGGCCGCACCGCCGTCTACACCGTCGACAAGGTGCGGGTCTTCGACAAGTCCGGATTCCCCGACAAGGAGGTGTACGGCCCGAGCCGCCGGCCCGAACTCCGGGTCATCACCTGCGGAGGCCTCTACACCCGCAGGACCGGCTACACCAGCAACGTCGTCGTCTTCGCCCACCTGACGTCGACGACCTGACCCGGGCCGGGCCACCGCCCCGGAACGCGGCGGCCGGGGGCATGCCGCCGGGAGCGCCGTCCCTCGTCGGGCACCACGGGCAGCGGGCGTCTGGCGCCGGAAAACTATCGGCGCTAGTTTGTGGGACTGTCGGCAGGTCGCGACGCGGCGCCCCACCCCGCCCGGAGGAGCACGATGAAGGCACACGACGGCATGTACATCGACGGCGCCTGGCGCCCCGCCGGGGGCCGGGACGTCATCGAGGTCGTGAACCCGGTCGAGGAGCAGGTCATCGCCACCGTTCCGGCCGGAACCGCCGAGGACGTCGACGCCGCCGTACGGGCCGCCCGCGCCGCCCTCCCCGGCTGGGCGGCGACCCCGCCCGCCGAACGGGCCGCCGTCCTGAGCGCCCTCCGTGACCGCCTCGCCGCCCGCAAGGACGAGATCGCGGAGACCGTCACCGCCGAACTCGGCTCGCCGCTCGCCCTCTCGCAAGCCGTCCACACCGCCCTGCCGATCGCCGTCGCCGGCTCCTACGCCGAACTCGCGGCCACGTACGCCTTCGAGGAGCGTCTCGGCAACTCCACCGTCCACCTGGAACCGGTCGGCGTGGTCGGCGCGATCACCCCCTGGAACTATCCCCTCCACCAGATCGTCGCCAAGGTCGCCCCCGCCCTGGCCGCGGGCTGCACCATCGTGCTGAAGCCCGCCGAGGACACCCCGCTCACCGCCCGCCTGTTCGCCGCGGCGGTGCACGAGGCCGGCGTCCCGGCCGGTGTCTTCAACCTGGTCACCGGCCTCGGTCCGGTCGCCGGGCAGGCCCTCGCCGAACACCCCGGCGTCGACCTCGTCTCCTTCACCGGCTCCACCGCCGTGGGCCGTCGGATCGGCGCGACCGCCGGCGCCGCCGTGAAGCGCACCGCCCTGGAGCTCGGCGGCAAGTCCGCCAACGTCGTCCTGCCCGGCGCCGACCTGGCCCGGGCGGTCAACGTCGGTGTCGCCAACGTCATGTCCAACTCCGGCCAGACGTGCAGCGCATGGACCCGGATGCTGGTGCACCGCGACCGGTACGACGAGGCGGTCGCCCTCGCCGCCGCGGCCGCCGAGAAGTACGCCGACCGCATCGGCCCGCTGGTCAGCGCCCGCCAGCGCGACCGCGTGCGCGGGTACATCGAGAAGGGCCTGGCCGAGGGCGCCCGCCTGGCCGCCGGCGGCCCCGAGTCGCCCCGCGAGCGGGGCTACTACGTCAGCCCCACGGTCCTCGCCGACGTCACCCCCGGCATGACCGTGGCGCAGGAGGAGATCTTCGGCCCGGTGCTCTGCGTCCTCGCCTACGAGGACGAGGAGGACGCCCTGCGCATCGCCAACGGCACGGTCTACGGACTCGCCGGAGCCGTGTGGGCGGCGGAGGAGTCCGAGGCGGTGGCCTTCGCCCGCCGCATGGAGACCGGCCAGGTCGACATCAACGGCGGCCGCTTCAACCCGCTCGCCCCCTTCGGCGGGTACAAGCAGTCGGGCGTCGGCCGGGAGCTCGGCCCGCACGGCCTCACCGAGTACCTTCAGACCAAGTCCCTCCAGTTCTAGGAGCGCTGCCCGCCATGGCCGTACGCGCCGCCGTCCTCCCCGCCGTCGGATCGCCGCTGGAGATCACCGCGATCGAGCTCCCGGAGCCGGGTCCCGGCCAGGTCCGGGTGCGCCTCGCCGCCGCCGGGGTCTGCCACTCCGACCTGTCGCTGTCCGACGGCACCATGCGGGTCCCGGCGCCCGCCGTCCTCGGCCACGAGGGCGCGGGCACCGTCGTCTCCGTCGGCCCCGGGGTCGCCCATGTCGCCCCCGGGGACGAAGTGGTGCTCAACTGGGCCCCCTCCTGCGGCAGTTGCCATGCCTGCATGCTCGGCGAGGTCTGGCTGTGCGCCCACGCGCTGGACGGCGCCGCCGCCGTCCATGCCCGCACCGCCGACGGCCGGGAGGTGCATCCCGGCCTCAACGTCGCGGCCTTCGCCGAGGAGACCGTGGTCGCCGCCGCCTGCGTGCTGCCCCTGCCGCCCGGCGTCCCGCTCACCGACGCGGCGCTCCTCGGCTGCGCCGTGCTCACCGGGTACGGCGCCGTGCACCACGCGGCGCGGGTCCGGGCCGGTGAGACGGTGGCGGTGTTCGGCGCCGGCGGCGTCGGACTGGCCACCCTCCAGGCCGCGCGGATCGCCGGGGCCTCCCGGATCGTCGCCGTCGACGTCTCCCCGGAGAAGGAGGAACTGGCCCGCGCCGCCGGGGCCACCGACTACGTCGTCGCCTCCGAGGAGACCCCGCGCGCGATCCGGGCGCTGACCGGCCGCCAGGGCGTCGACGTGGCCGTGGAGTGCGTGGGCCGCGCGGTCAGCATCCGCGCCGCCTGGGAGTCGACCCGCCGCGGCGGCCGGACCACGGTCGTCGGCATCGGCGGCAAGGACCAGCAGGTCACCTTCAACGCGCTGGAGCTCTTCCACTGGGGGCGCACCCTGTCCGGCTGCGTCTACGGCAACGCGGACCCGGCGAAGGACCTGCCGGTCCTGGCCGAGCACGTGCGCGCGGGGCGCCTGGACCTGAGCGTCCTGGTCACCGACCGGATCGCCCTGGACGGCATCCCGGCCGCCTTCGAGAACATGACCTCCGGCAAGGGCGGCCGCGCGCTGGTGGTCTTCTAGGGCGCGAGGCCCGCGTGCACGCCCTCGCGGCGGGCGCCGGGGGCCTCGGGCCCCGGGCGCCCCGGCTCCCCGTACGGCGAAGGCGTGCCCGTGCGTCCCTACGGCGCCCGCTCGGGCCGGGGTTCCGGCTCCTGATCGGGGGGTGCCGGGACCGCCTGCGGCAGGGGGTCCGCCGTGGCCGCCGCGCCCGCGGCCGGGCGGGGGGACCGGGAGCCGGAGCGGGACACCGCCACGCCCGCGAGGCACAGCGCGCCGCCCGCCAGTGTGACCGGACCCGGCACTTCTCCGAGCGCCAGCCACGACATCAGCACGACCAGCGCCGGGACGGCGTACGTGGTCGCGCCCATCCGGCCCGCCGTCGTCCGGGCCAGGGCGTAGGCCCAGGTCGTGAAGGCCAGCGCGGTCGGGAAGACACCCAGGTAGACCATGTTGAGCGTGGCCGTCAGCGGGGCGCGGGCCGCGTCCGTCACCAGCTGCCCGGCGAACGGCAGGCACACCACCGCCCCGACCAGGCAGCCGAAGGTCGTCACCTGCAACGCGCTCGCCCGCCCCAGCGCCGGCTTCTGCGCGACGACCCCGGAGGCGTAGGCGACCGCCGCCAGCAGGCACAGCACCACCCCGAGCACCGAGGCACCGCCCCGGCCCGACATCGACAGGCCCACCGTCACCGCGCCCGCGAACGACACCGCCATCCCCGCCAGCAGCCGCGGCGGCAGGGAGTCCCCCAGCAGCCGCGCCCCGAGCAGGGCGATCAGCAGCGGGCCGATGTTGACGACCAGGGCCGCCGTGCCGGCGTCGACCTGCTGCTCGCCCCAGTTCAGGGCGACCATGTAGAAGCCGAACCAGAGGAGCCCGGAGACGGCGATCCCGGGCCAGGCGGCCCGCGGCGGCCATCCCTCCCGCCGTACGAGGCAGATCACCCCGAGCGTCACCGCCCCGGCCAGCAGCCGCCCCAGCGCCAGCGCGCCCGGCGCGTAGGCGGCGCCCGCACTGCGGATCGAGACGAAGGCGGAGGCCCAGAGCGCGACGGTGACGCCGGCCGCGACCGCGGCCGGCCGGGAGGAGGGGGTGTTCGGCATGCGTCCGAGGCTACGGGGGCGGCGGCGGGCGGGTCTCGCGGGTTTCGGACATGGCCTTCGGGCCGGCCTGCGGCCCACCGGGCGGGGGCGGGCGGAGCGGCGGCGGTCTACGACGGGCGGGCCACCCGCCCGTACTGCTCCGCCAGCCCGTCCAGCAACGCGGTCAGCCCCGTCTCGAAGGCGCGCTCGTCGATCTTCTCCTGCTGCTCGGCCAGCAGGTGCGCCTGGCCGAGGTGCGGGTAGTCGGCGGGGTCGTAGGCGCCGGCGTCGCCCACGAAGCCGCCGGCGAAGGAACCGAGCGCCGACCCCATGACGAAGTACCGCATCAGGGCGCCGATCGAGGTGGCCTGCGCGGGCGGCCAGCCCGCGTCCACCATCGCGCCGTACACCGCGTCGGCCAGGCGCAGCGCGGCCGGGCGGCGGCCGGGGCCGCGGGCGAGGACCGGGACGATGTTCGGGTGGTCGCGCAGGGCGGCCCGGTAGGAGAGCGCCCAGTCGTGCAGCGCGGTGCGCCAGTCCCGGGCGTCCTCGAACATCGCCAGGTCGACCTGGGCGCTCACCGAGTCCGCGACCGCCTCCAGGATCTCGTCCTTGGTGCGGAAGTGGTTGTAGAGCGAGGGCCCGCTCACTCCGAGCTCCGCGGCCAGCCGCCGGGTGGAGACGGCCGCCAGGCCCTCCGCGTCGACGAGGGCCCGTGCCGTCGCGACGATCCGGTCGGTGCTGAGGAGGGGCTTGCGCGGTCGGGCCATGGCGCACATAGTAGGGCTGCAGCTTTAAACTAGCAGTGCTAATTAAAGGCCCGGCCGGCCCGGTCCGTCACATGTGGGGTGATCCGTCATGAACCTCGGGCTCAGCGAGGAGCAGAGCGCCGTCCGCCGGCTGGCGCGGGACTTCGTCGAGCGCGAGATCACCCCCCACGTGGTGGCCTGGGACCGCGCCGAGGAGGTCGACCGGGCGATCGTGAAGAAGCTCGGCGCGGTCGGCTTCCTCGGGCTGACCGTCGGCGAGGAGTACGGCGGCTCGGGCGGCGACCACCTCTCCTACTGCCTGGTGACCGAGGAGCTGGGCCGGGGCGACTCCTCCGTGCGCGGCATCGTCTCCGTCTCGCTCGGCCTGGTGGCCAAGACCATCGCCGCGTGGGGCAGCGAGGAGCAGCGCCGCCGCTGGCTGCCGGGCCTGACCTCCGGGGAGCTGGTCGGCTGCTTCGGGCTGACCGAGCCGGGCACCGGGTCCGACGCCGGCAGCCTCGCCACCCGCGCGGTGCGCGAGGGCGACTCCTGGGTGCTCAACGGCACCAAGATGTTCATCACCAACGGCACCTGGGCCGACGTCGTGCTGCTCTTCGCCCGCTCCACGGACGACCCCGGCCACCGTGGAGTCTCCGCCTTCCTGGTCCCCGCCGACACGCCCGGCCTGACCCGCCGCACCATCCACGGCAAGCTCGGCCTGCGCGGCCAGGCCACCGCCGAGCTGGTCCTGGAGGACGTCCGCGTGCCCGCGTCGGCGCTGCTGGCGCCCGAGGGCAAGGGCTTCTCCGTGGCCATGTCCGCCCTCGCCAAGGGCCGCATGTCGGTGGCGGCGGGCTGTGTCGGCATAGCCCAGGCCGCCCTGGACGCGGCGGTCGGGTACGCGGGGGAGCGGGAGCAGTTCGGCCGGCCCATCGCGCACCACCAGCTCGTCCAGGAGCTGATCAGCGACATCGCCGTCGACGTGGACGCCGCCCGGCTGCTGACCTGGCGGGTCGCCGACCTGATCGACCGCGGGGAGCCCTTCGCGGTGGAGTCCTCCAAGGCCAAGCTCTTCGCGTCCGAGGCCGCGGTGCGCGCCGCCAACAACGCCCTGCAGGTCTTCGGCGGCTACGGCTACATCGACGAGTACCCCGTCGGCAAACTGCTGCGCGACGCCCGGGTGATGACCCTCTACGAGGGCACCAGCCAGATCCAGAAACTGGTCATCGGCCGCGCGCTCACCGGGGTCTCCGCGTTCTGAGGAGTCCCGCCTCCGGGCGCGGGGCCCGCTCGCGGCGCGGCTGAGTACGTCGTCTGAGTACGCGCGCGGATGTGGGGGCCGGTGTGCGCGCCGAAGCTGATCCCATGAGTGAGACACCGGTCAAGCAGCAGAACACCGCGGCCTACTACGGGCAGGCGGTCGCCTCCTTCGCGGTGGCCATGGCCGCGACCGCGATCGGCATCTTCCGCCTGCAGGCGGACGCCTGGGTGCGGGCCTTCCTGGCCATCGCGGTGCTGTACCTCGTCACCTCCGCCTTCACCCTCGCCAAGGTGATCCGCGACCGCCAGGAGGCGGGGCAGATCGTCAGCCGGGTCGACCAGGCCCGCCTGGAGAAGCTCCTCGCGGAGCACGACCCCTTCGAGAAGCTCTGACGTTGCCGTCCCCCGTCCGGCGGTCCGCGCTAAGCGAGCGCTCACCTTCGGCGGTATGGTGGTGCCCCTGACGGAGAGAGGGGCGAGTGATGACGACGGCGGAGGAGACGGCCGGCGAGGCGCAGCCATGGGGCGAGGTCACGCCCGACGCGGCCCGGCGACTGCTCGTGGCCGCCGTGGAGGCATTCGCCGAGCGGGGCTACCACGCGACCACGACCCGCGACATCGCGGGCCGCGCCGGCATGAGCCCGGCCGCGCTCTACATCCACTACAAGACCAAGGAGGAACTCCTCCACCGGATCAGCCGGATCGGTCACGAGAAGGCGCTGGAGATCCTGCGCGTGGCGGCCCGGCGCGAGGGCAGCGCGACCGAGCGGCTCGCCGACGCCGTCAGCTCCTTCGTCCGCTGGCACGCCGGCGGGCGCACCACCGCGCGCGTCGTGCAGTACGAGCTGGACTCGCTGGGCCCGGACGCCCGCGCCGAGATCCTCGCGCTGCGCCGCCGGGTGGACGCGGAGGTCCGCGGGATCGTCGAGGACGGCGTGGCGTCCGGCGAGTTCGACGTGGCCGACGTGCAGGGGACCACGCTCGCCGTGCTCTCGCTGTGCATCGACGTCGCCCGCTGGTTCAACGTCGACGGCCCCCGCACCCCGGAGGAGGTCGGCGAACTCTACGCCGGCCTCGTCCTGCGGATGGTGGGCGCGGGGCGCTGATTCCGCCGAGCCCCGCCGTCCGCCCGCACCCCGGGCGGACGGCGGGGCACCGGCGCCGCGCCTACACGTAGTACCGCGCCACCGACTCCGCGACGCAGACCGGCTTGTCGCCGCCCTCGCGCTCCACGGTGAAGGCCACGCTCACCTGGAGGCCGCCCTTCACGTCCTCGACGCCCGTGATCACCGCGGTCGCCCGCAGCCGGGAGCCGACCGGGACGGGGGCGGGGAAGCGGACCTTGTTGGTGCCGTAGTTGACGCCCATCCGCACGCCCTCGACCGCCATCAGCTGCGGACCGAAGAGCGGGAGCAGCGACAGGGTCAGGTAGCCGTGCGCGATCGTCGTGCCGAACGGGCCCTGCGCGGCCTTCTCCGGGTCGACGTGGATCCACTGGTGGTCGCCGGTCGCCTCCGCGAACAGGTCGATCCGCTTCTGGTCGACCTCGAGCCAGTCGGTGTGCCCCAGCTGCTCGCCCACCGCCGCCTTCAGCTCGTCGGCGGACGTGAAGATCCTCGGCTCTGCCATGTGCCCGGCCTCTCGCGTTGCTCGGTCGTGTGCGGTGTCTGAGTCGCCCGCACGCCCTAGTCTAAGCAACTGCTTAGCATGGTCGGGCGGGCGGGCCCTGTCAACGGACCCGGCCGGACCTCGGCCGCCAAGGGCTGTCCCGCAATCCCCGGCGGGCGCACGACGGCGGCCACGGCACCTCGCCGCGTTGTCGGATCGCCCGAATGCGCCCAGTACGGGGACGACCCTCCGCCTTGCGACGCACCGCATCTGACGCCGTGCGCTGATCCACCGGGGATCGCGGGACAGCCCTTAGGCTCGGCACGGTGCCCCAGATTCCGGAGAAGGTCCACGAACTGACGGTCGGCCAGCTGTCCGCGCGCAGCGGCGCCGCCGTGTCCGCCCTGCACTTCTACGAGGCCAAGGGGCTGATCAGGAGCAGCCGCACGGCGGGCAACCAGCGCCGCTACACCCGCGACACCCTGCGCCGGGTCGCCTTCGTCCGGGCCGCGCAGCGCGTCGGGATCCCGCTGGCCACGATCCGGGAGGCACTCGCCCGGCTGCCCGAGGAGCGGACGCCCACCCGCGAGGACTGGGCGCGCCTGTCCGAGGCCTGGCGTGCGGAACTGGACGAGCGCATCCGGCAGCTCAACCGGCTGCGGGACCACCTCACCGACTGCATCGGCTGCGGATGCCTGTCCCTGGAGGGCTGCGTGCTCTCCAACCCCGACGACGTCTTCGGTGAACGGCAGGCGGGCTCCCGCCTGATGGCCGAGCACCCGCCCGCCGCGCACCAGGGACGCGGCGGCACCCCCGGCGCCGGTCCGGAGGCCCCGGCCGCCGACTGACCCGCCCGTCGACACGATGCGCCTCCGTGTCGGGGAAGGCCCGTCCTGATGCGGAGGGCGGGCCCCTCGCCCCGCCCCGGGTGGCTCGGCCGGCCTCCGGGCGCGGGCGGCCGCGCTCCGGCCGCCGTTCGGGCGGACCTGCAGCACCGGCATGTCTCCATGGTCCCCGCCGCCCGGCCGGGACCGGGAGGACGGGGGTGCGGCCTGCGGCGCACCCCCACCCCGTGTGCTCAGGCCGAGATCAGCAGGGGGCCGCGCCGGGACCCCGCCAGTGCCTCGGCGGTCAGGACGGGCCGCGGCACCAGGATGCCGCAGTCCGTGCAGACCGGCCCGGACGACGGCTCGTGGTCCAGGCCGTACCGCCACACCAGGCGCTCGCCGCCGCACGCCGGGCAGGTCGAGCCCGGCGCCCGCTCCAGTGCGCTGATCAGCCGGCGCAGCACCTCGGCGAGCGGTCCGCCCGGGTGGACCCGGGGTTCGTCGCACCAGGCGACCCCGAAACCGCCCCAGGTGAGCCGGTGCCAGTCGTCGACGCTGCCCGGCCTGCGCAGCCCGTCGTGCTTCTCCTTCCGCCGCCGCTCGGCGAACTCGACCTCGTAGCCCAGCCAGACCGTGCGTGCCTGCTCCAGCTCGTCCAGTGCGGCCACGAGCCGCGCCGGGTCGGGGGAGCGGTCCTCGGGGCCGAAGCCCCATCGGGAGCACAGATGGTCCCAGGTCGCCCTGTGCCCGTAAGGGGCGAACCTCTCAAGGCACTTGCGCAACGAGTAGCGCCGCAGCGCCAGATCGCACCGCGGGTCCCTCACCTGTCTCGCCAGACTCCGGAAACCTGCCATCGTCCTGCACCTCCGTCACACCTGCACCTGTACTGCGGTCACTTCGGCGTCGTCGTAAGGACGTCGCCGAATAGACGTGTCGACACCCGATTCGGCTCCCTCCGTATTCCGATGCCCGCCATGACCCCGCCTTCTGCCCGACCTCCTCGCAGCGACTCCAAAAAGTGACGCATGTTCATCTTCCAACTCGGCCATACCGGCGGTAACGTCCCGCCACCCCACCCCCGTCGGGAGGAGCCGCCATGCCACCGTGCACCCCACCCCGCGTGCTCGACAGAGAGAGAACTCCCCGCAGATACATCGGGTTCCTGAAGTCCGCTTCCGTATGCGTCCTCATTGCCGGTCTTTTGTCGCCCTTTTCCCCGGCTGTTGCCGCCGGGGGCCGCACGGCCGCGGCGAGCGCCGACCTCTGCGGCGGCCAGTGCTCCGACATCCTGCCGCCCGGCGAGAACGGCAACGCCACCCTCGCGCAGATCCTCCTCAACCAGGCCTTCGGCACCCAGCCCGGCCATGCGGAGGACCAGCTCGGACCCTATGCCGGCCTGGCCAAGGGCTACCCGGCACTCACCGACGCCAAGATCAACGACTTCTTCAACGACGCCTCCTTCGGAGTGCCTTCGGGCCAGGCCGCCTCCACGGAGCGGCCCGCCGGGCGCAGCGACGTGACGATCGTCCGCGACCGGAAGGCCGGTGTGCCGCACATCACGGGGACGACCCGCTACGGCACCGAGTTCGGCGCCGGGTACGCCGCCGCCGAGGACCGGCTGTGGCTGATGGACGTCTTCCGGCACGTCGGGCGCGGCCAGTTGACCTCCTTCGCCGGCGGCGCGACAGCCAACCAGGGCCTGGAGCAGCAGTTCTACCGCAGCGCCCCGTACACCGAGGCCGACCTCCAGGCGCAGATCGACAACGCCGTGGCGAAGAACGGCGCCCGCGGCCGGCAGTCCCTCGACGACGCCAACGCCTACCTCGCCGGCGTCAACGCCTACATCGACGCCTCCGACGCGGGCCGCTACTTCCCCGGCGAGTACGTGCTCACCGGCCACAAGAACGCGATCACCAACGCCGGCACCATCGACCACTTCAAGATCACCGACCTGGTGGCACTGGCCTCCGTGATCGGCTCGCTCTTCGGCTCCGGCGGCGGCGGCGAGGTCGACAACGCGCTCTCCCTGCTGGCCGCCCAGTCCAAGTACGGCGTGGCGGAGGGCACCAAGGTCTGGGAGTCCTTCCGCGAGCGCAACGACCCCGAGGCGGTCCTCACCGTCCACGACGGCCGGAGCTTCCCGTACGCCACCAGGCCCGACGACCCGCAGGGCGAGGCACTGCCCGACCCGGGCTCGGTGGTCCAGGAGCCGCTCGTCTACGACCGCAGCGGCACCGGGGCGGGCGCGGCCGCGACCCGCGTCTCCTCCGGCGCGGCCCGCGCCACCCTCGGCTCGGCCCGGCGCGGCATGTCCAACGCCCTGGTGGTCGGTGGCAGGAGCACCGCGTCCGGCCACCCGGTCGCCGTCTTCGGCCCGCAGACCGGCTACTTCGCGCCGCAGCTGCTGATGCTCCAGGAGATCCAGGGGCCGGGGATCAGCGCCCGCGGCGCGTCCTTCGCCGGCCTCAGCATGTACGTCGAGCTGGGCCGCGGCCAGGACTACGCCTGGAGTGCGACGACCTCCGGCCAGGACATCATCGACTCCTACGCCGTCGAGCTCTGCCAGGACGACCACCACTACCTGTACCACGGCACCTGCACGGCCATGGACGAGGTGGAGCAGCGGAACTCCTGGTCGCCGACCGTGGCCGACGGCACCGCCGCCGGCGCCTACACCATGCGCGTGTGGCGCACCAAGTACGGTCCCGTGCAGTACCGGGCGACCGTCGGCGGCAAGAAGGTCGCCTACACCACCCTGCGCTCCTCCTACCTCCACGAGGTCGACTCCATCGTCGGCTTCCAGATGCTGAACGACCCGGACTACGTCAAGGGCCCGCAGGACTTCCAGAGCGCGGCGCAGCACATCAACTTCACCTTCAACTGGCTGTACGCCGACTCCCGGCACACCGCGTACTACAACAGCGGCGACAACCCGGTGCGCGCGTCCGGCGTGGACGCCGACCTCCCGGTGTGGGCCCGGCCGGCCTACGAGTGGCGGGGCTGGGACCCGGCGACGAACACGGCCGAGTACACCCCGCCCGCCCAGCACCCCAACTCCGTCGACCAGGACTACTACGTCTCCTGGAACAACAAGCAGGCCGCCGACTACGCCTCCGCGCCCTGGGGCGAGGGCTCGGTGCACCGCGGCGACCTCCTGGAGGACCGCGTGAAGCGGCTGGTGGCGGCGGGCGGGGTGACCCGGGCGTCGCTGACCGCGGCGATGGCGGACGCGGCACTGGCCGACCTGCGGGCCGAGGACGTGCTGCCGAAGCTGCTGAAGGTCGTCACCAGTTCCCCGGTGAGCGACCCCACCGCCGCGGCCGCCGTGGACAAGCTCCAGGCCTGGGTCGCCGCGGGCGCCCGGCGCACGGAGACCTCGGCCGGCTCCCACGCCTACGCCGACGCCGACGCCATCCGGATCCTGGACGCCTGGTGGCCGCTGCTGGTGAAGGCCGAGTTCGAGCCGGGCCTCGGCAGCGACCTCTACACCGCGATCACGAACAACCTGCCCGTCGACGAGGCCCCGTCGGCCGGGCACGGCCCGACCGGGTCGCACGCCGGAAGCTCCTTCCAGTACGGCTGGTGGAGCTATGTCGACAAGGACATCCGGTCCGTGCTCGGTGAGACCGTGCGGGGCCCGCTGGCGCAGAAGTACTGCGGCGGCGGCAGCCTCACCTCCTGCCGCGACCTCCTGATCAGCACGCTGAAGGACGCGGCCGGCCGGACCGCGGCCCAGGTCTACCCCGGCGACGACCAGTGCGCGGCGGGCGACCAGTGGTGTGCGGACTCGATCGTCCAGCGCCCCCTGGGCGGCATCAAGCACGGCCGGATCAGCTGGCAGAACCGGCCCACCTACCAGCAGGTGGTGGAGTTC
The DNA here is from genome assembly GCF_029269835.1 of Streptomyces tropicalis. Lineage (GTDB taxonomy): Bacteria > Actinomycetota > Actinomycetes > Streptomycetales > Streptomycetaceae > Streptomyces > Streptomyces tropicalis. Next base: position 280,325 of record NZ_JARJBB010000006.1, on the reverse strand, counting down.
ACCTCGCACCGGTGACGCCCGTCCGGCGGCGGGCCGTGCGCCCGCCGCCGGTCCCGGCGGCCCGCAGGGACGGTCAGCGGATGCGGCCCGCCGCCAGCACCAGGCGCGCCAGTTCGGGGTGCACGATGTCGCTGTGCGCCCCGGACGGCGGGCCGCCCCGCCGGACGACGGCCGCCGCGTCCACGTTCACCCAGCCCGACTCCGGCAGCGGCGCCGCCAGCGCCCCGGCCAGCGTGCACGCGTGCACGCCCGGCACCCCCTGCACACCGTCGTGCCCCATCGCGCCCCACCGCGGGCCGAGCAGCCGCCCCACGTCCACACCCGCCAGCGACCGGTCGTCGTCCGCCGCCCGCGAGGCCAGCGGGTAGAACGTGCCGAGCGCCGCGTCGTAGCGGGAGAAGCAGCACACCAGGGGGCCGCCGACCCGCTGCTCCCGCCCCCGCAGCACCCCGCCCGCCCCCGCGTCCCCGGGCAGCCCGGATGCGAACGCGTAGTGGGAGAAGGCCCCTTGGAGCAGCGTCACGGACCGCACCGCGCGCACCCCGGCGGGCAGGCCGCGCAGCGCGAACGACACCAGGCGCCCGCCGAAGCTGTGCCCCACCAGATGCACCCGGACGTCCGGCGCCGCCGAGGCCAGCCGGCCCACCAGGGGACCCAGCCCGCGTTCGCCGACCGTGCCCGCGCGCCGCTTCATCTCCCAGTACGTCGCCTGCCGCAGCAGTTCCAGCGCCCCGGCCCGCAGGTCCGGGAGGGCGAAGCCCTCCGCGCCGTCCGTGCTGCCGAGCCCGGCCAGCGCCTCGGCGAACTCCCCGCAGACCTCCGCCGCCGGGCGGGAGAACATCCCGGGCACGCCGTCGTCAGCGGTGTCCGCGGCGGACTCCTCCGGCGCGGCCGCGCCGGCCGGTGCGACCAACTGCCGCACCAGCGTGCCGAACCCCTCCAGCTCCCGTGCCGTGCGGGGGCCCGACTCCAGCAGGCCCGCGATGTCGTCGAGCACCGTCGCCCGGCCCGGGAAGGCGGCGGCCAGCGCGGCCCGGGTGCCCGGGTCCAGGGTGCCCGGCGCGGCGGGCCCGGCCGCCGGGGAGTGCGGGAAGTCGGGGACGGGCTCGTCGCAGAAGCGCATCGACGGCCACACCACGCCCACGTACCCGATCCGGGCCGCCGGGGCGAGCGCCGGGAAGGGCGTGAAGAAACGCCGGTAGAGCGCCGTCGCGGTGCTGCGGTCGTTGTTCCAGCCGTGCGCGAAGACGACCAGGTCACGGACCGTGCGGCCGGCGGTCAGGCCGAGCAGCCGGTCCCGTTCCCCGCCGTCCACGTCGCCGTCGGCGTCGAAGGTCAGCTCCGCGTACGGAGCCACGCTCATTCCCGGATCCGTCATGACCGACTCCCTCGTCCCCCGTGGCGGCACGATGCGGGCGCATCGTCCTGCGAACGAGGGGAGTTGGCCAGACAGCACGCTCATCCGTGGACGAGATACCTCCGGCGCACCGCCCGGAACGCGGCCAGTTCCTCCTGCCACCCCGCCACCACGGCACCGGTGTCCGCGCCGGAGTCGATCATGGTGCGCACCCGGGTGGAGCCGGTGAGCTTGTCGATCCAGTCGTCGGAGCGCCAGGCGAAGCCGCTCCACACCTTCCGCGCCGTCACCAGCAGCCCGATCCCGGTGCGCACCGGGTCGAAGGCGGCCCGGTCCGTCACGTGCACCTGGACCCCGCCGACCGTGGTGCCCTGGAACTTGGAGAAGGTCGGCGCGAAATAGGCCTCCCGGAAGCGCACGCCCGGCAGGCCCAGCGCGTCGGCCTCGGCCGCCCAGCGTCCGTCGACGCCCTCGGCGCCGAGCAGTTCGAAGGGGCGGGTGGTGCCACGGCCCTCGGAGAGGTTCGTCCCCTCGAACATGCACGTCCCCGAGTACACCAGCGCGGTGTCCGGGGTGGGCATGTTCGGGCTCGGCGGCACCCACGGCAGCTCCGAGGCGTCGTAGAAGTCCGACCGCTTCCAGCCGGTCATGGCCACCGTCTCCAGCGCCACCGGCGAGGCCAGGAACTCCCCGTTGAAGAGCCGGGCCAGTTCCACGACCGTCATCCCGTGCGCCTGGGAGATGGGCTGCCGCCCCACGAAGGTGGCGAACTCCCGGTGCAGGACCGGCCCGAGGGCCTCGCGCCCGGACACCGGGTTCGGCCGGTCGAGCACGACGAACCGCTTCCCGGCCAGCGCGGCCGCCTCCATGCAGTCGTACAGCGTCCAGATGTACGTGTAGAAGCGGGCGCCCACGTCCTGGATGTCGAAGACGACGGTGTCGACGCCGGAGGCCGTGAAGACGTCGGCGAGCGGACGGCCGCTCTTGAGGTAGGTGTCGTAGACCGGCAGGCCGGTCGCCGGGTCGTCGTAGCGGCCCTCGGACCCGCCCGCCTGGGCGGTGCCGCGGAAGCCGTGCTCGGGGCCGAAGACGGCGACCAGCTCGACCCGGCGGTCGGCGTGCATGACGTCCACGATGTGCCGCACGTCGCGGGTGACCCCGGTCGGGTTGGTGACGACGCCGACCCTTTGACCGGCGAGCAGCGCGTAGCCGTCCGCCGCCAGGCGCTCGAAGCCCGTGCGCAGCCCGCCGCCGCGCCGGGGTGCCGCCTGCGCCGCGGGGGCGGCCGCTCCGGCGGCACAGGCCGCCGCCGTCCCGGCGAGCAGGCTCCGTCTGGTCAGCTTCATGCGGGGACCTCCGTGATCGCAGCGGGTGTCATGGTCACGCACGCTAGCGCCCGTCCCGGCGCAGGGGAACGAAGGGGAACGGCCGCGTCTGCCCTGCTCTTCCACCGTTACATACCGACCGGTTAGTCTGGCTGTCGAGCAGAGCCGGTGCGCGGCGCGGCAGGCGCCCGCAACGTCGTGTCGAAGGAGACCGATGGTGAAAGCCGTTCAAGGTGCTGGAGTGGTCGTGACCGGGGCCGGAGGCGGCATCGGCGCCGCGCTGGCCCGCCGGTTCGCCGCCGCGGGGGCCCGCGTCGTCGTCAACGACCTCGACGCCGAGCGGGCCGAGGCGGTCGCCGGGGAGACCGGGGGCATCGCGGTCCCCGGTGACGCCTCCGCGGTCGTCGCCGCGGCCCTCGACGCGCTGGACGGCACCGTCGACGTCTACTGCGCCAACGCCGGGGTCGGCTCGGGCGGGTCGGAGGCCGCCGGCGAGGACGTCTGGGCGCAGGCCTGGGACGTCAACGTCATGGCCCACGTCCGCGCCGCCCACGCCCTCCTGCCCGGCTGGCTGGAGCGCGGCGCGGGCCGCTTCGTCTCCACCGTCTCCGCCGCCGGACTGCTGACCATGATCGGCGCCGCGCCCTACAGCGTCACCAAGCACGGCGCGTACGCCTTCGCCGAGTGGCTGTCGCTGACCTACCGCCACCGCGGCGTCAAGGTGCACGCGATCTGCCCGCAGGGCGTGCGCACCGACATGCTGGCCGCCACCGGCAGCGCGGGCGACCTCGTGCTCAGGCCCACCGCCATCGAACCGGAGGACGTCGCGGACGCCCTCTTCCGGGGCATCGAGGAGGACCGCTTCCTGATCCTCCCGCACCCCGAGGTCGCCGGGTACTACCAGGCCCGGGCCGGTGAGCCCGACCGCTGGCTGAACGGCATGAACCACCTCCAGCGCCAGTGGGAGGAGACCCGGTGACCGCCTCCCGCTACGCGTCCCGCCCCTGGCTGGACCTCCTCGACGACGCCCAGCGCGCCCCCGTCGACCCCGCCGGCTCCCTCGTGCACGCCCTGCGCCGCGCCGTCGCCGAGGCCCCGGACCGCGTCTGCCTCGCCTACTTCGACGCCCGCCTCACCCACCGCGAGGTCGACGCGCTGTCCGACTCCGTCGCCGGCCACCTCGCCGCGCGCGGCCTGCGGCCCGGCGACCGGGTGGCCGTCCTGCTGCAGAACTCCCCGCACTTCGTGCTCGCCGTGCTGGGTGCCTGGAAGGCAGGCGCCACCGTCGTCCCCGTCAACCCCATGTACAAGTCGGCGGAGGTCGGCCACGTCCTGCGGGACGGCGAGGTGGCCGCGCTCGTCTGCACGGACCGGGCCTGGGAGGCGTATCTCCGCGGGACGGCCGCGCAGTCCCCGGTGCGGATCGTGCTCACCGCGTGCGAGCGGGACTTCCAGACCCGCGACGACGCGCGCGTGCTGGCCTTCGAGCGGCTCCCCCAGGCCCCCGACGCCGACGACCTGGTGGCCGTCGCCCGGCAGGGCCACCCGGCGCCCCGGGGCACCGACCCCGCCCCGGACGGCATCGCCCTGATCAGCTACACCTCGGGCACCAGCGGCACCCCGAAGGGCGCCACCAACACGCACGCCAACATCATGCACAACGCCGAGCGCCAGCGGACCACCCTGGACCTGCCCGAGGGGCCGGTCTACTTCGCCATGGCGCCGCTGTTCCACATCACCGGCATGGTCTGCCAGTTCGGCGCCTGCCTGAACAGCGCGGGCACGCTGGTGCTGGCCCACCGCTTCGAGCCCGGGGTCGTCCTCGACGCCTTCGCCGAGCACCGCCCGCACTACACCGTCGGACCGGCCACCGCCTTCATGGCCCTGGCCGCCCGTCCCGACGCCACCCCGGACCACTTCTCCTCCTTCCGCGTCATCTCCTCCGGCGGCGCCCCGCTGCCGCCCGCGCTGGTGGAGAAGTTCCGGGCCGGCTTCGGGCCGTACCTCCGCAACGGCTACGGCCTCACCGAGTGCACCGCCCCCTGCGCCTCCGTGCCTCCCGGCCGGGAGGCGCCCGTCGACCCGGTCTCCGGCACGCTCGCGGTCGGTGTGCCGGGCGCCGACACCGTCGTCCGGATCGTCGACGACGAGGGCCGCGAGGTGCCGTTCGGCGAGCAGGGCGAGATCGTCGTCCGCGGACCCCAGGTGGTGCCCGGCTACTGGCGGCGCCCGGACGCCACCGCCGAGACCTTCCCCGACGGCGAACTGCGCACCGGCGACATCGGGTTCATGGACGAGCAGGGCTGGCTGTACGTCGTCGACCGCAAGAAGGACATGATCAACGCGTCCGGCTTCAAGGTGTGGCCGCGCGAGGTCGAGGACGTGCTCTACACGCACCCGGCGGTGCGCGAGGCGGCTGTCGTCGGGGTGCCCGACGGCTACCGCGGGGAGACCGTCAAGGCGTACATCAGCCTGCGCCCCGGGGCCGCGGCCGACCCCGGTGACCTCGCCGCCTTCTGCAAGGAGAGACTGGCCGCCTACAAATACCCGCGGCAGGTGGAGATCCTGCCGGACTTGCCCAAGACGGCGAGTGGGAAGATCCTCCGTCGGGAACTGCGTTCCCGAGCGGACGACAACTGAGCACAACGACGGAAAGGCAGGTGGCGGCAGTGCCCAGGACGACGGACACGGACGGCACCCCCGTGCCTCAGCGGCTCCTGGCCGCCGCCACCCGGCTCTTCGCCGAGCAGGGGTACGACCGCACCTCGGTGCAGGAGATCGTCGAGGCGGCCGGCGTCACCAAGGGGGCCCTCTACCACTACTTCGGATCGAAGGACGACCTGCTGCACGAGGTGTACGCGCGCGTCCTGCGGGTGCAGCAGGAGCGCCTGGACGCCTTCGCGGACGCCGACGAGCCGGTCGAGCAGCGGCTGCGGGCCGCGGCCGCGGACGTCGTGGTCACCACCATCGAGAACCTCGACGACGCGATGATCTTCTTCCGCTCCATGCACCACCTGAGCCCGGAGAAGAACAAGCAGGTGCGCGCCGAGCGCCGGCGCTACCACGAACGCTTCCGTGCGCTCGTCGAGGAGGGCCAGGAGGCGGGCGTCTTCTCCCGCGCCACCCCGGCGGACCTGGTGGTCGACTACCACTTCGGATCCGTCCACCACCTCTCCACCTGGTACCGCCCCGACGGCCCCCTGGACGCCCAGGAGGTCGCCGGCCACCTGGCGGACCTGCTGCTGCGGGCCCTGCGCCCCTGACGCCGGACGGCCGCGGCCCGGGCCCCCACGCTGTGCGCGTGGGGGCCCGGGCCGCGCCCGCCGGTGCCGCGGGGCGGCCGCGAGGCGCGGCCGCCCCGCACCGTCACAGGTACGTCTTCAGCTCCCGCCGCGCCAGCGACCGCTGGTGCACCTCGTCCGGCCCGTCGGCGATCATCAGGGTCCGGGCCCCGGCGTACAGCTCGGCCAGCGGGAAGTCCTGGCTGACACCGCCCGCCCCGTACAGCTGGATCGCCCGGTCGATGATGTCGACCACCGCCCGCGGTGTGGCGATCTTGATGGCCTGGATCTCCGTGTGGGCGCCCCGGTTGCCGACCGTGTCCATCAGCCAGGCCGTCTTCAGCACCAGCAGCCGCAGCTGCTCGACGGTGACCCGGGCGTCGGCGATCCAGTTGTGCACCACGCCCTGCTGGGCCAGCGGCTTGCCGAAGGCGGTCCGGGAGACCGCCCGCCGGCACATCAGCTCGATCGCCCGCTCCGCCATGCCGATCAGCCGCATGCAGTGGTGGATGCGGCCGGGGCCGAGGCGGGCCTGCGCGATGGCGAAGCCGCCGCCCTCCTCGCCGATCAGGTTCGACACCGGCACGCGAACCCGGTCGAAGACCACCTCGGCGTGGCCGCCGTGGTAGTGGTCCTCGTACCCGAAGACCTGCATGGCGCGCCGCACGGTCACCCCGGGCGTGTCGCGGGGCACCAGGACCATCGACTGCTGGCGGCGGATGTCCGGGCCGTCCGGGTCGGTCTTGCCCATCACGATGAGGATCCGGCAGTCCGGGTTCATCGCCCCGGAGATGTACCACTTGCGGCCGGTGACGACGTATTCGTCGCCGTCCCGCTCGATCAGCGTGGTGATGTTCGTGGCGTCCGACGAGGCCACCTCGGGCTCGGTCATCGCGAACGCCGAGCGGATCTCGCCCGCCAGCAGCGGCTCCAGCCACTGCTTCCGCTGCCGCTCGTCGCCGAACTGCGCCAGCACCTCCATGTTGCCGGTGTCCGGGGCCGCGCAGTTCGTCGCGGTCGGCGCCAGCTGCGGGGAGCGGCCGGTGATCTCGGCGAGCGGGGCGTACTGGAGGTTCGTCAGCCCGGCGCCGTAGGCGGAGTCGGGCAGGAAGAGGTTCCACAGGCCCTGCCGGCGGGCCTCGGCCTTCAGCTCCTCGACGACCGCGGGCGTGTCCCACGGCGACGCCAGCCGGGCGCGCTGCTCGTGCGCGACCTGCTCGGCCGGGAGGACGTGCTCGTCCATGAAGGCGGTGAGCCTGGCGCGCAGTTCCTCGGTGCGCGCGTCGAATGCGAAGTCCATGGCGGATCAGCCCTCCTGAAGGCCGTCGTGCAGCGTGGTGAGGCCGTGCTCGATGAAGACCGGCACCAGGTCGCCGATGCGGTCGAAGCCGCGGCCGACCGTCTGGCCGAGCGTGTACCGGTAGTGGATGCCCTCGAGGATCACCGCGAGCTTGAACCAGGCGAACGCCGTGTACCACGACACCGCGGAGACGTCCCGGCCCGAGCGCTGCGCGTACCGCTCGACCAGCTCGGCGGGCGCCGGATGGCCGGCGGCCTCGGCGGTGGTGGAGACGGGGGAGCCGGCCATGCCCAGCGGCGTGCTGTACATCACCAGCAGGCCGAGGTCGGTGAGCGGGTCGCCGAGGGTGGACATCTCCCAGTCGAGGATCGCCCGGATCCCGTCGTCGTCCCCGATCAGGACGTTGTCCAGGCGGTAGTCGCCGTGCACGACGGCGGGTGCGGGGGAGGAGGGCAGCGCGCGGCCGAGCGCCGCGTGCAGCTCGTCGACGCCGGCCAGCTCGCGGTTGCGGGAGGCGTCCAGCTGCTTGCCCCAGCGCCGCAGCTGCCGGTCCAGGAAGCCCTCCGGCCGCCCGAAATCCTCCAGTCCCACCGCGGCGGGGTCCACCGCGTGCAGCTCGACCAGGGTGTCCACCAGCGACAGCACCGCCTTCCGGGTGCGCTCCGCGCCCAGCGGGGCTAGCTGGCCGGCGGTCCGGTACGGCGTGCCCTCCACGAACTCCATGACGTAGAAGGGGGCCCCGAGGACCTCCTCGTCCTCGCACAGCAGGACCGGGCGGGGCACCGGCACCCGGGTCGGGTGCAGCGCGCCGATCACCCGGTGCTCGCGCCGCATGTCGTGCGCGGTGGCCAGGACGTGCCCCAGCGGAGGGCGCCGGACCACCCAGCGGGAGGCGCCGTCGGAGACCTCGTAGGTCAGGTTCGACCGCCCGCCCTCGATCAGCCGGCCGGTCAGGGCCCCCTGCGCCAGGCCGGGCCGCTCGCGGTCGAGCAGGCCGCGCAGACGGTCGAGGTCGAGTCCGGGCGGGTGGTCGGGGCTCATCGTGGCTCCTGGGGACGATCGGGTGGGACCCGACCATGATGCCGACCGGTCGGTATGTCGTCCAGTGGGCGGGCCGAACGTGATCGGCTGCACGGTGTCCCGGCCGGCCACCGCCGCCGTGCACGCCGCCGGGGCCGCCGTGCACGGGGCCGCCGCGGCGGCAAGCCGCCGGGTCGTCGCGGGCGGGGTGCGGCTGCGGGCCGGGGTGTGTCCCCGGTGCCGTGCCGGCAGGAACCACCGCGAAGCCGCCGCCGATCAGCGCCGGCCCGGTGCGCGGCCGGGCCGGGAAGGTGCGCTCGTTCGCCGGGGAGAAGCGGTGGTCGGGCGTGCGTCCCTCCGTCCCTGACCTCCTCGGGGGAGAACCGCAGGCGGACGTTCCGGGCGAAGTCGGTCACGGGGCCGGCCCTGCCGACCGGCACCGCGCCCCGGCGCACGTCACCGGGGGGAGCGGTGCGCCTTCAGCCGCTCGTACGCGGCCCGCCCGTCGGGCACCCACTCCCACTCCGTGAGGCGCCGCTCCACCTCCTCGGGGGGCAGGAAGGCGTGCCAGGCGACCTCCTCGGCCTGCGGCCGCACCGGCAGCGCGCAGACCACCTGGTACACCGCCGACCACCAGGTGCGGCCGGCGCCGTCGTCGTAGAGGAACTTGAAGAGGAACTCCGGGCGGGGCAGGCCGCTCACGCCGAGCTCCTCCTCGGCCTCGCGCAGGGCCGCGTCGTCGTAGGACTCGCCCGCGCCGACGACCCCGCCGACGAACATGTCGTGGAGCGAGGGGAAGACCAGCTTCGTCGCGGTGCGGCGGTGGACGAACACGCGGCCCTCGGCGTCCCGGGCCTCGACGAAGACGCAGCGGTGCCGCAGGCCCTCCGCGTACGCCTCGCCGCGCGGCCGCCGCGCGACGACCCGGTCGTTCTCGTCCACGATGTCGAGGATCTCCTCCGCAGCGCTCATGCCGCCCATCCAAGCAGGCGGGCCGGGTGCCGCGGGCCGCCGTGCGCGGCCGGACCGTCCGCGGGCGGTGGCGGGGCGCGCCGGAGCCGGGCTCAGCGCCGCTGCAGGTCGTGGCTCGGCTCGGTGACCGCCGGGCCGCACGGCATCGCCGGATGCAGCCCGAGGAGCACGATGCCCGTCACGATCGCCGCCAGCCCGGCCGCCTCCCAGGCGAGCGCCCCGGTGTCGGCGTGCAGCCGGTCCCCGAGGAAACCCACCCCGCAGGCGATCCCGGCGAGCGGCTGGGTCGCGGTCAGCGCGGGCAGCGACGTCCGCAGGGGTGCCGTCTCGAAGGCGCTCTGCACGAGCAGCAGCCCGGTCACGCCGAGCGCCAGCACCCCGTAGGGCTGCCAGCCGGTGACCAGGTCCGTCCAGCCGCCCGCGGAGAAGCGCTGGCCGCTGACCCGGGTGAGGGCGTCCTGCACGCCGTAGAGCAGCCCGGCGGCCAGCGCCAGCAGCACCGGCGCCCCGCCGAGCCGGGAGCGTTTGGCGCAAGTGGTCAGCAGCAGGGCGAGGCCGACCATCACGCCGATGATGAGCCAGTGGCGCAGCGGGTTGGTCACGGCGCTGCCCGCCTGCGGCCGGCCGGCCACGATGAACGCCGTCACCCCGCCCGCCAGGAGCGCCAGCCCCGCCCAGCCCTGGCGGCCGAGCGGCTGCCGGGTCTGCCGGCGGGACAGGGCCAGGGCGAAGAGGAGGTTCGTCGCGAGCAGCGGCTCGACCAGGGACACCTCGCCCCGGCCCAGCGCCACCGCGCCCAGACCCATCCCGGCCACCATCAGCGCGGTGCCGCCCAGCCAGCGCGGCACCCGCATCAGGTCCAGGAGCAGCCGCGGGGAGAGGAAGTCGCTGAGCGGTGCCTGCTGGGCCACGTTCTGCTGGAGCACGAATCCGAAGCCCACGCAGCAGGCAGCGCTCACCGCAAGAATCAGAACCAGTACCGACACGCTGCGTACCTCGATCATCCGGCCGGGCCACGGGGTGCGTGAGGGTCGACTCTAGCGTTCCGGAGGGCGCCTGCCCGGGAGCGCCCGGAACCGGGCTGCCGGCGCGGTCACGGCGCCCGGTGGTCCGGGGCGACGGCTCGGCCGTACGACCATGGTGGGACGCCCCGGGCGGGTGCGCCATGGCGTGCGCCACATCGCGACACGCCCACTGCGCCATGCGGGTGAGGACGTGTCGGGCCGCCGTCCCATCGGTGCCGGACGGGCGATGCGTGCACAAGTGTCCTGTGTGCCAGGTGAGTTGGGGCGGACGAGATCCCTCCGGGCCTTGACGCCGGGCGCGGGCTGCCGGTTTGCTGTCCGTGATCGGCCGGTGGCGGGCCGGTGCCCCGCACGCCCGCCGTGGCGTGAGCCGGACCACAAGACGAAAGCGCGTGAGGAAGTCCCGCGGTGCCCCCACCCCCGCCTCCCCTCGGCCGTGCCCGCAGACGTGCGGCACAGGTCTTCGACGCCGCTCTCGACGACACCGAACTCGTCGCCGCGCGCACCGCGTTGGCCCAGGGCCGCTGGCAGGCGGTCCGCTCGCTGCTGGTGCGCACCGGTGACGACTGGGACCGCCGGGGGCACCGGATCACCGTGCTTGCCCGGGAACGGCACACCGCCGCATGGGTGAAGGACTGGCTGCTCGCCGAGCCGGAGTCCGCCGACGCGGCCGTGCTGCTCGGCGCCGCCCTGGTCCAGCGCGCCCTGGCGGGCCGGGAGGAGCCCGGAGCGGCCCGCGACGCCTGCCGGGCCGCCGCCGCGCTCGTGCCCGCCGACCCCACCCCCTGGCTCGGACTGCTCCTGCTGGAGCGGGGCCCCGAGAACGCCGGGTCCGCCGGCTCCGCCGGGTCCGCCGGGTCCGCCGGGGAAACGGTCCGGCTGTACGAGGAGATCCGGCAGCGCCACCGGGACCACCACCACGCCCACCACCTCGTCGTGGCCCGGCTCGCCGAACGCCGTTCCGAGGCCGGCCCGGACCCGCTGCACGAGGTGTACGAGTTCGCCGCCTGGGCCGCCGAGCAGGCCCCGGCGGACTCGCCGCTGGCCGTGCTGCCCGTGGTCGCGCACGCCGAGCGCCACCGCGTCCTGGCCGCCCGCGGGCACGTGTCCGCCGACCCGGCCTCCTCCGGGCACTGGGAGGGCCGCCGGGCCCGGCAGGTGCTGAAGGCCGCCTTCGACTGGTGGCTGGAGTGGGAGCAGGAGGGCCACCCGCGCCGCCTGGTCGACCTGAACTTCCTCGCCCACGCCAAGTACTGCGAGGGGCGGGGCGCGGAGGCGGCCGCCCTGTTCCTCCGGATCGGCCCGCACGGCACCCCCGCGCCGTGGTCCTACCCGGACCGCGACCCGGTCACCGCCTTCCGCGCCGCCCGCGCCGGCGCGCTCGGCACCGTGTGACCCGGCCCGTGCACCTCCCGCAGCCCCGTACGACCCCACCGCACCCGGAGCCCGAAAGGACGACCCGATGACGACGGGCAGTTCGAGCACGAGCAGAGCCGCCGCAGACGGCGGCGGCATCAGCACCTTCAGGGGCGAGCACCGCGCGCTGCGCGCCGACCGCCTCGGCACGGGGGGCCTGCTGCTCTCCGTCCTCGCCGCGACCGCCCCGCTCATGGTGGTCGCGGGTGTCATGCCCACCACATTCGCGGTGATGGGCATCGTCGGGCAGCCCCTGCTCTTCGTCGCGCTCGGCGTGGTCCTCGCCCTCTTCGGCGTCGGCTACGCCGAGATGAGCCGGCACGTGCACAACGCGGGCGCGTTCTACGCGTACATCTCCCGCGGACTCGGCGGCACCGCGGGAGCCGGCGCCGCCCTGGTCGCCCTCGTCGCCTACAACGCCCTCCAGGCCGGCATCTACGGCCTCTTCGGCTTCGAGGTGTCCGACCTCCTCGCGACCTACGCCCACGCCACCGTCGCCTGGTGGATACCCGCCCTCGCGGCCGTGCTCGTCGTCGGTGCGCTCGGCTGGCTCAAGATCGACGTCAACGCCCGCGTGCTGGGCGTGCTGCTGGTGATCGAGGTGGCCCTGGTGGTCGTCTTCGACGTCGCCGCCGTGGCCGACCCCGCCCGCGAGGGCCTCTCCCTGCACGCCTTCAACCCCGACACCCTCGGCGGCGCCGGGATCGGCACCGCCCTGTGCTTCTGCATCGCCGCCTTCCTCGGCTTCGAACAGGCCCCGGTGTACGCGGAGGAGACCAGCCGCCCGCACGTCCTGGTGCCGCGCGTGATGTTCCTCGCCGTCGCCGGGGTCGCCGTGTTCTTCGCGATCAGCTGCTGGGCGCTCACCGTCGCCGCGGGCCCGTCCGCGATCGTCGGCGCCGCCCGCAAGGAGAGCGCCGGGCTGCTGTTCTCCCTGACGGAGTCGCGGCTGGGCGGCACCTTCACCGACGTGCTGCACCTGCTCTTCGTCACCGGGATGTTCGCGGCCATGCTCAGCTTCCACAACGTCGTGGCCCGGTACGCCTTCGCCATGGGCCGCGAGGGGCTGCTGCCCGTCGCCTTCGGACGCACCTCCCGCACCAGCGGCGCCCCCTCCGCCGGCTCGCTCTCCCAGACCGTGGTCTCGCTGCTGGTCGTGGCCGCCTTCGCGGTCGCCGACGACAAGCCGGCCGGCGACCCCACCGCGCCGGTGCTGCACCTGTTCACCTGGTTCGGCAACGTCGGCGCACTCGGGGTGATCGTGCTGATGGCGGCGGCCTCCCTGTCGGTGGTCGTCTTCTTCGTCCGCCGCGGTGCCGCGGCGGCACAGGCCTGGCGCCTGGCCACCTCCGTGCTGGCGGGCCTGGCGCTGCTGGTGATCGCCGGATACACCGTCAAGGACTTCGACGTCCTGGTCGGTGTCGGCTCCGGCTCCCTGCTGAGCCGGCTGCTCCCCGGCATCGTCGGACTCGCCCTCGTGGCCGGCCTGGTCCAGGGCGCCGTCCTGCGCTCCCGCAGGCCCGAGGCACACGCCCGCATCGGGCTCGGCAACGAGGCCTTCCAGCTGGAGAAGGCGGCGCGCGGCGGCGCCGGCGCCACCCCGCCGTCCGGCGCGTAGCGGCCCGGCGCGCGGCGGCGCCGGTACCGGGGCGGCGCCGGGAAAGATGACCGAAGTCTGACGCGTACCCGCGATCCCTGGCCGCGAGGGGGCCGCGGGTGCTCGAATGGAGAGGTGAATTCCGAACAACCGGAGGAGGAGGGGCGGCCCGTCGGCCGTCGCGTCCTGCTCGGCACCCTCGGCCTCGGGGCCCTCGGGGTGGTCGCCGCCCCCACGCTGCAACGCGGCCTGGAGTCCGTCCTCGGAGCCGTCTCCGGCAAGGACCCCACCGGCCTGACCGGACTGCTCCCCAACGGCGGCGGCTTCCGCTACTACTCGGTGGCGGCCTCCGTCCCGCACCGCGACGCCACCGACTACCGCCTCACCGTCGACGGCCTGGTCGACCACCCGGCGACGTACACCCTGGCGGACCTCGGAGCGCTGCCGCAGACCCGCATCGTGCGCGACGTGCAGTGCGTCACCGGCTGGCGGGTGCCCGGCACCGCCTTCCAGGGGGTCCGGCTGTCGCGGCTGCTGGACGCGGCCGGGGTGCGCCCCACGGCCCGCGCGGTCCGCTTCACCTGCTTCGACGGGACGTACACCGAGAGCCTCACCCTCGCACAGGCACGCCGCCCCGACGTCCTGGCCGCCCTGCGCATGCAGGGCAGGCCCCTCGGCCACGAGCACGGCGGCCCCGTCCGCCTCTACGTCGCCCCCATGTACTTCTACAAGTCGGCCAAGTGGCTCTCCGGCATCACCGTCACCGACGAGGTGCGCCCCGGCTACTGGGAGGAGCGCGGCTACGACGTCGACGCCTGGGTCGGCCGCTCGAACGGACGCGACGATGAGCCCACGAGCTGAGGCGCCGGCCCCGGAGGCCGCCGAGGTGCGCCGCTTCGGGCCCTCCCAGCGCTGGGTGCACCGGGGCACGGCCGCCCTGATGGGGGTCTGCGTGGCGACCGCGGCCTGCCTGTACGTGCCGCAGCTCGCCGAACTCGTCGGCCGCCGTGAACTGGTCGTCCGCGTCCACGAGTTCGCCGGGGCGGCGCTGCCGCTGCCCGTGCTGCTCGGCCTCGCCTCCCGCGCCTTCCGGGTCGACCTGCGCCTGCTCAACCGCTTCGGCCCGCACGACCGGGTCTGGCTGCGGGCCGCGCTGCGCCGCGACCGGCGTCCGCAGTCCCGGCCCGCGGGCAAGTTCAACGCCGGGCAGAAGGTCTACGCGTCCTGGATCGCCGGCGCGACGCTCGTGATGCTCGGCACGGGTCTGCTGATGTGGTTCACCCACCTGACGCCGCTGGTGTGGCGCACCGGCGCCACCTTCGTGCACGACTGGCTGGCCCTGACCGTCGGCATCGTCCTGGCCGGCCACGTCGGCATGGCCGTCGCCGACCCGGAGGCCCGCCGCGGCCTGCGCACCGGCAGGGTGAGCCGCGCCTGGGCCCGCACCGAGCACCCGCTGTGGCGGCCGTAGGGCGGGGACGGGAGGCCCGGCTCCCGGGCCCCGGCACGGTGACGCCCCGGCACGACGGCCCCGGGCACGGCGCCGGCCCGGACCCCCGCGGAGTAGTGGTGCGCGGGGAGCCGGGCCGGGGTGCGGGGTGCGGGGTCTAGATGACCAGGGAGAGGAGCAGCACCAGGCCGCCGGCGACGACCGAGATGATCGTCTCCATCACCGACCAGGTCTTCACGGTCTGGCCGACGTCCAGGCCGAAGTACTCCTTCACCAGCCAGAAGCCGGCGTCGTTGACGTGGCTGAAGAACAGCGAGCCTGCGCCGATGGCCAGGACCAGCAGGGCGGCGTGCGCGGTCGACATGTCGGCCGCCAGCGGCGCGGCCAGGCCGGCCGCCGAGACCGTCGCCACGGTCGCCGAGCCGGTCGCGAGCCGGATCACCACCGCGATCAGCCAGCCCAGCAGGAGCGCGGGGATCGCCCAGTGCTTGGAGACGTCCAGGACCATCTGCCCCACGCCGCAGTCGATCAGCGTCTGCTTGAAGCCGCCGCCCGCGCCGACGATGAGCAGGATGCCGGCGATGGGCGCGAGGCCCTTCTCGACGGTCGCGGATATCCGCTCCCTGCTGAACCCGGCGGGCCGGCCGAGCGTGAAGATGCCCACGAGCACCGCGGCGAGCAGCGCGACCAGCGGGGAGCCGACGACGTCGAAGACGCGCTGCGTCACGTCCGCCGGGTCGTCGACGACGACGTCGGCGAGCGCCTTGGCCAGCATCAGCACCACCGGCAGCAGCACGGTGGCCAGGGTGGCGCCGAAGCCGGGGCGGTTCTCCAGGTCCTCGGACGGGCGCTGCGGGATCATGCGCTCGGGGGCGGGCACGTCCACCCAGCGGGCCGCGACGCGGGAGAACACCGGGCCGGCGATGATCACGGTGGGCACCGCGACCAGGATGCCGAGCGCCAGCGACACACCGAGGTTGGCCTTGACCGCGTCGATCGCGACCAGCGGTCCGGGGTGCGGCGGGACCAGGCCGTGCATCACGGAGAGGCCGGCCAGTGCCGGGACGCCGATGCGCATCAGGGAGTGGTTGCCGCGCTTGGCGACCATCAGGACGACCGGGATCAGCAGCACGATGCCGACCTCGAAGAACAGCGGCAGGCCGATCACCGAGGCGATCAGCACCATCGCCCACGGCAGCGACCGGCCGCCGGTCCGGGCGAGGATCGTGTCGACGATCTGGTCGGCGCCGCCCGAGTCGGCCAGCAGTTTGCCGAGGATCGCGCCGAGCGCGATCAGCACGCCCACCCCGGCGACCGTGGTGCCGAGCCCGGTGGTGAAGCTGGTGATGGCCTGGTCGAGCGGTGCCCCGGCGAAGGCGCCGAGCGCCAGCGACCCGATGGTCAGTGCCAGGAACGCGTGCAGCCGGAACTTGGTGATGAGCAGGACGATGACGGCGATGCCCGCCAGCACGGCGATACCGAGCCGGGCGTGGCCGGCCGAGGTGATGGGCTGGACGGTGTCCGCTGCCAGCATCTCGACGCTGAGTCTGGTCACGGGTGTTCGGTCCCTTGGGTGAGGAGAGGAACTCTCGGTTACGGGTGGGTGGGCGCGCGGAGGCCCGGCGGCCGTGCCCCGGGGAGGCCCGGGAGCGGTGCCGGAAGGCGGCCCGGGGGAGCGGCCCCGGGCGGGGTGGGACGCCTACCGCGCGGGTCGGGCGGTGGACCGGCCGAGGGCCAGGAGCGCCTCGGCGGCGCGGAGGGTGATCTCCTCGGGGCTGCCCGAGACGTCCACCTCCACGCCCGTCTCGTCCGGCTCCAGCGGCTGGAGCGTGGCGAACTGGGAGTCCAGCAGAGCGGTGGGCATGAAGTGCCCCTGCCGGTGTCCCATCCGCTCCTCGATGAGCCGGCGGTCGCCCGTGAGGTGCACGAAGACGAGGTCGGGTGCCGCGGCCCGCAGCCGGTCACGGTAGGCCCGCTTCAGCGCCGAGCTGCTGACCACCCCGCCGAGCTCCGCCCGCGCGTGTGCCCAGCCGCCGATGGCGTCCAGCCACGGGCTGCGGTCGTCGTCGGTGAGCGGGGTGCCGGCCGACATCTTGGCGATGTTGGCCGGGGGGTGGAAGTCGTCGCCCTCGGCGTACGGGACGCCGAGCCGGGCCGCGAGCAGGGGACCGATGGTGGTCTTGCCGGTGCCTGCGACCCCCATGACCACGACGACTCGGGGGGTACTCATTGCTGCCTCGCTGTCTTCGTCGACACGTGATGTCCGGGCAACTGAAACCGATTAGGTACGACGAATTCAAGAGTCTGTGACAAATAAGTCTGACTTTTTGGTTCCGTGATCCACCCCGTACGCTGAGTGCATGAGCACCACGGGCCGGGGGCTGCACGGCCGCGTACTGGACACCCTCGGGCCCGCGATCACCGCGGGGGAGTACCCGCCGGGCAGCGTGCTGCGCACCGACGAGCTGGCCCAGCGCTTCGACGTCTCACGCTCGGTGATGCGCGAGGCGGTCCGTGTGCTGGAGTCGATGCACCTGGTCGCCTCGCGGCGCCGGGTGGGCGTGACCGTGCTGCCCGAGCAGGAGTGGAACGTCTACGACCCGCAGGTCATCCGCTGGCGCCTGGCCGGCGCCGCCCGCCCGCGCCAGCTGCGCTCGCTCACCGTGCTCCGCTCGGCCGTCGAACCGGTCGCCGCGGGCCTGGCCGCGCGGCACGCCACCGCGGAGCAGTGCGCCGAACTCACCGCGTGCGCCCTCGGCATGGTGGCCAACTCGCGCGGCCACCGGCTGGAGGCGTACCTCTTCCACGACGTCGCCTTCCACCGCGTGATCCTCACCGCGTCCGGCAACGAGATGTTCGCCCGGCTCGCCGACGTCGTCGCCGAGGTCCTCACCGGCCGCACCCAGCACGAGGTGATGTTCGAGGACCCCGACCCGGCGGCCGTCACGCTCCATGTCCAGGTCGCCGAGGCGGTCCGCGCCGGGGACGCGGCGCGCGCGGAGCAGCTCACCCGCGAGATCACGGTGGGGGCGCTGCAGGAACTGGACATCCTCGCGCCGTAGCGCGACGGCACCCCCTCCCGTACGGACCGGGGTGCCATGGTGTGACCTGCCGGAGCGGCAGGTCACGAGGCCGGGCGTCGGCGCGTGTCGCACGTCGGACGCACGAGGGCCGACGGCGGTCGGGTGCTGCGCGGTCGTGCGCCGGACCCGCCGCCGGTGCCCTGAGCCGCCGGTTCCGGGGGCCGCGTGCCGGGTCCCCCGGGGGACCCGGTTCAGCGTTCCAGCAGCGCCTTGAGCGCTGCGAGGTCCTTGCCCTGGGCGCGTCGGAGCGACCGCTGACGGCACCTTGTTCCGCCTGGTCCACAGCGGACTCCCGTCGCCGGAGGCCTGCGCGGCACACGAGGAGGGCCGGCGCCACTACGTCGCCCGGCCGGCCCTGCTCGCCGAGGGCGGCGGCCCCGGCCCGGACGCCTGGATGCGGCAGCCGCAGCACCCCGCGCATTGATCGCAGAGGAGCCCTGCTCCGGCAACCGGACGAAGGGGGCCCCGCCGTCACGGTGCCGAGGAGGACGCGGCCGCGTCCGTCGTGGCGAGTGGCGACCGTCCGGTGCCGCTCCAGCCGGGTGACAGCCCGTCCGACGGTGTCGCGTTTCCTTCGTCCCGCGCCGTCGAAGCCCGCTGGCCGTCCGCCGCGGGGGATGCCTACGTCGGCGACCGGCCGGCGAAGCGGCCGCACGACCGCCCGGACAGGTCCTAGTCCTCCAGGAAGTCCCCGTCGACGTACACCCAGGCGCCGTCGACCCGCTCGAACCGGCTGCGTTCGTGCAGCGAGCCGCCGCGGAAGGCGGCGCGGAACGTCACCGTGCCGGTGGTGTGGAAGGCCGACCCGCCGGTGGCCCCGAGGACCTCCAGGCCCGTCCACCGCACGTCCGGGTCGAGGTCGAGCCGCGCGGGCCGGGTCCGCGGGTGCCAGGTCCGCAGCAGATACCCCGCGTCCCGGCCGACGAAGGCGGTGTACCGCGACCGCATCAGGGCCTCCGCGCTCGGCGCGGCCGCGGCTCCCGAGAGGTACCGGCCGCAGCACCGGTCGTAGGGCTCGGGCAGTCCGCAGGGGCAGGAGCGCGTGGTCATGCCCCTCATTGTGCCCGTCGCGCCGGGCCGGCCCGACGCCGGCCGGTGCCGCCCGCGGCCCCGCCGCACCGGCCGGGACCGTGCCCGCGTACCCCGAGACCGTGCGTCCCGCCCGCGGCGGGGGCACAGTGGAGGGGTGGGGCCGCAGCCCCGTGTCCGTCTGCCGCCCCAGGTGGCCCTGTCCGCACCGCAGTGAGGAGAGACGGACGATGACCCGACCCGCCGGCATCCGGCCGGCCCCGTCCGCCAAGGAGTGGCGGCTCAGCCTGTACCTGTCCGAGCACGACCCGGACACCACCGCCCGGATCGTCCTCGACACCGGCGACAACGTACTGGAGACCCGCGCGGAGGCCCGGCGCAATCCCTACGACCCGGCGATCCCCGAGATCGGCGACGAACTCGCCGCCGGACGCGCGCTCATCGCCCTCGGCCGGGACCTGCTGCGCGCCGCCGCCGGCGACATCAAGGCGGTGGGGGCGCCCGAGGCGACCCCGCCCACCCCCCTGTGGTCACCCCGGGAGTGAAGGAGGCGCGTCATGCTCTTCACGGACCGCCGCGACGCCGGACGGCGGCTGGGGGCCCGACTGGAGTACCTCCGCGGCCAGGACGTCGTCGTGCTGGGGCTGCCCCGTGGCGGGGTACCGGTGGCCGCCGCGGTCGCCGAGGCGCTCGACGCGCCCCTGGACGTCTGCATGGTGCGCAAGCTGGGCGTCCCCTACCAGCCCGAGCTGGGCATGGGCGCGATCGGCGAGAACGGCGTGCGGGTCATCAACGACGAGGTGCTGCGCGAGACCGGCGTCTCCCCGGCGGACCTCGCGGGCGTCGAGGAGCGCGAGCGGGAGGTGCTGGCCCGGCGTGCCGCCCGCTACCGCGGTGAGCGCACCGCGACCGGTGTCGCCGGACGGACCGTGGTGATCGTCGACGACGGCGTGGCCACCGGGTCCACCGCGCGCGCCGCCTGCCGGATCGCCCGCGCCCGCGGGGCGGCGCGGACCGTGCTCGCCGTGCCCGTCGCGCCCCACGACTGGACCGACCGGCTGGCCGGCGAGGCCGACGACATGGTCTGCGTGGCGACCCCGGCCGCCTTCTACGCCATCGGCCAGTTCTACGCCGACTTCACCCAGGTCGAGGACTACGAGGTCGCGGCCGAACTCCGCCGGTCCGCAGCCCGCTCCGCCCCCGACACCGCCGCCGCCACGGACGGGCCCGGCGAGGACGGCGGCGGTCTCGCCGCCGACCGGGAGGTGGACATCGCCGCCGGAGCCGTCCGGCTCCGCGGCCGCCTCACCGTGCCCGCCGGCGCCGACGGCATCGTGGTCTTCGCACACGGCAGCGGCAGCAGCCGGCGCAGCCCCCGGAACCGGTTCGTGGCCGCCGGACTCCAGCGTGCCGGCCTCGGCACCCTGCTGTTCGACCTGCTCACCGAGGAGGAGGAGGCCGACCGGGACAACGTGTTCGACATCCCGCTGCTCGCCGGGCGCCTCGTCGGCGTCACCGACTGGCTGCGCGCCCAGAGCGCCGCGCAGGGTCTCGCCGTCGGGTACTTCGGCGCGAGCACCGGCGCGGCCGCCGCCCTGTGGGCCGCCGCGGAGGAGCGGGCCCGTCCCGCCGCGATCGTCTCCCGCGGCGGCCGGCCCGACCTCGCCGGGCCCCGGCTGCCCGAGGTCACGGCTCCCACCCTGCTCGTCGTCGGCAGTGCCGATCCGATCGTGCTCGACCTCAACCGGCAGGCGCGGGACCTGCTGCGCTGCGAGAGCCGGATCGCCGTCGTCCCCGGCGCGAGCCACCTCTTCGAGGAGCCCGGCGCGCTGGAGGCGGTCACCGACCTGGCCCGCGACTGGTTCACCGACCACATGGCCCCGGCACACGTCTAGTGCTGTGGCCGGGAAAGGTCTGCCGGGAAGTTCGCGGCGTCCGGTGCTGGGGGCACCTCCCACGCCGTTCAGGCTGTGGGGGAGCATCGGACGGCGGAGCGTCGCCCGCGTACGGGATGTACCCGGGTGATGCGACGACGCAGCGAGGTGCCGTGCCGGGCGTCGCGAGCCGGTGAACCTTCCCGGTCACAGCGCCGGGCCGCCGGGACATCCGGTGGTGCGTGGGCGGGGCCGCGGGAGGCGGCTCCCCGGGGCAGGCGTTCACGCGTGGGCGCTGATCACACCGCCGGCGCTGAGCACGATGCGGATGCCGTTGGCGTCGAGCCCGGCGTCGTGCTGGTCCGCCTCCAGCGTGGCGTCCACCTCACCCCCGTGGCCGAGGATCTGCGCGCGGTACCGGAGGTCGCCGGTCCTCGTGACCCTGGCCGTCCAGCCGCCCGCAAGGTGGAAGGTCCCCGGTCCCTGGTGTCCGCCGCCCATCCAGGAATGGACCTGGCCGCCCAGTGTGAGCACGACGAACATGTCGTTGGCGTCGAGTCCGGCGTCGTGCTGGTTCGTCTCCAGCGTGGCCAGGACCTGACCGCGGTGGACGATCCTGGCGAGGTAGTGCTGGTCGCCGAGTCGGTGGATCTCGGCCTTGCTGCCGTCCGCCAGGGTCTGCGTGCCGACCGGGGACGCGGCCCTGCCCGCGGCGGCCGGTGCGGTGGTGCGGTGCGCGGTGGTGGTCCCGGTCCCCCCACCGGTCCGGGTCCCGTCCGCGCCGGTCCCGGCGCCGCCGGGCGCACTCCCACCGGTGGAGCCGGAGCCGGAGACCTGCTTCTCCGGGCCGGAGGCGCCGTCCCCGCCCCCGCTCTGACAGGCGGTCAGCGACAAGGCGGCAACGGCGGCGACGGCCACCAGGCCGGCGGACCGGGTGGTGCGGCGAGCACGGCGAACGGTCATCACGGAAGTCCCCCCACGGGCTGTCACGACGCGGCACCGCCGCCTGCTCCCGCAGGGCGACCGGCCGGATCGGCTGTTGGCTGCACCCCGTGAGACGGCGCCCGGACCGGAGTTGTTCACCCGGTTCTGTCCGCACTCGGTAACAGGGCGGCGGGGTGCCGCCGCGCATGCGGCCGCCGTCCGGCCACGGCACCTCCGCCATGCCGCGGCCCGGTGGCGCAGACCCCGCCGCGGCCCGGCGGCCCCGGCGCCCGCCGCGGGTGGAGGACGGCTGGAGTCCCGCTCGCGCAGCCGTCCACGGCCGTGGCCCCCCGTGCCCGGGTCTGTAACGCTCGGCCGAAAGGTTCACCCGGGCCGGGAGGCCGTCGTGGCCTCCCGACACTCTTCAACGGGGGAGTTGCGCATGCCCAGCACCACATCGTCCGTCGACCGTCCCCTCGGCGCCGCCACGGCACCGGACGACGGGACCGCCCTGGACACCCTGCTCCGCCAACTCGTCCTGGCAACCGGCTTGCTGACGGTCCTTCGGACCGGCCGCCCGGACGCCGCGTCGCTCCTCCCGACGGCCCGCGCGCTGAGCGAGCAGGGGCGCGGCCGGGTCGTGGCCTGCGACCCGGACCCCGCCCGCCGGAAGGCCGCGGCCGCCGCGATCCGGCAGGCGGGCCTGGACCGGTACGCGGAGGTGCGGCCCGGCCGCCCCGAGCGGGTGCTCCCGGCGGTGCCGGGCCCGGTCGACCTGCTGGTGCTCGACGGCCCGCCCGAGTCCCACCTGCCGCTGCTGCAGATGCTGGAGCCCCGGATGCTGCCGGGCGCCGTGGTCGTGGCGTGCGGGACGCACCGGGCCGTCCGCCCCTGCCCGGAGCTGCTCACCCACCTGCGGCTGCCCGGCAGCGGCTGGGCCTCGCTGCCCCTGCCGTTCGGCACCGGGCTGGAACTGGCCGTCTGCACCCGCTGAAGAGCCGAACCGTCCCGCACCGCGCCCACGCCACCGATCGGAGCGACGTGTCCCGCCACTGGTCCACCCCCGAGCCCGCGGCCCCCGGCCGGCCGGGCACCGTCCGGCGGGTCCTGGTCCGCCACTGCCTGTTGCCCGTGCTGCGCGGGCTGACCGCCCTCGGCGCCATCCACATGGCCACGTACTGGCACCCGGACCTCGGAACCCCGCCGCTGTTCCCGGCCGACGGCCCCGACGACCCCCGCGCTCCCTACAGGACGTCTCGAGCGCGGTTCCAGACCTGGCCGGAAGGCTGACGGCGACCACCCACCCCGTGAACTCCCTGGAGAGTTGAGATGAGCGACGCACGACTGGTCGGCACCTGGACCACTCAGCTGGACGACGACGGCACACTCGTCCCCGGGCTGGTCTCGTTCTCGTCCGACGGCGGGGTCGTCTCGACCCAGCTGAACACCAAGAACATCGGCCTGGGCAGCTGGCGTTCCACCGGCCCCGGCACCTTCGAGTACGGCTTCCACATCCTCGCCGCGGACGGCGAGGGCAAGCACGTCGGCGAGGCCCACGTCCGGGTGGAGGGCGAGTTCGTCTCCGACACCCGGTGGCAGGGCACCGGCGGCGCCCAGTTCTTCGACCCGCAGGGAACCAAGCTGCGCGGCCACGCCGGCTCCAAGGTGACCGCCGAGAAGTTCGGCGTCGACGACTGATGCTGCGGGACCGTCTGCGCGGCGAGCTGGTGGAGCCCTCCGACCCGGGCTTCCCGCTGGCCAGGCAGCTGCAGAACACGGAGTTCGACACGATCCGGCCGCACGCCGTCGCGTACTGCACGGGCGAGGACGACGTCGTCGCCTGCCTGCGGCACGCACAGGAGCACGGCCTGCGCCTCCACGTCCGGGGCAACGGCCACAGCATGAACGGCTGGTCGACCGGTGAGGGTCTGGTCGTCGACCTGTCCCGGATGCACCACGCCGTCGCCGACGGTCCCGTCGTCCGGCTCGGTGCGGGTGTGCAGTCGCTGGACGCGCTGGACGCCCTGCGGCCGCAGCGGCGGCAGATCGTCACCGGCACCTTCCCGACGGTGAGCGTCGGCGGCTTCCTCACCGGCGGCGGACTCGGCTGGCAGACCCGGAAGTTCGGGATGGGCAGCGACCGCATCACCGCGGCGCGCGTGGTGCTGGCCGACGGCCGCACGGTGCGCTGCTCGCCGGCCGTGGAACCCGACCTGTACTGGGCCGTCCGCGGCGGCGGGGGCGGCACCTTCGGGATCGTCACCGAGTTCGAGGTACGGCCGGTGGACGCCCCGGAGATGACCGGGTTCGAGACGCTCTGGGCCTACGAGGACGCCGTCGACGTCCTCACCGCCTGGCAGGAGTGGTGCGTCGAGGGCCCCGACGAACTGGGCACCTCCCTGGTGGTCCTGCCCGGCATGTTCGGTCCCGGGGGCAACCCCGTGGTCCGCGTGTGGGGCGTCCACCTCGGACCCACCGAGCGACTGGCCGCGGAACTCGACGCCCTCGCCGAGCGGGCGGGCGCCAAGCCGCTCAGCCGCACCGTCGGCACCCGCGCCGGGTACGCCGAGGTGATGCACGAGGCCCTGTGCGGCTCGAAGACGGTGGCGCAGTGTCACCGTACGGGGAGCGGCCCCGAGGCCGAGGGCCACCGCCACCCCTACACCCGGCAGAGCTACCGGCTCACCGGACGGGCCGCCACCCGCGCCGAGTCCGCCGCGCTGCTCGACGCCTGGGACCCCGCCCTCGACGCGGAGGGCCGCGAGCGCTACCTGCTGTGCATCGCGGTGGGCGGCGCCGCGAACCGGGTCCCGCGGACCGCCACGGCCTACGTGCACCGCGACGCCCGGTTCCTGATCGGGTACCAGATGGCGTGCCGCGACGTCGCGGCGGACCCGGACGCCGGGACCCGGCTCACCGCCTGGGCGGACCGGGCGGCCGGCGCGCTCGCCCCGCTCGCCTGCGGCTCGTACGTCAACTTTCCCAGCTCCCGGACCGCCGAGGACTGGGAGACCGACTGCTTCGCCGAGAACCGCGCCCGGCTGCTGGAGGTGAAGCGGGCCTACGACCCGCAGAACTTCTTCCGGCACGCGCAGAGCATCGGCGGCCGGCCCACGACGACCCAGGGGGCTCCATGAGGACCGAACTGCAGGACAAGGTGGTGCTGGTCACCGGTGCCACCTCGGGCATCGGCAGGGCGACGGCCGTCGCCTGCGCCGAGGAGGGCGCCCGCGTCGCGATCACGTACCACACGCGCGAGGACGCGGCCCACGAGACCGCCCGGCTGGTGACCGAGGCGGGCGGCACCCCGCTGGTCGTCCGCTACGACCTCGCCGACGAGCGGTCCGTCCGGGACGCCGTGTCCCGGGTCGCCGAGGAGTGGGGCGGCATCGACGTCCTGGTGGCCAACGCCGTGGTGTGGAGCGAGGCGATCCCGCGGCCCGGCCGTCCGGTGCCCCGCTTCGAGGACGTCCCCGCCAAGCAGTGGCAGGAGGTGCTGCACACCTCCGTCGAGGCGGTCTTCCACACCGTGCAGGCGGTGCTGCCGCACATGCGCGGCCGGGAGTGGGGCCGCGTCGTGCTGATCGGCGCGGGCCTCGCCGACACCGGCAAGCCCGGCGCCGGTGCCTACGGGGCCGGCAAGTCCGCCCTGTTCGGGCTGATGCGCAGCCTCGCCTGGGAGCTGGGACCCGAGGGGATCCTGGTGAACATGGCGGTGCCCGGGCAGACCGCCACCGAGACCGTCCGGGCCAACGTGCCGCCCGGCTTCCTGGAGGAGAAGGGCAGGACCCTGCCCTCCGGCCGCATGTCCGAGCCGAGGGACGTCGCCCGTGCGGTGGTCTTCCTCGGCTCCGCCGCCAACGGCAACATCAACGGCGAGACCCTCCGGATCACCGGCGGCGCCTGAGCGCCCCGCAGGCCCACCGCCCCACCAGGTCCTGCCGCCCCGCCAGGCCCCGTCGCCCTCCAGGGATCTTCCAAGTGCCCTCGAGAGCGGCGGGGCTCAATGGCGTGCGTCGGGACACCACCGAGGAGGCACGCATGACGGAGACCACCAGCCCGCCGGCCGCGAGCGAGGCGCCGGCCTACCCCATGACCCGGAGCTGCCCGTACCGGATGCCGGTCGGCTACGAGGAGTTGCGTGAGCGCGGCCCGCTCACCAAGGTCACGCTGTACGACGGACGCCAGGTGTGGCTGGTCGCCGGGAACGAGGTCGGCCGGACCCTGTTCCCCGACCCGCGCCTGTCCTCGAACGTCCTGCACCCCAACTTCCCCTTCCTGGCGCCCCGGATCGCCGCCCAGACCCAGCAGCGGGCCGCGCCGCCGCTGGTCGGCGTCGACGACCCCGAGCACGGCCGCCAGCGGCGCATGGTGATCCCCGGGTTCGGCATCCGCCGGATCGCCGCGCTGCGCCCGGAGATCGAGCGCATCGCCGAGGGCCTCGTGGACGACATGATCGAGCGGGGCAGCCCCGCCGAACTGCTCTCCCAGTACGCCCTCCCGCTCCCCTCCGCGGCGATCTGCGCCCTGCTCGGGGTGCCCTACGAGGACCGCGGCTACTTCGACGAGCGCTCCCGGCACGTGCTCTCCTCCGCCGGCGAGGACGAGGCCGACCGCGCCCGGACCGCGTTCACCGAGATCCTCACCTACCTGCACGACCTGATCGCCCGGAAGGAGAAGCAGCCGGGCGACGGCCTCATCGACGAGCTGATCGCCCACCAGCTCTCCGAGGGCTCGGTCGACACCCACGAACTGGCCATGGTCTGCTCGCTGCTGCTCGTCTCCGGGCACGAGACCACGTCCAACATGATCGCGCTGGGCACCGTGACCCTGCTCGAACACCCCGAGCAGCTGGCCCGGGTGCGGGCCGACGACACGCTGCTGCCCGGCGCCGTCGAGGAGCTGATGCGCTTCACCTCCATCGGCGACGTGCTGATGCGGGTCGCGGTCGAGGACATCGAGATCGCCGGGCAGACCATCCGGGCCGGCGACGGCGTCGCCATGTCGACCATGCTGATGAACCGCGACCCGCACGCCTGGGACGACCCCGACACCTTCGACATCACCCGCTCCTCCGGCCGGCACGTCGCCTTCGGCTACGGCATCCACCAGTGCATCGGGCAGAACCTCGCCCGCGCCGAGATGGAGATCGCCTTCCGCACGCTCTTCCGCCGCATCCCGGGCCTGAGGGTGCCGGTCGCCTCCGACCGCCTGCCGCTGAACGCGCCGTACGTGCTCCAGGGCGTCGCCGAGCTCCCGGTCGAGTGGTGACGGGGGCGGACGTGGCCATCACCATCGCGACGGACCGCTGCATCGGCGCCGCCATGTGCGCCCTGACCGCGCCCGAGGTCTTCACCCAGGACGACGAGGGGGTGAGCCGGCTGCTCCCGGGCGCGCCGGTCCGCGCCCACGACGGGCGGGTCCGGGAGGCGGTGCGGGCCTGCCCCGTGCAGGCCATCACCGTGCACGACGACTGACCCGGGCCGCCCGCCGCCCACGACGACCGTCCCGCCGCCCCCGCGCCGGTGTCGAGTTGCCCTCGACGGTGCTTCGAGAGCGGCGGGACAGGGTGTCGGCCATGGAGATGCGCAGCCTCGACGGTGACGACCCGGCGACCCTCGCCGCCCTGCTCCCCGGCTTCCGGGAGACCATGAGCCAGGCCCTGCCCGCGGACCCGCCGGTGACGCAGGCCCTGCTCGCCCGCCTCTTCCAGCAACGGCACGGCACGGAGCGGATCGTGCTCGCGGCCTACGACGGGGACACCCCGGCCGGGGTGCTGAAACTCGGCCTCGACCTGGGTGACCCGTCCGGCCCGGGCCACGGTTCGCTCTGGGTGTTCCCGGACTTCCGGCGCCGCGGCGCCGGCCGGGCCCTGGCCGGCGCGGGCCGCGCCGCGCTGCGCGAGCGCGGCCGGGACCTGCTGCTGGTGGACGCGCCCAAGGGCGCCGCCGCGGAGCGCTTCGCCGCGGAACTCGGCGCCGAGCGCACGGGGGAGACCCTGCGCAACCGGCTGCTGCTGGCCGGCCCCGCCCGGCGGGCGCTGGACGAGGCGGCCGCCCGGCCCGTGCCCGGCCACCGCCTGGTCCACTGGGACGGCGCCTGCCCCGACGGCCTCGTCGACTCCTACGCCCGCGCCTGGAGCGCCCTGGACGAGCGGGTCAACGGCCAGGCGCGGGTGCGCCGTCCGTCGGCCGCCGACGTCCGGGCACGGGAGGCCGAGGCGGTCCGCGCCGGCCACCGGCTGTGCGCGGTCGCGGCACTGCCCGAGGACGGCGACGACGTCGTCGCGTACTCCACCCTCTACGTGCGCGACAGCCCGATGGCCGACGCGGGGGAGACGCTGGTGCTGCCCGCGCACCGCGGACGCGGCCTGGCCACCCGGCTCAAGGCGGAACTGCTGCTGCGGGCGGCACGGGAGAACCCCGGCCTCGCCCTGGTCCAGGTGTTCAACGACGTCGGCAACACCGCCGTCGTCGCCCTCAACCGCCGCCTCGGCTTCGAGGCCGACTCGCACTGGACGACGTACGCGCTCAAGGCCTGAGCGCACGGCGGGCCGGACGCCGGCCCGCGACTCGACGGGGAGGAAACCATGACCACCGCGAGCCCGGTCGGGCAGCGCGCCCGCAACGCGGAACTGGTGCGGGAGATGTACGAGGTGCTGCACTGCGCGCACCGCTTCGAGGAGGCCGGCCGCTTCCTGCACCCCGACCACATCGAGCACGACCCGCCGGCCGGGCCCGCCGAGGGCGGAACCGTCGGCCGTCTGCGCGCCCTCACGGGCCGCTTCCCCGGTCTGCGGGCCGGCATCGACCACCTGGTCGCCGACCACGACCGGGTCATGCTGTTCGCCACCTGGACGGGGGCCACCCCGGACGGCGGCCGGCTCCGGCTGCACACGGCCGAGTTGCACCGCCTTCAGGACGGAAGGGTCGCCGAGCACTGGAACGTGGCCGATCGCGACGTCCTCGCCGCGCACGGCGTGCCCGGGCTCGACGGCGACGGCGCGCAGCCGGCCGCGCCCGGTCTGCACGGCCCGCACGACGCCACCGAGCGGGCCAACACCGATCTGGTCCTCGGCGCGTACCGCGACGTCTTCAGCGAGCACCGGCTGGACCTCGCCGACCGCTACTACCACCAGGACTACCGGCACCACAACATGCGCACCGACGCGGTGCCGGACGGGCTCGACGCCTTCAAGGCGTTCTTCGCGGACAACATCGCCGCGTTCCCCGACCTGGTCACCACCGTCGACCACGTCGTCGCCGCCGGGGACCGCGTGATGGTCTTCGTCACCTGGACCGGCACGCTCACCGGGGCGTGGAGCGGCGGCGGCCCGTCCGGCTCGCCGCTGCTGATGCGCACCTGCGACCAGTTCCGCATCGAGGGCGGGAAGGTGGCCGAGCACTGGGAGGTCGTCGACTACCTGGCCCTGCGCCGCGCCGGCCTGCCCACCCCGTGACCGCCCCCGACCCCACCCCGGGCTCCGCCCCGGGTTCCACCCCCAGCTCCACCCCGAGATCCACGCCGAGATCCACGCCGGGATCCGGGCCCGCGACGGCGGCCGGAGCCCTGCCCGAGAGAGGGTTCCGCGATGACGTCCAGTGATGCACCCGTCCTGATCGTGGGCGGCAGCCTGGTGGGCCTGTCCACCGCCCTGTTCCTGGCCCACCACGGGGTGCCCTGCACCCTGGTGGAGCGCCACCCCGGCACCTCGATCCACCCGAGGGCCGTCGGCTACTACCCCCGCACCGCCGAACTGCTCCGGCAGGCCGGGGTGGAGGAGGCGGCCCGGCGCGAGGCCTCCGGCTTCGAGGCGCACCGCACCCGCGCCGGGGTGACCTCGCTCGCCGGCGAGGTGCTGTTCAGCAAGGAGGAACTGGAGGGCGGCGACGAGCTGGACGACCTCACCCCGTCCCGGCTGCTGCTCCTCCCGCAGGACCGGCTGGAGCCGCTGCTCCGCGACCGCGCCGAGGAACTCGGCGCCGACCTGCGCTTCGGCACCGAGCTGCTGTCCTTCGCGGAGGACCCGGAGGGGGTCACCGCCGTCCTCGCCGGCCCCGACGGCGGCACCAGCAGCTTCCGCTGCTCCCACCTGGTGGCCTGCGACGGCCCGCGCAGCACCGTGCGCGAGGCGCTCAAGGTGACCCGGCAGGGGCGCGGCGTGCTGTCCCGCCACGTCAGCATCGCCTTCGGCGCGGACCTCGCCCCGGTGCTCGGCGACCGCCGCTACAGCGTGGTCCACGTGAAGAACCCCGACGTCATGGGGATCCTCGTGCACGACGACACCCTGAGCGGCGGCACCCTCATCGTCGGCTACCGCCCCGAGGACGGCGAGAGCCTCGACGACTTCACCGACGCCCGCTGCGCGGAGCTGGTGGGCGCCGCCATCGGCTCGCCCGAGGTGCAGGTGACGATCCGCTCGCGCTTCCCGTGGGACATGGCCGAGCAGGTCGCCGACGGCTTCGTGCACGGGCGGGTGCTGCTCGCGGGCGACGCGGCCCACGTCATCCCGCCGACCGGCGGCTACGGCGCCAACACCGGCATCGCCGACGCCCACAACCTGGCCTGGAAGCTCGCCCTCGTCCTCGACGGCACGGCCGGCCCCGACCTGTTGCGCACCTACGACGCCGAGCGCGGAGCGGTCGCCCGCTGCACCGCGGAACAGGGCTCCCTGCAACTGGCCGTGCGCTCCGGCAGCGCCACCCCCGAGCAGCAGCAGGCCGCCCTCGACGCCCTCACGGTGACGATGGGCCAGACCTACCGGTCCGCCGCCGTGGTCCCCGCGCCCGGCGCCGAGGACCGCCCCGCACCGGCCGACCCACGGACGCTGCGCGGCGCGCCGGGCACCCGGGCGCCGTACGCGGTGCTCGCCCGGGACGGCGTCCCCCTCACCACGCTCGACCTCTTCGGCCGGGGGTTCGTGCTGCTGGCCGGGGAGCGCGGGGGCCAGTGGCTGACCGCGGCCTCCGGGGCCGCCGCCGGGCTGCGGGTGCGGATCACCGCGCGCCGGGTGGTGCCGGGCACCGGCGGCGGGGCGGGCACGCTCGCCGACCCCGACGGGCGCTTCGCCGAGCTGTACGGGGGACTGCGGCCCGAGGGCGCGGTGCTGGTGCGGCCGGACGGGGTGGTCGCCTGGCGGTCGGCCGGCGCCGACCCCGCCGGCCGGGAGGACGAGGTGCTGGCGGCGGTGCTGCGGACGATCCTGGCGCGGGCCTGACACCGGCGGGCCGGGGACCGCGGCGACACCGGCGGTCCCCGCCCCCTCGCGGGCGGCTCAGGCGGACTCGGACTCGTTCTGCAACTCGGCGATGGCGTCGACGTACTTGATGAGCAGCCGGGCGAACTCCAGCCGCTCCACCTCCGGCCAGTCCCGGGTGATGCGCTCGAACGCCGAGCGCTGGTGGCTGCGGAACCGGTCGAGCATCTCGTGCCCGTCCGCGGTGAGCTGGAGGATCGTCCGCCGCCCGTCGCGCTGCGAGGCGGCGCGGACCAGGTAGCCGGCCGTGATGCAGTCGGAGACCATCCGGCTCGCGACCGAGGGGTCGACGGCGAGCCGTTCGCCGACCACGCCGACGGTGATCTCCTGGCCCTCGTGTTCGGGTCCGTCCTGGACGATGTTGAGGACCAGGGTCCTCGTCATGTCCTTGCGGGACACCTGTTTTTCGACATTCAGCGCCTGGGTCCGCCGCAGACGCGAGAACGCGGGTCCCACGGCGTCGAGCAGTTCCGATGCCCGCGGCGGACTCTGTGTCGAGGTCTCCATGCACGCATTCTAGGCGACTTGATTCCGTCGAGCGAGCATCTGTATGCTCTCAATCTACTGCATGTGTGAAAACATATATCTGTCCGCCGGCACATAAGCCGGCGCCGAGCGAGAGGACTCGCCGTGGCAACGGGGAAGACCCAGCAGGACCTCGACTTCGATGTGCTCGTCGTCGGCGGCGGGCCCGTCGGCATGCTGCTCGCCGCGGAGCTCCGCATCTCCCGGGTCCGCGCCGTGGTGCTGGAGCGCCTGCCCGAGCGGACGCCGCACTCCAAGGCCTTCGGCCTGCACGCCCGCTCCCTGGAGTCCCTGGACCGCCGCGGCCTCGTCGACCGCTTCCGGGACGGCGCCCGGTCCTGGAACAACGGCCACTTCGCCGGCCTCGACGAGTGGGTCGACTTCTCGGCCCTGGACAGCGCGCACGCCTACGCCCTGCTCTCCGAGCAGACCCGCACCGAGCGTCTGCTGGAGGAGCGTGCCGCCGAGGTCGGCACCGAGATCCGCCGCGGCCACGAGGTCACGGCGATCCGCCAGGACGCCGACGGCGTCGAGGCCGACGTCACCGGCCCCGACGGCGCCTACACGCTGCGCGCGGGGTACGTCGTGGGCTGCGACGGCGGCCGCAGCCTGGTCCGCCGGGAGGCGGGCATCGTCTTCCCCGGCACCGGCGGCCGGGTCACCGCCCGCCTCGGCGACGTGATCCTGGCCGACCGGGAGAACGCGCCGATGGGCATGGAGCGCACCGAGCGCGGCCTGCTCTTCTGCGTCCCGCTGGACGACACCTACCACCGCGTCTCCACCTTCGACTTCCAGGCCGAGCGGGAGCCCGGCGCGGACCTCACGCTGGACGAGCTCACCGCGAGCCTGCGCGAGATCTGGGGCAGCGACCTGGGCGCCCGGGACCCGCGCTGGCTGTCCGTCTTCACCGACTCCGCCTGCCAGGCCGAGCGCTACCGCGAGGGCCGCATCCTGCTCGCGGGCGACGCCGCCCACACCCACTTCCCGGTCGGCGGCCAGGGCG
This sequence comes from Streptomyces tropicalis, assembly GCF_029269835.1. Lineage (GTDB taxonomy): Bacteria > Actinomycetota > Actinomycetes > Streptomycetales > Streptomycetaceae > Streptomyces > Streptomyces tropicalis. The sequence goes on along the minus strand of NZ_JARJBB010000006.1, from coordinate 247,888 downwards.
TCAACCTCGGCCTCCAGGACGCCTTCAACCTCGGCTGGAAGCTCGCCGCCGCCGTGCACGGCTGGGCCCCCGAGGGTCTGCTCGACAGCTACGACGGCGAGCGCCAGGCCCCGGCCCGCAAGGTGCTGGCCAACACCCGCGCCCAGATCGCCCTGATGAACCCGGACCCGTACGTCACCCCGCTGCGCGAGCTGTTCACCGACCTGATGCGCCGCGACCAGGTGAACCGGTACCTCGCCGAGATGCTCAGCGGCGTCACCGTGCGCTACGGGATCGACGGCCCGGCCCACCCCATGCTCGGCGACTTCGCCCGCGACCTCGAACTGCGCACCGAGGACGGCGTCAGGACGCTCCCCGGATACCTGAAGCGGGGCACCGGCGTGCTGCTCGACCTCACCGGCCGCCCGGAGATCGCCCAGGTCTACGAGAAGTGGGGAGCCGGCGTCTCCTGGGCCGGACGCGTCCGCCACGTGCGCGCCGCGTGTGCCGCCGAGCCGGAGCTGTCCGGGCTGCTCGTCCGCCCCGACGGCTACGTGGCCTGGGCGGCCGACCGGGAGCTGCCCGAGGCCGAGCTGCGTGAGTCGCTCGGCACCGCCCTGTCCACGTGGTTCGGCACCGTCTGAGTCCCGGCCGGCGCACGGGCGGGCCGTGCACCGACCGGGCGTCCCCCCACCGCATCCAGCGCCGAGGAGAGCCGTGAGCGCGCCACCCTGGTCCAGAGAACTGCTGCGCAAGAGCGATCTGATCACCCCCATGGCGATCAGGGTGGCCGCGACCCTGCGGCTCTCCGACCACCTCGCGGGCGGCGCGGTCACCGCCGAGGCGCTCGCCCGCGCGGCACAGGTCGACCCCGCCGCGCTGCGCCGCCTGCTCGGCCATCTCGTGACGGCCGGGATCTACCGGGAGCGTCCCGGGGGAAGGTACGAACCGACCTCGCTCGGCGAGCAGTTGCGCGGTGACGTCGAGGGCTCCGGCCGGGACTGGCTCGGGCTCGACGGGCCGACCGGCCGGGGCGAACTCGCCTTCTTCCGCCTCCTCGACGCCGTCCGCACCGGCGCCCCCGTCTACGAGACGCTCTACGGCCGGGACTTCTGGACGGACGTCGAGGCGGACCCGGCGCAGGCGGAGGCCTTCGGCAGCCGGATGGCGGCGAGCATGCGCTGGGTGACCCCGGCGCTCCTTGCGCAGGGCGACTGGCGGGGCGTCCGGCACGTCGTCGACGTCGGCGGCGGCAGCGGCGCCCTGCTGGCCGCCGTCGTCGCCGCCGCACCCGGTGCCCGCGGCACCCTCGTCGACCTGCCGGGACCGGCCAGGGCCGCCGAGGCGGACTTCGCCGAGGCCGGGCTGTCCGACCGCTGCCGGGCCGTGGCGGGCAGCTTCTTCGACCCCCTGCCGGCCGGCGCCGACGCCTACCTCCTCGCCAACGTCCTGCTCAACTGGCCCGACGACCGGGCGGTCGCCGTCCTGCGGCGCTGCGCCGAGGCGGTCGCCGCGGGCGGGCGGGTCATGGTCGTGGAGGGGCTGCTCGACGTGCAGAGGGACCAGACCGACCTGGACCTGCGGATGCTGGTCTACCTGGGCGGGCAGATGCGCACCTCCGGCGACCTGCGTGACCTGGGCGAGGCCGCCGGGCTCACGCTGCGCCGGGTGACCGGTCTCGGCCCGGTCCGCTCCCTCGTCGAGTTCACCGCCGCCCGGTCCGCCTGACCTCCGACCGTGCCGCCCGCCCCGACCCGGCCCGTCCGTACGGCGGCCCCGTCCCCTCCTCCCGGAGGGGCGGGGCCTGCGGCCTGCCGCGGCCGAGGGCCCGCTCCCCGCAGAACCCGTCCCACGTCCCCCCACGGACGCCACCCGCACCATGCACCACCCATCCCCCCAACGAGCAAGAGGAGCACAACCATGCGCATCGTCCGTCACCACGAGTTCGGCGCCCCGTCGGTGCTGCGCGTCGAGGAGGCAGACACTCCGGCGCCCGGCCCCGGCGAGGTGCTGATCCGCGCCGAGGCCGTCGGCGTCAACTTCGCCGAGTGCCAGCGCCGTCAGGGCATCCCGGTCGGCGGTCCCGCGACCCTCCCGGGATCACCGGGCGGCGACGTGGCCGGCACCGTCGAGGCCGTCGGCGAGGGAGTGACCGAGGTCCGGGTCGGGGACCGTGTGGTCACCGGCGTCGGCGCCGACGGCTACGCCGAGTACGTCGTCACCCGTGCCGACTGGCTGTTCACCATCCCCGAGGGCATCGACGCCGGGCAGGCCACCTCCCTGCCGATCCCCGCCCAGACCGCCTACCACGTGATCGTCACGGCCGGCCGGCTCCAGGCGGGGGAGTCCGTCCTCATCACCGCCGCGGCCGGGGGCATCGGCCACCTGCTGGTGCAGATGGCCAAGGCCCTGGGGGCGGGCCAGGTGCTCGCCGCCGCGAGCAGCCCCGACAAGCTCGACTTCGCCGCGTCGCTCGGCGCCGACACGACCGTCGACTACAGCCGCGACGACTGGACGGAGCAGGTCATGGCCGCCACCGGCGGCCGCGGTGTCGACCTCGTCCTGGAGACGGTCGGCGGTGACGTCCTGACCCGGAGCGTGAAGCTCACCGCGCCCTTCGGCCGGACCGTGGTCTACGGCACGGCCGGCGGCGAGGTGCCGGCCGTCGAGGTCGACGACATCTTCGACAACCGCACCGTCATGGGCTTCAGCATGTGGGGCGTGATGCGGCACCGGCCCGACGCCATGGCCCGCGGCGCCCGCGAGCTGCTCGACATGGTGGCGACCGGGAAGGTGCGGCCCGTCGTGCACGCCGAGCTGCCCCTGGAGGAGGCCGCCGCCGCGCACGCGCTGATGGAGGCACGCGCCCAGCTGGGCCGGGTCGTCCTCGTCCCCTGAGCCCGCGGACCGTCTTTACCTCACTTTGGGCTTGCGCATCATGCATTGATATGTAGACTCACATACACGTGCATGAGTGCATGTAATTCGAAACCCGGATCCCTGGGCGGAGCCGCGGCACGACCGCGGCTCGAACGACACTTCCTAGTTGGGAGAACACCATGCGAATCGTCCGCCACTACGAGCACGGCGCCCCCTCGGTGCTGCGTGTCGAAGAGGCGGAGAAGCCGCAGCCCGGACCGGGCGAAGTGCTGATCCGCTCCGAGGCCATCGGTGTCACGTTCGCCGAGGTGCAGCGACGCCAGGGCATCCCGATCGGCGGCCACGCCGAACTGCCCGGCGCCCCCGGCGGCGACGTCGCCGGCACCGTCGAAGCCCTCGGCGAGGGCGTGACCAACCTCCGCGTCGGCGAACGCATCGTGGTCGACGTCGACCGCGGCGCCTACGCCGACCACGTGGTCGCCGACGCGGCCTGGGCCATCTCCATCCCGGACACCATGGACGCCGCCGAGGCGACCCTGCTGCCCAGCCCGGCGCAGACCGCGTACCACGCGCTCAAGGAGGCCGGCCAGCTCAAGCCCGGCGAGACCGTGCTGATCGACGCCGCCTCCGGCGGGGTCGGCCACCTCGCCGTGCAGATCGCCAAGGCGATGGGCGCCGGCAAGGTCATCGCCACCGCCAGCACCCGGGCCAAGCTCGACTTCGTCCGCGACCTCGGTGCCGACGTCACCGTCAACTACACCGACGCCGACTGGGACGAGCAGGTCAAGGCCGCCACCGACGGCCGCGGTGCCGACGTCGTCCTGGAGACCGTCGGCGGCGACATCCTCACCAAGAGCGTCGCCCTGACCGCCCAGTTCGGCCGCCTGGTCTTCTACGGGTCGGCCAGCGGCGACATCCAGCCGGTCAACCCGCTGATGCTCAGCCGGATGAAGACCATCGCGGGCTTCGCCCTCTACGCGATGCTCTACAACAAGCCCGAGGCCATCGCCGCGGGCCGGCGGGACCTGCTCGACATGATCGGCTCCGGCAAGGTGCGCCCGGTCGTCCACGAGCGGCTTCCGCTCGTCGACGCCGTCAAGGCGCACGAACTGATGGAGGCGCGGGCCCAGCTCGGCAAGGTCGTCCTGGTGCCCTGACCGGCCCGGGTCACCGCCGCCTCCCCACGCCGTGGCCGGCCGCACCAACCCCCGGGTGCGGCCGGCCACTTCACCACCACCCGCACCACGAAGTGAAGATCCCCTTTTCAGGCAGCTCACGACGCCGGCCGCCCCGGGCGGCCGGCGGGACGGGGACCGGAACGCCACTCGTAGGGGCCACCACCCCACGCGGGACGTCAGATCCCTCACCGAAAGGTCACCTCCGTGTCTTCCCCGACAACCGGGTCCCAGCACCTGGAGACGGGTGCACCGCTCGCACCCCAGACCAAGATCAAGACCGTGATGACCGCGTGCATGCTCGCGATCTTCCTCGCCATGCTGGACGCGCAGATCATCGCCACCGCCCTGCCGCGCATCGTCGGCGACCTCGGCGGCCTCGACGTGTTCGCCTGGGTGACCACGGCGTACATCATCACCAGCAGCGTCACCACGCCGGTCTACGGCAAGCTCGGCGATCTCTTCGGCCGCAAGAAGGTCTTCGTGATCGCCATCGTGCTGTTCCTCATCGGCTCGGCCGCCTCGGGCGCCGCGCAGTCGATGGAGCAGCTCATCGTCTTCCGCGTCGTCCAGGGCCTCGGCGCCGGCGGCCTGTTCGTGTCCGTGCTCGCCATCATCGGCGAGCTGTTCAGCCCCCGCGAGGGCGCCAAGTACTTCAACCTCTTCGGCATCGTCTTCGCCGCGGCCGCCCTCGCCGGACCCGCCATCGGCGGACTCCTGACGGACCTGCTGAGCTGGCACTGGGTGTTCCTGATCAACCTGCCCATCGGCATCGTGGTGCTCGCCCTGATCGCCACCAGCCTGCACCTGCCGCCCAAGTCCCGTCAGTCGCACATCGACTACGCCGGATTCGGCACCCTCAGCCTCGCCATCGTCTCGCTGACCCTGCTCGCCAGCTGGGGCGGGGTGAAGTACGACTGGATCTCGCCGCAGATCCTCGGCCTGGGCGCCGCCGCCGTGGTCCTGGCCGTGCTCTTCGTGGCCGCCGAACGGCGGGCGCCCGAGCCGGTCATCCCGCTGCACCTGTTCCGCGACTCCACCTTCACCATCAGCGTCGTCGTCAGCCTCGTCGCCGGCGTCGTCTTCCTCGGCGCGGTCAACTTCCTCGCCCTGTACGTCCAGGTGGTCACCGGCGCCAGCCCCACCATGTCCGGCGTGGTGCTGCTGCCGATGATGTTCGGCCTGGTCGCCTCCTCGGTGGTCAGCGGACGCGTCATCACCCAGACCGGGCGCTACAAGTGGTACCCGGTGCTGAGCATGGCCACCGGCATCGGCGGCGCCCTGCTCTTCTCCACCATGGACACCGGCACCCCGCGGGCCGTCGTCATCGCGTACATGCTGCTCTTCGGCATCGCCGCGGGCCTCAACATGCAGGTCCTCACGATGGCCGCGCAGAACACCGCCCCGCGCGACGACATCGGCGCCGTGCACGCCACCGTCTCCTTCTCCCGCCAGCTCGGCAGCACCCTGGGCATCTCCGTGTTCGCCGCGCTCTTCTACAACCGGCTGACCGAGGAGCTCGGCAAGCGGGTCCCGGCCGGCGCGCTGCACGGCGTCGACCACAACGCGCTCTCCTCGCACGAGGTGCTCGACCGGCTCGCCGCGCCGGTGCGGGACGCGGTCGAGCGGGCGTACGCCGCCGCGCTCACGCCCGTGTTCCTCGCCGCGGTGCCGGTCCTGCTCGTCGGCCTGGCCGTCGCCCTGCGCATGCGGAACCTGCCGCTGCGTTCGTGGGACCACCACGGCGGCGGTGACGAAGCGGCCCGGGAACACCCGGCCGCCGAGCACTGATCCGCACCGCGTCACCCACGGGCCGCCCTTCCCCCGCGCCGATCCGCGCCGGGGGAGGGGCGGCCCCGCGCCGTCCCGGCGCCCGTCCCCGCGGCGGGCCGCGGCCGCCGGGGCGCGCGCACCGACCGCGCCGGACGCCCGCTCCGGCGCCCGGGCGCTTCAGCGCTCTTCGAGCCCGTCTCGACACGTCACGGCCATCGTCGGCACCACCGCACCGAACGCCAGACGCCGACGCCGACCTGGAGGCTTGAGTGACGACGACCGAAGGACCCACCCCGACGGCAGCGGCGGTCGATCCGGGCCCCCTGATCAAGCTGACCATCGCGGACTGCGCCGCCAAGGTGCTGCACAGCGCCGTCGCCCTCGGCGTGTTCGGCGCCCTCGCCGACGGCCCCCGGGACGGCGCCGAGGTGGCCCGCACCACCGGCGTGCACGACCGGCTGGCCGCCGACTTCCTGGACGCCCTGGCCGGACTCGGCCTGCTGGAGCGCAGCGGCGGCCGCTACCGCAACTCCGCCCTGGCGCAGACCTACCTCGTGCCGGACGCGCCCGCCTACCTCGGCGGATTCATCGAGCTGACCAACGAGACGCTGTACGGGACCTGGGGCCGCCTCACCGAGGCGCTGCGCACCGGCGAGCCCCAGCACCTCGACCCCGACAAGGGCGGATTCGTCGGCGACCGGCACCGGGACCCCGCGAAGATGAAGCGGTTCCTGGCCGGACTGGACGCCTACAGCGACCGCATGGGCGAGGAACTGGCCGCCCGCGTCGACTGGAGCCGGTACACCTCCTTCACCGACCTCGGCGGCGCCCGCGGCAACCTCGCCGCCGTCCTCGTCCGCTCCCACCCCCACCTCCGGGCCACCTGCTTCGACCTGGAGCGCACCCGGCCGCTGTTCACCGAGCACGTCTCGGGACTCGGCCTCACCGACCGGATCGACTTCGCCGGCGGCGACTTCTTCACCGACCCCGTGCCCCCGTCCGACGCGGTCGTCCTCGGGCACATCCTGCACGGCTTCGACGCCGACCGCTGCCGCACACTGCTGCGCCGCGTCCACGACGCGGTCCGCCCCGGCGGCACCGTCCTCGTCTACGACCGCATGATCGACGACGACCGCAGCGACCCCGAACGGCTCCTCAGCAGCCTGCACATGAGGCTGGTCAGCCAGGACGGCAGCGAGTACCGGGTCGCCGACTGCGGGGACTGGCTGCGCGAGGCCGGCTTCACCGACGTGACCGCGGAGCCGATGCTCGGCACCCACACCCTCGTGACGGCCCACAAGGAGGCAGCAGCATGAAGCAGGAGCAGACGCCCGTCCTCGTCGTCGGCGGCGGGCTGACCGGCCTGTCCGCGGCCGTCTTCCTGGCCCGGCACGGCGTGCGCGCCACCCTCGTGGAACGGCACGCCGACACCTCCACCCACCCCAAGGCCCGCGCCATCAACCCGCGCACCATGGAGCTCTTCCGCGCCGTCGGCATGGAGGAGCGGGTGCGGGCCGGGCGCTCGCCGATCTCCGGCAACACCGACCTGGTGCACGTGGAGACGCTGGCCGGCAAGGAACGCGTGCGGATGCCGAACGCCTCGCCCGAGGACATCGGCCGGATCAGCCCCACGCAGTGGACGCTCATCGACCAGAACCAGCTGGAGCCGATCCTGCGCGCCCGCGCCGAGGAGGCCGGCGCCGACGTCCGCTTCCACACCCGCGTGGAGGCCCTGGAGGAGGACGCGGACGGCGTCCTGGCGCGCGTCCGGGACCTGTCCACCGGCACCGAGTCGGAGATCCGCGCGGCCTACGTGATCGCCGCGGACGGCAGCCGCAGCCCGCTCCGCGAGATGCTCGGCATCGGCGCGCACGGCCGCGGCACCCTCACCAACCTGGTCAGCTTCTTCTTCGAGGCCGACCTCGACGAGGCGCTGCGCGGCCGGCGGATCATCGCCGCCTACGTCAACAACCCCGAGGTCCGCGGCACGATCATCCCCCTGGACAACGACCGCCGCTGGGTCATCAACGTCTCCTTCTTCCCCGAACAGGGCCAGAACGCCGAGGACTTCACCGAGGAGCGCTGCATCTCCCTGGTCCGGGCGGCGGTGGGCGTGCCGGACCTCCCGCTGAAGATCGAGTCGGTGGACATGCCGGCCTGGGACATCTCCGCGCGGGTGGCGGACCGGCTCGCGACCCGCCGGGTGTTCGTCGCCGGGGACGCCGCCCACGTGATGCCGCCCACCGGTGCCTTCGGCGCCAGCACCGGCATCCAGGACGTCTACAACCTCGCATGGAAACTGGGCCTGGTGCTGTCCGGCGCCGCCGGGCCCGCCCTGCTGGACAGCTACGACGCGGAGCGGCGGCCGGTCGCGGAGGAGACCGTGCGCCAGGCCATGCTGCGGTTCGCGGTCCGCGACGGCAAGCAGTACCACGAGGTCGCCGACGAACTGCTCAGCGAGACGACGATGACCTTCGGCTACTGCTACCGCTCCGGCGCGTTCGCCCCCGAGGAGGGCGCCCCGGACACGCTCGTGGAGGACCCCGAGCACCCGAGCGCGGGCCCCGGCACGCGCGCCCCGCACCTGGTCCTGGACGGTCCCGACGGACCGCTGCCGGTGGCGGACCTGTTCGGCGACGGGTTCGCCCTGCTCGTGGACGAGGCCGCGGGCCCCTGGCCGGCCGCCGTCGAACAGGCGGCGGAGGCGCTCGGCATCGCCCTGAGGTCGGTCCGGGTCGGCGCCGGGGCGGCGTTCCGCGACCAGGACGGCGCGTTCCGCCGCCGCTACGGCGTGCTGCCCGGCGGCGCGGTGCTGGTGCGCCCCGACGGGTTCGTCGGATGGCGCGCCACCGCCGGCCGCACCGGCCCGGTCGATCGCTCCGCGATCGCCGCCCTGCACCGCATCCTGGACCGCACCTAGGGCCTCTCTTTCGGGTCTTGCCGGGGGACGCGGGGTCCGGCACGCACATCTGCGGCGTTGTCCTCGGTTGTCGACGCTCCGCGTCGCCGCCCTCCTCCGCCTTGCAGCCGCACGCACCGGACCCCGCTCGACCCCACGGCAAGGCGCCGCCGGCGGAAGCCGACCTGGTCCGAAAGAAAGGCCCCGGCCCCCGGGCCGCCGCGCCCCGCCGCACGCGCGTCCGGCGGGGCGGCACCGTACGCCGCCCCGCCGCCCGCCGTGCCGGAGCCCGTCCCGGGGGCCCGGCACGGCGGGCGCGCGTGGCGCCCGCGGGCGCGGCACCCGCGCGCCGCTGTCCCCATGAGCGCGCTGTCCACGTGCGTGGTGCCCACGTGCGTGGTCCGTGCCGCGAAGCCCCCGAGCGCACGGACGTCCGTGTGAACGGCCGGGGTCAGCCGGTGGTGCCGGTCAGGACGTGGGCGAGGGCCGTGGCGAGGGCCGCCGCCGGGTCGCCCGGCAGGGCCGGCGCGCGCCACGCGACGAACCCGTCCGGCCGGACCAGCACCGCCCCGGACGCGCCGACCCCGTACCGGGCGAGGAAGCGCTCCGCGGTCACCGCCGGCTCCTCCGCCCCCACCCGGTGGCACGCCACCGCGACCGGCAGCGACGGCTCCGCGCACGCGGCCTCCCAGCCGGCGCCGTCCGGCCCGGCCAGCAGCCAGAAGCCGCCGTCGAACAGGTCGTGCAGCGGCACCTCCTTGCCCGACCGGACGACGGGCAGGTGCGGGGCGCGGGTGCCGGGCCGGCCGGAGGGAGCGGTCGGGTCCTCCACCGGGGCGCCGTCGTCGGGACCGGCCTCCGCGAGCACGGCGCCGGAGCGGTACACGTGCCCGAAGAGCACCGTCGACTCCGGCCGGTGCCGGGCCGCGGCCGCCGCGTCCAGACCGCTGCGCTGGAGGTAGCGGATGACCCCCTGGTCGACGGTGAACTCCGCGACCGGCGCGCGCTCCTGCTCGTAGCTGTCCAGCAGCGCGGGGTCCGCCGCACCGCGCAGGACCAGCGCCAGCTTCCACGCCAGGTTGTGCGCGTCCTGGATGCCCATGTTGCCGCCGAACCCGCCGGTGGGCGGCATGACGTGCGCGCAGTCGCCGGCCAGCAGCACCCGGCCCGAGCGGAAGCCGTCGGCCACCCTGGCGGCGATCTCCCAGCCGGTCGCCGACTCGATCCGGACCGGGAGGTCCGGCACGCCCACCGCGGCCCGCACCAGCTCGACGCAGTCCTCGGCGCCGAACTCCTCGTGCTGCCTGTCCGGCGGGAGGCTGGGCGCCAGCACCCAGCGGTCGGAGCCGTCGCCGCCGAGCTTGCCGAGCACCCCCTTCACGCGGTCGTTGCTGACGAAGCACAGGAAGAAGGTGCGCCCCGCGACGTACGGGTCGAGGTCGGCGTGGAAGACGACGTTCATCTGCCGTCCGAACACACCCGGGCCGTGCTCGCCGATACCGAGGGCGGAGCGCACCGGCGCCCGTGAGCCGTCGGCGGCGACCAGGTAGGCGGCCCGCACGGTGCGCTCCCCGCCCGCACCGCCCCGCAGCACCGCGGTGACGCCGTCGGCGTCCTGGGTGAACCGGGTCATCTCCGTGCCGAAGCGGACGTCCGCCCCCAGCTCCTCGGCGCGGGCCCGCAGCACCGGCTCCAGGCGGTCCTGCCCGATCAGCGTCCAGCCGGTGCCGGCCACCTCGTTGGGGTCGTGCCGGAACGGCCCGTCGAACCGGCCCAGTTCGGCCCCGGTGAGCGACTCCACCTGGAGGACGTCGCCGTAGTGCGCGTACGGGTTCTCCTGCGCGCGCACCGCCTCCTCCAGGCCCAGGGCCCGCATCAGCTCCATGGTGCGCGGGCTCGCCGCCTGGGCGCGGGGGTGCGCCGAGATCTCGGGGTGCCGCTCCACCAGCAGCGTGCGGACGCCCTGCTGGGCGAGGAACAGTGCCTGGGCCAGCCCCACCATGCTGCCGCCCACGATCAGAACGTCGGTCGTCTCTTCTGCCATACCGGCTCCCGTACAGGTGCGGATGTGCTCGGACAGGTGGGTCCGATGCAACCGCCGCCCGCTCGAACCGGACTCGTGCCCGCTCCGGACGCGCCGGTCACGGCACGGAGTGCCCCCAGGCGGATTCGAGTGGTGCCCGAGGCGCGGCTGACAGGTTCGAGTCGCCCGAGCCCGACCGACCCGTGCCCCTGGCACCTTCGAGGAGGACCCGAACCATGGTGGAGGCGTTGAGTGTGCTGGTGCTCCTGGGCACCGGCCTGGTGGCGGGGGTGCTGTTCGCGGTCGCGCTCAGCGTGATGCCCGCGCTGATCGCGATGACCCCGGAGCGGTACGTGGACACCCACCGGCTGCTCGGCAGGCGCTACGACCGGATCATGCCCTTCATCGTGACCGGCTCCACCGCCATCGACGTCGGCTTCGCGGTCCGCGCCGACGGCGCCGCCCGGCTGCTGTTCGCGCTGGCGGCGGTGTCCATGGCCGGGGTCGCCGTGGTGTCGCAGACCAGGAACGTCCCCATGAACCGCCGGGTGAAGCAGACCCGCCCGGAGGACCTCGGCCCCCACTGGCGCGACCCCCGGCCGGCCTGGCGGGGCTGGCACCTCGTGCGCACCTGCTGCGCGGTCGCGGGCTGCACGCTGACGGCGGCCGCGGTGGTGCTGTCGTGACCGCCGAGATCGTCCGGGACCTGCCCGAGGGGGAGGAGCGGGCGGCCGCCGACGCCCGGATGCGGGAGCTGCTCTCCCGCCCGGACCCGGGCCCGGTGGGCGCGCGCCTGGCCCTGCTGCACTTCACCGGCCGGCGCACCGGCCGCGCGTACACCGTGCCCGCGGGCGTGCACACACTCGGCGACGCGCTGGTCGTCGCCACCGGCAGCGGCTGGCGGCTCAACTTCGCCGGCGGTGCGGACGGCGCCCTGACCTGGCAGGGGCGACGGTGGCCCGCCCGCTTCACCCTGCTGACGGACCCCGAGCGCACGGCCCGCGGCTACCTGGAGCTGTACCGCAGGTACGGGGACGCGGCACCGCGGCGGCTGGGCGTCGCCGTGCGCGGCGGCGGGACGCCCGGACTCGCCGCGTTCCGCACGGCGGTGGAGCGCCACGGACTGTCCCTGGTGACGGTCGGGACCGACGCACCGGCCCCCGGCGGCGGGAGCGCCGGGAGGGCGGGGGCGGGTGATGCGGCGGCGGCACCGCCCGCCCACGGCACACCGCAAGCATCCGAGACTGCGAACGAGAGGACCCCACGATGAGCGGACTGGCCGGCTGGGTGGACTTCGAGCGGGACCTGGTGCCCGAGGCAGCCACCGTACGGGCCATGGCGGACACCCTGGCCCACCGCGGCCCCGACGGGCCGGGGGAGTGGATCGAGGGCCACGCGGCGCTCGCGCACCGGCGGCTCGCCCTGCTCGACCGCGCCCACGGACGGCAGCCCGCCGTCGCCGAGTCCGAGGACGGGCGGCCTCTGGCCGTGCTGGTGCTGGACGGCGCGATCACCAACGAGCCCGAACTGCGCAGCCGGCTGGCCGCCGGCGGCCACCGGTTCACCGGCCGCAGCGACGCCGAGGTGGCCCTGCACGCCTTCCTGGAGTGGGGAGCGGACTTCGCCGCACACCTGGAGGGCCTGTTCGCCCTCGCGGTGTGGGACGTACGCCGCGAGGAGCTGCACCTGGTGCGCGACCGGCTCGGGGTGAAGCCGCTGGCATACCACCTGACCCCCTCGGGCGTGCTCTTCGGCTCCGAGCCCAAGGCGCTGCTGGCGCACCCAGCCGTCCGCCCGGTGGTGGACGCCGACGGGCTGCGCGAACTGTTCGCGCACAGCCGCAAGCCGGGCACCGGGGTGTTCCGCGGCATGTGCGAGGTGCTCCCGGGCCATGTGCTGACCGTCCGGCGCTCCGGCACCGGCCGGCGGCGCTACTGGTCGCTGCCCGCCCGGCCGCACGAGGACACGCTGGAGGCCACCGTGGCCACCGTGCGCCGGCTGCTCGGCGAGGCGGTCGCCACGCATCTGCGGGCGGACGTCGCGGTCGGTGCGATGCTCTCCGGGGGCATCGACTCCAGCGCGCTCACCGCCCTCGCGGCCCGCGCGGTCACCGCCTCCGGCTCCGGCCGCCTGCGGTCGTTCTCGGTCAACTTCCGCGGCTACGCGGAGAACTTCGAGCCCCACCCGACGATGCGCGCCACACCCGACGCGCCCTACGCGGCACTTGCCGCGGAGCACATCGGCACCGACCACACCGAGATCCTGCTGGACACCGCCGCGCTGACCGACCCGCGGGTGCACGAGGCGGCCCTGCGCTGCCAGGACACGCCCTCGCCGCTCGGGGACATGGACGTCTCCCTGCTGCTCTTCTTCGAGGCGCTGCGCGAGGCGGGCGTGACCTCCGTGCTCTCCGGCGAGACCGCCGACGAGGTCTTCAACGGGTACTTCTGGTCGTACGACCCGAAGCACAGCAACTCCACGACGTTTCCCTGGATCTCCTTCGAGCGCGGCCACGACGCGGCCGCCGGCGGCCTCGGCTGCTCGCTGGTCGACCGCGGCCTGCGCCGGGAGCTGGACTTCATGGAGTACGCCGACCAGCACTACAGGGACGCGCTGGCCGAGGTGCCGCACGTGCCGGGCGAGCAGCCGGCCGAGCGGCGGGCGCGGGAGATCACTTACTTGGCCCTGACCCGGTGGGCGCCGACGCACCTGGACCGCGCGGACCGGATGAGCATGGCGCACGGGGTGCAGCTGCGGCCGCCGTTCTGCGACCGGGCGCTCGTGGAGTACGTCTACAACGTGCCGGCCGGGATGAAGCGGGTCGGCGGCCAGGAGAAGAGCCTGCTGCGGTCGGCCGTCGCCGACCTGCTGCCCCGGCAGGTCCTGCAGCGGCCCAAGAGTGCCTATCCGACGGTGCAGGAGGCGGCCTACGGTGAGTTCGTGCGGCACCGGTTCGGCGAGCTGGCCAAGGACCCGTCCGCGCCCGTCGCCCCGCTGCTGGACACCGGGGCGACCAGCGCGGCGCTCGACGCCGCCGGTGCCCCGAGCGGGGCGTTCGCCTGGGTGGAGCGCGCCAGCATGGAGATGGTGCTCCAGCTGAACACCTGGCTGACGGCGTACGGGGTCGAACTGCGGTGCTGAGCCGGGGCGGTGCGTGGCGGGAACGAGCCGCGGGAGACCGCCGGGGCGTTCCCGCCATGCCGGAGACATGTGCCACTTGTCATCGATGTGTGAGAGGGAATAAGGTGTGATAAGTCATGCAGTTTCGGCCGGACGCTCCCTCCGGGGTGCCCGGCCGCCTCCCGAATTCAGCCACTCCCAGTCTTTCCCGCCTCCCCCGGCGACGTTTGTTGAATTCTTTTTATTCGTCTTTTCAATAAAGCCCGCACGGCGCATACGGCGACCGTGTGCGTGTCCAAATCTCAGCTCTCGTGGTGCGTCATGACGGCGTTTCACGAATGGCGCTCTGGTGTAGGAAGGTGAACAGCCGACACGATGCCGGACATCTGGGCCCGTTAGCGGCTGGTGGCCTACAAGGCGGCACAAACAGGGGGAACGTAGTGATAGAGATCGGTCTGCTGGGCTCCATGCGGGTGTGCAGGGACGGAGACGACGTGACACCGTCGGCCCCGAAGCTGCGCCAAGTGCTGGCCCTGCTGGTGCTCAATGCCAACTCGCTGGTCAGCGTCGACCAGCTGTGCGAGGAACTGTGGGAGGACCACCCGCCGTTCAGCGCGCTGACCACCCTGCAAACCTACATTTATCAACTGCGCCGCAGGCTGCTGCTGGCCACCGGACAGCACGGCGCTCCCTTCGGCTCCCGCCCGCCCCACGGATTCCCCGCACTGCTCACCCGGGTCGGAGGGTACGAACTGCGGCTGCACGACAAGCAGGCCGTCGACGCCTACCGTTTCGAGCTGCTCGTCGAGCGCGGAAAGGCCCACCAGCGCACCGGTGCCCGCGAGGAGGCGGCCCGCACCCTGAAGGAGGCGCTCGGCGTGTGGCGGGGCCCCGCACTCGTCGACGTCAGCTCCGGCCGGCGCCTGTCGGCCTGGTCCACCCAGCTCGAGGAGCGCCGCAAGAACGTCCAGGAGCAGCGCTTCGCCCTCGAACTCGACCTCGGCCGCCACCAGGTCGTCCTGGACGAACTGGCCCAGGCTTTCGGCGCGCACCCCACCCACGAGGCCTTCGCCGGACAGCTGATGCGGGCCCTGCACCGCTGCGGCCGCCGGCCCGACGCCCTCGAGGTCTTCCGCACCCTGCGCGGCCACCTCGTCGACGAACTGGGCCTGGAGCCCTCGCTCCAGCTGCAGAAGCTGCACCAGGAGGTGCTCGCCGACCGCGGCGCGCTCACCGCCGCCGCGGGCCGCTCCCGCACCGCCGCCCCGGCCGCGCCCGGCCCCCGCCCCGCCGCCCCCAGGCCCGCCCAGCTCCCGCACGACATCGGCGACTTCGTGGGACGGGAGCACCAGCTCGCGCAGCTGGAGGCCTTCCTCGGCGGCGACCGCGCGGGCACCGGCATGCGGGTGGCCGAGGTCCACGGCCCGCCCGGCGTCGGCAAGAGCGCCTTCGCCATCCGGGCCGCGCACCGGCTGCGGCCCTACTTCCCCGACGGGCAGCTCTTCATCGACCTGTCCACCGTGGGCGACGGCTCCGAGCAGCTCACCGACGTGCTGTCCGCCTGCCTCGGCGCCTGCGGCATCGGCCGCGAGAAACAGCCCTCCG
This sequence comes from Streptomyces tropicalis, assembly GCF_029269835.1. Lineage (GTDB taxonomy): Bacteria > Actinomycetota > Actinomycetes > Streptomycetales > Streptomycetaceae > Streptomyces > Streptomyces tropicalis. The sequence goes on along the minus strand of NZ_JARJBB010000006.1, from coordinate 232,434 downwards.
GCCTCGACGAGCTGAGCCGGCTCTTCCGCAGCTGGACCGCCGACCGCCGGGTGCTCGTGGTGGTCGACGACGTGCTCGCCGCGTCCCAGCTGCGCGCCGTGATGCCCGGCGGCGCCGGTTGCGCGGTGATCGCCACCAACCGGTACCGGGCGCACAGCCTCTCCACCGGCCGCAAGATCGTGCTGCCCGCCCTCTCCCGGGACGAGTCCCTCCAGCTCTACAACCGGGTCGCCCAGGACCGCAGCCAGCGGGAGGACCGTGGCGCGGTCCACGAACTGATCCGGATGTGCGAGGGCCTGCCGCTCGCGGTCCGGGCCGTCGCCGGCCGGCTCGCCGCCCGGCCCGGCTGGTCGGCCGCCCGCCTGGTGGACCGGCTGCGCACCAACCAGCGGCTGCTGCTGGAGCTCCCGGCGGGCACCCAGTCCCTGATGAGCACGGTGGAGTCCAGCTACCGGCACCTGTCCGGCGAGTACCGCGAGTTGCTCCACCTGCTGCTCACCCGCAGCAGGCCCCGCTGGCGCATCGACGAGGTGCGGGCCCTGCTGCCCGGCCGCGCCGCCGACGCCGAGACCCTGCTCGAATACCTGGTGGACGTCCACCTGGTCGAGGAGGTCCTGCCGCCGGGGTCCGACCCGGTGTACGCGGTGCCCGGGCTCACCCGGCAGGCCCTGCTCCAGCTGCGGCACGACGGCGGGGGCGGCCTGGCCCCGGGCGGCCCGGCCCACGGCGCCGCTCCGGGCGGCGCGGCGGACCGGCACGCCGCCGCCCGGGTCACCCTCCTCAAGACCGCGGCCCCGCGCGGCTAGCCGCACCCGGCCGGGCCCGCCCGGCCCCGCAGCCACCAGCCCGGACCACCGGCCCGTCGCACCCCGTGTGCGGCGGGCCGCGGTGCTGTCCGGCCGCTGGTGCCGCAGGCCACCGCGCCCAGCGGTTCTCCAGGAGCCTTCCAGACTGCCTCGACCCATGCCGACCAGGGTGAACGCCAAGGAGACAAGCCCGGGAGGACACCGTGCACCGAACGCTGATCGTGGCCAGGATGAACCTTGCCGACGCCCAGGGCGTCGCCGAGGTGTTCGCCGATTCGGACAGCACCGAACTGCCGCACATGGTCGGTGTGTCGAGGCGGACCCTCTTCGCCTTCCACGACCTGTACTTCCACCTCGTCGAGGCGGACCAGGACATCGCGCCCCACCTCTACAAGGCGCGCAGCCACCCGCTCTACGCCGACATCAACACCCGCCTCGGCCGGTTCATCTCGCCCTACGACCCGGACTGGCGCGAGCCCAAGGACGCCATGGCCGTCCCGTTCTACTCCTGGACCCCGGACCAGGGCCCCGTCGTCGACGCCCCGACCGCCGCCCACCGCGGAGGTGCCCAGTGAGCGCCCCCGCCACCACCAGGGTGCACGTGGACACGGTCGCCGCCAACACCAAGCGCGGCGGGGACATCCGCGTCACCCTCAGCCCCCGCACCGTCGGGTGCAGCTCCGGATTCGGCGGGGTGCTGCGGCTCGGCCCCGGCGAGTACGTCACCGAGCACCTCCACCCGTACTCCGAGGAGTTCCTGCACGTGGTGCAGGGCAGCCTGGAGATGCGGCTGGACGGCGCGCCCGTCGTGCTCGGCCCCGGGGACTCGCTGCTGGTGCCCATCGGCGTCCGGCACCGCCTGGTCAACACCGGCACCGTGCCCGCCGAGGTGGTCTTCCACCTGTCGCCGCTCGCCCCGCGCCCCGAGCTGGGCCACATCGACACCGAGCAGCCGCTCGACGCCGCGGCCGGCAACCCGGACGTCGGTGACGCCCGATGACCCGCCCGCAGCGGCGCGCGGTCATCACCGGCGTCGGCGCCGTCGCCCCCGGCGGCCACGGCCGCGAGGCCTACTGGGACCTGCTCACCGCCGGACGCACCGCCACCCGGAGGATCAGCCTCTTCGACGCCACCGGATTCCGCTCCCAGGTCGCCGCGGAATGCGACTTCGACCCGCTCGCCGCCGGACTCACCCCGCAGGAGGTCCGCCGCATGGACCGGGCCGGGCAGTTCGCGGTCGTCGCGGCCCGCGAGGCCGTCGAGGACAGCGGCATCGACCTGCCCGCCGCCGACCCCGCCCGGGTCGGCGTCAGCATCGGCAGCGCCGTCGGCTGCACCATGGGCCTGGAGGAGGAGTACGCCGTCCTCTCCGACGGCGGCCGCACGTGGCTGGTCGACCACAGCTACGGCGTGCCCCACCTGTACGGCTACATGGTGCCCAGCACCCTCGCCGTCGAAGTGGCCCGGCTGGCCGGCGCGCAGGGACCGGTCGCCCTGATCTCCACCGGCTGCACCTCCGGACTCGACGCCATCGGACACGGCGTCCAGCTGATCGAGGAGGGCTCCGCGGACGTCGTGCTCGCCGGCGCGACCGACGCCCCGCTGTCGCCCATCACCTCCGCCTGCTTCGACGCCATCAAGGCCACCACCCCCAACAACGACGACCCCCGGCACGCCTCCCGTCCCTTCGACGGGCGGCGCGACGGATTCGTCCTCGGTGAGGGCTCCGCCGTCATGGTGATCGAGGAGGCCGAGTCCGCACGGCGCCGCGGCGCCACCGTGTACGCCGAGATCCTCGGCTTCGCCGGACGCAGCAACGCCTTCCACATGACCGGACTCAAACCCGACGGCCGGGAGATGGCCGAGGCCATCCGGGTCGCCCTGGACCGCGCCGCGCTCGACCCGGGCGACATCGACTACATCAACGCCCACGGCTCCGGCACCAAGCAGAACGACCGCCACGAGACGGCCGCGTTCAAGCGCAGCCTCGGCCCGCGCGCCCACGAGGTGCCCGTCAGCTCCATCAAGTCGATGATCGGGCACAGCCTCGGCGCGATCGGCTCGCTGGAGATCGCCGCCTGCGCCCTCGCCCTGCGCCACCAGGTCGTCCCGCCGACCGCGAACCTCGCCGTCCCCGACCCCGAGTGCGACCTGGACTACGTCCCGGTGACGGCCCGCGAGCACCGCATGGAACGGGTGCTCAGCGTCGGCAGCGGCTTCGGCGGCTTCCAGACCGCGATGGTCCTCGGCCGGCCCGCGGACGTCCGCCCGAAACCGCGCCCCGCCCGCCGCGCCGCACGGCGCCCCGCACGGAAGGAGGCCGCATGAGCGCCTCCGGCATACGCCCGGGCCCCCGGGGCCGGGCCGTGGTCACCGGGCTCGGGGTGATCGCACCGACCGGCATCGGCGCGGCCCGCCACTGGGAGTCCGTCCTCGCGGGCAAGAGCGGCCTCGGCCGGATCACCCGCTTCGACCCGACCCGCTACCCCGCCCGCATCGCCGGCGAGGTGCCCGGCTTCCGGGCCGCCGAGCAGATACCGGGCCGCCTGATCCCGCAGACCGACCGGTTCACGCACTTCGCGCTCGCCGCCGCCGAGGCCGCCCTGGCCGACGCGACCGCCGATCCGGCCCGGCTGCCCGAGTACGAGATGGCCGTGGTCACCGCCAGCTCCTCCGGCGGCACCGAGTTCGGCCAGCACGAGATGGAGAACCTGTACCAGCAGGGCTCCTCCTGGGTCGGCGCCTACCAGTCCATCGCCTGGTTCTACGCCGCCACCACCGGCCAGGTCTCCATCCGGCACGGCATGCGCGGCCCCTGCGGGGTGATCGCCTGCGAGCAGGCGGGCGGCCTCGACGCCCTCGGCCAGTCCCGCCGGCTGCTCGACACCGGCTCCCGGCTCGTCCTCAGCGGCGGCACCGACGCCTCGCTCTGCCCGTACGGACTGGTGGCGCAGCTGTCCTCCGGGCAGCTGTCCACCGAGGACGACCCGGCCCGCGCCTACCTGCCCTTCGACGCGGCCGCCTCCGGCTTCGTCCCCGGCGAGGGCGGCGCGATGCTCGTCGTGGAGAGCGCCGCGTCCGCCCGCGACCGCGGGGTGCGGCCGTACGGCGAACTCCTCGGCTACGCGGCCGGGTTCGACCCGGCCACCGGCCCCCGCCCGGACGGGACCCGGCACGCGGTGCTCGCGTCCGTGATCCGGCGGGCCCTCGCCGACGCCTCCCTCGCACCGGGCGACGTGGACGTGGTCTTCGCGGACGCGGCGGGGGTGCCCGCCGAAGACCTCGCCGAAGCCCGCGCGATCACCGAGGTGTTCGGACCCGGCGGAGTGCCGGTCACCGCGCCGAAGACGCTCACCGGACGGATGTACGCCGGCGGTGCCGCACTCGACGTGGCGACCGCGCTGCTCGCCCTCACCGCCGGCGTCGTCCCGCACACCGCCGGACTGGCGCGCCCCGCCGACGGATGCGCCATCGACCTCGTGCTCCACCACCCGCGCCGGACCGGCCCGCGCACCGCGCTGGTCCTCGCCCGGGGCCACGGCGGCTTCACGTCCGCCCTGCTCGTCGGCGCCGGCGACCGCCGCGACCCCGAGAAGTGACCCACCACCCCACCACGACCACCGGAAGGCGGCACCTGATGGCCGAGTTCACCCTCGACGACATCCGGCGCATCCTGCGCGCGAGCGCGGGCGTCGACGAACAGACCGACCTCGACGGCGCGGACTTCGCCGACACCCCGTTCGCCGACCTCGGATACGACTCCCTCGCCCTGCTCGAACTCGCCAACCGCATCGAGCGCGAGTACGGCATCGACATCCCCGACGGCGACCTCGCCCACACCCAGACCCCGCACGAGGCCCTGGCCTACGTGCGGGCCCGCCTCGCGGAGGTGCACGCCTGATGGCCGGCCACACCGACAACGCGATCGTCATCGACGCGCCCATGGACCTGGTGTGGTCCATGACCAACGACGTGGCCTCCTGGCCGCAGCTGTTCAGCGAGTACCGGTCCGCGGAGATCCTCGGCCGGGACGGCGACACGGTCACCTTCCGCCTCGCCCTGCACCCCGACGAGAACGGCACCGTCTGGAGCTGGGTCTCCGAACGCACCCCCGACCCCGCCGCCCGCACCGTCGCGGCCCGCCGCGTCGAGACCGGCCCCTTCGACCACATGGACATCCGCTGGGAGTACGAACAGCGGCCCGACGGCGTCCACATGCGCTGGATCCAGGACTTCGCGATGAAGCCCGGGGCCCCGATCGACGACGCCGGCATGACCGAGCGCCTCAACCGCAACACCGCCGTGCAGATGCGGCTGATCAAGGCCAAGGTGGAGGCGGCGGCCCGCGCCGGCCGCCGGCTCCAGGGCCGGCGGCTGCTGGTGACCGGCGGCAGCCGGGGCATCGGCCGCGGCATCGTCCTGGCCGCCGCCCGCGCCGGCGCAGACGTCGTCACCTGCTACCGCACCCCCGGCCCCGCCGTCGCCTCCCTGGAGCAGGAACTCGCCCGCACCCCCGGCAAGCACCAGGTGCTGCGCGCCGACGCGGCCGACGCCGCCGACGTCGACCGGCTGGTCGCCGAGTGCGAGGCGAGCGGCGACGGCCTGCACGCCGTCGTCAACAACGCGGGCGCCTTCCGCCCCACCCCCTACGCCGACCTCGGCGACGCCGACTGGGCCGCCACCCTCCAGGGCAACCTCACCGCCGCCCACCTGGTGACCCGGCGCGCCCTGCCGCTCCTGGACACCGGCTCCAGCGTCGTCAACATCGGCTCCACCGTCGCCTTCCTCGGCATGGCCGGCGGCGTCCACTACACCGCCGTGAAGGCCGCCCTGGTCGGCATGACCCGCTCCCTCGCCCGCGAACTGGGCCCGCGGGGCATCCGCGTCAACACCGTCTCGCCCGGCCGCATCGCCACCGAGGCCCTCGACGACATGCCCGAGGCCGACGCCGAGCGGGAACGCCGCATGTTCTCCTCCTTCACCGCCCTCGGCCGCCTCGGCACCGTCGACGACATCGCCCGCACGGTGCTGTTCCTCGTCAGCGACCACGCCGCCTACGTCACCGGCCAGAACATCCACGTCGACGGCTGCGTCTGACCTCAGCCCCGCCCCGCACCGCAGTCCGCAACGAAGGGAAATCCCGTGGAACTCGCACTGCACGGCAAGAAGCTGCTCGTCACCGGCGGCAGCCGGGGCATCGGCCGCGGCATCGTCCTGGCCGCCGCCCGCGCCGGCGCCGACGTCGTCACCTGCCACCAGAAGGACAGCGACGCCGTCGACTCCCTCGCGGCCGCCCTCAAGGAGACCCCCGGCGACCACCACGTCCTGCGCGCCGACGTCGGCGACACCGCCGAGGTGGACCGTCTCCTCGGCGAGGTCAAGGACCGCTTCGGCCGCCTCGACGGCGTCGTCAACAACGCCGGCGTGATCAGCCACATCCCCTTCGCGGAGCTGCCCGCCGAGGAGTGGTCCCGGATCATCGACACCAACCTCACCGCCGCCTACCGGGTCATCCAGCAGGCGCTCCCGCTCCTCGGCACCGGCTCCTCCGTCGTCAACATCGGCTCCCGCGGCGCCGCCGCCGGCATACCCCTGCGCGCCCACTACACCGCCGCCAAGGCCGCCATGACCGGCCTCACACGCTCCCTCGCCAAGGAGCTCGGCCCGCGCGGCATCCGCGTCAACGTCGTCGCCCCCGGCGTCATCGAGACCGAGGCCTTCGACGCGATGCCCGCCGACCGCGCCGCCGGCCTGCGCGCCACCTACGCCCAGAAGACCGCCCTCGCCCGGCTGGGCACCGTCGGCGAACTCGCCGGCCCCGTGCTGTTCCTGCTCAGCGACGCCTCCGCCTACATCACCGGCGAGACGCTCAACGTCGACGGGGGGATCTGACATGACCGACCAGGTCTTCCGGGTCATGCTCCGCATGGAGATCAGGCCCGGCATGGAGGACGACTTCGAGAAGGTGTGGAGGGAGGTCGGCGACTCCGTCACCGGCCACCCCGCCAACCTCGGCCAGTGGCTCTCCCGCAGCGCCGAGGAGAACGGCATCTACTACATCGTCAGCGACTGGCTCGACGAGCCGCGCTTCCGGGCCTTCGAGACCAGCGACCGGCACCTGGAGCACCGCAAGAAGCTCCACCCCTACCGCTCCGGCGGCTCCATGACCACCATGCACGTGGTCGCCGCCCTCGCCGGCGCCGCAGGCCCCGCCCGATGACCGCCGCCCCCGTCGAGGTGGTGCTGCACCACCTCAGCGACGACGCCGGGCAGGTCGTCACCGCCTACCACGAGGCCAGCCGGCGCATGGCGGGCACGCCCGGACTGCTCGGCAACCGGCTGCTGCACGCCGTCGGCGACCCCCGCGCGCTGGTCGTCGTCAGCCGGTGGGCCGACTGGGACGCCTTCGAGGCCTGGGAACGCGGCGCCGCCCACAAGGACCAGACCGCGCCCCTGCGCCCCTTCCGGGACCTGGAGCGGGACCGGCCCTTCGAGATCTACCGGGAACTCGCCCGCTACGAGGGCGAGCAGCCCGTCCCCGCCGTGGAAGGAGCCTGAGGATGCCCGCCGCACAGAGCCCGGCCCCCCGGCCGGCGCCCCCGCCCCTCGAACTGTTCACCCCCGCCTTCCACCAGGACCCGCACCGGGCCCTGGCCGAACTGCGCACCAGCGCCCCGGCCGTGCCCGTCGTCACCCCCAACGGCCTGCGCACCTGGCTGGTCACCGGGTACGAGCATGCCCGCACCCTGCTTGCCGACCCCCGGCTCAGCAAGGACATGAGGGTCGGCCGCGACCTCATCCCGCGCAACTTCGCCGACCCCGAGAAACAGCGCGCCTTCCTCGCCGAGTCGGGGAACCACGCCCAGTTCCCGCAGGTCCTCAGCGTGCACATGCTGGACAGCGACCCGCCCGACCACACCCGTCTGCGCCGGCTCGTCGGCCGCGCCTTCACCGCCCGCCGCGTGGAGGCGCTCGGGCCCCGGATCACCGAACTCACCGACACCCTGCTGGACGCCCTGCCCGCGGACGAGCCCGTGGACCTGATGGAGGCGCTCGCCTTCCCGGTGCCCTTCACCGTCATCTGCTGGCTGCTCGGCGTGCCCCCGGACGACCGGGCCGCCTTCCGCCGCTGGTCGAACCTGCTGGTCTCCGGCGCCGGCACCGAGGAGGTGCGCGACGCCAGCGTCTCGATGATCGCCTACCTGCAGGACCTGATCGCCGGCAAGCGCAGCGACCCCGCCGACGACATGCTCAGCGACCTGGTCCAGGTCGGCGAGCAGGGCGACCAGCTCTCCGACGACGAGCTGATCTCCATGACCTTCCTGCTGCTCGTCGCCGGCCACGAGACCACCGTCAACCTCATCGGCAACGGCACCCTCGCCGTCCTCCGGCACCCCCGGGTGCGCGAGCAGCTCGCCGCGGACCCCACCCTGTGGCCTGCGGCCGTCGAGGAGTTCCTGCGGTACGACGGACCGGTCACCAACGCCACCTGGCGCTTCACCACCGAACCCGTCGAGGTCGGCTCCGTGGTCATCCCCGAGGGCGAGTTCGTCACCATCTCCCTCGGCGCCGCCGGCCGCGACCCGGACCGCTACACCGACCCCGACCGCCTGGACGTCACCCGCCCCTCCAGCGCCTCGGTCGCCTTCGGCCACGGCATCCACCACTGCCTCGGCGCCCCGCTGGCCCGCCTGGAGGGCCGGATCGTCATCGGCCGCCTCTTCGCCCGCTTCCCCGGACTCCGCCTCGCCGTGGACGACTCGGCCCTGCGCTGGCGCAGCAGCCTGATGATGCGCGGCCTGGAGGAGCTCCCGGTGCGCACCGGCCCGTCCGGCACCTGAACCCCGCCGCACGGCGGCCCACCCGCCGCCCGCCCGGCCCCTCACCCACGACCTCAGGAGACTCACGTGGAACGTCCGACCACCGAACGACCCGCCTGGGCACCGCCGGAGGTGGACATCGACACCCCCAGCATCGCCCGGGTGTACGACTACTGGATCGGCGGCACCCACAACTTCCCCGCCGACCGGGAACTCGGCGACCGGGTCGCGGCGGGCAACCCCGAACTCGTCGCCACCCTGCGGGCCAACCGCGCCTTCCTGCGCCGCTCGGTACGCGAACTGTCCGCCCTCGGCATCCGCCAGTTCCTGGACATCGGCTCCGGCATCCCCGCGGAGGGCAACGTCCACGACGTCGCCCTCGCCGCCCACCCCGACAGCACCGTCGTCTACACCGACATCGACCCGGTGGCGGTCGCCCACGGCCGGGCGCTCCTCGCCGGCGAGCCGCGGGCCGCGGTCTTCCAGGGCGACCTGTACAAGCCGCGCGAGATCCTGGAGGCCGACGACACCCGCCGGCTCATCGACTTCGACCGCCCGGTCGCCCTGATCCTCGCCGCCGTCCTGCACTTCGTACCCGACGGCGACGACCCCCTCGACCTGGTCCGGCAGTACACCGCGCCGCTGGCCCCCGGCAGCGCACTGGTCCTCTCCCACGCCGGCGCCGAGGAGGTCCCGCAGGCCGCACCGGAGGCGGCCGAGCAGTACCGGGGCGCGGTCAGCCAGGTGATCTGGCGCAGCACCGGTGAACTGACCGCCCTCTTCGACGGCTTCGACCTGCTGTCGCCCGGCGTGGTACGCGCCCCGCTGTGGCGTCCCGACCCCGGCGGGCGCCCCGACCCGGACCTGGCCATGCTGGCCGGAGTGGCGCTCAAGCCGGCCCGGTGACGCCCGTGCCCGGTCCGACCACCGCACCGCCGGCGAGAGGCGGGACCACCGGCCCGGCCACGGGCAGGCGCCGCGGATTCGGCGCCCTGCTCGCGGTCGACCTGTGGGAGCGTTTCAGCTTCTACGGGATGGCGGCGATCCTCGTGCTCTACCTCACCGCGTCGCCCGCGCGGGGCGGCCAGGGCATGGCACCGCAGTCCGCGACCGCGGTCTTCGCGGCGTACATGTCCCTGAGCTTCCTCGCCGGGCTGCCCGGCGGCTGGCTGGCCGACCGGGTGCTCGGCGGCCGCCGGGCCGTCCTGCTCGGCGGGTCGCTCATCAGCTGCGGGCACCTGGTGCTCGCGGCCCCCGCCGGGACCACGCTCTACGCCGGCCTCCTGCTCGTCGTCGTGGGAACCGGCCTCGTCAAGCCGGCCCTGGCCGCCATGGTGGCCGAGGCCGGCGGCGCGGGGCCGGCCCGCCGCGAGGCCGACTTCTCGCTCTTCTACGTGTGCATCCAGGTCAGCGCCCTGATCGCCCCCGTGGTCACCGGACTGCTCGCCGAACGCGTCGCCTGGCACCTCGGCTTCGCGGCGGCCGCCGTCGGCATGCTGACGGGCCTGCTGCAGTTCTCCCTCGGGCTGCGCGGACTCGGCGGGCTCGGCGCCCGCCCGGCCCGGCCGGTCACCCCCGCCGAGGCCGCAGTGGTCCGCCGCCGCGCCGCCGCGACCGCGGCGGCCGGCGCGGTCCTGGCGGCCCCGGTGGCCCTCGGTGTGCTCCCGCCCACGGCGCTGCTCGCCGTACTGGGCCTGGCCACGGTCGTCCTGCCGTTCGCCTACCTGCGCTCGCTGCGCCGCACCCTCGCCGAGGATCCCGCCACGGGTCCGGCCCTGCGCAGGCGCCTGGGAGCCTTCACCGTGCTGATGGCGGCGTCCTCGGCATTCTGGATGATCTTCGCCCAGAGCGGATCGGCGCTCAGCCTCTTCGCCGCCCGGCAGACCGACCGCGAGCTGTTCGGACTCGAGGTCCCGGCCAGCTGGTTCCAGTCCCTGCACCCGCTCTTCGTGCTGCTCGCCGCGCCCCTGTTCGCCCGCCTCCGGCGGCGGCCGGGCCGCCCGCCCGGGCCGACGGCCGGGACACCCGCGAAGTTCGCGGGCGCGCTGGCCGCCGCCGGATCCGCCTTCCTGCTGATGGCAGTGGCCGCCCGCCTGGCGGAGCGGGGCCCGGTCGGCCCCCAGTGGCTGGTGCTGGTCTACCTGCTCTACTCGGCGGGCGAACTGGCGCTGGCCCCGGCCGGCCTGGCCCTGGCCGCGGAGGTCGCCCCGCCCGGCAGCACCGGCCGCCTCCTCGCGGTGAACGGTCTCTTCGGAGCGGTCGGCGTCGTGGTCGGCGGCCAGCTCTACCGGCTCACGGCCGTCCTGCCGCCGGCGGTCTACTTCCTGCTCCTCGGCGGCTTCGTGGTCGCCGTCGGCGCGGCGGTCGGCCTGGCCGCCGGGCGGCTGCGTGCACGGCTCGGCGAAACGGTCGCGGAAAAGCAGAAGACCCCTGGTGAACAGGGGTCTCAGCTGGTGTCCGAGGGGGGACTTGAACCCCCACGCCCGATAAAGGGCACTAGCACCTCAAGCTAGCGCGTCTGCCATTCCGCCACCCGGACAAGGTGTCTGTCGTGCGCGGTCCTCCCCGCGGCGACGAAGGAAACATTACCAGGCTTTCGAGGTGCCCTGATCACCCCCGCCTGCGGATGAACGGCACGTGACGGGGCGGGGGCCGTCTTGGGGCGGCGCCCGGGGAGAGGGAGGATGAGGAGGACCACCGGCACCCGAGGTGGGCCACCGGCACCGAGCGGGAGGAAGCAGCGTGAGCGAGACGGGCACGGCCAGGGGCGTCACCGGCGAGGACGAGGTGGTGGACCTCTGCCGCGAGTTGATCCAGATCGACACCAGCAACTACGGCGACCACTCGGGTCCGGGCGAGCGCAAGGCCGCCGAGTACGTCGCCGAGAAGCTCGCCGAGGTGGGGCTCGAACCACGCATCTTCGAGTCCCACCCGGGCCGGGCCTCCACCGTGGCCCGCATCGAGGGCGAGGACCCCTCGCGGCCGGCACTGCTCATCCATGGCCACACCGACGTCGTCCCGGCCAACGCCGACGACTGGACGCACCACCCCTTCTCCGGTGAGGTCGCCGACGGGTGCGTGTGGGGCCGCGGCGCCGTCGACATGAAGGACATGGACGCGATGACCCTCGCGGTGGTCCGGGACCGGCTGCGCAGCGGCCGCAGGCCCCCGCGGGACGTCGTCGTGGCCTTCCTCGCCGACGAGGAGGCGGGCGGCACGTACGGTGCCCGCCACCTGGTCGACCGCCACCCCGAGCTGTTCGAGGGCGTCACCGAGGCGATCAGCGAGGTCGGAGGCTTCTCCTTCACCGTCAGCGAGCAGCGGCGGCTCTACCTGATCCAGACGGCCGAGAAGGGCATGCACTGGATGAAGCTGACCGTGGCCGGCACGGCCGGGCACGGGTCGATGGTCCACCGGGACAACGCGATCACCGAGCTGTCCGAGGCCGTGGCGCGGCTGGGGCGGCACACCTTCCCGGTACGGGTCACCAAGACCACCCGCGCCTTCCTCGACGAGCTCGGCGACGCGCTCGGCATCGAGCTGGACGCGGACGACATGGAGAGCACCCTCGCCAAGCTGGGCGGCATCGCCAAGCTCATCGGCGCGACCCTGCGCAACACGGCCAACCCCACCCAGCTGGGCGCCGGTTACAAGGTCAACGTCATCCCCGGCGAGGCCACGGCGCACGTCGACGGCCGGTTCCTGCCCGGCCACGAGGAGGAGTTCCTCGCCGACGTGGACCGGATCCTCGGACCCTCGGTCCGGCGCGAGGACGTGCACTCCGACAAGGCGGTGGAGACCACCTTCGACGGGCCGCTGGTGGCGGCGATGCAGTCCGCGCTGCTGGCCGAGGACCCGTCCGCCAAGGCCGTTCCGTACATGCTCTCGGGCGGCACGGACGCCAAGTCCTTCGACGACCTGGGCATCCGGGGCTTCGGCTTCGCGCCGCTGAAGCTGCCGCCGGAGCTGGACTTCGCCGGCATGTTCCACGGCGTCGACGAGCGGGTCCCGGTCGAGGGCCTGAAGTTCGGCGTGCGCGTGCTCGACCGCTTCCTCGACCTCTCCTGACCCCGCTCGCCCGCCCCTCCCGTCCCGGTAATCGGCCGCGTGTGCGGAGATCACCGGGACGGGTGAATGCGACGATAAGCTCGTAGCTCCATTACTCCCTCCTCGTTACAGGTATCGCGATCAGTAAGACGAGATCGCTTTTGTCAACGAGGAGGAATAATGATCAAGAAGGTCGTCGCCGCCGCCGCTGTCACGGGTGGACTCGTTCTCGCAGGCGCGGGCCTGGCCGTCGCCGACTCCGGTGCCCAGGGTGCCGCCGCGGGTTCCCCCGGCGTCGCCTCCGGCAACGTCATTCAGGTCCCCGTGCACGTGCCGGTCAACGTGTGCGGCAACACGGTCAACGTGATCGGGCTCCTGAACCCCGCCTTCGGCAACACCTGCATCAACCACTGACGTGGTGCGCCCCGTGAGGGTCTGACTCCATCGACTCCGTGGGGGGTCTGAACCGGTCGGCCCCGGAGCGCGCGCCATGCGCTCCGGGGCCGCCCGGTCTGTGCGCGCAACGCTACGTCTTTCATCAGGGTGCGACGCGCGTTTCCGGAAGGTTCGAGAAAGTCGAAGGCAGGGATTTCATCACCATGCGACAGGTCACCCGCAAGGGCCTGATGACCATGGCCGCCGCCACCGGCGTGCTCGCCGCGGCGAGCGGCTACGCCCACGCCGACGCGGGCGCGTACGGCGCCGCGTCCGGTTCGCCGGGCGTACTGTCCGGCAACACCGTGCAGGCGCCGGTGCACGTGCCGGTCAACCTGTGCGGCAACACGGTCGACGTCGTCGGGCTGCTCAACCCGGCGATGGGCAACACCTGCGTCAACCACGGGAGCCACGGCTCCTCCGGGGGGTCCGGCGACTCCGGCCACGGCGGCGCGCACGCCGGCGGCCGCACGAGCGGCTCGCCGGGCGTCGGCTCCGGCAACCACGTCCAGGTCCCGATCGACGTGCCGGTCAACGTGTGCGGCAACAGCGTCGACGTCGTCGGCGTGGGCAACCCCGCCGCGGGCAACGACTGCGGCAACGGGGGCAGCCACGCCACCCCGCGTACGCCCGGCCACCCGGGTCGTCCCGGGCACCCGTGCCACCCCGGTCACCCGGGGAACCCCGGCACGCCCGGCCACCCCGGTCATCCGGGGAACCCCGGCACCCCGGGCAACCCCGGCACCCCCGGCCACCCGGGTACGCCGGCCACCCCGCCCGGCAAGGGCAGCGGGACACCGGGAGGCTCGGCCCACGTCAGCCAGCCGGGTGCCCAGTCCGTGAGCGCACCGCGGAGCACCGCCCAGCTCGCCCACACCGGCAGCGACGTGCCGATGGGCGCCGTCCTGCCGGCGAGCGCGGGTGCCCTGCTGGCCGGCGCCGTGCTGTACCGCAAGGCGCGGCGGTCCTAGATCCCGGCCGCGGCCGCAGACGGTCGAAGCGGGCCCCGCGTCGGCGGGGCCCGCTGTCGTCACCGGACCGTCCGGCTCACCAGGTGGCGCGGACCTGGCGGATGATCCGCCGGCGCAACCGCACCCTGCGGCTGCCGTCCCGCATCAGACTGAGGCGGTACAGCTCCCAGTGCCCGTACTCGGCGTGGTCCGTCAACAGGCGCGTCGTCTCCTTGCGGGAGACCCCGCGGGGTACATACACGTCGACAAATTCGTATTCCGGCATCGCATCTATTGTGCGGCCTGGGCCTCGGTACGGATAGCGTCTGCACTATGTCTGATGCTGCGCAGCCCACCGCTGCCGAGGTACGCGCCGCCGCCGAGGCGGTCAAGACCGCGCTCGACCGCCACCTGGCCGCGGTCGAACGCAGGTCGGGGGAGGACGACCCGGCTGTCTACGAGGCGTTCAACCAGCTGGCCGCGGCCGCGGAGACGTACGACGAACTGCTCTACGACCGCTACGACGAAGTCACTCCCTTCGAGATCCCCGGCGAGGACTCGCTGCCCCCGTACACGGGCCCCGACGAGCCGCACGCCATCAGCGTGCTCGTCCGCCGCGACTACGTCGTCGGCGAGCCGCAGCGGCTGAGGGCCCAGGCGCAACGGGTGGAGGCGGCCGACTCCGACGGCGCCCCGGCGGGCGGCGAGGAGGCCTCGAGCACCGTGCACGGGGCCCTCGGCATCCTCTTCGGCGAGTTCGAGGCGGACGAGATCGCCTCCCGGCACAAGGAGTTCGGGCTGGAGGAGGGCGACTCCACGCTCTGGGTCACCGCGGCCGACGAGCCCGCGGACCCGGGCGACTGGCTCGAAGCGCCCTTCGACCAGGTCGACACCGAGCGGGTGGTGTGCCGCTTCGACGTCAGCGCGGTCTTCGACGAGGACCTCGACGAGGACGAGGACGACGACGCGGAGCACGAGGACGACGAGCTGGACTCCGCTCTCGACGGGGACGACGAACTGGAGGCGATCGACGCCGACCGCTGACCGGGCCGGGCGGGCGGCAGCACACGCCCGCCCGGAAGGCCGGACACCGCTGCCCGCGTCCCGCGTGGGGCTCCCGGCCGGAACCGTACGGCCGGGAGCGCCGCCGCCCGGCGCCGCGCGGAGCGGCCGCCGCTCAGCCCGACGGCGCCACGTGCGGGGCGAGCAGCGTGGGCAGCCGGGTGGTGCGCGGTGCGGCCGGTACCTCCGCCACCGCCCGCGGCAGCGCCTGCTCGACGCCGTGCACCACGGACAGATGGCGGCCCGCCCGGGTGAACGCGGTGTAGACCCAGGGCCGGCTGAGCGCCTGCGACGCGTCGCCCGGCAGCACCACGACCGCCGCCGGCCAGCGCCCGCCCACCGCCTGATGCGCCGTCAGCGCCCACCCGTGCCGCACGCACCGCTCGACGTGCTCCCGCGGCACGACGACCTCGGCACCCGGGCACGACAGGTGCAGCCCCTCGGCGTCGGCTCCCACCACCCGCCCCGGCACCGTAAGGCCGGGAGCGGGGGAGTAGGCGACACGGTCACCGGGATCGAAGCCGCCGAAGCGGCCGGGACCGGGGTTGAGCCGCTCCTTCAGCGCCGCGTTCAGCGCCCGGGTGCCCGCGGCGCCCGCGTGACCGGGGGTGATGACCACCGTCTGCTCCGCGGGCACCCCGATCGCCCGGGGGACCGAGTCCGCCACGAGCTGCACGGTCCGGTGCACGGCCTCGCCCGCGTCCCGCACCGGGACGATCACGATCTCCTTGCCGGGCGCATCCACCTGGGCCAGCTCGCCGACGCCGATGCCGGACACCAGCTCGCCCAGCGGGCCCGGGTCCGGCGTCCGCGAGGCGATCTGCGGGCACACCCGGGTCGCGAGCAGGTCCGCGAAGACCCGCCCGGGGCCCGCGGACCACAGCACGGCAGGATCACCCGACAGCACGAGCCGGGCCCCGTCGGGCAGTGACTCCACCAGCAGCGCCGCCGTCTCGACGTCCAGCTGCGGGGCGTCGAGCACCACGAGCAGATCGAGGGCGAGCGCGCCGTCGGTGTCCCGGCCCGGCCCCTCGGCGCCGGACAGGAGCCCGGCGACCGTGGCGACCGGCGGCTCCACCGGCCCCGCGCCCGCCGCGCCCTGCGCCGCCTGCGCCTCCCCTGCGTCCTGCACTCCCGGTGTCTGCTGTGCCGCGAACTCGGCGCGGCCGAGCGGGCCGTGCGTGGCGGCCCAGGCCCGCAGGCCGAGGCCACGGGCGGCGTGCACCAGCCGGGCCGGTTCGTCGCGGGCCGCCGCGCCGCCGGTGTGCAGCACCAGTCCGTGGCCCGCGACCGCGCGGATCAGCTCACCGGCGGAGCCGCGGGCCGTCTCGGCGGCGCGCTCCCACGCCCCGGCCGGGCCGTCGTCCTTCGGCACCGAGCCGACGAGCCGGGCCAGTCCGTCGGCGAGGCTCTCCTCGGCCAGCGCATACCGCTCCAGACCGACGAGGACACGCACCGGGCGCTCGTCCTCGCCGTCCCCGTCCGCCGTCCCGTCCGCGGGCGCGGTCCGCCGGGGCGCCGCCCCCGGCTCCGTCAGGGCGTCCTGGAAGACCAGCGCGTCGCCCTCCTCCAGGGCGCCGCCCAGGGCCGCGTCCGGGTCGGGCACGCCCTGACGGGTCAGCGCGGCGGTGAGGGCGGACGCCTCCAGTGCGGTGTGCCCGGCCAGGGCCGCCTGCTCGAGGAGCCAGACGGTGACGGCGCGGCCGCGCCGCTCGTCGCCCGGGCCGCACTCGTCGCCGAGCAGGGCGCGGGCGAACCCGTCGGCCTGCTCCGGCCGCACCCCGGCGACGCGCAGCAACTGCCAGGGGTCGGCCCGCAGCAGGTCCCGTGCCCCCTCGCCGAGCAGCGCCGCGGCCTGGGGAGCGAGCGACTCGGGCGCGCCGCCCTCGGCCAGCACGTCGCGCACGGAGCGGACGGCCTCCGGTGCGGCCGCGGCCGGCTCCGCCCCGGGAACCGCGGCGGGCTGCGGCGCGGGGCGTCGCACCGGCTCCGGGGCGGGGCGGCGCGGGGCGGGCTCCGGCTCGGCGAACACCGTGGCCGTGGGCTGCGCCCCGCCCTCCACGGCCCGGACCGCAGCGAGGAGGTCGGCGGCGGTGCCGCTCAGTTTGGCCCCGCTGTCGATGGGCGCGGCCCGGGAGGCCCTGCGCCGGGCGATCCGCTCCCGTTCGGCCCGCTGTGCGGCGAGCTCCGCCTCGGCCTCCGACGGCCCGCCGTCACCGCCTGTTCCCTCCTGTCCGGCGGCGTCGGCCGCGCCCTCCCCACCGCCCGCGGTCCCGGCGTCCGGGGTCCCGCCGTCCGCCGTGTCGCGGTCCGCCGCCCCGTTCGCCGTCCCGCCGACCGCCGCGGTGCCCCCGTCACCCGGGCCGCCCGACTCCCCGGCCGCGCCGTCCCCGTCCGCCGGGACGGGGGCCGCGCCGGACGGCTCCGGGGCCTCCCGGCCGCCCCCATCCGCCCCTTCCGCGGGGTCCGTCGCGGCCCCCGTCCCGGTGTCGTGGCCGCCCGTGGCCGCGGGAGCGTCCGGGGCCGCGTCCCCCGACGCGGGGTCCGGGGTCCCCGGACCGGTCTCCTCCGTGGTCTCCGGCTCCGTGCTCACAGCGTGCTCCAGTCGTGATCGGGATAGCGGTGCAGGGGCGCCGACACGTCGTCCAGCGCCCGGCAGATCTCGTCAGGAAGACTAAGCGTCTCCACTGACAACGCCGCCGTGAGCTGCTGCGCCGTGCGCGCGCCGACGATCGGGGCGGCCACCCCCGGCCGGTCCCGGACCCAGGCGAGCGCCACCTGCAGCGGGGTGACCGCCAGCCCGTCCGCCGCCGTCGCCACCGCCTCCACGATGCGGGTCGCGGTGTCGTCTAGGTACGGCGCGACGAACGGCGCGAGATGGTCCGAGCCGCCCCGCGAGTCGGCCGGTGTGGCGGAGCGGTACTTGCCGGTCAGCACCCCCCGGCCCAGCGGCGAGGACGGCAGCAGCCCGACACCGAGGTCCCGGGCGGCCGGCAGCACCTCCCGCTCGACCCCGCGCTGCAGCAGCGAGTACTCCATCTGCGTGCTCGCCAGCCGGGTCCGGGAGCCCGGGGCCGCGAGCTGCCAGGTCGCCGCCTTGGCGAGCTGCCAGCCGCAGAAGTTGGAGACGCCGGCGTAGCGCACCCGGCCGCTGGTGACGGCGAGGTCGACGGCCTGCAGGGTCTCCTCCAGGGGCGTGTGCGGATCGAAGGCGTGCACGTGCCACACGTCGACGTGGTCCGTGCCGAGGCGGGCGAGCGAGTCGTCCAGCGCGGCCAGGAGGTGGCCGCGGGAGCCGTCGAAGCGGCGGTCCGGGTCCGGGACGCTGCCCGCCTTCGTGGAGATCACCAGGTCGCGGCGCGGCACCAGCCCCTCCATCAGGCGCCCGAGCAGGTACTCGGCCTCGCCGTCGCCGTAGACGTCGGCGGTGTCGACGAGCGTGCCGCCCGCCTCCCAGAACGTCTTCAGCAGGTCCGCGGCGTCGTGCTCGTCGGTGTCCCGCCCCCAGGTGAGGGTGCCGAGACCGATACGGGACACGCGCAGGCCCGTACGGCCGAGATGCCTCTGCTCCATGGACGCCGAGATTACTGGCCGGGGCCGGGCCGTGGGCCGCCTGTGGACGACCGGATTGCGTGGGCCGCCCCCGGGCGGTAACCGGCGTCACGCCCGCCGCGGCCTGCCGCTTCGCCGCACCCCGCGCTAGTGTCTCCCGCACAAGCGACGTTACTGATCGGTAAGGGGTATCGGCATGCAGCTCGGGATCAACCTCGGCTACTGGGGTGCCGGGATGGACGCGGACAATCTGGCCGTGGCCAAGGAGGCGGACCGGCTGGGATACGCCGTCTGCTGGGCGGCCGAGGCCTACGGGTCGGACGCGGCCACCGTGCTCACCTGGGTCGCCGCGCAGACCGAGCGCATCGACGTCGGCTCGGCGATCTTCCAGATCCCCGCCCGGCAGCCCGCGATGACCGCGATGACGGCCGCCACGCTCGACTCGCTCTCCGGCGGCCGCTTCCGCCTCGGCCTCGGCGTCTCCGGCCCGCAGGTGTCCGAGGGCTGGTACGGCGTCAAGTTCGACAAGCCGCTGGCCCGGACCCGCGAGTACGTCGAGATCGTGCGCAGGGCCATGACACGGGAGCGCCTCTCCTACGAGGGTGAGCACTGGACGCTCCCGCTGCCCGGCGGCCCCGGCAAGCCGATCAAGCTGACCGTGCACCCGCAGCGCGAGCACATCCCGCTGTACGTCGCCGCCATCGGCCCGAAGAACCTGGAGCAGACCGGCGAGATCGCCGACGGCGCCCTCCTCATCTTCCCCTCGGCCGACCACCTCGAGGACACCGCGATCACGCACCTGCGGGCCGGCCGGGAGAAGGCGGGCCTGACCCTCGACGGCTTCGACATCTGCCCGACGCTGCCGCTGGCCGTCGGCGACGACAAGGACGTCACCGCCCTCGCCGACGCCTTCCGCCCCTACACCGCCCTCTACGTCGGCGGCATGGGCAGCCGCAAGCAGAACTTCTACAACCAGCTCGCCGGGCGCATGGGCTACGAGAAGGAGGCCGCCGAGATCCAGGACAAGTACCTGTCCGGCGACAAGCAGGGCGCCGCGGCCGCCGTCCCGCACGACCTCATCGACCGGACCACCCTGCTCGGCTCCGTCGACCGGATCGCGGACCGGATGAAGGCCTACGCCGCCGCCGGGGTCACCACCCTCACCCTGGCCCCCGCGGGCTTCACCCTCGACGAGCGCCTCGCGTCCCTCCGCGCCGGCACCGAGGCCCTGGAGCGCGCCGGCCTCGCCTGACCCGGGCGGCGCCCGCACCCCCCCCGGGAGCGCCGGGGGCGTCTTCCGCGGCCGTGGTGGGGGCTCGGGGGTCTTCCCCGCCACGGCCGTCACGGAGAACAACGCGCCCGGCACGCGGGGGTTACGCCCCGCGCCGGGCCGGTGTGCTCCGCCGATCGGCGCAGCGCCCCGGCACAGCTGTTGCACCCCCTGCACCGCCGCATTTGACTCGTGGGGAGTGGTCTGCGGCGGACCCGGCAGAGAGGTGCCCACCATGCTTTCGGCCAGGAGTCTGTTCCAGGAGATCCTGGACCACGACGAGTCGTTCCGGCTGTTCTGCTCGGTGGCGGCCAGCGGGGAGGCGCAGGGCGGCTGGGAGAACGGGCGCATCGCCGCCCTGGTGCCGCCGGGCGAGCGCGCGCTCGCGCCCAAGATCGCACGGCACGGCGCCGACGAGGACAAGCACGGGCGCATCTTCCGCGCCCTGCTGCGCAGACGCGGCCTGGAACCCGTCCCCGTGCCCCCCGACACCGACTACACCATGCTCCTGGAGCGCCGCGGCATCGGCCTCGCGCACGGCAGGCTGCGCGCGGACGAGCCGCTGACCGAACGCGACATCGTCGTCTACCTCGCGCACAGCCGCGTCACCGAGCAGCGCGCCGCGGAGCAGATGGCCCTGCTGCGCCGCCACTTCGCCGGTCACCCCGCCCTGGGCCGCGCCGTCCGGATGATCGCCCAGGACGAGGACAACCACCTCGCCTACTGCCACGAGGAACTGCTCCGCCTGGCCGCCGCCGGGCACGGCCGCACCATCCAGCGGACCCTGCGCGCGTGCGCGCTCGCCGAGATCCGCGTCCACCGCGACGTCAGCCTCGCCGTCATGGCCCGCATGGGCCGCATCCTCGGCTGGCCGGCGCCGAAGTCGGCGCTGCTCGCCGCCGGGATCCACGCCCGGTACGCCTGGGAGCGGGCCGCCGGCTGGCGCCGCATGGTCACCCTGACGATGCCGGCCCGCCGCAACGCCCTGGGCGGTCCCGCCACGCCCGCCCCCGAACCCGCCTGACCCGGACCCGTCCGACCCGGCGCCGCCCTGCCGCACGCGCCGCGCCGGTCCCCGGCCCGGCAGGGCCTACAGCCATCCGCGCCGCTTGAACAGCCGGTACAGCAGCACCTCCAGGCCGGCCATCACCACGATCACCGTCGGGTACGACCAGAACCAGTGCAGCTCCGGCATGTGGTCGAAGTTCATGCCGTAGATCCCGGCGATCATCGTCGGGACCGCCGCCATGGCCGCCCAGGCGGAGATCTTCCGCATGTCGTCGTTCTGCTGCACGCTGATCTGCGCGAGATGCGCCGAGAGGATGTCCGAGACCAGGCGGTCCAGGCCCTCCACCGACTCGTTGACCCGGGTCAGGTGGTCGCTGACGTCCCGGAAGAACGGCCGCGCCTTGTCGTCCACGAAGGGCACGGCCGCCCCCAGCGTCCCGGTGCTCGACCCCGACAGGCGGGACATCGGCAGCGCCAGCGGACCCGTCGCCCGGCGGAACTCGGTGATCTGCCGCTTGAACCCGTAGATCCGGGACGCGGTGTGCCGCGAGCCGCCGCCGTCCGGCGAGAACACCTCCGCCTCCAGTTCCTCCAGGTCCGTCTGCAGCTCGGTCGCCACGTCGAGGTAATGGTCGACGACCGTGTCCGCGATCGCGTACAGCACCGAGGTGGGGCCCTTGCCCAGCATCTCCGGCTCCTGCTCCAGCCGGCGGCGCACCGCGGCCAGACCGCCCCCGTCGCTGTGCCGGACCGTCACCACGAACGCGTCGCCAAGGAAGATCATGATCTCCCCGGTGGAGACCGTGTCGCTGTCCTGCTCGTACATCACCGGCTTCAGCACGACGAACAGCGAGTCGTCGTAGACCTCCAGCTTGGGCCGCTGGTGCGCCTTCAGGGCGTCCTCCACCGCCAGCGGATGCAGCCCGAACTCCTCGGTGACGAGTTCGAACTCCTCGGCGCTCGGCTCGTGCAGGCCCACCCACACGAAACCTCCGGCCCGCCGCGCCGCCGCCAGCGCGTCGGAGAAGTCGTCGGGCCCCTCAATCCGGTGCCCGTCGCGATAGACGGCGCAATCCACGATCACGGAGTGTGTTCTCCTCTCGCCCGGCCACCGCCGGTCCTTCCGCAAGCCCTACGCTGGACCGCATGCCCACGCTGATCCTCGTCAGGCACGGACGCTCCACCGCGAACACCGCCGGGCTGCTCGCCGGATGGACCCCGGGCGTCGCCCTCGACGAACGCGGCGCCGCCCAGGCAGCCGCTTTGCCCGGACGGCTCGCCGCGCTCCCGCTCGCCGAGGTCGTCTCCAGTCCGCTGCAGCGCTGCCAGGAGACTCTACGGCCGCTGCTGGACGCCAGGCCAGAGCTGACCGCGCACACCGACGAGCGGATCGGCGAGTGCCACTACGGCGACTGGTCCGGCCGCAAGCTCGCCGAGCTCAAGGACGAGCCGCTGATGGAGGTGGTGCAGGCGCACCCCTCGGCGGCCGCCTTCCCCGGGGGCGAGTCCCTGCGCGCCATGCAGACCCGCGCCGCCGAGGCGGTGCGCGAGTGGAACGCGCGCGTGGAGCGCGACCACGGCCCCGAGGCCGTCTACCTGATGTGCTCGCACGGCGACATCATCAAGTCCCTCGTCGCCGAGGCACTCGGCCTGCACCTCGACCTCTTCCAGCGCATCTCCGTCGAACCCTGCTCCGTCACCGCGATCCGCTACACCCGGCTGCGGCCCTTCCTGGTGCGCCTCGGCGACACCGGGGACTTCGCCTCGCTCGCGCCGCACGAGGAGCCCGCGGGCGGCGACGCACCGGTCGGGGGCGGCGCGGGCGCACCGTGATCGTCGGCCGCAGTAGGGTGAAGCGGTCGCGGTGATGCCTTACCGGTCGGCAACGGTGCGACCCGGTGCGCCGGCCGGTTCCCGCAGTGCAAGTCGATTTTCCCGATCCCCATGGAGACAGGACGTGTCCCGTCAGGTGTTCCTCTACGACCCCCCGGACCGTTTCGTGGCCGGCACGGTCGGGCTGCCCGGACGCCGTACGTTCTTCCTTCAGGCCACCGCCGGCTCCCGGGTGACCAGCGTGGCCCTGGAGAAGACCCAGGTCGCCGCGCTCGCCGAGCGCATGGACGAACTGCTCGACGAGGTGGTCCGGCGCAGTGGCGGCAACGCCTCCGTGCCCGCCGTCGCCCCCACCGAGATCGCCGACACGGCCCCGCTGGAGACCCCCGTCGAGGAGGAGTTCCGGGTCGGCACCATGGCCCTCGCCTGGGACGGCGAGGAACAGCGCATGATCGTCGAGGCGCAGGCCCTCGTCGAACTGGAAGCCGAGACCGACGAGGACCTCGCCGAGGCCGAGGAGCGGCTCCTCCAGGACGAGGAGAACGGGCCCCCGATGCTGCGCGTCCGGCTCAGCGGCGCGCAGGCCCGGGCCTTCGCCAAGCGCGCCCTCGACGTCGTCAACGCCGGGCGCCCCCCGTGCCCGCTGTGCAGCCTCCCGCTCGACCCGGAAGGACACGTATGTCCGCGCCAGAACGGATACCGCCGCGGGGCGTGACGTCCACCGAGCCGCTCGCCGGGCTCCTCACCGAGGGCGAGCTGACCGTGCGCGGCCGCATCCGGGACGCCTCCAACGCCGCCCTCCTGTGCACGGCCGTCCTGGACGGCCGGGAGGCGTCCTGCGTGTACAAGCCGGTCGCCGGGGAGCGGCCTCTGTGGGACTTTCCCGACGGCACCCTGGCCGGACGCGAGGTGGCCGCCTACGAGGTCTCCGAGGCGACCGGCTGGGGCCTGGTGCCGCCCACCGTGCTGCGCGAGGGACCCTACGGCGAGGGCATGTGCCAGCTGTGGGTCGAGCCGCTGGCCGACACCGAGCTGCTCGCACTGGTCGACGCCGAGGAGCCCGGCCCCGGCTGGCGGGCCGTCGCCCTGGCCGAGGTCGGCGAGGGCCGCACCGCGCTCCTCGTGCACGCCGACGACGAGCGGCTGCGCCGGATGGCCGTCCTCGACGCCGTGATCAACAACGCCGACCGCAAGGGCGGCCACCTGCTCCCCACCCCGGACGGGCTGCTCTACGGCATCGACCACGGCGTCACCTTCAACGTCGAGAACAAGCTGCGGACGCTGCTGTGGGGCTGGGCGGGAGAACCCCTGCCCGAGGAGGCCGTGGCCGTCCTCGGGCAGCTCCGGGACGCCCTCGCGGACGGCGGGGACCTCGCCGCGCGCCTCGCCGCCCTGATCACCCCGGCGGAGGTCGGCGCCACCCGCGCCCGGGTCGACGCCCTGCTCGCCTCCGGACGCCACCCCGAGCCCGGCGGCGACTGGCCGGCGATCCCCTGGCCGCCCGTCTGACCCCGCGCGCGCCGCCCGTCCGGCCCGCGCGCCCCCGCGGAGGCCGGGCAGCACACCGGGCGGGACGAGCGCAAGAGCGCCCGACCGGCCATCCGGCCCGATCCGGTTCGTATACGGAACTCCGGTCCGGTTAGGCTCATGACATGCATGCCTGGCCCGCTTCCGAGGTCCCCGCCCTGCCTGGTCAGGGCCGCGACCTGAGGATCCACGACACCGCGACCGGCGGCCTCGTCACCCTCGACCCCGGTCCCGTCGCCCGTATCTACGTCTGCGGCATCACCCCGTACGACGCGACCCACATGGGTCACGCGGCGACCTACAACGCGTTCGACCTCGTCCAGCGCGTGTGGCTCGACACCCAGCGGCAGGTCCACTACGTCCAGAACGTGACCGACGTCGACGATCCGCTGCTGGAGCGGGCGCAGCGCGACGACGTCGACTGGACGGAGCTGGCCGAGCAGGAGACGGCGCTGTTCCGCGAGGACATGACGGCCCTGCGGATGCTGCCGCCGCGCCACTACATAGGCGCCGTCGAGGCCATACCCGGCATCGTGCCGCTCGTCGAGCGGCTGCGGGACCTCGGCGCCGCCTACGAACTCGACGGGGACGTGTACTTCTCCGTCGAGTCCGACCCCCACTTCGGCACGGTGTCCGGCCTGGACGCCGCCGCCATGCGGCTGCTGTCCGCCGAGCGCGGCGGCGACCCCGACCGCCCCGGCAAGAAGAACCCGCTGGACCCCATGCTGTGGATGGCCGCCCGTGACGGCGAGCCCAGCTGGGACGGCGGCTCGCTCGGCCGCGGCCGCCCCGGCTGGCACATCGAGTGCGTGGCCATCGCGCTCGACCACCTCGGCATGGGCTTCGACGTCCAGGGCGGCGGCTCCGACCTCGCCTTCCCGCACCACGAGATGGGCGCCTCGCACGCCCAGGTGCTGACCGGCGAGTTCCCCATGGCCCGCGCGTACGTCCACGCCGGCATGGTCGCCCTGGACGGCGCGAAGATGTCCAAGTCCAAGGGGAACCTGGTCTTCGTGTCGCGGCTGCGGCGCGACGGCGTCGACCCCGCGGCCATCCGCCTCGCGCTCCTCGCCCACCACTACCGGGCCGACTGGGAGTGGACGGACCAGGTGCTGCAGGACGCCGTGGCACGCCTGGGCCGCTGGCGTGCGGCCGTCTCCCGGCCCGACGGCCCGTCCGCCGACGCACTGGTCGAGGAGATCCGCGACGCCCTCGCCCACGACCTCGACGCCCCGGCCGCGCTCGCCGCGGTCGACCGCTGGGCGGCCCTCCAGGAGGAGCAGGGCGGCACCGACACCGGCGCCCCCGGCCTCGTCTCGCGCGCCGTGGACGCGCTGCTCGGCGTGGCCCTCTGACCCGAGGACGGCCGAAGGGGCGGTGCGCACCGTGCGCACCGCCCCTTCCCGTCGTTCCGGGACCCCTTCCCGGGCCCGCGGTCCCGGCTCAGTCCTCCGGGTTGTCCTCGTCCTCCGGCCCCGGCTTCGGGGGCTTCGGCGGGCGGGTCCGTCCGCTCGGGCTGTCCCGCAGGAACGGCCCGGCCTCGCCGTCCGCCGTCGCGTGCCCGCCCGGCCCGCCGCCGTCACGGCGGCGCAGATACCGCTCGAACTCGCGGGCGATCGCCTCGCCCGACGCCTCCGGCAGCTCCGCGGTGTCCCGCGCCTCCTCCAGCGTCTGGACGTACTCGGCCACCTCGCTGTCCTCGGCGGCCAGTTGGTCCACGCCCACCTGCCACGCGCGCGCGTCCTCCGGCAGTTCGCCCAGCGGGATGCGCAGCTCCAGCATGTCCTCCAGCCGGTTCAGCAGCGCCAGCGTGGCCTTCGGGTTGGGCGGCTGGGACACGTAGTGCGGCACCGCCGCCCACAGCGACACCGCCGGCACGCCGGCGTGCGTGCACGCCTCCTGGAGGACCCCGACGATGCCCGTCGGACCCTCGTACTTGGTCTCCTCCAGGTCCATCCGGCGGGCCAGCTCCGCGTCGGAGGTCGTCCCGCTGATCGGGACCGGGCGCGTGTGCGGGGTGTCGCCGAGCAGCGCGCCCAGGATGATCACCAGCTCCACCCCCAACTCGTGTGCGAAGCCGAGCAGTTCGTTGCAGAACGAGCGCCAGCGCATGGACGGCTCGATGCCGCGGACCAGCACGAGGTCGCGCGGCTTGTCGCCGCCGACGCGGACCACCGACAGCCTCGTCGTCGGCCAGGTGATCCTGCGGACGCCGCCGTCCATGAAGACCGTGGGGCGGTTCACCTGGAAGTCGTAGTAGTCCTCGGCGTCCAGCGCCGCGAACACCTCGCCCTTCCACTCCCGTTCCAGATGCGCGACCGCGGCGGAGGCGGCGTCGCCGGCATCGTTCCAGCCCTCGAACGCGGCCACCATGACCGGGTCGACCAGCTCGGGAACCCCCTCGAGCTCGATCACCCAGCGCCTCCTTCCGACGTGCCTCTCGTACGCCCCAACCTTACGGCGTGCGGCGGGGACGCCCGCAGCCCCCTTGCACAGGGGAGTGAACGGATGACTGCCCCGTACACCGCCCCTGAACACCCGTTCCGCGGCGCGGCCGTGCCCGCGCGGCACGCGCCGGGAGCCGGGGCAGTGGCCGGGAACGGTCGGACGTGTCCCGCCGCCCGCCGCCCCGCGCGGACGCCGCCGTCCCGGTGCGCCGGAGCACCGGCACATCGCGGCGCCGGTGTCCCGGAACGCCGCAGGGGCGGCCCCGTCGGCGTGGGGCCGCCCCTGCGCGCCGGTGCAGGCCGCCCCGTGCGGTGGGGCCGCCGCGACCTTCGGCGGTCACTTCCGGTCGAGCACGTCCTGCACCTTCGCCCGGACCTCGTCCGTGGCGAGACCGCGGATGGTCAGCGTCGTACGCCGGCGCAGCACGTCGTCCTGCGTCTCGGCCCACTCGTGGTCGCGGGCCCAGACGACCTGCGCCCAGATCTCCGGGGCGTCGGGGTGGACCCGCTCGCCCAGCTCCGGGTTCTCGTTGGCCAGCCGGGCGATGTCGAAGGCGAGCGACCCGTAGTGCGTGGCCAGGTGCCGTGCGGTGTCGGCGGCCATGCGCGGGCCGGGTGCCGGACGGTCCACCAGCAGCCGATGGGCGACCGCACGCGGGTTGGCGATGCCCGGCAGCGGCAGCTTCTTCGGCAGCGACGCGATCGGCTCGAAGTCGTCGCCGAGCGGGTGGCCCGGCAGCGCCTCCAGCTTCTTCATGACGGTCCGGCCGATGTGGCGGAACGTCGTCCACTTGCCGCCCGCTACGGAGAGCATGCCGCCCCGGCCCTCGGTCACCACGGTCTCGCGCTTGGCCTTGGCCGTGTCACCGGGGCCGCCCGGCAGCACCCGCAGCCCGGCGAACGCGTAGGTGATGAGGTCGCGGTCCAGCTGCTGGTCGCGGATGGAGAACGCGGCCTCGTCGAGTATCTGCGCGATGTCCTTGTCGTTGACGGCGACATCGGCCGGGTCGCCCTCGTACTCCTCGTCGGTGGTGCCCAGCAGGAGCATGTCCTCCCAGGGCAGCGCGAAGGTGATCCGGTACTTGTCGATCGGGGTGGCGAGCGCGGCCTTCCAGGGGGCCGTGCGCTTCAGCACCAGATGCGCGCCCTTCGACAGCCGGATCGACGGTGCCGCACCGGGGTCCTCCATCCTGCGCAGGTGGTCCACCCACGGGCCGGTCGCGTTCAGCACCAGCCGGGCGTTCACACCGAACTCGTCGCCGGTCAGACGGTCCTTCAGCTCCGCGCCGGTCACCCGGCCCTTGGTGAAGCGCAGGCCGGTGACCTCGGCGTGGTTGAGGACGGCGGCGCCCGCCTCGGCGGCCGCACGAACCGTCATCAGCGCCATGCGCGCGTCGTTCATCTGGTCGTCGCCGTACACGGCGACGGCCTTGAGGTTGTCGGTGCGCAGCTCGGGCACGTCCTGCGCGGCCCTCGCCGGGCCGAGCAGGTGACCCACGCCGTCACCGAACGCCGACAGTGCGGAGTAGGCGAACACGCCCGCCCCGAGCTTCGCCGCGCCGTGCGGCCCGCCCTTGTACACGGGGAGGTAGAACGTGAGCGGGTTCGCCAGGTGGGGGGCCACCTGGCGGGAGACCGCACGGCGCTCGAAGTGGTTCTCCGCCACCAGCTTCACCGCGCCGGTCTGCAGGTAGCGCAGACCGCCGTGGAGGAGCTTGGAGGAGGCGGAGGAGGTGGCGCCGGCGAAGTCGCCGGCGTCGACCAGGGCCACCCTGAGGCCGGACTGCGCGGCGTGCCAGGCGGTGGAGATGCCCAGGATGCCGCCGCCGATCACGAGGAGGTCGTACGTCGCCTTCGAGAGCTGCTCCCGGGTCTCGGCGCGGCTCTGGCGGGAGCCGGAGGCCGGGTGCGTACCCAGGGCAGGCACGGACTGCAGGGTGGACTGACTGGTCATGCTCTTTCTTACTCCTCGTCCTCGAGCCAGCCCATGGTCCGCTCGACGGCCTTGAGCCAGCTCTTGTACTCACGGTCGCGGGTCTCCGCGGCCATGCGGGGGGTCCACTCGGCGGCCCGGCGCCAGTTGGCACGCAGGTCGTCGGTGCTGTTCCAGAAGCCGACGGCGAGACCGGCGGCGTAGGCGGCGCCGAGGCAGGTGGTCTCCGCGACCATCGGGCGCACCACCGGCGCGTCCAGGAAGTCCGAGAGCGTCTGCATCAGCAGGTTGTTGGACGTCATGCCGCCGTCGACCTTGAGGGCGGTCAGCTCCACGCCGGAGTCCTTGGTCATGGCGTCGGCGATCTCCCGCGTCTGCCAGGCCGTGGCCTCCAGGACGGCGCGCGCGAGGTGCGCCTTGGTGACGTACCGGGTCAGGCCGGCGATCACGCCGCGGGCGTCGGAGCGCCAGTACGGGGCGAAGAGGCCGGAGAAGGCCGGCACGAAGTAGGCGCCGCCGTTGTCCTCGACCGAGAGCGCGAGCGTCTCGATCTCGGCGGCGGTGGAGATCAGGCCCATCTGGTCGCGCATCCACTGCACCAGGGAGCCGGTGACCGCGATCGAGCCCTCCAGGGCGTAGACCGGCTTGGCGTCGCCGATCTGGTAGCCGACGGTGGTCAGCAGGCCCGAGTAGGAGTTGATGATCTTGTCGCCGGTGTTCATCACCATGAAGGTGCCGGTGCCGTAGGTGGACTTGGTCTCGCCCTCGGAGAAGCAGGTCTGACCGAACAGCGCCGCCTGCTGGTCGCCGAGCGCGGACGCGACCGGGATGCCCCCGAGCAGGTCGCCCAGGCGGCCGCCCTTGATCTCGCCGTAGACCTCGGCGGAGGAGCGGATCTCGGGCAGCATCGGCAGGGGCACGCCGATCGACTCGGCGATCTTCGCGTCCCACTGCATGGTGTGCAGGTTCATCAGCATCGTGCGGGAGGCGTTGGTCACGTCGGTGACGTGCCGGCCGCCGTCGGCACCGCCGGTCAGGTTCCAGATGACCCAGGTGTCCATGGTGCCGAAGAGGATGTCGCCGGCTTCGGCGCGCTCCCGCAGGCCCTCGACGTTGTCGAGCAGCCAGCGGGCCTTGGGTCCGGCGAAGTAGGAGGCCAGCGGCAGGCCGGTCTCGCGGCGGAAGCGGTCCTGGCCGACGTTGCGGCCGAGTTCCCGGCACAGGGAGTCGGTGCGGGTGTCCTGCCAGACGATGGCGTTGTGGACGGGCTCGCCGGTGTTCCGGTCCCACAGCACGGTGGTCTCGCGCTGGTTGGTGATGCCGATGGCCTTGATGTCGTCGCGGGTGATGCCGGCCTTCTCGATGGCGCCGGTGACGACCTCCTGGACATTGGTCCAGATCTCGGTGGCGTCGTGCTCGACCCAGCCCGGCTTCGGGAAGATCTGCTCGTGCTCCTTCTGGTCGACCGAGACGATGCGGCCGTCCCGGTCGAAGACGATGCAGCGGGACGAGGTCGTGCCCTGGTCGATCGCGGCGATGAAGGGGCCGGCGGTGTGGGCGTCGGTCACGGTGTGCTCCTGAGGTCCTTGGTCGGTGGGGGCTGTCTGTACGGCGCGTGCCGCGGGGCTCGGTGCCCCGGGCCGGCGGGCCCGGGGCGCGGGGCCCTAGGCGAAGGCGACGTTGTATATGCCTGCCGCGATGGCGCCGCCGATCAGCGGTCCGGCCACCGGGATCCAGGCGTAGCCCCAGTCGGAGCCGCCCTTGTTGGGCAGGGGCAGGAGGGCGTGCACGATCCGCGGACCGAGGTCGCGGGCCGGGTTGATCGCGTACCCGGTCGGGCCGCCCAGCGAGAGGCCGATGGAGACGACCACCAGCGCCGTGATCAGCGCGCCCAGCGTGCCGAGGCCGTTGCCCTTGTCGTTCAGGCCCTGCGTGAGGACCGCGAGCACCAGCACGACGGTGCCGATGATCTCCGTGGCGAGGTTCTGCACCGCGTTGCGGATCTCCGGGCCGGTGGAGAAGACGCCGAGCACCGGGCCGGCGCCCTGCTCCTGGGCCTCGACCGCCTTGGCGGTGGTGGCCTGCGCGCCCGGACCGCCGACGATCTCCTTGTCGGTGAGGTGCGCGTGGAACTGGCCGTAGTACGCCACCCAGACCAGGGTCGCACCGATCATGGCGCCGAGCAGCTGACCGCCCCAGTAGTACGGGACGTTGCCCCAGTCGTTGTCCTTGATCGCGAGTGCGAGCGTGACCGCCGGGTTGAGATGGGCGCCGGACAGCGGCGCCGACGTGTAGACGGCCGTCAGCACGGCGAAGCCCCACCCGAAGGTGATGGCGAGCCAGCCGGCGTTGCGGGCCTTGGAGGCCTTCAGCGTCACGGCGGCACAGACGCCGCCGCCGAGCAGGATGAGTATGGCGGTACCGATGGTCTCGCCGATGAAGATGTCGGAGCTGGACACCCGCGACTCCTTTGTCCTTCGTCCAGGGGTAAGCCGAACCCCGGGTCCCTCCGGGGGTCTGGCGCCCTCGGGGGTGAGAGCGATGCCGGCCCTTGGCACTGCCACACTCTAACGCTTATTGCCGTTAGGTGTTCGACAATGTCGACCGATGGACGGGAGTCTTGCTTCGCTGTTACGTGGGCGTCAAGAGTTCTGATGTCGAAAACACGATCGTTACTGATCGGCGGGACCGGTGCCGCGAGCACCCGCAGGGGTGGAGCCGCGCGGACCGCGCCCGTCGCGTCCTCCCACGGGTGCCACCGCTGTCCCGCCCGTCGCGCCCATGACCCGGCGGATGCCCGCGGGCCCCGCGCTCAGCCCCGCGACCCGGCCCGCCGCGCAGGGACGGGCGGGTCCCGACCGATGCGTTTCGGCCATTCCCCCCGATCGGTACACGCACGCCGGGAGTGGCCGGGCCCGGGGCGGGCGGCAGGACGGGACGCCGCCCGCCCCGGGCGGCGGTATACGGGGCGGGGCCGTCCCCGCACCGGCCGCCGGTCTCCGAGGCGGGGGCCTCAGACCCGGGGCGCACGTCTGCCGGGGCGCGGGGCGTGACACGCGGGCCACGGGGTGCGGGCCCAGGGGGCGGGGCGCGCGGGCCGTCGGGCCGTTCGGCGCAGGGCCGCAGGGCCCGAGCCCGAGCCGCAAGGCCTTGGGCGGCGAGGCGGGGAGCCGCAGGGCGCAAGGCTGCGGGGCGCAGGCACCCGGGGGCACGCCGGGCCTGCGGCCCGCCCGGCCTCGCGCGGTTCGACTAGAAGCGTCCCGCGCCCAGGTCCCGCGACACCGCGCGGGCGCAGTCGCGGACCGCCGCGATCAGTTCGGGGCGCAGCTCGCCGTCCCGGCACAGCCGTTCCACCGCGCCGGTGATGCCCACCGCGCCGACCGGCATCCGGCGCCGGTCGTGCACGGGCGCGGCGATGGAGGCGACCCCTTCCCACGTCTCCTCGACGTCCGCCGCGTAGCCCCGCGCGCGCGTGACGTCGAGGAGGTGCTCGAAGTCCGTCACGTCGCACACGGTCCGGTCGGTGAAGGCCTTGCGTTCGCAGTCGACCACCTCGCTGTGCGCGACCGGGTCGTACGCCGACAGCACCTTGCCCAGAGCCGTGGAGTGCAGCGGCTGCATGGCCCCGATCTCCAGCACCTGCCGGCTGTCGTCCGGGCGGAAGACGTGGTGCACGATCAGCACGCCCTGCTGGTGCAGCACGCCCAGGTGCACGCTCTCCCCGCTGGACCGCGCCAGGTCGTCCGTCCACACCAGCGCCCGCGCCCGCAGCTCGTGCACGTCCAGATAGGTCGTGCCCAGGCGCAGCAGCTCCGCGCCCAGCTGGTAACGCCCGGAGGCGTCGTCCTGCTCGACGAAGCCCTCCTGCTGGAGCGTGCGGAGTATGCCGTGCGCGGTGCCCTTGGCGAGGCCCAGCGACGAGGCGATGTCGGACAGGCCGAGGCGCCGCTCGCCGCCTCCGAGCAGTCGCAGCATCGCGGCCGCCCGTTCGAGCGACTGGATGTTCCGTGCCATCGCCGTTCTGCCTCCGTCCCCTTCGACCGTCGACGACACGATGTCGAGACGTCGTTCGGCAATGCCGAACACTACCGGTCCATGGCGACTCCCCGCTAATGGTCGGTCGACACCTGTTACCGCCCGCGGTCCGATCGCGGGGAACCGGCGCCCATCCTCGTCCGCGTGGTGGACGCACCGACCATCAGGGCCCGGTCCCGGCTACCCTTGCCGCGTGCGCCCTCTCCGGGATGCCCTGCGCGGGCCTGCCGGGACGGGCGCAAAGCCGACAGCCGTCGCATCACAGGGAGCCCCTTCATGGCCTCGTTGCCGACCCCTTCCGCCGACAGCCGGACCCGTGTGTCCGCCCTCCGCGAGGCGCTCGCCACCCGGGTGGTGGTGGCCGACGGAGCAATGGGCACGATGCTCCAGGCCCAGGACCCGACCCTCGAGGACTTCCAGAACCTCGAAGGATGCAACGAGGTCCTGAACGTCACGCGCCCCGACATCGTCCGCTCCGTCCACGAGGCGTACTTCGCAGCGGACGTCGACTGCGTCGAGACCAACACCTTCGGCGCCAACCACAGCGCGATGGCGGAGTACGAGATCCCCGACCGGGTGCACGAGCTGTCCGAGGCCGGCGCCCGCATCGCCCGCGAGGTGGCCGACGCCCACGCGGCCCGCGACGGCCGCACCCGCTGGGTGCTCGGCTCGATCGGCCCCGGAACCAAGCTGCCCACGCTCGGCCACATCGGTTACCCGACCATCCGCGACGGCTACCAGGCCAACGCCGAGGGCCTGCTCGCCGGCGGCGCCGACGCGCTGATCGTGGAGACCACCCAGGACCTGCTGCAGACGAAGGCGTCCGTCCTGGGCGCCCGCCGCGCCATGGAGGCCACCGGCACCGAGGTGCCCCTGCTGTGCTCCATGGCCTTCGAGACCACCGGCACCATGCTGCTCGGCTCCGAGATCGGCGCCGCGCTGACCGCGCTGGAGCCGCTCGGCATCGACATGATCGGCCTGAACTGCTCCACCGGCCCGGCCGAGATGAGCGAGCACCTGCGCTACCTCAGCCGCCACTCCCGCATCCCGCTGCTGTGCATGCCGAACGCGGGCCTGCCGGTCCTCACCAAGGACGGCGCGCACTTCCCGCTCGGCCCCGAGGGCCTCGCGGACGCCCAGGAGAACTTCGTCCGCGACTACGGACTGTCGCTCATCGGCGGCTGCTGCGGCACCACCCCCGAGCACCTGCGCCAGGTGGTGGAGCGGGTCCGCGGCGTGACCCCGCCCGAGCGGTCC
The DNA here is from genome assembly GCF_029269835.1 of Streptomyces tropicalis. Lineage (GTDB taxonomy): Bacteria > Actinomycetota > Actinomycetes > Streptomycetales > Streptomycetaceae > Streptomyces > Streptomyces tropicalis. The sequence goes on along the minus strand of NZ_JARJBB010000006.1, from coordinate 198,452 downwards.
CCACGCCCCGAGCCGGGCGCCGCCTCGCTGTACCAGACCGTCCCCTTCCGCCAGGACACCTCCTACCTGGCGATCGGCGAGCGCACCAACGCCAACGGCTCCAAGAAGTTCCGCGAGGCCATGCTGGACGCCCGCTGGGACGACTGCGTGGAGATGGCCCGCGAGCAGATCCGCGAGGGCGCGCACCTGCTGGACCTGTGCGTGGACTACGTCGGCCGGGACGGCGTCGCCGACATGACGGAGCTGGCCGGGCGCTTCGCCACCGCCTCCACCCTGCCGATCGTGCTCGACTCCACCGAGCTCGACGTGATCCGCGCCGGCCTGGAGCAGCTCGGCGGCCGCGCCGTGATCAACTCCGTCAACTACGAGGACGGCGACGGCCCGGAGTCCCGGTTCGCGAAGGTCACCGCCCTGGCCCGGGAGCACGGCGCCGCCCTCATCGCGCTGACCATCGACGAGGAGGGCCAGGCCCGCACCCCCGGGAAGAAGGTGGAGATCGCCGAGCGGCTCATCGCCGACCTCACCGGCACCTGGGGCATCCACGAGTCGGACATCCTCGTCGACTGCCTGACCTTCACCATCTGCACCGGCCAGGAGGAGTCCCGCAAGGACGGCATCGCCACCATCGAGGCGATCCGCGAGCTGAAGCGCCGCCACCCGGACGTGCAGACCACCCTCGGCCTGTCCAACATCTCCTTCGGCCTCAACCCGGCGGCCCGCATCCTGCTGAACTCCGTCTTCCTCGACGAATGCGTCAAGGCCGGCCTGGACTCGGCGATCGTGCACGCCAGCAAGATCCTGCCCATCGCCCGCTTCGACGAGGAGCAGGTCACCACGGCCCTGGACCTCATCCACGACCGCCGCGCCGAGGGCTACGACCCGCTGCAGAAGCTGATGGCGCTGTTCGAGGGCGCCACCGCCAAGTCCCTCAAGGCCGGCAGGGCCGAGGAGCTGGCCGCGCTGCCGCTGGACGAGCGCCTGAAGCGGCGCATCATCGACGGCGAGCGCAACGGCCTGGAGGCCGACCTCGACGAGGCCCTGACCACCCGCACGGCCCTCGACATCGTCAACGTCACCCTGCTCGACGGCATGAAGGTGGTCGGCGAGCTGTTCGGATCCGGCCAGATGCAGCTGCCGTTCGTGCTGCAGTCCGCCGAGGTCATGAAGGCGGCCGTCGCCCACCTCGAACCGCACATGGAGAAGACCGACGAGGCAGGCAAGGGCACCATCGTGCTGGCCACCGTGCGCGGCGACGTCCACGACATCGGCAAGAACCTCGTGGACATCATCCTCTCCAACAACGGCTACAACGTCGTCAATCTCGGCATCAAGCAGCCGGTCTCCGCGATCCTCGACGCCGCCGACGAGCACCGCGCCGACGTCATCGGCATGTCCGGCCTCCTGGTCAAGTCCACGGTGATCATGAAGGAGAACCTGGAGGAGCTCAACCAGCGCGGCCTGGCCACCGACTACCCCGTCATCCTCGGCGGCGCCGCCCTCACCCGCGCCTACGTCGAGCAGGACCTGCACGAGCTGTACGAGGGCGAGGTCCGCTACGCCCGGGACGCCTTCGAGGGCCTGCGCCTGATGGACGCGCTCATCGGGGTCAAGCGGGGCGTGCCCGGCGCCAAGCTGCCCGAACTGAGGCAGCGCCGGGTCCGCCCGGCGGCCGCCGTCGAGGTCGAGGAGCGCCCGGAGGCCGGCCACGTCCGCTCCGACGTCGCCACCGACAACCCCGTCCCCGAGCCCCCCTTCCGCGGCACCCGTGTGATCAAGGGCATCCAGCTCAAGGAGTACGCCTCCTGGCTGGACGAGGGAGCCCTGTTCAAGGGCCAGTGGGGGCTGAAGCAGTCCCGCACCGGCGACGGCCCCGGCTACGAGGAACTGGTCGAGACCGAGGGGCGGCCCCGGCTGCGCGGCCTCCTGGACCGGCTCCAGACGGAGAACCTGCTGGAGGCGGCCGTCGTCTACGGCTACTTCCCGTGCGTCTCCAAGGACGACGACCTGATCGTGCTGGACGAGCGGGGCAACGAGCGCACCCGCTTCACCTTCCCGCGCCAGCGCCGCGGCCGCAGGCTGTGCCTGGCGGACTTCTTCCGCCCCGAGGAGTCGGGGGAGACCGACGTCGTCGGCTTCCAGGTGGTCACCGTCGGCTCCCGGATCGGCGAGGAGACCGCGCGGCTCTTCGCGGCCGACTCCTACCGGGAGTACCTGGAGCTGCACGGACTGTCCGTGCAGCTGGCCGAGGCACTCGCCGAGTACTGGCACGCCCGGGTGCGCTCCGAGCTGGGCTTCGCCGGGGAGGACCCGAGCGACATCGAGGACATGTTCGCGCTGAAGTACCGCGGCGCCCGCTTCTCGCTGGGCTACGGCGCCTGCCCCGACCTGGAGGACCGCGCCAAGATCGCGACCCTCCTGGAGCCGGAGCGGATCGGCGTGCACCTGTCGGAGGAGTTCCAGCTCCACCCCGAGCAGTCCACCGACGCCATCGTGATCCACCACCCGGAGGCGAAGTACTTCAACGCCCGCTGACCTGCGCTCCGGCGGGCGCCCGGCGCCCGCCGGCGATTGCACGAGGCGTTTCGCACGCCCACGACGTACACTGGTCGGTCCACTGCAGGCCGGTTCCCCGCACGGGAACCGGCCTGATCGTCCCTCAAGGAGGTGCGCCCGGATGACCAGCACGGTTCCCGCGCTCGGTACCCGTACGGCCGAAGGCTCCGCCCTGCAGGCCGTGCTCCTCGACATGGACGGCACCCTGGTGGACACCGAGGGCTTCTGGTGGGACGTCGAGGTGGAGGTGTTCGCCGCCCTCGGTCACGCCCTCGACGACTCCTGGCGGCACGTGGTCGTCGGAGGGCCCATGACCCGCAGTGCGGGCTTCCTCATCGAGGCCACCGGCGCCGACATCACCTTCGACGCCCTCTCGGTGCTGCTGAACCGCGGCTTCGAGGACCGGATCGGCACCGCCCTGCCCCTGATGCCGGGCGCCGCCCGGCTGCTGGCCGAGCTGGCCGAGCACGAGATCCCCACCGCCCTCGTCTCCGCCTCGCACCGGCGCATCATCGACCGGGTGCTCACCGCGCTCGGCCCGCAGCACTTCTCCCTGACCGTCGCCGGCGACGAGGTCGCGCGCACCAAGCCGCACCCGGACCCGTACCTGCTGGCCGCCGCGGGCCTCGGCGCGGACCCGGCGCGCTGCGCGGTGGTGGAGGACACCGCGACCGGCGTCGCCGCCGCGGAGGCGGCCGGCTGCCAGGTGGTCGCCGTCCCGTCCGTCGCGCCCATCGCCCCGGCACCCCGCCGCACCGTCGTCACCTCGCTCGAAGAGGTCGATCTCGCATTTCTGCGCGGACTGATGACACAAATGCGCTGACTCGTTCACCGAGCGTGCATTGTGAATGGATCCATTACTCGGAGATGATCGACGGAATGAATTAATTCTGCCGGTGCTCGAATTCCCGCGCGTCCGGACCGAGTTGACGCTGTGACGTTCGCCACGCGCACAGGGGTCGACATCGGCGGCGGACCGTGCCCACCCGGCCCTTTCGGGCACCGCAGGTGTGCCCTTGTGTCCCGATTGGTGGACCCCTGCACGAAACCTTCCGCGGAGCGTTTCTCCGGACCGTCCGCACCCGGCTCCACAGCGTGATGGGCTTTCAACTCCGGTGGCGGCAGCCCTTCCTGCGGGGGCGGATTAATCTCGTTGCGAGAACATCGCCGTTACCCCCGTGATCCGCCGCGACACCCCTGCATGCCGGATACACGGACCCGACGCCCTGGAGAAACTCGAGCATGAACCGCAAGACTTTGGTGCTGCCGGCCGTCGTCGGTCTGCTCGCGCCCGTTCTCGCCGCCTGCGGCGGGTCCGGCAGCAGCGGCAACAGCGGCGACGCCATCGTCGTCGGCACCACGGACCGGTTCACGGCCTCGAAGGACGCCCCCGCGCCCCTCGACCCGGCGTACGCCTACGACGTCGGCAGCTGGAACATCCTGCGCCAGACCGTGCAGACCCTGATGACCCAGCCCAAGGGCGACGGCGACCCCGTCCCCGAGGCCGCCGAGCAGTGCGGCTTCACCGACAGCGGCAACGAGCGCTACGCCTGCACCCTCCGCGACGGCCTGAAGTTCGCCAACGGCGACCCCGTCACCGCGGCCGACGTGAAGTACTCCATCGACCGCGCCCTCTCCCTGAAGGCCGACAGCGGCGTCTTCGCGCTGCTCTCCACCGTCGACACCGTCGAGACCCAGGGCGACCGCCAGGTCATCTTCCACCTGAAGACCGCCGACGCCACCTTCCCGTTCAAGCTGTCGACGCCCGTCGCGGGCATCGTCGACCCCAAGAACTACGCGAAGGGCAGCCTCCGCAACGGCTTCCAGGTGGACGGCTCCGGCCCGTACACCATGAAGGCCGATGTCAAGAACAACGAACTCGTCGATGCCGTCTTCACCAAGAACCCCAACTACAAGGGCACGGTGGAGCTCAACAACGACAAGGTCCGGATGCGCTCCTTCGCCGACGCCGACGCCATGGGCGCCGCGCTCGCCAAGGGCGACATCGACGTCATGACGCGCACCATGTCGCCGGAGCAGATCCAGAAGCTCTCCAACGCCGCCGACGGCAACGTCGACCTCGTCGAGATGCCCGGCCTGGAGATCCGCTACCTGGCCTTCAACACCAGCGCCCCCGCGGTCAAGAGCCGCGCCGTCCGCCAGGCCATCGCCCAGCTCGTCGACCGCGGCGCACTCGCCGGCAAGGTCTACGGCACCCAGGCCGAGCCGCTGTACTCGCTCGTCCCGGCCACCGTCACCGGCCACTCCAACTCCTTCTTCAACAAGTACGGCGACCCCAGCGTCTCCAAGGCCAAGGCGCTGCTCGCCAAGGGCGGCATCACCACCCCGGTGAAGCTCACCCTGCACTACACGACCGACCACTACGGCTCGGCCACCAAGAAGGAGTTCGAGGTCCTCCAGCAGCAGCTGAACTCCAGCGGCCTGTTCGACGTCGCCATCCAGGGCGCCCCCTGGGCGGCCTTCCGCCCCGCCGAGCAGAAGGGTTCCTACGAGGTCTACGGCATGGGCTGGTTCCCCGACTTCCCCGACGCCGACAACTACCTCGCGCCCTTCCTCGACAAGGACAACACCCTCAACTCGCCGTACACCAACAGCGAGATCCGCAACACCCTCATCCCGCAGTCCCGCCGCCAGGCCGACCGGCTCGCCGCCGCGAACAGCCTCACGTCCATCCAGGACATCGTCGCCAACGACGTGCCGATCCTGCCGCTGTGGCAGGGCAAGCAGTACGTCGCCGCCCGCGACGACATCACCGGCACCGCCTATGCCATCAACTCCACCTCGACCCTGCAGCTGTGGGAGCTCGGCCGCGGTGTGAAAAGCTAACGGTTTTTGAGGGCCCTGCCGGTAGGGGCCCTCGTCCGGGGGCACGGGACTGCCCCCGGGCTTCCGAAAACCGAAGACAAGGCACATGCAGTGAACATGCGCAACCAGTGGCCGGTCCTGCCCATCGTGGCGGGACTGGCCTCCGGCCTGTTGACCGGATGCGGCTCCGACGACGGCGGATCCGCGAGCGGCGGATCCCACCTGGTCGTCGGCATGTCCGACGACATCCTCGCCACCGACCCGGCCTCCGGCTACGACCCCGGCTCCTGGCTCCTCTTCGACAACGTCTTCCAGTCACTGCTCAGCTTCCCCAAGGGAGGCACCGAGCCGCAGCCGGAAGCCGCGAAGAGCTGCTCCTTCACGGACACCCGGGCCCAGGTCTACCGGTGCACGCTCAAGGACGGCCTCACCTTCAGCAACGGCGACCCGCTCACCGCACAGGACGTCAAGTTCTCCTTCGACCGCATGCTGGGCATCGCCGACCCCGCCGGACCGGCCATCATGTTCCCCATGCTCGACCGGGTCGACACACCCGACACCCGGACCGTCGTCTTCCACCTGAAGGTCCCCGACGCCACCTTCCCCAGCAAAATAGCCTCCGGCGCCGGATCCATCGTCGACCACCGCCAGTACGACGCCCGCGGACTGCGCAAGGACGGCCACGCCGTCGGCTCCGGCCCCTACACCCTGGACTCCCTCGACAAGGACCAGGCCGTCTTCTCCGTCAACAAGAACTACCGTGGCACCGCCCGGGTGAAGAACACCGGCATCGCCGTGAAGTTCTTCCACGGCGACCAGAGCGCCCTCAAGCGCGACGTCCTCGCCGGCAAGGTCGACGTCGCCTACCGCGGCCTGACCGCCGGCGACATCAACGGCATCGAGCAGCAGGACGACAACAAGGGCGTCGACGTCATCGAGGGCACCAGCGCCGAAGTCCAGCACCTCGTCTTCAACATGGACGACCCCGTCACCGGGAAACTCGGCGTCCGCAAGGCCATCGCCTACCTCCTCGACCGCGACGCCCTGATCCGGCAGGTCTACCAGGACACGGCCACCCCGCTGTACTCGGTCATCCCGGCCGGCATCGCCGGCCACAACACCGCCTTCTTCGACACCTACGGTGCCCGGCCCTCCCGGGCCAAGGCGGCCGCAGCCCTGCGCGCCGACGGCATCACCACCCCGGTGAAACTCACCCTCTGGTCCACCCCCTCCCGCTACGGCCCCGCCACCGACCAGGAACTGAAGGCCATCGCCGCCCAGCTCAACGCCGCCGGACTCTTCCACGCCGACGTGCGCTCCGTGCCCTTCGACCAGTACGAGAAGGACATCGCCCAGGGCAAGTACGGCGTCTACGTCAAGGGCTGGGTCCCGGACTACCCCGACGCCGACAACTTCACCGCCCCGTTCTTCGGCAAGGGCAACGTCCTCGGCAACCACTACGCCAACACCACCATCACCGGCACCCTCATCCCGCGCACCGCCGCCCAGAGCGACCGCGCCGCCACCGGTGAGGAATTCGCGCGCCTGCAGAACATCGTCGCCGCCCAGCTCCCCGTCCTGCCGGTGTGGCAGGCCAAGCAGTACGCCGTCGTCCGCGACGGCGTCTACGGCCTCGAATACTGCCTGGACGCCTCCACGGTCTTCCGCTTCTGGGAACTCAGCAAGAGCTGACCCCACCGCGGACGACGACGCCCTCCCACCGGCACCGGCCGGCGGGAGGGCGCCCACACCCCCGAAACCGGTCCCTACTGCGCCCCCGGACGCACCAGACCGCTCTCGTACGCGTACACCGCAGCCTGCACCCGGTCCCGCAGACCCAACTTCGTCAGCACATGCCCCACATGCGTCTTCACGGTGGTCTCACTCACGAACAGGTCCGCCGCGATCTCCGCATTGGACAACCCCCGCGCCACCAGCTTCAGTACCTCCACCTCACGCTCCGTGAGCGTGTGCAGCGCGTCCGGAACCGGCTCCTCCCCGGACGGCAGATGCGTCGCGTACTTGTCCAGCAGCCGCCGCGTGATGCTCGGCGCCAGCATCGCCTCACCCCCCGCCACCACCCGGATCGCCTGCACCAGCTCGTGCGCGGGCGCGTCCTTCAGCAGGAAACCGCTCGCCCCCGCCCGCAGCGCCTCCACCACGTACTCGTCGAGGTCGAACGTCGTCAGCACCAGCACCTTCGCCGGACCGTCCCGGCCCGGCCCGGTGATCTGCCGCGTCGCCTCCACCCCGTCCATCCGCGGCATACGGATGTCCATCAGCACCACATCGGGCTGCAACGCACGCACCTGGTCCAGCGCCTGGAGGCCGTCCCCGGCCTCACCCACGACCGCGAGGTCCTGCTCCGCCTCCAGAATCATCCGGAACCCGGTGCGCAACAGCGGCTGGTCGTCGACCAGTAGGACACGGATGGCCACGTAAGTCTCCTTCGCTAGTCCGGCCCCATTCTGCCCTGCTCGCCCTCCCCGGCCGCGTCCGCCCTCAGCACCGGCAGCGGGTACGGCGGGGGAGTACCGCCGAACTCCGGGCAGTGCGCCCGGTGGTCGCACCAGCCGCACAGCTTCGTCGGACGCGGCCGCCACTCACCCGTCTCCGTCGCCCGCCGGATCGCCTCCCACAACGCCAGCAGCTTCCGCTCCACCCGCTCCAGATCCGCGAGCACCGGATCGTAGGTCAGCACCTCACCACTGCCGAGATACACCAGCTGCAGCCGCCGCGGCACGACCCGCTTCAGCCGCCACACCACCAGCGCGTAGAACTTCATCTGGAACAGCGCGCCCTCGGCGTACTCCGGGCGCGGCGCCTTGCCCGTCTTGTAGTCGACGATGCGCACCTCACCCGTCGGCGCCACATCCACCCGATCGATGATCCCGCGCAGCGTCAGCCCGCTCTCCAGCTCCGCCTCGACGAACAGCTCCCGCTCCGCCGGCTCGAGCCGCGTAGGATCCTCCAGCCCGAACCACCGCTCGACCAGCCGCTCCGCCTCGGCCAGCCAGCCCGCCAGACGCTGCCCGTCCGGATCGTCCGCGAACAGCTCCACGACCTCGGGCCGGCTCTCCCGCAGCCGGTCCCACTGCCCCGGAATCAACGACTTCGCCCGCGGAGCCGTCCGCTCCGCCGCCGGATCGTCGAAGAGCCGCTCCAGCACCGCATGCACCAGCGTGCCCCGCGTCGCCGCCTCGCTCGGCCTCTCGGGCAGCCGGTCGATCACCCGGAACCGGTACAGCAGCGGACACTGCATGAAGTCACCCGCCCGCGACGGCGACAACGACGTCGGAGCCGACGCCGCACGCGCCGCGGGCACCGCCTCCCCGCCCGGCGCGGCCGGACCCGCCCCGGCCGGACCCGCCCCGGCCCGTGCCGGCCCCGCGGTCCCACCGCCGCTGTGAGCGCCTGCCGCGCCCTCGGTGCTGCTGTCCATGCCACAGACCATACGGCCCACCACTGACAGTGACCCACAGGCCCGCACCGCCCACGCCATCCCCGGCGGACCCCGCGGCCCGCATCCCCGCCGCCGCACCGCACACCCGCTCCTCACACGCCCCCCACACACCGCACGAACACCGGGGGGTGCCGAGGCGGAACCGTTCGCCACGGCCGCATACCATCGACCCGAGACCTTCCGGCCGTCAGGCACGGGAGACGCTTCGAACGAGGGGACACCGTGGACGTGAGCGGCGGCAGCGGACAGCCGCGGTCCGGCAGCGAGGAGCCGGCCGAGCAGCCCACGGGCCCCACGGCCCCGGCCGCCGGCCCCCCGCACCCCGACCCGGCCCCCCACGACGGACCCGGCACACCGGCCCCCGGCCCCCAGGACACCGGCGCCCCCGCCCCGGAGACCGCAGCCACCCCCGACGACGGCCCCCGCACCACCCCCGGCCCCGCCGGGCCCCCGCACGACACCCACCCCGACCGCGCCGCCGCCCACTCCGGCCTCCGCCCCGGCCCCCCGCCCCGACGCCCCCGCGAACCCGGCGGCGGACTCCTCATGGGCCGCCCCTTCGGCGTCCCCGTCTACGTCGCCCCCAGCTGGTTCCTCGTCGCCGCCCTCATCACCTGGGTCTTCGGCGGACAGCTCGACCGCGTCCTGCCCGAACTGGGCGCCCTGCGCTACCTCGTCTCCCTCTTCTTCGCCATCGCCTTCTACGCCTCCGTCCTCGTCCACGAACTCGCCCACACCGTCGCCGCCCTCCGCTTCAAACTCCCGGTCCGCCGCATCCAACTGCAGTTCTTCGGCGGCGTCTCCGAGATCGAGAAGGAAGCCGAGACCCCCGGCCGCGAATTCGTCCTCGCCTTCGTCGGCCCCCTGCTGTCCCTGGTCCTCGCCGGCCTCTTCTACCTCGCCCTGCTCCCGGTCCAGCGCGGCACCGTCCCCGGCGTCCTCCTCGCCGGCCTGATGGTCTCCAACCTCATCGTCGCCGCCTTCAACCTGCTGCCCGGCCTCCCCCTCGACGGCGGCCGCATGCTCCGCGCCGTCGTCTGGAAGATCACCGGCCGCCCCATGAGCGGCACCGTCGCCGCCGCCTGGGTCGGCCGCGCCCTCGCCGTCTCCGTCCTCATCGGACTGCCCCTGCTCACCCAGTCCGGCACCCTCGGCGCCACCGCCGAGGACAGCGTCGGCATGGACACCGTCACCGACGCCCTCCTCGCCGCGATCCTCGCCGCCATCATCTGGACCGGCGCCGGCAACAGCCTGCGCATGGCACGCCTGCGCGAACACCTCCCCGAACTCCGCGCCCGCACCCTCACCCGCCGCGCCGTCCCCGTCGAGACCGGCACCTCCCTCGCCGAGGCCCTGCGTCGCGCCAACGACGCGGGCGCCCGCGCCCTCGTCGTCGTCGACGGCCACGGCACACCCCTCTCCCTGGTCCGCGAAGCCGCCATCGCCGACGTCCCCGCCCACCGCCGCCCCTGGGTCCTCGCCAGCGAACTCGCCCAGGACCTCACCGACGGCATGCGCGTCTCCGCCGAGCTCGCCGGCGAGGACCTCCTAGACGCCCTCCGCGCCGCCCCCGCCAGCGAATACCTCGTCGTGGAGGAAACCGGCGAGATCTACGGCGTCCTCTCCGCCGCCGACGTCGAACGCGCCTTCGTGAAGGCCATGGCCCGCCCCTCCGCCGCCACCTGACCACCACCCCCGGCCCCACCACCACCCCGCCCCGCACACCGCCCACCCCGCCCCCCGGCCATGGTCGGCACCCCTCCCCGGGACCGGTAGGCTGGTCACATGTCCGAACCGACCGGTGCCGCCCGCCGTCGCGGGCCCTTCAAGGTCGGGGACCAGGTACAGCTGACCGACCCCAAGGGCCGCCACTACACGTTCACGCTCGAAGCCGGGAAGAACTTCCACACCCACAAGGGCTCCTTCCCGCACGACGAACTGATCGGCGCACCCGAGGGCAGCGTTGTCCGCACCACCGGAAACGTCGCCTACCTCGCGCTGCGCCCCCTGCTCCCCGACTACGTCCTGTCCATGCCCCGCGGGGCGGCCGTCGTCTACCCGAAGGACGCAGGGCAGATCCTCGCCTTCGCCGACATCTTCCCCGGCGCACGCGTCGTCGAGGCCGGCGTCGGCTCCGGCTCCCTCAGCAGCTTCCTGCTGCGCGCCATCGGCGACCAGGGCATGCTGCACAGCTACGAGCGCCGCGCCGACTTCGCCGAGATCGCCCAGGCCAACGTCGAGCGCTACTTCGGCGGCCCCCACCCCGCCTGGCAGCTCACCGTCGGCGACCTCCAGGACAACCTGTCCGACACCGACGTCGACCGCGTCATCCTCGACATGCTCGCCCCCTGGGAATGCCTCGAGGCCGTCTCCAAGGCCCTCGTGCCCGGCGGCATCCTCTGCTGCTACGTCGCCACCACCACCCAGCTCGCCCGGACCGTGGAGTCCATCCGCGAGATCGGCTGCTTCAACGAGCCGACCGCCTGGGAGACGATGATCCGCAACTGGCACATCGAGGGCCTCGCCGTCCGCCCCGACCACCGCATGATCGGCCACACCGGCTTCCTGCTCACCGCCCGCCGCCTGGCCGACGGCGTCGAGCCCCCCATGCGCCGCCGCCGCCCCGCCAAGGGCGCCTACGGCGAGGACTACGAAGGCCCCAACGCCGACGGAGGCGCCGGCCGCTGACCCGCCCCCCGGCCCGCACAACGACGAGGCGCCGTGGTGCAGTTCCCCGACCCACCGGGGAACTGCACCACGGCGCCTCCGCGTTGCCCCCCACCACGACCCCGCGCCACCGGAAGCGGACCGCACCCGGCCCGGACCGCCCAAGCGGAGGCCGGACCCCCGGGACCCGGAGCCGCCGCACCGGAAGGACGCCCGGCAGCCCCCCCCCGGGACACCCCGGCCCAGCTCAACCGCGGCGAGAACCCACCCCCCGGTTCCCCGCCACTGTGACGTGTGGCACGATGCTTGCCACCCCACCGGCACAGCCCTCACAGGAGAAACTCCTCGTGCAGCCCTCCGCCGTTCCGGAACTGGCCCACACGGACACCCGCCCCCTCCACTGGATGGCCACCGCCACCGCCGTCGCCGGCGTGGTCGCCCTCAGCTCGCTCCTCCAGCCGAGCCCCGCGACCGCCGCCCAGGCCACCGGCACCCGGACCGCCCCCGCCACACCGCCCTCCACCGCCGGCGTGACCTTCCCGATCACCTGCGGCCCCGTGAAAGCCGTCGTGGCGAAGAAAGCCGCCGGAGACCTCGACGGCGACGGCCGCCCCGAAACCGTCGCCGTCGTCCACTGCGACGCCTCCATGGGCACCCCGCCCGACGCCGTCTACGTCCTCACCCGGGCCGCCGACACCACCGCACCCCGCGTCGTCGCCACCCTCGTCGACCCCAAGGACCGGCTCACCGTGACCGACTTCACCCTCCACGCCGGAGCCGTCACCGCCACCCTGCTCGGCTACTCCTCGCCCGACGTGCCGAGTTGCTGCCCCGACCTCAAGGACACCGCCTCCTGGCGCTGGAGCAACGGAGCCTTCGTCCGCACCACCCCCAGCCAGGCCCGCACCGTCTGACCCCCGCCCGCACCCACCCCGGGCCCCCGGCCGTAACTCAGGCGGTCCGCAGCGTCACTCGGCGTCCGGACCGTACACCTCGACCCTGTCCGAAACCCGCCGTACATGAATGCAGTCGCCCGGACATTCCCGCGCCGAGTCCACCACGTCCGCGAGGAGCGGCAGCGGCACCGGCGTTGCCGCTCCCACCTCCTGCAACAGCTCCTCACCCGGCCCCCGGACATACGCCAGACCGTCGATGTCCAGCTCGAACACCTCCGGCGCGTACTGCGCACAGATACCGTCACCGGTGCACAGATCCTGGTCGATCCAGACCTCCAGCGCCTCGCCCGCTCCCGGGGCCTGCTGCTGCACGGACTTCACTCCTGACGTTTCGCGCCGAGCCGCACGGGAATCCGGCCAGCTCCGGCGGGTGTTGAACACGTCGACCCTACCCCCGCCCGCTTTCCAATCATGTTCGGTGGGTATTCCCCTGGCGTGAGGGAGAGCGCAAGGGTGAAGATCGGACACACCCCGACAGTCTTTGTGATCTAGGGGTTTCAATCGACACCCACCCAGGTAGGGTCTGGAAGCGTCCAGCTCCCCTTGGAGGAGGTGAGGACCGTGGCAGCCCACGACGACGACATGAACCGCGGCATCCGCCCGGGACGCGGGTCCGACGACCCGGCCGGGCAGATCGCCTACCTTGAGCAGGAGATCGCCGTCCTGCGCCGCAAGCTCGCCGACTCTCCGCGGCACACGAGGATCCTCGAAGAGCGGATCGTCGAGCTGCAGACCAACCTGGCCGGCGTGTCCGCACAGAACGAACGACTGGCGAACACACTCCGCGAGGCCCGCGACCAGATCGTGGCCCTCAAGGAGGAGGTCGACCGCCTCGCCCAGCCGCCCGCCGGCTTCGGCGTCTTCCTGCAGGCCAACGAGGACGCCACCGCCGACATCTTCACCGGCGGCCGCAAACTGCGCGTGAACGTCAGCCCCAGCGTCGACCTCGACGACCTCCGGCGCGGCCAGGAGGTCATGCTCAACGAGGCGCTCAACGTGGTCGAAGCCATGGAGTACGAGCGCGTCGGCGACATCGTCACCCTCAAGGAGATCCTCGAGGACGGCGAGCGCGCCCTCGTCCTGGGGCACACCGACGAGGAACGGGTGGTCCGGCTCGCCGAGCCGCTGCTGGACGTCACCATCCGCCCCGGCGACGCCCTCCTCCTCGAACCCCGCTCCGGCTACGTCTACGAGGTCGTACCCAAGAGCGAGGTCGAGGAGCTCGTCCTCGAAGAGGTCCCCGACATCGGCTACGAGCAGATCGGCGGCCTCGGCAACCAGATCGAGGCCATCCGCGACGCCGTCGAGCTCCCCTACCTCTACCCCGACCTCTTCAAGGAGCACGAGCTCCGCCCGCCCAAGGGCGTCCTCCTCTACGGCCCCCCCGGATGCGGCAAGACGCTCATCGCCAAAGCCGTCGCGAACTCCCTGGCCAAGAAGGTCGCCGAGGTCACCGGCCAGGCCGCCGGCAAGAGCTTCTTCCTCAACATCAAGGGCCCCGAGCTCCTGAACAAGTACGTCGGCGAGACCGAGCGGCAGATCCGCCTCGTCTTCCAGCGCGCCCGGGAGAAGGCCAGCGAGGGCACCCCCGTCATCGTCTTCTTCGACGAGATGGAATCCCTCTTCCGCACCCGCGGCTCCGGCGTCAGCTCCGACGTCGAGAACACCATCGTCCCCCAGCTGCTCGCCGAGATCGACGGCGTGGAGGGCCTGGAGAACGTGGTCGTGATCGGCGCCTCCAACCGCGAGGACATGATCGACCCCGCCATCCTCCGTCCCGGCCGCCTCGACGTGAAGATCAAGATCGAACGTCCGGACGCCGAAGCGGCCAAGGACATCTTCGGGAAGTACCTCACCCAGCGGCTCCCCCTGCACGGCGACGACCTCACCGAACACGGCGGCGACAAGGACGCCACCGTCCAGGGAATGATCCAGACCGCCGTCGAGCAGATGTACGCCGAATCCGAGGAGAACCGCTTCCTGGAAGTCACCTACGCCAACGGCGACAAGGAAGTCCTCTACTTCAAGGACTTCAACTCCGGCGCCATGATCGAGAACATCGTCGGGCGCGCCAAGAAGATGGCGATCAAGGACTTCCTCGAAAAGAACCAGAAGGGCCTCCGCGTCTCCCACCTCCTCCAGGCATGCGTGGACGAGTTCAAGGAGAACGAGGACCTTCCCAACACCACCAACCCCGACGACTGGGCCCGCATCTCCGGAAAGAAGGGCGAACGGATCGTCTACATCCGCACCCTCATCACCGGAAAGCAGGGCGCGGACACCGGACGCTCCATCGACACGGTGGCGAACACCGGTCAGTACCTCTAGAAGGCGGAGAGGCTGCGGGTGCCCTCCACGGGTACCCGCAGCCCACTGCTTTTCCGGCCCACGGCCGGAGCAAGGCAATGACGCAAATGATCTCCCCACCAGCGCAAAGGCGTTCTAGGCTCTTTCGTACCGCCGGGTCGCGCAGTGCGGGGACGGGCACCGCACAGGCACCTGAGCGACAGCGGTACTTGAGCGGCGCCCACGACCGAGGGTGCCGCCGGGCAAGGAGGGCCGCATGACCGTACGGCGAGTAATGGGCATCGAGACGGAGTACGGGATCTCCGTCCCCGGCCACCCCAACGCCAATGCCATGCTCACCTCGTCCCAGATCGTCAACGCGTACGCGGCGGCGATGCACCGGGCCCGCCGGGCCCGCTGGGACTTCGAGGAGGAGAACCCGCTGCGCGACGCGCGAGGCTTCGACCTCGCCAGGGAGGCCGCCGACGCCAGCCAGCTCACCGACGAGGACATCGGCCTCGCCAACGTGATCCTCACCAACGGCGCCCGCCTCTACGTCGACCACGCCCACCCCGAGTACAGCGCCCCCGAGGTCACCAACCCCCGCGACGCCGTCCTCTGGGACAAGGCCGGCGAACGGATCATGGCCGAGGCCGCCGAACGTGCCGCCCAGCTCCCCGGCGCCCAGCCCATCCACCTCTACAAGAACAACACCGACAACAAGGGCGCCTCCTACGGCACGCACGAGAACTACCTGATGAAGCGCGAGACCGCCTTCTCGGACATCGTGCGCCACCTCACGCCCTTCTTCGTCTCCCGCCAGGTCTTCGCCGGCGCCGGACGCGTCGGCATCGGCCAGGACGGCCACGAACACGGCTTCCAGCTCAGCCAGCGCGCCGACTACTTCGAGGTCGAGGTCGGCCTCGAGACCACCCTCAAACGGCCCATCATCAACACCCGCGACGAACCCCACGCCGACGCCGAGAAGTACCGCCGCCTCCACGTGATCATCGGCGACGCCAACCTCTCCGAGATCTCCACCTACCTCAAGCTCGGCACCACCGCGCTCGTCCTCTCCATGATCGAGGACGGCTTCATCGCCGTAGACCTGGCCGTCGACCAGCCCGTACGCACGCTCCACCAGGTCTCCCACGACCCCGGCCTCAAGCGCCTCGTCACCCTCCGCAGCGGCCGCACACTCACCGCGGTCCAGCTCCAGATGGAGTACTACGAGCTGTCGCGCAAATACGTCGAGGAACGCTTCGGCGCCGACGCCGACGACCAGACCAAGGACGTCCTCGCCCGCTGGGAGGACACCCTCAACCGGCTGGAGAACGACCCCATGAGCCTCGCCGGCGAACTGGACTGGGTCGCCAAACGGGAACTCATGGAGGGCTACCGGCGCCGCGACGGCCTCGACTGGGACGCCGCCCGGCTGCACCTCGTCGACCTCCAGTACGCCGACGTGCGCCCCGACAAGGGCCTCTACAACCGCCTGGCGGCCCGCGGACGCATGAAACGGCTCCTGGACGAGTCCGAGGTCGACCGGGCCCGCACCAAGCCCCCGGAGGACACCCGCGCCTATTTCCGCGGCCGCTGCCTGGAGCAGTACGCCGACGACGTCGCCGCGGCCTCCTGGGACTCCGTGATCTTCGACCTGCCGGGCCGGGACTCCCTCCAGCGCGTCCCAACCCTGGAACCGCTTCGCGGAACGCGAAATCACGTCAAGGAGCTCCTCGACCGCTGCCGCACCGCGGAAGACCTGGTCAGGGTCCTCTCCGGCAGCTGAGAAAGCCCGCGGACGAACCGGGCCGCCCCGGGTGGAAAACCCGGACTCCGGGAATCATCGAGGTGGCCCTCGTTCGTTGGAGAAACAGCAGGGCCGATGTCGGACCGGGCTTGTAGGGTCTGATCATCACCGATCGACCGAAAAGGCCGACCATGTCGGTCGAACAGAGCGGGGTGAGGGTTATGGCAACGAAGGACACCGGCGGCGGGCAGCAGAAGGCCACGCGCTCCACGGAGGAGGTCGAGGAGCAGGCGCAGGACGCGCAGGGCTCGGAAGACCTCAAGGAGCGCCACGAGAAGCTGAGCGACGACGTGGACTCCGTACTGGACGAAATCGACGACGTACTCGAGGAGAACGCAGAGGATTTCGTGAGGTCCTTCGTTCAGAAGGGCGGAGAGTGACTTCACCTTTGAAATTAAGGTGAAGTTGGGGGCTCGGTTTGAATGGCGAAATTAAGTCGAAGCGTTGTTCGCGGTGCAAGCGTCATCTGCCGCGCGGTGCCTTCGCCGGCAACAGATCTCCGTCCGACGGCCTCCAGGCGTACTGCAGGGAGTGTGCAGCCGAGTACTACCGGCAGCGCCAGGAGGCCAGAGGCAGGACGGCCAGGGTCGAGGTTCTCGTTACGGAGGGTCACAAGCGGTGTCCTCAGTGTGAGCTGGCGAAGCCCCATTCCGAGTGGGAGCGCAACAGGACCTCGTCGGACGGGTGGGCGAGCTACTGCCGTGTGTGCAGAGCCGAGCGGAACAGGGTCAGCTACTTCAAGCGCAAGTACGGCTTGAGCCCGGTCGAGTTGAAGGCGTTGGTCGCAGAGCAGGCGGGCGTCTGCTGCATCTGTCTTTCGGCTCTCCCCGAGCATGTGGATCACTGCCATGAGACGGGTAGGGTCCGTGGCGTACTGTGCTTCAGCTGCAATGCCGCGCTGGGGCAGTTCAAGGATCGGCCCGACGTCATGAGGCGGGCTGCCGCATACGTGGAAGGAAACGCGTGGAAGCCAACACTCGTAGCACCGGGCGTCTACCAGCTGCCTTCCTGACGCCGGGGTCCTCGTCCTTCATGGACTTCCTGTCCGAGCACCAGCCCGAGCTGCTCCCCGGGAAGCGGCAGCTGCCGCCCACCCAGGGCGTGCTGGAGGCGCCGCACGGCACGACGATCGTGGCCGTGACGTTCCCGGGTGGCGTCGTGCTGGCCGGCGACCGCCGGGCCACCATGGGCAACGTCATCGCCCAGCGCGACATCGAGAAGGTCTTCCCGGCGGACGAGTACTCGGCGGTGGGCATCGCCGGTACGGCGGGTCTTGCCGTGGAGATGGTGAAGCTGTTCCAGTTGGAGCTGGAGCACTTCGAGAAGGTCGAGGGCACGCAGCTGTCGCTGGAGGGCAAGGCGAACCGGCTGTCGACCATGATCCGTTCCAATCTGGGCATGGCGATGCAGGGGCTGGCGGTGGTGCCGCTGTTCGCCGGGTTCGACCTGGACCGCGACAAGGGCCGGATCTTCTCGTACGACGTGACGGGCGGCCGTTCCGAGGAGCACGGCTATGCGGCGACGGGTTCCGGTTCGATCTTCGCCCGGGGTGCGATGAAGAAGCTCTTCCGGGACGACCTGAGTGAGGCCGAGGCGACGACGCTGGTGGTCCAGGCCCTGTACGACGCGGCGGACGACGACTCGGCGACGGGTGGTCCGGACGTGGCCCGCCGGATCTATCCGATCGTCACCGTGATCACCGATGACGGCTACCGCCGGCTCACCGAGGAGGAGTCCTCCGAGATCGCCCGGTCGGTGCTGCAGCGCCGGCTGGAGCAGCCCGACGGTCCGCGGGCCGCGCTGCTGTAGCGGCGGCGGTTCTTTTCCGAGGGGATCCAGTGACTTCGACAGAAAGGGATGGGTGACCGGTGTCGACGCCGTTCTACGTCTCACCCCAGCAGGCCATGGCCGACCGGGCGGAGTACGCCCGCAAGGGCATCGCCCGCGGCCGCAGCCTGGTGGTGCTGCAGTATGCCGACGGCATCGTGTTCGTCGGTGAGAATCCGTCCCGTGCGCTGCACAAGTTCAGCGAGATCTACGACCGGATCGGTTTCGCGGCCGCCGGCAAGTACAACGAGTACGAGAATCTGCGCATCGGTGGCGTCCGCTACGCCGACCTGCGCGGTTACACCTACGACCGGGACGACGTGACCGCCCGGGGTCTGGCCAACGTCTATGCGCAGACGCTGGGCACGATCTTCTCCAGTGCCGCCGAGAAGCCGTACGAGGTGGAGCTGGTGGTGGCCGAGGTGGGGGAGACCCCTGAGGGCGACCAGATCTACCGGCTGCCGCACGACGGGTCGATCGTGGACGAGCACGGTTCGGTCGCGGTGGGTGGCAATGCGGAGCAGATCAGCAGTTATCTGGACCAGCGTCACCGGGACGGGATGACGCTGGCGGAGGCGCTGAAGCTGGCGGTGCAGGCGCTGTCGCGGGACACCAACGGCAGCGAGCGGGAGATTCCCGCCGAGCGCCTGGAGGTGGCGGTCCTGGACCGTACGCGTCCGCAGAAGCGGAAGTTCAAGCGGATCGTCAGGAGGCGGCTGGCGCGGCTGCTGGAGGGTGACGATACGGCCGGTGCCGGGGAGGCGGAGGGCTCCGAGGAGGATCAGGGATCCGAGGAGGAGTAGGGCCGTCCTGGCGGTGGTTGTCCGGGCCCCGGTCGCTGGTGCGGCCGGGGCTCTGCCGTGTCCGTGCGGCGTCCCGGGGCGTGTCCGGCGGCCGGCTGGGGTCAGCCGGTGGCGGGGGGTGGGGCGGTGGAGCCGCGGACCACGAGGTGGACGGGGATGTCGCCGCTGTCGGGGGTGCGTCCGTCGAGGACGGCGAGGAGGGCGTGCATGCCGCGTTCGCCGAAGGTCTCGGCGTCGAGGCGCACGGTCGTCAGTTCGGGGTCGAGGGCGGTGGCGAGGGCGAGGTCGTCGAGTCCGGTGACGGAGACGTCGTCGGGGACGCGCAGGCCGAGGCGGCGCAGGGCCTTGTAGGCGCCGGCGGCGAGTTTGTCGTCGTCGCAGACGAGGGCGGTGGGGCGGGGGCCGGGGCGGCCGAGGGCGGTTTCGGCGGCGGCGTGGGCGTCCTCGATGGTGAGGGGGGCGCTGGTGGTGGTGAGGGTGGTGTCGGGGCGGCTGCCGATGCGGGTGGCGAGTTCCTGTGCGCGGATCCGGAAGGTCCAGGAGGGCACGTCGGCGGCGAGGTGCAGGAAGTGCCGGTGGCCGAGGCCGAGGAGGTGGTCGCAGACCTGGCGGACGCCGTCGGTGATGTCGAGGTTGACGGTGGCGGCGCCGAGGCTGCCGTCGGGGTCGCTGTCGAGCATGACGAGGGGCAGGCGGTCGCCGCGGAGGGCGGTGAGGGCGTCGGCGGCCATGGAGGAGGCGATGACGCCGTCGAGGGCGGCGCGGGCGGAGGCGAAGGGGTTCCTGGCGGGGCCGACGCCTTCGGGGGAGGGGTAGAGGACGACGCCGAAGCCGTGTTCGGCGGCGATGCGGGCGGCGCCGGTGTAGACGCCGGCGAAGAATTCGGTGGTGAGGGCGGGGACGACGAGGAGGACGGTGCGGGTGTGGCCGAGGCGGAGGTTGCGGGCGGCGAGGTTGGGGCGGTAGCCGAGGTCGTCGGCGGCGCGCCGGACGCGTTCGGCGGTGGTGGTGGAGACGCGGCCGCGCCATTTGTCGCCGAGGACGAGGGAGACGGCGGCCTGGGAGACGCCGGCGGCCCGGGCGACGTCGCGGCTCGTGGGGCGGGAGTTGCCGGGTGCCACCGGGGGCGTGCTCCTTCGTGTGGACGGGCGGACAGCGCTCATGGTACGTATGACAACGGACGTTATACGTAACACTTGAGGCTGTGGAAGGGCCTCGGGCGAGCTGCTGGAGGGCGGGGCGATGGCCGCGGGGTATCTGGAGGTCCTCAGGGCGCGGCATGCCGCCCGGCTGCTGGCGGGCACGCTGGTGGGGCGGCTGCCCAACGCGACGGCGGCCATCGCGGTGGTGCTGTTCGTGCGCGCGGAGGGGGGCACGTACAGCCTGGCGGGTGCGCTGGCGGCGGTGTACGGCGTGGCGAACGCGGCGGGGCAGCCGGTGCTGGGCCGTCTGGTGGACCTGTACGGGCAGCCGCGGGTGCAGTTGCCGGCGGCGGTCGTGTCGGGTCTGGCGATGGCGGTGTTCGCGCTGACGGGGACCGGGTCGCCGGTGGTGGCGTGGTCGGCGGTGGCGGTGTCGGGTGTGTTCACTCCGCCGCTGGAGGGCGGTCTGCGGGCGCTGTGGCCGAGTGTGCTGGGCCGGGGGGAGCGGGTGCACACGGCGTATGCGATGGACGCGGTGGCCCAGGAAGTCATGTTCACCGTGGGCCCGTTGCTGGTGACGGCGTGCGCGTGGCTGTGGTCGGCACGGGCGGCGCTCGTGGTGCTGCAGGCGGTGGGGGTGCTCGGGGCGCTGTCGGTGGTGGTGTCGGCGCCTTCGCGGGCGTGGCGTTCGGAGCCGCGTGCGGCGCACTGGCTGGGGGCGCTGCGTTCGCCGGGGCTGCTGGCCCTGCTGGGTGCGTTCCTGTTCGTGGGGGTGGCGCTGGGGTCCATCACGGTGGCCGCGGTGTCGTATGCGGACGGCCATGGGGGTGATGCGGTGTACGGCTGGCTGATGGGCGGGCTGGGGCTCGGGGCGCTGGTGGGCGGTGCGGTGTACGGGGCGCGGCGGTGGCGGGGTGCGCCGGAGCGGCGACTGCGGGTGCTGGTCGCTCTGCTGGCGGTGTGTTATCTGCCGCTGATGCTGATGCCGGGGGTGGTGGCGATGGTGCTGCTGTCGGTGGTGTCGGGGGTGTTCCTGGCGCCGTGCATCGCGTGTGCGTTCATCATCGTGGACCGGCATGCGCCGCGGGGGACGGTGACGGAGGCGTTCTCGTGGCTGGTGACGACGTTCACGGTGGGTGCGTCGGTGGGGACGGGGGCGGCGGGTCCGGTGGTGCAGGAGGGTGGTGCGCTGTGGGGTTTCGCGGTGCCGGGGGCGGCGGGGGCGGTGTCGTTGCTGGTTCTTGTGGCGACGGGTCGGGTCCTTGCGGCTCCTTCTGCGCGGGCGGTCGTTGCGGCTTCATCGGAAAATGATCCAAATCGTGCCGTCGAACCCCGTTTCAGCTCGGGGGATCGGGCGTAATGTTCAGTCATGGACCGCCGCATTTTCGGGCTGGAGAACGAGTACGGCGTCACGTGCACGTTCAGGGGACAGCGCCGCCTGTCGCCTGACGAGGTGGCGCGGTACCTCTTCCGCCGTGTCGTGTCATGGGGCCGCAGCAGCAATGTGTTTCTGCGCAACGGCGCCCGGCTCTATCTCGACGTGGGGTCACATCCGGAATACGCGACACCCGAATGTGACAACGTGACCGAACTGGTCACCCACGACAAGGCCGGCGAGCGCATTCTCGAGGGACTGCTGGTGGACGCGGAGCGACGCCTGCACGAGGAGGGAATCGCGGGCGATGTCTACCTTTTCAAGAACAACACCGATTCCGCGGGCAACTCGTACGGTTGTCACGAGAACTATCTGGTGGCGCGGCACGGGGAGTTCTCCCGGCTCGCGGACATCCTGATTCCCTTCCTGGTGACCCGGCAGCTGCTGTGCGGGGCGGGGAAGGTGCTGCAGACGCCGCGCGGTGCGGTGTACTGCGTGAGCCAGCGGGCGGAGCACATCTGGGAGGGTGTGTCGTCGGCGACGACCCGTTCGCGGCCGATCATCAACACGCGGGACGAGCCGCATGCGGACGCGGAGCGCTATCGTCGGCTGCATGTGATCGTCGGCGACTCGAACATGTCCGAGACGACGATGCTGCTGAAGGTCGGTGCCACGGATCTGGTGCTGCGCATGATCGAGGCGGGCACGGTGATGCGGGACCTGACGCTGGAGAACCCGATCCGGGCGATCCGCGAGGTGAGTCACGACATCACGGGCCGCCGGAAGGTGCGTCTGGCCAGCGGCCGGGAGGCCTCGGCGCTGGAGGTGCAGCGGGAGTACTACGAGAAGGCGGTGGACTTCTGCGATCGCCGGGGCATCCGGACGGGCACGGTGGCGCAGGTTCTGGAGCTGTGGGGCCGCACGCTGGACGCGATCGAGAGCGAGGACCTCGACCGTATCGGGACCGAGATCGACTGGGTGATGAAGTACCAGCTCATCGAGCGGTACCGGGCGAAGCACAACATGACGATGTCGCATCCGCGGGTCGCTCAGATAGACCTCGCCTACCACGACATCCACCGGCGTCGTGGGCTGTACTACCTGCTGGAGAAGAAGGGCCAGGCCGCGCGGATCTGCAATGACTTGAAGATCTTCGAGGGCAAGTCGGTGCCGCCGCAGACGACTCGGGCGCGGTTGCGGGGCGACTTCATCCGGCGGGCGCAGGAGCAGCGGCGGGACTTCACCGTCGACTGGGTCCATCTGAAGCTGAACGACCAGGCGCAGCGGACGGTGCTGTGCAAGGATCCGTTCCGCTCGGTGGACGACCGGGTGGAGAAGCTGATCGCCGGCATGTAGGGGGCGAGGGCGGGGGCGGTGGTCCGCCGCCCCGTCCCCGTTCCGTCGTCCGCACGGGGGTTCACTCGTGCGGGGGGTGTCGCGGAACGCCACACGGGCGCCGTACGTTTCGCGTACGGCGCCCTTCTCACGTCGTAGAGTTGCGCGCACGCCCTACAAGATCGACGGATTTCGAGGCCCCCACCGTGCGCCGACGTTCACTGCTCCTCACCGTCCCCGCGGGACTGGTCACTCTGGCCGCCTGCGGCAACGACAAGGCGGGTTCCGGGAAGGCCGGCGTCAGCGCGTCTCCGTCCGCGCCGGCCTCCTCCGCCGCTCCGTCGCCGAAGATCGTCTCGGGGCCGCTGCCGGCGATCACGGCCGGTACGCGGTTCGGGGAGAAGCCGACGGTCGCGAAGGGCAGCGGTGATCCGTCGAAGGATCTGGCGGTCAAGACGGTCGTCGCGGGCAGTGGCCGTCCCGTCGCGGAGAACGACTACGTCCAGGTGAACTACCTGGGTCAGGTGTGGGCGACGGGCAAGGTCTTCGACAACTCCTACGATCGGAAGGCGCCGCTGCTGATCCAGCTGGCGCCGGGCACGATCATCGACGGCTGGCGGTATGCGCTGCCGGGAAAGAAGACGGGCAGCCGGGTCGAGTTCTCGGTGCCGCCCACCTGGGGCTACGGCGCGCAGGGCAATCCGCAGGCGGGTATCAAGGGCACCGACACGCTGGTGTTCGTGGTCGACGTGATCGACACGTTCAACGCGAAGAGCTCCGCGAAGGGCAAGGTCGCCCCGCAGGCGGGCACGGCGCTGCCGAAGGTGGGCACCAACACCGACGGCGCGGCCCCGTCGATCGACGTCCCGAAGTCCGCGGCGCCGAAGAAGCTGGTGGCGGAGTACGTCATCGAGGGCGACGGGCCGGTGGTCGCCGCGGACAACACGGTGCTGGTGCAGTACAAGGGCGTGCTGTGGGACACGGGCAAGGAGTTCGACTCGACGTACCGCAGGGATGCGCTGACGTCGTTCTCGCTGCAGCAGGTCGTCAAGGGCTGGGCCCAGGGGCTGACGGGGAAGAAGGTCGGCAGCCGGGTGCTGATCGTGATTCCGCCGGCGCTGGGGTACGGCGACAAGCCGCCGCAGGGAAGCGGTATCGGCAAGGACTCCACGCTGGTGTTCTCGGTGGACATCCTCGCGAAGATGTGACGCGCCGTCGTCCGGTGTCCCGGCGCGGTGGGACGGGTCCGGGGGTGTAAGACTGTGCGGGTTGCCCCGTTGTAGATGAGCAGGAGCCAAAAGACGTGAGCATCGACAAGCCCGAGATCGACTTCCCGGGCGGCGAGCCCCCGGCGGACCTCGAGGTCAAGGACATCTGGGAGGGCGACGGTCCGGTGGCCAAGGCGGGCGACACCGTCTCGGTCCACTACGTGGGCGTGGCCTTCTCGACCGGTGAGGAGTTCGACGCGTCCTGGAACCGTGGCACGCCGCTGCAGTTCCAGCTCGGTGCCGGCCAGGTCATCGCCGGCTGGGACCGGGGTGTGCAGGGCATGAAGGTCGGCGGCCGGCGTCAGCTGACCATTCCGGCGCACCTCGCCTACGGCGACCGTGGTGCCGGTGGCGGCCGTATCGCGCCCGGTGAGACGCTGATCTTCGTGTGCGACCTGGTCGCGGTCTGATCGTCGCGCGCGGTCCGGCCGGGGGGCCGGGGTGCGCGGGCGGGGCGTGCCGTCCGGCACGCTGACGACCTGGTACCGCCTCCGACCGGACCCGATCACCTGGGGCCCATGCCTGTTCGGGCATGGGCTCTCGGCTTTTGCCGGTGCCTGTCGGGGCGGTACGGTCGACGATCGTAAGCACCATAGGGAAGGCGAAGGGCGTCGATGGCCATTGCCAAGGCCGAGCGGCTGATGAACCTGGCGCTGTGTCTGCTCGGGACGCGGCGGCCGCTCAGCAAGCGCGAGCTGCGTGAGTGCATCGAGGCCTACATGGAGACCTTCGGGCCGGACCGTGGCGGACCGGGCGACGACTCGTTCAACCGCATGTTCGAGCGGGACAAGGACGATCTGCGCGAGCTGGGCCTGGTCATCGAGACGGTGGAGAACCTGGACGGCGAGGTCGGCTATCTGGCCCGCCGGGACAGCAACCGGCTGCCCCCGATCACCCTCGACGCCGAGGAGGCCGCGGCGCTCGGTCTGGCCGCGAAGGTGTGGCAGCAGGCGCGGCTGGCCGGTGCGGCCAGTGGGGCGCTGCAGAAGCTGCGGGCGGCGGGGCTGCCGGAGGACGTCGACCCGTACGAGGCGCACGGTGCTCTGGAGCCGCGCATTCCGGTGCACGAGGCGGCGTTCGAGCCGCTGATGCTGGCCTGCCGGGACCGGCGTCCGGTCGTCTTCGACTACCGCAAGGCGACGGCGGCGCAGCCCGCGGCGCGGCATGTGGAGCCGTGGGCGCTGGAGTGCTGGCGGGGCCACTGGTACCTGGCCGGCTGGGACCGGGACCGCGGTGCGGAGCGGGTGTTCCGGCTGTCGCGGATCACGGGCCGGGTGCGGACCCGGGGTTCGGGTTTCACCGTGCCGGTGCCCGATGTCGTCACCGTCCGTGAGACGGTCGCGGGCTGGGCCGGGGAGATCGCGGACCGTTCGGCGCGGATCCGGCTGCGCAAGGGCGCCGGGTACCCGCTGCGTGCGAAGGCGACCGCGGTGCGGGAACTCGGTGACGGCTGGGACGAGTTGGACATTCCATACGGTCATGGGCTGGACGCCTGGCTGGTGGAGTTCGGTCCGGACGTGGTGGTCCTGGAGCCCGCGGAGCTGCGGGCCGACGTGGTGGACCGGCTGCGTGCCGTGGCCAAGGGCTGAGGGGGAGCGGAAGAGCACGTGGCAGGAAAACCGGTCAGGCCCACGAACGCCATCGACCAGACGCGGCGGATGCTGTCGCTGGTGACGTATCTCCGTGAGCGCCCCGGCGCCCGGATCGAGGACGTCGCGCGCGCGTTCGGCATCACCGAGGACGAGCTGGTCTCGGATCTGGACGTGCTGCCGATGTGCGGCACCAGCTTCCGCGGCGGCGACCTCCTCGACATCGACACCGACGGCGAGCGCATCTGGTGGCACAACCCCGCCGCGCTCGGTGCGGACGCGGCGGAGCCGCTGCGGCTGGCCGCGGACGAGGCGACCGCCCTGCTGGTGGCGGCGCGTGCCGTGGCGACGCTGCCCGGTCTGCGGGAGAGCGACCGGCAGGCGCTGCTGCGGGCGACGGCGAAGGTGGAGACCGCGGCCGGTGAGGCGGCGGGTGCCAGTGCGCGGCTCTCGGTGACCTTCGAGTCCGAGGGCGGGGTCTTCGCCGACGTCGACCGGGCCATCTCGGAGCGCCGCCGGCTGTGGATCCGCTACTACTCGCCGGCCCGGGACGAGGTCACCGAGCGCGAGATCGACCCGATCCGGCTGGTCAGCGTGGGCCACACCTATGTGGAGGCCTGGTGCCGCCGCTCGGAGGCGCGCCGCACCTTCCGGCTCGACCGGGTCGCGGAGATCAGGATCCTCGACGAGCCGGCCGCGCCGCCCGAGGTCGAGATGCGCGACCTGTCCCAGGCGCTGGTGCAGCCGGGCGCCGAGGACCCGGAGGTCGTCGTGGAGGTGGGGCCCGGCGGCCGCTGGGTCGCCGAGTACTACCCGCACGACAGCGCCGATGAGCTTCCCGACGGCGGGCTGCGTATCACCCTGCGCACCCCGGACCCGGCGTCGCTGCGGCGGCTGGCGCTGCGGCTGGGCGGGGACGGCCGGATCGTCGCGCCGTCGGACCTGGCCGACAGTGCCCGGCGGGCGGCGTGCGAGGCGCTGGCGGCGTACGACGGCGCCGAGGCCGGCGCGCCGGGCGCGGCGCCGCGGGGCGGGGGCCCGGTCCACGGCCGTGCGGACGGGCGGTTCGACAGGCAGGAGCAGGGGCTGTGAGCGACTCGGCGGCGTCCGGTGTCCGGGACATGTCGGTGGGGGCGGCGTTCGCCGGGATGCGGAGTGTGTCCCCGGTGGTCTTCAGAGCCGGCTGCCCGGACTGCCGGGGCTGCTTCGAGCTCGCCGCGACTGCGCTGCGTCTGGCCATCGGCGCCAGCAGCCGCACCACGTTCTACTCCTTCACCTGCCCCGGCTGCGGGGTCCCGGTCCGCAAGCCGGCCGGTGAGCGGATCGTGGAGCTGCTGACCGGCGGCGGGGTGAGCACCCTGCGGCTGCACGCGCTGCCGGGCCGCGGCGAGCGCTGACGGCCCAGGCACTAGGCTCGCAGCATGTTCTGGCCGATGTTCGCGGTAGCCGCCGGTTTCCTGGGTCTCGCCGTCCTCGGTGTGCTCGCCGTACGGGTCTTCGTCGAGGCGCAGCGCCTCGGCCGTCAGGTCGCGGAGTCGGGGCGCCGCATCAGCCGGGCCGCCGAGGACCTGGAGCGGGCCTCCGCGAGCACCGCCCGGGCCGCCCGGTCGCTGTGACCGCCACGCCGGCCCGTTCCGTGGCGGGGTGAGTGGTGGGGGAGGGGTTCGCCCTGCCATGCTGTCGCCGTCGGCAGGTACGCTGCTGATCGCGGACCGTTGAACGAGGCTCGGACCGTACGGGAGGACGCACGGGGCTTGCCTCGCGTTCACCCCGGAGCGTTACGATCGCTGGCAGCACGGTCGCTCGGACATCAGCCCGACCGGTCGGACAGCATCCCACCCAGCCGCCTCGGTGAGAAGGTAAAAACTCATGATCGGAAGGCTCGGAGCTCCCGAGATCATTCTCATCCTCATCGTCGTCTTCCTGCTGTTCGGCGCGAAGAAGCTCCCGGACATGGCGCGGTCGCTCGGCAAGTCCGCTCGCATCCTGAAGAGCGAGGCCAAGGCGATGAAGGACGAGGGCAACGGTTCCACGCCGGCCGCCCAGCCGCAGCCGAAGGGGGACGAGCAGCCCCCGGCGCAGCGCACCATCCAGGCCGCCCCCGGTGACGTGACGAGTGCACGCCCGGTCAACGAGCCGACGGATTCCACCCAGCGCTGACCTGTGGCCGGATCCTCGGCCAGTTGCACGAGATGAGGACGTGGGTTGCTGAAGTCTGCCCGCAAGAAAGAGAAGGACCCCGAGGGACGGATGCCTCTCGCGGATCACCTGCGCGAGCTGCGCAACCGGCTCGCGAAGGGCATGCTCGCGATCGCGGTCGTCTCCGTGGTGGTCGCCTTCTACAGCCAGAACCTGATGTCCTTCCTCATGCACCCCGTCCCGCGCTGCACCAAGGGTCTGGGTGAGTCCACGGGAGGCAGCTGCGCTGTCATCGCGTACACGGACCTGCTGTCCCCCTTCACCACCACGGTGAAGGTGTGCTTCATGGCGGGCGTGATCATCTCCAGCCCGGTGTGGCTGTACCAGCTCTGGGCGTTTGTGGCGCCCGGCCTGCACAAGCACGAGCGGAAGTACACGTACTGGTTCGTGTCGGCGGCGGTGCCCCTGTTCCTCGCCGGTGCGTGGCTGGCCTACACGATCCTGCCGATCAGCATGCGCGTGCTGCTGGGCATCACGCCCACCGGCTCGGCGAACATCCTGCCGATGGACAAGGTGCTGGACTTCATCGTCCGGATGATCCTCATCTTCGGCGGTGCCTTCGAGCTGCCCCTGCTGCTGGTGATGCTCAACTTCGCGGGCATCGTGACCGGGCACCGGATGGCCGGCTGGTGGCGCGGTGTCGTGATGGGCGTCTTCGTCTTCGGCGCGGTGGCGACCCCCACCACGGACCCCTTCGGCATGATCGCGCTGGCCGCACCCATCGTGGTCCTGTACTTCATCGCCGTCGGCATCGCCATCCTGAACGACCGGCGCCGTGAGCGGGCGAATCCCGACGCCGAGCTGGACGACGACGAGGCCGCGCCCCTCGACCTCACGCCGGAACCCCTCGGCGAGGTGGAGCGTGTGCCCGCGGCGCGGGCCCTGCCGGAGCAGACGCGGGGCGGCGCCGACGGGCAGCCGCCGGCCAGGTACAACGGCTACGACGACGTGACCTGAGCACCGCCCCGGGGCGGTGGCACGTGCGAGGGGCCGGACGGTAGATCCGTCGGGCCCCGGCGTCGTCCGTGCCGGGGGCGCCGGAACCCGATAATGATCGTCCTGTTGTCAGTGCGGCCCGGTACGCTCGGGAGCACGATGACAGAGGACCTCTCACCGGCCGAGCGGTACGCGGCAGCACGCAGGCGCGCTGCCGAGCAGGCCACCGCGCTCGCGGGCTTCCGCGAGATGTACGACTTCGGCCTCGACCCCTTCCAGATCGAGGCCTGCCAGGCCCTCGAGGAGGGCAAGGGCGTACTGGTCGCCGCGCCCACCGGATCCGGCAAGACGATCGTGGGCGAGTTCGCCGTCCACCTCGCCCTCCTGCAGGGCCGCAAGTGCTTCTACACCACGCCCATCAAGGCGCTGTCGAACCAGAAGTACTCCGACCTGTGCCGCCGTTACGGAAGCGACAAGGTCGGCCTGCTCACCGGGGACAACAGCGTCAACTCCGACGCCCCGGTGGTCGTGATGACCACCGAGGTCCTGCGGAACATGCTGTACGCGGGCTCCCAGACCCTCCGCGGTCTCGGCCACGTGGTCATGGACGAGGTCCACTACCTCTCGGACCGCTTCCGCGGCGCCGTCTGGGAGGAAGTGATCATCCACCTCCCCGAGTCGGTGACGCTGGTGTCGCTGTCGGCGACCGTGTCCAACGCCGAGGAGTTCGGCGACTGGCTCGACACCGTCCGCGGCGACACCGAGGTGATCGTCTCCGAGCACCGGCCCGTGCCGCTGTTCCAGCACGTGCTCGCCGGGCGCCGGATGTACGACCTGTTCGAGGAGGGCGAGGGCCAGAGGAAGGCCGTCAACCCCGACCTGACCCGCATGGCCCGCATGGAGGCCAGCCGCCCGTCGTACGGCGACCGGCGGCGCGGGCGTGCCATGCGCGAGGCCGACCGCGAGCGCGAGCGCCGGCAGCGCTCCCGGGTGTGGACGCCCGGCCGGCCGGAGGTCATCGAGCGGCTCGACGCCGAGGGCCTGCTGCCCGCGATCACCTTCATCTTCAGCCGCGCCGCCTGCGAGGCCGCCGTCCAGCAGTGCCTGTACGCGGGCCTGCGGCTCAACGACGACGCGGCCCGGGAGAGGGTCCGCGCCCTCGTGGAGGAGCGCACCGCCTCCATCCCGCGGGAGGACCTGCACGTCCTCGGCTACTACGAGTGGCTGGAGGGCCTGGAGCGCGGCATCGCGGCCCACCACGCGGGCATGCTGCCGACGTTCAAGGAGGTCGTCGAGGAGCTGTTCGTCCGCGGCCTGGTCAAGGCCGTCTTCGCCACCGAGACGCTGGCCCTCGGCATCAACATGCCCGCCCGCTCCGTGGTCCTGGAGAAGCTCGTCAAGTGGAACGGCGAGCAGCACGCCGACATCACCCCCGGCGAGTACACGCAGCTGACCGGCCGGGCCGGCCGCCGCGGCATCGACGTCGAGGGCCACGCCGTGGTGCTGTGGCAGCGGGGGATGAACCCCGAGCACCTGGCGGGCCTCGCCGGCACCCGCACCTATCCGCTGCGCTCCAGCTTCCGGCCCTCGTACAACATGGCGGTCAACCTGGTCGAGCAGTTCGGCCGGCACCGCTCCCGCGAGCTGCTGGAGACGTCCTTCGCGCAGTTCCAAGCCGACAAGTCGGTCGTCGGCATCTCCCGGCAGGTGCAGCGCAACGAGGAGGGTCTCGAGGGCTACAAGGAGTCCATGACCTGCCACCTCGGCGACTTCGACGAGTACGCGCGGCTGCGCCGCGAACTGAAGGACCGGGAGACCGAGCTCGCCCGGCAGGGCGCCGCCCAGCGGCGCGCCGAGGCGGCCGTCGCCCTGGAGCGGCTCAAGCCCGGGGACGTCATCCACGTCCCCACCGGCAAGTACGCGGGCCTGGCCCTCGTCCTGGACCCGGGCCTGCCCGCCGGCCGTTCCAACGGCCACCGCGGCCTGGAGCACCACGACGGCCCCCGCCCGCTGGTGCTGACCGCCGAGCGCCAGGTCAAGCGCCTGGCCGGCATCGACTTCCCGGTGCCGGTCGAGCCGCTGGAGCGTATGCGGATCCCCAAGTCCTTCAACCCGCGTTCCCCGCAGTCCCGCAGGGACCTCGCGTCCGCGCTGCGCACCAAGGCCGGGCACATCCCCGCCGAGCGGCACCGCAAGCGGCGCTCCCAGGCGGCCGACGACCGCGAGATCGCCCGGCTGCGCACCGCCCTGCGCGCCCACCCCTGCCACGGCTGCAACGACCGGGAGGACCACGCCCGCTGGGCCGAGCGCTACCACCGGCTGATGCGGGACACCTCCCAGCTGGAGCGCCGCATCGAGGGCCGCACGAACACGATCGCGCGGACCTTCGACCGCATCGTCGCGCTCCTGACCGAGCTGGACTACCTGCGGGGCAACGAGGTCACCGAGCACGGCAAGCGGCTCGCCCGGCTCTACGGCGAGCTCGACCTGCTCGCCAGCGAGTGCCTGCGCGAGCGGGTGTGGGAGGGCCTCGCCCCCGCCGAGCTGGCGGCGTGCGTGTCGGCGCTGGTGTACGAGGCGCGTGCCGCGGACGACGCGATGGCGCCCAAGCTGCCCTCCGGGCGGGCGAAGGCGGCGCTCGGCGAGATGGTGCGGATCTGGGGCCGCCTGGACGCGCTGGAGGAGGACTTCCGCATCAACCAGACGGAGGGCGTCGGCCAGCGCGAGCCCGATCTCGGCTTCGCCTGGGCCGCGTACATGTGGGCCTCGGGCAAGGGGCTGGACGAGGTGCTGCGCGAGGCGGAGATGCCCGCCGGCGATTTCGTGCGCTGGTGCAAGCAGGTCATCGACGTCCTGGGCCAGATCGCCGCGGCGGCTCCCGTCGCGGAGGGCTCCACGGTCGCGAAGCAGGCCCGCAAGGCCGTCGACGCACTGCTGCGGGGCGTGGTCGCCTACTCGTCGGTGGGCTGACAGGGCCTGGTCCTGCCGGCGGCGTGCCGGCGGGCGGGGGAGGCCGGTCGGGCGGGAGACGTCCCGCCCGACCGGCCTTCCGGCGTCTTCGGGCCCCGGCGCGGGAGCCCCGTGGCCGGGCCCGGCGGGTCACGGCCCGGACCGGCACGGAATCCCGGATTCACCCGTGAAGGTGAGTAGTTCTCGCACGTCTGTGCGCGGTGACATTCCGTGTGCGAGGGGCAGCCGAGCGTGCAAAAGGGCCGAGGTTACTCCTGGGGCGCCTCTGGTTTCAGGCGGTTGCTGAATATGACTCGGCGATGATCCGGTCGGACTAGGCTCGCCCGCGGCGCAGCGAGTTGAGGTGTATTCGTGCGCTTGTTCCCGTATCTGCCGAAGATCCGACATTTCCATGACGTACCCCCCTGCAAGCTCCCCCGAACCCCAGCCGACCCGTCTCAGAGGGCTTACATGGTGAGTGTTCAATCGCCCCCCGGTGGCCGTGAACTTCCCTATCTGCGCGTCTTGTTGCTGCCCGCCATAGTGATGGCGGCGGTCACCGGAGCCGCCGTCGCCCTGGTGGCCGGCCCGGCCCGCCTCGCCGTCGGCTGCTGCGGCGCCGTCGCCACGCTGCTCGTGCTCGTCACCGCCGCCGAGGCGGTGCGCCGCGGGCGCACCGTCCAGGACCAGCGCGTCGAGCACGCCCGTGACCGCGCGCATCTGGAGCGGCGGCTCGCGGCCCACGACCAGGAGGTCCTCCGCCTCGGAACGGAGATCCTGCCCACCGCGGTCCAGTACCTGCGCTCCGGCAACTCCCCCCGCGAGGTCATGCTCGACGTGATCGACGACCACCCCGAGTGGCGCCGCATCCCCGAGTCGCAGCGCGCGGTGGTGCGCATGATCCTCGACATCGTCGACCAGGAGGAGGCCCAGCGCGACTCCACGGCCCGCTCCTTCGTCAGCATCGCCCGGCGCGTGCAGGCGATCGTGCACCAGCAGGCCAAGGAGCTGCGGGAGATGGAGGAGGACCACGGGCGCAGCCCCGAGGTCTTCGACGACCTGCTGCGCATCGACCACGGCACCGCCCTGATCGGCCGCCTCGCCGACTCCGTCTCCGTGCTCGGCGGCGGCCGCCCCGGACGCCAGTGGCCGAACCCGGTCACCCTCTACAGCGTGCTGCGCGGCGCCATGTCCCGGATCCTGGACTACCGCCGCATCGAGCTGCACTCCATCGCCAAGGTCAACATCAAGGGCACCCGCGTCGAGCCGGTCATCCACGCGGCGGCCGAACTCCTCGACAACGCCACCCGCTACTCGCCGCCGCAGACCAAGGTGCACGTCACCGCCGTCGAGGTGCAGACCGGCGTCGCCATCGAGATCGAGGACGGCGGCGTCAGCCTCAGCGAGGAGGCCCGCGCCCGCGTCGAGAACATGCTGGAGCGCGCCAAGGCCGGCATGGACCTCCAGGAGCTCGGCGAGAGCCCCCGCCTGGGCCTGGCCGTCGTCGGCCGCCTCTGCTCGGCGTACAACATGCAGGTCTCCCTGCGGGCCTCGGCGTACGGCGGTGTCCGCGCCGTGCTCATCGTGCCCAGCGACATGATGACCACCGAACCCGCACCCGGCCTCGCCCACGGCATCGGCGCCACCGCCATCCCCAAGCCGGCGGAGGGCGCCCTGGAGGGTCCCAAGCGCACCCCCAAGCGCCGCCGTCCCACCAGCCCCCGCATCCCCGCCCCGGTGTCCGTGGAGGACGACATCCCCGAGGTCACCGAGTGGACGCCCGGCGGTCTGCCGCAGCGCCGCAGCCGGGTCAGGACGCCGCTCAGCCAACGCATCGCCGAGCAGGTGGCCGCCGAACGCGCCGATCAGGAGGCACGGTCCGCCGCGTTCGCGCCCGCACCGGAGCCCGCGTCGAAGGAACCCGAGCCCGGGCTGTGGGTCGAGGCGTTCTGGGACGGCCTCAAGAAGGACAACCCCGGCCCGGACCCGACCGCGTTCACCCAGGACCCGACCGCCTTCACCCACCTGATCGAGCAGCCGGCCCGCGCCGAGGCCGACGACGAGGGGGACCTCACGTGATCCAGCAGCGAGCGAACTTCGACTGGATGCTCAAGGAGCTCCACGACGGCGTACCCGGCATCGAGATGATCGTGGTGCTGTCGGCCGACGGCCTGCGCATCGCACGCTACGGCGGCGACCCCGACGCCGCCGACCGCGTCGCGGCGGCCTGTGCGGGCCTGCAGAGCCTGGCGAGCGCCGTCGCCGTGGAGATCCCGGACAGCGACGGCCGGATGAAGCTGGTCATCATCGAGATCAACGGCGGCTACTTCTACCTCATGTCCGCGGGCGCCAACGCCTACCTCGCGGTGCTCGCCGACATCCGGACCGAACCCGGCCTCATGAGCAGCCGGATGCGGGACCTGGTGGTCCGCATCGGCGCCCATCTGACCAGTCCGCCCCGGCGCAACGGGCAGACCGTATGACTCCTCCGCGACGCAGGCGGCGCCTGCCCGAGCACGAACAGCCGCCGCCTCCGGCGGACGCCGGACGGCAGCGTGCGTCGAAGAACCCCGAGCGGCTGTACGTGGTCGCCGGCGCGGACGAGGACGGCGCCCGTGCCGCCCTGGACCTGGTCACCCTGATCGTGGCCCGGGCCGAACCGCCGCCGTCCGCACCGCCCGAGCAGGTCGCGGTCCTCCGGCTCTGCGCGGCCCCCCTGTCCGTGGCCGAGCTGTCGGCCTACCTCAATCTGCCGTTCAGCGCGATGACCGTCCTGCTCACCGAGCTGCTCACGGCCGAACTGGTCCAGGCGCGGGCGCCGATCGTGCGCCAGTCGATCCCCGACCGTTCCCTCCTCGAAGCGGTGATGCATGGACTTCAACGGCTCTGACACCATCCCCGGACCCCGGACCGAGGACCATCTGCCGCACACGGCCCAGGCCGCGGTGAAGATCGTCATCGTCGGCGGTTTCGGGGTCGGGAAGACCACGATGGTCGGCTCCGTCAGCGAGATCAGGCCGCTGACCACCGAGGAGACGATGACGCAGGCCGGCATCGGCGTCGACGACAACTACGGCTCCGAGTCCAAGACGGCCACCACCGTGGCGATGGACTTCGGCCGCATCAGCATCACGGACCAGCTGGTGCTGTACCTGTTCGGCACCCCCGGACAGCAGCGCTTCTGGTTCCTGTGGAACGGGCTCTTCGAGGGCGCGCTCGGCGCGGTCGTCCTCGTCGACACCCGGCGCCTGGAGGTCAGCTTCGACGTCATAGGGCGGCTGGAGGAACGCGGCGTCCCCTTCGTCGTCGCCGTCAACTCCTTCCCCGACGGGCCCCGTTACCCGCTGCCGGAGCTGCGTGCGGCGCTGGACCTGTCCGAGGAGATCCCGATCGTCGCGTGCGACGCCCGCCGCCGCGCCTCCAGCCGGGACGTGCTGATGACCCTGATGCGCTTCCTGCACTCGCTCGCCATGACCGGTTCGCTCACCTGACCCGGCCGCCGCGGGCCCCCGCGCCGGCCGCCGGGCCCCATGTCCGCGGCCGCGCCGGCTCCCCGCACCCCGCAACCACTTCAGTCCCGAAAGCGACCACTGTGACGCCTGAACCCCACTCCCTGACCGGACCGGACGACCTCGCCCTCGATCCGCCCCCCGGGTGCCCCGCGCACGGCACCGGGCCCGGAGGGCTGCACCGGTTGCACCTGGCGGAGGACCTGACGGCGCTGTACGACACCCTGCGCAAGCAGTACGGCCCCGTGGCACCGGCACTGCTCCACGACGACGTGCCGATGTGGGTGGTCCTCGGCCACGCCGAGAACCTGCACATGGTCCGCACGCCCTCCCAGTTCACCCGCGACAGCCGCATCTGGACCCCGCTCAGGGACGGCATGGTCAAACCCGACCACCCCCTCATGCCGCACATCGCCTGGCAGCCGATCTGCTCCCACGCCGAGGGCGACGAGCACAAGCGGCTGCGCGGCGCGGTCACCGGCGCCATGGCGACCATCGACCACCGCGGGCTGCGCCGCCACATCGGGCGCTGCACCCAGCGGCTCGTCAACCGGTTCTGCGAGGAGGGACGGGCCGATCTCGTCGACCAGTTCGCCGAGCATCTGCCGATGGCGGTGATGTGCCAGGTCCTCGGTATGCCGGAGGAGTACGACGACCGGATCGTCCAGGCCGCCCGGGACATGCTCAAGGGCACCGAGACCGCGATCGCGAGCAACCAGTACATCATGGACTGCCTGCTGCGCCTGGCCGCCCGGCGCCGGGCCCGGCCCGAGGACGACTTCACCAGCCACCTCGTCGGCCACCCGGCCCGCCTCACCGACGACGAGATCGGGCAGCACCTGCGGGTCGTGCTCATCGCCGCCTACGAGGCCACCGCCAACCTCCTCGCCAACGTGCTGCGCCGGGTGCTCACCGAGCCCGGCTTCCGCGCCCAGCTCAGCGGCGGGCAGATGACCGTGCCCGAGGCGGTCGAGCAGTCGCTGTGGGACGAGCCGCCCTTCAGCACCGTCTTCGGCTACTTCGCCAAGCAGGAGACCGAGCTGGGCGGGCAGCGGATCCGCCGCGGCGACGGACTGCTGTTCGGCATCGCACCGGGCAACGTCGACCCGCGGGTCCGGCCCGACCTGGCCGCCGACATGCGGGGCAACCGCTCCCACCTGGCCTTCGGCGGCGGCCCGCACGAGTGCCCCGGGCAGGACATCGGCCGCGCCATCGCCGACGTCGGCGTCGACGCGCTGCTGATGCGGCTGCCGGACATCCAGCTCGACTGCGACGAGGACGCGCTGCGCTGGACCGAGTCCATCGCCTCCCAGCACCTGGTGGAACTCCCGGTGCGGTTCACGCCGCGCTCGCCGCAGGCGGTCACCGCCAAGCCGAGCCCCGGCACCGCGGAGGTCCCGCAGCAGCGGACCCCGTGGGAGATC
This sequence comes from Streptomyces tropicalis, assembly GCF_029269835.1. GTDB lineage: Bacteria > Actinomycetota > Actinomycetes > Streptomycetales > Streptomycetaceae > Streptomyces > Streptomyces tropicalis. The sequence continues at coordinate 161,535 of NZ_JARJBB010000006.1, read as the reverse complement.
ACCGGCGGCCCGACCGCTCCCGCCCCTGCGGCCGGGCCCGCGCCCGCGGCGTCCCGGCCCGCGGCCGCGGCCGAGGAAGCCGTGCCGGGCGGGCCGGTGACGGTGGGCGGTGCGGACGGCCCGGCTCGGCCGGAGGGAGCCTGGCGGCGCCTGCTGCGCTGGTGGCGCGGCTACTGACCGGCCGCCCAGGCGCCGGGCGAGGACCAGGCCCGCAGCGTCCGCCCGCTGCGGAACCGGTGCGCCCGCCCCGTGACCGGATCGGTGAACTCCAGCTCCCGCGCCAGCAGTTGCAGGGGGCGCCGGAAGTCGCCGGCCGGCACGGGGTCGGTCACCACCGGATACAGGGGATCGCCGAGAATCGGCACGCCGAGAGCGTTGAGGTGCACCCGCAACTGGTGCGTCTGGCCGGTGGCCGGGAGCAGCCGGTAGCGGGCGAGTCCGTCCGCGCGGTGCACGGCGGCCTCCACGCGGGTGACCGCGTTCGGCTCGCCCGGCACCTCCCGCGCGGCGAGCACGCCGCGCTCCTTCAGGATCCGGCTGGACACCGTGCGGGGCAGCGCCAGGCCCGGATCGTGCGGCGCCACCGCCTCGTACTCCTTGCGCACCGCCCGGTCCCGGAACAGCGTCTGGTACGCGCCGCGCTCCTCGGGCCGCACCGTGAACAGCACCAGCCCGGCCGTCAGCCGGTCCAGGCGGTGGGCCGCCGAGAGCGCGGGGATCCCGAGGTCCCGCCGCAGCCGCGCCAGGACGGTCTCGGTGACGTGGCCGCCGCGCGGGGTGGTGGCGAGGAAGTGCGGCTTGTCCGCGACGACGATGTGCTCGTCGCGGTGGACGACCTCGACCGGGAACGGCACCGGAACCTCGGCGGGCAGGTCCCGGTGGAACCAGACGAACATGCCCGGCCGGTACGGCGCGTCGGCACCCACCGCCCGCCCGTCGGCGCCGACGAACCGGCCCGCGCCGAACATCGCGTCGACCACCCCGGGGCCCGCGGCCGCGAGCCTCTCCACGAGGTGCTCCCGCACTGTGCTCCACGGCCCCTCGCCGGGCAGCCGGACGCGCACGGGGTCCACCCCGTCGCGCTGGGGGAGGGGCGGAGGCGGTGGCGGATTCCTGCGTCGCACCCGGTCAGCGTACGAGGCCACCGGCCCTGTACGCAGGTGTGCCCGTCCGCCGGCCGGTGCGCCCGTGCGCCGGTACGGGCCGTGCCGACGCACGGGCGGCCCGCGGGGCCGCCCGCCCGGAGGGGTCCGCCGTCCGGCTATCCGGCCGCGTAGAAGGTGATCAGTGTGGCGCCGCCGTCCCCGTCGACGACCCGGATCGCGGGCTCGGGGATGTCGTGGGTGGCGACGTCGATCTCGCGGGGCCGCTGCACCATGTGCCGCAGGACGACCGGGTAGCGCGCCGTGGCGCCGCCGACGGCGACCACGACGACCTCGTCGCGCGGGTCGTAGGACAGGTAGGAGAACGGCAGCCGCTCGGCCTCGTACTGGTGCCCGATCTCCGGGTCCAGGATCTCGATCGTCACGAGCTCGCCGGCGTGCTCCTCGGTCATCCGGTCCAGGGCCGCCTGCCAGGTGTCGCGGTCCAGCGTCTCGGTGTCGGCCATGGTGGTCCTCCTGCGCGGATGCGATGCCGTTGCGCCCCCGGTGACCGCGGGCCGCTCCCCTCGGCGCCGTCCCGTCCATCGTCCCCGCCGTTCCCGCCGCGCGCACACGGACGCGTGCGGCCGTCACGCGCCGGAGGGGCGGCGCCGTGACGGTGCCGCCCCTCCGTGGGGTCCTCCGGAGGGATCACGCGGCCGGTGCCGAGCCCTCCTGCTCCGCCTCGATGCGCGCGTTCCACTCCCGCTTCGACGACTGCCAGCCGTCCTCGTCGTGGCCGAGCCGCCAGTAGCCGGAGACCGACAGGTCCTCGCGCGGGACACCGAGCTCGACCCGCAGCAGGCGGCGCAGCTCCTTCACGAAGCCCGCCTCGCCGTGCACGAAGGCGTGCATCCGGCCCGCGGGGAACTCCAGCGCCCGCACGGCCCGGACCAGGGCCTCGCCGACCGGCCGGTCCCCGCGGTGCAGCCAGACCACGTCCACGCCGGAGTCGATCTTCTGCTCCTCCTCGGGGCCGGAGACCTCGACGAAGGCGTGGGCCGCGGCGCCCTGGGGCAGCGCCTCCAGGGCGCGGCCGATGGCGGGCAGGGCGCTCTCGTCACCGGCGAGCAGGTGCCAGTCGGCGGTCGCGTCGGGGGCGTAGGCGCCGCCGGGGCCGGAGAAGCGGACCGTTTCGCCGGGCCGTGCGCGCAGCGCCCAGGGGCCCGCGATGCCCTCGTCCCCGTGGACCACGAAGTCCAGCGTCAGCTCGCGGTGCGCGGGGTCCCAGGCGCGGACGGTGTAGGTCCGGGTGACCGGCCACTGCTCGCGCGGGAGCTCCTCGCGGATCCGCTGCAGGTCGAAGGGCTCCGGGTAGGCGGCTCCCGGGGCGGGGAAGAGCAGCTTGACGTAGTGGTCGGTGAAGGCGTCCGCGGAGAAGGCGGCCAGGCCCTCGCCGCCGAGGACCACGCGCTGCATGTGCGGGGTCAGGCGTTCGGTGCGGACGACCTGAGCCGCGTGCACCGGCCGTGGCCTGCGCGCCGGACGTTCTGACATGACGGCCTCCCTGATCCCCGTGCTTAGGCTTGCCTAAGTTAGCATCTTTCGCCGGGGAACACCTCTCCCGTGGGCGCCGCATGACCCCACGTCAGTGGAAGCCTCAGCTCCGCAGCGTGGTGAGGAGCCGCTCCAGGGAACCGCCCAGGCCCCAGCGGGCCGCCAGGTCCTCCAGCGCCGCCGGATCGCGCGGGGCGCGGGGGAGCGCCGTGTCGACGTCGGGCAGCGGGACGTCGGCGGCGACGCGCACCACCTTCGGCGCGACCGCGAGGTAGGGCCGGGACTCGTCGAGCCGCCTGCGCTGCGACGGCGTCAGCCCGGACGCCGGGTCGTCGACGGCCGCCAGGATGCCGGCCAGGTCGCCGAAGCGGTCCAGCAGCCGGGCCGCCGTCTTCTCGCCGATGCCGGGTACGCCGGGCAGACCGTCGCTGGGGTCGCCTCGCAGCAGGGCCAGGTCCGCGTACCCGCCGCCGCCGACGCCGTACTTCTCCCGCAGCACCTCCTCGTCGGTGGTCTGCAGGGTGCCGACGCCCTTCAGCGGGTACAGCACCCGGATCCCGCGGGCGTCGTCCACCAGCTGGTACAGGTCGCGGTCGCCGGTGACGATGTCGACCGGGCCGGCGGACCGGGCGGTGAAGGTGCCGATGACGTCGTCCGCCTCGTACCCCGCGACGCCGACACGCGCGACGCCGACGGCGTCGAGGACCGCCTCGATGACCGGGACCTGCGGGGAGAGCGTGTCGGGGACCTCCTCGGTGTCGGGGCCGCCGGGATGCTCCTCGGCCACCCGGTGGGCCTTGTACGAGGGGATCAGGTCCACCCGCCACTGCGGCCGCCAGTCCGCGTCCATGCAGGCCACCAGGTGGCCGGGTGCGTGGTCCCTGACCAGGCGGTCGATGAAGTCGAGCAGGCCGCGCACGGCGTTCACCGGGCTGCCGTCCGGGGCCCTGACCGACTCCGGGACGCCGAAGTAGGCGCGGAAGTACAGGGAGGCGGTGTCGAGGAGCATCAGTCGTCCGGTCACGTTCCGCATCATGCCGTACGGCACCGACAGCGTCCGCCGTGCGGCACCGACAGCGTCCGCCGTGCGGCACCGACAGCGTCCGCCGTGCGGCACCGGCGCCGACTGCCGACCGCCCCGGACGGTTCCCGGAAACGTATGTGAGGCGGGCCACCTTTGCGTTTGACCCCGGAGCGCCGGGGCAGGCGCGGCTCCGGAACGAAGGTGGTTGCGTCACTCAACTGTTAGCGGCCCTTACGTCCCGCCACCGGCCCCGAGACGAAGAGGTACGCGTGTCATCCAGGCTTGAGGCCGAGCATCTGTACAAGGTGTTCGGCAGACGACCGGACGCAGCAGTGGAGAGGCTCCGCGACGGAGTGGACCGTGAAGAGCTGCGCGCCGTCGGCGCGACGGCCGCGGTGATCGACGCCTCCTTCACCGTGGAGCCCGGCCAGATATTCGTCGTGATGGGCCTGTCCGGGTCCGGCAAGTCCACGCTCCTGCGCATGCTGAACGGGCTGCTGGAGCCGACCGCGGGCCGTGTCCGCTTCGACGGCGACGACCTGACCGGACTCAGCGACCGTGAGCTGCGCGGGGTCCGCTCCCACAAGATCAGCATGGTCTTCCAGCACTTCGCGCTGTTCCCGCACCGCAGCGTGCGCGAGAACGCCGCCTACGGCCTGGAGGTGCAGGGCGTGCCCCGCGCCGAGCGCGAACGCCGCGCCGACGAGGCGCTCGCCCTGTGCGGCCTGGACGGCTGGGAGAAGTCCTGGCCCGACGAGCTGTCCGGCGGCATGCAGCAGCGCGTCGGCCTGGCCCGCGCGCTCGCCACCGACGCCGACCTGCTGCTGATGGACGAGTCCTTCAGTGCCCTGGACCCGCTGATCCGCAGGGACATGCAGGACCAGCTGCTGTCGCTGCAGAAGACGCTGAAGAAGACCATCGTCTTCATCACCCACGACCTGAACGAGGCCATGCGCCTGGGCGACCGCATCGCCGTCATGCGCGACGGCCGCATCGTCCAGACCGGCTCCGCCGAGGACATCCTGCTGCGCCCCGCCAACGACTACGTCGCCTCCTTCATCCAGGACGTCGACCGCTCCCGGGTGCTGACCGCGGAGGCGGTCATGGACCGGGACGTGCGCGGCGACGAGGCCTCCTGCGACTGCGAGACCGCCGCGCCCGACACGCCGTTCACCGACCTGTGCGCGATCAGCGCCCGGGTCCCGCACCCGGTCGCCGTGGTCGGCGAGGACGGGGCGCTCGTCGGGGTCGTGCCCCGGCAGCGCCTGGTCGGGTTCCTCGGCGACGAGAAGGCCGGCCCGGGCACCTGCGACAGCCCCCGGGGCGAAGGCGACGAGAAGGTGATGGCCCATGCCTAGGATTCCGCTCGGCGACTGGGTCAACACCGCGGTCGACTGGCTGCTCGGCCACATGGCCTGGCTCTTCGACTTCCTGAAGGCCGTCTTCACCGGCGCCTACGACGGCATCAACGCGGTGCTGCAGGCCCCCGAACCGCTGCTGCTCGCGGGCATCTTCGCGGTGATCGCCTTCTGGCTGCGGGGTACCGTCGCCGGTGTCCTGACCTTCGTCGGCTTCGCGTTCATCGACTCCCTCGAACTGTGGAACGACGCGATGGTCACGCTGTCGCTCGTCCTCGTCGCCACGATCATCGCCCTGGTGGTCTCCGTGCCGGTGGGCATCTGGGCGGCGCGTTCCAGCAGGGTCAGTGCCCTGGTCCGGCCCGTGCTGGACTTCATGCAGACGCTGCCCGCGATGATCTACCTCATCCCGGCGATCCTGTTCTTCGGCACCGGCGCCTCCGCGGGCATCGTCGCCACGCTGATCTTCGCGCTGGCCCCGGGCGTGCGCATGACCGAGCTGGGCATCCGCCAGGTCGACGAGGAGCTGGTCGAGGCCGCGGCCGCGTTCGGCACCACGCCCCGCAACACCCTGCTCCGCGTCCAGCTGCCGCTGGCATTGCCCACCGTCATGGCGGGCGTCAACCAGGTGATCATGCTCGGCCTGTCCATGGCCGCGATCGCCGGCATGGTCGGCACCGGCGGCCTCGGCGGCGACGTCAACGAGGCCATCGGCCAGCTCAACGTCGGCCTCGGTTCCGAGGCCGGTGTCGCGATCGTGATCCTCGCGATCTACCTCGACCGGATGACCGGTGCGCTCGGCACCCAGGTGTCCCCGCTCGGCCGCCGCGCCGCCGCCAAGGCGCGCGCCGCTCAGGGCCTGAAGATCTGGTCCTACCGGCCCCGCCCGGCCGTCGCCGTGGTCGGCGTCGTGATCCTCGCCCTGGTGGCGGGCGGCATGGGCGTCTTCGCCGGCAACGGCGGCTCGACCGCCGTGGCCGACGCCGAGAACGTCGGCCACGGCAAGAAGATCTCCATCGGCTACATCCCCTGGGACGAGGGCGTCGCCTCCACGTTCCTGTGGAAGGAGATCCTCGAGCAGCGCGGCTACCAGGTCGACGCCAGGCAGTACGACGCGGGACCGCTGTACACCTCCCTCGCCCAGGGCAACGTCGACTTCGAGACCGACTCCTGGCTGCCGACCACGCACGCGCAGTACTGGAAGAAGTACGGCAAGCAGCTCGACGACCTGGGCTCCTGGTACGGGCAGACGTCCCTGGAGCTGTCGGTGCCGTCGTACATGAAGGGCATCGACTCGCTCGACGACCTCAAGGGCAAGTCGGGCACCTTCGGCGGGAAGATCACCGGCATCGAGTCCAGCGCCGGAGAGATGGCCATGCTCAAGAGCAAGGTCCTCAAGGACTACGGCCTGGACAAGGAGTACAAGGTCGTCGACAGCTCCACGCCGGCGATGCTGGCCGAGCTGAAGCGGGCCTACAGCAAGAAGGAACCCATCGTCGTCACGCTCTGGTCCCCGCACTGGGCGTACAACGACTACCGGCTGAAGAAGCTCAAGGACCCGAAGGGCGCCTGGGGCAAGGGCGACGGCGTGCACACGCTGGCCCGCAAGGGCTTCACGGGCGACAACCCGGTCGTCGGCAAGTGGCTGAAGAACTTCAAGCTGGGCGAGAAGCAGCTCACCAGCCTCGAGGCCGAGATCAACAAGGCGGGCAAGGGCAAGCAGCAGGACGCCGTGCGCGCCTGGCTGAAGCGCAACCCGGGCGTCGTCGACAAGCTGGCCCCCGTCCCCGGCGGCTCCGGCGCCAAGCCCGCGGAGGCCAAGCGCCCCGTGAACGTCGCCTGGTTCCCCTGGGACGAGGACGTCGCCGTCACCTACCTGTGGAAGAACGTCCTGCAGCGGCGCGGCTACCAGCTGAACCTGAAGCAGATGGACGTGGGCCCGGTCTACACCGGCCTGGCCGGCGGTGACATCGACCTCAACTTCGACGCCTGGCTGCCCTACGCCCAGAAGAACTACTGGGACAAGAGCAAGGACCGGCTCAAGGACCTCGGCACCTGGTACCCGACGACCTCTCTGGAGATCGCCGTGCCGTCCTACGTCAAGGGCGTCACGTCGCTGGAGGACCTCAAGGGCAAGTCCGGCACCTTCGGCGGGAAGATCGTCGGCATCGAGCCGGGCACCGGCGAGATGAACCTGCTCAAGAGCAAGGTCCTGCCCGGCTACGGCCTGGACAAGGAGTACAAGGTCGTCGACGGCTCCACGCCGGCGATGCTGGCCGAACTCAAGCGGGACTACGCGCAGAAGAAGCCGGTCGCGGTCGTGCTGTGGTCCCCGCACTGGGCCTACAACCGCTACGACCTCACCAAGCTGAAGGACGACAAGAAGCTCTTCGGCGAGGGCAACACGATCCGCACCATCTCGAACGAGAAGTTCCCCGGGCAGTACCCGCAGCTCACCAAGTGGATCAAGAACTTCCGGATGAGTGAGAGCGAGCTGGGCAGCCTCGAGAGCGAGATCAACCAGCGCGGCCAGGGCCACGAGCAGGACGCCGTCGCCGCCTGGGTGAAGCAGCACCCGGACGTCGTGCAGCGCATGACCCCGCAGTAGCCGCCGTCCCGCACACCGCCCGAGGGGCGGGTCCCGCCACGCATACCTGACCGCGTGGCCGGGGCCCGCCCCTCGGGCCGTCCGCGCGCCCCCGCCTTCCCGCCCGCGCGCCCCCGCTTTCCCGTACGCCCGTCCCCGCTTTCCCGTACGCCCGTCCCCGCGCCGCCGTCCGGGGCTACGGTGGGGGGACGACGGCAACGATCCGGCCAACCACGCACAGCCATCCCCTCACCCGAGCCTCCCCGACCGGTGGGCCGGACCCCGCGCCGGGGCCACCCGGGCAGCGGTGCCCCCCGGCCGGCCCCTCCGGACGACCGGGCGGCACGGGGCGCCCGGTGCGGCGCGGACCCGATTCCACTGGCGCGAACCGTGGGGTCGCACCCCACGCGGTACGGCGGGGATGTGACGGCCGCGTGAAACGGTTTGCCGAACGTGCGTAGGGTGCAGAGAAGCCAACAGAAGGAACGCGCCCCGACCAGGACCCCCGGACGGCGGACCGACGAGCGGAGGAGGGAGCCGGAGCGATGGGCGACCACAAGGAACAGCCCCTTCGGGTGGGCGCGGCCGTGCGCCGCCGCCGTCGCGCGCTGGACCTCACGCTCGCCGTCGTGGCCGAGCGCAGCGGCCTGTCGGTGCCCTTCCTCAGCCAGGTGGAGAACGACCGGGCGCGGCCCAGCCGCAGCTCCCTGGAGAAGGTCGCCGACGCCCTGCGCACCACCGCCGTCGAACTCCTGGCGGCGGCCGACCCGGCGTGCAGCGTCGACGTCGTCCGCGCCGAGCCCGACGAGGCCGACGCGCCGGCCCCCGAACCCCGGTTCCGCTCCCTGGTCCGCGGCCACCACCAGCTCCACGCCTCGGAGTACACCGGCGACCACGACGCCGGCCGCGAGTTCCAGCACCGCAACGACGAGCTGATGTACGTCGCCGACGGCGCCGTCGAGATCGAGGCGGAGGGCCGCGCCTACCGGCTCGGCCGCGGCGACACCATGTACCTGACCGGCGGGGTGCGCCACCGCTGGCGGGCGACCGTGCCGGACACCCGGGTGATCGTGGTCGCCGTCGCCGAGCACATCGAGGCGGTCCAGGACCGGTCGCGCTGATGCGGGTCGTCTCCCTGGTGCCGTCGCTCACCGAGGCGGTGGCCGCGTCGGTGCCGGGCGCGCTCGTCGGCGCCACCGACTGGTGCAGCCACCCGGCCCGCCTCGGCGCCGTCCGGATCGGCGGCACCAAGAACCCCGACGTGGAGCGGATCACCGCCCTCGCCCCCGACCTGGTGATCGCCAACGAGGAGGAGAACCGCCCCGCCGACCTCGACGCCCTGCGCGCGGCCGGCACCGAGGTCCTGGTGACCGGGATCCGGTCCGTTCCGCAGGCCCTCGACGAACTGGCGCGGGTGCTCGCCGCCTGCGGGGCGCCGCGCCGCCCGCGCTGGCTGGAGGCGGCCGAGGCCGTCTGGGCGTCGCCGCCCCGGCTCGCCGCCACGGCGGTCGTGCCGATCTGGCGGCGGCCCTGGATGGTGCTCGGCCGGGACACCTTCGCGGGCGACGTCCTCGCCCGCCTCGGCGTCGGCCACGTGTACGCCGGCCACGCCGAGCGCTACCCGCGCATCCCCCTGGAGGAACTGCGTGCGGCCGGTTCCGACATGGTCGTGCTGCCGGACGAGCCGTACCGCTTCACCGCCGACGACGGCCCCGAGGCGTTCCCGGGACATCCCTGCGCGCTCGTCAGCGGCCGCCATCTGACGTGGTACGGGCCGTCGCTGGCCGAGGCGCCCCGCGTGCTGGGCGAGGCGCTGCGAGCAGGGCTCCGCTGACCAGGCCGCGTGCGGTGTGCACGGCCGCGGCGGCCCAGGCGGCGACGAGGACGGCGTACAGACCGGCCGCGAGGGCGACGTAGACGGCGAGATGGGTGTGCCGGGCCAGGGCCGCGGCACCGGTGACGCAGGTCCCCACCGGGAAGGTGAACGCCCACCAGGACATCGCGAAACCCATGCCGCGGCGGCGGGCCCGCGCCACGTACGCCGCGGCCAGGGCCAGCCACAGCAGGGCGAACCCCATGACCGGGACGCCGTACAGCACGGCCAGCACCGCGAAGCCCCGGGCATACGGAGCCGGTACGGCGCCCGGTGCCGCGTCGGCGAAGGCGCCGGTGGCGGTGGTGGACTGCCCGAGCGGGCCGAGGACCAGGAACAGGGTCGGCGCGAGCGCGAGGGGGAGCGCGCCGGCGGTCAGCAGCCGGGTCAGGACCAGGGGCAGCAGGGCCAGCGTCGCCAGCAGGCTCATCCCGAACATCGCCGCACAGCCCAGCAGCAGGCTCTCCCGGGCCTGCCCGGGCGGCAGATGCCCCACGAGTTGCGGGCCGAGCGCGGCGGACACCATCGGCGCGACCACCGGCAGCAGCCACACCGGGGAGGCCTGCCGCAGCTCGGCCCGGTGGTGCACGGCCATCAGGTACGGCACCGCGACGGCGGCCGCCAGAGCGACGACCGTCCCGGCCGTGAACAGGACGACGTCCAGGGCGACCGCCGCCCGGACGCCGATCCAGTCCCGCCCGACGGCCGGGGCACCGCCTCCGACGGCCAGCAGTGCCATCGCCAGGCAGCCGTAGAACGGCGCGGCCGACGGGTCCAGGAGATGGGCGCGGGCCTGGTCGCTGTGGTACCGCCAGTGCAGGGCGCGGGCGGCCAGCAGCGCCACGAGCAGGCCCAGCGACAGCGCCCACACGGCGGCGCACGCCGGGCGCAGCCCCGGAAGGTGACCCGGGAGTGCGGCACCCGCACCGGCGACGGCGGCGGTGCCCATCACGGAGGCGTACCAGTGGGGTCCGAGGTGACGGAGGGCGGGGAACCGGGGCCGGAGTGCGGCGCGGACCGGCAGGGACTGGGCGGCGGTGACCATGCCCCCAGGCTGGCGCGGGCCCGGGGCTCCGGCCAGGGGGCCCGTCCCTATCAGGGCATAAGCTGGGCTTATGGCATGGTCGGAGGGGAGCGCGCAGGCACGGACGCCCGGGGTGCCCCTGGCGCACCGTGTACCGGATCTCGGCGCGCTGGAACTGCTGCTGGCGGTCGCGCGGCTGGGCAGCCTCGGCGCGGCCGCCCGCGAGGTCGGCATCACCCAGCCGGCGGCCAGCAGCCGGATCCGCTCCATGGAGCGCCTGCTCGGCGTCGCCCTGGTGGACCGCTCCCCGCGCGGGTCGCGGCTGACCGACGCCGGTGCGCTGGTGACGGACTGGGCCCGGCGCGTCGTGGAGGCCGCCGAGGCCTTCGACGCGGGCGCGCAGGCGCTGCGCGACCGGCGCGACTCCCGGCTGCGGGTGGCCGCCAGCATGACGATCGCGGAGTACCTGCTGCCGGGATGGCTGATCGCGCTGCGCGCGCGGCGCCCCGACACGGCCGTGTCGCTGCTCGCCGGGAACTCCGCTGCGGTGGCCGCGCGGCTCCTCGCGGGCGAGGCGGACCTCGGCTTCGTGGAGGGGCTGAGCGTGCCGTCCGGCCTGGACTCCGCGGTGATCGCCCGCGACCGGCTGATCGTGGTGACCGCGCCCGGCCATCCGTGGGCGCGGCGCCGGCGGCCGCCGGCCGCGGCCGAGCTGGCGGACACCCCGCTGATCCTGCGGGAGGAGGGGTCGGGGACCCGGCAGGTCCTGGACGCGGCGCTCGGCCGCCCGGCCCGGCCCCTCTTCGAGCTCTCCTCGACCACGGCGGTCAAGGCGTCCGCGGTGAGCGGGGCCGGGCCCGCGGTGCTCAGCGAACTCGCCGTCGGCGAGGAGCTGGCCTCGCGCCGGCTGGTGAGCGTCCCGGTCGAGGGCATCGTCCTGGCCCGCGACCTGCGCGCCGTCTGGCCGGCGGGCCACCGTCCCGCGGGCCCCGCCCGAGAGCTGCTCTCCCTGACCCGCTCCCGCCCCGGCACGGAGCCACCGGCGGGTTGATCGGCGGCGGTCGGCCCCGGCTGCCATCGGCCGTCGGCCGGGGGTGCCGCTGTCGGTCCGGGGTGCGGCCGTCGGTCCGGGGCGCCACGGCGCGTGCCGCCTCCGGGCACGGTCCGGCCCGGCGAAAACGGATGGCGCGCCCGCCCGTCCGCTCGCCACGATGGGGCGCATGAAGCCGACCGCCCCGCCCGCCACCGGAGTCCGGCTCCCCTGGGAACGGCTGCCGGAGACCGTCAGGGACGCCGTCACCGGTGTGCTCGGGGCGCCCGTCGTGCACGCGGTCACCCAGCCCGGCGGCTTCTCGCCCGGCGCCGCCGTGCGCGTACGCACCGCGACCGGGCGGCGGGCCTTCGTCAAGGCGGTCGGCGCGGACACCAACCCCGGCAGTCCGGGGCTGCACCGCGCCGAGGCCCGCCTCGCGGCCGCCCTGCCCGCCGCCGTGCCCGCACCCCGCCTGCTCGGTGCCCACGACGACGGCACCTGGGTCGCACTCGTCTTCGAGGAGGTGGCCGGGCACCAGCCGTCCGTGCCGTGGCGGCCGTCCGAACTCCGGCGCGTCCTGGACGCCGTGGGCCGCCTGGGCGGTGCCTTCACCCCGGCTCCCGTCGCCGTCCCGCCCGCGGCCGAGGCGCTGCGCGACGCGTTCGACGGCCGGCGCCGGCTGCTCGACGACGACCGGACCGACCACCGCGGCCGCCCGGAGCCGTGGGCCGCGGCCCGTCTCGCGGAGCTGACCGCCCTGGCCGCCCCCTGGCCGGAGGCCGTCACCGGGGACACGCTCGCCCACGGCGACCTGCGCGCCGACAACATCCTGCTCACGGGAGGCCGTGACGACGGCGTCGTGTTCGTGGACTGGCCGCACGCGATGCGCGCCGCGCCCTGGGTCGATCTGCTGCTCATGCTGCCCTGCGTGTCCGCACAGGGCGGCCCCGACCCGGAGGAGCTGTTCACCGCGCATCCCCTGGGCCGCGCCGCCGACCCCGCCGCCGTCACGGCGGCGCTGGCGGCCTTCGCCGGCTGTCTCGCCGGAAGCGCGCTGCGGCCCGCGCCCCCGGGGCTGCCCACCCTGCGTGCCTTCCAGCGGGCCCAGGGGGAAGCGGCCCCGGCGTGGCTGCGGACCCGGCTGTCCCGGTCACGGCTCCGACGCGGCCGCTGAGCCGGCCCGGCCGCACCGCCGAGCCGGGCCCGCCGGAGGGAGGAGGGCCCGCCGGAGGGAGGAGGCGGGTGCGTGGGCGTCTCAGGCCGGGTCCGGGACGCTGCGGGCGGCGGACGCCGCCTCGACGAGCGCCCGCACCACGCGGAGGTCGTCGGCCATCTCCGGATGCCACTGGACGCCCACGACCCAGGGGGCGGTGGGCAGTTCGACGGCCTCGACCGTGCCGTCCGCCGCGTGCGCCGACGGGACGAGACCGGTGCCCAGCCGGTCCACGGCCTGGTGGTGGTACGTCGGGACGGTCGTCGCCTCCGGCACCGCGGCGGCGTAGCGCGTGCCCGGGACCGGGGCGACCGGATGGCCGCCGAAGACCCCGACGACCTCCGCGTGCCCGTCGAGGTGCTGCACCAGGGTGCCGCCGAGGGCGACGTTCAGCAGCTGCATGCCGCGGCAGATGCCCAGCAGCGGGACCCCGGCCGCGAGGGCGGCCCCGATCAGGGCGAGCTCCCAGGCGTCCCGGGCCGGCGCGGGCGGCCCGGTCCGGGGGTCGCGCGCGGCGCCGTAGCGGGACGGGTCGACGTCCGGGCCGCCCGCGATCACGAGCCCGTCGAGCCGGGCCACCGCCGCCGCGGCCCGTTCCGGCGCGTCCGGCGGGAGCATCACGGCGAGGCCGCCCGCCCGCTGCACCAGACGGGGGTAGCCGGAGGGCAGCAGGGCGGCCTCCAGCTCCCACACGCCCCAGCGCGCGGCGGTCTCCAGATACGTGCTGATGCCGATCAGCGGCCCCTCGGTCACACGTCCTCCCTGCCTCCCGGTCGCGGCAATGGTGCTGCCTCATACCTTTCCGGTCCACGGCCGGCACGGCAAGCCCCACCGGCCGCGCCGCCCTTCGTCGGCACCCCGTCGACCCGCTTGCGACGGCCCGCCCCTTTGCGGTCGGCCCGCGCAGCCCTCGTCCCGGGCCCGCGCCCGGTCCTCGTGCCGGGCCTCCGCGCCCGCCCGCGCCCGGTCCTCGCGCCGCCCGGCTACCGCGCCCGCGGTCAGGCGGCCGCGGCGACCCCGGCCCGCGGGGCGCCCGGGCTCAGGTCAGGAAGCCCCGCAGCAGGGACGCCGTCCCCGCGCAGTGCTCCCGCATGATCTCCCGGGCCCCGTCGGCGTCGCCGTCCAGCACCGCCTCCACCAGCGCGCTGTGCTGCCGTTGCGAGTGCTCCAGATTCCGCACCAGCAGCGGGATGCAGTCCAGCAGGCCGTTCACCGTCGCCCGGACCGCCGCGTACTGCGCGGCCAGGGACGGCGAGCCGGACAGCTCCGCCAGCGTGAGGTGGAGCAGCGTGTCCAGGCGCCGGTAGTCGGCGAGCGGGGCGTCCCGCGTGCCGTCCAGCGCCTCGCGCAGCCGTGCCGCCTGCCCGCCGGTCAGCCCGTGCGCCGCGCACAGGCCCGCCGCGCCCACCTCCAGCACCTCGCGGAAGCGCAGCGCGTCCTCCACGTCGACCGCCGCGATCCGGCGCCGCAGCTCGTCCTCGCCGCCGGCGTCCGGGCGGGGCCGCACGAACGTTCCGCCGTACCGGCCGCGCCGGGCCTCCACCAGCCCCTGGTCCTGGAGCACCCGCAGGACCTCGCGCAGGGTGACCCGGCTGATCCCGAGCCGCTCGGCCAGCTCCCGCTCGGCGGGCAGCCGCTCGCCCGCGGGCACCAGGCCGAGCCGGACCACCTGGAGGATCTGCTCCAGCGCCTCCTCGAAGCCGTTGCCCGCCCGCACCGGCCGCAGCACCGGTGCGAGGCGGCCGTCGAGCCGTCCCGGACCCGCATCCCGCGCCATCCCGCCGAGCCCCCTTCCCAAGCAATGGTCCTCAGCAATACCTTAGGGCTTCCGGCTCCCCGACGTGGCCCGAGGAGGCTCCCCCCGTGGCAGACCGCACACCCCCGCTCGGCGTCGAGGAACTGCACGCCCTCGTCGCGAGCGGAGAGATCGACACCGTCGTCCTGGCCTTCCCCGACATGCAGGGGCGCCTCCAGGGCAAGCGGTTCGCCGCGCGCTTCTTCCTCGACGAGGTGCTCCACCACGGCACCGAGGGCTGCAACTACCTCCTCGCCGTCGACGCCGAGATGAACACCGTGGACGGCTACACCATGTCCTCCTGGGACCGCGGCTACGGCGACTTCGCCATGCACCCGGACCTGACCACGCTGCGCCGCGTCCCCTGGCACCCGGGCACCGCCCTGCTCGTCGCCGACCTCGCCTGGGAGGACGGCTCCCCGGTGGTCGCCGCCCCCCGCCAGATCCTGCGCCGCCAGCTCGACCGCCTGGCCGAGCTCGGCTACACCGCCCAGGTCGGCACCGAGCTGGAGTTCATCGTCTTCAAGGACACCTACGAGGCCGCCTGGGACGCCGGCTACCGCGGGCTCACCCCGGCCAACCAGTACAACATCGACTACTCCGTCCTCGGCACCGGCCGCATCGAGCCCCTCCTGCGCCGGATCCGCAACGAGATGGCGGGCGCCGGGCTGACCGTCGAGTCGGCCAAGGGCGAGTGCAACCCCGGCCAGCACGAGATCGCCTTCCGCTACGACGAGGCGCTCGTCACCTGCGACCAGCACGCCGTCTACAAGACCGGTGCCAAGGAGATCGCCGCGCAGGAGGGCGTCTCCCTCACCTTCATGGCCAAGTACAACGAGCGCGAGGGCAACTCCTGCCACATCCACCTCTCGCTCGCCCGCGCCGACGGCACCAACGCCATGGCCGGAGCGGCCGACGACCCGGGCGGCATGGCGGAGGTCATGCGGCACTTCCTCGCCGGACAGCTCGCCGCCCTGCGCGAGTTCTCCCTGCTCTACGCCCCGCACATCAACTCCTACAAGCGTTTCCAGCCCGGATCCTTCGCCCCCACCGCCGTCGCCTGGGGCCGCGACAACCGCACCTGCGCCCTCCGTGTCGTCGGCCACGGCCGCTCCCTGCGTTTCGAGAACCGGCTCCCCGGAGGGGACGTCAACCCCTATCTCGCGGTGGCCGGGCTGGTCGCCGCCGGCCTGTACGGCATCGAGAACCGGTTGCAGCTCCCCGAGCCCTGCCCCGGCAACGCCTACGCCGCCGACCACGAGCACGTCCCGGGCACGCTCCGCGAGGCCGCCGAGCTGTGGGAGAACAGCGACATCGCCCGTGCCGCCTTCGGCGACGACGTCGTGGCCCACTACCGCAACATGGCGCGCGTGGAACTGGACGCCTTCGACGCCGCGGTCACCGACTGGGAGCTGCGCCGCTCCTTCGAACGCATGTGAGAGGTCCCTCCGTGTCCGACCAGCACCACCAGCACCCCACGGACGCACCGCACGAGCTGCGCGTCCTCAACCCGGCCACCGAGGAGGTCGTCGCCACCGTGCCGGCCGCCACCGCGGCCGACGTCGACGCCGCCGTGCGCCGGGCGGCCGCCGCCCAGGCCCGGTGGGCGGCCCTGCCGCCCGGGGACCGGGCCCGGCTGCTGCGCCGCTTCGCGGCCGCGGTCGACGCCCACGTCGACGAACTGGCCCGGTGCGAGGTCCGCGAGGCCGGCCACACCATCGGCAACGCGCGCTGGGAGGCGGGCAACGTCCGCGACCTCCTCGACTACGCGGCCGGGGGAGTGGAGCGGCTGACGGGCCGTCAGATCCCGGTGCCCGGCGGTCTCGACATCACCCTCCTCGAACCGCTCGGCGTCGTCGGCGTGATCGCCCCCTGGAACTTCCCCATGCCCATCGCCGCCTGGGCCTCGGCCCCGGCGCTCGCGGCCGGCAACGCGGTCGTCCTCAAGCCGGCCGAGACCACCCCGCTCACCGCGCTGCGCCTCGCCGAACTCGCCCTGGAGGCCGGGCTCCCCGAGCACCTCTTCCAGGTGCTCCCCGGACACGGTCCCGTCGCGGGCGCCGCCCTCGTCGAGCACCCCGGAGTGGCGAAGATCGTCTTCACCGGGTCCACCGCCGTGGGCCGGCAGGTGATGGCCCGGGGCGCCGCCCTGCTGAAGCGGGTCACCCTCGAACTCGGCGGCAAGAGCCCCAACATCGTCTTCGCGGACGCCGACCTGGAGGCCGCCGCGGCCGCCGCCCCCCTGTCCTTCCTCGACAACGCCGGGCAGGACTGCTGCGCCCGCACCCGCATCCTCGTCCAGCGCGGCGTCCACGACCGCTTCCTCGAACTCCTCGCCCCCGCCGTCGAGTCCGTCCTGGTCGGCGACCCGGCCGACGAGGCCACCGCGATGGGCCCGCTGATCTCCCGGACCCAGCTGGAACGCGTCCGCTCCTACGTCGACCCCGGCGCGCCCGGCATCCGCGGCAAGGCCCCCGAGGGCCCCGGCTTCTGGTTCCCGCCGACCGTCCTCACCGGCGTCGACCCGGGCGCGCGGGTGGCCGTCGAGGAGGTCTTCGGCCCCGTCGCCGTCGTCCTCCCCTTCGACGACGAGGCCGACGCGGTCCGTCTCGCCAACGACACCCCCTACGGCCTGTCCGGCTCGGTGTGGACGCGGGACGTCGGCCGCGCCCTGCGGGTCTCCGGCGCCGTCCGCGCCGGCAACCTCTCCGTCAACTCCCACTCCAGCGTCCGCTACTGGACCCCGTTCGGCGGTTTCAAGCAGTCCGGCATCGGCCGCGAGCTGGGTCCGGACGCCCTGACCGCCTTCACCGAGACCAAGAACGTCTTCATCAGCACGGAGGGCCCCGCACAGTGAGCTCACAGACCCCCGAGACCGTCTGCCGCCGGCTGGTCGGCCGGACCGCCGTCGTCACCGGAGCCGGCAGCGGCATCGGCCTCGCGACCGCACGCCGGCTCGCATCCGAGGGCGCGCACGTCGTCTGCGGTGACGTCGACGAGGCCCGCGGCAAGGCGGCCGCCGACGAGGTCGGCGGACTCTTCGTCAAGGTCGACGTCACCGACCCCGCCCAGGTGGAGGCCCTGTTCAAGGCGGCGTACGACACCTACGGCAGCGTCGACGTCGCCTTCAACAACGCCGGCATCTCCCCGCCCGACGACGACTCCATCCTGGACACCGGCCTGGAGGCCTGGAAGCGGGTCCAGGACGTCAACCTCACCTCCGTCTACCTCTGCTGCAAGGCCGCCATCCCGTACATGCGCCGCCAGGGCCGGGGCTCCATCATCAACACCGCCTCCTTCGTGGCCCGCATGGGCGCGGCGACCTCGCAGATCTCCTACACCGCCTCCAAGGGCGGGGTCCTCGCCATGTCCCGGGAGCTGGGCGTGCAGTTCGCCCGCGAGGGCATCCGGGTCAACGCCCTCTGCCCGGGACCGGTCAACACCCCCCTGCTCCAGGAGCTGTTCGCCAAGGATCCCGAGCGGGCCGCCCGCCGCCTGGTCCACATCCCCCTCGGCCGCTTCGCCGAGGCCGAGGAGATCGCCGCCGCCGTGGCGTTCCTCGCCAGCGACGACTCCTCCTTCGTCAACGCCAGCGACTTCCTGGTCGACGGCGGCATCTCCGGGGCGTACGTCACCCCGCTCTGAGGGCTGACCCGTGATCCACGGTGGACCGGCGCGCGGCGTCGGATGCGGTGCGTCGCCGGGCGGAGGGTCGTCGTCATACCGGGCGTGTCCGGGCGGCGCGACAGCGCGGCGAGGTGCCGTGGCTGTCGTCGTGCGGCCGCCGGGGACCGCGGGAGCCCTCCGGCGCGCCCTACCGCGCCCCGGACCGTTACCGCCCGGCCGCAGCGGCGCGCGCCCCGTCCGGCCTACAGTGCCCGGATGAGCATGACGCCCCCGCCCGGCTGGTACCGCGACCCGGACGCCCCGCACCTGGAGCGCTGGTGGGACGGCGCGGCCTGGACGCAGCACCGGCGCCCGCCGGAGCCTGCCCCCGGGCCCGGGGGCGCGCCGCTCGCGCCGCCGCCCGGCCTGAGCGCGGCCCGCGACCGGAGGACCGCCCTCGTCGCGGCCGGGGTCGTCCTGGCCGCCGCGGCCGTCGCCGGGGCACTCGTCCTCGGCCGCGGCGACGGCGGCGGCACCGGCACGGGCGGGACGACCGCCCCCGCCGCCACGTCGGCCGCGGGCACCGAGCGGTCCCGCACGCCGTCCCCGGCCGCCACGGACACCGGCGACCCGTCGGCCGTCGTGGACCAGCTCAACGGCATCACCCTGCCGCTGCCGAGGGGCTGGGAGCGCCCGCAGTACGTCGCCGACGACGACGTCGTCATGACGACCCACGGCACCTACGACTGCCCCGGGGACAACGGGCAGTGCCGGCACGGCACGGTCCGCACGGACACCGCGACCGCGGCCGCCGGGACGTCGCCGGAGACCCTCGCGCGGCAGGACATCGCGGACGCCGCCGACCAGGCGTACGACCACGACACCCTCGACCAGAAGCCGTTCGGCGGGATCACCTCGCACCGGGTCGTCGGATCCGGGCAGGTGGCGGTGGCGGGCCGGGCCGGGTACTTCGTGCGCTGGCGCGTGCGCACCGCGAAGGGCCCCGGCGGGTACGTCGAGTCGCTGGCCTTTCCCTCCAGCGTGGGCACCGAGGCGCCGGTGGTCGTGCGCCTCGCCGCGGACGCCGGTCCCGGCGCGCCCCCGGCGGCCGACATCGACACGATCACCCGGGGCATCCGGCCGGTCGGGGACGCCGCCACCGACGGCGGCGTCGGCAGCAGCATCGGCCCCTCGCACTGACGCACCCGGACCCGGCACGGCCCGGGCGCCACGTGGCGCCCGCCGGCTCAGAGGAAGGTGTGCCCCTCACCGCGGTACGTCGGCACGGTCGCCGTGACCCGGTCCCCCTCCACCAGGTGCAGCTCCGCGAACCGCTCGCACAGCTCACCCGCCTTCGCGTGCCGGAACCACACCTTGTCGCCGATCAGCAGGTCGTCGGCGGGGGAGCCGAGCAGCGGCGTCTGCACCTCGCCCGGGCCCTCCTGCGGGTCGTAGCGCAGCCCCTCGGGCAGGTACGGCACCGGCAGCCGGTCCGGTCCGGCGGCGCCCGAGGCGGGGTACCCGCCGCCCAGCACCGTCACCACGCCGACCCCGGGCCGCCGCACCACCGGCAGGGCGAAGAGCGCGGCCGGACGGCCCCGGAAGGACGTGTAGTTGTCGAAGAGGCGCGGCACGTACAGGCCGGAGCCCGCGGCGATCTCGGTGACCGCGTCCTCGGCGGCGGTGTGCTGGACACTGCCCGTGCCGCCGCCGTTGACGAACTCCAGGTCCGGCGCCACGGCCCGGACCGCCCGCACCACCGCGGCCCGCCGCTCCGCCAGCTCCCGGCGCGCGGCCGTCTGCATCAGCCGGACCGCCCGGGACCGCAGCGGCCGGCCGGACACCGAGTCGCCGACCCCCGCGATGTGCCCCTCGTAGGCCATGATCCCGACCAGCCGGAAGCCGGGCCGGCGGGCCACCAGCCGGGCCAGTTCGGCGACCTGGGCGGGGGAGTGCAGCGGCGAGCGGCGCGCGCCGACCCGCACCCGGCCGCCCAGCAGCCTCAGCGAGGTGTCCAACTCCAGGCACACGCGCACCACTTCGCGGCCGCCCGCCCGAGCGGCGTCCACCAGGTCGAGCTGTGCCGGATCGTCGACCATCACCGTGACGGCGGCGGCGAGCTTGGGGTCCCCGGCGAGTTCGGCGTAGCCGGCGCGGTCGGCCGAGGGGTAGGCGAGCAGGACGTCCTGGAAGCCGGACCGGGCCAGCCACAGCGACTCGGCGAGGGTGAAGGACATCAGCCCCGCGAAGCCGTCCCGGGACAGGACGCGTTCGAGCAGGGACCGGCAGCGTACGGACTTGCTGGCGACCCGGACCGGCTTGCCGCCCGCGCGGCGCACCAGGTCGTCCGCGTTGGCGTCGAAGGCCTCCAGATCCACGATCGCGACGGGGGCGTCGAGAAGGGCGGCGGCCCGGTCGTAACGGGCCCGGTCGGCGGCGCGCGCAGTCATGAACGAAGCCTGCCAGACGGGATTACCGCAGGGTAGAGGGACGTTCCGGGCAGATGCCCCGGCGTCGCGGACTGGTTCCCGTACGGGTGCCGGCAACCCGTAGAGTGACGCGGACGGCGGCCCGGCGAACCGGCCGGACATCTGAGCCGGGATGGCGATTCGCCCGTACGGGTATGCGTGCCCGGTGACGGACGAGACCGTACCGGGCGGGGCCGCGAGCGGGGCCCGCGTACGGGAACGGCCCGGGTACGAGGAAACGGGGGGTGCATGAGCACGGAAGCGAGCCACGCCTCCCTCCCCCCGCGGCCGCCCCGGCCGCCGCACCCGGCCCCGCCCGCAGAGGGCTCCGGCGCGGCGCCGACGGACGCACAGGATGCACCGGGCGGACCGGGCACACCGGGTGCGGGCGGCGCCCGGGCCGCGGGCTCCCCGGCCGCCCGGGACTCGGTGAACTCCCCGGACCCTTCGCAGGCGGCGGCCTCCGGCGCCGCCGCGGCCGACGGCTCCGCCACGCGTTCCCGGCCCACCGGGTCCGCGGCCGCGGGCGCCGCCGCGGCGAGCTCCCGGGAGCAGGTGCGCGGGCCGTCAGGACGGCCCGCTCCGGCGGCGTCGACGGCCGGGCAGGCGGCGGACCGGTGTGCGTCCACCCCCGTGGCCTCCGGCGTCACCGCTCCGGTTGCGCGGACGGCGGACCCGTACGCGACCGGCCCCGCGGCCTCCGGCGGTGCCCCCGACCACCTCCGTCGCCCGGGTCAGGCCCGTTCCGAATCCGCCGCTCGGAACTCCCTTCCCTCCCAGGCGACTTCGACATCCCGTGCGGTACCCGCCCCGGCCTCCCCGGAGCCCGGTCGCCCCGGCTTCCGGGGGCCGCGGTCTCCGCGGGCCGACGGGCCCGCCGGCCCGCCCCCGCCGGCCGCCACCGCCCGCTTCCCGGACTCCCCGCCCACCGCCGGCCGCCCGGCGTCCGCCGACGACCGCCGCCACGCTGCGGCAGACCGCGGCGAGACACTCACGGCCACGACCGGCCTCGACGGAACCGGTACGGCCACGACCGGCCTCGACGCGACCGCTGCGGGCACGACCGGCCCCCACGAGACCGGTTCGAGCGCCGCGGGTTCCGGAGTGCCCCGTCCGGCCACGAGCGGCCCCGGCGCGAACGGCCCCGTGGCCGCGCCCCGGCGCCCGGTCGACCGGCCGGCCGCGTCCGGGCGGCCGGGGGCGGGCGGTCAGGACGTCCGCCCCGGGCGGCCCGCAGCGCGTGGCCGGGACGTCCACCCCGGGCACGCGTCGGAGACGACGACCCGCCTGCGTCCCGTGCCCGCCCACCGGCCCCCGGTACCCGGCGCGCCGCCGGCGACCGGGCACCCGGCCGCCGCACCGGCTCCCGCCCGCCCGGCCGTCCCGCCGCAGCCGGCGCCCGGTGCGGTCGCGCCCGACCCGGCGCTGTCCTGGAGCACCGCGACGCACACCGGTGCGCCCGCCGGCACCGGCCGGCCCGTCATCGCCCTCGGCGAGCCCGAGGGGTACGACGAGCGGGGCCGGCCCCGGGCGCTCGGCATGCGGGTGCGGCCGCGGGCCGCCGCCGCGGCCGCGTGCGTCGTGCTCGGCCTCGGGCTCATCGGCGGTGCGGTGACCGGCAGCTGGCTCACCGGGGACTCCGCGGCGGCCGGCACCACCGGAACCTTCGCCGCCACCGGGGCCCTGTGGCACAACGTCCCCGTCGACCAGCTCTTCCCGCCCACCGTCGAGGGCCGCGGCGCCGGACCCGGCGGCGCCGACCGCACCTGGATCCGCGTCGCCGTCGCACCGGACGGCGGCTGTGCCGGCGCCTTCGACCCGCTGCTGGCCAAGACCCTCGCCCCCGTCGGCTGCGCGCGCCTGCTGCGCGCCACCTACACGGACGCGACCCAGAGCTACGTCACCACCGTCGGCCTGCTCTTCACGAAGGGCGACCCCGCCGCGATGGGCGTCCTGCACACCCGTTTCGAACGGGAGGACCTCGGCGGCCGCACCGACCTCATGCCCCGCCCGTACGCCGCACCCGGCACCGTCGCCGCCGGGTTCGGCGACCGCCAGCGTGCCTCGTGGACCGTCTCCGTGCTCACCGACGCCCCCGTCGTGGTCTACGCCGTCTCCGGCTGGGCCGACGGCCGCACCGTGGACGCCCCCCAGCCGGCCGCGGACGCGGTGCAGGCCGGGGCCACCACCGCACCCGCCCAGGCGGGCCTCGGGCAGGAGGCGCAGGGGCTCGCCGACCGCGTCGAACGCGGGCTCCGCAGGACCGCCGGCCCGTCCCCGGAGTCGTCGTCGTGAGCATCACCAGGACCCCCTTCCCGACCCGCGGGGCCCGCCGGACCGGAGCCCTCGGCGTGCTCCTCGCCGCCGCTCTCACCCTCACCGCGGCCCCAGCCGCCCGCGCCGACGGCATCCGCGCCCAGCAGTGGGCCCTGGACGCCCTGCACACCCAGCAGGCGTGGCGCACCACCCAGGGCAAGGGCGTCACCGTCGCCGTCCTGGACACCGGCGTCGAGGCCGACCACCCCGACCTGGCAGGCAACGTGCTGCCCGGCAAGGACCTGATCGGTTTCGGCGCGCGGCGCGGCGACCGCGCCTGGGCCCGCCACGGCACCGCCATGGCCGGGATCATCGCCGGGCACGGCCACGGCCCCGGCGACTCCGCCGGCGTCATGGGCGTCGCCCCCGAGGCCCGGATCCTGCCCGTCCGCGTGATCCTCGAGGACGGCGACCCGGCCCGCGCCCGGGCCCGCACCAGCCGCGGCGACGCGCTCGCCGCCGGCATCCGGTGGGCCGCCGACCACGGCGCCGACGTCATCAACCTCTCCCTCGGCGACGACTCCGCCTCCGCCCACCCCGAGCCGGCCGAGGACGAGGCCGTCCAGTACGCGCTCAAGAAGGGCGCCGTCGTCGTGGCCTCGGCGGGCAACGGCGGCGAGAAGGGCGACCACATCTCCTACCCGGCCGCCTACCCGGGCGTCGTCGTCGCCGCGGCCGTCGACCGCTACGGCACCCGCGCGTCCTTCTCCACCCGCCGCTGGTACACCACCCTCGGCGCACCCGGCGTCGACATCGTCATCGCCGACCCGGACCACAAGTACTACGAGGGCTGGGGCACCAGCGCGGCCTCCGCCTTCGTCTCCGGGGCGGCCGCCCTCATCAAGGCCGCGCATCCGGACCTCACGCCCGCGCAGATCAAGAAGCTGCTGGAGGACACCGCACGCGACGCGCCGGTCGACGGGCGCGACGACTCCCGCGGCTTCGGGTTCATCGACCCGGCGGCCGCGCTCGCCGCCGCGGGCCGCCTCAGGCCCGCGGGACTGCACGCGGCGGCCTACGGCAACCGCTATTTCGGCCCCGGCCCCGACGGCGCCCCGGGCGACGGCGGTCCCGGCTGGGCGGGCGCCCTCGCGGGCGGCGCCGGAGTGGCCCTGCTGGCCTCGGCGGTGGTGCTGTGGCGGGGCCGCCGCGAGGAGCACGACACGTACTGAACGCCGCGGCACCGCGAACGCCGCAGCACCGGCCCCCACGGTGCCGCGCCGCATCCCCGCCCGCCTCCGCCCCGTCGGCGAGGCCCGGCTCCGCCCCCTCAGGGCACCCCCGGCCCCGCACGACCGTCCCCCGTGAACGCCGACACGGCCGCCCGGGCCGCCGACTCGACCAGGGACACCCCCGCCTCCCGGGTCGCGCTGCCGTCCGACAGCACGGCGAGCAGCAGGTCCCGCCCGCGCACCGTCACCCGCCCGATGCTGTGGACGGTCCACCGGCCGGTCGTGCTCCGCGGCATCCAGCCGTTCTTCAGGGCCCACGCGGAACCGTCGGCCACCGCCGACACCCCCCAGTCCTGTCCCGGGACGACCCGCCCCATCAGCCCCTCGACGTACCGCCGCCCGGCCGCGTGCAGCTGCGACCGCTCCCCGAACACCTGCTCCAGCAGCATGAGCTGCTCGGCCGCCGTGGTCCGGGTCAGCCCCCATCGCGGACCGTCGCCCCCGCGGGTGCCGGTGAGCCCGAGCCGCTCGTTGGCCGCGTCCAGTCCGGCGGCCCCGCCGATGGTGCGCCACAGCGCGGACGCCGCCTCGTTGTCACTGGTCCCGATCATCGCGGCCGCGGCCGCCCGCTCCCGCGCGGCCGGCCACCGACCCGCGTCCTGCGCACCGAGCAGCAGGGCCGCCAGGATGTCCACCTTGACGATGCTCGCCGTGGCGAACACCCGGTCGCCGTGCCCGGCCGCCCGCCCCGACCGCAGATCGCGCACCGCCACGGACACGGCCGCGCCCTCCGGCACCGCCACCGCCCGCATCGCCGCCGCCGGCAGCGCCCCGAGCCACTCCGGGGGACCCGTCACCGCATCCTCCGACACACCGAAGCCTCCCCGCTCGACCCGACCCGGCCCCGCCGACGATACGGCCGCCGGCCCGCACCCGCCCCCCTGCGCACGGGCCCGGGCCCGGGTGGCGCCGGCCCCCGGATAAGGTCGGTGACCGTGGCGAACAAGAACATCCCCGACTCCGGCTTCTCCGACGACGACGGCTCCGCCGACCCGCGGCTCGGCGCGGCACTCGCCGCCTGGTCGGAGGACCGCTCCGCCGTCGGCCCCGTCCTGGAGGCGCTCAAGGGCGCCCGGCTGCTCGTGCCCGTGGTGGCCGTGCTGGGCGAGGTGGAGGAGGACGCGAACGGACTGCGCCGCGAGAAGACCAGCGACATGGCCGTCCCCACCCTGAAGGCCGGGTCGCGCACCGCCCTGCCCGCCTTCACCTCCACCGAGTCCCTGGCCCGCTGGGACCCGGAGGCCCGCCCCGTCGCCGTACCCCTGCACCAGGCGCTGCAGGCGGCCGCGCACGAGAAGGCGGACACCGTGGTCCTGGACGTGGCCGGTCCGGTCCCGTTCGAGCTGACCGGGCCGGCGCTGCTGGCGCTCGCCGAGGGCCGGACGGCGACCGACCCGCTGGCCGACCCGGCCGTCGCGGCGGCCGTGCGCGAGGCCGTGGCCGCCGAACCGGCCGTGCTCCGCGCCCACCTCGGCCCGGGCCGCGCGGACGGCACCCTCGCGCTCGTCCTCGACCCGGCGGCGCCGCAGGCCGAGACGGCGCGTTCCGTGGCCGGGCGGCTGGCCGCCAGCGACACACTGAGGGCCCGCCTGGTGCGCGGCCTCGACCTGGCAGTGCTGCCGGCCGGGGCGACGCCGCCGGGCGAGCCCTTGTACGTGAAGGAGGACTGACGCGGGACCCGCGTACGGTCCGGCGGATCAGCCGTAGACCGGGCCCGTGTACTTCTCGCCCGGGCCCTGTCCCGGCTCGTCCGGGACCAGGGACGCCTCGCGGAAGGCCAGCTGCAGCGACTTCAGGCCGTCGCGCAGCGGCGCCGCGTGGAAGGAGCTGATCTCGGTCGCGCTCGCGTCCAGCAGGCCGGCCAGCGCGCTCACCAGCTTGCGGGCCTCGTCCAGGTCCTTGTGCTGCTCGCCCTCCTCGGTGAGACCGAGCTTGACGGCCGCGGCGCTCATCAGGTTGACGGCGACCGTCACGATCACCTCGACGGCGGGCACCTCCGCGATGTCGCGGGCCATGGCGTCGAAGTCGGGCGACCCGGCGGGGTCGGGGGTGGCCTCGGGGCGGTCCGAGGGGGAGGTGTCACTCATGCCCCTCACCATAGGCGCAGCCCGCCCCCGCCCCGCCCGCGGGCCGTCCCGTGCGGCCCAGGGCGCGGCCCGCGGAGGCCGCCGGGGACGGTCCGCGGCAGTGGATTCGCGCCACCCATGGCGAGCTGCTAACCTTGTGTGACGACCGGTCGGACACGCCTGCCTCGCGGTGAGCGCGCCCGGCCCACAAGTGGAGGCTTTCGAACTCCCACCCGGCCGCCCGTCAGGGCGGCGGGTCACCGGTCAGGCGGTCCCGCACCCCGAGGCGCGGACCCGCCCGAAAGTGCGCCCCGCGGCCATCGCGGCGGTCGCTCCGGTTAGTTCGAGGAGCGCTGCCTGTGATCGTCCCGGGGCATTTTTGATGCCTCGGCGCGGTTAGGTCTAAGGAACACAGAGTTACGCGGCCGTCCGCCAGACCGTCGCGTGGTGCTACCGAGGAGGATCCATCAGCGCCGAGCCCCGCATCAACGACCGGATTCGCGTTCCCGAGGTGCGACTTGTCGGTCCCAGCGGCGAGCAGGTCGGCATCGTGCCGCTTGCCAAGGCCCTGGAGCTTGCGCAGGAGTACGACCTGGACCTGGTCGAGGTCGCGGCCACCGCCCGTCCGCCCGTGTGCAAGCTCATGGACTACGGGAAGTTCAAGTACGAGTCGGCCATGAAGGCCCGTGAGGCGCGCAAGAACCAGGCGCACACGGTCATCAAGGAGATGAAGCTCCGGCCGAAGATCGACCCGCACGACTACGACACCAAGAAGGGTCACGTCGTCCGGTTCCTCAAGCAGGGCGACAAGGTCAAGATCACGATCATGTTCCGTGGTCGCGAGCAGTCCCGGCCCGAGCTGGGCTACCGGCTGCTGCAGCGTCTCGCGGAGGACGTCCAGGACCTCGGCTTCGTGGAGTCGAACCCCAAGCAGGACGGCCGGAACATGATCATGGTTCTCGGTCCGCACAAGAAGAAGACCGAGGCGATGGCCGAGGCCAGGCAGGCGCAGGAGGCCCGCAAGGCGGAGGCGAAGGCCAACCCCGGTCGCTCGCAGAACCCTGCTGACACCGATGCCGACGTCGACGCCGAAGGCGGCATCGACACCGCCGTCGACACCGAGGCCCCGGCCGAGGCGTGACCCCCGGGACGCGAGTCCCAGGAAGTAACCGAAACAAGAGCGACGCTCCACCGTGCCCGGTTTTGCGACCGGGCATCGGAGCGCCACCGACGAGGAGAGAACGGCGCTATGCCGAAGAACAAGTCGCACAGCGGTGCCAGCAAGCGCTTCAAGGTCACCGGCTCCGGCAAGGTGCTCCGTGAGCGCGCCGGCAAGCGCCACCTGCTTGAGCACAAGTCGTCCCGCGTGACGCGTCGCCTCACCGGCAACGCCGAGATGGCCCCGGGCGACGCCGCGAAGATCAAGAAGCTTCTCGGCAAGTGACGCACCGGCGCCCGATCGTGAGAGCGATCCGCGCCGTACGTCTGGACCGGGACCCAATCGTTTCCGGGCCGTGTGAGCACCACCACGGCCCCGCTACAAGGAGTTAACAAGTGGCACGCGTCAAGCGGGCAGTCAACGCCCACAAGAAGCGCCGGGCGATCCTCGAGCAGGCCTCCGGCTACCGCGGTCAGCGTTCGCGCCTGTACCGCAAGGCCAAGGAGCAGGTCACCCACTCGCTGGTCTACAACTACAACGACCGCAAGAAGCGCAAGGGCGACTTCCGTCAGCTGTGGATCCAGCGCATCAACGCCGCTGCCCGCGCCAACGGCATGACCTACAACCGCTTCATCCAGGGTCTGAAGGCCGCGAACGTCGAGGTCGACCGCAAGATCCTGGCCGAGCTGGCCGTCAACGACGCCGGCGCCTTCGCCGCGCTCGTCGAGGTCGCCCAGAAGGCGCTCCCGAGCGACGTCAACGCGCCGAAGGCTGCGTGACGCCGCACCGGCACGAGGCCGACGTGCAGTGAGGACCCGCAGGCTGAGCAAGCCTGCGGGTCCCGTTGTGTCCCGAGACATCCGGCCGGTCCGGCACCGCCGGAACCCGCCGTGGCGGCCGACCCGCCCCGACGGCGGTCCGTAGCTGCAGAGGTGAACCGCATGCCCCCCGCCATCCCCGAGCCGATCTCCCCCCGCTCGCCCCGCGTCACCGCCGCCCGTCGGCTCGCGAAGCGGAACGCCCGGGGCAAGGAGCGGCTGTTCCTCGCCGAGGGACCGCAGGCCGTGCGGGAGGCGGCGGCGCACCGTGCCGGTGGTGCCGCGACGCTCGTCGAGCTGTTCACCACCCTGGAGGCGGCCGACCGCTACGCCGACATCGTCGGCGAGGCCCGCGCCGCGGGCGCCCGCATCCACATCGCCTCCGAGCAGGTCGTCGCCGACATCTCCACCACCGTCACCCCGCAGGGCCTGGTCGGTGTCTGCCGCTTCCTGGACACGCCCTTCGAGGACGTCCTCGCCGCCCGCCCCCGCCTCGTCGCCGTCCTCGCCCACGTCCGCGACCCCGGGAACGCCGGCACGGTGCTGCGCTGCGCCGACGCCGCCGGCGCCGACGCGGTCGTCCTCACCGACGCCTCCGTGGACCTGTACAACCCCAAGGCCGTCCGCGCCTCCGTCGGCTCGCTGTTCCACCTGCCGGTCGCCGTCGGCGTCCCCGTCGACGAGGCCGTCGACGGGCTCAAGGGCGCCGGCGTCCGCATCCTCGCCGCCGACGGCGCCGGCCCGCACGACCTCGACCAGGAACTCGACCGGGGCGCCATGGGCGGCCCCACGGCCTGGGTCTTCGGCAACGAGGCATGGGGCCTGCCGGAGGAGACCCGTGCCCTGGCCGACGCCGTCGTCCGCGTGCCGATCCACGGAAGGGCCGAGAGCCTGAACCTCGCCACCGCCGCGGCCGTATGCCTCTATGCGTCCGCGCGTGCACAGCGTGCCTCCGGAGGGTGCCGCTCCGTCACCGGGAGCTAGTAGGGTGACCAGCTCGGGAGTCCACGCCGGACTCCGGCTCCGCTCGGGCAGGGGGTGCCCCCGGCGTCGTCAGAGAGGTGGGGTACGGGGATGAGGGTCGGCACGAGCAGCGCACCGGGGCGACGGGACGCGCGCCGCCCGCCCACGCCGGGCCCCGGC
The DNA here is from genome assembly GCF_029269835.1 of Streptomyces tropicalis. Lineage (GTDB taxonomy): Bacteria > Actinomycetota > Actinomycetes > Streptomycetales > Streptomycetaceae > Streptomyces > Streptomyces tropicalis. The sequence continues at coordinate 132,181 of NZ_JARJBB010000006.1, read as the reverse complement.
GACCTCGCCGACCTCGGGCTCGATCCCGACGCCCTGCCCGACGGCCTGGTCGTCGCCGACGAGCAGGGCCGCGTGATCTGCTTCAACGCCGCCGCGTCCCGCATCACCGCGGTGCCCGCCGAGGAGGCCCTCGGCCGCCGGCTGGAGAGGGCGCTGCCGCTGGAGGACCTGGAGGGGCGGCGCTGGTGGCCGCTGACCGACCCCTACGGCGGCCTCGCCATCCGCGTCGGACAGCCCGAACGCAACCTGCTGCTGCACGGCGGCCGCGAGGTCCTCGTCTCCGCCCGGTACGTCCGTACCCACCCCACCGGGCCGGTGCGCCGGGTCGTCGTCTGCCTGCGCGACACCGAGGCCCGCCGCCGCACCGAGCGCAGCCACGCCGAGCTGATCGCCACCGTGGCCCACGAGCTGCGGTCGCCGCTGACCTCCGTGAAGGGCTTCACCGCCACCCTGCTGGCCAAGTGGGAGCGGTTCACCGACGACCAGAAGCGGCTGATGCTGGAGACCGTCGACGCCGACGCCGACCGGGTCACCCGGCTCATCGCCGAGCTGCTCGACATCTCCCGCATCGACTCCGGCCGGCTCGAAGTGCGCCGCCAGCTCATCGACGTCGGCGCCGCCGTGGGCCGCCACATCCAGGCGTACGTCGCCGCCGGACAGCCCGCCGACCGCTTCCTGGTCCGGATCGAGCAGCCGCTGCCCACCCTGTGGGCCGACCCCGACAAGATCGACCAGGTGCTCAGCAACCTCATCGAAAACGCGGTGCGGCACGGCGAGGGAACCGTCACCATAGACGTCACGCCCGCGACGGCCCCCCGGGAAGGGGAGCCGGACGGGCACACCGCCACGTCGGTCACGGTGAGCGACGAGGGGCCCGGCATCCCGGAGGAGTCCATGAACCGCGTCTTCACCCGCTTCTGGCGGGGCAGCAAGCGCGGCGGCACCGGCCTCGGGCTCTACATCGTCAAGGGCATCGTCGAGGCCCACGGCGGCGCCATCACGGTCGGCCGTGCCCCCGGCGGGGGCGCGCAGTTCCGATTTACCCTGCCCGTGGGCACCCCGGCGCACCTGCTCTGAGCACCGCCGGGCCCCCACGGGCGCATCCCCCGGTCACCGCCCCGTTAGACTCGGCCTTTGGCACCCTTGCGTCCCAAGAACGGCGACGGCCCGTCCCAGGATCGGAGACGGTTCGTCCACGAGTCGGTGACGGGACCTCCAGCCAGCCAATCGGAAGCACGGGAAGAGATGTCGGCACCGAATAAGTCGTACGACCCTGTAGAGGTCGAGGCGTTGAAACCGGAAGAGATCGAGCGCATGCGGGACGAGGCGCTCGCCGCCTTCGCCGCCGCGGACTCCCTCGACGCGCTCCACGAGGCCAAGGTCGCCCACACCGGCCCCGCCTCCCCGCTGGCCCTCGCCAACCGCGAGATCGGCGCCCTGCCCCCGCACGCCAAGGCCGACGCCGGCAAGCGTGTCGGCCAGGCCCGCGGCGCCGTGAACAAGGCGCTGGCCGGCCGGCAGGCCGAGCTGGAGGCCGAGCGCGACGCGCGGGTGCTCGTCGAGGAGGACGTCGACGTCACGCTGCCCTACGACCGGGTCGCCCCCGGCGCCCGGCACCCCCTCACCACGCTCTCGGAGCGCATCGAGGACATCTTCACGGCCATGGGCTACGAGGTCGCCGAGGGCCCGGAGACCGAGGCCGAGTGGTTCAACTTCGACGCCCTCAACATCGGCCCGGACCACCCGGCGCGCGGCGAGGCCGACACCTTCTTCGTCCAGGGCCCCGAGGGCCGCGGGGAGTCCGGTGTCGTGCTGCGCACCCACACCTCGCCGGTCCAGATCCGCTCCCTGCTCCAGCGCGAGCTGCCGGTCTACGTGATCTGCCCCGGCCGCGTCTACCGCACCGACGAGCTGGACGCCACGCACACCCCCGTCTTCCACCAGGTCGAGCTGCTGGCCGTCGACGAGGGCCTGACCATGGCCGACCTCAAGGGCACCCTGGACCACATGGTCCAGTCGCTGTTCGGCGAGGGCATGAAGACCCGGCTGCGGCCGAACTTCTTCCCCTTCACCGAGCCGAGCGCCGAGATGGACATGCTCTGCTACGTCTGCAAGGGCGACTCCGTCGGCAACCCCGACCGGCCCTGCCGCACCTGCTCCTCCGAGGGCTGGATCGAACTCGGCGGCTGCGGCATGGTCAACCCGCGGGTGCTCACCGCCTGCGGCGTCGACCCGCAGAAGTACAGCGGCTTCGCCTTCGGGTTCGGCATCGAGCGGATGCTGATGTTCCGCCACAACGTCGAGGACATGCGAGACATGGTCGAGGGCGACGTCCGGTTCACCCGGCCGTTCGGGATGGAGATCTGATGCGGGTCCCGCTTTCCTGGCTGCGGGAGTACGTCGAGCTGCCGGCGACCGAAACCGGCCGTGACGTCCAGGCCAAGCTCATTTCGGCCGGCCTCGAGGTCGAGACCGTCGAGCAGCTCGGCGCCGACCTCAAGGGGCCGCTCGTCGTCGGCCGGGTGCTGACCATCGAGGAGCTGGAGGGCTTCAAGAAGCCGATCCGCTTCTGCACCGTCGACGTCGGCGGCGCCAACGGCACCGGCGAGCCCCAGGAGATCGTCTGCGGCGCCCGCAACTTCGCCGTCGGCGACAAGGTCGTCGTCGTCCTGCCGGGCGCCGTGCTGCCCGGCGGCTTCGCGATCAGCGCCCGCAAGACCTACGGCAAGACGTCCCACGGCATGATCTGCTCGACCGACGAGCTGGGCATGGGCGACGACGGCACGCACGGCATCATCGTGCTGCCGCCGGAGACCGAGACCGGCCGGGACGCCATCGAGCTGCTGGAACTGGTCGACGAGGTCCTCGACATCGCCGTCACCGCCAACCGCGGCGACTGCCTGTCGATCCGCGGCGTCGCCCGCGAGGCCGCGATCGCCTACGGGCTGCCGTTGCGCGACCCGGCCCTGATCGACGTACCGGCCCCGAACGCCCTCGGTCACCCGGTGAAGATCTCCGACCCGATCGGCTGCGACCGCTTCACCGCCCGCACCGTCACCGGCCTGAGCCCCGAGGTGCGCTCCCCGATCTGGCTCCAGCGCCGGCTCCAGAAGGTCGGCATGCGCCCGATCTCGCTCGCCGTCGACGTCACGAACTACGTGATGATGGAGCTGGGCCAGCCCCTGCACGCCTACGACCGCTCCCTGGTCCGCGGCACCATCGGCGTGCGCCGGGCGCAGGAGGGCGAGAAGATCGTCACCCTGGACGGCACCGCGCGCACGCTGCACGCCGAGGACCTGGTCATCACCGACGAGCGCGGCCCGATCGGCCTGGCCGGCGTGATGGGCGGCGCCGACACGGAGATCGCCGACCACGACGCCACCGCGAACGGGACGGACGCCACCACCGCCGTGGTGATCGAGGCCGCCCACTTCGACGCCGTCTCCGTCGCGCGCACCGCCCGCCGGCACAAGCTGTCCTCGGAGGCGTCCCGCCGCTTCGAGCGGGGCGTCGACCCGCAGGCCGCCTCCGCCGCGGCCCAGCGCACCGTCGACCTGCTCGTGCTCCTGGCCGGCGGCACCGCCGAGGCCGGCGTCACCGAGGTGATCGCGCCGTCCGCGCCGCACACGATCACCGTCCCGGCGGACCACCCGGACCGGGTCGCGGGCGTGCGCTACGGCCGGGAGACCGTCGTCCGCCGCCTGCAGGAGGTCGGCTGTGACGTCTACGGGCAGGACGAGCTGATCGTCACCGTGCCGTCCTGGCGGCCCGACCTCACCGACGCCAACGACCTGGCCGAGGAGGTCATCCGGCTGGAGGGCTACGAGAACCTGCCCTCCACGCTGCCCCGGCCCCGGGCCGGCCGCGGCCTGACCCACCGTCAGCGACTGCACCGCCGGACCGGCCGGGCGCTCGCCGGCGCGGGCTTCGTCGAGGCGCTGAACTACCCGTTCGTCGGTGAGCAGGTCCCCGACCAGCTCGGTCTGGCGGCCGACGACCCCGCCCGCCGCATGGTCCGGCTGGTCAACCCGCTCAACGACGAGGAGCCCGCGCTGCGCACGACGCTGCTGCCGGGCCTGCTCGCCGCGCTCCGCCGCAACGACGGCCGCGGCAGTCACGACCTCGCGCTGTTCGAGACCGGCCTGGTCTTCCACCCGCGCGAGGAGCGGGCCGCCGCCGTCCACCTCCCCGTGGACCGGCGCCCCACCGACGAGGAGACCGCGGCACTGGACGCGGCGCTGCCCGAGCAGCCGCGCCACGTGGCCGCCGTCCTGGCCGGCGCCCGCGAGCAGGCGGGCTGGTGGGGAGCGGGCCGTCCGGCCGGCTGGTCGGACGCGGTCGAGTCCGCGCGGACCGTCGCCCGCGAGGCCGGCGTCGAACTGATCGTGCGCAAGGGCCGGTACGGTCCGTGGCACCCGGGCCGGTGCGCCGAGCTCGCGGTCGCCGTGGACGGCACCGAGCAGGTCGTCGGCCACGCCGGTGAACTGCACCCGCGCGTTCTGAAGGCGCTGGGCCTGCCCGAGCGCACCTGCGCGATGGAGCTGGACCTGGACGCCCTGGAGCGGGCCGGGGACGACACCCTGCAGGCGCCGCGCATCTCCACCTTCCCGGTGGCCACGCAGGACGTCGCCCTGGTCGTGGACCGGCCCGTCCCGCACACCGAGGTGGAGGCCGCGCTGCGCGAGGGCGCCGGTGAACTGCTGGAGTCCATCCGGCTGTTCGACGTCTACGAGAACGCCGAGCAGCTCGGCGAGGGCCGGAAGTCGCTGGCGTACGCCCTGCGCTTCCGCTCCGCCGACCGGACGCTGACCGTCGACGAGGCGTCGGCGGCCCGGGACGCGGCGGTCGCCCTGGCCGCGGAGCGCACCGGGGCGGAGCTGCGCGCCTGACGCGCGGCCCGGCACCGCACCCGGAGCACCCCCGGGACACCGCGCCCCCGGGCGCCGGCCACCACGGCCGGCGCCCGGGGGCGCGCGCCGTTCCGGGGCCGTCACGGGCACCGGCGGCCCCTCACCCGTTCGGGTGGCACGGCCGGATGATCCCTCCGCCGTGCACCGCCCGGCCGACAGAATCGACCGTGGCCCCCCGGGGCCGGTCTGCGCTGTCGGGGCCTTTGGGGGGCCACGCATGAACCGCATCAGGGCTGGGGCCGCGCGCAGCGCGCCGTCCCGCAGGAACTCCCGCACGGCAACCGGACGCGGCGCCCGCGCCGACGTCCGGACACCCGTCCGGAGAGGGCTCCCGGCCTGGGCCCGCGCCGGTGCCCGCCGCCCGGAGCGCACTCCGTCCGCCGGGCCCGGATCCCGCCCGCCGAACCGGGCGCTCGCCCTCGGTCCGCCCACGGTCTGGGGCGCCCTGGCCGTCACCTACCGGCTGACCTGTCCGCTCGCCCAGGGCCACGGCCTCGGCTCGCGGCTGGCCACCGGCGCCTTCCTCCTCGCCGCCGGCACCGGCCTCGTCCTGACGGTGCGCCGGACGCTGCTGCGCGAGCTGCGGCAGGCCCGTGCGGTGGCGGGCGCCGCCCAGCGGGTGGTGCTGCGGCCGCTCCCGTCCCGGGTCGAGGGGCTCGACCTCGCCGCGGCGCACCTGTCCGCGGACCGCGGCGCCCTTGTCGGCGGCGACCTGTACGAGGTGATCGCCACCGAGCACGGGGTGCGGCTGGTCGTGGGGGACGTCCGCGGGCACGGACTCGCCGCCCTCGGGACGGTCGCCGCGGTCCTCGGCAGCTTCCGCGAGGCCGCCCACGACGAGCCCGAACTCGCCGGTGTGCTGCGCCGGCTGGAGCGGGCGCTCGGCCGCCACCTGCGCGAGCGGGCCCGCACCGGGCACCCGGTGCCCGGCCCCGAACCGGAGCCCGGTGCCACGGAGGACTTCGTCACCGTCCTGCTGCTGGAGATCGACCCGGCCGGCCGGGTGCACGCGCTCAACTGCGGGCACCCCTGGCCGTACCGGCTCGGCGGCCACGGCGCGGTGCCGCTGGCCCGCGCCGAACCGCTGCCGCCGCTCGGGCCCTTCCCGCTGCCGGCCGCACTGGACGCGGCGGACGTGGGACGGCTGCCGCCGGGGGAGGCGCTGGTGCTGTACACGGACGGCGCGGAGGACGCCCGCGACGCCAAGGGCCGCTTCTTCCCGCTCGCCGCCGTCCTGGCCGAGGCCGCCGCGGACCGGCCCGTCGTCCCGCAGTCCGTCCTGCGTACCGTGCTGACCCGGCTGCTGCGCCACACCGGGGGACGGCCCGCCGACGACGTGGCCGTGCTGGTGGTGCGCAACGGCCGTCCGGCGCGCGCCTGCGCCGGCCCGGCGGCCGCACGGGGGGCCGGCGGGCCGTCCGCCCCGCCACGGAGTGTCGAGCAGGCGGCCGGGCGGACGGCGCGGTGACGGGCCGCCGCACTGTTCGAGGGGGAGCCGGCGGCCCGGCCGGCCTCTTGCGAGGCATCCCAGTGAACCGGCCGGGGACTCTGTGCGACAGTGCGCACACGCCCCGGGTTCGCGCACTCGGTTCACACCCCGTGTGAAGCCGCACGCACTACTCTGTCCGCACCGAGCCATCCGGGGGGCCCGAATGCAGCCCAACACTCTGCTCGACGCGATCCTGGACGAGGCCGGAGTCTCGCACGCCGGTCTCGCCGCCCACGTCAACCAGGCGGGGCGGGCGCGGGGTCTCGCGCTCCGCTACGAACACACCGCCGTGGCGCGCTGGCTGAAGGGCCAGCGGCCGCGCGGCCAGGTGCCGGACCTGATCTGCGAGGTGCTCGCCGCCCGGCTGCACCGGCCCGTGACCCTCGACGACATCGGCCTCGGCGTGCCCGGCGAGCCCGCCGCCGCGCACGGCACCTCGCTGTCCGGCTTCGTCGAGCGTGCGACCGCGCTGTGGCGCTGCGACGAGCAGCAGCGCCCGCACCTCCTCGGCGCGCCCGCCGTCACCGGAACGCCCGCCGTGATGCCCGTGTGGGAGTGGGAGAACCCGCCGGAGGACGTCGACGTCTCCCGCGGCGGCCGGCACCGGGTCACCACCGCCGACCTGGAGATGCTGCGATCCGCCCGCACGCACTACGAGCAGATGTACCGCAAGACCGGGGGCGTGGCCACCCGCAGCCGGATCGTGGGCTTCCTCAACGCCGAGGCGGCGCCCCTGCTGCGCGGCAGCTACACCGACGCCACCGGACGCCAACTCCACCGGGCCACCGGCGGGTTGGTGGCCGTCGCCGGCATCTGCGCGTACGACTCCGACGCGCACGGGCTGGCCCAGCGCTACTTCCACCAGGCGCTGCGGCTGGCCAAGGCCAGCGGGGACCGGGGACTCGGGGCGTACGTCATCGCCCTGCTGGTCAACCAGGCGCTGTTCCTGCGGGAGAACCGCCAGGCGGTCGCCTTCGCCGAGGCCGCCCTGCGCGCCGCCGGACGCCACATCACGCCCGCGCTCGCCTCCGACCTGTACGCGATGCAGGCGAAGGCGTACGCCCATCTCGGCGACGGCAGCAGCGCGCTGTCCTGCATCCGGCGCGCCGAGGAGGCCGCCGAGCGCATCCGGCGCGGCCGCGAACCCGACGAGACCGGCTATGTGCAGCCCGGGCTGGTCAACGTCCAGGTGGCCGAGGCGCTGCTCAGCCTCGGCGAGCTGGCGGCGGCGGAGGAGCACGCGGCGGCCGCGGTGGACAACCCGGCCCACGACCGGGGCCGGGTGCACCGGCTCGCGATGCTCAGCACGATCGAACTGCGCCGCGGCAACGCCGACAAGGCGGTGGCCACCGCGGTGCGGATGGCGGAGCAGGCCCGCGGCATGGAGTCGCAGAGACTGCGCGACCGGCTGCGCGCGGTCCGCGAGCACCTGGTGCGCAGCGGCTGCGCGGGCACCGCGGAGGCGGCCGAACTCATCGACGGGGCGCTGCGCGTGCCGCTCTGACGGGCCGCCGGCTCCGCCCACACGCCCCGGCCCGCAGGAGCCCCGGGCGCCGCAGCGCGCACCCGGCGTGCGCTCCCGGACCCCCGCACGCCCGTCCCTGCGCCCGCCGTTGCGCCGGGCGCGGCTCGCCGTACGCCTGCTGCCACGCGGCCCCGGCTGCGATATTGCCACTTACCCGTCGGAAGGTGGCAGGACCGTGCAGTGGACGAAACAGAACGAACAAACTGTGTATGAAAACCGCTGGTTCCGGGTCAACCTGGCAGACGTCGCACTGCCGGACGGCCGACACATCGACCACTTCCTCATACGGCTGCGGCCCGTCGCCGCGGCCACGGTCGTCAACGACGCCAACGAGGTCCTCCTCCTGTGGCGCCACCGCTTCATCACCGACAGCTGGGGCTGGGAACTCGCCGCGGGCGTCGTCGAGGACGGCGAGGACGTCGCCGCCGCGGCCGCCCGCGAACTCGAGGAGGAGACCGGCTGGCGGCCGGGCCCGCTGCACCACCTCATGAGCGTGGAGCCGTCCAACGGCCTCACCGACGCCCGGCACCACATCTACTGGTCGGACGAGGGCGAGTACCTCGGACACCCCGTGGACGACTTCGAGTCCGACCGCCGGGAATGGGTCCCCCTCAAGCTCGTCCCCGACATGGTCGCCCGCGGCGAGGTCCCCGCCGCCAACATGGCGGCCGCCTTACTCCTCCTGCACCACCTCAGGCTCGGGCAGGACACCGTGCCCCGGTCCCCCCACCGCGTCCCGCCCGGGCCCCGGGTGCACCGCGGCGCGGACCGGCGGACCGGCCGGCGCTAGCGGCCGACGGCCTGCCAGACCGTGACGACCAGCGCGCCGACGGCCGTGAGCGCCCCGACCGCGGGCAGCGGCCAGCGGGCGTGCTCCAGGGAGTTGATGCGGACGTGCAGTTCGTCGAGCTCCTTGGCGGTCTCCTCGGTGCGATGGCTGAGGAGCGCCAGGCCGCCCTCGACGCGGGCGTAGGCCACGTCGAGGCGGCGCCGTAACTCTGCGAGTTCTCCGTGGGGGACTGGATACTCGGGACCGGCGGTCACAGGTCCGCTCCTTTCCGTAGTCGTCTCACATCCCTTGCAGGGGCAGGGTGAGTCAACTCGCCTGGTGAGCGCGCGGGGAGCGTGTGCGACGGGCATATGCGGGTCCGGCGCGCACACGGTGTGCGAAGGACGCGGGCCCGGCACCTGTGGACGGTGCCGGGCCCGCGGACGCCGGATGCTGCACGGAGCGTGCTCAGTACGAGTAGAAGCCCGATCCGCTCTTCCGGCCGAGACGGCCGGCGTCCACCATGCGCTGGAGCAGCGGGGGAGCGGCGTACAGCGGCTCCTTGTACTCCTCGTACATGCTCTGCGCGACCGAGGCGACGGTGTCCAGGCCGATCAGGTCGGACAGCTTCAGCGGGCCCATCGGGTGGGCGCAGCCCATCTCCATGCCGTTGTCGATGTCCTCGCGGCTGGCCATGCCCGACTCGAACATCCGGATCGCGGACAGCAGGTACGGGATCAGCAGGGCGTTCACGACGAAGCCGGAGCGGTCCTGGGCGCGGATCGCGTGCTTGCCGAGCACCTTCTCGGTGAACAGCTGCGCCCGGCTCAGGGTGCCCTCGGAGGTGGTCAGGGCGGGGATCAGCTCGACCAGCTTCTGCACCGGGGCGGGGTTGAAGAAGTGGACCCCGATGACGTGGTCGGGCCGCGAGGTGGCGACGGCCAGCTTCACCAGCGGGATCGAGGAGGTGTTCGAGGCGAGGATCGCGTCCGGGCGGCTCACCACCTGGTCGAGGACCTGGAAGATCTCGGTCTTGACCTGCTCGTTCTCCACCACGGCCTCGATCACGAGGTCCCGGTCCGCGAACTCGCCGAGGTCGGTGGTGAAGCTCAGCCGCGCCTGCGTCGCGTCCCGCTCCTCCTCACTGATCTTGCCGCGCTCGGCCGCCTTGGCCAGTGAGTTGTACAGCCGGGTACGGCCGATCTCCAGGGCCTCGCCGGTGGTCTCGGCAACCATCACGTCCAGCCCCGCACGGGCGCACACCTCGGCGATGCCCGCGCCCATCTGGCCGCAGCCCACCACTCCGACGCGTTCGATGTCGCTCACATCGTCCCTTTCGCTGATCTACGGCTGTGGCAGGCGGCCCCTGGTCGTGGTGCCTGCTCCGATCGTGCACGTTACCCCCGCGGCGCCGATGATCGATCGCCCGGGTCGTGCATGCTGACCCGGTACACGATCCGTGACGAGACGGATCCACGGCGTGTGGAGAGCCCCCCGATGGACGGTACCGCCCGGTTCTCACGGCGTGCCTTCACCGTGGCCGCGCTGTCGGCGCTGGTGACGACGGGGGACGCGGCGGCTGCCGGACGTTCCGACTCCGGTGGGCCCCTCCCGCCCGCGCCCGCCGTGCGCCCCCTCCCGCCCGCCGCGGGCGGGACGTCGTCCCCGGGCGACGGCGCGGAGCCCGGGGACCCGCGCATCCCGGCGCCCGCGATGCGCGGCATGTGGCTGGCGGCCGTGAACAACCGCGACTGGCCCTCGCGCCCCGGCCTGAGCGCGGCCCGGCAGCGCACCGAGCTGGTCGCACTCCTCGACGCCGCGGTCCGCAACCGCCTGAACACGGTGATGTTCCAGGTGCGGCCGGCCGCCGACGCGCTGTGGCCCTCGCCCTACGAGCCGTGGTCGGAGTTCCTGACCGGCACCCAGGGCGCGGACCCGGGCTGGGACCCGCTCGGCACGGCCGTGGCGGAGGCGCACGCCCGCGGACTCCAGCTGCACGCGTGGTTCAACCCGTACCGCGTGGCCCTGCACGACGACCCGGACCGGCTCGCCGCCGGCCACCCGGCCCGCATCCACCCCGACTGGATCGTGCCCTACGGCGGGAAGCTCTACTACGACCCGGGTCTGCCGGAGGTCCGCGCCTTCGTCCAGCAGGCGATGCTGGACGCGGTCCGCCGCTACCCCGTCGACGGCGTCCACTTCGACGACTACTTCTACCCCTACCCGGTGGAGGGCCGGTCCTTCGACGACGACGACGCCTTCGGCCGGTACGGGAGCGGCTTCGCCGGGCGGGCCGACTGGCGCCGCGACAACATCGACCGGCTGGTCCGGGAGACCGCCGCCGGGGTCGCGGCGGTCCGCCCCGGCACCCGGTTCGGCATCAGCCCCTTCGGGGTGTGGCGCAACGCGTCGACCGACGCCCGCGGCTCCGACACCGGGGCGGGCGTGCAGACGTACGACGACCTGTACGCGGACACCCGCACCTGGGTCCGCGAGGGCTGGATCGACTACGTCGTCCCCCAGCTCTACTGGAGCATCGGCCAGGACGGCGCCGACTACGCCCGGCTGGTGCCCTGGTGGGCCGAGGTGGCCCGGGGCAGCCGCACCGAGCTGTATCTGGGGGAGGCGCTGTACAAGGCGGGCGACGCCACCCAGGGCGTGGGCTGGCGGGACCCCGCCGAGCTGACCCGGCACCTGGCCCTGGCCGCGAAGCAGCCCACGGTCCGCGGGCACGTCTTCTTCGCCGCGCGGGACGTCGCGGCCGATCCGGCGGGCGCCCTGGCGCGGGTCGTCGCCGACCACTACACCGAGCCCGTGCCGGCGCCGCGCTGACGGCGCACGGCGGGCAGGGGCCTCCCGCGGGGAAGGTCCCTGCCCGGCCGGGTACTCAGCGGTGGCCCTCGTCCCTGTGGCGGACCTGGCAGTCGGGGCCGGGGCTGATGACGGCCTCGTGCCCGTTCTCCAGGCGGACGCGGTAGGGCGGGTTGCCCTCCGTGCCGATCACTTCGACGACTTCCGAGATCTGGTCGTGTTGCCCGACCACCCTGCCGTGCTGGACAAGCTGGTCGCCGACGGATGCGTGCATCTGCAGCGCCTCCTCACCGTGTGCGGGAGCCGCGGCCCGCGGCCTCGGGCCTGCGGCGCGGGGTGTGCCCGGTGCCGGTCTGTGCGCGCCGGAGCCGCGGTGGGCGAGGCGTCAGCCGCGCGCCCGCTGCGTCACGGCGATGCACACGAGTACGGCCGCGGCGGTGAGCGGGGCGGCCACCGTGAGGTGCTCGCCGAGCAGCAGCACCGACCACACCAGTGTGAGCAGCGGCTGGGCCAACTGCAACTGACTGGCCTTGGGAATCCCGACGGCCGCCATCCCCCGGTACCAGACGACCAGCCCGAGGAACTGCGACCCCGCCGCGACCCACACCAGCCCGGCCACGGCGTGCGCTCCGAGGTGCACCGGCTCGTACGTCAGCGCCAGCGCGGCGGCGGGCACGCCGACCGGCAGGCAGAGGACCAGGGCCCACGCGATGACCTGCCAGCCGGGCATGGCCCGGGCCAGCCGGCCGCCCTCGGTGTAGCCCGCGGCGCACACCAGCAGGGCGGCGAAGAGGTAGCCGTCGGCGGCCGTGAGGGCGCCGCCGCTCTGCTGCACCGTGAAGGCGCCCACGGCGACCGCGCCCGCCAGCGCCGCGGTCCAGAAGGTCCGCGACGGGCGGGTGCCGACGCGCAGTGCGGAGCAGACCGCGGTGGTCAGCGGCAGCAGTCCGACGACGACGGCGGCGTGCGCGGTCGTCGACGTGCGCAGGGCGAGCGTGGTCAGCAGCGGGAAGCCGAGCACCACGCCCGCGGCGACCACGGCGAGCCCCGGCCAGTGGTGCCGGGCCGGCGGCGGCACCCGCAGCGCCAGCAGGCAGCCGCCCGCGATCACCGCGGCGAGGACGCTCCGCACGGCCACCAGCGACCAGAGGCCGAAGCCCTCGAGGCCCCAGGCGGTGGCCGGGAAGGTCAGCGAGAAGGCGACGACGCCGAGGGCGGCCTGGAGCGTGCCGGCGCGGCGGCCGGCCGGAGCCGGGCCGGCGGGGGCGCCCGGGGAAGCGGAGACGCCCGTGGAGCGGACCGCTATCGAAGGCGAGGGAATAGCGCTACTCTGTACTCTCATGAACCAGCGTAGCAGTGTGGGTGAACTGGCGGATAGCCTCCGACGGGAGCTCCACCGCTACTCTCCTGGTGGAAAGCTTCCCTCGAGCCGGGCCCTGGTCGAGCGTTTCCGGGTGAGCCCCGTGACCGTGTCCCGGGCGCTGGCGCAGCTGGCCGCCGAAGGCCTGGTCGTCACCCGCCCCGGGGCCGGTGCGTTCCGTGCGCACCGCCCGGCCCCCTCCGCCCCGGCCGCCGACACCTCCTGGCAGGAGGTCGCCCTCAGCGCGGACGCCACCACGGACCTCGCCCCCCGCACGGTCGACGCGGCCGGCGTCACCGTCACCCTCGCCGCCCCGCCGCCCGGCGTGATCGAGTTCAGCGGCGGCTATCTCCACCCCTCGCTGCAACCGGAGCGCGCCATGGCCGCGGCGCTGTCCCGGGCAGGCCGGCGACCCGGCGCCTGGGGGCGGCCGCCGCTGGACGGGCTGCCGGAGCTGCGCGAGTGGTTCGCGCGCGGCATCGGCGGGCCCGGCGGGACCGTGACCGCCGCCGAGGTGCTGATCGCGGCCGGCGGCCAGTCCGCGCTGACCACCGCCCTGCGCGCGGTCGCCCCGCCCGGCGCCCCGGTGCTCGTCGAGTCGCCCACCTACCCGGGCATGCTCGCCATCGCCCGCGCGTCCGGGCTGCGTCCGGTCCCGGTGCCGGTGGACGCCGACGGGGTGCGCCCCGACCTGCTCGCGGCCGCCTTCCGCGCCACCGGCGCGCGCGTCCTCGTCTGCCAGCCCCTCTTCCAGAACCCCACCGGTGCCGTGCTCTCCCCCGAACGGCGCCCGGAGGTGCTGCGCATCGCCCGGGAGGCGGGCGCCTTCGTCGTCGAGGACGACTTCGTGCGGCGCCTCGTGCACGAGGACGCCGGACCGCTGCCGCCCCCGCTCGCCGCCGAGGACGCCGACGGGGTCGTGGTCCACGTCGGCTCGCTGACCAAGGCCACCTCGCCGAGTTTCCGGGTGAGCGCGCTGGCCGCCCGCGGTCCGGTGCTGGAGCGGCTGCGCGCCATCCAGGTCGTCGACTCCTTCTTCGTGCCGCGCCCCCTGCAGGAGGCCGCCCTCGAACTCGTCGGCTCGCCCGCCTGGCCCCGCCATCTGCGGGCCGTGTCGGCGCAGTTGCGGGCCCGCCGGGACGCCATGACCGCGGCCCTGAGCCGCGACCTGCCCGAACTCGCCCTGCCGCACGTCCCGTCCGGCGGCTACCACCTGTGGCTGCGCCTGCCCGACGGTACGGACGAGTCCGCCCTGGGCGCCGCCGCCCTGCGCGCGGGCGTAGCCGTCACCCCCGGCCGCCCCTACTTCAGCGCCGAGCCGCCCGCCGCCCATCTGCGGCTCGGCTTCGCCGCGGTGGGCGGCACGGCCGAGATCGCCGAGGGGGTGCGGCGGCTGCGGGCCGCGTACGAGGAGGTGGCCCGGGTGGGCTGACGCGCCGGGCCGCGCGGTCGCCGGCGCGGTGCGCGCCCGGGGCGCCGGTCACCCGCCCGTCCGCGTCCGGACCGACCGCACGCACGGTGACCCTCCGGTAACAGCCCTTGACCTGAACGCGGTTGCGGCTCACGATCGCCGCATGGCACTCCGGGTCACGTTCGTCGCCGCCGCGCGCAGCACCCCACTGCTCGCGGAGCGCTTCGAGGACGACCGGCTGCTGGACCAGGCGGGCTGGGACGAGGTGCAGCGTGTCGCTCCCGCGCTGGTGCCGCTGGCCGCCGCCGAGCTGCGCTACTGCTCGCCGTCCCCGCGCAGCCGCACCACCGGGGACGCGCTCGGCTACACCCCGCTCGCCCAGCTCGCGCTCCGCGACTGCGACATGGGCCGCTGGCGCGGGCTGACCCTGGGCGAGGCGATGGCCCGCGAGCCGGAGGCCGTGGACGGCTGGCTCGCCGACCCCCGCAGTGCCCCGCACGGCGGGGAGTCGCTGCTCGCCTTCGTCGCCCGGGTCGGCGGCTGGCTGGACACCCGGCCGCTGGAGGACGGGGGCCGGATCGTCGCCGTGGCCGAGCCGTCCGTCATCCGCGCCGCCCTCGTCTACGCCCTGAAGGCGCCGCCGTCGACGTACTGGAACATCGACGTCCGCCCGCTGGCCACGACGACCGTCACCGGCTGGGCCGGCCGCTGGAACCTCCGCCTGGAGGGAGCCCTCCCGCAGGCCGCCCCCTGAGGGCTGTCCCGCAATCCCCGGCGGGCGCACGACGACAGCTACGGCACCTCGCCGCGGTGCCGGATCGCCCGAACACGCCCAGTACGAGGACGACCCTCCGCCTTGCGGTGCACCGCATACGACGCCGTGCGCCGATCCGCCGGGGGCCACGGGACAGCCCTTGGCCCCGCGCGTCCCTCGGGAGCCGGGCGGCCCCCGGAGTCAGGCGGCCCCTTGGAGTCCCGGCCCGTCCCGGACGTACTCCGTGGTGAGGAGCAGGTCCTTGGCGGGACCGCCCACCCGCCACACCGAGCGCCAGCGGTCCCCGTCGAGCACGGTGAACGTGCCGCGGTAGAGGTCGGCCGCGCAGGGGTGGTCGGCGACGTGGTGCCCGGTGCGCAGGTCGAGGTCGTGGAAGGGGCGCCCGTCGGCGAACCGGACGTCCGCCGTGCCCGGCGTGCCCCCGGGCAGGAAGCGCAGCGTCCGCCCGGCGGGCCGGGCGGCACCGTGCCAGACGAAGGTGCCGGACTCCCGGTGCAGCAGCCCGCCCCCGTCCAGCGGTGTGAAGACGGCCGTCCCGCTGAACCGTCCCTCCGAGCCGTCCGCCCGGTCGCGCACGGTCCGCTCGACCCGCCATGCCCCGGCCAGCCACCCCAGCACATCGGCCACCGGCCGCCCCGCTCCGTCCCCGCCGCCGTCCACCCGCGCCTCACCACTCCCGCCGCCTGTCCGCCCCCCATCCTGCCGCCCGCCCCGCCCCCCGGCGTCACGGCCCCCGCCGTAGCGCGCCGCACCGGTCCGGATCCCCGGCCGGTGCGCCCCCGCGGGCAGTGCCGTCCGCGCCCTGCCCGGAAGCGGCTCGCATGAGATTGCATAAACGTGCATCGATACGTATAGTCATGCCATCCAGAGGGAGGATCCATGGCTGTACGTGTGGCGGTCGCCGGAGCGAGCGGATATGCGGGCGGGGAAGTGCTGCGTCTGCTCCTCGCGCACCCGGAGACCGAGATCGGCGCGCTGACCGGCAACACCAACGCCGGGCAGCGGCTCGGCGCGCTGCAGCCGCACCTGCTGCCCCTGGCCGACCGGGTCCTGGCGGAGACCGCGCCGGAGGTCCTCGCCGGGCACGACGTCGTCTTCCTCGCCCTGCCCCACGGGCAGTCCGCCGCCGTCGCCGAGCAGCTCGGCCCGGACGTCCTGGTCGTCGACATGGGCGCCGACTTCCGGCTCCGGGACCCCGCCGACTGGCAGCGGTTCTACGGCACCGAGCACGCCGGGACCTGGCCCTACGGCCTCCCCGAGCTGCCCGGCGGCCGTGCCGCCCTGCGGGGGGCCCGGCGCATCGCCGTGCCCGGCTGCTACCCGACGGCCGTCTCCCTCGCGCTGTTCCCCGCCTACACCGCCGGCCTCGCCGAGCCCGAGGCCGTGGTCGTCGCCGCCTCCGGCACCTCCGGAGCCGGCAAGGCGCCCAAGCCGCACCTGCTCGGCAGCGAGGTCATGGGGTCGATGACGCCGTACGGCGTCGGCGGGGTCCACCGCCACACCCCCGAGATGATCCAGAACCTCGGCGCGGCCGCGGGGGAGCCGGTCTCCGTCTCCTTCACGCCCATGCTCGCCCCCATGCCCCGCGGCATCCTCGCCACCTGCACCGCGAAGGCGCGGCCCGGGGTGACCGGGGACGCGGTCCGCGCGGCCTGGGCCAAGGCCTACGCCGACGAGCCCTTCGTCCACCTGCTCCCCGAGGGCCAGTGGCCGGCCACCGCGTCCGTGCACGGATCCAACGCCGTCCAGGTGCAGGTCGCGTACGACGCGGCCGCGCACCGCATCATCGCGATCAGCGCCATCGACAACCTGACCAAGGGCACCGCGGGCGGTGCCGTGCAGAGCATGAACATCGCCCTCGGGCTCGACGAGTCCACCGGACTGACCACGATCGGAGTCGCACCGTGAGCGTCACGGCAGCCAAGGGATTCACGGCGGCGGGCATCGCCGCCGGAATCAAGGAGAACGGCAACCCGGACCTGGCCCTCGTGGTCAACACCGGGCCCCGCCGCGCCGCCGCGGGCGTCTTCACCTCCAACCGTGTGAAGGCCGCGCCGGTGCTGTGGTCCGAGCAGGTCCTCAAGGACGGCCGGCTCTCCGCGGTGGTCCTCAACTCCGGGGGTGCCAACGCCTGCACCGGACCGCAGGGCTTCCAGGACACCCACGCCACCGCCGAGCGCGCCGCCGAGGCCCTCGGCGTCGGCGCCATCGAGGTGGCCGTCTGCTCCACCGGCCTGATCGGCGTCCTGCTCCCCATGGACAAGCTGCTCCCGGGCATCGGCACGGCCGCCGCCCAGCTCTCCGAGCACGGCGGTGAGAAGGCCGCCCTCGCCATCAAGACCACCGACACCGTCCACAAGACGTCCGTCGCGACGGGGGACGGCTGGACCGTCGGCGGCATGGCCAAGGGCGCCGGCATGCTCGCCCCCGGCCTGGCCACCATGCTCGTCGTCCTCACCACCGACGCCGACGTCGACAGCGCCGTGCTGGACCGCGCCCTGCGCGACGCCACCCGGGTCACCTTCGACCGCGTCGACTCCGACGGCTGCATGTCCACCAACGACACCGTCCTGCTGCTGGCCTCGGGGTCGGCCGGGACCACCCCCGCCTACGAGGACTTCGCCCGGGCCGTGCAGGCCGTCTGCGCCGACCTCGGCCGCCAGCTCATCGGCGACGCGGAGGGCGCCAGCAAGGACATCAGGGTCGAGGTGGTCAACGCGGCCACCGAGGAGGACGCCGTGGAGGTGGGCCGCTCCGTCGCCCGCAACAACCTCCTCAAGTGCGCCCTGCACGGCGAGGACCCCAACTGGGGCCGCGTCCTGTCCGCGATCGGCACCACGCGGGCCGCCTTCGAGCCCGACCAGCTCAACGTCGCCATCAACGGCGTCTGGGTCTGCAAGAACGGCTCGGTCGGCGAGGACCGCACCCTCGTCGACATGCGCTACCGCGAGGTGCACATCGTCGCCGACCTCGCCGCCGGCTCGGAGACCGCCACCATCTGGACCAACGACCTCACCGCGGACTACGTCCACGAGAACAGCGCCTACTCGTCATGACCGGAACCACGCGGAAGCACACCGCGCTCCCGAAGGCGCAGACCCTCATCGAGGCGCTGCCCTGGCTGACCCGGCACCACGGCCGCACCGTCGTCATCAAGTTCGGCGGCAACGCCATGGTCGACGCGGACCTCAAGGCCGCCTTCGCCCAGGACGTCGTCTTCCTGCGGCACGCCGGCCTGAAGCCCGTCGTCGTGCACGGCGGCGGCCCCCAGATCAGTGCCGCCCTCGACCGGCACGGCATCGTCAGCGAGTTCAAGGCCGGCCTGCGGGTCACCACCGAGCAGGCCATGGACGTCGTACGGATGGTGCTGGCCGGGCAGGTGCAGCGGGAGCTGGTCGGGCTGCTCAACCAGCACGGCCCGCTCGCGGTCGGCCTCACCGGCGAGGACGCGCACACCATCACCGCCACCCGGCACACGCCCCGGATCGACGGCGAACTCGTCGACATCGGCCGGGTGGGCGAGATCACCGAGATCGACACGGGCGCGATCGAGGCCCTGCTCGCCGACGGCCGCATCCCGGTCGTCTCCTCCATCGCCCGGAGTCAGGACGACGGACATGTCTACAACGTCAATGCTGATACGGCGGCTGCGGCACTCGCTGCGGCACTGGGCGCCGAAACCCTCATGGTCCTCACGGACGTCGAGGGCCTCTACGAGGACTGGCCGCACAGCGACGAGGTGATCAGCCGCCTCACCGCCTCCCAGCTGGAGAAGCTGCTGCCGGAGCTGTCCGCCGGCATGGTGCCGAAGATGGAGGGCTGCCTGCACGCCGTGCGCAACGGCGTGCAGACCGCCCGCGTCATCGACGGCCGGGTGCCGCACTCCATCCTGCTGGAGATCTTCACCGACGAGGGCATCGGCACCATGGTGGTGCCCGACGCCCGGGGCGACGCACACGACCGCGACGGCGACGACGGGTCCGAGGGGGACACGGCATGACCGGCAACGAGGAGCTCACCCGGCGGTGGCAGGGCGCGCTCATGAACAACTACGGCACCCCGCGGCTGCCCCTGGTCCGCGGGGCGGGCAGCAGCGTGTGGGACGCCGACGGCCGGGAGTACACCGACTTCGTCGGCGGCATCGCGGTCAACGCGCTCGGCCACGCCCACCCCGCCGTCGTCGAGGCCGTGAGCCGGCAGATCGCCACCCTCGGCCACGTCTCGAACCTGTTCGTCGCCGAACCGCCGGTGGCGCTCGCCGAACGCCTCCTCCAGCTCTTCGGCCGCGACGGCCGGGTCTTCTTCTGCAACTCCGGCGCCGAGGCCAACGAGGGAGCCTTCAAGATCGGCCGGCTGACCGGCCGCACCCACATGGTCGCCGCCCGGGGCGGCTTCCACGGCCGCACCATGGGCGCCCTCGCGCTGACCGGGCAGCCCGGCAAGCAGGAGCCCTTCCGCCCGCTGCCCGGCGACGTCACCCACGTCCCCTACGGCGACGCGCAGGCGCTGGCCGCCGCGGTCACCGAGGAGACCGCGCTGGTCGTCCTGGAGCCCGTGCAGGGCGAGAACGGCGTCGTGGTCCCGCCGCCCGGCTACCTGAAGGCGGCCCGCGCGATCACGGCGGCGACCGGCTCCCTGCTGGTCCTCGACGAGGTGCAGACCGGCGTGGGGCGCACCGGCCACTGGTTCGCCTACCAGGCCCACGAGGGCGTCCTGCCGGACGTCGTCACGCTGGCCAAGGGCCTCGGCGGCGGACTGCCGCTCGGCGCCACCGTCGCCTTCGGGCGGGCCGCCGAACTGCTCGGCCCGGGCCAGCACGGGACCACCTTCGGCGGCAACCCGGTCGCCGCGGCCGCCGGACTCGCCGTCCTCGACACGCTCGCCGAGGACGGCCTCCTGGACCATGTCAAGCGGCAGAGCGAGCGGCTGCGCGACGGAATCGAGGGCTCCGGCCACCGGTTGATCGACCACCTCCGGGGCGCGGGCCTGCTGCTGGGTATCGTGCTCACCGAGCCGCTCGCGCCGCAGGTGCAGCAGGCGGCTCAGGACGCCGGCTTCCTCGTGAACGCCCCCGCCCCCGACGTCGTCCGGCTGATGCCCCCGCTGAACGTCGAGGACGCGGCGGTGGACGCCTTCCTGGAGGCGCTGCCCGGCATCCTGGACGTGGCCGAGGGAGACGGACGAGCCGGGGAATGAGACGACGATGAGTCAGGCGCAGGAAGACGGGCAGGCGGCCTCGGGCCCCGCCCTGCCGCAGACCCGCACCGCACGCCACCGCCGGATCGTGGACATCCTCAACCGGCAACCGGTGCGCTCGCAGAGCCAGTTGGCCAAGCTGCTCGCCGACGACGGGCTGTCCGTCACCCAGGCGACGCTGTCGCGGGACCTCGACGAGCTGAACGCGGTGAAGATCCGCAACGACGACGGGGACCTGATCTACGCGGTGCCCAGCGAGGGCGGTTTCCGCACCCCGCGGGCTCCGCTCGGCGGGTCGGCCAAGGAGGAGCGGATGCGGCGGCTCTCGCAGGAGCTGCTGATCTCCGCCGAGGCCTCCGCGAACCTCGTGGTCCTGCGCACCCCGCCGGGCGCCGCACAGTTCCTCGCCTCCGCCATCGACCAGGCCGAACTGCACGACATCCTCGGCACGATCGCGGGCGACGACACCCTGATGCTGATCAGCCGGGACCCCGACGGCGGACAGGCCCTGGCGGACCACCTGCTGCGGCTGGCCCAGAACGGGCACTGAGGCGGGCACACGGAAGGGGCGCACCGGTCGCGGTGCGCCCCTCGCCGGCGCCCGTGGGGGGTGGGGGATCGCGGGGCCCGCGGGCCCGGCCGGGAGCCGGGGACCCGGCCCGCGGGATCAGTCGAGGTGGGCCGCCAGTCCCCGGGTGCAGCGGACCTCGTCGTCGGCCGTGATCAGCAGGGCCTCCGCGTCCGGAAGGGACTCCAGCCAGGCCAGCCCCTCCTGGGCCCCCCGCGCGAATGCGGCCGTGGCCCAGCAGTCCGCCCAGGTCAGCCGGGGCGCGACCACCGTGACCGACACCAGGTCGGTCCTCGCGGGCCGGCCGGTGCGGGGGTCCACGATGTGCGCGCCGCGCTCGGCCGTACCGGAGGTGGCGACCGCCAGCTCCCGCGCCCCGGCCGTGGAGACCACGGCCGCCAGCCCGCCCGGCCGCAGCGGGTCCGACACCCCGACCCGCCAGGGCCGGTCCGGTTCCGGCGCCCCGAGCAGCTGGACGTCGCCGCCGCCGTTGACGCTGACGCCGCTCGCCCCGGCCGCGGCGATCCGCCGGGCCGCCCGCTCGGCGGCCCAGCCCTTGACGATCCCGGTCGGGTCGAGCCGGCCCGCGTAGCGCAGGCTGAACCAGCCCCCGGCGGCCCGCTCGGCCTCGGCGCCGAGGCCGAGCACCTCCGCGACCTCGGCGTCGCACTCCCCGACGGTGATCTCGCCGCGGGCCAGCCGGGACACCTGGCTGTCCTCGCGGTACGTGCTGAACACCGCGTCGGCCCGGCGCAGCCCGGCGACGGCGTCGTCGAGGGCCGCCCGGACCGCACCGGGGTCCCCGCCGCGGACGTCGAAGGAGAAGACGGTCCCCATGACCTCCTCCGTCCGGCGCACCGCGGCGGGAGTCTCGGCGTGCGCCGCCACGTCAGCCACCGGCCTGGTCCAGCGCGGACTGCAGCGACTGCCGGTAGCCGCCGCTGGTGTAGGTGGCGCCGGACACCGCGTCGATGTGCGCGCTGCCGGCCGCCACCGCCTCCTTGTTGAGCCTCGGCACGGCCATCGCGGTCTTCTGGCTGCTCAGGCCGCCCTTGGGCGCCTGGACCGCGTCGGCCTCGACGATCTTCCCGCCCTTGACCGTGATGCGGACCTGGACCGGTCCGTACTGGGTCTGCACGGTCCGGCCGGTGACGGTGCGGGCCGTGGCGGCACCGGACGCCGAACCGGACGAGGAGGAGCCCGCCGACGAGCCCGAGGAGACCCCCGAGCCCTTGCCGCCCGCCGAACCCCTGGACCCCGCCGAGCCCCCGGAGCCCGCCGTTCCCTTGGCACCCGACGACGCCGAGCCCGACGACCCCGCCGCGCCCGCCTTCATCCGGTCCAGGGCGGACTGGAGCGACTGCTTGTAGCCGGTGCTGGTGTAGGTGGCGCCGGAGACCGCGTCGATCCGTGCGCTCTGCGCGGCGACCGCCTCCTGGTCGAGTTTCGGCACGGCCGTCGCGGTCTTCTGGTCGCTGAGGCCGCCCTTGGGCGCCTGGACGGCGTCCGCCTTGACGACCTTGCCGTCCTTGACGGTCAGCCGCACCTGGACCGGCCCGTACTGCGTCTCGGCCACGGTGCCGGTGACGGTGCCGCCCCCCGCGGCCTGCGCGCCGCCCTGTGGCGACTCCTGTCCGGCCGCCGTCTGCTGGGCCGCCGCGCCCGCCGCCGACGCGGCGGCCGGGCCGGACGACGGCTTCAGCGACAGCAGCAGCACGATGCCGGACACCGTCGCGGCGCCGGCGAGCACCGCACGCCGGATGGGATGGCTCTTCCTCATCGCTTCTGAACTCCTGATTTCCCTGGGGTCCGTGGGTCCGTGGGTCGGTGGGATCGGCGGGGGCGGCGGGGCCGCCGCTCACATCTCGAACGACTCGTGGTGGATGCGCCGGGCGGGGACCCCCGCACCGCGCAGTGCGTCGTACACCGACTGCGCGAAGCCGGCCGGCCCGCACATGAAGACGTCGTGGTGGTCGATGTCCGGGATCTTCCGCTGGAGGGACTCCGCGGAGATGTCGGGGCGCTCCCCGTCCGGGCTGTTCACCGCGTACATCAGGCGGGCGCCGCGCTCGTCGGCGATCCTCGCCAGCTCGTCCCACAGGGCCAGGTCCTGCGTGCTGTTGGCCCGGTACAGAAGGGTGATGTCGCCGGCCGCGCCGGGCAGCGTCTCGAACAGCGCCCGCATCGGGGTGATCCCGACACCGCCGGCGACCAGCAGCACCTTGCCGCGGCTGCGCCGGGACGCGGTCAGCGCGCCGTACGGGCCCTCCGCCCACACCCGGGTACCGGGGGTGAGCTCGCGCAGCCCCGCGCTGTGGTCGCCGATCGCCTTGACGGTGATGCGCAGCAGGTCCGGGCGGGGCGCCGCGGACAGCGAGTACGGGTGCGAGCTGAAGCGCATCCCCGGCGCGAGGAACCGCCAGCGGAAGAACTGCCCGGCCTCCGCGCCCATCCGGTGCAGCCTCCGCCCGCCGATCAGCACCGACACGATCCCCGGCGTCTCCTCGATCACCGCCTCGACCCGCATCCGGTGCCGGAGGTTCAGCCGGATCGGGGTGATGACCCGGTACCAGAGCACCAGCGCGGTCACCGCGCCGTACAGCCCGTACCAGAAGGTCCTGGCCGCCGGTTCGACGGCGAAGTCGTTGCCGGTGCTGATCTGGTGCCAGAACGTCAGGAACACCGCCGCGTACGTGAACAGGTGCACGTGGTACCAGGTGTCGTACGGCATCCGGCGGCGGACCGGGCCGATCGAGACCAGCCCGATCACGACGAGGAGTCCGGTGCCGACGGCGGCCTTGCCCATGTCGGGCAGCTGCTCGACGGAGTCGACGGTCTGCTGGACGACGTCGCCGAGCGACTTGCCTGCCTGCAGCGCGTAGCCCCACATGGTGAGGAAGACGTGCGCGAGGACGAGGCAGATGGTGTAGCGGCCGCTCATGGCGTGCCAGCGGGCGACCCGGTCGGATCCCACCCGCCGCTCCAGGGCGGGCACGCGGGCCATCTGGAGCACGACCAGGGCGATGAGGTAGCCGGCGAGCAGGCCGGTGATCCGCCCCGCGTTGAGGATCCGCCCGCCGGTTCCCGCGACGGACGGGGTGTTCATCCACCACAGCCAGAGGACGCCCGCCGCGCCCGCCCAGACGGCGAGCAGCAGCGGAACGGCGGGGGAGCGGCGCGGCCGGATGCGGCGCATCGTCTGGCGCCGGGCGGCGCGGCCTCCTGCGAGCGTGGTGGTCACGGTTCCTCCGTGGACGGGGGCAAGGGGGGCGGCGTGGTCCCTTGGTCGTGGAATACGTGTCATGCCGGCCGGGCGTTCAGCGTCCCGCCGAGTCGAGTGCGGACTGGAGCGAGCCGATGTAGCCCTGGCTGGTGTAGCTGGCCCCCGAGACGGCGTCGATGGACGCGCTCTGCGCGGCCAGCGCCTCGCGCCGCAGCTGGGGCAGCGCGTAGCTGTTGATCTCCTGGTCCCGCGGGTTGTCCGAGGGGTACGCCACGGCGGTCACGTCGGTGATCCGGCCGTTCTTCAGCGTCACCCGCACCTGCACGGGCCCCCAGCGGGTCTGCACGGTCCGCCCGGTCACGGTCCGGGTGCCGGTGGTGTGCCCGGACGAGGAGCCGCCGGACGGCGAGCCCGTCGTCCCGGACCCGGCGGTGGCACCGCCGGACGCGGCCGGCGCGGGCGCCGCGGCGACCTCGGGGAGCGTGTGCGGCTTCAGCGACAGCAGCATCACCAGGCCGGAGACGGTGGCGGCGCTCGCCAGCACGACGCGGCGCAGCGGGCGGTTCTTCTTCAGCGCGTGCATCGGGACCTCACAGCTCGAACGACTCGTGGTGGATGCGCCGGTCCGGCACCCCGGCGGCGCGCAGTGCCTGGTACAGGTCCTGCGCGAAGGCGTGCGGACCGCAGAGGTAGACGTCGTGCCCGGCCAGGTCGGTGACGGTGCCCCGCAGGGACTCGACGGTGAGGTCCGGCCGCTCCCCGCGGGGGCCGTTGAGCGCGTACAGCACCCGTGCGCCCCGCCAGCGGGCGACGGCCTCCAGCTCGGCGCCCAGCGCCAGGTCCTCGGGGGTGCGCGCCCGGTACAGCAGCGTGACGTCGCCGGGCAGCGTCTCGAACAGCGCCCGCAGCGGGGTGATGCCGACCCCCGCGGCGATCAGCAGGGAGCGGTGCGAGGTCTGCCGGTCCCCGGTCATGGACCCGTAGGGACCCTCCGCCCACACCCGGGTGCCCGGCCGCAGCAGCGGCACGGCCGCACTGTGGTCGCCGAGCGCCTTCACCGTGATCCGCAGCAGGTCCGCCCGGGGCGGCGCGGACAGGGAGTACGGCGTGGAGGTCCGGGCCAGGCCCGCGCCCAGGAAGCGCCAGCGGAAGAACTGCCCGGGCTGCGCCCCCAGCTCGTCGAGCCGCTCGCCGCGGATCACGACCGAGTACACGCCCGGCGACTCCAGGTGCACCGACTCGACCCGCAGCCGGTGCCGGCGGTTCAGCCGCACCGGCTCCAGGATCCGGAACCACACCACCAGGGCGGCGGCCCCGAGGTACAGCACGTACCAGGCGGCGGTGGCCGCGAAGTGGCCGTTGAACTCGTTGCCCAGCGACAGCTGGTGGCCGAAGACCAGGAACACCGCCGCGTAGGTCAGCAGGTGCACGTAGTACCAGAACTCGTGGCTGGTGCGGCGGCGCACGGCCCGCGCCGAGGTGATGCCCACCGCGAACAGGACGAGCGTGCCGGCGGTCGCCTTCAGCATGTCCGGGTAGTCCAGGACGACCGTCACCGTCTCGTGCCACAGCGAGGCCCGGTCCTGCGCCGCGTAACCGGCGAGGATCAGCACCACGTGCGCGACCAGCAGGCAGATCGTGTACCGGCCGGCCATGGCGTGCCAGCGGGCCACCCGGTCCGAGCCGACCCGCCGCTCCAGCAGCGGCACCCGCGCCATCAGCGCGACCAGCACCGCGACGGCGTACCCGCACAGCAGCCCGGCGATCCGGCCCGCGCCGGTCAGCCACCCGGCGGTGCCCACGACGTTCGCCGTGCCGAACCACCACAGGGCGACCACCGCGGCCGCCCCGGCCCACAGGGCCGCGAGCACGGCTCCCGCCGGTGATCGTCGCGCCGCCACCGGTACGGTCGGTGCCGCCCGGTGCTCGTACACGGTCGTCATGGGTCCCCGTCCTTTCGCCTGTGCAGGACGCAACTGTGCGGGGCCAACCTCTGAGGGCGCTCTGAGAAACCTGGGTGCGGACCCGCCGCCGCGGGCGTCCCGGCGGGCGCCGGCCGTGCGGATCCCGGGCCCCGCACAGCCCCCGGCGGTCCGGGCCCGGCCGGGCACTCCTAGGAAACTCAGAGGCAGGGCTTTCGCCGGAACGGCGCACGACGGGGGATGCTGGAGGGGCGATGAACACTCCCCACGACTCGTCCACCGCCCCCGCCCGCACCGGCCCGCCCGTCCTGGCCAGGCCCGACGGCACCCCTGTCCGGGTCCTGGTCGTCGACGACGACCCGGACCTCGCCGAGGTGCTCAGCGGGGCCCTGCGCTACCAGGGCTGGCAGGTGCGCACCGCCCAGGACGGCGCCGCGGCCGTCGCCGAGGCCCGCGAGCTGCTGCCCGACGCGGTGGTCCTGGACGTCATGCTCCCCGACACCGACGGCTTCGCCGTGCTGCGCTCCCTGCACGAGGTGAAGCCCGACGTGTGTGTGCTCTTCCTCACTGCGCGGGACGCCGTGGAGGACCGCATCGCCGGGATCACCGCGGGCGGCGACGACTACGTGACCAAGCCGTTCAGCCTGGAGGAGGTCGTCGCCCGGCTGCGCGGGCTGCTGAGGCGTGCGGGCATGGCGCGGCAGCCGGAGGACGACGGACCGCGGCTGACGGTGGGCGACCTCGTGATGGACGAGGACGCCCGCGAGGTCACCCGGGGCGGCGACCTGGTCGAGCTGTCCCCGACCGAGTTCGAGCTGCTCCGCTTCCTGATGACCAACCCGCGGCGGGTGCTGAGCAAGGCGCAGATCCTCGACCGCGTCTGGTCCTACGACTTCGGCGGCCAGGCCCATGTCGTGGAGCTGTACATCTCCTACCTGCGCAAGAAGGTCGACGCCGGACGTGAACCGATGATCCACACGGTGCGCGGCGCCGGTTACGTCCTGAAGCCGGCCGTCCGGTGAGCGGCGCACCGCCGGAGGGCACCCCGGCCGGGGCGCGGACCGCGCCCGGCGCGGTGCGACGGGCGCTCGCCGGGCTGCGGCCGCGCACCCTGCGGGCCCGGCTGACCGCGGGCCTGGTCGTGCTGCTCGCGCTGAGCTGCGCCGCCGTCGGCGTGGCCGCCGTGGTCGAGCTGGACGGCTTCCTGACCAGCCGCGTCGACCAGCAGCTGCGGGACGTCGGCACGCGCTACCCGGCGAGCCTGGAGCACGGCGCCGCGCTGCGCAACGACCACGACGGCGACGAGCACGGCGACACCCGCCGGCAGGCGTCCGGCACCTTCGGCGCCCGCCTGCTGAACGGCCGGGTCACCAACGCCGCCGTGGTGCCCGGCGCCGACGCGGACGACTCCACGGATCTGACCGTGCGCCTGACCCCGCGGGACCGGGCCGCGCTGGCCGCCGTCCCGGTCGACGGCCGCTGCCACACGCTCAGCCTGTCGCCCCTGCACCGCTACCGGGTCGCCGCCTACCGGGGCATGGACGGCGACGTGCTCCTCACCGGTCTCCCGCTGGAGCCGGTGGAGGCCACCGTGCACCGCCTGGAACTGGTCGCCGCCGTCGTCTTCGGCGCGGCCCTCGCGGTCGCGGGCATCGCGGGAGCGCTGTGGGTGCGCTGGTCGCTGCGGCCGCTGAGCCGGGTCGCGGCGACCGCCGCCGGGGTCAGCGAACTGCCGCTCGCCAGCGGCGAGGTGGCGCTGCCGATGCGCGCCCCGGAGTCCGACCCGCGCAGCGAGGTCGGCCGTGTCGCCACCGCCTTCGACCGCATGCTCCACCATGTCGAGGACGCGCTCACCAAGCGGCACGCCAGCGAGGAGCGGCTGCGCAGTTTCGCCGCCGACGCCAGCCACGAGCTGCGCACCCCCGTCGCCTCGGTGCGCGGCCACGCGGAGCTCGCGCTGCTGCACCCCGGACCGGTGCCGCCCGAGGTCACCCGCGCCCTGGAGCGGATCGCCGCCGAGTCCGCCCGCATGGGCGAGATGGTCGACGAGATGCTGCTCCTGGCCCGCCTGGACGCGGGCCGTCCCCTGGAGCGCCGCCCGGTCGACCTCACCCGCCTGGTCCTGGACGCGGTCACCGACGCCCGGGCGGCGGGTCCCGAGCACGGCTGGACCCTGGAGCTGCCCGAGGAGCCGGTCACCGTGACCGGCGACGCGCACCGGCTCCAGCAGGTCCTGGCGAACCTGCTGGCCAACGCCCGGCTGCACACCCCCCGGGGCACCAAGGTGACGGTGTCCCTGGAGACCGGCGGGGAGTCGGCCCTGCTCCGGGTCCACGACGACGGGCCGGGTGTGCCCGCGGAGGTCCAGCCCGGCGTCTTCGAGCGGTTCACCCGCGCCGACCGGCGCCGCACCGGGTCGTCCGGGGGAGCGGGGGCCGGTCTGGGGCTGTCGATCGTGGCCGCGGTGGTGGAGGCGCACGGCGGTGACGTGGAGCTGGACTCCCGGCCGGGCGCGACGACCTTCACGGTGCGCCTGCCGGCCGGCACCCCGGCCCCGGGCGGCGACGCCCGGTAGCGGGCCGGGGCCGTCGCCCCGCCGGCCGTGCCGATCGCGAGGCGGGGGTGCCGGGCCGGCTCGGCCCGCGCGCGGGCGCGTCGCAGCGCTCAGACCGCGGAGGGGGGCAGCGGCAGCGGCAGCCCGGGCAGTCCGTCCAGGCTGGTGGCCACGTGCTCCTTCCTGGTGAAGTACGCGCTCAGCGACGCGTCGTCCTCGCGGGCGAAGCGCTGCCAGTGCAGGTCGCGGTCCGCCTCGTACGCCATCAGCGGGACCGCGTACCCGCAGGTGTCCCGCACCAGCTCGGCCCGGACGACGACGACCGCGCGCAGGCCGTGCGCGGACGGGTCGATGTCCGGGAAGTGCGTGAGGAGGCCGGGGAAGCGGGGGTCGTCGCGGAACACCGGCTCGCCGCGGCCGTGGACGCGCACGATGTTCGGTGGGCCCTGGAAGGCGCACCACATGAGGGTGATCCGGCCGTTCTCCCGCAGGTGCGCGACGGTCTCCGCGTTGGACCCGGCGAAGTCCAGGTAGGCCATGGTGCGTTCGTCGAGCACGGCGAAGGAGCCCTTGAGGCCCTTGGGGGAGAGGTTCACGGTGCCGTCGCCGGAGAGGGGGGCGGTGGCGGTGAAGAAGACGGGCTGCTCCTCGATGAAGCCGCGGAGCCTGCCGTCGATGCGCTCGTAGGTCTTTCCCATGGCCGTTGATTGTCCGCGCGTTTCCTGCGCCTGTCCGGGGAATTCCGCGCCGCTGCGAGCCGCATCCCCGCATCCCCGTGCCGCACGCTCCCTCCGGGCCCCGCCTCCGCCCCCCCGCGGCCGTCCCGGCCGGCGTGTCCTCGGGGCGGCCGCGGGTGCCTGCCGGCCGGGGGGCGGGCGGGCAGGCCACCGGGGGCCGCGGATGCCGTCCGGCCCGGTCGCCGTCCGGCCGGGACCGGTGCGGGACCGCGTCCGGCGAGAGGTACGGACCGGCGCGCCCGGCCGTTCAGACGCGGATGGGATTGACGAACCATGCAGAGTTCTGCATACTCATGCATGTCAGCGAATGCACTGTGAGGAGAAACCCGTGACCGAGCGCGTCGTACTCGCCTACTCAGGCGGTCTGGACACCTCCGTCGCCATCGGCTGGATCGCCGAGGAGACGGGCGCCGAGGTCATCGCCGTTGCGGTCGACGTCGGCCAGGGCGGCGAGGACCTGGACGTCATCCGCAAGCGCGCCCTCGCCTGCGGTGCCGTCGAGGCCGAGGTCGCCGACGCCAGGGACGAGTTCGCCGACGAGTACTGCCTCCCGGCGATCAAGGCCAACGCCCTCTACATGGACCGCTACCCGCTGGTCTCCGCCCTGTCCCGGCCGACCATCGTCAAGCACCTGGTCGCCGCCGCCCAGAAGCACGGCGCCTCCACGGTCGCCCACGGCTGCACCGGCAAGGGCAACGACCAGGTCCGCTTCGAGGCCGGCATCGTGGCCCTCGCCCCCGACCTCAAGTGCATCGCCCCGGTCCGCGACTACGCCATGACCCGGGACAAGGCCATCGCGTTCTGCGAGGAGAAGAACCTCCCGATCGCGACCACCAAGAAGTCCCCGTACTCCATCGACCAGAACGTCTTCGGGCGCGCCGTCGAGACCGGCTTCCTCGAGGACATCTGGAACGCGCCGATCGAGGACATCTACGAGTACACGCAGAACCCGGCGCTCGCCCGGGAGGCCGACGAGGTGGTCATCACCTTCGAGGCCGGCGCCCCCGTCGCCGTCGACGGCCGGCCCGTCACCGTCCTCCAGGCCATCCAGCAGCTCAACGAGCGGGCCGGAGCCCAGGGCATCGGCCGGATCGACATGGTCGAGGACCGCCTGGTCGGCATCAAGTCCCGCGAGGTGTACGAGGCTCCCGGTGCGATCGCCCTGATCACCGCCCACCAGGAGCTGGAGAACGTCACCGTCGAGCGTGAACTCGCCCGCTACAAGCGGCAGGTCGAGCAGCGCTGGGGCGAACTGGTCTACGACGGCCAGTGGTTCTCCCCGCTCAAGCGGGCCCTGGACGGCTTCATCGACGAGGCCAGCCGGCACGTCTCCGGCGACGTCCGGATGACCCTGCACGGCGGCCGCGCGGTCGTCACCGGCCGGCGCTCCGAGTCGTCCCTGTACGACTTCAACCTGGCCACCTACGACACCGGCGACACCTTCGACCAGGCCGCGGCCAAGGGCTTCATCGACCTCTACAGCCTGTCGTCGAAGATCGCCGCGAAGCGTGACCTGGCGGGCGGCGCCTGACACGGGCCCGCCCGACCCGCCCGGGCACCCCGCACGCACTAGCCTGACAACCGCCTCCTCACTTCCGGGTGGGGAGGCGGCGGCACATCCAGACCCCCGAGGAGCAACGCAAGTGAGCAGCAACAGCGGTGACGTCCGGCTCTGGGGCGGCCGTTTCGCCGACGGTCCCGCCGAGGCCCTGGCGAAGCTGTCCGCGTCCGTCCACTTCGACTGGCGCCTCGCGCCCTACGACATCGCCGGGTCCCGCGCCCACGCCCGCGTGCTGCGCACGGCGGGGCTGCTCACCGACGACGAGCTCACCCGGATGCTGGCCGGCCTGGACCGGCTGGAGGCGGACGTGGCGGACGGCTCCTTCGTCGGCACCGTCGCCGACGAGGACGTCCACACCGCCCTGGAGCGCGGCCTGCTGGAGCGCCTCGGCCCCGACCTCGGCGGCAAGCTGCGCGCCGGCCGGTCCCGCAACGACCAGGTCGCGACCCTGTTCCGCATGTACCTGCGCGACCACGCCCGGATCGTCGGCGGCCTGATCGCCGAGCTCCAGGACGCGTTCGTCGGCCTCGCCGAGGCCCACCCGGACGTGGCCATGCCCGGCCGCACCCACCTCCAGCACGCCCAGCCGGTCCTGTTCGCGCACCACGTCCTGGCCCATGTCCAGGCCCTGTCCCGGGACGCCGAGCGGCTGCGCCAGTGGGACGAGCGCACCGCCGTCTCCCCCTACGGATCGGGTGCGCTGGCCGGCAGCAGCCTCGGCCTCGACCCCGAGGCGGTCGCCGCGGACCTCGGCTTCGAGCACGGCAGCGCCGGGAACTCCATCGACGGCACGGCCTCCCGGGACTTCGTCGCGGAGTTCGCCTTCATCACCGCCATGATCGGCGTGAACCTCTCCCGGATCGCCGAGGAGATCATCATCTGGAACACGAAGGAGTTCTCCTTCGTGACCCTGCACGACGCGTTCTCCACCGGTTCGTCGATCATGCCGCAGAAGAAGAACCCGGACATCGCCGAGCTGGCGCGCGGCAAGTCCGGCCGCCTGATCGGCAACCTGACCGGGCTGCTGGCGACCCTCAAGGCGCTGCCGCTGGCGTACAACCGCGACCTGCAGGAGGACAAGGAGCCGGTCTTCGACTCCTGCGACCAGCTGGAGGTCCTGCTCCCCGCCTTCACCGGCATGGTGGCCACCCTCACCGTCCACCGCGACCGCATGGAGGAGCTGGCGCCCGCCGGCTTCTCGCTGGCCACCGACATCGCCGAGTGGCTGGTCCGGCAGGGCGTGCCCTTCCGGGTGGCGCACGAGGTCGCCGGCGAGTGCGTCAAGGTCGCCGAGGCCGAGGGCAAGGAGCTGGACGAGCTGACGGACGAGCAGTTCGCGAAGATCAGCGCCCATCTGACGCCCGAGGTCCGCACGGTCCTCAACGTGCCCGGCGCGCTGGCCTCCCGCAGCGGCCGCGGCGGCACGGCGCCGAGCGCGGTCGCCGTCCAGCTCGCCGAGGTGAAGCAGGACGTGGCCGCACAGCGCGTCTGGGCCACGGCCAAGCAGGCGAAGTAGCAGGTCGCGACGGGCGGGGCGGCACGGGATACGTTGGTCCTCCACGGCAAGGAACCGACCGAACGGAGCCCGTGATGCCCTTCGCCCTCCCCCAGGCCCGCGGCTCCGCCCGACCAGGAGGCACCCCCGCCTGCCACGTCGGCCTGGGGCTGGCCGCCGTCGGGCGTCCCGGCTACATCACCCTCCGCCGCGACCGGGACCTGCCGGCCGACCGCACCGTCGACGCCCTGCGCGCGCGCACCCACGAACTCCTGGACGCCGCCTACGCGCAGGGCGTCCGCTACGTCGACGCGGCCCGCTCCTACGGCCGGTCCGAGGAGTTCCTCGCCGACTGGCTGCGCGCCCGCCCGGACGCGGACGACGTCGTCGTCGGCAGCAAGTGGGGATACACCTACACCGCCGACTGGCGCACCGACGCCGAGAAGCACGAGGTCAAGGACCACGGCCTCGCCGCCTACGAGCGGCAGCGCGCCGAGACCGACGCGCTCCTCGGGGACCGGCTGGACCTCTACCAGATCCACTCCGTCACCCCGGACAGCCCGGCCCTGACCGACCGGAAGCTGCACGCCGAGCTGGCCGAGGCCGCCGCCCGGGGCGTCACCGTCGGCTTCTCCACCAGCGGCCCCGCACAGGCGGACGCCGTCCGCGCCGCACTCGCCGTGACGGTCGACGGCGCGCCCCTGTTCCGTACCGTCCAGTCCACGTACAACGCGCTGGAGACCTCCGCGGGCCCGGCGCTCGCCGAGGCGCACGACGCCGGGCTCACGGTGATCGTCAAGGAGGGCGTGGCCAACGGCCGGCTCGCCGGTCCCGGGGCGCCGCAGGCCCTGCGGGACGTGGCCCGGGAGACGGGGCTCGGGTGCGACGCCGTGGCGCTCGCCCTGGTGCTGCGCCGACCGTGGGCGGGCGTCGTCCTCTCCGGCGCGGCGACCGTCGCCCAGCTCGCCTCGAACCTGCAGGCCGCCGCCGTGGACCTGGACGACGAGCGGGTGGCCCGCCTGGACGCGCTGGCCGAGGACCCGCACGCGTACTGGGCGCAGCGGGCCCGGCTGCCCTGGCACTGAGCCGCCGGCGCACCCAGCACCCCGCACCCGGCACCGCGCACCCCGTACCGCGCACCCCGTACCGGCGGATTCCGGTGCCCACACCCCTCAGCCTGAGACGCACATGCCCGTGATGAGACAAAGATGTCTCACATGGGGTATCGTCGTCTCATGGCCGTCGACCGTGACCACGTGCTGCGCAGCGCAGCCGCCCTGCTCACCCGCAAATCCACCGCCACCATGGACGAGGTCGCCAAGGCGGCCGGGATCAGCCGGGCCACGCTGCACCGCCAGTTCTCCGGGCGCGACGCGCTCGTCCGGGCGCTGGAGTCGCTCGGCATCGCGGAGTGCGAGGCCGCCCTCGACGCGGCCCGCCTCGCGGACGGCCCGGCCGCCGACGCCGCACGGCGCCTGATCCGCGAGATCGAACCGGCCGCCGGCCTGCTCGCCTTCCTCTACACCGAGAACCAGCTCTTCGAGGGCGAGCAGCAGAACGCGGGCTGGGCCCGCATCGACGAACGCATCGCGGAGCTCTTCCGCCGCGGCCAGGCCGACGGCACGTTCCGCATCGACCTCAGCCCCGGCTGGCTCACCGAGGCGCTCTACGGCCTGCTGGCCGCCGCCTCCTGGGCCGTGTGCGAGGGCCGCGTGGCCCCCAGGGACTTCACCCACATGACCGCCGAGCTGCTGCTGGGCGGCGCACTGCGAAGAGAGGAACCATGACCGGCACCCTGCAGACGGCCCGCGCGGCGGAAGTGGAGAGGCGCCCGGGCCGCTGGCTCGCGCTCTCCGTCCTCGTCCTGGCCGTGCTGCTGGTGGCCGTGGACGCGACCGTCCTCGGCCTGGCGACGCCCTACATCAGCGAGGACCTCCGGCCCTCCGGCACCCAGCTGCTGTGGATCGGCGACGTGTACTCGTTCGTCATCGCGGGTCTGCTC
Organism: Streptomyces tropicalis; assembly: GCF_029269835.1. Taxonomy (GTDB): domain Bacteria; phylum Actinomycetota; class Actinomycetes; order Streptomycetales; family Streptomycetaceae; genus Streptomyces; species Streptomyces tropicalis. The sequence continues at coordinate 97,873 of NZ_JARJBB010000006.1, read as the reverse complement.
GTCTCCATGGGCAGCCTCGGCGACCGCGTCGGCCGCAAGCGCATCCTGCTCGTCGGCGCCACCGCCTTCGGCGCGCTGTCCGTCCTCAACGCCTACGCGACCACACCCGCGCTGCTGATCCTGGCGCGGGCGCTGCTCGGCGTCGCGGGCGCCACCCTGATGCCCGCCACCCTCGCCCTGATCCGCAACCTCTTCCACGACGCGCGCGAGCGCAGTCTCGCCATCGGCATCTGGGGCGCCACCGCCTCCGCGGGCACCGCCGTCGGCCCGATCGCCGGCGGGTTCCTGCTGGAGCACTTCTGGTGGGGCTCGGTGTTCCTGATCAACCTGCCCGTGATGGCGGTGCTCGTCCTGGTCGGCATCCGCACCCTGCCGGAGTCCCGCACCCTGCACCCCGGCCCCTGGGACCTGCGCAGCGTCCTGCTGTCCCTGGTCGGCATGATCGCCCTGGTGTACGCGGTGAAGGAGGCCGCCGGCCGCGGCCCCACCGCAGTGAGCCTGGTCACGGCCCTGCTCGGAGCGGTGGCGCTGTACGGCTTCGTGCACCGCCAGCTCACCCTGCCGACCCCGCTGCTGGACATGCGGCTGTTCCGCAACCGCGGCTTCAGCGGCGCCGTGCTCGCCGACCTGCTGACCGTGCTCGGCATGTCCGGCCTGGTCTTCTTCCTCTCCCAGTACCTGCAACTGGTCCAGGGCCGGCGGCCGTTCGAGGCGGGCCTGGCCGAGCTGCCCGCCGCGGTGGGCGCGGTGGCGGCCGGCCTGGTCGCGGGGCGCGCGGCCCGGCGCTTCTCGGTGCGGGCCGTGGTCTGCGGCGGACTGGCCGCCGTGGGCCTGGCGCTCGCCGCCCTGACCGCCCTGAGCGCCACCACCGGCTACCCGCTGCTGGGCGCCGCCCTGCTGGTGGTCGGCGTCGGTGCCGGACTCTCCTTCACGGTGACCGCCGACGTCATCCTCGCCGCGGTCCCCAAGGAGCACGCGGGAGCCGCCTCCGCGGTGTCCGAAACGGCGTACGAACTCGGCGCGGCCCTCGGCATCGCCCTGCTCGGGTCCATCGTGACGGGCGCCTACCGCGGCTTCGCCGGTCCGGCGGGCACCCCTCCCGCAGCCCGCGAGTCGCTGGGCGGCGCCGTGGAGGCGGCGGCCGGGATGCCGCAGCACGCGGCGCGGGAACTGCTCACCGCGGCCCGGGACTCCTTCGTGCACGGCCTGCACCTGGCGTCCGGCGCGGGTGCGGTGGTGCTGCTGGCCACGGCGGTCGCGGCCTGGTTCCTGCTGCGCGGCCGGCGGCTGTGACCGCACGGCCGCTGTGACCCCGCGGCCGCGGGGCGGTGCCCCGGCGGCCGGGCGGCTCAGGCCGCCTTCGCCTTGGTGGCGTACATGTCCACGTACTCCTGGCCCGAGAGCTGCATGACCTCGGCCATCACCGAGTCGGTCACCGCGCGCAGCACGTACCGGTCCCGGTCCATCCCCTCGTAGCGGGAGAACTCCATCGGCTCGCCGAAGCGGACGGTGACCCGGCTCGGCCGGGGCAGGCCCGAACCGCTCGGCTGGATCTTGTCCGTCCCGATCATCGCGAACGGGACCACGGGGGCGCCGGTCATCAGCGTGAGCCGCGCGATGCCGGTGCGCCCGCGGTAGAGGCGGCCGTCGGGGGAGCGGGTGCCCTCCGGGTAGATGCCGAAGACCTTGCCCTCCTCCAGGATCCGGCGGCCGGTCATCAGCGCCGCGACACCGCCCTTGCCGCCGTCGCGGTCCACCGGGATCATGCCGACGCCGGTGAAGAACCAGGCCATCAGCCGGCCCTTGAACCCCTTGCCGGTGACGTACTCGTCCTTGCCGATGAACATCACCTGCCGGTCGCAGACCAGCGGCAGGATCATCGAGTCGATGAACGTCAGGTGATTGCCGGCCAGGATGACCGGACCGTCGCCCGGGATGCGCTCCGCGCCCTCCACCCGTGGGCGGAACATCAGGCGCATGATCGGACCGAGCACTGCCTTGATGAGCACGAAGCGGGACAACGGGCCCTCCGGTGTCAAGGGATGCGGGATGAGTCTGTGCAGGTGAGGACGATACTCGCGAGTCGGGGCCGAATGCACATCGGGCTCACCGCGTCTTACGCACTGTTGACGTGGATTTATCCCGGACACCACGTCGCCGCGCCCCCGTTCACCAGGACGGAACACTCCGGTGGCAGCCGTCACGCGCGGCTGCGCCCGCCCCGGCCGCCCGGCGGGTCGTCACCCCGTCCGCCCCGTCCGTCATCCCGCGTCACCCGGGTGTTCGGCACAAGGCCTCCCGCCGGTCATGCGCACCCCCCTACGATCGGCGCGCACCCCCCGGACCACACGACGGCAGGAGACGGTTCATGGGCACGCAGGAGTCGGACGGACAGGCACAGGCGACCGGACGCCGGGCGCTGCTCGGCGCCGCGGTGCTCGGCGCGGGTGGAGCGGTCCTCGGCCTGCCCGGTGCGGCGCGCGCGGCGGGCACGGGGGCCAAGGCGGCCGGACCGGTCGCGGACGCAGGCGCCCCGGCCGGTCGCGGCGGCCTGAAGAGCCTCCCGGTGCCCACGGTCATCGGCCACCGGGGCGCCAGCGGCTACCGTCCCGAACACACCTTCGGCTCCTACGAGCTCGCCCTCGACCTCGGCGCCCACGTCGTCGAGGCCGGCGACCTGGTGCCCACCCGCGACGGCCACCTGGTGTGCCGTCACGAGCCGGAGATCGGCGGCACCACCGACGTCGCCGACCACCCCGAGTTCGCCGGCCGCAGGACCACCAAGACCCTCGACGGCGTGCCCACCACCGGCTGGTTCACCGAGGACTTCACCCTCGCCGAACTGAAGAGGCTGCGCGCCGTGGAGCGCATCCCGGCCAACCGCCCGCACAACACCCTCTACAACGGGCGCTGGGAGATCCCCACCTTGGAAGAGGTCCTGAAGTGGCAGGACGAGCAGACCCGCAAGCGCGGCCGGCAGGTGTGGATCTACCCCGAGACCAAGCACCCCACCTACTTTCGCAAGCTGGGCCTCGGCCTGGAGGAGCGGGTGGCCAAGCTGCTGCGCACGCACGGCAAGGACGGCCGGGACGCGCCGGTCATCCTGCAGTCCTTCGAGCCCTCCAGCATCCAGCGCCTGAACAAGCTCGTCGACAACCCGCTCGTCGTGCTGCTCTCCACCGCCGACAGCCGCCCCTGGGACTTCGTCGAGGCCGGCGACCCGCGCACCGTCGCCGACCTCGTCACCCGGCGCGGGCTGCGCGAGATCGCCTCCTACGCGCAGGGGATCGGGCCCACCACGGACCTGGTCGTCCCCCGGGACAAGGACGGCAACCTCACCGAGCCCACCACGCTGGTCCGCGACGCCCACGCCGTCGGCCTGGTCCTGCACCCCTACACCATGCGCAACGAGAACCCGTTCCTGCCGCCGAAGTACCGCCGGGGCACGGCACCCGACGCCTACGGCGACGCCTTCGCCGTCTTCCGGACGTTCTTCGCCACCGGCATCGACGGCATCTTCACCGACAACGCGGACACCGCGCTCCTCGCCCGCGCCGACTTCGTCAACGGCTGAACGCCCGCTGACCGCTTGGGGTGAACCCGCGGCCGGCCCGGCAACCCGCGCCGGCCCGGCCGCGTCGTGCCGCATATGACGCACGACCTGCTCACCGCCCTGCGCCCGCTGCTCGCCGCCGAGGCCTCGGCCGAGGCGCACGCCTCGGGTGCCGAGCCCGGCGACCTCGAACAGGCCGTATGGGTGCGGCTGCTGGAGCGCCTGGCCGCGGGCCGCCCGCCCCGCGACCCGCAGGTCTGGCTGCGCCGCGCCGTCCGCCTGGAGGCCCGCCGCGCCCGCCGCACCGACCGCATCGAACGCCCCTACGGCCTGGAACCCGCCGACCCCCACGCCAGCGGCCCCGAGCAACTCGCCCTCGCCGCCGCCGGCCTGCGCTCGCTGCGCTCCGCCGTGCGCCGTCTGCCCGGCCGCTGCCCCCGGCTGCTGGAGGCGCTGCTGTCGCCACGCGACCTCACGTACCGGGAAATCGCGGGCGAGTTGGGCATCTCACAGGGAAGCCTGGGTCCGGAACGTTCCCGATGCCTGGGATGTCTGCGACGACTGCTGACGCCGGAGGTTGCGGCGCGCCGGGCACGGGGATAGGAGTGGGGACGACAGGTGATCAGGTGAGCGGGAGGCGTGCGCACATGGGCATGAGCGTGACCATCTCTGCGGCGGCCGGGCAGGACGCGGAGCAGATCTTCAGGTTGCAGTACCTGTGCTTCCAGGGCGAGGCGGCGCTGTACGGGAACTACCGCATCGACCCGCTCGTCCAGACCCTGGACTCGGTCCGTCAGGAGGTCGCCGACGACTGCGTCTTCGTGGCGCGGCTCGGTGACGAGGTGGTCGGCTCGGTCCGGGGCCGGGTCACCGGGGACGGCGCCGCCTCCATCGGCACGCTCTGCGTCCACCCGCGGCTGCAGGGCCACGGCATCGGTGCCCGGCTGCTCCGCGCCGCCGAGGCCGTCCTGGCCGGGGAGCGCGGCGCCACCGTGTTCCGGCTGCACACCGGCCACCGCAGCGAGGGCAACCTGCGCCTGTACCGGCGCGTCGGCTACCGGACGGTCGGCACCTCCGAGGGTGCCGACGGCGTCCCGATGATCGTCCTGGAGAAGCCCGCCGGCACGTACGTGACGACGGCGTAGACGCGGCACGGCCGGGGCGGCGGCCCCGGCCGGACCGGTCAGGCGGCGTGCTGCTCCTGCCGGTGCGCCCGGCGGAGCCAGTACAGAGCGGAGACGGGCAGCAGCACGGGGATGAACAGGTAGCCCATGCCGTAGTCCGACCACACGGTCGCGTCCGGGAAGGCGGACGGCTCGACCAGCGTCCAGGTGCCCACGACCAGCACGCCCGCGAGCTCCGCGGCACAGCACACCAGCGCGGCCCGCCGGGCCCTCTCGCCGCCGCGGACCAGCGAGTACGTGATGAAGCCGTAGACCACGCCCGCGACCGCGGAGAGCGTGTAGGCGAGCGGGGCGCGGCCGAAGTCGGTCGCGATCTGGTAGGCGGAGCGCGAGACCGCGCCGACGACCATCACGCCGTACAGCCACAGCAGGACCATCCCGGGCCCGCCGATCAGCCGGGTCCGCGCCGGCTTCGGCTCGGTGGCGGTCATCTCATCCTCCCCAGATGTCGTAGAGCCGCACTTCGAGGACGGCGAGCACCACGCCCGCGGCCGCCACCGTCACCGAACCCCAGCGCGTCCGCTCCGCCAGCGACATGAAGCCCGCCGCCGGCACGCAGGCGAAGGCGCCCAGCAGATAGGCCACGAAGATCGTCGTGCCCTGCTCCGGCTTCTGGCCGCGGGCGAGCGCCACGAACCCGACCACCAGTTGGACCACGGCCAGCAGCGTGACCACGCCCATCCCGATGAAGTGCCAGTCCTTGGTCGGCTGGTCGCGGTGGGCCGCCCATCCGCACCATGCGGCGAGCAGCAGCGCGGCGACGCCGGTCGCCAGCGTCAGGGCATCAAGCATGCTGCGACCTTATTACGGCGCAAATGGCCCGCGGTCCCCGGGCCCGCGCCCGTGCCCCCCGGGGGTAACGGCGCGGGCGGTCCGGCGGGTGCAGAGGCCGTGGCGTTCGCCACAGGCGTCGTGCGGCAGGCCCGCACGGCGCCCCTGCGGCGCCCCGCCGGCACCCTTGCCGCCCCTGGCCGGGCGGCCCGGAAGCGGGGCCCGTGCCGGGCCGGACCGGGGTGTCCACGACGGTCCAGCATGCGGACAAGGATTCCGGGCCGCCCCGACCCGTCTGCTTTACTGGCCGCATGACCACGACGAGCGACCGCACCCCTGCGACCGAGGCGCCCCTGACGCCCGGTGCTCGTTGTCTGTGTCCTGTGCGTCGAATGTGCGCCTTCTAGAGGGCCCCTGCACCGCCTGAGCCTCGCGCCCCGAAGCGAGAGCCCGCTCCCGTCCGCCCCCGTGCCCGCCACGTCCGGCGCCGCGGACCGAGCGACCCCCTCAGCCTGACCGGCGTGGGGGCACCCCCACCACGCACACGCGTCCCGCCACCGAAGCGCCACCGCGGGCACCGTGCTGCGTCCCGGCTGCCCACGACCATGAATGCCGTGCGCGGCGCCCACGACGCGCCCCGCACTCGACAGTGACGGAATCCCACGTGATCACCACATCGGGCCTGACCAAGATCTATCGGGCCGACCGCTCGCGCGGCCGCGAGGTCACCGCCCTCGACGGCGTCGACCTGCACGTCCGCGAAGGCGAGGTGTACGGCGTCATCGGCCAGTCCGGCGCCGGCAAGTCCTCGCTCATCCGCTGCATCAACCTCCTGGAGCGCCCCACCTCCGGCACGGTCACCGTCGCCGGGCAGGACCTCACGGCCCTCGCCGGGCGCGGCCCCCGTGCCGGGAAGGAGCTGCGCCGGGCGCGCAGCCGCATCGGCATGGTCTTCCAGCACTTCAACCTGCTGTCCACCCGGACCGTGCAGGACAACGTCGAGCTCCCGCTGGAGATCCTCGGCACCACGGGCCGGGACCGCTCCCGCAAGGCGCTCGAACTGCTCGACCTCGTCGGCCTCGCCGACAAGGCCGGGGCGTACCCGGCCCAGCTCTCCGGCGGGCAGAAGCAGCGCGTCGGCATCGCCCGCGCCCTCGCCGGCGACCCGAAGGTGCTGCTCTCCGACGAGGCCACCAGCGCCCTCGACCCGGAGACCACCCGCTCCATCCTCCAGCTGCTGCGCGACCTCAACCGGCAGCTCGGCCTGACCGTCCTGCTCATCACCCACGAGATGGACGTCGTCAAGAGCGTCTGCGACTCGGCCGCCCTGATGGAGCGCGGCCGCATCGTCGAGTCGGGCACCGTCGGCGAACTGCTCGCCACCCCGGGCTCGGAGCTGGCGTCCGCGCTGTTCCCGGTCGGCGGCGACGCCTCCGGCCCCGACCGGACCGTCGTCGACGTCACCTTCCACGGCGAGGCCGCCACCCAGCCCGTCGTCTCGCAGCTGGCGCGGACCTACAACATCGACATCTCCATCCTCGGCGCCGCCGTCGACACCGTCGGCGGCCTCCAGGTCGGCCGGATGCGCATCGAGCTGCCCGGCCGCTACGAGGACAACGTGGTGCCGATCGGCTTCCTGCGTGAGAAGGGACTGCAGATCGACCTCGTCGACAACCCGGCCGACCCGGCCGTCCCGGCCGTCCCGGCCGGCCCCGCCGCTCAGGCCCTGCTGGTGAAGGAAGGTGCCAAGTGACCTGGTCCGAGACGCAGCCGCTGCTGTCCCAGGCGTCCTGGGACACCCTCTACATGGTGGGCTGGTCCACGCTCTTCGCCGTGGTCGGCGGGCTCCCGCTCGGCCTCCTGCTGGTCCTCACCGACCGTGGCGGGCTGCTGCAGAACCTCCCCGCGAACAAGGTGCTCGGGCAGGTCGTGAACGTCGCGCGGTCGATGCCGTTCATCATCCTGATGGTCGCCCTGATGACCTTCACCCGCTCGATCACGGGCACGACCATCGGCCGCGAGGCCGCCATCGTCCCCCTGGCCATCGGTGCCGTCCCGTTCTTCGCGCGCCTGGTCGAGACGGCCGTCCGCGAGGTGGACGGCGGACTCGTCGAGGCCGTGCAGTCGATGGGCGGCAACACCTGGACCGTCGTCCGCAAGGTCCTCGTACCGGAGTCCCTGCCCTCGCTGATCTCCAGCACCACCACGACGATCGTCGCCCTCATCGGCTACTCCGCCATGGCCGGCACGGTCGGTGCCGGCGGCCTCGGCGACATCGCCATCCGCTACGGCTACCAGCGCTTCGAGACCCAGCTGATGTGGATCACGGTCGCGATCCTCGCGGTCGTCATCTCCGTCATCCAGTTCGCCGGCGACTTCGCGGCGCGCTCGCTGCACCGCCGCGGCGGCCGCTCCGGCCCCGCCCCGAGGCTGCGGCTGCTCAGGGCCGAGGAGCCCGCGGCCGCCGCGGTCGACAAGGTCGCCTGAGCCGGCACCCACCCCCCAGACCCCCCGTCCACCCATGACGGGGTCGCACCACTCATGAGGAAAGGCACTTTTCGTGCGTAACACCGCCAAGATCACCGCCGCCGTCGCCGCCGCCGGAGCCCTCACCCTCGGGCTCTCCGCCTGCGGCTCGGGCACCCAGAGCAACGGATCCGCCGGCCCCGCCGGCCCCCTGGTCGTCGCCGCGAGCCCGACCCCGCACGCCGAGATACTCACCTTCGTCAAGCAGCACCTGGCGAAGAAGGCGGGCCTCGACCTGGAGGTCAAGGAGTTCACCGACTACGTCACGCCGAACACGGCGACCGAGGACGGCTCCGTCGGCGCGAACTACTTCCAGAACAAGCCCTACCTCGACGACTTCAACAAGAAGAACGGCACCCACATCGTGCCGGTCGTCACCGTGCACCTGGAGCCGCTCGGCCTGTACTCCCACAAGGTCCGCAAGACGGCCGCGCTGAAGGACGGCGCCACCGTCGCCGTCCCCAACGACACGGTCAACGAGGCGCGGGCCCTGAAGCTCCTGGCGGCAGGCGGCCTCATCACCCTCAAGAGCGGTGCGGGCACCGAGGCGACCCCGCAGGACATCGCCGCGAACCCCAAGCACCTGAAGTTCAAGGAGCTGGAGGCGGCCCAGACCCCGCGCTCCCTGGACGACGTGGACGCCGCGGTCGTCAACGGCAACTACGCCATCTCCTCGGGTCTGAAGCCCGCCAAGGACGCCCTGGTCCTGGAGTCGGCGAAGAACAGCCCCTACGGCAACTTCCTCGCCGTCAAGAAGGGCGCCGAGAAGGACCCGCGGGTGAAGAAGCTCGCCAAGCTCCTCACCTCGCCCGAGGTGAAGAAGTTCATCCAGGACAAGTACGCGGGCTCCGTCCTCCCGTCGTTCTGACCCTCCCTCAGGCACCCCCGGCGCCGCGTACGACGCGGACCGCCGGGCCCGGGGCCCGCACCCGCGACGGGTGCGGGCCCCGTGGTGCGTGCGGCCGCCCCCATGCTGCATGCTGGGCAGTTCAGCCAGGTCCCGAAGGATTACCGAAGGTTACGGAGCGGCGCATGACGAGCACCTTCCCCACCATCTCCATCAGCACGGAGCGGTTGGTGCTGCGTCCCCTCGACGAGGACGACGTCCCCGCCCTGGCCGCGATGATGAACGACGAACAGGTCGCGTCCTGGACCGACGTCCCGCAGCCCTTCGGCGAGGACCGCGCACGCACCTGGATCACCGGCCACGCGCCCGCCGAACGCGCCGCCGGACGCGGTCTCGACCTGGCCGTCACCGAGTTCCTCACCCAGCGCCTGGTCGGCGTCGTCCAGCTCACCCGGACCGACTGGCACGTCCGGTCCACCGAGCTGTCGTACATCGTCGCGCCCTGGGCGCGTGGCGAGGGCTACGCCTCCGAGGCGGCGCTGGCCACCGCCCGCTGGCTCTTCCGGGACCAGAAGTTCGAGCGGGTGGAGCTGCGCACCGCCGCCGACAACACCGCCTCCCAGCAGGTCGCCCAGAAGATCGGCTGCATCAGCGAGGGTGTCCTGCGCAACGCCTGCATAGCGCACGTGCGCACCGAGGACGGCGGCTGGACCGACCTGCGCACCGACTTCATCGTCTGGAGCCTGCTGCCCGAGGACCTCGCGGGCGCCGGGGAGCACCTGGCCGACGGCGCCGGCTACCCCTCCTACTCCGACTGGAACTGACGCGGCGCCGCAGCGTTCGGGCCGGACCCCTCGGCGCACCGGCCGACGGGGTACCCTCTCGGAACGCCCGTGCGGGCCGTCCCCCGACGATCTGCGACATCCCCTGGAGACTGACGACGATGGCCGACCGGGTCACGGTGATCGGCTGGGACGGCTCGCCGCTGACCGCCGCGGCACGTTCCGCCCTCGGTGCCGCCACCCTGGTGGCGGGCGCCGCCCACCACCTCGCACTCGCGGAGGTGCCCGGCACCGCCGAGCGCGTCCGCCTCGGCAGCGTCCCCCTCGCCGCCCGCCGCATCGCCGCCCACCGCGGGACCGCCGTGGTGATCGCGGACGGCGACCCCGGCTTCTTCGGCGTCGTGCGGACTCTGCGCGCACCGGATTTCGGCCTCGAGGTCGAGGTGGTCCCCGCGGTGTCCCCCGTCGCCGCCGCCTTCGCCCGCGCCGGGATGCCCTGGGACGACGCCCAGGTGGTCGTCGCCCACAAGCGCACCCTGCGCCGCGCGGTCAACGTGTGCCGGGCGCACACCAAGGTCGCCGTGCTGACCGCCCCCGGGGCCGGACCCGCCGAACTGGGCCTCCTGCTGGAGGGAGTCCACCGCACCTTCGTCATCTGCGAGGAGCTGGGCACCGAGCGGGAACAGGTCACCGTCGTCACCTCCGACAACGCCGCCGACCACACCTGGCGGGACCCCAACGTCGTCATCGTCATCGGCGGCCCGGCCGGCGGCGGCGAGGGCGGCGGCTGGATCGCCGGACGCGACCCCGCCGCCGGCCCCCGCGGCTGGACCCGGCCCGCCGCCTCGTACGGCGGCGACCTCGGCGAGGGGGAGTCGGATCTGCTCCGCGCCGCCCAACTGGCCCGGCTCGGGCCGCGCGTCGGCGACCTGGTGTGGGACATCGGCTGCGGCAGCGGTGCGTTCGCCGCCGAGGCCGCGGGCGGGGGAGCCGCCGTCATCGCCGTCGACCACGACCCCACCGCCTGCGCCCGGGCCGAGGAGGCCGCCCGCCGCGCCGGCGTCCAGCTCCAGGTGGTGCGCGGCAGCGCCCCGCACGTGCTGGAGAACCTGCCGGAACCGGACGTCGTGCGGGTCGGCGGCGGGGGAGCGGCCGTGGTCTCCGCGGTCGCCGACCGCCGACCGCAGCGCATCGTCGCCCACGCCGCGACCCGCGACACGGCCGAACGCATCGGCCGCGACCTGACCGAGCACGGCTACGACGTCGAGTGCGCGCTCCTCCAGTCCGTCGAACTCGACACCCGGGCCTGGACGGAGAAGGAGCGGAGCGTCGCCTTCCTGCTCAGCGGGGTCCTGCCCGAGCGCGCCCCGTGATCGGGTTGTCGTACCGCGCGCGGTAGGCTGGCCGACCGTTGTGCCGCACTGGGTGGACCGGAACTTCGTTCGTCAATGTCCGGAAAACCCGCCCGTTTTGAGGGGAGTGTGGTACGGCAGAACCGGGGGACGCGCAACGTGGCGCAGTCCACAGCGGACCGACGCGGATCGGGCTGTCACGGCGACGGCACGACCACGACAATGCCACTCAATGGCTTTGTCGCCTTTTACCGGCGGGTCGTTCGTGCCGCTGGGCACGGACGCTCGTTCTTCACTGCGGGACGGTCGGTGCGCCGTCCCCGGTGAGCTGGTCGCAGGAGCACTTAACCGATGGGCGAGGGGTACGCATGACCGACACCGGCCAGGTCCCGGGCGAGGGACTGCCGGAGAGCGCAGGCATGGTGGAGCAGCCGGGCGTACCCGCCTCCACCACGTACGCCTACCTCTCCGAGAACCCTGCCGAGGACGAAGACCTGCTGCTGCCCGGTTCCCACGGTGCCTGGGGCAACGAAGTGCCGCCGCCCGCCCCGGAGCCGGTCGTCGAGGCGTTCCATGCCCCCGGACCGCACGAACTGTCCGGCCGCGACACCGGCTCGGTCGACCTCGGCGGCGTCCTGCACCCCGGCCCGCCCGGAGCCGCGCCCGGGGGGCAGCCCGCGCCCCGCCGCCCGCTGCACCTCGGCCCGCCGCTGCCCGACAGCTCCGCGAGCCCCGTCCGCTCGCTCGCCGACCGCGGCCCGGCCGGGGTGCGTGCCCGGCAGCCCGCACCGGCGGCGGCCGCCCCCGAGCCCGCCGAGGCCGTGTACCCGGGGGAGGCGGTCCCGCAGGGCGCCGCCCCCTGGGGCGCCCCAGGCCAGGCTCCGGTCCCCGCCCCGGCCGGCGCACAGGGCCCGGCTGCGGAAACGGTTGCTCCGGCCGCCGCGCCCGCCGACCCGGCCCCCGCCCGGGCCGCCCTCCCGCAGCCGGTGCCGCCGCCCGCGGCCGCCGAACCGGCCGGGGACCCCGCGGGCCGGCCCGAGCCGGGCCCCGAGGCCGTCCCGTCCGCCCCGGAGGGCGCGCAACCCGCGCCGGGCGGTCCGGAGTCCGCAGCAGGGCACGCGCCGGACGCCGCGTCCGCGACCGGTCCCGCCGGGCCGCCCGCCGAGGCCGCCGCGACCGGTTCGGAGACCGGCCCCGAGGGCGCGTACGCCGCCGGGGCGACCCCGGCCGACGCCGCCCCGGCCGGACAGCTTCCGCCCCTGACCGCGGCCGTACCGGGCCAGGCCCTCGACGCCGCCGTCGCACGACGGGACCGGGGCCCGGACGCCCCCCGGTCCTCGGGCGCCCTCCAGGGTCCCGAGGCCCTCCGGGGCCCGGAGCACACCCCGGCCGCGGAGCAGGCCCCGTACACGGAAACGGCTCCCGGGGCCCCCGCCGGATCCGCGCCGGAGACGGAGGCCGCCCCGCTGCCGCAGCCCCCGGCCGCCCCCGACGCCACCGCCACGCCCTTTGACGGCATCGCCCTGCCCGCCGACGCGGCCCCGCAGCCCGGGGACACGGCGACGGGCACCGTGACTCCGCAGCCCGTCCCGGCGGGCGGGCAGCCCCAGCCGGACGCCGTCCCGTCGGAGCCGCAGGCCGCACCGCCCGCCCCGCAGACCGCGGCCGCCGAGGCCGGGTCCGCCCCGGTCCCGGACGGCACCGACCCGGCCCTGCTGCAGGGCCCGCAGCATCCCGAGGCGGACACCACGCCCGCGGACCGCACCGGGCCCGACCAGGGGGCCGACCGGCAGCCGGTCGCCGGCCCCGCCGCACCGGCCCCCGACGTCCTGCAGGCCCCGCACCCGGTCGAGCACGCGGCCCCGGCCGCTCCCGACGCCGTCGCCGGCCCCGGCGAGGCGCCCGAGGAGCACGGTCCCGGCGCGCCGGTCCCGGCCGCGGTCCCGCTGCAGGCGCAGCCGGGCCAGCCGATCGGCCGGTTCGTCCCGGTGGAGGGCACGGTGCCCAGCGCCCCGCACCTCGCCCCGACCCCGCCGCACCCGCTGGTCCTGCCCGCCGAATCCCCGGCCGCGCAGGACCCGGAGGCCGCTGGGGCGCCGGACGTACCCGCCGTGACCGTCCCCGCCCCGCGCGGGGCCGACACCGTCCCCGCGGCGCCCGCCGCGGAACCCGAGACCGAGGTCGTACAGCACGCCGACGACCTGCACACCCAGGTCGCCGACCAGGAAGAGAGCACGGCCCCCGTGGCAGAAGCACAGCAGTCCACCGGACCGGCCGCGCCCGGCTTCGACGACGCCGAGCGCGAGGCCGTGCTCCGCGTCATCCGCGAGCGCCGCGACATCCGCAACGGCTTCCGCAGCGACCCGATCCCGCACGAGGTCCTGCTGCGCGTCCTGGAGGCGGCGCACACCGCGCCGTCCGTGGGCCACTCCCAGCCCTGGGACTTCGTCGTCATCCGCTCCGCCGACACCCGGCAGGCCATGCACGAACTGGCCATGCGCCAGCGCGAGGCCTACGCCAAGTCGCTGCCGAAGGGCCGGGCGAAGCAGTTCAAGGAACTGAAGATCGAGGCCATCCTCGACACCCCGGTGAACATCGTCGTCACCGCGGACCCGACCCGCGGCGGCCGCCACACCCTCGGTCGCCACACGCAGCCGCAGATGGCCCCCTACTCCTCCGCGCTCGCCGTGGAGAACCTCTGGCTCGCCGCCCGCGCGGAAGGCCTGGGCGTCGGCTGGGTCAGCTTCTTCGACGAGCGCGAGATGGTCCGCGAACTCGGCCTGCCCGAGCACCTGGAGGTCGTGGCCTACCTGTGCGTCGGCTACGTCGACGAGTTCCCGGGCGAGCCCGAGCTGATGCAGGCCGGCTGGTCCAAGCGCCGCCCGCTGTCGTGGGTCGTCCACGAGGAGACGTACGGACGCCGCGCCCTGCCGGGGGAGGACCCGCACGACCTGCTCGGCGAGACGGTCGCCCAGATCCGGCCGCTGGACGCCAAGGCGCTCGGCGAGGCGTGGGAGCGCCAGAAGCGGATGACCAAGCCGGCCGGCGCACTCGGCATGCTGGAGATCATCTCCGCGCAGCTGTCCGGCCTGTCCCGCCAGTGCCCCCCGCCGATCCCGGAGCCCGCGGCCGTCGCGATCTTCGCCGGCGACCACGGCGTGCACGCCCAGGGCGTCACCCCCTGGCCCCAGGAGGTCACCGGCCAGATGGTGGCCAACTTCCTCGGCGGCGGAGCGGTCTGCAACGCCTTCGCCGCGCAGGTGGGCGCCGAGGTCTGCGTGATCGACGTGGGCGTCGCCACCGACCTCCCGGCCACCCCCGGCCTGCTGCCCCGCAAGGTCCGCGCCGGCACCTCCGACATGACCGCCGGACCCGCGATGACCCGCGAGGAGGCCAAGCAGGCCATCGAGGTCGGCATCGAGACCGCCCGCGACCTGGTCGCCGCCGGGAACAAGGCGCTGCTCACCGGTGAGATGGGCATCGCCAACACCACCGCGTCCGCCGCCCTGATCTCCGTCTTCACCGGCGCCGACCCGGCGGAGGTCACCGGCCGCGGCACGGGCATCAACGACGAGACCCTGGCCCGCAAGACCGAGGTCGTGCGCCGCGCGCTCGAACTGCACCAGCCGGACCCGGCCGACCCGATCGGCGTCCTCGCCGCGCTCGGCGGCTTCGAGCACGCGGCCATGGTCGGCCTGCTCCTCGGCGGCGCCTCCCTGCGCACGCCGGTGATCCTGGACGGCGTCAGCGCCGGCGCCGCCGCCCTGGTCGCCCGCGCCGTCGCCCCCGAGGTCCTCGCCGCCTGCATCGCGGGCCACCGCAGCGCCGAGCCCGGCCATGTCGCCGCCCTGAACAAGCTCGGGCTGCGCCCCCTGGTCGACCTCGACCTCCGGCTGGGCGAGGGCACCGGCGCCCTGCTGGCCCTCCCGCTGGTGCAGAGCACCGCGCGGGCCATGCACGAGGTCGCCACCTTCGACTCGGCCGGCGTCACCGAGAAGTGACCGCGGGCCCGGGGCCGGGGGCGCACGCCCGCCGGCCCCGGCCCCGCCGTACGCCCGGCCGCCTCCCGCGGACCCCACCCGAGGCGAGCACCGCCCGCCGAGGCACTAAAATCCCCACGTCAGGGCCGCTCCGGAGCCGCAGCGCCCATTCGTACCGCCTGGACGAGGAGCCGCACCTCTCATGGCCGAACACCCCGCCTATCCCGTAGGTCTCCGCCTGACCGGCCGCCGTGTGGTCGTCGTCGGCGGCGGACAGGTCGCCCAGCGCCGGCTGCCCGCGCTCCTCGCCGCGGGCGCGGACGTTGTGCTCGTCTCCCCGGAGGCGACCCCCTCCGTCGAGGCCATGGCCGACGCGGGCGAGATCACCTGGCAGCGGCGCCCCTACGCGGAGGGCGACCTCGCCGGGGCCTGGTACGCCCTGGTCGCGAGCGACGACGCGGAGGCCAACGCCCGTGCGTCCGCCGAGGCGGAGCGGGAGCGCGTCTGGTGCGTCCGGTCCGACGACGCGGACAGGGCCACCGCCTGGACCCCGGCCACCGGGCAGAGCGAGGGCGTCACCGTGGCCGTGCTGACCACCGACGCCCGCGGCCGCGACCCCCGGCACACCGCGGCCGTCCGCGACGCGGTCGTCGAGGGACTGCGGGACGGCACCCTGGTCGCCCCGCACCACCGCACCCGCACCCCGGGCGTCGCCCTGGTCGGCGGCGGCCCCGGCGACCCCGACCTGATCACCGTGCGCGGCCGCCGCCTGCTCGCCGAGGCCGACGTCGTCATCGCCGACCGGCTCGGCCCGCGCGACCTGCTGGCCGAACTGCCGCCGCACGTCGAGGTCATCGACGCCGCGAAGATCCCCTACGGCCGCTACATGGCCCAGGAGGCCATCAACAACGCCCTGATCGAGCACGCCCGCAAGGGCCGGTCGGTGGTGCGCCTCAAGGGCGGGGACCCGTACGTCTTCGGGCGCGGCATGGAGGAGGTGCAGGCGCTCGCCGAGGCGGGCATCCCGTGCACCGTGGTGCCCGGCATCTCCAGCTCCATCTCCGTCCCGGGCGCCGCGGGCATCCCCGTCACCCACCGCGGGGTCGCCCACGAGTTCACCGTGGTCAGCGGCCATGTCGCCCCTGACGACGAGCGCTCCCTGGTCGACTGGCCGAGCCTGGCCCGGCTCACCGGCACGCTGGTGATCCTGATGGGCGTCGACAAGATGGGCCGGATCGCCGAGACACTGATCGCCCACGGCCGGTCCCCGGACACCCCGGTGGCCCTGGTCCAGGAGGGCACCACGGCCGCCCAGCGCAGGGTGGACGCCACCCTCGCCACGGTCGCCGAGACCGTCCGGGCCGAGGACGTGAGGCCGCCGGCCGTCATCGTCGTCGGCGAGGTCGTCGCGGTCGGCACGCCGACCGACCGGTGATCCCGGGCCGTCCCGCTCCTTCCGTGCCGCAGGCACCGCTTCGAGGACAAGGCAGTATCACTTCCGTGGCCGATCTCATCACCGTCGAGGACCCCGACGACCCCCGCCTCGGCGACTACACCGGCCTGACCGACGTCGAGCTGCGCCGCCGCCGCGAACCGGCGGAGGGCCTGTTCATCGCCGAGGGCGAGAAGGTCGTCCGCCGGGCCAGGGACGCCGGATACGGCATGCGCTCGATGCTGCTCACCCCGAAGTGGGCCGACGTCATGCGCGACGTCATCGACGAACTGACCGCCCCGGTCTACGTGGTCGCCCCCGACCTGGCCGAGCGGGTCACCGGCTACCACGTGCACCGCGGCGCCCTCGCCTCCATGCAGCGCAAGCCGCTGCCGGCCGCGGGCGAACTGCTGCGCGGCGCGCGCCGGGTCGCCGTGATGGAGGCGGTCAACGACCACACCAACATCGGCGCCATCTTCCGCTCCGCGGCCGCCCTCGGCATGGACGCGGTGCTGCTCTCGCCGGACTGTGCCGACCCGCTCTACCGGCGCAGCGTCAAGGTCTCCATGGGCGCCGTCTTCTCCGTGCCCTACGCCCGCCTGGACACCTGGCCCCAGGGGCTCGACTCGGTCCGCGAGGCCGGGTTCACGCTGCTCGCCCTCACCCCCGACGAGAAGGCGCGCAGCCTCGACGAGACCGCCCCGCACCGGATGGACCGCGTCGCGCTGATGCTCGGCGCGGAGGGCGACGGCCTCTCCCGGCAGGCGCTGGTCGCCGCGGACGAATGGGTCCGCATCCCCATGGCCCACGGCGTCGACTCCCTCAACGTGGGCGCCGCGGCGGCGGTGGCCTTCTACGCGGTGGCGACGGGCCGGCCCACGGCCTGAGCCGCGGCGCCCGGACCCGCGGCGGTACGGGGCGCGTCCGCGGCGGGCGCCGTCAGGCCCGGCCGCACGGCGGCCCACCCCGCGCGCACCGGCTCCCACCGGGTCCGTTCCCGCTGCGTCCGCTCCTGCGGACTCTGCCCGTTCCGGGCCTGCTCCCGCCCCACGCGCGGACCGCTGCCGTCGCCGCCGAGCCCCCGCGCCGGGCCCTGGCAGCCCTGCGCGACCGCGATGCCGAGGGCGACCAGCAGCGTCACCACCACGAAGACGAACAGCCGCTGCCGCAGCAGACGCGGGTTGGCGGGCCGCAGCCCGGTCCCGGTGGGGCGGGCCGGCCGCCCGGCGCCGCTGCGCGGACCCGGCCCGCGGCTCCCCGTGCGCGAGCCGTCCCGGGACGCCGAACCCGGCCGGGCCCCGCCCGCGCGGGACGACGTGGACCCCGCGCGCGACGAGCTGCCGCCGCGGGACCCGCCCCGCGAGGCCGAGGCCCCGCGCGGCGCGGGGGTGCCGGATCCGCCCTGCGGGCGCCTGCGGCCCCGCTGCTGCTCCGGGTACGAGGCCCGCTGGTCCGGACGGCCGCCGCGCCGCTGGTCGGCGTACCCGGGCCGTGACGGCTCGGCGCGGCCGGCGGGCCGGTGGTCCGGACAGGTGTCGACGAGCGGCCCGGTCGGCCGGTCCGCCTCCGCGGCGCGCGGCGCGGGCGGCCGCAGGTCCTCCAGATCCTGAGCCTCCCGCGCCGCGATCTCCTTCAGCCGGAGCGACAGTTGCAGCGTGCTCGGCCGCTCCTCGGGGTCCTTCGCCAGACAGGCCCGCACCAGCGGGGCGAGCGCGTCGGGCACGCCGTGCAGGTGCGGCTCCTCGTGCACCACGCGGTAGAGCATCACCTCGGAGCTGCCGTGCCCGAAGGGGGAGTCGCCGGTCGACGCGTACGCGAGGGTCGCGCCGAGCGAGAAGACGTCGGTGGCCGGGGTGACGGCGGCGCCGCGCACCTGCTCCGGGGCGAGGAAGCCGGGGGAGCCGACCGCCGTGCCGACGTGCGTGAGCGTGGAGGCGCCGGTGGCCCAGGCGATGCCGAAGTCGATGATGCGGGGGCCCTTGGGGGACAGCAGGATGTTGGACGGCTTCAGGTCCCGGTGCACCACCCCGGCCTCGTGCACCGCGACCAGTCCCTCGGACAGCGCGGCCCCGACGGCGGCCACGTCGGCGGCGCGCAGCGCGCCCTCCTCGGCGACCTTGTCGTGCAGCGAGGGGCCGGGCACGTACTGGGTGGCGAACCACGGCCGGTCCGCGTCCAGGTCCGCGGCGACGAGACGCGCCGTGCACCCGCCGCGGATCCGCCGCGCGGCGGACACCTCGCGGGCGAACCGCGAACGGAACTCCTGGTCCTCGGCCAGGTCCGGCCGGATGACCTTCAGGGCGACCCGCTGGCCCTTCCGGTCGGAGCCCAGGTAGACCACGCCCATCCCGCCCGCGCCGAGCCGTCGGTGAAGCCTGAACGAGCCGACGACGCGCGGGTCCTCGCGCCTCAGGCGCATCATCGCCATGTTCATCCCCGCTGCCCGGTCCCTGTGACGAGCCACAGCTTACGTTTCCGGGACCGTCCACGCGCAGAGGCCGCGCCCTCTCGGCCCGATCGATTGTCTCTACCGGACAGGACAGTTGAAGGAAGGTCAGGACCGCGGGAGGCCACCCGGACCGGCCGCCCGGCAGAGCGCAACCGCCGGGCGTGCCAGGGGGATTGGAGACGTCACGGAGGATCTTCGGGCACCGGCCAGGACGGTCCGCCACGCCCGGGGCGGAGCTCCTCGGGAGGCCGTCCGGACGGGCCGCGACGGGGTGCCCGGGGGCCGCCCGGACGCCGTGCGCGTGAGCGAAGTCACGCGCACCCGGCCGGGGCGGTCCGGTGAACCGCCCCTCACCGGAGACCCTCTCGGGGAAGACCCCGAGACCGGCGGACGCGTCTCCACCCAGGGGAGTACGCACCACGGCACGGCTCATCCTCCGGGAGGCCCGGCAATCGGTACGAGGGCATGACGTCCGCCGTCCCCGCCGGGCCTAGATTTGAGGTCAAGCGGCGGGTGCGGTACTCGTCCCCCGAGGTCGGACACCCGCCGCTCCAGGAGCGCCGGGAGACCGGGTGCACCTGGGAGCACGGCGGACACACACAGACAGACCGCGGTCAGCACAGACGGTCGGGAGAAGGACCATGGCCCACACGGCAGCGCGGACACCGTTCCGCACGGAGGGGCGCGGCGCGTACGCCGTGCTCCGCCGCAGCCGCCCGGGCCGCCGCCACCCCCTGGTGGCGACGCTGATGGCCCTTCCCCTGGCGGCCCTGCTCCTGCTCGTCTTCGACGGCTGGGAGACGGTGGCCACTCAGGCGTCGTCCGTGGGCGTGATGCTGGGGCGCTGAGCGGCGACCCCAGGCCCGGAAGAGCGGTCCGGGCGGGGACATCCACCCATGAAACCCCGTGGGGACGGGGGTACGGCGGACGGCACAGATGCCGGCGCAGCTGGGGAGCTGCGCCGGCATTGCTGTGTGCGCGGCGTCCCCGCGCCCCGGCCCGCACCCGGCATCCCGGCGCGCGAGACCGTCCGCCTCACTCCGCCGCCGGCGCACGACCGCCCCTCCCCGCCTCCGCATTCCGGCGGACGAGACCGCCCGTCCCGCCTCCGCATTCCTGCGCACGGCACCGCCCGTCCCGTCGCCCTACCACCCGGCCCCTGCACCGCCGCCCGTCCGGCCCCGTACCCTCGCCTGCGGAACCGCCCTGCAGCGGGACGGCGTCATCCGGCGTGCGTATGCGGACGTACCCGCCGCACGGCGGACGCCGGGTCCGCGGACGCCGGGCACACCCGCGCCGCACGGCCTGCGCCCGGCGGCCGGGCCGACCGTACGGCGGCCGTACCGGCAGCAGGGTGGCCGCATCGGCAGCAGCGCGCGGCGTGCGGGGCGCGATCGCGGCCCGAGGACGAGGGGGACCCGTGACCGAAGACCTTCAGGCCGCCCTGGCCGCCCGCGCCCGGGCCGCGGTGCACACCGCCCCGGGCGCCGGGTGCCCGTGCCACCCTGCCGGCACCCTCGCCGACCGGCCCGACGCCACCGTCGTCCGGCACGCGGGCGCCGTCGCCAAGGCGCACGCCCCCGGCACCGACGCGGGCGCGCTCGCCCTGCGCCTCGCGGTGGCCGCCCGGCTTCCCGGGGTCCTGCTGCCCCCGCTCACCCCGGCCGCCGAGGTCCTCCACGGCCGTCCGGTCACCTGCTGGCCCCACGGGACCCCGGTGGACCCCGACGCCCCGGACACCGCCCCCTGGGAGGCCGCCGCCGCCCTCCTCGCCCGCCTGCACCGCACCCCGGTCGACGCCGCCCCGCCACGTGCCGGGCCGTCCACCGCCCACCCGGCCCCGGCCGGGCGAACCCTGCCCCCGATGCGCGGCCCCGCGAGGGCGGCCGAGGCCCTCGCCCGCCTGCGGGCCGAGGCGCCGGGCCACCCGGCCGCCCGTCCCGTGCTGCGTGCCTGGCGCACCCTGCCCGCGTGGGCACGGGCCGAGGAGCCCCCGCCGGGACCCGCCGTCCTGTGCCACGGCGACTTCCACCTGGGCCAGCTCGTGCGCCACCCGGCACCCGACGGTCCCTGGGTCCTCATCGACGTGGACGACCTCGGCGCCGGCGCCGGTGCCTGGGACCTGGCGCGGCCGGCGGCCTGGTTCGCCTGCGGTCTGCTGCCTCCGGAGGAGTGGGCGCGCTTCCTGGGCGCCTACCGTGCGGCCGGCGGACCCGCGGTGCCCGCCGACGGCGACCCGTGGCCGGACCTGGACGCCCCGGCCCGGGCCCTCACCGTGCAGACCGCCGCCCGGTCCGTCGTCCGGGCGGCCGCGGCGGGCCGCCCGCTGGACGAGGTGGAGCAGGCGCCGGTCGACGCGTGCGACCGAATGAGCCGCCGTCCCGCCGAGTTGGCCGACGGCGAGCGCCCGTAGGGTGCAACCGACCGCAGCCGAACGGAGTCTGTCCTGGCGATACGCGAAGCAGGACCGACCGAGCAGGAGTTGAGCCGACCATGCAGTGTCCGAAATGCCATGCGCCGATGCACACCTACAACCGCAACGGCGTCCAGATCGAGCAGTGCAGCGGCTGCCGCGGCATCTTCCTCGACTACGGCGAGCTGGAGGCGCTGACCCGCCTGGAGTCGCAGTGGTCGCAGCCCGCGCCGCCGCCCCCGCCCGCGCCGCAGGCGTACCCGGCCGCTCCCGCCTGGGGCGCCCCGCACGGCGGCCACCACGGCGGCGGCCACGGCCACGGGCACTACGACCACCACCGCCACAAGAGCTTCGGGCACATGCTGTTCTCCAGCTGAGCCCGCCGCGGAGCCCCCGCAGCCCCTCCCGGGGCCGCGGGGGCCGTTCCGGTGCCGCGCATGCAGAAAGCCCCCGGTCGGGGACCGGGGGCTTCGAGGTGTGGACGATACTGGGATTGAACCAGTGACCTCTTCCGTGTCAGGGAAGCGCTCTCCCGCTGAGCTAATCGTCCGCGGGGCCGTGATCCGGGGATCACGGGCACTGCGTGCGCGATACTGGGATTGAACCAGTGACCTCTTCCGTGTCAGGGAAGCGCTCTCCCGCTGAGCTAATCGCGCGGGGGATCATGCGATCCGGGGCGGACCCGCAGGTCCAGTGGACGATACTGGGATTGAACCAGTGACCTCTTCCGTGTCAGGGAAGCGCTCTCCCGCTGAGCTAATCGTCCTTGGAGGTGGAGACGGGATTTGAACCCGTGTAGACGGCTTTGCAGGCCGTTGCCTCGCCTCTCGGCCACTCCACCAGGAGTGTAGGGGACCGTGAGTCCCCATCTTCCTTCGAGCGGACGACGAGGCTCGAACTCGCGACCTCAACCTTGGCAAGGTTGCGCTCTACCAACTGAGCTACGTCCGCCTGTCGTTTCGGGCCGCTTGCGCGTCCCGGCGACGTGTTGAACTCTAGCGGATTCCCGGGCCAGTACAAAAACGCGTTTGTGCAGCGTGCTGCGCTGCGTGCCCGCGGGGCACCCGGAAGGACACGTCCGGGCCGCCGGCCGGACACCCGTCCTAGACTCGACGGCGTGCTCCACCGCCCACCTCTCGCCCGCTTCGGCGACCGCGTCGCCACCGGCCTGATCGACGTCACCGACGATCCCGCCGCCCTGGACTCCGCCGGTTTCTGGGCCGTCGCCGCGGACTACGAGGGCCGGCTGACCTGCGCCCGCTTCCGGGACGTGCGGGAGGAGCCCGTGCCCGCGCCGCGGCCGGGACGGTGGCGGGGGCCGGCGGTCGGCGACTGGACGTCGTCCCTGGACCGCGCCGGGTACACGGCCGGGGTGCGGCGGATCCGGGAGCACATCGCCACCGGCGCGGTCTACCAGGTGAACCTGTGCCGGGTGCTCTCCGCCCCGGTCCCGCCCGACGCGGACGTGGACGCCCTCACCGCCGTGCTGGCCCGCGGCAACCCGGCCCCCTACGCAGGGACGATCCGTCTGCCGGCGCACGGCGTCGAGATCGCCACCGCCTCGCCCGAGCTCTTCCTGCGCCGCGCGGGCGCGACCGTGGAGTCCGGCCCGATCAAGGGCACCGCCCGCACCGAGGCCGAGCTGCTGGAGAAGGACTACGCCGAGAACGTGATGATCGTGGACCTGGTCCGCAACGACATCGGGCGTGTCTGCGCCACCGGCACCGTCTCCGTGCCCGACCTCTGCGCCGTGGAGAAGCACCCCGGCCTGGTCCACCTCGTCTCCACGGTCCGCGGCGAGCTGCGCCCCGGGACCGGCTGGCCGGAGCTGCTGGACGCCGCCTTCCCGGCCGGCTCGATCACCGGAGCCCCCAAGTCGAGCGCCCTGCGGATCATCGACGCCCTGGAGACCGCGCCCCGCGGGCCGTACTGCGGGGGCATCGGCTGGGTCGACGCCGACCGCGGCACCGGCGAGCTCGCCGTCGGCATCCGCACCTTCTGGATCGACCGGCCCGCCGCGGGGCCGCCGGTGCTGCGTTTCGGCGCCGGCGCGGGGATCACCTGGGACTCCGACGCCGAGGGGGAGTGGCGGGAGACCGAGCTCAAGGCGGCCCGGCTGCTCGCGGTAGCGTCGGGTGCACACGAGGACATCGGAGAGGGACTGGTGACGTGAAGATCTGGCTCGACGGCGGGTTGCAGGACATCGGGACCGCCCGCGTCTCGGTCCTCGACCACGGGCTGACCGTGGGCGACGGCATCTTCGAGACGGTGAAGACGGCCGGCGGCAGGACCTTCGCGCTGACCCGGCACCTGGACCGGCTGACCCGCTCGGCGCGCGGCCTGGGCCTGCCCGACCCCGACCTCGACGAGGTGCGGCGCGGCTGTGCGGCCGTCCTCGAGGCCAACCCGATGGCGCTGGGCCGGCTGCGGATCACCTACACCGGGGGCCACGGCCCGCTCGGTTCGGACCGCGGCGAGGACGGCCCCACCCTCGTGATCGCCCTCGGGGCGACCACCCGGCGCCCGGACTCCACCGCCGTGATCACGGTCCCCTGGACGCGCAACGAGCGGGGCGCGCTCACCGGTCTGAAGACCACCTCGTACGCGGAGAACGTCGTGGCCCTCGACCGCGCCCACCGGCAGGGCGCCTCCGAGGCCCTCTTCGCCAACACCGTCGGGCAGCTGTGCGAGGGCACCGGGTCCAACGTGTTCGTCGTCCTCGACGGCGAGATCCACACCCCGCCGCTCGCCTCCGGCTGCCTCGCCGGCATCACGCGCGCGCTGGCCGCCGAGTGGACCGGCGCGCAGGAGACCGACCTGCCGCTGGACGTGCTGGAGCGGGCCGACGAGGTCTTCCTCACCTCGACCCTGCGCGACGTCCAGGCGGTGCACCGGATCGACGGGCGCGAACTGCCCGGCGCCCCGGGCCCGGTGACCGCCAAGGCCATGCGCATCTTCCAGGAGCGCTCCGGCGACGACCTGGATCCGTAGACCGCTGCCCTCCCGGGCGTCCGCGGTCCGTCCCCCGAGGGGAAAAGGGGCTGACGCCGGACCGCCCACCGGGTAGAACACCCCTGATGACCACGACTCTGCGGCCGACCGAGCCGCTTCAGCGCCGCGACGACGGCACCCGCTCCCGCCGCTACCAGGTCTGTGTGAACGGCAGGCCCGTCGGCGTGATCCACCTCGGCACCTCCGCGTCCCTCGGCGACACGGTGGCCCGCGTCCACGACCTGCGCATCGAGGAGGGCGACCGGCGCCGCGGCCGGGCCACGGTGGCCGCGCTGGCCGCGGAGGAGGTCGTCCGCGGCTGGGGCTGCCGGCAGATCGAGGCGGTCGTCCCCGCCGACGCCCCCGAGGCGCTGCGGCTCGCCCGCACCCTCGGCTACGTCCTGCGCAACCGCGGCATGGAGAAGCCGCTCGGCGAGGTGCCGCCCGAACTGCCCCCGGGGAGCGTCGCCCGCCCCATGACCGAGGCGGAGTTCGCCGCGTGGCGGGAGAGCGAGGCGGAGCACTACGCGCACACCTGGGCCGAGCGGGGCGTGCCCGAGGCCGAGGCCCGCGCCAAGGCGCGCCGCGACCTCGAGCAGTTGCTGCCCGACGGGCTCGCCACCGCCCACGCCCGCTTCAGCGTCCTGGAGCACGAGGGCACCCGGGTGGGCGTCCTGTGGCTGGCACGGCGCGACGAGCGGGGGTTCGTCTTCGACGTCGAGGTGGACGCCGCCCACCGCGGGCGCGGGCACGGCCGCACGCTGATGCTCCTCGCGGAGGCCCAGGCCGTCGCCGCGGGCCGGCGGGTCCTCGGGCTGAACGTGTTCGCGGGCAACACCCCGGCCGAGCGGCTCTACGAGTCGCTCGGCTACACGACCGTGCTGAGTGCGCTGTACAAGCCGCTGCTCCAGGTGTAATCGGGCGGTTGCGGCCGGGACGGCCGCGCCGGGGCCGGTCCCGGGGGGTCAGGCCTTCTGGCCGGCCGACAGCCGGTCCACGATCTCCTCGATCCGCGCGCGCAGGCCCGCCTGGCTCTTGCCGCCGTCCAGGCGCTCGCCGCCGACGACGTAGGTCGGCGTGCCGGTGACGCCGATCGCCCTGCCCTCGGCCTGGTCGGCGTCGACGATCAGGATGTGCCGTCCGTCGATCAGGGCGGTGTCGAACTCCTCGGCGTCCAGGCCCAGTTCGCGGGCGACCTCGACCAGGAAGGACTCGCCCCCGCGGTCCAGCTCCTCGACCCGGCCGAGCACCGCCTCCACGTACGGCCACATCCGTCCCTGGACGGCGGCCTCCTCGGCGGCCTGCGCGGCGGCGAAGGCGTGCTTGTGCTTCTCCAGCGGGAAGTGCCGCAGCCGCAGCTCCAGCCGGTCGCCGTAGCGGTCGCGCAGGGCGCGCAGGTCGTCCAGCGCGGTGCGGCAGTCCGGGCACTGGAGTTCGCACCAGACGTCGAGTACCGGGACGGCGGCGCGTACGGGGGAGGAGTCGCTCATGGGGTCCAGTCTCCCAGCCGGGGGGCCGCCCGGCCCCATCGGGACCGCCCGGACCGGATCCGCCCGCGCGGCCGGGGCCACCGCCGTGCGGGACCCGGGGAGGAGGCGACCCGGAGATGTCCCTGATCCGCGCCCGGAGCGTGGCATCCGGGAGCGGGCGGGGTGCAGGATGGAAGGGACGAAACCACCCGCCCGGCCGCGTCGCCAGGAGGCCCGCCCATGATTGCCGAGACCGTCTGTTCCGCCGTCTCCGCGGCCGGCCTGGGCATCGCCGCGGTCACCGCGTACCGCAGGCGCTTCCATGCCGCCGTCCGGATCGCCGCCTACTCCCTGATCCCGGTCGCCCTGGTGATGACGGGCGTCGTGGGCTGGGTGGCCGGCACGGCGTTCCGCCCCACCGCCTGGGCCGGGTTCGTGCTGCTCGCCGTCGCCTGGGGGCTCTTCGCCGCGACCCGGGCCGTGGAGCGCCGCCGCGGCGGCACCCGCAAGGAGCGCAGAGCGGCGGCACGTGCCGCGCGCGAGGGCTCCGGGCGGCAGGAGGCCGCGGCCCCGGAGGCGTCGGCGCCCGCCCTCGGCCCGGCCGGGAGCCGGGACGGCGGCGCGTCCGGCCGTTCCGCCGCGGCGCCCCGGAGCGAGGACGACTTCAGCGACATCGAGGCCATCCTCAAGAAGCACGGCATCTGACGGCCGCGCCCTCCGGCACGGCCGGTTCGTCAGGGGTGGTCCGGCAAGTGCTCAAGATCAGAACCAAAGCGAACCGAAGATCACGGAATACGGCGAACTCCCGTACCTTCCGTGTGTGTTGATCGCGCCACGGGCGCCGGCTGCGTCATCATCACCGCGAGATGGTGGACACGACACAGAGCGAGGCCGCGCCTGAGAAGGACGAGCAGCGCGGGTGCCTCTTCGCCCTATCCCAGCCGCCGCTGATGATCTTCCTGGCGGTGATCGGGTGTCTGCTGCTCATGGCTTCGCTGCACGACCTGCTGCTGCCGTGAGCCGTACCGTGGGTCCTCGGCGTCACCCGCCGGGGACCACGACCCGCCCCCGCGCCGTCCGGGAACGCGCCGGTCCCGGGGTCCGCGGACGTCAGCCCGCCGCCTCCTTGCGCCGCGCCCGGTACGCCGCCACGTGCAGCCGGTTGCCGCAGGTGCGGCTGTCGCAGTACCGCCGAGAGCGGTTGCGCGAGAGGTCCACGAAGGCGCGCCGGCAGTCCGGGGCCTCGCAGCGCCGCAGCCGCTCCCGCTCCCCGGCGACCACGAAGAACGCGAGCGCCATGCCGCAGTCGGCGGCCAGGTGGTCGGCGACCGAGGCGCCCGGGGCGAAGTAGTGCACGTGCCAGTCGTAGCCGTCGTGGTCGGTCAGCCGGGGGGTGGTGCCCGCGGCGGCGACCAGTTCGTTGATCATCCCGGCGGCGGTCCGGCTGTCCGGGGCGGAGAAGATCCCCGCGAACCGCGCCCGGATCCGGCGCACCGCCGAGAGGTCGAAGTCCGAGAGCGTCCCCACGTCGCTCATGCGGTGGGTGCGCACGAACTCCTCGAGGGCCGGCAGGCCCGCCAGTCCGTCCGGAGCCGCGTCGTCCTCCGGGGCGGTGTTCACCAGATCCACCACGGTGTCCAGGGCGCACCGGGTGTCGTGGGTGATCAGCACGTTTCGCTCCCTGCCTGGAGATCGGGCACACGCCCGCCGACGCGGGCAGATCGTAGCGGCTCCAGGAGCCGCCGGACCCGGCCGCACGCACCGGCGCTCGCCGATTCCAACGCAGGGCCGCCGCCCGTGGTTCCCGCCCCGCTCCGCTCCCGGTCACGCAGCGTCATGCCGCCGGGGGGCCCGGGCGCGGCCCTCCTCGCGCGCGAGCGCACCGGCACCGCCCCCCGGCCGGGGGAGCGGTACCGGCGCGTCCTGTGCGGTTGTCCTGGCCCGAGCCGTCTCCCCGAGTGGACGGCGCCGGGCGGCCTGGGGCCTCGACGGGTCGGGCTAGCTTTCCGCGAGGATGTGGGAGAGCTCCTGATCGAGATCGAAGTGCCGGTGTTCCGTGCCCGGGGGCACGGCCGCGTCCGTCCGCTTCAGGAAGGACTCCAGGGCCCGCGCAGGGGCCTCGAGCAGGGCTTCGCCCTCCGGGGAGCTCAGGGCGATGCAGACGACGCCCTGACCGTGACTGCGCGACGGCCAGACGCGGACGTCGCCGGTGCCCGTGGGGCGGTGAAGCCCTTCGGCGAGGAGGTCGCGGGCGAACACCCACTCGACGGTCTCCTCGGCTCCGGTGTGGAAGGTGGCGTGCACGGCGTAGGGGTCGGCCGTGTCGTACCGCAGTCCTGCGGGGACAGGCAGGGAGGACTCGCTCGACACAACGAGGCGCAGGTGCAGCTCGCAGCTGACCGTGGTGTTCATAAGCGCCAGGGCCTTTCGCTCAGTGTGCGCTCGGGGATTCGCACGTCGGCGAAATCGACATGCCACCTACGGTGCCGTTGTAAACCCCTCTGAGTGTTTTGCCTGGCTTTAGGTAACTCTTCCGGCCGAGAACCCGTTCGCGCGGTACCACCATTCCGGTGACATGTTTCTCTCCGGTAGGGTTCCCGTGTATGAATACGGGGAGTGACGAACCGGGCCGCGGAGCCGCGACGCCGGGCGGCCCGGGGGCGGACGGGGCGCAGGACCGGCGGGGGCTGGGGTCCCGGGCGCCCGTGTTCGTCCGGTCACGCCGGGTGCTGCACCTGAGCTGGCAGGCCGGGATCTTCGTCGTCGGCCTCGCGGTGGTCGCCGCCGGTGTCGTGATGCTCCCGCTCCCCGGTCCCGGCTGGGTGGTGATCTTCGCCGGCATGGCGATCTGGGCGACCGAGTTCGTGTGGGCCCAGCTCGTGCTCCGCTGGACCCGGCGCAAGGTCACGGAGGCGGCCCGGCGCGCGCTGGACCCCCGGGTGCGCCGCCGCAACATCGCCCTGACCACGACCGGACTGGTGATCGTCGCCGTCCTGGGCGGCATCTACGTGTCGAGGTTCGGCCTGGAGATGCCGTGGCGGGTCCGGGGCGGGTGAAGCCCGTCCCCGCTGTGCGGAGGACCTGGTCCGGGCCACCCCCTGACATGGGGTAATGTTCTTCCTGCGCCCGGGCGATTAGCTCAGTGGGAGAGCGCTTCGTTCACACCGAAGAGGTCACTGGTTCGAACCCAGTATCGCCCACCCGGCACGGCGGCCCGTCTGCGATTCGGCAGACGGGCCGCCGTCGTATGTGCGGACCTCCGGTCGCGCCGGTCCGGCGCGACCGGCCCGACGGCATCCCTGCGGCACGCGCGGGCCCGGGACCGGAGCGCCCCGGAGCGCCCGACGGCCCGGGGCGCGAAGGGGGAGCATCGAACCGGACGGTGACGATCCGTTACATGACGGGGGCTCCGGGCGGTCCGGGAAGAACGGTCCGGGCATTGTGCGCGCTCCGGGAAGAAGTGCCCGAAGATCGGAGCGCACCGGACTTCCGGAGCCGCGCCCATTCCTCCGTGAAGTCCCGCCGCGGGCATCGGCCGGAAAATCCCCGCGGCGTATTCCGAAACACCGTCACATTTCTTCCGGACAACCCGCGCCGAGCGGAAACGGCCGGCCGCACGGACCGGAGACGCGCACGTCCCTCCCGGATGCCCCTTCCCCGCACTCGTACGCCGCCCGGGCCCGGCGGAAGGGCGTCCGCACCGCGCGACGGCGCACACGGCTCCCGCGCGGCGCCGCGGCCCGGCACACTCGCCCCATGGACTGGAACCGGTACCGCTTCCTCAGCCTGTGGGACCTGCCCGCCCCGCCCGATGCCGTGTACGCCGCACTGGAACAGGTCGAGGAGTACCCGGCGTGGTGGCCCCAGGTGCGGGAGGTGCGGCGCGCCGGCGCCGAGAGCGGGATCCTCCGGGTGCGTGCACTGCTTCCCTACGAGCTGGTGGTCACCGCGGAGCAGACGCTGCGCGATCCGGCGGCGGGTGTGCTGCAGGCGGCGCTCTCCGGCGACCTCGTGGGCTGGTCGCGGTGGACGGTCGCGGCCGGAGGAAGGGGCACCCTCGCCCGCTACGACCAGGTCGTCGACGTGACGCGGCCGCTGCTGCGCCGGCTCGCGGTGCCCGGGCGTCCCTTCCTCCGGCTCAACCACCGGCTGATGATGGCGTCCGGCCGCCGCGGGCTGGCCGCCCGGCTGCGGACGGTTTGAAGGAAGCCCGTGGGGACCTGTATTGTTCAGTGCGTTCCCGGGCGATTAGCTCAGTGGGAGAGCGCTTCGTTCACACCGAAGAGGTCACTGGTTCGAACCCAGTATCGCCCACCGGGAAAGGCCGGTCCCTCGCGGACCGGCCTTTGTGCATGCCGTGCCGTGGCCCGGAGCCGTCGCCGGTCCCGCCGGTGGCGGTCTACGCCGCCGCCGTCAGCTCCGGCCGCAGCGGCCACGACGGATCCACCGACTCCTCCGACCCGCTGCGCGCGAACCACGCCTGAAGGCCGCGCGCCTGGGCGGCGTGCCAGCCGGTCTGCAGGACGTGCAGCTCCCCCGGGGTGAGCCGCTCCAGCCGGGTCGCGAAACGCCGGCCGAGGGCGCGCACCACCTCCAGCGCGGCCAGCGCGTCCGCCCCCGCCTCGTGCGCCCCGTCCAGCGCGACCTCGTAGTGCGCGCAGAGATCGGTCAGGGTGCGGCGGCCCTTGCGGTACCGGTCGAGGTGCTTGTCCAGCACCCGCGGATCCAGCACCCGCAGCGGCGACGCCTCGAACCAGCGGTCCAGCGAGGACGCGCGGTGGCGGCGCAACTCCCGGTCCAGCAGCGTCAGGTCGAACGGCGCGTTCATCACCACCAGCGGACGGCCGCGGGCCGCGTGCTCCGCCAGCTCCTCGGCTATCTCGTACATCACCGGAGCCGGCCAGCGGCCGTTGCGCTGCAGATGCCCGTCCGTCAGCCCGTGCACGTCCGTGGCGGCCGGCGGCACCGGCACGCCCGGGTTCACCAGCCAGCGCGCCACCCGCGGCCGGCCGCCCGGCGCGTCCTGGACGACGACGGCGGCCGACACGATCCGGTCGGTCTCGACGTCGACGCCCGTCGTCTCGGTGTCGAAGGCGGCCAGAGGCCCCTCGTACCACGTCATACGCCCACAACTCCTCGTTCACCCACGGCAGCTGACGCACCGTCTTCTGCCCCGTTTGGTGATACCCGGGCTGTTTGCGCCGTACGCCGGAAGGACACAACAGGAGTACGGGTCTTTGCAGTTCAGCGGCCCGCGGCAGGTATCCCTACGGCGCGGAAGGCTGTTGGCCATGGCGATTGCGCAGCCCGAGCGGGGCGGGCTGCTGCCCGAGCGGACGGGTCCCCTGCGCGGCACCCTCGCCACCACCGCGTGCATGGAGACCCTCCAGGTCGGCTATCTGCACGCGGTGGCCGCGGCCGCCGGCTGCTCCCTGTCCCAGCCCTTTCTGGACAACGGCATCGACTGGCACGTCAGTCACAGCGCCCCCGGGCACACCGTCGACGACGAGGTGACCATCAAGGTGCAGCTGAAGTGCACCTACCAGCTCGCGCCCCGGCCGCCGGGCCCGTCCTTCTCCTTCACGCTCGACAACACCCACCTGGCGAAGCTGGCCCGCACCCCGGTCTCGGTGCACAAGATCCTGGTCGTGATGATCGTCCCGCGCTCGCAGGAGCAGTGGCTGCGGGCCGGACACGACCGGCTCGACCTGCGGCACTGCTGCTACTGGGTCAACCTGGCCGGCCACCCCGTCACCGGCCGGCACCGCACCACCGTGCGGATACCGACCTCGCGCATCTTCGACGACCGCGCGCTGTGCGAGATCATGACGCGGGTCGGGACGGGAGGCAGACCATGACGCACCGCCCCCTCGGCGAGCCGCTGCGACCGGTGCTGCCGCACCCCGTCGGCCCCTCCGGCGCCCGTCCCCCCGAGCCCGCCGACGTCGACCCCGCCGTCCTCGGCACGCTGCTGCACCGGCACGGCTGGCAGCGGCGCGGCGGGGCTCCCGGACGCTACGGGCGCTGGACCCCGCCCGGCCCCGGCGGCGGCACGACGAGCCTGCTGGTGCCCGAGAGCCGTGCCTTCCCCGACAGCGACGACCTGCTCGGCGAGGCGCTCGACGCCCTGTCCCGCAGCGGCACGCCCGCGGCGCGCGAGGTGCTGCTCTCCCTCGCCGTGCCCAGCGACGAGATCCGCTGGTGGCGGGACGCACCCACCGGCCCCGGGGACGCCGCGCCCTGGACCGTGGAGGAGCGGCTGCGCTCCGCGGCCCGCGGGATGCTGCTCGCCGCCGCCCTCGCCACCCGCGCCCGGGCCGGATACCACGGCGCCCGGCACCGCAGATCGGCCGCCGCCGTCCTGGAACACGTCCTCGTGGGCTCCGCGGCCGACGGCCGCCGGCTGACCGCGTTCGTCCCCGCGGGCACCGGGCGCCCGCTCGCGGTGCGGCTGCACCAGGCCCTGTACGCGGTGCGCGAGGCCATCGACTACCAGCGGGCGGCCGGCGGCATGGACGCCTTCGACAGCGCCGTCGGGGCGGGCGCCAGCCGCGAGTTCACCGAGTCCCTCGTCGCCCTGGTGCGCGGAGCCGAGGGCGCCCGCATCGCCGTCGAGTGGGCGCCCGCCGCCGGCGTCCCCGCGGACTGCGCGGCCGCCGCCGAACCGGTCGAGTTCTCCCCGGGCGACCTGCCCGTGCTCCGCGAGGCCGGCGCCCGCTACCTGCGTGAGGAGCCGTCCGTGCCGGTGCGGATCACCGGCGCGGTGCTGCGGATGCGCCGTCCCGGGCCGCGCGGCGAGGGCGCCGTTCGGCTCCGGGTGATCTCCGGCGCCGAGGTGCCGCACGTCCGGGTGACCCTGGGCGAGGAGGACTACCGGATCGCCGGGCACGCCCACCTGGTCGGGCTGCCGGTGCGGGTGGACGGGCGGCTGGAGAGCCGGGGCGGCTTCCGCCGCCTCACCGGCGCGTCGGGCGTCGTACCGGTGCAGGTGGACGACGAGGAGCGGGACCGCCTGATGAAGTCCGTGCAGGAAGGCACGGACGACGTCGAGGACGCCGACTACTTCGGGGAGGCGTGCCCGGGGGAGGACTGAGGGTGACCGTTTCGCGGTCGGCGGCCCCGGCTCGGTACGATCCCGTCATGCGCGCGCTCCCGGTATGGCGCCGCACCCCGCCTTCAGTCAGGAGAGACCGGTGTCAGACGTCCGTGTGATCATCCAACGCGATTCCGAGCGGGAAGAGCGCGTGGTGACGACGGGCACTACGGCCGCGGACCTCTTCGCCGGCGAGCGCTCGATCATCGCCGCGCGCGTGGCCGGCGAGCTCAGGGACCTCGGCCACGTGCTCGCCGACGGCGAGACCGTCGAGGGGGTCGGGATCTCCTCCGAGGACGGGCTCAACATCCTGCGCCACTCCACCGCGCACGTGATGGCCCAGGCCGTGCAGGAGCTCTTCCCCGAGGCCAAGCTGGGTATCGGCCCGCCCGTGAAGGACGGCTTCTACTACGACTTCGAGGTCGAGAAGCCGTTCACGCCCGAGGACCTCAAGGCCGTCGAGAAGAAGATGCAGGAGATCCAGAAGCGCGGGCAGCGCTTCTCCCGCCGCGTCGTCACCGACGAGGCGGCCCGCGAGGAGCTGGCGGACGAGCCGTACAAGCTGGAGCTGATCGGCCTCAAGGGCTCGGCCTCCTCCGACGACGGCGCGGACGTCGAGGTCGGCGCCGGCGAGCTGACGATCTACGACAACCTGGACGCCAAGACCGGCGAGCTGTGCTGGAAGGACCTCTGCCGCGGTCCGCACCTGCCCTCCACCCGTCTCATCCCGGCGTTCAAGCTGATGCGCAACGCGGCCGCCTACTGGCGCGGCAGCGAGAAGAACCCCATGCTCCAGCGCATCTACGGCACCGCCTGGCCGTCCAAGGACGAGCTGAAGGCCCACCTCGACTTCCTCGCCGAGGCCGAGAAGCGCGACCACCGCAAGCTGGGCAGCGAGCTCGACCTCTTCTCCATCCCCGAGCAGATCGGCTCCGGACTCGCCGTCTTCCACCCCAAGGGCGGCATCGTCCGCCGCGTGATGGAGGACTACTCGCGCCGCCGCCACGAGGAGGAGGGCTACGAGTTCGTCTACACCCCGCACGCGACCAAGGGGAAGCTCTTCGAGACCTCGGGCCACCTGGACTGGTACGCCGACGGCATGTACCCGCCCATGCAGCTCGACGAGGGCGTGGACTACTACCTCAAGCCCATGAACTGCCCGATGCACAACCTGATCTTCGACGCACGCGGCCGCTCGTACCGTGAACTGCCGCTGCGCCTCTTCGAGTTCGGGACCGTGTACCGGTACGAGAAGTCGGGCGTCGTGCACGGCCTGACCCGGGCCCGCGGCTTCACCCAGGACGACGCGCACATCTACTGCACCCGCGAGCAGATGTCCGAGGAGCTCGACAAGACGCTCACCTTCGTCCTCGGCCTGCTGCGCGACTACGGCCTGACCGACTTCTACCTGGAGCTGTCCACCAAGGACCCGGAGAAGTTCGTCGGCTCCGACGAGGTCTGGGAGGAGGCGACCGAGACGCTGCGCCAGGTCGCCGAGAAGCAGGGCCTGCCCCTGGTGCCCGACCCGGGCGGCGCCGCCTTCTACGGCCCGAAGATCTCCGTCCAGACCAAGGATGCGATCGGCCGCACCTGGCAGATGTCGACCATCCAGCTCGACTTCAACCTGCCCGAGCGCTTCGACCTGGAGTACACCGGCCCGGACGGCGTCAAGCAGCGCCCGGTCATGATCCACCGAGCCCTGTTCGGCTCCATCGAGCGCTTCTTCGCGGTGCTCCTGGAGCACTACGCGGGCGCCTTCCCGGCGTGGCTCGCCCCGGTGCAGGCCATCGGCATCCCGATCGGCGACGCGCACGTGGGCTACCTGGAGAAGTTCACCGCGGCCGCCCGGCGCAAGGGCCTGCGGGTGGAGGTCGACTCCTCCTCGGACCGGATGCAGAAGAAGATCCGCAACGCCCAGAAGCAGAAGGTGCCGTTCATGGTCATCGCGGGCGACGAGGACATGGCCAACAACGCCGTCTCCTTCCGCTACCGCGACGGCTCCCAGGAGAACGGCATCCCGTTCGACGAGGCCATCGTCAAGATCGCCCAGGTGGTCGAGGACCGGGCCCAGGTCTGAGCGCGGCGGCCCGGCCGGGCCGCCGCACGGAACGTCCGAGCCCCCGCGGGAGCCCCCTCCCGCGGGGGCTCCCGCCGTCCGTCGCCCCGGCCGCCCGGGACCCGGGGGCGAAGCCATATGCTGCGTTGCATGACGAGTGAGCCGGAGCAGCAGATCGGAGTGGGGACGCAGGACGCGTTCCAGCGCCTGTGGACGCCCCACCGGATGGCCTACATCCAGGGCGAGAACAAGCCGAGCGGCCCGGGCGCCGGCGACGGCTGCCCCTTCTGCTCCATCCCGGCCCAGTCCGACGAGGACGGCCTGATCGTCCGCCGCGGCGAGCTGGTGTACGCGGTGCTCAACCTCTACCCGTACAACGGCGGTCACCTGATGACGGTGCCCTACCGCCACGTCGCCGACTACACCGATCTGACCACGGCGGAGACCGCCGAGCTGGCGGAGCTGACCAAGCAGGCCATGCAGGCCCTGCGCGCCGCCTCCGGCGCCCACGGCTTCAACATCGGCATGAACCAGGGCACGGTCGCCGGCGCCGGCATCGCCGCCCATCTGCACCAGCACATCGTGCCCCGCTGGGGCGGCGACACGAACTTCATGCCGGTCGTCGGCCACACCAAGGTGCTGCCCCAACTGCTCGCCGACACACGGAAGATGCTGGCGGAGGCCTGGCCCACGGCCTGACCGTCCGAACCCGGCGCCACGGCACCCCGGCGCCCGCGCACGGGCCGCCGCCCCGGTCCCGGGACGGCGGCCCACGCGCGGCCGGCTACGCGTCGTAGACGTCGGCCTTCTTCGGTGCCACGTCCTGGACCGTTCCGCTCAGCACCGCCGACCGGGAGCCGAACTTCTCCACGTCCACGCCGTTCTCGCGGAGCGTCCTGAGCGCCGCCGCGTGCACCACCCGCAGCACCGGCGTCGCGGCGCGCAGCGCGTCGTCGGCCATGAAGCGGTGGCGCCAGGGCTGGTCCGCCCACGCGTGCCGCAGACCGAAGGGCTCCGGCAGCGTCAGACCGCCGCCGAGCCAGTTCAGCACCGGCGGGTACCAGGTCAGCGGGGCGCGCGCGGCGAGCCGGACCACCTCGTCGGCGTCGACCAGGGGCAGCTTGACCTTGCGGGTCTCCCAGAACCGCAGGGCCTTCTGCACCTCCTTCTCCCTCGCCGCGGGCTTCTCGTTGAACAGCGGGTTGACCGGACCCAGGGCGTGCCCGGTGACCTCGATGCGCAGGGTGTCGTGCAGCACCGTCACCGTGATCAGCATGGTGATCACCAGGTGGCCGTCCCACAGCGTCCACTGGACGCCGAGGTAGTGGCGGTCGCCGCTGCCGAACTGCTGCTTGTTGCAGATGTCCTGTATCGCGTGCGTGCGCACCGTGTACGCGTCCACGTCGGTGCCGCTGGGCCGGGACACCGCGTCGGCGTTCTCCCCGATCGGCGTGACGATCCAGTGCGTGATCGACGGCTTGGGGAAGCCGCCCGTGTTGACGGGGGTGCGCTCCAGCATGCCGAGGCCGCCCTGGATCGCCGTGATGACGTCCCAGCTGCGGAACGGGTGGAAGTCCTTGCCCGGCTCGGCGGAGACGAGGTCCTCGGCCAGCTGCCAGGAACCCCAGCGGGTGCCCATGCCGAGTATGCCCTTGGGCCCGGCGTAGAAGACGGAGTTGGAGCGCTGCTCGGCACCGAGCCGTGCCAGCTCCTTGCGCACCTGCTCGGCCGCGTCGCCCGGGCTGCCCGGCACCGCCTCCGGGACCTTGGCGCCGAGGCCGCCGCCCGACAGCAGACTCTCCCAGCGCTCCCGCAGGTCCCGCGCCGAGCGCTCGCAGATCTGCTTGGCCCAGAACCAGCCGACCACCGGCAGCACCACCGCCGCCCGCCCGTACCAGGCCCAGAAGCCGTGGAAGGGCATCTTCACCAGGAACAGCACCGCCAGCGCGCCCACCCCGGCCAGCAGCACGGTGGCGACGGCGCCGGCCCGCTTGTCCTCCCGCCGGCCGACCGTGGTGCGCAGGGTGAACACCACCAGCCACACCAGGAACCCGGGCAGGAAGAGCACCCCGCACAGCACCGTCACCGCAGCGAGCCAGTTGTCCCGGTCCCGCCGGATGCGGTGCGCCGCCAGGCAGTGCTCCACCACCACCTGGGGCTCCACCCCGAAGGACTGGATGAGCGGCTTGCGCCCGGCGCCCAGCGTGCGGTCGATCACCGCCCTGGAGAAGGCCTCACCGAGCTTGGGCCGGAGGATCCGCGCCCAGGGCCGCGGTGGTTTCACCGTCGACCTGTGCCACTCGTTGTCCGCCTGGAGGATCTTGGCCACCTCGTCGTCCCGGTAGGCCGCGGAGGCGAGCGCGTTGGTAGCCGCCGTCTGCCCCATCGACCCCGACAGGGGCACCTGCGCCCCGGGACTGAAGTCGAACCCGTCCGTCACTGCCGCCCGCCCCCTCGCCGCCGCTCCTGCACCTGCGGCCTTCCCGACTTCCCTGCCCCGCACACCTGTTGATCAGGTCATCAGCGTATCCGCAGGCACCGCGGCACGGGGGCGGACGGCCGAAGCCGCCCGCCCACTGGGAGGGAAGCGCTCCGCGGTGATCCGGTTGTGCGCCCGGCGCGCCCGGCGCGCTCGCTAGGAGGCCTCCTCCTCCTGCGCACGCACCCGCTGCGCGACCTGCGGCGGCATCGGCTCGTGCCGCGCGTAGCGGCGGTCGAAGCGCGCGGTGCCGTGCGAGAGGGACCGCAGGTCGACCGCGTACCGCCCGATCTCGATCTCGGGCACCTCGGCGCGCACCAGCGTGCGGCCGCCCGGCGTCTGCTCGGTGCCCAGCACCCGGCCGCGCCGCCCCGACAGGTCGCTCATCACGGCGCCGACGTAGTCGTCGCCGACCAGCACGCTCACCTCGG
This sequence comes from Streptomyces tropicalis, assembly GCF_029269835.1. Classification (GTDB taxonomy): domain Bacteria; phylum Actinomycetota; class Actinomycetes; order Streptomycetales; family Streptomycetaceae; genus Streptomyces; species Streptomyces tropicalis. Next base: position 60,065 of record NZ_JARJBB010000006.1, on the reverse strand, counting down.
AGACCGGCTCCAGCAGATGGATGCGCGCCTCCGCGGCCGCCTCCCGCAGCGCGAGCGCGCCCGCCGTCTGGAAGGCGGCGTCGGAGGAGTCCACTGAGTGCGCCTTGCCGTCGACCAGGGTGATCCGGACGTCGATCAGCGGATGCCCGGCCGCGACCCCCCGCGCGGCCTGGGCCCGTACGCCCTTCTCCACGGACGGGATGAACTGCCGCGGCACCGCCCCGCCCACGACCTTGTCGACGAACTCGATGCCCGAACCGCCGGGCAGCGGCTCCACCTCGATCGCGCAGATGGCGTACTGCCCGTGCCCCCCGGACTGCTTGACGTGCCGGCCGCGGCCCGAGGCCGGGCCCGCGAAGGTCTCCCGCAGGGACACCCGGTGCGGGACGACGTCCACCTGCACGCCGTACCGGTTGCGCAGCCGCTCCAGCGCCACGTCGGCGTGCGCCTCGCCCAGGCACCACAGCACCACCTGGTGCGTGTCCTGGTTCTGCTCCAGCCGCATGGTCGGGTCCTCGGCCGCCAGCCGGGCCAGCCCCTGGGAGAGCTTGTCCTCGTCCGCCTTGCTGTGCGCCTGGATGGCGAGCGGCAGCAGCGGGTCGGGCATGTCCCACGGCGCCATCAGCAGCGGGTCGTCCTTGGCGGAGAGGGTGTCCCCGGTCTCGGCGCGGCCCAGCTTGGCCACGCACGCCAGGTCGCCGGCGACGGCGAACGCCACCGGCCGCTGCTGCTTGCCGAAGGGCGTCGACAGGGCGCCCACGCGCTCGTCGACGTCGTGGTCCTCGTGGCCGCGGTCGGCCAGCCCGTGCCCGGAGACGTGCACCGTCTCGTCCGGGCGCAGGGTGCCGGAGAAGACCCGGACCAGGGAGATCCGTCCGACGTAGGGGTCGGAGGCGGTCTTCACGACCTCCGCGACCAGGGGGCCCTGCGGGTCGCACGCCCGGAGCTCGCGGGCCGCGCCGTCCGGTGTGGTCACCCGGGGCGCCTCGCGCTCCGGCGGGGTCGGGAAGCCCCCGGTGATCAGCTCCAGCAGCTCGACCGTGCCGAGGCCCTGCCGGGCCCCCTCGGCGGCGGGCGCGGCGGCCAGCACCGGGAAGAAGACCCCGCGGGCGACGGCCCGCTCCAGGTCCTGCACCAGCGTCTTCAGGTCGATGGACTCGCCGCCGACGTAGCGGTCCATCAGCGTCTCGTCCTCGCTCTCCGAGATGATGCCCTCGATGAGCCGGTTGCGGTGCTCCTCGATCTGCGGCAGCTGGTCCTCGCCCGGCTCGGACTCCTTGCGCTCGCCCGAGGCGTAGTCGAACAGCTTCTGCGTCAGCAGCCCGGTCAGGCCGGTCACCGGCGCGTGCCCGTCGGGGCCCTGCGGCCCGTGCAACGGCAGGTACAGCGGCAGCACGGCGTCGGGGTCGTCGCCGCCGAAGGCCTCGGCGCACACCCGCGTCATCTCCTCGAAGTCCGCGCGGGCGGCCTCCAGGTGCGTGACGACGATGGCGCGCGGCATGCCGACGGCCGCGCACTCCTCCCACACCACGCGGGTGGCCCCGTCGACGCCGTCCGAGGCCGAGACGACGAAGAGGGCCGCGTCCGCCGCCCGCAGACCGGCCCTCAGCTCCCCGACGAAGTCGGCATAGCCGGGGGTGTCCAGAAGATTGATCTTGATGCCGTCCCATTCGACGGGCACCAGGGAGAGCTGTACCGACCGCTGCTGCCGGTGCTCGATGTCGTCGTGGTCGGAGACGGTGCCGCCGTCCTCCACGCGGCCCGCCCGGTTCACCGCTCCCGCCGTCAGCGCGAGCGCCTCCACCAGAGTCGTCTTGCCCGAACCGGAGTGGCCGACCAGCACCACATTCCGTATGGACGCGGGGTGGTCGGCCGCCTCTGCCCTGCCGGCGGCTCCGGGATGTGTGTGCGCCTTGTCGCCCATGGTCCTGCCTCCCGTGCACGGTGAGGTCACTGTGGGCGCGGACACGCGGGACCGCCCACTGGCGGCTCCGGGACGCCCGCGGTCCTTCGAGCTTTCCACTCCCGTCACGCCGCGTCCATACGAGGGACCCGATCCCGCCTCCCGCCCGGGCCGGCCCGCCACGGGCCCGATCCGGGGGCGGGGCCGCGGGTGCCCGGCCGTCGCCCCCGCGCGCGCGTGGCTACGATGGGCCAGCCGGTGGCCAGCAGGGGCCGCCCGCGACACCGACCCTTGGGCAGGCCATGCTGAACAAGTACGCGCGTGCTTTCTTCACGCGTGTCCTCACGCCGTTCGCCGCGTTTCTCATCCGCAGGGGCGTCAGCCCCGACACGGTGACGCTCATCGGCACGGCAGGGGTGGTCGCCGGCGCGCTGGTCTTCTACCCCCGGGGCGAGTTCTTCTGGGGCACGGTCGTGATCACGCTGTTCGTGTTCTCCGATCTCGTCGACGGAAACATGGCCCGCCAGCTGGGCCGCTCCAGCCGCTGGGGCGCCTTCCTCGACTCCACGCTCGACCGGGTCGCCGACGGCGCGATCTTCGGCGGGTTCGCCCTGTGGTACGCGGGCCACGGCGACGACAACACCCTGTGCGCGGTGTCGATCTTCTGCCTGGCGAGCGGCCAGGTGGTGTCCTACACCAAGGCCCGCGGCGAGTCGATCGGCCTGCCGGTCGCCGTCAACGGCCTGGTGGAGCGGGCCGAGCGGCTGGTGATCTCGCTGGTCGCGGCCGGGCTCGCCGGACTGCACGCGTTCGGGGTGCCCGGCATCCAGTACCTGCTGCCGGTCGCCCTGTGGATCGTCGCCGTCGGCAGCCTCGTCACGCTGGTCCAGCGGGTGGTCACCGTCCGGCGGGAGTCCGCCGAGGCGGAGGCCGCCGCCCACGACCGGCCCGAGGGCGCCTCCCACGGGAGCGAGGCCTCGTGAGCGTGCGGGACCGGCTGACCGACCTGGCGTACGGAGCCGGCTGGAGCACGGTGAAGACGCTGCCCGAGCCGGTCGCCGTCCGCCTCGGACGCTCCCTCGCCGACCTAGCCTGGAAGCAGCGCGGCAAGGGCGTGCTGCGCCTGGAGTCCAACTACGCGCGCGTGGTGCCCGACGCCACCCCCGAGCGCCTGGCCGAGCTGTCCCGTGCGGGCATGCGGTCCTACCTGCGCTACTGGATGGAGTCCTTCCGGCTGCCCGCGTGGAGCGCGGAGCGGATCGGCACCGGGTTCGAGTGCAAGGACCTGCACCACCTCACCGACGGCCTGGCCTCCGGCCGGGGCGTCGTCCTCGCCCTGCCGCACCTGGCCAACTGGGACCTGGCCGGCGCCTGGGTCACCACCCGGCTCGGGGTGCCCTTCACCACGGTCGCCGAGCGCCTGAAGCCGGAGTCGCTGTACGACCGCTTCGTCGCCTACCGCGAGGGCCTCGGCATGGAGGTCCTGCCGCACAGCGGCGGCTCCGCCTTCGGCACCCTGGCCCGCAGGCTGCGCGACGGCGGCCTGGTCTGCCTGGTCGCCGACCGCGACCTGTCCGCCTCCGGCGTCGAGGTGACCTTCTTCGGCGAGACCGCGCGGATGCCCGCCGGACCGGCCCTGCTGGCGCAGCAGACGGGCGCCCTGCTGCTGCCGGTCACACTCTGGTACGACGACTCGCCCGTCCTGCGCGGCCGGATCCACCCGCCGGTCGAGGTGCCCGCGAGCGGGACGCGCGCCGAGCGGACGTCCGTCATGACCCAGGCGCTGGCCGACGCCTTCGCCACCGGCATCGCCGACCACCCGGAGGACTGGCACATGCTCCAGCGGCTCTGGCTCGCCGACCTCGATCCCGCGAGGGATCCTGGAAATCCCGGGAAGGCAGCCTCGTGAGGATCGGCATCGTCTGCCCCTACTCCTGGGATGTCCCGGGCGGCGTCCAGTTCCACATCCGGGACCTGGCCGAGTACTTCACCGGCCTCGGGCACGAGGTGTCGGTGCTCGCCCCCGCCGACGACGACACCCCGCTGCCGCCCTACGTCGTCTCCGCGGGCCGCGCGGTCCCGGTCCCGTACAACGGCTCCGTGGCCCGGCTCAACTTCGGCTTCCTGTCCGCGGCCCGGGTCCGGCGCTGGCTGCACGACGGGGCCTTCGACGTCATCCACATCCACGAGCCGACCTCGCCCTCCCTCGGCCTGCTGACCTGCTGGGCGGCCCAGGGCCCGATCGTGGCCACCTTCCACACCTCCAACCCGCGCTCCCGTGCGATGATCGCCGCCTACTCGATCCTGCAGGCCGCGCTGGAGAAGATCAGTGCGCGGATCGCGGTCAGCGAGTACGCCCGCCGCACCCTCGTGGAGCACCTGGGCGGGGACGCGGTGGTCATCCCCAACGGCGTCGACGTCGACTTCTTCGCCAAGGCCGAACCGAAGGCCGAGTGGCAGTCGGGCCGGGCGCGGTGTGCGGCCGGCGGCCCCGTCGACGACGGCGCGGCCGACGCCACGATCGGCTTCATCGGGCGCATCGACGAACCCCGCAAGGGACTGCCGGTGCTGATGCGGGCGCTGCCGAGGATCCTCGCCGCCCGCCCCGGCACCCGGCTGCTGGTGGCCGGGCGCGGCGACGAGGAGGAGGCGGTGCGCACCCTGCCCGCCGAGCTGCGCTCGCGCGTGGAGTTCCTCGGCATGGTCAGCGACGAGGACAAGGCGCGCTTCCTGCGCAGCATCGACCTCTACGTGGCGCCGAACACCGGCGGCGAGAGCTTCGGGATCATCCTGGTGGAGGCCATGTCGGCGGGCGCCCCGGTGCTCGCCTCCGACCTGGACGCCTTCGCCCAGGTGCTGGACCAGGGAGCGGCGGGCGAGCTGTTCGCCAACGGGGACGCCGGCGCGCTCGCCGACGCGGCCGTGCGGCTGCTGGCCGACCCCGCCCGGCGGGCGGAGCTGGGCGAGCGCGGCAGCGCCCACGTGCGGCGCTTCGACTGGTCCACGGTCGGCGCGGACATCCTGTCGGTGTACGAGACGGTGACGGCCGGCGCGGCGGCGGTCGCCGCCGACGACCGCGCCACGGGTCTGCGGGCCCGGCTGGGCCTGGCCCGGGACTGATCTCCCGGGCCCCGGGTCCGGGGTCCGCCGGGGGGCGCCCGAACCCGGTTCGGACCGGCGGGCGGGTCCTCACCGCCGGGCACGGGCCCGGTGCTCGCCCCGGTAGCCTTGCCGCCCGTGACCGCAACCCTCATCTGGATCCTCGTCGCGCTCGTCGCCGTCGGCCTGTACCTGAGCTGGACGGCGGGCCGGCTGGACCGGCTGCACGCCCGCATCGACGCCGCCCGGGCCGCGCTCGACGCCCAGTTGGTGCGCCGCGCCTCCGTCACCCAGGAACTGGCGACCTCCGGCGTGCTCGACCCGGCCGCGTCCATCGTCCTGTACGAGGCCGCGCACGCCGCCCGGCAGGCCGAGGAGGACCAGCGGGAGGTCGCGGAGAGCGAACTGACCCAGGCGCTGCGCGCGGTCTTCGCGGAGGCCCAGCAGGTGGACGAGGTCCGCGGGGCGCCCGGGGGAGAGGACGCGGCCCGCGAACTCGCCGAGGCGGTGCGCCGGGTGCCGATGGCCCGCCGCTTCCACAACGACGCGGTGGGCGCGGCCCGCCGGCTGCGGGAGCACCGCAAGGTCCGCTGGTTCCGGCTCGCCGGCCACGCCCCGTTCCCCATGGCCTTCGAGATGGACGACGAGCCCCCCGCGGCTCTCACGGAGCGCACGGCGGCGGCCTGAGCGACCGTCCCGAACGACGGCCGGAGGGCCCCGGGGCGGTTCCCGGCGGCGCTCCCGGGGCCGGAACCGTGCGGGGCGCGCGGGCGAAAAGGATCCACCGGGTTGTCATTGGCCCTTGCGGTGGCCTGGTCCATTCGCGTTGTCTCGGTCCAGCACAACACCCTCTTCACCCAGTGAGGTCACCCGTGTCCACCACACCCGACGCCGCCCAGACCCCCGAGACCGGCACCGCCCGCGTGAAGCGCGGCATGGCCGAGCAGCTCAAGGGCGGCGTGATCATGGACGTCGTCACGCCGGACCAGGCGAAGATCGCCGAGGACGCGGGCGCCGTCGCCGTCATGGCCCTGGAGCGGGTCCCGGCCGACATCCGCAAGGACGGCGGCGTGGCCCGCATGTCGGACCCGGACATGATCGAGGGCATCATCGACGCGGTCTCCATCCCGGTGATGGCCAAGTCCCGCATCGGCCACTTCGTCGAGGCCCAGGTCCTGCAGTCCCTCGGCGTCGACTACATCGACGAGTCCGAGGTCCTCACCCCGGCCGACGAGGTCAACCACTCCGACAAGTGGGCCTTCACCACCCCCTTCGTCTGCGGTGCCACCAACCTCGGCGAGGCCCTGCGCCGCATCGCCGAGGGTGCCGCGATGATCCGCTCCAAGGGCGAGGCCGGCACCGGCAACGTCGTGGAGGCGGTCCGCCACCTGCGCCAGATCAAGAACGAGATCGCCCGGCTGCGCGGCTACGACAACAACGAGCTGTACGCCGCCGCCAAGGACCTGCGCGCCCCGTACGAGCTGGTCAAGGAGGTCGCCGAGCTGGGCAAGCTCCCGGTGGTCCTCTTCTCCGCCGGCGGTGTGGCCACCCCCGCCGACGCCGCCCTGATGCGCCAACTCGGCGCCGAGGGCGTCTTCGTCGGCTCCGGCATCTTCAAGTCCGGCGACCCGGCCAAGCGCGCCGCCGCCATCGTGAAGGCCACCACCTTCTACGACGACCCGAAGATCGTCGCGGACGCGTCCCGCAACCTCGGCGAGGCCATGGTCGGCATCAACTGCGACACGCTCCCCGAGGCCGAGCGCTACGCCAACCGCGGCTGGTAGTCGGCCCGGTGAAGGACCCGGTACCCACCTCATGAACACTCCTGTCATTGGCGTCCTGGCCCTCCAGGGCGACGTACGGGAGCACCTCATCGCCCTGGCCGCGGCGGACGCCGTGGCCAGGCCGGTGCGGCGCCCCGAGGAACTCGCCGAGATCGACGGCCTCGTGCTGCCCGGCGGAGAGTCCACCACCATCTCCAAGCTGGCCGTCCTGTTCGGAGTGATGGACCCGCTCCGCGCGCGCGTCCGCGACGGCCTGCCCGTGTACGGCACCTGCGCGGGCATGATCATGCTCGCCGACAAGATCCTCGACCCCCGCTCGGGCCAGGAGACCATCGGCGGCATCGACATGATCGTGCGCCGCAACGCCTTCGGACGGCAGAACGAGTCCTTCGAGGCCGCGGTCCACGTCGAGGGCGTCCCCGGCGAACCCGTGGAGGGCGTCTTCATCCGCGCCCCGTGGGTCGAGTCCGTCGGCGCCGGTGCCGAGGTGCTCGCCGAGCACGAGGGCCACATCGTCGCGGTCCGCCAGGGCAACGCGCTGGCCACCTCGTTCCACCCGGAACTGACCGGTGACCACCGTGTGCACGCCCTGTTCGTCGACATGGTGCGCGCGAATCGGACGCCCGAGTCCTTGTAGGATCTCTGGCGTTCACACAGAGACGGGTTACGCGAAGGAGACAGGCAGATGTCCGGCCACTCTAAATGGGCCACGACGAAGCACAAGAAGGCCGTGATCGATGCCAAGCGCGGCAAGCTCTTCGCGAAGCTGATCAAGAACATCGAGGTCGCGGCGCGCATGGGCGGTGTCGATCTCGAGGGCAACCCGACGCTCTATGACGCCGTCCAGAAGGCCAAGAAGCAGTCGGTCCCGAACAAGAACATCGACTCCGCGATCAAGCGCGGCGGTGGTCTCGAGGCCGGTGGCGCCGACTACGAAACGATCATGTACGAGGGCTACGGCCCCAACGGGGTCGCGGTGCTCATCGAGTGCCTCACCGACAACCGCAACCGTGCCGCGTCGGACGTCCGCGTCGCGATGACCCGCAACGGCGGCTCCATGGCCGACCCCGGTTCGGTGTCGTACCTCTTCCACCGCAAGGGCGTCGTGATCGTCCCCAAGGGCGAGCTGGCCGAGGACGACGTCCTCGGGGCCGTCCTGGACGCCGGCGCCGAGGAGGTCAACGACCTCGGCGAGTCCTTCGAGGTCCTCAGCGAGGCCACCGACCTGGTCGCGGTCCGCACCGCCCTCCAGGAGGCCGGCATCGACTACGACTCCGCCGAGGCCAACTTCGTCCCGACCATGCAGATCGAACTGGACGAGGACGGCGCCAAGAAGATCTTCAAGCTGATCGACGCGCTCGAGGACAGCGACGACGTGCAGAACGTCTTCGCCAACTTCGACGTCAGCGACGAGATCATGGAGAAGGTCGAGGCGTAACGCACGCGCCGCAGACGGGCCGACGGGGCGCCCCCGTCGGCCCGTCGCGTTGTCCGGCGTCGGTGCGGGGCGTTGTCGGTGCCACCCGATAGCCTGCACGAATTGGGGACACCGCCCGGCGGTGGCCGGGGCAGATCGATGGGAGGGGCCCGATGCGGGTGTTGGGGGTGGACCCCGGACTGACCCGGTGCGGCGTCGGCGTGGTCGAGGGGGTGGCCGGCCGTCCGCTCGCCATGGTCGGCGTCGGCGTCGTGCGGACACCGGCGGACGCCGAGCTCAGTCACCGCCTGCTCGCCGTCGAGCAGGGCATCGAGCACTGGCTGGACGAGCACCGGCCCGAGTTCGTCGCCGTCGAGCGCGTCTTCAGCCAGCACAACGTCCGCACCGTGATGGGCACCGCCCAGGCCAGCGCCGTCGCCATGCTCTGCGCGGCCCGTCGCGGCATCCCCGTCGCCCTGCACACCCCCAGCGAGGTCAAGGCGGCCGTCACCGGCAGCGGCCGCGCGGACAAGGCCCAGGTCGGCGCCATGGTCACCCGCCTGCTGCGGCTCGACGCGCCCCCGAAGCCCGCCGACGCCGCCGACGCCCTCGCGCTCGCCATCTGCCACATCTGGCGGGCCCCCGCCCAGAACCGTCTGCAGCAGGCCGTCGCCCTGCACGCATCGAAAGGCCGTACGGCATGATCGCGTTCGTCAGCGGCCCGGTCGCCGCCCTCGCACCGGACTCCGCGGTCGTCGAGGTGGGCGGGATCGGCATCGCCGTCCAGTGCACGCCCGGCACCCTCGCCGGGCTGCGCCAGGGACAGCCGGCCCGGCTGGCCACCTCCCTGGTCGTCCGCGAGGACTCGCTGACCCTGTACGGCTTCGCCGACGACGACGAGCGCCAGGTCTTCGAGCTCCTCCAGACGGCCAGCGGCGTCGGCCCCCGCCTCGCCCAGGCCATGCTCGCCGTGCACAGCCCGGACGCCCTGCGCCGCGCGGTGGCCGGCGGTGACGAGAAGGCGCTCACCGCCGTCCCCGGCATCGGCAAGAAGGGCGCCCAGAAGCTGCTCCTGGAGCTCAGGGACCGCCTCGGCGAACCGCTCGGCGCGGCGCCCGCCATCGGAACCCCCGTCACCAGCGGCTGGCGCGACCAGCTGCACGCCGCCCTGATCGGCCTCGGCTACGCGACCCGCGAGGCCGACGAGGCGGTGGCCGCCGTGGCCCCGCAGGCCGAGGCCGCCGGGGGCACTCCGCAGGTGGGCCGTCTGCTCAAGGCCGCCCTGCAGACCCTGAACCGCGCCCGCTGACCTGCGCCACCCCGCTAGGAGACTTCGTGAACCGGGACGACACGACCGGCAGCCCCGCCCCGGAGCGGCTGGTGGGCTCAGCGGCCGACGGCGAGGAGCAGGCCGTGGAGGCCGCCCTGCGCCCCAAGGACCTCGACGAGTTCATCGGCCAGCAGAAGGTCCGCGAGCAGCTCGACCTCGTGCTGCGCGCGGCCCGCGCCCGCGGCGCCACCGCCGACCACGTCCTGCTCTCCGGCGCCCCGGGCCTGGGCAAGACCACCCTGTCGATGATCATCGCGGCCGAGATGGGCGCCCCCATCCGCATCACCAGCGGTCCCGCCATCCAGCACGCCGGAGACCTCGCCGCGATCCTGTCCTCCCTCCAGGAGGGCGAGGTCCTCTTCCTCGACGAGATCCACCGGATGTCCCGGCCGGCCGAGGAGATGCTCTACATGGCCATGGAGGACTTCCGGGTCGACGTGATCGTCGGCAAGGGCCCCGGCGCCACCGCCATCCCGCTGGAGCTCCCGCCGTTCACCCTGGTCGGGGCCACCACCCGCGCGGGCCTGCTGCCGCCGCCGCTGCGCGACCGCTTCGGCTTCACCGCGCACATGGAGTTCTACGAGCCCGCCGAGCTGGAGCGCGTCGTCCACCGCTCGGCACACCTGCTCGACGTCGGGATCGAGGCCGAGGGCGCCGCGGAGATCGCCGGCCGCTCCCGCGGCACGCCCCGCATCGCCAACCGCCTGCTGCGCCGCGTCCGCGACTATGCGCAGGTCAAGGCGGACGGACGGATCACCCGGGAGATCGCCTCCGCGGCCCTCGCGGTGTACGAGGTCGACGCCCGCGGCCTCGACCGGCTCGACCGGGCTGTGCTGGAGGCCCTGCTGAAGCTGTTCGGCGGCGGCCCCGTCGGCGTGTCCACGCTCGCGGTCGCGGTGGGGGAGGAGCGTGAGACCGTGGAGGAGGTCGCCGAGCCGTTCCTCGTCCGGGAGGGCCTGCTGGCCCGCACCCCGCGCGGGCGGGTGGCCACACCCGCCGCCTGGACGCACCTCGGCCTCACCCCGCCCCGCCCGGCGTCGGCGGGAAACGGACAAGGGGACCTCTTCGGGGCGTGACGGCGAGGGCATTGGCCGGGGGCGGAACCCAGGTGCCATGCTGAGCGTTGTTCCATGCGCGTGGACTCGCTTAGACTCCGCCGATGCCGCCCTCGACGGCAGCACCCCCTGCACCCCCGACCAGCAGGCCGCTCACCACCGCGGTCGCGTGAAGGAAGTTCCCACCCGTGAAGCTCGTGACCCTCCTCCCGTTCATCGTGCTCATCGGGGCCATGTTCCTGATGACCCGGTCGGCCAAGCGCAAGCAGTCGCAGGCAGCCGACATGCGGAACCAGATGCAGCCCGGCAGCGGTGTCCGCACCATCGGCGGCATGTACGCCACGGTCAAGGAGGTCAGTGACGAGACGGTCCTCCTCGACGCGGGCCCGGGTGTCGAGCTCCTCTTCGCCAAGAACGCGATCGGTGCCGTCCTGACCGACGACGAGTACAACCGCATCGTCCACGGCGTCGAGCACGACCTGAAGTCCGACGCCGACCTCGTCCCCGACGACGCCTCCTCCCTCACCGAGACCGACGGGCCCGTCGCCGACGCCGCCGCCTCCGACGACAAGCCTCTCGACCTCGGCAAGAAGGACGCCGCCGAGAAGCCGGCCGCTGGGAAGCCCGTCGTCGAGAAGCCGGTCACCGAGGAGCCCGCCGCCGAGAAGCCGGCCGCCGAGGCCGCCCCGGTCGACGCCCCTGCGGCGAAGGCGGACGAAGAGCCGAAGAAGACCGACGGCGACACCGACGCGAAGTAGCCGCCCTCCCGGTCCCGCGGTCCGTCCGCGGGACCGGGGACGTGCTCTTGTCGCACGGATCCCGACACCATGTCATGGCCGTCGCCGAGCCCGACCGGCTCGGGGCGGCCCGAGAGGGAGTACGAGAAGGTGGCAGCACCTAAGAAGGGCCGGAGCGGGAGCGCCCAGAGCAGGCCGGGGCGCGCGCTGGCCTTCATCATGATCGCCATCGTGGCGCTCACCGGGGGAATGTTCGCCTCCGGACACATCACTCCGCGTCTCGGCATCGACCTCGCCGGCGGCACCAGCATCACGCTGACGGCGGTCAACGAGCCGGGTCAGCCCAATGCGATCAACAAGACCAACATGGACACCGCGGTCGAGATCATGAACCGCCGTGTCAACGGTCTGGGTGTCTCGGAGGCGGAGGTCCAGACCCAGGGCGATCGCAACATCATCGTCAACATCCCCCGGGGCACGAACTCGGAGGAGGCCCGCCAGCAGGTCGGCACCACCGCCAAGCTCTACTTCCGCCCGGTCCTGCAGAGCGCGGCCTCCGGCGCCGCCCCGGCCACCCCGAGCCCCGCCCCGGCCACCGGCAGTCCCTCGCCGAGCCCGTCCGGCTCGAAGGCCGCCACCGGCAAGAACAAGGCGACGCCCGGCACCCCCGCTCCCTCCGCCACCACGCAGGGCCGCCCGCTCACCGGCGCCCTGAAGGCCGGATCGCCCACGCCGTCGCCCACCGGCTCCGCGCCGGCGAAGCCCTCTGCCGGGTCGCCGTCGAAGCCCGCCGCCGGGTCGACGTCGAAGCCGTCCACCACGCCCGCCCCGAGCGGCAGCGCCGCCGCGACCGCGGCCAAGCTCGAGGCGCAGTTCGCCGCCCTCGACTGCACCAAGCCGGCACAGCGAGCCGCCGCCGGCAAGGGCGTCAAGCCGGGCGAGCCCACGGTCGCCTGCGGCCAGGACGGCAAGGTCTGGAGCAAGTTCCTGCTCGGCCCGGTCGCCGTCGACGGCACCGAGGTCAGCAAGGCCCAGGCCACCTTCGACACCCAGGGTGCCTCCGGGTGGCAGGTCGAAATGAGCTTCACGTCCAGCGGTTCCACGAAGTTCGCCGCCGTGACCAGCCAGCTCGCGCAGAAGCAGTCCCCGCAGAACGAGTTCGCGATCGTCCTCGACGACGCGGTGGTCTCCCACCCCTACGTCCAGCGGGCCATCACCGGCGGCAACGCGTACATCTCGGGCAGCTTCACCCAGGAGGAGGCACAGAGCCTCTCCAACATGCTGTCGTACGGTGCGCTCCCGCTCACGTTCAAGGAGTCCAGCGTCACCACGGTGACCGCCGCCCTCGGTGGCGAGCAGCTCCAGGCCGGCCTGATCGCCGGCGCCATCGGCCTCGCCCTCGTGGTGATCTACCTGGTGGCGTACTACCGCGGTCTGTCCGTCATCGCGGTCGCCTCGCTCCTGGTCTCGGCCGCGCTCACCTACGTGATCATGTCGCTGCTCGGTCCGACGATCCACTTCGCGCTGAACCTGCCGGCCGTGTGCGGCGCCATCGTCGCCATCGGCATCACCGCCGACTCGTTCATCGTGTACTTCGAACGGGTCCGGGACGAGCTCCGCGAGGGCCGCTCGCTGCGTCCGGCGGTGGAGCGCGCCTGGCCGCGCGCCCGGCGCACCATCCTGGTCTCCGACTTCGTGTCGTTCCTGGCCGCGGCGGTGCTGTTCATCGTGACCGTCGGCAAGGTCCAGGGCTTCGCGTTCACGCTCGGCCTGACCACGCTGCTCGACGTCGTCGTGGTGTTCCTGTTCACCAAGCCGCTGCTGACCCTGCTGGCCCGCACCAAGTTCTACGGCGGCGGCCACCCCTGGTCCGGCCTCGACCCCAAGCGGCTCGGCGCGAAGCCCCCGCTGCGCCGCACGCGCCGTCCCTCCCACCCCGCCGCAGGCCCTGTCGACCCGAAGGAGGCGTGAGATGTCGAAGCTCGGCAACCTCGGCGCCCGTCTGCACCGCGGCGAGGTCGGCTACGACTTCGTCGGCAACCGCAAGATCTGGTACGGCGTCTCCATCCTGATCACCATCACGGCCATCCTCGGCCTGGCGGTGCGCGGGCTGAACATGGGCATCGAATTCCAGGGCGGAGCCGTCCTCACCACGCCGAAGACCTCGGTGTCGGTGAACCAGGCGGAGACCTACGCCCAGGAGGCGTCCGGCCACCCGGCCGTGGTGCAGGAGCTCGGCACCGGCGGTCTGCGCATCCAGATCGCGGGCATCGAGACCGGCAAGTCCGACCAGATCAAGCAGGAGCTGGCCAAGGACCTCAACATCGACGCCAACAAGATCAACGCTGATCTCGTCGGCCCGAGCTGGGGCGAGCAGATCGCCAACAAGGCCTGGGAGGGTCTGGCGATCTTCATGGTCCTGGTCGTGATCTACCTGGCCATCGCCTTCGAGTGGCGCATGGCCCTGGCCGCCCTGGTCGCGCTGATCCACGACATCACCATCACCACCGGCATCTACGCCCTCGTCGGCTTCGAGGTCACGCCCGGCACGGTGATCGGTCTGCTGACGATCCTCGGCTACTCGCTCTACGACACGGTCGTCGTCTTCGACAGCCTCAAGGAGCAGACGAAGGACATCACCCGGCAGAGCCGCTGGACCTACAGCGACATCGCCAACCGCTCCATCAACGGCACCCTGGTGCGGTCGATCAACACCACCGTGGTCGCGCTGCTCCCGGTCGCGGGTCTGCTCTTCATCGGCGGCGGCTTCCTCGGCGCCGGCATGCTCAACGACATCTCGCTGTCGCTGTTCGTCGGCCTCGCGGCCGGCGCGTACTCCTCGATCTTCATCGCCACGCCGCTCGTCGCCGACCTCAAGGAGCGCGAGCCGCAGATGAAGGCCCTGCGCAAGCGGGTCCTGGCCAAGCGCGCCCAGGCCGGCCCCGCCGGTGCCCAGGAGACCGACCTGCGGGACGCCGACGGCGCCGAGGACGCGGCCCCCGCCGTCGTCGGCCCGCGCAACCAGCCCACCTCCCGCGGCCGGGGCCGCGGCCGTCCGTCCGGGAAGCGCCGATGACCGACATAGAGGAGCTGCTGCTCAGCCGCATCCGCGACGTGGCCGACTATCCGGAGCCGGGCGTGATGTTCAAGGACATCACCCCGCTCCTGGCGGACCCGCCGGCGTTCACCGCGCTGACCGACGCGCTGGCGGACATCGCCCTGCGCACCGGCGCCACGAAGATCGTCGGCCTGGAGGCCCGCGGCTTCATCCTGGGCGCCCCGGTCGCCGTCCGTGCCGGACTCGGCTTCATCCCGGTCCGCAAGGCGGGCAAGCTCCCCGGAGCCACGCTCAGCCAGGCCTACGACCTGGAGTACGGCTCCGCGGAGATCGAGGTGCACGCCGAGGACCTGCTCCCCGGCGACCGCGTGCTCGTCGTCGACGACGTGCTCGCCACCGGCGGCACAGCGGAGGCGTCGCTGCAGCTGATCCGCCGGGCGGGTGCCGAGGTCGCGGGCGTCGCGGTCCTCATGGAGCTGGCCTTCCTGTCCGGCCGCGCCCGTCTGGAGGCGCCCCTCGCCGGGGCGCCGCTGGAGGCGCTGATCACCGTCTGAATCAGAACGTCACCACCGCGAAGGGCGCCCGGCACATCGCCGGGCGCCCTTCGCGTCATGGCCGTCCGCGGGCGTCATGCACATGCGAAATTAGCTCAGATGTTCCTCAAGAATGTGTTCGCCTGCTGGCTCTGGGTGATTGGATCTCTCCGATGCCACTGACCAGGGCATCACATAGGAGGATTCAATGAGCAAGTCGGGCAAGTTCACCACGGGGATCGTCACAGCGCTCTCGCTGGCCGCGCTCACCGCCGCAGCGGCGCCGGCCAGCGCCACTCCGGTCGCGGTGGCCAAGTCCCCTCACCCCGTGGCGGCCAGCTGCGGCGAGTGGATCCGCGCGGGCAGCCTCCCGTTCAAGTGGAGCACCGTCAAGGACGGCTGCGGCCACTTCGGGCGCCCCGGGCTGCGGATGGGCTACTCCTGGGCTGTCTGGAAGGGCGGCGCGATCTGCGTCAAGGTGGAGGGCTTCAAGAACGGAAAGAAGACCTGGTACAACGCCGGCTGCGGCAAGAGCGGCTCCGTCACCGTGCCGTGGGGGAACGTGCTGGCCGAGAAGCAGATGCAGGTGAAGAACGCGGCGCTCTTCAACTGGAAGTGACGCGTGCCCCGCTGCCGGCGATCTGATCGGTAGGCGGAGCGATGTCGGGGACCCGGGCCGTGTCCGGGTCCCCGACGGGCCGCACACCACCTCGTCGTCGCCCGGGACGTCCGCTCGCTACCATGGGATCTCCGGAGCCTGACCGGGGGACCCGGATCGCGCACGAGGAGCCCTCTTGCCAGACGAGGCCCAGCCACTGACCGCCGCCAAGCCCGAGTCCGCCTCGGAGCCCGCGGCGAAGCCCGCGCCGGCCGCGAAGAACGACACCCGCGGGTCGACCGAGCACGACCGGTCCGCGCCCGCGGACCGGTCGGCCGAGTCCTCGCGTCCCAAGCCGGCCGCGCCCGAGGGCCCCTCCCGGCCGCCGGCGGTCCGCCCGGCCGCGAACCAGCCCGCGCGCTCCGGCTCCTCCAACCGCGTGCGGGCCCGCCTGGCCCGCCTCGGCGTCCAGCGCGCCAACCCGTACAACCCGGTCCTGGAACCGCTGCTGCGGATAGTGCGCAGCAACGACCCGAAGATCGACGCCGCCACACTCCGCCAGATCGAGCGTGCCTACCAGGTCGCCGAGCGCTGGCACCGCGGCCAGAAGCGCAAGAGCGGCGACCCGTACATCACGCATCCGCTCGCCGTGACCACGATCCTCGCCGAGCTGGGCATGGACCCGGCCACCCTCATGGCGGGCCTGCTGCACGACACGGTCGAGGACACCGAGTACGGCCTCGACCAGCTGCGCCGCGACTTCGGCGACACGGTCGCCCTGCTGGTCGACGGCGTCACCAAGCTGGACAAGGTCAAGTTCGGCGAGGCCGCGCAGGCGGAGACCGTGCGCAAGATGGTCGTCGCCATGGCCAAGGACCCGCGCGTCCTGGTCATCAAGCTCGCCGACCGGCTGCACAACATGCGCACCATGCGCTACCTCAAGCGTGAGAAGCAGGAGAAGAAGGCGCGCGAGACCCTGGAGATCTACGCGCCGCTCGCCCACCGCCTGGGCATGAACACCATCAAGTGGGAGCTGGAGGACCTCGCCTTCGCGATCCTCTACCCCAAGATGTACGACGAGATCGTCCGCCTGGTCGCGGAGCGCGCCCCCAAGCGCGACGAGTACCTGGCGAAGGTGATCGACGAGGTCCAGGCCGACCTGCGGGCCGCCCGCATCCGCGCCACCGTCACCGGACGCCCGAAGCACTACTACAGCGTCTACCAGAAGATGATCGTCCGCGGCCGAGACTTCGCGGAGATCTACGACCTGGTCGGCATCCGCGTCCTCGTCGACACCGTCCGCGACTGCTACGCGGCGCTGGGCACCGTCCACGCCCGCTGGAACCCGGTTCCGGGGCGGTTCAAGGACTACATCGCGATGCCCAAGTTCAACATGTACCAGTCGCTGCACACGACGGTCATCGGGCCCAGCGGCAAGCCGGTCGAGCTCCAGATCCGCACCTTCGACATGCACCGCCGCGCGGAGTACGGCATCGCCGCGCACTGGAAGTACAAGCAGGAGGCCGTCGCCGGAGCCTCCAAGGTCCGCACCGACGCGCCCCGCACGTCCGGCAAGGACAAGGACGCCATCAACGACATGGCGTGGCTGCGGCAGCTGCTGGACTGGCAGAAGGAGACCGAGGACCCGGGCGAGTTCCTGGAGTCGCTGCGCTTCGACCTCTCCCGCAACGAGGTCTTCGTCTTCACCCCGAAGGGCGACGTCATAGCGCTCCCGGCCGGGGCCACCCCGGTGGACTTCGCCTACGCGGTCCACACCGAGGTCGGCCACCGCACCATAGGGGCACGGGTCAACGGCCGTCTCGTCCCCCTGGAGTCGACCCTCGACAACGGCGACCTGGTCGAGGTGTTCACCTCCAAGGCGACCGGCGCCGGGCCCTCCCGGGACTGGCTCGGCTTCGTCAAGTCGCCGCGCGCCCGGAACAAGATCCGCGCCTGGTTCTCCAAGGAGCGCCGGGACGAGGCGATCGAGCAGGGCAAGGACGCCATCGTCCGCGCGATGCGCAAGCAGAACCTGCCGATCCAGCGGATCCTCACCGGCGACTCGCTGGTCACCCTCGCGCACGAGATGCGCTACTCCGACATCTCCGCGCTCTACGCGGCGATCGGCGAGGGCCATGTCTCCGCACAGAACATCGTGCAGAAGCTGGTCCAGGCGCTCGGCGGCGAGGAGGCGGCCACCGAGGAGATCGACGAGAGCGTGCCGCCGGCCCGCGGGCGCGGCCGCAAGCGCCGTACCAGCGCCGACCCGGGCGTGGTCGTCAAGGGCGTCGACGACGTGTGGGTCAAGCTGGCCCGCTGCTGCACGCCGGTCCCCGGCGACCCGATCATCGGCTTCGTCACGCGCGGCAACGGCGTATCGGTTCACCGAAACGACTGCGTCAACGTGGACTCACTGTCCCGCGAGCCCGAGCGCATCCTGGACGTCGAGTGGGCCCCGACGCAGTCCTCGGTGTTCCTCGTCGCCATCCAGGTCGAGGCCCTGGACCGCTCCCGGCTCCTGTCGGACGTCACGCGCGTGCTGTCCGACCAGCACGTCAACATCCTCTCCGCGGCCGTCCAGACCTCCCGCGACCGCGTCGCCATCTCCCGCTTCACCTTCGAGATGGGCGACCCCAAGCACTTGGGCCACGTCCTGAAGGCGGTCCGCGGCGTGGAGGGCGTCTACGACGTGTACCGGGTGACGTCGGCACGGCATCGGTCGTAGGGAGCAGCCGCCTGCTCGGGACACATGGTGGCGTCGCGCACCGTGCTGCACGCACAACGCCCGGCCAGGAAGCCTGGCCGGGCGTTGTGCGTCATTGAAGAACGGTCTGTCCGTGACACGCTCAGCGCGTTCGTCGAAGACGCACCGTGTATTCGGTGGCCAGGAAAGGACCGGACCCGGTGAGCAGGGCTCCCAGGGCCACGATCCATCCGGACTTCTCCGGCTCCGTTGCCAGATGCCCCAGGCCTGTCAGGGCCGGAAGGACACCCAGGACGAGGCCTGAGAAAGGTGCCCGGAGAGGCTTCGTGCCGACTCTCCTCCGGTCGGGTCTCGTCACGAAGTTCCGAAGACGGGCCACAGCCTCGGGTTGCTGCGACTCGGCTGTGGCGGAGTCCGCGGTCCCTACCTGAGTACCGTACCGGTGAAGATCATCGTGCCGCCCGGGTTGCACGCTCTCTGGCCACGGGAACGGCCGGACTCTCCGCTGCAGGTGGACCTGATGTCGTGCTCTGCACCGGAGATCCCTGGAATCCACCGGGCGAGGAGCCGGCGCAGGCGGGTGCCGACGGCGGGAACGGCGCCCCCGTGCAGACTGGCCCCGATCCGGGCGGACCGGGGCCAGAATCCCGACTCAGCGAGCTGCTAGCCGCCGAACTCCTCCAGGCCCTTCAGCGCCTGGTCGAGGAGTGCCTGGCGGCCCTCCAGCTCCCGCTCGAGCTTCTCGGCCCGCGCGGTGTTGCCCTGCGCGCGCGCCTGCTCGATCTGGCCCCGCAGCTTGTCCACCGCGGACTGGAGCTGACCGGTCAGACCCGCGGCACGCGCGCGTGCCTCCGGGTTGGTCCGGCGCCACTCGGTCTCCTCGGCGTCCTGGAGGGCCCGGTCCACCGCGTGCATCCGGCCCTCGACCCGGGGACGGGCGTCCCGGGGCACATGGCCGACGGCCTCCCACCGCTCGTTGATCGAGCGGAAGGCGGCCCGGGCGGCCTTCAGGTCCGTGATCGGCAGCAGCTTCTCGGCCTCCTCGGCCAGCTCCTCCTTCAGCTTCAGGTTCTCCGACTGCTCGGCGTCCCGCTCCGCGAAGACCGCGCTGCGGGCGGCGAAGAAGACGTCCTGGGCGCCGCGGAAGCGGTTCCACAGGTCGTCCTCGTGCTCGCGCTGGGCACGGCCCGCGGCCTTCCACTGCGTCATCAGGTCGCGGTACCCGGCCGCCGTCGGCCCCCAGTCCGTCGAACCCGACAGCGCCTCGGCCTCGGCGACCAGGCGCTCCTTGGTCCGGCGCGCCTCCTCGCGCTGCGCGTCCAGCTGCGCGAAGTGCCCCTTGCGGCGCTTGGAGAACGCCGACCGGGCATGCGAGAAGCGGTGCCACAGCTCGTCGTCGGACTTGCGGTCCAGCCGCGGCAGCCCCTTCCAGGTGTCCACCAGGGCGCGCAGCCGCTCACCGGCCGCCCGCCACTGCTCGGACTGCGCCAGCTCCTCCGCCTCGGCCACCAGGGCCTCCTTGGCGTGCCGGGCCTCGTCGGCCTGCTTGGCACGCTGCACCTTGCGCTCCTCGCGCCGTGCGTCCACCGTCGCGACCAGCTTGTCCAGGCGCGCCCGCAGGGCGTCCAGGTCGCCCACCGCGTGGTGCGCCTCGACCTGCTCACGGAGATGGTCGATGGCGACCTGGGCGTCCTTGGCCGACAGGTCGGTGGTCTGCACTCGCTTCTCGAGGAGGCCGATCTCGACAACCAGGCCCTCGTACTTGCGCTCGAAGTAGGCCAGCGCCTCCTCGGGGGAGCCTGCCTGCCAGGAACCGACGACCTGCTCGCCGTCGGCCGTACGCACGTACACGGTCCCCGTCTCGTCGACGCGGCCCCACGGGTCGCTGCTCACAGCGCCTCCTCCACATGATGCCTGCGGGGGGCCTTCGAGCTCCCCCGGGCATCGTCCACAGTTTCGTCACGGCCAACATAGGCGACCGGCGGGCGGCCTGTCCGCATCCAGCGCGACCGAAATTCCGCAGTTGACCGTCCTGACCTTCAGGACTTCGCCACCGTCGCGCTGTTGATCACCACGGTCGCGTTGGGGGCCGTGTTCTGCGTGGTCGGGTCGGCCGGCTGCGCCCCGGCGGCCGCGATCTTCTTCAGGACCTTCATGCCCGACGCGGACACCGTGCCGAACGGCGTGTAGCTGGGCGGCAGCTGGCTGTCCTGGTAGACGAGGAAGAACTGGCTGCCCCCCGTGTGCGGCTTCCCGGTGTTCGCCATCGCCACCGTGCCCGCCGGGTACACGTTGGCCTTCAGGCTCCTGTCCTTCAGGTTCTCGTCGGGGAGCGTGTAGCCGGGGCCGCCCATGCCGGTGCCGGTGGGGTCGCCGCACTGCAGCACGTAGATGCCCGCGGTGGTGAGCCGGTGGCACTTGGAGTGGTCGAAGTAGCCCTTGCCGGCGAGGAAGGCGAAGGAGTTGACGGTGTGCGGGGCGGCCGCCGTCTTCAGCGGGAGGTCGATCTCGCCGCACGTCGTCGCGAGCTTCATCGTGTACTTCGCCGAGGTGTCGATGGCCATCGCCGGCTCCTTGGCGAACTTCAGCTTCTTCACCGCACCGGCGGCCGGCTTGGCGCACGGGTCCGGCGCCTTGCTCGTGGCCGGGGCGCTCGGCGTGGGCCGCGCGGAGACGTCGTCCTTGCCGTCGCTCCTGAGGACGCCGGTCGTGTACAGCGCGACGCTGCCGATCACGACCACGCCGAGCACCGACGCGATCACGGAGTTGCGGACGCGCGCCTTGCGCCGCGCCTCGGTGCGCCGCTGCTGCTGCCGCAAGAACTTCTCCCGGGCGAGCTGACGGCGCCGCTGTTCCTGGGTGACCACCGGGTTTCTCCTCATGCGTCTCGTGCGTCGACCGGTACCCGAGCGTCCTGTGGGCCGACCGCTGGCGTGTGACCCGTACCGTATATGGGTTCGCTGAGGATTCGGCAGCGCCGGTAGGCTCTGACGACGGGCGGTGGCCGAGTGCGCACGCGCGCGGTCGCCGTGGACCACACCCGAACCGACACAACGAGGGACGATCGTGCTCATTGCCGGGTTCCCCGCCGGGGCCTGGGGGACGAACTGCTATCTCGTCGCCCCCGCCGCCGGCGAGGAGTGCGTGATCATCGACCCCGGCCACCAGGCCGCCCAGGGAGTCGAGGAGGCGATCGCCAAGCATCGGCTCAAGCCCGTCGCCGTCGTCCTCACCCACGGCCACATCGACCACGTCGCCTCGGTCGTCCCGGTGTGCGGCGCCCACGACGTGCCCGCCTGGATCCACCCCTCCGACCGGTACATGATGAGCGACCCCGAGAAGGCGCTCGGCCGCTCCATCGGGATGCCGCTGATGGGCGAGCTGACCGTGGGGGAGCCCGACGACGTACGGGAACTCGCCGACGGCGCCCGGCTGGACCTGGCCGGGTTGTCGTTCTCCGTCGCGCACGCGCCGGGCCATACCAAGGGGTCGGTGACCTTCCGGATGCCCGAGGCCGCGGACGTCCCGCAGGTCTTCTTCTCCGGGGATCTGCTGTTCGCCGGCTCCGTCGGACGTACCGACCTGCCCGGCGGCGACATGGCCGAGATGCTCGACTCGCTGGCCCGCGTGTGCCTGCCGCTCGACGACTCGACCGTGGTGCTGTCCGGCCACGGCCCCCAGACGACCATCGGCCAGGAGCGCGCCACCAACCCGTATCTGCGGCAGGTGGCGGCGGGCCGCCAGGAGCACGGCGCCGCCGAGGCTCCCCGACGAGGAATGTGACGAGAGACCTTCCGTGAGCACCTTCAAGGCCCCCAAGGGCACGTACGACCTGATCCCGCCGCACTCCGCGACCTACCTCGCGGTCCGCGAGGCCATCTCCGCCCCGCTGCGCACCTCCGGGTACGGCTACATCGAGACGCCCGGCTTCGAGAGCGTGGAGCTGTTCGCGCGCGGTGTCGGCGAGTCCACCGACATCGTCACCAAGGAGATGTACGCCTTCGAGACCAAGGGCGGCGACCGGCTGGCGCTGCGCCCCGAGGGCACCGCGTCCGTGCTGCGCGCGGCCCTGGAGGCCAACCTGCACAAGGCCGGCAACCTCCCGGTCAAGCTCTGGTACTCGGGCTCGTACTACCGCTACGAGAAGCCGCAGAAGGGCCGCTACCGCCACTTCTCCCAGGTCGGCGCCGAGGCGATCGGCGCCGAGGACCCGGCGCTGGACGCCGAGCTGATCATCCTGGCCGACCAGGCGTACCGCTCCCTGGGCCTGCGGAACTTCCGCATCCTGCTGAACTCGCTCGGCGACCAGGAGTGCCGCCCGGTCTACCGCGCCGCGCTCCAGGACTTCCTGCGCGGCCTGGACCTGGACGACGACACCCGGCGCCGCGTCGACATCAACCCGCTGCGCGTCCTCGACGACAAGCGCGAGTCGGTGCAGAAGCAGCTCACCGGCGCGCCCATGCTGCGCGACTACCTGTGCGACGCGTGCAAGGCGTACCACGAGGAGGTCCGCGAGCTGATCACCGCGGCGGGCGTCTCCTTCGAGGACGACCCCAAGCTGGTGCGCGGCCTGGACTACTACACCCGCACGACCTTCGAGTTCGTCCACGACGGCCTGGGCTCCCAGTCCGCGGTCGGCGGCGGCGGGCGCTACGACGGCCTGTCCGAGATGATCGGCGGTCCCGCGCTGCCGTCGGTCGGCTGGGCCCTCGGCGTCGACCGCACGGTGCTGGCACTGGAGGCGGAGGGCGTGGAGCTCCCGCTCCCGTCCACCACCAGCGTGTACGCCGTCCCGCTCGGGGAGGAGGCCCGCCGCGTGCTGTTCGCGAAGGTCACCGAGCTGCGCAAGGTCGGCATCGCGACGGACTTCGCCTACGGCGGCAAGGGCCTCAAGGGCGCCATGAAGAACGCCCACCGCAGCGGAGCCCGCTACACGGTCGTCGCCGGTGAGCGGGACCTCGCCGAGGGTGTCGTCCAGCTGAAGGACATGGAGTCCGGCGAGCAGTCCGCGATCGGCGTCAACGAGATCGTCGCCGAGCTGGAGTCGCGGCTCGGCTGACGCACCGCCCGCTCCACCGCGCCGGCAGCACCGGGCGCCGGGTCCTCCGGGAGGGCCCGGCGCCCGTGCCGTCCTCCGGGAGGACGCGGCGCCCGTGTCACCCGCAGCCGTCAACCCGCCGCCCGGGACGTCATCCCCACGGACGAAAAAACCCCGCCCGCGCGACCGTCCCCCCGCCCGTCGCTCCCCGCCCGTCCGGCACCGCGCGCCCCGCGAACCCCTCCGTCACCGGGCCGCCCCCCTGTCCGGATCCGAACGCCCCGGGGCCGCCGTCCGTACTTCCCTGTGTCCGCCGGACGGTGGACGCGGGCACGCGTGCGGCACAATGGCCGTGCCCGAAGGTTTTCCAGTTCTCGAGTGACGGAATCGGCGTGATGAGCAAGACGACAGTCAACGACGTCTCCACCGAGCCGGAAGCGGAGCACACGGAGGGAGCCCCGCGGACGGTGGGCGGCAGCCGCGCCTTCGCCCTGCTGCTGGTGATCACCGGGGCGGCCGGCCTGCTCGCCGCGTGGGTCATCACCCTGGACAAGTTCAAGATCCTCGAGGGCAAGGTGAGCGGCAAGACGTTCACCCCCAGCTGCAGCCTCAACCCGATCGTGTCCTGCGGCAGCGTCATGGAGAGCAAGCAGGCCGCCGTCTTCGGGTTCCCCAACCCGATGCTCGGCCTGGTCGCCTACGGCATCGTGATCTGCGTCGGGATGAGTCTCCTCGCCCGCGCCCACTTCCCGCGCTGGTACTGGCGCACCTTCAACTTCGGCACGCTGTTCGGCGTCGCCTTCGTGACCTGGCTGCAGTTCCAGTCGCTGTACCGCATCAACGCGCTGTGCCTCTGGTGCTCGCTGGCCTGGGTCGCCACCATCACGATGTTCTGGTACGTGACCTCGTTCAACGTCCGCCACGGCTTCCTGCGGGCCCCGCGCCCGGTGAAGAACTTCCTCGCCGAGTTCACCTGGGTGCTCCCGGTCACCCACTGCGGTGTGATCGCCATGCTGATCCTCACCCGCTGGGGCAGCAGCCTCTGGGCCTGAGCCGGGGCCGCCCGCCGGGCCGGGGGCGCTGTCGGTGCGGTGGCATAGGGTTGCGGACGTGGAGCCCGACCTGTTCACCGCCGCAGCAGAAGAACGCCAGGAGAAGGACCCGTCCGCGAGCCCCCTCGCGGTGCGGATGCGCCCCCGCACCCTCGACGAGGTCGTGGGCCAGCAGCACCTTCTGAAGCCGGGCTCCCCGCTGCGCCGCCTGGTCGGCGAGGGTGCGGGCGGCCCGGCGGGGCCCTCGTCGGTGATCCTGTGGGGCCCGCCCGGGACCGGCAAGACCACCCTGGCGTACGTCGTCTCCAAGGCGACCAACAAGCGCTTCGTGGAGCTGTCGGCGATCACGGCGGGCGTCAAGGAGGTGCGCGCGGTCATCGACGGCGCCCGCCGCGCCTCCGGCGGCTACGGCCAGGAGACCGTCCTCTTCCTCGACGAGATCCACCGCTTCAGCAAGGCCCAGCAGGACTCCCTGCTCCCCGCGGTGGAGAACCGCTGGGTCACCCTGATCGCGGCCACCACCGAGAACCCGTACTTCTCGGTCATCTCCCCCCTGCTCTCCCGCTCCCTCCTGCTCACCCTCGAACCGCTCACCGACGACGACGTGCGGGGCCTGCTGCGCCGCGCCCTCGCCGACGAGCGCGGACTGAGGAGCGCGGTCACCCTCCCCGAGGACACCGAGGCCCATCTCCTGCGGATCGCCGGCGGCGACGCGCGCCGTGCCCTGACCGCCCTGGAGGCGGCCGCCGGAGCCGCCCTGGACAAGGGCGAGAGCGGGATCGGGCTGCGGACCCTGGAGGAGACGGTCGACCGGGCCGCCGTTGCCTACGACCGCGACGGGGACCAGCACTACGACGTCGCCAGCGCCCTGATCAAGTCGATCCGCGGCTCCGACGTCGACGCCGCCCTGCACTACCTGGCCCGGATGATCGAGGCCGGCGAAGACCCCCGCTTCATCGCCCGCCGCCTGATGATCTCCGCCAGCGAGGACATCGGCCTGGCAGACCCGCAGGCCCTGCCCGTCGCCGTGGCCGCCGCCCAGGCCGTGGCGATGATCGGCTTCCCGGAGGCCGCGCTCACCCTCAGCCACGCCACCATCGCCCTCGCCCTGGCCCCCAAGTCCAACTCGGCCACCACGGCGATCGGCGCCGCTCTGCAGGACGTGCGCGCCGGCAAGGCCGGACCGGTCCCCGCCCACCTGCGCGACGGCCACTACAAGGGCGCCGCCGAGCTCGGCCACGCCCGGGGCTACGTCTACCCGCACGACCTGCCCGAGGGCATCGCCGCCCAGCAGTACGCACCGGACGCCCTGAAGGACCGCTCCTACTACACCCCGAGCCGGCACGGTGCCGAGGCCCGGTACGCCGACGCCGTCGAGTGGACCCGCAAGCAGCTCGGTCGTCAGCGCTCCTGAGCACCCTGTAGACTCCCCCGAAGCGCTGCGTCCCGCGTCCGGCCCCTCCCCGAGGGTCCGGCACCACCAGAGTGGGACATCCAGCCGGAGCCCCGGCCCCCGGGCCGGGAATCCAGGAGCGTCGCGCACCGTCGAAGGTGTCGCGGGCAGCCCACCACCACCCGGAGCTCCGGGACCGGCCGGTGGGCCACTCGCGTGCTGCACGTATGTGCCCAGACCGAGGAGCGGCTGCCCCTCGGGTCCCGAGCGGACCCGGCGGGTTTCCCCGGCTGCGGACTGCGACCTCCCCTAACCCTGGTGAAGCCGTATTCGTACAGAGAACACGAGGTGTTTGGTTCATGGCGAACCAGTCCCGCCCCAAGGTCAAGAAGTCGCGTGCCCTCGGCATCGCGCTGACCCCGAAGGCCGTCAAGTACTTCGAGGCCCGCCCCTACCCGCCGGGCGAGCACGGCCGCGGCCGCAAGCAGAACTCGGACTACAAGGTCCGTCTGCTCGAGAAGCAGCGTCTGCGCGCGCAGTACGACGTGTCCGAGCGCCAGCTCGTCCGCGCCTACGAGCGTGCCTCCAAGGTCCAGGGCAAGACCGGTGAGGCCCTGATCATCGAGCTGGAGCGCCGCCTCGACGCGCTGGTCCTGCGTTCGGGCATCGCCCGCACGATCTACCAGGCCCGCCAGATGGTCGTCCACGGCCACATCCAGGTCAACGGCCAGAAGGTCGACAAGCCGTCCTTCCGCGTCCGTCCGGACGACGTGGTCCAGGTCCGCGACCGCAGCAAGGACAAGACGCTCTTCCAGGTCTCCCGCGAGGGTGGCTTCGCTCCCGAGGGCGAGACCCCGCGCTACCTGCAGGTGAACCTCAAGGCCCTGGCGTTCCGCCTGGACCGCGAGCCGAACCGCAAGGAGATCCCGGTGATCTGCGACGAGCAGCTCGTCGTCGAGTACTACGCCCGCTGACCCTTCAGCAGGCGGCAGCACCCTCAGCCCGCCGTCTCCCCGTCCTTGCGGACGCGGGAGGCGGCGGGTTCGTGCGTCCCGGCGGCGTCCTCCTCCCGGGACCCGGGGCCCCGCTGGGCGGGCAGGCCCTCCAGCGAGCGCGCGCCCGGCCGCCCGAGCGCCCGGGCCACGGCCGCCTCCCGGCCCAGCCGGGCGCCGACCCGCCGGCACTCCTCGTACCGCGCGTCGCCGAGCTGCGCCCGGGCCGTCGCCGCGCACAGCTCGTGCGGCGCGTTGAAGTACGCCGAGCCGAACAGCCGCAACCCCACCGCGGGCCACATCCCGCCCGCCGCGCCCTGCAGCACCGCCGCCTCCGCCGCGTCCCCCTGGGCCGCCCTCACCAGCGCCAGCAGCTCCACCGCCAGCACCGACCCCAGCAGGTCGCCGAAGGCGTGCGCGCTGCTCAGGCAGTCGGTCAGCAGATCCCGCGCCGCGCCCGCCCGCCCGTCACGCCAGGCCGCGTACGCCAGCACGTACAGCGCGTAGGCGCGGGTCCACCGCTCGCCGTGGTCGTCGCACACCCGGCGGACGTCCTCGCACATCCGCACCGCGTCCGGCAGGTCGCCGCGGAACGCCCGCGTCATGGCCAGCTCCACCTGGGCCATCAGGACGTTGCTGTTCAGCTCGCCGATCTCCTGGTAGCGGCCGAGGGCCGAGCGCAGCAGGAGTTCCGCCCGCTCCATGTCGTCGGTGACCAGGGCCAGACAGCCCGCGCGGTGCTCCGCGTACGCCATCGCCGTCGCGCTCGCCGCCCGCTGCGCCGTCTCCCGGCACTCCTGGAGAGCGGCCAGCGCGGGCACCGTGTCGCCCTGCAGGATCGCCACGTAGGCCAGCACCCACAGGGCCTTCAGCCGGGACCGTTCGTGGCCGCCGTCCACGGCGACGGCCCGCGCCAGCCAGTGCCGGCCCTCCGCCAGGCGACCGCAGCCCGCCCAGTAGAACCACAGGCAGCCCGCCAGGTACTGGCCGAGGTGCGTCTCGTCCGGCCCGGCCAGGCCGTACTCCAGCGCGCAGCGCAGATTCGGCAGCTCGGCCCCGGTCCGGGCGGCCACCTCCGCCTGGCGCGGCGAGAACCAGTCCAGCTCGCACGCGGTCGCCAGGCCCACGTACCAGTCGCGGTGCCGCCGCCGCAGCCGGTCGGTGTCCCCGACGGCGTCCAGCCAGCAGGCGCCGTAGGCGCGGACCGTGTCGAGCATCCGGTAGCGCACCCCCGTCGCGGACTCCTCGCGGGTCACCACGGACTGGGCGAGCAGCTCGGACAGCACGTCCAGCACCTCCCCGGCAGGCAGCCCGCCGCCGCTGCACACGTACTCCGCGGCCTCCAGTCCGAACGGGCCGGCGAACACCGACAGCCGCGCCCACAGCAGCCGCTCGGCGGGGGTGCACAGCTCGTGGCTCCAGCCGATGGCCAGGCGCAGCGTCCGGTGGCGGGGGAGCGCGTCCCGGGCGCCGCCGCTCAGCAGCCGGAACCGGTCGCCCAGCCGCTCCAGCAGTTGCGCCGGGGACAGCGCCCGCAGCCGTCCCGCGGCCAGTTCGATCGCCAGCGGGATGCCGTCCAGACGCCGGCACAGCTCCCGCACGTCGGCCTCGCCGCCGGGGACCACGGGCTGCCCGTGCTGTGCGGCCCGGTCGGTGAACAGACGCACCGCCTCGTCCTCGGCCAGCGGCCCGAGGCGGAACAGCCGCTCGCCCGACACCCCCAGCGGCCGGCGCCCGACGGCGAGCACCCGCAGGCCCGGCGCCCGCCGCAGCAGGGCGGCGACCAGTGCCGCACAGGCGTCCACCAGGTGCTCGAACCCGTCCAGCACCAGCAGGAGTTCGCATCCGGCCAGGTGTTCCAGCAGGGTCTCGCGCGGCGGCCTGGCCGTGTGGTCCGACAGCCCGAGCGCCTCGGCGAGCGCGTGGTCGGCCAACTCCGCGTCCCGCACCGCCGCGAGGTCCACCCGCCACACCCCGTCCCGTGCGGAGGACCGTGCCGCCGCCCGGGCCGCGAGGCGCGACTTGCCCACCCCGCCCGCGCCCGTCACCGTCACCAGCCGTGCGGCCCCAAGGGCCGCGGCCAGCCCGGCCATTTCGGCGCGGCGGCCCACGAAGCGGTCCACCTCCGCCGGCAGACCGCCGCCCGCGAGGCCCGCGCGACGCTGAGAACCCCCCATGGGATACGCAGCGTACTCAAGCGTGTTCACCGCGTACAATCGCCTCCCGCGAATTCGCCGGGGCGCGCGCGGTAATCCGGTACGGAGCCCCTTGCCCGGCGCGATAGGCTCGGTGCACGACTTTTCGATGTTCAGGCACGTTTCAGGGAGCGGGTGCGCTGTGTCCGGTGGCGAGGTGGCCGGGATCCTGGTGGCCGTCTTCTGGGCGATCCTGGTCTCCTTCCTCGCCGTGGCGCTGGCGAGGCTGGCCCAGACGCTCAGGGCGACCACCCGGCTGGTGGCGGACGTGACCGACCAGGCCGTCCCGCTGCTGTCGGACGCCTCGCAGGCGGTCCGCTCGGCGCAGACCCAGATCGACCGCGTCGACGCCATCGCCTCCGACGTCCAGGAGGTCACGTCCAACGCCTCCGCGCTCTCGACCACCGTGGCCTCCACCTTCGGCGGCCCCCTGGTCAAGGTCGCCGCCTTCGGCTACGGCGTCCGCCGGGCCCTCGGCGGCCGCAAGGAGGACGTGCCCGCCCGGACGTCGAGGCGTACCGTGATCGTGGGCCGCACCGTCCCGGCCGCACGGCGGGGGAAGCGGAACAACCGGGAGAAGTAAGGACTAGCGATGTTCCGCCGTACCTTCTGGTTCAGCACCGGTGTCGCCGCCGGTGTGTGGGCCACCACCAAGGTCAACCGCAAGCTGAGGCAGCTGACGCCCGAGAGCCTCGCCGCGACCGCGGCGAACAAGGCCGTCGAGGCCGGTCACCGGCTCAAGGACCGCGCGGTCGGCTTCGCCCTCGACGTCCGCGACAACATGGCCCAGCGGGAGGCCGAACTCGGCGACGCGCTCGGTCTGAACGCGTCCGCCGACCCCGAACTCCCCGCACCCGGGCGCCCGCCCGCGCTCGAGCAGGGGGTGCCCCCGTCGAGGCGGCCCACCGCCGAGAACCGCACCAAGCCGAAGTACGCCGAGCCCACGACGTACTCGTACAACCGGAATGAGGACCACTGATGGAGTCGGCTGAGATCCGCCGCCGCTGGCTGAGCTTCTTCGAGGAGCGCGGGCACACCGTCGTCCCTTCGGCGTCGCTCATCGCGGACGACCCGACTCTGCTGCTCGTCCCGGCCGGCATGGTGCCCTTCAAGCCCTACTTCCTCGGCGAGGTCAAGCCGCCCTTCCCGCGCGCCACCAGCGTGCAGAAGTGCGTGCGCACGCCGGACATCGAAGAGGTCGGCAAGACCACCCGGCACGGCACGTTCTTCCAGATGTGCGGCAACTTCTCCTTCGGCGACTACTTCAAGGAAGGCGCCATCACCTACGCCTGGGAGCTGCTCACCACGCCCCAGGACAAGGGCGGTTACGGCCTGGACCCCGAGCGCCTGTGGATCACCGTCTACAAGGACGACGACGAGGCCGAGCGCATCTGGCACGAGGTCGTCGGCGTGCCCAAGGAGCGCATCCAGCGCCTGGGCATGAAGGACAACTACTGGTCCATGGGCGTTCCCGGCCCGTGCGGCCCGTGCTCCGAGATCAACTACGACCGCGGCCCCGAGTTCGGCGTCGAGGGCGGCCCGGCCGTCAACGACGAGCGGTACGTCGAGATCTGGAACCTCGTCTTCATGCAGTACGAGCGCGGCGAGGGCATCGGCAAGGACAACTTCGAGATCCTCGGGGACCTGCCGAGCCAGAACATCGACACGGGCCTCGGCCTGGAGCGTCTCGCCATGATTCTGCAGGGCGTGCAGAACATGTACGAGATCGACACTTCGATGGCCGTCATCAGGAAGGCCACCGAGCTCACCGGAGTCGCCTACGGCGATGCCCACGTCTCCGACGTCTCGCTGCGCGTGGTCACCG
The DNA here is from genome assembly GCF_029269835.1 of Streptomyces tropicalis. Lineage (GTDB taxonomy): Bacteria > Actinomycetota > Actinomycetes > Streptomycetales > Streptomycetaceae > Streptomyces > Streptomyces tropicalis. The sequence continues at coordinate 29,352 of NZ_JARJBB010000006.1, read as the reverse complement.
ACCACATGCGCACCGCCACCATGCTCATCGGCGACGGCGTCACCCCCGGCAACGAGGGACGTGGCTACGTGCTGCGCCGCATCATGCGCCGCGCCATCCGCAACATGCGCCTGCTCGGCGCCACCGGCCCGGTCGTCCAGGACCTGATCGACGTCGTGATCGGCATGATGGGGCAGCAGTACCCGGAGCTGGTCACCGACCGCGAGCGCATCGAGAAGGTCGCCCTGGCCGAGGAGAACGCCTTCCTGAAGACGCTGAAGGCCGGCACCAACATCCTCGACACCGCCGTCACCGAGACCAAGCAGTCCGGCGGCACCGTCCTCGCCGGCGACAAGGCCTTCCTGCTCCACGACACCTGGGGCTTCCCGATCGACCTCACCCTGGAGATGGCCGCCGAGCAGGGCCTGTCCGTGGACGAGGAGGGCTTCCGCCGCCTGATGAAGGAGCAGCGGGAGCGCGCCAAGGCCGACGCCCGGTCCAAGAAGACCGGCCACGCCGACCTCGGCGCCTACCGGGAGATCGCCGACACCGCCGGCGCCACCGACTTCACCGGCTACCTCGACACCGAGAGCGAGACCACGGTCGTCGGCCTCCTCGTCGACGGTGTGTCCTCCCCGGCCGCCACCGAGGGCGACGAGGTGGAGGTCGTCCTCGACCGCACCCCGTTCTACGCCGAGGGCGGCGGGCAGATCGGAGACACCGGCCGCATCCGCACCGACACCGGTGCCGTGATCGAGGTCCGCGACACCCAGAAGCCCGTCCCGGGCGTCTACGTCCACAAGGGCGTCGTCCAGGTCGGCGAGGTCACGGTCGGCGCCAGGGCCCACGCCTCGATCGACTCGCTGCGCCGCAAGGCCATCGCCCGCGCCCACTCGGCCACCCACCTGACCCACCAGGCCCTGCGCGACGCCCTCGGCCCGACGGCCGCCCAGGCCGGCTCCGAGAACCAGCCCGGCCGCTTCCGCTTCGACTTCGGCTCCCCGTCCGCCGTCCCGACGGCCGTGATGACCGACGTCGAGCAGAAGATCAACGAGGTGCTGGCCCGCGACCTCGACGTGCACGCCGAGGTCATGGGCATCGACGCCGCCAAGAAGCAGGGCGCCATCGCCGAGTTCGGCGAGAAGTACGGCGAGCGGGTCCGCGTGGTGACCATCGGCGACTTCTCCAAGGAGCTGTGCGGCGGCACGCACGTGCACAACACCGCCCAGCTGGGCCTGGTGAAGCTGCTCGGCGAGTCCTCCATCGGCTCCGGTGTGCGCCGGATCGAGGCCCTGGTCGGCGTGGACGCCTACCACTTCCTCGCCCGTGAGCACACGGTCGTCGCCCAGCTCCAGGAGCTGGTCAAGGGGCGCCCGGAGGAGCTGCCGGAGAAGGTCTCCGCGATGCTCGGCAAGCTGAAGGACGCCGAGAAGGAGATCGAGAAGTTCCGCGCCGAGAAGGTGCTCCAGGCCGCCGCCGGGCTCGCCGAGTCCGCCAAGGACGTCCGCGGTGTGGCCGTCGTCACGGGCCGGGTGCCGGACGGCACCGCGCCGGACGACCTGCGCAAGCTGGTCCTCGACGTGCGCGGCCGCATCCAGGGCGGCCGGGCCGCCGTGGTCGCCCTGTTCACGGTGAACAACGGCAAGCCGCTCACCGTCATCGCCACCAACGACGCCGCCCGCGAGCGCGGTCTGAAGGCCGGCGAGCTGGTGCGCACCGCCGCCAGGACCCTCGGCGGCGGCGGTGGCGGCAAGCCCGACGTCGCCCAGGGCGGCGGCCAGAACCCGGCCGCGGTCGGCGAGGCCGTCGAGGCCGTCGAGCGCACGGTCGCCGAGACGGCCAAGTAGGAACGGGCGCAGAGGACCGCATGATGAGACGAGGACGCCGGCTCGCGATCGACGTCGGGGACGCCCGGATCGGGGTCGCCTCCTGCGACCCCGACGGGATCCTCGCCACTCCGGTGGAGACGGTCCCGGGCCGCGACGTCCCGGCGGCGCAGCGGCGCCTGCGGCAGCTCGTCGAGGAGTACGAGCCGATCGAGGTCGTCATCGGGCTCCCTCGCTCCCTCAAGGGGGGCGAGGGCCCGGCCGCCGTGAAGGTCCGTGGCTTCGCCGGGCAGCTGGCCGGTATGATCGCGCCCGTTCCGGTCAGGCTGGTGGACGAGCGCATGACGACCGTGACGGCGAGCCAGGGGCTGCGTGCCTCGGGCGTGAAGTCCAAAAAGGGCAGGTCCGTCATCGATCAGGCGGCTGCGGTCATCATTCTGCAGCAGGCCCTGGAATCCGAACGGGTGTCAGGTAAAGCACCCGGCGAGGGCGTCGAAGTGGTCATCTGATCGCGATACGGTAACGTTCCGCGCGATGCGCCGGTGTTCGAACAGCCGGCGCACAGCAAGAGGCGGAACGGGCACCGGGCCAGCAGCCGTGTGACCGTCGTCTCGCGGCTCTAGGGGATCGATGACTGAGTATGGCCGGGGCCCAGGCCCCGAACCGTGGCATCCGGAGGACCCGTTGTACGGGGACGGCGGATGGGGAGGACAGCAGGCCCACCCGGGCCCGCAGTCCTACGGCGGCCAGCAGCAGCACCCGCAGTCGCAGTACGGCGACTGGAGCCAGGAGCAGCACGCCGGGTACGGCGGGGAGCATCCGCAGGGACAGGCGTACCCGCAGTACGACGGCCAGGGGCACGGCGGTTACCCGGGCCACCCGCAACAGCCCTATCAGCAGGGTGCCTGGGACGGCACCGGCCCGCAGCCCCAGGTCCCGCACCCCGCCGCCGGGCCGCAGATGGCCTACCCCGCCGACCCGGCCGACCCGTACGGGCAGCAGACCGTCGCCTACGACGGCGGGCAGCCCGACTTCTACGCCACCCCCGAGGCGTACCCGCCGCCCGAGCCGCCGGGCCGCAGGCGCACCGAGCCGGAGCCGCACCCGGACTGGGACCCCGAGTCCGAGGCCGGCCCCGGTGACGAGCAGCACCCCTTCTTCACGGGCGGCGACCAGGACGAGGACGACGAGCACGAGCTCGCCGACGACCGCTTCGGCTCCGACCGCCGCGGCGGCAAGGCCAAGGGCGGCAAGGCCAAGGGGAAGAAGCGCCGCAACGGCTGCGCGTGCCTGGTGGTCGTGCTGGTCCTGGGCGGCGGCCTGGGCGGGGCGGGCTACTACGGGTACCAGTTCTACCAAAATCGTTTCGGCGTGGCGCCGGACTACGCCGGCAACGGCACCAGCGAGACGGTGACCGTCGAGATCCCCAAGGGCGCGGGCGGCTACGACATCGCCCGGAAGCTCAAGGAGGCCGGCGTCGTCAAGAGCATGGACGCCTTCGTCGCCGCCCAGTCGCAGAACCCCCGCGGCAAGACGCTGCAGGCGGGTGCGTACCTGCTGCACAAGCAGATGTCCGCGGCGAGCGCCCTGGCGCTGATGCTCGACCCCAAGAGCCAGAGCAACGTGCTCGTGAAGCCGGGGGAGCGCAACGCCCAGGTCTACGAGGCCGTCGACAAGCAGCTCGACCTGGCCTCCGGCACCACGAAGAAGATCGCGACCACCCAGTACAAGGCCCTCGGCCTGCCCAACTGGGCGAACAACAACAGCAAGATCCTCGATCCGCTGGAGGGCTTCCTCTTCCCGGGCACGTATCCCGCCGCCAAGGGCATGAAGCCCGACGCCGTGCTCAAGCAGATGGTCGCCCAGGCCGACGAGTCCTACGGCCGGTACAACCTCGCCGCGAAGGCGAAGGCGCTCAACCTGCAGGACCCGCTCCAGCTCGTCACCGTCGCGAGCCTGGTGCAGGCCGAGGGCAAGACGCCCGACGACTTCCGCAAGATGGCGGAGGTCGTCTACAACCGCCTCAAGCCCACCAACACCGAGACCAACCAGTTGCTGCAGTTCGACTCGACCTTCAACTACCTGAAGGGCCAGAGCAACATCCACATCAACGAGAAGGAGATCAACAGCAACCGGAGTCCGTACAACACGTACACCAACAAGGGCCTGCCGCCCGGACCGATCGGGAACCCGGGCGACGACGCGCTGAAGGCGGCGCTGAACCCGACCGCCGACGGATGGATCTACTTCGTGGCCACCGACGGCATGAACAAGACCGAATTCGCCCGGACCTACGCCGAATTCCAGAAGCTCAAGGACAAGTTCAATGCGAGTTCGGGCAACTGACGCCCGCCGGGCGGCCGTTCTCGGGTCGCCCATCGCCCACTCCCTCTCCCCGGTGCTGCACCGGGCCGCCTACCGGGAACTGGGGCTCACGAACTGGTCGTACGACCGGTTCGAGGTCGACGAGGCCGGACTGCCCGGCTTCCTCGACGGCCTCGGACCGGAGTGGGCGGGGCTGTCGCTGACCATGCCGCTCAAGCGGGCCGTCATCCCGCTGCTGGACGGGATCAGCGACACGGCGGCCTCGGTCGAGGCGGTCAACACGGTGGTGTGCACGGAGGACGGCCGCCGCCTCGGCGACAACACCGACATCCCCGGCATGGTCGCCGCGCTGCGCGAACACGGCATCGGCCAGGTCGACTCCGCCGCGATCCTCGGCGCCGGGGCCACCGCGTCCTCGGCGCTGGCTGCGCTGGCGCGCATCTGCACCGGCGAGGTCGTCGCCTACGTCCGCAGCGAGGCCCGCGCCGCCGAGATGCGGCAGTGGGGGGAGCGGCTGGACGTCGGCGTCCGGATCGCCGACTGGGCCGACGCGGCCCGTGCGCTGCGGGCGCCGCTCGTCGTGGCCACCACCCCGGCCGGCACCACCGACGCGCTCGCCGCCTCCGTCCCCGAACGGCCCGCCGCCCTCTTCGACGTGCTCTACGACCCGTGGCCGACCACCCTCGCCGCCCGCTGGTCCATGGCGGGCGGGGCGGTCGTCTCGGGACTCGACCTGCTCGTGCACCAGGCCGTGCTCCAGGTGGAGCGGATGACCGGCCGCGCCCCGGCCCCGCTCGACGTCATGCGCCGCGCCGGTGAGAAGGCGCTCGCCGGTCACTGACCCCGCGCCGCACGGCGCCGCACCCGCCCGCCGGGCACCGCCCCCGGTCGGCGCCGCACCGGCCCGCCCCGGTCGGGGACCCGGCAGGGGCGGCCGACCCGGCGCGGCCCGGACGCGTCCGTTTCCTGGACCGCGGCCGGTCTCCGGCCCCGGACGTGGGAGGATCGAAGACGGCGGGTCCGGGCCGCGCACCCGGTCGCGCCGTCGCAGTACCAGGCGCGAGCATGAGGAGCACCGTTGAGCAGGTTGCGTTGGCTGACCGCGGGAGAGTCCCACGGACCCGCACTTGTCGCCACGCTGGAGGGCCTTCCCGCCGGCGTACCGATCACCACGGAGATGGTGGCGGACCACCTCGCACGGCGGCGGCTCGGCTACGGCCGCGGCGCACGGATGAAGTTCGAGCGCGACGAGGTCACCTTCCTCGGCGGCGTCCGGCACGGCCTCACCCTCGGCTCCCCGGTCGCCGTGATGGTGGGCAACACCGAGTGGCCCAAGTGGGAGCAGGTCATGGCCGCCGATCCGGTGGATCCGGCGGAGCTGGCCGAGCTCGCCCGCAACGCCCCGCTCACCCGCCCCCGCCCCGGCCACGCCGACCTGGCCGGCATGCAGAAGTACGGCTTCGACGAGGCCCGGCCGATCCTGGAGCGCGCCTCCGCCCGGGAGACCGCCGCGCGGGTGGCGCTGGGCGCGGTGGCCCGGTCGTACCTGAAGGAGACGGCCGGCATCGAGATCGTCAGCCACGTGGTCGAACTGGCCGCGGCGAAGGCCCCCTACGGCGTGTACCCGACGCCGGCGGACGTGGAGCGGCTGGACGCGGACCCGGTGCGCTGCCTGGACGCCGACGCATCGAAGGCGATGGTCGCGGAGATCGACCAGGCCCACAAGGACGGCGACACCCTCGGCGGCGTCGTGGAGGTGCTCGCCTACGGCGTGCCCGTCGGCCTTGGCTCGCACGTGCACTGGGACCGGCGCCTGGACGCCCGGCTGGCGGCGGCGCTGATGGGGATCCAGGCGATCAAGGGCGTCGAGGTCGGCGACGGCTTCGACCTGGCGCGGGTGCCCGGCTCCAAGGCGCACGACGAGATCGTCACCACCCCCGAGGGGATCAAGCGCGCCACCGGCCGCTCCGGCGGCACCGAGGGCGGCCTGACCACCGGGGAGCTGCTGCGCGTGCGCGCCGCCATGAAGCCGATCGCGACCGTCCCGCGGGCCCTGCGGACCATCGACGTCGCCACCGGCGAGGAGGCGCAGGCCCACCACCAGCGCTCCGACGTGTGCGCGGTCCCGGCCGCCGGCATCGTCGCCGAGGCGATGGTGGCCCTGGTGCTGGCGGACGCGGTCGCGGAGAAGTTCGGCGGCGACAGCGTGGCCGAGACCCGGCGCAACGTGCGGTCCTTCCTGGACCACCTGGAGATCCGGTGACCGGGGTCCCGGTCGTCGTCCTGGTCGGGCCGATGGGGGTGGGCAAGTCCACCGTCGGGCGGCTGCTGGCCGACCGCCTCGGCGTCGCCTACCGCGACACCGACGACGACATCGTGACCGCCGAGGGCCGCACCGTCGCGGAGATCTTCGTCGACGACGGCGAGCCGGCCTTCCGCGCCCTCGAACGGCAGGCGGTGCACGCGGCGCTGGCCGGCCACGACGGCGTCCTCGCCCTGGGCGGCGGCGCCGTCCTCGACGACGGGACCCGGGCCCGGCTCGCCGCCCACCGCGTCGTCTACCTGTCGATGGACGTGGAGGAGGCGGTCCGGCGCACCGGCCTGAACGCGGCCCGGCCGCTGCTCGCCGTCAACCCGCGCCGCCAGTGGCGCGAGCTGATGGAGGCCCGCCGCCCGCTGTACGAGGAGGTCGCCACCGCGGTGGTGGCCACCGACGGCCGCACGCCCGACGAGGTCGCCCGAGCCGTCCTGGACGCACTGGAGTTGAAGGAAGCATGAGCGAGGCAGTGACGCGGATCCCCATCGGCGGCACGGCGGGCACCGACCCCTACGACGTGCTGGTCGGCCGGCAGCTGCTGGGCGAGCTGGCCGGACTGGTCGGCGAGAAGGCCAAGCGGGTCGCCGTGATCCACCCCGAGGCGCTCGCCGAGACCGGCGACGCGCTGCGCGCCGACCTTGCCGCGCAGGGGTACGAGGCCGTCGCCGTCCAGGTGCCGAACGCGGAGGAGGCCAAGACCGCCGAGGTCGCCGCCTACTGCTGGAAGGCCCTGGGCCAGTCCGGGTTCACCCGTACCGACGTCATCGTCGGCGTGGGCGGCGGCGCGACCACGGACCTCGCCGGGTTCGTGGCCGCCACCTGGCTGCGCGGGGTGCGCTGGATCGCCATTCCGACGACCGTGCTCGCCATGGTCGACGCGGCGGTCGGCGGCAAGACCGGCATCAACACCGCCGAGGGCAAGAATCTGGTGGGAGCCTTCCACCCGCCGGCGGGCGTGCTGTGCGACCTGGCGGCGCTGGACTCCCTCCCGGTCAACGACTACGTCTCCGGTCTCGCCGAGGTCATCAAGGCCGGCTTCATCGCCGACCCGGTCATCCTCGACCTGATCGAGTCCGACCCCGGGGCCGCCCGCACCCCGGCGGGCCCGCACACCGCCGAACTGATCGAGCGCTCCATCCGGGTCAAGGCCGACGTGGTCTCCTCCGACCTGAAGGAGTCCGGCCTGCGGGAGATCCTCAACTACGGGCACACCCTCGGGCACGCCATCGAGAAGAACGAGCGGTACAAGTGGCGGCACGGCGCCGCGGTCGCCGTGGGCATGCACTTCGCCGCCGAACTGGGCCGCCTGGCGGGCCGGCTGGACGACGCGACGGCGGACCGCCACCGGACGGTCCTCGAGGCCGTGGGACTGCCGCTCCACTACCGCTACGACCAGTGGCCCAAGCTGCTGGAGACGATGAAGGTCGACAAGAAGTCCCGCGGCGACCTGCTCCGCTTCATCGTCCTCGACGCGCTCGGCAGGCCGACCGTCCTGGAGGGACCGGACCCGGCGGTGCTGCTCGCCGCGTACGGCGAGGTCGGGCAGTAGGTCCCGGCTCGCGCCGTCCGTCCGTTTCGCCTTCCGGCGCCGGGCACTTCGTGCCGCCCCCGGCCGTTCACCAAAGGACGGCCGGGGGCGGTACCGTTCGGTAGCAAGCGGGCCCGCCCCGCAGCCAGGCCCATTGCCTTGTACGAGACGGAGTGGCACCGGATGCAGCACGCAGGGGGGAGTCCGCTGCCGCCCCACCAGCCGGGGCACGGACCGGCCACCGGCTGGCCGTCGGCCGCGCACCACCCGGGACCGCACCCGGGCGCCCACCCGGACCCGCTCCAGGGCGCCGCACCCGTGCCCCCGGCGCCCCCTGTCCCGGGGTACCAGGGCGTCGCGCCGGGACCCCACGCCCCGCATCCCCCCGCCGCCGGCCGCGGCGCGCCGGTGCCTTCCCCCGGGCCGGTCCCGCCGCCCGGGCCGCAGGTCCCGCCGCCCGCACCGCCCGTCCCGGACGTCACCGGGCATGTGCAGCTGCCGCCGGGCGGCCCGGTCGCCGTGCCCAGCGTGCCGCCCGCGCAGACCGCGCCCGACCCGACGACGACCACGCTCGCGGTGCTGCTCATCGGACCGGCGGGGGCCGGCAAGACGAGCGTCGCCCAGTACTGGGCCGAGACGCGCCGGGTGCCCACCGCGCACATCAGCCTCGACGACGTCCGCGAATGGGTCCGCTCCGGTTTCGCCGACCCCCAGTCCGGGTGGAACGACCACTCCGAGGCCCAGTACCGACTCGCCCGCCGCACCTGCGGGTTCGCCGCGCGCAACTTCCTGGCCAACGGCATCTCGTGCATCCTCGACGACGCCGTCTTCCCGGACCGCCCGGTCGTCGGCCTCGGCGGCTGGAAGCGGCACGTCGGGCCCGGCCTGCTGCCGATCGTCCTCCTGCCGGGCCTGGACGTCGTCCTGGAACGCAACGCGGAGCGCTCCGGCAACCGCCGCCTCAGCGACGAGGAGGTGGCCCGCATCCACGGCCGCATGGCGGGCTGGTACGGCTCGGGCCTCCCCATCATCGACAACTCCCAGCTGGACGTCCCCGCCACGGCCCGCCTCCTGGACGAGGCACTGGCCCGGGCGATCGCCAGCCCTCCCCAGTGGTGACGTCCCCCTCACCCACCCAGCAAAACCGTTCCGCCGCGGCGCGGGCGGGCGGACGGCCGAACCTCCCGGCCCGCCGCCGGCTCCGCAGGCCGGCCCACTGCCCACGATGCTCGCGGCGGCCCTCGCCCTTCCTCCGCCACCCCCTCCGGCCTGCGTGAACGGCCGCGGCGCGGTCGGCGGTGGCGCGGTCGGCGGTCCCGGGGAACGCCCACTCGGCCCTCCCCGGCGGCGCCATCCCGCCCGCGCTCTTACGCTCGGGTCATGTCAGAGGTGTACGCGGCCCGCCGGACCCGGCTCCGGGAGCACTGCAACGCGGGCGGCAGCGCCGCGGCGCTGGTGACCCGTCCCGCCAACGTGCGGTACCTGGCGGGGGCCGCCCCGCTGGGTGCCGTCCTGCTCCTCGGAAAGCGCGAGGACCTGCTGGTCTGCACGAGTCCGCCGGACGACCGGCCGCACGAGGGCCGCCCGGACGACGCGCTGCGCGCGCAGCTGCTGTCCCGTCCCGCGGCCGACGCCGCCGTCGCCGCCGCCGAACTCGCCCAGAACCAGGGCGCCGACTCCCTGGCCGTCGAGGAGCACCACCTCACCGTGGCCCGCCACCGCGAACTGGCCGCTGCCGCGCCCGGACTCCGCCTCGACGCGCTCGGCTGCGCCGTGGAGCAGCTCCGCGTGGTGAAGGACGAGGAGGAGATCTCCTGCCTGCGCATCGGCGCCGAGATCGCCGACCAGGCCCTCGGCGAACTCCTGGAGTCGATCCTGGTCGGCCGTACCGAGCGCCATCTGGCCCTGGAGCTGGAGCGGCGGCTGGTCGACCACGGCGCCGACGGTCCGGCCTTCCCCACCTCCGTCGCCACCGGACCCCATTCCGGCCGGCGCGGCCACCGTCCCACCGACCGCCGGGTGGAGGAGGGCGACTTCCTCTCCGTCTGCCTGGGCGCCGCCTACCGCGGCTACCGGTGCGAGATCGGCCGGACCTTCGTCATCGGCACCTCTCCCGCGGACTGGCAGATCCAGCTCTACGACCTGGTGTTCTCCGCCCAGCGGGCGGGCCGCGAGGCCCTCGCGCCCGGCGCCGGCTACCGCGACGTGGACCGCGCGGCGCGCCAGGTCCTGGACTTCGCCGGGTACGGCGAGGGGCTGCAGCCGCTCATGGGACACGGGGTCGGACTCGAAATCGACGAGGACCCGCAGTTGGCTCCCGCAGCCATGGGTAAACTGGACGCTTGCGTGCCGGTCACCGTCGAACCGGGGGTCCACCTCCCGGGCCGGGGCGGCGTCCGGATCGATGACACGCTCGTCGTACGCCCCGAGGCGGACGGCGGACCCGAGCTACTCACCATCACGACCAAGGAGCTGCTCGCGCTCTAGCCTCGCGCTGTGCGCCTGCCCCGGGGTCGTACGTCAGTCCAGGAGATTCCGCAACCGTGGCTTCCACGAACGACCTCAAGAACGGCATGGTGCTCAAGCTCGAAGGCGGCCAGCTCTGGTCCGTCGTCGAGTTCCAGCACGTCAAGCCCGGCAAGGGCCCGGCCTTCGTGCGCACCAAGCTCAAGAACGTGCTGTCCGGCAAGGTCGTCGACAAGACCTTCAACGCCGGCGTCAAGGTCGAATCGGCCACCGTCGACAAGCGCGACATGCAGTTCTCCTACATGGACGGCGAGTACTTCGTCTTCATGGACATGGAGACCTACGACCAGCTCCACATCGACCGCAAGGCCGTCGGCGACGCCGCGAACTTCCTGGTCGAGGGCTTCACGGCCACCGTCGCGCAGCACGAGGGCGAGGTGCTCTTCGTCGAGCTGCCCGCCGCCGTCGAGCTGACCATCCAGGAGACCGAGCCGGGCGTCCAGGGCGACCGCTCCACCGGCGGCACCAAGCCCGCCACGCTGGAGACCGGCCACCAGATCCAGGTGCCGCTCTTCATCACCACCGGTGAGAAGATCAAGGTCGACACCCGGAGCAGCGACTACCTCGGCCGGGTGAACGGCTAACCGTGGCTGCCCGCAACACGGCCCGCAAGCGTGCCTTCCAGATCCTCTTCGAGGGCGACCAGCGCGGCACCGACGTCCTGACCGTCCTCGCGGACTGGGTCCGGCACGCCCGGTCCGACACCCGGCAGCCGCCGGTGAGCGAGTACACGATGGAGCTCGTCGAGGGGTACGCCGAGCACGCCTCGCGCATCGACGAGCTGATCGCCCAGTACGCGGTCGGCTGGACGCTGGATCGCATGCCGGTCGTCGACCGCAACATCCTCCGCCTCGGCGCCTACGAGCTGATCTGGGTCGACGAGACCCCGGACGCCGTCGTCCTGGACGAGATGGTGCAGCTGGCGAAGGAGTTCTCCACGGACGAGTCGCCCTCGTTCGTGAACGGGCTGCTCGGCCGCCTGAAGGACCTCAAGCCGTCGCTGCGCCGCGACGGCGTCTGACGCCTTAGCGGCCCGGATCGGCCGACACACCGAGGGGCCCGCAGCGCGCTTGCTGCGGGCCCCTCGGCGTGTCCCGGCACATCCGTACCCCGACGGCACGTTTCTGCTGAGGTCGCGAGAGGCTCAGCTCTCGTCGTGGGACGCGACGGCACGACGCGCGTCGGCGTCGAGCACGCCCCAGCTGATCAGCTGCTCGGTGAGGACCGAGGGCGACTGGTCGTAGATGACGGCGAGGGTGCGCAGGTCGTCCTGGCGGATCGACAGCACCTTGCCGTTGTAGTCACCGCGCTGGGACTGGATGGTCGCCGCGTAGCGCTGCAGCGGGCCCGCCTTCTCGGCCGGCACGGTGGCCAGCCGCTCCAGGTCCAGGACCAGCTTCGGCGGGGGCTCGGCGGCGCCGCCCGGCGTGGTGCCCGGCAGCAGCTCCTGCACGGGAACCCCGTAGAAATCCGCCAGCTCGGCGAGACGCTGCACGGTCACGGCCCGGTCGCCGCGCTCGTACGAGCCGACCACGACCGCCTTCCAGCGTCCCTGGCTCTTCTCCTCGACACCGTGGAGGGAAAGGCCCTGCTGGGTGCGGATCGCCCGGAGCTTGGCCCCGAGCTGTTTGGCGTATTCGCTGGACATATGGCTCCCCGGACACTGTGTCGACGCGGCCGGCTTCGATTCCCGCCGCGCGGCTGGTAACTCACTGTGAGGTTACGCAGCGTTACTCTGCCGCGTCAAGCCGAACGGTCCGCACTGCCGGTTCCGTCCCGGCGGCGGCCGGTTGCTCCGAAGGGGTGATCGAGGCACCCGCCCGGGTCTGCTAGCGTGTGTGGCGCAATTCCGACGTCCTTTAAGGTCCGTCCCGTGAGGCGGAGAAGGAGGTCCGTTTCGTATGGACACGCACACCTCCGATGCGCGGCCCGTTCTCGAGGGGCCCGACATCGCGCGGGTTCTGACCCGCATCGCCCACGAGATCGTCGAGCGCGCCAAGGGCGCAGACGACGTGGTGCTCCTCGGCATCCCGACCCGGGGCGTCTTCCTCGCCCAGCGGCTCGCCGTCAAACTGGAGCAGATCACCGAGCGCACGGTCCCCTGCGGCTCGCTCGACATCACCATGTACCGCGACGACCTGCGCATGCACCCGCCGCGTGCGCTGGCGCGCACCGAGATCCCCGGTGACGGCATCGACGGCCGCCTCGTCGTCCTCGTCGACGACGTGCTCTTCTCAGGCCGCACCATCCGCGCCGCCCTCGACGCCCTGAACGACATCGGGCGCCCGCGCTCCGTGCAGCTCGCGGTCCTCGTCGACCGGGGCCACCGCGAACTGCCCATCCGCGCCGACTACGTCGGCAAGAACCTCCCCACGTCGCTGCGGGAGACGGTCAAGGTCCAGCTCGCCGAGGAGGACGGCCGCGACACCGTGCTGCTCGGCGCCAAGCCGGCCGCACCGGGCGAGCAGCCGTAACACCCCGGCGCACGGCGCGCCGACGCGTGCCGTGCCGCCGCGCCCCCGCCTGCCCGGCTGCGCCTTCCGGGGACACTCCGGGCCCCCGCTTCCCGCATGAACTGCCTTACGGAGCCTGACAGATGCAGCGTCATCTCATCTCGGCCGCCGACCTCACCCGCGACGACGCCGTCCTGATCCTCGACACCGCCGAGGAGATGGCCCGGGTCGCCGACCGGCCGATCAAGAAACTGCCGACCCTGCGCGGCCGCACGGTCGTCAACCTCTTCTTCGAGGACTCCACCCGCACCCGCATCTCCTTCGAGGCCGCCGAGAAGCGGCTGTCCGCGGACGTCATCAACTTCACCGCCAAGGGCTCCAGCGTCTCCAAGGGCGAGTCCCTGAAGGACACCGCGCAGACCCTGGAGGCCATGGGCGTGGACGCCGTGGTCATCCGGCACGGCGCCTCCGGAGCCCCGTACCGCCTGGCGAACTCGGGCTGGATCGACGCCGCCGTCATCAACGCCGGCGACGGCACCCACCAGCACCCCACCCAGGCGCTGCTCGACGCCTTCACCCTGCGCCGCCGCCTCGTCGGCCGCGACGCCGGGCTGGGCCAGGACCTCGCCGGCCGCCGCGTCACCCTCGTCGGCGACATCCTGCACAGCCGGGTCGCCCGTTCCAACGTCGACCTGCTGCACACCCTCGGCGCCGAGGTCGTCCTCGTCGCGCCGCCCACCCTGCTGCCGGTCGGCGTCGGCTCCTGGCCCTGCGAGGTCTCCTACGACCTCGACAGCACACTCAGCAAGTCCGACGCGGTGATGATGCTGCGCGTCCAGCGCGAGCGCATGAACGCCGCCTTCTTCCCGACCGAGCGCGAGTACTCCCGGCGCTACGGCCTCGACGGCGAGCGGATGGCGAGACTGCCCGAGCACGCCGTCGTGATGCACCCCGGCCCGATGGTCCGCGGCATGGAGATCACCGCCGAGGTCGCCGACTCCCCGCGCTGCACCGCCGTCGAGCAGGTCGCCAACGGCGTCTCCATCCGGATGGCCGTGCTGTACCTGCTGCTCGGGGGCGCCGTGTTCGACACGAAGAACGCGCCCGCCGCCACCCACACCCGTACCGAGGAGAAGTGACCCCCATGAGCAAGATCCTGATCCGTGGTGCGAAGGTGCTCGGCGGCGAGCCCGGGGACGTCCTGATCGACGGCGGCACCGTCGCCGCCGTCGGCCCCGACCTCGCGGCCGAGGCGGGGGAGGGCGCCGAGATCGTCGAGGCCGGCGGCAAGGTGCTGCTCCCCGGCCTGGTCGACCTCCACACCCACCTGCGCGAGCCCGGCCGCGAGGACTCCGAGACCGTCCTCACCGGCACCCGCGCCGCCGCGTCCGGCGGCTACACCGCCGTGTTCGCCATGGCCAACACCTTCCCGGTCGCCGACACCGCCGGCGTGGTCGAGCAGGTCTACCGGCTCGGCCGCGAGCACGGGTACTGCGACGTCCAGCCCATCGGCGCCGTCACCGTGGGCCTGGAGGGCCGGAAGCTCGCCGAGCTGGGCGCCATGCACGACTCGGCGGCCGGCGTCACCGTCTTCTCCGATGACGGCAAGTGCGTCGACGACGCGGTGATCATGCGCCGGGCGCTGGAGTACGTGAAGGCCTTCGGCGGCGTCGTCGCCCAGCACGCGCAGGAGCCGCGGCTGACCGAGGGCGCCCAGATGAACGAGGGCGTCGTCTCCGCCGAGCTGGGGCTCGGCGGCTGGCCGGCCGTCGCCGAGGAGTCGATCATCGCGCGGGACGTCCTGCTCGCCGAGCACGTCGGCTCCCGCGTCCACATCTGCCACCTGTCCACGGCCGGGTCGGTGGAGATCGTCCGCTGGGCCAAGTCCCGCGGCATCGACGTCACCGCCGAGGTGACCCCGCACCACCTGCTCCTCACCGACGAGATGGTGCGCTCCTACAACCCGGTCTACAAGGTCAACCCGCCGCTGCGCACCGACCGCGACGTGATGGCCCTGCGCGAGGCGCTCGCCGACGGCACGATCGACATCGTCGCCACCGACCACGCCCCGCACCCGCACGAGGACAAGGACTGCGAGTGGGCCGCGGCCGCCATGGGCATGGTCGGCCTGGAGACCGCGCTGTCGGTGGTCCAGGAGACCATGGTCGACACCGGGCTGCTGGACTGGGCCGGCGTCGCCGACCGCATGTCCGTCCGGCCGGCGCAGATCGGGCGGGCCACCGGCCACGGCCGCCCCGTCTCGGCCGGCGAGCCCGCGAACCTCACCCTGGTCGACACGGCATACCGTGGGCAGGTGGACCCCGCGGGCTTCGCCTCGCGCAGCCGCAACACCCCGTACGCGGGACGCGAGCTGCCGGGCCGTGTCACCCACACCTGGCTGCGGGGCAAGGCCACGCTCGTCGACGGGAAGCTCACGTGACACCAGCAACTCTGCTCGCCGCCCGCCTCGCGGCCCCCCTCGCCGCCGAACGGAAGTCGGCCGCGGTCACCGACTGGGCCGCCCGGATCGGCTGGCTCGTCGGTCTGGCCCTCTTCGTCGCCCTGGTCTACTGGCTGATGCGCGAGGGCTGGAAGTGGCGCGGCACTCTCCAGGGGGACCTGCCGGAGTTGCCCACCGCGCCCGACACGCCCGGCGAGGCGACACTGACCATGAGCGGCCGCTACCACGGCTCGACCACGGCCGGGCAGTGGCTGGACCGGATCGTGGCCCGCGGACTCGGCACCCGCAGCCGGGCCGAGCTCACCCTGACCGACGCGGGCCTGGACGTCGTGCGCCCCGGTGCCGAGGACTTCTTCGTCCCGGCCGCCCGGCTGCGCGGCGCGCGGCTCGACAAGGGCATCGCCGGCAAGGTCCTCACCGAGGGCGGCCTGCTGGTGGTGACCTGGGAGCACGGTGAACGGCTGATCGACTCCGGGTTCCGCTCCGACCGCTCGGCCGAGCACACCGAGTGGGTCGCCGCCCTCACCACCATGATCGAGAAGAACACCACGGAAGGCGCCGAACGATGACCACCTCCAGCAGGGGAACCGCACCGAAGGTTCCCGCCGTCCTCGTCCTGGAGGACGGCCGCTTCTTCCGCGGCCGCGCCTACGGGGCCGTGGGGGAGACGTTCGGCGAGGCCGTTTTCTCCACCGGCATGACCGGCTACCAGGAGACCCTCACCGACCCGTCGTACCACCGCCAGGTCGTCGTCATGACCGCCCCGCACGTCGGCAACACCGGCGTCAACGACGAGGACCCCGAGTCCGGGCGGATCTGGGTCTCCGGCTACGTGGTCCGCGACCCCGCACGCGTGCCGTCCAACTGGCGCGCCAAGCGCTCGCTGGACGAGGAACTGCGCCACCAGGGCGTCGTGGGCATCAGCGGCATCGACACCCGCGCCCTCACCCGCCACCTGCGTGAGCGTGGCGCCATGCGCGTCGGCATCTTCTCCGGCAACGCGCTGCCCGACGAGGGCACCATGCTGGCCGAGGTCCGCCAGACCCCCGAGATGAAGGGCGCCGACCTGTCCGCCGAGGTCGCGACCAAGGAGGCGTACGTCGTCCCGGCGATCGGCGAGAAGAAGTACACCGTCGCCGCCGTCGACCTCGGCATCAAGGGCATGACCCCGCGCCGCATGGCCGAGCGCGGCATCGAGGTGCACGTCCTGCCCGCCACCGCCACTGTCGAGGACATCTACGCGGTCGCCCCCGACGGCGTGTTCTTCTCCAACGGCCCGGGCGACCCGGCCACCGCCGACCACCCGGTCTCCGTGATGCGGGGCGTGCTGGAGCGCGGCACCCCGCTGTTCGGCATCTGCTTCGGCAACCAGATCCTCGGCCGCGCGCTCGGCTTCGGCACCTACAAGCTGAAGTACGGCCACCGGGGCATCAACCAGCCGGTGCAGGACCGCACGACCGGCAAGGTCGAGGTCACCGCGCACAACCACGGCTTCGCCGTCGACGCGCCCACCGACCGCGTCACCGACACCCCGCACGGCCGGGTCGAGGTCTCCCACGTCTGCCTCAACGACGACGTGGTGGAGGGCCTCCGCCTCCTCGACAAGCCGGCCTTCAGCGTCCAGTACCACCCCGAAGCGGCCGCGGGCCCGCACGACGCCGCCTACCTGTTCGACCGCTTCGTTTCCCTGATGGAGGGCCAGCGTGCCTAAGCGCACCGATATCCAGTCCGTCCTGGTCATCGGCTCCGGCCCGATCGTCATCGGCCAGGCCGCCGAGTTCGACTACTCCGGCACCCAGGCGTGCCGCGTCCTCAAGTCCGAGGGCCTGCGGGTCGTCCTGGTGAACTCCAACCCGGCGACGATCATGACCGACCCGGAGATCGCCGACGCCACCTACGTGGAGCCGATCACCCCCGAGTTCGTCGAGAAGATCATCGCCAAGGAGCAGCCGGACGCCTTGCTGCCCACCCTGGGCGGCCAGACGGCCCTCAACACGGCGATCTCCCTGCACGAGAACGGCGTCCTGCAGAAGTACGGCGTCGAGCTGATCGGTGCCAACGTGGAGGCCATCCACAAGGGCGAGGACCGCGACCAGTTCAAGAACGTCGTGGAGGCCGTCCGGCAGAAGATCGGCCACGGCGAGTCCGCCCGCTCCGTCATCTGCCACACCATGGACGACGTCCTCGCGGGCGTCGACCGGCTCGGCGGCTACCCGGTCGTGGTCCGCCCCTCCTTCACCATGGGCGGCGCCGGCTCCGGCTTCGCGCACGACGAGGAGGAGCTGCGCCGGATCGCCGGCCAGGGCCTCACGCTCTCCCCGACCACCGAGGTGCTCCTGGAGGAGTCCATCCTCGGCTGGAAGGAGTACGAGCTGGAGCTGATGCGCGACAAGCACGACAACGTCGTGGTGGTCTGCTCCATCGAGAACTTCGATCCGATGGGCGTGCACACCGGCGACTCGATCACCGTCGCCCCGGCGATGACGCTGACCGACCGCGAGTACCAGATCCTTCGGGACGTCGGCATCGCCGTCATCCGCGAGGTCGGCGTCGACACCGGCGGCTGCAACATCCAGTTCGCGGTGAACCCCGAGGACGGCCGGGTCATCGTCATCGAGATGAACCCGCGCGTGTCGCGCTCCTCCGCGCTCGCCTCGAAGGCCACCGGCTTCCCGATCGCGAAGATCGCCGCCCGGCTCGCCGTCGGCTACACCCTCGACGAGATCCCGAACGACATCACGCGGGAGACCCCGGCCTCCTTCGAGCCCTCGCTCGACTACGTGGTCGTCAAGGCGCCCCGGTTCGCGTTCGAGAAGTTCCCCCAGGCCGACTCCACGCTGACCACCACCATGAAGTCGGTCGGCGAGGCCATGGCCATCGGCCGCAACTTCACCGAGGCGTTCCAGAAGGCCCTGCGCTCGCTGGAGAAGAAGGGCAGCCAGTTCACCTTCACCGGCGACCCCGGCGACAAGGACGAGCTGCTGCGCGCGGCGGTCCGGCCCACCGACGGCCGCATCAACACCGTCATGCAGGCCGTCCGCGCCGGCGCCACCCCGGAGGAGGTCTTCGCGTTCACGAAGATCGACCCGTGGTTCGTGGACCAGCTCTTCCTGATCAAGGAGATCGCGGACGAGCTGGCCGAGGCGCCCGAGCTGACCGCCGACCTCTTCACCGAGGCCAAGCGGCACGGCTTCTCCGACCACCAGATCGGCGAGATCCGCGGACTGCGTGAGGACGTCGTGCGCGAGGTCCGCCACGCGCTCGGCATCCGCCCCGTCTACAAGACGGTCGACACCTGCGCCGCCGAGTTCGCCGCGCAGACGCCGTACTTCTACTCCTCCTACGACGAGGAGAGCGAGGTCGCGCCCCGCGAGAAGCCCGCGGTGATCATCCTCGGCTCCGGGCCCAACCGCATCGGCCAGGGCATCGAGTTCGACTACTCCTGCGTGCACGCCTCCTTCGCGCTGTCCGACGCCGGGTTCGAGACCGTGATGGTCAACTGCAACCCGGAGACCGTCTCCACCGACTACGACACCTCCGACCGGCTGTACTTCGAGCCGCTCACGCTGGAGGACGTCCTGGAGATCGTCCACGCCGAGCGCCTGGCCGGCCCCGTCGCCGGTGTCGTGGTGCAGCTCGGCGGGCAGACCCCGCTGGGCCTGGCCCAGGCGCTCAAGGACAACGGCGTGCCGGTCGTCGGCACCTCGCCCGAGGCGATCCACGCCGCCGAGGACCGCGGCGCCTTCGGCCGCGTCCTCGCGGAGGCCGGCCTGCCCGCCCCCAAGCACGGCACCGCCACCACCTTCGCCCAGGCCAAGGCCATCGCCGACGAGATCGGTTACCCGGTCCTCGTCCGGCCGTCGTACGTCCTCGGCGGCCGCGGCATGGAGATCGTCTACGACGAGGCGCGCCTGGAGGCGTACATCGCCGAGTCCACCGAGATCAGCCCCTCCCGCCCGGTCCTGGTCGACCGCTTCCTCGACGACGCCATCGAGATCGACGTCGACGCGCTCTACGACGGCGAGGAGCTCTTCCTCGGCGGCGTGATGGAGCACATCGAGGAGGCCGGCATCCACTCCGGCGACTCGGCGTGCGCCCTGCCGCCGATCACGCTCGGGGCGCACGACATCAAGCGCCTGCGCGCCTCCACCGAGGGCATCGCCAAGGGCGTCGGCGTCCGCGGTCTGATCAACATCCAGTTCGCCCTGGCCGGAGACATCCTCTACGTCCTGGAGGCCAACCCGCGCGCCTCGCGCACCGTCCCCTTCACCTCGAAGGCGACCGCGGTGCCGCTGGCGAAGGCCGCCGCCCGGATCTCCCTGGGCGCGACGATCGCCCAGCTGCGCGCCGAGGGACTGCTGCCGAGGACCGGCGACGGCGGCACCATGCCGCTGGACGCGCCGATCTCCGTCAAGGAGGCGGTCATGCCGTGGACCCGCTTCCGGGACATCCAGGGCCGCGGCGTCGACACCGTGCTCGGCCCGGAGATGCGCTCCACCGGCGAGGTCATGGGCATCGACTCCGTCTTCGGCACGGCGTACGCGAAGTCGCAGGCGGGCGCCTACGGCCCGCTGCCCACCAAGGGCCGCGCCTTCATCTCGGTCGCCAACCGGGACAAGCGGTCGATGATCTTCCCGGCGCGCGAGCTGGTCGCCCACGGCTTCGAGCTGCTCGCCACCTCCGGCACCGCCGAGGTCCTCCGGCGCAACGGCATCAACGCCACCGTCGTGCGCAAGCAGTCCCAGGGCCCCGGCCCGGACGGCGAGCGGACCATCGTCCAGCTCATCCACGACGGCGAGGTCGACCTCATCGTGAACACCCCGTACGGCACCGGTGGCCGTCTCGACGGCTACGAGATCCGCACCGCCGCCGTGGCGCGGTCCGTGCCGTGCCTGACGACGGTGCAGGCGCTGGCCGCCGCGGTCCAGGGCATCGACGCCCTCAACCACGGCGACGTCGGCGTCAGCTCGCTCCAGGAACACGCGGAGTTCCTGACCGCGGCCCGCGACTAGCAGCCCCGAGGGGGACACCGGAAACGGTGTCCCCCTCTTCACGAGGCCCCTTCACGAGGCCCCTTCACGAGGCCGCTCCACGAGGCCGTACGAGGACGCACGAGGACCCCACATGTACACGTTCTTCTTCCGCCTGGTCTTCCGGCGGATGGACCCCGAGGCGGCGCACCACCTCGCCTTCGACTGGATCCGGCTGGCCGCGCGGACCCCCGTGCTGCGCACGCTCGTCGCGGCCGCGCTCGCGCCCCGGTACCGGGAGCTGCGCACCGAGGCCCTCGGGCTGCGGATGCACGGCCCCTTCGGGCTCGCCGCCGGCTTCGACAAGAACGCCGTCGGCATCGACGGCATGGCCATGCTCGGCTTCGACCACGTCGAGATCGGCACGGTGACGGGCGAGCCGCAGCCCGGCAACCCCAGGAAGCGGCTGTTCCGCCTGGTCGCGGACCGTGCGCTGATCAACCGCATGGGCTTCAACAACGAGGGCTCCCTCGCCGTCGCCGCCCGCCTGGCCGCACGCACGCCGGTCTTCCGTACCGCCGTCGGCGTGAACATCGGCAAGACCAAGGCCGTCCCGGAGACGGAGGCCGCCGCCGACTACGTGAAGTCCACCGAGCGGCTCGCGCCGCACGCCGACTACCTGGTCGTCAACGTCTCCTCGCCGAACACCCCCGGCCTGCGCAACCTCCAGGCCACCGAGGCGCTGCGGCCGCTGCTCAGCGCGGTGCGCGAGGCCGCCGACCGGGTCGTCGCCGGCCGCCGGGTGCCGCTGCTGGTGAAGATTGCGCCGGACCTCGCCGACGAGGACGTCGACGCGGTGGCCGACCTCGCCGTGGAGCTGGGCCTGGACGGGATCATCGCCACCAACACCACCGTCGCACGCGAGGGGCTCGGCCTGCGGTCGGAACCCGCCCTGGTGCAGGAGACCGGCGGCCTGTCCGGCGCCCCGCTCAAGGAGCGCTCCCTGGAGGTGCTGCGCCGCCTCTACGCGCGCGTGGGCGACCGCATCACCCTGGTGGGCGTCGGTGGCGTCGAGACCGCCGAGGACGCCTGGCAGCGCATCCTGGCCGGCGCCACGCTCGTCCAGGGCTACAGCGCCTTCATCTACCAGGGGCCCTTTTGGGCCCGCTCCGTCCACAAGGGGCTCGCCGCACGGCTGCGCACGAGTCCGTACGCCACCCTCGCCGACGCCGTCGGCGCGGACGTCAGGAAGGCCCGGGAGACCGCATGACCGCTCTGGAGCCCTTCGGCGCACGCCTGCGCCGCGCCATGGACGAGCGCGGCCCGCTGTGCGTCGGCATCGACCCGCACGCCTCCCTGCTCGCCGAGTGGGGGCTGAACGACGACGTGGCCGGCCTGGAGCGGTTCAGCCGCACGGTCGTGGAGGCCGTCGCCGGCCGGGTCGCCGTGCTGAAGCCGCAGATCGCCTTCTTCGAGCGGTTCGGCTCCCGGGGCCTGGCGGTCCTGGAGGCGGCGGTCGCCGAGGCGCGGGCGGCCGGTGCGCTGGTCGTCATGGATGCCAAGCGCGGCGACATCGGGTCCACCATGGCCGCCTACGCCGAGTCCTTCCTGCACAAGGACGCGCCGCTGTTCTCCGACGCGCTGACCGTCTCGCCGTACCTGGGCTACGGCTCGCTGGCGCCCGCGGTCGAGCTGGCCCGCGAGAACGGCACCGGCCTGTTCGTGCTGGCGCTGACCTCCAACCCGGAGGGCGCCGAGGTCCAGCACGCCCTGCGGCCCGACGGCCGCTCGGTCGGTGCCACCGTGCTCGCCCGGCTCGCCGCGGAGAACGCGGGACAGGCCCCCCTGGGCTCCTTCGGCGCCGTGGTGGGCGCCACGCTCGGTGACCTGTCGCCGTACGACCTGGAGATCGGCGGGCCGCTCCTCGCGCCCGGCATCGGCGCCCAGGGGGCGACGCCGGCCGACCTCCCCCGGGTCTTCGGTGCCGCCGTGCGCAACGTGGTGCCGAACGTCAGCCGGGGTGTTCTTCGTCACGGCCCCGACGTCGTCGCGCTGCGTGACGCGGCGGAACGCTTCGCGGAGGAGATCCGGGCCGCGGTGACGTCCGGCTGAGCCCGCTCGGGTCCGCGCGGGCGGCGTCCCCGGACGCCGTGAGTCTGGATACCGGCTCAAATCCGGGGCAATATGTCCTAAATGTCTAGCCTGGCGGAGGCTGACCAGGACTTTTCCGCTGTTCTCGCTGACTCTGGCGGACTTGACCGCTAGTCTCCGTCGAGTGGGAGCCCCTCCTGCCCCTCCAGGTAGCGGGGGACGACGGGCAGGCGTGTTGCTCGTGGCTCCCCAGGTGTGGGGCGACTAGGTTCCTCACCGGTCCGTATCCGACAGTTCGACATCCGAGGTGACGTAGGCGTGGCTCTTCCGCCCCTTACCCCTGAACAGCGCGCAGCCGCGCTCGAAAAGGCCGCCGCGGCTCGCCGGGAGCGGGCCGAGGTCAAGAATCGACTCAAGCACTCCGGCGCCTCGCTTCACGAGGTCATCAAGCAGGGCCAGGAAAACGACGTCATCGGCAAGATGAAGGTTTCCGCGCTGCTGGAGTCCCTGCCGGGCGTGGGCAAGGTCCGCGCCAAGCAGATCATGGAGCGACTCGGCATCTCCGAGAGCCGCCGCGTGCGGGGTCTCGGTTCCAACCAGATCGCCTCCCTGGAGCGTGAGTTCGGCAGCACCGGATCCTGAGTCCGGGGCAGTCCGGGATTGCTGGAATAATCGCTGCATGGCTGTAACACCCCGGGGGACGACCCCCGTGCCCCCGGACGCACGTCCGCGGCTGACCGTGCTCTCCGGCCCCTCGGGGGTCGGCAAGAGCACGGTCGTCGCCCATATGCGCAAGGAACACCCCGAGGTCTGGCTCTCGGTGTCGGCGACGACCCGCAAGCCCCGCCCCGGCGAGCAGCACGGTGTCCACTACTTCTTCGTCTCCGACGACGAGATGGACAAGCTGATCGCCAACGGCGAGCTGCTGGAGTGGGCCGAGTTCGCCGGCAACCGCTACGGCACGCCGCGTGCGGCCGTGCTGGAGCACCTGGAGTCCGGGGTGCCCGTGCTCCTCGAGATCGACCTGCAGGGGGCCCGCCAGGTCCGCGCGTCGATGCCGGAGGCCCAGCTGGTGTTCCTGGCCCCTCCCTCCTGGGAGGAGCTGGTGCGCAGGCTCACCGGCCGGGGCACGGAGCCGCCCGAGGTGATCGAGCGCCGGCTCGGCGCCGCGAAGGTCGAGCTGGCGGCCGAACCCGAGTTCGACGAGACCCTGGTCAACACCTCCGTCGAGGACGTGGCCCGCGAGCTGCTAGCCTTGATGGACGTTGTGTGATCGTGACGATCGCACCGTCAGCATCTTTCCCACCCATCGGAAGGTAGAGCGTGTCCTCTTCCATTTCTGCGCCCGAGGGCATCATCAACCCGCCGATCGACGAGCTCCTCGAGGCCACCGACTCGAAGTACAGCCTCGTGATCTACGCGGCCAAGCGGGCCCGCCAGATCAACGCGTACTACTCGCAGCTCGGCGAGGGCCTCCTGGAATACGTCGGTCCGCTCGTCGACACCCATGTCCACGAGAAGCCGCTCTCCATCGCCCTGCGCGAGATCAACGCGGGTCTGCTGACCTCCGAGGCCATCGAGGGCCCGGGGCAGTAAGTCATATCTGCAGATCGCAGTAGGTTTTTTCCACAGGCCCGGCAGCGCGACTGCCGGGCCTGTGGTGTGTCATAGACCCGTGCGCACGTCCCGGCGCACGGAGCCGAGTTCCGGGGAGAGACGGTGGACAAGCCCAAGGTCGTTCTGGGGGTCACGGGCGGCATCGCCGCGTACAAGGCCTGTGAGCTGCTCCGCAGGCTCACCGAGTCGGGTCACGACGTCCGCGTCGTCCCCACGGCCTCCGCGCTGCACTTCGTCGGCGCCCCCACCTGGTCGGCACTCTCCGGCAACCCCGTCTCCACCGAGGTCTGGGACGACGTCCACGAGGTCCCGCACGTCCGCATCGGCCAGCACGCCGACCTGGTCGTGGTGGCCCCCGCCACGGCCGACGTGCTCGCCAAGGCGGCCCACGGCCTCGCGGACGACCTGCTGACCAACACCCTGCTCACCGCCCGCTGCCCGGTGGTCTTCGCCCCGGCCATGCACACCGAGATGTGGGAGCACCCCGCCACCCGGGAGAACGTGGCGACGCTGCGCCGCCGCGGCGCCGTCGTGATCGAGCCCGCCGTCGGCCGCCTGACCGGCGTCGACACCGGCAAGGGGCGGCTGCCCGACCCCGTCGAGATCTTCGAGGTCTGCCGCCGGGTGCTCGCCCGCGGCGCCGGCGAGCCGGACCTCGCCGGCCGGCACGTCGTGGTCAGCGCCGGAGGCACCCGCGAGCCCTTCGACCCCGTCCGCTTCCTCGGCAACCGCTCCTCCGGCAAGCAGGGCTACGCCCTGGCGCGCACGGCGGCGGCGCGCGGCGCCCGTGTCACGCTGGTCGCCGCCAACACCGGCATGCCGGACCCCGCGGGCGTCGACGTCGTCCCGGTGGGGACGGCCGTGCAGCTTCGCGAGGCGGTCCTGAAGGCCGCCGGGGACGCGGACGCGGTGGTCATGGCGGCCGCCGTCGCCGACTTCCGACCCGCCGCCTACGCGACCGGAAAGATCAAGAAGAAGGACGGGCAGGAACCGGAACCGATCGCTCTGGTGCGTAATCCGGACATCCTTGCCGAGATGGCGGCCGATCGGGCGCGGCCCGGACAGGTGATCGTCGGCTTCGCCGCGGAGACCGACGACGTCGTCGCCAACGGCCGGGCGAAGCTCGCCCGCAAGGGCTGCGACCTCCTCGTGGTCAACGAGGTGGGGGAGCGCAAGACCTTCGGCTCCGAGGAGAACGAAGCTCTGGTCCTGGGCGCCGACGGCAGCGAAACCCCTGTTCCGCACGGCCCCAAGGAGGCCCTGGCCGAAATCGTCTGGGACCTGGTGGCGGCCCGGCTCGACTGAATGTTCCATTCGGCTCAAGGATCGCTCCAGCCCCGCAGTTCGGCGCGCGGCGGCTCTGGTCAAGGCCGCTCGACATTGGGCAGAATGCTCGTGCCGCAGGTCACAGCGTTTCCGAGAGGCGAGACGGGTGGGCCTGCGGTCGAGTGCGACCGATAAACTGTTCTCGGACGACCGGGCGCAGCCCCGCGCCGTCCGCCCATGATCAGCCAGCAGCCGCTGCAACCCCAGGGAGCGTTGTGTCCCGTCGCCTGTTCACCTCGGAGTCCGTGACCGAGGGTCACCCCGACAAGATCGCTGACCAGATCAGCGACACCATTCTCGACGCGCTTCTGCGTGAGGACCCGGCCTCCCGGGTCGCCGTGGAGACGCTGATCACCACCGGCCTGGTCCACGTGGCCGGCGAGGTCACCACCAAGGCCTACGCCGACATCGCGACCCTGGTCCGCAACAAGATCCTCGAGATCGGTTACGACTCCTCGAAGAAGGGCTTCGACGGCGCCTCCTGCGGCGTGTCGGTGTCCATCGGCGCACAGTCCCCGGACATCGCACAGGGCGTGGACACCGCCTACGAGAACCGGGTCGAGGGCGACGAGGACGAGCTGGACCGGCAGGGCGCCGGCGACCAGGGCCTGATGTTCGGCTACGCCTCGGACGAGACGCCGACGCTGATGCCGCTGCCGATCTTCCTGGCGCACCGCCTCTCCAGCCGCCTCTCCGAGGTCCGCAAGAACGGGACGATCCCCTACCTGCGCCCGGACGGCAAGACGCAGGTCACCATCGAGTACGACGGTGACAAGGCGGTCCGTCTGGACACCGTCGTGGTCTCCTCGCAGCACGCCTCCGACATCGACCTGGAGTCGCTGCTGGCGCCGGACATCCGCGAGTTCGTCGTGGAGCCGGAGCTGAAGGCACTGCTCGAGGACGGCATCAAGCTCGACACCGAGGGCTACCGCCTCCTGGTCAACCCCACCGGCCGCTTCGAGATCGGCGGCCCGATGGGCGACGCCGGCCTCACCGGCCGCAAGATCATCATCGACACCTACGGCGGCATGGCCCGCCACGGAGGCGGCGCCTTCTCCGGCAAGGACCCGTCCAAGGTCGACCGCTCCGCCGCCTACGCAATGCGCTGGGTCGCGAAGAACGTCGTCGCCGCGGGCCTCGCCGCCCGCTGCGAGGTCCAGGTGGCGTACGCCATCGGCAAGGCCGAGCCGGTCGGCCTCTTCGTCGAGACCTTCGGCACCCACAAGATCGACCCGGAGAAGATCGAGAAGGCGATCGACGAGGTCTTCGACCTCCGTCCGGCCGCCATCATCCGCGACCTCGACCTGCTGCGCCCGATCTACGGCCAGACCGCGGCCTACGGCCACTTCGGCCGTGAGCTGCCCGACTTCACCTGGGAGCGCACCGACCGCGTCGACGCCCTCCGTGCGGCGGCGGGCCTCTAGACCGCACCCGTCGAGCCCGTTGTGAGGCCCGGTTCCCCGCGCGGGGGCCGGGCCTCGGCCGTGCCCGCGGGCCGCGGCACGGCGGAGCGCACCCGGGCAGCGGGCTCCGGGCGGCGGCCGCTGTCGGTGGGGTTTGGTAAGAATGCAAGCGTGAGCAGCGAGAACGGGCCGGGGGACGGCGGGGCCGCGGGGGCGCCGCCGGAGCAGCTTGCGCTCATCCGGGAGAGCGTGCGGAAGGCGAAGGAGCCCCGGGCCCGGCCGCGGACCTGGCGGGGCGCCGCGCTCGCCGAGGAGCTGCCGGTGGCCCGGGTGCTGGTCGACAAGGGCGTCCTCCACCTCGACCGCTGCTTCGACTACGCCGTCCCGGCCGAGCTGGACGCCGAGGCCCAGCCCGGGGTGCGGGTCCGGGTGCGGTTCGGAGCCGGTCGGCACCGGGTGCGCGAGGGACGCCGCGAGGGCGGCGGCCTCATCGACGGCTTCCTCATCGAGCGGCGCGCCGAGTCCGACTACTCCGGCCCGCTCGCCGCCCTGGCCCAGGTGGTGTCGCCCGAGCCCGTCCTCGATCCCGAGCTGCTGGGCCTGGCCAGGGCCGTTGCCGACCGGTACGCGGGCAGCCTCGCCGACGTGCTCCAGCTCGCCGTGCCGCCGCGCAGCGCACGCGCCGAGAAGCGGCCCTCGCCCGCCCCGCTGCCCCCGCCCTCCGCCCCCGGCCCCGGCTCCTGGGCGCGCTACGAGCACGGTCCCGCCCTCCTCCGGGCCCTGGCCTCGGGCGGCTCCCCGCGCGCCGTGTGGCACGCGCTGCCCGGACCCGGCTGGAGCGAGGAGCTGGCCCGCGCCGTCGCCGCCGCGCTCGCCTCGGACCGCGGGGCGCTGGTCGTCGTACCGGACGGCCGGACCGCGTCCCGGGTCGACGCCGCGCTGACCGCGCTCCTCGGCGAGGGCCGGCATGCGCTGCTCACCGCGGACGCCGGCCCCGAGAAGCGCTACCGCCAGTGGCTCGCGGTGCGCCGCGGATCGGTACGGGCGGTGGTCGGCACCCGCGCGGCGATGTTCGCGCCGGTGCGCGACCTGGGGCTCGTGGCGCTCTGGGACGACGGGGACGGCAGCCACAGCGAGCAGCACGCGCCGCAGCCGCACGCCCGGGAGGTGCTGCAGTTGCGCGCTGCCCAGGACACGTGCGCCTTCCTGCTCGGCAGCTGGAGCTGCACGGTGGAGGCCGCGCAGCTCGTCGAGAGCGGCTGGGCCCGGCCGGTCGTGGCGGGCCGGGACCAGGTGCGGCGGGCCGCGCCCCTGGTGCGGACCGTCGGCGACGGGGACCTCGCCCGGGACGAGGCCGCCCGGGCCGCCCGGCTTCCCTCACTCGCCTGGCAGGCGGCCCGGGAGGGGCTGCGGCACGGGCCGGTGCTGGTGCAGGTGCCCCGGCGCGGTTACCTACCGCGGATGGCGTGCGCGCAGTGCCGCGCGCCCGCGCGGTGCCGGCATTGCGCGGGCCCGCTGCAGGGCCAGGACGCCGGGGTGCTCCGCTGCGAGTGGTGCGGCCGGGACGAGGCCGCCTGGCACTGCCCGGAGTGCGGTGCGTTCCGGCTGCGCGCCCAGGTCGTCGGCGCGCGGCGGACCGCGGAGGAGCTGGGGCGCGCGTTCCCGGCCGTGCCGGTGCGGACGTCGGGGCGCGAGCACGTGCTCGACACGGTCCCGGGGGCGCCCGCGCTGGTCGTGAGCACCCCGGGGGCCGAGCCGGTCGCCGAGGGCGGGTACGCGGCGGCGCTGCTGCTGGACGGCTGGGCGATGCTGGGCCGCCCCGACCTTCGGGCGGGCGAGGAGGCGCTGCGCCGCTGGATCGGCGCCGCCGCCCTGGTCCGGCCCCAGGAGGAGGGCGGGACGGTGGTGGTCGTCGCCGAGCCGACGCTGCGGCCCGTCCAGGCGCTGGTGCGCTGGGACCCGGTCGGGCACGCGCTGCGGGAGCTGGCCGAACGGGCCGAGCTGGGCTTTCCGCCGGTGTCCCGGATGGCGTCCGTGGCGGGCCCGGCGGAGGCGCTGGCGGACTTCCTGGGCACGGCCCGGCTGCCCGGGGAGGCCGAGGTGCTGGGACCGGTTCCGGTGCCCGATGCGCCCGCGGGCCGCCCCCGCCGGCCGGGTGCGTCGCCGCCGGGGGAGCACGGGGAGCGGGTGCTGATCCGTGTCCCGCCCGGCAGCGGGGCGGCGCTGGCCGCCGCGCTCAAGGCCGCCCAGGCGGCACGGACGGCACGCGGTGGCGCGGAGGGCGTCCGGGTACGCATCGACCCGCCGGACATCGGCTGAGGGCCCTTCCTCGGCGGGGGAGCGGCCGAGGGCATCCCTCGTTCCGTCCGGCGGTCACGCCCGGCAGCCGTCCGGTCGTGGGGGCGGGGGGGCGCCCCCCCGGGGGGGGCGCCGCCGCGGGTGTCCAGGAGGAGTTGGGCCTTCACGGACAGGCCCTGGAGGTCGTAGGTGCGGTGCTGCTGGAGCAGGACGGTCAGGTCCGCGTCGGCGA
>NZ_JARJBB010000069.1 GCF_029269835.1 Streptomyces tropicalis | reverse complement strand
TGTAAAAACAGCCCTCCTCATATAAAAAGTATTCGTTCACTTCCGATAAGCGTCGTAATTTTCTATCTTTCATCATATTCTAGATCCCTCTGAAAAAATCTTCCGAGTTTGCTAGGCACTGATACATAACTCTTTTCCAATAATTGGGGAAGTCATTCAAATCTATAATAGGTTTCAGATTTGCTTCAATAAATTCTGACTGTAGCTGCTGAAACGTTGCGGTTGAACTATATTTCCTTATAACTTTTACGAAAGAGTTTCTTTGAGTAATCACTTCACTCAAGTGCTTCCCTGCCTCCAAACGATACCTGTTAGCAATATTTAATAGCTTGAAATGATGAAGAGCTCTGTGTTTGTCTTCCTGCCTCCAGTTCGCCGGGCATTCAACATAAAAACTGATAGCACCCGGAGTTCCGGAAACGAAATTTGCATATACCCATTGCTCACGAAAAAAAATGTCCTTGTCGATATAGGGATGAATCGCTTGGTGTACCTCATCTACTGCGAAAACTTGACCTTTCTCTCCCATATTGCAGTCGCGGCACGATGGAACTAAATTAATAGGCATCACCGAAAATTCAGGATAATGTGCAATAGGAAGAAAATGATCTATATTTTTTGTCTGTCCTATATCACCACAAAATGGACATTTTTCACCTGATGAAACAAGCATGTCATCGTAATATGTTCTAGCGGGTTTGTTTTTATCTCGGAGATTATTTTCATAAAGCTTTTCTAATTTAACCTTTGTCAGGTTACCAACTACTAAGGTTGTAGGCTCAAGAGGGTGTGTCCTGTCGTAGGTAAATAACTGACCTGTCGAGCTTAATATTCTATATTGTTGTTCTTTCTGCAAAAAAGTGGGGAAGTGAGTAATGAAATTATTTCTAACATTTATCTGCATCATACCTTCCGAGCATTTATTAAGCATTTCGCTATAAGTTCTCGCTGGAAGAGGTAGTTTTTTCATTGTACTTTACCTTCATCTCTGTTCATTATCATCGCTTTTAAAACGGTTCGACCTTCTAATCCTATCTGACCATTATAATTTTTTAGAATGGTTTCATAAGAAAGCTCTGAATCAACGGACTGCGATAATAAGTGGTGGTATCCAGAATTTGTCACTTCAAGTAAAAACACCTCACGAGTTAAAACACCTAAGTTCTCACCGAATGTCTCAATATCCGGACGGATAATATTTATTGCTTCTCTTGACCGTAGGACTTTCCACATGCAGGATTTTGGAACCTCTTGCAGTACTACTGGGGAATGAGTTGCAATTATTGCTACACCATTGCGTGCATCGAGTAAGTCGCTTAATGTTCGTAAAAAAGCAGAGAGCAAAGGTGGATGCAGATGAACCTCTGGTTCATCGAATAAAACTAATGACTTTTCGCCAACGACATCTACTAATCTTGTGATAGTAAATAAAACAATTGCATGTCCAGAGCTCATTCGAAGCAGATATTTCTGGATATTGTCATAAAACAATTTAGTGAATTTATCATCGTCCACTTGAATCTGTGGTTCATTACGTCTTAACTCTTCATATTTAGAAATGAGGCTGATGAGTTCCATATTTGAAAAGTTTTCATCACTACTTAGTTTTTTGATAGCTTCAAGCCAGAGTTGTCTTTTTCTATCTACTCTCATACAACCAATAAATGCTGAAATGAATTCGAGCTAGACAAGAACCTTTTACGGGCACACCGATGACAGGAAGTGGTGTCATTGCAGCCACCATACCTGGCAAGTGAGCAGCCCCACCAGCTCCAGCGATAATTGTTTTAATTCCACGCTTGCTTGCGGAAATAGCATATGCTGACATCCTATGTGGAGTTCTATGAGCAGAGACTATTGTCACTTCAAATGGAACGCCAAAATCTTTTAAAACCGCACATGCGGCAGACATTACCGGCAAGTCAGAGTCTGATCCCATGATGATTCCAACCAATGGTTTGACCATTGCTTCCAAGTCCAACTTTTGAGCGACAGAGATTTTGATTGGAATATCAGTTCTACCTGTAATGTAGTTCAGCCTTTGTTCACATTCCGCCATACTGGAGGCAATAATATTTATGTGACCTACTTTTCTGTTAGGTCTAGCTCGGTACCCTATGGCTACCCGTAAACTTTATATGAAGTTTTTGGAACAATATGTGTATATTGATGCGGAAGACCAGGCGGCGCTTGCTGAAATGAGGTTCGTATGTAATAGAATCGGCGAATCTGGTGGTTTTACCGATCAAGAGAAAGCATTTTTCGACAATATTCCATTGCAACGACAAAGTTTCATTCAATCATGTTGTCATCTAGCTAGTCAAGAATTCGAATCTACAGTATTACCGGTAGTCAATTTTAGTATTACTGGACGAGGTAAACAAGTGGTTATGGTGGAAAAGGAAGAGTTTAAGATTGAAAAAGCTGGACAAAAAAGTACCACGTCTAGTTTTGAAAATACTGGGAACGAGTTAGTCAGAGAACAACTTCCATTGATCTTGTCGTGGGCGATGTCGATCCACAAAGCTCAAGGTCAAACTTTGGACAGAGTCAAAATAGATTTAGGTAGAAGTTTTGCTAATGGTCAAGCATATGTTGCATTATCAAGAGCTACATGCAAGAGTCGGTTAGAAATCAAAAATTTCAGGAAAGATAAAGTAAAAACATCTGAACATGTCAGAAAATACTACGAAAGTTTGGGATAAATAGAAAGCTTTAATAATAGATATCCTTAATTTATTCTTGCCATTTGTCACCAGTTAAATTTTCGTAAGCTTCAACGTATTTGCTCTTGGTTTCAGTGACAATGTCTTCAGGCATAGCAACACCATCTTTACCAGCAACACCATTAGAAGTTAACCAATCTCTCAAAAATTGTTTATCGTAAGAGTCTTGAGATTTACCAACTTCGTATTTAGTAGCATTCCAGAATCTGGAAGAATCTGGAGTTAAAACTTCGTCAACAAGAACGATGTTGTCACCATCTAAACCAAATTCAAATTTAGTATCAGCGATAATAATTCCTTTAGTGGCAGCGTAATCTCTGGCTTTGGTGTACAAATCAATAGCAATTTTTTCAATTCTATCACATAATTCTTTTCCAACAATCTTGTCAGCTTGTTCTTTGGTGATATTTTCATCATGTTCACCTTGTTCTGCTTTAGTGGATGGGGTGAAGATAGGAGTGATTTGTTGTGATTCAACCACATCACCAATAGGAATACCGTGGACGGTTTTAGATTTTTGGTATTCTTTCCAGCCGGAACCGGTGATGTAACCTCTAACAATAACTTCAAGAGGGATCAATTTCAATTTTCTAACAAGTAAGGATCTGCCTTCCAATTGGTTTCTATATGGTTCTAGTTGAGGATATTTTTGGAAAATGTCTCCTTTGATTAAATGGTTTTCAATTGGCAAGAAATCAAACCAGAATTCAGACAATTTGGTTAAGATTTTACCTTTATTTGGGATACCATTAGACATAATCACATCGTATGCGGAAATTCTATCAGTAGCAACGAATAAAAGAGTGTTGTCGTCAACTTGGTAAATATCTCTGACTTTACCTTTGGCAATCAATGGGAAAGTTCCTTCTAAGTTAGTTGAAGTCATCTGGGAGCTGGTGGTGGTGGTGGTGGTGGTGATTATGGTGATAAAGAAGAAAAAGAAGAAGAGAAAGAAGAGTTGACTCGGAGTAATTCACATTTTTTTTTTCTTCTGCTAATTTAACTTCTGCGACATCATTGACATTAATGTACATGTGGGATGAACTTGAAGGGAAATGCTACCCTAAAAGAATTGTCTTTTTATTTGAATAACGCATATTCGTCTCCCTAATGCGATTCTTGATTATTTATCTTTAAAAAAAATACCACTAATTCATAATT
>NZ_JARJBB010000068.1 GCF_029269835.1 Streptomyces tropicalis | reverse complement strand
CCACCACCTCACCGTCGTCGACGGCCTGATCTACAGCCGCGGCGACGACCCCGCCCGCCTCCTGCCGCCCGCGACCACCTTCGTCCACGCCGATCTCCGCGACAGCGACGCGCTGCGCCGGGCGGCCACCGGCGCCGACGCCGTCGTCCACCTCGGCGGCCTGGTCGGCGAGCCCGCCTGCGCCCTCGACGGAGTCCTGGCCGTCGAGCTCAACTACACCTCGCCCGTCCTGGCCGCCGAGGCGGCCCTCGCGGCCGGCGTGGAGCACTACGTCTTCTTCTCCTCCTGCAGCGTCTACGGCCGCCACGAGGGCACCGTCGACGAGGACACCGCACCCAACCCGCTCGGCATCTACGCCCGCACCAAGGTCCTGGCCGAACGCACCCTGACCGGGCTGCTGGCCGACCGGGCGCTGACCGTCCTGCGGCTGGCCACCGTGCACGGCCGCTCCCCGCGCCAGCGCCTGGACTCCGTCGCCAACCGCATGACCGCCCAGGCCGTCGCCACCGGGCGCATCCCCCTCAACGGCGGAGGCCAGCGCCGCCCCCTCGTCCACGTCGCGGACGTCGCCGACGTCCTCGCCCAGATCCTCGCCACCCCGGCCGGACACCGGATCTTCAACGTCGGCGCCGAGGCGGAGAACTACACCATCGCCCAGATCGCCGCCGCCGTGGAGCACGCCGTACCCGGAACCCGTATCGACGCCGGGCCCGAGCGTGACGAGGCGGACGCCCGGGACTACCGCACCAGCTTCGCCCGCCTGGCCGCCGCCTTCCCCGGCGCCTGCCCCACCCCCCTCGCCGACGGCGTGCGCGAGGTCGCCGCCGCCGTGGAGTCCAAGGAGCTCGAGGACCCCGACCTGCCCGAGTACGACAACCTCGCCGGACTCAAGCACTCCCTGGAACAGGGCCGCGTCCGCGCACTGCGCAGCGCCGACTGCATCCGTCTGCACGCCGACTACACCGACGCCACCTGGAGCCCGCGATGAGCCAGACCCTCGAACCGGCGGCCGCACCGCTGCCCTGGAACCGGCCGCTGATCGGCGAGGACGAGATCGCCAGCGTCGTCGACACGTTGCGCTCCGGCTGGCTGACCCACGGCCCCAAGGCCACCCGCCTGGAGGACGCTGCGCGCGAGCGCCTGGGCGTCGAGGACGCCTTCGCCGTCACCTCCTGCACCGCCGCCCTCCACCTCGCCTTCCTCGCCGCCGACATCGGCGCCGGTGACGAGGTCATCACCCCGAGCCTGACCTTCTGCGCCGCCCTGAACGCGATGCGCCAGGTTCGTGCCCGCCCGGTGCTCGTCGACGTCGACCCCACCACGCTGTGCGTCACCCCCGAGGCGGTCGAAGCCGCGATCACCCCGCTCACCCGGGCCATCACCGTCATGCACTACGGCGGCCAGATGTGTGACATGCGCGCCTTCCGCCGCCTCGCCGACCGCCACGGCCTGCTGCTGATCGAGGACGCCGCCCACGCCCTGCACGCCAGCCGCGACGGGCTGCCCGCCGGCAGCACCGCCGATCTGTCGACGTTCAGCTTTTACGCCAACAAGGTCGCCGCCGCCGGGGAAGGCGGCCTCCTCGTCGGCTGCGGCGAGCTAGTACACAGGGCCCGGCTGCTGGGCCGGCACGGCATCGACTCCTCCGCCTGGCAGCGGCACGGCAAGCGCAACACCGCCGACTACGAGGTCTCCGTTCCCGGCCTGAAGTACGTCATGTCCGACCTCACCGCAGCCCTCGCCGTCGTCCAGTACGACCGGCTGCCCGAGTTCACCCGGCGCCGCGCCGACATCGCCGCCGCCTACACCAGCGGCCTCGCCGGCCTGCCCGGCCTGTCGACACCCGTCGTCCTGCCCGGCGTCGAGCACGGCTGGTTCCTCTACGCCGTCCTCATCGACCCTGACACCGCGCCCCTGGATCGCGACCAGGTGGCGGCCGCGCTGCAGGAGCGCCACCAGATCTCCACCAGCGTCCACTTCAAGCCCGTTCACCTTCTGGGCCCTTACCGGGACATGGTCCACCGGCCGCTGCCGGTTACCGAGCGCGCCGGCGCCCGCCAGTTGTCCCTGCCGTGCTTCCCGGCGATGACCGACCACGACGTCGACCGCGTCATCCGCGCCGTCCGGGAGCTGTGGGCCTGACCGGCGGGCGCACACCGTACGCGGAGCACCGTCGGAGCACCACGGAATGAGGCGGTGCTCCGACGGTGCTCTGGGCCGCACCGCCGGAGCACCGCGCCACTGCCTTCCGGCCCACCGGCGCCCCGGCCATCGTGAAACCCGCCGCAGGGACACCGAGCCCCCGGCCTCTTCCCGCAGCCGTCCAGGAGATCCCCCATGCCCGAAAGCTCCGAAGGCCTGCGCGTCGTCGTCGCCGGCGACCGGGCCGGTGCCCCCTACGCCCACGACCTGACCGGCCCCGTCGCTGATCACCGGCGCGTCGGCTCCCTGGTCCAGGTCGGCCTCGACGAGGAGCCGCCCTATCCGGACATCGCCTTCGCCGCCGCCCAGCTCGTCGCCGGCGGGTACGCGGACCGGGCTCTGCTGATCTGCCACACCGGGCTGGGCATGGCCATCGCCGCCAACAAGGTCCGCGGCGTGCGCGCGGTCACCGCCCACGACCCGCTGAGTGTGGAACACGCCGTGACCCACAACAACGCCCAAGTCCTGTGCCTGGGCTCCGGGGTCATCGGCCTCGCCCTGGCCCGGGACCTGACCGGGACGTGGCTGGACCACACCTTCGACCCCGCCGGCCGCGCTGCGGCGAAGGTCGCCCTCATCACCGCGCACGAGCAACCCCTCGCCTCCCGCTGAGCCCACCGCCCTCCCCCTGCCATTGCCCGGGCCGGTCCGGTCCGCACCCGAGGAGACGCCCCATGCCCACCGACGCCACCACCGTGCCCCGCAGCCGCGCCCCACGGCGCTGGCCCGACGAACCCGCCCAGGGCGGCTGGTACACCGACGCCGAGAGCGCCGCCGTCCAGGAGGTGATGGACGAGTCGCAGTCGTGGCGGACCGGATGGCGCAACAAGGACCTCGTGGCCGCCTTCGAGGAGGCGTTCGCGGACAAGGCCCGCTCCCGCCACGCGATCGCCTTCAACGGCGGCGGTACCGCGCTGGAGATGGTCCTCACGTGCCTGGAGATGCAGCCCGGTGACCAGGTGATCTCCTGCGCGCTGAACTTCGTCGGC
Source organism: Streptomyces tropicalis (assembly GCF_029269835.1). GTDB lineage: Bacteria > Actinomycetota > Actinomycetes > Streptomycetales > Streptomycetaceae > Streptomyces > Streptomyces tropicalis. The sequence continues at coordinate 1,140 of NZ_JARJBB010000068.1, read as the reverse complement.
ACCCACCTGCCTGCCATCCACCAGGGCGGCGACCTCGTCCTGGCCGAGCCCGACCCGCTCACCTTGAACCTGGACCCGGCCGACGTCGAGCACCGTCTCACCGACCGCACCCGCGCGATCGTGGTCACCCACTGGAACGGGCTCGCCGCCGACCTCCGGCCCTTTCTCGACCTCGCCGAGCGCCACCCGCACCCGCACCACGGCCCGCCGGTGGTGATCGTCGACGCCGCCCGAGCGGCGGGCGGCACCACCCCCGCCGGCCTCCCCGTCGGCGCCGAGGGCTGGGCCACCATCTTCAGCTTCGAGACCAAGAAGCTGATGACGACCTTCGGACAGGGCGGCATGGTCACCACCGGCGACGCCCGCCTCGCCGAACGGCTACGGCGCCTGCGCACGTACGGCCTGAGCCAGGAATGGGGCACCAACCAGCAACTCACCAAGATCCAGGCGGCCGTCGGCCTGGTCCAGCTCGACCGCCTCGACGAGATGAACGCCGCCCGCATCGCTCGCGCCCACGAGCGCACCCGCCTGCTGCACGGCATCGAGCACCTGACCCTGCCGCCCCAACTCGACGGCGGGCAGCACCTGTACTACCGCTACAACCTCCTGGTCCCCGCCTCCTGGGCCGGGGCTGGCCGCGACGCCCTCATGGAGCTCCTCGCCGAGCGGTACGGGCTCGGCAGCATCATCAACGACCCCGTCACCTACACCGGGCACGACTACATCGGCGCCCACACCGACGGCCAGGCCTGCCCGCGCGCCGAAGCGCTCGCCGCCCGCCTGCTCTGCCCGTGCCTGCACCCGCAGATCCCCGAAGGCGAGGAGCGCGAGATCTGCTACGCCATCCGCCGGGCCACCGACGAGATCGCCCGCACCTTCGCCACCACCTGAACCCGCAACCCCGCCCCGTACGCACCGCCGCCCGGGACCTGGGGCGGCCGACGAAGGAGCCACCATGTCCCCGCTCGACCAGGAGACCGAGGCGATCCGCGCCCGAGAGACGACCGTCCTCGGCGACCCGTACCCCACCACCCACGACGCCGACGACGTGCGGATGGTGTTCCTCTTCCCGTACGGCCACGGCTACTCGCTGATGTGCAACGGACCGATGGCCCTGTACGACCTGATCAACCGCGACAC
>NZ_JARJBB010000067.1 GCF_029269835.1 Streptomyces tropicalis | reverse complement strand
CACCGCGCCGTGCAGAGCGTTGGCATCGAGGACTCCGGTGTCCATGCGCAGTGCGGCGCGGACCTCCCGCACGAGGTGGTCGGCCGCTGGATCCTGCTCCATGAGATCGCACCTTTCAAGGGTTGAAGGACAGTAACGAACACGCCCGGTGGCCGGGCACGAGAGAGTTCGGCCACCGCCGTCAGCCACGGCAGCGCCACAGCCGGGCAAGGTGGCCACCTCGTCCCGGAACTGGGTCAGAGAGCGCGGACCGGTCAGCGCCACGCCTCGATCGGGTGGGCGACAGGCGTTCGGGCCCGACGCAGAGCGCCGCGGCGCTACGCTCGGCGGGCACGGCCCCGGTGGACCGTGCCGGAGGGCGTGGGGAGGGGACTGCACGTGGGGTCGGGAACGTCGACCATGACCGCGGCGGACGGCGGCACGGCCGCATCCGCATCCGCATCCGCGAGGATCGGAGCACAGCCGGGGGAACTCGCCGCCTGCGCCGCGGTGTTCATCCCCTCGGACCCTCCGCGCACGAGTCAGGTCGCGTTCTGGCGCCCCGACGGCCTGCCCGTCCCGGCTGCCGCCGACCGGCTGACGGTGGTGCGCCCCCTCGGGGTGACGGTCCGCCGCCGGGCGGTCGGGAGCCGATCCGGCGTCCGCCTTCTGGGGCGCGGCCGCCGTCGTGGCCCTGCAGCTGATCGGCCGCGGTCGCTTCCTGCCCGGCGTCAGCCCCGGCGGCTTCGATGCCTGGCGGATCGGCCCGCTGGACCGCGACGACGTGGTGCACGTACAGGAGTTGGCAGCCGCCATGCCCCCCGAGGCCCGCGCCGAACCCCTGCCCGGCGACGGCCCCCTGGAGCTTCCTCAGGCAGAGCCGCTGGTGAGGGCCTTTCTGAACGCAGTCGCCGATGCGCTGGCACGCACCCCCGCCGGCACGGTGGCCGTGGGGGAGGAGACCTGGACCGCGTCCGCGCCGCACACGGTGACCGGTCCGCCGCTGGAGTGGGCCCAGGACCTGGCCACCGGGCTTGACGCGGGTGTCGGCATCTCCTTGCGCATCGAGCTTCCCGGCTCTGACCTGACGGCGGACGGCTGGAACACAACATCCGCCGAGGAGCAGCTGACGGCAGTCGTGCAACTGCATCACCTGGCCGATGGCTCCCTCGCCGACGCGGCAGACGTCTGGTCCGGCCGGGCCACGGCGGGCCTGTCCGCCCCGGAGGTACGCGCCCAGGCGCTCCTGGTGCTGCGGCGGGCCGCCCGGGCCTGGCCGCCGATGGGCCGGCTGCTGGACATGGCCGCCCCGACCGCCCTGGACCTGTCCGACGACGAAGTCAGTGAGCTGCTCGGCGACGCGGCGCAGACCTTGGCGGCCGCGGGCATCCCCGTTCACTGGCCCAAGGAACTGGCGAAAGAACTCCTGGCCCGCGCCGTCGTCGAACCGGCCGAGAAGACGTCTTCCGACCTTCCGTCGCTGCTGTCGGCCGAGGCCCTGTTGTCCTTCCGCTGGCAGTTCACCCTCGGCGGCCGGGAGCTCGATCAAGCCGAACTCGACCGGATCGTCGGGGCCACCCGTCCCCTGGTGCGGCTCCGCGACCAATGGGTGGTGATCGACCCGCGCCTCCTTGCCCGCGCCCGCGACCGAGAACCTCGCGAACTCACTCCCCTCGAAGCACTCGGCACCGCGCTGGCCGGCAGCACGGACATCACGGGCGAGCGCGTACCCGTGACGGCGCGGGGCTGGCTCGCCGACCTCACCGAGCGCCTCGCCGACCCCGAGGCGACCGCCCGACGCACCCCGCTCCCCGCCCCGGCGGCCCTGGCCGCGACCTTGCGCGACTACCAGCTGCGCGGTCTGACCTGGCTCAACCAGATGACCTCGCTCGGACTCGGCGCCTGCCTCGCCGACGACATGGGCCTCGGCAAGACCATCACCCTCATCGCCTTGCACCTGCACCGGGCGCGCATCCCGGGTCTTGCGGGGCCGACCCTCGTGGTCTGCCCCACCTCGCTGATGGGCAACTGGCAGCGGGAGATCGAACGGTTCGCGCCCGGCACCACGGTGCGCCGCTACCACGGCACCAAGCGCAGCCTCGACGACCTCGACACGGACACCGGCTTCGTCCTGACCACCTACGCCACCATGCGCCTGCGCCAAGCCGACCTCGCCGAACCCGTCTGGGGCATGGTGGTGGCCGACGAAGCCCAGCACGTCAAGAACCCATACTCGGCAACCGCGAAGGCCCTGCGCACCCTGACCACCCGGGCCCGCATCGCGCTCACCGGCACACCCGTTGAGAACAACCTCTCGGAACTCTGGGCCCTGCTCGACTGGACCACCCCCGGACTGCTCGGCCCGCTACGCACCTTCCGTACCGACTACGCGCGCGGGGCGGAGAGCGGCGAGGACCCCGAAGCCGCCCACCGCCTGGCCGCCTTGGTCGCCCCCTTCCTGCTGCGCCGCAAGAAGTCCGACCCCGGCATCGCGCCCGAGCTGCCCCCGAAGACCGAGACCGACCACCCGGTCAGCCTGACCAAGGAACAGGTCGGACTGTACGAGGCGCAAGTCCGCGAAGTCATGGCCCAGATCGAGCAGAGCGACGGCATGGCGCGGCGAGGCCTGGTCCTCAAGCTCCTCGCGGCGCTGAAGCAGATCGCCAACCATCCGGCGCAGTTCCTCAAGGAGGACAAGCCCAGCAGGACTGCGGGCCGCTCGGGGAAGCTCGACCTTCTCGACGAGCTCCTGGACACCATCCTCGCCGAGCAGGAAGCCACCCTGGTCTTCACCCAGTACGTCGGTATGGGCGACCTCATCGCCCACCACCTCATGCGGCGCGGCATCCCGGTCCAGTTCCTGCACGGCGCCACCTCCGTCGCCCAGCGCGAGGAGATGGTGCGCCGTTTCCAGGACGGGCAGGCCCCGGTGTTCCTGCTCTCCTTGAAGGCCGCCGGGACCGGCCTCAACCTCACCCGTGCAGGTCACGTCATCCACTTCGACCGCTGGTGGAACCCGGCCGTGGAGGAACAGGCCACCGACCGCGCCTACCGGATCGGGCAGACCCGGCCGGTCCAGGTCCACCGGCTGATCGCCGAGGGGACAGTCGAGGATCGGATCGCCGAACTCCTGGGTGCCAAACGCGCGTTGGCGGATGCCGTCCTTGGGGGCGGGGAAACAGCCTTCACCGAGCTGAGCGACGCCGAGCTCGCCGACTTCGTGCGACTGCGGGCGGTGCGCCGATGAACCACACCCCTGGCAGAGGCCCTGACCGCCACCGCGTCTTCGCCCCGCTGTCCTCCGCCCGCGGCCGCCGTTCGTTCGCCGACACCTGGTGGGGCAACGCCTGGGTCTCTGCCTTGGAGGGCGCCACCCGCTTCGCTACTGGACGGCTCGCCCGCGGACGTACCTACGCTCGCGCCGGAAACGTCCGCGAGATCACGATCACCCCCGGCCGCGCCACCGCACAGGTGCGGGGCAGCCTCCCCACCCCCTACCGCTCGTCCATGGAGATCCCGCAGCTCACCGAGAGGCAGTGGGACGCGCTGCTCGACGTGGTCGCGGCCAGGGCCGGCCACCTCGCTGCCCTTCTGGACCGCGACATGCCCACTAGCTTGGCCGAGGACGCCGCCCAGGCCGGAGTACACCTCCTGCCCGGCCGCCGCGAGCTTGTCCCGTCCTGCTCGTGCCCCGATGACGGCTACCCCTGCAAGCACGCGGCGGCCCTGTACTACCAGGTCGCCCGTCTTCTCGATCAGGACCCGTTCGTGCTGCTGCTGTTGCGCGGACGCAGCGAGGGCGAGCTCATGGCGGAGCTCCACCGGCGCAATGCCGCCCAGGCCGCCGCGACCACGATGCCTGCCGCTGTCACGCCGCGCGGGGTCTCCGCCCGCCAGGTGTTCGCTGCGGCGCAGGCCGGTCTCCCGCCACTGCCCGCTCCGCCACCGGCCCTCGACCAGCCGGGGGCTGTAGTTCAACTGGCTGTCGACGCTGTCGATCCCGGCTCCGGAGTCAACGCGGAGGGCCTGGAGTTCCTGGCCGCCGACACTGCCGCTCGGGCGGCAGCTCTGTTGCGCCAGGCTCTACTGCCGCTGGGGGAGACGATCGCCCCGCCCGTGCTGAGCGTCAGCGACGACGCCGCTCGGTTGGCTGCGGCCGCCCCGCCGCTGTCGGTCTCGCAACGGCTGGCCTGGGGCACCCGGCGTATGCCCAAAGGGCTGGCCCGCGCCGCCGCGGCCTGGCACTACGGCGGCGCCGCCGCACTCGCCATTCTCGATGAACCTCACGAGGGCGACCCGTTGTACCTGCGCGCGGTGCGCGAAGAGATCAAGCAGAACTGGAACGGTGAACGTGCGCCCCGCCTCCGGGCCGACGGCTGCGCCTCCTGGCTCACCGTGCTCGGACACGACGCTCAACTCCGCCTGGGGGCCGATGGCGGCCTCTGGTACCCCTTCCGCAAGAAGTACAACATCTGGTGGCCGGCTGGCTTCCCCCAGCGCGACCCC
>NZ_JARJBB010000066.1 GCF_029269835.1 Streptomyces tropicalis | reverse complement strand
GATTCCGAGTAGCCCGCTGTGACGACCTTTGGCGGGGCGGCCAGGCGCACGATTGCCAGCGCGTCCGTGCGTCCGTGCCGAGGCCGGAGTCGAGGCGGTGCTCTGCGTCGGCCCGCTTTCTCTCATGTCGCGGTCGGCTGTTCAGGATGGGAGACGAGGAGGGGCGGGACGCAAAGCGAATCAGCCCACCGATGGGGCGGAGGGTGCCTTTTGCGTCCGGTCACGGGGCCTTGCCGTTTTCCCGCACTGCCGCACCCTGTTGTCGAGAACGCTCAGTCCTCAATCGCCGTCCAACCCCGCCCGAAGCTCGTGGGAAGGCTTGAGCGGGCCGGAAGTTCCGTCCGCGACCACGCGCCGAGCGGCGGCGAGATTGGCGCGCAGAGCCTCCAGGTCTGTCTGGGCGAGCGCGTGCCTGGCGGTGCTGGCGCGCAGATCGAGCAAGGCGTCGTCCTCCGGGGTGGACTCGACAGGCTTCCGGAGTTCACCGAACTCCGCATTCAGGGCGACGACCTCCTCGCAGGTGCTCACCAGCGCGCCTACACGATGCTCGATGGCCTTCCACACCTCTTCGAGTTCCTGATTCGGGCAGGGCATCGGGGCCGATCCATCTGTGGCGGACGGGCTGCCTACAGCATCCTGTCGGCCGCGACGGCCATCAAGCCGAGGGGAATGTCGCTCCTCGTGGGCGCTGGATGCCGTGAACTCGACAAGGTCGCGGAGTGACACAGAAATCTCCCACGGCTCGCGTCCAAGCTCATCTACTTGGGCACGGCCAACGGCGCCGTCCTCGCATTCCACGGCACGCCGGGCGGTGTGCAGCGCGTGATCGGCACGGCCGATCAATGCGCGTGCGCGTTCGCCGAGCCCATCCGTGATCACATAGTGGGCGCGCGCTGCACGCAGCCGGCGGATCTCCGCTCGCTGCTGATAGCGGTGGAGGACCTTGGACAGGGACCAGGCCGCAAGCAGACCGGGGGCGATCGTCCAGTCCAACAACGCAGCGGGTGCCCCGACATCTTCAAAGAGCGCCTTGAGCATCAGGTCCGCGTACGCGCGTGCCTCGGGGAAAAGCAACAGACAGCCCGAGTACAGCAACAGACCCCTCCCCACTCTGGTGGACAGCGGTGCGAGAAGTGCCTGCCAGGGGCTGTGCTCCTCAGCAGACTCCACTTGGCGCAGCACGGAGGGCTCCGCCTGCTGAATCAGCTTCCGCAAGGCGGTGTCCAGGTCTGGATCGATCACGAGACGCGGAGCGAGGACCTGCTTCGTGCCTGAGGGCTTCTTCTGGCTCCGATGCTCAGCGGTCATGACTGAAGTTCCTTTCTGATGGCAGAGGTTCACGGGATGGTGGGCGCACGCTGAGCTGGGTCGTGGCGATTGACGGGGCGGATCAGGTGGTCGTGGTAGGGGGACGAGGCCCTGTCCACACCCGGACTTCGGGTTCGACGCCGTGGTCTCCACGGCAGTCCTCGGCGAGCGCCTGCGCGAACTCCTCGGCCGTGCCGCCGAAGGTGGTGGTCTTGATGGGCAGGCCCGGTGCGGGCTGATAGCTGTACTGCGGCACGACCTCTCTCCTTCAGCAGAGGTTGGCTCTACGATCTCCACGCCGTTCATGCCGCGCACCGTGTTCAGCGTGAGCAGGGTGGGCTTTCGCCAGTCGGTGAGCCACCCTGCTCGGCGCGCCCCCGATTGGGACACGGACTGGAGGATCAGGCAGGCACGGAAGTTCGCTTCCAGCTTTGCCCTTACCTTCATCGGATTCCGCTTGTCGGCGCGAGTGTCGCTGTACGGCCCTGCGGTTGCCCTTCCGGTTAAGGATGCTGCAGTCACGCCAAGTGGCGCGCGGCCAAGGCCAGGATGACCAGGACCAGGAGGCCGATCACCACCTGGCCGCCAGTGATCGGTCGTACGCCGTCGGCGGGGGAACTGCCCCCGTGCTGTGCGGTGTTGTGCGCCTCGAGCGCGGTGCCGGGCCCTTCCGGGCCGTGCGGGTACGCGCACTTGCACACGTCACACCAGAACATCGGGGACAAGGGGGCTCACTCCCTTCGGTCGGCCGCCGGTCGGCCGGCGCACGCTCCGGACAAGGGCCCGGAGCGTCCGCTGGTGGACCGGTAGGCCGCCTACTCGACGAGTAGGCGGCGGGTAGGTCGGTGGTAGTTATTGCTGGTCAGAGGCTTGGTAGGTCGGTAGTAGGCGGATCAGGTTGGACCCAGGAGTGGGCAGGGGAGTGAAGGACTGGGGAAGGTCGTCGGAGTGCACGCCGGGCCGGTTACGGCTGGCCCCGTCCTTATCCGAAGCGGGGGCCTTGACCCCATCCCGGATAGTGATCTGGTGACCCTCCAGGAGGGCACGCACGTCGGCCATGCTGGGCCCCGCTTCCCCCTCCTTCTGGAGGCCCAACCACAGCTCTCGGAGGTGCACCGCGACACCGCTTCCGGTGGGCTTCTTGATGCTCTCTCGCACCCACTCGTAGACCTGGATTCGCTCCTGTTCGGCTTGCTCCTCGGGGGAGAGAACCGGCGCTTCCCCACCGGCTTGATCGGCTTCCGATTCGCCGCTCCCCTGGTCTTCGTCCTGATCTTCAGGCAGTTCCGCTTCTGCGTCCGCGGCTTCCTTCCATACCTCCCTGTCCTGATCTTCTTCGTGTTCCTGAACTGCGGGGGTACCCACGACTCCCCCGACGATCCAGGCGATCACCATGAAGACGATCACCACGCCACCGGCTCCACGCGCCATGTCCACCGGGTGGTCGACCACCCACGACGTGGCGTCCACCACCAGGGCCCCGACCGCGGGGAACACGGTCTTCGTCACGAACATGACGCCCATCCCGGCGATCAACAATCCACCAAGGATGACGTCACCCGTGCTGGACTTCGCCGACGCGGCCGTCTTCTTCTTCGTCCCCTTCTTCCTCCCGGCGGGCTTCCGGCCGCGCCCCTTCGCCGGGGTCTTGGTCTGCGCAGCGTCCCCAGTCTTCCCGGTGTCGGCCGCGGCCGGGGCCGACTTCGCGCCTTTCCCCTTCCGGACCTGGCCGAGAACCAGCACCCAGCCGCAGCGGGTGAGGGTCCAGAGGCCGCGGAAGATGACCAGGGTGCCAGTCTTCATGGTGGCCAGACCGGCGCGGTTGAAGAAGTGGTGCGCGCCGAGCTCGGGCCGGTTCATGAACCGGGGCCGTGGCTCCGTGGCGTTGCGCTCCGCGTCCTCGATGACCTGGCACCACCACGCCCGAAGGCGCGACGGCTGGGCCGCCGCGCCTTCGTCGCTCTCCGCCATGTCCTCGACTGCTACCAGGTCGACGACATCCGCCAGGTCATCGCCGTCATCCCCCGGGTCTGGTTTGACCAGGTTCACGGCCATGGTCAGGCCACCACCGTTCCGGTCAGGTTGCTGATCGTGTGCGTGAGGATGGCGAACAGGCCGCCTGCCGCGGTGTACAGGGACGGCAGCATGAGCGAAAGAACACCGTTGCGGAACTTCGAGGGCTTGAGGCCGTACACGAGCAGCGTCACCAGGATGGCGACCGCGCCCGCGCCGAAGTTGGCCCCGTTGCCGAAGCTGGACTGAATCGCCTCGGACAGGCCGCCGCTCATGTCGCCCAGGAAGGCGAAGGTCTCGCCAGCCTGCGCGTACAACTGGCCGGTGACGAACGCGACCACGATCACGCCTTCGTGACTGAGCTTGACCTTCCAAGCTCCCCGGGCGCCAAGGATCAAGAAGGCCGTCATCACGACCGCGCCGCCGGTGAAGCCGATCGCTCCGAAAACCTGATTCACTTCTCTGCCTTTTCATTCTCAGTTAGTACCGAACAGGAGGACCGTCACGGTGGCCGTGGCGGCGGGAACGTGGGCGGCCCAAACGACGCCCTTCCAGGGCCACTTCTCGCCGTAGTGGCCGACCCAGCCGCGCACCATTCGGTAGGCGACCTGGAGTCCGAGGGCGACGCCGCCGCCGACGACCCATGCGGGCCGGGCCATCTGCAGGGCCGTGATCAGGCCCAGCGAGGAGACGAAGAGCACGCCGCCCAACTTCGACCGCGTGGCCAGGCCCAAGACCCCAAGTCCCAGGGCACAGCCAGCCACGGGTGTGGCGTACTGGTCCGCATGGGCCATCAGGTTGGTGACCCAGTCGTCCAGGTGCAGACCCCAGCCCACGGCGTATGCGGTTCCGGCGAAGAGGACTTGGCGACCCCGGGGGTTGTCGACCAGGCCGCCGCCATTCGCGGTGCCCGTGATCACCGGGCCAGCGTTCTTGACCGCGGCCGCGAACCGGCCGGTCGTTGCGGCTGGCACCGGGACCTCTTCGCTGCCGGGCTCGTCGCCGTCGCCGTCCTGGACGGTCTGGTCCTTCTTCCACCAGGCCCAGATCCTCTTCGGCTCGGGCGTCTCGTCGTGATCGCTGCCGTCCTCCTCGTCGGCGTCGTCCTCGGCGGCAACCGGCGGTGCCGCAGCGGCAGCGTCCTTCGACACCGGCGGCGCGGCCACCGGAGCGGGGATCCGCGCC
>NZ_JARJBB010000065.1 GCF_029269835.1 Streptomyces tropicalis | reverse complement strand
GGTAAGGACTCACTCGTGGCGATGCACCGTACGGTGGCCGCGGCCAAGGCCGCGGGCTGCCTGCACAAGGTGCGCGTCATGCACTGCGATCTCGGCTCCGAGTGGCCGGGGGTCCCCGAGCTGGCCCGGCGCCAAGCCGAGCGCTACGGGATCCCGTTCCTCCTTGTGACCCCCGACGGCGGCTTCCTGGGCATGGTCGAGAACCGCCAGATGTGGCCCGACGCCAAGCGCCGGCTCTGCACCTCCACGCTGAAACGGGACCCCACCGGCCCCGTCATCACCACCTGGGTGCGGGAGCTCGGCCTCGACCGCCAGGCCATCGTGCTCAACGTGATGGGGGTCCGCGGGGCCGAATCCGCCTCTCGCGCCCTCAAAGCGCGCCTGGCGCTGGACACCCGCACCACGAGCGCCAACCGGCTCGTACTGACCTGGAACATCATCCATGGGCTGTCCGAGCAGGAGGTCTGGCAGGACATCGCCATCAACGGCCTGGAGTACCACCCCATCTACGACACCGGACTGGAGCGCCTGTCCTGCGTCTACTGCGTCCTTGCCGGACCGGAGTGGCTCATCCTCGCCACCCGCGTCTGCTTCGCCCTCGAGCTCCCGCACCCGCAGACCTTCGCCGAGCTCGAGCGACGGATCGGCCACAGTTTCAAGCAGGACTTCTCCCTGAACGCCATCATCGCCGCCGCCAGCATGCTCGACGCTCTCGACGGGCCCATCACCTGGCGCCGCGGCGACGCCGTACGCCGTCACCTCGGGCCGGCCGCGGCCGAACAGTACCTCGCCCTCACCCGCTAGCCCCGCCCAACCACCCTGGCCCTACCGCCACTTAACGAAATGAGACCCCGATGACCAGCACCCTCACCGCAACCCCGACCGCGCTGCAGGAGATGGACTACCCCCCGGGCCACAGCCCCATCCTGGAGCCGCCCGAGGGCCCGGACAGCGCCCTCGCGTGCACCTGCGGCGGCCTGCTCGTGCCCAAGCCGGACACCCAGCCCGCCCAAAAGGTCGTCTTCGACCTTCACCTGGAGGAGGTCCGGCGCGCATCCCACTTCGACTAGGACCCCGGCCAGCCCGGCCGGCCTCCACCCGCCCCCTGGTGGTGCATCCGAAACCGGTGCACCACCAGGGGGCGCCTGCGTGCGCGGGAAAAGCGCCCGCCACCGAGCCTGGGGATCCGAGCACGTCCGCACCGCAGTCGCTTCAGTCGCTGTGAGCGTCGCCCCCCGGGCCGGGTGCGGCGGTGCGCGACGCCGGAATCCCGGGAGGCGGAACGGCAACAGCGATCGCCAAATCAGGGGGTGTGACAGAACATCGCCCCCGGCCGAGACGAGCCCGCAGCCCCAGCAAGCTCGCCGTGCTCTCACCCGCACCACACCGAGAACGGCCGACTACCCCAGGGATCTGCCCCGATGACGTGCCACGGACCGATCCACCAGGCCCGACGCCAAGGTGGCGCGCTCCTGCGACTGCCGTTCGGCGTTCCAAAAGAGCACAGGTCAGGTGCGGGTTGCGGCGCTAACCCCTGGACCCTCCAAGGTCAGCTCACTCGCCCAACTCGGGGCGTCTGACGGCCGATTGGCGGCCGGCAGGAAGCACCAGCCACTTCATCGGAACAGGAGCACAGCGATGCCTGCTGCCCGCAAGACCACGACCACCGAGCCCGCCACCACCGCCCAGCCCACTCCCCGGTCACGGCGCAACCACCGCCTGGCGATCGGCGGAGCCGTCGTGGCCACCCTCATGCTCACCCTGGCCGGGTGTGGCGACAAGTTCGCCGAGCCTTTCAAGGACGCGCCGCGCTCCGGCAAGGACAACGGTGCGCCGATGGACCTGATCAGGATGGCCGACGGCTTCTCGAACGTAGGAGTGAAGTGCGATGGGCCCAACCGGGTCTACGTCGTCTACCACGGGGACAACAAGTACGGGTCGCTCGCCGTGGTGGCGAACGACCCGAGGTGCACCAAGTGACCCGCCGTTCACGAAGGCGCCGCCGCGATCGCTCCTGGATCGCTGACCTCGTCGAGGGCGTGGTCGAGGCCATCGTCGGCATCTGGAAGAACTGAGTCACCGCGCGGTGCCCCGGGCGCCGGTACCCCCTGGCGACCGGGGCACCGCCATGCCCGGCCCCAGCCCGCTCGCAGTGCAGCGGGCTGAGGCCCTCTTGTCGCCCCTGCCTGCCGCGCTGACGACGGTCCTGGCGGACCTGGCCGCCATCGCCGCCTCGGAGACTGGGGCCGTACGTACACAACGGCAGCTTCGATTGGAGAGGATGTACCCATGCGCGTGCCGTGCCCCGAGTGCAGGAACCCGCTCGACCTCGACGAGAGCGGAAGCAGGTTCTACTGCACAACCGACTGGTGCGCTGCCTTCGGAATGGAGACGCCTGTCTGGCGCGCCCTTGAGGCCGCGGATCTGGCCGCACCGACGCCGGCCGGTCTGCCGCGCCCCATACAACACGGCCTACCGGTCCCCTGGGTTGCTCCACGCGCAGCAGGCAAGGTCTGGTGGCGTGCACTAGATGCCCGACGACTTGCCGAGGCGCAGAACCATTGGCTGTGTCAAGGATGCGGTCTCCCACTGGACAAGGAGGCGTGGGTGTTGGCCACCCCTGAGGGGCAGGTACTCCAGGCCGCGCTCCATGAGTCCTGCAAGGACATGGCGACGGAGTTCTGCCCCCACCTGTCCAGCGACGCCACCAGGGCGTCCCCCCGCCTGATCACACGGGACCGGTTGTTCACCGACGGACGTCCCGTAACTGAGGCAGCGCCTTCCGACCCGAACTTTCTCCATCAGTGGGAGCTGGAGATGGATGGCCATCGCGAGTAACGGGCCCCGGCCACGACCAGCGCTTCATCCCTGTACGAAAGTTCTGCGGCCCGCCTGATCGCCAGGCGGGCCGCTCGCACGTCTCCGCGCCCGGCCTACAGCCCCTGCTGCTGAGCAACTGCCCGTGTCGTTGCAGAGCGTGCATCCCGCCCGGCGGACCTGCCACGCGAGAAGGTGTGCCAGCCTGCGGGAGGGGCCAGCCCACTGCCACCCACCTGGCCTTTTCCATTCCTACGGTCGATGAGAGAACGCCACGGCAACGGCCAACTGCGGCGCGAGCACGGTGGGTTGCGGGGCTAACCCACCCATCTCTCACGGTTCCGGAGTCAAGCCGCAGCCAAGCGCCCATCGGTGCGAGCGCGGCACCCGTTCACCAGAACAGGACTCCCATGATCAACATGAAGAAGGGCGACGCCCCCGTCTCCCTGACCAAGACCGCCGGCGTGACCGCCCGCATGACGTGGAGCAGCCACACCGACTACGACCTGTACGCCATCGTGTACCGGACCAACGGCGATGTGGAGTACGTCGCCACCTTCGGCGCCCGCGGCGTCCCGGCACAGATGAGCACCGCCGACGGCGCAGTCAAGCACCTGGGCGACGTGGGTCGAGGAGCGCAGGGCATCGCCGAGGAGACCATCGAGATCATGCTCAACGACTCGATCCGCGCAGTGGTCCCGGTCGCCTACTCGGCCCAGTCCAACGGTACCGGCAGCTTCTACCAGTACCGCGTCACCCTGGAGATCGACAACGGAGTGGCCGGTGACAAGGTCGTCATCGCGGCCGAGAACGCCAACAACGACCACAAGGTCTACTCGTGCGTCCCGGGAATGATCGAGAACGCCCAGGACTCCGTACTCATCCACGCTCTGGAGCAGTACTCGGGGCGAGGATCCGAGAAGCGGCCCACCGTGCGGGTGCGGCGCAGCGGCCTGCTGCGTAAGGGGACTGAGACCATCGAAGTCACGATGGACGAAGGCCCGCGAAACGACTACAAGTAGGTGAAGTTGGGCGTACTCCTCCGCCCTCCTCACAGCCTGGACCTACATGCCTGCGAACCGTGGCCTCCGGGCCGGTCCCATGCGGACCGGCCCGGAGGCCACACGCCGTTCCCATGGTTGTCCGGCTAGGGGGCCACGCCTGCACGCTCGCTCGCATCCGCCGCGCACTCAGCGTGGCCTACAGATCCGAGCGGAGACTGCCATGCCGTACGCCCCCTGGGTGCTCAGCACCCTTGCCGCCTATAACTCACCTGTCCTGCATCCCGACCCGTCGCCCGAGCAGTGGGACGAACTCTTCGCCAGCGCGCCTCCGCTGACCTGGGACGACTTGGAAAGGCTCCTTGCCGCTGCCCAGAGCGCGCGGGTCACGTGGGCCGAGCCCATTTTGATCTGGCCCGACGCAGCCGACGCCCGCTACGCGCTCATCACCTACGACCTCCCCGACGGATCACGTCGCGCATCGCCGTCCGAGGACATCGGCTTCTTCACGCCGCCCACGGAGCAGCCCACCTGGGGCGATGTGATCGTCTGGAGCCTGGCCGACATCCGCGAGGCCGGTGAGCGGCTGGCCCGCATCGACCTGGCTCTTCAGCGTCTGGCGGCCGAGGCAGCAGCAACCATGGCCTCCTGGGAGAGTGAGCGCGCGTGCCTCCTCGCGGACAAAGGGCTGGAGGC
>NZ_JARJBB010000064.1 GCF_029269835.1 Streptomyces tropicalis | reverse complement strand
CAACGCGGCCCGTTGCCGGCGAGCGCCCTCCACGAGTTCGCTCAACAACACGGCCAGCACGGCTGGTTGCTCGCTGGGAACCCGGTGGGTGGCACCCTCGAGCACATGCACCCGCGCGTGGGCGAGCTCGGCGGCGAGGCGGCAGGTGTGCACGGGCTGGATGACCCGGTCCTGCGCTCCCGTGACCAGGTGGACGGGGACGTCGCGCAGGGCGGTGAGGCGACCCGCCACGTCGAAATCCATGATGGCCCTGAACCAGGCGGCCGCCACGTCTGTGGTCGGCCGCGGTCCGGCAGAGGGGACCAGGAGGTCGCGCAGGTAGCGGGTGGAGCGCGGCGCACGGGTGCAGACCTCCGCGATGGCTGTGCGCGCGCTGCCCACGACGCGGGCGAACGGCGGGTGTCCGGCCAGGCTCAGGTCCATCTGGCCGCTGCTGGCGCTCACCAGCAGCAGGCCGGCTGGCTGCACGTCGATAGTGGGTCCGCGCGTCGCGGCGCTCGTCAGCACGGCCATCGCCCCCATCGAGTGCGCGGCCACGATCGCCGGGGTGTCCGGGCTGAAGGTGCTCAGCACGGCCTGCAGGTCATCGGCCAGCACCCGCATGTCCGCGTGGGCGCGTCCCGGGGTGGAGGCTCCGTGTCCGCGCTGGTCGAAGGTGAGGATGCGCGTCCGGTCGTCGGCGGGAAGGTGGCGAAGCACGTCGCCCCATACGGCGGCGGAGGCTGACCAGCCGTGCGCCAGGACCACCGTCACCTCGGGCGGGGCGCTCGGCTCGCGCCGGTAGACGGCCAGGCGCGCACCGTCCGGTCTCATCAGGTGGAGGAGTTCTGCCTGCTTGTTCAGGTCCATCGGGTTACCCGACGGGGACCGTGAGGTCGACGGTGGAGCTGTGGATGGCCGGCCGGTCCGCGCCGAGCGTCTTCATGATCTTGAGCATGCGCACATTGTCCGAGCCCGTCATGACGGTCATGGAGGAGCAGCCGAAGGTGCGGGCCTGCGCCCGCGCGTGCTGCGCCAGCGTGGTGCCCAGGCCCCGGCTCTGCCACGGATCCTCGATCATGATGCCGAGCTCGGCGGTGTCGGGGTCGGTCGTGAGGACGAGGTTGGTGGTCGCGATGAGCTGCTGTGGATCGTCTTCCGGGTGGGTGACCCAGGTGAGGCTGCGGTCGGGGCGGGTCAGGTGGTGGAACTCGGCAAGGCGCAGTGAGCGCCGGGCGGCCTGGTAGCGGGCGAAGCGTGTCGCGAGTGAGCAGCGGTCGTGCAGTGCGTTCACCGCGTCGAAGTCGTCGAGCGTCGCGGGGCGGGTGATGGTCCGGGTCCTGGTGTGCGGCAGGACGGGCTGATGGGTGGTCATCGGGGCAGGGGTGGGCACAGTGGTCCTCGGCTTGGAGACGGGGAGGCGGGGGGCTCAGGACACGGTGCAGGACTGCTGCAACCGCCGGTAGCCCTTGCGGGGGCTACTGACCGGGGTCCGGCACCGGCACTTCCGGCTCCGTACCTCGTGGCGGGATCCCGGCCCCTCGCAAGGGAGTCAGCCTTGCGCGGCCGCCCTGGGTGGGACGCTGTCGTCCATGGCGAGGGTGAACATCGCAGGCCTGGGCCGGGCGGCCGTGTTGGCGGCGCTGTTCAACCACACGGAGCCGCTCGGGATGGGCACCTACGACCCGCTCGCCCACACGAAGCTGTCGGTTGAGGAGGCGCAGCAGCTTCCGGACTCGGTGAAACCCCGGGCGGTCACCGCTCTCCCCGAGCCGGGCCGGGCCTTCATCGCGCCGGGTGGCGGCGTGCGAGGTCGGTGAGTACGACCGGGACAATGGGGCTGGGCTCGCCGAGAAGGTGCTCGCCCGGCTGCGTGAGACCGGAGAGGTGACCCCCGCATATCCAGATCAGCGGCCTCACGCGGGCGAAGGGGCGGCTCCGGGCGGGGTGCGCCTCGACACGGGCGGCGGCGAGCCGGCTGTTACCGCCTCTCGTGGCGGGTCTCGCCCGGGGCGAGCGCCTGGGCCGCGGTGGCGAGGTGGGACTGCAGGAGGGCGGCGCCGTGCTCACCGTCGGTGTGGGCTTCGTTCAGGCCCGCCAGGATGATCCCGGGCGCGCTGATCCGGTTCCACATGACGACGTAGGCCGTCGGGTCCGAGGGCGGCGTTGCGGGCATCAAGCCCCGCACCTTTCGCCCGGGGCTGAGGGCTGCGGTGAGCTCGGCGGCGCTCATGGCCAGGAACCCGTTGCCCTCGACGGTGATGCGGTGGTCGAGGAGTTCTGCCGTGGTGGCGCCGCTCGGCGGCGCCTCCGGGCGATGGTGGCGCAGGGGCGGGGCCACGGTCAGGGCCTTGACGGTGCGGGCTTCGTGCGCGGTGCGCTCGGCATCCTCCAAGGATCCGGACTGCAGGAAGCGGGCCGCCGCATCGAGCAGGAACCCGAAGGTGCCCTGCAACGGGAAGGTGAGGACTTCGCGCGTCGGCTGGGTTGGGATGCTGCGCGGGATGACGGAGCGGCCGGTGGCCTCCAGCTGCTCAAGGGCATCGGGCCAGGGTGCGGGGGTCATGCCCGTTGCAGGGCGGCCCAGGAGGTTCCCGGCCGGCTCAACCCGGATGTCCGCCAGTGCCTCGTTCACGGCGTTGTGCATGGTGAGCCCCCTTCTGGGATGTACGCGAGCAGCCGCCATCTTCTCGCTCAGGGTGTCTCGCGGTGCAGCGGGGGTCCTCCACCTTCAGCAGCCGGGCGGGTAGCTCCGGGGAGCTGCCCCTGGCTGGGCGTGGGTGTTGCCTGCGTCGGCGGGGCAGGGCGTTGCGCCCCTGACGCGCCTCTGCGCGTGCGCAGGGAGGCGGGGAGTTCGGCGGTGAAGAACGCGCGAGAGCACATGCTCGGGCTCCTTGTCGGGTCGGTGGGTTACGCGGACAGGCGTGCTGAGCGGATCTCGGCGGCGGCGCTGCGCAACCGTGCGGTGCACTGCGGATAGTCCGTGCCGGAGACGAGGACGTGTCCGCTGCGGTGCAGAGGGCCCACTGAGCGCTCGGCCGGATACGGGCGGAGGGTTGCGTACGGGGTGATGTGGGGGTGGGTCGCCGCGTTCGGCGGCAGCAGAGCGGTGCTGCCGGGGCCCTGGAGGAAGCGCACGGCACTCGCCCCGAGGCGGCGCTCGTCGGCGGGCAGGGCCCGGCCGCGGGCATGGTGGCCGGCCTGGGAGATGAGGTCGATCCCGGTCACCTGCTCGATCAGCATGCCGAGCAGGGGGTCGGTGAGGTGGGTTGCGACGCTGATCACGCGTGGTCCGGTGGAGGTGATCCGCAGGCGGATCTGTGCCGGTCCCGAGCGGTGTCCCAGGGCGGCCAGCGCGCGGCTCGCAGTGTCCTCGACGGCGGGCGCGCAGACGTCGTCGGCGTCGACGACGACTTCCACCGGGACCAGTGCGGGTTCGGCCTGCGGGTCGAAGGTTGCGTGGGAGATCGCGACGACCCTGGGGCCGGACGGAGAGTCGGCGGTGTATGCGGTCGCCTCGATCCCGTCGAGCT
This sequence comes from Streptomyces tropicalis, assembly GCF_029269835.1. Taxonomy (GTDB): domain Bacteria; phylum Actinomycetota; class Actinomycetes; order Streptomycetales; family Streptomycetaceae; genus Streptomyces; species Streptomyces tropicalis. The sequence goes on along the minus strand of NZ_JARJBB010000064.1, from coordinate 1,036 downwards.
GTGGCTCGATGACCGTGCCGGTCCCGTGCCAGGTGGCAGCGGTGGCCGCCGAGAACGCTTCCGCCAGTTCGGGCAGGCTTCTCACCTGGCGGGCGGCGTACCGCCGCCAGGGGGAGGCGGGTTTGCAGACCAGGGGGAAGCCGACCTGGTGGGCTGCTTCCAGGGCCTGGTCGTAGGTGTCCGCGTGGAGGGCTCCACTGTTGTCTATGCCTGCAGCGGTGAGGAGTTGGGCCGTGCGATGGCGCAGAGTGGTTGCTTCGATCGTCGCGGTGGGCGGTGCGGGCAGGGTGAGCTCGCGGCGGATCAGGTCGACGGTACGGGCCTGGGCGGGGTGGAAGGTGAGCGCGCCGACGAGGGGCCGGGTGCTGGCGAACTTCTGGACCGTGGAGAGGACTTGGGTCGGATCCATGAGGTTGGCGGTCCTGGCCTCATCGAGGAGGGACTGCTGCCAGGCTGGTGGCTCCGCATCGATGAGGAGCAGCGGCGCCACGGCGGCGAGGCGTTGCACGGCGTACTCCCACTCCGCCTGCGGCCCGCTGCCCAGGACGACGAGGTGCCCGGCGGGGCCGTCGTCCCGGTAGGGCGCGTGGGTGTTCACGGGCGGTGCTCCAGAAGGTAGGAAGTGGTGCGCTCGCTGGCGGTGCCAGAGGGTGTGGTCACTCTCGCCGGACGGTCGGGGCGGGGCAATGGCTCCTCGCGCCGGTTCCCTGGCTACGGTCGACATGCGGCTCGTTGTGTCGCATAGCGGGACGTGAACCGAATTTCCGATTGCTGCTGGCGGGACGCGGTCCGCGCCATGGGAGCTGGCGGTAATTGCGCAGGTCACACGGGGTTTCGGTGGGACGCTGGTCCATGGGGTGGCACGCGGCACCACCATGAGGTGCTCCCGCATCCCGCTGCGCTGCGCGCGATCGCGCGCCTCTGCGAAACCAGCTGTGAACTGCTGTTTTGTTGTCCCGTTGCGGGCAACTTCCGAGGCGGACCGCGTGTTTGGGGGGCCACTGGAAGACCCTCTTCCTGGAAGAGGTGGTTCCTC
>NZ_JARJBB010000063.1 GCF_029269835.1 Streptomyces tropicalis | reverse complement strand
GCTGTTCGAGCCAGTGGCTCAGGCGGCTGGAGCGTCCCATGGCGTCGACGACGAAGTCGGCGGGCAGTTCGGCCGCCTGGCCGGTGTCGGTGTCGCGGTAGGGCACGGCGTAGACGCGCTCGGCGCGGATGCGCAGCCCCTGGGCCTGGCCGGCGAGCAGTCGCACGTTGTCCAGGGCGAGAACGCGCCCGCGTATGTGCTCTTCGATGAAGGTCCGGGTCGCACCGATCATGCGTGCGTGCGGGAGGGGTGCCTTGAGCCTGCCGTCTACGTAGAACTGCACCTGTCCGCCGGTGCCCAGTCGCGCCCCGTCAGCCACGAGCTGCTGGGTGAGGCCGGGGAAGTAACGCTCCAGTTGATCATGTCCCCTGGCCAGCAGGGCGTGCAGCTGGGTGCGCTGGGGTGCTCCGGATGACGGCTGTGGGCAGGTGCCGTCCGGTTCGAGGATGATGACCTCGTCGGCGTGTTCGTGCAGGATGCGGGCCGCGAGAAGTCCGGCGATCGATCCCCCGAGTACGACTGCCCGCACAATTTCCCCCTTCGAGCCGTTCGGCTCGTGTCCTGACTGCTGAACTGGTCATGCCCCGGCCCTGGTCTTGCCGGTCGGCGACGCGGGCCCTATCGGTGCCCGGCGGCCGGCTCCTCCACGGATGGTTCTGCGGCCGCCGCGCGTGTGGTCGCGGCGCGCTCGAGCGCCGCGTCGACGAGCGGGTGCGGCAGCGCGCGGGCGACGCGCACGAGGCGGGCGCGTTCGTCTTGGGCTGCCGTTTGCCGGCCTGGCAGTACGCCCGCGGCCTGGCAGGCCGGGGCGGACCGGTGCTGCTTGCCCGCAGGCCGCGCGGCCTCGGGCGATGCCCGGTAGCGCGCGGCGGCGTCACGCAGTACCGCCGCAGTGACGACGGCCTCCAGCTCGTCCGGGGGCAGGGTGCCGTCCTCCAGCTCGTGGACGGCCTGCACGATGTCGGCGCTGACCCAGGGCTGTACGGTCCGGATGCCATCGAGGATCTCGATGATCCGGCGGGTCAGCACCACGCGGACGGCGCCCCACAGATGCGGCTTGGCGCTGGTGGGGCTGTACATGAGGCCGGTGTCCACGTCGCCGACGACGAGCTTCCACAGGGGCTGCAGGGCGGCGGAGTCGCGGCGCTCGCGCAGCCAGGCGCTCAGGGCGGCGCCGGTCATGCCGTAGCAGGTGCCCAGGCATCCCAGGATGCCGAAGTAGGAGCCGAAGACGCCGAGCGTCTGGAGCTCCTGGTGCCCGAACGCTGCCAGGATGATGGCCGGGGCCGAGCACAGGACGTAGCCGAACGTGACGAGCATGCTGCCGCCGAACCACGTCAGGGCATGGCGGACCTGTGGGTTGGCGCTCTCAGCGCGCCGGGAGCGCTGCCAGGTGTTGAGGGTTCCGCAGGCGAGTACGCCGAGCAGGATCATGAGGAACACCTGCACGTGGCGGTCGTCGGCCTGCTGCGTGTTGAACCGCAGCGGATCTGCGGGGCCGTCGAGATCGGCGCCCAGGAACACCAGCGTCATCGCGGTGATGGCCAGGCCGTAGGCGGTGGTCCAGAGCGTGACGGTGCGCCGTACCTTCGAGCGCGGGGCGTCGTGGGCGGGCGTCCACAGCAGCGTGAGGATGTGGGTGTCGGCGTAGCAGGCCAGGATGCCGATGTAGATCGGCAGGGTGGCGATCCGGGGCTGGCCGAACTCCTCGCCGAGGAACCGGTACCCGGCTGGGGAGGCTATCGCGTAGACGACGCCGCCGACGAAGAAGGCTGTCGCTATGAGCGCGAGGGTGACGGTGGGGCCGCGGAGAAAGGCCAGTGTCTTCCAGCCGGCGATGAACAGGAAGATGACCGTCATCAGCAGGTAGACGGCGGTCGTCGGGTCAGACACCGGCTCTCCTGTGGGTCAGGGTGGAGGAGTCGAAGTCCGCGTTCTCCCTCAGCAGCAGGTGGCGCTCGATCATCACGGTGGCGAAGATCTCCACGCGTCGTTCCTGCTTGCTGTCGTAGCGCGAGCGCCGGAAGAAGCTGGTCACCTCGGCGGACTTCAGCCCGGGGAACAGCTGGCGGGCGAGCTCCTGCGCCATCGGCTCGTGAGCCTCATCGGAACGCTGACATGCGGTGCGTGGGGCGTCGTACAGAAGGTGCCCCAACTCGTGCAGGGTCGCGAGCAGTTGGAGGAGCTCGCTGGCGTTGGAGTCGACGACGATCACGTCATGGTCGGCGCTGGATCTGCAGGCCGCGGTCACCGGCAACGGCTCGAAGCGCACGAAGATGGGCCGTCCGCGCCGGGCGGAGACGAATGCGATGACGTCGTCGAGGCTGTACACGCCCGACAGGCCGACGTCCCTGCGGATGGCGCGTGCCGTCCGGCGGATCTCACGGTAGATCGTCAGGCCGTCGAGAAGGTCCCGCCACCAGCGGGTGACACGGCGGGCGAGCGCGGCTGTGAGGTGGGGTCTGATGTCACTGACACCCTCGTCGGGCCGGTCGTCGGCGACCTCCCCGCCCCTGCAGCCCGCAGGCTGATGGCCGCACGTCTTCACCCCGTCCTCCTCGCCCTGTCCTCCTCACCCCGGCCCTAGTTCGCCTCGGGAACGCCTCCACGCCGCGAAACAGATTGGGCGGGAGTGCCCGGCGAGCCCAGGGTCGGGCCGATCCGGCTCGGCACACCGTATGCGCGTCACGGGGTGCCCTTAAAGTTCATTTATGCAGGCGCCGCCTCGAGTCCAGGCCGCCAGCTTCTTGCCAGGTGAACCTAACCGCCTGCCATCCTTGCGTCAACTATAGTTTAGCCACTTCCGAGAGAGAGCAGCGTGCATCGTGGCCCCAGCAGACGAGACGGCGGAGAACGAGTCGCCAGACCCGGCGCCCCCGGTTCCGGTTCCGGTTCCGGTTCCCGGCCCTGGTGCCAGCTTCGCCGAGCGTCTGAACTACCTGTTCGACCGGGTGAGGTCGCCAGGGGCGGACGAGTACAGCAACGCGCACGTCGCCCGGACGATCACTTCGTACGGCGAGGCGAGCATCACAGGCTCGTACATCGGGCAACTCCGAAGAGGCGCCAAGGGGCCCACCCTGAAACTCGTCCCGCTGTTCGCGAGGTTCTTCGGTGTCAAAGCCGCGTTCTTCGTCGAGGACGAGACAACCCGTAGGGTTACTGATCAGTTCGAGCTGTTGCGTGAGCTAAGTCAGGCAGGCGTGAAACAGGTCGCACTTCGTGCGATCGGGCTTTCCCCGCAGAGCCTCAACGAGGTGATGAAGAAGATCGAGGCCGTACGGGAGCAAGAAGGTCTGCCTCCCGCCCCGGACGAAGATCTTTCCTGAACTGCTACTACGCTTCGGCTCCAGGGGCTTTCGAAAGGAGCACCCATGTGGCATGCCCGTCGTGCGCGCCGACCCGTGGACAAGGCTACGGAAATCGAACGCCGCAGCCGGGCCTTTGTCGAGGGCCTGGGACTGCCAGCCGTAGACAGTGTCCTCGACTTGGTGCCGTTCATGGAGCAGCTCACCGGCCGCGAGATCCGGCTCATGCCGTTCACGCCGGATCTCTCGGACCCCGACTCCCTGGAGCCGGTCGCGGCGTGTGGCGCCTGGCTGGCCACCGCCACGGCGGACTACCTCTTCTACGATGAGGGAGTCAGCCCGGCGTACACGGAGGTCGTCGCCGGCCACGAGTTCGCGCACATGCTCAAGCACCGGGCCTCGAAGAAGTCCCTGGACGTCTCAAGCCTCGGCGGCCTCATCACGGACATCGACCCTGCCACCGCCCAGCTGGTCCTCGGCCGCACCCGCTTCACCGAGCCGGACGAGTACGAAGCCGAGATGATCGGCTCCCTCCTTCAGGAGCACGTCCGCAAATCCCGAGCCGCGGCCGCCCGCGCGGCGAAGGCCGACGACCCCATCGCCCGCACCCTGCTGCGCTGACCGGAACGAAGATCGTGAAAGACATACTCCACCCGCTGTGCCTGGCCATAGCCGGCACCGGGTTCCTTCTCTTGCTCCGCGACCTTCGCAAGGACCGGCGCAATCCCGCCCTGGTGGCCCTGGCCTTCACCTACGGCTTCTCGGCGCTCAGCTACGTCACGTCGATCACCTGGGTCTGGGTACGCATCGACGGCTTCTTCGGCATCACGAACGTGGCCGTTCCGATCGCCCAGAGCTGCGTGGTCCTGGTCCTGGCGCTTCAGGCCAGCGTCCTGGCCCACTGGTCCAGGCCCGTCGAAGCCGCCCGCCGACGCACCCGGCACCTGCTCATCGCGGCCGGTGTCGTCATCGCCGCGATGGCCGTGCTCTTCGCCCTGCTGACCCCCACCGCGCAGCGCCCTACAGACTTCTCGCTCTACTACGCCCACGACCCGTTCTTCCAGGCCTACCTGCTGCTCTACATGGTGGCCTACACCATCGCCGAGGTGTACCTCGCCCTCTCCTGCTGGAAGTACGCCCGCGCCACGTCGAACCGCTCCATCTCCACCGGCCTGCGGCTCGTCGCGATCGGCGCGACGATCACCCTCGGCTACAGCGGGATCCGCATAGCCGGCGTGTTCGGCGGCATGCTCGGCTTCAGCGTGAAGGGCCTCGACCCCTACGCCTGGCTCTGCGGCGACAGCGGCGCCACCCTCACCCAGATCGGGTACTGTCTGCCGACGCTCGCCCTGCGCCCGGCCCCCC
>NZ_JARJBB010000062.1 GCF_029269835.1 Streptomyces tropicalis | reverse complement strand
CCGTAGGGCGTCATCGTCGCTGTGGAGGGCGTGGAAGCTCTCCTCTCGGCGCTGTTCGGGTGTAAGGGTCTCGGCGCAAGAGCGCGCTTCGGCGTACACGGTGTCGGTGGCGGTGCGGTGGACGGAGCCAGGGTTGTTGTAGGCGAGCCTGGCGTGGACGAGGTTGAGGTGGCGCTGGGCGATGCGCAGCGCGGCAGCCGCTCCGGTGGCGGTGTAGACGGTGACGCAGGTGGGGTTGAGCGGATCGTCGACCGTCGGGGTCTGCGCGGAGCCGGTGAGGCCTGGCTCGGAGGTGAGGTTCGCGGCCTGGACTGCGAAGTCACGTACGCGCAGCGTGTACTTGATCATGAACGGACGGCCCCTTTCGGGAGCTTGGATGAGGAGAAGCGGCGATCAGCCGCAGCACGGGGACCGTCGTGGCGTGGTGGGTTAGCCGGGCAACTGCAGTGGTCGGGTCAGCGTGTGGTGACTGGGAGGCGAGCGCCCCGGCCGTCGTGGAGCCAGACAGCCGGGGTGGGGCAGAGGGCGCTAGACCGGGTCGGCGATCGCGTCGGCGTAGGGCCAAACTGGCATGTCACGGGCGCCCTCACAGCTCAGGAAGTCGATGAGCTCGCCGTCCTCCAGGTGGCCGCCGACATATCCGGTGGAGCTTGGAGAGCCTTGCCACCAGGAGCGGGCCAGGGCGTACGCAGCTTGCTGGGACGGCGCGCGGACGATGAACCTGTAGGTGCGCTCTTCGGTCGTCTGCATCCACATCCGGTACACCCGGCGATGGCTGGGAACGCCTCGGTCTCCCCCGGCGGTGAACGCTGCCTTGATGACGTGGCGGCAGTGGTTGGTATGCAGCTGTGTGGTGTCGTCGCGAGTCCTGCGGTGGACGAGACGCAGTTCGTCGAGGTCGCCGACCGCCATTTGGCGGCGGGTGCGCTCCTGAAGTGGAACGGAGCGCACGACGCCCGCGCGGTCCTCCCGCTGGTCGGGGTTGACGAGCGCGGTTTCGGTGAGCGGGTCATAGGCGTGGACGGTGTAGCGGGTGGTCAGCCCTGTTCGGGGTTCCACGGTCGCCGCTGTGCCGATGCCGAAGACGGTGGTGGCGGTCACGGGCCGGTCGGCCCAGGTGCAACCGGGATACATGTCGGGCGGCGGGGTCATCATGTGGGTGGTGTCCTCTCGTATGGGTGCGCATCGGCTGGGTTGCCGGACGCGGGTACGGTGAGGGACCGGCAGGCAAGCTGGGCAAGCGCAGGCATGCGACGCGGAGTTGAGGGTGTGCATCAGCGACGAATGCCCGCTCGTCTCGGGCACCCAGGGGTGGGTGCCGGAGACGAGCGGGCATTGCTCCTCGAAGTGGTGCGGGGGCACTGGTCCGGTTCTGATCAGAGCCGGAGCTGACTAGCGCGGGGTCATGAGTTCGGGACCGGGTCGCCTAGAGCCGCGATCCCGGGTGGTCCGGGTGGTGGGCCGGCAGGGGGCCGGTCCCGCTCCGGGCAGGTTGTTCGGAGCGGGACCCGGCCGGTCAGTCTGCGAGCGCCGCAGGGAAGGTGATCCGGTACAGGGCTGCGGACCTCTCGTCGGGGACGAGCTCCCAGCCGGAGGCGACGATGTCCTCGGGGACGGCGTTGTCCATGGCCATGCGCAGCACCTCGTCGGCCCAGCCGAGCGTCTCGGTGTCGAACGGGCCGGTGTCGTCGGCCGTGTCGATCTCGCTGTCTCCGGCGAATACGGCGCACACGCGGGCGAGGCCGGTGATGTCGACCAGGGCCGAAGTCGCCTGGGGTGTCACGGCGCGGAGGATCTTGCCGACCTCGACGCCCGCAGTTCCGAGCGGGGTCTTCGGCTGGGCGTCTCGGGTGAGGCCGCACGGGCACTGGGTCTCGTGCCAGACGCTGTCCTGGCCACACGCACACCACCAAGAGGCGAAGCTCCAGGTCCATTCCCATCCACCGATCGGGTACAGACCCTCGTCGTCGGGGCGGACGATGTTGGCGGCTGTGTCGCTGCCTTCATCCAGGTACTGCCAGCGGATGTGTACGACGACAGCGCGCGGGGCGCCGCGTCCGGTGATCTTGCGCTTGCGGGCCGCCTTGCGGGCCTGCTGGGTAGCGGGGGCGATCGTGGCGGTCGCACCCCGGCTCAGGGACCGCCAGGGGATGCGGACGGCGATGGCGAGGTTTTCCTCTGTGTCGTCTTCCTCGTCGTAGTGGCGGCGGGGGCCTCCTTCGAGGAGGTGGACGGTGTCCTGGCTGTCGGCGCGCCCTTCGATGACGTGGATGGTGTCGACGCAGTCGTACCCGTCCTCTTCGGCAAGGCGAAGCGTCTGAGCGGACAGCTCGCGGGCTGCGTCGAGGGTGAAATGGGGGCTCAGCCAGCCGTTCCACCGGTTGGACGGGTCCAGAGTGCAGTCAAGCGGGCCGAGGATGCCGTCGATGCTGACGCGGGTGGCGATCGTCTGGCGGGTGTGCTTCACGGTCCTTCTCTCCGTTCGCGTGTGGGTCACCGCTGATGGCCGCGCCACGGCCCCGGCACCCGGCTCGGTGTCTGGGTGGGATGGAGGGCTCGGCGGCGTGGGCAGGGTTGCTGGCCGGTCCCGGCGAGGGCCGGGGGTTGGCCGGAAGGCCGGGCTGCGCGATGCGCGCACCGGGGCGCGGAGATGCGCGGCCCGGCGGTGCCGGTCGCCGTCGGGCACCGTGGTTGGTGCGGGGCGTTTCGGCTGACCACAAGGTGCGGTCCGGCGGGGTTAGGACCGCAACCCCGGTGGATGGGAGAGCAGAGCGGGGCACAGGGGCTGGGCCCGGAGCGGTGGTGGTTGGCCCCGGAGCGGCGGGCATACTGCCGCCGCCCCCGGGCCGGTGGGCGCGGGGGCGGCGTGGCGTGGGAGTTCTTCCCGGGGGTGGATCAGCGGGGCAGGACAGCCTTGACGCGCCGGGCGAGCCAGGCTGCGACGTTGACGGGGACGGCGTTGCCGACCTGCAGGCGGAGGTCGTCTTCCTCCCCGGCGAAGATGTGGTGGTCGGGGAAGCCCTGCGCCCTGGCCTTCTCGCGGGTCGTGAGCGGCCGGTACTCGCACTCGTCGATGCTCAGGTCCGCGGTGGGGCGTGCGAGGTAGTGGTGGCCGCCGCCCTTGGCGGTGAGCGTGCCGATCGGGTCATCGAGTGAGCTGGCGTCGCAGTGGTTGCGCAGGGTGACGATGAACGGCTTGCCGCGGTACTTCTCCAGGCCGATGGCGACTCGGTTTCGGGTGGCCTGCACGTAGGGGACGTGGCCGCCGGTGAAGTGGTCGTAGTAGCCGTCGCCGAACCGGGAGCCGCGCACGGTGTGATCGATGACTTCGCCGATGCCGCGGGTGATGGGCTCGACATACGCTCCGCAGCGCGCGTTGGGGCACACGTAGTAGTACTGCCGGTTCTTGCGGCCGTACTCGCCGACGGGAAATTCGGGGTTCTTCTTCCAGTGCTGGACGCCCTCGACCGGGCCGCAGGTGGGGCACATGGCGTCGCAGGTCGGCCGGAGGTCGGGCAGTCCGTTGGCCTCGGCGATGTCGTTGCGAAGGAAGCACCACACCACCCGGTCCCGGGACTGCGGCAGCGGAGGAATCCCGTCGACCTTGAGGTGAGCGGCATTCACCGACGCAATGACCGGGGTGTAGCCGAGGGCTTCCCAGACGGTCAGCCATGCCTTGAACAATGGCGAGGTGCCGAACTGGGCGACGTTCTCGCCGACGTAGGCCATGGGGCGGTGGACCTCGGCGTAGCGGACGGGCTCCCACATGGTGATGCGGGTCTGCGGCCAGTCCGGGCCCGGCTTCGGGCGGCCGTTCTCGTCCAGTTCCACGGCCTTGCGCGGGGCGGCCTTGCCGCCAGCCGGGGATGCCTCCGTGCAGATCGGCGACGCGACCAGCACCTGGGCTGAGGGCACGCAGCGCATGTCGATGGCTTGTACGTCGGCCGGGTTCACGAAGAGGCCGGGCCAGTTGATGCGCGCGGTCTCCACACTGGCCGGGTGGTGGTTCGCGGCGTAGAGGGAGAGGAATCCGGCGTCGGTGAAGCCACGCATGTCACCGCAGCCGCCGGTGAAGAAGTGCACTGAGGTGGGGCCGTCGAACAGGACCGTCATCGCGGCAATTCCCTTTCAGGGGCGCGGAGGTGGGGAGCGCGGCCTGGTTTGGCCGGGCGATGACGGCACATTCGGCGTTGGCACACCAAGCCCCACAACCTGCTTCTCACCAGCACGGAAGGACTGTTTCCGGGCGATCGACAGATGTCGTCCCGGCGGTGGATGCCCGGCGGGGCGGGGGGCGGGGATGCCCCGCCACCACACGGTGGCGGGGCGGTCGAGCGCGTGCCCGCGAGGCGGGGGCCATCATGGGCCGGCTGGTGGGAGGCGGGAGCGAATTCAGATCATGTCGCTCACCCGGATAAGGGCAATGACCTCGCCGCGCCCGTCGGTGTGCTGGAGCCGTACGACAGCCTGGCCCTTGTCGTTGCGAGAGGTGCTGGTCAGGCGGCCGGTTCCCTTTTCAGTGGTGATCTGGGTCGGGGAGGTCGGGCAGAACTCCCAGTGTGTGGTGGGGTCTTCGTCAAGCCATGCGTCTGCCGCCAGGGATACGTGCTCGTAGTGCGCGGCGAGCCTTTCGACGTGGGGGCAGGAGCAGCGGACGTGGACCACGCAGGTGCCTGTTGCGGTGTGGCCGATGCGTACGGGCGGCGACGCGGCCAGGCCGAGGATGTGGACTCGGTTGTGCTCGACCTGTTGTGCGTGGGCGCGGCGCTTCTCGGCCAGGGCTGACAGAG
>NZ_JARJBB010000061.1 GCF_029269835.1 Streptomyces tropicalis | reverse complement strand
AAATCGGATCGGAAAGATCTGATAGAGTCGGAAACGCAAGACCGAAGGGAAGCGCCCGGAGGAAAGCCCGAGAGGGTGAGTACAAAGGAAGCGTCCGTTCCTTGAGAACTCAACAGCGTGCCAAAAGTCAACGCCAGATATGTTGATACCCCGTCTCCAGCATCTGCTGGGACGAGGTTCCTTTGAAATAACACAGCGAGGACGCTGTGAACCGGGGAGACTATTCCTCTCCCTGGTTCCGCTCTCGTGGTGTTCATCCCGATCACGGGAAAACATTCACGGAGAGTTTGATCCTGGCTCAGGACGAACGCTGGCGGCGTGCTTAACACATGCAAGTCGAACGATGAAGCCCTTCGGGGTGGATTAGTGGCGAACGGGTGAGTAACACGTGGGCAATCTGCCCTGCACTCTGGGACAAGCCCTGGAAACGGGGTCTAATACCGGATATGACCATCTTGGGCATCCTTGATGGTGTAAAGCTCCGGCGGTGCAGGATGAGCCCGCGGCCTATCAGCTTGTTGGTGAGGTAATGGCTCACCAAGGCGACGACGGGTAGCCGGCCTGAGAGGGCGACCGGCCACACTGGGACTGAGACACGGCCCAGACTCCTACGGGAGGCAGCAGTGGGGAATATTGCACAATGGGCGAAAGCCTGATGCAGCGACGCCGCGTGAGGGATGACGGCCTTCGGGTTGTAAACCTCTTTCAGCAGGGAAGAAGCGAAAGTGACGGTACCTGCAGAAGAAGCGCCGGCTAACTACGTGCCAGCAGCCGCGGTAATACGTAGGGCGCAAGCGTTGTCCGGAATTATTGGGCGTAAAGAGCTCGTAGGCGGCTTGTCACGTCGGTTGTGAAAGCCCGGGGCTTAACCCCGGGTCTGCAGTCGATACGGGCAGGCTAGAGTGTGGTAGGGGAGATCGGAATTCCTGGTGTAGCGGTGAAATGCGCAGATATCAGGAGGAACACCGGTGGCGAAGGCGGATCTCTGGGCCATTACTGACGCTGAGGAGCGAAAGCGTGGGGAGCGAACAGGATTAGATACCCTGGTAGTCCACGCCGTAAACGGTGGGAACTAGGTGTTGGCGACATTCCACGTCGTCGGTGCCGCAGCTAACGCATTAAGTTCCCCGCCTGGGGAGTACGGCCGCAAGGCTAAAACTCAAAGGAATTGACGGGGGCCCGCACAAGCAGCGGAGCATGTGGCTTAATTCGACGCAACGCGAAGAACCTTACCAAGGCTTGACATACACCGGAAACGGCCAGAGATGGTCGCCCCCTTGTGGTCGGTGTACAGGTGGTGCATGGCTGTCGTCAGCTCGTGTCGTGAGATGTTGGGTTAAGTCCCGCAACGAGCGCAACCCTTGTTCTGTGTTGCCAGCATGCCCTTCGGGGTGATGGGGACTCACAGGAGACTGCCGGGGTCAACTCGGAGGAAGGTGGGGACGACGTCAAGTCATCATGCCCCTTATGTCTTGGGCTGCACACGTGCTACAATGGCAGGTACAATGAGCTGCGAAACCGTGAGGTGGAGCGAATCTCAAAAAGCCTGTCTCAGTTCGGATTGGGGTCTGCAACTCGACCCCATGAAGTCGGAGTTGCTAGTAATCGCAGATCAGCATTGCTGCGGTGAATACGTTCCCGGGCCTTGTACACACCGCCCGTCACGTCACGAAAGTCGGTAACACCCGAAGCCGGTGGCCCAACCCCTTGTGGGAGGGAGCTGTCGAAGGTGGGACTGGCGATTGGGACGAAGTCGTAACAAGGTAGCCGTACCGGAAGGTGCGGCTGGATCACCTCCTTTCTAAGGAGCATCTAGATCTCGCAAGAGATCCAGAGCCACTACGTCGACGAATGATCGACGGTGGTCAGCTCATGGGTGGAACGTTGACTATTCGGTCCGGATCTCGGGTCGGAGGCTGCCAGTACTGCTCTTCGGAGCGTGGAACGCATGATCTTCGGACGGGTCTGGGTCGGGCACGCTGTTGGGTGTCTGAAGGTACGGCCGTACGGCTGGATGCCTTCGATGCCGACCCCAGTGCACTCACTGGCTTGTCCAGTGGGGTGATGGGTGGTTGGTCGTTGTTTGAGAACTGCACAGTGGACGCGAGCATCTGTGGCCAAGTTTTTAAGGGCGCACGGTGGATGCCTTGGCACCAGGAACCGATGAAGGACGTGGGAGGCCACGATAGTCCCCGGGGAGTCGTCAACCAGGCTTTGATCCGGGGGTTTCCGAATGGGGAAACCCGGCAGTCGTCATGGGCTGTCACCCGCTGCTGAACACATAGGCAGTGTGGAGGGAACGCGGGGAAGTGAAACATCTCAGTACCCGCAGGAAGAGAAAACAACCGTGATTCCGGGAGTAGTGGCGAGCGAAACCGGATGAGGCTAAACCGTTTACGTGTGAGACCCGGCAGGGGTTGCGTGAGCGGGGTTGTGGGTTCTTTCTTCTGTCGTCTGCCGGCGACAGGACGAGTCAGAAACCGTTGATGTAGGCGAAGGACATGCGAAAGGTCCGGCGTAGAGGGTAAGACCCCCGTAGTCGAAACATCAGCGGCTCGTTTGATTGATACCCAAGTAGCACGGGGCCCGAGAAATCCCGTGTGAATCTGGCGGGACCACCCGCTAAGCCTAAATATTCCCTGGTGACCGATAGCGGATAGTACCGTGAGGGAATGGTGAAAAGTACCCCGGGAGGGGAGTGAAATAGTACCTGAAACCGTGTGCCTACAAGCCGTGGGAGCGTCGGATGCAGCTTGCTGCATCTCGTGACTGCGTGCCTTTTGAAGAATGAGCCTGCGAGTTTGCGGTGTGTTGCGAGGTTAACCCGAGTGGGGAAGCCGTAGCGAAAGCGAGTCCGAACAGGGCGATTCAGTAGCGCGCTCAAGACCCGAAGCGGAGTGATCTAGCCATGGGCAGGTTGAAGCGGAGGTAAGACTTCGTGGAGGACCGAACCCACCAGGGTTGAAAACCTGGGGGATGACCTGTGGTTAGGGGTGAAAGGCCAATCAAACTCCGTGATAGCTGGTTCTCCCCGAAATGCATTTAGGTGCAGCGTCGTGTGTTTCTTGCCGGAGGTAGAGCACTGGATAGGCGATGGGCCCTACCGGGTTACTGACCTTAGCCAAACTCCGAATGCCGGTAAGTGAGAGCGCGGCAGTGAGACTGTGGGGGATAAGCTCCATGGTCGAGAGGGAAACAGCCCAGAGCATCGACTAAGGCCCCTAAGCGTACGCTAAGTGGGAAAGGATGTGGAGTCGCACAGACAACCAGGAGGTTGGCTTAGAAGCAGCCACCCTTGAAAGAGTGCGTAATAGCTCACTGGTCTAGTGATTCCGCGCCGACAATGTAGCGGGGCTCAAGCGTACCGCCGAAGTCGTGTCATTGCAGCATGTACGGCCAACGCCGGCTGTGATGGGTAGGGGAGCGTCGTCTGCCGGGTGAAGCGGCACCGGAAGGTAGTCGTGGACGGTTGACGAGTGAGAATGCAGGCATGAGTAGCGATTCACACGTGAGAAACGTGTGCGCCGATTGACTAAGGGTTCCTGGGTCAAGCTGATCTGCCCAGGGTAAGTCGGGACCTAAGGCGAGGCCGACAGGCGTAGTCGATGGATAACCGGTTGATATTCCGGTACCCGCTGTGAAGCGTCAAACATCGAATCCAGTGATGCTAAGCCCGTGAAGCCGCCCTGATCTCTTCGGAGTTGAGGGGAGTGGTGGAGCCGGTGACCCGAGCTGGTAGTAGGTGAGTGATGGGGTGACGCAGGAAGGTAGTCCATCCCGGGCGGTGGTTGTCCCGGGGTAAGGGTGTAGGCCGGTGTGTAGGTAAATCCGCACACCTTGTGGCTGAGACCTGATGCCGAGCCGATTGTGGTGAAGTGGATGATCCTATGCTGTCGAGAAAAGCCTCTAGCGAGTTTCATGGCGGCCCGTACCCTAAACCGACTCAGGTGGTCAGGTAGAGAATACCGAGGCGTTCGGGTGAACTATGGTTAAGGAACTCGGCAAAATGCCCCCGTAACTTCGGGAGAAGGGGGGCCACATCCGGTGAGGGAACGTGCTTCCTGAGCTGGGGGTGGCCGCAGAGACCAGCGAGAAGCGACTGTTTACTAAAAACACAGGTCCGTGCGAAGCCGTAAGGCGATGTATACGGACTGACGCCTGCCCGGTGCTGGAACGTTAAGGGGACCGGTTAGCTCCATTTCGGTGGGGCGAAGCTGAGAACTTAAGCGCCAGTAAACGGCGGTGGTAACTATAACCATCCTAAGGTAGCGAAATTCCTTGTCGGGTAAGTTCCGACCTGCACGAATGGCGTAACGACTTCTCGACTGTCTCAACCATAGGCCCGGTGAAATTGCACTACGAGTAAAGATGCTCGTTTCGCGCAGCAGGACGGAAAGACCCCGGGACCTTTACTACAGTTTGATATTGGTGTTCGGTTCGGCTTGTGTAGGATAGGTGGGAGACTGTGAAGCGGGCACGCCAGTGTTCGTGGAGTCGCCGTTGAAATACCACTCTGGTCGTGCTGGATGTCTAACCTGGGTCCGTGATCCGGATCAGGGACAGTGTCTGATGGGTAGTTTAACTGGGGCGGTTGCCTCCTAAAGAGTAACGGAGGCGCCCAAAGGTTCCCTCAGCCTGGTTGGCAATCAGGTGTTGAGTGTAAGTGCACAAGGGAGCTTGACTGTGAGACCGACGGGTCGAGCAGGGACGAAAGTCGGGACTAGTGATCCGGCGGTGGCTTGTGGAAGCGCCGTCGCTCAACGGATAAAAGGTACCCCGGGGATAACAGGCTGATCTTCCCCAAGAGTCCATATCGACGGGATGGTTTGGCACCTCGATGTCGGCTCGTCGCATCCTGGGGCTGGAGTCGGTCCCAAGGGTTGGGCTGTTCGCCCATTAAAGCGGTACGCGAGCTGGGTTTAGAACGTCGTGAGACAGTTCGGTCCCTATCCGCTGTGCGCGTAGGAGTCTTGAGAAGGGCTGTCCCTAGTACGAGAGGACCGGGACGGACGAACCTCTGGTGTGCCAGTTGTCCTGCCAAGGGCATGGCTGGTTGGCTACGTTCGGGAGGGATAACCGCTGAAAGCATCTAAGCGGGAAGCCTGCTTCGAGATGAGGACTCCCACCCACTTGATGGGGTAAGGCTCCCAGTAGACGACTGGGTTGATAGGCCGGATCTGGAAGCACGGTAACGTGTGGAGGTGACCGGTACTAATAGGCCGAGGGCTTGTCCTCAGTTGCTCGCGTCCACTGTGT
>NZ_JARJBB010000060.1 GCF_029269835.1 Streptomyces tropicalis | reverse complement strand
CCCCAACGCGCACGTACACGATGCCGCCGCGCGGCGGGATCCGTCGGCGCCGTCCTGGCTGAACGACTCCTACGACCAGTTGGTCGACATGGTCTCCATCTACGCCGAGGACCGCAGGCTGTTCCTGGTCCTGGGCATCCCCTACACCCAGGAACTGTCCGCGGAGGCCCTGACCTACCAGACCCTGCACGACGGCTACGGCGAGGTGCTCGGCAAGGAGATCGAGCAGTTCATCCGCGGTCTGGGCGGCGCGCAGCTGCGCTGGGTGCGCAACCTCGACGAGCCCGCTCTCGCGTCTCTGATCCACCACACCTACGCGCCCGACCACTGGATCAACGACACCCGGGGCATGGACCGCGCGTCCTGCTGGCCGGCCGAGATGGACGCGCGGGAGCCCACCCGCATGGCGGCCCGCAGTTGGGAGGGTGCCGATCCCTGGTACACCGCTACCGCCTGGATCAAGCAGTTCCCGGTCCTGCCGGTGGGCGTCAACTTCATGGCCCCGCTGCTGCTCTACGTCTCCGACGTGATCCTGACGGTCGGGGTGACAATGCGGCTGCTACCCGCCGACAAGGCCCTTGAGGACGCCATGGCGGACGTCACCAACGAGGCCGGGCAGGCCGACAACCACCCCGGCAAGATCATCGACCCGCGCGAGGAGCGTGAGCTCGGGGCGTCCGCCTCCACCATGCACGACCTCGCCAACGGCGCGGCCGGCGTGCGGCTGACCGGCTGGGTCACCGTCACCGCTCCCGACCCCGAGCTCCTCGTGCAGCACCGCAACACGGTGCGGGCGGCCGCGGTCAAGAGCCAGTTGGCGCTGGAGTGGTGCGACTCCGAGCAGTACCGCGCCTTCACCAACACCCTGCCCATGGTCACCGGACTGCTGAAGGACTGAGGCGACGCCATGCTAGAGCTCGTACGCCGCCAGTCCCAGACCAGACGGCGCGCCCTGCGCACCACCACCGCCACCGCCTCCGGGCTCTACCCCGCAGTCGGCGCCCCGTCCTCGGACCCGAGGGGCGTGATCATCGGCCGTGAGATCTACAGCGGCAAGGCATACATCTACGACCCGTTCATCCTCTACGACCCCTCCGCCCGCGAGCGCCTGCCCAGTGGCCACGCGCTCGTGCTCGGCAAGTCCGGGTTCGGCAAGTCCTCGCTGGAAAAGTGCTACGTGCTGCGGCAGTTGCGCTTCCGCGACCGCTCGTTCTGCATCCTGGACGCGCAGGGCGAGGACGGGGTGGGCGAGTGGGACAGCATCGCCCGCTCCCTGGGCGTCACCCCGATCCGCCTGGTGTACGGCGGTGAGGACGGCGAGGGGGTGCGTCTCAACCCGCTCGACCCGCGGATCCCCTCCCAGTACCAGTTCAAGATCCTCTGCTCGATGGTGGAGATCATCGGCGGACCGCTGTCCAGCGAGAGCGAGTTCTCCCTCTCGGTCGCCCACGCGGCCGCGCAGGTGCGGGCCGCGGCCGAGAACCGGGTCGCGGTCCTGTCCGACATCCACGACGCGCTGACCAACCCCGAGCCGGCCATGCTCGGCCGGCGCCAGGTCGGCGTCGAGGACATGGTCGACTGGGGCCAGCCCGCGTCACTCGCGATGGACCAACTGTGCAGCCCCACCCGGGATCTGGCGGGGTTGTTCAACGGCCCGACCACGCCCGGGATCGACCTGGACGCGCGGCTCATCGTCTTCGACCTCACGCGTCTGCCGCGTGAGGGCGAGGCCATGCCGCTGCTGATGAGTGTGATCGGCCCGTGGCTGCGCTACGCGTGGATCAAGCCCGGCGACAGCATCAAGCGCACCTTGATCGTCGAAGAGGCCTGGCACATCTTGTCCCACCGGCCTGTGGCCAGGCTCTTCGAAGAGTTCGTCCGGTACGGGCGGCGGCTCGGCCTCTCGTTCTGGGCGATCCTGCACCACCTCGGCGACCTGATGGTCGACGAGGCACCCGAGGCCGCGGCGATCTTGAAACTGACCGCCACCCGGGTGCTCTACCACATGGACAAGGCCGAGGCCGACATCACGGCGGACTACCTGCAACTGCCCGACTGGGCACGCGAGGCGCTGGTCGACGGTGCCAGCCGCTGCTCCCCGGGGCGAGCCGTGTGGCAGGTGGGCAACCGGATGCACCTGGTGGAGCACATCCGCAGCGCAACCGAGTCGGAGCTGACCAACACCAACCGCAAGATGACCGAGGCCGTCTCCGGGAGCCAGGCGCCCGCGGCACCGCTCATCTCGATGCGAAAGAGCGCCGCCTGATGACCCTCTCGAACCTCGCCGCCCGCGCGCCTGCCCGGCACATCCCACCCTTGTCCGCTTCCCCGCACGTCCGTCCCGTCGCAGTGGAGGCGATCCGTGGCGGCCACGCGGCCAACCCTGCCTCGATATCCACCGGTGGGGGTGCTCGGTAGTGGCCAAAGTCGTCACCCCGCACTCGGGCAACCGCCTGCACGTCTACAAAGACGCCTGGTGGATCGCCCTGTGCATTGCCGCAGTTGCTCTCACCCTCTGGGCATGGGTGGCCGCCGTCCTCTCCGGCCTCCTCGCACACGCCTCGCCCGCGATGGTGTCGTGGAACGAGACCGCGGCCGCCATCCCCTCGCTGATCACCAACCCCCTGCATCCGCAGGACGCCTACCCGCCCGGATCCGGCGTGGGCGGGCCGTTCGCCTTCTACCCGCCCCTTTTCGCCGCAGCGGCCGGCAGCTCTTGGGGCGCCCGCGCCGGATGGCGACGCTGGCGTACGACACGGGACGAGGGCACCGACGGCCTGGCCACGAGCGCCCAGTTGCAGGAGGCCATGGGCGAGACCAAGGCCTTGTCCCGGCTCGGTGCACTGCGCCCGAGCCTGGCCACGCCGAAGCCCTCCCTCGACAAGGCGGCCGCCCCGTCCAAGACGCTCCCGTGGCGCTCCAGCGCACCGCCGCGGGTGACCGATGTGCCGGTGAGCGAAGTCGCCGTGTTCTGCGGCACCGCGATCCCGACCGGCGTCAAGCTGTACATCCCGTTCGAGGAGACCGTCCTGATCGTGGCCCCTCCCCGAGAGGGCAAGACCTCACAGCTGATCATGCCGTGGATCTTGGACTTCCCCGGCAGTGTGCTCGCCACCTCCTCGAAAACGGACGTCCTGTACGCGACGGCCAAGAGCCGCGAGAAGTACGGGCCGGTCATGGTGCTCGACCCGACGGGCCTGTCCAACTGGCCGCTGCAGTTGCAGTGGGCCGTCACGGACGGCTGCGAGGACTTCACCGTCGCCCGCAAGCGCGCCGAGACCCTCACCGGCACCGCAAAGTCTGATGAAGGCACTAAAAACGGCGGATACTTCGTCATGAACGCCCAGATGCTCATGACGTGCTGGCTGCACGCCGCCGCGCTCGACGGGCTGAGCGGCATGGACATCCTGCGCTGGGCCACCGCCCCTACCGAGCGCCAGCCGGTGGACATCCTGGCCGCCCACGGCCAGGAGAACCTCGCCCGGGCCCTGGCCGCCCAGCACGCCGCGGCGCCCGAGGAACGGTCGGCGAGCTGGCGCACCGCCGAGCAGTCCATCCTCGCCCTGTACGACCAGAAGGTCGCCGCCATCTTCGGCAAGTCCGCACGCGACGAGAACAACTTCTCCATCGCGAAGTGGCTCACCGAGGGCGGCACTGTCTTCCTCATCGGCGAGGAGGACGAGGGCAGCTCGCTCGCGCCCATCCTGGCGGCATTCTCGCGGGCCATCCTCGACACCGCCAAGGTGATCGCAGCTCGCATGCCCAACGGCCGCCTTGACCCTCCGTTCGCACTACTGGGTGATGAGTTGGCCAACGTGGCACCGCTGCCGCAGATCCCGAGCCTGATGTCGGTCTCCGGCTCGCAGAACATCTTCATGGTCGCCGTGTTGCAGAACCTGGCCCAGGCGCACGAGAGGTGGGGGGAGCTGGGCGTCAGGAAAATGTTTGCAGCTGCAACCATCAAGGTTATTTTGGGTGGTGTCTCGGACGAGCAGGAGCTCAAGACCTACTCCCAGCTCGCCGGCGAGTTCGAGGAGGACACCGAGTCCATCAGCGATGACGGGGACCGCGCTTCCATCAGCATCTCCACCCGCCGCCGGGCCGTCCTCGAGCCCGGCGATATCCGGCAGATCAAGGAGCGCGAGGGCCTGGTCGTGCACCGGCGTACCCCCGTCACACGGGTCAAGTTCGAGCGGATCCACGAAGGCCCGCGCGCCAAGGAGATCAGCGAAGCCACCAAGGAAGCACTGAAGAAGGTGAACAGCCATGTCGCCAGCCGATGAGTGGTCCACGTTCGTCCTGCAGACCGCAAGCGGCAGGTTGGTCAGCCTCGCGCGACTCATCCCCAACCCGGAGGCTGGCGTACCGCCCACTGCTACGCGGCCCTACCAGAAGGGCGACGATCCGTTCGCGCCTCTCCTCGATGCCATGGCGGCAGTCGACGGCGAGCACTGCGACCTGCACAACCGCCTGCTACGTCTCGAAGAGGCCGGCGCCGTTGCTCCCGCACCACAACTGCAACGGGACACCGACCCGCTGGGCCCGCTCTTCGACGCACTGGAGTCCATCAACGGCGAGCTCACCGGCTTCGCCGCACGCCTGGCCCGACTCGAAGACACCGTCTTCCAGGCCCAGTTCCTGCCCCGGCCCCCGCGGTTGGTGAACTCACCGTCCGCGACCGTGCGCGCGGCGCGGGGCCGCCTGGTGCGAAGGGCGGTGTCACGTGCCTGATCCGCTCGGACCGCTCTTCGACGCGCTGGAGTCGATCAACGGTGAGCTCACCGGCTTCGCCGCGCGCCTGGCTCGGCTTGAGGACGCCGGAGCCGTACGGGGTGCGCCGAAGCAGGGCGCATCCGGCGAGGACAGCGGCAGTGACAGCGCCCGCGCCCGCGGCGCGCCCGTCGTGTGGCACAAAGTCAAGGAGGAGGAGCGCGCCGAGCTGTGGACCGAGTTCAGCGCGTGGGTCATCCGCATGGCCGACACCTACGAGTTGACCACCGAGCAGCTTCCGCATGCCTGCTGGTGGGAGCACGGCGCCGTGGTGGCCGAACTGACCGCGCTGTGGACCGGCTGGGAGTCGGCCTTCGGCAACGAGGAGGACGCGGCGGCCGGCCCTTACCTGTGGCATGACGCCTGGGCGCGCGGGATCGAACGGATCGGGCGCTCGTGGCTCGGCGAGTGCACCAACGGCTACCACCAGACCAAGTCGCGCACCGTCTGGGGCACCGATCCCGCCTATCGCAAGAAGATCATTGACGCCGGTCCGCCAGGCGCGGGCAACGGTGGTCCCGACACACCCAAGGCTGCATAAGCCCAGCGGTCCCGAGGCCAACCGCCAGCATCCACCAACTCCCCGGGGCCGGACTGCGCGGTCCGGCCCCGGGCGAAGAACAACTCTGACCGAGCCGGCCGACCAGCCGACGCGCCCCACCACGAAAGGTACGCCCCTCATGGCTGTTCCGTCCTCCGTCCTTCTGCCCGTCCACGCCTGCGACCAGGTGCTCCACATCAGCGCAGTCGAGACACCGCTGATCACGGAGTTCGTTGCCGCGCTCAGCCACCTGGAACGCGCAGCCGCCCTGTGCGGCACCTCCGAGGCCCTCGTACTGCCCAATGGGACGTCCGTCGGTACTCGCGAGATGAGCGAGTGGGTGTCCATGAACAGCAACCGCCTCCACGCGCTCCTGGAGAAGATCACCAGCACCTTCCCCGAGCCGAAGAGCGCGGCTCGGTCTCCCCTCACCTGAACCGACCGAAGTCCC
>NZ_JARJBB010000005.1 GCF_029269835.1 Streptomyces tropicalis | reverse complement strand
TCAAAGTGTTTCGGTGGTCATAGCGTGAGGGAAACGCCCGGTTACATTTCGAACCCGGAAGCTAAGCCTTACAGCGCCGATGGTACTGCAGGGGGGACCCTGTGGGAGAGTAGGACGCCGCCGAACTCCTTTTAGAGCTCTGGCTCTTGGGCACACCGCCCAGGAGCCAGAGCTTTTTTGCGTTGAGGTAGGGTCGGGGAGCATCGTAGGCACGTTTATCCCAGGAGGCTCCCGGGTGGAGGTCCAGGAGACCCGGGTCCAGACGGACCGGGTCCTCACCATCCCGAACATCCTCAGCATGGCGCGGCTCCTCGGAGTGCCGCTGTTCCTGTGGTTGATCCTCCGGCCGGAGTTCGGCGGCCCCAAGAGCGACGGCTGGGCCCTGCTGGTCCTGGCGCTGAGCGGCGTCAGCGACTACCTGGACGGCAAGCTCGCCCGCCGCTGGAACCAGATCAGCAGCCTCGGCCGGCTGCTCGACCCGGCGGCCGACCGGCTCTACGTCCTCTCCACGCTCCTGGGGCTCACCTGGCGCGAGATCCTGCCCGTCTGGCTCACCGCGCTCCTCCTGGCCCGGGAACTGATGCTCTTGGTCGCCGTGGCCGTCCTCAGACGGCACGGCTATCCGCCTCCCCAGGTCAACTTCCTGGGGAAGGCCGCGACGTTCAACCTGATGTACGCATTCCCCCTCCTCCTGCTCAGCGACGGAAGCGGATGGATCGCGTCAGTGGCCGCGGTTTTCGGATGGGCGTTCGCGGTGTGGGGTACAACCCTCTATTGGTGGGCAGGAGTGCTCTACGTGGTACAAGTCCGCCGCCTGGTCCGTGCGGACGCCATGGCCGGCTGAGCTCGCCAATGGGGGCGGCTGCGATGGCTCGATGGCCCGCTGCGCGAAAGTGCGGGACAATCTTGACGGGTGAAGTCGGCTAGACCGTCGTCTCTTGGAGGAGGACGCTTCCGACATGAAGGCCGTCGTGATGGCCGGAGGCGAAGGCACACGCCTTCGCCCCATGACCTCGAGCATGCCGAAACCGCTCCTGCCGGTGGCCAACCGGCCGATCATGGAGCACGTTCTCCGGCTGCTCAAAAGGCACGGGCTGAACGAGACAGTCGTGACCGTCCAGTTCCTGGCCTCCATGGTCAAGAACTACTTCGGTGACGGTGAAGAGCTCGGCATGGAGCTCACCTATGCCAATGAGGAGAAGCCCCTCGGCACCGCCGGAAGCGTCAAGAACGCCGAAGAGGCGTTGAAGGACGACGCCTTCCTCGTCATCTCCGGCGACGCGCTGACCGACTTCGACCTCACCGACCTGATCCGGTTCCACAAGGAAAAGGGCGCGATGGTGACCGTGTGTCTCACCCGCGTACCCAACCCCCTGGAATTCGGCATCACCATCGTCGACGAGGAGGGCAAGGTCGAGCGCTTCCTCGAGAAGCCGACCTGGGGCCAGGTCTTCTCCGACACCGTCAACACCGGCATCTACGTGATGGAGCCCGAGGTCTTCGACTACGTGGACCCCGATGTCCCCGTCGACTGGTCCGGTGACGTCTTCCCGCAGCTGATGAAGGAAGGCAAGCCGATCTACGGCTATGTCGCCGAGGGCTACTGGGAGGACGTCGGCACCCACGAGAGCTACGTGAAGGCCCAGGCCGACGTGCTCGAGGGCAAGGTCGACGTCGAGATCGACGGCTTCGAGATCTCCCCGGGCGTCTGGGTCGCCGAGGGCGCCGAGGTGCACCCCGACGCCGTCCTCCGCGGTCCGCTCTACATCGGCGACTACGCCAAGGTCGAGGCCGACGCGGAGATCCGCGAGCACACCGTCGTCGGATCCAACGTCGTCGTGAAGAGCGGCGCCTTCCTGCACAGGGCGGTCGTCCACGACAACGTGTACATCGGACAGCACAGCAACCTGCGCGGCTGCGTCGTCGGAAAGAACACCGACATCATGCGCGCGGCGCGGATCGAGGACGGCGCGGTCATCGGCGACGAGTGCCTGATCGGTGAAGAATCGATCGTCCAGGGCAACGTCCGGGTGTACCCGTTCAAGACGATCGAGGCCGGCGCCTTCGTCAACACGTCCGTCATCTGGGAGTCGCGGGGCCAGGCGCACCTCTTCGGGGCGCGCGGTGTCTCCGGCATCCTGAACGTGGAGATCACCCCGGAGCTGGCCGTGCGCCTCGCCGGCGCCTACGCGACCACGCTCAAGAAGGGTTCCACCGTCACCACGGCACGCGACCACTCGCGTGGCGCCCGGGCGCTCAAGCGGGCGGTCATCTCGGCCCTGCAGGCCAGTGCCATCGACGTACGGGACCTGGAGAACGTGCCGCTGCCGGTGGCGCGTCAGCAGACCGCGCGCGGCAGCGCCGGCGGCATCATGATCCGGACGTCGCCGGGCGTGCCGGACTCCGTCGACATCATGTTCTTCGACGGTCAGGGCGCCGACCTGTCCCAGGGCAGCCAGCGCAAGTTGGACCGGGTGTTCGCCCGCCAGGAGTACCGGCGGGCCTTCCCCGGCGAGATCGGCGACCTGTACTTCCCGTCCAGCGTCTTCGACTCGTACACCGGATCGCTGCTGCGGAACGTCGACACCACCGGGATCGCCGAATCCGGACTCAAGGTCGTGGTGGACGCCTCGAACGGCAGTGCCGGACTGGTGCTGCCCAGCCTGCTGGGCAAGCTCGGCGTGGACTCGCTGACCATCAATCCCGGTCTCGACGAGTCGCGGCCGACGGAGACCGGGGACATGCGCCGGGCGGGCCTGGTGCGTCTCGGGGAGATCGTGGGCTCCTCGGGCGCCGCGTTCGGCGTCCGCTTCGACCCGGTGGGCGAGCGGCTCTCCCTCGTGGACGAGAAGGGCCGCATCATCGAGGACGACCGGGCCCTGCTGGTCATGCTCGACCTCGTCGCGGCCGAGCGGCGCAGCGGCCGGGTCGCGCTGCCGGTGACCACCACCCGCATCGCGGAGCAGGTGGCCGCCTACCACGGCACGCAGGTCGAGTGGACGACCACCTCGCCCGACGACCTGACCAGGGTCGGCGGCGAGGAGGGGACGATCTTCGGCGGCGACGGCAAGGGCGGATTCATCGTCCCCGAGTTCAGCAGCGTCTACGACGGCACCGCCGCGTTCGTCCGGCTGATCGGTCTGGTGGCGCGCACCCAGCTCACGCTGAGCCAGATCGACGCGCGGATCCCGCGGGCGCACGTCCTCAAGCGGGACCTGGCCACCCCGTGGGCGGTGAAGGGCCTGGTGATGCGCCGGGTCGTGGAGGCGGCCGGAGACCGCCATGTCGACACCACGGACGGCGTGCGGGTGGTCGAGACCGACGGCCGCTGGGTCATGGTCCTGCCGGACCCGGCCGAGGCGGTGACGCACCTGTGGGCCGAGGGCCCGGACGACGCCTCCGCGAAGAGCCTGCTGGAGGAGTGGTCGGCGGTCGTGGACAGCGCGGGCCGCTGAGCCGCCGCGTCGGGCGTTCCACCGCCCTCGGGCGGTAAAACGGACACCACGCGCGCGTGCCGGACAAGTGTCCCCAAGGGGGCCTGTCCGGCACGCCGGTGGGGCCGTTCGGAGTACGCGGCCACCACGTGCGACGATGTGCGGCATGCCGCAGCAATCCCCCATTCGGAGCATCCCCGCGCGGCCCTCCCGTCCGGATGCCTCCATGTCGTTGATCACCAACGTCATGGACCACAGCCTCGACGACGGATACGCCGAGGCCGCTGCCCGGAAGCAGGCCGCGGGCGAGGGTGGCATGCCGCGGACGCTCAAGGCGCGCCTGGGGCTGGCGGCCGGTCTGGTGCTGGCGGCACTCGTCGTCACCGTGGGAGCGGCGCAGACACGTGTGGCGGCCCCGGTCGTGGCCAAGGAGCGCCAGGAGCTGATCGACCGCATCGACAGCGAGACCGCGGCGGCGGACAAGCTGGAGGGGAGTGTCGACGCCCTGCGGGACGACGTGGCCGCGCGGCAGCGCCAGGCCCTGCGCAAGAGCGGCGGCAACGAACGTGCCGACCTGGTGAGCATTCTGTCGGGGGCCACCGCGGTGCACGGCCCGGGCGTCCGGCTCGTCGTCAACGACGCCAAGGAGGCCACCAGCGGCGGCAACGGCGACCCGCGCGAGACGGCGGACTTCTCCGACACCGGCCGGGTGCGCGACCGGGACATGCAGCGCGTGGTGAACGGGCTGTGGCAGTCCGGGGCCGAGGCCGTCTCGATCAACGGGCAGCGGCTGACCGCCCTGTCCGCGATCCGGGCCGCGGGTGACGCCATACTGGTGGACAACAGGCCGCTGGTACCGCCGTACACGGTGCTCGCGGTGGGGGACGGCGAGCGCTTGAGCAACAGCTTCCAGAACAGCCCGGACGGGCTGTATCTGCACGCCCTGCAGGAGAACTACGGCATCCGGACCAGCATCTCCGCGGAGAGCGACGTCCGGCTGCCCGCCGCACCGAGTGTGATCGTACGTACTGCACAGCCGAGCACTGAGAAGGGCACATCGTGATCGCCGTACTGGGCCTCGTCGTGGGCGTCGTGGCCGGACTGCTGGTCCGGCCGGAGGTTCCCGCGGTCGTCGAGCCGTATCTGCCGATCGCCGTGGTGGCGGCGCTGGACGCGGTCTTCGGCGGTCTGCGGGCCATGCTGGACGGCATCTTCGACGACAAGGTCTTCGTCGTGTCCTTCCTGTCGAACGTCGTCGTGGCCGCGCTGATCGTGTTCCTCGGCGACAAGCTGGGCGTCGGCGCCCAGCTGTCCACCGGGGTCGTGGTCGTCCTCGGCATCCGTATCTTCTCCAACGCCGCGGCGATCCGGCGGCACGTGTTCCGGGCGTGAGGCCGATGAGCAACCAGGACGAACAGTCGCAGCAGCCGTCCCCGGCGGGACCGGCCGAGGAGCAGCGCGAGAACAGGCTGCGCAGGGAACTGCCCGACGAGGTGCCGCCGCGGGCCGCCGGCAAGACCCCGGGTGCGGCGGAGCCGCCCGGGGAGAGCGGATCCAAGGCTTCCGGAGCCGGCGCGCCCCCACCGGGCGCCACCCGGCCGGAGACCGGCGCCCGGCCTGCCGGGCCGTCGCGTCCCGCCGGGCCGTCCGGACCCACCACCCCGTTCGGGCGCCCCGTCCCTTCCGGTCCCGGCACGCCCTCCGGTCCGTCCGCGCGGACGACCGGGCCGATGGTGCAGCCCGGGACGCCCGCGCCGTCCGGCAGCTCCGGGCCGGCCTCGTCGCCCGTGTGGCCCGGCCCGTCGGCCGGCGCCGAGCGGGCCCCGGTCGGCGGCACCGCCGAGGGCGCCGGTTCCGCCGGGCCGCGGGACGCTCGGCAGGACGGCCCCGCCGAGCCCGAACTGACCGGCCGCCAGCGGCTCGGCCAGGGCATCTGGCCGCCGCGGATCACCCGGGCGCAACTCATCGTCGCGCTGTTGCTGTTCGGCCTCGGCTTCGGGCTGGCCGTCCAGGTCGCCTCCAACTCGGACAGCGACAGCGCGCTGCGCGGCGCCCGCCAGGAGGATCTCGTGCGCATCCTCGATGAACTGGACGGCCGGACCCAGCGTCTTGAGGACGAGAAGCAGGGTCTCGAGAAGCAGCGCCAGGAGCTGGAGAACAGCTCGAACCAGGCCGCGGAGGCCCGCAGGCAGACGGCCGAGAAGGAGAAGCAACTGGGCATCCTCGCGGGCACGGTGGCTGCGCAGGGGCCCGGCATCACGATCTCCGTCGGGGACCCGAAGGGGACGGTCCAGTCCGACATGCTGCTCGACGCGATACAGGAGCTGCGTGCCGCCGGGGCCGAGGCGATCCAGGTGAACGGGGTGCGCGTGGTCGCGAACACGTTCGTCTCGGATTCCGGGAAGAGCGTGGACGTCGACGGGAACAAGATCAACGCCCCGTATCGTTTCAAGGTCATCGGCAAGCCGCAGGACCTCGAACCGGCGCTCAACATTCCTGGAGGCGTGGTGCAGACCCTGGAGAAGGAGCAGGCCACGGTGACCGTGGAGCGGTCGGACAAGATCGTCGTGGACGCCTTGCGAGCGGCGAAGCGGCCTGACTACGCTCGGTCGTCCTCCCAGTGAACCGGGGGTGCATGGCGTCCGCCCGGCAGGGGCATGAGGTTGCGGGGGGTCGGCGCACCGATTGGGTGCCGCGTGGTGGAAACTGTTTGGCGGATACGGACGTTGTGAAGATGTCCGGGTCGGCCGGTGTATGCAATCAGGGTTCGTCCTGCCCCACGGGCGGGTCTGTTTCGGTCAAGGGGAATCGCCCGTGAAGTTGTTTGCGAAGTTGTTCGGCAAGAGCGCGCGAGAGGGCGGCGACAACGCGACCGCTCGTCATCGCGCACAGCCCGATGCGGAGGGCCAGCGCCCTCTGTTCCGGGATCAGGTCGCCGGTCAGGGCGGTGACCTTTCCGGTGGTCAGGGCGCGCCGTCTGTTGACCCTGCCCAGTCGAGCGGCATAGGTTTCGGGCAACCGTCAACCTCAGGTACGGGTGGAGGGTTTGCCGCCGACCCGTACGCGTCCCATGCCCCCGCGGGGCAGCCTCGGCAGGAGGATCCGTCCATGTCGGCCCTGGTGTGTACGAGGTGCGGTAACCGCAATCCTGAGAACAGCCGCTTCTGCTCGAACTGCGGCGCGCCGCTGAGGCCCGGTGCCACTCCGGAGCGCCCTTCGGAGACCACGTCCACGATCTCCATCTCCGGCCTGGAGGCCTACGACGCGGAGGCCACCGGTCAGACGCCGATGCTGTCGCCCGAGGCCCAGGCGGCCGTCGACGCGCTGCCGCTCGGCTCCGCGCTCCTGGTGGTGCGCCGCGGTCCGAACTCGGGCAGCCGCTTCCTCCTGGACGGCGAGCTGACCACGGCCGGGCGCCACCCGCAGAGCGACATCTTCCTGGACGACGTGACGGTCTCGCGCCGCCACGTGGAGTTCCGGCGCAGCCCGGACGGCTCCTTCACGGTCGCCGACGTCGGCAGCCTCAACGGCACCTACGTCAACCGTGAGCGTATCGACCAGGTCGCCCTGTCCAACGGCGACGAGGTGCAGATCGGCAAGTACCGGCTGGTCTTCCACTCGAGCCGGCAGGCCATCTGACCCGTCCCGGACTCGGTCCGGGGGGACCCCAGGGAAGGTCCATGCGTCAAACACCGAGCGGCGGTGCCGGTCACGGCGCCGCCGCCGCGGACAGTGGGCTGATGAGCATCGGCGCGGTGCTGGGCGCGCTGCGTGACGAGTTCCCCGAAGTCACCATCTCCAAGATCCGTTTCCTGGAGGCGGAGGGGCTCATCGAGCCGCGGCGCACACCCTCCGGCTACCGCAAGTTCAGCCCGGAGGACCTGGAGCGCCTGGCCCGGGTCCTGCGCATGCAGCGGGACCACTACCTGCCGCTGAAGGTGATCCGCGAGCATCTGGACGCCATGGCGCGCGGTGAGGCCGTGGCCCTGCCCGTCCTCGCCCGGCAGCGGGACGGCGAGCCCCCGCCGGCACCGCCGGGGGTGCCCGTGGCGGTCCGGGTCGGACGGGAGGAGCTCCTCGCCGCCTCCGGGATCACCGACGGCGACCTGCGGGAGTGGGAGTCGTACGGCCTGATCACTCCACTGGACGGCGGGTCCTACGACGCCGAGGCGGTCACCGTCGCCTCGCTCGTCACCGAGCTGGGACGCTTCGGGATCGAGCCGCGGCACCTCCGGGTGATGAAGGCCGCCGCGGACCGCGAGGCAGGACTCGTCGACCAGGTGGTGGCCCCGCTCAGGCGCCACCGCAACCCGCAGACCCGGGCGCACGCCGAGGACCGGGCCCGGGAGCTGGCGGTGCTCACGGTGAAGCTGCACGCGGCCCTGGTGCAGACCGCGCTCGGTGTCCGCCTGCCCTGAGCAGCGGCTGAGCGTGCCCCGCGGCCCGGACCGGGGGCGGCCGGATCGGCCTCCCGATTCCGGCCCGACTACCCAAACCTCCCGGGCACGGCCTAGGGTTGCTGTGTGAACGAGCTCGATGTCGTAGGTGTCCGGGTCGAAATGCCCTCCAACCAACCGATCGTGCTCCTGCGCGAAGTGGGAGGCGACCGCTACCTCCCCATCTGGATCGGGCCGGGGGAGGCGACGGCGATCGCCTTCGCGCAGCAGGGCATGGCCCCCGCGCGGCCGCTGACCCACGACCTCTTCAAGGATGTGCTGGAGGCCGTCGGCCAGGAGCTCACCGAGGTGCGCATCACGGACCTGCGTGAGGGCGTCTTCTACGCCGAGCTGGTCTTCGCCAGCGGAGTCGAGGTGAGCGCGCGCCCTTCGGACGCCATAGCGCTGGCCCTGCGCACCGGGACGCCGATCTTCGGCAGTGACACGGTGCTCGACGACGCGGGCATCGCGATCCCGGACGAGCAGGAGGACGAGGTCGAGAAGTTCCGCGAGTTCCTCGACCAGATCTCGCCCGAGGACTTCGGCACCAGCAGCCAGTGACCGGCCGCCGGCGCCCCTGACGGTGGCCCCGGGCCGGGGATGCCTCCGCGGGGGCGTGCACCATCCGCGGCGTTGTCACGTCGTGCGCACATGCCACCGGCGAGTGTGGGCGTCCTGCGGCTCTTCGCGGACACATTCGGCTAGCCTTTCCCCGCGGTGGGACACGGGAAACCACTCTTAGGGTGATTATCACTCGGCGTGCCGAGTGTGGCGATCGTTGACGCACCCCTGGTGACTGCCTACCGTCGAGGAGGCAGGTCAAGGACGGAGGTCGGCGTGAGAAGCAGCGGCGACGGTACGGCTGGGGGTGCCCCCGGACGCAGTGTCGGGGGCGGCGGTCCGTACCCTCCACCGAGCTCTCGGCTCGCCTCGAGCGGGGGGTATCCCCATCACGGCGGCGCGGCCGACCACGCTCCGCAGCGGCCGACGGCCGTGCCGGACAGCGGAGGGTCGACGTCCATGGCGTCCGAGCAGATCGGCTACCGCGGGCCCACGGCCTGCGCCGCCGCCGGCATCACGTACCGCCAACTGGACTACTGGGCCCGCACCGGCCTGGTGGAGCCCAGCGTGAGGCCCGCCCACGGCTCCGGCACGCAGCGGCTGTACAGCTTCCGCGACGTGGTCGTACTGAAGATCGTCAAGCGGTTCCTCGACACCGGCGTCTCCCTGCAGAACATCCGCACCGCCGTGCATCACCTGCGCGAGCGCGGATTCAGCGACCTGGAGCGCATGACGCTGATGAGCGACGGCGCCACGGTCTACGAGTGCACCTCCCCGGACGAGGTGCACGACCTGCTCCAGGGCGGCCAGGGGATCTTCGGGATCGCCGTCGGCGTGGTGTGGCGGGACGTCGAGAGCGCGCTGTCGCAGCTGCACGGAGAGCGGGTCGACACCGGCGAGACCCTCCTCGGGCACAACCCGGGCGACGAGCTGGCCAGGCGGCGCAACCGGGCCGTCTGACGGCGGTTTCGCGCCCCGTGCGAGCGGGCCTGCCGCCGCGTTGTCAGTGGTGTGGTGCAGCATCGGAGATGTGAGAACCGCGCCCACCATCCTGCACCTCGACATGGATGCCTTCTACGCCTCGGCGGAGCAGGCGTCCAAGCCGAGCCTGCGCGGGAAGGCGGTCGTCGTCGGCGGTCTGGGTCCGCGCGGGGTGGTCGCCACCGCGTCGTACGAGGCGCGGGTCTTCGGGGTGCACTCGGCCATGCCGATGGGCCAGGCGCGTCGGCTGGCGCCGAACGCCGCGTACCTGGTGCCGCGCTTCGGCTTCTACCGGTCGATCAGCGAGCAGGTGATGGCGCTGCTGCGGGCGCTGTCGCCGCTGGTGGAGCCGCTGAGCCTGGACGAGGCCTTCGTGGACCTGGAGGCGGGGGAGAGGGCCTGGGACGCGGAGTCGGCCCGCCGGGTCGGGGTGCGGCTGCGCGCCGACATCCGTGCCGTCACCGGGCTGACCGGGTCCGTGGGGCTGGCCGCGTCCAAGATGCTGGCCAAGATCGCTTCGGAGCAGGCCAAGCCCGACGGGCTCGTGCTCATCCAACCGGGCAGTGAGCGGGCCCTCCTCGGTCCCCTGTCGGTACGGACCCTGCCCGGGGTCGGACCGGCCACCGGTGACCATCTGCGCCGGGCCGGGATCCACACCGTCGAGGAGCTGGCCGAGGCCGGCGAGGACGAGCTGGTGCGGCTGGTGGGCAAGGCGCACGGGCATGCGCTGTACGCCATGGCGCTGGCACACGACGAGCGCCCGGTGGTCGCCGAGCGCGGGGCCAAGTCGGTGTCGGTGGAGGACACCTACGACGTGGACATCCACGACCGGCTCCGGGTGGGCCTGGAGGTGCAGCGGCTGGCCGACCGGTGCGTGCGGCGGCTGCGCGGGGCGGGGCTGTCCGGCCGGACCATCGTGCTGAAGGTCCGGCGCTACGACTTCTCGACACTGACCCGTTCGGAGACGCTGCGCGGGCCGACGGACGATCCGGCGGTGGTGCGGGAGGCGGCGGCCCGGCTGCTGGACGCCGTGGACACCACGGGCGGGGTGCGGCTCCTCGGCGTCGGCGTCTCCGGCCTCGCCGACTACACGCAGGAGGACCTGTTCGCGCAGGCGGCGGGCGCACCGGTCGAACTTCCGGCGGAGGAGCCCGCGGACGCGCCCGCCGAGGTGCGGCCCGCTCCGACCGAGCGCCACTGGCGGTCGGGCAACGACGTGCGGCACGAGCGGTACGGGCACGGATGGGTCCAGGGCAGCGGGCTCGGCCGGGTCACCGTCCGGTTCGAGACCCCCGACTCCGCACCGGGGCGCGTCCGGACGTTCCGGGTCGACGACCCGGGGCTGGAGCCGGCGGATCCGCTGCCGCTGGTGACCCGAAGACCGGGCGGGCCCGTCGGGTCGCCCGGCGCCGGCCCGTCGCCGACCGGCCCGGCCGACGCGGGCCCGGCCGGGACCGCACCGACGGGGTGGCCGGGCGGTCCCCGGTCCGGCGACGGGGGGGTTGCGGGGGCTGCGGGACCCGTGCGGGAGCATGCGGACGCGGACGTGTCCGGCGCGGTTCCGGGAGACCCGGGCGCGCCGGGGGAGTACCGGGCTTCCGCGGGCGCGGCCGGTGCGCGCCGGGCGCCGGCAGGTGCGGACGGTGCGGTGGGTTCGGGCAGTGCACGCGGGGCCGGGGCCCCGGGTCAGGAGTCTTCCGAGCCCGAGCCCGCCAGCTTGCCGAAGTCGCGGTCCGGGACGTGCGGGCCCATGGACACGTCGAGTCCGTAGTGGTGGTAGAGCTGCAGCTCCTGCTCCGGTGAGAGATGGCGGCCGACCCCGAAGTCGGGGGCGTCCTTGATGAGCGTCCGGTCGAAGGGGACGCGCAGCGCGCCCTCGACCAGCTCGCTGGGTTCCAGGGGCACGAAGGCGTCCCGGGAGAACAGGCCGGTGCGTATCGCCGCCCACTCCGGCACCCCGGTCGCGTCGTCGAGGTAGACCTCGTCCACCGTGCCGATCTTGGTGCCGTTGCGGTCGAACGCCTTGCGGCCGATCAGGTTGCGCGGATCGATTTCGGTCTGCACGGGCCCTCCACGTGGTCGCAACTCATCCGTAAGCTCTACAAAAGAGCACAATGTGCGTGGCGGCCACTCGAAAACCTGGCTTTCGGCCCGCTGGTA
Organism: Streptomyces tropicalis; assembly: GCF_029269835.1. GTDB lineage: Bacteria > Actinomycetota > Actinomycetes > Streptomycetales > Streptomycetaceae > Streptomyces > Streptomyces tropicalis. The sequence goes on along the minus strand of NZ_JARJBB010000005.1, from coordinate 491,515 downwards.
CGCTGGCAGCGGCTGCTGACCCCGCGCGGGAGAGTCCTCCGGTTCACCGGAGGCGCCGAAGGAGCAAATCCTCCCCGGAATCTCTCAGGCACACGTACCGCGCGGACGAGGTCACTCTGGAAAGCAGAGCGGATGTCGACGGCTTCCGTTCTCACCGACGGTGAAAGCCGGGAGCCCTCGGGCGGCCCGGTGAAGCTCTCAGGTCGAGATGACAGAGGGGGAGGCCGTTCGGGCACCCGCGCCGTGGTGCCCTCGAAGGTCGCGTCAGACCAGGAGGCCTCCGCCATGACCGCCCATCGCATTCCGCTCTCCGAGCTCGAGCAGGGAACGCCCTTCGAGCAGCGCCACATCGGCCCCGACCACGAGGCCAGGGCCAAGATGCTGGCGCAGGTCGGCTACGGCTCGCTCGACGACCTCACCGCCGCCGCGGTCCCGGACGTGATCAAGAACGCCGACGCGCTCGACCTGCCCGGTGCGCGCACCGAGGCCGAGGTGCTGGCCGAGCTGCGCACGCTCGCCGACCGCAACCAGGTCCTCGGCTCCATGATCGGCCTCGGGTACTACGGCACCTTCACGCCTCCGGTCATCCTGCGCAACGTCATGGAGAACCCGGCCTGGTACACGGCGTACACGCCCTACCAGCCGGAGATCTCCCAGGGCCGCCTGGAGGCGCTGCTCAACTTCCAGACGGTGGTCGCCGAGCTGACCGGCCTGCCCACCTCCGGCGCCTCGCTGCTGGACGAGGGCACGGCCGCCGCCGAGGCCATGGCCCTGTCCCGGCGCATGGGCCGGAACAAGAAGGGCCTCTTCCTGATCGACGCCGACGCGCTGCCGCAGACCGTCGCGGTGATCCGGACCCGCGCCGAACCGACCGGCGTCGAGGTCGTCGTGGCCGACCTCTCCGAGGGCATCCCGGCCGGGATCGCCGAGCGCGAGATCAACGGTGTCCTCCTGCAGTACCCCGGGGCCTCCGGTGCCGTGCGCGACCTCAAGCCGGTCATCGACCAGGCGCACGAGCTGGGCGCGCTGGTGACGGTCGCGGCGGACCTGCTGGCCCTGACCCTGCTCACCTCGCCCGGAGAGCTCGGCGCGGACATCGCCGTCGGCACCACCCAGCGCTTCGGCGTGCCGATGGGCTTCGGCGGTCCGCACGCCGGCTACATGGCAGTGCACGAGAAGTTCGCCCGCAGCCTGCCCGGCCGCCTGGTCGGCGTCTCCGTCGACGCCGACGGCAACAAGGCCTACCGCCTGGCGCTGCAGACCCGCGAGCAGCACATCCGCCGCGAGAAGGCCACCAGCAACATCTGCACCGCCCAGGTGCTGCTCGCCGTCATGGCCGGGATGTACGCCGTCTACCACGGCCCCGAGGGCCTGCGGGCCATCGCGCGCCGCACCCACCGCTACGCCTCCGTGCTCGCCGCGGGGCTCACGGCCGGCGGTGCCGAGGTGGTGCACGGCTCGTACTTCGACACGCTGACCGTGCGCGTCCCCGGTCGGGCCGCGGACGTCGTGGCCGCCGCCCGCCGCGACGGGATCAACCTCCACCAGGCCGACGCCGACCACGTCTCCCTCGCCTGCGACGAGACCACCACGCGGGCCCAGCTGCGCACCGTGTGGTCCGCGTTCGGCGTCGCCGGCGACATCGACGCGCTGGACGCGGCCGCCGGGGACAGCCTGCCGGAGTCGCTGGTGCGCACCGACGACTACCTCGCGCACCCGGTCTTCCACCAGTACCGCTCCGAGACCGCGATGCTGCGCTACCTGCGCAAGCTCGCCGACCGCGACTACGCGCTCGACCGCGGCATGATCCCGCTGGGCTCCTGCACCATGAAGCTCAACGCGACCACGGAGATGGAGCCGGTCACCTGGCCCGAGTTCGGTCAGCTGCACCCCTTCGCGCCCGCCGAGCAGGCGGAGGGCTACCTGACCCTCATCCGCGAGCTGGAGGAGCGCCTCGCCGAGGTCACCGGCTACGACAAGGTCTCCCTCCAGCCGAACGCGGGCTCGCAGGGCGAGCTGGCCGGTCTCCTCGCGGTCCGCGGCTACCACCGCGCCAACGGCGACGACCAGCGCACCGTCTGCCTGATCCCGTCCTCCGCGCACGGCACCAACGCCGCCAGCGCCGTGATGGCGGGCATGAAGGTCGTCGTGGTCAGGACCGCCGACGACGGCGAGATCGACGTCGAGGACCTGCGCGCCAAAATCGAGCAGTACCGCGACGAGCTCGCCGTGCTGATGATCACCTACCCCTCCACCCACGGCGTCTTCGAGGAGCACGTCGCGGACATCTGCGCGGCCGTGCACGACGCCGGCGGCCAGGTCTACGTGGACGGCGCCAACCTCAACGCCCTGGTCGGACTGGCCAAGCCCGGCCGGTTCGGCGGCGACGTCTCGCACCTGAACCTGCACAAGACCTTCTGCATCCCGCACGGCGGCGGCGGCCCGGGCGTCGGCCCGGTGGGCGTGCGCGCGCACCTGGCGCCGTACCTGCCGAACCACCCGCTGCAGCCCGCGGCCGGTCCCGACACCGGCGTCGGCCCCATCTCGGCCGCGCCGTGGGGCTCGGCCGGCATCCTCCCCATCTCCTGGGCGTACGTGCGCCTCATGGGCGGCGAGGGCCTCAAGCGCGCCACGCAGGTGGCCGTGCTGTCCGCCAACTACGTCGCCAAGCGCCTCGAGCCGCACTACCCGGTGCTCTACACCGGCCCCGGTGGTCTCGTCGCGCACGAGTGCATCATCGACCTGCGCCCGCTGACCAAGTCGACCGGTGTCAGCGTCGACGACGTCGCCAAGCGCCTGATCGACTACGGCTTCCACGCGCCGACGATGTCCTTCCCGGTGGCCGGCACGCTGATGATCGAGCCGACCGAGTCCGAGGACCTGGCCGAGCTGGACCGGTTCTGCGAGGCGATGATCGAGATCCGTGCCGAGATCGAGAAGGTCGGCGCCGGTGAGTGGCCCGCGGACGACAACCCGCTGCGCGGTGCCCCGCACACGGCGAACGCGCTCGCCGGGGACTGGGAGCACGCCTACAGCCGCGAGGCGGCCGTCTTCCCGGCCGGTGTCTCGGTCGCCGACAAGTACTGGCCGCCGGTGCGCCGCATCGACCAGGCCTACGGCGACCGGAACCTGGTCTGCTCGTGCCCGCCGCTGGACGCGTACGAGGACTGACCACCCCACGGACCGAGCACCTCACGCTCCTGGCTCCGCCCCGGCTGTCGACGGCCGGGGCGGAGCCCTCGTGCGTGCGGGCCGCCGGGGCCGGGGTCAGGCCGTGGCGAGGGACACCTCGGTCGACTTGATGAGGGCGACGACCGGCGATCCCGTCTCCAGGCCGAGGTCCGCGACGGCGTCCCGGGTGATCGCCGCGGTCACCTCGCCGCCGTCCACCCCGACCTTCACCGACGCCATGGCCTCCCCGGCGGTGACGCCCGTGACGGTGCCGGGCAGCCGGTTGCGGATCGACAGGCCCTCGACCGGCCCGGTGGACAGCGCCACCTCCGTCGACTTCACCAGGGCCCGCACGGCGGAGCCCGCGGCCAGGCCCAGATCGTCGACGGCCTCCCGGGTGACGGCCGCGGTGAGGTCCTGCCCGCCGTACAGGCGGATCCTGACGGTGGCCATGGCCTCGCCGGGGGTGATGCCGGTGACGGTGCCGGAGAGCTGGTTGCGGATGGACAGGGTCATGGGCGCGCCTCGCAGAGGTGGGGGGCCGGAGGTCGTCTCCCGCCGTCGCGACCCTCACCGTAGCCGCGGGCGGAGGGTCAGGCCGGGTAGGCGTGCGTCTGCGCCGCCTTGACCGTCGCCCAGACCGGTGCACCGGGGTGCAGGTCGAGTTCGGCCGCGGCGACCGTCGTCAGGTCCGCTGCGAGCGGCAGTTCGCCGACGAGGTCCACGCGCAGCTGGTCGCCGTGGCTCTCCAGGCCGGCGACCTCGCAGGCCCACAGGTTGCGGGCGCTGGAGCCGAGGGGCCGCTCCCGGTACAGGGTGACGGCGCCCGGGGGGAAGGCCACGCAGACCGGTCCGGACAGGGCGTCGGCGGTGGTGATGGAGGGGCCGCCCTCCAGCCGGACGGTGTGTCCGTCGGCCCGGCCCCGGTACAGGTTCAGGCCGACCAGCTGGGCGATGTAGTCCGTGCGGGGGCGGCGGGCGATCTCGGCGGGGACGCCCTCCTGGACCACGGCGCCGTCCTCGACGACGACGAGCCGGTCGGCCAGCACCATCGCGTCCAGCGGATCGTGGGTGACGAGGACGGCGACCGCCTCGAACGCCGCGAGGTGGTGCCGGAGCCGGCCGCGGACCTCCAGCCGGGTCCGGGCGTCCAGCGCGGCGAGCGGCTCGTCCAGGAGCAGCAGCCGGGGCCGGATGGCGAGCGCGCGGGCGAGCGCGACCCGCTGGGCCTGCCCGCCGGACAGCCGGCGCGGCCGGGCGGCGGCGTGCTCGGCGAGGCCCATCCGCTCCAGCCAGGAGGCGGCGTCGGCGCGGGCGTCCGCCTTCGAGGCACCCCGGCAGCGCGGTCCGAACGCCACGTTGTCCAGCGCGGACAGGTGCGGGAAGAGCAGGTAGTCCTGGAAGACCACCCCGACCGGGCGGCACTCGGGCGGGGTGCGGTCCAGGTCGGTGCCGTCCAGGCGCAGGTGCCCGTCGGAGAGCGGGGTGAGACCGGCGAGGGCGCGCAGAGCGGTGGTCTTCCCGGCGCCGTTCGGGCCGAGCAGGGCGACGACCTCGCCGGGGGCGGCGGTCAGCGCCACGTCGAGCCGGAAGGCGCCGCGGTCGACGACGAGCCGGGCGTCGAGTCCCGGCGCGCCGAGCTTCTGCGCGGACGCGCGGCCGGCGGTGCCGGTGAGGTCGGTCATGAGGTCGTCATCCAGCGGTCGCGCAGCCCGGCCAGGACCGCGACGGACACGACGAGCAGCACCAGGCTCAGGGCGATGGCGGCGGCCGGGTCGTTCTGCAGTGCCAGGTAGACCGCGAGGGGCATGGTCTGGGTCCGGCCGGGGAAGTTGCCGGCGAAGGTGATCGTGGCGCCGAACTCGCCCAGGGCGCGCGCCCACGCGAGCACGGCGCCCGCCGCGATGCCGGGCGCGATCAGCGGCAGGGTCACCCGCCGGAACGCGGTGAAGCGGGAGGCGCCCAGGGTGGTCGCCGCCTCCTCGAACCGCGGGTCCGCGGCGCGCAGGGTGCCCTCGACGCTGATCACCAGGAACGGCATGGCGACGAACGCCTCCGCGACCACCACCCCGGCGGTGGTGAACGGCAGGGTGATCCCGAACCAGGCGTCCAGCCACTGCCCGACGACGCCGTTGCGTCCGAGTGCCAGCAGCAGTGCGACGCCGCCCACCACCGGCGGCAGGACCAGCGGCAGTGTGACCAGGGCCCGGACGAGGGCCCGGCCGGGGAAGTCGGTGCGGGCCAGCAGCCAGGCCAGCGGCACCCCGAGGGCGAGGCTGACCGCGGTCGCGAGGGTGGCCGTGACCAGGGACAGCCGCAGCGCCTGCCACACCTCCGGGCTGGTCAGCTCGGAGGGCAGGCTGCGCCACGGCGCCCGCACCAGCAGGGCGAGCAGCGGCAGCAGCAGGAAGGCCAGGCCCACCAGCGCGGGGACCAGCAGGGGCAGTGGCGCCCCGCGGGACGGATGCCCGCGCCGCGGCCGGTCCGCCCGCGCCGCGGCAGGGGAGCTGTCCGTGGACGTCATGGCTTGAGGAACCCGGCGGCGGTGAGCACCTTCTGGCCCTCGGGGGAGCGGACCAGGTCGATGAACGCCTTCGCCGTGGTGGCGTTCTGCGCGTTCTTGAGCAGGGCGATCGGATAGTCGTTGACGGCCTTCGCCGACTCGGGGAACTCCACGCCCTCCACCGTGTCACCCGCCGCCCTCACATCGGTCCGGTAGACGACGGCGGCGTCGGCCTCCTTCAGCTCCACCTTCGTCAGGGCGCTCTTGACGTCCTGCTCGTAGGAGACCGGGGTCAGCTTCAGACCGCCGGCGGCCAGCGCCTTCTGGGCGGCGGCGCCGCACGGCACGGTCCGGTCGCAGAGCACGACCTTCAGGCCGGACCGGGTCAGGTCCTTCAGGGAGGACACCTTGTGCGGGTTGCCGGGCAGGGTGGCGATCTCCAGCTGGTTGCGCACGAAGGTGGCGGGCGGGCCTGCCGCGTCCTTCCTGCCCGTCACGATCGCCATGGTCTTGGGGCTGGCGGCGGCGAACACGTCGGCCGGGGCACCGCCGGTGATGCCCGCGGCGAGGCTGTCGCTGCCGCCGAAGCTGAAGGTGACCCCGGTGCCCGGGTGCTGCCGCTCGAACTCCTTGCCGAGCGCCGTGAAGCTCTCCTTGAGGGAGGCGGCCGCGAACACCGTGATGTTTCCGGACAGCTTGGACGAGGAGGAGCCGGCGGCGGGGGACGCGCCGGATCCCGTGGACGGGTCCGACGAGGAGGAGCAGGCGCTCAGGGCCAGCAGCGCGGCGACTCCGGCACCGGCCAGCTGCACGGTGCGACGGGTCCGGCGCGCGGAACGGATCATCACGGTTACTCCCTTTTGTGCTGCTCACCAGGGCATGCGGGCCCTGCCACGGCCGGTGGGGGCCCTGCCGCGATGATACTGCCGCACATGCAAGGCGTAAGTCTTCTGTTGCATCGCATGAGCTGGTCCAGGGGTGCACAGAGGCATGCATGTGCGTTTGTACGGGGCGTCGGTACGGGTACGGTTCTGCGGGGGCGTGCCCGGTGCCGCCCCCGGGAGGTGGTGCCCCGTGAGCCAGTCCCCGCCCCGGCCGTCCGTCGCGCAGGCGCCCTGCGCGGAGCTCTCCCTGACCGGCGACCTCGGCCGCCCGGCCCGCCTCACCGTGCCGGACCTGATGGGATGGCCCCTGCATCGGGTCCGCGTCGCCTTCGCGTGCGCCACCAGCGGGGTGCAGCACCACCGCTTCTCCGGGCCGCGGCTGTACGACGTGCTCGCCGACGCGCGCCCCGGGTTCGATCCGGCCCGCCGCAAGGACCGGCTGCGCTTCCTGATCGGCGTCACCGGCACCGACGGCCACCGGGCGCTGCTGACCTGGGCGGAGATCGACCCGGACTTCGCCGACGCCCCGGTCCTGCTCGCCGTGAGCGTCGACGGCGCACCGCTGGACCGCGCCGGACCGCAGCTCGTGCTGCCGCAGGACCGCTGCGGCGCCCGGCACATCAGTGGGATCCGCGCGATCCGGGTGGACGGCGGCTACGGCCGGAGACCGTGAGACCGGGGCGTGGGACCGGAGCACCGGACCGGAGCTCCTCGGCGCCGCTCGTGCGGGCTCCCGCGCGGGCTGTCAGACGCGGTCGACGTGGACGTTCGTCGACTTCACCCGCGCGGTGGCCTCCATGCCGACCTCCAGGCCCAGCTCCTCGACGGCCTCGCGGGTGAGCAGGGAGACGAGGCGGTGCGGGCCCGCCTGGATCTCGACCTGCGCCGCGACGTCGCCGAGCTTGATGGCGGTCACGATGCCGGGGAAGGCGTTGCGCACCGACGTGGACGAGGGGCCCTCCTCGCCGTCCCCGGTGCGGGCGAGCTCGACCGAGAAGGCGGCCAGGTCGCGCCCGTCGACGACCCGCCGTCCGCTGTCGTCGCGGTGCGTGGCGACCCGGCCCGCGTCCGCCCAGCGGCGGGCGGTGTCGGGGCTGACCCCGAGCAGCCGTGCGGCCTGGCCGATCGTGTAGGACTGCATGCCGGTCACGATAGGGCCAGGCCGGGCGGGCGGCGGACACCGGGCGGCCCGTCGGCGTGGACGCCGGCACCGGCCGCCCACCGCCCGCCTGCGCGAGGATCGCCACCGGCCGACCGGCGCGCCCGGCCCGGGTGTCCGGCCTGCGCCGGTCCCGTGCCGCCCGTCCGCGCCCGGCTCGCTCGGCCGCTGTCCCGCCGGGCCCCGTCCCGCTCAGCCGGTGTGTACCCGGGGCCGCACGGTGCGGTCCGGCTCCGCCTCGCGCAGCACCTCGCGCGTGACCGGGGCGACCTCGCCCTGGCCGAAGAGGAAGAAGCGCAGGAAGTTGGCGAAGGGGCTGCCCTCGGTCCACTCGAAGTAGATGTGCGGGGTGCAGCCGGTCGTCTCGCGCACGTGCAGCAGGAGTGCGGCCAGCGCGTTGGGGACGGAGGAGGACTGGAGGGTCAGCACCCGGTAGCGGTTGTGCAGGACCTCCCCGTGCACCGTCAGACCGGCCTCGAAGTCGGAGGGGTCGGTGACCGTCACCTCGACGAAGACGAAGTCCTCGGTGGCCGGGATCTCGTTGTCCTGCCGGATCTGCTCGATCTTGTCGCGGTACTCGGCCTTGTCGCGCGGGCCGGGCTTGTTGGCGATGAAGCGCATCTTGCGGCTGGCGATGTCCCGGACGAACCGCTCCGCCAGGGGGTCCATCGTCACGCTGGTCACCCGCAGCTCGAAGGAGCGGATCAGCCGGGACAGCAGGGAGACGAGGATGATCCCGACGATGAAGCAGGCGCCGATCTTCACGCCGTCGGGGCGTTCCATGACGTTGACGACGGTCGTGTAGAGGAAGACCGTCGAGATCACGGCGAACGCGACCGTCCCTCTCCGCTGGCCCGCCTTGCGCGCGGCGATGGTCACCGCGATCGCCGCCGAGCTGATCAGCACCAGCACGCCGGTGGCGTAGGCGCCGCCCTGCTTGTCGACATTGGCGTCGAAGATCCAGGTGACCAGGAAGCCGATGAGGGTGAAGACGAGGACCATCGGGCGGACGGCCCGCGCCCAGTGCGGTGCCATGCCGTAGCGGGGGAGGTAGCGGGGCATCAGGTTGAGCAGGCCGGCCATCGCGGAGGCGCCGGCGAACCACAGGATGGCGATGGTGGAGGCGTCGTAGACCGTGCCGAAGCCGTTGCCCAGGTACTCGTGGGCCAGGAAGGCGAGGGCCCGGCCGTTGGCCTGGCCGCCGGGCTGGAAGTCCTTCGCCGGAATGAGCAGGGTGGTGATGAAGCTGGTCGCGATGAGGAAGCAGCTCATGATCAGGGCCGCGGTGGTGAGCAGCTTGCGGGTGTCCCGGATCCGGCCGGTGGGGCGCTCCTCGGTGTCGTCCGGGTTGCCCTTCACATGCGGCATGACGGCGACGCCGGTCTCGAAGCCGGACAGGCCGAGCGCCAGCTTGGGGAACACCAGCAGGGCCACGCCGATCATGGCGAATACGTTTCCGTGCTGGGCGAGCAGCGCGTCCGACCAGTCGGCGATCACATGGCCCGCGGTGACGACGTGCCACAGGCCGACGGCCACGACGACGAGGTTCAGCACCAGATAGACGCCGACCAGGGCGACGGCGACGCCGATGGCCTCCAGGAAGCCCTTCAGGAACACCGCGCCGAGCAGCGCCACCAGCAGCAGCGTGATCAGCATCTGGTGGTTGTGCAGCGCGCTCGTCAGGTGCGGGTTCTCCACCAGGTGGGTCGAGGCGTCGGCGGCCGACAGGGTGATGGTGATGAGGAAGTCGGTGGCGGCGAAGCCGAGCAGGGTCAGCACGAACAGCTTGCCCTGCCAGAACGACAGCAGCCGCTCCAGCATGGCGATGGAGCCCTCGCCGTGCGGGCTCTCCGCGGCGACCCGGCGGTACACGGGCAGCGCCCCTGCGAGCGTGACCAGCACCAGGACCAGGGTCGCCACCGGGGACAGCAGACCGGCCGCGAGGGCCGCGATGCCGGGCTGGTAGCCGAGCGTGGAGAAGTAGTCGACACCCGTCAGGCACATCACCCGCCACCAGCGCTGCCCCTTGTGCGGGGGCTCGGGCAGGGCGTGCGGGGCCTGCTGCATGCCCTTGCCCATGTCGGACAGGCCCTCCAGCATCCAGGCGCGCAGACGACTGGGAGGGTGTTGAGTGGTGGCCATCGGCCCTGCTCCTGGTGTGCAGTTCAGCGTGGATCGGCCATCACGCGGATGGCGGCACCAGCGTATGCGGAGCGTGACGTGGGGGCCTGCGCTCAGGGGGGCGACCGGCATCAATCTTCCGTTAAGAATGCCCGGGCGGCGCGGCCTGCGGGGTGGAACCCGCGGTCAGGGGGGCGTGCGGCGCCCGCTGGACCGTACGGGGGAGGCGGGGAGCGGGGGCGCGGCAGACTCCCCGGGGCGGTCGGCGGACACGCACAGTCGCGGGCCCCCACCGGACGGGACCGGCCGGGCCGCCCCACGAGTCCCCGGCCGGAGCGGTCCATCGGGCCCCGGACCGGTACGGACCGATCCGGTTCACCGGTTCCCGAGTCGGTTCACCGGGTCCCGGCCCGGCCCCTACTCCATCCCGGAGACCCGGAACACCGTCCGGGCCTGCTCGCGGTCGACCCGCTCCGCGAGCCGGGCCAGCGCCGTCCCGCCGCACAGCAGGGAGCCCGCGGCGGCCGAGGCCCGGGCGTCCTCGGCCACGCGGTACCAGAGGTCGGGGTTGTCCAGCAGGACCTGCGGGTCGATCTCGACCCGCGCGCCGAACACGTCCCGCAGCACGAGCCGCTGGGACACCCCGCCCAGACAGCGCACCGACACCAGCAGGTCGGTGCGCACGCGCTGCCCGCCCACCAGCCGTCGCGTCGCGAGCCAGCCCTCGCCCGCACTGACCCGGACCGGGCAGAGCACCAGGAACAGCAGCACGGCCAGCGCCAGCCACAGCGCGGCACGCCACCAGGACAGGTCGCCCGCGCTGCCGTCGATCAGGAGCAGCAGCACCAGCAGTACGCCCGCACTGCACAGCGCGCCGCGCAGGTCGCGCGCCCAGGAGCGGTCGTGCACGACGTGGCCGGACGCCGGTGGCGGCGAGCCGACCCGGGCCGATCGTGCGTCCTCGCGGTGTGCCATGTCTTCGACGGTAGAGGCTGGGGCGGCGGGCGGCCGCCGCCCTTGACGGCACTCTGACGACGGGCGCCCTCTTCCTGACGCCGCCGCAGCGCCCGGCCGCCCGTCAAGATCACGTCAAGGCCGGCCGGTGCGGCGCGAGGAACCCGCAAGAGGCAGGCGGCGGCGGTCCGGAGCGGACCCACGCTGAGGGCGCCGTGTGCGGACCCCGCACACGGCGGCCGTGTCCACACCACCGGGGAGCCACCGCCCATGTCCGCACCGACCGCCGAACCGAGCGCCGCCCCCCTGGGCGAGGAGCCGCCCGACACCGGCGAGCGCCACCGCCTCACCACCCTCACCGGCCTCGCCGCGCTCTCCCTGGACGCGATGGCGTCGGTGGCGTACGGGCCGGAGGCGATCGTCCTCGTGCTGGCCGGTGCGGGAGCCCACGGCCTCGGCCTCACCCTGCCCGTCACGCTGGCCATCGCCTTCCTGCTGGCGGTGCTCGTCGCCTCGTACCGGCAGGTGATCGCCGCCTTCCCGGACGGGGGAGGGGCCTACGCCGTCGCCCGTACCCACCTGGGGGAGCGGGCCGGACTGGCGGCGGCCTCGCTCGTCCTGGACTACGTCCTCAACGTCGCCGTCGCCGTCACGGCCGGCGTCGCCGCACTGACCTCCGCCTTCCCGGCCCTCTACGGCGACCGGCTGGGGCTGTGCCTCGGGGTGCTCGCCCTGATCACCGCGGTGAACCTGCGCGGCATCGCGGAATCGGCGAAGGCGCTCACCGTGCCGACCGCCGTCTTCGTCGGCTCGGTCCTCGTGCTGATCGCCGTCGGTCTGTTCCGGTCGGCGCCGGTGAGCACCGCCGCCGCGGACGGGCACCCTTCCGCCGTCGCCGGCCAGGCCTCCGCCGTCGGCGCGCTGCTCCTGCTGAAGGCGTTCGCCGCCGGATGCTCCGCACTGACCGGCGTCGAGGCCCTCGCCAACGCCGTGCCCTCCTTCCGGGCCCCCCGGGTGCGGCGCGCGCAGCGGGCGGAGGTGGCCCTGGGCGCGCTGCTCGGCGTGATGCTGGTGGGTCTGGCGGTGCTGATCGCCCGCTTCCACCTCCAGCCGGTCGAGGGCGTCACGGTCCTCGCCCAGCTCGCCGACGCCTCCCTCGGCCACAACGCCGCCTTCTACGTCGTCCAGTCCGCCACGGCGGTCCTGCTGGCCCTGTCCGCGAACACCTCGTTCGGCGGGCTGCCGGTGCTGCTGAAACTGCTGGCCCGGGACAACCACGTGCCGCACGTGTTCGCGCTGAAGGCCGACCGGCAGGTGCACCGGCACGGTGTCCTCGCCCTCGCCCTGGTCTCCGCCGCCCTCCTGGTCCTCTCGGGGGGCGACACCGACACGCTGGTCCCGCTGTTCGCCGTCGGCGTCTTCGTCGGCTTCACTCTCGCCCAGGCCGGCATGGTCCGGCACTGGCGCACCCGGCGCGGTCCGGGCCGCCGGGGCCGGATGCTGCTGAACGGGACGGGCGCCGTCCTCACCGGCGTCGCCGCCGTCGTCGTCACGGCGAGCAGGTTCACCGAGGGCGCCTGGCTGGTCGTCCTCGCCCTGCCGGCCCTCGTCGCGGTCTTCCTCGCCGTCCGCCGGACGTACGCCCGCATCGGCGAGCGCCTCGGTCTCGGCCGGACCCCGCAGGCCCCCCGCCGCGCCCGCTCGCTGGTGATCGTGCCCGTGTCCACGCTGTCCCGGCTGACCTCGGAGGCCCTGACGGCCGCCGTCTCCCTGGGCGACGAGGTCCGCGCCGTCACCGTCTGCCACCCCGATCCGGAGGACGTCGCCCGGCTGCACGCCCTGGAGCGGGCGTGGGCCCTGTGGAACCCGGGGGTGCCGCTGGTCCGGCTGGTCTCCGCGCGGCACGCGCTCGGGCGGCCCGTCGCCGCGTACGTCCGTGAGGTCACCGCGCTGGCGCCGGCCGACCGGGTGACCGTGCTGATCGCCGAGACCGAGCCGGAGCGGGTGTGGCAGCGGCTGCTGCAGAACCAGCGGGGCGCCCTCGTGGCGCACGCGGTGCGCCGGGAGACCGACGCCGCGATCTGCCGACTGCGCTTCCGGCTGCGCTGACCACGCCGTCTCCCGCCCTGCGGCCGATCGGCCGTAAGGGTAGCGTCAAAGGCCCGTGAGCTGCCGTAAGGGACACGTCAACGGCGCTCGAATCAGGCCACGGAGGCGGTTTCCTCATACCGTCCACGTCCGATCCGAACCTCATTCCAGGAGCTCACGATGGCCGATCTGGCCTTCGTCGTCGCCACGCTCGCGGTCTTCGCGCTGGTGGCTCTCGTCGCCAAGGGGGTGACGAAGCTGTGACCGCGGAGAACATCGTCGGCCTGGTCGTGGCCGTCGCCCTGCTGGGCTATCTCGTCCTCGCCCTGATCTTCCCGGAGAGGTTCTGAACGCCGACATGGGTCCCGTACTCGCCGGCGTCCTCCAGCTGCTCGCCCTCATCGGCGCGCTGGGCCTCGCCCACGTCCCCCTCGGCAGCTACATGGCCAGGGTCTACTCCTCCGACCGGCACTGGCGCGTCGAACGGTGGGTCTACCGCTCCATCGGCGCCGATCCCGACACGCAGATGCGCTGGCCCGCTTACCTGCGCGGCGTCCTCGCCTTCTCGACCGTGAGTGTCCTCCTCCTGTACCTCCTGCAGCGGATCCAGGGCGTCCTGCCGCTGTCGATGGGGTTCAGGTCCATCGACCCGGCGCAGGCATTCAACACCGCCGCCTCCTTCGTCACCAACACCAACTGGCAGTCGTACTACGGCGAGCAGACCATGGGCCACGTCGTGCAGACCGCCGGCCTGGCGGTGCAGAACTTCGTCTCGGCCGCCGTCGGCATCGCCGTCGCGGTGGCGCTGGTCCGCGGCTTCGCCCGCTCCCGCACCGGCGACCTCGGCAACTTCTGGACGGACCTGGTGCGCGGCACCGTCCGCATCCTGGTGCCGCTCGCGGCGGTCGCCGCGGTGGTCCTGGTGGCCTGCGGGGCGATCCAGAACTTCTCCGGCATCCACGAGGTCGGCCAGTTCATGGGCGGCTCGCAGCAGTGGAACGGCGGAGCGGTCGCCTCCCAGGAGGCCATCAAGGAGATCGGCACCAACGGCGGCGGCTACTTCAACGCCAACTCCGCCCACCCCTTCGAGAACCCGAGCCCCTTCACCAACCTCTTCGAGATCTTCCTGATCCTGGTGATCCCCTTCTCGCTGACCCGCACCTTCGGCCTCATGGTCGGCTCGGTGCGGCAGGGCTACGCGATCCTCGCCACCATGGCGGCCATCTGGGTCGGCTTCACCGCCCTGATGATGTGGACCGAGTTCGCCCACCACGAGGGCGCCCTGCAGATCGCCGGCGGGTCGATGGAGGGCAAGGAGGTCCGCTTCGGCGTCGGCGGCTCGTCGATCTTCGCGGTGGCGACCACTCTGACCTCGACCGGCGCGGTGGACTCCTTCCACTCGTCCTTCACCGGCCTCGGCGGCGGCATCGCCCTGCTGAGCATGATGCTCGGCGAGATCGCGCCCGGCGGCACCGGATCCGGCCTCTACGGCATCCTGATCATGGCGATCATCGCGGTGTTCATCGCGGGCCTCATGGTCGGCCGGACACCCGAGTACCTGGGCAAGAAGATCGGTTCCCGCGAGATCAAGCTGGCCGCGGTCTACATCCTCGTCACGCCCGCACTGGTCCTGGTGTTCACGGCGGTCTCGATGGCCCTGCCGACGCCGCCGCACTCCATGCTCAACCCCGGCGCGCACGGATTCTCCGAGGTCCTCTACGCCTTCACCTCGGCGGCCAACAACAACGGCTCGGCCTTCGCCGGGCTCAACGCGAACACCGACTGGTTCAACACCATGACCGGGCTCGCGATGCTGCTCGGCCGCTTCCTGCCGATGGTGTTCGTGCTGGCCCTGGCCGGCTCGCTCGCCGGGCAGAAGCCGGTGCCGACGACCGCGGGCACCCTGCGCACCGAGAAGCCGCTGTTCACCGGCCTGCTGGTGGGCGCCATCCTCATCATCACCGGTCTGACGTACTTCCCCGCCCTCGCACTGGGCCCGCTCGCCGAAGGGCTCGCGTCATGACCGCCCGCCTCCACAAGCACGAGGACTCGATGTCCACAGCCACTCCGACCCGGGCCCCGCACAGCGACCTGTCCACCGGGCACCGGTCCGCCGAGGGCCGTGTCGGCGCCGGCTTCTTCGACCCCAAGCAGCTCCTCAGGTCCCTGCCGGAGGCCTTCCGCAAACTCGACCCGCGGGTGATGGTGAAGTCGCCCGTGATGTTCGTGGTGTGGATCGGCTCGGTGCTCACCACCGTCTTCTCCTGCACCGACCCCGGCGACTGGTTCGGCTGGGCGATCAGCGCCTGGCTGTGGCTGACCGTCGTCTTCGCCAACCTCGCCGAGGCCGTCGCCGAGGGCCGCGGCAAGGCGCAGGCCGACACGCTGCGCCAGGCCAAGACCGACACCGTCGCCCGCCGGCTCGCCGCGGACGGCTCCGAGGAGCAGGTGCCCGGCACCGGTCTTGTGGTCGGCGACCTGGTCGTCTGCGAGGCCGGCGACGTCATCCCCGGCGACGGCGACGTCGTCGAGGGCGTCGCCTCGGTGGACGAGTCGGCGATCACCGGCGAGTCCGCGCCGGTCATCCGCGAGTCCGGAGGCGACCGCTCCGCGGTGACCGGCGGCACGAAGGTGCTCTCCGACCGCATCGTCATCAAGATCACCACGAAGCCCGGCGAGACCTTCATCGACCGCATGATCAACCTGGTCGAGGGCGCCGCCCGGCAGAAGACGCCGAACGAGATCGCGCTGAACATCCTGCTCGCCTCGCTCACCATCGTCTTCCTCCTCGCGGTGGCCACCCTGCCCCCCTTCGCGGTCTACGCGGGCACCCACCTGACGATGGTCGTGCTGGTCGCCCTGCTGGTCTGCCTCATCCCCACCACCATCGGCGCGCTGCTCTCCGCGATCGGCATCGCCGGCATGGACCGGCTGGTCCAGCGCAACGTGCTGGCGATGTCCGGGCGCGCGGTCGAGGCCGCGGGCGACGTCTCCACGCTGCTGCTCGACAAGACCGGCACCATCACCCTCGGCAACCGCCGGGCCGCGGAGTTCGTGCCGGTGCGCGGCACCACGGAGGCCGAGGTCGCCGACGCCGCCCAGCTGTCCTCGCTCGCCGACGAGACCCCCGAGGGCCGCTCGATCGTCGTCCTCGCCAAGGAGAAGTACGGCCTGCGCGAGCGCCACCAGGGCGAACTGGCCGGCGCGGAGTGGATCGCCTTCACCGCGCAGACCCGCATGTCCGGCGTCGACGTCGACGGGCGCAGCATCCGCAAGGGCGCGGCCGGTTCGGTCATCGCCTGGGCCGAGCAGCAGGGCGGCACGGTTCCCGAGGACGCCGACGCGTCGGCCCAGCGCATCTCCGCGGCCGGGGGCACCCCGCTGCTGGTCGCCGTTCGGGACGCCGAGGGCGCGCGCGTGCTGGGCGTCATCCACCTCAAGGACGTCGTCAAGCAGGGCATGCGGGAACGCTTCGACGAACTGCGCCGCATGGGCATCAGGACCGTCATGATCACCGGCGACAATCCGCTCACCGCGAAGGCCATCGCCGAGGAGGCCGGCGTCGACGACTTCCTCGCCGAGGCCACCCCCGAGGACAAGATGGCCCTCATCAAGCGGGAGCAGGCGGGCGGCAAGCTCGTCGCGATGACCGGCGACGGCACCAACGACGCCCCGGCGCTCGCCCAGGCCGACGTCGGCGTGGCGATGAACACGGGCACGTCGGCCGCCAAGGAGGCCGGCAACATGGTCGACCTCGACTCCAACCCGACCAAGCTCATCGAGATCGTCGAGATCGGCAAGCAGCTGCTGATCACGCGTGGCGCCCTCACCACGTTCTCCATCGCCAACGACGTCGCGAAGTACTTCGCGATCATCCCGGCGCTGTTCGCGGCGGTCTACCCGGGCCTGGACAAGCTGAACATCATGCACCTGTCCTCGCCCGACTCCGCGATCCTGTCGGCCGTCGTCTTCAACGCGCTGATCATCATCGCCCTCGTGCCGCTCTCCCTGAAGGGCGTGCGCTACCGGCCTGTCAGCGCCGACCGGATGCTCCGCCGCAACCTCGGCATCTACGGACTCGGCGGCCTGATCGCCCCGTTCATCGGCATCAAGCTCATCGACCTGCTGCTCTCTCTGATCCCCGGAATCGGGTGAAGGACATGAACAACTCCTTTGTGAACACCGCCCGGTTGCTGGGGGCGGGGCTGCGTGCCCTGCTCGTGCTCACCCTGGTGACCGGCGTCCTCTACCCGCTGGCCGTCACCGGCGTCGCCCAGGCCCTCTTCACCGGCAGGGCGAACGGCTCCGAGGTCGAGGCGGACGGCAGGGTCGTGGGCTCCTCGCTCATCGGGCAGCGGTACGACCTGCCCCCGAAGAAGGGCGGGCGGGCCCCGGCTCCCGACCTGAGGTGGTTCCAGGGGCGCCCGTCGAACGGGCTCGGCACCAACAGCGTCAACACGCAGTACACACTGATCCTGTCCGGCGCCACCAACCTCGCCGCGGACAACACGGTGCTGATCAGGCAGGTCGAGGATGCCAGGGCCGCCGTCGTCAGGGACAACACGGTGCCCGGATGGACCGTCAGGCCCGCGGACGTCCCCGCGGACGCGGTCACCTCCTCCGGCTCCGGCCTCGACCCGGACATCTCCCCGCAGTACGCACGGCTCCAGGTCCACCGCGTCGCCGCCCGCAACCACCTGCCCGTCGCCCGGGTCGAGCGGCTCGTCGACGACCACGTACAGGGCCGCACCCTCGGCTTCATCGGCGAGCCGCGGGTCGACGTCCTCGCCCTCAACACCGCACTGAGGGCGCTGACCAAGGGCCACTGACGGTCCGGGTCCTGGACGTGGAGGACGGCCCCCGGCTCGTCCGGACCCTCGTGATCACCGTGCGGGCCCGCCGGTACGGAGTGGACGCGGCGCCCTGCGGCGCCACGGCCCTCCGGCCGGCGGCCGCGCACCCGCCGGTCGTGGTGACGGCCGACCCGTACGCCGAGCGGGCCACCCGCGAAGCCCGGAGCGTCTGCCGGAGCGGCAGGCCCGGCTGCCTGCGGTCCTGTACGGCCCGCATCCGCCGCAGGCCGGAGGCCGACCCGGTCCACCCCCCGCCGCCTCGTCACCGGGCCCGGCACGGGGTACCGCTCCGAGCCGTGACGGCAGCGCTCCCGGGCGGCTACGCCGAGTAGCCGGGTCCGGACGTGCGTCGGGGCCGGTTCGCAGACGGGTGCGGTCCGGCCCCTCGTGGTGCGCGGGCGGCGGAGCGGGCCGCCCGGATGCCGTCAGGCGGCGGTCATCACCTGGCCGCCCAGGGGGCGGTGCGGGGCGATGATCTTGCCGTCGGGCAGGAGCTCACCGGTGTCCTCGAAGAGCAGAACGCCGTTGCACAGCAGGCTCCATCCCTGCTCCGGGTGGTGCGCCACGAGGCGGGCGGATTCCCGGTCGGCGGAGTCCGATGAGGGGCACGGTGGCTGGTGCTGGCACATGGGTGGGATCTCTCGGTGTGTCGTGTCGTATGGGCTGTCTGTCAGGTGTGTTCCGCGGCTGGTGGCATTCTCCATGGCCGCCCCCCGTTTGATAAGTCGGTCGGAAACCAGTGTTGCCCGAAGGAGATGATTCCGCAGGCATTTCGACGGACCGCTCCTCACCGGTGGAGGACGCCTCACCCGGGTGGACGGTTCGCCCCAACTGCCCTGTCCTTTCGGGTGGTTCGGGGTGGTCGGATGGGGCTAGTCCGCCCGGGTCGTCCCTGGCGGCAGGCTCATGCGAGCTAAATGCGGCTCGTACGAGCGAATTTCCGCACCGGGGGATCTTTACCTCCGGTAAACAGCGTGTACCCCGCCTCCGGGAAATACCGGCGACGGGGTACGGGAGCGACTGAGGCGGGACCGGAGCGGCGGCCGGGCCGATGTCAGGCGGGCGAGCCCAGCAGCCGGACCGGCGTCGCCCGCAGGGTGAGCACGGGAAGCAGCTCGGCCACCCCGAGCGGCCGGTGGGCCGCGATGCCGGGCGGGGCCGGCGCCAGCGGGACGAGGATGTCCGTGGCGACCGGATGGCCCCCGGCGCCGTCGTCGGCGAGGTTGTCGTGCAGCCACAGTGTCAGCATGTAGAGGCCCGGCACCGACAGCAGGCGCGGCTGGTAGGGCTGCGGCATCGCCTCCGCCTGGCGCAGCGCGTGCTCGGTGGAGGCGACGTAGGGGCCCTCGAAGAAGTGGGAGAAGGCCCAGCCGTCGGCCGTCAGCATGGTGTCGGCGGCGGCGACGGCGTGTCCGCCGCTGCGGATCAGGAAGCGCCAGCCCGCCAGCCGCGTGGCGGAGATCCCCTCGGGGGTGATCCGGTCCAGGACGTGCACGGGCAGCGGCAGCTCGGGGGTGACCGGACCCTGGGCTGCGCGCAGGGCGGGGGTTCGGGCCTCGCGGACCGCGGTGGGGGAACCGAGGGCCGTGAGGACGGAGCGGAGTGCGGGCGCGGGAGCCGGCGGGACGTGCAGCGGCATGGTGGGTCGCCTCTCTTGTCGACAGGCACGGTGGCGCGGGGGCGCGGGGCGGGGGCGGACGGCGCTGTCAGCTCTCGAGGGCAGGGGAGGGCGCGGCCCGGGGTGGTGGGCGAGGGGCGTGCGAGGGAGTGCGAGGTGCGGCCCGCACACGGAACCCGGGCCGTCGGGAGCCGGGTCCGTGGCGCCAGCCTTCTGCCTTCTGGGCGAGTTTATACGACACATGTTCATATCGTGTTTCGCCTAGCCGTTTCCGGGGCGAAAAGCAAGGCCCAATTCGGTCGCCCATACGCGGAAATGATCCCGATTTCCGGAGGGCTGAAGCACCGTGACCTCGGGCGAGGGCCGGACAGCGGTCGGCTCGTTCTCGTCGGCGTTTTTCACGACTTCCGGGCGGGCCGGAAACGTGCTCTGCGCGGCATGCCTCGTGAATGTGCCGGTGGACTTGCGGAACAGCCTAGTCGCCGTCGCGCGGATGCGGGACGTTATCGATCGCTTCGGCGGGGCATCATCACACCTGACCGGGACCCCAGACGGCCGGAAAGCCGGCCCACCCGTGCACGGAGGGACACTGCGATGGGCGAGAAGGTCGTGGCAGGCCAGTTCGACCTGTCCGATCGCCACCGCTACCGCGACAAGGTCGGGCGGTGCCTGCAGGGGCTCGAGAGGCTCCTGGAGGAGAAGCGGTTCGATCGCCCCAAGAACCTCATGGGGCTGGAGATCGAATTGAATCTCGTCGGCTCCGACGGCATGCCGAAGATGTTGAACGCAGAGGTGCTGGAGCGCATCGCGAGCCGTGATTTCCAAACGGAGCTCGCGATGTTCAACCTGGAAGTGAACATCGCCCCCCACCGGCTCGGAGCCCGCGTATTCGACCGGCTCGCCGAAGAGGTCACCACGGCCCTTGCGTACGCCCACCGGAAAGCCGGGGAGGTCGACGCCGGAATCGCGATGATCGGCATTCTGCCGACCCTGGACCGGGACGACCTCGTCTCCTCCAACCTCTCGGCCGCCGACCGCTACACCCTGCTCAACGACCAGATCGTCGCCGCCCGCGGCGAGGACTTCCACCTGGACATCGAAGGGGTGGAGCACCTGAGCTGCACCTCGAAGTCCATCGCGCCCGAAGCCGCCTGCACCTCCGTGCAGTTGCACCTCCAGGTCACCCCGGGCCGCTTCGCCGACGTGTGGAACGCGGCGCAGGCCGCCTCCGCCGTGCAGATCGCGCTCGGCGCCAACTCGCCCTTCCTCTTCGGCCGCGAACTGTGGCGCGAGTCCCGGCCCCCGCTGTTCCAGCAGTCCACGGACACCCGCCCGCCCGAACTCCAGGCGCAGGGCGTCCGGCCGCGCACCTGGTTCGGCGAGCGGTGGGTCTCCTCGGCGTACGACCTGTTCGAGGAGAACCTGCGCTACTTCCCGGCCCTGCTGCCGATCTGCGACGAGGAGGACCCGCTCGACGTGCTGGACGCGGGCGGCGTCCCGAAGCTCGGGGAACTCGTGCTGCTCAACGGCACCGTCTACCGCTGGAACCGCCCGGTCTACGACATCGCGGACGGCGTCCCCCACCTGCGGGTGGAGAACCGCGTACTGCCCGCCGGCCCGACCGTCGTCGACGTCGTCGCCAACGCGGCCTTCTACTACGGACTCGTGCGCGCCCTCGCCGAGGAGTCGCGGCCGGTCTGGTCCCGGCTCCCGTTCGAGGCGGCGGCCGCCAACTTCGACGCGGCCTGCCGGTACGGCATCGACGCCCGCCTGACCTGGCCGCGGCGCGGACGCTACGCCGGCACGGCCGAGGTCGACGCCGTCAGTCTCGTCCGCGAGGAACTGCTGCCGCTCGCCGAGTCCGGCCTGAACGGCTGGGGGGTCGAGCCGGCCGACCGGGACTTCTACCTGGGAGTGATCGAGGAGCGGTGCCGCCGCCGCGTCAACGGCGCGTCCTGGCAGGTCGCGACCTTCCACCGGGCGCTCGACCACGGGTACACCCGGGAGGCCGCGCTGGCCGCCACCACCCGGCGGTACTGCCAGCTCATGCACGTCGGGGAGCCGGTGCACACCTGGCCGGTGGGGCTGCCGGAGCCGGTGCCGCTGGGCTGACCCGCGGGGCGGAGCGGGGCGTCCCGGCCACGCCGGCCCCGGACCGGGCCGACCGAGCACGCGGCCCGGTCGGCCGTCGGCCCGCTCGCCCGGCCCGCCTCGCGCCCGCCCCCGCCGACCGGCCTGCGCCGGGGGTGCCGACCCACCGTCCGGGGCGATGCGGCAAGCTGTGACTCCCACGGGGTGCACGCCCCCGTCCGGCCTGTCGCGCACCGCGCGCGGCACCCTTCCGGGACCCTGGCCGGACGAGGACGGGGCGCGGCGGCTGGTCGACTGGAGGCAGAGTGCAGGCGGAGACAGGGCCGGTGGCCGATCCCTACCCCCGCGAGCAGCCGGCGCGGCGGCTCTTCCGCGACGAGACGATCCTCGTCCTGGCCCTCTCGCTCGGGGCGAGCGGGGTGTCCGCGCTGATCAGCTTCGTCGGCGCGGTCACCAAGCCCGGCGGCCTCAAGGACCAGGCGGCCACCCTCAACGCCTCCGCCGCCCCGGGCCGGCCCTGGCTCGACCTCGCCTGGCAGCTCTTCGGGATCGCCTCGGCACTGGTGCCGGTCGCGCTGGTCGCGCACCTGCTGCTGCGCGAGGGGTCGAGCCTGCGCGGCCTCGGCTTCGACCGGACCCGGCCGGCTCCGGACCTGGGCCGCGGCGCGGCGGTCGCCGCGGTCATCGGCAGCACCGGCATCGCCTTCTACCTCGCCGCGCGCGGCCTCGGCTTCAACCTCACGGTGGTGCCTGAGGCGCTGCCCGACGTGTGGTGGAAGTACCCGGTGCTGATCCTGTCCGCCCTGCAGAACGCGATCCTCGAAGAGGTCGTCGTCGTCGGCTACCTGCTGCGCCGGCTCGGCCAGTTGGGCTGGACCCCGGGCACCGCGCTCGTCGCCAGCTCCGTGCTGCGCGGCTCCTACCACCTGTACCAGGGCATCGGCGGCTTCCTCGGCAACCTGGTGATGGGCGTGGTCTTCGTCTGGCTCTACCGCCGGTGGGGGCGGGTCGGCCCCCTGGTCGTCGCGCACTCCCTGCTCGACATCGGCGCGTTCGTCGGTTACGCGCTGCTGGCCGGGAAGGTGGGCTGGCTGCCCACGGCCTGACGGCGACCGGCGGTGGGGGTCCGCCGGCGGCCCGCGCGGAGCGGGGCGCGCGGGCCGCGCCCCCGGCGTCCCCGGCGCCGCGGATCCTCGGATCTCCGGATCAGTACGCCCCGCTGAGCAGTTCGCCGTCGATGACGGTGACCGCGCCGCCGGTCAGCAGGGTGCGGTCGCCGCGCAGCCCGGTGCGGACCAGGCCGGACCGTGGTGACGCCTGGAGGCCGATCAGGTCGGTGCGGCCGAGGCGTGCGGACCAGAAGGGCGCGAGCGCCGTGTGGGCGCTGCCGGTGACGGGGTCCTCGTCGATGCCGACGTTCGGGAAGAAGCAGCGGGAGACGAAGTCGTAGCCCCGGCCGGGGTCCCCGGCGCGGGCGGTGGCGATGATGCCGCGCTCCGAGTGGGCGGCGAGTGCCGCGTGGTCCGGCCGCACCGCGCGCACCGCCTCCTCGTCGGCCAGCTCCAGGAGGAGGTCGCCGACGTGCGGCCCCGTGTCGGCGGCGGCGATCGGCACGGCCCCGAGAGCCCGGGCGACGCCGTCCGGCACCTCGACGGCGGTGAGCGGGGCGGTGGGGAAGTCGAGGGTGATGGTGCCGTCCTCGGCGGGCGCCGCGACGAGCACCCCGCTGCGGGTGGCGAAGCGCACCGGGCCGTGGTGGGCGCCGGTCGTGTGCAGGACGTGCGCGGTCGCCAGCGTGGCATGACCGCACATCGCCACCTCGGTGGCGGGCGTGAACCAGCGCAGCGCCCAGTCCGCCTCCCCGCCCTCGGGCAGCGGACGGGCGAACGCGGTCTCGGCGTGGTTGACCTCCAGGGCCACCTTCTGGAGCCACTCGTCCTCGGGGAAGGCGTCGAGCAGCAGGACTCCCGCCGGGTTGCCGGCGAAGGGACGGTCGGTGAAGGCGTCGACGATTCGGATCCGCATGCCCCGACCGTAGGGCCCCGACCGGCGCACCGCCCAAGGCCAATCCGCGCCCGGTGGCTCGTACGGAGGACGGCCGCCCGTCCTGTCCCACGTGCCCGCGTGGTCCGCCCGCGCGGGACGCCGTCGTCCTGCGACAGTGAACCCTGACCGATGGCCGCTGAAGCTTGACCGCCTGGAGGCGTTCTACCGGCGGACCGCCGAGATCAGTCCGCCGGGCCGCTCCTCGCGCTGCGGAGGGGCGCTGACCGGGCGGCCGTAGGCGGCAGCGCGCTCGCGCAGGGTGTGGCCGGCGGCCTCCCAGCCGTGCCCGGCCAGCCAGCCCACCGGGTCGTCGGGCATCTCCGAGACCCACATGGACGCGGCCGATCCCGGCACGGCGTCCGCGCCGAAGCGCTCGATCACGCCGCGCGAGCCCCACGTCAGCCCCATCCGACTGCCTGCCGCCGACTGCGCGCCGATCCGGGCCAGCAGCAGCTCCACCGCATCCTCGGGCAGATAGATCAGCAGCCCTTCGGCGATCCACGCGGTCGGCACCGTCGGGTCGTGCCCCGCGGCGACCAGCGCGCTTGGCCAGTCCTCACGCAGATCCACCGCGACGGTGATCCGCTCGCAGCGTGCGACGGCCCGCTCCCGGCGCAGCACCGAAGCCTTGAAGTCCAGCGGCGCGGCGGTGTCGACCTCGAACAGCCGGGTGCCCTCGGGCCAGTCCATCCGGAAGGCCCGGCTGTCCATGCCGGCGCCGAGCAGCACGACCTGCCGGACCCCGGACGCGGAGGCCTGGTGCAACAGGTCGTCGAGGAACTTCGTCCTGATGACGATGGAGAACGACACGGCCCGCCTGCGGCGGCGCGCGGCCTCGTCATCGGGCAGCGGCGGCGAGGAGGGCCACAGGCCGCCGGCGGTGGCGAAGGCCCGTGCCAGTGGGTCGCGGAACAGCGCGTTCTCCCGCTCGGTCTCCAGCGCCCGCACCCTGGCCACCCCCACGGCCGTGGCCCACACCCCCGACGGCTGCGCCCGCTCCTGCTCGTCGGTCACCGCGCGATCTCCCTCCGCATGAGCCGGTGCCCCCACCACGCCTCCCACCGCAACGATCGACGTTCCGGGGCAGGAACGTACCGGTGGCCGAAGGTCAGTGGCAATCGGACGAGATTCGCTGCCGCGGGACAGCCGTCTTCCTGAGCGGGCCTTGTCGCAAGAAAGTTGCCGATATATCGTTGAGGCATCGCGACAGATCAACGACGGAATGGAGTGGTGACGATGCGTACCCATGGATTCGAGCGCGGGCACCGGCAGGGCGGCCCCCGGAGCGGCCGGGACGGTTTCGACGGGCGGCGGGGGGCCTTCGGGCCCTTCGGTCCCGGCGGTGGCGGCTTCGGTCCCGGCGGCCCCGGGTTCGGGCCGGGCTTCGGTCCCGGTCCCTGGGGTGGTGGCCGAGGGCGGGGCGGACCCCGCGGAAGGGCCCGGCGCGGAGACGTACGGGCGTCGATCCTCGCGCTGCTGAAGGAGCGCCCCATGCACGGCTACGAGATGATCCAGGAGATCGCCGAGCGCACCGGCGGCGCCTGGAAGCCCAGCCCCGGATCGGTCTACCCCACCCTCCAACTGCTGGAGGACGAGGGGCTCATCGCCAGCGAGAGCGAGGGGGGCAAGAAGCTCTTCTCGCTCACCGGGGCGGGCCGCGCGGCCGCCGACGAGGGGGCCGACGCCCCCTGGGAGGAGGCCTCGCGCGGGGTCGACTGGGAGGCGCTGACCGAGATCCGCCAGGCCGGGTTCGGCCTGATGGAGGCCTTCGGCCAGGTCTGGAAGACCGGCAGCAAGGAGCAGCGCGAGAAGGCGCTCACCGTCATCAACGAGGCGCGCAGGAAGCTGTACCTGAT
This sequence comes from Streptomyces tropicalis, assembly GCF_029269835.1. Lineage (GTDB taxonomy): Bacteria > Actinomycetota > Actinomycetes > Streptomycetales > Streptomycetaceae > Streptomyces > Streptomyces tropicalis. The sequence goes on along the minus strand of NZ_JARJBB010000005.1, from coordinate 466,171 downwards.
CCTCGCCGACGAGCACTGAGAACCAGCCGGCCGAGCGGCCCCGCGGACCTCTCCGCGGGGCCGCTCCGCGGTCTGATCTCCTCCTCAGGGAGGAGATCCGGGGCCTGTGTGTGCACTGTCCGTGGGACGCCGGAATGCTTCCTGCCGGTGATGTGCCCGGCCCCGGGGGCTGATGGGGTGGGGGCGTGCAACCCCGTATCCCCAGGCAGTCGGCCGCCGAGCCGGACAGCCGCCGCGCGGACGACGACGCCGGGCTCAGCGCCGAACTCGAGGCGACGGTCGCCGGTGCGCGCCGGCGGGCCGTGCGGGACGGGGACCGGCAGGTCGACACCGCCCATCTGCTGCACTCGCTGCTGGAGTCCGACCCGGAGGTCCGCGCCGTCTTCGACGGCACCCCGCAGATCGCCCGGCTGCTGGGCTATCTCGTGCAGCGCAGCATCGGCTACGGCCTGCGCTGGCAGGGCAGCGTCGAGGACGCGGGCGCCCGGCATTCCGGATCCCCGGGATCCCCGGGATCCGCGTCCGCGCCGTCCGCGTCCGGCGGTCTGCCGCTGCTCGCCCCGGCCGCCGCCGACGGGCTCTCGCCGCTGGCCGCGGCCGCCCTCGCGTACGCCTGCGGGCGGACCGGCCGTCCCGGCGGCTCCCCGGCCCGCGGAACCGACCTGCTCGCGGCCATCGTCGCGGAGCCGCACGCCCGCGCCGTCGACGTGCTCGCCCGCGCCGGTGTCGACCCCCGCGCCCTCACGGCCCGGCTGGCCACCGGCTCCGGCCGCGCCCCGGAGTCCGGCCCGGACCCGGCCGCGGACACCCGCCTCGCCCCCGTCACGGACGGCGGCCGCGGCGCCCCGGCAGGCAGCCCTGGTGACGGCTCTGACAACGATGCCGGGGGCCGCGCAGGGGAATGCACCGGAGGTGCCGGAACCGCCCCGGGCCGAGGTGGTCGCCCGTCCAGCCGATGAGACAGGTGCCATCAGGGGTGACGCTCATGTCATCGCCTGTCATCATGTGCCGGTGCGTACGTCCAAGAGCAATCCCGGCACCGCCGGCAGGGGCGCGGGGCTGGGCCTGGCGCTCGTCTCCGCGGTCGCCTTCGGCGGCTCCGGGGTCGCGGCCAAGCCGCTGATCACGGCGGGCCTCGACCCGCTGCACGTGGTGTGGCTGCGGGTCACCGGCGCGGCCCTGGTCATGCTGCCGCTCGCGCTGCGGCACCGTGCCCTGCTGCGCACCCGGCCCGTACTCCTCGCCGGCTACGGACTGCTGGCCGTGGCCGGAGTCCAGGCCTGCTACTTCGCGGCGCTCTCCCGCATCCCCGTCGGTGTCGCGCTGCTCGTCGAGTACCTGGCGCCGGCCCTGGTCCTCGGCTGGGTGCGCTTCGTCCAGCGCCGTCCCGTGACCCATGCCGCGGCACTCGGGGTGGTCCTCGCGGCGGCCGGTCTGGCCGGCGTGGTCGAGGTCTGGTCCGGCCTGCGCTTCGACCTCCTCGGGCTGCTCCTCGCCCTCGGCGCCGCCTGCTGCCAGGTCGGGTACTTCATCCTCTCCGACCACGGGGGCACGCGGGGCGAGCGTGCCCCGGACCCGCTCGGAGTCATCGCCCACGGGCTGCTCGTCGGTGCCGTGGTCCTGACGGTCGTGGCCCGCCCCTGGAACCTGGACTGGAAGGTGCTCGCCGGCTCCGCGACCATGGACGGCTCCCCGGTCCCGGCCGCGCTGCTGCTCGCCTGGATCGTGCTGGTCGCGACGGTCCTGGCGTACGCCACGGGGGTGCTCTCCGTGCGCCGGCTCTCGCCGCAGGTCGCCGGCGTCGTGGCCTGCCTGGAGGCGGTCGTCGCGACCGTGCTGGCCTGGGTGCTCCTCGGCGAGCACCTCTCGGCGCCGCAGGTCGCCGGCGGCGCCGTCGTGCTCCTGGGCGCCTTCATCGCCCAGTCGTCCGCCCCGGCCAAGGGCTCCCCGGACCCGGTCGCCAGCGGCGGGGCGGAGCGGGAGTTGTCGGCCCGCGGGACGGCGGCCTAGAGTGTCGATCATGTACGACCGCGCACTCGTTCTTCCGCCTCCGGCCGCCTGAGGCGGGCCCTCCGGTGATCGAGCCCGGCACTGCGCCGGGCTGAACGGTGCTGCCCGCAGAAGAAGTCCGCCGACCCCGCTCGACCGGGGTCCCTCCCCGTACTTCCGACCTCTGCGGAGACGACTCGTGTCCCAGCCTTCCCTCGGCCTGCCCGTCGGGCGTGGCCTCCTCTACCTGATCGTCGCCGGCGCCGCCTGGGGCACCGCCGGCGCCGCCGCCCTCCTGGTCTACCGGACCAGCGACATGGGCCCGGTGGTCCTGTCCTTCTGGCGGTGCGCCGCCGGGACCGTGCTGCTGCTCGCGGCCCGGCTCGCCCGCCCCCGTGACCGCGCCCGCCGGAGCCGGGCCGCCGCCGTCCTCCCGCTGCGCAGCAGGGCGCTGCGGGCGCTCGCCACCGGACTCGGCCTCGCCGTGTTCCAGACCGCCTACTTCGCCGCCGTCTCGGCGACCGGGCTCGCCGTGGCGACCGTGGTCACACTCGGTGCGGGCCCCGTCCTCATCGCCCTCGGCGCCCGCCTGACGCTGGGCGAACGGCTCGGCGGGCCCGGTCTGTCCGCCGTCGCCGGGGCGCTCGCCGGGCTCGCGGTGCTGGTGCTCGGCGGCGGCGGTGCCACCGTCCGCCCGTGGGGTGTCCTGCTCGCACTCGCCTCGGCGGCCGGCTACTCGGTGATGACCCTGCTGACCCGCTGGTGGGGCCGCGACGGCGGGACCGACCACTCCGCCACCACCCTCGGGGCGTTCGCGGTCACCACGGTGTGCCTGCTGCCGTTCGCCCTCGTGCACGGCGCGGTGCCGCACACCGCCGACCCGGTGCGCCTGCTCTGCCTCGTCGCCTACATCGCGACCGTCCCCACCGCGCTCGCCTACGCCCTGTACTTCGCCGGGGCGGCCGTCGTGCGGTCGGCGACCGTCTCCGTGATCATGCTGCTCGAGCCGGTGAGCGCCGCCGTGCTCGCGGTCGCGCTGCTCGGCGAGCGGCTGACCGCGGCGACCCTGGCGGGCACGGCGCTGATGCTGGGTTCGGTGGCGGCCCTGGCGTACGCCGAGGCACGCGGTGCGCGGGCGGTGCGCGCCGCCCGCGCGGAGCCCGACCCGCTCCCGGTGTGACGGCGCCGGGGGGGAGTCCCGCGGTCCGCGGGACTCCCCCCCCCGGCTCACGCCTCGCGCCGCCGCAGCAGGTGGCCGCGGGCCGCCGCGTCCCCCGGCCCGCCGCGCTCCGCGAGGCCGCCCGCGATGCGCTCCTGGATCTCCGCGGGCTTCTTGCCCGCGTACTTGAACTTGGCGCGCACCGCCAGCACCTCCAGCCGCAGCCCCCGGATGCCGGGCAGCATCCGCCCGTACGGCTCCTCGCCGGCCGCGGCCCGGGCGGAGCCGCCCTCCGGCTGGAAGTGTCCCGTCTGGCGGTTCAGCAGTGCGGCCTTCTCCTGCGGGTCGTCCACGACGTGCGCGGTGCAGGTGAGCTGCACCGCCGCGTACAGGCTGGTCGGGACGCCGTGCTCGGGCGGGTCCTCCGGGGCGGCCTGCCACGGGCCGGGGACGAACACGTAGTCGTCGACCACGCTCAGCAGCACCGTCGGGTTCGCCTCCAGCGCGGGCCAGAGCGGGTTCGGGCGGGCGAGGTGGGTGACCGCGTCGCCCCGCCCGGGGTCGTAGGCGAAGTGCAGCGGCTGGACGAACGGCGGTTCGCCGGGCGGCCCGTTGACCGCGAGCTGGCCGAAGTCGCGGCCGGTCAGCCAGTGCTGCCACTCGGCGCCGTCGCGCGCCGCGTCCCACGGATGGATCAGCATCACAGCGCCGCGAGGTAGTCCGGGAGCCCGGTCTCCGGCGCCAGGGCGGCGTCGGGGAGCGGCGCGCCGTAGTGCCGGGCGACCGGGACCACCCCGGCCCAGTGGGGGAGGGAGAGGTCCTCGGGCTCGTCGTTGACACCGCCGGTGCGGAGCTTGGCGGAGACCTCGCCCAGGTCGAGCCGGAGCACCGCCGTCGCGGCCAGCTCCTTGGCGTTGGCCGGGCGGGAGTCGGCGGACCGGCCCGGCACCACGTGGTCGACCAGCGCGTCCAGTGCCGAGCGCTTCTCCTCGGGGTCCGTGACCTGGTGGGCGGTGCCGTGCACCACGACCGAGCGGTAGTTGATCGAGTGGTGGAAGGCGGACCGGGCGAGCACCAGGCCGTCGACGTGGGTCACCGTCACGCAGACCGGCAGCCCCGGGTCGGGCCGGCCGGCCATGCGCAGCGGGCGCGACCCGGTCGAGCCGTGCAGGTAGAGCCGCTCGCCGACCCGGCCGTAGAGGGTGGGCAGCACCACGGGCGCGCCGTCGCGGACGAAGCCGAGGTGGCAGACGTAGCCCTCGTCGAGTATCGCGTGCACCGTCTCACGGTCGTACGTCGCCCGGTCCGCCGAACGGGTGGGGACCGTGCGGTCGGTGCGGGTGTAGGCGTCGTCGGGCGGTGACGTCGGCTGCGGGGTCCCCTGCATTGCCATCTCCATTGCGCTAGTGCATAATCTCTTTTGTGCTAGGAGGATATCGGATCGAGGGCAGGCGCGCGGCGGAGATCGCGGCGAGCGTCGAACAGGGAGTCGGCTCGGGCTCCCTGGCGCCGGGGCAACTGCTGCCGCCCATGCGGGAGTTGGCGATCGAGCTGGGCGTCAACCCCAACACCGTGGCGGCGGCCTACCGCACACTGCGCGAGCGCGGGGTGATCGAGACGGCCGGGCGCCGGGGCAGCCGGGTCCGGCCCGCGCCCCCCACCACCGGACGGGACCACATCCGGGTGGAGGTGCCCGACGGGGTGCGCGACCTCTCCAGCGGCAACCCCGACCCGGCCCTGCTGCCGCCGCTGGCACCCGCCTTCGCCGCGGCCGCCGCGGCGGGAGACCGGGACCCGGTGCTGTACGGCGACACCGCCGTGGACCCCGCACTGGAGCGGCTCGCCCGGTCCGGGCTGGCGGCCGACGGGGTCCCCGAGGGCCCGCTCGCCGTGCTGTCCGGGGCACTCGACGGCGTCGAACGCGTCCTCGCCGCCCACCTCAAGCCGGGTGACACGGTCGCCGTCGAGGACCCCGGGTGGGGCCGCGTCTTCGACCTCGTCCCCGCGCTGGGGCTGCGCACGGTCCCCGTCGCGATCGACGACGAGGGGCCGCTGCCCGACGCCGTCCGCCGGGCGCTCGCGGCGGGGGCGCGGGCCCTGATCGTCACCGACCGGGCGCAGAACCCGACCGGCGCCGCGGTCGGCGCACCGCGCGCCCGCGCCCTGCGCGCGGTCCTGCGGGAGCACCGGGACGTGCTCGTGATCGAGGACGACCACGGCCACGGGATCGTGGACCTGCCGCTGCACCCGCTCGCCGGTGCCACCCGGCACTGGGCCTTCGTCCGCTCGGTCGCCAAGGCCTACGGGCCCGACCTGCGCCTCGCGCTGCTCACCGGTGACGCGGTCACGGTCGGCCGGGTCCACGGCCGGCAGCGCCTCGGCCCCGGCTGGGTGAGCCTGCTCGTGCAGCGCGCCGTGGTCCGGCTGTGGACGGACGGCGCCCTGGACACGGCCGCCGTGGCCGCCGCGTACGGCGGACGGCGGGACGCGGTGATCGCGGCCCTGGCCGAGCGGGGGGTGCGGGCCCACGGGCGCAGCGGCATGAACGTGTGGGTGCCCGTGCCGGACGAGACGGGGGCCGTGGCCCGCTTGCTGCAGGCCGGGTGGGCCGTCGCCCCCGGTGCCCGCTTCCGGCTGGGCGCGCCGCCCGGCGTCCGCATCACCGTCGCGACGCTGAGCGCGCAGGAGGCGGCTCCGCTGGCGGACGCGGTGGCTGCGGCGCTGGGTCCGGAGCCGGCGCGGAGTTATGTGTAGGCGGGGGTGAGGGTCCGGCGGTCCGGCGCCTGCCGGACCGCTGTCCGCGACCGCGCCGCGCCGCGCCGCGGCGCCCGGTGCCGGGCGTCCGTCCCGGCCGCCGGACCGGCCCGCTCGTGTCCGCGCCGCGACTCGACGTCCAGGAGCCGGCACGGGGTGTCCGACGTCCGCCCCGGCTGCCGGGCCTCCGCGTCCGTGACCGAGCCGTGGAGCGGCGCTCGCCCGCGCCGCCGGACCTCCGTGTCCGTGACCGCTCGTCCGGACCCGGCGCCCGTCGCGCGCGTCCCGGCGTTCAGCAGCACGCCTCCGGCGTCCGCCTCGGCTGCCGGTCGGCCCTGTCCGTGGCCGAGCGCCGAGCCGGGATCAAGCGTGCGGCCTCCGGCGGGCGCTCCGTTCGTGTCCGCGCCCCGGCTCGGCGTCCAGCAGCCGGTATGAGGGGTGTCCGACGTCCATCCCGGCCGCCGGGCCTTGGCGTCCGTGCACCCTCGTCCGGACCGGCCCCGGTGCCCGCCGCGGCGCCCCGCGTCCGTGACCTCTCCGCAGACCGCCCGGCGCCGAGGGGGAGGAGGCGGTCAGGCTGCCGGGGCCTCCCCGGTCGCGCAGGCGGCCAGGCCCTCGATGCCGGTCACGGCGCCGGCCGTACCGGCGGCAGGCTCCGCGGCGGCCGTCGCGGGCCGCCCGGGCCCGGCGGCCAGGCCTTGCGGCCCGTCGCGGTGCCCGCCGTCGGCCCCGGCGACGGCCGGCCGCGGCGCCTCCGCGGGCCGGACCGCGGCCTCGCGGGGCAGGGCCGTGCCGGACCTCGGGCGGGCCTGCGTCAGTGCCGCTCCCGCGAGCACGATCACCGCGCCGACCGGCGTCGACCAGGTGAGGTGCTCACCGAGCACCGCCACACCCGCGGCGGTGGCGATGATCGGCACGAAGTAGGTGACCATCTGCGCGGTCGTCGGCCCGGCCTCGGCGACCAGGCCGTACTGCACCAGCATCGCCAGCCCCGTGCCCAGGGCGCCCAGTGCCGCGACCGCCAGCAGCGGCAGCACCGGCAGGTGGCTGGGAAGGCTGGTGAACAGTGGCGTGACGACGGCGAGTTGGAGCGTGGCCAGCAGCAGCTGGCCGCCGGTCAGGGAGAGGTGCGACTCGGGCGCGCCGGCCAGCGTGCGGCGGACGTAGATCCAGCCGACCGGGTAGCTTACCGAGGCGAGCAGGGCGAGGGCCGTGCCCGTGGCGTCCAGGCCCTGGAAGCCCTGCCAGGCGCCCAGCACCGTCAGCACTCCGAGGAAGCCGAGCCCCAGCCCGGCGACCCGCACCCGGGTGGGGCGGTCCTCGGAGAGCGCCACCAGGGACAGGACCATGCCCCACAGCGGCGAGGTGGCGTTGCAGATGCCCGCGAGGGTCGAGGGGATGGTGAGCTCGGCGTAGGCGAAGAGCGAGAACGGCAGTGCGTTCAGGAGGAACGCCGCGACCGCCAGATGTCCCCAGGTCCGCGCCCCGCGCGGCAGCCGCTCCCGCTTCACCGCCAGCACCGCCGCGAGCACCGCCGTGCCGAACAGCAGCCGGCCGAAGGTGACCTGGAAGGGTGCGAAGCCCTCCGTGCCGACCTTGATGAAGAGGAAGCTGAAGCCCCACACGGACGACAGGAAGGCGAAACGGACCCGCCACGGGAGGGGGCCGCGGGGGAGGGCGGCCGGGCGGGGCGCGGTCGGCCGGGAGACGGTCGGGTTGCTCATGGTGCCCACCATGCAGTCTGGAGACGTCGTAGCACAATCGAGAATACGTGGTCGGTATCTCGTAGAATCACTTACATGTTGAATCTGGAGCGCCTGCGCACCCTGGACGCACTCGCCCGTCACGGCTCGGTCAGCGGCGCGGCCGACGGGCTGCACGTGACGACGTCGGCCGTCTCCCAGCAGATGTCCAAGTTGGAGCGGGAGGTCGGCCAGCCGCTCCTCGCGCGCAACGGCCGGGGAGTCCGCCTCACGGACGCCGGCCGCCTCCTCGCCGAGCACGCGGCGCGCATCCTGTCGCAGGTGGAGCTCGCCCAGTCGGACCTGGAGGCGCAACGAGGGCAGGTCGTCGGCGAGTTGCGGCTCGGCGGGTTCCCGAGTGCGGCGCGCGGGCTCTTCCCCGCGGCGCTCGCCGACCTGCGCACCCGGCACCCCGGACTGCGCGTCACCACGGGGGAGATGGAGCCCGCGCCCGCCCTGCGCGCGGTGCTGCGCGGCGACGTCGACCTGGCCCTGGTGCTCGACTGGTACAACAAGCCGCTGCCCGTGCCCGAGGGGCTCGGCCGCGCCCCGGTCCTGGACGACCCGGCCGACGTCGCTGTGCCCGCCGGACACCCGCTCGCCGACCGGGCCGAGGCGGACCTGGAGGACTTCGCGGGCGACGAGTGGGTGACCTGGGGCGAGGCCGAGTTCTGCTACGAGTGGCTGCTGGACACCCTGCGCTCCAAGGGCATCGAACCGCGTATCGCGCACCGGGCCGAGGAACACGCGACCCAGCTCGCGCTGGTGGCGGCGGGGCTCGGGGTGTGCGTGGCGCCCCGGCTCGGGCGCGGACCGCTGCCCGCGGGCGTGCGCGCGGTGCCGGTGCGGCAGGCCGTACGCCGGCACGTCTACGCGGTGTGGCGCGCCGACGCCGACCGCCGGCCCTCGATCCGCGCGGCGGCCGACGCCCTGCGCGCGGCGGGAGAGCGGATCGCGGACGGGGAGCGGACCGAGGGCGGGGAACCGGCGGGCTGACCCGGTGCCGCGGCCGGCGAGGGGTGCCCCGGCGGACGGAGCCTCAGCCGACGGAGCCCAGTTTGCGGAAGTCCCAGGAGACGGTCCTCTCCGGGGTCAGCCGCACCCACGCGTGCCGCCCGTCGTGCGGCATCTCCTCCAGGCCGAAGTTCTTCCGGGCGAACAGCGTCTCGGGGACGTCGAGTTCGGCGCACAGCTCCCCGGTGCGCGGCGCCTCGCCCACGAACTCGGCCGTGCCCGACAGCTCCACGCCGCGCAGCTGGTCGTACTCCTCACCGGTGTCGACGACCACCGCGACGCGCGGATCGCGGCGCAGGTCGGCCCAACGCCTGCTGCGCACCACGGAGTACAGCCACAGCGAGGTCCCGTCCCAGGCGAACCACAGGGCACTCACGTGCGGGGCGCCGCCCGCCGACACCGTGGCGACCCGGCAGGTGCGCGCGGTGGTGAGGAACTCGTCCAGCTCCACCGGCGTCATCATGATCTTCCGGCCCCGGCGCTGTGTGGCGGTCATCCGCCCCCCTCTTCTCTCACGTCGTGCCAGAGGGCGTGCATCCCGCCCGTCCCGACCGGGGGAGTACCTCTGACATCACGTCAGAAAAGGATGAGTCGTCCTGCGTCCGCGCGCAACGCCGGCCGGTCCCATGCGGCGTCAGGCCAGCTTGATCTCGTCCCCGGCGACGTCGATCCGCACGGAGGCCAGCGGCTGCGTCGCGGGCAGGTGCTTGACGCTGCCGTCGGCGATGGAGAAGGCGCTGTGGTGGCACGGACAGGTGATCACACCCTTGCTGATCCCCGTCACGGGGCAGCCCTGGTGGGTGCACTTGCTGGAGAACGCCTTGAACTCGCCCTTGGTCGGCTGGGTGACGACCATGGCGGGCTCCTTGAAGATCATGCCGCCCCCCTCCGGGATGTCGGAGGTCTTCGCGACCACGGTCCCGGCGGCGCCCACGGAGACGCTGCCGCCGTCCGAACCGCCCTTGCCCCCACCGCTGTCGGAAGCCCCCTTCGAGGACATGTCGTCGGACCCGCACGCGGTCAGCGCGGCGGCGAGCCCCGCCGCTCCCACCGCCGCGACGACGGTCCGCCGGGCGGGTCCCACCGGGGGCTGAAGCGATTCGCTGGTCATGCTGACGTCCCTTCCGCACAGGCATCGTGACTCCACCCAGGGGTACGGGCCGCGAGGGCCGGGCGTTCAGCGGCCGGGCCGGTCCGGGAGGCCGCTCGCGGCAGCGACCGGCCGCGGCGCCGGCCGCGGCGCCGGCCGCGGCGCGGGACGCGGGCGGGCCGTGTCCCCCGTCGGGAGAACTCCCCGGTGGCCCGGGGTGATGCTCAAGGAAGTCGTCGCGACCCGCTGCATCACGCTCCTGGATGAGCGCGGGCGGTGTGGCGGCGGCCTCCCGCAGCCGACGTCCAGGCGCTCGCACTGGGCGCAGTCCCTCCGGCAGGGGCGAGGGCTTCGATCCGGGCACGGGCCGCCGGCCGGAGATGCCGGCCCGGTTCACTCCGGCAACGCTTAACCGGGCCCGGGCGCCGCCCCGCCGCCGTCCCGGTGGGGTCGACTCACCGGTTGTCGTGGCGCATCGGGCCGGGACTCGTAGTGCAGGGTGTAAAAACGGCCGTTCTCCTCGTGGGCTGTGGGGTCGCCCCCCAGCGCTCGTACCGCCGCGATTGCATAGCGCTGTTCCCGCTCGTCGGTGAAGAGGCGCTGTGGATACGTGCGAGACACGTCGACGGTGGTGGTCAAGCCGTGGACGGCCAACGTGCGGGCGATGGGCTGGTACGACACCGTCCGCAGCACGAACGCGTCGACCCATACCGGTCTGCGAGCACCGGTCAGCAGTGCCGTGAACGTGCGGACGGTGACATAGCTGCCGCCCCCCGTCAGCGTGATGAGTCCGACATCGGCGAGCGCGCTGCGCAGCCTGGGGCTGGGTGAGCCCTGTTCCAGATCGTCGGTGAAAGCGGCGTCCAGCAGACCCACCTCGAGCGCGTACTGCACGGCGGGGGCCGAGACGTCCAGGCCGAACACCGGCACCGGGTCCGGCCGGCGCCGCGCGGCATAGAAAGCCTTGTCCGATGCCCTGAGTTCCGCCGTCGACAGGGTCCGGCTCCCAGGGGAGGTGTACCGCTCACACATCTCCGCCAGGGTCACGTCGTGGTTGAGCAGCGCGGCATTGATCCCGTAGGAGCAGCACACGTCCAGTACCGCCGGCCCGTGGGTGCTGCCCTCGTCGAGTGCGGCCCGCTCGGTGGCAGCCTGCCGGAAGACCGGCTGGGCATGGTGCGGGATCTCGTACTCCAGCGGCGCCAGCCGCCTGAAGTACGCGCGTGGGTCCGGCCCGCAGTAGATGTCGTCGAACCGCGACTTGCCCCCCTCCACGCCCTCGGGACCGCCAGAGCCGGGTCCGGCCATGCCGCACTCCTCCTCCCGGGACGAATTCGTCCTTCCATCCTGTCTCGTCTCCTCCCCCCGGCATGTCTGCCACACCGGGGCACCCGCTGCCTGCGGGCGGTCGTACCCGGCTCACCGGAGGGGCGGGCTCCGCCGACCCGACCAGTGCCGCGGCCTGCCTCTGGGGTGTAGGGAGCCCGGTGCCGCGGAACAGGGGCGTCACCGGGACGGCCTCCGCCAGTTCTTCGAGGCCGCTGCCAGGTGGGACGACGCGAGGCTTGTCTCGCTGGACCGACGGACCGGGGCCGCAGCGAGGTCTCGGCTCGGGAAGCGCCGGCACGCAGGCCACGGGCACGGGCACCGAAGAGCGGGGCGGGGTTTCCCCGGCGCAGCCGGTGGTCGCCCTCGGCGCCCCCGGCGCGGCTCCACCGGTGGAACGGCGCGGACGGGCGGGCACTACCGGCCGTGCGCAGGGGGTTCACGTCCCGCGCTCGCGGCCGTCGCGATCCCGGCACGGATGGGCAGACGCAGCGCCATCAGCCAGCCGACCACGGCCAGTACGGCCATGCCGGTGGCCGACACGGTCAGCGCCTGCTCCCTGGCACGTGCGTTGATCCGTACGATCCCGTCGGCCGCGGTACCCGTGATGCCCCGTGACGCCGCCTTCGCCCGCAGGGCGTCGTCGGACACGGCGGTGATCTGGACCTGGTGCTCCACGGCCCGCGTCACCTGCTCCTTCTGGGCGGTGGATAGGACCCTGCTGTCGTTCACCCCGGCCTCGAACGCGTACAGCAGGGAGGTGGCCATCAAGGCACCGGCGAGGGCGACTCCGAATGAACCTCCCAGATAGCCGGCCGTGTACGACAGTCCTGTCACGTCGCTCACCTCGTCCCGGTCGGGCGCCGACTGGACGAGGTCGGTGAGCGTCGTGGCCATGCCTCGGCCGAGCCCGACGAGGAGGATGCCCGGCGCGAGTGCCAGGCCCACCGCCGCCACTCCCTGTGCACGCGGACTGAACAGAACGGCGACAGCGACGCAACCGACGCCCATGCAGGCGAACGCCCCCATCGCAGCGGCGCGGTGGGTCATCCTCCCCTGTCCGATGCGCCGGGCGGCCGGCGGGGCGGCCGCCATCAGCCCCAACGTGATCGGGAGCAGCACGATTCCGCAGTGCAGGGCACCGAATCCGAAAGTCGTCTGCAGGAAGACCGGTACCAGGAAGAGCATGCCGTTGGGTACCAGGATCAGCATCAGCTGGGTCGAGATCCCGGTCCGGACGGTGCGGTTCTGCAGCACCGTCACGTGGACCAGCGGATCCCTTCCGCTCTTGACGAGACGCAGCTCCCAGCCGGCGAAGGCGGCCAGGACCACCATCCCCGTACCCGACAGCACGGGGACGGGTGACAGACCGCCACGCTCCAACAGCGTGTGGCCGAGTACCACGACATCCTGCCGGGCCCTGAGCAGGCCGTACCGCCCGGCAGACAGGGCCGCGACGACGAGCAGGACGAGTCCTGTCGTGGACAGCAGCACCCCGGGGACATCGAAGCGCTGTCCTGAGCGTCCCGGGAACGACCCGGCACCGACCGTACACCGGATGAGGCCTGCCACGGCCAGGGTGATCACGGTGCCCAGGAGGAACGACATGCGCCAGGTCAGGTAATTGGTTATCACGCCGCCCAGAACGGGACCGGCCGCCGCACCGATCCCGGACGTCATGGCCAGGGTTGACAGCACCTTGGTGCGTACGGCCCCGGCGAAGGTCGCGGTGAGCATCGCCATCAGCGACGGAAGCATCAGCGCCACGCCGAGCCCCTGGAGTACGGACCAGCCGAGCAGCAGGAACGGCAGGCTCGGAGCGAGGGCGCTGATCAGCGCCCCCAGGGCGAAGATGCCGCCGCCGGTGACGAAGGCCCGCCGGTACCCGTGGCGTCTGCCGAGCTTGCTGCCACTGATCAAGAACGCGGCGACCACCAGGGCGTACAGCGAAATCGCCGACTGCACGCCGCTCAGCGTGGTGTGCAGGTCCCCGACGAGCGCCGACAGGGCCACGTTCATGGCGGTGGCGGTGTAGTTGATCAGCAGGTTCTCGGCGGCGAGGAGGAAGAACAGCGCCCTGGCGGCCGACGGCGCACCCCCTTCGGACGGTTCCCTGATCCGCCGTGTCCCGTTTCGCCCATGCACGGATGCGTCCTGACGTTCGATCGGCCCGCCCCGGACGGGCACGCCGCTGCCGGGACCGGCCTCTGTTTCCGGCTCCCCGGTTCAGGGTGCACGTCGTGCACACCGCAGGGTGGCGGGACGCGCTTGTACGGACCCGAGCGGGCGACACAGCCCGCCGGCCCGCGACAGTCCGCGTACCGGGATCCGCACGTCGCCGGCGGCGGGGTGGGTGTCGCCGGCCTGTCTGCCGATCCTGGTGGCGCTGCTCGTGCCCGCCGGCCGGTTGTCGGACGCCCACGGGCGCAAGCTGCCCTGCTTGTCCGTGTTCGTCGCGCCGAATGAGAGCGCTTCCATTCTGTTGTCACCCGTGAAGTAGGGTGACGGCGCGAAAGGAGCGTGAGCAGTGCGTGAGCAGGTCACCATGGCGGACGTCGCCCGGGTCGCCGGCGTGTCGACCGCCACGGTCTCCTACGTCCTGTCCGGCAAGCGGCCCGTCGCCCCGGCGACGCGTGCGGCGGTGGAGGCCGCCATCGCTGACCTGGGGTTCGCCGTGAACACTGCGGCGCGCAGCCTGAGGACCGGACGCTCGAGTCTGGTGGCGCTGATCGTGCCCGACATCGCCAACCCGTTCTTCGCGCAGCTCGCGGCCACGCTCCAGGAAGAACTCCGCGGACTGGGTATGCACGTCGTCGTCTGCAACACCCGGGCCGACCGCGAGGAGGAGCGGGCGCTGCTGGCCGAGGCGGTGCAGCAGCGGTTCGCCGGGGTGGTGATCACTCCGTTCCGTCTGCTGCCCAAGGACCTGGACACCCTGTCCACGGCCGGTATCCCCACCGTCGTGAGCGCGGATGTGCCCTTCGGGCCGGTCGATCTGGTGACGCCCGACGCGCGGGCCGCCACCCGGCAGGCGCTGGAGGGAGTGACAGCCGCGCGTCGCCGCCGCATCGCGATGATCGCGGGCCCCCGGGACGCGACCGGCGGGGACCCCCGCCTGGAGCTTCTGAGGTCCCTCGCCCCCCAGTTCGGCACCTCCTTGCCGGGAGCGCTGGTGGTGCGCGGTGAGCACACCCGGGAGGCGGGAGCCGCCGGGTTCGCCGAGCTGATGAGCCGGCGCTACCCACCGGACGCGGTGTTCTGCGCCAACGACGTGATCGCCGTCGGCGCCCTGGGCAAGGCGCACGAACTCGGCATCGACGTACCCGGCGACGTGGCGCTCGTGGGCCACGACGACGCCTCCTTCGCCTCGTTGGTGCGGCCGCGCTTGACGACGATCCGTTATCCCGCGGAGGACGTCGGCCGTGCCGCCGCCGAGTTGCTCAGGGAGCGCTTCGAGGGGCGACGCGTGCCCAAGACCGTCCGTGTGAGGGCCGAGTTCGTCGCGCGGGCCTCGGTCTGACCGGTGCGCCTGCCGAGGCGTCCCACCCACCCCGACACCGCACCGCCATGGTTCGGCGCACACCGTAGCGTAATCGATTGCGCCTGACGAGAGCGGCGCGCGACGCGCATGCATAAGAACAATGAAAGTGCAGCTCAGAGAGGATTGGACGCCTCTGTCGGCGTCTTTGTGGGTGCGTCACGAAGTGGACTCGGAGTGGGAAATTTCCGCACGGCCTGTTGACTTTTGTGGATTCCTGTTGTGAAGGTTGCCGCCATTGCTTGTCGGAGCGGGACACCCGGTGCAAGGAGCAACCTCATGGCGATAGGCGAGCGGACGTCATCCCTGATCAGGACCTCTCTGGTCAGACGCTGCATGGTCGGAGCGGCGGTCGTGGCACTCACCACGGCGACCGGTTGTGGCGGCGGTGGCGGCGGTGGCGGGAAGGACGGCGGTGCGGACGGCTCGTCCTGCAAGCCGTCCTCCGGCAAGGTGACGCTGCAGTACTGGTCGTGGGTCCCCGGCATGCAGAAGGCGGTGGACCTGTGGAACAGCGGGCACCCCGACGTGCAGGTCGAGCTGAAGACCACCCCGGCCGGCAACGCGGGCACCTACCAGAACATGTCCAACGCCCTCAAGGCAGGCAACGCCCCTGACCTGGGCCAGGTCGAGTACGACTCCCTGGCGAGCTTCCGCCTCAAGGACGGGTTGCGCGACATCGCCAAGTGCCCGGGAGTGGACGCCGCACAGCGGAAGTTCGTCGACTGGACCTGGTCGCAGGTCGGCTTCGGAGCCGACGGCAGGGACGGCATCTGGGCCGTCCCCCAGGACACCGGCCCGATGGCGCTGTTCTACCGCAAGGACGTCTTCGACAAGCTCGGCCTGAAGGCTCCCACGACCTGGGACGAGTACGCGGCGGACGCGGTGAGGCTCAAGAAGGCGGGCAAGTACATCACGCACTTCTCGCAGACCGACCCGAACTGGTTCACCGGCCTGCTGTGGCAGAGGAAGGCCACCATGTTCCAGCGGGACGGCGACTCCTGGAAGGTCACGGTCGACCGGCCCGAGAGCCGCCAGGTCGCCGACTACTGGCAGAAGCTGATCGACCGCAAGCTCGTCGCCACCGACCTGCAGGGCTTCTCGCCCGCGCTGTACAAGTCCTGGAACGACGGCGAGGTCGTCACCTGGATCAGTGCGGCCTGGGGCTACAGCACCATCCGCGACAACGCCAAGTCCACGGCGGGCAAGTGGGCCGTGGCCCCGATGCCGCAGTGGCACCCGGGCGACCAGCAGGCCGGCAACTGGGGCGGCTCGACCACCGCCGTGCTCTCCGGCAGCAAGCACCCCGCGGAGGCGGCCCGGTTCGCGCTGTGGCTCGACACCGACCCCAAGGCACTGGAGATCCTCAACCGCGAGGGCGGCCTCTACCCGGCGGCGAAGGCGGGCCTGGACCTCCCGGCGCTGAAGCAGCCGGTCGACTTCTACGGCAAGCAGCGGATCTTCGACGTCTTCGCGAAGGCGTCGGCCGACGTGGACAACGGCTTCACCTGGGGACCGACGATGACCGACACCTACCGCTTCATCAGTGACGGCACCGCGGGCGCCGTCGGCGGCAAGGGCACGCTCGCCGACGTGCTCAAGCAGACCCAGTCGCAGAGCGTGGACTCGCTGCGCAAGCAGTCCCTCGACGTGACCGGCTGACCGGTCGCCTCCACCCAGAGCGTCCCCTCCGACCCCACTGCGGCGGGGACGGCATCCCCCCTGCCGAAGGCCCTCCCGTGACCACGACAACCGCCCCGCCCCGGGCGCGCCGCAGACCCGCGCGCCAGGCCCTCGCCCCCTACGCCTTCCTCCTGCCCTTCCTCGTCCCGTTCGTCCTGTTCACCCTGGTGCCGGTCGGCTACGCCTTCTGGCAGAGCCTGCACAAGACCGAGCGCACGGGCGGCACCTTCGGGCACACCCACTCGGTGTTCGCCGGCTTCGAGCAGTACGCCGACGTCGTGCACGAGCCGTTCTTCGGCGACAGCGTCGTACGCGTCGGCGTGTTCGCCCTGGTGCAGATACCCGTCATGCTGCTGCTCGCGCTGGTCCTGGCCCTGCTGCTGGACTCCACCGTCGCCCGGCTCAAACGCTTCTTCCGCCTGGTGTACTTCGTCCCGTACGGCATCCCGGGCGTCGTCGCGGCCGTGATGTGGGCCTTCCTCTACGACCCCCGGCTCTCACCGATCGTGGACCTGCTGAAGTCCGCCGGCACGCAGGTCGACCTGCTCGGCTCGCACCTCATCCTGTTCTCCATCGGCAACGTGGTCACGTGGACCTACACCGGCTACAACATGCTCATCCTCTACTCCGCCCTGCAGGCACTCCCGGCCGACATCGGCGAGGCGGCCCGCGTCGACGGAGCGGGCGGCTGGACGACCGCCACCCGGATCAAGATCCCGCTGATCCGGCCGGCGCTCGTGCTCACGGGCGTGTTCTCCCTCATCGGCACCTTCCAGCTGTTCACCGAACCCCAGGTCTTCCGGACCATCTCCACCAGTGTGACCAGCACCTACACGCCCAACCTGGCGGCCTACTCGCTGGCGTCGGGCGACAACTACAGCGAGGCGGCGGCACTGTCGGTGCTGCTCGCCGCCGTGACCTTCCTGCTGTCGTTCGCGTTTCTGCGCCTGACCTCCAGGAGGCAGGGATGAGCGTCCTCACCCGTGTCGAGGGAGCCCACGCCGCCACCAAGTGGGGCCGAGGCGCTCCCGGGCGGCTCTCCGTCGTGGCCGCGGTGGCCTTCATGGTCGTGGCCGCCTGCTACATGCTGCTGCCCGTCTACTGGCTGCTCGTCTCCTCCACCAAGAGCCAGGGCGACCTGGTCTCCACCCCCGGACTGCTGCCCGCCCACTGGCACCTCGGCGACAACCTCGCCGCACTGTTCGCCCAGCAGGACGGCGTCTTCGCCCGCTGGCTGCTCAACAGCCTGCTCTACGCCGGAGCGGGCGCGGCGGTCGCCACCGCTCTGGCGGCCGCGGCCGGATACGCCCTGGCCACCTACGAGTTCAGGGGACGCGAGGCGGTGTTCTCCGTCGTCCTGGGTGGTGTCCTGGTGCCCGCGTCCGCCCTCGCCCTGCCGTTGTTCCTGCTGTTCGCCCAGGTGAACGCGACCAACACCTTCTGGTCGGTGTTCCTGCCCAGCATCGTCAGCCCCTTCGGCGTCTACCTGTCCCGGATCTTCGCCACGGCCACGGTGCCGGACGAGGTGATCGAGGCGGCCCGCATGGACGGAGCCGGGGAACTGCGCATCTTCCGCACCATCGCCCTGCGCATGATGTCCCCGGCCCTGGTGACCGTCTTCCTGTTCCAGTTCGTCGTCATCTGGAACAACTTCCTCTTGCCCCTGGTCATGCTCCAGGACGACGACCTCTACCCCGTCACCCTCGGACTGTTCACCTGGCAGTCGCAGACCAGCCGGCTGCCCCAGCTGCAGACCCTGACCATCGTGGGAGCCCTGATCTCGGTCGTGCCCATCGTGCTCACCTTCCTGCTCCTGCAGCGCCACTGGCGCGCCGGGCTCGCCGCAGGGGCGGTGAAGTCGTGACCCACACCCCGGCCCACCCCCCGCCCGTGCACCCCCTGACCGCGCTCAGCCACAAGCTGGGCTCCATCGCCTACGGCGGGGACTACAACCCCGAACAGTGGCCGAGGCACGTGTGGCAGGAGGACGTCCGGCTCATGCGGGAAGCGGGCGTCAACCTCGTCACCGTCGGGGTCTTCGCCTGGTCGCGCATCCAGCCGCGACCCGGCACCTACGACTTCGGCCTGCTGGACGAGGTGCTCGACCTGCTGCACGCCCACGGCATCGCCGTGGACCTCGCCACCGCGACCGCGGCCCCGCCCCCGTGGTTCACGCATCTGCACCCGGACGCCCGGCCGGTCACCGCCTCCGGCACCCGGCTCGCCCACGGCAGCCGGCAGGTCTTCTGTCCGAGTCACCCCGCCTACGCCGAGGCGGCCGACGCCCTGGTCACCGCGCTGGCCGAGCGGTACGCGGACCATCCCGCCCTCGTCCTGTGGCACGTCCACAACGAGTTCGGCAACCACAATGCCCTGTGCTACTGCGACGTCAGCGCCGCCGCGTTCCGCACCTGGCTGGGGGAGCGCTACACGACCCTCGACACCCTCAACGAGGTGTGGGGCACCGACTTCTGGGGCCAGCGGTACGGCGACTGGGACGAGATCGAGCCGCCCCGGGACACCACCGCCTTCCGCAACCCGGGGCAGGACCTGGACTTCCGCCGCTTCTCCTCGGACGCGCTGCTGGCCCGGCACCGCGCGGAAGCCGCGCTGCTGCGCCGCCTCGCGCCCGGCATCCCCCTGACCACCAACCACCTGGGCACGCTGGAGAAGAAGGTCGACGCCCACTCCTTCGCCGCGGAGTGCGATCTCGTCTCCTTGGACCACTACCTGCCCGCGGCCGACCCGGACGGCCACATCGACCTGGCGCTCAACGCCGACCTCGCGCGGGGCATGGCCGCCGGACGCCCCTGGCTGCTCATGGAACACTCCACCTCCGCCGTCAACTGGCAACCCGTCAACGTCGCCAAGCAACCCGGGCAGATGCGCCGCAACAGCCTGACGCACCTCGCCCGCGGCGCCGACGGCGTCCTGTTCTTCCAGTGGCGGCAGTCCCGGGCGGGCGCCGAGAAATGGCACTCCGCGATGCTTCCGCACGGCGGCACGGACACCCGGATCTGGAAGGAGGTGCGCGGCCTCGGCGCGGACCTGGCCGCCCTCGGCGAGGTGACGGGGACACGGGTCGCGGCGGACGTGGCGCTGCTCTTCGACTGGCACAACTGGTGGGCACTGGAAATGGAGGCCCGCCCCTCCGGACCCATGCGCTACCTCGACACGGTCCGCGACTGGTACGAGGCCCTGTGGCGGCTGAACATCACCTGCGACGTGGTCGCGCCCGGCGCCGACCTCACGTCCTACAAGGCCGTCGTCGCACCCAACCTCTACCTGCTGTCCGACGAGCACGCGGACGCCCTCACCCGGTACGTGCGCGACGGTGGGCACCTCGCCGTCGGCTGCTTCAGCGGCGTCGTCGACGCCGGCGACCGGATCCGCCTGGGCGGCTACCCCGGCGCGCTGCGCGAGGTGCTCGGACTCCGGGTCGACGAATACCTGCCGCTGCGCCCCGGTGACACCGTGTCCCTCAGCGACGGCTCGACGGCCGGGCAGTGGGCCGAACGCGTCGAGCCGCGCGGCTGCACACCGGTGCTGCGCTTCGCCAACGGCCCCGACGGCGGCCCGGCCCCGGGCGGCCCCGCGCTCACCCGGCATGCCTACGGCGCGGGCACGAGCTGGTACGTGGCCACCCGCGCCTCGGGCGCGACGCTGCGGGAACTCGTCCTGCGACTCGGCGAGGAGGCCGGACTGCGGCCCGTCGCCGACGTGCCGGACGGGGTCGAGGCGGTCCGCCGTTCCGGCCCGGACGGCTCCTACCTCTTCCTCGTCAACCACGGCGAGGTTCCCGCCAAGGTCCTGGTCGAGGGGACCGGCCTCCTCGACGCCACAGCTGGCGGCTCCTTCACGGAGATCCCCGCGGGAGGCGTGGCCGTAGTCCTCGAGACGTCGGCCGGGCCGCGTTCCTGAACCGCGCGCCGGCGTCCACCGCGCCCGCCGCGCTCCCACCCGCCACCGAGGAGTGTCCTCATGTCCGCCACCGCGTCCTCACCGCCGCCGCCCGGAAGCGTGCAGTTCGACGAAGCCAGCAGCACCGTGATGCTGCGCACCGCCGCCTCCTGCTACGTCCTGCGCGTGGACCGTACGGAGGGCGCCGTGCGCCATGTCCACTGGGGGGCTCCCGTCCCGGCCGCCGACGCGGCGGAGCTGCCGGTGTGGACCGGCCACGACGACAGTTTCGAGGGGCGTCGCGACGGGGTGGAGGAGTACCCCGTCGACGGCGGCGCCCGGTTCGGCGTCCCGGCCCTGGAGGTCCGGTTCGCCGACGGCAGCAGCCCCGTCGAACCCCGCGTCGAGGACATTCGGATCAACGGCGGCAACCACCTGGTGATCGCCCTGCGGGACCGGTCCCGGCCTCTCGCCTGGGAGCTGCACTACCGGGTGCCGTCCGGCGGGGACGTACTCGAACGCTGGACGGAACTCACGCACACCGCCGGACCGGACGCGGAGCCGCTGCACCTGACGCGGTGTTCCTCCGCCCACTGGCCGCTGCCCCAGCGGCCCGGCTGGCGGCTGTCCTCCGTCCACGGCGGATGGTCCGCCGAGAACCGTCTGGAGCGGACGGCACTGACGGTCGGGGAGACCACACTGACCAGCCGGCGAGGCCACACCGGCCACCACGCCAACCCGTGGGTCGTGCTCGACGCCGGGCACGCCGACGAGGAACAGGGCGAGACATGGGCCACGGCGCTCGCCACCAGCGGCAGTTGGCGCCTGACGGTCCAACGCACCGCGGCCCGGCGTGCCGGTGTCGTCGCCTCGGAGGGACACGAGGGTGTCGAGATCCCCCTGGCACCCGGTCAGCGGTACGTCACCCCGATCAGCGTGGCGGTGTACGGCACCGGCGGCTTCGGCGACGTCAGCCGCGCCTTCCACGCCTACGTACGCCGGCACGTCCTGCCGCACCCGGACGAGCTCCGACCGGTGCTCTACAACTCCTGGGAGGCCACCTCCTTCGAGGTCGGCGAGGACAACCAGCGCGCGCTGGCCCGCCGCGCCGCGTCCCTGGGCGTGGAACTGTTCGTGGTCGACGACGGCTGGTTCGGCGCCCGGGACGACGACCGTGCGGGACTCGGCGACTGGATCCCGCACCGGCGGCGGTTCGCGCGCGGACTGCGACCCCTGTCCGACGAGGTGCACCGGCTGGGCATGTCGTTCGGCATATGGGTGGAGCCGGAGATGGTCAACGCCGACAGCGACCTGTTCCGCGCCCACCCCGACTGGGTGCTGCACCTGCCCGACCGCACCGCCACCGAGCTGCGCCACCAGCTGGTCCTGGACTTCTCCCGGCCGGAGGTGACCGAGTGGGCGTACGGATGGCTGCACGCGCTGGTCGGTGACAACGGCGTGGACTTCCTCAAGTGGGACTTCAACCGCTCGTTCACGGAAGCGGGCGGCCACGGCGGCCGGCCCGCCCGTCAGGTGCACGTCGAGCACGCCCGGGGGGTCCACCGGCTGCTCGACCGGTTGCGAGCCGCCTTCCCCGCGCTGCGCATCGAGGGGTGCGCGGGCGGCGGGGGGCGGATCGACCTGGGCATCCTCGGCCGTACCGACCAGGTGTGGACCTCGGACAACACCGACGCGGTGGACCGCCTGACCATCCAGCACGGCTTCAGCCAGGTGTACCCGGCGGGAGTCATGTCCGCCTGGGTGACCGACAGCCCCAACCCGCTGACGGGCCGGTCGGTCCCGCTCGCCTTCCGTTTCCACTCGGCCATGGCGGGAGTCCTGGGCATCGGGGGAGACCTGACGCGGTGGACCGGGCCGGAGATCGAGGAGGCCGCCCGGCTGGTCCAGCGGTACAAGGACATCCGTCCGCTGGTGCAGCACGGCCGCCTGGACCGCCTGCTCGCTCCCGGCGAGGGGCTGCTGGCGGCCGTCCAGTACACCGACGCCGAGGCCCGCCGTACCGCGGTGCTCGTCTGGCGATCCAGCACCTCCTTCGGCCCTGCCCACCCTCCGCTGCGGCTGCGCGGTCTGGACCCCGCTGCCCGGTACCGGGACGAGGACACCGGCGCCGAATGGTCCGGGGCCACATTGGCCGGCTACGGCCTGCCGGTGCCGGCCCTTCCGGACGGCGACTGTGCGAGCGCCCTGGTCGTACTGCACCGGACGGGGCGACCGGAATCCGAGGGCTCCCGCAGCATGAGCCCGTGGTGAACAGCGGGTGCACGTGCGGCTGCTGCGCCCCGCTCGGAGTTCCTGCTTCCCGGTTCGCGTATACCGCCCACCGCGCGGGCGGCGTCCGCGTCACGGCGGGCCGTCGACCGGCGTGGGGCGGACCGCCGTGGTGCTGAAGCGGCCGGCCCGGCGCCGCTGGTGACGACGTCCGGCGTAGCGTCCGGGAACCGGAGGTGCCGCGACGGCAGTCCCGTAGAAGAGCCGTTTGCCGGTTTCGACGAGGGCCAGGTAGCCGATGATCATGCCGATCAGCGTGGCGAAGAACGCTCCGGGAAGAGGCTGGAACCCCAGGGTGCGGGCGAGCGGGGTGGCCGGCAGCACCGCGCCGACCGTGACGACGCCGAGCGGGGCAAGGGTCAGCGGCAGGCTGGGGTGGCTGCGGAGGAACGGGATGCGCCGGGTGCGGATGGCGAAGATCAGCAGGGTCTGGGTGGCCAGTGACTCGACGAACCAGCCGGAGCGGAACTGGGCCGGACCGGAGTGGAAGACCCAGAGCATCACGCCGAAGGTGACGAAGTCGAACACCGAGCTGAGCGGCCCGAAGGAGATCATGAAGCGGCGGACGAAGGCGATGTCCCAGCGTGAGGACTTCCGCAGCCGCTCCTCGAAGATCCTGCGGCCCTCGACCTCAACCTGATCGCCTGTCACAGCGGCATGGGCGGCGGCTCGTACCCGGTATGGATCGGACGCACGACGCAGGGGAAGCCGTCGGTGAAGTCCTTGACGAGGCAATCCACTTCGGGGGTGCGCTCGAAGACGGTCATGTGCCCGCAGTCGAGTTCGACGTACCGGTACCCACCGGAGATCGGTGATGGCTCGGTCATGCCGGAGGGCGGGGAGTCCGTGGTGACCGTGATGCTGAGGCTCGGGCGACTGTCACGCTCGGTTACTATGCTCACTCCACGCCGGAGGCCGGAAGCGGGAGTCCGGAAGCAAGGGACGCAACGCCGTCGCCGAGCCGATGGGGTGGGAGAGGGCCGGCTGCCGGTCGAAGCTCCCCAGATTGTCCCCAGGGCCGATCGTGGGTGAATCCTCAGATGCGGACGGCTGAGGTTGTCCGTGAAACAAGGTGATCGACCTGTGGGGCCTGGGAAAATGTTGAGAACGGTGGTCGCAACCCGCTACATCACGCCCCTGCGTGAGGGCGGGTCGTTGCCGGGGCTCGTCGAGGGGGACGACCTCGGGACCTACGTCCTGAAGTTCACCGGTGCCGGGCAGGGGCGCAAGACGCTGGTCGCCGAGGTGGTCTGCGGGGAGCTGGCACGGCGGCTGGGCTTGCGGGTGCCGCGGCTGGCGGCCGTGGACGTCGACCCGGTACTGGGCCTGGGCGAGCCCGACGAGCAGGTGCAGGAGCTGCTGAGGGCCAGCGGCGGGGTGAACCTCGGGATGGACTTCCTCTCCGGAGCCCTCGGCTACGACCCCCTCGCGTTCCCGGTGGACGCGGAGGAGGCCGGGCGGATCGTCTGGTTCGACGCGCTGGTCAACAACGTGGACCGCTCCTGGCGCAATCCCAACCTGCTGCGCTGGCGGGGCGCGCTGTGGCTCATCGACCACGGCGCCACCATGATCTGGCACCACAACTGGCCCGGCGCCGAGGACTCCGCCGCCCGCCCCTACGACGCCTCCGACCATGTGCTCGCGCCCTTCGAGCCGGATGTCGGGGCCGCCGCCGCGCGGCTCGCGCCGCTGGTGACGGAGGAACTGCTGGCCGAGGTGACCGCCGAGATCCCGGACGCCTGGCTGACGGGCGAGCCCGGCTTCGAGCACCCGGACGACCTGCGGCGGGCCTACGCGCGGCCGCTGCTGGCGCGGGCCGCCGTCATCCACGAGCGCGTCCACGGCATCCAGGGCCACCGGGAGGCGAAGTGAACGGGCGGCACGGGCGGGCCGGCGACCGCCACATCATCCGCGGCGGCACGAGCGAGCGCCAGGTCTTCGAGTACGCGCTGCTGCGCGTCGTGCCCCGGGTCGAGCGCGGCGAGTGCATCAACGCGGGCGTGCTCGTCTACTGCCGGGCCACGGCCTACGTCGGCGCCCGGACGCATCTGGACGAGGCGCGGCTGCTCGCGCTGGATCCGGACGCCGACGTCGAAGGCGTCCGGGCCGCGCTGCGCGCGGTCGAGGGCGTGTGCGAGGGCGGCCCCGCCGCGGGGCAGGCGGCCGGCGACGACGCCGGGCGGCGCTTCCGCTGGCTGATCGCGCCCCGCTCCACGATCGTCCAGCCCGGCCCCGTGCACACCGGTCTCACCCGGGATCCGGCGGCCGAGACGGAGCGGTTGCTGGACCTCCTGGTGAGGTAATGGATCACATGCACCCGGTGCGCCGTTGACACCGGGTGCCAGGGCTTCTAGCGTCACGTCTGCTGAAGGTACTAAGCGGTCGCTCACTCGAAGGGCGTACCGTGGGAGCCGCAGACGTTCCGAAGGTGTTCCAGGCTTTCCAAGGGCGAGGAGAACCAGCAATGTCCACCACTGAGCAGCGGGTGGCCGTCGTCACCGGTGCCGCGCGCGGCATCGGCGCCGCGACCGCCGTACGACTGGCCGCCGAGGGGCGCGCGGTCGCCGTGATCGACCTCGACGAGGCCGCCTGCAAGGACACCGTGGAGAAGATCACCGCGGCCGGCGGGCGGGCCATCGCCGTCGGCGCCGACGTCTCGGACGAGGCGCAGGTCGAGGCGGCCGTCGCGCGCATCGCCGAGGAGCTCGGCGCGCCGACGATCCTGGTCAACAACGCGGGCGTGCTCCGCGACAACCTGCTGTTCAAGATGAGCGTCTCCGACTGGGACACCGTCATGAACGTGCACCTGCGCGGCTCCTTCCTGATGTCCCGCGCCTGCCAGAAGCACATGGTCGACGCCGGTTTCGGCCGCATCGTCAACCTCTCCTCGTCCTCCGCGCTCGGCAATCGCGGCCAGGTCAACTACTCCGCCGCCAAGGCCGGTCTCCAGGGCTTCACCAAGACCCTCGCCAAGGAGCTCGGCAAGTTCGGCATCACGGCCAACTCCGTGGCGCCCGGCTTCATCGCCACCGAGATGACCAAGGCCACCGCCGACCGCGTCGGCATGGGCTTCGAGGACTTCAAGGCCGCCGCCGCCACCCAGATCCCGGTGCACCGGGTCGGTGAGCCGGAGGACATCGCCAACGCGGTCGCCTTCTTCACCGGCGACGCGGCCGGCTTCGTCTCCGGCCAGGTGCTGTACGTCGCCGGCGGACCGCTCAACTGAAGCCGGGAGAAGGACACATGACTTCCGTGGAACTCTCCGGCAGGGTCGCGCTCGTCACCGGCGCCAGCCGGGGCATCGGCTACGGCATCGCCGAGGCGCTGGTGGCGCGCGGCGACCGGGTGTGCATCACCGGCCGCAACGAGGAGGCGCTGAAGGAGGCCGTCGAGCGGCTCGGCTCCGACCGGGTCATCGGCGTCGCCGGCAAGGCGCACGACGAGGCCCACCAGGCCGAGGCCGTCGAGCGGGTGATGGAGGCCTTCGGCCGCGTCGACCACCTGGTCAACAACGCCGGGACCAACCCGGTGTTCGGGCCGATCGCCGACCTCGACCTGAACGTGGCGCGCAAGGTCTTCGAGACCAACGTCGTCTCCGCGCTCGGCTTCGCCCAGCGCACCTGGCACGCCTGGCAGAAGGACAACGGCGGCACGATCGTCAACATCGCCTCGATCGCCGGCCTCGCGCCCTCGCCGTTCATCGGCGCGTACGGCGTCAGCAAGGCCGCGATGATCAACCTGACCCAGCAGCTGGCGCACGAGTTCGCGCCGAAGGTACGGGTCAACGCGATCGCCCCGGCCGTGGTGAAGACGAAGTTCGCCCAGGCCCTGTACGAGGGCCGCGAGGCGGAGGCGGCCGCCGCCTACCCGCTGGGCCGGCTCGGTGTGCCGTCCGACATCGGCGGCGCCGCCGCCTTCCTCACCTCGGAGCAGTCGGACTGGGTGACCGGCCAGACGCTCACCGTCGACGGCGGTCTCTTCCTCAACGCCGGGGTCGGCTGACCCCCTGGGTGCCGCTTCCGTTCCCGCGACGATTTCCTCGTCCCTCTTGACGGAAGCGGCATCCGTGTCCGTCCACGACCCGTGCGGGACAGGGATGACAACGTAGTCAATCACGCGCCGATCAAGACCTCGCCGGACCCGGGCCACCGGGCGGGGTGCTGCGGTATGGTCTGCCGTCCTTGGTAGGGCGGATCGAGGAGCGTGCGCGTGTTCAACCGGAACCGATGGCTGCGGCCGGCGGTGGCGATGGCGTCCATGTCCCTGGTGGCCGGATGCAGCGTCTTTTCCGACGGAAACTCCGCCGACAAGGGGCCGATCGTCGTCGGCACGACCAGCGCCCCCAGCACGCTGGACCCGGCTGCTTCCTGGGACGGCTCGTGGGAGCTGTTCCGGAACATCTACCAGACGCTGCTGGCGTATCCGAACGGAGCGACCACGCCCCAGCCGGACGCCGCCCGGAGCTGCGGCTTCACCGACAGCGCCAACACCACCTACCGGTGCTTCCTGCGGTCCGGCGCGAAGTTCTCCGACGGGGAACCGCTCGACGCGCGCGCGGTGAAGTACTCCGTGGACCGCATACGGACCATCAACGCCGCGAGCGGGCCCGCCGGACTGCTCGGCAGCCTGGACCGGGTGGACGCGGTCGGTGACACGCAGGTCGTCTTCCACCTGAACAAGCCCGACGCCACCTTCCCGTTCGTGCTGGCCACGCCGGCCCTGTCGATCGTCGACCCCAAGGAGTACCCCGCCCGCGCCCTGCGCAAGGACGGCAAGGTCTTCGGTTCCGGCCCCTACACCCTGAAGTCCTACACGGAGGGCCGGCAGGCGGAGCTGGTGAAGAACGCCGGCTACCAGGGCTTCGCCGACCGCAGAAACGATGCGGTGACGATCCGTTACTTCCAGGACTCGGCCGCGATGGTCAAGGCGCTGCGGGACAAGCAGATCGACGTCACCTACCGCGGTCTGGCCGCCGACGACATCCTCGCCCTCCAGGGCAACGACTCCAAGGACCTCCAGCTCGTCGAGGGCGCCGGCACGGACATCAGCTACCTGGTCTTCAACCCGAAGGACCCGTGGGCGAACAAGCCCGCCGTGCGCAAGGCCGTCGCCCAGGTCGTGGACCGCCCCGCCATCGCGCACAAGGTCTACAAGGACACCGTCGACCCGCTGTACTCGATGGTCCCCAGGGGTCTGACCGGCCACACCACCGGCTTCTTCGACGACTTCGG
Source organism: Streptomyces tropicalis (assembly GCF_029269835.1). Classification (GTDB taxonomy): domain Bacteria; phylum Actinomycetota; class Actinomycetes; order Streptomycetales; family Streptomycetaceae; genus Streptomyces; species Streptomyces tropicalis. The sequence goes on along the minus strand of NZ_JARJBB010000005.1, from coordinate 438,456 downwards.
CGACCCCAGCGTCCCCAAGGCGCGCAAGATACTCACCGCCGCGGGCATCACCCGGAAGGTGCCGCTCACCCTCTGGTACACGACGGACCGCTACGGTTCCGAGACGGCCAAGGAGTTCCAGGAGCTCAAGGCCCAGCTCGACGGCTCCGGGCTGTTCTCCGTCACTCTCAGGAGCCGTCCCTGGAAGACGTACGTCGTGGGCTACCAGAAGGGCGAGTACCCGGTCTTCGGGCGCGGCTGGTTCCCCGACTTCCCCGACGCGGACAACTTCATCGCGCCCTTCGTGGGCCAGCAGAACGCACTCGGCACGCCCTACCCGGCCCCCGAGATCACCAAGCGGCTGCTTCCGGAGTCCCGCCGGGAGAGCAACCGCGCCGACGTGGTGAAGCAGTTCCAGCAGGCCCAGCAGATCCTGGTGGACGACGCCCGGCTGCTGCCGCTGTGGCAGGGCAAGCAGTACGTGGCCGCCAGCGACGACATCTCCGGCGGGGAGCGGGCGCTCGACCCGTCGACGATCATGATGATGTGGGAGCTGTCCCGGAAGACCAGCTGGTAGGCGGCGGGTTCCTCCCGGTCGGGACGGTTGTCAGTGGTCGCCTGTAGTTTCGGAGGACTGCAAGTGACCGCACATCGTGAGGACGTTGACGTGACCGACACCGCCATGCTGCCCGAGTCCTGGCGCGGCGTTCTGGGCGACGAGCTGCAGCAGCCCTATTTCAAGGAGCTGACCGGGTTCGTCGAGGAGGAGCGGGCGAAGGGTCCCGTCCACCCGCCCCGCGAGGAGGTCTTCGCGGCGCTGGACGCCACGCCGTACGACGGGGTGAAGGTCCTGATCCTCGGCCAGGACCCGTACCACGGCGAGGGGCAGGGCCACGGCCTGTGCTTCTCCGTCCGTCCCGGTGTGAAGATCCCGCCCTCGCTGCGCAACATCTACAAGGAGATGCACGAGGAACTGGGCACGGACGTCCCGGACAACGGCTATCTGATGCCCTGGGCCCGGCAGGGCGTGCTGCTGCTCAACGCGGTGCTCACCGTCCGCGGCGGCGAGGCCAACTCGCACAAGGGCCGGGGCTGGGAGAAGTTCACCGACGCGGTCATCCGGGCCGTGGCCGACCGCCCCGACCCGGTGGTCTTCGTCCTGTGGGGCAACTACGCGCAGAAGAAGCTCCCCCTGATCGACGAGTCGCGGCACGTGGTGGTCAAGGGGGCGCACCCCTCCCCGCTCTCGGCGAAGAAGTTCTTCGGATCCCGCCCCTTCACGCAGATCAACGAGGCGGTCGCCCGGCAGGGCCACGAGCCGATCGACTGGCAGATCCCGAACCTGGGCTGAGCCGGGACCCGCCCCCCGGGGGCAGGTCCCGGCTCAGCCGGGGGAGCGGACCCGATTCTTCCGGGGCCGCCTGAGCCGTATCGCGGCCCCGGGCGGCTAGCGTCGGGGGCGTCGGGTCCGGGACAGGGCTGGAGGCGCGGGTGGCGGAGCGACAGGAACGGACGGCGCCGGACGCCGTGGGGACGCGGATCGGTCAGAGCGTCCTGCTGCACCACGCCGGCGACCGCGAGGAGGCCAGGGCCCGCTTCCTCGTCCTGTGGGCGGAACTCGGCGAGGACGGCGACCCGCTGCACCGCTGCACCCTCGCCCACTACCTCGCGGACACCCAGGACGACCCGGCGGACGAACTGGCCTGGGACCTGCGGGCGCTCGCCGCGGCCGAGGAACTGGCCGGCGACCTGGCCGCCGGGCACGCGGGCGCCCCCGCGGCCCGCGCGCTCTACCCGTCCCTCCACCTCAACCTGGCCGCCGACTACGCGAAGCTCGGCCGGGCCGAAGCGGCCCACGGCCACCTGCGGCTGGCGCGCGCCGCCGCCGGGGCGCTCGGTGACGACCCGTACGGCGACGGCGTGCGCGCGGCGATCCGGCGGCTGGAGCTGCGCCTGGAGGAGGACCACGGTCCGGCGGGCGGGCCGTGGCGTCCTCCGCGCCAGCGGCCCTGACCGTTCCGTGGTCGGGTGGTTCCGCGGTCGGGCCGCCCGGCTGTCCGGCCGTCCCGCTGCCCCGCTGTGCCACTGTCCGGGCGGGCACTGCTCCCCCGCCGTCCCGCCGGGCGGCGGGAAGCGGTGCGCGATCGGGAGCGGTGCCCGGCCCGGGGCGGCCGGGGCCGGCGAGGGGCGTCCACGGCTCAGTGGCCGTAGGCCTGGCGGCAGATCCGGGACTCCGGGCTGTCCGCCTTCCAGCCGCCGTACCGGTGGCCGAGGGCGCACAGGTCGGCGTTCGGGTGTGCCGGGCCCGGACCCGCGTGGAGCGAGCCGGGCAGCCGGAAGTGCGGCGGGAGCGGGGTGTGGTGGTGCCGGGGTGCCGGTGGCGCGTCGGGGTGGTCCGGCCCGGCCCGGTGGGCGGGCCGCTCCGGTGTCCCGGTGGCCGCGGCGGGGGTGCGCGCGGTCGGCTGCGCCGGGTGCTGCGGGCCGACCCGTTCCAGGGCCTCCCGCGCGGGCGCCTGGACGGCACGTGGTTCGGCGGTACCGTCCGGCCGCGGAGCCGACGGTCCGGACGCGGCCGCCCGGATGCCGGGGGCGGGTGGCTGCTGCCGGACCGTGACACAGCCGGAGAGGGCCGAGACGGCCACGGTGATCAGAAGCGTTGAGGTGGTCGTCGTTCGATGCACCCGCGCCACTCTGCTGGTTCCGGGGCACGGGGGGAACGCGGACCGTGCGCCGCTTGACCCGCACGGGTGATCTCCCACCCCCTACGGAGGGGGTCCGGGCCTCGCGGCTGACGGCGGGGCGACGCTCCCGCTCCGCCGGCTCCACCCCGTGCGCCCCCCGGTCCCGTCAGTCCCCCGTGGTGCCGTCGAGGCACTCCCGGATCAGGTCGGCGTGGCCGTTGTGGCGCGCGTACTCCTCGATCATGTGGGTGTAGATCCAGCGCAGGCTGAACGGTTCCTCGGAGAACCGGCTCGTCCCGTGCGAGACGTCGTCGAGGGCGAAGCCCGCCGCGTGGCGCCGGGCGGCGGCGATCTCGGCCTGCCAGGTCGTGCGGGCCCCCTCCCAGGTGTCGTCCCCGGTGACGTGGAAGTCGCCGTCCGGGTCGTCCTCCCCGTAGTACAGCGGGCCGGGGTCCTCGCCGGCCAGAACCTTGCGGAACCAGGCCCGTTCGACCTCCGCCATGTGCCGCACCAGACCCATCAGGGAGAGTTTCGAGGGCGGCACGGCCGCGGTGCGCAGCTGCGCGTCGGTCAGGCCCTCGCACTTCCACGCGAGCGTCTGCCGGTGGTAGTCCAGCCAGCCCTCCAGCATGGTGCGTTCGTCGGCTCTCAGCGCGGGTTCACTGCGTTCGGTGCTCATGCCGGGTGATGCTGCCCCATCCGGCGTCCGCGGGCCACGGATTTCCCGTCGCCGACCATCCCGTGCAGCAACTCCGCGGTCCCGGCGCGTACTTCGGGCTGATCCGGCACGTGGGCGTGGCAGGTCCCGGCTCCGGACGGCCGACGTCACCCACCGGTCCGTGCGTGCCGCCCGGCTGGACCGCGTGCGCGAACCAGCCGCCCCTCCGCGACACCGCCCTCGCCACCCCGTCCGCGCCGGTGCCGGGGCTCCTGCAGCGCGGCTTCGACCCCGCCGCCGGCCGGCGGCCGCCGCAGCCGCCGTATGCTGCCGTGCAGGCGGGCACAGGCATTCAGTGAGGGAGCGCTCGTGAAGGTCGGCTGCATCGGACTCGGCGACATCGCGCAGAAGGCGTACCTGCCGGTGCTCGGCACCCGGCCCGGGATCGACCTCCACCTGCACACCCGCACCCCCGCGACCCTCGACCGCACCGCCGACGCGCTCCACCTGCCGGCCGGCCGCCGCCACCCGACCCTGGACGGTCTGCTCGCCGAGGGCCTCGACGCGGCCTTCGTGCACGCCCCCACCGCCGCCCACCCGGAGATCGTGACCCGGCTGCTCGAGGCCGGCGTACCGACGTACGTCGACAAGCCGCTCGCCTACCGGCTGGAGCAGTCGGCGCGGCTGGTGGCGCTCGCCGAGGAGCGCGGCGTCGGCCTCGCCGTCGGCTTCAACCGGCGCCACGCCCCCGGGTACGTACAGTGCGCCGAGCACCCGCGCGACCTGATCATCCTGCAGAAGAACCGCGTCGGCCTGCCCGAGGACCCGCGGACGATGATCCTCGACGACTTCATCCACGTCGTGGACACCCTGCGGTTCCTGGTGCCCGGTCCGGTCGACGACGTGACCGTGCGCGGCCGCCTGCGCGACGGTCTGCTGCACCACGTCGTGCTGCAGCTCGCCGGGGACGGGTTCACGGCGCTCGGCGTGATGAACCGGCTCAGCGGCTCCGCGGAGGAGGTCCTCGAGATCTCCGGGCAGGACAGCAAGCGCCAGGTGGTCAACCTCGCGGAGACCGTCGACCACAAGGGGCAGCCGACCGTGCGCCGGCGCGGCGACTGGGTGCCGGTCGCCCGGCAGCGGGGCATCGAGCAGGCCGTGCTGTCCTTCCTCGACGCGGTGAGCGCCGGACGAGTGCTCAGCGCCCGGGACGCGCTGGAGACGCACGAACTGTGCGAGCGGGTCGTACGAACGCTTCTTCCCGAGCCGCCCGGCGCGGCCTGAGCGACCGCGCGCCCTCCACCGCGCCCGTGGCGGCGAGCACGAACAGGGCGGCGAACACCGGCCAGTCCCCGAACCGGACGAACGGAGTCGTCCCGCGGGCCGTCGGCACGTCGTACACCCGGGCCGTACTGGCCCCGGTGCCCAGCCACGGGCCGATCCGCTGCCCGTCCGGACCGTAGACCGCGGAGACGCCGGTGAGCGTGGCGTGCACCATCGAACGCCCGGTCTCGGCCGCCCGCAGCGCGGCGAGCGAGGCGTGCTGCTCCGGGGCCCAGCTGTGCTGGAACGTGGAGGTCGAGGACTGCGCGAGCAGCACCCCGGCGCCGTCCCGCGCCAGATTCCGGCTCATGTCCGGGAAGGCCGTCTCGAAGCAGACCAGGGGGCCGATCCGCAGGCCGTGGCCGACGTCCATCACCACCTGCTCCGTGCCCCGCCTGCGGTCCTCGGCCGCCGCCTTGCCCACCGAGGTCGCCCAGCCCAGCAGCGAGCGCGCCGGGATGTACTCGCCGAAGGGGACCAGCCGCATCTTGTCGTAGCGCTCGCCGGTCGGGCCGTCCGGGCCGACCAGCACCGAGCTCTTGTAGATACCGGGCCGGTCGGAGCGCCGGGCGTCGACGTTGACCAGGACGTCCGAGCCGGTCTCCCGGGACAGTGCCGCGATCCGCCGCGCCAGGTCCGGCCGCTGGCCCAGGTCGAAGCCGACGCTGCTCTCGCCCCACACGATCAGGTCGACACGGCGCCCGGCCAGAGCACGGGTCAGCTGCTCCTCGCGGTCGAAGCGCCGCAGTCCGCTGTCCGTGCCCCCTATGAGGCCGGGCTGCACCACCGCGATGCGCACCTGTCCGTCGGTCTGCGGGCGCGGCGCCCAGACCCACGCGCCGGAGGTCACCGCGGCGGTGGCCACCAGGCCGGCCACCGCCGGGACCCGGGCGGCGCGCACCGACACCAGCAGGGTGACCGCCACGTTCAGCGCCACCACCAGGAAGCTGAGCAGCCACACCCCGCCGACGGACGCCAGCCGCAGCGCCGGGGCCACCTGCCACTGGCTCGCGCCGAGCATGCCCCACGGCCCGCCCAGCCCCTGCCAGGACCGCACGAGCTCGATCGCCAGCCAGCCCGACGGCACGACGACGAGGGCGGCGGCGCCCCGTCCCGCGGATGGCGAACCGGCGAGGAATCGGCGCACGAGTGCGCCCCAGGGCGCCCACAGCACCCCCAGCAGGCCCGCTATGAGGACGGTGAAGACGTGCAGCTCGGGCAGCAGCCAGTGGTGCACGGCCAGCATGAAGCCCAGGCCGCCCGCCCAGCCGTCGGCTGCGGCCCGCCGCCCGGTCGGAGCCGAGCGGACGAGCAGCATCCAGGGCACCAGGGCGACGTACGCGAACCACCACAGGGACGGCGCCGGGAAGGCGAAGACGGGCAGCGTCCCCGCGAGCGCGGCCGTGAGCGAGCGCCGCCAGGGGGAGACCAGCCACCTGCCGAACGACGTCCTCATACGGCGTCCTCCTCCCGCGTGGTGGTTCCAGTGTGCGCGCTGCGGGCGATCTAGGACAGAGGGCCTCGTCCACCGCCCGCCGCGGCTGCCGCGCTGCCGATCCCGCCTAGGGTGATCACAGAGCAAGCGCCGGGTCGGTACAGCGGAGGTCGTCATGAAGCGTCTCGTCACGGTCGTCACCGGGGGCAGCCGGGGCATCGGGGCCGCCGTCTGCCGCCGGCTCGCGGCCGACGGCCACGACGTGGTCGTGGGCTACCTCCGGGACGCCGGGGCCGCCGAGGCGGTGGCGGACGAGGTGCTCGGCGCCGGGGCGCGCAGCCTCGCCCTGCGCGCGGACACCTCGGTGGAGGAGGACGTCGACCGCCTCTTCGCCCTCGCCGAGGAGCGGCTGGGTCCCGTCACCGGGCTGGTCAACAACGCGGGGGTGACCGGCCCGCTGGGCCGCCTCGCGGACACCGCCACCGCGGACCTGCGGCAGGTGCTGGACGTCAACCTCCTGGGCACGCTGCTCTGTTCGCGCCGCGCCGCCCAGCTCATGGCCCCCCGGGGCAGCGGTGTGATCGTCAACGTGTCGTCCGCCGCGGCCACACTCGGCAGCCCCGGGGAGTACGTCCACTACGCGGCGGCCAAGGCCGGGGTGGACGCCCTGACCCTGGGCCTCGCCAGGGAACTCGGACCGGACGGCATCCGCGTCAACGCGGTCGCACCCGGCGTGATCGACACCGAGATCCACGCGGCGGCGGGCGATCCCGAGCGGGCCGCACGCGCCGCGGCGGCCATCCCGCTGCGCCGCCCCGGCCGGGCCGAGGAGATCGCCGCCGCGGTCGCCTGGCTGATGTCGCCGGACGCCTCCTACGCGGCGGGTGCGGTGCTGCGGGTGTCCGGCGGGCGGTGAGCCCGCAGGGGCGGGTCGGGAGCGGCTCGGCGGCCGCATCGCCGGTGGCCGGAAACCGTCAGGCCGCCTCGATGATCCCGCCCCGGATCGCGGCGGCCCACTCGACCACCAACAGCTCGTACTCCGCACGCTCCTGAGCTGTCAGAGAACCGCCCGAGCGCAGCCACAGGGCCCGGATCTGCTCGTTCAGCTCGGCGGCGGACCGCACGGAACCACGGGCCACGGATTCGGGGAACATGGCCACAAGCCTAGGGGCAAGCACTGACACTGCGCTACCGGACGGCTACGGGAACCGTATCGAGTCGGCCACATACCGGCCGTGCGCACCCCCGAGCGGACGGATCGCGCCCGGGTCGCGGCGCCGACCGGCCCACCGGCGCGGCCGCTCCCCTCCGACGCCCCTCAACTGTGCTCTCCCCGGCGGCAGTACGGCGACCGGCACGTCCGCCGGGACGGTGCAGCGGTCAGGGGCGGGCCAGACGGTGGCGCCTGCGCCAGGCGATTGCGGTCCCGGCCACCGCCGGAACCGCGATCGACACCATCGCGATCACGAAGGCCGGAGAGGTGGGCGCCGACGCGCGCGCACCGGCCACCGCGTAGGCCGCCGTGTTGGGCACCGACCCGAGCGCGGTCGCCAGCAGGAAGGCACGCCAGCCCATGCGGGAGACGGCCGCGCAGTAGTTCGCGGCCCAGAAGGGCACCCCCGGGAACAGCCGCGCCGCCATCATGGACCGGAAGCCGTGCCGGCTGAGCTGGCCGTCCGCCGCCGTCATCCACCGTCCGCGCAGGAGCCGCCGCAACGCGTCCTGACCGAGCAGGCGCCCGAGTCCGAACGCCAGCCCGGCGCCGAACACCGTGCCGGCCAGCGCCGCCGTCAGGCCCAGCCACGAGCCGAACAGCGCGCCCGCCGCCAGGTTCAGCAGCGGACGCGGCACGAACGCCACGGTGCACAGGCCGTAGGCGGCCGCGAACACCGCCGCCGCGGCCGCGCCCCCGAGCCGCGGCGGCCAGCCGCGCTCCAGGAGTTGCTGCGGCTCGAAGAACAGCACGGACGTCCCGGCCGCCGCGAGCAGCACGACCAGCAGCGCCAGGCGCGCCCATGGGGACAGCAGCACGCGCACGCCCCGGGCGCGCGGGAGCACGGCAGCCGCGGGCGGCAGCGGATCCGGTGACGCGGCGACGGCGAGCGGGCGCTCCGCGGCGACGGTCACGCGGGGCTCCGCGGCCACGGTGACCGGGGGTTCCTCGGCATCGGGCGGGGGAGCGACCGTGGCGGTGCCCCCGGGGCTGGTGGTGGCGTCGGGCATCCGGCGACACTAACCGACGGGCGGGTGTGATCGCCGTATGGTTCGTCCCATGAGCGTCACAGGCCACGGCTCCCCGGCGGCGCCCCGCAGCGCCCTCGCCGACGCGGTGCTGGAGCGGCTGACCGAGGCCTACGGCGGCGCGGCCGACCCGGAACGGGCCCGGTCCATGGCGGCGTACATGAAGGGCGTCGCCCCCTTCCTCGGGCTGACCACACCGGTGCGCCGCGCCCTGTCCCGGGAGGTGCTCGCGGGCACGCCCCGCCCGCAGGAGGCCGACTGCACGGCCGTCGCCCTGCGCTGCTGGCAGCGGCCCGAGCGCGAGTACCACTACTTCGCCGTCGACTACCTGCGCCGCCACGCCGGCCGCTGCTCGTCCGGGTTCCTCCCCGTGGCCCGGCACCTGATCACCACCGTCTCCTGGTGGGACACGGTGGACCCGCTCGCGGCACACGTGGTCGGCGCCCTCGTCGCGGCCGACCCGCACCTCGCCGCGGACATGGACGAGTGGAGCGCCGACGCCGACCTGTGGATCGCCCGCGCGGCCCTGCTGCACCAGCTCCGCTCCAAGGAACGCACCGACACCGAGCGGCTGTTCACCTACTGCCTGCGACAGTCCGGGCACCCCGACTTCTTCGTCCGCAAGGCGATCGGCTGGTGCCTGCGCGAGTACGCCAAGACCGACGCGGAGGCCGTACGGGCCTTCCTGGCCCGGGAGCGCGGCCGGTTCGCGCCGCTGTCCGTGCGGGAGGCGCTGAAGAACGTCGGGGCCTGACGCACGGCCGTGCAGCACGCGCGGACCGAACGCGCCCACCGGGGAAAACCGTTCGACGCGCGGTGCCGCGTCCGACATGATCGGCCCATGTTCCGGTACGCCTTCCACCTCGCCGCATCCGCCGCCGCGGATGCACCGAAGGCTGCCGTCAGGATCCTCGTCGCAAGCGTCGACGGCGCCCGAAGCTGACCCTCCCCGGATCGTCCGGCGGACCCCGCAGGGGGAGGGTCGGGACGTCCTGGGGGTCCCCGTCCCGGCCGCGCGAACCCCGCCCCGCCGGGGCCTCATCCGGCACCGCTCGACGACACCTCGAGGTACAGCCATGCCCAAGACGGCGTACATCCGCACCAAACCGCACCTGAACATCGGCACGATGGGCCACGTGGACCACGGCAAGACCACCCTGACCGCCGCCATCACCAAGGTCCTCGCCGAGCGCGGCGGCGGCACCTACGTGCCCTTCGACCGCATCGACCGTGCCCCGGAGGAGGCCGCGCGCGGCATCACCATCAACATCGCGCACGTCGAGTACGAGACCGACACCCGCCACTACGCGCACGTCGACATGCCCGGCCACGCCGACTACGTCAAGAACATGGTCACCGGGGCCGCGCAGCTCGACGGGGCGATCCTGGTGGTCTCCGCGCTCGACGGGATCATGCCGCAGACGGCCGAGCACGTCCTGCTCGCCCGCCAGGTCGGCGTGGACCACATCGTCGTCGCCCTCAACAAGGCCGACGCGGGCGACGAGGAGCTGAACGACCTCGTCGAACTGGAGGTCCGCGACCTGCTGTCCTCGCACGGCTACGGCGGCCGCTCCGTCCCCGTGGTCCGGGTCTCCGGTCTCCGCGCCCTGGAGGGCGACCCGCGGTGGACGGCGTCGGTCGAGGCGCTGCTCGACGCGGTGGACACCTACGTGCCCGTGCCTGAGCGGTATCTCGACGCGCCGTTCCTGCTCCCGGTGGAGAACGTGCTCACCATCACCGGCCGGGGCACCGTGGTCACCGGCGCGGTCGAGCGCGGCACCGTCCGCGTCGGCGACCGGGTCGAGGTGCTCGGCGCGGACACCGAGACCGTGGTCACGGGGGTGGAGACCTTCGGCAGGCCCATGGAGGAGGCGCAGGCCGGGGACAACGTGGCCCTGCTGCTCCGCGGCGTCCCGCGCGGCGCGGTCCGCCGCGGCCACGTCGTCGCCGCGCCCGGCAGCGTGGCGCCCCGGCGGCGCTTCACCGCGCAGGTGTACGTCCTGTCGGCGCGGGAGGGCGGCCGGACCACCCCCCTGGCCACGGGCTACCGGCCGCAGTTCTACCTCCGCACCGCGGACGTGGTCGGCGACGTCGACCTCGGCGAGCAGGGCGTCGCCCGGCCCGGGGACACCGTGACCATGACGGTGGAACTCGGCCGCGAGACACCTCTGGAGCCGGGCCTCGGCTTCGCGATCCGCGAGGGCGGCCGCACGGTGGGCGCGGGCACGGTGACGACGGTCGAGTAGCCGGCGGCTCCACGCCGGAGGAGCCCGGCACGGCGGACGCCGGACATCCGAACCGCGGGGGCGCGTGCCCCGGTGCCCAGGCCCCGGGACGCGCGCCCCAGGCCGTGCGTCCCGGGCGGGCGTGCGCCCCAGGTCGTGCGCCCCGGCGGGCCGTGCGGCGTGGCGGCGCCACGCCCCCCGCCCCGTCCCCGGGACCGCAGACGGCGCGGGGGGCGTGTCCCGGCGGGCGATGAGGCCCGGTCATGCCGCGGGCCCGCCCCCGTGGCCGGGACCACGGGCGGCGACGTGGGCGGACCCGCGGTGCCGGGGCGCCCAGGACGGGCGTCGACGGTCCGCGGGCGCGGGCGGTGCACGGGTTCCGTCGCCGCACGGGCACCAGCGGTCCACCGGCCGTGCGGCCCGGCCCCGGCGGACCACCGCTCAGGCGGGTCGCCGCGTCCGCCCCGTTCCCGGTGGATGGCGGACGCGGCCCGGCCCCGCGAGACAGGGCCGACGGCGGGCGGGCCGCTCGGCAGGACGGGGCGGGCGGACTCCGTCCACCCGGCGTCGTACGGGGCCGGCGCGCGTGGCCGCCGGGCCGCGACCACCGGGCCATGACCGGTGGGCCGAGGTGCGCGGGGCCCGGACCGGCGGGACGGGGTGGGATCGGGCGGACCGGCACAATGGGGGAGTGACCGAGTCGATACCCGTGTCGCGTTCCGTCGATCACGGGACCGCGAAGCTGATGCCCGACGTGGACCGGCCGCGGGCCTGGCTGCTGACGGTGGACGGGGCGCCGCAGTCCTACGTCGACCTGGACGCGCCCGCCCACCTCGAGTTCGAGTACGCCCGCCGGCTCGGGCACGTCCTGGACACGGCCGCCGAACCGGGGCGCCCGCTGGACGTGCTGCACCTCGGCGGAGGAGCGCTCACCCTGCCGCGCTACGTCGCCGAGACCCGCCCCGGCTCCCGGCAGGACGTCGTCGAGGCCGACCGGGGCCTGCTGGAACTGGTCGCCGAGCACCTGCCGTTGGCGGACGGCGCCGGGATCGCGGTGCACGCGGCCGACGCGCGCACCTGGCTGGAGGCGGCCCCCGCGGACTCGGCGGACGCCCTGGTCGCCGACGTCTTCGGCGGCTCCCGGATCCCGGCCCACCTCACCTCGCTCGGCTACGCCCGCGCCGCGGAGCGCGTGCTGCGCCCGGACGGCGTCTATCTCGCCAACCTGGCGGACGCCGCGCCCTTCGCCTTCCTGCGCTCCCAGATCGCCACGTTCGCGGCGCTGTTCGAGGAGACCGCGGTGATCGCGGAGCCCGGCGTGCTGCGCGGCCGCCGGTTCGGCAACGCGGTGCTCGTCGCCGCGCACCGGCCCCTCGACCTGGCGGCCCTGGCCCGGCGCGCCGCCTCGGACGCCTTCCCGGCGCGCGTGACGCACGGCGCCGCGCTGCGCGCGTTCACCGCCGGCGCGGAACCGGTGCGGGACGAGACCGCCGTGCCCTCACCCGAGCCGCCCGACGGAGCCTTCGGCATCGGCTGACCCCCGCCGCCGTGCCGCCGCCCGCCGGCCCCTGCTGCCCCCGTCCCGTCCCGCCGCGCCGCGTCAGGTTGCGCACACCCGGGGCGCACAGCACCGCCGCGGTGACCACGACGACCGCCTGGGTCGTTGCCGCTCTCGGGCGGTGGCGGACGACCACCATCGGGCCGGCCCAACCGCACGACGCCGCGTGGAGGGCCCGGCACAGGTGGCGGGGTGGGCGGCGCCCCCTGGGCCGGGTCCGCGCGGCCGCCGTCACTGCGAGGCAGCCGTGAGCCGACCGGTGATCTTCGCCAGAGCATGGTCGGCAGGGTGCCGTTTGATGAGCCCTTCGCGACCTGCGGCGCGGAGCTCCACCACCGCGACGTCTTCCGGTCCTGCGGCGACCACAGCGGTCACCACGGTGGGGTTCAGGCCCCCCATCCCTACGCCGACCATCGCCCGTACGGCGATGCTCCCGTCGTCTCGGGCCTCCGCGCCCACCAGATCCCCCGCACCGGCCATGGCCGCGTGGACCAGCCGGGAGACTGCCGTCACCGTCCCGGAAAGCTCGACGACAGTGGTACTGACGTCCTTCTTCGTCCATGTGAAGCCGCGCGCGGCTCCACGAGCGCCGCCCCTCGCCCCGGCTCTGCCCAATCCGTGAGTTCCGGTCGCCGCCCCTCCGGCGGCAGCTCCTATCGAGCCGCCCCTCGCGCCGAGTTGCATCATCGCGGCGAGCAGGAGCTCGTCCTCACCGGCCTCATCGAACACGCCCGCCTCCTCAGCACCGACAAGTCATCGCGCCACGACCGGAGTCACCCGGTCCTATCACCGGCCGGGAGCCTCCTCCAGCGCTCCGACCACATGGGTTCGCCGTCCGGAGGCGTCGACCCGACCGCCGCACCCGGGGCCGGGGCAGCCGGTCCGCGACCGCGCCGCCGATCAGCAGGAGCAGCACCAGCGGCACGGTCCGCGCCGCGGCCACCGGCCCCACGGCCGTGCGGCCGCCGCCGGAGACCGGCACCGCGAACGCGGACGCGGCCGTTGCCCGCCGTTCCTGCCGAGGCCGGTGATGACGGCCGTGGCCGTCGGCAGGGTGTGGTTGCGGCCCGCCCGGGCGGGCCTGCCGGACGGGCGGAAAGCGGCGGCGAGGGTCGCCCGCCGACCGTCGCCGCCCCGCGGCCCGCCGGTCATCGGATCGGGGACCTCTTCGTCCCGGCGGACGGTCAGTGGGTCGGGTCCCCGTGCAGCCGGACCGAGCCGAGTATCTTGCGGACCGTCGCGTCCGGGATCTCCTCCTTGACGCCCTTCGCCCCGTACAGAGTCCAGGAGACGAAGTCCCCCTGGGAGTTCTTGAAGGCGAAGGTGGTCGCCTTGCCGTCGGTGTCGCACTTGTGCACCTTCGGCACGCCGTTGGTGTACGACGTGGCGACGCTGCCCTTGACGCCGGAGGTGGTGGTGAAGGGCTTGGCCGAGCCCACCGTCAGGTACTTCTTCTCGGCCTTGGTCTGGTTGGTGTAGCCGCCGTACGCGAAGAGCGCGGCGTCCATGCGGGCGATGCTGGCGGTGTCCTTGCCGCCGTCCTCGCCCTTGGTGCCGCTGGCCGCCAGCGACGACGTCTCGGCGTGGCCGTCCTTGTCGTCGTCGGAGGAGCAGTAGTTGGACTTCAGGAAGGCCGGTGCGGAGAAGCCGATGTACGGCGAGCCGTCCCCCTTCTTCTGGTCCTCGAAGAAGGTGAAGACGCCGGGGGAGTCGACCTGCCAGTCCGGCGGCACGTCGAAGGCGGTGCCGTACTTGGGGTTCACCACGACCTTCCAGCCGGGCACCGTCGGCTTCTCGGTCTCGTTGCCGCGCGGGTTGTCGTCCGAACCGGACGCCGACGTGCCGGCGGACACGGACGCGGAAGGGCTCGCCTTGGTGGTGGAACCGCCCCCCGCCTTGTCGTCCTTGCCGCCGCCCAGTACCACGGCACCGGTCACCGCGGCGGCCACGACGACGGCCGCGGCCGCGACGATCGCGACGATCTTCGTCCGGTTCCCGCCGTCCCCGCCCTGCGGCGGCTGCGGTCCCCCCGCCGGTCCGGGCGGTCCCCACTGCTGCTGCGGCTGGGCGTAGGGGTTGGCCTGCGGGTAGCCGGGCTGCTGCTGGTAGGGATTCGGCTGCTGGTACCCCGGTTGCTGGTACCCCGGCTGCTGATACGGGTTGTTCTGCGGGTTCTGCTCGCCCCCGGGCGGCTGCTGTCCTGGCCACATGAGGTGTAACCCTAGCCGCGCGAGGGACACGATTCGGTCACCGGGGCTTGTCAGGGACGTACCAAAAAGAGACGGCGGTCGCTCCCGGACGCTCTGGTCAGCGCGTCCTACTCGTGAGTAACATGTCGGGCATGAGCGCACACCAGATGTCGATCGGCGAGATGCTCGCCGCCACGGTCCCGATGGTCAGGACGCTGAACCTGGAGTTCCTGGAGACCACTCCGGAGAAGGCCGTGGTCGCCCTCCCGGACCAGAGCGAATACCACAACCACGTGGGCGGGCCGCACGCCGGCGCCATGTTCACGCTCGGGGAGTCCGCCAGTGGCGCGATCGTGCTGGCCGCGTTCGGTGAGCAGCTGTCCCGCGCCGTACCGCTCGCCGTGCGGGCGGAGATCGGCTACCGGAAGCTGGCGATGGGCGCCGTGACCGCCACCGCGACCCTGGGCCGCCCGGCCGCCGAGGTCGTCGCCGAACTGGACGCCGGGCAGCGGCCCGAGTTCCCGGTCTCCGTCGAGATCCGCCGCGCGGACGGTGCCGTGACGGGTGAGATGACCGTCGTGTGGACGCTGCGGCCCAACGGCTGAGCGCAGTCCGCGGACGCAGGCCCCGGCCGGGAGGCGACTCCCGTCCGGGGCCTCGTCGTTCCCGGAGGGGGGTCCGGGGGTCGGGGTGCGTGAACCGTGGCGAGGTGTCCCGTTTGCCCCTGATCCGGAGCGAATTGAGGTCCGTGCGAGTATTCCTTTCGGCTTTGCGTGGGGATACGCATGTGGATACCCGCGGTAACCCCCGTGTCCTTTCACCGATCTGCCGCACCGTCCTTTCCGACTTCTTGTTTCCGGTCGGTAACGTGTGCCAAGGTGAGCCTCCCTGTGGGGTAAAGGCGGTGGCCTGCACGGCATTTGCTACCGCCCTCGCACCCACAGGTCCGCGCCGAAAGGATTGCACCAACGGGGGTGCGCCCACGGGTGTGCACCCGAGGGCACGCGCTTCCCCGGACGACTGCGGATGCGGTCCGGCACCGTGGAAGGAAAGATCTCCGTGCCAACCCCCCACCCCCCACGCCCTCCCCGACCACCCCGCCAAGGAGCCGCCCCGGAGGAGTCGGACCGTGCACTCGTGGCCCGGCTGCGCGACCCCGACGGCGGCCACCACGCCGTCGCCCTGCTGCTCTCCCGGCACTGGCGCGCGAGCTACGACTACGCCGCCGTCTGCCTTGCCGGAGCGGGCGGTTCGGCCTCTATGGTGGCGACCGCCGCATTCCACCGGGTGCTGCGGAGACTGGGCGGAGGAGCGGCCGGCGGCGCCCTGCGGCCCCAACTCCTCGTCGCCGTCCGGGACACGGTCCGGGACTGGGCCGCCGACGAGGCCGCGTGCGTCGTCCTCCCGGAACTGCGCAGGCCGGCGGGCGGCCGCGGACTCCGAGCGGTGCGTGCGGTGTCCTCCGAAAAGCGGCAACTCGCGGAATGGTCTTTCCAGTCCCTTCCCGGTTCCGCCCAATGCCTGTTGTGGCACGCGGAGGTCGAGGCCGAACCCATAACCATACCGGCCGGGCTGCTCGCCCTGGACGCGGATACCGCCGCGGTCGCGCTGGAGCAGGCGCGCGAGCAATTCCGGGCGGGCTGCGTCCGCGCCCACCGGCAACTCGCGCCCACCCGTGAATGCCGTTTCTACAACGCGATCCTCGCCGTCCCGTCCCTTCGGGCCGGCGCTCCACGGCCCGACGTCCGGCGGCATGTGCGGGAATGCCGCCACTGCCGGCTCGCCGACGAGCAGTTCGGGCTCCTCGACGACGGCCTGCCGCTGCTGCTCGCCGAGACCGTGCTCGGCTGGGGCGCCCGCCGCTACCTCGGCTCCCGCGTCCTGCGGACCGTCCCCCCGCGGCCGCGCCCACGGTCCGCCGTGCGGCTCCGCTCCGCCGCCGGTCCCGGCGGACGGCACCGCGGTGCCGTGGCCGGGGGCGGCGGACCGGTGCGCCGGCACCGGACGGCCCTGGTCGTAGGGGTCGGCCTCGCGTCGCTGGCCCTGCTCGCCACGGTCCTGGCCGTCAAGGGCTGGACCGACGGGCGCGGTGTCCCGGGCAGGCCCGTCATCTGGGGCGCGGTGGGCGGCCGCGACGCGGGCACGGGGGAGGCGGGGACGCCGTCCGCCGCGTCCAACGGATCCCCGGCACCCGTCCGCGCGGCCCAGTCGGGCGCGCGCACCGCCGCGATCGCCGGGAACGTCCGGACCGGCCGCGGCGCGGCGGCGCCGGACCCGGGTGCGGACCGTTCCGCCCGCACCGGCCAGTACGGCCCGGCGGAGCCCTGCTCCGGGCGCCGCGACGCCTACGAGACGCGTGACGACCACCGCTCCGCCACGGTCGGCGCCGCGGCCGCCCGTTGCGCATCCGCGCCGACGCGGCCGCCGTCGCCCCGGGGCGACGGCCGGTTCCTCGCCCACACGGTGGAGTCCGCCGTGGGCCGGGCGGTCCGGCTGATCCGCCTCGCCGCCCGGGGCTCCGGCTGCGCGGTCCGGCCGGGTGGCACCGTGGTCCTCCACAGCCCCTCCGCTCGCGGCGGGCTCCTGCCCGGCCGGGCAGGAGCCCGCACTGCGGGCGTCGCGCGCGGTCCGTCCGACGGTGCCGTCCGGACCGCCGCGGGGGCGGGCCCGTCCTGCGCCCGTGCGCTCGGCGCGCGGGACGGCGCCCTCGCGGCCGCCGCTCGGGGGGCGGGCGCCGTCGTCCGGTCGCGCCCGGCGGACACCGCCGCCGGTGGGCGTCCGCCGCGCGCTGCCACGGGGGAGCGGCGCGCGGCGGCCCTGCCGTCCGGCACGGGCGCCGGAGCCGTACCGTCCGCGGACAACGGTGTCGGGCGGGCCGCGGACAACGGTGTCGTACCGGCCTCGGACAACGGTGCCGTACCGGACGGGCGGGCCCCGCACCGTGGGTCCGGGGCGTCGGCGCCCCGGCCGGGTGCGCCCGTCGCGGCGCACGGAGCACCGTCCCCCTCCGCCGCGGGCCCCGGCGGTGGCCTTCGGACGGCCGGGAGACCCGTGGCCCGGCCGCGGACCCCCGCCGCCCGGCTGCGGCACGAGACGGTCGCCGACCGGGACCGGCTGATCCGGTGCGGACGGTGAGCCGGTCATGCGATCCGGGGGCGGGACCGGCGAGGAGTGCGGTGGTACGCCTGCCGGGCGCGGGCCCACGGGTCCCGGTCCGGCGGTAGATCGGCCCGGGGGCGCATCGAACCCGGGCCGGTGACCGGCCGAGCGCCGGGCGCGTGGCCACGGGGCAGGACACCGAACCGCCGGCGTGGTGCGTGGGCCGTGAGACTCCGGGCCGGACGTCCACCTCGGTGGGAGCGAGGCATCCCGTGCCGGGCGCCCGCCTCCCGGCCGGAACCCGTCGCCCGGGTGCCCCGGGGCGTCGTCGGCCGGGCCCCGCTCCGGGGCGAGCAGGTACGCTTCCCGGGGGCGCGCCGAGCGTGTCCACCGGTACGTACGGACGCGAACTCGGGGAGGAACCGGCGGTGCACGTCCAGGAATGGCTCGACTCCGTACCCGCGGTCGCCGTCTACGCGATGGTGGCCCTGGTCATCGGTCTGGAGAGCCTGGGCATCCCGCTGCCGGGCGAGATCGTCCTGGTCTCCGCCGCGCTGATGTCCTCCCAGCACTCCGCGATCGACCCCGTCGTCCTCGGCGCCTGCGCCACCGCGGGCGCGGTCGTCGGCGACTCGATCGGCTACGCCATCGGCCGCAGGGGTGGCCGGCCGCTGCTCGCCTGGCTCGGGCGGCGGTTCCCGAGCCACTTCAGCGAGGGGCACGTGGCCACGGCCGAGCGGTCCTTCGAGAGGTGGGGCATGTGGGCCGTCTTCTTCGGCCGCTTCGTCGCCCTGCTGCGGATCTTCGCCGGGCCCCTCGCGGGCGTGCTGCGCATGCCGTACTGGAAGTTCCTCGTCGCCAACGTGCTCGGCGGCATCTGCTGGGCGGGCGGCACCACCGCCGTCGTCTACTACGTCGGGATCGTCGCCGAGTCCTGGCTGAAGAAGTTCTCCTGGCTCGGCCTGGTGGCCGCCGTGCTGATCGGGCTGGTGTCGATGCTGGTCCTCAAGCGCAGGGCGAAGAAGGAGCAGACCGTCCCGCGGGAGACCGAGGCGGCCGAGCCCGTCCCCGTCCGGGACTGACGGGCCCCACCGTCCCCGCGGGGGCCGGAACCCTACGCGTGCACGTCCCGGTGCGCCGTCGCCAGGTCCGCGTACATCGTGCCGTTGAGCGTGATCCCCCGGCGCTCCTCCTCGGTCAGTTCGCGCCGCACCCGGGCCGGCACGCCCGCGACCAGCGAACCCGGCGGCACCTGCATGCCCTGCGGCACCAGCGCCTGGGCGGCGACCAGCGAGCCGGCGCCGATCACCGCGCCGTTGAGCACCGTCGCGCCCATGCCGACCAGGCAGTCGTCCTCCACCGTCGCACCGTGCACGACGGCGTTGTGGCCGATGGAGACCCGCTCGCCCACGGAGACGGGGAAACCCGGGTCCGCGTGCAGCGTGCAGTTGTCCTGCACGTTGCTGCTCGCGCCCACCGCGATCCGTTCCACGTCACCGCGCAGCACCGCGCCGTACCAGACGCTCGCGCCCGCGGCGAGCGCCACGTCCCCGACGACCGTGGCCGTCGGCGCCACGAACGCCTCCGGGTCCACGCGCGGCTCCCGGCCGCCGATGCCCGTGATCAGGGCCTGGTGGTGCGTCATCCTCGTCTCCTCCCGCTGCGGGTACCGCCTCCGAACGCTACGTCATCCGGTAGGGCGAAGATCACAGGGCTCCCGGAGGCCGGGCCGCGCCCCCGCTGAGTACCGTGAGCGGGTGCCCAAGAGCAAGAACGCGTTCTCGTCATGGCGGCGTCGTCTCGCCCAGCGCGCCGTCCACGCGGGCTGGGCCTGGGTGCAGCGGGCGGGCTCGGTGTCGGACGAGCACCCGGGACGGTTCCGCTTCGGATCGATGGGTGAGGGCACCAGACTCGCCTTCCCGCTCGGCACCGTCTTCGGCGAACCCTGGATCCACCTCGGGTCCTACTGCATCGTGGCCGAGCAGGTGACCCTGACCGCCGGCCTGATGCCCGACCTGGACCTCGGCCCGGACCCCATCCTGCGCATCGGCGACGGCGTGGTCCTGGGCCGCGGCAGCCACGTGATCGCCGACACGGCCGTCAGCATCGGCAACGACTGCTACTTCGGGCCGTACGTGTACGTCACCTCGACGAACCACTCCTACGACGACCCGCACGAGCCGATCGGCCGGCAGTGGCCGCGGATGGAGCCGGTGGAGATCGGGCCCGGCTGCTGGATCGGCACCGGCGCCGTGATCCTGCCGGGCGCACGGATCGGGCGGAACGTGGTGGTCGCGGCGGGTGCGGTGGTGCGCGGCGCGGTGCCCGACCATGCGGTGGTCGCCGGGGCGCCCGCCCGCGTCGTGCGGCGCTGGACGCCCGCCGAGGGATGGCAGCCGCCGCTGCGGACGCCCGCCCCCCAGCCGATCCCGGACGGGGTCACGTCGGAGCAGCTGTCGGCGCTTGCCGCACTGGACGAGGAGGGCGCGGCCCGGCTCGCCGCCCTCGACGGGACGGGCGCGGCGGTGGCGGAGCGGGCGGCCGGCGCCCGGCTCGCGGAGCTGGAGCCCGAGGTCTGACCCCGGGGCCCGTGGGCCGTTCCATTCGCAGCCGGTGGCCGGGGGTGTCCTCAACCGGTGGCCAGGAGCAGCGTCCCCAGCAGGGCCAGACCCGCACCGGCCGCCTGGATCGCCCGCAGGCGCTCGCGGAGGAACCCGCGCGCGGCGAGGGCGGTCACCACCGGGTAGAGGGAGGCGAGGACCGCGGCCACGGTGACCGGGCCGTGGTGGGCGGCGACCGAGTACGTGCCGTTGGCGGCCACGTCGGCGAGCCCGACGAAGGCGAGCGCCGGCAGCGAGCGCCAGGGGAAGCCGCCGCGCGGCAGCACCGCCGTGCCGCGCCGCGCGGAGAGGTACAGCGCCGTCCCGCCCGCGGCCACGTTCGTCACCCGCTGCACGAAGAGCGCCAGGAACAGGCCGGTCACGGTCGTGGACGCCTCGGCGATCAGGGCGAAGACCGTGCCGAAGCCGAGTGCGGCCACCAGGGTCAGCCAGATCGCCTGCCGCTGCACCGCCGCGCCGCCGAGCCGCGGCCCGCCCGCGAGCACCACGCCCGCGACGGCGACCGCGATGCCCGCGACCTGGAGCAGAGCCGGGCGCTCGCCGAGTGTGAGGCCGACGGTCACGGGCACGGCGACGCTCAGGGTGGCGAGCGGCGACACCACGCCCATCGGGCCGAGGGCCAGCGCCTTGTAGAAGGAGAGCATCGCCACCGGGCCGACCAGGCCCGCGGCGAACGCGAACCAGAGCCGCGGCCCGGCCTCGCTCCAGCCGTCGGTGGCCGCCACGACCACGCCCAGCACGGCGGCCGCGACGGTCTGGGAGACCACCACGACCGTGAGGGCGGGACTGCGCCGGGTGAGCAGCCCGCCGCCGAAGTCGGCCAGGCCCCACAAGAGGCTGGTGGCCAGGGCGAAGAGTGCTGTCACGGGGGCCTCGCAGTACAGTTCGGTGAACGATCCGGTGCACCCCACCGTAGTTCAAACCAGTGAACTCTGTCATTCAGAATATTGGACGGAATGTGTCGGACCTCGACCTGCTGACCCAGTCCCTGGCGCGCAACGTCAAGCGCTGGCGCACCGAGCGCGGCTTCACCCTGGACACGCTCGCCGCCCGCGCCGGAGTCAGCCGCGGCATGCTCATCCAGATCGAGCAGGCCCGCACCAACCCCAGTCTCGGCACGGTCGTCAAGATCGGCGACGCCCTGGGCGTCAGCATCACCACCCTGCTCGACTACGAGCAGGGCCCGACGGTCCGCGTCGTCCCCGCCGACCAGGCCGTCCGGCTGTGGCACACCGACGCCGGCAGCTACAACCGGCTGCTCGCCGGCGTCGAGGCCCCCGGCCCGCTGGAGATGTGGGAGTGGCGCCTGATGCCGGGCGAGGCCAGTCCCTCCGACCCGCACCCCGCCGGCACCGTCGAGCTGGTCCACGTCACGGCCGGGGAGCTGACGCTCACCGTCGACGGGGCGCCGTACCGCGTACCGGCCGGCGCCAGCGCCTCCTTCGAGGCCAACACCCCGCACGTGTACGGCAACGAGGGCGCCGTGCCGATGGACATGGTCATGGCCGTCTCGGTCCCGCCCGTGCACTGAGACACCGACCCGGCCGCTCCGCCCCGCTGCTAGCGTGCGCCCATGCGCGCACCCATCGGAGACTTCGAGCACGCCGCACCGGCCCCGGACCGACTCGACGACCTGGTCGGCCCGGTCGCCGACGCCCTGCGCGGCTGGCGCGGCAGCGTCCCCGCCGAGCGGATCGTCTACGTCGAGACCGACCCGCGGTGGGCCGACACCGCCGTCTTCGTCGAGCACTACGGCCGCGACCTGCTGGACACGTCGGCGAACTGCGTGGTGGTCGCGGGCCGGCGCGGCCAGGAGACACGCCTCGCCGCGTGCCTGGTGCCGTCCACCGCCCGCGTCGACGTCAACGGTGTCGTGCGCCGCCGGCTCGACGCCCGCAAGGCGTCCTTCGCGGCGGCGGACGTGGCCACCGGAGAGACCGGCATGGAGTACGGCGGCATCACGCCGATCGGACTGCCCGCGGGCTGGCCGCTGCTCGTGGACCCGGCGGTCGTGGACCTGCCGTACGTCCTGGTCGGCAGCGGCTGGCGGCGGGGCAAGCTGCTGGTGCCCGGCAAGGCGCTCGCCGAGCTGCCGGGCGCCGAGGTGGTCGACGGCCTCGGCGTCTGAGCCCGGCCCGGTCCCGCGCCGGGGTGCCGCTCAGGCCGCCGCGTGGTGGGCCAGGGCCCGGTGAGGGTCGGCCGCTCCCGGCACCGGCGCGGGATCGGCGTGCACCAGCGCCGCGGTGAGTCCCGGCACCGCGTGCAGCAGGGCGTGCTCCGCGTCGACCGCCACCTCGTGCGCCCGGCGCACCGTCAGGTCGCCCTCCACGACGACCGCCACCTCGGCCCGCAGCCGGTGGCCGATCCAGCGCAGCCGCAGCTCGCCCACCCCGCGGACCCCGGGCACCGCGGCGAGCGCTGCCTCGGCGCGGTCCACCAGAGCCGGGTCGACCGCGTCCAGCAGGCGCCGCAGGACCTCGCGCCCCGCGTCCCGCAGGACCAGCGCGATCGCGGCCGTGATGGCCAGGCCCACGACGGGGTCCGCGAGGTGCCATCCGAGGGCCGAGCCGCCGGCGCCCAGCAGCACGGCCAGCGAGGTGAAGCCGTCCGTCCGGGCGTGCAGTCCGTCGGCGACCAGCGCGGCCGAGCCGATCCGCCGGCCGACCCGGATCCGGTGGCGGGCCACCCACTCGTTGCCCGCGAAGCCGACCAGGGCCGCCGCGGCCACCGCGGGCCACTCCTGGACCGGGCGCGGATGCAGCAGCCGCTCCGCGGACGTCCAGGCGGTGAAGGCGGCCGACGCGGCGATCGTCAGCACGACCACCAGACCCGCGAGGTCCTCGGCCCGGCCCAGACCGTAGGTGAACCGGCGGGTGGCCGCTCTGCGGCCGAGGACGAAGGCGACGCCGAGCGGCACGGCGGTCAGCGCGTCCGCCGCGTTGTGCACCGTGTCGCCGAGCAGGGCCACGGAGCCGGAGACGGCCACCACCAGCGCCTGCACCAGGGCCGTGGCGCCCAGCACCGCGAGGGAGACCCACAGGGCGCGCAGGCCCTGGGCGGACGACTCCAGCGCGGGGTCGAGCCGGTCGGCGCTCTCGTGGGAGTGGGGGGTGAGCAGATGCCCGAGGCGGTGCCGCAGGGTGGACCACGCCCGGCCGCCGTGTTCGTGGTCGCGCGCGTGCTCCTGCCCCGATCCGTGCGGGTGGCTCTGGCTGTGGCCCTGCCCGGGTCCGTGGCCGTGCCCCTGCCCGTGCTCGTGGTGGTGCCGCTCGTTCACGTGGGTCCCCTTCCGTGCCGCGGGAGGTGGACGCCCGGCGTCCACGAGGCCATTATGTGCGTATGAGCGCACGCATGCACCTGTCAGCTGCACCTCATGCGCATCCGCGCACTCCGGGCGAGGAGCAGTTCACGCTCGCGGCCGAACTCCTGGCCCTGCTCGGCGACCGCACCCGGCTGGCGCTGCTCCACGCACTGGCGGGCGGGGAGGCCGACGTCTCCACGCTGACCGGGGCGTGCGGCGCGGCGCGGCCCGCGGTCAGCCAGCACCTGGCGCGCCTGCGGCTGGCCGGGCTGGTGACCACCCGCAAGGAGGGCCGCCGCGTGGTCTACGCCCTGCGCGACGGCCACCTGCGCCGGATGGTGGACGAGGCGCTCAGCGTGGCGGACCACCGGCTCTCCGGCCGTCCCGCGCACGACTGACGCCTCGCACCTGTCCGGCGTCCCGCGTACGACTGACGCCCCGCGTAAGCCTGACGCCCCGCGTGCGCGGGGGCCGGTCGGCGGTGCGGTCAGGCGTACTCGGCGAGGCCGAGGTACTGCTCCGCGAAGGCGGCCGCGGCGGCGGGGGACGTGAACAGGCGGCGCAGCCGGGCCAGCGTGGTGCCCGCCCGGAACGGGTCGCCGGACGCCGCGCCGTGGTAGACGTCGGACAGCCACTGCGAGAACTCCTGGTAGTCCCACACCCGCCGCAGGCAGGCGTCCGCGTAGCCGTCCAGGCCCGCGTCGTCGCCCTCGACGAGACGGGCGGCGAGCGCGTCGCCGAGCAGGAACGCGTCGTGCAGTGCCAGGTTCATGCCCTTCGCGGCGATCGGGGCGGTGAGGTGGGCGGCCTCCCCGGCCAGGAACAGCCGCCCGGACGCCATGGGTTCGACCACGTAGTCGTGCATGTCGAGGACACGCTTCTCCAGCAGCGGTCCCTCCACCAGCGGCGGGGCGTCCGCCGCCGCGAGCCGGCGGTGCAGCTCCGCCCAGACGCGGTCGTCCGGCCAGTCCCCGGGGCCGTCGCCCGGCGCGCACTGGAGGTAGTAGCGGGTCACCTCGGGGCTGCGGGGCATCTGCCCGGCGAAGCCGTCGGGGTGGACGCCGAAGAGCACGCGGTCGGAGGTCGGCGGCGCCTCGGCGAGCAGCGCCAGCCAGCCGATGCCGTAGTCGTGGCGGGCGATCCGGGTGCGCTCCTGCGGCAGGGCCGACCGGCTCACCCCGCGGGCGCCGTCGCACCCGGCGACGAAGTCGCAGCGGATCAGCCGCCGTTCACCGGTCGTGGGGCATCGGTACGACACGGCGGGCCGGTCGGTGTCCGTGTCGTGGACCTGTACGTCGCTCACGCCGAAGCGGATGTCGCCCTCGCGCACGTCGGCGTAGGTGCGCACCAGGTCGGTCACCAGCAGCGGCTGCGGGTACACCCAGTGATGACGGCCCGTCAGTTCGGTGTAGGGGAAGGGGTGCGAGCGGCCGTCGAAGCGGAACTCGCACGCGGTCTGGCGCTGGGCCGCGGCCAGCAGGCCGTCCGCCAGGCCGCGTTCCTGCAGTCCGCGGACGACCGCGTCCTCGATGACCCCGGCCCGCGGCCGCTGTTCTACGAACTGCCGGGTCTCGGTTTCCAGGACCACGCAGTCGACGGAGGCGGCCCGCAGGATGTTGCCGACGGTGAGCCCGGCGGGGCCGGCTCCGACGACGACCACCGGAACGTGCTCGGGGGACGGGGAGTCGGGGTGGGGGGAGGTGTGCGTCACCCGAACATTATGACGGTGTCCCGTCAACCACGGCGGGGTGCCGCGGCCGACGGGACACGTCGGGGGATCGGGTGGCGTCAGTGCGCGGGGGCGTCGGTGACGACGACCTCGTCGATGCTCCGCTCGATCTGCTCGGTCCTGGACGCGGTGGCGCGGGCCCAGTAGTAGATGCCCAGCGAGAAGGCGGCGACGACCAGCATGTCCCACCACAGGCCCAGGTGGCCCTGGCCGCCGAAGCCGCCCTGCCACGAGATCAGGCCCATGCCCAGCAGGTAGCCCGGCAGCCACTGCGCCGCCTTGAACTCCATGCGCGGGGCGTCCGGCATGCCCTTGCTCGTGGCGTACCAGGCGTAGGCGCCGAGCAGCACGTAGCCGAGGACGATGGCCACGCCGAGGCGCCACAGGGTGTCCCAGCCGGCCCAGTAGATGATCAGGTTGGCCACGACGAAGGACAGCGGGGCCAGGACCTTGCCCGCAGGCAGGCGGTACGGGCGCTCGTGGTGCGGCAGGCGGTCGGCGAAGACGCCGTAGGCCAGCGGCGCGCCGGCGTACATCAGGACGCTCGCCGAGGTGATGAAGCCGACCAGCTCCTGCCAGCTCGGGAACGGCAGGAAGCAGACGATGCCGGTCACGAAGGAGATGATCAGGCCGAACCACGGCACGCCCCGGGCGTCGGTCTTGGCGAAGACCTTGGGCGCGTAGCCGTTCTTCGACAGGCCGTAGGACACGCGCGAGGTGGCGGTGGTGTAGATCAGGCCGGTGCCGCCGGGGGAGACGACCGCGTCCAGGTAGAGCACGACGCTGAGCCAGCCGAGGCCGACCACGGTCGCCAGACCGGCCCACGGGCCGCTGATGCCGGGGAAGTTGAGATGGTCCCAGCCGTGCGCGAAGGAGCCGAGCGGCAGCGCGCCGATGAACACGACCTGGAGCAGGACGTAGATGGTCGCGCCGATGGCGACCGAGCCGAGCGTGGCGCGCGGCAGGTCCCGCTTGGGGTCGCGGCTCTCGCCCGCGAGCTGGATCGCCTGCTCGAAGCCCAGCAGGGCGAAGATGATGCCGCTGGAGCTGATGGCGCCGAGCACGCCCTTGGCGCCGAACGGGGCGAAGCCGTGCGCGGTGAAGTTGTGCGGGTGGAAGTTGCCCACCGCCACGATGAAGATCGTGGCCAGCGGCACGGCGATCTTCCACCAGGTGGCCGCGCTGTTGGTGTGGGCGAGCACGCGCACACCGAGGAAGTTGACCGCCACGAAGACGGCCATGAGCACCACGGCGACGAAGAAGCCGCTGGTGGTCAGGGTGCCGTCGGCGTGCTGGAAGCCCTTGGCGAAGTCCCAGTGAGCGGCGTAGCCGATCATGGCCTCGACCTCGATGGGGGCCACGGTCGCCGCCTGCAGCCAGGAGAACCAGCCGAAGGACATGCCGGCCAGGCCGCCGAAGGCGTAGTGCGGGTACCGGGCCGTGCCGCCCGCCACCGGGAACATGCCGCCGAGTTCGGCATGCACGAGCGCCAGCAGCACGATCGCCACCGTACCGATCAGCCACGAGATGATCGCTGCGGGGCCGGCCTGCACGACCGCCTTCTCGGCTCCGTAGAGCCAGCCGGATCCGATGATGGAACCGACCGAGGCCCACATCAGTCCGATCAGCCCCACGTCCCGTCGCAGGGCGGATTGGTCCCGCGCGACGGCGGGGGCTGCATGGTCCACTTTCACCATGTCAAGGGGCCTCTCATTGTCTGAACACCGAATTAACGTCAATGGCGGCTCAGACTAGGAATAGAGGGCCCGCAACAGAAGAGCGCAGCCGGAGATTTGACCCTTTGCATGGGACTCCCTTTGCGTGCTCTTTGCACAGGTCAGCCGTGGTCGGCAGAATGTTTCTATTCAGTTGCGGATTGTCAGAAGAGCGTGACACATGTCACCGCAGGCGCGGAATTTCGACGGCCGGGCAACGGTCCATCACCATGTAGAGTCCAGCCGCGCGGGCGCGCGCGAACGCCGCGTCGTCGACGACGCCGAGCTGGAACCAGACCGCCCGGGCGCCCACCGCGACCGCCTCGTCGGCCACCGGCCCCGCCAGCTCGCCGTTGACGAAGACGTCGACGACGTCCACCGGGAAGGGGATGTCCGCAAGCCGGGCGTGGCCGGGCTCGCCGTGCACGGTCTCCGCCTTCGGGTGCACCGGCACGATCCGCTTGCCGAACCGCTGCAGCACCGCGGCGACGCCGTACGCGGCCCGGTTCCGGTTCGACGACAGACCCACCACCGCCCAGGTGTCGCCCAGCTCGGTCAGGATCCTGCGGATCGTCGCTGCGTCGCCGTGCACCACGGCCTCCTCGGCGTCGGGGAAGATCTGTCGACGGGACCAACAGCGGCTCACGCCGGCCGATTCCCCGCCCGCGGACCGCCTCGGCCGGCACGGCGGAGGACGGCATCCTGTCCGGAAGGTGCGCCACATGCCTGCGCGCGGCGCTCCGCACCCCTACGCTCGGGCCGTGCTGCGCATCATCGACGCCAGAACCGGCGCGCCCGTGGAGGCCGCCCCCGCCCGCCGTGGGCTGACCCGCATCGTGGCCCACGCGTCGGGCTTCGACGCCTCCGGACTGCGGGTCCTCCTCGTGGCCGATCTCCTCGTCCGCGCCCTGGAAATGGGCGGCACCCCGGTCTGGGCGCTGCTCACCGGCGATCGCGAGCAGGCCGAACTGCGGGCGGGCGCCGAGTCCCTGGGCATCCGCCCCTTCGAGGACAGCCGCGACCTCGGCGCCGGGCTGGGCGAGGCCCAGGCCGTCCACGTCGTCGGCGTGAACGGCGGGACGCCCGACGCCGTCCGGATCGCCGTGGCGCCGGTCGACCCCGCCGTGCCGGTCGCCCCCGCCCTCGACGGCGACCCCGCCGTGTGGCGGCTCGCGCTGCTCGGCAGCGGCCGGTCCCAGCCGCTGCGGCTGGACGCCGAGGCACTGGAGACGGCCCGGCACACCCTCGCCCGGTGGCGGGGCGCGGTCGCCGACTGGGCGCGGCGGCCGTCGCGGCCCGTTCCCGAGCAGGTCCGCGGCCGGCTGCGTGACGCCTGGGAGGACGACCTCGACGTGCCGGCCGTCCTGCGCGTGCTGGAGTGGGTCGAGACCCGACCGGACCTGCCGGACGGCGCCCGGTTCGAGACGTACGCCTACGCGGACCGGCTGCTGGGCCTCGACCTCGCCCGGGACGTGGGCGGTGCGTCGTGACCGACGCCCGCGGGGACGGCCGCCCGCTGCGCCGGCTGGTGGTGCTGCGGCACGCCAAGTCCGCCTGGCCCGAGGGCGTCGCCGACCACGAGCGGCCGCTGTCCGGGCGGGGCCGCCGGGACGCACCGGCCGCCGGACGCGCGCTCGCCGAGGGCGACTGCCTGCCCGACGTCGCGCTGTGCTCCACCGCCCGCCGCGCCCGCGAGACCTGGGACCTGGCCTCCGCGCAGTGGGGCACACCGCCCCCGGTGCGGTTCGACCCGCGCCTGTACGCGGCCGGCGCGCCGGCCCTGCTCGCGGTCGTGCGGGAGGCTCCCCCCGAGGCCGGCACGGTGCTCCTCGTCGGCCACAACCCCGGTCTGGAGCAACTCGTCCTGGACCTGGCCGGGGACGGTCTCGACGACACGCTGGACCGGCTCCGGACGAAGTTCCCGACCTCCGCCGTCGCCGTCCTGGCCTGGCACGGCGCCCGCTGGCGCGATCTCGCACCCGGCGCGGCCGTTCTGACCGACCTGACCGTGCCCCGGGGCGCGCGGCCGTAGCGTGCCCTGTGCGGCGGTCGCCGCGGCTCAGCCCACGTGGACCCGGGGGCGGCGGGACGGTTCCCGCTCGGCGCGGCGGAGCACCTCGCGGGTGACCGGCGCGACCTCCCCGTCGCCGAAGACCAGGAACCGGATCAGATGGCTGACCGGGTCGCCCTCCGTCCAGTGGAAGTACACGTGCGGGACCTGGTCGGTGCGGTCGCGCAGGGCCAGCAGGATCGCCGCGATCGCGTTCGGCACCGTCGGCCCCTGCGCCCGCAGCCGGCGCACCCCGTGCTTCTCGTCGCCGTGCACGGCGATGTCGGCGGTGAAGTCGGAGGAGTCCCGCACGAAGACCTCCAGGAACAGCACCGGCGTGCCGTCCGGGATGGGTGTGTGGTCCTGCTGGTCGCGCTCCTTGGCGCGGTACTCCCGGCTGCTGTGCTCCTGCGGCTCGTTGGCGATCAGCTGGAGCGGCCCGCTGCGGGCGGCCTCGTCCAGGATCCGCTCCGCCGCCTCGTCGAAGACCACCTCGGCGGCGCGCAGTTCGAAGGCCCGGTGCACCCGCGAGCCGAAGGAGGTCACCAGGATCGCCACGATGAAGATCGCGGCGATCTTGATGCCGTCGGGCCGCTCCACCACGTTGGCCACCAGGGTGTACCCGAAGACCGCGGTGATCAGCCCGAAGCCCACGGCGGCGGCCCGGTGGCCGCGGCGGCGCACGGCGACCGTGGACGCGAACGACGCGGACAGCATCAGCACCAGCACACCGGTCGCGTACGCCCCGCTCTGCGCGTCGACGCTCGCGTGGAACCAGCAGGTGATGAGGACGGCCGCCGCCATGAACACCAGCACCAGCGGCCGCACCGCCCGGGTCCACTCCGGCGCCATGCCGTAGCGCGGCAGGTACCGCGGGACGAGGTTGAGCAGACCGGCCATGGCGGACGCGCCGGCGAACCAGAGGATCGCGATGGTCGAGACGTCGTAGACGGTGCCGAACGCCTCGCCCAGGTGCTGGTGGGCCAGGTAGGCCAGCGCGCGCCCGTTGGCCGGGCCGCCGTTCGCGAAGGCGTCCTGCGGGATCAGGATGGTGGTGGCCAGGCTGGACAGCATCAGCAGGCAGCTCATGATCACGGCGGCCGTGGTGAGCAGCTTGCGGGTGTCCCGGATCCGGCCCCGGGGCTCGTCGTAGGTGTCGTCCCGGTCTCCCTCGATCTGCGGCATCACCGCCACGCCCGTCTCGAATCCGGACATGCCGAGGGCCAGCTTGGGGAACACGAGCAGCGCCACGCCGACCATCGCCAGCGGGGAGGAGTGCCCCGCGCTCAGCGCATGGGTCCAGTCGCCGATCCGCACCGGTTGGCTGAGCACCTCCCACGCGGAGACGGCCAGGACCACCACGTTGAGCGCCAGGTAGGTGCCCACCAGTGCCACCGCGATGCCGATGGCCTCCCGGAAGCCCTTCAGGAAGATCGCACCGAGCGCCGCGAGCAGGAACAGCGTGATCCACAGGTTGGAGTCGTGCATCGACTGCGGGGCGAACGGGTTCTCCACCACGTGCGCCGAGGCGTCGGCGGCCGACAGCGTCATCGTGATCATGAAGTCGGTGGCGGCGAAGCCCAGCAGCACCAGGACGAAGATCTTCCCCGCCCACCAGGGCAGCAGCCGCTCCAGCATGGCGATCGACCCCTCGCCGTGCGGGCTCTCGCGCGCGACCCGGCGGTACACGGGCAGCGCGCCGAGGAGGGTCAGCACGATCAGGACGAGCGTGGCGAGCGGGGAGAGCAGTCCGGCGGCCAGGGCGGCGATGCCGGGCTGGTAGCCGAGGGTGGAGAAGTAGTCCACACCGGTCAGGCACATCACCCGCCACCACCGGTGGCCCTCATGCCCGGTGTGCGGGGTGCGGTGCGGGCCGGGATGGCGGGCAGTCTGCTCGCTCAGGCCCTCCAGGAGCCAGGCGCGCCAGCGGGCCCTCGCGGCGGCCGGCGGCGGTGCGCCGGCCTCCGGGGCGTCCTGGCTGCCGACCTCGGTGCCGGTCATGCGGTGCTCTCCTGTGGTCGTTCGGGGCCCGGGGCCGGGCGGCCCCGCAGCATGATGCCCGCTGCCGGGCCCGCGCAGCGAGTATCCACCAGACGGCCGTCCGCACCTGCGGCGGGCCGTCCGCGGACCGTTGCATAGGCTGGCCGGATGCAGGACGAGTACCGCACCGTCGCCCACTCCGGCGTGCACGAGACCGAGGTCAACCGCTCCCGCTTCCTGTGCGCGCTCGCCCCGGCGGCCACCGAGCAGGAGGCGCAGGACTTCATCGCCTCGGTCCGCAGGGAGCACGCCGACGCCAGCCACAACTGCTGGGCCTACGTGATCGGCGCCGACGCCTCGGTCCAGAGGGCGAGCGACGACGGCGAGCCGGGCGGCACCGCCGGTGTGCCCATGCTCCAGATGCTGCTGCGCCGCGACATGCGCTACGCGGTCGCCGTCGTCACCCGCTACTACGGCGGCGTCAAGCTCGGCGCCGGCGGGCTGATCCGCGCCTACGGAGGGGCCGTCGGCGAGGCGCTGGACGCGCTCGGCACCCGCACCCGGCGCCGCTTCCGCCTGGCCACGGTCACGGTGGACCACCAGCGCGCCGGAAAGCTGGAGAACGACCTGCGCGCGACCGGCCGCGCGGTACGCGACGTGCGCTACGCCGAGGCGGTCACCCTGGAGATCGCCCTGCCCGACGCCGACGTGGACGCCTTCCGGGCCTGGCTCGCCGACGCCACCTCCGGCACGGCCCGCTTCGAGCCGGGGGGCGAGGACTACGGCGACGTGTGACACGCGGGGCGGGGGCGCCGGGCCCGGGGCGTCGAGGGATCGGCGCGGGTGACTTTTCGGGCAGAAGCGGACGCAATTGCCGTACGGGGCACGGTATGGCGGCCGATACGGGAGCAACCGCCCGTGATGTCGGACCCGCCGGTTAGTCTTCGGGGATCATGAGGCTGCTGCACACTTCCGACTGGCATCTGGGCCGGGCGTTCCACCGGGTGGACCTGCTCGGCGCCCAGGCCGAGTTCATCGCGCACCTCGTCGCCACCGTGCGTGAGCGCGCCGTCGACGCCGTACTCGTCTCCGGGGACGTGTACGACCGCGCGGTGCCCCCGCTCGCCGCCGTCGAGCTCTTCGACGACGCCCTGCACCGCCTCGCCGGCCTCGGCGTACCCACGGTGATGATCTCCGGCAACCACGACTCCGCCCGCCGCCTCGGCGTCGGCGCAGGGCTCATCGACCGCGCCGGGATACACCTGCGGACCGAGCCCTCGGGGGTCGCCGCCCCGGTGGTCCTGCGCGACGCCCACGGGGACGTGGCCCTCTACGGACTGCCCTATCTCGAACCGGCCCTCGTCAGGGACGCGTTCGGCGTGGACAAGCCCGCCCACGAGACCGTGCTCGCCGCCGCCATGGACCGGGTCCGCGCCGACCTCGCCGGCCGGCCGCCGGGCACCCGCTCCGTCGTCCTCGCGCACGCCTTCGTCACCGGCGGCCGGGCCAGCGACAGCGAGCGCGACATCACCGTCGGCGGTGTCGCCGCGGTCCCCGCGGGTGTCTTCGACGGCGTCGACTACGCGGCCCTCGGCCACCTCCACGGCTGCCAGACCATCACCGAGCGCGTGCGCTACTCCGGTTCCCCGCTGGCGTACTCCTTCTCCGAGGCAGCCCACCGCAAGAGCATGTGGCTGGTGGACCTCGGCGCCGACGGCGCCGTCACCGCCGAACGCGTCGACTGCCCCGTCCCCCGCCCGCTCGCCCGCATCCGGGGCCGCCTGGAGGACCTGCTCGCCGCACCCGACCTCGCCGCCCACGAGGACGCGTGGGTCGAGGCCACCCTCACCGACCCGGTGCGCCCGGCCGACCCCATGGCCCGGCTCACCGAGAGTTTCCCGCACACCCTCAGCCTCCTCTTCGACCCCGAGCGCGCCCCGCAGGACCCGCAGGTGTCCTACGCCCGCCGCCTCGCCGGCCGCAGCGACCAGGAGATCGCCGAGGACTTCGTCGCGCACGTCCGCGGCGCCGGCCCCGCCGAGGACGAACGGGCCGTACTGCGCGACGCGTTCGACGCGGTGCGCGCGGGCGCCACGGTCCGGGAGGCGGCCCGTTGAGACTGCACCGCCTGCAGATCACCGCCTTCGGCCCCTTCGGCGACCACCGGAGCGTGGACTTCGACGCCCTGTCCGCCGCGGGCCTCTTCCTGCTGCACGGACCGACCGGCGCCGGCAAGACCTCCGTGCTCGACGCCGTGTGCTACGCCCTCTACGGCGCGGTCCCGGGCGCCCGCCAGGGCATGACCCTGCGCAGCGACCACGCCCCGCCGGCCACCCCCACCGAGGTCGTCCTCGAGCTGACCGTCGCCGGACGCCGGCTGGAGCTGACCCGGCGGCCGCCCTGGGAGCGCCCCAAGAAGCGCGGCACCGGCACGACCGTCGAGAAGGCCGTCAGCCTGCTGCGCGCCCACGACCCGGCGAGCGGCACCTGGAAGGACCTCAGCCGCTCCCACCAGGAGATCGGCGAGGAGATCACCCACCTGCTCGGGATGAGCCGCGAGCAGTTCTGCCAGGTCGTCCTGCTGCCGCAGGGCGACTTCGCCCGCTTCCTGCGCGCCGACGCCGAGGCGCGCGGCCGGCTCCTCGGCCGGCTCTTCGACACCCACCGCTTCGCCGAGGTGGAGAAGCACCTCGCCGAGCGCCGCCGCGCCACCGAGGCCCGGGTGCGCGAGGAGGACGCCGCGCTGCTCGCCGATGCGCACCGCATGCAGCAGGCCGCGGACGGCGGCATGGACCTGCCCGACCTGACACCGGGCGAACCGGGCCTGGCGGACGCCGTGCTCACCGCCGCCGCTGTCGCCCGCAGCACCGCCCGCGAACAGCTGGCCGTCGCCCGCATCCGCCTGGAGACCGCCGAGCGCGCGCACGCGGACGCCGAGCACGGTCTGGAGTCCGTCCGCGAACGAGTCCGGCTGCAAAGGCGGTTCGCCGAGGCCCGGGAGCGCGCCGCACGCCTGGCGGAGCGGGCCGGTGCGCACCGCGAGGACGAGACCCGGATGGAGCGGGGCCGCAAGGCCCAGACCGTGGCCCCGGCCCTGGAGCTGCGGGACAGCGCCGAGACCGCACACCGGCGTGCGACCGACGCCGAGGCCCGGGTGCGCGACCTGCTCCCGGAGAGGTACGCCGGCGAGGGCGCCGCAGGCCTCGCCGCCGCCGCCCGCAGGGCCGCCGAGGAGCTCGGCGGACTGGACGCGGCCCGCCGCGCCGAACAGCGCCTTGCCGGCCTCCACGACGAGCGGGCCGACGCCGACCGGCAGGAACGCGCCGACGCCGAGGCGCTCGAGGAGGCCGAAGCCTGGCTCGCCGGCTGGGAGTCCACCCGGGCCGGACTGCAGGAGCGGATCGAGTCCGCCCAGGACGCGGCCGCCCGGGCCGAACAGCTCGCCGCGCGCCGCGAACCGGCGCAGGCGCGGCTGACGGCCGCCCGGCGGCGCGACCGGCTGACCCGCGACGCCGACGACGCGCACGCCCGCGCCCGCGCGTCCGGCGAGCACGCGCTCGCGGCGAAGGGGCACTGGCTGGAGCTGAAGGAGCAGCGGCTGGCCGGCATCGCCGCCGAACTCGCCGCCCACCTCACCGACGGTGCCCCGTGCGCCGTCTGCGGCTCCGCCGACCACCCCGCCCCCGCCCGCCGGGCCGCAGGACACGTCGACCGCGACGCGGAGGAGAGCGCCCTCGCCGCCCACCAACGTGCCGACGAGCAGCGCGCGGAGGACGAGGGCCGCCTCGGCACGGTCCGTGAAGCCCTCGCCGCCGCGACCGCCGAGGCGGGCGACGCCCCCACCGACCGGCTCGCCGAGGAGGCGGCCGAACTGGACCGGCTGTGCACCGCGGCCCGCCGGGACGCCGCCGCGCTGCACCCGGCCCGCGAGGAACTGCGCGCCGCCGAGCAGGAGCACGAGCGGCGCCTCGCCGACCGCCGCCGCGCCGAGGTCCGGGCGGCGTCCCGGCACACCCGCCGCGACGCCCTGGACCGGGAGCAGACCGCACTCGAGGAGCAGCTCGCCCGGGCCCGCGGCGACGCCGGCACCGTCGCGGCGCGCGCCGCCCACCTGGAGCGGACCACGGCACTGCTCACCGACGCGGCCGACGCCGCACGGGCCGCCGAGGAGAGCGCCGCGCGGCTCAAGGACGCCGACGGCCGGCTGGCCGAGGCCGCCTTCCGGGCCGGCTTCGACACCCCGCGGCAGGCCGCCGCCGCCCTTCTCGACGACACCGCCCACCGCGAGCTCCAACGGCGCCTGGACGCCTGGCAGTCGGAGGAGACCGCCGTCCGTACCGTGCTCGCGGAGGCCGAAACCGCCGCCGCGGCCGCGCAGCCGCCCGCCGACCCGGCCACGGCCGAAGCCGCCGCGGCGGCGGCCGCCCGGCACGCCCGCGACGCGGCCTCCGCCCGGGACGCCGCCGACCGGCGCTGCACCGCGCTCGACCGGCTCTCCGCCCGGGCGGCCGAGGCGACCCGCCGGCAGGGCCCGCTCCGCGAGGAACACGACCGCGTGGCCCGCCTCGCCTCCCTCGCCGCTGGCACCGCCGCCGACAACGAGCGCAGAATGCGCCTGGAGTCCTACGTCCTCGCCGCGCGCCTGGAGCAGGTGGCCGCCGCCGCGAGCGTACGGCTGCAGCGCATGTCCTCCGGCCGCTACACCCTGGTCCACTCCGACGACCGGACCGGACGCGGCCGCAGCGGACTCGGACTCCACGTCGTCGACGCCTGGACCGGCCGGGAGCGGGACACCGCGACGCTCTCCGGTGGCGAGACGTTCTTCGCCTCCCTCGCCCTCGCCCTCGGCCTCGCCGACGTCGTCACCGACGAGAGCGGGGGAGCGGGACTGGACACCCTCTTCATCGACGAGGGCTTCGGCAGCCTCGACGACCAGACCCTCGACGAGGTCCTCGACGTCCTCGACTCCCTGCGCGAACGCGACCGCAGCGTCGGCATCGTCAGCCACGTCGCCGACCTGCGCCGCCGCATCCACGCACAACTGGAGGTCGTGAAGGGGAGAGCGGGGTCGACGCTGCGGCAGCGGGGTGTCTGACGCGGCTTCGCGGGGGCGGCGCCGAGGCAGACAGAAGGATCGGCCTCGCCCGAAGGGCGGCCACGGCGGGCACGGGGCGGCCGGCAGGGCCGGCCGCCCTGGCTCCCTCAGAGTGCTGCCAGCTCGTCGACCAGGTCGTCCAGGCCGAGGGAGCCCTGGGACAGGGCTGCCATGTGCCAGGTCTTGAGGTCGAAGGAGGCGCCGCGGTTCCGGCGGGCCCGCTCGCGGCCCAGCAGCCAGGCGCGCTCGCCGAGCTTGTAGCCGATGGCCTGGCCCGGGATGGTGAGGTAGCGGGTCAGCTCGCTCTCCACGAAGTCCGCCGGACGGCTGCTGTGCGCGCCGAAGAACTCCTGGGCCAGCTCGGGCGTCCAGCGCTCGCCCGGGTGGAAGGGGGAGTCGGCCGGGATCTCCAGCTCCAGGTGCATGCCGATGTCGACGATGACCCGGGCGGCCCGCATCATCTGGGCGTCCAGGTAGCCGAGGCGGTGCTCCGGGTCGGTGAGGAAGCCGAGTTCGTCCATCAGGCGCTCCGCGTAGAGCGCCCAGCCCTCCGCGTTGGCGCTCACCATGCCGACGGTGGCCTGGTAGCGGGAGAGGTCCTGTGCCACGTGCGCCCACTGCGCGAGCTGGAGGTGGTGGCCCG
The DNA here is from genome assembly GCF_029269835.1 of Streptomyces tropicalis. Taxonomy (GTDB): domain Bacteria; phylum Actinomycetota; class Actinomycetes; order Streptomycetales; family Streptomycetaceae; genus Streptomyces; species Streptomyces tropicalis. Next base: position 401,934 of record NZ_JARJBB010000005.1, on the reverse strand, counting down.
GCACGCCCTCGTGGTACCAGGTCGAGACCAGGTCGTAGACCGGGAAGCGGGTCTGGCCCATGGTCGGCAGCCAGGTGCGGCCGGGGCGCGAGAAGTCCTCCGACGGCTGGGTGTAGTACGGCGCGGCGGCGCTGCCGGGCGGCGCGATGCGCGACTCCACCTTCCGCACCCGCTCGGCGAGTTCGAAGTGCGTGCCGTCCAGGTCGGCGATGGCCCGGTCCATGAGGTCCTGCAGCCACTGGCGGACCTCGTCGACCCCCTCGATGTGCGTGCCGTGCTCGTCGAGGTGCGCGAGGGCCACCCATGGTGTGGCGGCGCCGGGCAGGATCTTCTCCGCCTCCTGCCGCATCTCGCCGAGGATGCGGTGGAACTCCGACCAGCCGTAGGCGTACGCCTCGTCCAGGTCCAGGTCGGTGCCGTTGAAGTAGCGCGACAGGCGCGCGTACCGGTCGCGGCCCACGGTGTTCGGCGCGGCCTCGACGGCCGGCGCGTACACGTCGCGCATCCAGTCCCGCAGCTCCACGACGGCCGCCGTGGCGGCCCGCGCCGCCTCGTCCAGCTCCGTGCGCAGCGACGCCGGTCCCGCGGAGGCGAAGTCCTCGAACCAGCCGAGGCCCTTGCCGTCGGTGTCCGACCACTCGGTGAGCTGCGTGACGAAGGTGGCCGTCGGTCGGGGCCCGGCGTGCAGCTTGCGCTCCAGGCCGAGGGCGAGGGACTCGCGGTAGCCCGCCAGGGCGCCCGGCACGGCGCGCAGCCGCTCGAGGACCGCCGCCCAGTCCTCGTCGGTCCCGGTCGGCGTCACCGTGAACACCTCGCGCACGTGGTGCGCCGGGGTGCCCATGTTGCCCACCGAGCGCAGGCCCTCCTCGGCCTCGTGGACCGCGAGCTCCGCGGTCAGCCGCTCGCGCAGCAGCCGGGCGCACCGGCGCTCGACGTCGCGGTCCGCGCCGGGCCGCCGCTCGGCCTCGTCGAGGCGGGCGAGGGTCGTGCGGGCCAGCTCGGCCAGCGCCTCCTGGCCCCTGGGGGAGAGGTCGGGCAGCCGGCTGTGGCTCTCCCGCACGCCGAGGAACGTGCCGGTGACGGGGTCGAGGGCGACGAGAGCGTCGACGTAGGCGTCGGCGACCTGACGGGGCAGCAGACTCTTGGTGTCAGACATGCGGCCCATCCTCGTACGGGGACCGGGTTCGCGTCAGTAGGGTTTTCCCGGTCCGGACCTGTCGGCGGCCCTATTTCGCCGAGGGCGTGGCCGTGTGCGGGCCGTGCGGCAGCAGGGGTCCGCAGTCCCACTGCTGGAAGATCAGCCGGGTCTCCACCCGCGCCACCTCGCGCCGCGAGGTGAACTCGTCCAGCACCAGCCGCTGCAGATCCGCCATGTCCGCGACCGCCACATGGACGAGGTAGTCGTCCGGACCGGTCAGATGGAAGACGGTCAGGGACTCCGGCAGCGCCCTGATCCGCTCCACGAACGGCCCGACCAGCTCCCGCCGGTGCGGCCTGACCTGCACGGACAGCAGGGCCTGCAGGCCCCGGCCCAGCTTCGCCGGATCCAGCCGCAACTGGTGGCCGAGGATCACGCCCGAGCGGCGCAGCCGCGTCACCCGGTCCAGACAGGTGGACGGCGCCACCCCGATCTGGGCGGCGAGATCGCGGTAGGTCGCCCGTGCGTCGTTCTGCAGCAGCCGCAGCAGATGCAGATCCACCGGATCCAGTACGACAGATTCAGCCATTGGCCGAACGTAGCACGGTCTCCGGCTGCGACACCCCGGGCGGTGTTCACCCTTCCGCCCATGGACTCTGCGAGCACGCACGCGTACGACCCGCACCGCACCGCCCCCCGGGCACTGGCCACCGAAGCCGTGCACGCCGGGCGCGACGACCTCGCCCGCCAGGGCCTGCACGCCGCGCCGATCGATCTGTCCACCACCTACCCCTCCTACGACAGCCGCGCCGAGGCCGCCCGCATCGATGCGTTCGCCGCCGACGGCGCCGAGCCGCAGGGGCCGCCGGTCTACGGGCGGCTCGGCAACCCGACCGTCGCCCGCTTCGAGACCGCGCTCGCCACCCTGGAGGGCACCGAGGCCGCGGTGGCCTTCGCCAGCGGCATGGCCGCCCTGAGCGCCGTACTCCTCGCCCGGTCCGCCATGGGGCTGCGGCACGTGGTGGCGGTGCGCCCTCTGTACGGGTGCAGCGACCACCTGCTCACCGCGGGCCTGCTCGGCAGCGAGGTCACCTGGACCGACCCGGCGGGGATCGCGGACGCGCTGCGGCCGGACACCGGGCTGGTCATGGTGGAGTCCCCGGCCAACCCGACGCTGGCCGAGGTGGACCTGCGCGCCGTCGCCCACGCCTGCGGCACGGTCCCCCTGCTCGCCGACAACACCTTCGCCACCCCGGTGCTCCAGCGTCCGGCTGAGCACGGCGCCCGCCTCGTCCTGCACAGTGCCACCAAGTACCTGGGCGGCCACGGCGACGTGATGGCGGGCGTGGTGGCCTGCGACGAGGAGTTCGCCGGGCGGCTGCGGCAGGTGCGGTTCGCCACGGGCGGGGTGCTGCATCCGCTCGCCGGCTACCTGCTGCTGCGCGGGCTGTCCACCCTGCCGGTGCGGGTCCGGGCCGCCTCCGCCACGGCCGCCGACCTGGCCGTGCGGCTCGCCGCCGACCCGCGCGTCGCCCGCGTCCACTACCCGCGCATCGGCGGCGCCATGGTCGCCTTCGAGGTCCACGGCGACCCGCACGAGGTCATCGCCGGGGTCCGGCTGGTGACACCCGCGGTCAGCCTGGGCAGCGTCGACACGCTCATCCAGCACCCGGCCTCCATCAGTCACCGCATCGTGGACGCGGACGACCGGCGGGGCGCCGGGGTCAGCGACCGGCTGCTGCGGATGTCGGTCGGGCTGGAGGACGTCGAGGACCTGTGGGCCGACCTGGACCAGGCCCTCGGGCAGCCGCTCCCCGCCCCGCAGGTGCCCGTGGGACTGCACGAGGCGCTGAGCTGAGTCCGCCCGGCCGCCCCGGGCCGCCTTGTCCAGGCGGCCCGGGGCGGCGGTCGCCGCGCTGTGCCACGGGGAACGACCCGGCGGGGATCCCGCCGGGCCGTTCCCCGTTCCCTGCGTCCCGTTGACGGACCCGCCGTTCTCCGCCTTCCGGTCGCCGATCCGCCGCCCGCCGCCGGCGTGCCGCGGACCGGCCGTGGCCGGCCCGCTCGGATCAGCCGCGTACGCCGCGGTCCTCGAACTCCGCCCGAGGCCCGGCGTAGGGCACGCGCGAGGCGACCGGGGTCGCGTCCAGGCGGGCGGTGACGACCAGGGTGCCTTCCTCGACCTGGTAGTCGAGGGGAAGGCCCAGGCCGCGCATCGAGGCGACCATCCCGGTGTTCGACGCCTGCGTCACGGCGTAGACGCTCTCGCACCCCGCCTCGACGGCCAGGGCCACCAGGCGGCCCAGCAGTTCGGAGCCGATGCCGCGCCGCTGCCAGGCGTCCTCCACGAGCAGGGCGACCTCCGTCTCGTCGCCGTCCCACAGCAGGTGGCCGAGGCCCACGACGCGGCCCGAGGCGGTCTGCACCGCGAGCGTCCGCCCGAACCGCGGGCTGAGCAGGTGGTTGAGATAGCGGTCGGTGTCCCCGGCCGGCCCGTGGTACCGCTGGGCCAGTGTCCGGTCCGAGCAGCGCTCGTGCATCGCGCGGGCCGCCGCGAGATCGCCCGTGTCGACCCGGCGCACGGTGATCGCCTCGCCCTCCGGCAGCGTCAGCACGTCCTGGCCGCCGGGGATGCGCGGCCCGAGCCTGCTGTCCAGCTCCACCAGCGCCCTCGCCCGCGCGAACTCGGTCGGCGTGAAGGGCAGGTACGGCCGCTCCACGGTGATCACACCGCCTTCGGGCGCCCGCAGCCGCATCACGGTGTCCTCCAGGATCCCCCCGGGCGGCACCTGGTCGGCGTCCCGGGCACCCCCCGAAAGCCTGCCGGGCAGCGAACGGATCGTGCACCGGCCCAGCAAGTGACGAAGCGCCAGCGGGAGTTCGGCCGGGTCCAGGGCGGTCCGCGTGGCGAGTCCGAGGACCCGGGTGGGGGCGTCCACCAGGTCGTGCGCGTCGGCCCGCTCGGTCCACGTGGCGGAACCGCCCGCCGCCGCCACGGCCCGGGTGAGGTCCCCGCCCTCGACCGTGCCGGGGGCGCGCAGCAGGAACTCGTCCACCGTGCCGTCGCCCAGCGGGTGCGTCTGAAGACTCAGGATGTCCACCCGGTGCCCGGCGAGCGCCGCGCACAGCGCCGCCAGCGAACCGGGCTCGTCCTTCACCGTCGTCCGCATCCGCCACAGCGCACTGGACGGCGCGTCCCCTTCGGGAAGCTCCGCGGAGGCGGAAGGGAGCCCGGCAGGCTGCCGCGACGCGACGGCCGGCCGGGCGCCGGTATCGTGCGTCGGAGGTGCGTGTCCGTGGCGGCGTGACCACCAGGTGTGGAACGCCGCCGTCGCGACCAGCGCCAGCGCCGAGATCACCAGCAGCGCCGGGCCGTCCGGCCCGTGTCCGACCAGGTTCGCCACCGCGTCCGCGACCGCGACGGCGGTGAAGAGCGCGGCGAGTTCGATCACGTCCCGGCGCCAGTGGTGCACCGGACGGCCGTGCCTCGACCGCGTCACATCGGAGATTTCTCGCTTCATGCATCCACTGTGAAGGAATGGTGTTGCGTGATCACGAACGATGTGTGACTGATGGGTAAAACGTGCGTCTGGGCCTCTTGCGGCTTTTGCGGCGATCGGCGGAGCCGGGCGGAGGGGCGGCGGACGCCGTCCGGCCCCGCACGCGCGTCACGCGGCCACCCCCGCAGCCAGCGCGCTGCGCAGCCGCCCGGCCTGCGAGGCCGGCCGGGAGGAGCCCGGCCGGTCCGCCGTCCGCGCCAGGTGCGGCAGTTCGCCCCGCGCTCCCGACTGCTCGGCGCACTCGGCGGCCACCGCCAGCAGGTCGCCCGGGCCGCGCACCGGACCGGCCGGGCCGTCGGTCGCGAGGTCCGCGAGCAGCACGGGCAGCGCGTGGCGCAGCACGCTCCGGACGGTGGCGTGGGCCCCCGTGGCGGCGGCGGTGCGCCACGACTCCGCGAGCCGCAGCGGCTTGCACGTGCCCGTCCTCCGCCGTCACCGTGCCGAGGGCGCCCTCCAGGATCACCGCCCCCGCAGCGACCAGGGCACGGGCGTCCCGCAGCCGCCGGTTGTGCCGCTCGGCGCGCCCGGCGTCGTAGGGCAGCTCCCGGTGGAAGCAGGCCGCCCCGGCGGTGTCGTAGCCGACGCGGCCGGACGTGCCGAGGCGGATCAGGGCGGCCCGCACCCGCTCCGGCGCCAGGCCGGAGGCCGCCGCGAGGTCGGCCTCCTCGATCCGCGGCTCCCACGCCGGCAGCACCGCGACCAGCTCCGCGTCCTGCGCCGCCTCGTCCGTGGCCGGCGCGTCCAGCACCCCGCCCTCGCCGGAGAATCCGCGCGAGGCGTCCGGCGACAGCGTCAGCCGCATGCCCGGCAGGACCGCCCTCTCAGGAGCTCGCCGTCGCGGCGGACCCGGCCACCGCCGGCCCGTACACCCGCAGCGCCGTCGCGTGCCGCAGCACCCGCTGGAGCGCGGCCGGCCGCTCCGGGCCGGGCAGGCACACCGCGCCGGGCACCGGCCGGGTCGTGGGACGCAGCGTGCGCCCCGCCGGCACCACCCACCGGGGGCCGCTCCGCGAAAACAGCCCGAAGCGGGCCGTGTTGGGGGGTGGGCGCGCGCGGAGGCCGGCGCGGTGCCGCGCACCGGGGGATGACGCCGGTGCGCGGCAGGTAGAGCGTACGGGAGTTACTGGCCGACCCGGCCCGGCCGGAGCACCTGGGTGAACAGCACCGTGCCGTCCTGCTCGCGCGGCCGGACCGTCAGCTCACCGCTGTCGCCGTCGGTGTCGACCTCGCCGAAGAACCGGTAGCCCTCGGCCGGTGAGACGTTGGCGGCGGACGGCGCCTTGACGAAGACCCGGTCCGGGCCGAACGTGCCGTACAGGGCGCTCGCCGGGAAGGCACCCGCGTCGAGCGGGCCGGACACGAACTCCCAGAACGGTTCGAAGTCCTGGAAGGCGGCCCGGGACGGGTGGTAGTGCTGGGCCGATGTGTTGGACGTCAGCCGTCAGCCACACCGTGCCGGTGATCCGGCGGTGCTTGACGAACCGCAGCAGTTCGGCGATGTCACCGGCTCGCCGCTGCGGCGCGGGTCGTCGGGGTCGGCGAGGAGGACGCGGTAGTGGATCCGCTCGCCTCGGGGCAGCCCGTGCGGCCGGGTGGTCCCGGTGAAGTCGGTGTCCGGGCCGAGCAGCGGGCCGATCCGGCGCCGGGTGGTGCGGGACGACTCGGTGGCCGAGGTGTCCACGATCATCCGGGCGGGGCGGTCCGCGCGGACCCACACCAGGCCCGAGCCGGTGGTCACTCGCCCGCCTGCACGCCCCAGCCGGCCCGGGGCCGGCCGGACAGGGCGAGCGCCGGTGCCGCGCCGAGCGCCCCGGGCAGGGTCAGGGCCGCCGACGCGGTCGGTGAGCCGCGCAGGACACGGCGGCGGCCGGGCAGGGACGGAGGGGACATCGGCCGCCTCCGGGGTCGGGGTCCGGCCGGGTACGGACCCCGCACCTACGCGTGCGGCGCGGCGGACGCACGAACCCCGGGTGAACAACGTCCTTGGTACGGCGCGGAATTCCGCCGTGCGGCCCTGTGCCGCGGCCGGGCCGGCCGGGCCGGGAGAGGCCGTGCGGGAGGCCGGTCCCGTGGCCCTGTGGGGCCGGCCGCGGCACAGGGCGGGACCGTGGATCCGGCCTCCTCCGGGACCGCCCGCGCGGTGGCTGCCGGATCCGCCCCGTGCGGGGGGCGGCGTCCCGGGCGGGAACGCCGGGCCGGAGGGAGGGAGGGCTGCCGGGCACCGGGTCGGCGGCTGCCGTGGGCCGGGGTGGGAGACGGTGCGCCTCGGTGGCCGCCGCGCCTGGGTGGCCGCCCGGCCGGGTCAGCGGCTGCCGTCGAGGATCACGCGCGCGACGAGCGCCGGGTCGTCGCTCATCGGGACGTGCCCGCAGCCGGGCAGCCGGACCAGCCGGGCGCGCGGAATGATCTGCTTGGCCCGGACGCCCTGCCGGCGCAGCAGCAGCCGGTCGCCCGTGCCCCAGGCGACCGTCACCGGAAGGCCGATGACGTCGTCGGTGAACTGGACCGAGATACCGGCCCGCAGCGTGTCCTCGAACGCGGCGGCCCCCACCAGTGCGAGCGTCTCGGCGACCACGGCCTCGGGCGAACGGCGGCCGGGGCGGGCGTAGATGGTGCTGGTCAGCGCCGTGCGTCCGGCGGCCGTCCGCGACAGCCGTTCGACCATCGGCAGCGGTAGGCGCCGCGCGATGCCCCGCATCGCCTGCAGGACGGCGAACGCGTAGCGCCGCTCGGCCTCGGTCCAGAACCCGGCGGGGGACAGGGCCGTGACGGACCGTACGAGCTTCTCCCGGCCCAGCTCCAGGGCCAGCAGACCGCCGAGGGAGTTGCCCGCCACATGGGGGCGGCCGATCCCCAGGGCCTCGCACAGCGCGCCCAGCACGGTGTTGACCGTCGGCAGGTCGTGGCGCATGCCGTCGGGCAGTGCGGGGGAGGCGCCGAAGCCCGGCAGGTCCACGGCGATCACGTCGCGTTCGGCCCCGAGGAGGTCGATCACCGGGTCCCATGCCTGCCGGTGGTGCCCGATGCCGTGCAACAGGAGCAGTGGCTCGCCGTGGCCCACGCGCGCGTAGGAGAGCGTCACGGTCCGCGGGCCGTGGGCGGTGGGGACCGGGAACGAGACGGTTGCGGCCATGGGAACTCCTCGTCGCGGGGATTGCCGGGCAGTGTTGAGACAGCTTGTCAGCAATTACTACCGGCGGGTAGGCCCCGAGGCCGCGGAGCACCGCGCGGGAAGCCCCTCGTACGCCACGCGCGCATCGCCGTGCGGTCACGGAGACGGCCCCACGCGGCCATGGAGAAGGCTCCGCACGGCCACGGGGGTGGCCCTGTGCGAACGCCTCATGAACGCTGGGCCGCACGGCGTTCCGGACCGGGGCGCCGGGTCCAGGATTGGTCTTGACCAAGGGTGGGGGCCGCCCTATGGTCGCAGACAAGTACAACAACCTTTAATAAACAAGGGCGCTGAAACGCCGCCGGGCCAGGGCGATTGCGGAGGACAGGGTGGGGACCACGCAGCTGGAACCGGTGCCGGAACCGAAGTACTGGCACCTCAGGACCGTGCTCAGCGAGGCACTGGACTCCGAGTTCTCGGTCGGGGAGATCCTGCCCAACGAGCGTGAACTCGCCGCCCGGTTCGGTGTCGCCCGCGCCACCCTCCGCCAGGCCCTGGAGCAGCTGGAGCTGGAAGGCCGGCTCCAGCGTCGGCGCGGGGTCGGCACGACCGTCGCCCCACCGCGCGTCGGGGTGGCCGTCGGCACCGAGCAGCAGGCCTGGCCCGGTGCGCACGACGACGCCTGGCAGCCCGCCGACTGCGTGCTCGCGGTGCCGCCCGCGGTCGTCGCGGCCACGCTGGAGACCGGCCGGGACGAGCCCGTGCACACCGTGCGCCGCTCCCGCGTGAGCCACGGCCAGACGGTCGCCGCCGAGCTGCTGCACGTCCCCGCCGTGTCGGTGCCCGGCCTGACGACGGTCGGCGCGCCCTCGGGCCCGGCACGCGCGCGTGCCGTGCTGCGCGAGCTCCAGCGCCTGGATCTGGAGGGCGGGCACCGCTCCGTGGAGCTGGGCTCGGCCGGCGCCGACGACGCCAAGGAGCTCGACCGGCTGCCCGGCGCGCCCGTCCTCGTCGTGACGACCCGCTTCGTCGCCGCCGGCCGCACCGCGGCGCTGTCCGTCGCCACCTACCGCGCCGACACCTGCCGGCTGACCTTCGGCGACTTCGGCGGGGTGGAGATCGACGAGGAGCCGGAGCAGCGGGCGTCGTAGCCGCCGGTGCGCGCCGACGGCCATCGGCGTGCTTCCGCCCGCCCGGGCTCCGCCGCTCCCCCCTGCCCCCGCCGGCGGTTCCGACGTGCGACCCGTGCCGGTCGGACCCGCACCCCGGTGCGCGCCCGGGCCGGGCGCGCGGCACGTACGGGTCGCGCCCAGCCCGTGCTCCTCGGGCTCAGCGGCGGGCCGTCACCGTGCCGTCGACCGCGAACAGCTGCTCCTCGACGTGGTCGAGAGCCAGCCGCAGGGCACCCGTCGCCACCGCCGCCTCGCCGAGCAGCGACAGCGTCACCTTCGGCGCACGCAGGCAGTACCGCTCCAACTCGCTCCGCAGCGGCTCCAGTACGCCGTCCAGACCGGCCGCCCAGCCGCCGATCACGACGAGTTCCGGATCCAGCGCCAGGGCCAGCGCGGCCACGTCGTGGACGAGCCGCCGGATGAACCGGTCCACGGCCGCCCGGGCCCGCTCGTCGCCCTCCCGGGCCAGCGCGAACACCTCGGCCACCGCCTGCTCGTCCAGGGGGTGCAGCGGCCGGCCCGTCGTCGACAGCAGCGTCTCCGGTGTCGCCTCACGGCCGAGCAGGTGCAGCGCGCCGATCTCGCCGGCCGCACCGCCGTACCCGCGGTGCAGCCGCCCGCCGATCAGCGAACCGGCCCCCGGGCTCAGTCCCGCCAGCACGAAGACCACATCGTCGGACTCGGTGGCGGCGCCCTTCCAGTGCTCGGCGACGGCGGCGGCGTTGGCGTCGTTCTCCACCAGCACCGGGCACCGGAAGGAGCGACTCAGCCGCTCGCCCAGGCGCAGCCCCGTCCACCCGGGCAGCGCCGTGCCCAGGCGTACCGTGCCGTCCGCCTCGACGATCCCGGGCGTGGCGACGCCCACCGCCCGCAGCGACCCGCGCGGGACCCCTGCCCGGCGCAGCAGCTCCGCGACGGCGCCGCGCAGCCGCTCCAGCCGCTCGTCCGCCCCGGCCGTCCCGCCCACCTCCCGGGCCTGGGCCCCGATCACCGTCCCGTCGAGGTCGGCCAGCAGCGCGGCCACCCGGTGCGCGCCGATCTCCAGGCCGAGCAGATGCCCGGCCTCGGCACGGAATCGGAACCGCCGCGCCGGCCGGCCCTGCCGCCGTGCGGCGCCCTCCTCCGCGGCCGTCCCGACGACGAGGCCCGCCGCGATCAGATCCTCGACGACGCCCTCGACCGTGGGCCGCGACAGCCCGGTCACCCGGGTGATCTCCGTGAGCGTCGCGCAGTCCGTGGCGCGCAGTGCGTGCAGCACCACCGCGGAATTGATCCTTCGCAGCAGCGAGGGATCCCCGCCGGTCAGCCGCCCCACCGTCCGTCCTCCCAGCTCGTGCGCATCGTGGCCGGATCGTACTCGGCACGGGCCGGGTCGGCGAGGCCCGGGGACGGGCCCTCCGGGCCGCGGTGAGCGGGGGCGCCCGTCTATCCGGGCGCCACGAAGCCGGACTCGTACGCGGTGATCACGGCCTGGGTGCGGTCCCGGGCTCCCAGCTTCGCCAGGACGCCGCTCACGTGGGACTTCACCGTCTCCCCGCCGACGTGCAGCCGTGTCGCGATCTCCGCGTTGGACAGGCCCCGGGCCATCAGCCGCAGCACCTCCGCCTCGCGGTCGGTCAGCCGGGCCCGCTCGAGGACGGCACGCGCCGCCCGGTTGCCGCCGTCGTCGCCGTACCGGGCGGCCAGTTGCCGCACCGAGGCCGGAAACAGCAGCGACTCGCCCTCGGCGACCAGGCGCACCGCGTGCACGATCTCCGCGGGCCGGGCCCGCTTCAGCAGGAACCCGTCGGCCCCGGCGCGCAGCGCCTCGTACACGTACTCGTCGTTCTCGAAGGTCGTCACGACGACGATCTTCGGCGGGTCCTCGACCGTGCGCAGCACCGCCCGGGTGGCTTCGATGCCGTCGAGCAGCGGCATCCGGACGTCCATCGCGACCACGTCGGGCCGCAGCCGGCGCACCAGCGGGATCACGGCCGCGCCGTCCGCGGCCTCCCCGACGACCTCGATGTCGGGCTGCGCCTCCAGGACGGCCCGCAGGCCCGCGCGGACGAGGGGCTCGTCGTCGACTTCGGTGTCACCTTCGGCCAGATCGCGGCCATCGCCTTCGGCACCACGGCCGTCGCCGCCGAGTTCCAGGGTGGCGCGCTGCGGCTGTCGCCGGCGGCCGCGCCGCGCCGGGGGCGGTGGTTCGCCGCCAAGGCCGCGGCGGTCGCGCTCCCCGTGCTGGCGACGGGCCTGCTCACCGGCGCCCTGAGCCTGGCGGTGGGCCGGGCGGTCGGCACGGCGCACGGGCCGGGCTGGACGGCCGGCCTGCGCGGCGTCGTCGGCTGCGGCCTCTACCTGACCGTCATGGCGCTGCTCGCGGCCGGGCTGACGGCCGTCCTGCGCAGTGGCGTCCTGACGCTGAGCATCCTCGTCCCGCTGATGCTGATCGTGTCGTTCGTGGTCGGCGACCTGTCCGGCGGCGCCGCCGCTCTGCTGCCCGACCGGGCGGGTCAGGCCGTGTTCCACCTGCATCACGACGGCGGCCCGGGGCCGTGGACCGGACTCGCGGTCGCCGCCCTGTGGGCCGCGGCGGCCCTCCTGGCGGGCGGGGCGCGACTGCGCCGACGGGACGCGTGAGGACGGTGACGGCGTGACCGCGACCGGCCTCGCGGCTTGTGGGCGGCACCTGACGCGCCGCCATGTGTCAGTGCCGGCCGCTTTACTGGGGGCATGGACATCGCGCAGGCCCTCGCCGTGATCGACGAGCTGTGCGCGCGGGCCTTCCCCGCCCGGCGCACGGCCGCGGGCGCCGTCGGGTCCGGACCGGGTTACTGGACGGCCGAGTGGGGGGTGGGCCGCGACCTGCGGCAGGCCGACGCCGCCGACCGGGAACAGGCGCGCACGCAGTACGAGGCGGACCGTGACGCCCTGGGGGAGCGGCTCACCGCGCGCTGGGGGCCTCCGCAGCGGTTCGGCCTGTACAGCCTGTTCGAACGGGCGGTGCGGGGCGAGGCGTTGGCGGAGCCGTGGGGGCTGCTCGGCGGGCACGTCCCCGACGTGCAGCTGTGGAGGTCCGATCGCGCCGGGCGCTGGATAGCCCTCGGTGTGACCCACGAGGACGGCGGTCTGCCCCAGGCGCTCGTCGCGGTCGTCACGGACGTGGACCCGCCCTGACGACGACACCCGTACGGGCCGCACTCCCTCATCCGCGGCACGCGGTCCCGGCCCGCGGAAAAAGCGCCGGGCCGCGCGGGCGGCCGCCCCGCCGGGGGGCGCCCGCCTCCGGCCGGCGGGTCCGCGCCGCGTGCACGGCGGTCCGGCGCACCCGGCGGCAGTGCGGCAGGAGTTACGCCGTGTGCTCCGCGGCCGTCCGCAGCCGGGCGAACTCCTCGGCCATGGTGTCCAGGGTCCAGTGCGCGTTCAGCCCGCTCGGGTTGGGCAGCACCCACACCCGGGCACCTCCGATCGTGCGCTCCTGGCGGCCGATCCGGGCCGTACGGTCGTCGAAGGCGACCCGGTACGCCGTGACCCCGACCACCGCCAGCCACCGTGGCCCCAGCCCTGCCACCCTGGCCTCCAGCAGGCGTCCGCCCTCGCGGTACTCCTCCGGTGCCAGTTCGTCGGCGCGGGCCGTCGGCCGCGCCACGACGTTGGTGATGCCGAGCCCGTATGCCGTCAGCTCCTGCTGCTCCTCCGGCCGCAGCAGCCGCGGGGTGAAGCCGGAGCGGTGCAGCACGGGCCAGAACCGGTTGCCGGGGCGGGCGAAGTGATGGCCCGTCGCCGCCGACATCAGGCCGGGGTTGATGCCGCAGAACAACACGCGGAGGCCGTCCGCGACCACGTCCGGGACCGGGCGGTCGCGAGCGGCCTCCAGCTCCGCCCGGGTGAAACGGGTCAGAGGATCGCCCCCGGGACGTAGCCCGCGGCCTCCGGGTGCTGCTTCACGATCTCGTCGACGCGGCCCACGACCATGCCGACCTGGGCGGCCGCCGCGCCGGTGAAGGACAGCTTGTCGGCCATGAGTTCCGTGAGCTGCCCACGGTCCAGCGGCAGGCGCTCGTCGGCCGCGAGCTTGTCCAGGAGGTCGTTGCGCTCGGCGCCCTGCTCGCGCATCGCGAGGGCCGTCGCCACCGCGTTCTCCTTGATCGCCTCGTGGGCGGCCTCACGGCCGACGCCCGCGCGCACCGCGCCCATCAGCACCTTCGTGGTGGCCAGGAACGGCAGGTAGCGGTCGAGCTCGCGGGCGACGACGGCGGGGAAGGCGCCGAACTCGTCGAGCACCGTCAGGAACGTCTCCAGCAGGCCGTCCAGCGCGAAGAAGGCGTCCGGCAGCGCGACCCGGCGTACCACCGAGCAGGACACGTCGCCCTCGTTCCACTGGTCGCCCGCCAGCTCGCCCGTCATCGAGGCGTAGCCGCGCAGGATCACCATCAGGCCGTTGACGCGCTCGCAGGAACGGGTGTTCATCTTGTGCGGCATCGCCGAGGAGCCGACCTGGCCGGGCTTGAAGCCCTCGGTGACCAGCTCGTGCCCGGCCATCAGCCGGATCGTCTTCGCCAGCGACGAGGGGGCCGCGGCCAGCTGCACCAGCGCGGTCACCACCTCGTAGTCCAGGGAGCGCGGGTAGACCTGGCCCACGGACGTGAAGGCCTGCGCGAAGCCGAGGTGCCCGGCGATCCTGTCCTCGAGGTCCGCCAGCTTCGCCGCGTCGCCCCCGAGGAGGTCCAGCATGTCCTGGGCCGTGCCGACCGGGCCCTTGATGCCGCGCAGCGGGTAGCGGCCGAGCAGTTGCTCCAGGCGGCCGTGGGCGACGAGCAGCTCGTCGGCCGCCGTCGCGAAGCGCTTGCCGAGCGTGGTGGCCTGCGCCGCGACGTTGTGGGAGCGTCCGGCCATGACCAGCTCGCCGTACTCGGCGGCCAGTCGGCCCAGGCGGGCGAGGACGGCCACGGTGCGGTCGCGGACCAGCTCCAGGGAGAGCCGGATCTGCAGCTGCTCCACGTTCTCCGTCAGGTCGCGGGAGGTCATGCCCTTGTGCACGTGCTCGTGCCCGGCGAGGTCGTTGAACTCCTCGATCCGGGCCTTCACGTCGTGCCGGGTGACCTTCTCGCGCTCGGCGATCGAGGCGAGGTCGACGGTGTCGAGGACGCGCTCGTAGTCGGCGATCGCTGCGTCCGGCACCTCGATCCCGAGGTCCTTCTGGGCCCGCAGCACGGCGAGCCAGAGCTGCCGCTCCAGCTTCACCTTCTGCTCGGGGGACCAGAGCGTGGCGAGCTCGGTGGAGGCGTAGCGTCCGGCGAGGACGTTCGGGATGCGGGGCTTGGCGGGCGCTGAAGTCACGTGTACGGATTCTACTGGCGATTCGTGCAGGCCAGCGCCACGGGGGTGTTCGTGGGAACCTACGAGAGGCGGACGGCGGGAGTCGTCCGGCCCGTGCGGCGGACCCCCGGCGGGCCGGTCGTGGCCCGGGTGCCGGGTCTCCCGGGCCCCCTCCGTGCCGGGTCTCCCCGGTCCGTCTACCGCGCCGGGTCGCCGTAGGGGAGCGGGTCGGGCCGCTTCGGGGGAGACAGAGGCCGTCGCCGGAGGAGCGGCCGGTGTGGCACCTGCCCAGGTTCCCTGTACGCAGGGTAGAGGGCGCGTGCGGCGAGTGGGGTGGCGCAATCCGAGCGCCAGGGAGCGCCACCCTCGATGACCGTCAAGCTTCTCGTGGACCTCCATCGGCGCAAGATCACGACCTGGCGGGAGGACGACCACCGCCGAGAGCAGCCCATCAGGATGCGCAAAGCGGCCGGTCCGCTGGTTGCCGCCGTCCTGGACGAGATGGCCGCCCCCCACCTGGAACACCTGCTCCTGGACGTCACCCGCCCCGCACTGCGCCCTCTTCCCACCCAGGCGCTCGTCCACGGCGATGCCACGCACCCGGCTCTGGCGTCGGCGGCGCGGCAACCTGGCCTCGCCGTCAGCGGGGCGCCCGTCGCGCCGGTGCGCGCGGCGATTGCCGGCGTGACGGCCTTTACAAAGCCATGCCGTGTATTTGACCGGACCGATGTTTGCGGTATTGATTGCTGGGGGAGGTCGAACCCTTTTCGGCATGCGCCATAGAGGGGTGAGGGTTTATGGCGTAGGGAAACCCTCATTGTCCGGCGAGGCTTTTTGGTGGCATTTTAAGTTGTTTGCGTGGCCCCGGAGGCGGCCATCGCCCACGAACGTGCTGGTAGGCGCCTAGTTGAAGTTGCGAAGGTTGACGTCTTGACCGTGCCTCGTCAATGTCATATTTTCTTCGACGACCGGTCCACCTAGACCGGGAATTGCCGCCGGAAGCACCCTTTTTCGCATTCTCGAAAATCGTCACCGCGTCACGCATATTCCGCGTCGCGGACCGGCGGTCCGAAGTCGTGCCAGTCGACGACTACCTCACCTCGAAGGGCTCACGATGCTGCGCAGAACAACCCTCGCCCGTGTTGCCGCCACCGCCGCGACGCTCGTCGCCGCCACGCTCATGGCCTCCTCGACTGCCATGGCCCAGGCGCCCGAGACCTCCGGTCACGCGAAGCAGTTCGCCGCACGCGACGCGCGTGGCGCCACGACGGCCACCGGCACGCTTCTGTCGTACGGCGGCGGCGCGGTTGTCACCGCCCCGAAGGTCTACGTCGTCTACTGGGGCTCCCAGTGGGGTACCGGGTCGACCGTCACCAACGACCCCTCCGGTGAGGCGGCTCTGCAGCTGTCGTTCTTCCAGCACGCCTACGGCAGCGGTGACACCTGGTCGACCTCGAACACGCAGTACTGCCAGGGCGTCGCCGTCGGCACCACGCAGTGCAACGGCGCCGGCACCCCCGTCGGGCACCCGGCGTCCAGCCCGGTGGGCGGCACCTGGCTGGACAGCTCCGTCTCCGCGCCCAACAAGCCGACCCAGTCGCAGATCGCGGCGGAAGCCGTGAAGGCGGCCGCGCACTTCGGCGCCTCCGGCGACAACGTGCAGATCATCGTGGACGCGCCGCACGGCGTCGTGCCCAGCGGCTTCAAGACCCAGTACTGCGCCTGGCACGACGAGACGACGACCAGCACCGGCGCGAAGCTGCCGTACACCAACTTCCCCTACGTCTCCGACGCGGGCAGTTCCTGTGGCGCCAACTTCGTGAACCCGGGCAGCAGTGGCGTCAACGGCGCCACCGAGGGTGTGACGATCGTCGGCGGCCACGAGTACGCCGAGACGCTCACCGACCCGACCGCGGGCACCGGTTGGCTGGACTCGACCGGCTACGAGAACGGTGACAAGTGCGCCTGGATCTCCTCCGGGCAGGGCGCTTCGGCGATCATCGGCATGAACGGCTCCAACTACGCCGTCCAGTCGCTGTGGAGCAACAACTTCAACAACGGAAGCGGCGGTTGCGTCGTCTCCTACACCAGCGCCACCAACCAGCACTGAACCCGACAGCACTGACCTGACGCCCTGGGGTCGTCCGGCGCGATGCCGGACGACCCCAGGGCCGTCGCCCATCCCCTCGGAGGGAAAGCACATGACGGTCCGCCGCATACTGCTGTCACCAACAGAAGCTGCTGACACAGGACTTGGCGTTGCCGGACTCAGTGCCGTACTGGCTGTGACTGCACTCCTCGCCACCGGATGTTCCTCGGGCACCCCTGCGCCGGACCACTCCTCGGCGGCGCCGCCCTCGTCGCAGGCGGCCGCCCCGCCCGCCGGCGCCGCCGGCGGGTGTCATCGGCTGCCCGCCGCGGTTCTGCCGCATTCCGCCGGATCCCTCACCCAGGCCGACTCCGGTGCCTTCTGCCTCCACCCCGGCCAGCGGGTCGACGTGTTCCTCGCCGCGCCCGAACAAGCGGCACAGGGCGGGCGCTGGCGGGTCATCAGCAGCTCAAGCCCCAAGGTTCTCGCGCCCGTCAGCAACGGAGTGATGAGCCCGCCCCTGGGCGTCACACCGGGCCTGTTCGTGGGGCGATCGTCCGGCACCTCCGTACTGAGCAGCACGTACCCCGGCGGAAACTCATGGCGGGTGACACTGGTCGTCAGGTGAGACGGTGTCCGACGGCGACCGGCCCGGCAGGAAGGTGAAGGCCAGGCCGGCGGAGACCTCCCTCCGCATGTTCAGCACCCGACCCACTCTCCAGGGCGCCTTCGGCATGCTGTCCTCCACCCACCGGCCGGCGTCCCCGTCGGCGATGGCGGTGCTGTAGGACGGCGGCAACGCCTTCGGCGCGGCGGCCGTCCTGCACGTGGTGGAGCCGCACCTGAAGGGGCCCGCCGGTGAAGTGCCGATCCCGCTCGCACCGGCCGACGGCGAGGTGCGCGTGCTGCGCGGACAGGGTGTCGCCCCGGCGGGCGTCACGGTCGCGCACCGGCGAGGGCTCGGCCTGGACCTCGTACCCGGCGCCGGCCCCTCGAGGCCGCCGTGCCCGGCGCCTTCGACGCGTGCCTGCTGCTCCTGCGCGACCACGGCGTCAGTCCGTCGACGACGTCCTGCCGGTTGCGGCAGATATCGCGGCCGCCTCCCTGCGGGCGAGCCCGCGCCTCCGGCATCATCCGCGGGAACAACTCCCACAGCCCATCCGGCACCAGCCGCCCAGCGATCCCCGCACCGCGAGCCCGTCGAACCCTCCACATGACATGACCTCCTGATCGGTGCAGGGCGGCCTGGCGGGGATCCGGGTCAGGGCCCCACCCGGCGCCAGTCCGTCACAGGGCCGGGGGTTGTGTGGTCCGCAGGGGTGACCCAGAAGGCATTGCCCAGCTCAGCGCTGAAATGGGCGCCTGTCCGGCCGTCGCCGGAGGAGCGGCCCGTCAGCCGCCGCCCTATCCAGGGCAGCAGGTGCTGCCGGGCGAAGCGGGCGTCGGCGGCGCGGCGGCTCGCCCAGCCGGGGGGCGCGGTGGGCGCCATCGGCGTCCGCCACTCCGGGTCCTCCGCGTCGTGGCCGAGGGCCTGCCACACCGCCTCCGCGACCCGCCGGTGCCCCTCGGGGGTGAGGTGCAGCCGGTCCACGTCCCACAGGCGCGGATCGGCCAGCGAGGGCGCTCCGTAGAGGTCGACGACCAGCGCGCCGTGGCGTGAGGCCAGCTCGTCGATGCAGGCGAACAGCTCCTCCATGCGCGGCCGGAAGCGTTCCAGGACGGGGCCCTGGCGGCCCGGGCTGCGCATCAGCACCAGCTGCCCGCACGACGGTGCGAGCCGCTCCACCGCCTCCGTCAGCAGGCCTCGGACCCGGCCCATGTCGCACGTGGGGCGCAGGGTGTCGTTCAGCCCGCCGACCAGCGTCACCACGTCGGCCCGCATGGCCGCCGCGACGCCGACCTGCTCGTCGACGATCTGCCCGATGAGCTTGCCGCGCACCGCGAGGTTGGCGTAGCGGAAGCCGGGCGTGCGGGCGGCCATCCGCGCCGCGAGAAGGTCGGCCCAGCCGCGGTACGAACCGTCGGGGAGCAGGTCCGACATGCCTTCGGTGAAGGAGTCGCCGACGGCGACCAGGCTGGTGTGCGCGGGATGCGTGGGAGAAGTGTGCATGGCGTCAGCGAGGGTATCCCGCGCGCCGCCCTCCATACCAAGCGGTCGGTCGGTCCTGCGGACGCGCCGCGGGCGGGAGACGTCCGGGTCGCGGCCGCGCGCGGCCGCAGCCTGGACGGCCCGCGGCCGCGGCCCCCGCCTCACACCGGCTGGCCGAACAGCTCCCGCAGCACGTCCTCCATGGTCACCAGGCCGGCCAGGCGGCCGTCGGCGTCCAGCACCGCCGCGAGATGGGTCCGGCTGCCGCGCATGGCGGTGAGCACGTCGTCCAGGGGCGTGGTCTCGCGCACCCGCGCGATGGGCCGCATGTCCTCCAGCCGGAAGGGCCGGTTGCGCGGGGAGGCGTCCAGCGCGTCCTTCACGTGCAGGTAGCCCACGTTCCGGTCCTCCTCGTCGACCACTGGGAAGCGGGAGAAGCCGGAGTCCGCGGACAGCCGCTCCAGTTGCTCCGGGGTCACGCCCAGGCGGGCGTAGACCACCCCCTCCAGCGGCAGCACCACGTCGCGCACCGGGCGGCTGCCCAGCTCCAGCGCGTCGTGCAGCCGCTCCTGCGCCCGCTCGTCGATCAGCCCGGCCTCGCTGGCGTCCTTGACGATCTCCGCCAGCTCCGCGTCCGTGAAGGTCGCCGCGACCTCGTTCTTCGTCTCCACCCGCAACAGCTTCAGCAGGGCGTTCGCGAAGGCGTTCACCGTGAAGATCACCGGGCGCAGGGCGCGGGAGAGCGTCACCAGCGGCGGACCGAGCAGCAGCGCACTGCGCACCGGCTCGGCCAGCGAGATGTTCTTCGGGACCATCTCGCCGAGCAGCATGTGCAGGTACGTCGCCAAGGTCAGCGCGATGACGAACGACACCGCGTGCCCCGCCCCGGAGGGCACACCGAGCGCGTGAAACACCGGCTCCAGCAGGTGTGCGATGGCGGGCTCGGCGACGACGCCGAGGACCAGCGTGCACAGGGTGATGCCGAGCTGGGCGGCCGCGAGCAGCGCGGACACGTGCTCGAGTCCCCACAGCACGCTGCGGGCGCGCCGGTCGCCCTCCTCGGCGTACGGCTCGATCTGGCTGCGGCGCACGGAGATCAGCGCGAACTCGGCCCCGACGAAGAAGGCGTTCACGACGAGGCTCGCCACACCGATCAGGATCTGCAGCGTGGTCACCGGCCGTCCCCCTTCGTCCCGTACGCCGCCTGCTCACCGTCGCCGCCGCGCGGCGTGCGCCGGCCGCGCGGGTCCGGCGCCGTCCCGTGTCGCGGGCCGGTGCCGGGGACCTCGTCGTCGAGGGGCGCGTGCAGCAGGACCCGCGCGGCGCGGCGGCCGGCGGCGTCCACCACGTCCAGCCGCCACCCGGCGACCTCCAGGACGTCGCCCTCCCCGGGGATCCGTCCCAGCGCGGTGGCGACGACCCCGGCCAGCGTCTCGTACGGGCCGTCCGGCACCCGCAGGCCGACGCGCGCGAGCTGGTCCACCCGCGCCGCGCCGTCCGCCGAGTACAGCGCCCGGCCCTCGTCGTCCGCCCCGGCCGGGGCGAGGTCGGGTGTCTCGTGCGGATCGTGCTCGTCCCGCACCTCGCCGACGACCTCCTCGACGATGTCCTCCAGCGTCGCCACGCCCGCCGTGCCGCCGTACTCGTCTATCACCACCGCCATCGTGCGCCGGCCGGACAGCCGGTCCAGCAGCCGGTCGACGGTCAGCGACTCCGGGACGAGCAGCGGCTCGCGCATGATCTCGGAGACCGGCACGCGGGGCCGGCGCTCCGCCCCGAGCGCGAGGCAGTCCTTGACGTGGGCGATGCCGACGACCGCGTCCAGGCTGTTGCGGTAGACGGGGAAGCGGGACAGACCGGTGGCCCGCGTCGCGTTCGCCACGTCCTCGCAGGTCGCCCGGGCCTCCAGGGCGATCACCTGGACGCGGGGCGTCATCACGTTCTCCGCGGTCAGGTCGGCCAGGTTGAGGGTCCGCACGAACAGCTCGGCGGTGTCCGCCGCCAGGGCCCCCTCGCGGGCGGAGTGGCGCGCCAGGGCCGCCAGCTCCTGCGGGCCGCGCGCGGAGGCGAGCTCCTCGGCGGGCTCGATGCCGAGGCGGCGCACCAGGCGGTTCGCGGTGTTGTTCAGGTGGGTGATGAACGGGCGGAAGGCGGCACTGAACCAGCGCTGCGGGGTGCCGACCCGCTTGGCCACCGCCAGCGGCGAGGAGATCGCCCAGTTCTTGGGCACCAGCTCGCCGACGACCATCAGGAACACCGTGGACAGGGCGGTGCCCAGGACCAGTGCCACCGAGGTCGCCGCGGAGCGGGAGATGCCGAGGGACTCCAGCGGCCCTGCGATCAGCCGGGCGATGGACGGCTCGGCGAGCATGCCGACCACCAGGTTGGTCACGGTGATGCCGAGTTGGGCGCCGGAGAGCTGGAACGTGAGATTCCGGGCGGCCTTCAGCGCCCCCGCGGCGCCCCGCTCGCCCTGCTCGGCCGCCCGCTCCAGCGCGCCGCGCTCGACGGTGGTCAGCGAGAACTCGGCCGCGACGAAGGCGCCGCAGGCCAGCGACAGCAGGACTGCCACGAGCAGCAGGAGCACTTCGGTCATCGGGTCACCCCCCACCCATGGTCCGGGAGGACGGGGCGGATCGCGCGGTGTCGGTCACAGGAAGGCTCGCCCATCGGCGGACGCTCACAACCTTTCATGAAGGACCTGATGTCCCTCAAGGGTAAAGGACGGGCAAAGTAAGCGGATGGGTCAGCCCCGCAGGGGCTTCACCCAGCGGCGCCAGTGCTCCTCGGGGGCGTAGCCGGCGGCCCGCCAGGCGCGGTGCGCCATCGCGTTGCGGACGAGCACCATCGCGTCGCCGCGGCGCCCGCCGAGCCGGACGAACCGCTCCTCGGCGGCGGCCAGCAGCGCGGAGGCGACACCACGACGGCGGTGGTCCGGACGCACCGCCAGCCGGTACAGGTGGCAGCGCCATCCGTCGAAGCCCGCGATCACCGTCCCCACCAGCTCCCCACCCTGCTCCGCGAGCAGCAGCGCCCCGGGGTCGCGGTCGACCAGGCGCGCCACCCCCGCCCGGTCGTCACTGATGCTGGTGCCCTCCGCCGCCGTCGCCCAGAACACCAGCACCGCGTCGAGATCGTCACCGCACGCGGCGCGTATGCGCAGATCACTCATGCGGCGATCCCACCACGCCGGGCCCGCGCGGGAGCGTCTTTCCACCATGTGGACCGGCACCGGGCCTCACTCGTGCGCGATGGCCGTGAGCACGTTCATCCGGGACGCCCGCAGCGCCGGAAGCACGGCCGCGACGACGCCCACCACCGCGGAGCCGATCACGACCGTCGCGATGGTGCCCCACGGGATCGCCAGTGCCGTCATGCCCTGCAGCGCCAGCACCCGTTGCAGGCACAGGCCCCACACCAGTCCCAGGGCCAGACCGAGCACCGCTCCGAACACCGCGATCACCACCGACTCCAGCCTGATCATCCGCCGCAGCTGGCGCCGCGACAGCCCGATGGCCCGGAGCAGCCCGATCTCACGCGTCCGCTCCACCACCGACAGCGCCAGCGTGTTGACCACACCCAGCACCGCGATGACGATCGCCAGGCCGACCAGCGCGTACACCAGGTACAGCAGCACGGCGATCTGGTCGTGGACGAGCTTCTTGTAGTCGGCCTGGTCGCGGACCTGCACCTGCGGGTACGGGGCGAGGGCGCGCTCCAGACGGGACCGCAGCAGGGCGGGGGCCGTGCCCGGGGCCGCGTTCACGTACACCGCCGCGTCCGGCGTGCCCGGCACGTACCGCTCCAGCGTGCCGAGGCCGAGGAAGAGCCCGCCCTGCACACCGAACGCCTCGGTGTCGCCCTGGTCGGTCAGGGCCCCCACGGTCAGCCGCGCCCGCCGGCCGCCCTGGAACTCGAAGGGCAGCACACTGCCCGGCCGCACCCCGTGCCCGCGCGCGAAGCCGGCGTCCATGGCGACGTGCCCGGCGGCCAGCGCGGCCCCGGTGCCGCCGGACGCGTAGGTGAGGTGGGCGACGTCGTCGAGACGCGGGTCGTACGCCGAGGCGGTCGTCTCCACCCGCCGGCCGTCCGGCAGTGCCACCGCCACCGCCGCGAACCGCTGCCGCACCACCACCCCGGCACCCGGCGTGCCGCGCACCCGGGCGGTGACCTCCGCCGGGAACGGCAGGAAATTGCGGTTCTGCACGATGAAGTCCGCACCGAGCGTCCGGTCGATGCGGCGGTCGAAGGACCGGTTCATCGAGGAGCCGGCCACCGACATGCCCGCCACCAGCGCCAGACCCACCATCAGGGCCGCCGCCGTGGCGCCCGTACGGCGCGGGTTGCGCAGCGCGTTGCGCCGGCTCATCCGTCCCACCGCGCCGAACAGTGCCGGGAACGCCCCGCCGAGCACCCGGATCAGCGGCCGCACCAGCAGCGGCCCGGCGACCACGGTCGCCACCAGGGTGAGCACGACACCGGCCCCGAGCAGCGACGCGGCGGTCGCCGCGCGCCCGGACGCGGCGCAGCCCGCCAGCGCCGCCGCACCGGCCGCCCCCAGAGCCGCACCCGCCGCCGCGCGCACCCGCAGCGGCCGCCCCACGCCGGCGACCTCCGCGTCCGCCAGCGCGGCCATCGGGGACACCGCCGCCGCGCGCCGCGCGGGCAGGAAGGCCGCCACGAAGGTGACGCCGACCCCGACGGCGTACGCGGCGACCGGGGTCGACCAGGCGACCACCGTGTCGGTGGTCCGCAGGTTCATCCCGAAGGCGCTCAGCAGCCGGATCAGCCCGGCCGCCAGGCCGACGCCGGCCGCCAGGCCCAGCGTCGCGCCGGCCAGGCCCAGCAGCGCCGCCTCGGTGAGCACCGAGCGGCGCACCTGCCGCCGGTCGGCCCCCAGGGCGCGCAGCAGGCCCAGCTCCCGCGTGCGCTGGGCGATCAGCATCGAGAAGGTGTTGACGATCAGGAACACGCCGACCAGCACCGCGATCCCGGCGAAGCCGAGCATCACGTACTTGATCACCTTCAGGAACCCCCCGAGGTCGGCCGCGGCGGACTTCGCGTGCTCGGCGGCGGTGCGCACGTCGTACCGGCCGGGTCCGAGGGCCGCCTCGACCCTGCCCCGCAGTGCGGTGTCGCTCGTGCCCCGTGCCGCGTCCACCGAGATGCCGGTCGCCCGGCCGGTGGAGCCGAGGAGCCTGCGCTGCGCGGTCGGGGTGTCGAGGAACAGACGGGCCGAGCCCGGGTTGGTCGTGGTGAAGGTGGCGATGCCGGTCACCCGCACCCGGAAGCTGCCCGGCTGCGCCTGCACGGTGAGCACGTCGCCGATCCGCACCCCCCGGTACCGCGCCGTGTCGGCGTCCAGCAGCGCCTCGCCGCCGCCGTGGGGGGCGCGGCCGGAGGTCAGCCGTACCGGACTGCGCCGGGTGGGCTCCCAGTTGGACGCGATGGTCGGGGCACCGGTGGTCGGGCCCACCGGAGTGCCGGCGGCGTCGACCACGACGGCATCGCGGACCGCCACGTCCACATGGGCCGCGGCGACTCCGCCGAGGCCTTCGAGCCGCCGGGCCAGGTCGGCGGGCACGGTCTGCACGACGCCGGTGGGCACCGCCGACGTCAGGTCCTGCCGCGGCTCCACCGTGACGTCGGCGGAGGTCGCGGCGAAGAGCCGGTCGAAGGTGCGGGAGACCGTGTCGGAGAAGATCAGGCTGCCCGCGACGAAGGCGACGGACAGCACGACGGCGAGAGCCGACAGCAGCAGCCGCCCCTTGTGGGCGAGGAACCCGCGGAGCGTGGCCCTGAGCACGGGTCAGACCTCTTCGGTGGCGCCGCCGGTCCCGTCGGCGGAGGTGGCGGGGTCCCGCTCGGCGGGCAGGGCGGCGGCGCGGGCGGTGTCCCCGGCGGCCGCGGCGGCACCCGCGCTCCCGTCGCCCTCGTACGCGCCCCGGATCGCGTCGAACCGCTTCATCCGCTCCAGCACGGATTCCGCCGTGGGATGCTCCATCCCGTCCACGATCCGCCCGTCCGCCAGGAAGAGCACCAGGTCGGAGTGGGCGGCGGCACCCGGGTCGTGGGTGACCATCACGACCGTCTGCCCGAGCCGGTCCACGGCGTCGCGCAGGAATCCGAGCACCTCCAGGCCGGCCCGCGAGTCGAGGTTGCCCGTCGGTTCGTCCGCGAAGATCAGCTCGGGGCGCGAGGCGAGCGCCCGCGCGCAGGCGACGCGCTGCTGCTGGCCGCCGGAGAGCTGGGCCGGCCGGTGCTTCAGCCGGTCCCGCAGGCCCAGCGCGTCGATCACCCGGTCCAGCCAGTCCCGGTCGGGGCGGCGGCCCGCGATGTCCAGGGGCAGGGTGATGTTCTCCAGCGCGTCGAGCGTCGGGACGAGGTTGAACGACTGGAACATGAAGCCGACCCGGTCCCGGCGCAGCCGCGTCAGCTCCCGGTCCCTCAGCCCGGTGATCTCGGTGCCGCCGAGCCACACCCGGCCCGCGGAGACGGTGTCGAGGCCGGCCAGGCAGTGCATCAGCGTCGACTTGCCCGACCCGGAGGGGCCCATGACGGCGGTGAACCGGCCGCGGGCGATGTCCACGTCCACCGCGTCCAGCGCGAGCACGGTGGTCTCGCCCGTGCCGTAGGCCTTGGTCAGGCCACGGGCACGGGCCGCGGCCCGCTCGGCCGGCACCGCGCCCGGCGCCGCAGCAGGTGTGGGCACGGCGTCCTCCTCCGTCGTCGCGCGGGCCGGCGTCCGTCCCGCTCCGCCCCCGGCCGAGCCTAGTGTGACCGGGCCCACATCCGGTATCCCGCGCGCGGCCGGGCGGCGGGCCGCCGGACGTGTGCCCTGCACCGGGCCTTGCCTGTGATAGCGGTCCGGCGCTAGCTTCGAAGGCATGGCGAAGACCCAGCTGAACGTGCGGGTGGACGAGGGCACCGCCCGCGCCGCCCGTGAACGCGCCCTGGCCCGCGGGATGAGCGTCAACCGCTACATCGAGGAACTGGTGCGCCAGGACGCCGGCGAGGTAGGCCACACCTTCGTGGAGGCCGCCGCCGACTTCATGAAGCAGTACGAGGCCGTCTTCGCCGAGGAGTTCGGCGGAGACCGCGAGGGCCACCGGCACGGCCGGGGCGAAGGCCGTCGCTGACCGTTGGACGACCTCAGGATCGATCTCGCCTGGCTGCTCATGCTCGCCGAACGGATGACCCCGGGAGACCCGCAGGTCACCGACTGGGGGGCCCTGGTCGCCGCCGTCGCGCGGCACCAGGCGGAGATATTCGACGTGCCCGTCTACGACTCCCCGCAGGCGCGGGCCGCCGCCCTGCTCCAACTCCTGCTGCACGTCCCCGCGCTGGAGCGGTCCAACGCGCTGTTCGCCTCCGCCGTCGCCTACGCCTACCTGGTCGCCAGCGGGCTGAAGGTGGTGACCTCGCCCGAGCAGGTGCGCGAACTGGCGCGGCTGGTCAAGAGCGGCGAGGCGTCGCTGGACGACATCGCGGAGGAACTGCGCCAGTGGAGCCGGTGATCGGGCACCACCGGTGACACCGTCCGGCCCGGCACACCGGCCGGGTCCGCGACGGTGCCGCCCGGTGCGCCGTGCGGTGCCCGGCGCACCAGGCGCGCGCCGGTCCGGACCGGTGTCATCCCCGGCCCTCCGCGAACGGAGCCGGTGCCTCGCGGGTCGTGAAGGACTCCGCGTCCCAGTCGCCGTGCAGCCGCGGAGCCAGCCAGGTCGGGGCCGCGGCGCGGAACGCGTCGGGCGCGAGCGCCCCGGCGCCCTCCGGGAGCGCCCCGAGCAGCGGTGCCCCGGCGACCGCGGGCAGGTCGGCCAGGTTGCAGCGGGAGGCGAGATCGGCCTCCCGGGGCCAGCTGCCGATCACGACGCCCAGCAGGTCGAGTTCCCGGGAGCGCAGTTCACGCGCCGTCAGCTCCGTCGTGTTCAGCGTGCCCAGACCGGCCGACGCCACGACCAGGACCGGGGCACGCAGCAGCCGGGCCGCCTCCGCGAGGGTCCCGCCCGCCGCGTCGAGGCGGACCAGCAGACCGCCCGCCCCCTCGACCAGCACCAGGTCGTGCTCGGTGGCCAGCTTGGCGGCGGCGTCGGCCACGTCCTGCGGACGCACCGGCGCCATCCCGGCCCGCAGCGCCGCGGTCGCCGGGGCCAACGGCTCCGGGAATCGGGCGAGTTCCTGCGCCGTCACCGGCCCGGCGAGCCGTGCCACCTCGTCGGCGTCCCCGCGCTCGGCGGGTCCGACGCCCGTCTGCGCGGGCTTGAGCACGGCCACCGACCGTCCGGCGGCCGCGGCCGCCGCGGCCACCGCCGCAGTCGCGACCGTCTTGCCGACCTCCGTGCCGGTGCCCGTGATGATCAGTACCGGCATGTCAGCCCTCCCGCGCCGCCGCGCACACCGCGCGGGCGATCCGTGCCACGTCCGCGTCACCCGTGACGTACGGCGGCATCGTGTAGATCAGGTCCCGGAACGGCCGCAGCCACACGCCCTCGCGCACGGCGGCGCGGGTCGCCGCTGCCAGATCGACGGGATGGTCGAGCTGGACCACGCCGACGGCGCCGAGGACACGCACGTCCGCGACGCCCTCCAGGTCCGCCGCCGGGGCCAGCCCGGCCCGCAGCCCCGCCTCGATGCGCTCGACCTCGGCCCGCCAGTCCTGGCCGAGGAGCAGCTCGACCGAGGCGCAGGCCACGGCCGCCGCCAGCGGATTGCCCATGAAGGTGGGGCCGTGCGCCAGCACCGGCACCTCGCCGCGGGAGATCCCGTCGGCGACCCGGCCGGTGCACAGCGTCGCCGCCATCGTCAGGTAGCCGCCGGTCAGCGCCTTGCCCACGCACATCACGTCCGGGGTCACGGCCGCGTGCTCGGCCGCGAAGAGCGTGCCGGTGCGCCCGAACCCGGTCGCGATCTCGTCGAACACTAGCAGCACGTCGTGCGCGTCGCACGCCTCGCGCAGCACCCGCAGGTACGCGGGGGAGTGGAAGCGCATGCCGCCCGCGCCCTGGACCACCGGCTCGACGATCACTGCGGCCAGCTCGTGGGCGTGCCGCCCGACCAGGTCGTGCAGACGCGCCGCGTACGCCTCCTCGTACCCGGCGGGGGGCGCGTCCGCGAACACCTGGCGGGGCAGGACCCCGGTCCACAGGTCGTGCATCCCGCCCTCGGGGTCGCACACGGACATCGGCTGCCAGGTGTCCCCGTGGTAGCCGCCGCGCCAGGTCAGCAGGCGCCGCTTCTCCGGACGGCCGAGCGAACGCCAGTACTGCAGGCACATCTTGACCGCGACCTCGACCGACACCGAGCCGGAGTCGGCGAGGAACACATGCTCCAGCCCCTCGGGCGACATGTCGA
This sequence comes from Streptomyces tropicalis, assembly GCF_029269835.1. Lineage (GTDB taxonomy): Bacteria > Actinomycetota > Actinomycetes > Streptomycetales > Streptomycetaceae > Streptomyces > Streptomyces tropicalis. The sequence goes on along the minus strand of NZ_JARJBB010000005.1, from coordinate 374,119 downwards.
CAAGGAGCTTCGCGAGGCGGACGGCGGGCTCATGGGTGAGCCCGCCGAACATCACATGGCTCATGCGCGCCAGCTGCGCGTGCGCCGCCTCGTTGAGCACCGGGTGGTTGTAGCCGTGGATCGCCGACCACCACGAGGCCATGCCGTCGACCAGCTCGCCCGAGCCGTCGGCGAGCCGGAGCCGGACCCCGCTCGCCGACTCCACGACGAGCGGTTCCTGCCGGCCGGGCATCGGGCCGTACGGATGCCACACGTGCCGCCGGTCGAGCTCCAGCAGCTCCGGCACGCTCCGGGGGGACGGATCAGGCATTGGGTGCGAGGTCCGTTCCGGCACCCCGGCGGCGCACGGCGACCAGGTCCGGGCGGGGCTCGTCGGCGGCCGGCGCCGGCGCCGGTGCGGAGCCGCAGATGCCGCCGCCCTCGTGGGAACCGCAGCCGCCCGCGTCGTGCCCGCCGCAGCCGGTGTCCCCGGCGGACCCGCAGCCGGCGCTCGGGTGGGACCCGCAGTCGCGGGCCGCCCGGTGCTCGGGCAGCGTCACCCGGTCGGCGCCCTCCACCTCGAAGCCCGCGTCCGCGATCATGTCCAGGTCGGCCTTGCCCGCCTGGCCCTCGCTGGTCAGGTAGTCGCCGAGGAAGATGGAGTTGGCCAGGTGCAGGGCGAGCGGCTGCATGGAGCGCAGGTGCACCTCGCGGCCGCCCGCGATGCGCACCTCGACGTCCGGGCAGACGAACCGGGTCATGGCCAGGATGCGCAGGCACCGCTGCGGGGTGAGGTGCCACTCCTTCGCCAGCGGGGTGCCCTCGAAGGGGATCAGGAAGTTCACCGGCACGGAGTCGGGGTCCAGCTCGCGCAGCGAGAAGACCACGTCCACCAGGTCCTCGTCGCTCTCGCCCATGCCGGCGATCAGGCCCGAGCAGGCGGACAGCCCGGCGGCGTGCGCCTTCTGCACCGTGTCCACCCGGTCGGCGTACGTGTGGGTGGTGGTGATGTCGCCGTACGTCGACTCGGAGGTGTTGAGGTTGTGGTTGTAGGCGTCGGCCCCCGCGTCGCGCAGCCGCTCGGCCTGGCCGTCGGAGAGCAGGCCCAGACAGGCGCACACCTCGACGCCCTCGTTCTCGTCCTTGATGGCCTTGATGGTCCGGGAGACCCGGTCCACGTCCCGGTCCGTCGGCCCGCGGCCGCTGGCCACCAGGCAGACCCGCTTGGCACCGCCGGCCAGCCCCGCGGCCGCGGCCCTGGAGGCGTCCTCGGGCTTCAGCCAGGTGTACTTCAGGATCTCGGCCTTGGATCCCAGCCGCTGGGAGCAGTAGGAGCAGTCCTCGGGGCACAGGCCCGACTTGAGGTTGACGAGGTAGTTGAGTTTCACCCGTCGGCCGAACCAGTGACGGCGCACCTTTCCGGCCGCGGCGACCACGTCGAGAAGGTCGTCGTCGGAGGTGGCCAGCACGGCCAGAGCTTCCTCGCGGGTCGGCAGCTCGCGCCGAAGCCCCTTGTCCACCAGCGTGTTCAGCAGGTCCATGAGATCCGATCCTGTCCTACGGGGCCGCCCGGGGCCAAGGAGAGTTTGCACAACAGAGACGGTTCGACGTGTGGGTATTGCCACACCATGCGCCGGACACCCTGCGGCTAGGGTCTGTGCACTGCCTACAAAAGCCCCCGGAGGAGCCATGGCGTTCGGCTGGATCGACGAGCAGGCCCGGGCGCGTCGCCGTGCCGGACTCGTCCGGACCCTGCGCCCCCGCCCGGCCGACTCGCCCCTCCTGGACCTCGCCGGCAACGACTACCTCGGGCTCGCCCGGCATCCCGCGGTCACCGGGGCCGCGGCGGACGCGGCCCGCGTCTGGGGCGGCGGCGCCACCGGCTCCCGCCTGGTCACCGGCACCACCGAGCTGCACACGGAGCTGGAGACGGAACTGGCCGCCTTCTGCGGTTTCGAGGCCGCGCTGGTCTTCTCCTCCGGCTACGCGGCCAACCTGGCGGCGGTCACCGCGCTCGCCCCGCACGGCTCGCTGATCGTCTCCGACGCGGGCAACCACGCGTCCCTCATCGACGGCTGCCGGCTGGCGCGCGGCACCACGCAGGTCGTGGCGCACGCCGACCCCGAGGCGGTGCGCAAGGCGCTGGGCACGCACGAGGGCCCGGCGGTCGCGGTGTCCGACACCGTCTTCTCGGTCGACGGGGACGCGGCCCCGCTGGCGGAACTCGCGGCGGTCTGCCGGGAGCACGGCGCGGGACTCGTCGTCGACGACGCCCACGGGCTGGGCGTGCTCGGGGACGGCGGCCGCGGCGCGCCGCACGCGGCCGGTCTCGCGGGCGCCGACGACGTGGTCGCGACCGTCACCCTGTCCAAGTCCCTCGGCAGCCAGGGCGGCGCCGTGCTCGGGCCGGCCGGGGTGATCGACCACCTGCTCAACGCGGCCCGGACGTTCATCTTCGACACCGGGCTCGCTCCCGCGGCCGCGGGAGCCGCCCTCGCCGCCCTCCGGCTGCTGCGCGGCGAGCCCGAGCGGGCGGCCGGTGCACGCGCGGTCGCGGCGGAGCTGCACGCGCGGCTGACCGACGCCGGGCTGACGGCGGTACGTCCGGACGCCGCGGTCGTCTCGGTGTGCGCGCCCTCCCCGGAGGCGGCCGTGGCATGGGCCGCGGACTGCCGTGCCGCGGGCCTGGCCGTGGGCTGCTTCCGTCCTCCCTCCGTGCCCGACGGCATCTCACGGCTCAGGCTCACGGCCCGTGCGGACCTCACCGGTGCGCAGATCGCCCACGCGGCCCGGGTGATCGTGGACGCACGGCCATGAGTCGGCGTGACACGGCCGTGCGATGCCGTCAGTGGAGCGCGGCGAGGAAGTCCGCCCAGCTCCCGGGGGAGAAGAGCAGCGCCGGTCCGGCCGGATCCTTCGAGTCCCGCACGGCGAGCAGGCCCGCTGGGGGGCCGGAGCGCGGCGAGCCCGTCTCGACACAGTTGTTGGCTCCGGTGCTGTAGCTGCTGCGCAGCCACCGCACGTCGTGCAGATCGGTGCTGGAGGATACGTTCCGAGGCAGAGCGGACATGAGTGCCTCCCCACGCTGTTGTGGGCCGTGACCTGTCCCGGTCATGCGCCGTGACCTGTCCCGGCGATGAGATCCAACGAGTCCTCCGGTGAAAGGGCGTGTGCCCGGAGGGTGTTGAAGGCCTCGCTGTAGGCCTCCAGGTCTTCTTTCCGTTCGAGATAGAGGCTACTCGTCAAGTGGTCGAGAACAACCACATCCAGATCAGATGTGTTCAGAAATGAGAAGATAACGAAAGGGCCCGTGAGGCCGATATGCGCCCCGGCCGCGAACGGCAGCACCTGCAGCCGCACCTGGGGCAGCCGTGCCGCCTCCACCAGCCGCTCCCGCTGCCGCGCCATCACCTCAGGCCCCCCGACCTCGCGGCGCAGCACCGCCTCGTCCAGCACCGCGCTGAGCCTCAGCGGCGGCTGGGCGTGCAGCACGTCCTGGCGGGCCAGCCGCACCTCGACCAGCGCGTCCAGCCGGTCCTCGTCGAGCCCCTCCACCGCGGACCGGGTCACCGCACGGGCGTACTCGGGGGTCTGGAGCAGCCCGGGGACGACCGTGGTCTCCAGCGTGCGCATCCCGCTGGCCTGCGACTCCAGGCTGATGAAGTCCCGGTACGTCGGCGGCAGCACACCGCGGTAGGCGTGCCACCAGTGGTGCCGCCCGCCGCGGTCCTCCGACCCCGCCAGCACCAGCAGCAGCTCCCGCAACTGCGCGTCGTCGACGGCGTACGCGTCGAGCAGCAGCCGCACGTCGGCCGGTTTCACGCCGCTCGCGCCCGTCTCGATCCGGCTCACTTTCGACTGGTGCCAGCCGACCAGACGGGCCGCCTCGCCACTGGTGAGACCCACGCCGCTGCGCAGCGCGCGCAGTTCGGCACCCAGTTTCCGGCGGCGCACCGCGGGACCATGCTGCATGGGTTCTTCCCTACTCCCTCGAGACCACCCGGATCCGCTCTGCCGTCGCAGAGTTCACCGCATCGAGCGACAGATATATGCATATCTTGGTGGATCGCCACGCGTGAGCGACGCGGTGATGGCAGTCTGGCGACGAAGCACCAGTCCGGGACCGTACTCGAACCATCCGCTCCGTGTCGGACCGCGGTCCTGTGGGAAAGGGACGGCGTCGCCATGGCAGACCATCTGGAAGCATCCGTCACTCTGCCGAGCGATCCCGCCTCGGTCGCGGCCGCCCGCACCTATGTGCTGGACACCTTGGCGGAGTGGGGTCTGCCGGCCGACACGGACGCCGCCGACACCGTCCGGCTCATCGTCTCCGAGCTGGCCACCAACGCCGTCCAGCACACCTTCGGTCAGTCGCCCACCTTCACGGTGGACCTGCTCCTCGACCGGGACGAAGAGTTGCGCATCGGGGTCACCGACAGCCATCCGCGGTTCCCGAAACGGCTCCCGGCCGCCGTCCAGCAGGACAACGGCCGGGGCATGGTGATCATCCGTTGGCTCACCGCGGAGTACGGCGGCAGACTGACGGTGCGGCCGACGCGTGAGGGCGGCAAGACCGTCCGCGTCGAGCTGCCGTGGACGGTCGGCGTCAGCCCGGTGCCGGCCGCCGGCCTTCAGGAGCCCTGAGCCCCCTTCCGGCAGGGCGCGCGTCCGCCTGCGGCGGGGGCGCGCACACGGGCACCACGCCCGGTGCGCGGGTCGTCCCGGACCGGGCGGTGACGGCGCTCCACCGGCGTGCCGTCACCCGCCCGGGCCGGCCGTCAGCCGACCCGGCCGTACCAGACGCTCCTCGTCCAGATCTTCTGCAGCTTCACCACGTCCCCGGTCTTGGGAGCGTGCCAGATCTTGTTGTGACCCGCGTAGATCCCGACGTGGTAGACGCTCGAGCCGGAATGGAAGAACACCAGGTCCCCGGCCCTGCGGTTCCGCGCCGCGATGTGATGGGTCGTGTTGTACTGCTGGGCCGCCGTGCGCGGCAGCCGCTTGCCCACCCGCTTGAACGAGTAGAGCGTGAGCCCCGAGCAGTCGAACCGACGCGGGCCCGTCGCGCCCCACTTGTACGGGGCGCCCTTCTTGGACGCCGCGACCTGCATGGCCTTCGTCGCCATGGTGGCGGCCGAGGCGTCGGCAGCGGCGCCCGGGACCACGATGGAGCCGCTCACGGCGGCGAGGGTCAGGGCCGAGGCCGTGCCGGCCCGGGCCATCAGCGACGGGACACGATTGAGCGCAGTCATGCGCAACCCTTCGTCAGCCGCCTGTGAAGGATGACCTGTCGGATTCGGGCTGGCGAAGTTGCCCGGCCGCGTTGCCGCGGCTTCACCCCAAGGGCTGCTCGGACCGGTCATGGCGTGACCGTCCCGGCGACCCGTCGTGCTTGGGTCCTCCACTCCTGCCGATCCACTTCTGTCGACCGCTCACCCGGGCGGCGGCAGGACTCGGCGTCCGCCCGGATCGCCCCGCCGCTGTGGCGGGGGCTTGTCGTCAGACAGGGATCTTCACCTACGGATGTCCGAAAACCCCAACGGAACCGGGTGTTTGTGTTGTTACTCACCACTCGCCCGTTCGAGTGGACACACCGTCGATCGAAAAGCTGTACGCGTCTCGAACGGGCCCCGGACCAGGGGCGGAAGGGAGGATTCCGCCATCCGTGCACGCCCCTCGCGCAACCCGGACGGCCCGAAAAAAGCAGTGGTCGCTCCGCCGAAAGGGGGTACGTCGTTTGGTCCGTTTCAACTCACCGCCGAGCGGCCCGGATCGCGGATCCGGCCCGGGGCGGTCCCGGAAGCCCGGTCCGCGGCGGCTGACGGGCCGTCGGGATTCCGGTGACGCCGGCCGAGGGCGGATCCGCCGACCCGATCACGACGACGGCCGACGCGCCGACCGGGTGCGCGTACGGGCCGCGCTCTCGCGCGGTCAGGGAGCGGCCGAGGTCCGGTTAACGTCGTCGAAACTCCGGCGAACTAGCCTGCCGTTCCACGCCACCTGGGGTTTTTCCGTCCGGATTGCCGAAGATCGTGCAGTCTGTCGTGTGTTACACCTGTCCCCGTCGCGGTGGCTGCGGCAACCGGGCCCCGCACGGTCCGGAGCGAGGACTGTGAGGTGGGCCCGTGCAACTGACCCCGCACGAACAAGAGCGGCTGCTCATCCATGTGGCGGCCGACGTGGCCGAGAAGCGCCGGGCCCGCGGGCTGCGGCTGAACCACCCCGAGGCGATCGCGCTCATCACGTCGCACATCCTCGAGGGCGCCCGGGACGGGCGCGGGGTCGCCGAGCTGATGGCCTCCGGACGCAAGCTGCTCACCCGGGACGACGTCATGGAGGGCATCCCCGAAATGATCCACGACGTACAGGTGGAGGCCACCTTCCCTGACGGCACCAAGCTCGTCACCGTGCACGAGCCGATCGTCTGAGGAGGGGCCGATGATTCCCGGAGAGATCCTCTTCGCGGAGGAGCCGGTCCTCAGCAACGAGGGCCGCGAGGTCGCCCGGCTGACCGTGCTCAACACCGCGGACCGGCCGGTCCAGGTCGGCTCCCACTACCACTTCGCCGAGGCCAACCCCGGACTCGACTTCGACCGGGCCGCCGCCCGCGGTCTTCGACTCGACGTCGCCGCCGGGACCGCCGTGCGTTTCGAGCCCGGCATCCCGGTCGACGTCGCCCTCGTCCCGATCGGCGGCGCCCGGGTCGTGCCGGGGCTGCGCGGGGAGACCGGAGGCGCCCTCGATGCGTGAGATCCCGCGCGACGCCTACGCCGACCTGTTCGGCCCCACCACCGGCGACCGCATCCGCCTCGCCGACACCGACCTGCTCGTCGAGATCGAGGAGGACCGCTGCGGCGGCCCCGGACGTGCCGGTGACGAAGCCGTCTTCGGAGGCGGCAAGGTCGTCCGCGAGTCCATGGGGCAGTCGCGGGCCACCCGGGCCGACGGCACCCCCGACACCGTGATCACCGGCGCCGTCGTCATCGACCACTGGGGGATCGTCAAGGCCGACGTCGGCATCCGCGACGGCAGGATCACCGGTATCGGCAAGGCGGGCAACCCCGACACCATGGACGGCGTCCACCCCGACCTCGTCCTCGGCCCCGAGACCGAGGTCGTCGCCGGCAACGGCCGGATCCTGACCGCCGGGGCGATCGACGCGCACGTGCACTTCATCTGCCCGCAGATCGCCGACGAGGCGCTCGCCTCCGGCGTCACCACCCTCGTCGGCGGCGGCACCGGACCCGCCGAGGGGTCCAAGGCGACCACCGTGACGCCCGGCCCGTGGCACCTGGCCCGCATGCTGGAGGCGCTGGAGGCCCACCCGGTCAACATCGGTCTGCTCGGCAAGGGGAACACCGTCTCGCACGAGGCGCTGCTCTCCCAGATCCGCGGCGGGGCCGTGGGCCTGAAGCTGCACGAGGACTGGGGCTCGACCCCCGCCGCCATCGACGCCGCGCTCACCGCCGCCGACCGCACCGGCGTCCAGGTCGCCATCCACACCGACACGCTCAACGAGGCCGGCTTCGTGGCCGACACGCTCGCCGCCATCGGCGGGCGCGGCATCCACGCGTACCACACCGAGGGCGCCGGCGGGGGGCACGCGCCCGACATCATGACCGTGGTCTCCGAGCCGCACGTGCTGCCCAGCTCGACCAACCCCACCCGTCCCTTCACCGTCAACACCGCCGAGGAACACCTCGACATGCTGATGGTGTGCCACCACCTCAACCCGGCGGTGCCCGAGGACCTGGCCTTCGCCGAGTCGCGGATCCGCCCCTCCACCATCGGCGCGGAGGACGTCCTGCACGACCTCGGAGCCATCTCGATCATCTCCTCCGACTCCCAGGCCATGGGCCGGGTCGGGGAGGTCGTCCTGCGCACCTGGCAGACCGCGCACGTCATGAAGCGCCGCCGGGGCGCGCTGCCCGGCGACGGCCGTGCGGACAACCACCGCGTGCGCCGCTACGTCGCCAAGTACACGATCAACCCGGCCCTCGCGCAGGGCCTGGCCCGCGAGACCGGTTCCGTGGAGACCGGCAAGCTCGCCGACCTGGTGCTGTGGGATCCCGCGTTCTTCGGCGTCAAGCCGCTGCTGGTCCTCAAGGGCGGCCAGATCGCCTACGCGCAGATGGGCGACGCCAACGCCTCCATCCCGACGCCGCAGCCGGTCCTGCCGCGGCCGATGTACGGGGCGATCGGCCGCGCGCCGGCATGCAACTCGGTCAACTTCGTGGCTCCGGCGGCGATCGAGGACGGCCTGCCGGAGCGGCTCGGGCTGGGCAAGAGGTTCGTGCCGATCGAGTCGACGCGCGCGGTGACCAAGGCGGACATGCGGGAGAACGACGCGCGGCCGCAGGTGCGGATCGACCCCGACAGCTTCGCCGTGCACATCGACGGCGAACTGGTCGAGGCGGTACCGGCCGCCGAACTGCCCATGACCCAGCGATACTTCCTCTTCTGATGTCCCGGGCAGCGCTTCTCGTCCTGGCCGACGGCCGCTTCCCCGCCGGAGGGCACGCGCACTCCGGGGGCGCCGAGGAGGCCGTCCGGACCGGCCGGATCACCGACGCGGCGAGCCTGGAGTCCTTCTGCCGGGGGCGGTTGCACACCGCCGGACTGGTCGCGGCGGCCCTCGCCGCGGCCGCCGCGCTCGGCTGCGACCCCGCAGCTCTGGACGCGGCCGCCGACGCGCGGACCCCGTCCCCGGCGTTGCGCACCGCCGCGCGCCGGCTGGGGCGGCAGCTGATGCGGGCCGCCCGCGCCACCTGGCCCGGACTCGAACTCGACGCCGTGGCACGGGAGTTCCCGAGGGGTGTGCACCAGCCGGTGGTCCTCGGGCTCGCCGCCCGGGCCGCCGGGCTCGGTGCCGCCGACGCCGCGCACTGTGCGGTGTACGAGAGCGTCGGCGGGCCCGCCACCGCAACCGTGCGGCTGCTGAGCCTGGACCCCTTCGACGCCACCGCGGTCCTGGCCCGCCTGGCGCCGGAGATGGACCGCACGGCCGACACCGCGGTGTCGGCCGCCCACCGGGTGCGGAAGGGCGGGCCGGACGAACTGCCCGCGGCCTCCGCGCCGCTGCTGGAGATCGGCGCGGAGGCGCACGCGGCCCGGCCGGTGCGCCTCTTCGCCTCCTGACCCCTCGTCCGTGGAGCCGCACTGATGCATCTCGACCACTCCCTCCCGCTCCCCGCCCCCGCCGTCGGCGCCGACGCCCACCGGCCCGGCGGCGCCCGCCGGGCCCTGCGGGTCGGACTCGGCGGACCCGTCGGGTCCGGCAAGACCGCGACCGTCGCCGCGCTGTGCCGTGTCCTGCGCGACGAGCTGTCCCTGGCCGTCGTCACCAACGACATCTACACCCGGGAGGACGCCGAGTTCCTGCTGCGCGAGGCCGTCCTGCCGCCGGAGCGGATCACCGCCGTGGAGACGGGCGCCTGCCCGCACACGGCGATCCGCGACGACATCTCCGCCAACCTGGAGGCCGTCGAGGACCTGGAGGACGCCGTCGGGCCGCTGGACCTGGTCCTCGTGGAGTCCGGCGGGGACAACCTCACCGCGACCTTCTCCCGCGGGCTCGTGGACGCGCAGATCTTCGTCATCGACGTCGCCGGCGGGGACGACATCCCGCGCAAGGGCGGCCCCGGGGTGACCACCGCCGACCTCCTGGTCGTCAACAAGACCGACCTCGCCCCGTACGTCGGCTCCGACCTCGCACGGATGGCCGCCGACGCGAAGGCGGCCCGGGCGGAACTGCCCGTGGTCCTGCAGTCGCTGCGGAGCGAGGAGGGGGTCCGGGACGTCGCGGACTGGATCCGGGCGCGCGTCGCGGCGTGGACGGCGTGAGGACGGGCGGCGTCCGGGCCACCGCGCGCATCACCGCCCGTGGCGACGGCCGGGGCGGGACGGAACTGCCCGTGCTGGAGGGCGAGGGGCCGCTGGCGCCGCGGCGCACCCGGGGGAGCGGGGCGCAGGCGCGGGTGGTGCTCGTCGGCGCCATGAGCGGCCCGCTGGGCGGAGACCACCTCACCGTCCACGTCCGCGCGGCCACCGGGGCGCGGCTGCTGGTCGGGTCGGCCGCCGCCACCATCGCGCTGCCCGGCCAGGCCAAGGGCGACGCCCGGTACGACGTACGGCTCACCGTCGAGGACGGCGCGGAACTGCACTGGCTGCCCGAGCAGTTGATCTCCGCCCGGGGGAGCGAGCTGCGGGTCGTCACCCGGGTCGAGGCGGCGCCCACGGCGCGGCTGGTGCTGCGCGAGGAGCAGGTCCTCGGGCGGGTGGGCGAGGAGCCGGGACGGCTCACCAGCCGCCTCGCCCTGCGGATCGGGGGACGGACCGTACTCGACCAGGAACTGGCCTGCGGGCCCGGCGCGCCCGGCGGCTGGGACGGCCCGGCGGTCCTCGACGGCCATCGGGCCGTCGGGCAACTCCTGCTCGTGCGACCCGAGTTCGCCGAGGCGCCGGTCGGGGCCCGACCGGTGGCCGAGGGGGCCGTCCTGGTCCCGCTGGCAGGTCCGGCCGCACTGGTGACGGCGACGGCGCCCGATGCGCGGCTGCTGCGGCGCGCGCTGGACGCGGCGCTGTCCGCCCTGGGCTGACGGTCCGTCCCGCTCCGCTCAGCGGGACCGGCCGCGCCGGTTATCGGATTGGCAAAGAAGGCAAACAGAGTCTGTTCTCAGGAGCCTCACAGCCGCAAGGATCCGTCCTACTATTCGCATCGACGTACGGGGAGGTCCCCCTTGAGGGACATGAGACCGAAGAGCCGCACGGCGGCGCTCGGTTCGGCCGGCGCGCTCGTCACGGCGACCCTGATAGCCGGCGCGGTCGCCGCGCCCGCCGCGAGCGCGGACAGCCGCCACGGCCAGGACCGCGAGGCCCGCGGCGCCGCGATCGCCGCCGCCCGCGCCGCGCAGGCCGGTATCGACTGGCAGGACTGCCCGGCCGACTGGGGCCTGGCGAAGCCGATCCAGTGCGGCTGGGTCAGTGTGCCGCTCGACTACGCCAAGCCCTACGGCAAGCAGATCAAGCTCGCCGTGGACCGCATCGGCAACACCGGCACCGCGCAGGAGCGCCAGGGCGCGCTCGTCTACAACCCCGGCGGTCCCGGCGGCTCCGGCCTGCGGTTCCCGACCCGGGTCACCAACAAGAACCCCGTCTGGGCCAACGTCGCCAAGGCCTACGACTTCGTGGGCTTCGACCCGCGCGGCGTCGGCCACTCGGCGCCCATCTCCTGCATCGACCCGCAGGAGTTCGTCAAGGCCCCCAAGGCGGACCCGGTGCCCGACACCGAGGCCGACAAGAGCGCCCAGCGCAAGCTGGCCCGCGAGTACGCCGACGGCTGCTACGAGCGCAGCGGCGCGATGCTGCCGCACATGACGACGCCCAACACCGCGCGCGACATGGACGTCATCCGTGCCGCCCTCGGCGAGAAGAAGATCAACTACCTGGGCGTGTCCTACGGCACCTACCTCGGCGCCGTCTACGGGACGCTCTTCCCGGGCCACATCCGCCGGATGATCGTCGACAGCGTCGTCAACCCGTCGAAGGAGAAGATCTGGTACCAGGCCAACCTGGACCAGGACGTCGCCTTCGAGGGCCGCTGGAAGGACTGGGAGGACTGGGTCGCCAAGAACGACGCCGCCTTCCACCTCGGCACCACCCGCGACGCCGTCCAGGCGAAGTGGACCGCGCTGCGCGCCACCGCGAAGAAGAGCCCGATCGGCGGGGTCGTCGGCCCGGCCGAGCTGATCTCCTACTTCCAGAGCGCCCCGTACTACGACTCCGCGTGGGTGCCGATCGCCACGACCTTCGCCAAGTACGTCGCCGGCGACACCCAGGCGCTGGTCGACGCGGCCGCCCCCGACATGTCGGACACCGCGGGCAACATCAGCGCGGAGAACGGCAACGCCGTCTACACGGCCGTCGAGTGCACCGACGCCAAGTGGCCCACCAGCTGGAAGAAGTGGGACCGGGACAACACGCGGCTCAACCAGAACTACCCGTTCATGACCTGGGCCAACGCGTGGATGAACCTGCCCTGCGCCACCTGGCCGGTCAAGCAGCAGACCCCGGTCGACGTCCGGACCGGCAAGGGCCTGCCGCCCGTGCTGATCGTGCAGTCCACGCGTGACGCCGCCACCCCGTACGACGGCGCCGTCGAACTGCACCAGCGCTTCCGGGGCTCCCGCCTGATCACCGAGAAGGACGCGGGCTCGCACGGCGTGACCGGCCTGGTCAACCCGTGCATCAACGGCCGGGTGGACACCTACCTGCTCACCGGTCGGGTGGACCCCGCGGACGTGACCTGCGGACCGCACGCCACGCCCAAGCCGTAGGCGCACGCACATCGCGCGAGGGGCGGCCGGCCGGTCCGGCCGCCCCTTCGCGTCCCCTGCGGACGGGACCTCGGACCTCGAGCCGGCAGTCCTCCGCCGCGTAGTCGAACAGGTCCGGGTAGGCACGGGCCAGCAGCGGGAACGCCTCCCGCCAGTCCCTGCGGGCCGGCTCCCCGGTGAGCCAGGAGACCGTCCGCGCCAGGCTCTCCGCATAGCTCTCCACCGGCCGGTACCCCAGCTCCCGCCGCGCGGCCGCCATGTCGCACACCAGCGGCCGCTCCTCCGACCACGGGGTGCGCCCCACCGACGTGCCGGGCCCCGGGCCGGCGCGTGGGGGGGGGGGGGGCGGGCCCGGGGCCCGCCACGTCGGTGGGGCGGGGGCGCGCACGGTTCAGCTCAGGGGCGCCCGCGGGAGCCTGCGATCCCGGGTGCGCCGGGCTGCCGACAACTCCGCCTTGGCGTCCGCCGCGTACTGGTCGACGTACTCCTGCTCGGAGAGGGCGAGGATGGCGTACATGATCTCGTCGGTGACGGCCCGCAGCACCGCCTTCTCGTCCTCCATCCCCGCGTAGCGCGAGAAGTCCAGCGGCTCGCCGAAACGGATCGCGATCCGGCGGACGTGCGGGATCTTCCTGCCGGGCGGCTGCGCCTCGAACGTGCCGATCATCGCGCAGGGCACGACGGGGACCTGGGCCCGCAGGGCCATGACCGCCACGCCGACCTTCCCCTTGTAGAGGCGGCCGTCGTGCGAGCGGGTGCCCTCCGGGTAGATCCCCAGCAGCTCGTCCCGGCCGAGCACGCCCAGCCCCTCGCGGATCGCCGCCTGACCCGCCTCCTTGCCGGACCGGTCGACCGGGATCTGCCCGGCGCTGTGGAAGAAGGCCGCGGTGAGCCGGCCCTTCAGGCCCGGCCCGGTGAAGTACTCGGCCTTCGCCAGGAAGGTGATGCGTCGTCTGAGGATCGCCGGCATGACGAAGTGGTCGGAGAACGACAGGTGGTTGCCGGCGATGATCGCCGGGCCCGAGTCCGGGACGTGGTCGAGTCCCTCGATCCGCGGGCGGAACACCAGACGCAGCAGGGGGCCCAGCAGTACGTACTTGAGCAGGTAATAGAACACGGCTCGCACCTCACTCAATCAGTCCTCCCTTGTATCTGACGTCTTCCCAGGCCAAGGTGAGAATCACGGGAATGGGCTCATGTGCACCTGTGGTCATCTGTAGCCATGTTCAGCCGGTCTCATGCTGACTCTCCGCCGACTTTTCTGACTGTTCGTCACACCTGCGGGTGGGTGCGGCCGGGGCCGTGGCCAAGAGTGAGCGCGATCCAGCACGGCCGGTCCTCCATGCGGTGAGCACTGCTCGAGCGCCCGGACGCCGCGGGCGGCGGCCGGCACCATGTCGGCCGCCGCCCGGCGGAAGGGGTTCGGGTTCCCGTGGGGAGTGACGTGGCGTCAGCTGGTGGGGCTCCCCGCGACCCACTCGCTCCACGGCATGTTCCAGTCACTGAGGCCGTTGTCCGGTGCCAGCGTGGTCTTGTCCGCGGAGTTCTTGACGATCACGACGTCACCGATCATCGAGTTGTCGAAGAACCACGCGGCGGGCTGCCGGCCGTCGCGGCCGTTCCTGGCGTCCTTCAGGCCCACGCAGCCGTGGCTGGTGTTGACCTTGCCGAAGACCGAGTCGGGCGCCCAGTAGTTCCCGTGGATGAACGTGCCCGAGGCGGTCAGGCGCATGGCGTGCGGCACCGCCTGGATGTCGTACGCGGGCTTGCCGTTCTTGTCCAGGAGGCCGACGGTCGCACCGGCCATGTGGATCTGCCGGTACTTCTCGGAGATGACCATCCGGCCGTTGTACGTCGGGTGCTCGGGGCTGCCGGACGAGATCGGGATGGTCCTGATCGTCCTGCCGTCCCGTACGACGGCCATCCGCTTCGTCTTGGCGTCGACCGTGCTGATCTGGCTTCGGCCGATCTTGAACGTGACCCTCTTCTGGAGGCCGTGGAGCTGGAGGGTGACGGTGACGGTGGAGCCGGGCTTCCAGTAGTTCTCGGGGCGGAAGTCGAGACGCTCGTCGTTGAGCCAGTGACCGACGACCCGCTGACCGCTGCTGGAGCTGACCTGGATCCTCGACTCCACGGCGGCCTTGTCGCCGATCGCCTTGTCGAAGCCGACCGTCACCGGCATGCCCACGCCGACGGTCGAGCCGTCCTCGGGGGAGACGTGCCCGATGAAGTCGTTGGCGGGGGAGAGCGTGCTGATCGTGGCGTTCTGGGTGGCGGAGCGGCCCTTGGCGTCCTCGGCCTCTGCGGCGACCTGATACGTGGTGGCCCGCTCCAGGGGGCCGTTCGACGTCCAGGACAGGCCGTCCGCAGCCAGGGTGCCCGGAACCTCGGTACCGGTCGCGACGGCGGTCATGGTCACCTTGGTGAGCTTGCCGTCACTGACGGTGACCTTGACGGGGTCGTGAGTCCCGACGTGGTGGGCCCCTTGCGCGGGCGTGATCTCTATGCGGGCGTCGGAGGCGTCCTGGGCGGCCGCCTGATGATCGCCCGAAGCCGCAGGTGCAGGTGTCGGGGCACCGTTGCCGCCGGTGGCGGCGTTGCTGGTGCCGGCGAGGGCCGTGAGCGCGAGTGCACCGCCAAGTGCACCGGCTGCAGTCACCAGCCCGGTGCGTCGTTTACGTGCCGTGATCAAACGCTTCTCCCTTGCCGCTCTTCGTCGAATTCCTGGAGCTGATCGCCTAGGGGGGAATTAGCTCTAAAGCCACTTATACACATCTCTTTGTCCGGAATTAAGTGATTTGTGGTGAGGGCCACATGTCGTCCAGTGCGCCGCCGAGGCCCTGGTGGGCGGCTGTACGGACCGTGGTCGACGTGCTCTCGCCGCCCGGTGCCGGTCGGGACGGCGTGCCTCTCGAGGGCGGATCGCCCGAATCCGTCGGGGCCGGGGCGCAGGGGGCGGGGCGCGGCCGTCGGGTGAACGGCTCGCCCGCGAACGAACGGGTGCGGCGACCGGAACCGTGTGAAGACCCGGCGGCACGAGCCACCGCCCCGCTCCGGGGAGGGGGAGTGCGGCAGCGACGGCGAGGGTCCGGTGTCGTCCGCCGGGAACGCCTGCGACCTGCAGGAGGAACAGGAGGACGCGGTGCAGGCCGGCACCCGCAGTGCTCTCGGCGACAGGCCCGGCACGCCGGGCACCGGCGAGCTCTCCATGCTCCGCCTCCCCTGCAGCCACATGGACCCCGACTGCCGGCCCGGACCTGAAGAGGTCCGGGCCGGCAGTCGGGGTCCATGTGGCACGCCCGCGGCCAAGGAATCGTCACGCCGCACAACGGGGGCGGAGAGCGCCGCTCAGTTCGCGTACACGTCCGGTGACCGCGGGTCTCAGCGCGGCAGGAGCGGCCCGAGCGGCCCCAGGTCGATGTTGAGGTCCTCGGGGCCGAGGTCGTAGCGGTCGCGCAGTTCGGCCATCCGATCCTCGAGGAGCATCAGGGTCAGACCGATGCGGTCCTCCTGCTCCTCGGTGAGGTCGCCCTGGTCGAAGCGCCGCAGTGCCTGCCGCTCCATCAGCTGCCGCAGGAGTTCCACGATGGTGAGCACGAGCTTCATCAGATCGCGTTCCACGGAGTCGGGCTCGATCTGGATCTGCCCGCGCCGCCGCTCCACCCCGGGACTGCGGGGCGCTGCTCGGCACGCGGAGCACAGATCACTGTCGGTGTGCTCCGCCGCCTCGGCCGGGGGCTGCATGTCGTCCGGAGCGCTCACAGCGCACCTTCCCAGGGGGAGGGGACAGTCTCGTTGATCGAACTGATCAAGGCGTTCAGATCGATCCGGACCAGGTCCACGTCCGCGATGCGCAAGGTGATGTCCCCCGTGAGGACGACCCCGCCCGCGAGGAGCCTGTCCAGCAGGTCCACGAGGGCTATCTCTCGCCGTTCGATGACGGTCATGGCGTGTCACCTGCCGACGGTTGCGTCGTGTCCGAGCGTTCCTCGGGCTGCCGGGAGAAGGAGTACGCGGCCCAGGGTCCGGTCAGTTCCACTCGCAGACCGGGCTGCTCGTCCTTGCGTGCGTCGACCTGTTCCGCAAAGGCATCCGATGCCGAACGGTGCACCAGGTAGGCCGCGTTGAGGACGTTGCGGCCCGCGGCCCGGGTGAGTTCGGGACTCTGCGGGGCGTGGAGCCGCGTCTCGTCGGCGTGCAGCGACAACTGGTCGTGCAGGCGCTGCGCGAAGGTCTCCGCCCGTCGCCACACCTCGTCGCGGCCCGCTCGCTCGGCCCGGCGGCGGCGAAGGTAGTCACGTCCCGACCCCGTGGCGAGGGAGCTTCCCGACAGGCGGCTTCGCCCGCCGTGGTCCGCGGCGCCGGAGCCACCGCGTGGCGCTGCAGTCGGCTCGGCCTGCTCCTCCTCCACATAGACCTTCACCCCCCACTCGACCCGTTCGTGGATGCGCGTGAGAGAGGCGCGGAGCCGGTCGGCCTCTGTCTCCAGCATGGCGCGTACGCCGCTGTCGTCGCGAAACACCGTGGCCAGGCGCAACGGCACCGGGCTGGTGACCTTGGCGAGGGCCGCGATCACCGTGTCGTGGGCACGAGCGGTCTCGGCCAGCCAGTCGAGGTTCTCCAGGTGGCGGCGCAGGGCACTCTCGGAGAACTGGTCGGCCGGCACGTCGCTCACCATCGCGGTCAGACCGGCGTGGTGCACCGTGCGAGGAGCGGCGCCCCCGACACCGGCCAGGTCCGCTCCGAGCGGGGCCCCGAGGGGGCTGCAGACCGCATAGACATAGCGGAGATCACTCATGCCGCGGCTCCCTCCGTCGGGCCGTGTCGAGCGCCTCGTGAGCGTCCCCGCTCTCCAGGGCGGCGAGCCGCCTCTTCAACTCGGCGTTCTCCTCAGCGAGTTCCTTGTGGCGGGCGCCCGAGGACAAGGCCGGGTCGTGCTCCCACCAGTCGATGCCCATCTCCTTGGCCTTGTCGACCGACGCCACGATCAGGCGCAGTTTGATGGTGAGCAGTTCGATGTCGAGCAGATTGATGCGGATGTCGCCCGCGATGACGATGCCCTTGTCGAGCACGCGTTCCAGGATGTCGGCGAGGTTCGCCCCCGAACTCCCCCCGCCCAGGGGGGAGTCGGGAAAGCTGCTTGCGGGACCCATCAACGGCTCCGGGCATCTGCGTGCTCGCGGCGCCCACGCCTCTCGGAACCGTCCTCGTCGTCGACGTACTCGTCCTCGGGCTCGTCGTCGGCGTACTCGTCCTCGAACTCCTCGTCGTCGGCGTACTCGTCCTCGGGCTCGTCGTCGGTGTACTCGTCGTCCTCGTCCTCGTACGCCGGCTCGTCCTCGTCGACGTACTCGTCCTCGTCCGCGTACTCGTCCTCCTCGGTGTGCTCCCGGGGCTCCTCGTCCGCGTAGGCATCGTCCTCGTGGTCGTCCGCCTGATCGGAAGGTTCACCCTCGTGCACGTCGTCCGGGGAGTCCTGGGCGCGCCGCTCGTCCTCCTCGGCCACGGCGTCGTCGTGGCTGCGCACGACCTCACCGTCGCGGATCTCACCGCGCCAGCCGTCGGTCGCTTCGCCCTTGAGGGAGACGAAGCGTGCGAAGTGCTTGAGGTCCAGGCGGGCACGGCGGCCCTGCGCACGCCAGATGTTGCCGGTCTTCTCGAAGAGGCCCTTCGGGTAGTACTCGATGATCAGAAGGACGCGGGTCAGGTTCTCGCCGAGCTCATGGAAGGTGACGACCCCCTTCGTGGTGCCCTTGGCCCCCTCGGAGGTCCAGCAGATGCGCTGGTCGGGTATCTGCTCGGTGGTGTGCGCCTTCCAGCTCCGGCTGGACCAGAAGATCTTCATCTGCCAGTCGGAGGTCACGTCGTCCGCACGGTTGGCGTTCTTGACGCCCCGGGCGAAGGTGGAGAACTCCTGGTACTGCGTCCACTGGTCGTAGGCAGCGCGTACGTCGACTCCGACGTCGATGCTCTCGAGGATGACCGTCGGCTTGTTGCCGCCGCCGGACTTGGACTTGCCCTTGCCGCCCTTGCCGAACAGGCCCTTGACCCCGCTGACCACGTTGTCCTTGAGGTGGCCGGCGCCCACTTCGACCGCCGTGCGCACGGGACCCTTGCCCTCGGCGAGCTTGCGGCCGCTCTGCAGGGCGAGTTTGGCGAAGCCCGGGCTGTTCCCCTGCGCGATGTCGTTGAGCGTGCTCGTGGTCCGGCCCAGCTTGCGACCGGCTCCGGTCAGAACGCGCGTCGCCTGCGCGGCCAGGTAGTCCTGCGCCTCGGCCTTGAGCCGTTCGGCGGCCTGGCTCCTGGCCAGATCCGTGAGCGGGTTCGCCCTGGTCGGCTCAGCCATTGCCGCGCTCTCCCTTCGCTCCGCCGCGCGGGGACCGCCGGGCGGTCCCCGCGGCCTTCTTGGCCGGAGACGAGGCCGCCTTCTTGCCGGCCGTCTGGCTGCGCTTGCGAGGCGCTGTCTTCCGCCCGTCGGACGCGGCCGACTTTCGTGCCTGGGTCCGCTTGCGAGGTGCCGGACGGTCCGCGTCCTGCGCCTGCTCGTCGCTCTCCTCCTCACTGTCGGCGCTCCGCGACGAGCGTCCCGTGAGCTTCCCGCCCCGTCCTCCCGTGGCCTTGTCCGCCACGTCGTCGACATCGTCGAGGTCGGGCGCCACACCCTCGATGCGGTCACGCACGCCGGCGGTCCTGCTGTGCAGCCGGTTGGCGAGACCCTCCATCTGCCGTTCGAGAATCGCGCCGGTCGCGGCCTTGCCGACCCCTCGGAAGTCCTCGCGGAGCTGTCCGCCTATCTCCTTGAACGCCGGGTTGGCATCCAACCGCGTACGGACTAGATCGAGGACGGCCGTGGGACTCAGCTGCAGCTTCTTGCCGGCGACCAAGGTGCCGACGGCGAACGCAAGCTTCATCTTCTTGGTGCGTCCGAGGACGTAGCCGGCTCCTACGGCGAGTCCGAGTGATGCTCGGTTCATGGTGTGTCGTCCGTTCCTGCACGCGAGACTTCACGCGCCTGCTTGTCTGGTCCGACTGGCTTCCAGCCGGTCGAGGAGTTCGTCCTCCAGGCGGTCGAACGTCTCCTCGTCGATGTCGCCGGCCTCCAGCTGCTCCTCCAGACGGGCCAGCTGGGCCTGCACGGCCGAGGGGTCGTAGTACTGGCGCTCTGCTTCCGCGACCACTTGGTCCAGGACCCACATGGAGCCCCTCACCGGAGCCAGCGGCAGCAGGAGTACCTCGCTCAGCAGCCCCATGAAGGCCTCAGTCCGCGGCCGGAGCCGCCGGGCCTGGTTCCACGAAGCTGTAGGGCGGCAGCGGGCCGTTGACGCGGAACACCAGGTGGGGGTGTGCCTGGCGCAGTTCCTCGATCGCCCCCAGCAGCCGCTCGGAAGTGGCGCGGTTCACGAGGAAGGAGAGATTGGTGATCCAGCCGCTGCTCTCGGGCGCGGCGCTGACGGCGTCCGCGTGCGGTTCAAGGGTGGCGCGCACCAGCTCGGCGTCCTGGACCTCGCGAGCCTGCACGGCCTTGACGACCAGTTCGCCCAGGCGCAGCTTGTCCTCGTGCGTCCCACCCCCGGAGCCCCGGTTGCTCTCCGTCAGGGCGCGTACGTCGGCGTTCTGGGCCATGACGGTGTGCAGCACGGCGTCTTCGTCGTGCTGGGCCTTGACGTTGTACTCCACCCGGTCGCTCAGGGCTTCCAGCCGCTCCCGGTAGTGCGTGGCCCGTTCCTCCAGGGCGGAGGCGACTGCGTCGTCGTCGTGCGCCACGCTGCCGAAGCGCATCGGCAGGATGGTCCCGCCGCCTCCGGCTTCGGCCAGGACGTTCTGGTGAGCGAGCAGGTCCCGGCGCTTGGGCCGCAGATTCTCGGGAGCGTCGCTGACGAGCGCGGCGAGCCCGCCGCCCTTGACCGTGCGGACCTTCAGTGCCGGACTTCCGATGCCTTCCATGCCCTCGGGCAGGGTCGGGTGGTCGGCGTCCGCGATGCCGTAGACGTACGTGCTCACTCCTGCTCCTCCTTGCGGCGGCTCGAGGAGGCCCGGCGCTGACGCGGCCGGGACTGGCTCTCGCCCTCGTCACGGGCCTGGCTGAAGGCTTCCGAAATGGTCTGGGCGGCTCCGGACAGGGCGCCCTTGGTCTTGCCGCGCGCACCGGATTCCATGGTGTCGCCCACGATTTCCGGCAGGCCGGGACTCTTGTTCGCGCCGCTTTCCAGGTCAAGCCGGTTGCACGCTTCGGCAAAGCGCAGGTACGTGTCCACGCTGGCGACGACGACACGGACGTCGATCTTCAGAATTTCGATGCCGACGAGCGACACCCGGACGAAGGCGTCGATGACAAGACCTCGGTCCAGCACCAGTTCGAGTACGTCGTAGAGGCCACTGGTACCTCCGCCTCCGCCGCTCTGCTGGGTCGTGGCGACAGTCATGGGCAGTCCTCCTTGTCCTCTGTGTTCGGGGTCTTCTGTGCTTGGGGTTTTCCGTGCATTCCTGGACGGCGTTCTCAGCCGGAGCGGCGGTCGTCCGACCGTCCCCGCTCGTAACGCCTGATCCTCTGATAGCCGGTGAGCATCCCCTGGTGATCGAGGGTGACCCGGTAACTCGCAAGCAGGCTCATGGTGTCGGGAACCCGGGACAGTTCCAGGACCTCCACTTCGAGATTCCAACCGTCCTCGGTGGCACTGAAAGTGGAGACCGCGTCGACGGGCTTGCCGGTGAGCTCGCCCAGTTGCTCGCGCGCCTCTCGGATGGCCTCGGCGGGGCGAAGCCTCTCGGTGCGTCGAGGAGGTGCCTCTTCGTCAGGTTCGCTCCCGCGACTGCTCTTCTTGGCAGTTGTTCTGGATGTGTTGCCGGACCCTGCGTGTGATGAATCAGATGAGTTCGTCATAGGAACCTCCCAGCCGCTCCCACCTCTGGTTCCCGTGAATGCCTGGCTAAACCTTCACAGTCCCTGTGATTCACATGGGCGCTCCCTGGGCAGTGGGCCGGCCCGCGGAGGGGCCAACCGCCGCCGCGACAGCGGGGGGTACTGGGGTCCGACTTCCCCGCTCCTGCCGAGTTACGGCTCCCGGAGGGTGCTGAGTTGATCCGGGCGGAGGCCCCGGTGCTCGACGCACGGCTTCGGATGTGTCTCATCGCACAGCGGGGAGTCGTCCCGGTACGGGCTGAATCCGGTCGGTCCTGGCAGCGCCGCGAGGTGCCCTGGCGGGCGTCGTGCACACGCCGACGGCACGGGGCCACCCCCGGTCCCGTCGGCCCCGTCGGCCCCCGCGGCGCGGGCTCGTACGGCGCGGGGCGGAGGCGGCTCGAGGGCGTGAGTGACGACGTGATGCGTGCCGACGCCCGTGAGGGACATGCGGAAGACATGTCGTATGTAAACAGCGTGGGAGGCTCGGGTGCAGCGGGTGAAGGAAAGGAGAGCGGGCCGGAAGAGTACGGCCCGTCGGACTCGGTCGAACGGGCAGCGCCGGACTCTCCGATCGAACTGCCCAAGCGAGCATGGAGGGACGTGCTCAAGCGGAGTCTTCGTGAGTTCCAGGAAGACGAGTTGGTGGACCGTGCGGCAGCTCTGACCTACTATGCCGTCCTTTCGCTCTTTCCCGCGCTGCTGGTGCTGGTGTCCCTCCTGGGCGTGGTGGGGAAGAACGTCACTCGCAGGATTCTCGACAACCTGGAGACCCTTGCGCCGGGGTCGGTCCGGGACATTCTCACCAGCACGGTGACGCAGTTGCAGGGCAATGCCGGCACCGGCTCGGTCATGGCCGTGATCGGACTGGTGCTCGCGGTCTGGTCGGCGTCGGGCTACGTCGGGGCCTTCGTCAGGACCGCCAATCAGGTGTACGACGTCCCGGAGGGCCGCCCGCTCTGGAAGATCCTCCCGCTGCGCCTGGGGCTCACGCTCGCGCTGATGGTGCTGGCGGCGCTCACCGCACTCATCGTGGTCCTCAGCGGAGGCGTCGCCAAGAGGGTGGGAGACTACTTCCACGTGGGCGACACCGCCCTTGCGGTCTGGTCCTTCGCCAAGTGGCCCGTGCTGGCCGTGCTGCTGGTGCTGATGATCGCCCTGCTCTACTGGGCGACCCCCAATGTCAAGGGCCGCGGGTGGCTCTGGGTCACCCCGGGCGGGCTTCTCGCGTTGCTCGTCTGGCTGGTGGCGTCCGCCGGATTCACCTTCTACGTGTCCGGCTTCTCCTCGTACAACAAGACGTACGGGGCGATGGCCGGAGTGATCGTGTTCCTCGTGTGGCTGTGGCTGAGCAATCTCGCCCTCCTGCTGGGGCTGGAATTCGATGCGGAAGTCACGCGGCAGCGCGCCATGGCCGGCGGCCACCCGGAGGAGGCCGAGCCTTTCGTGGAACCGAGGGACACCCGGGCCTGGGACGAGCGGGACGAGCAGCAGGCGACGTGACGCCGCGCGCGGCGTCACGCGGAAACGATCTGCGTCGGGGGCGGCCATTCGCGGGGGACTTCCCTGGCCGCCCCCGGCGCATGCCGTGCTTTGAATCCGTGCACGCGAAGGCCGACCGGAGGAATCTCCGGTCGGCCTCCCGGCGAGCAGGTGCTCGGCCGCCCTTACCTCATTTACCTCATTCCACACGAGCGACTTCGCCCGGCGTTCAACGGCGTCGACCGCTCCTGAAAACCCGGAGCCGGAATCGACTCAGGTCGAAGCCTTCCGGCGGTCGCTCAGAATCGACCGCCGGTGGCTCGGGTGAACGGCCCGTGGCCACGCCGCGCCGCAGTCCTGCCGAGCCCATAGGCGCCCAGCAGGGCGGCGATTACCCCGCTTCCCACTCCCGCTGCTATCGTCTTGCGGTTCTTCACCAGGGTCCAGGTGGTCGACGCGAACTGCATCGACTTCTCCGGTACGGAGGCCAGGAATTCACCGCTTGCCTTGGCTTTCGTGCTCAGGGCCACCACTCGGCCGGACGCCGCCTCGCCGGCGTCGGCCGACCCGGCGCTTTCCGAAGCAGCCGTCGCCTTCGACGCCCCGGCACCGGCCGCCCGCCTGGTCGCCGAACGGGCCGCGGTGGCCTTGGACCCCGCGCTCTTGCGGCTGGTGGATCCGGTGTTCTTGGTCGCCTCGTCGTTCTTAGCAGTCTCACCCATGGAGTTCGTGTAGCCGCACTCGCGCGTGTGAAACGGATTTGTTGAGAACCGGTGTCCGAACGTGTCGATGCTGCAGTCGTCACCGTGAGCATGCCGACGGGTTCACCTGGGGTGGGGGGCGTTTCCCGGCCGTCCGGCGGCCGGCCGCGTCACCGCTGTGACGTGGCCGACAGGAAGACCTCGGGCCGCCCCCTTGTCCGGCTGCCGGCGCAGGAGCGCGCGTCGGCCACCGGGGGACGGAGAGGTGGTCGGGGCGCGGCCGTCGGGTAAACGGTTCGCCCAGGTTCCGGCAACTTGTCGCGATTTCGCATCCCGGGCCCGGCCGATGGGTAACACTGACCGGCGGAGGGGGGACGGGTGCGGCGGCCTGCGCCGGTGCGCCTGCCCGAAGTGTCGCGCCGCCCTGGGGAGGACGGCGCGGGGGACAACGGGGGGACGCATGACGCAGTCGCTTCCGGGGCGGAGCCCTGCCCGGACCCGCACGGGCTCCGGAGGGCAGGACCGCCCCGTCGTGGTGGTGGGCGCCGGGCCGTACGGGCTCTCGGTCGCCGCCCATCTGCGCGCCGCGGGGGTGCCGTACCGCATCTTCGGTGATGTCATGGGCAGTTGGCGGCACGCCATGGCGACCGGCATGTTCCTGAAGTCGACCCCGGCCGCCACCGACCTGTCCGCCGCCGAGCCCGGCGGACGGCTCGCGGACTTCCGCCGGCTGCACGGCGAGCCGGAGCTGACCGAGCTGACACCGATCCCGTGCGACGTGTTCGTGCGCTACGGGCAGTGGTTCCAGAAGCGGTACGTCGGCGACGTGGACCCGGTCCGCGTCGCCTCGGTCGACCGCGAGCCGTCCGGCGCCGGCTTCGCGGTACGGCTGGACGACGGCCGCGAGTTCGTCGCCGCCGCGGTCGTCGTGGCCACCGGCCTGAACGGACTGGCCCACATCCCACAGGAGTTGAGCCGTCTCGCCCCGGGGGCCCCCGGGCCCGGGACACCGGTGTCGCACAGCAGCCACCACACCGACCTGTCCCGCTACGCGGGCCGGCGGGTGGCCGTCGTCGGCGGCGGCCAGTCCGCGCTGGAGAGCGCCGCACTGCTGCACGAGGCGGGCGCCGCGGCACAGGTGCTGGTCCGCGAGCGGACGGTGCTGTGGGGGACGCCCCCCGTGCTCGTGCGCCCCTGGACGCAGCGGATCGCGCGGCCCGCCTCGCCGCTGGGCACGGGCTGGGCCCTGGCCGCGGTCTGCCGGGCCCCGGGCGGGGTCCGCCGGCTGCCCGCGCCGGCCCGGCTGCTGCTCTTCCGGCGGGCGCTGGGACCCTCCGGCGGCTGGTGGCTGCGGGACCGGGTCGACGGCACGGTGCCGGTGCGCACCGCCTGCCGCGTCACCGGTGCCGAGGCGGCCGGCGGCGCCGTGCGCCTGGAGGTCGCGGAGAGCGGCGGCGGCCGCGGGACCGTCGAGGTCGACCATGTGCTCGCGGCCACCGGCTACCGGCTCGACCTGGACGCCGTGCCCTTCCTCACGCCGGCCGTGCGGGACGGGGTCGCGTGCGTCCGGGGCGCGAAGTCCCCGGCCCTCTCGGGCGCGTTCGAGTCCTCGGTGCCCGGCCTGTACTTCACCGGCTCGATGGCGGCACCGATGTTCGGCCCCATGATGCGCTTCGTCGCCGGCACGGAGTACGCCGCCACCCGCATCGCCCGCCACGCGGCGCGCCGGACCACGTCCTGACCGGCCTGCGCCGGGTTCCGCCCGGGCTCGCGGCGCGACTGCATACGGGGCGCAGGCCACCACCCGCGCGGGCCGGTCCGGGCCGGATCGCCGACCCGCAAACGGCGGGTGGGCCGTGCGCCCGGGCTCGGGCCCGCCGGCGTACGGGCCCTGCAGGGCGTACGAAGCCGCCGAGCGCACGGCCCCCGGCTCGAGCCCGCCGGGCACACGCTTGGGCGTGCGTCCGGCCGGCTCCGTACGCCCCGCTCGGGCGCGCGTCCGGCGGCTTCGTACGCCCCGCCGGGCCCGTACGCGACCGAGCCCGGGCGCGGCCCGTCAGACGGCCAGTACCTTCTCGAAGGACGCCAGCGCCCCGAGCAGTTCGTCCTCCGTCACGGTGAGCGGCGGCGCGAGCCGGATCGTGGACCCGTGCGTGTCCTTGGCCAGGACGCCCTCCCTCATCAGACGCTCGCTGATCTCGCGGCCACTGCCGATCGCCGGGTCGACGTCCACGCCCGCCCACAGACCGCGGGAGCGGAAGCCGACCACGCCCCGGCCGACCAGACGGGTCAGCCCGTCGCGCAGGACCGCGCCCAGGGTGTCCGCCCGGTGCTGGAACTCGCCCGTCTCCAGCAGCTCCACCACCGCCGTGCCGACCGCGGCCGCCAGCGGGTTGCCGCCGAACGTCGACCCGTGCTCCCCGGGATTCAGCACGCCCAGGACCTCGCGGCGCCCGACCACCGCCGACACCGGCACGATGCCGCCGCCCAGCGCCTTGCCCAGCAGCACCACGTCCGGCTCCACGTCCTCGTGGTCCACGGCGAGGGTGCGGCCGGTGCGGCCGAGTCCCGACTGGATCTCGTCGGCGACGAACAGGCAGTTCCTGCGGCGGGTCAGCTCGCGCACGCCGGCGAGGTAGCCGTCGCGCGGGACGATGACGCCCGCCTCGCCCTGGATCGGCTCGATGAGCACCGCCGCCGTCGTCTCGTCGACGGCCTCCTCCAGGGCCGCCAGGTCGTCGTACGGCACGACGCGGAAGCCGGGCGTGAAGGGGCCGAAGCCGGACCGGGCGGTCTCGTCGGTGGAGAAGCTGACGATCGTCGTGGTGCGGCCGTGGAAGTTGTCCGCCGCGACCACGATCGTGGCCCGGTCCGCCGGGACGCCCTTCACGTCGTACGCCCACTTGCGGGCCACCTTGATGCCGCTCTCGACGGCCTCGGCGCCGGTGTTCATGGGCAGCACCATGTCCTGCCCCGTCAACTGCGCCAGCCTCTCGGCGAACTCGGCCAGCCGGTCGTTGTGGAAGGCCCGTGAGGTGAGCGTCAGCCGGTCCAGCTGCCGGTGCGCCGCCTCCACCAGCGCCGGGTGGCGGTGGCCGAAGTTGAGGGCCGAGTACCCCGCCAGCATGTCGAGGTAGCGGCGGCCCTCGACGTCCTCCACCCAGGCGCCCTCGGCGCGTGCGACGACCACGGGCAGCGGATGGTAGTTGTGCGCGAGGACGGGCTCCTCGGCGCGGATGAGGTCGGCGGACGTACGGGAGCGGGCGGGTGCCGTCATGAGCGGATCTCCTGGGTGCAGCATTTGATGCCGCCGCCTGCCTTGTGGAACTCGGACAGGTCGACGGGGACGGGGACGTAGCCGCGGTCGGCGAGCCGGCCGGCCAGCTCCGTCGCCCCGGGCGAGATGAACACGTGACGTCCGTCGGAGACGGAGTTCAGGCCGAACGCCATGGCGTCCTCCCGGCCGGCGAGCACCGCGTCCGGGTACAGCCGGGCGAGCACCTCGCGGCTGCCGGGCGAGAACGCCTCCGGGTAGTACGCGACGTTGTCGTCGTCGAGGACGAACAGGGCGGTGTCCAGGTGGTAGAAGTACGGGTCCACCAGGGTCAGCCCGATCACCGGGGCGCCGAGGTACTCCTGCGCCTCGCGGTGGGCGTCGCGCGTGGTGCGGAAACCGGTGCCGGCGAGGATCCACCGTCCGGCGGGGACCAGGTCGCCCTCGCCCTCGCAGACCGACTCCGGCCGGTACACGTCGAACCCGGCCGACTTGAACCAGGTGTCGAAGGGGAGTGACTCGGGACGGCGCTCGGGGGCGTGGAAGAGGGAGCCGAAGACGCGGCCGTCCACGACGACCGCGCAGTTCGCGGCGAAGACCATGTCCGGCAGGCCGGGCACGGGCTCCACCGAGTCGACGGTGTGGCCGTGGGCGCGGTAGACGTCGGTCAGCGTCTTCCACTGGGCCTGGGCCCGGGCGACGTCGACGGGACGGTCCGGATGCATCCACGGGTTGATCGCGTACTGCACGGCGAAGTGTCTGGGTTCGCAGACCAGGAAGCGCCGCCGGCGCGGCACACGGGGTTCGGCCACAGAGGTGTTCCTCCGCTTCCAAGGGTGTCGACTGGGGTCGGCTTCCAAGGTAGGAAGCGACCCGGATGCACGACAAGAAAGGAAAGCTGCGTGTCAGAGCAGGAATGCTGCGTTGTCGTCCCGATCAGCGCAGCTCTGCTGCGTCCTGCGGGGCGGCGTGGCTGGCGCCTGCCTCCGGACTCTCCGGCAGCAGGTGCGACAGCACCATCACGCTGATCGTCTTCCGGATGAACGGCTCCGTACGGATCCGCTCCAGCACCGCCTCGAAGTGCTCCACGTCCCGCGCCCGCACGTGCAGCAGTGCGTCCGCGGCGCCGGTCACCGTCATCGCCGCGGTGATCTCCGGATGGTTGCGGACGACCTCGGCCAGCCGCCGCGGCGGCGCCGCGCCCTCGCAGTACACCTCCACGTACGCCTCGGTGCGCCAGCCCAGCGCCGACGGTGTGACGGTCGCCGTGAATCCGGTGATCACCCCCGTCTCCCGCAGCCGGTCCACCCGGCGCTTGACCGCCGTCGCCGACAGGCCGATCGCGGCGCCGATCTCGGCGAAACTGGTGCGGGCGTTCGCCATCAGGGCGGTGAGGATCTTCCGGTCGAGCTCGTCGAACGGCGCTGGCCTGCTGTTCATGTCGGCACTGTATCCAGCGGGAACGTCCACGCCCGGCACATGTGCAGCCGCGCGGATCGCCCCTACACTCCTCGTTCATGCTGCGCGCCCTCGCCGTCGACGACGAACGCCCCTCGCTGGAGGAACTGCTCTACCTGCTGGGCGCCGACCCCCGGATCGGCACCGTGGAGGGCGCGGGCGACGCGACCGGGGCGCTGCGCCGGATCAACCGCGCCCTGGAGTCCGGGCCGCACGGGCCGGACGCCATCGACGTGGTCTTCCTCGACATCCACATGCCCGGCCTCGACGGGCTCGACCTCGCCCGGCTGCTGACCGGGTTCGCCGCGCCGCCGCTGGTCGTGTTCGTCACCGCCCACGAGGACTTCGCCGTCCAGGCGTTCGACCTCAAGGCCGTCGACTACGTCCTCAAGCCGGTCCGCACCGAGCGGCTCGCGGAGGCGGTCCGCCGGGCCGCCGACCTGCGCGGCACCGCCCCGCCCATCCCGGTGAGCGAGCCCGACCCCGACCAGGTCCCCGTCGAACTCGGTGGCGTCACCCGCTTCGTGGCGGTCGAGGACATCACCCACGTCGAGGCCCGCGGCGACTACGTGCGGCTGCACACCGGCACCGGCAACCACCTCGTGCGCATCCCGCTGTCCACCCTGGAGGACCGCTGGAGCGGCCGCGGCTTCGTGCGCATCCACCGCCGCCACCTGGTCGCCCTGCGCCACATAGACGAACTCCGCCTGGACGCGGGCGCGGTGAACGTGCTGGTCGGCTCCGAGGAGCTCCAGGTCAGCCGCCGCCACGCACGCGAGCTGCGGGAGATGCTGACCCGCCGGACCGCGCA
This sequence comes from Streptomyces tropicalis, assembly GCF_029269835.1. Taxonomy (GTDB): domain Bacteria; phylum Actinomycetota; class Actinomycetes; order Streptomycetales; family Streptomycetaceae; genus Streptomyces; species Streptomyces tropicalis. Next base: position 345,180 of record NZ_JARJBB010000005.1, on the reverse strand, counting down.
CCAGGGAAGGAAGAGCGGATGACCCCGGACCCCGCCGAGCGCCGGGTCGTCGTCACCGGCCCGCCCCACCGCGCCCGCCGCGCCCCGGGCCCCTCCCGGCCGCGCACCGAGATCGACGAGCAGACCACCCTCGGGCACACCTACGTCCGCTCCCTGATGCGCAGTCAACTGCGTGCGGCACTGGGTGTGTTCGCCGTGCTGGTGCTGCTCGTCGGCCCGCTGCCCCTGGTGTTCGCCGCGGCCCCCGACGCCCGCCGCCTGCGATGGGCGGTGCTCGGCTTCTGCCTCTACGCGCCGCTCGTGCTCCTCGCCCGCTGGTACGTGCGCCGCGCCGAGCGCAACGAGCGCGACTTCGTCCGCCTCGTCGAGGACCGCTGAGGGGGACCCGGACGACCGAGGGGACGCCGGCGGCCGCAGGAGACCCGGGACCGCCGGGAGGACCCGAGAAGACCTGAGAGGACCGCCCGGACCGTGAACTCCGGCTACGCCGTGCCCGCCGTCGTCCTCGTCGTCGTCGCCACCGTCCTCGTCGGCGCCTTCGGCCTGCGCGTCTCCCGCACCACCTCCGACTTCTACGTCGCCTCCCGCACCGTCGGCCCGCGCCTGAACGCGGCCGCGATCAGCGGCGAGTACCTCTCCGCCGCCTCCTTCCTCGGCATCGCCGGCCTGGTCCTCGTCCAGGGCCCCGACATGCTCTGGTACCCGGTGGGCTACACCGCCGGATACCTGGTGCTGCTCCTCTTCGTCGCCGCCCCGCTGCGCCGCTCCGGCGCCTACACCCTGCCCGACTTCGCCGAGGCCCGGCTCGCCTCGCCCGCCGTGCGCCGCCTGGCCGGCGCCTTCGTCGTCGGCGTCGGCTGGCTCTACCTCCTGCCCCAGCTCCAGGGCGCCGGGCTGACCCTGACGGTGCTGACCGGCGCGCCCGGCACGCTCGGCGCCGTCGTCGTCGCCGTCGTCGTGGTCGCCACCGTCGCAGCGGGCGGCATGCGCAGCATCACCTTCGTCCAGGCCTTCCAGTACTGGCTCAAACTGACCGCCCTGCTCGTCCCCGCCCTGTTCCTGGTCCTGGCCTGGCAGGGCGACGGCGCCCCCCGGCACGCCTTCGAGGAACCGCCCGCCTTCCGCGAGCAGCGCACGGTCCGCTTCGACGGCACCCTGGACCTCCGGCTCGTCGGGCCCCTGACGGTCACCGTGCACGGCCGGGTCGACGGCCGGACCCTGGACGGCGGCCGGGCCCGGCTCCCCGCCGGCGTCCACCGCGTCGAGAGCGGCACCCGGCTGACGTTCGGCCCGGGCGCCCGCGTCCCCGAGTCCGTCCACGGCCCGGACGCCGGCACCCTCGCCACCGTCCGCGAGGAGCGCCCGCTGTACGCCACGTACGGACTGATCCTCGCCACCTTCCTCGGCACCATGGGCCTGCCGCACGTGGTCGTCCGCTACTACACCAGCCCTCACGGGGTCGCCGCCCGCCGCACCACGGTCGCCGTGCTCGGCCTGGTCGGCGCCTTCTACCTGCTGCCGCCCGTCTACGGCGCCCTCGGCCGCCTCTACACCCCCGAACTCGCGCTCACCTCCGACGCCGACGCGGCCGTGCTGCTGCTGCCCGACCGCATGATCGGCGGAGTCGGCGGCGACCTGCTCGGCGCGCTCGTCGCCGGCGGGGCCTTCGCCGCCTTCCTGTCCACCGCGTCCGGACTGACCATGGCGGTGGCCGGGGTGCTCACCCAGGACGTCCTGCCGGCCCGCGGCGTACGGCACTTCCGGCTCGGCGCCCTGCTGGCCATGGCCGTGCCGCTCGCCGCCTGCGCCGTCGTCGGCGGGCTGCCGGTCGCGGACGCCGTGGGACTCGCCTTCGCCGTGTCCGCGTCGTCGTTCTGCCCGCTGCTCGTCCTCGGCATCTGGTGGCGGCGGCTCACCCCGCCCGGTGCGGCCGCCGGCATGCTGGTGGGCGGCGGCTCCGCGCTCCTCGCGGTGGCCGCGACCATGGCGGGCTACCCCGGCACCGGGCCGCTGCACACCCTGCTCGCCTGGCCCGCCCCGTGGTCGGTGCCCCTGGGGTTCGTCACCATGGTCCTGGTGTCCCTGGCCACTCCGGGCCGTACGCCGGCCCGGACCGCCGCCGTCCTGGCACGCTTCCACCTGCCCGAGCAGCTGCGCGCGGAGGTGAAGGGGTGAGCGGCTTCCTCGCCGGCCTGTGCGTGGCCGTGCTGCCGCTGCTCGCCGCCGGATTCTGGCTCGGCCGCCGCACGGCCCGGCCGGAGAACCTCGGCGGCCTCGGCACCCCCGTCGAGCACGCCACGTTCCAGACCCTGCACACCGCCTCCCTCGCCGCGCCCCCGCTGCGGGCCGGGCTCACCGAGGACACCGCCCGCCGGTCGGCCCGCCGGCTGCGCACCCTGCTCGGCACCGACGCGCTGTGTCTCGCCGACGACCGGCGGGTGCTGGCCTGGGACGGCGTGGGCGCCCACCACCGCGACGAGATAGCCGGCCATCTGGCCGGCCCGCTCCGGACCGGCCGGGGCGAGGCGTTCCGGCTCACCTGCGGCACCCCGGACTGCCCGCTGCGCTGGGCGGTCCTCGTCCCGCTGACCGTCGACGACCGGGTGCACGGCGTCCTCGTCGCCTGCGCGCCGCGCGAGTCGGCGGTCCTGGCCCGCGCCGCGGCCGAGGTCGCCCGCTGGGTGTCCGTGCAGCTGGAGCTGGCCGACCTCGACCGCTCGCGGACCCGGCTCATCGAGGCCGAGATCAGGGCCCTGCGCGCCCAGATCTCCCCGCACTTCATCTTCAACTCGCTCGCCGTGATCGCCTCGTTCGTGCGCACCGACCCCGAGCGCGCCCGCGCACTGCTGCTGGAGTTCGCGGACTTCACCCGCTACTCCTTCCGGCGGCACGGCGACTTCACCACCCTCGCCGACGAGCTGCACGCCATCGAGCACTACCTCGCCCTGGTCCGGGCGCGCTTCGGCGACCGCCTCGCCGTGACCCTCCAGATCGCCCCCGAGGTCCTCCCGGTGGCACTGCCCTTCCTGTGCCTGCAGCCGCTGGTCGAGAACGCCGTCAAGCACGGCCTGGAGGGCAAGGCCGGAACCTGCCGCATCCGGATCACCGCGCAGGACGCGGGCGCCGAGGCCGTCGTGGCCATCGACGACGACGGAGCCGGCATGGACCCGGCGCTGCTGCGCCGCATCCTCGCCGGCGAGGTCAGCCCGTCCGGCGGCATCGGGCTGTCCAACGTCGACGAGCGGCTCCGCCAGGTCTACGGCGACGGCCACGGCCTGGTCCTGGAGACGGCGCCCGGGGCCGGCATGAGGATCACCGTCCGGCTGCCCAAGTACCAGCCGGGCGTCCACTCCGCGGGGCGGCTGCCCGCGGAGTGAGGGTCAGGTCCGGCGCGAGGCGGCCGTCGCCAGGGTGATCAGGCCCAGCACCACCCAGCCGAACCACAGCCAGCCGTTGCTGCCGAGGGCCACGGTGTAGGCGCTCACCACGACCAGCGCGGCGAGGGTGAGCACCCCCATCGTCCTCGTGGAACCGTGCGGGGAACCGGGCATCGCGACACCCTTCTCGTGGTCCGACCCCTCCATGGTGCCCGCCGCGCCGCCGTCCGGCCCGGCGGATGGGCGGGGACGCAAGGACCTCCGGGTGTCCTCCCGGGGGAACCGGACGCTCACGCGGAGGTCCGGGCACGGCGGGGCGGGCGGTCCCGCAGGGGGACCGGCCGGGGAGACGGTCAGCGGCCGCGCGCGTTGAGCGACGCCAGGTAGGCGTTGTACTCCTGCAGCTCGCGGTCGCCGTCACGGTCGGCGGCGCGGTCCTTGCGACGGGCCTGGCGCTGCTCGGAGCGGTACCACTGGAACAGCAGCGCGAGCAGCACCAGCACGGACGGCACCTCGCTGAAGGCCCAGGCGATGCCACCGGCCGCCGTCTGGTCGCCGAGGGCGTCGATGCCGAGGGACGCGGGCGGATTGCGGTAGGTCGCGACCATGGGCGTGCTCGCCATCATCAGCGCGATGCCGAAGAACGCGTGGAAGGGCATGCCCGCGAACAGCTCCAGCATCCGCATCAGGTGGCCCGGCCGGTGCGGTCCCGGGTCCACGCCCATGATCGGCCAGAAGAAGACCAGGCCCACCGCGAGGAAGTGCACCATCATGGCGGTGTGCCCCGTCCTCGACCCCATCAGGAGGTCGAAGATCGACGTGAAGTAGAGCGCGTACAGGCTCGCGATGAACAGCGGGATGGTGAAGGCGGGGTGGGTCACCACGCGCAGGTAGCGGCTGTGCAGCAGGGCCAGCAGCAGCTCGCGCGGTCCCCGGCGGCCCCGGCCGGCGACCGGCAGGGCCCGCAGCGCCAGGGTGATCGGCGCGCCCAGCAGGATCAGGATGGGCGACAGCATGCTGATCACCATGTGCTGCACCATGTGCACGCTGAACATGACCATGCCGTAGTCGTTCAGCCGGGTGCACATGACCAGCATCACGGTCAGCACACCGGCGGTGTAGGCGACGGTCCGGCCCACCGGCCAGGCGTCCCCGCGCCGCCGCAGCCGGACGACGCCCCAGCCGTACAGGCCGAGCCCGAGCAGGCACGCGACGAGGAAGATCGGGTCCGCGGACCACATGAGGCCGCGGGCCACCGTGAACGGCGGCAGATCCATCGTCATGCCGTGCATGCTGTGATCCATCCGCCGGCTCCTGCTTCGTGGGGGGTTGTGCGGTCTGTCCGCACCAGGGTAGAACCGCCCCCGGCCGCGTCCGCGGCCGGGGGCGGGGCAACCCTGCCTCAGGCCCGCGGGCCCGTACGTCCCCGGGACGGCTCGCGGCTCAGAGCACGCACTCCGCCTCGGCGTACCGGTCGGTGGGTACCGTCTTGAGGGTCTCCACGGCCTCGGCCAGCGGCACCGTCACGATGTCCGTGCCGCGCAGCGCCGTCATCCGGCCGAACTCGCCGCGGTGCACGGCCTCCACCGCGTGCCAGCCGAACCGCGTGGCCAGCACCCGGTCGTAGGCCGTGGGCGTGCCGCCGCGCTGCACGTGCCCGAGGATGACCGGCCGTGCCTCCTTGCCGAGGCGCTGCTCCAGCTCCAGGGACAGCTGCCGGGCGATGCCGGCGAACCGCTCGTGGCCGTAGATGTCCTTGCCGCCCTCGTCGAACTCCATGCTTCCGGCGGCGGGCTTGGCGCCCTCCGCGGCGACGACGATGGCGAACCGCTTGCCCGCGGCGAACCGCTCGCCGACCCTCGCGGTCAACTCGTCGATGTCGAAGGGCCGTTCCGGGACGACGATGGCGTGGGCGCCGGCCGCCATGCCGGAGTGCAGCGCGATCCAGCCGGTGTGGCGGCCCATGACCTCCACGATCAGCACGCGCTGGTGGGACTCGGCGGTGGTCTTGAGGCGGTCCAGCGCCTCGGTGGCGACGGTCACCGCCGTGTCGAAGCCGAAGGTGACGTCGGTGACGGCGATGTCGTTGTCGATGGTCTTCGGCACGCCGACGATGGGCAGGCCGTTGTCCGACAGCAGGCGGGCCGCCTTCAGCGTGCCCTCGCCGCCGATCGGGATGATCGCGTCGAGACCGAGTTCCCGGAGGTGGCCCCGGGCCCGCTCCACGCCGTCCCGCAGGTGCTCGGGACGGACCCGGGACGAGCCGAGGATGGTGCCGCCGCGGGCGAGGATGCCGCCCACAGCGTCGAGGTCGAGCTTGAGGTAGTCGCATTCCAGGAGGCCCTTCCAGCCGTCCCGGAAGCCGATGACCTCGTCGCCGTGGTCGACGACGGCGCGGTGCACGACGGACCGGATGACGGCGTTCAGGCCGGGGCAGTCGCCGCCGGACGTGAGGACACCAATGCGCATAGCCCGAATAACCTTCTCACCGTGGGCGCGGGGACCGGACCACGCTGTCCGGCTCGATTCACCGCCACCCTAGCGGCACCGGGGGGCGGGACCGAACCGTGCGTCCGCCTGCTGGACGACCCCGCTCACCTGTGCGGATGCCTGATCGTACGGGCCCGCTCACCTGTGCGGACCCCCGATCGGACGGGCCGTGCGGACCGGTGGCGGCCCCCTGGCGGGGGAGCCGCCCGGCGGGCCGCCGCAGCACCGTTTCCGCGCAGGCCGGCGCCGGTGGTCCGCTCGTCCGGACGGCCCGGCGGCCGGGATCCGGACGGGTGTGCTCCGGTTACGCGGGCTGCTGGGCGGCGGCGATGCGCTCGTTGCGCAGCGCCTCGTACCAGCGGTCGTCGATCGGCGGCAGCGCGTTGACGTCGAGGGCCAGCTTCAGCAGCAGGTCCGCGATCTGCGGGTTGCGCGCGAGCACCGGCCCGTGCATGTACGTGCCGAAGACCGTGTCGTTGTACGCGCCCTCCGTGCCGTCGCCGGTGCCGTTGCCCTTGCCGAGGCGGACCCGGGCGAGGGGGCGCGCGGTGGGGCCGAGGTGCGTGACGCCCTGGTGGTTCTCGAAGCCGGTCAGCGGCGGCAGGCCGAGACGCGGGTCGACGTCGCCGAGCACGTCGCCGACGCACCGCTCGCCCTCGCCGCGCACCGACACCACGTCGAGCAGGCCGAGGCCCGGCTGCCGCTGGCCGAGGTCGTTCACGAACTCGTGGCCGAGGATCTGGTAGCCGGCGCAGACAGAGAAGACGATCGCGCCGTTCTGCACGGCCTGGTGCAGGTGGCCGTCCCGGCGCAGCCGCTCGGCCGCGAGCCGCTGCGGGCGGTCCTCGCCGCCGCCGATCAGGTAGATGTCGCCGGAGGTCGGGATCGGCTGGTCGCTGCGCACGTCCAGGCGGGCCACGTCGAGACCGCGCTGCCGGGCGCGCCGCTCGACGACGAGCGCGTTGCCCTGGTCGCCGTAGGTGCTCAGCAGGTCCGGGTAGATCCAGACCAGCCGCAGTTGGTTGTCGCTCATGTGGGGCTCGTCCTTCGTGGTCAGTTGCCGACGCGGCGGCGCAGGTCCTGGAACGCGGTGTAGTTCGCGATCACCTCGATGCGGCCCGGCGGGGCCTGCTGGACGGCCTGGTCGAGGTTGTCGCAGACCTGGAAGTGCTGGCCCGCGACCTCCAGGCGCACGGCGAGGTCCAGCTTGCGGTCGCCGATCACGAAGATGGGGTGCCCGGTCAGGCGCGTGTAGTCCACGTCCCACAGCCAGGAGGTGTCCGTGCCGTCCGCGCCGCGCGCGTTGACGGACAGGATCACCGGGGTGGGCGGCGGGTCGATCAGGGAGAAGGTCTCCAGCCAGCCGGCCGGGTTCTTCGCCAGCAGCAGCCGCAGGTCGCGCTGCATGAACTGCACCACGTCGTAGCGCCCGGCGACGGCCTGCACCTGGTACATGCGCTCCAGGGCCACCTGCGGGGGCACCCCGAAGACCGCGGCCACGGCGGCCGAGGAGGCGGCGTTGGCCTTGTTGGCGCGGCCCGGCAGCTGGAGGTGGATCGGCCAGGCCGAGCCGTGCGGGTCGAGGACGTGGTCGCCGGACAGGGCCCAGGTCGGGGTCGGGCGGCGGAAGCCGCACTCGCCGCAGAACCAGTCCTCGCCGGGCCGCTGCATCACGCCGCCGCAGGACGGGCAGGACCAGGCGTCGTCCTTCCACATCTGCCCGGCGGCGACCCAGACCACGTTCGGCGAGGAGGAGGCTGCCCAGACCACCAGCGGGTCGTCGCAGTTGGCCACGACCACGGCCTTGGAGCCCGACAGGCCCTCACGCCAGTGCTCGGCGAGCATCCGGGTCTCGGCGGCGCGGTCCAGCTGGTCGCGGGAGAGGTTCAGCAGCGCGATGCACTTGGGGGACGTGTCGCGCGCCACACCGGCGAGGTACTTCTCGTCGACCTCGATGACGCCGAACTTCGCCTCCGAGCTGCCGGCGAGCGCCGAGGTGATGCCCGCGGGCATGTTGGCGCCGAGCGCGTTGGACACCACCGGGCCGGCCGCCCGGAGCGCCTCGGCGATGAGCCGGGTCGTCGTGGTCTTGCCGTTCGTCGCCGAGACCAGGACCACGTCCAGGTGCTGGGCGAGGCGGCCGAGCAGATCGGGGTCGAGCCTGAGGGCGACCCGACCGCCGATCACCGAACCGCTGCCGCGTCCCGCGGCACGCGACGCTGCAGCGACCGCCTTGCCCGCGGTCACGGCCAGCTTGGCCCGCGGCGAGAGCGGGTCCGAGTTGCCTGACATCAGTTCTCGATCCTCCTTGCGTACGCGCCGCGCCTCGAAGTCGTTCGGCAACGTGGTGTGGGCCTCAGCCTATCGAGATCCGTTCGCACTCCCGAACCCCGGCACCGCGGCGGCACCCGCGCGCCCTTCGCGCGGCCTAGAGGACCGTACCCTTGCCGCCATGCGCAACGGCCCGATCCCGGGCGCCCACGGGCGCGTCCGGCCCCTCGCCCTGCTCCACGACGCGGTGCTGCACGAGCCCTGCCGGGAGGTCACCGACTTCGGCCCCGAACTGGCACGGCTGGTGGAGGACTTGTTCGCCACGATGTACGCCGCCCGGGGGGTGGGGCTGGCCGCGAACCAGATCGGGGTCGCCCAGCGGGTGTTCGTCTACGACTGCCCGGACGACGAGGACGTGCGCCGTCTGGGCCATGTGGTGAACCCGCGGCTGGTGGAGACGGACGGCGTGGTGGTCCGCGGACCCGAGGGCTGTCTGTCCCTGCCGGGCCTGGAGGCGGGCACCGAGCGCCACGACGAGGCGGTCGTCGAGGGCGTCACCGTGACGGGGGAGCCGGTCACCGTGCACGGGACGGGGTTCTTCGCCCGCTGCCTCCAGCACGAGTACGACCACCTGGAGGGCCTTCTGTATGTCGACCGCCTCACCGGTCTGCGCCGGCGGCGCGTGCTGCGGCAGGCGGCGAAGGCGCCCTGGGGGCGCCCCGGGCACGGCCGGGTCCGGCCGGACGGCACCCGGTAGGGGCCGACCGGGCGCCCCGGGCCCGACCGGGGCCGGGCCCGCGAGCCCGGCCCTCGCGGGGCTCAGAAGCCCGGACCGCCCACCTTGTCGCCCGCCGCCGCCAGCCGGCCCCAGAGGAGGTCGGCCAGGCTGCGCACCAGCTCGGCGCGGGAGCAGGGCCGCTCACCGAGCCACCAGTCGCCCGCCGCGTGCATCATGCCGACGATGCCGTGGCCCCACACCCGGGCCAGCTGCTCGCTCCCGGGGCCGAGGTCCAGGCGCTCCGCGATGACCTGGGCCAGCTCCTCGCCCATGCGGCGCAGCAGGGGGGCGGAGTGCTTGCCGACGTCGAAGCCCGCCTCGCCCTGAGACCCCTCCGCGGGGTGCATCAGGAAGCGGTACACCTGCGGACGGGCCTCGATCGCGGCGAGGTAGGTGTCCAGGGTCGCCTCCACCCGCTCCCGGCGCTCGGCCGGCGCGTCCAGCGCGGCCCGCAGGGAGTCGAGGAGGGCGTCGGTGTGCCGCTTGCCCAGGGCCGCGTACAGCCCGCCCTTGTCGCCGAAGTGGCGGTAGAGGATCGGCTTGGTGATGCCGGCCTCGGCGGCGATGGCGTTCATCGAGGCATGCGGGCCGTCGCGCAGCACCACCCGGTCGGCGGCCTCCAGCAGCTCGCGCCGCCGGCGGTCGGCCGACTGCTGCTGTTCGGTCCGCTGTGTGGTGTCCATGTGCTCTCCCCACCCGTGCTGTTTCGGTGACGCCTGCGCAAACTAACACTGTCAAAGGCCTGGACCTCGAACGGGCTGCCGACCGGTCATCGGGGGTTGACATTTCCTACTCGCCAGTAACACACTCGTGTTACCGCAAGTAACATGTACGTGTGCAGTTGGAGGGGACATGGCCGAGTTCACCATGGAGCTCAACGACGAACAGAAGGAGGTCCGGGACTGGCTCCACGGTTTCGCCGCCGACGTGATCCGTCCCGCGGCCGCCGAATGGGACGAGCGTGAGGAGACTCCCTGGCCGGTCATCCAGGAGGCCGCCAAGGTCGGCATCTACTCCCTCGACTTCTACGCCCAGCAGTACTTCGACGCCAGCGGTCTCGGCATCCCGATGGCGATGGAGGAGCTGTTCTGGGGCGACGCGGGCATCGCCCTGTCGATCGTGGGCACCGGCCTCGCCGCCGTCGGCGTGCTCGCCAACGGCACCGAGGAGCAGATCGGCACCTGGATCCCCCAGATGTACGGCGACCCGAACGACGTCAAGGTCGCCGCCTTCTGCTCCTCCGAGCCCGACGCCGGCTCCGACGTCTCCTCGATGCGCACCCGCGCGGTGTACGACGAGGCCAAGGACGAGTGGGTGCTCGACGGCACCAAGACCTGGGCCACCAACGGCGGCATCGCCAACGTCCACGTGGTCGTCGCGGTCGTCGACCCGGAGCTCGGCTCCAAGGGCCACGCCTCCTTCATCGTCCCGCCGAACACGCCGGGCCTGTCCCAGGGGCAGAAGTTCAAGAAGCACGGCATCCGCGCCTCCCACACCGCCGAGGTGGTCCTGGACGGTGTGCGCGTCCCCGGCTCCTGCCTGCTCGGCGGCAAGGAGAAGCTGGACGAGCGCCTCGCCCGCGCCCGCGAGCGGGCCAGGAAGGGCGGCGAGCGCGTCAAGAACGCGGCCATGGCCACCTTCGAGGCGTCCCGCCCGGCGGTCGGCGCGATGGCGGTCGGCACCGCCCGCGCCGCCTACGAGGTCGCCCTCGACTACGCCCGCACCCGGGAGCAGTTCGGCCGACCGATCATCGACAACCAGGGCGTCGCCTTCCAGCTCGCCGACATGGCGACGCAGGTCGACGCCGCCCGCCTCATGGTGTGGCGCGCGTCGTGGATGGCGGTCAACGGTAAGCCGTTCACCGCTGCCGAGGGATCGATGTCGAAGCTGTTCGCCAGTGAGACCGCCAAGAAGGTCACCGCCCAGGCGATCCAGATACTCGGCGGCAACGGCTACACCCGCGAGTACCCGGTGGAGCGCATGCACCGCGACGCGGCGATCTACACCATCTTCGAGGGCACCAGCGAGATCCAGCGCCTGGTGATCTCCCGGACGATCTCGGGACTGCCGCTGCGCTGACCGCGTGCGCAGCAGCGCCCGAGGGGTGGGGAGGCCCGGTCCTCCCACCCCTCGGCGTCGCTCACCGGTGTTTCAGCGGGGTGAGCTGCTCGATGTCGTAGCGCTTCCTGAGATCCTCGATCGCCGCGTGGTCCGGCGGACCGCCGGCCCCGAGGATCTCCAGCAGTTCCTCGAAGTACCGCTCGTGGTCGGGCGGTGGTGAAGCCTGGAAGAACATCCTGGCGGGCGCCTCCGTCGGGTTGGCGAAGGCGTGCGGGCAGCCCGGCGGGACCACGATCACCGTGCCCGGCGTGGCCCGCACCACGGGGCTGCCCGACCGGGACTCCCACCTCTGCCAGTGGTCCGGGGTCCGGATCCGCGGCTCGAACGCGAGCACGTCCAGCTCGCCCTCGAGCACGTAGAACAACTCCTCGCTGCGCGTGTGCACATGGGCGCCGACGTCGAAGCCCGGCGGGACCTCCACCTCGAAGGTGGAGGCCGACCGCGAGTGCGATCCGGTCACCTTGAAGGTCACGCGCTGCGCGGGCGTCGCGACGACCCGGCCGTGGCCCGGGGGCACCAGCAGGCCGTCGGACGCCGTCGTCGGTTCCTCGATCGCCGTCATCGCGACCTCACCACGTCACGGGCAGGGCCTCGGGTCCGCGGATCAACGCGCCCTTCCTGAAGGGCACCTCGTCCGGCGGCACCGCGAGCCTCAGCCCCGGCACCCGGTCGAGCAGCGCGTCGACGAGGAGCTGCGACTCGAGCCGGGCCAGCCGGCCGCCCGGGCAGTAGTGCGGGCCGAAGCCGAAGGACACGTGCGGGTTCGGACTGCGCGAGAAGTCGATCGCTCCGGGGTCCGGGAAGACGTCGGGGTCGCGGTTGGCGGACAGGTACGACACGTAGATCGCGTCGCCGGCCCGGATCCGCACCCCCTTGATCTCCACGTCCTCCAGGGCGATCCGGGACAGCCCGACCGCGTTGCGGTGCGGGATGTACCGCAGCAGCTCGTCGATCGCCTGCGGGCGGATCCCCGGTTCGTGGCGCAGCCGTTCGGCCAGCTCCGGCCGGGTCAGCAGCAGGTAGAACATCTGCCCGCTGTTGTTGGTGACCGCCTCGCCGCCGATCTGCAGGAGCACCGCGAGGCCCACGGCCTCCGCCGTCGTCATCTCCCCACGGCCCACGGCGGCGCCGAGCAGCGAGGCCACGTCCTCGTCGGTGCTGCCGGCCCGGGACCCGACGAGGCCGGCGAAGTAGGCGCCCATCTCCTCCTTGGCCCGCTCGCTGACCACCGCGCCGTGCGCCGAGGACAGGATCAGCTGCGTCCAGGTGTGCATCGCGTGCCGGTCGGCCGCGGGCACCCCCATCAGCTCGCAGATCACCGCGATCGGGAAGGGGCTCAGCACCGCCGCGGTGAGGTCCGCGGGCGGGCCGTCCTGGAGGAGTTCGTCGACCAGGTCGTCCAGCATCCGCCGCGCGTTCTCCCGCACCCGCTCGACGCCGCGGGCCGTGAAGGCGGGCGCCACCGAGCGGCGCAGCCGGGTGTGGTCGGGCGGGTCGAGGAAGCCGACCGCACCCCGGGACGGGATGAAGTGCGGTGCCAGCCGTGTGACCTGACCGTCCATCACCGCCTCGCGGCCGAAGCGCGGGTCGTTGGCGACCATCCGCACGTCGTCCATGCGGGTCACCAGCCACGCCCAGCCCTCGCCGTTGGGCAGCTGGATGCGGGTGACCGGCCCCTCCTCCATCAGGTCGGCCAGCACCGGGTCGAAGTCGGTCCCGGTCAGGTCGAACGCCGGCCACTGCCGGACGGGGGGCATGGCCTCGGTGAGCGTCTCCTCGCTCATCACGCACCGCCGTCCTGCCAGTGGCCCAGGGTCATCTCGGCCGTGATGCCCGGGCCGAAGCCGGCGAGCAGCCCGCGCGCGCCGTGCTCGGCGCCGCCGTCGTCGAACAGCCGGCGCAGCGCGTCCAGCACCACGGCGCTGGCGATGTTGCCGTACTCGGTGAGCGTCGACCGGCTGAACCGGAACGCGTGCGGGTCGACCTCCAGGAACGTGCTGAGGTCGTCCAGGATGCGCGGACCGCCCGCGTGGATGACGTAGAAGTCCAGGTCCGACGCGTCCCACTGGTGCTGACCCGCCAGGTCCTGGAGCGCCGGGGCGAGCGGCTCCATCGTGGTGGGCACCCGCTTGTCCAGCAGGAAGTGGAAGCCGGTGGCGCGGACGTCGTACGCGATCCAGTCCTCGGTCTTGGGGATCAGGTACGAGCCGTTGCGTTCGAGCCGGACGCCGGTCCCGCCGCGGCCGCGGACCACCGCGGACGCGATGCCGTCGCCGAACAGGCCGTTGGAGAGCAGGGAGCCGATGCCCAGGTCGGTGGGCTGGTAGCACAGCGAGCAGAACTCGCAGGCCACGATCAGCGCGTTGGCGTCCGGGTACGCCGTGCAGAAGTCGTGGGCCCGGTTGATGGCCGCGCCGCCGGCCGCACAGCCCAGCTGGGCGATGGGTATCTGCCGCGTGGTGCTGTCGAAGGCCATCTCGTTGATCAGCCACGCCGTCAGCGAGGGCATCATGAAGCCCGTGCAGGAGACGTAGATGATGACATCGATGTCCGTGGTGAGGAGTTCTGCGTCGTCCAGCGCGCGCTGGATGACGGCCGGGACCCGTGCCTTGGCCTCCTGCTCGTAGAGCTTGTTGCGCTCCTCGAAGCCCGGGTGCTTCAGCGTCTCCTCGATCGGCTGCACGATGTGCCGCGTGCGTACACCGGTGTTCTCGATCAGCCGGAGGGCCAGCGGGAGTTGCGGGTGGTCCGCATGGCGGGAGCGTGCGAGCTCCAGCGTCTCCTCCATCGTGATCACGTGCTCTGGAACGGACACCGAGGGTCTGCACAAAGTCGCCATGAGCCGCGCCTGCTTTCGCCGTCCGGAAGGCCGGTCGCCCTCCGGTCAGAGGGGTGCCGCACCCAGAAGGGTGGTCCACCCACGATCACCCGGGAGAGCGACGATCTCGCGCCGGACTACTCCAAACCGGGGACGGCGGCCGGGGACCGGACCGGGCCGCGCTGTCCGCCGAACGGGGGACGCGCGGCGGTCCGCGCGGGGCGCCCGACGGCACTTCCGGGCGCGACGGACGGGCCGTTCGTGCAGGTCAGCGGGTTTTCCGCGGGGAGCGCCCGCTCGGTGGGGCACCGGCGCGCGCCGCACCTCGCGCGGCGAGCAGAGAAAGGTGATCACCGTCGACCGGGACCGCTGGGGCATCTGGCGGAACGATCACACGGATGGCCCCCGGGCGGCGGTGGTCCCGCTACCCCTTCGTCCCGCTGCTGTGCGCGATGCAGGCGACGTCGATCCGGTCGGCCAGCTTGGCGAGTTCGATCGTGAGCGTCGCCACCGTGTCCTCGTCGAGCCCCTCCTGCCCGCCCTCCACCAGCCGCAGCCACCGGCCGCCCACGGTGCGCAGCAGTTTGCTCACGTCGGACGCGGCCACCTGCAACGTACCGCGGTCGTCGACGATCAGCGGGAGAGTCACTTCGCGGTTCACGACAGCGATCGTAGCCGCGGAAACCTCAGGCCCCGTGCCACACGGTCGTGATGTTGCAGAACTCGCGGATTCCGTGCCCGGACAGCTCACGGCCGTAACCGGACCTCTTGACGCCGCCGAAGGGGAACGCCGGGTGCGAGGCCGTCATGCCGTTGAAGAAGACGCCGCCCGCCTCGATGTCCCGCACGAACCGGTCCACCTCGTCCGCGTCCCGCGTCCACACGTTCGAACTCAGCCCGAACGGAGAGTCGTTGGCGATGAGCACCGCCTCGTCCAGGTCGGCGGCGCGGTACAGCGTGGCGACCGGCCCGAAGGCCTCCTCGCGGTGGATGCGCATCTCGCGGGTGACGCCGGTCAGGACGGTCGGCGGGTAGAACCAGCCGGGCCCCTCGGGCCGCTCGCCCCCGCAGAGCACCGTCGCCCCGCCGCGGCGGGCGTCGTCCACCAGCTCCTCCAGGTCGGCCCGTCCCTGCTCGGTGGCGAGCGGCCCGACCTGCGTGTCCTCCAGGGCCGGGTCGCCGACCCTCAGCTCCCGCATGCCGCGGGCGAACCGCTCGGCGAAGGCGTCGTGGACGTCGGCGTGCACGATGAACCGCTTGGCGGCGATGCACGACTGGCCGTTGTTCTGCACCCGCGCGGTCACCGCCGTCTCGACGGCCCGGTCCAGGTCCGCCGACGGCATCACCACGAACGGGTCGCTGCCGCCCAGCTCCAGCACCGTCTTCTTGACCATCTCGCCCGCGGTCGACGCGACGGCCCGGCCGGCCGGCTCGCTGCCGGTGAGGGTGGCGGCCTTCACCCGGTCGTCGCGCAGGATCTCGTCCACCGCGCCCGCGCCCACCAGCAGGGTCTGGAAGCAGCCCTCGGGGTGGCCCGCCCGGTGGAAGAGGTCCTCCAGGTACAGCGCGGTCTGCGGCACGTTGGAGGCGTGCTTGAGCAGGCCCACGTTGCCGGCCATCAGCGCCGGTGCCGCGAAGCGGACCACCTGCCACAACGGGAAGTTCCACGGCATCACCGCGAGCACCGGGCCGAGCGGCCGGTAGCGGACCAGGACCCGGGAGGCGCCCGAGTCCCGCACGTCGTTCTCCCCGGGCAGCTCGTCGGCGAGCAGTGCCTCGGCGCGCTCCGCGTACCAGCGCATCGCCCGGGCGCACTTCGCCGCCTCCGCGCGGGCCTGCACGACCGGCTTGCCCATCTCGGTGGTCATGACGGCGCCGATCTCCCCCTGGTCCTCGTCGAGGAGGTCCGCGGCCCGGCTCAGCAGGCTCGCGCGTTCGGCGTACGAGGTGGTCCGGTACGTCCGGAACGTGGCCTCGGCGAGCTGGAGCCGGCGCTCGACCTCCTCCACGCCCATCGCCTCGTACGTCTTGAGCGTCTCGCCGTTCGCCGGGTTCACCGTCGCAATGGGCATGACCGACCTCCCTGGGAGCGGGCTGTGCTTCGACCTTCGCGCGCCGCGGGGGCGACCGCAACGCGTACACCTCTCGTCAGGGCGAGTGCTCCGCCAGCCGGTCGAGAAACGCGGCCTGGGCCGTGACGATCACCTCGCGGGCCCGGTCGAGGCCGAACCACCGCACCCGGTCCAGCTCCGGGAACTCCCGGGTCCGCCCGGACCGCGGAGGCCACTCCATCCGGAAGGTGCCGGGGGTGACCGCCGCCGGGTCCAGGTCGCCCTCCACGGCCCATGCGGTGACCGTCTTGCCGCCGGTCTGCCGCACCTCGCCCAGCGGCAATGCCGCGCCGTCGGGGGGCGGCAGGCCCAGCTCCTCCCGGAACTCGCGGCGGGCGGCCTCCCACGCCGGCTCCTCGGGGCCGTACTCGCCCTTCGGGACCGTCCACGCGCCCGCGTCGCGCCGGGCGAAGAAGGGGCCGCCCATGTGGCCGAGCAGCACCTCGGTCCCGCCGCCGGTGCGGCGGAACAGCAGCAGGCCCGCGCTGCGCCGGTGCCGCCGCTCGCTCACGCAGCCACCCCGGGATGCGCGGCGAGCACCCGCTCCACGGTGTCCGCCTGTTCGGGGCGCTTGTCCTCGCGGTAGCGGACCACCCGGGCGAAGCGCAGGGTGACGCCTGCCGGGTAGCGGGTGGAGCGCTGGAGGCCGTCGTAGGCGATCTCCACGACCAGCTCGGGGCGCACCCGCACTCCCCAGCGCTGCTCGTCCACGGCCAGCTCGCGCAGCCGCTCCGTCTGCCAGGCCAGCATCGCGTCGGTCATGCCCTTGAAGGTCTTGCCGAGCATGGCGAAGCCGCCGTCGGCGGTGCGGGCGCCCAGGTGCAGGTTGGACAGCTTCCCGGTGCGCCGGCCGTGCCCCCACTCGGCGGCCAGGACGACCAGGTCGAGGGTGTGCACGGGCTTGACCTTCAGCCAGGAGGCGCCCCGCCGGCCCGCGCTGTACGGCGCGTCGAGGCCCTTGACGACCACGCCCTCGTGGCCGCGCTCCAGGGTGGCGGACAGGAACCGCTCCGCCCCGGCGACGTCGTCCGCTCCGGACACCAGCGCCCTGCGGACCCGCAGGGGCTCCGGGACCAGCCGGGCCAGCTCCGCGTGCCGCTCGGTCAGCGGCAGGTCCAGCAGGTCGCGGCCGCCGACCGACAGCACGTCGAAGAACACGGGCGAGACCGGCACGGCGGCGGCGGCCGCCGCCACGTCGATTCTCGAGCCGACCCGCCCGGCGGTCTCCTGGAAGGAGCGCGGGCGGCCGTCCGGGCCGAAGGCGAGGACCTCGCCGTCGAGGATGAAGCGGTCGCCGTCCAGTGCACGTGCGGCCGCGGTCAGTTCGGGCAGCCGGTCGGTGATGTCGTCGAGCGTCCGGGTGTGCACCCGCACGGCGTCGCCGTCCCGGTGGACCTGGACCCGGATGCCGTCCAGCTTCTCCTCCACGGCGCAGGCGCCGAGCCGTTCCACCGCCTCGGCCACGGAGGACGCGCTGTGCGCGAGCATCGGCAGCACCGGGCGGCCCACGGTCAGCCGGAAGCGGTCCAGGGCCCCCGGCCCGTCCGCGAGCAGCGCCCGGGCCACCGGTTGCAGCGATCCGGCCAGCATGACGGCCCTCCGTACGTCCGCGGGTGCCGCGCCGGTCGCCCCGGCCAGTCCCTCGACGGCGATCGCGTCCAGGGCGCCCTGCCGGACCTCGCCGGTGAGCAGCCCGCGCAGGAACCGCTGCTCGTCCTCGGTGGCCGCACTCATCAGGGCGTCCACCAGCCGTGCGCGCGCGGCCTGCGACCCGGCGCCCGAGACTCCGCCCAGCTCGGTCAGCCGGGCGTCCACCTCGCGCACGGTGAGCGTCGGCGCACCGGCGGGCGCGACGGGCCGGCCGAGCACCTTCCAGCCGACGCCGATGCGGCCCTGCGGCAGGCGGCCCGCGAGATAGGGGATGACGACGGGCACGTCGTCCGCGTCGGCGTCCCGGAACAGGTCCGCGAGCAGGGCGATCTTCCGGGACCGCGCCGAGGTGGCGGCGACCTCCCGGGACACCTGGGCGAGCCGGGTCAGCAGCATGCAGTCATGGTGCACCGGCGGACGGTGGTCCACACCTGGGTGCCGGTGCCGGTGCCGTTCCACGGCCCGGCCGGGACCGGTGCACGGCGGCGGCCCGGTGCGGCCCCGCCGACCTGCCCGATTGACAAACACGGTTGCCGGACCTGCAATACGGGCATGGCTGCGCACCGGGGCGGAACGGGACGGGACGGGGGCGGAGTGCCGGGGCCCGCCGGACCGGCCCGGGACGAGGGGGCCGAGGACGTGCTGGCGGAGGTGGGCCCGCGACTGCGCAGGATCCGCAAGGAGCGGGAGGTGACCCTGGCCGCCCTGTCGGAGGCGACCGGCATCTCCGTGAGCACCCTGTCGCGGCTGGAGTCGGGCCTGCGCAAGCCCGGCCTGGAGCTGCTGCTGCCGATCGCGCGGGCCCACCGGATGCCGCTGGACGAGCTGGTCGGCGCGCCGCGGGTGGAGGATCCGAGGGTGCGCGCCGAGCCGGTCGTGCGGCACGGGCGCACGTACTGGCCGCTGACCCGGCAGCCCGGCGGACTCCAGGCGTACAAGGTGCGCGAACCGCGGCGCAGCGAGGAACCGGACCCGCGCACCCACGAGGGCTACGAGTGGCTGTACGTGCTCTCCGGGCGGCTGCGGCTCGTACTGGGCGAGCACGACGTGGTGCTGGCCGCGGGCGAGGCGGCCGAGTTCGACACGCGGGTGCCCCACTGGTTCGGGTCGACGGGGGAGGGGCCGGCGGAGTTCCTGAGCCTGTTCGGGCCGCAGGGTGAGCGGATGCACGTCAGAGCCCGGCCGCGCACCGGGTGAGGGGGCGCGGCACGGCGCGGTGACCGGGTGCGGAGACGGTTCCGCCGGCGGACTGTTCCCCGATCGACAAGCAACCGCTTAGTATGCCCAGAACCGGTCCGACGACGCAGTCCCGTGGAGGCGGCGCATGCAGGCATGGCGAGTGCACGAGAACGGCGAGCCGAGCGAGGTGATGCGGCTGGAGGAGACCGAGCGGCCGGTGCCCGGCGAGCACCAGGTCCTGCTGAAGGTGCGGGCCGCCAACATCAACTTCCCGGACGCGCTGCTCTGCCGCGGCCAGTACCAGGTCCGGCCCCCGCTGCCCTTCACCCCGGGCGTGGAGATCTGCGGCGAGACCGGGGACGGACGGCGGGTGATCGCCAACCCGGCGCTGCCGCACGGCGGGTTCGCCGAGTACGTCGTCGCCGACGCCGCCGCCGTGCTGCCCGCGCCGGACGCGCTGGACGACGCCGAGGCGGCCGCACTGCACATCGGCTACCAGACCGGATGGTTCGGTCTGCACCGCCGGGCCCGCCTGGAGGCCGGCGAGACCCTGCTCGTCCACGCCGCCGCCGGCGGGGTCGGCAGCGCGGCCGTGCAGCTCGGCAAGGCGGCCGGGGCCACCGTGATCGGGGTCGTGGGCGGTCCCGCCAAGGCCGCCACCGCCCGCGAGCTGGGCTGCGACACCGTGATCGACCGGCACGCCGAGGACGTCGTCGCCGCGGTCAAGGAGGCCACCCGCGGCCGGGGCGCCGACGTGGTCTACGACCCGGTCGGCGGCACGGCCTACACCCAGTCCACCAAGGTCGTCGCCTTCGAGGGCCGGATCGTCGTCGTCGGCTTCGCCGGCGGCACCGTTCCCGCCCCGGCGCTGAACCACGCCCTGGTGAAGAACTACGGGATCCTCGGCCTCCACTGGGGCCTCTACGCCACCCGGAACCCCAAGCTCGTCCAGCACTGCCACGAGCAGCTCACCGGGCTGGCCGCCCGCGGCGCGATCCGTCCGCTGGTGAGCGAGCGGGTGCCGCTCGCCGCGGCCGCGGACGCCGTCCAGCGCGTCGCCGACGGCACCACGACGGGCCGGATCGCCGTCCTGCCCGCGGAGAACGGAGCCACCGCATGACCGACGCCGACGACCTGCGCCGCCGCGCCCGCGACCTGCTCGCCGCGCACCCGCCCTCCACCACCGGATCCGGGGACTTCCTCCGCGCCCGCTTCGACGCCGGACTGGCCTGGGTGCACTACCCCGAGGGCCTCGGAGGCCTCGGTGCCCCCCGCTCGCTCCAGGCCGTCGTGGACGCCGAACTGGAGGCCGCGGGGGCACCCGACAACGACCCGCGCCGCATCGGCATCGGCCTCGGCATGGCCGCGCCGACCATCCTCCGCTACGGCACCGAGGAGCAGCAGCGGCGCTTCCTGCGGCCCCTGTGGGTGGGGGAGGAGGTCTGGTGCCAGCTGTTCAGCGAGCCCGGGGCCGGCTCCGACCTCGCCGCCCTGGGCACCCGCGCCGTCCGCGAGAGCGGCGGCGACTGGGTGGTCAACGGGCAGAAGGTGTGGACGTCCAGCGCGCACCTGGCCCGCTGGGCCATCCTCATCGCCCGCACCGACCCGGACCTGCCCAAGCACCAGGGCATCACGTACTTCCTCTGCGACATGACCGACCCCGGCGTCGAGGTCCGCCCGCTGCGGCAGATCACCGGCGAGGCCGAGTTCAACGAGGTCTTCCTCACCGACGTCCGCATCCCCGACGCCCACCGCCTCGGCGACGTCGGCGACGGCTGGCAGGTCGCCCGGACCACCCTGATGAACGAGCGCGTCTCCATCGGCGGCATGCGGCTGCCCCGCGAGGGCGGCATGATCGGCACGGTCGCCGGAACCTGGCGCGAGCGTCCCGAACTGCGCACCCACGACCTGCACCAGCGGCTGCTGACGCTGTGGGTGGAGGCGGAGGTCGCGCGCCTCACCGGTGAGCGGCTGCGCCAGCAGATGGCGGCGGGACAGCCCGGCCCGGAGGGCTCCGGCATGAAGCTCGCCTTCGCCCGCCTCAACCAGGAGATCAGCGGCCTGGAGGTCGAACTCCTCGGCGAGGAGGGCCTGCTGTACGGGGACTGGACCATGCGGCGCCCGGAACTGGTGGACTTCACCGGACGGGACGCCGGCTACCGCTACCTGCGCGCCAAGGGCAACAGCATCGAGGGCGGGACCAGTGAGGTCCTGCTGAACATCGTCGCCGAGCGCGTCCTGGGCCTGCCGGCCGAGCCGCGCACCGACAAGGACGTCGCATGGAAGGACCTCGCCCGATGAGCACCGAGCCGGACCTGCTGTACTCGGAGGAGGAAGAGGCGCTGCGCGCCGCCGTCCGCGACCTGCTCACCGACCAGTGCACCGCGGCCGACGTCCTTGCGCGCATCGAGACCGGTGCACCGCACGACACGGCGCTGTGGAAGTCCCTCGCCGAGGGCATGGGCCTCGCCGGGCTGCTGGTGCCCGAGGCGCGGGGCGGCCAGGGCGCCACGCACCGCGAGGCCGCCGTGGTCCTGGAGGAACTGGGCCGCTCCGTCGCGCCCGTGCCCTACCTGACGAGCGCGGTCGTCGCCACGGAGGCCCTGCTCGCCTGCGCCGGCGACGAGGCCGGGGACCTGCTGGCGCGGCTGGCGTCGGGCCGCACCGTGGGCGCCCTCGCCGTCGGCCTGCACACCGCCCCTGGCGGCACCCCGCCGCCGGTCCGGTGGCAGGACGGCGCCCTGCACGGCACGGTGACCGGCGTCGCCGACGCGGCGGTCGCGGACGTGCTCCTCGTCCCCGCGGACGACGGCGCCCTGTACGCCGTGGACGCCGCGGACGCGACGGTCACCCCCGCGAGCTCGCTCGATCTCACCCGGCCGGTGGCCGCGGTCGTCCTCGACGGCGCGCCCGGCCGCCGGCTGGGCGACGCCCGGCCCGCCGTCCGACGGGCCCTGCGCGCCGGCGCCGGACTGCTGGCGTCCGAGCAACTGGGCCTCGCCGACTGGGCCTTGAGCGAGACCGTGCGTCATCTGAAGGAGCGCAAGCAGTTCAACCGGCCGGTCGGCGGCTTCCAGGCGCTCAAGCACCGGCTCGCCCAGCTGTGGCTGGAGGTCGTCCATCTGCGGGCCGCCGCCCGCAGCGCCGCCGACGCCCTGGCGACCGGCACCGGCACCGACGTCGCGGTCGCCGTCGCCCAGGCCTACGCGGCCCCCGTGGCCGTCCGCGCCGCCGAGGAGGCCCTGCAACTGCACGGCGGCATCGGCATGACCTGGGAGCACCCGGTCCACCTGTGCCTGAAGCGGGCCAAGGCCGACGCGATCGCGTACGGCACGGCCGGCGCCCACCGCACGGCACTGGCCCCCCTGGTCGACCTCCAGGCCCCCTGAGCCGCGCACCCGCGGCCGGGACGGCCCGCCCCACCGGGGCCGGGCCGTCCCGCACGTCCGGCACCCGAACCACACGTTCGGGGGACACGTCATCCGCCCGGACGAACCCTCCGCTGCGCCACACTTGCGGCCGAAAGCCCCGTACCGGGCCTGCCGGAGGAGGACGACGATGGCCATTTCCATCTCTGTGGTGCTGTTGCTGCTGATCCTGGCGGTGGTCTTCGTCCGCAACGGGGCGCTGAAGTTCTCGCACGCCCTGGTCTGCGCCCTGCTCGGATTCTTCCTGGCCGGATCCAGCATGGCGCCGACCATCCACGAGGGCATCGCCACCACCGCGGAGCTCGTCGGCGGTCTGCGCCCCTGACCGCCGACGCGGCCCCCTTGCGCAGGCCGCTGCCGCGAACGCCGGCCGCGGCGCGGCCTCCCGGCACCGGCCGCCGCGGCGCCCCTCACGACACGGAGAACACCCCGACCCCGTTGGCCACCGCCCGCTCGGCGCCGCGGCTGGGATGGTTGCGCACGTCCACCCAGCCCTCGCCCCGCTCCCGGGTCACCAGCGTGCTGGAGCCGCCGCCGTCCAGGTTGAACCCGTCGGTGGCGCCCAGCCTCCGCAGCTCGGCGGCCAGTTCGGCCACCGTGAGACCCCGGCGGTACCGGGACGCGCCGTCCAGGGCGAGCAGGAGAAGCCGGTGCCCGCCGCGCGCGATGCCCACCGCGGTGCGCACCGTCGACACCGTTCCGTCCAGTCCGGGCAGCGGCGCCCCGTGCCGCACCACCGGGAAGCCGCCGACGGCGAAGACCAGCGGATCCCCCGAGGACGCCGCCACCAGCCTGCGCCGTACGGTGACCGGCTCGCCCCGGAACAGCCTGCGCAATCGCCGTGCCCCCGCCTCCCGTCCGACCAGCACCGTGGTCCCCGCCGCGATCGGGCCGCTGCCGGGCCGCCCCGCCGTCGCCACCACCTGCCCGCCACGCACCGTCACCTCGTAGGTGTCGCCGCTGCACGGCGCCGCGCGTCGGGTGTCCGTGCCGCACGTCGCGCGTGCCCGGGAGGTCCCGCCCCATTCTGAGGTGTACGCCCCGACGGAACCCTCCCCCAGGGCGTACTGGTTGAGGCCGCCGAGTCTCAACTCCCCCTCGGGCGTGTCGACCGAGCCCACGAGGCGCAACCGGTCCAGCCGCGCCGTGCGGTCGGCGCCCACGCCGATGACGTCCTCGGCGGTGGTGCCGGGCGGCAGCGGGGGCCCGAAGCGCTGCCCGCGCGGCACCGCCGCCTTGAGCGGATGCCCACCGGTGATCTCCGGGCCGACCGCCGCGCCGGTCGCCTC
Organism: Streptomyces tropicalis; assembly: GCF_029269835.1. GTDB lineage: Bacteria > Actinomycetota > Actinomycetes > Streptomycetales > Streptomycetaceae > Streptomyces > Streptomyces tropicalis. Next base: position 321,668 of record NZ_JARJBB010000005.1, on the reverse strand, counting down.
GACCCCGGGGTGCTGGGCCTCGCTGATGTTGAAGAAGTCGCCGTTGACGCCCGCCACCGCACCCTGCGCGTCGGCCATGCCCGACACCGTCCGGCGGGCGGCCACCGCGCCCGGATGCAGCAAACCCACCCGGACGTGCCGGTCGGCCAGGTCCACGCTGAGCAGGTGCGCCCGGGTCACCCCGCCCGCCCCGTCCAGGTCGAACGCGCGGTACTCGACGCCCGGCGCGATCTCCTCGGCCCGCTGCGCGCCGCTGGCCGGTGCCGCCCCGGCGAGGGCGGCGCCGGCCAGCGCGCCGCATGCCAGAAGAGTCGCCAGAGCCGTTCCGATCCGCCCGTGACGACGTGTCGCACTGCCCACCGTGCCCCCTGATGTCTCGTCAGCTTTCCCCGGACTCGGGGAAGTGCATCAGAAGGCGGTGTCCGGCGCGGTGTTCAGGCGCCAATGACGCGGGAACGGATGAGAAAACGCACTCCTTCGGGTGCCTCCAGGGAGAAGCCGCTGCCCCTCCCGGGCACCACGTCGACGAGCAGACGGGTGTGGCTCCAGACCTCGTACTGGCTGCGCGACATCCAGAACTCCACCGGCCGCTTCAGGCCCTCGACGTCCAGTTCGCCCAGCAGCACGTCCGAGCCGCCGGTGCGGAACTCGCCCTCCGGATAGCACATCGGGGCACTGCCGTCGCAGCAGCCGCCGGACTGATGGAACATCAGCGGACCGTGCGTCTCACTGAGCCGGCGCACCAGCGCGGCCGCCGCGGGGTTGAGCGCCACGCGCGGGGTCTCCTCGTCCATCGTCGCCGCCCTTCGCCGCACCGGAACCGGACGGGTCCAGCGAAGCAGCCCGGACGTTGCGAGGACGTTGCACCGCACCCGCCCGGGCGCGGACCAGGCGTCCCGCGAGGGGGGATCAGCGCAACGCGGGCCCGGCCGTACGGTCAGTCCTGCCGTGCGGGCAGTGCCTGCTCCGTCCACACCGTCTTGCCGTCGGGCGTGTAGCGGGTGCCCCACGACTGGGCGAGCTGGGCGGCGATGAACAGGCCGCGCCCGCCCTCGTCGGCCGTCCGCGCATAGCGCAGATGCGGCGCCGCCGAGCCGGAGTCACTCACCTCGCAGGTCAGCGTGCGGTCGTGGATCAGCCGCAGCTCGATGGGCGGAGCCCCGTAGCGCACCGCGTTGGTGACGAGTTCGCTGACGATGACCTGGGTGTGGAACGCGGTCTCCTCGTCGATGTTCCAGGCGGTGAGCTGCCGGCGGGCCCGGCCGCGCGCGACCGCCACCGCGGTCGGGTCCGGGTCCAGCCGCCAGGTCGCGAACTCGCCCGCGGCGAAGGACCGGGTGCGCGCCACGATCACGGCGGCGTCGCCCGCCCCGAGGCTGTCCGGAAGCTCGTAGACCAGGGTGTCGCACAGCTCCTGGAGCGGGCGGTCGTCGAAGTCCGGTGCCGCGCGAAGCGGTTGGGAGTGCTCCGCCAGGTACGCGGTGAGTGCCGGGTTGCTGGTGAACACCAGCAGGCTGCCGTGCGGCACCGAGAACGTGACGGCGGCGAACGGGGAATCCCCCGCCGTCCCCAGCCGCGGCCCCGACGGGGTGTCGGGGACGGTGACCGTGCGGTCCGGCCGGACCACGACCGGCGCCAGCCGGCCCGCCGCCGCCATCACGCAGGTTCCCGTGAGCGGCTCGTGGACGGCGTACGCGCAGTCGGCGTCCAGACGTTCGCGGCGCAGCGGGTCGCCCACCGGCAGCCGCGCCCGCTCCGACGCCAGCCCGGCCGCGGTGTCGTGCAGCCGGGCCAGGAGCTCGTCCGGCGCCAGGTCGAAGGCGGCCAGTGCGCGCACCACCGTCCGCAACTGGCCCATGGCCGCCGCCGCTTCGAGACCCCGCCCGGACACGTTCCCCACCACGAGCGCGGTGCGCGCCCCCGACAGCGCGATCGTGTCGTACCAGGCGCCCGGGTCGGCCCCGGTGACCGACAGGTAGGCGGTCTCCAGCGACGCGTGCGTCTCCGGGCTGCGGGGCAGCAGCCGGCGCTGGACCATGGCGGCCAGGGTGTGCTCGCGGACGTAGCGCCGCGCGTTGTCGACGCACAGGGCGGTGTGGGCGGCCAGTTCGACCGCGAGCCGGCGGTCGTGATCGTCGAAGGGGGGCGACTCCTCCGTGCGGTAGAGACTGATCAGGCCCAGGGCCGCGTCGCGCAGCGCCATCGGCACCACCAGAAGCGAGTGGGACCGCGAGGAGCGCATCGCGTCCGTCCGCGGCGCGTCCACCGGCATCCACGGCTCGTCGGCGTGCAGCGGCACCACCCGGGGACGCAGATCGGTCAGCGCCTGGGTGAAGGGAGTGGGGGAGGGCAGACGGCGCACGTCGCCGACGGGATGCGCCTGCGGCGGACACGGCCGGCTGCTGCGGAAGGAGGTGCGCATCAGCGGGGTGCCGGGCGGCAGCGGGGCCAGCGGCGGCTCGTCGCCGCGGATCACCGCGTCCACCACCTCCACCACCGCGATGTCGGCGAACCCGGGCACCACGGCGCCGACGAACTCCTCGCCCGTCACCACCGGGTCCTGCGTCCGCCCCACCCGGCGGCGCACCGCGTCCAGGACCCGGGCGCGGGCCCGGCTCCGCTCCCGCTCGGTGACGTCGACCGCGGTGACCGCCACCCCGAGCACCGCGCCGTCGGGATTGTCCAGCCGCAGCGCGGTGACCTCGAAGTGGTGCGCCCGCCCGGGGTCGGACCGCAGCCGCGCCTGGACGATGCGCTCCCGCAGCGGCACACCGGTGTCCAGCACCTCGCGCAGCCGCCGCTCCAGCGCCTCCGCGTCGACCATGTCGTACAGGTCGCGGACCGCGCGGCCGGCCAGGTCGGACGCCGCCGGGTCCTGCAGGGCCGGGGTGGCCGTGTTCACCCGCACCACCCTCAGCTGAGGGTCCAGCAGGTACAGCCCGATCGGCGCGTCGGCGAAGAGGGCCTCCAGCATCGAGGCCGCCGTCTCGTCCTCGTGCCGACGGGGGTCGGCCTGGGCCACGCGAACCACCTCCGGGCTTCGTCGCGCCGGCGTCCCGGAGCGCGGCCGTGGACGCGAGCGGGACCCGGAGCGGGAGCGGGAGCCGTGGCGGGTGCGGTGGCCGCCGTCGTGCACCCGTGCCCGCCGAACGGCGCTTTTCCAGCGTCCTCCGTGCGCGGGGCCACCGCACGCGCAGGCGCGGCGCGCCCCCGGGAGCGCGTGCACCCGCCCCCGCCGCGGTGCCCGTGCCGGATCACCTGCCCCGGGTGAGGCTTCGTGGCGCGCCCGGGCGGACCATCGCAGCAGGACGGCCGCAGACCTCGGCGCCGTCCCGGCGGAACCGGTCACGTGCGGGAGAGCAGCTCATGCGGTACGAGATCCGCGTCGACGGGCACATCTCGGAGACGCTGGCGAAGGCCTTCCCGGAGCTCGAGCACGTGGTGATGTGGGGCCAGACCGTCCTCTTCGGCGCCGTCGTCGACGACGCCCACCTGTACGGGCTGCTCGCACGGTGCCGGTCGCTGGGGCTGCGGCTGCTGGAGATGCGCCGGCTGCCGGAGTGAGGTGCACCGCGTGCGCCCGGTCCCGCGGGGGCGTGCTCACCCGTCCCGGGTGAGGCCGCCGATGTCTCGCCGCGCGCACGCTGAGGGCGGCACAGCGCCGCGGCCGGGCCGGGCCCGGAACGGAGGAGAGACATGAACGCACCGATGTACCTGGCGTACGACTTCCCGCTGTTGAGCGCCTTCTGGACCATGCTGTGGTTCTTCCTGTGGATCATGTGGTTCGTCCTGCTCTTCAAGGTCGTCTTCGACGTCTTCCGCGACGACGAGCTGAGCGGCTGGGGCAAGGCCGGCTGGCTGATCTTCGTCCTCGTGCTGCCGTTCCTCGGCGTCCTCGTGTACCTGATCGCCCGCGGCAAGGGCATGGGCCGCCGCGACGTCGAGCACGCGCGCGCCCAGCAGAAGGCCTTCGACGCCTACGTCCGGCAGGCCGCCGGCTCCGGCGGCTCCGGCACGGTCGACGACCTCGCCCGGCTCTCCGAGCTGCGCGCCCGGGGCGACGTCAGCGACGAGGAGTTCGCGCGGGCCAAGGAACACCTCCTCGGCGCCGCCGCGACCGGACCGGCGCCGTCCGGCGCGTCCGGGTCCGCCGCGGCCCCGGGCGGTCCCGCGGCCCCGGCACCCGGAGCCGCCCCGGCGCCCGGAGCGTCCACGCTGCCCGGAGGTCCTGAGGGCGCCGTTCCTCCCGCGACCGCGGGGGCTCCCGCGCCGGACCGCCCCGTCACCTCCGACCCCCGCCGCTGAGCGGGCGTGACGGACGAGATGCGAATCGAGGCCCGCACATGACCGCGACCCCTCCCGCCGCCCCGCAGGCGGCGAAGCATCCGTGGGCCGGCGGAGTCACCGTCTTCGCCGGTGTGATGCTGATGATCGCCGGAATGCTGTCCATCTTCCGGGGTGTCATGGGCATCGCCCAGGACGACGTCTTCGTCGCCACCCGCTCCTACGCCTTCCAGTTCGACCTCACCGGCTGGGGCTGGGTCCACCTGGTCCTCGGCGCCGTCGCCGTGCTGGTCAGCATGGGCATCTTCCAGGGCGCCCGCTGGGCGCGGATCGGTGGCGTGGTCGTGGCCGCGTTCGTGATCATCGCCGGCTTCCTCTCACTGCCGTACTCGCCGGTGTGGTCGGTCGTGCTGATCGCGTTCTCCGGGCTGGTGGTCTGGGCGCTGTGCGTCCTGGCCCGCGAGGACGTCTACCGGAGCGGCGGACCGGGCCTCCGCTGAGCCGGACGGCGACGGGCGCCGCGCCCGGTGGGGCGGCGCGTGCGGGACGGGTCCGACGGGGCCGGTGGGGTGGACCGCGCCGGCCCCGCCGCCGTGTGCCCCGCCGGACCCGTCCCGGGGCTGCGTGCCCGTGGCCGCCGCGTGGTGGGCGCGGCCTTCGTGCCGTACGGGTGTCGCACTCGCCCGGCGCCCGTCGCTCTCACCTGTGCCCGTGGTGTCCCGGCGGGCGTGACCGGCCGTACCAGTCGTGGACGACGCAGCTGCCGACGACGAGGTCCTGCACCGAGGCCCGGCGGCGGCTGACGGGGACCCACAGCAGACCCCAGGGGGCGGCGATCCACAGCACGGCCCGCACCGTGGCGGCACCCGGGCGGAGCCGGCCACCCGACCGGCGCGTCACCCGCAGCCCCATGAGCTGGTCCCCGACGGTCCGCCCCGAGACGGCCCAGTTGCCGGCCAGGTAGCCCACGGCCACCACCGCGCCCCAGCCGAAGGTGATCCAGGCACCCGCGTCAGGAGGTGAGAACGGCGGCCCCAGCAGCAGGTACGCGACCGCCCCGATGCCGAGATCGATCGCCAGCACCAGGGCCGTGACGACGAGCGCGTCCACGGCGGCCGCGACCGCGCGCGAGACGATGCCCGCGGGAAGGCCCTGCAGGCCGGGTTCGGCCGGGCCGTGCGCCCGGGTCACCGCGGTCACGGCGGTGCCTCCGGCCCGGCCGGCCGGAGCCGGTCCGCGGGCCGTGCGGCCGGCCCGCCGCCGGACTGCTCCGGGCCGTCCGCGTCACCGGACCGTTCCGGGGGGCGCCGGTCGCCGGGTCGCGGCGGAGGGCGTCCCTCGTCCGACCGCGCAGGCTCCGGTCCGCCGCCGGACCCCTCCGGCTCGTGCCCGTCCGGGGACGCGGCCCCGGGCGGGGTGCCCACGGCCGGGGCGGTGGCCCGCGGCGGGCCGGTGGGAGGGGCGGAAGGGGCCGGTGGCGCGCCCGGCGGCAGGGGTGCGCCGGGGGACGCCGGGGGCGAGGCGGCGCCCGGCGGCCCGCCCTCCGCGCGGTGCAGCAGCCGGTCGGTCAGCCGCTGCACGAACCGGTCGGCGCGCACGTTCTGCTCGCGGAAGGCGTCCACCGTCTCCGCGGTGATGCTGCCGCCGGTGTCCCGGACGATCCGCCCGACGTCCAGTTCCTCCAGCACCTGCCCCGTGTACGCCGCCAGGTCCAGGCGCGCCAGCAGGGCGTCCAGGTCGACCCGGGCCAGCACCCGGTCGAGGTCCACCCCGGCCAGCACCGTGTCCAGGTCGATGCGGGCGGCGACACGGTCCACGTCGAGCCGGTCGGCGACGGCGTCGAGGTCGACCCGGTCCAGCAGGGCGTCCAGGTCGACCCGGGCCACCACGGCGTCGACGTCGACGCGGCGGAGCAGCGCGTCCGCGTCCACCCGGGCGACCGCGGTGTCCAGGTCGACGCGCCGCAGCAGCGCGTCGAGGTCCACGCGGCGCAGCACGGCGTCCAGGTCGACGCGGTCGAGGACGGCGTCGACGTCGATGCGGTCCAGCAGGGCGTTCACGTCGATGCGGGCGGCGACGCGGTCCACGTCGAGCCGGTCGGCCACGGCGTCGAGGTCGATCTCCTCGACCACGGCCGCCGTCAGGGACCGGACGAACGCCCGCGCCAGGGGCAGGACCTCGCCGCGTGCCCGCGTCCGCTCGGACGCTCCCCGCGCGCTCCAGTCGTCGATCCGGCGGCCGAGGGCGTCGAGCACCCCGGGCGGCACCAGCCACCGGGTCGCGGTGCGCATCGTGCGCGCGGTGCGGCCGGCCGCGGAGGAGACGACGGACAGCGACCGGCGCTGCGCCTCCAGCGCGAGGCCCAGCGCGGCGTCCGCGAGCGGTGCCGCGGACCGTGCCACCGCCGACGGCGGACGCGGGACCGGCGGGCGGGCGGCGGCGACGGCGTCCGCGGCCAGGCCCGCCGCCCCCAGGACCAGGCGGGTGGCACCGGAGAGTGCCGACCGGTCCCGACCCTCCGCGGCCGCCCGGCGCTCCTGCCCGTCCCGGCCGTTCCCGTCCGCTCCGCCCGGTGGCAGCCGGCGGGTCGGGTCGTCCGGGGTCTCACTCACGCCCGTATCAGACCACCGCGTGCGCGGGCCCGCTTCACCCTCCGAGGGTGACCGGGGCCCGCGACGACGGCGTCGGCCGCCCGCGCGGTGACCACGGGCCGACGAGGCGGGCGGCCCTCCGGTGCGGCCCCGGCCGCGCGGCGTCCTGCCGGCCGCCCGGTCCGGGGCCACGGCGCGCGCGCCGTTCCGCCCACGACGTCTCCGGTGCCGGGTACCGCACCGCCCGTCCGGCCGGCTGCTCCGCCGGCCGCTGCGGAGCCGCGTGTCGCCGGTCGGGTTGCCTGCGTGCCGCCGGTCGGCTGCCTGGGTGCCACCGGTCGGGTTGCCCGCGTGCCACCGGCCGGGCTGCCCGTGACCGCCTGGCAACGCACCACCGGCCGGTCCGTCGTGACGACCGGCTGAGTTCCTCGCGGCCGCCCGCCGCCGGCCCCCCTCGTCCGTCACCGGCCAAGGCGCTCGCCGTCGGTCGCCCTAGGATCGCCACGGAGGCCGCGGGCAACCCGCGGCGGGGACGGGGGCGACGTGGACGGGGACGTGCAGGCGGGCAGCGAGCGGGCGGGGAGCCGGGCGGGGAGCGGGCTGGTCCACGTGCCGGGCGGCACCGTCGCGCTGCGCGACGAGGGGACGGGCACGGACTGGGAGGCGGAGGTCGCGGACTTCCTGCTCGCCCCGCACCCCGTCACCCGGGAGCAGTACGCGGCGGTCACGGGCGCGGCCCCCGCGAGCGCTGCCGGACCGCGTGCGCCGGTCACCGACGTGTCGTGGCGGGACGCCGTGGCCTACTGCAACCTGCTGTCCCGCGGGGCCGGGCTCCGACCCTGCTACACCCTCGGCGACGGGCCCGACGCCCTGGACGCGGTCTGCGACGCGGGCGCCGGCGGCTACCGCCTCCCGACCGAGGCGGAGTGGGAGCACGCCTGCCGTGCCGGGACTCCAGGCGTCCGGTACGGGGATCTGGACGACATCGCCTGGTACCGCGGCAACTCCGGCGGCGCGGTGCACCCGGTGGGGGAGAAGGCGCCGAACGCGTGGGGCCTCCACGACATGATCGGCAACGTGTGGGAGTGGTGCTGGGACGTCTACGACCCGCGCGTGTACGGGCCGTACCGCGTCTTCCGGGGCGGCGGCGCCTACGACCCGCCGCGGGGGTGCCGGGCCGCGTGCCGGCGCAAGAGCCATCCCACCTTCCGCATCGACGATCTCGGCTTCCGCGTCGCCCGGTCGGCCTGAGCCGCGGACCGGCCCCTCCGGCATCCGCCCGGGGGCCCGCCGCCGTCCTTCGGCCGACCCTCCTCGGTCTTCGGCCGGCCCTCCTCGGCCTTCCGCCCACTCCCTCGGCCTTCCGCCCGAACTCCGCGCGAACGCGCGGAGTTCGGGCGGAAGGCCGAGGCCCCGTGTCCGGTCGTGTCACGTGATTCGGGGACCGGCTAAACGGGACTTATCTCCTTCCCTCTGCGCCCCTAGCGTGGTGTCAGCCAGCCAGTGGGAGTCAGCGCCGCGCGCCGGGAAGGCGCGCCGCCGAGGGAGTCGTCTTGGCCACTCACGTTCCGGCCGAACCGTTCACCGAGCCGTCGGTCACCGTATTCCGCGCCTCGCGCGCCCAGCAGCGGATGTACTTCCTCCAGGAGATGGAGGGGAGCAGACCGACGTATCACATGCCCGTCCTGTGTGCCCTGGACGGCGCGGTGGACGCCGACGCCCTGCGGGCCTGCGCCCAGGGGTTGCTGGACCGGCACGAGGCCCTGCGCACCCGGTTCGTGCTGCGCGACGGGGAGGTGCTCCAGCACGTCGACGCCTCCGCCGAGCTCGACTGGTCCGCGGACACCGCCCGCGGCCCCGCCGACGTGGAGCGCTGGACCGAGGCGCAGCACCGGCGCCCCTTCGACCTGGCGGCCGGCCCCCTCTTCCGGGCCGCGCTGCTGCGCCGGGAGGGCGGTGAAGGCGCCGTACTCGCCCTGGGCATGCACCACATCGTCGGCGACGGCTGGTCGATCGAGATCCTGCTCCGGGAACTCCTCACCGCCTACGCGGCCCGCACCGGCGCACGGCCGGAGCAGGCCGTGTCCGAGGACGGGCCGGAATTCCAGTACGCCGACTTCTCGGAGTGGCAGGAGGAGTGGCTGCACAGCCCTGCCGCGGAGCGCCAACTCGCCTACTGGGCCGACCGGCTGGCCGGTGAGCTGCCCTCCTCGGGCCTGCCCGCCGACCACCGTCCCGCCGCGGCCGCCGCACCCCGTACCGCCGCCGTCCACGAGGCCGTCGTCCCCGGCGACGTCCTGGAGCGGCTGGAGGCGCTCTGCCGGGAGTCGGGCAGCACCCTCTACTCCGCGACGCTGGCCGCGTTCCAGACCGTCCTCAGCCGCTGGACCGGCAGCGAGGACGTGCTGGTCGGCACCCCGGCCGCCAACCGCAACCGCGCCGAGTTCGCGGACACCGTCGGCCTCTTCGTCAACACCCTGGTCGTCCGCTCCGACCTCTCCGACGACCCCCGCTTCGCCGACCACCTGGCGCGGCTGCGGGAGACCGTCGCGGACGCCCAGGACCACCAGGACCTGCCCTTCGAGCGGATCGTCGAGCACCTCAACCCCGAGCGCAGCGGCGACCGCGCCCCCTTCTTCGACGTCGTCTTCGGCCTCCACGACGAGCGGGCGGCCACCGCGTCGCTGCCCGGTCCGCGCGCCCGGCTGCTCGACGGCCCGCCCGGCACCGCCAAGTTCGACCTGACCTTCGACGTCGTACGGTCCGACGACGGTCTCCGCTGCCGGCTGGAGTACCGCGCCGACCTGTACGAGGCCGCCACCGTGGAGCGGTTCACCCGGCACTACCTGACGCTGCTCGCCGGGGCCGTCGCCGATCCCGGCCTGCCCCTGTCCCGGCTGCCGATGCTGCCGGAGGCGGAGACGCGCCCGCTCACCTCCGTGCCGCCGGCCTCCGGTGCCGAACCGGCCGGCGAAGTGCGCTGCGCCCACGAGGAGTTCGCCCGGCACGCCGCCCGCACCCCCGACGCGGTGGCCGTCACCGACGGCGGACGGCGACTCACCTACGCCGAGGTGGACCGCCGGGCCAACCGGGTGGCCCACCGGCTGCGCGCCCTCGGCGTGCGCCCCGACACCCTCGTCGGCCTCTGCCTGCCCCGCTCCGCCGAACTGGTGATCGGCCTGCTGGGCATCCTGAAGGCGGGCGGCGCGTACCTGCCGCTCGACCCGGACAACCCGCCGGAGCGGCTGCGCCACATCGTCGAAGACGCCGGCCTCGGCCACGTCGTCGCCACCACCGCCACCCTTCCGCTCCTGGACGACGGCCCGGAGCACACGGTGGACCTGGCGGCGGACACGGAGCTGCTCGCCGCGCTGCCCGGCACCGCCCCGGTCAGCGGCGTCACCCCCGACCACCTCGCCTACGCCATCTACACCTCCGGCTCCACCGGCCGCCCCAAGGGCACCCTGGTGCCGCACCGCAACATCACCCGCCTGTTCGGCTCCACCCGGCACTGGTTCGGCTTCGGCCCCGACGACGTCTGGACCCTCTTCCACTCCATCGCCTTCGACTTCTCCGTGTGGGAGCTGTGGGGCGCCCTGCTCCACGGCGGACGGCTCGTCGTGGTGCCGTACGCGACCAGCCGGTCCCCGGAGGAGTTCCGCCGGCTGCTCGGCGACGAGGCGGTGACCGTCCTCAACCAGACCCCGTCCGCCTTCCACCAGCTCGACCGCGTCGACGCCGAGCGCGGCCCCGGCGCCCCCGGCGCCGAACTCGCCCTGCGGCACGTGGTGTTCGGCGGTGAGGCACTGGACGTCGGCGCGCTCACCGGCTGGTTCGGGCGGCACGGCGACGCCTCGCCCCGGCTGGTCAACATGTACGGCATCACCGAGACCACGGTGCACGTCACCTACCGTCCGCTCACCGCCCGTGACGCGGCGGAGGGCCGGGGCAGCGTCATCGGCGTCCCCATTCCGGACCTGGCGCTGCACCTGCTGGACGGCCGGGGCCGGCCCGTCCCGCGCGGCGCCGCCGGAGAGCTGTACGTCGCCGGGGCGGGCCTCGCCCGCGGCTACCTCAACCGCCCCGGGCTGACAGCGGAACGCTTCCCGACCGCGCCCTCGGGGGAGCGGCTGTACCGGACCGGAGACCTGGCCCGGCTGCGCGCCGACGGCGAACTCGAGTACCTCGGCCGCATCGACGACCAGGTCAAGCTGCGGGGCTTCCGGATCGAGCTCGGCGAGATCGAGGCGGCGCTCGCCGCGCACCCCGGGGTCGCCGCCGCCGTCGCCCGCGTGGTCCCGGACGCCACCGGCACCCCCGTACTGGCCGCCTACCTGGTCCCGGCCGCCCCCGAGGGCCCGGCCCCCGACGGCCCCACCACGGCCGCCCCGAGCCCGGACGGCCCCACCACGGCCGCCCCGAGCCCGGACGGCCTCACCCTGGACGGTCTCCGCACCCACCTCGCCGCCCGGCTGCCCGGCTACATGATCCCCGCCGCCTTCGTCACCCTGCCCGAGCTGCCCCTCACCGCCAACGGCAAGACCGACCGCGGCGCCCTGCCGGACCCCGGCACCGCCGCCGGCTCGCTCACCCCGGCGGCGGCGTACGAGCCGCCGAGCGGACCGGTCGAGACCGCGCTCGCCGAGATCTGGCAGCAGGTGCTCGGCCACGAGAAGGTCGGCGCGCTCGACAACTACTTCGCCCTCGGCGGCGACTCCATCCGCTCCCTCCAGGTGCTCGCCCGGGCCCGCGACCGCGGACTGCGCTTCGCCGTCGTCGACCTGATGCGGCACCAGACCGTGCGAGGGCTGGCCGCCGCCGTCACCCGCGACCCGGCGGGCGGCACCGGCACCGCCTCCGCGTACCGGCCCTTCTCGCTGCTCGGCGACGCGGACCGGGCCGCGCTGCCGGAGGGTCTGGAGGATGCGTACCCCATGACCCGGCTCCAGGCCGGGATGCTCTTCCACAGCGATCTGCCCGCCGCCGCGGGCCGCGTCTACCACAACGTCTCCAGCCGGCACGTCCGCGCGCCCTGGTCGGAGCAGGCCTGGCGGCGCACCGTCGCCGAGGCCGCCGCCCGGCACGAGATGCTGCGCACCTCCTTCGACCTGCACGGCCACGGTGAGCCCCTCCAGCTGGTGCACCGCGACGCCCGCCCCGGGATCACCTTCGAGGACCTGCGCGGGCTCGACCCGGCCGCGCAGGAGGCCGCCGTCGCCGCGCGCTACGAGGCCGAGCGCGCCCGCCCGTTCGCCTGGGACCGGGCCCCGCTCATCCGCTTCCACGTGCAGCGCCGCTCGGACGACTCCTTCCAGCTGCTCGTCGCCGAGCACCACGCGATCATGGACGGCTGGAGCGAGCGCTCGCTGCTCACCGAACTCGCCTCCCGCTACGTCCGCCTGTGCGCGGGCGGGGACGTCCCGGCCGCCGAGCCCGCGCCCCGCTCCCGCTTCGCCGCCTTCACCGCCCTGGAGCGCGCGGCGCTCGCCGATCCGGAGCACCGCGCCTTCTGGGCCGGGCATACCGCCGGCGCCCCCGTGACCCGGCTGCCCCGCACCGCGCCCGTCGGCGGCCCGCCGCGGATGGCCTGGTACGACGCGCCGCTGCCCGCCGGGCTGCACGAGCGGCTCGGCGTTCTCGCCGCCGACCTGGGCGTGCCGCTGCGCACCGTCCTGCTCGCCGCGCACGTGCGCGTCATGGCCCTGATGGGCGGCGCCGACGAGATCACCACCGGTGTCGTGCACAACGGCCGGACGGAGGAACCCGACGGCGACCGGGTCGTCGGCGCCTTCCTCAACACGCTGCCCTTCCGGATCGCCCTCACCGACGGCGGCTGGCGGGACCTGGTCCGCCGGGTCGCCGAACTCGACCTGCGCGTCCACGAGCACCGGCGCTTCCCGCTCGCGGAGATCGTGCGCGGCAACGGCGGCGCCGCCCCCTTCGAGACCTTCTTCAACTACACCCACTTCCACGTGGAGCAGGACGGCCCGGACGCCGGCGCCTTCACCGTGCTGGAGGAGACCGGCGAGGCCGCCACGGACTTCGCCTTCGGCGCCGAGTTCTCCCGCAGCCCCGACGGCCGTCTCCTCGACCTCGGACTGCGCTACGACGCCGCGCAGTTCGACACCGGGCGGATCGCCGCGGTCCACGCCGCCTACGCGGCCGCCCTGACCGCCCTCGCCGCCGACCCGGAACAGGACTGCCGCGCCGCCGACCTGCTCACCGCCGAGGACCGCCGCCGCCACGCGCAGTGGAACGACACCGGTCGGGTGTACGACGACCCGCACACCCTCACGGAGTTGATGGCACGTCAGGTACGGGCGACCCCCGGTGCCGCGGCCGTGCGCTTCGAGGGCGCCGAGCTCGGCTACCGGGCGCTCGACGAGGCCGCCGAGCGGTTCGCCGCACGGCTCACGGAACACGGCGCCGGGCCCGGCACGTCCGTCGGACTGCTGCTGGAACGCTCCCTCGCCCTGCCGGTGGTGCTCCTGGCCGTCCTCAAGTCCGGTGCGGCGTACGTGCCGCTGGACCCCGGGCATCCGGAGCCGCGCGTGCTGTCCCTGCTCACGGAGGCCGGCATCGCCCTCGTCGTCGCCGACGCCGACCGGGCCCCCGCACTGCGCGCCGCCGGCATCGCGGTGCTCGTCCCGGACGCTCCCGCACCGTCGGGAGGCGCCCCTGCCCCTGCCCCCGCCGCCGGCACCCCGGACCCGGCCCGCGCCGCCCGCCGGGCCGCGGCCCCGGACGACCCCGCGTACATGATCTTCACCTCGGGTTCCACCGGCACCCCCAAGGGCGTGGTGGTCTCCCACCGGGCCATCGCCAACCGGCTGCTGTGGATGCAGGACGCCTACCGGCTCGCCCCCGGCGAGCGGGTGCTGCAGAAGACCCCGTACACGTTCGACGTGTCGGTGTGGGAGCTGTTCTGGCCGCTGCTCACCGGCGGCACCCTCGTCCTCGCCCGCCCCGGCGGCCAGCGCGACCCCGCCTACCTGGCCGGGCTGGTGCGGGACGAGCGGATCAGCACCGTGCACTTCGTGCCCTCCATGCTGGCCGTGTTCCTCGACGACCCGGTCGCTGTGCAGCACGCCGCGGGCCTCACCCGCGTCGTGTGCAGCGGCGAGGCGCTGCCCGCAGAGGTACGGGACCGCTTCCTCGCCCTGCTGCCCGGGGTCGACCTGCACAACCTGTACGGCCCGACCGAGGCCGCCGTCGACGTCACGGCCTGGCACTGCCGGCCCGGCGACGGGGACACCGTCCCCATCGGCCGGCCCATCGCCAACATGCGCACCCACGTCCTCGACGCCCGCCTGGCCGAGGTCCCCACGGGCGTCACCGGCGAGCTGTACCTCGAAGGTGTCGGCCTGGCGCTGGGATACCACGGGCGCCCCGACCTGACCGCCGAGCGGTTCGTCACCCGCACCGGCCCCGACGGCACCCCGCGCCGCCTGTACCGCACCGGCGACCTCGCCCGCCACCGCCCCGACGGCGCCCTGGAGTACGCCGGCCGCACCGACCACCAGATGAAGATCCGCGGCTTCCGCGTGGAACCGGGCGAGATCGAGGCGGTGCTCGCCGAACACCCCGGCGTCCGCGCCTGCGCCGTCCTGCTGCGCGGGGAGCGCCTGGTCGGCTACGTGGTCACACGCGGCACCGGCGACGGCCTCGCCGGCGACCTCGCCCGGCACGCCCGCACCCGGCTCCCCGACCACATGGTCCCCTCCGCCTGGCTCCCGCTGGACGCCCTGCCGCTCACCCCCAACGGCAAGCTCGACCGGGCCGCGCTGCCCGCCCCCGACCCGGCGGCCGCGCACCGTGCCACCCCGCCCGCACCGCCCCGCGACGCGACGGAGGCCCGCCTCGCCCGCATCTGGGAGGAACTGCTCGGAACCGGGCCGGTCGGCGTCGACGACGACTTCTTCGCCGCCGGCGGCCACTCCATCGACGCCCTGCGGCTGATCGGCCGCGTCAACGCGGCCTTCGGCGAACGGCTCCCGGTGGCCACGGTGCTGGAGCACCCGACCGTCGCCCGCCAGGCGGAGGTCCTGCGCGGCCGGCGCCCCTCGGGCCCGGACCCGGTGGTCCGCATCCGGCCGGGGGGCGACCTGGACCCGCTGTTCCTGGTGCATCCCGTCGGCGGCAGCGTCCTGTGCTACCGCGAGCTCGGGGCCGCCCTCGGCGCGGGCCGTCCCGTGCACGGGCTCGCCGCTCCGGCGCTGGACGCGACCGGCCCGGCCCGCGGCGCGGAGCCCGGGCCGGCGGCGACCGTCGCCGACCTCGCCGCCGCCCACGTCGCCGCCGTCCGCCGGATCCGCCCGCACGGCCCGTACCACCTCGCCGGCTGGTCCCTGGGCGGACTCCTCGCCTACGAGATGGCCCACCGGCTGCGGGCCGCCGGCGAGCACGTCGCCACCCTCACCCTGCTGGACACCGCCCACCCCGGCACGACCGACGTCCCCGAGGACGAGACGTCGCTGCTGGAGTGGTTCCACGACGACCTGGCCCGGTCCGCCGGCACGGACCCCGGCCCCGGATCCCGAGCCGCCCTGGCCGCCGCCCTGCGGACCGCGGACGGCGCCCCGGCCCGGCTGCGGGCCGTGGCGGACCGCCTCGCGGCGGACGGGGCCCCCGTTCCCGACGGCGACCAACTCGCCCGCCACTACGCGGTGTTCCGCACCAACCTGCTCGCCGCCGCCCGCTACGCCCCGTCCCCGGCCCCGGGTCCCGTGCACTTCCACCAGAGCTCCACCGGCGCCGCGCTCGGGTCCGCCGACCGGTGGGCCGAGCGGGTCCCCGGCCTGGTCAGGTACGAGTCCGCGGGCGACCACTACGCCCTGATGCGGCCCCCGTACGTCACGGACGTGGCCGCCGCGCTCGACGCGGCCCTCGCCGCGGCCGACCGCCGCTGACCCCCTGCCGGAAGGCACCCCCACCGGCCCTCCCGCGCCGCCGCCCACTCCACAGAACGGACACCGTCACGTGACGAGCCAGTCCCCGCCGCCCGCCGCCGAACTCACCGGCCGCATCAGCGGCGGGCCGAACCAACTGCTGCACGACGAGGTGCTCGCCCCGCAGTTCCGGTTCGAGTCCCGCCACCTGCTGCCCCACTACGTCGCCGTCGAGAAGGCCCTCACCGCCGAGTACGCCCGGATGGGCCTGCTCACCGCCGACGAGGCGCACACCGTCGCCGCCCTGCTCGACGGCGTCGGCCCGGACACCCTCGCGCCGCGCCCCGACGCCAACATGTCGGACATCGCCTTCGCCCTCGAACGCCACGTCGAGGCCGGACTGCCGCGGCCCGCCGTGCGCTGGCACGTCGACCGCAGCCGCAACGACCTCCAGTCCTGCGCCCAGGTGATGTTCGGCCGCGACCGCCTCACCCGGTTCGCCGCGGCCCTGCTGGAACTCGGCGACGTCGTGCTCCGCCGCGCGCAGGAGACCCGGCACCTGCCCATGCCCGGCTACACGCACTTCCAGGCCGCCCAGGTCATCACCCCCGGCTTCCACCTGGCCGCCCTCTCGGAGCACCTGCTGCACACCCAGCGGCGGCTGCTGCACGCCCACGACGGCATCGACGCCTGCCCGCTGGGCGCGGGCGCCATGGCCGGACAGGAACTCCCCTGGGACCGCGACCGGATGGCCCGCCTGCTCGGCTTCGCCGGCCCGCAGCCCCACGCGCTCACCGCCGTCGCCTCCCGCCGCTGGAGCGCCGAGGCTACCGCCGAACTCAGCCTGCTCGGCGCCGCGCTCAGCCGCTTCACCACCGACCTGCTCACCTGGGGCGGCAGCGAGTACGGCTTCGTCGAGCTGCCCGACGAACTGTCCGGCATCTCCTCCGCCATGCCGCAGAAGAGGAACTACCCGGTGCTGGAACGCATCCGCGGCCGCACCGCCCACCTCACCGCCTTCCACACGGACGTCCTGCTCGGCCAGCGCAACACCCCCTTCTGCAACCTCGTCGAGGTCTCCAAGGAGGCCGGCACGCACGTCCTGGCCGCCTTCGACTCCGCCCACGGCACCGTCCGGCTCCTCACCGAGGTGCTGCGCCGCCTCACCTTCCGCGCCGAGCGGATGCGCGCCGTGTGCGAGCGGGAGTTCCTCGGCGGGTTCGCCCTCGCCAACGCGCTCACCCTGACCGAGGACGTGCCCTGGCGCACCGCGCAGGTCGTCGCCGGAAAGTACATCGTGCGCGCCGACGCCGCCGGTGCCCCGCCGTACCCGGGCGTGCCCGAGCTCCTCGTCGAGGCGGCCGCCGCGCACGGCCACGCGCTCACCGACCCGGCCGGACTGCTCGCCGACGCCTTCGACGTCGACCGGGGACTCGCCCGCCTGGCCTCCGCCGGGTCGGCCCACCCCGAGGCCGTCGGGGCCGTGCTGGACGCGCAGCGCGCCGCGCAGGCGGAGGTGCGCGCGGCCTGGGCCCGGCGCGCCGAGGCCGTCGACGCGGGCGCCGCCGAGACGGACCGCGCGCTCGGCCTCCGCCCGGAGCCCGCCCCGGCCACCGCCGTCCCGGCCTCCCGGGCCGCCGCGACGGCCGGGGACCTCGCGGGCGGCCCCGCGGGAACCGGGGAGCGCTGATGCCGCCGTCACCGATACGCAGCGCGGCCGACGTCCCCGCGCCCGCCGCCACCGGCACCGGACACGCCTTCGGCACCTTCGGGGAACTCCTCCAGGGTGCCCTGCCCGGCGCGGACGGCGACTTCCTCGTCACCTTCCCCCTGGCCCGCTGGGCCACCGCCGTCTTCCGGCCGCGGCCCGGCGGGCGGGACGTGCACGTCGTACCGCCGCACAAGGGCAAGTCCCGCCGGGTCGCCGAGACCGTCCTCGACGCGCTCGGCGTCCCCGGCGGCGGCCTGCTGGAACTGGGCGGGACCCTCCCGGAGGGCAAGGGCATGGCCAGCTCCTCCGCCGACCTCGTCGCCACCGTGCGGGCCGTCGGCGCCGCCTTCGGCCGCTCCTTCACGCCCGCCGAGACCGAGGACCTGCTGCGCGGCGTCGAACCCGCCGACGGCGTCATGTACGACGAGATCGTCTGCTTCCACCACCGCGCCGTCCGCCTCGGCCGCCGCCTCGGCACCCTGCCCCCGCTCGCCGTCGTCGCCCACGACGAGGGCGGCCAGGTCGACACCGTCGCCCACAACCGCAGCGCCGCCGCCGTCGGAGCCGGTGAACGGCGTGAGTACGCCCGGCTGCTGGACCGGCTCGCCGACGCCGTCGCGGCGGGCGACCTGCCCGCCGTCGGCGCGGTGGCCACCCGCAGCGCCGAGCTGAACACGGCCCGGCGCGCACGCCCCGGCTTCGCCCGGCTGCACGCCCTCGCCCGCGAGGTCGGCGGCCTCGGCCTGGTCCTCGCCCACAGCGGGACCCTGCTCGGCGTCCTCCTCGACGCGGACGACCCCGAACTCGACGGCAAGACCGCGCACATCAGGGCCGGCTGCGCCCTCCTCGGCGGCGAGGTGTCCGTGCACCGCTCCCTGGGCGCCGGCGACGACTGGGGCCCGCCGCGGCCCGCCGTGCCGGTGCTGCCCGCGCAGCGACCGGTGCCGGCCGTGCCGTCCGCACTCCCTCACGAGCTGGAGATCTGAGCATGCTGTACGACACGTTGACCGACGCCATCGGCCGGACGCCGCTGGTCCGGCTGCGCCTCGGCGCGGACCGCGGCGTGGAGGTCTACGCCAAGCTGGAGCTGCAGAACCTCTTCGCGATGAAGGACCGGGTCGCCCGCAACATCATCCTGGAGGCCCGGCGGCTGGGCACGCTGCGCCCCGACGCCGCCGTCGTGGAGAGCTCCTCGGGCACCATGGCCCTCGGCGTCGCCCTCGTCGGCCGTTCGCTCGGCCACGAGGTCCACATCGTCACCGACCCCCGCATCGACCCCGTCACCCTCGCCAAACTGCGTGCCCTGGACTGCCGGGTCCACGTCGTGGGCGCCATGACCAGCCACGGCTGGCAGTCCGCCCGCCTGGAGCGGCTCGCCGAGCTGATGGCCGAACTGCCGGGCGCCTTCTGGCCGCAGCAGTACACCAACCCCGACAACCCCGGCGCCTACCGCGACCTGGCCGGCGAACTCACCGCCGACCTCGGCCACATCGACACCCTCGTCGGCGCCGTCGGCAGCGGTGGCTCGCTGTGCGGCACCGCCCGCGCCCTGAAGGAGACGCTGCCCGCCCTGCACGTGGTCGGCGTGGACTGCGTGGGCAGCGCCCTGTTCGGGCAGCCCGACGTGCCGCAGCGGCTGCAGAGCGGCCTCGGCAACAGCCTGCTGCCGAAGAACCTCGACCGCACCCTCGTCGACGAGGTCCACTGGCTCAACGACCACGAGGCCTTCGCCGCCACCCGCGACCTCGCCCGCGAGCAGCAGATCTTCGGGGGCAACACCTCCGGTTCCGTCTACCGCGTCCTCGGCGACCTGGCCCGCCGCGCCGAGCCCGGCACCCGTGTCGTCGGCATCATGCCCGACCGCGGCGACCGCTACGCCGAGACCGTCTACAGCGACGCGCACTGGGACGCCCACCGCCTGCGCGACCTGCCCGTCCCGCGGCGGCCGGCCGCGGTGGCACCCGGGGACACCGCGCTGAGCTGGTCCGCGCAGTCCTACCGCGCGCCCGCCGACGTGCGGCGGCACCTGGTCTTCGTCGAGTCCAACACCACCGGCACCGGCATGATCGCCCTGGACACCGCGCGCGACCGGCTCGGCCTCGCCCCGGTCCTGCTGACCGGCGACCCCGACCGGTACCGGGGGCTGGCCGCCACCGGCGCCGAGGTGATCCGCTGCGACACCACCTCCGACGCCGCCCTGCGCACCGCCGTGCAGGAGCGCTTCCGCCGCGAGGAGATCGCGGGCATCACCACCACCAGCGACTTCTACGTCCCCGCCGCGGCACGCCTGGCGCGCTGGCTCGGCCTGCCCGGAAACCCGCCCGAGGCCGTCGCCGCCTGCCGCGACAAGGCCGCGCTGCGCGCCCTGCTGGACGCGGCCGGGGTGCGCCAGCCACGCCACGCCGCAGTGCGCGAACCGGCCGCCGCGGCCGCCGCCACCGCCCGGACCGGACTGCCCTGCGTGGTCAAACCGGCCGACGACTCCGGCTCCGTCAACGTCCTGCTGTGCCACGACGCGGCGAGCGCCGCCGGCCACGCCGCCCGCGTCCTCGCCGTCACCACCAACGCCCGCGGCATGCCGACCGCCGGCACCGTCCTGGTCGAGGAGTACCTGGACGCCCCCGAGTACAGCGTGGAGATGGTCAGCTGGGACGGCCGGGCCGAGTGCGTCGGCATCACCGCCAAGTCGGTCACCGGAACCCCGCACTTCGTCGAGCACCGGCACCTGTTCCCCGCCCCGCTGCCCGCCGGGGCCGCGCAGCGCATCACCGAGACGGTGACCGCCGCCCTGGACGCGGCAGGGATCCTGGCCGGCGCCACCCACACCGAGGTGAAGCTCACGCCCGACGGACCCGCCGTCGTCGAGATCAACCCCCGTCCCGCCGGCGGCATGATCCCCGAACTCGTGCGCCTGGCCACCGGGATCGACCTGCTGGAGCAGCAGCTGCGGGCCGCTGTCGGACTGCCCCCCGTCCTCAAGCGCGCCCACGACGCCCACGCGGGGATCCAGTTCGTCCTGCCGCCCGCGGACGGTGTCCTCACCGCCGTCGACGGCACCCGGGAGGCGGCCGCCGTGACCGACGTCGAGGCGGTCGCCGTCACCGCCGCGCCCGGCGCGGCCGTCCTGCGCCCCCGCAGCGCGGGCGACCGCATCGGGCACGTCATCGCCTCCCACCCCACCGCGCAGCGCGTCACCGAGGCCCTCGACGAGGCGCACCGCCTGGTCCGCCTCACCGTGGCCCCCCGCCCCGCGCCGTGACCGTCGCCACCGGCGACCCGCACCCCTCCTCGCGCCGTACGGCCCCCGTCCGCCGTACGCCGCATCCGCGCCGTACGGCCCGTCCGTGCCGCGCCACCGACCCGAGCGGTACGCCCCGTACCGCCACCAGCCCGCGCCGTACGCCCGTACGGCGTGCCGACGCGAACCGCATCCGAGGTGACCGAGCCATGAGCAACCCCTTCGAGAACGACAACGCCTCCTACCTCGTCGTCCGCAACGACGAACTCCAGCACGCGCTGTGGCCCGCGACCCTGCCCGTCCCCGCCGGCTGGACCACCGTGCACGGCCCCGACTCCCGCGGGGCCTGCCTCGACCACGTCGAGGAGCACTGGACCGACATGCGCCCCGCGTCCCTGGTGGCCGCCCTCGACGGGACCGCCCCCCGTGACTGACACCGCGCTCACCCCGGCCGGCCCCGCGACACGGCTGCCGGCGGGCGGCACCGGCCCGGCGGAGTCCGGAGCCGGCCGCCCCCCGCAGGACCCGGCCGCGATCCTCTGCGCACTGATCGCCGACGTCCTCGGCACCCCCGCCGTCGACCCGGGGCAGAGCTTCACCGGCCTCGGCGGCGACAGCATCCAGGCCATCCAGGTCGTCAGCCGCGCCCGCCCCGCCGGACTCCTGCTCAGCACCCGCGACGTGCTGCGCAGCGAGACCGTGGCCGCGCTCGCGGCCGGCGCCCGCGCCGTCGGCGGACCCGGCGCCGGCGCACGGACCGCGGCGCCCGCCCGGCGCACCGGGCCGCTCGCCCCCACCCCGATCATGGCGTGGCTCGGCGAACTCGGCGGCCCCGTCGACACCTACCACCAGACGCTCGTCGTCCGCAGCCCCGCCGGCTGCGGCCGGGCCGAGGCCGTGCGCATCGTGCGGGCCCTGCTCGACACGCACGACGTCCTCCGGATGCGGGTGCCCGGCGGCGCCGCCGCGGCCGGGGACGCGCCGTACCTGCCACCGCCCGGGACCGTCGACGCCGACCTGCTCGTCGAGCACCACGACGTGCGCGCCGCGGCCGACGCCGACCTGCCCGGCCTGACGACCGACCGCATCCGCGCCGCCCGGCGGCTGCTCTCGCCCGCCGACGGCGTGATGCTCCGCGCGATCCTCCTCGACCGCGGCCCGGACCGGCAGGGCCGGCTCGCCCTGGTCGTCCACCACCTGGCCGTCGACGGCGTGTCCTGGCGCATCCTCCAGGACGACCTGCGCTCCTGCTGGGCACAGCTCGCTGCGGGCGCCGACCCGGCCCCCGAACCGGCGCCGACACCGTTCGCGCACTGGGCCGGACTGCTGCGCGCCGACGCCGTCTCGGGCCGCCGCACGGCCGAGGCGGACCGCTGGGCCGGCATGCTCCGCCCGGCCCCCGAACCGCTCGGCGGGGTGTGCGCCCCGGACCGGCTCGACGCCGAGAGCGCCGCCCACCGGCTCACCCTCACCCTGCCGCCCGACGTCACCGGGCCACTGCTCACCACCGCGCCCGGCCTCGTCAACGGAACCGTCAACGACGTCCTGCTCACCGGGCTCGCCCTCGCCGTCCTCGGCTGGCGGCGGCCCGTCACCGGCGACGCGGACGGCGGCACGGTCCTCGTCGACGTCGAGGGCCACGGCCGCGAGGAGATCACCGACGGGCTCGACCTGTCCCGCACCGTCGGCTGGTTCACCACCGTCTACCCGGTCCGCTTCGCGCTCGGCCGCCCCGACCTCGACGACGCCCGCGCCGGCGGCCCCACCGCGGGTGCCGTGCTGCGCCAGGTCAAGGAGGCCCTGCGGGCCGTCCCCGACCACGGCATCGGCCACGGCCTGCTGCGCCACACCAACCCCCGCACCGCCCCCCGGCTGGCGGCGCTCGGCATCCCCGAGCTCGGCTTCAACTACCTCGGCCGCTTCCCCATGGGCGACACCGCCGACTGGGCCGCCGCCCCCGGCCACGACGTCGCCCTCGACGACGCCGACGAGGGCCTGCCCATGGCCCACGCCGTCGAGGTCAACGCGGCCGCCCACGAGGGCCCCGGCGGGCCGGTCCTGAGCGCCACCTGGACCTGGGCGGGCAACGCCCACCCGGCCGGCCGGGTGCGGGCGCTGGCCGAGGAGTGGTTCGTGATGCTGCGCGCCCTCGCCCGCCACACCGCGACGGCCGGCACCGCCGCACCGACCCCGTCCGACGTGACCCTCTCCGGCCTCAGCCAGGCCGACCTCGACGCCTTCGAGTCCCAGCTCCGAGGAGTGCTGTGATCCCCCTGTCCCACGCCCAGCGCCGCCTGTGGTTCCTGTGCCGCGACGGCGACCCGGGCGGCCTGCACAACATCCCCGTGGCGCTGCACCTGCGGGGCGCCCTCGACCGCACCGCCCTGACCGGCGCCCTGGCCGACGTGACGGACCGCCACGAGGCCCTGCGCACCGTCCTCCCCGACGACGGCGGCGACCCCCGCCAGCACGTGCTGGAGCCGGGCACCGCCCCCGCGCACACCGTCACCGTCCGCCCGGCCGCCGAGCACCGGGACCTGGCCCTCCGCGCCGCCGCCCACCCCTTCGCCGTCGCCACCGAGACCCCGTTGCGCGCCGAACTGTTCACCGACGGCGCCGGGGAGCACCTGCTGCTGCTCGTCCTGCACCACATCGCCGGCGACGGCGCCTCCCTCGACGTCCTGGTCCGCGACCTGGCCGCCGCCTACACCGCCCGCCTCCTCGGCGGCCGCCCCGACTGGCCCGAACTGCCCGTGCAGTACCCGGACTACGCCCTGTGGCGGCACGAGGTCCTCGGCGCCCCCGACGACTCCGGATCCCTGCACGCCCGCCAGCTCGACCGGCGGGCGCACGCCCTGCGGGGCCTGCCCGACGAGCACGCCCTGCCCACCGACCGTCCCCGCCCCGCCGCCGCCACCCACCGCGGCGCCGTGGTGACCGCGCGGACCGGCGCCGCCGCGCACGCCGGGCTCGCGGCGCTCGCCCGCGAGCGGCAGGCCACGCCGTTCATGGCCGTCCAGGCCGCCTTCGCCGCCCTGCTGACCCGGCTCGGCGCCGGTACCGACCTGCCGCTGGGGTGCCCGGTCGACGGCCGCGACGACGAGGCCCTGCACGACCTCGTCGGCCTCTTCGTGGACACCGTGGTGGTCCGCGCCGACACCTCCGGCGACCCGTCCTTCACCGACGTGCTGGACCGCGTCCGCGACGCCGCGCTCGACGCGCACGCCTGCCGGGACCTGCCGTTCGACGCCCTCGTCGAACGCCTCAACCCGGCCCGCTCGCCCGGCCGCCACCCGCTGTTCCAGATCGCCGTGGCAGGACGCCGCGACACCGGCGGCACCCCGCACTTCCCCGGACTGCGGGTGCGGACGGAGCCGGTGCGCACCGCCACCGCGAAGTTCGACCTGACCCTGGAGGTCGACGAGCACCACGACCCCGCGACCGGCGAGCCCGCCGGGATCGCACTGGCGCTGGAGTACGCCGCCGACCTGTTCGACGCGGACACCGCCCGGCGGCTCCTGGACCGCCTGGTCCGCCTCGCCGACGCCGCCGTCCACGACCCGCACGCCCCGATCGCCGCCCTCGACCTGCTGACCCCGGCCGAGCGCGCCGACCTGCTGGACGGCTGGCAGGGGGCGCCCGCCGAACCCTGCACCGGCACCGTCGACACCCTGTTCGCCGCGCGGGCCGCTGCCCACCCGGACCGCACCGCCGTCGTCTGCGGCGACCGGCGGACGACCTACGGCGAACTCGACGCGCACTCCGGCCGGCTGGCCGCCCGCCTCGCCGCGCTCGGGGTCCGTCCGGGCGACACCGTCGCGGTCCTGCTGGACCGCTCCGCCGACCTCGTCGCCGCCTGCCTCGGCGTGCTGAAGGCCGGCGCCGCCTACCTGCCGCTCGACGCGCGCGCCCCGCGGGCCCGGTCGGCGGCGATCGTCGCCGGGGCCGGCGCGGCCGTCCTCGTCGGCGACCCCGCGACGGCGGCGGACCTCGGCCTGCGGCACGCCCCGCCCCCCGGCGAGGACGCGGACCCTCCCCACGGCACCGCCCCGGACCGGTCCGCCGCGCACCCCGACGGCCTCGCCTACCTGATGTACACGTCCGGCTCGACCGGAACCCCCAAGGGCGTCGCCGTCGCCCACCGCGAGGTCGTCGGCCTCGCCCTGGACCGGCGCTGGCGCGGCGGCGCCCACGAACGCGTCCTCCTGCGCTCCCCGCACGCCTTCGACGCCTCCACCTACGAGCTGTGGGTGCCGCTCCTGAACGGCGGGCTCGTCGTCGTCGCCCCGCCCGGGGACCTCGACGTCAACGCCCTGGCCGACCTGATCGCCGGTCAGCGGGTCACCGGCACGTTCCTGACCGCGACCCTCTTCAACGAACTCGCCGACCGCTGCCCGGAGCGGCTGTCGGGGCTGCGCGAAGTGATGACCGGAGGGGAGGCCGCCTCGCCGGCCGCCGTCGCCCGGGTCCGCGCCCACTGCCCCCGCACCACCGTCACCAACGCCTACGGCCCGACCGAGACGACCACCTTCGCCGCCACCTTCGCCCTCGCCCCCGGACAGGACGCCCCGGCCGGGCAGATCCCCGTCGGACGGCCCCTGGACGGCACCCGCCTGCACGTCCTCGACGACCGCCTCGCCCCCGTGCCGCCCGGCGTCCCCGGGGAGCTGTACATCGCGGGGGCCGGACTCGCCCAGGGCTACCTCGGCCGCCCCGGGCTCACCGCCGAGCGCTTCACCGCCTGCCCGTCCGGACCGCCCGGCACCCGCATGTACCGCACCGGCGACCTCGCCCGCTGGAGCGCCGACGGGCAGGTCGAGTACCTCGGCCGGGCCGACCGGCAGGTCAAGATCCGCGGCCTGCGCATCGAACCCGGCGAGATCGAGGACGCCCTCGCCGGGCACCCGCACGTCGGCCGGGCCGCGGTCACCGTCGTCGCCACCCCGGCCGGGCCCGCCCTCGCCGGATACGCGGTGCCCGCCGAGGGAGCCGCCCCCGACCCTGCCGCGCTGCGCGCGCACCTGCGGACCGTCCTGCCGGAGTGGATGGTGCCGCTGACGGTCACCGTCCTGGACCGGCTGCCCGTCACCCCGAACGGCAAGACCGACCTGGCCGCGCTGCCCGCCCCGGTCGCGCCCGCCGCCGAACGGCCCTACCGGGCCCCGCGCACCGGGACCGAACGCCGCCTCGCAGCCCTGTGGGAGCGCCTCCTCGGAGCCGAACGGGTCGGTCTCGACGACGACTTCTTCGCCCTCGGCGGACACTCCCTGCTGGCCACCCGGCTGCTGGCGGAGGTCCGCTCCGACCTCGGCGCCGCGGTCACCGTGCGCCGCTTCTTCGCCGGCCCGACCGTCGCCGAACTCGCCGCGGCCGCCGACGCGTCCGCGCCCGTGGACGAACCGCCGATCGTGCGCCGCGCGCGCCGCGCCCCCGCCGTCTGACCACCGACCGACAAGGAACACCGTGAGCCCCACTCCCGCCCCGGACCCCGCAGGACCGGCCGCCTCCTCCGCACGGGTCGAGGACGTCCTGCCCCTCGCCCCGCTCCAGGAGGGCATCCTCTTCCACGCCCTCTTCGACGAGGACGGGCACGACGTCTACGTCGCCCAGCTCCTGTTCGACCTGACCGGCCCCCTGGACCCCGCCCGGCTGCGGGCCGCCGCCGACACCGTGCTGCGCCGGCACGCCAACCTCCGCGCCGGCTTCCTGCGCCGCGCCTCCGGAGCCCCCGCACAGGTCGTCCAGCGCGACGTCACCGCGCCCTGGGAGGAGCGGGACCTGACCGGACTCGCCGGGGCGGACCTGCAGGCGGCCCTGGACACCCTGCTCGCCGAGGACCGCGCCCGCCGCTTCGACCTGGCCCGCCCGCCGCTGCTGCGCCTCGCCCTCGTCCGCACCGGCCCGCTCAGCCACCGCCTGCTGCTGACGTACCACCACATCCTGCTCGACGGCTGGTCCTGGCCCGTCCTCGTCCGCGAGCTGCTCGCCCTGCACGACGCGGGACCCGGGGACGCGGCGCTGCCCCCGGTCACCCCGTACGCGTCCTTCCTGGGCTGGCTCGGCACCCGCGACAGCGACGCGGCCCGCGACGCCTGGCGCGGCGCCCTGGCCGGGCTGACCGGCGGCAGCCGCACCGCTCCCGTCTCCACCGCGCACGCCGGCGTACTGCCGCACCGCGTCGAGACCACGCTGACGCAGGACCTCACGGACCGGCTCACCGCACTCGCCCGCACCCACCGCGTCACCCCCGGCACCCTCCTGCAGGGCGCGTGGGCGCTGCTCCTCGGCAACCGGCTGCGCTCGGACGACGTCGTCTTCGGCGCGATCGTCAGCGGCCGCTCCCCGGACCTGCCCGGCGTCGCCGACATCGTCGGCCTGTGCATCAACACCGTCCCGGTGCGCGTCCGCATCGACC
This sequence comes from Streptomyces tropicalis, assembly GCF_029269835.1. GTDB lineage: Bacteria > Actinomycetota > Actinomycetes > Streptomycetales > Streptomycetaceae > Streptomyces > Streptomyces tropicalis. The sequence goes on along the minus strand of NZ_JARJBB010000005.1, from coordinate 294,541 downwards.
CCGCCGAGCCCCTCACGGACCTGTTCGCCCGTCTCCAGGACGAGCAGGCCCGCCTCATCGAGCACCACCACCTCGGCCTCACCGAGATCCAGCACACCGCCGGAGCCGGAGAGCTCTTCGACTCCTGCGTCGCCTACCAGAACTACCCCGTCGACGCCGACGGGCTGGCCGCGCTGTCCGCGGGCGACCTCCGGGTCACCGGCGTCGACCCGCACGACGCCGCCCACTACCCGCTGTCCCTCACCGCCATCCCCGGCGAGCGGCTGCGCCTGCAGATCGACCACCGGCCCGACGCCGTGGACTCCGCCGAGGCCGGAGCCCTGCTGGACCGCCTGGTCCGCCTGCTCCGGGCCGTCGCCGACGACCCCCGGCAGGCGGCCGGGTCCGTCGACCTGCTGTCGCCGGCCGAGCGCCACCGCGTCCTGGTCGGGTTCAACGACACCGCCCGCGAGGAGGACTACGCCGAAGTGGCCGACCGCGTGCGGAGACAGGCGCGGCAGCGGCCGGACGCCGTGGCCGTCACCGACGACACCGGCCGCTCCCACACCTACGCCGCCCTCGCCGCCCGCGCCGACGCCCTCGCCGCCGGGCTGCGCGCCGCCGGAGCCGCCGAGGGCGACCTCGTCGCCGTCCTCAGCGAGCCGACCGCCCGGGTGCCCGTCGCCCTCCTCGGCATCCTCGCCGCGGGCGCCGCCTACGTGCCCCTCGATCCGCAGGGCCCGGTGACCCGCACCGCCGGCCTGCTGGCCGCCGGGGGAGTGACGTGGCTGCTCTGCGCCCCCGAACAGCGGGACCGCGCGGGGGAGATCGCCGCCGCCGTCACCGCCCACCCGGTCCGCGTCCTCGACCTCGACACCGCCGCGGCGGCCACCGCCGCACCCCCGCCGCCCCCCACCGCGGGACCCGACCGGCTCGCCTACGTCTGCTTCACCTCCGGCTCCACCGGCCGGCCCAAGGGCGCCATGGTGCACCGGCGGGGCATGAACAACCACCTGCTCGCCAAGCTCGACGACCTCCGGCTGACCCCTGCCGACCGCGTCGTGATGAACGCCCCGCTCACCTTCGACATCTCGGTGTGGCAGATGCTCGCCCCGCTGATCACCGGCGGCCGCGTCCACCTGGTCTCCCGCGACGCCGCCCGCGACCCGGCGGCCCTGTTCGCCGCCGCCGCCGAGCACGGCATCACCGTGCTGGAGACCGTGCCCTCCTTCGTCCGCGCCGCCCTCGACCTGTGGGACTCCGGCGCCCCGGACCCCGAACTGCCCGCCCTGCGCTGGTTCGTGGTCAACGGCGAGGTGCTGCCGCCGGACCTGTGCACCCGCTGGTACGCCCGCCACCCGGACGCCGCGATCGTCAACGCCTACGGCCTGACCGAGTGCTCCGACGACAACACCCACGCGTTCATCGGCCACGACGTCGACGCGCTGCTCGAACAGGGCCGGCTGCCCGTCGGCCGGCCGCTGCGCAACAACCGCCTCTACGTCCTCGACCAGGCGCTCGCCCCCGTGCCGCCCGGCACCCCCGGGGAGCTCTTCATCGCCGGCACCGGAGTCGGCCCGGGCTACCTCAACGACCCGCGCCGCTCCAGCGAACGCTACGTCCCCGACCCCTACGCCACCGTGCCCGGCGCCCGCATGTACCGCACCGGGGACCTCGCCCGGCTGCGCGCCGACGGGCAGCTCGACTTCCTGGGCCGCCAGGACCACCAGGTCAAGATCCGCGGCAACCGCATCGAACTCGGCGAGGTGGAGACCGCGCTGCGGGCCGTGGACGGCGTCGGCGACGCCGTCGTCGCCGTGGACCGCGACGGCGCCGGCCAGCAGCGGCTGCTCGGCTACGTCACCGGCAGCGCCACCGCCGACGGCATCCGCGCGGCCCTCTCCCGCACCCTGCCGTCGTACATGGTGCCGTCGCTGCTGCTGCACCTGCCCGCCCTGCCGCTGACCACCAACGGCAAGGTCGACCGCAAGGCCCTGCCCGACCCGGCGACCCTGGCGCGACCCGCCGGACGGGCCCCGGCGACGCCCGGCGAGGAGGCCGTCTGCGCCGTCTTCGCGGCCGTCCTCGGACTGTCCTCCGCGGGCCCGGACGACGACTTCTTCGCACACGGCGGGCACTCGCTGCTCGCCACCCGCCTCACCGGCCGGCTGCGCGCCGAACTCGGCGCCGACCTCACCATCCGCGAACTGTTCGAGACACCCACGCCCGCCGGTGTCGCGGCCCGCCTCGCGTCCGCGCGCCGCGCGCCGGTCCGGCCCGTCCTCCGCCCCCGCGCCCGTGACGGCGCGTGAGCGGCACCCCCGCCACCGACCCCCGGCCGCCCGGCCGCGTCCGCGCCCGGCCGCACCGACCAGGAGACCCCGTATGAGCGCCACCGAGCACTCCGTACCGATGCTCGTCGCCCGGCAGGCGGCACGCACCCCCGACGCCCCGGCCGTGGTCGCCCACGACGGCGAGCTGACCTACGGCCGGCTGGACCGGGCGGCCCGGCGGCTGGCCGGGGAACTGCGCGCCGCCGGGGCCGGACCGGAGGACACCGTCCTCGTCGGCGTGGCCCGGGGCGCCGCCTGGGCGGTGGCCGTACTGGGGATCTGGTACGCGGGCGCCGCCCTGCTGCCCGCCGACCCGGCGACCCCCGGCGAGCGGCTGCGCACCCTGCTCGCCGCGGCCGGCACCCGGCACGCGGTCGTCGCGGACCACGCGGCCGCCGCAGCCCTCCACGAGCGCTGCGGCACCGCACTGCTGTGGGCGTCCACCGCGGCCGCGACGGCCACGATCCGGCCGGACGGCGCACCGGCGGACGCCGCCCCCGCGGACCCCGCACCGGGCGCCCTCGCCTACGTGCTCTTCACCTCCGGCTCCACCGGTCTGCCCAAGCCGGTCGCGGTCGGCCACCCTGGACTGGCCCGGCAGAGCAGGGTGCTCGCCGAGCGGTACGGCCTGACCGCCGAGGACCGGGTCCTGCAGTTCGCCGCCCCGGCCTTCGACGTGGCCCTGGAGGAGGCCCTGCCCACCTGGTGCACCGGCGGCGCCGCCGTCTTCGTCGCCGACAACGTGGCCGCGCCCGGCGAGCTGGAGCCCTTCCTCGCGGACCGGCGGGTCAGCGTGGCCAACCTGCCCACGCCGTACTGGGCGCAGTGGGCGAAGGACGTCGAGCGCCGTCCCCGGCCGCTGCCGCCGGCGCTGCGCCGGGTGGTCATCGGCAGCGACGCGGGCCGCACCGCCGACCTGGTGCGCTGGTACGCCGCCGGCGGGCCGCCGGTCACCAGCGCCTACGGCCTGACCGAGTCGACGATCACCGCCACCTGCCACGAGGCGCACGCCGCCGCGCTCGCCGGGGCCGACGGCGAGGAGGTGATCCCGCTCGGCGTGCCGCTGCCCGGCGTGCGGGCCCACGTGCTGGACGAGGACCTCGCCCCGGTCGCGCCCGGGGCGGCGGGCGAGCTGTACCTCGCCGGGCACTGCCTGGCCCGCGGCTACCACGGCCGGCCGGCGCTGACCGCGGAGCGTTTCGTGCCGGACCCGTTCAGCGGGGGCGCCGGGGAGCGCATGTACCGCACCGGCGATCGCGTGCGCCGCTCGCCGGACGGCACGCTCCGCTTCCTGGGCCGCGCCGACGACCAGGTCAAGGTGCGCGGCCACCGCGTCGAGCTCAAGGAGGTCGAGGCCGCGGTGGCCGCCCACCCGGACGTGGTCGACGTGACCGCCCGTGCGGTGACCCGCCGCGGCGAGGTGCAGGTCGCCGCCTACGTCGCCCTGGCGCCGGCCCGCGCAGCGGACGGTGCGGACGTGCGCCGCCACGTCGCCGCCCGCGTCCCCGCCCACCTCGTGCCCGCCCACGTGGTCGTCCTGCCCCGCCTTCCGCGCACGCCGGGCGGCAAGCTCGACCCCCGGGCCCTGCCCGGCGTCGCCGACGGCTGACCACCGCCCGCCCGCACCCCTCCTCAGACAAGGACCACCCCCGTGTCCCACCCCACCGCCGCCTCCGGCCCCGCCCCCGACGCGGACACCGCGCCCGGCCCGACCCCGGACGGCCCCGCTCCCGCCCCCGGCGCGGCCGTCCCGGAGGAGGGCGCCGCCCCCGGCCCGTCCCGCCGGCAGCGGCGCGACTTCCGGCGCTTCATGGCGTCGCACATCTGCAACGAACTGGGCAGCAGCATCACGTACGTCGCCCTGCCCCTCACCGCGGTGCTGACCCTGCACGCCAACGCCTGGCAGGCCGGCCTGCTCGCCGCGGCGGAGCAGGCCGCGTTCCTGCTGCTCGGACTGCCCGCCGGCGCCTGGGTGGACCGGATGCGCCGACGCAACGTCATGATCGCCGCCGATCTGGCCCGCGCCGTGCTGCTCACCGCGGTCCCGGTGGCCTGGCTGCTGGACCTGCACTCCATGCCGCTGCTCTGCACCGTGGCGCTGCTGCTCGGCTGCGCCCGGCTCTTCGGGGACGTCGCCGACCAGAGCTACCTGCCCACCCTGGTGGGGCGGTCCCCCCTGGTCAGCGGCAACTCACGCCTGGAGACCGTGCGTTCGGCGGCCGAACTGGCCGGTCCCGGCATCGCGGGCTTCCTCGTGCAGCTCCTGGGTGCGGTGGGGACGCTGGCCGGGCAGGCCGTCACCTCCCTGGTCTCCGCGGTCCTGCTGGGCCGGATCGAGGTACGGGAGGACCGCCCGGCACCGGCCGCGCGCACCCGGCTCGCGGCGGAGATCCGCGAGGGGCTGCACCACGTCCTGGGCAATCCCGTCCTGCGGGTGATCGCCCTGAGCACGGCCTCCGTCAACCTCTTCCTCAGCGGGATCTTCGCCCTGGAGACGCTGTTCCTGACCCGCACCGTGGGCTTGGCGCCGGCGGCGGTCGGCTGGGTCCTCACCTCGGCCGGCGTGGGCTCGGTCCTCGCCGCGCTGGTCACCGAGCGGCTGTCGCACGCCGTGGGCGCGGCCCGCCTCACCTGGCTGTCCCTGCTGGTCGCGATGCCCTTCGGCCTGCTGCTGCCGATGGCGGGGCCCGGCTGGCGCATCGGCCTGTTCGTCCTCGGCGCCCTGATCCAGTCCGGCGGCGTCACCGCGTACAACATCTGCCAGGTCGCCTACCGGCAGACCGTGTGCCCGCCGCACCTGCTGGGCCGGATGACGGCCACCATGCGCTTCCTGGTGTGGGGGATCCTGCCCGTGAGCGGCCTGCTCGCCGGTGCGCTCGGGCAACTGGCGGGTGTGCGGGGTGCGTTGTGGTGCCTGACGGCCGCCCTGTCGGCGACCCCGCTGATCCTGCTCTGCTCCCGGCTGCGGCGGATGCGCACCTTCGAGGACGGACCGGCTCAGTAGCCGGGGCCGTACCCCAACTGGAACGCCAGATGCGCCAGTTGCGTCCGGTTGACCGATCCGGTCTTGCCGCGCAGCCGGCGCACGTAGGTGTCCACCGTGTGCGGACTCAGCCCCATCCGGCGGGCGATGATCCGGTACGTGTGGCCCTGGGCCAGGTGCGCGAGGACCTCCTCTTCGCGGGGCGTGAGGGAGGCGAGCCGGGGGGTGTCCGGGCGGGTCTCGGTCAAGGCGGCCTCCGGTGAGGGGGATGCGGGACGCCGGACGGTGTCCGGAAGTATTGCGGCGGAAAACGCTCTCGACAGGGGATTCATCGGCGAATGGGCGTGGTTCACTCTGCTCCTTCGGGTCCTCCGGCGGCATCGAACATTGCCAACTCGCCGCCGCGGATGCTCCTGAACAGACTTTCGTCCTGCTTATGCTGACGCCAGGGGGAGGACACCTCACCAAGGTGCCTGGCAGCAAAGCGACCCGGGGCGAAGCATGCAAAATGGGGCAAGAGTGTTGTCTGATCTCAATGACGTCGATCTCGACGTCTACAGCTGGGTACTGCAACACCGCACGATCGGCGTGGAGGCCGTCGCCGCCGGTACCGGCCGCGACCCGGACGAGGTCCGGGTCAGCGTCGAGCGGCTGCTCCGCGCCCAGCTCCTGCACCGCAAACCGGGCGACGACGCGGCCGCGTTCGCCGTGGCGCCGGACACCGCCGCCGCCCGGCTCGCCGCGCCGCTGGAGGAGGAGATCCGCGAACGCCAGCGCGAGATCAGCGGCATCCGCGAGGACCTCGGGCGCTTCGTGCCCCACTACCTCGAACGCCGCCAGACCGGCGAGGCCCTGGAGGTCCTGGAGAACGTCGAGGACGTGCGCGGCGCCCTCAACCGTGCCTCGGCCCAGTGCCGCCGCGAGGTGCTCACCTGCCAGCCCGGCGGCGGCAGCCGGGTGCCCGCGGCGATGCAGGAGGCGCTCGAGCGCGACGAGGTGATGCTCAGGCGCGGCATATCGATGCGCAGCCTCTACCACCACACGGCCCGCTTCAACGGCCCCAGCCAGGCGTACGTCGCCGCGGCCTCGGCGCTCGGCGCGGAGTACCGCACGGCCCACGAACTCTTCGGCCGGCTCATCGCCTTCGACCGCGAGCTGGCGTTCATCCCCGTCCGGGACGGCAGTTGGGGTGCCGTGGTCATCCGGGAGCCGTCCACCGTCGCCTACCTGTGCGACATCTTCGACCAGACCTGGGACCTGGCCACCCCGTTCTCCAACGCCGTCGGACAGGGTCTGGAGGAGGTGGCCCGCGAGATCCACGAGACGATCATCCGGCTGCTCGCGGCCGGCCTGAAGGACGAGGCCATCGCCCGGCGGCTCGGGATGTCCCTGCGCACGGCGCGCCGCCACATCGCCGACATCATGGAGGAACTCGGCGCCGGCAGCCGGTTCCAGGCCGGCGTCGCCGCCGCGGTGCGCGGTCTCCTCGACGACCCCGCCGGGACCGGGCCCCGGCCTGGGGACGGATCCGCCGGCGCGGACCTGCCCGAAGGGGCCGCGGGGCCACCCTCCGGGGAGGCCTCGCGCGGGGGCTCCGCCGGCCCCTGACCTGCCCTCCCGGCCGGTCCCGGCCGCCTCCGCCGGCCCCTCCCGCCCCGCCGCGGCGCACGGGAGCGGACCCTCCGTGTGTGTCACGTGATTCCGGGAACGCGTTTCCGTGGCTGGTGGCCGCCCGGCCGCGTGCAGGATGCTTCCCCGATGGGACCTCGGCATGGGGTCCCGTGCGCACGGCCGGACGCGGTGCGCCAGGTGAACGCGGCACGACAGAGGGGCGCACGATGAACATGCCGGTCGACGGCCCGGCGGCGGGTCTCGCGGCGGGTCCGTCGGGCCGGCCGGAGGCGGCGCGTGCCGAGGACGCCGAGGACGGCGACCCGTCAGCGGTCCACCTGCGGGAACTGGCGCTGTTCCTCTCGGTCCACCTGGACCGCGCGCCGGGCGTGCTGTGGCCGGAGGACGTCCATCCGCTCCTCGACGGCCTGCCCGACGGCGACGACGCGGCCGACGCGGTGCGCGCGGACCGCCTGGAGCTGCTGGCCTCCGGCCTGGCGGAGCTGACCGGGCTGGCGACCCGCGCGGTCGCCGGCGGCGTCGGGACCGGCGGGGACGAAGGAGAGGGCGGCGACGGGGACGGAACCGGCGGGGCGTCCGTGCCACCGGGGCATCTGCTGGTCCATCAGATCGCGGGCGCGGCCGTCTGGAGTCTCGCGGAGGGCCGGGAGGGCGGCGGGCCCTGCGCCTCGCTCCGCTACCGCCTGCGCTCCGGCGAGGTCCTGTACGTGCCCGACGGCTGGTCCCGCCGCGCGGAGCCCACCTCGGGCGCACGCTGCACCGTGCTCGTCCTCGGCTCCACGCCGCCTTCTCCGGCCGGTGTATGACGGTCCGTCATCAAGGCATTGCCGGAGAACGGCCGAACGAGGCGCCTCGCGGTGAGGAGCCTCGTTCCGTGTCCGGTCCGGCCGCGCGCCGCCGACCCGCGGTCGGCCCGCTGCGGGTCAGCCGCCCCAGGACGTGTCGTCGATGTTCCTGTTGCCGTGGCCGCCCTGCGCCGAGCCGGTGACGACGACGTGGGTCCGCTCGTCCGCGGCGGTACGGTCGCCGTGCCGGGCGGCGGCGGGCAGCAGCAGGGCGCCGGCGAGGACGGAGAGGGCCGCCGCGGCCAGTGCGAGACGCTTCATCATGGTGTTCCCCCCAGGGAGTCAAGGGCCGGGCGCGGGGTGGATCACCACCTGGTCGGTCCGCGCCCTCCGTTCGGTGGCTTGCGGGATCAACCCTGCCGCCTCCCGGCCCCGAATCGGTCCGCCGCGGCACTCATCAAACTGCCTGGCCCTAAAATGAGGGGCGGCAAAACCCCTCATTCGGGGCGAATCGGCCGATGAGCCGGGGGACTTCCCTGTGCGGAACATCCCATTCCTGGCATGCGCGGGCCGCCGGCGGGGCCGGGGTGACGCAGGCCGAGCCCCGTGGATCTCCCGGTGGCCGCGATGGCGTGGTCGCGGCGCGAGGGGTCGAACTGCCGGACGGACCGGACGCCGGCCTGCGGCGAGGTCGGCGGCAGCGATCCGCGGTCGTGAGTGGGCATCGCGGGGGGTCTCCTCGGTCGGATCGGTCGGTCGACGACGACACGAGGATCACTTTCCATGAAGACTCAACGGCGCGGGAAGTCCCCGTAATTCGCCTCTTGACAGGTGCGCGGGCGGCACCGTCGCATTCCGGTACCGCACGTCCGGCCGCGCGGGGCGGCCCGGCCGCACGCCGGACGGCCCCGCGCCCGGGCGCCCGCCGGCGCCCGGGGCCGGAGGGTCAGCCGCGTCGGACGGTGAACTCCCGGCGGCGGACGCGCAGCAGGGTGCGGCCGCCCTCGGACGTCACCTTGGCCCCTTCGCACACCGCCCTGCCCTCGACGGCCACGACCGCCTCGTCGCCGAGCGCCCGGAACGACACCGCGCTGCCGCCGACACGGGTGATCTCGGCGGTGGCGTGGGCCAGGTGGAGCCCGCCCACCTTCAGGTCCAGGGGCAGCATCGCCGCGCTGCGGCCGGCCAGATGCAGCGCCGCACCCCCGAACAGCGCCTTCCCGCGCTCGCTGACCGTTACCGACTGGGCGTATCCGGACGTGGTGTTGAAGGCGTGCAGCAGGCGGCCGCCGTCCGCGTTCCGCGTGGTGAGGAAGAAGACGCCGGGGGCCGTGACGGCCGAGTGCGCCAGCCCCGGTGCGGCGCCGAGCGCCTTGAGCGCCGCGCCCCAGAAGACCAGGTCGCACGGGTAGGCGGTGGTGACCACCACGGCGCTGCCCCGCCCGAGCGGCACGTCGAAGGCGCATCCCTCACCCGTGGACACCTCCCGCAGCACCGTGCTGCCCCGATCGGCCCGCCACAGCTGGGCGTTGGGCACCCGCACCTCGGGCCGGCCGGCGGCCCAGCCGTGCCCGGTGACGGAGAGCCAGAACCGGTCGGCGTCGGTGAGGGTCCGGCCCCCCGACAGGCCCAGTGCGTCGGCGAGCACGGTGCACGCCCCGTCGGCCATGTCCTTCACCGGCAGTCTGCCCGACAGCAGCAGCCGCCCCCCGGACCGTACGTAGGTCACCAGGCGCTGCTGGAGCTTCGCGTCCAGGTGCTCACCGCTCGCCAGGGCCAGCACCGGTACCCGCCGTGGGTCGAGGTCCCCCGCCTGGAGGTCGACGCTGTCGTAGCGGACGCCGCCGAAGAGCAGGGCGCGGGTCAGGGAGCCGCGGGGGCCGAACCCGCGTGCGGGCTCCAGGTCGCTCAGCACCCGCTGCACCGTGTCGCTGCCCGGCGGACGGTACTCCGTCAGGTAGTGGTCCGGCACGAAGCCGAGGGACACCCCGTCGGTCTGCGGCCGCATGGTCGCCAGGACGGGCGCCAGCGCGTTCACCGCGGCGAGGGTGCTCCGGGTCGAGTCGTACGTGATCCCCTTCGTGCCCTCCGGGGTCACCGGCGCGGCGAAACCGTGCCGTTCGCCGGTGATGCCGATCCGGTCGTTGCCGTCGCCGACCGGCTTGTCGAGCTTGGGGTTGAACCCGCCCGCGAACAGGTAGTAGTTGAGCAGCCGGTGCCCCTGCGCCAGGCACAGCCGGGTCTTCAGGTCCAGCCCGGAGGGGCCGATCTGCGCGTCCTTGTCCTCTCCGTAGTCGCCGCTGCCCGCGTCGAACTCCAGTGAGGCCAGCGGCTGGTGCCGGTCGTGCACGGCGTCCATGAAGGCGTTCATCACGTACAGGTCGGTCACGTTGTTGACCGTCAGGTCGTTGAGGTACATGTCCGACCCGGAGATCATCCCGGGCACCCCGGCGTAGCTCTCCATGAGCTGGCTGATGCCGATGGGGAAGGAGGCCCCGTGCCCGCCGCCGGTGCCGTGGATGTTGACCGCGAACGGGATTCCCGTGATGCCGTTCTCCTCGGCCCAGCCGCGCAGCGTCCTGATGTACTCGGCGTGGCGGCCGCGGAAGAAGACCCCGAGGTCGTGCATGAGCGCCGCCGCGTACCCGTCCTTCGGGGCGCGGACGGCCGCGAGGCGCGCGGGGAGCGCGGCGCCGGCGAAGGGGTAGCGGTCCGCGAGGCGGTCGCCGTAGGTGTGCCGCAGCCAGGCGTCGAAGTCCTTCGCGGTGTGGTCCGTCAGGTCCGGGCCGTTGCTGACCCAGGCGAGCATGCCGACCTCGTTGTCGAGCTGCACGCCGATCACACCCGGCCGGCCGTGGCCCGGCAGCCGCTTCGCGATCACGGGGACGACGGTGTCGTACCAGCGCCGGGCCTCCTTGAGGAAGGCGGGGGCGAGGTAGTCCACCTGCTGGGCCGTGCCCGGATCGCCGTTCCAGCCCTTGGTGTTGATCTCCGGGTGCTCCCGGCGCACCCGGGCAGGAATGCCCTCGCCCTTGAGCTCGGCCATGGTGAACGGTCCCGGACGCGCGATCACATGGAAGCCGTTCGCGACGCACAGGTCGAGGAAGGCTCCGAGGTCGCGCTCGGGACGGCTGTGCCCGGTGACGTCCAGGGACCCGTCGGGCAACTCGTGCCACATCCACGGGATGTACGTGGCGATGGTGTTGAGGCCCGCCGCCTTGGCCAGGTCGAGCCGGGACTGCCAGTCGCCCCGCTTGAGCCGGAAGTAGTGGATCTCCCCGGCCAGGACGATCGTGGGCCTGCCGTCGACGAGCAACTGCTTGTCCCGGTAGGTGACCACGGCTCCGGCCCTGCGCGGGGCCGCGGAGGAGGCGGCGGCCCGGGGCTCCGCCGCCGCGGCGGCGGTCGCGACGGGCAGACCTCCGGCCGCGGCGGCCGCGCCGGCGGCGAGCCCGCCGAGGACGGTTCTGCGGCCCGGGGACAGGTGGTGCGTCATGGCGGCTCCAAGTCGGGGGAGGTTGGGGGGTGGCCAGGAGGCGGCGCTACTGTAAGCGCATACAGAAAGCGCATACAAGAGGCGTGGTGTGCGGTTTCCGGGGTGGTTCCGAGGGTGCGGAGGCGCGGCCGCGACGCGCGGCCGCCGGGCGTGATCCGCTGACGGGGGAGGCCCGCCGGGGCCCCGCTGCGGGGCCTCCGGGCCGGCGCGGCGGCACCGGCCGCGGACCGGGCCCACGGTCCCGGGGCCGGGTGGATCCCCTCGCCCGCGAGTCTCCGGAGCCGCACCGGGCGACCGCTCCGGCCGGAGCCGCACCGGACGACCGCCCCGGCCGGAGCCGCACCGGGCGACTGCCCCAGCCGGAGCCGCACCGGACGACCGCTTCAGGGTGCCCCGTGCTGCTTCCGGGGTGGCGCCGGATGTCCCCGCGGACGTGTCCCGCGCGCCCCCGACGCCGCGTGCCGTGCCGCTCCAGGACGCCCCGTGCACCCCGGTCACCGGCGGTTGTGCACGTCAAAGAATGATAAAATCAGGTCATTTGTCCCCATCTTGTGGTGCAGTCATGAGACCTGATCGAGCCGGCGGCGACGCCCCGGGCCGTTCGCGCCGCCTGTCCCTGGCGGTGGCGTGCGTGCCCCTGCTCGTCGCCGGGTGGGCCCTGCCGCCCGGCGCGGGCCCCGCGCACGCGCCGGACGCGCCCGCGACGGCGGCCCGTCCCGCCGGGCCCGCCCGGCCGACCGCCTCCGCCGCGGTGCGAACCGCCGATCCCGGCCCGTCGGACCTGCGGCGCATCGACCCCGCCGCGTTGCGGTCCGTGGTCGAGCAGGCGGCCCACCGGCTCATGGTCCCGGGCGCGGTGGTCCTGCTCCGCACCCCGCAGGGGACCTTCCGTGTCGGCGTCGGCACCGCGGAGCGGGGCGCGGACCGGTCGCCCACCACCGCGGACCACATCAGGATCGCCTCCAACACCAAGACCATGACCGCGGCGCTCATCACCCTCCTCGCCCAGGAGGGCCGCCTCCGGCTGGACGACCCGGTGTCCGCCTACGTCCCCGGGGTGCCGGGCGGTGAGCACATCACCCTCGCCGAGCTGCTCACGATGCGCAGCGGCCTGTACGACTACACCGCGGCACCCGAACTGGCGGCCGCCCTGGACGCCGACCCCGGCCGGTCCTTCACCCCGCGGCAGATGCTCGACCTCGCCTTCCGGCACCCGCCGAACTTCGCTCCCGGCACCTCCTACGAGTACAGCAACACGAACTACCTGCTGCTCGGCCTCGTCGCCGAGAAGGCCGGCGGCCGCCCGCTGGCCCGCCAGTTCCAGGACCGGCTGTTCGCCCCCCTCGGCCTGACGGGAACGTCCCTGCCCGACGCCCACGACGTGTCCCTGCCCGCCCCCTACGCCCACGGCTACATGTACGGCGGTACGGCCTACGCGCTGGTCGACCGGCCCTACCCCGCTGCGATGCAGGCCGCGGCCCGCTCCGGGAGGCTCGCGCCGCTGGACTACACCCACCAGAACCCGTCCTACGCCACCGCGGCCGGCGGCGTCGTGTCCACCGCCGACGACCTGGCCACGTGGATCCGGGCGCTGGTGACGGGCAAGGTCCTCGGCCCCGTGTACCAGCGGGTGTGGCGGAACAGTCCGCGGCCCGAGGACCCCGCCGCGCCGGCCGGGCGGAAGTACGGCCTCGGCATCTCGTACCAGCGCTTCGGCCCGCACGCGGCGATGTACTACCACGGCGGCGAACTGCCCGGCTTCAACTCCTTCATCGGGCACGACCCCGAGCACGGTGTCACACTCGTGATCTGGACCGGCCTGACCCTGTCGCCCGACGGCCGCACCACGGCCAACGCCCTGCTGCCCGCCGTCCTCGACCAGGTCTACGCCGGCCTCTCCCTCTCCAAGGGCGGCTGACGGAGACGGAGTGCGCGGGGGCGCCCCCGCTGGCACATCCGGATCCCGCGGCGGCGGTGCCGGGCGAAGAAGCGGACCGCGCTGTCGGCCTCGAACCGCGGAACCTCCTTGTGCCGGCCCGCGTTGGCGTGCAACGTCTTGTCCTTCGAGGCGAAGGCGTCGAACAGCGCGAGACCGGAGGAGCGCGGGATGTGCTCGTCGTCCCACTGGAGCACGTACTCGACCGGGACGGTGATCCGCCGCGCCGTGTCGGCCAGGGGGTCGTGCCAGAACATGCCGAAGACCGCGGCGGTGATCCTGGGTTCGGCTGCCGTCAGAGGCACGCCGATCGCGGTGCCCATGTTCAGGCCGAAGTAGCCGACCGGCCCGCCGGGGCCGATCTCCGGCAGTTCCTGGAGCGCGTCCAGGACCGCCAGCCACTCCGGCACGGCGCGCTCGGCGAGGTGGGCGTTGTAGCGGACGACGATCGGGCCGACCGGCTCACCCGCCGCCATCGCCCTCTGCATCGTCGCGATCTCACGCTCGTCGTGCGCGGTGCGCGGCCGGCCGCCGTGACCGGGTGCGTCGATGACGGCGACGTGGAACCCGCAGCCGGTGACGAGGCGGTGCGCCCGGCCCGACATGGCCGGCGCCTTCTTGTGGGTGCCGCCGCCGTGGCCCATCAGCACCAGGGGCGCAGGACCGGCCGTACCGGTGACGGATGCGGGCGACCAGAGCACCCCGGGGACCCCGTCGACGGCGAAGTCGCGTGCGCGGACGCCGTCCGACGTCGTTTCCGCGGTGAACTGCAGTGTCTTCATGAGGTGTTGCCTTTCGGGAGTGCCTTGCTTCCGAGGCGCTCCCGGCGACACCTACGTCGTCCGCCCGACCATGACGGCGAGGGGGAGCACCCACACGGTTCCTGCGTTCACGGGTCTCACCTCCTCGGGCGGTGTCACGGTCGCGAGGAAGATAGCAGGGCGGTCGCGGTCCCGACCCCTCATTTTCGCGGGCCGCGGACGCGGCGGCGGGCGGCCCTCGCGGGACGGGTGAGGACCACGCCGAGCAGGGCGGACTCGGCGACGTGGCCGAAGTGGCGGGAGTCCTGGGTGCGGACGGCGTCCCCGCGGACGACGAGGGAGCCCGGTGGCACCCGGCCGCCCACGGGGGCGCCGACGACACCGCGCACCTCCGGCGGCACGGGGTCGCCGGGCAGTGCGGAGACCCGCTTGACCAGACGGGCGAGTGCCTCGTCGCCGTCGCCGAGCGGGAAGGGATCGCGGAAGACCACCGCGTCGCCGTGGCGCACCCGCGCGGTGCGGCGGACCAGCAGCCGATCGCCGTCCGCGACGGCCGGGGCCATGCTCGAACCGGTCACCCGGAAGAGCGCGAGGCGCGAACGCAGCAGGCCCAGTGCGGCGCAGAGCACGCCCGCGCCCAGGGCCGTCGCCGTGCGCAGGGCACGCGTCATACGCCCGTCCTCCGTCTCCGTCCGGTTCACGAGGCGGCCTCCGCCGCGGCCGTTGCCGCCCGCTCTCCCGGCGCGGCGTATCCTGCTGCCTGGAGGCCGAAAAGCCGTGCGCAGTCCCTGTTCTGAAGGGACATCAGTGCGTCGTGCGAGCCCCGCTCGGCGATCCGGCCGTCGACCAGAAGGGCGATGGAGTCGGCCTCCCGCAGGGTCCCCAGGCGGTGCGAGACCAGCTGGGCGGCCCGCCCCCGGCGGTGACGGCCGAGGGTGCGGTGCACCTGGTGCTCGGCCTCCCGGTCCAGGCCCGAGCTGGGCTCGTCGAGGATCAGCAGGTCGGCGTAGCCCTCCGCCGGTTCAGTCCGTGACGACGACCTCCACCGGCCGGCCCGGTCCGCCCGTGACGAACGCGAGCAGACGCTCGGCCTCCGCCGCCACCGCGTCCCGGTCGCCCGCGCCCGGCTCGCGGAACAGCTCCACGGTGAGCCGGGCACCGGACCGCTCGTTCCGCAGGCGCCACACCCCGCCGACGAACCCGTCGAGCAGCACCGTGGGCAGGACGCGGCCGCCCGGGCGGAAGACCCGGGAGCGGTACTCCGCCGGAACCACCCGGCCTCGGTCGTGGTGGGACAGCAGGACGTTGTCCCACTCCGGCAGCAGCCGCACCGGAGCGGGCGTCTCCGCGTCGGGCACGGTGGCGTCCGGCAGGTCGAACAACTCGGTGCCGTCTTCGGCCCGCAGCACGGTCAGCTCTGTCCGCAGCCGCGCGAGCACCGGGCCCAGTCCGGTCAGCCCGGACCACACCTGGACGTCCTTCGCGGTCGCCGGGCCGAAGGCGGCCAGGTGGCGGCGGATCAGACCGGTCTGATCCGGCTCCTCGGTGGGCGGGGCGCCGAGCCAGTCCTCGGCGTCGACGTACGTCGCGCGGGAGCCCGACCCCCAGGTGCCGCCGGGAGGCTTCTGCACCACGGGCAGATGACAGCGGAGCGTGAGTGAAGCCGCGCATCGTCCGGACCAGCGCGGGCCGCAGGGGACCGCGCAGCCCGAGGTAGTCCCGCGCGGTGACGAGCTGGAGCGTGGCCCGCAGCATGGTGGCACGCACCGCCTGCCGGTCCTCCATCAGACGCGTCAGGTCCGTCCTGCGGAAGTCCTCGACCCGCGACCACAGGCCGACGTACGGGGCGTTGGGCGCCTGCGCCTGCAGGGCGACCACCTGCGCGATCACGTCGCCGACCGGCCGGCTGTCACGGCGCAGCAGGAGCTGCCGTTCCAGCGTCGCCCGGTTCAGTTCGCGGACGCCGACGGTGTCGCTCATACGTGTTCTCCGCATCCTGGGGGCCTGCGTGGACCGGCGGCCGCGGCGGACCGCCGCCGGTCCCGGCCGCCGTACACCAGCCAACCACGCAGCGACGCCGGGAGCACCGCACACGCCCCCGGTGCGCCGCACGCCCCGTGGCCCGGCCGCACCGCGCGCGACCGCCTCCGGACGTCGAGCCCTGTGCCTGGCGGGACCGTGCGGCCCGTCGGCCTTGGCATCCGAGGTCCGGTGCCCCCGGGATCCGGGATCCGGGATCCCGGATCCCGGCGACCGGCGACCGGCGACCTGCGGACCCGCACCCGGAGCCCGGCGACCTGAGGACCCGCACCCGGGGTCCGCAGGGCGCCGGGGACGGTCACCGGTCCTGCCGGGCACAGCCCTCACTCGGACCCGACGGAGCGGATCACCCGGTCCGGCCCGGGACGGTGTTGAAGTCGATCACGGCGCGCTGGAGATCGCCCTGCGGCCGGTCGCCGAGGTCGTCGATCGCCACGATGTTGAGGTGGCGGGCGAGCGCCGGTGCCCGCCAGTCCGACCGCAGTCTGGCGGCCAGCTGCGGGTTCAGCCCGTTGGCCAGGTACATGAGGTAGTTGTCGCGGACGGAGGCCGGGAAGAAGGGGGACAGCAGCCGGATCAGGGCCAGCTGGGGGATCTGCAGGTCGGGCTGGACGATGCTCGACAGCACGAAGAAACGGCCGGCGTCCGCCCCCGGGTCCCGCGCCAGGGCCGCCTGGTTCAGGGACAGCGTCTGGTCGTAGACCTGCTGCGGCGGGCTGCCCTTGAAGAAGGACTTGACGATCTCCCACCAGGACGGATCTCCCGCCGGGTAGCTCCCGCGGTCGGACATGCTGTCCGCATGCCAGGCCCAGGGCCGGTCGACCGCGGACGAGCCGTCGATGAGGACGACGTTCTTCCCGGCCTTGACGAAGTCGCCGTAGGTGGAGGTCGGGGACAGCTCCGACCGGATGGCCACGCGACTGCCGAACAGGTCCCTCAGCCGGGTCAGCGGCTGCGAGGCGTCGGTGCCCGCAGGGGCGGCCTCCGACACGCTGAGGACCACGACCTCCGAGGGGTGCGCGTCGACCCAGCGCTTGAGCGAGGCCGCCTCACCGGTCGCGTCGCCGAAGAACAGCCCGCCCATCGGAGCGCCGTGGAAGGTCCTCCACTGCCCGCCCTCGAAGCACAGCCGCAGGTCGAGGTAGCGCGCGCCCTGATCGAGCTGGTCGGTCAGACTGCCCCTCTGGGAGCGGGAGATGCTGGCGGCCAGCCGCGGATCCACGGAGGCCACGCCGTAGGACCAGCCGCTCGTGCACAACCCGGGGTCGGCCGGGATGCTCCAGCTGCCGGAGTCATGACTGCCGGGCATCGCGATCCGGTTCAGCGGCAGGCCGTCCAGATAGCCGTGCATGTCGCCCATCCAGCGCGACAGGTCCACCGTCGCGGCCAAGGCCCGGCCGTCCGCCCGGGCCTTGGCCGCCTGGGCCGGCGCTCCGCCGGCCGCCAGCGCCACGACGGCGAGCACCAGGGCGGCCAGGCCGGCCGCCGGACGCCGTAAGCGGGTACCGCCCGTTCCACGTCTCATCTTCGTGCGCCTCCTTGGGGGAAGAGGTCGAGTCGGGCACCGAGGGTAGAGGCCGGGGGACGCTGTGCCCAGAGCCCTGCGCACGGAATCCGCATCCGCCTCCCCGGCATACGGACGTCCGCCGGCGCCCCGCCCGCACCGCACCCGCCGGGCTGCCTCCCGGCGGCGTACGGCCCGCACGACGGCGCTTGCGCAGACGGCTGCAGGGCACGGGCCGTGGCCGTACGTCAGGACGCCGGTCCCACCCTCCGGACGTCCGGACGAGGGTCGACGAGTCGTACGTCAGGACGCGGGTCCTCCGAGGGCGCCGAGTACGCCGGCCTCCTCGTCCGTGAGCCGGAGCGTGCCCGCCGCGAGATTGTCGACAAGGTGATCCGGGTCGCCCGTCCCGGGGATGGCCGGCACGTGCGGGCCCTGCCGGAGGATCCACGCCAGGCGCATCTGCGCGGGTGACACCCCGTGCGCGCGGGCGACGTCCCGCACCTGCTCGTACTCCGCCCGATCGCCACCGGCCCGGCGTCCCCGGCCCACGAGGGAGAAGAAGGGCACGAAGGCGACGATGCCGCGCTCCCCGCAGAGCCGTACCATCCCGTCGCCGCCGGACGCGCCGATGCCGTAGCGGTTCTGCACGCACACCACCGGGGCGATCCGCTCCGCCTGGGCCAGGTGCCCCGGGCCGGCACCGGACAGCCCGAGATGCCGGACGAGCCCGGCCTCGCGCAGATCGGCGAGGGCGCCGACGTGCTCGCTGACGTCGTCCTGGCCCATGATGCGCAGGTTGACCAGATCCAGTGCGTCGCGTCCGAGTTGGCGGAGGTTCTCCTCGACCTGGCCGCGCAGCCGGTCCCGGAGGCGGTCACGCTCCAGCGGTCCCGCCCGTCCGCCGCCACGCGCAGCCAGGATCCACAGGCAGGCGCCCCGATCACCAGTTCCTGGGCCGTGAAGTCCCGCACCAGCCCACCACCGCACACGTGGTCCACCGCGGGCCACAGCCCCCGGGCCGCGTCGGCGGGCGGAGCCTGATCGCTCCGACGCGTCCGGCCACCGGCCCCGGTGGCGATCCGGTCGAGGAACTCGCGGGTGAGCAGGACCCGTTGAAGATCGTGACCGGCCAGGTGGGCGAACTCCACGGCCTTCAGCTCCGCCTCGATCCGACCGTCCCCGGTGCGCGTGACGACGGCCGGCGCGGGCCACGACGGGGACGCCGTGGTGACGTGCACGAGCAGCCGCCCTCCTCGGGCGAGTTGGTCCAGCAGTGCGGCCGGTACGCACGACACCGCGTACGACACGAAGATCCGGTCGTGTGGCCCCGCTCCGGACACCCCGTTCGCCCGCGCCGCACACCACGGCCGGGCGGTGACCGGCTTCCGCCAGGCGCACCGCCGCTGCGTCGGTGCGGTGGCGGTCCCGGTCGAGCATGACCACCCCCTCGTCACCGCACACGTGGCAGGCCACCGCGGCGGTCGTCCCCGATCCCGTGCCGACGTCCAGCACCCGCTGCCCCGGCCGCAGGTCCGGCTCCTCCAGCAGCGAGGCCGTCAGACGCATCACCGTCGACATCGACGTGATCGAACCGCCCGACCGGACCCCGGGCTCCCGGCCGAGGAGCGCTTCTCCGTCGTGCTGGACGAGCACACTGCGCCCGTCGTGCAGGACGTCGAGAAGCTCCGCCCGGTCCCGCGGCACCGGCCGGTCGAGCAGGTCCCACCGGGGCGGCTCCTCGCCGGGGGGGGGGGGCTCCACCGCACGTAGGCCTGCGGCATCAGCACCTCACGCGGGAGAGCCGGCAGCGCATCGCGCACCGGTCCGGGCCACAGCGCCCCGCACTCCTCCAGCCGGGCGACCATCGCCGCCCGGGCGGCCGCCGGGTCCGGGCCGTGGCCGTCGGAGGGGAGCCCGGGGGCTCGCCCGACGCCCCGGTGGCCGGCCCTGCTGGCGTCGCGCCGCGGCTCCTCACCCGTCACCAGCCCATCTCGGTGTACCGCCGGCCGGTGAGGATCCCCTCGATCGCGGCGCGGGTGTAGGGGACGATCGGCTCGGGCAGGTGGTCCGGTCGCCACCACGTCCAGGCCAGGCACTTGTCGGGCTCGCGGAGACGGGGCTCGCCCTCCCACCGCCGGGCCCGGAAGACCAGCTGCATGCGGGGCGGTCCGCCGGGCTCGTCGACCAGGTGCACGGCATGGGCGAACTCGACGTCCTCGGGGCGGATCAGCAGCCCCGCCTCCTCGTCTGCCTCCCTGACGAGGCAGGACACGGCGCTCTCCTGCTCGCAGTGACCGGCCAGGAAGTGCCAGAGCTCCCCGGCGAACGCGGAGTCGGGGTGGCGCAGGCCGAGCAGGATCTCCCCCGCCGGGTTCTCCAGGTAGAGGTGCGCGCCGACCACCTGCCGGACCGTCCGGGCGCCGCCGGAGCGGGGCAGGGACGGCTGCCGTGGCACGGCACCGCGGGCGGCCGGGGACGCCGTCCCGTACTCGGCCCAGTGCGCCCTGATCACGTCGTGCGCCCAGGCGCACATGGTCAGCCGGTCCATCGTGGACACGTCGAACCACGCGCACAGGATCCCCTCGGTGACCGGCAGAGCGCGCGCGTCGCCGTCCCAGTGGGCGACGTACACCTGGACGTGCCCCGTGGTCGCGTGCGGACCGCCGGGCCGTGCCGTGGCGTAGGGCGTGACCTCGTCGAGGACGAGGCCGGTCTCCTCCCGGATCTCGCGGACGACCGCCTCGTGGAGCGATTCGGACCCCTCCGGGGCGCCACCGACCAGCGACCAGGTGCCGGCATCGCAGATCGGCCTGTTGGCGTCGCGCAGGTGCAGCAGATACTGCCCCCTGCCGTTGACGATCAGCACCGCGGTGCTGCCCGGGCTCGTGCCGGTGCTCTGGACGGACAGGGGAATCACCCTCCTCGGGTCACGGGCGGCGCGGTCCGGCGCCGTGCGCGCAGAAAACGTACTGGTGATCGAAGAACGGAGAAGCGGCCGCATGAGTTACGGTCCGGGGAGAGGCGAGATCCGCCCCGCGAGCCGAGCCGAGCCGAGCCGAGCCGAGCCGAGCCGAGCGAGCCGAGCCGGGTGCTCGTGGGACACGAGGAAGGAACCGAAGCGAACATGCACGTCGTCGTGGCCCGCGGCCGGACGGAGGCGTCCGGATGACCGGCACCACCGAGCCCGTCCTGCTGCACACCCGGGGGCGGACCGCCCGCATCACCCTCAACCGGCCCCAGGTGCTCAACGCCCTGAACCACGAGATGGTCCGCCGCATCGACGCGGCCCTCACGGGGTGGGAACACGATCCGGACGTGGAGGCCGTCGTCGTCACCGGCGCGGGGGAGCGCGGCCTGTGTGCGGGCGGCGACATCCGCGCCGTCCACGACGACGCCCGCGACGGCGACGGCGCCGCCTCGGCCGCCTTCTGGCGGGACGAGTACCACCTCAACGCCCGCATCGCCCGCTATCCCAAGCCGTACGTCGCCGTCATGGACGGCATCGTCATGGGCGGCGGCGTCGGCGTCTCCGCGCACGGCAGCGTCCGCATCGTCACCGAGCGGTCCCGGATCGCCATGCCCGAGACCGGCATCGGCTTCGTCCCCGACATCGGCGGCACCCACCTGCTCGCCCGCGCTCCCGGCGGGACCGGCACCCTCCTCGGGCTGACGGGCGCGCACATCGGCGCCGGTGACGCTTTGTTCTGCGGGCTCGCCGACCACTACGTACCCTCCGCCGCGCTCCCGGCCCTCCTCGACGACCTCGCCGGGATGCCCGTGCCGGACGCCCTCGCGCGCCACACCCGGCCCGCCCCGCCCGGGGAGCTCGCCGGCCGGCGGCACTGGATCGACACCTGCTGCGCCGCCGACAGCGTCGAGGAGATCCTCCGCCGGCTGTACGCGCACGCCGACCCGGATGCGAAGGAGGCGGCCGACACCCTGCTCGCCAAGTCGCCCACGGCCCTGAAGGTGACCCTGGCCGCGCTGCGCCGGGCCCGCCGTCTGGCCACGCTGGAGCAGGTCCTGGACCAGGAGTACCGCGTCTCCTGTGCCGCCCTCGCCCTGCCGGACCTGGTCGAGGGCGTCCGCGCCCAGGTCGTCGACAAGGACCGCGCCCCGCGCTGGTCCCCGGCGACCCTCGCCGAGGTGACGGAAGCCGACGTGGAGCGCTTCTTCACGCCGCTCGGCGGTCGCGAACTGGGACTCGCCGGCCCCGGAACCGGCCCGCACACGACCGGCTGAGCATCCGGACCCGGCGCCCTCCACGCCCGTGACGGCGCGCGAGGGCCGTCGCACGGGACGGGCCTCGCCCGCGGACCCGCCCGCTACCGGCGGTACGGCCGGGAAGGACGGCACCCTCCCGGCCGTGCGGCGCGGCGGGCCCGTCCCCCGTCCGGCGGACCGGCTGGACGTCCGGCCCCTCCTGATCCGCGGGCGCCGGCCCGCGAACGGGCCGGCGCCCCCGGGCGGCGCACGGAGTCAGGAGGAGGCGGCCCCCTCCGGCTTCCCGAACACGGCCCCGTCCGGCCCCCCGAACGCCCCCAGGATCCGCTCCGCGGCCAGCGTGGGCGTCAACCCGCCCTCCCTGACCTGCTGTTCCAGGACGGGGGCGAGTGAGCGTACGGACGGGTCTGCGTGCAGGCGGCCGAGGAGTTCGTCGCGCACCATGGCCCAGGTCCACTCCACCTGCTGCTCGCGCCGCTTCGCGACGAGACGCCCGGTCGAGTCCAGCAGCGTGCGATGCTGCTCCAGCCGCTCCCAGACGGTGTCCAGGCCGCCGGACTCGCGCGCGCTGCAACTCAGCACGGGCGGCGTCCACGCCGCGTCCTTGCCGTGCATCAGCCGCAGCGCGCCCGCCAGTTCGCGGGCAGCCGCACGCGCGTCGCGCTCGTGCGGACCGTCCGCCTTGTTCACGGCGATCACGTCCGCCAGCTCCAGCACGCCCTTCTTGATGCCCTGCAACTGGTCGCCCGTGCGGGCGAGGGTGAGCAGCAGGAAGGAGTCGACCATGTTCGCGACCGCGGTCTCGGACTGGCCGACGCCGACCGTCTCCACCAGGATCACGTCGTAGCCGGCCGCCTCCATCACCACGATCGACTCGCGGGTCGCCTTGGCGACCCCGCCCAGCGTGCCCGCGCTGGGAGAGGGGCGGACGAACGCCGCCGGGTCCACCGCCAGCCGCTCCATCCGCGTCTTGTCGCCGAGGATCGAGCCCCCGGTACGGGTGGAGGACGGATCGACGGCGAGCACGGCGACCCGGTGTCCCAGCGAGGTCAGCATGGTGCCGAACGCGTCGATGAACGTCGACTTGCCCACGCCCGGCACCCCGCTGACACCGATCCGCCGCGCCCGCCCGCTGTGCGGCAGCAGCTCGGTGAGCAACTCCTGCGCCAGCGCACGGTGCTGGGGCCGGGTGGACTCGACGAGCGTGATGGCGCGCGCCACGAGCGCCCGCTTCCCGTCGAGGACACCCTTCACATACGCGTCGAGGTCGATCGCCACGGGCCTCAGAGCTCGTGCCCGAGACCGGCCGACAGCCGCCGCACCAGGTCGTGGGCCGCGTCCGGGATGACCGTCCCCGGCGGGAACACGGCCGCCGCGCCCATCTCCAGCAGCGTGGGCACGTCCTGCGGCGGGATCACCCCGCCGACCACGATCATGATGTCCTCGCGGCCCTCCTCGGCGAGCTGCTCGCGCAGCGCCGGGACGAGGGTGAGGTGTCCGGCCGCCAGCGAGGAGACGCCGACGATGTGCACGTCCGCCTCCACGGCCTGGCGGGCCACCTCGGCCGGCGTCTGGAACAGCGGACCGACGTCCACGTCGAAGCCGAGGTCGGCGAAGGCCGTCGCGATCACCTTCTGGCCCCGGTCGTGGCCGTCCTGGCCCATCTTCGCGACCAGGATGCGCGGACGGCGCCCCTCGGCGTCCTCGAAGTCCGACACCAGCGCCCGGGTGCGGTCCACGGACGGGGACTCGCCTGCTTCGTTGCGGTACACGCCGGAGATCGTACGGATCTGCCCCGCGTGCCGCCCGTACACCTTCTCCAGGGCGTCGGAGATCTCCCCGACGGTCGCCTTCGCGCGGGCGGCGCGCACCGCCAGCTCCAGCAGGTTGCCGTCGCCGCCGGCGGCCCGGGTCAGCGCGTCCAGCGCGTCCCGGCAGGCGGTCTCGTCGCGCTCCGCGCGCAGCCGCCGCAGCTTCTCGATCTGCTGGGTACGCACGGACGAGTTGTCGACCTTGAGCACCTCGATCTGCTCGTCGCTGTCGACGCGGTACTTGTTCACCCCGATGACGGGCTGACGGCCGGAGTCGATGCGGGCCTGGGTCCGGGCGGCGGCCTCCTCCACCCGCAGCTTGGGGATGCCGGCGTCGATGGCCTGGGCCATGCCGCCCGCCTGCTCGACCTCCTGGATGTGCTTCCAGGCCCGGCGCGCGAGGTCGTACGTCAGCCTCTCCACGTAGGCGCTGCCGCCCCACGGGTCGATCACCCGGCAGGTGCCCGACTCCTGCTGGATCAGCAACTGCGTGTTGCGGGCGATGCGCGCCGAGAAGTCGGTGGGCAGCGCGAGCGCCTCGTCGAGGGCGTTGGTGTGCAGCGACTGGGTGTGGCCCTGCGTCGCCGCCATCGCCTCCACGCACGTGCGCGTGACGTTGTTGAACACGTCCTGAGCGGTCAGGGACCACCCCGAGGTCTGCGAATGGGTGCGCAGCGACAGCGACTTGGCGTTCTTCGGGTCGAACTGCCGCACCAGCTTCGCCCACAGCAGGCGCGCCGCGCGCAACTTGGCGACCTCCATGAAGAAGTTCATGCCGATCGCCCAGAAGAAGGACAGCCGCGGGGCGAACGCGTCCACGTCCAGGCCCGCCCCCTGTCCGGCCCGGATGTACTCCACCCCGTCGGCCAGCGTGTACGCCAGCTCCAGGTCGGCCGTCGCACCGGCCTCCTGGATGTGGTAGCCGGAGATCGAGATGGAGTTGTAGCGCGGCATCCGCTGCGAGGTGAAGGCGAAGATGTCGGAGATGATCCGCATCGACGGCTTCGGCGGGTAGATGTAGGTGTTGCGGACCATGAACTCCTTGAGGATGTCGTTCTGGATGGTCCCCGCCAGCTTCTCCGGCGGCACGCCCTGCTCCTCCGCGGCGACGATGTACAGCGCGAGCACCGGCAGCACGGCGCCGTTCATCGTCATCGACACGGTCATCCGGTCCAGCGGGATCCCGTCGAACAGCTGCCGCATGTCGTAGATCGAGTCGATCGCCACGCCCGCCATGCCGACGTCGCCCGTCACCCGCGGGTGGTCGCTGTCGTAACCGCGGTGCGTGGGCAGGTCGAAGGCCACGGAGAGGCCCTTCTGACCGGCCGCCAGGTTGCGCCGGTAGAAGGCGTTGGACTCCTCGGCCGTGGAGAAACCGGCGTACTGGCGGATGGTCCAGGGCTGGTTGGCGTACATCGTCGGGTACGGCCCGCGCAGGTACGGCGCCGCGCCCGGGTACGTGTCCAGGAAGTCCAGTCCCTCCAGGTCGCGCCCGGTGTAGAGCGGCTGGACCGCGATGCCCTCCGGGGTCTCCCAGAGCAGGTCGTCCCCGCCGGTCGCCTTCTTCACCGCCGCACGCCACTCGTCGGCGCCGCCGTCGACGGCCGGCGTCCCCAGCTCGATCCCGGAGAAGTCGGGGATTCCCATCACGACGCTCCCATGCGGTCGAGGGTGGCGGACAGCACGGCCACGGCGTCGCAGCCGGCGAAGACGTAGGAGTCGACTCCCGGGTACTGCCCGGGGCGCCCGGCGAGGGATACGTGCGACGCGCCCGCCGTCCGCAGCTCCGCGGCCGTCTCGGCCGCCTGCTCCTCGTAGACGGCGTCGCTGGAGCACAGGCAGACCTCGGTGGCGCCGCTCTCGGCGAACGTGCCCCCGGTGACGGGCTCGACGCCCCCGGCCTGGAAGAGGTTGGCCGCGAAGGTGAGGCGTGCGGTGTGCGCGGCGGCCGGGCCGATCGCGGCGAGGAAGACGCGGGGCCGTCGGCCGGTCGCGGCGAGGTGGGCGTCGGAGCGGGCGCGCAGCGCCTCGAACTGGTCGTCGCGGCGCACCCGCGGCAGACCGCCCGGCCGCGGCTCCGGGGCGCTCTCGCGGACCACGGGCTTCTCCGCGAGGAACGGGAACTCACTGACGCCGGTGATGGGTTCGCGGCGCTTGGCCAGCCTTGCGGTGCGCGCCTGCCAGGTCTCGGCGAGGTCCTGTTCCAGGCGCCCCGAGCGCAGGGCGGCCGCCTGGCCGCCGTCCCGCTCGATCCGCCGGAAGAACTCCCAGCCCGCCTGGGCCAGTTCGTCGGTGAGGCGCTCCACGTACCAGGAACCGCCCGCCGGGTCGATGACCCGGGCCAGGTGCGACTCCTCGATGAGGATCGTCGAGGTGTTGCGGGCGATGCGGCGGGCGAAGCCGTCCGGCAGACCGAGGGCGTGGTCGAAGGGCAGCACGGTCACCGAGTCGGCCCCGCCCGCGCCGGCGGCCAGGGTCGCCACCGTCGCGCGCAGCATGTTCACCCACGGGTCGCGTCGCGTCATCATCACCGGCGAGGTCACGACGTGCTGGACCTGCGCACCCGCCCGCGGCGCCCCGCAGACCTCGGCCACCTTCGCCCAGAGGCGGCGCGCGGCGCGCAGCTTGGCGATCGTCAGGAACTGGTCGGCGGTCGCGGCGTACCGGAACTCCAGCTGCCCGCACGCCTGGCCGATGTCCAGTCCGGCGTCCGTCAGCTCCCGCAGATAGGCCACCGCGGTGGCCAGCGAGCAACCCAGCTCCTGCGCGGCCGAACCGCCCGCCTCGTGGTACGGCAGGGCGTCCACGGTCAGCGCCCGCAGCCCCGGGTACTCCCCGGCGCACAGCCGCGCCAGCTCCGCCGCCGGCGCGAACGTCCCCGGCTGCCCGGTGCGGGCCTCGTCGCCGAGCGGATCGGCGCCCAGGTTGCCGCGCGCCGCGTCCTGTGCGACACCCCGCTCCTCGTACAGCCGCAGCAACTCCCGCGCGGCGGCCTCGGTGTCGCGTCCCGCCTCCAGCACCACGGGCGCCAGGTCGAGGTAGACCCCGTCGAGGACCCCGCCGAGGGAGCCCAGCGGGATGCCGTCCTCCCCGACGGCCAGCCACAGGGAGGTGACGCCGTTCTCCAGGTCGGCGAGCACGGCGGGGCCGTCGGGCACCGTGTGCCGCTGCCGTACGTCCCAGCCGCCGGCGGTGTTCCCCTCGGCCCGGCCGCCCCGCACGAAGGGCGCGAACCCGGGCATACCCGGCTCGGGCGCGGTGTCGCGGGCGGTGAAGAGTGGCCGGGTGCGCAGCCCGTCCTCCAGCGTGGTGGACAGGGCTTCCTCGGCTTCGGCGTCCCCGACGTCCTTGCCCGACTTGCGCAGGACACCCGCCACGAGGCGCTGCCACTGCTCGTGGGTCACGTCAGGGAATTCGCCGGCCAGCTCGAGCCCGTCGTCAGGCAGGACCGTCATGCTCGGATGCTAGGCCACGGACGCAAAGGTGCAGCAGAGGGCTCGCCTGTGACCTTGACCTCCCCGAGGCTGTGACCTCGGCCTCCCGGCGGTCGCGGGCCCGCCGGATCGAGCGGTCCCCGGCGCCCCGCCCGGCCGCCGGAGCGGCCTGCGACGGGCCGGTTCGGGCGGGCCGCACGGCCGGTGGGGTCCGCACCGGCGGAGACCGAAGCGCTCCGCCGGCGGCCGCGATCGTCGCCCGTGCAGGCCCGGCGCGTCCCTCACCCACCGCGTCCGGAGTCGACTCACCTGCCGGATTTCGGGACATGGCCCAACCGCCGTGCCCGTGCGCCGTCCCCCACCGCGCTGAGCGCGCCGGCGCCGACCGGCCGACGCAGGGCCGCCGACGGCGTGCGCCCGGCGCCGGACACGGAAGACGTCACGGCGTGCCCTCCCGCCCGAACCGTAGCAGCAGCTCGGGCAGGGCGGTGCCGATGGGGTCGCGGACCACCTCGTGGGCACGGTCGTCGTAGGGGGTCGGCTCGGCGTTGACGACGATCAGCCGCGCGCCGTGGTCGGCGGCGACGCCCGCGAGCCCCGCGGCGGGCTGCACCTGGAGGCTGGAGCCGACCGCGAGGAACACGGTGCTCGCCTTGGCGATGGCGAGGGCCTCCCCGAGGACCGCCGAATCGAGCCGCTGCCCGAACATCACCGTCGCCGACTTCAGGATCCCGCCGCACCTCCGGCACGGTGGATCCTCCTCACCGGCCTCGACCCGGGCCAGCGCGTCCTCCATGGGCCCACGGACGTGACACCCGGTGCACACGAACTCCCGTGCGGTGCCGTGCAGTTCCAGCACCTTGCGGGCGGGCATCCCGGCGCGCTGGTGCAGCCCGTCGACGTTCTGCGTGATCACCCGCACCGGGACGCCGGACCGCTCCAGCTCGGCGACGGCACGGTGGGCGGCGTTCGGCTCGGCCCGGAGTGTGCGGTTCTTGCGGCGCATCCGCCAGGACCGCCGGCGGATCTCCGGATCGCCCATGTAGTACGCGTACGTGACGAGCTTCTCGGCCTCCGGATCCCGCCGCCACAGCCCGTTCGGACCGCGATAGTCAGGGATCCCGGAATCGGTGGAGATCCCCGCGCCGCTGAGTATGGCCACGAGGGGGCTGTTCATAGGCTGAGGGTAGGACGCCTGCCCGGTGGGGGCGAGTGGGAATCCGGCGGTCCCGGGTCAGGCGGGGGCTGCCCTTCACGCACAGTGACACATGATGACCTGACGTGGTGATGGATCCGGAGGGATCGTCGACCGTGCCGTCCCTCGACGCACGTTCTGTGGTCAGCCGCGGCAGCGGGTGACGGCGGCGGTCGGGACACCCGGCAGACCGCGAGCGGAGTGCCGTGACCGACCGCCTTGGACTCGTGGACGACCGAGCGCGCCGGCAGCGGAGTCGTCAGCTCCGCCGGGAGGCTTCCGGCTGAACCGCTGGTTCGGCCCGGTCTGCCGGCGACGGGGTGTTCCTGCTCGGTGCCGGCCACACGCGGGCCGGGTGCGGCCGGGACGGCAACGGCCACCACACGGACGCCCGTCCTTCAGGCCCGCGGGTATCCGGGCCCAGGGCCTCGATGTGGCCCACGCGTTCCATGTGCCCCCCGACGCTGGGAAGACTGACGCGGGTTCACGGAGAGATGAGCTGCTGGCCGCCGTCGATGTCGTAGGTCGCGCCGGTGAGCGCGTCGTTGCACATGAGGTGCACGGCCAGTGCCGCGACGTCGGCCGGCCCGACGACCCGTCGGATGGGCAGGGTAGCGCGCAACTCCTCGCGCCGGGCCTCGAGTCGATCGCCCAGGAGGGAGGCCGACAGAGGTGTGTCGACGAACCCGGCAGCGATGAGGTTGACCCGGACGGGCGCCATTTCCAGCGCCAGGTTGGCGATGAGGGCGGGCGACGCCGCAGTGAGGGCGGACGCGACGGCCAGGCCGACGCCGGGACGCCGAGCCCCGGTGCCGCCCATGAACAGGAGCGTGCCTCCGGGGCGGACCTTGTCACGGCTGCAGAGGGCGACCCCGAGCGTCATCGCGAGGCGTCGGCCGAACTCGTCGCAGGCGGCGGCAAGGTCCATCTCCGCCAAGGGCACGTACGTGGGGCCGCCGCCCGTGACCATCACATGGTCGACCGGGCCGGGCAGGTCCTGGAAGAACTGTTCGAGGCGGCCGGTGTCGGTGGCGTCGAACGCCGCCGCGCCGACGGGCTCGAGCTCACGTGCAGCTCGCTCCAGTTTTTCGGGGTCGCGACCGGCAAGGACCACCTGGCCACCGTCGGCGCGCACCTGGCGGGCGGTTTCGAGTCCGATACCCGCGCTGCCGCCGATCACCACCACCGTCTGGTCGGCGAGGCCGCGCCGGCGATCGGCGCCGCGCGCGCCGGGCGTGGCAGTCACGCCGAAACGCCTTCGAGCGGGGTCATGTTTCCGCCCGGTCCCGTCCGCTGCCCGTCATCCGTGCCTCCGGGTCTCGGTCCCCGTCCCATCGTCGCGCTTCGGGCCGCTGATCGCCTGTCGGCCGAACCATCCACGGGAGGCACCGGGGAATGCGGCGTCCCGGCATCACTTCTCGGCCCGCTGGGTGATGGCCGCCTCGGTACGGTCACCCAGGAACTCGTACCAACGTCGTTCGAGGCAGACGTAGCGCACGTCCGCCTCGACGAGGCTGAGGAAACCCGACACGGTCTCGGTGAGACGTTGCTGCAGCCCCGGGTCGGCCAGTGTTCCGTCGTCGGCGAAGGCCTGGTAGCTGTTGGCCACGCTGAACATGTCCGGGTAGACGCGGGTGCCCAGGTGTTCCAGGGGGACCCGCAGCGCCCACAACCCGCGGTTGCCTCCGACCAGGGACGGCGAGGCGGAGACGAGCAGCGCGTGCTTGGTCTTGAACGGCTGCGGCCGGACACGCGAGACCCAGTCGATCGCGTTCTTCAGCACGCCCGGTACGGAGGCGTTGTACTCCGGTGAGGAGATGACGACGGCGTCGCTCTGCTCGAGCCGGTCGCGCAGGGCGAGGGCGCCGCTCGGCAGTCCTTCGCCGGCCTCCACGTCGCCGTCGTACAGGGGCATGTCGAAGTCGTGCATGGCGGCGAGGTCCACGGCCGCACCGGTGTCGGAGATGAGCCGGGCCACGAGGGCGGCGAGGCGGGCGTTGGTGGAATCGGCCCGCAGGGCCGCGCCGAAGACCAGGAATCGCAGCGGGCCGGGGAGCGTGTCCGTGGGCATGGGTCCGTCCTTCCGTCGCGGGCAAGCGCCTCCGGGAGAGGGCCCCACCGACCAGTGTGGTTCCCCGGCTGACGTCACGCGACAGGGCCGGGAACCGGAAGGAACGAGCAGGTCAGGACGCTGGTCCGGACGGCACGACGCGCCGGCCCTCGCGGCCCGGGGCCACCCTGTGGGACAGACTGGACCGGTGGACGCACACCATCCGCCGGACAGGGCGACGGCGAAGGCACCGGAGAGGACGCCCGACGGGCACCACGTCGTCGTCGGCGGCCGGAAGTGGCGGGCGACGGACCCCGCCCTTCCCGAGGACGTCGCGGCGCGCCTGCGGCGCCACCTCATGGCGGCGCGCCGCGCGGTGCGCTCGGCCCTCGCGGCGCACGATCCGGAGGCCGAGCGGTCGGCACGCGCACGGGTGCACCGCGCCAAGGGCGCGCTGGGGGAGCGGGGCACCCCGTGGTGGGAGCAGTCCGAGGAGCAGCGCCGCCACCGCTGGGAGCAGGGGCTCGCGCAGTGCGAAGCGGACGCGGACCCGCCGGGCTGAGCGGCGGCGGGCGGGGCGGCAGCCGGGTCCCCCGGCGCCGCCCCGCCGATCGCCGTCCTGCTGGCCGACGTTCACCGCGGACCAGGCCGCGGCCACCGCGTCGTACCCGGCGCTGCCGGAGCCGTACAGGCCGGCGGCGGCCGACAGGGCGCCCGAGCGGGTGTCCGCGTGGTCGCTCGTGCCGTTGGCCCGCCGCAACCGGCTCTCGCCGTCCATGGGCCGCCGCGCGACCGAGCCCTCACTGTTGCCGCCCTGGCGGTTGCGGTGCACGGCCGCCGCCGGCCCGGAGGCCGCCCCGACGGCGGCGTTCCCGGCGGCGCGCTGCAGGCCGCAGGCCGCCTACTGACCCTGCCTCAGCAGCCGCAGAGTCGCCGCGCCGGCCCGCCTGAGCGCGGACAGCGGCTGCCCGACCCAGTCGTCGAGGCCACGCGCCACGACGGGGTCCAGTTCGATGATCACCTTGATGTAGCGCGTCTCCAGAGGCGTGACCGTGGTGTTGGCGGTGCTCGGGGCGTCGGCGGCGGGGGCGGTGCCGTCGGGGCGGCGCCGCAGTGCGGCACGGTAGGCGTCCTTGCGCTGGTTCACACGGAGTCCTGACGGTTGATGAGCTCATCGGCGAGGTCCATGTAGGCCGTCCCTTTCACCTCGACGGGGCCGCCGAAGGACTGGGAGTAGAGATCGAGCCGCGGGATGTGCGTGGACAACACGTCGAATCCCCGCTCGGTGAGGGCCTCGCGGGCATCGGCATCGGGGCCGGTCCGCGTGGCGTCGGGACGGTTGGTGCGGTTCAGCAGGACGGCGGCGCGGGCCGGCTGGGCCCGCAGGGACTGCATGTCGTCCATCTCCCCGTCGATGGGGGCCATCCGGTCCAGCTCGATCGGGGCGGGGGTGACGGGCACGATCCACTCGCTCGCGTACCTCATGACGGATCGGGCGATCTGGGCGTGGTCCTCCATCTGCGGGGCGTCGAACACCACGGCCCGCCGGCTGTCGAGGAAGTCGTTCACCCGCCGGTGCACGTCGCCGACGGGCAGGGCGAGGACGGGAAACGGGAAACCGCCCGCCAGTTCGCTCCAACGCAGCGCGGAGGACGCGGGGTCGCTGTCCACGAGCAACGGTGACAGTCCCGAGGCGTGCAGCGCGTGGGCCAACCAGACGGCGCTGGTCGTCTTCCCCACTCCGGGCTTGAGATTCACGAATGCATAGCTGTGCGGCACAGGAGCCGACGCTAACGGCCCCGGGCCGGCGGCCGCCGCCGACGCGGAAGCACCGCCCGCGGTTCACCCTGCGGCGCGGGGGAATCATTCCCGCGGGCTAACGGGCACCGGGCCCGAGAGGGGCCGGCGCGCCCCCGTCGTGTGCCGGCAGCCCCGGTGGGCCGTCGTTCCACGCCCGCCCGCGCCGCCCCGATGCGGGCAGCGGCGTCGGTGCGCCCCGGCGGACCGCAGAGTGGTGACCCCGCGCCCCGCACCGGCGGTCGTGAAGCCCCCGCCCACTCGGACGACGGGTCCCGAGGTCCGTCCCGTGATCCCCGGTGGATCGGCGCGCGGCCCAGGACCCGGTGCATCGCACAGCGGTTGGCCGTCCTCGTCCGGGGCGCGTCGGGCGACGCGGCGAGGTGCCGGTGCCCGTCGTCGTGCGCCCACCGGGGATCACGGGACGATCCTCAGCGAAGCGCGGCCGGTACGTCGGCGGAGTCGCCGATCCCGACGAGGTACCGGGCGTACGCCTTGACGTTGGACTTGGTGACGAGCTTGCCCTGCAGGGTCTCCTCGGCCGCCACCTTCTTGCCGCCGAGGACGTTTCCGGTGAGGCTGACGACTTTCTGGCCGAGGGCGTAGGGCGACTCGGCGTTCGTGGCGTACATCGTGCCGTCCTGGACGGCGGCGAGCGCGTCGGCTATGCCGTCGTTGCCGACGAGCCGGACCTTCCCGGCGAGGCTGCGGGACTTGAGGGCGGCGAGGGCGCCCATCGCCATCTCGTCGTTGGCGGCGTAGACGCCGTCGATGGAGGGGTGG
The DNA here is from genome assembly GCF_029269835.1 of Streptomyces tropicalis. GTDB lineage: Bacteria > Actinomycetota > Actinomycetes > Streptomycetales > Streptomycetaceae > Streptomyces > Streptomyces tropicalis. The sequence continues at coordinate 261,795 of NZ_JARJBB010000005.1, read as the reverse complement.
GCCTGGAGGATGTTGGTCATGACGTCGAGCGCCTTGGCCCGATCGAAGTCCGCGGCCTGCTTGGCGACGGTCTTGATCTTCGGGTACGTGGCGATCTCCTCCTCGAATCCCTTGCTCCGGTCCTGGGCGACGTTGGTGCCGAGGAGACCCTGGATCTCGACGATGGTGCCCTTCTCGCCGAGGGACTTGGCGAGCGCGTCAGCCGCGTTGCGCCCCGCCTGGATCGCGTCGTAGCCGATGAAGGAGGACAGCGTGCCGCTGTCGGGCTTGCGGTCGAAGGCCATGACGGGGATGTTCGCGTTGTTGGCCTGCTTGACGGACGCCGTCGCGGAGGTGCTGCTGACCGGGTCGATGATCAGGGCGCCGACCTGCTTGGAGATGGCGGTGGTGGCCAGATTGAGCGCGGTGGAGTCGGAGTTGTTGGCGTTCTGCACGCTGAGCTTCACCCCCGACTTCGCCGCCTGGGAACGGGCGCCGTTCCCGACGCTGACGAAGAACGGGTTGTTCAGGGTGCTCATGATCAAGGTGGCGCTCTTGTTCCCGGACGCCTTGCCGGGGGAGGCGCCGGAGGCCGCGTTCTGGGAGCCCCGGCTGCAGCCGGTGAGGGTGAGCGCGGTGACGGCGGCGCATACGGCAGCCGCCCTTGCGGTACGGACGACGGGCATGGTGTGGCTCCTTCAGGGGGTGTGACGGGCGGCGGGGACGGGGGAGGAGGCGGGGACGGCGTCCGGCGTGGAGGGATCGGAGGGCAGGGGCGGCCTGCGCCAGGCGACCATGCTCCGCAGGGCGTCGACGTTGCGGTCGAGGAAGACGGCCAGGAGGATGACCACGCCCTTGACGACGCTCTGCAGGAACGGGGAGACGTCGAGCAGGTTCATGCCGTTGTCGATGACACCGAGGACCAGCGCGCCGACCAGGGTGCCGAGCAGCTTGCCCCGGCCGCCGGCGAGGCTGGTGCCGCCGATGATGACGGCGGCGATCGACTCCAGTTCCAGGCCGGTGCCGGCGGTGGGCTCGGCCGTGGACAGGCGGGCCGTGAGGATGAAGCCGCCGAGTGCCGCCAGCAGCCCGGTGATCACGAAGGCGAGCACCTTGACCCGCCGGGTGCGGATGCCCGACAGGCGGGCGGCCTCGAGGTTGTCGCCGGTCGCGTAGACGAAGCGGCCGAAGCCGGTACGGGCCAGCAGCACACCGAAGACCGCGTACCCGGCCACCATCACCCACACGGGGACGGGTATGCCGGCGAGGTAGTCCTGCCCGATGCCCTGGAAGTCGTAGTCCCCGATGGTGACCGGGTTGCCGTCGGTCAGCTGGAGCGTCATCCCGGACAGGATGGACATCATGGCCAGCGTGGCGATGAAGGACGGCATGCGTGCCCGGGTGACCAGCAGCCCGTTGACCAGGCCGACGGCCGCGCCGACCCCGAGTCCCGCCGCCAGGGCGGGCAGCAGTCCGTGGTCGCGCAGGACGAGGGCCGTCACCACGGAGGAGAAGCCCAGGGTCGCGCCGACGGAGAGGTCGATCTCGGCCAGGATGATGATGTACGTCTGTCCGATGGCCAGCAGCGCGACCACCGAGGTGGCCAGTCCGACGTTCAGCAGGTTGGTGCTGGTCAGGAAGACCGGCGACGCGATGCTGAGGATCACGCCCACCAGCAGCAGCATCCATACCGCCCGCAGTTGGCGGGCCACGGACTTCAGGGTGGAGCTCATGCGGCACCTACCAATGCGTGTTCCAGGACGGACTGCTCGCTGAGGCGGTCGCCGGCCATCTCGGCCACCAGCCGCCCCTGGCGCATGACGACCGCGCGGTCGGACATGGCGACGAGTTCGGGGAGGTCGGAGCTCACCAGGACGACGGCGACGCCGTCGGCGGTGAGCTGGTTGATGATGCGGTAGATCTCGGTCTTCGCTCCGACGTCCACCCCTCGGGTGGGCTCGTCCAGGAGCAGGACCCGGGGACCGGCCAGGACCCACTTGGCGAACAGTGCCTTCTGCTGGTTGCCGCCGGACAGTGATGTCATCGCGGCCTCGCGCGAGGCGGTGCGTACGCGCAGCCGGGACATGACCTCGCCGCAGGCCTCCCGCTCCCGGTCCCGGCGCACGAGATCCGCGGGACCGGTGTAACGGCGCAGGGTGGCCAAGGAGATGTTGGCCTCGACCGACAGGTCCGGGCACAGGCCCTCCGCCTGCCGGTCGGGGGTGACGTAGGCGATGCGGGAGTCGATGGCGTCCTGGATCCGGCGCAGCGGCACCGGACTGCCGTCGACCTCGACCGTTCCGGTGGTGAGCGGCTCCAGTCCGAACAGCGCGCGCAGCAGGCTGCTGCGGCCGCAGCCGACGACACCGCCGACGCCCAGGACCTCCCCGGCGCGGACATCGAGGTCGATGCCCTGGAAGGCGGAGCCGGAGCCGGCACCCCGGACCCGGAGGACGACCTGGTCCCCGGTGTTGCGTTCCTTGGGGTAGAAGTTGTCCACCGTGCTGCCGACCATGGCCGCGACGATCTGCGCCGGGCCCGTGCTCGCGGTGGGGGAGTCCAGGGCGACCAGGCCGTCGCGGAGGACGACGATGCGGTCGGCGAGTTCGAAGATCTCGTCGAGGCGGTGACTGATGTAGACGATGGACACGCCCTCGGCCCTCAACCGGCGTATCTGCTCGAAGAGCTGCTGCGACTCGCGCTCGTCGAGAGCCGCCGTCGGCTCGTCGAGGATGAGCAGCCGCAGGTCGTGTGACGTGGCCTTGGCGATCTCGACCATCTGCTGCTGGGCGACACCGAGCGTGCCGACGGGCCTGAGCACGTCGATGTCGTCCATGCCGAGTGCGGCGAGAGCCGACCGCGCCTCGCGGGCCATCCGTTGCCGGGAGACCAGCAGCCGTCCGAAGCGCCGCTCGCGGTCGAGGACGTGGATGTTCTCGGCGACCGTGAGATGGGGGAAGAGGTTCTGCCGGAACTCCTGGTAGATGACCTCGATGCCCCGCGCCATCGCCGCCTGGGGGTTCTTGAACGTCACGGGCTCGTCGTCGATGACGACCTGCCCCGAATCAGGCTGGTGCGCGCCCGAGATGACGCGGGTGAGCGTGGACTTCCCGGCCCCGTTCTCCCCGGCCAGCGCCACGACCTCGCCCGGACCGACCTCGAAGGTGACCCCGCGCAGAACGCTGTTCTCGCCGAAGGACTTGGTGACGTCCTGGAGTCGTAGCCTCATGCTTGGCTCCTCAGTACACGACGCCGGCCGTGAGCAGCACGTTCGCGTACGGGGTGAACTCCCCGGAGCGGACGGCGCCTCGTGCGGCGGCGGTCGCCTGCTTGAAGGTGGTGTGGGGGACGAAGCGCAGGGCCACCCCCTGCGTGGCGAACCGCTTCTCGATCTCGGCGAGCATCTGCGGGCTCGCCTCCCGGATCTCCTCCGACAGGAGCACGTCCTCCACCGCCAGCTCGGCCAGGACCACGTCGAGCACGTCGAGGAAGCGCGGCAGGTTCTCGGCGACCGCCAGGTCCACCCGCTCCACGCCGGGTGGGATGGGCAGGCCCGCGTCGGTGACGACGAGCTGGTCGGTGTGGCCGATCTCGGAGATGACCCGGGCGAGCTGCCCGTTGAGCGTTCCGTTGTTGCGCCTCACGAGGCGGCTCCTTCCAGGTCGGTTGCGGAATCGGCGGCGGCGAGCAGGGCGCGGACCGCGGCCCGGTCCGGGATCGAGGGACTCGCCCCGGGACGGGTGGTGGCCAGGGCACCGGAGGCCATGGCGGTGCGCAGGGCGGAGTCGGTGTCCATCCCTGCGGCGAGGGCTGCGCCGAGTGCGCCGGTGAAGGCGTCGCCGGCCGCCGTGGTGTCGACGGGGGCGACCCGGAAGGCCGGAACGTGCCGGACCGCCTCCGCGGTCACCGAGACCGCCCCGGCCGCGCCGAGCGTGATCAGCGCGTGCGACACGCCCCGGTCGAGGAACCAGCGGCCGGCCCGCTCCGCGGCCTCGGGACCGTCCACGGCGATGCCGGTCAGGGCGCTGGCCTCGCTCTCGTTGGGGGTCACGATGTCCACGTGCGCCCAGATGCCGTCCGGCAGCGGCTGTGCGGGCGCCGGGTCGAGCACCACGGTGAACCCGGCTTCGGCTCCCGCCCGCGCGGCGTGCCGGGTGACCTCGGCCGGCACCTCCAGCTGGAGCAGCATGACGCGTGTGCGGTCCCGGGCCTCGGCGATGCTCGCGTCGACCATGCCGGTTGTGAGGGCGGCGTTGGCCAGCGGTGTGATGACGATGTCGTTCTCACCGGAGGCGTCGACGCGGATATGGGCGACGCCGGTGCGGCCCGGGACCGTGCGGATCTCGGAGGTCTGCACGCCGTGGGCGCGCAGGCCGTCCAGCGCGATGTCCCGGAAGAGGTCCTGTCCGACGCAGCCGACCATCCAGGTGGGCGCTCCCGCCCGGGCTGCGGCCACGGCCTGGTTGGCCCCCTTGCCGCCGAGGACGAGGGTGAAGTCGTCCCCCAGCACTGTTTCGCCGCGTTGCGGCAACCGCCGGCTGAACGCGGTGACGTCCGCGGTGATGCTGCCGACGACGAGAACACCGGTCCGGGGCATCGTGGTCCTCCTCCTGTTTTTGGCATGGGTGGGGGGAGAGACACGGCCGGGTGGCCGTGCCCTGCGGAGTTGTGCCTGTGTCTTTGTGTGCAGGAGCCCGCCCGGATTCCTGCCGGGTGCCCGTGCCGGGCTATCGCCGCGGCACTCCCGTGGAACCGCGCCGGACGAGCTTGGTGTCGAGCGTGATCCGGCGGGACCCGCCGCCCCGGTCGTCGCCCTGGCCCAGCCGCTGGAGCAGCAGGCGCATGGCGAGGACGCCCTGCTCGACCATGGGGCGGTCGATGACGGTGAGGGGCGGATTCAGCAGCGGTCCGGTGTCGAGGTCGTCGAAGCCGATGATGCTGACCTGGTCGGGGATGCCGACGCGCATGTCGTGCAGCGCCTTCAGCGCACCGACGGTCATGAGGTTGTTGGCGGTGAAGAGGGCGGTGGGCGGCTCGGCGGAGGACAGCAGCTGCAGGGTGAGCTGGTAGCCGCTCTCCTCCCGGAAGTCACCCGTCAGATCGAACTCCGGCAGGAGCTCCAGGCCGCCGTCGGCCAGCGCCTCCACGAATCCCTCGCGACGGTGCCGTCCAGGCGTCGTCTCCTGCTGGCCGCTGATGGCGGCGATCCGGGTGTGCCCGAGCGACAGCAGATGGGACGCCGCCTGCCGGCCGCCCTCACGGTTGTTCACCAGCACCGCGTCGAAGTGCTCGCCGCCGGCCAGGTCGCGGTCCACGAACACCAGCGGCATGCCGGCGTCACGGACATGGAGCGGTGTCTCGTCCTGCTCCGTCGCCGGCGCCAGGATCACCCCGTCGACCTGATGGATCATGTCGGTGAGCACGTCGTCCTCGCGCTCGCTGCTCTCGTCGCTGTTGGCGAGCAGGATGCGGTATCCACGGTCCCGGGAGGCCGACTCCATGCCCTTCACGACGGCGGCGAAGTACGGGTTGGTGATGTCGGGAACCACGACGCCGATCGTGCGGGTGCGTCCCGACTTCAGCGACTGCGCGGCGATGCTGGGCCGGTAGCCCAGCGCGTCGATGGCCTCCTGAATCGCCACCGCGGTGCGCACGCGGTGGCCGCGCAGGTGCCGGGAGACGGTGGCCGCGGAGACCCCTGCGCGGGCAGCCACATCGTGGATGGTGCTCACTGCGGATCTCCCGTTTCGTCGCTGAAACCGTTGTCAGAGAACGATTGCAGTCGGGCGTCACCCCGTCAATGAGGGGTGAGTGGATTTTTCAACCAGCGTGCTCTGAGTGGATTCAGCAGGGTTCACGGTGACTGGTCAAGCGTGGCCCGGAGAGGTCGAGCAAGGCGTGACGCCGGAGGGACGGAGCCCGCGGTCCGGTCGCGGCTGCCGGTCGGCCGACGCACCCGCCGAGTCGTCTTCGCCACCGTCAAGTGAGAGCTGCCGGGCGCCGCCGCTCGGCCGGCAGGGCCCTCGCCCGCACCGCGATCTTCGATTTCACCGGGGCCGGTACACCGCGCGCACCGGCTGCACAGCGGCCTTTCTGCCGTCGGACGCCTGTCCTCGACGCCCGAACGGCGTCGAGGCGTGACGACGGGAAGTTGCGAGATGGAGCTCGGCCGGTCGAGCTGGTCCCACGCGCCTTCGACCGAGGTCAGTCGCTGTCCTCGCCCTCGAAGCCGATCAGCCAGTGCAGGCCGTAGCGATCGATCACCTGGCCGTCGGAGGCTCCCCACGGCCGCCTCTGCAGGTCGTCGACCACACGCCCACCGTCGGACAACCCGGAGAACCACCTGCGCAGCGTCGAGGCCCGGGCTGATCCCAACAACGCGAGCATCATGCCCTCGCAGCGGAACGCGGGTTCGTCCCCCGCGGCGTCGCAGGCGAAGAGGGCGACCGGTCCATCGGCCAGATACCCGTGGGCGATGGCATCCCCGGGGCCGTCGGTCCTGTTGAACTCGGCGAAGGTGTGCAGCTGCACCGCACAACCGAAGACCTGTCCGTAGAAGGTCAGGGCCTCGCGAGCAGTCCCCGGGAAGCGAAGATAGGGCGTGGGGTCGGTCACGCGGGTGATGGTAAGGCACCCGCCCGCGCCTCGGTACCGGGAGCACGCGGCTTTGGTGGACGGCCGCCGCACGTCCCTCCAGTGGTCCGCGCGGAAGACGTGCGCGTGGGCGTCGCCTCCGGCACGCCGCTCCCTGTGTCCGACACGCCCACGACCAGGGTGTGCCGCTCGGAGGGCCGGGTGCAGCACGTACGACTGGTCGCGGCACACCCGCGGGCACCGAGGTCGTACTTCTACGACCGGGCGCCCGCGGCAGATGCGGTTCTCACCGGCACCGGGGCCGCGCGCAGTCCGTCCCGGCTTGCCGCTCAGAACTCCTCGTGCCGGTCCGGATCGCCGCCGGTCCGGCCGCGGGCCAGGGCCGAGAGCGCCGCGACCTCGGTCTCGGTCAGGGTGAAGCGGAAGAGGGCGAGATTGGCGCGTTGGCGGGCCGGTGAAGCGGACTTGGGGATCGGCAGGGCGTCGAGCTGGAGGTGCCAGCGCAGGACCACCTGGGCCGGGGTCACGCCGTGCCGGTGGGCGGCCTCGATGACGACGGACTCGGTGAGGAGCTCGCTGCCCCGGCCCAGGGGGCTCCAGCTCTGGGTGGCGACACCGCGGGCGGCGTGGGCCGCGCGCTGCTCGGGCTGGGGGAAGTAGGGGTGCATCTCGATCTGGTTGAGCGAGGGCATGACGCCGGTCTCCTCGTACAGCCGGTCGATCTGACGAGGGGTGAAGTTGCTGACGCCGAGGGAACGGACCAGCCCTTCCTCGCGCAGGTCGATCATGGCCCGCCAGGAGTCGGTGTACCTGTCCAGGCGGGGCAGCGGCCAGTGGATGAGGTAAAGGTCGACGTAGTCCACACCGAGCCGCGCGGCGGACTCTGCGTACGCCCTGCGGGTCTCGTCGTATCCGTGTGCCCTCCCGCGCAGCTTGGTGGTGACGAACACCTGCGCGCGCGGCAGACCGCAGGCCGCGATCGCGCGGCCCACGGCGGCCTCGTTGCCGTAGCTGGCGGCCGTGTCGATCAGGCGGTAGCCGACGTCGAGCGCACCGCGCACCGCGGCCTCCGCGTCGGTCTCCTCCAGTGGATAGGTGCCGAAGCCGACGACGGGCATCGGCACGCCGTCGGAGAGGATGCGAGTGGGGGCCGTGGTCATCGGAATCCTCGGTCTCGAATGGGGGGTACGCCGGTACGCCGACGTGTCCGCCCGGCGCCGGGGTACGGCTCGCCGGGCGGACACCTCGCGGGTTCAGCCGGTCCGGGCCAGAGCGGTGTCGCGGGTGTCCGGGTCGGCCTCGGCCGGAGGCACCGACACCGGCCTCAGCAGCGCCCACGCGCCGAAGGCGGTCGCGAAGGCGAGCATCCCGAGCCCGCACCAGAGGTTGACGTTCCAGCCTCCGGCTTTGCGGAGCTCCGCAGGCATCTGTCCGGCCGCACCCATCACGGTGAGCACGGTTCCGTAGATCCCGAACAGAGCGGCGATGATGGTGCGCAGGTCGAACAGTGTCTGCGCCCTCTGCGAGGACGCGGTCCGCCGTGGTCGGTTCTCGAACATGGAAGGTCTCCGCTTCTCACCAGAAGGCGATGTTCAGGGCGGTGGCGAGGGCCAGGACGCCGACGGCGAGCACCGCGGGTCTGCGGTACCAGCCGGCGTCCTCCCCCGTCGCCTCGTGTACACGGTCGCCGCGTCGGGTCAACGACCAGACCAGACCCGTCAGTTCGGCGTCGGTCCTGGGGCGGGTGACCAGGGAGACGGCGACGCTCAGCAGGATGTCGACCACGAAGGCGGCGATCGCGCCGAGGAAGCTGGCGCCCTGACCGGAGACGTGCAGTATCCCGGTCCGGTTGAGCATGTCGATGGTGATCGCGGACGCGGTGCCGGCGATGAGACCGATGCCACCGGCCGCCGGGGTCATGCGCTTCCAGAACATGCCCAGGACGAAGGTGGCGAACAGCGGCGCGTTGAAGAAGCCGAAGAGCGTCTGCAGGTAGTCCATGATGTTGCCGAAGTTCCCGGCGATGAACGCCGTGCCGATCGCCACCAGGCAGCCGACCACGGTGAGCACGCGGCCCGTGCGCAGGTAGTACTCGTCCGGCCTGTCCTTCTTCACGTACGTCTGCCAGATGTCGTAGGTGACGACCGTGTTGAAGGAGCTGACGTTGGCCGCCATACCGGCCATGAAGGCGGCGAGCAGGCCGGCGATGGCGATGCCGAGCATCCCGTTGGGCAGGAGGTCGCGCATCAGCAGCTCGATGGAGTTGTTGAACGAGACCCCGCCCAGGCTCTGCACCGAGGGGTCCGCGGCGTTGGCGGCCTTGAGGGCGGACAGCTGCGGGGAGAGAACGGCGGCGACCATGCCCGGGATCATGATCAGCAGGATGAGCAGCGTCTTCGGGTAGGCGCCGATCAGCGGGGTGCGGCGCGCCGCGGACATGCTCCTCGCCGAGAGTGCGCGCTGCACCTCGGTGAAGTTGGTCGTCCAGTAGCCGAAGGAGAGCACGAAGCCGAGGCCGAAGACGATGCCCAGCACGGAGAGCGTGGAGTCGCCGATGCCGGTCAGGTTGGTGCCGGGCCAGGAGTGCAGCTGCAGCGCGGCGTCGCCGCTGCTTCCGTCGATCCTGCCGACCAGTCCGTTCCATCCGCCGACCCGGTGCAGCCCGACGAGGGTGAGCGGCAGCAGCAGCGCCAGGATGACGAAGAACTGCATGACCTCGTTGTAGATCGCCGCCGACAGCCCGCCGAGCAGGGTGTAGACGAGGACGATCGCCCCCGCGGCGAGGATCGACAGCCACGAGGGCCAGCCCAGCAGCAGGTTCACGACCGTGGACAGGGCGTAGAGGTTCACGCCGGCGATGAGTACCTGGGCGAGCGCGAAGCTGACGGAGTTGACCAGGTGGGCGAAGCGGCCGAAGCGGCGCAGCAGGAACTCGGGGACGCTGCGGACCTTGGAGCCGTAGTAGAACGGCATCATGACCAGGCCGAGGAAGACCATGGCCGGGACGGCGCCGATCCAGTAGTAGTGCACCGAGGGGAGGCCGTACTGCGCGCCGTCGGCCGTCATGCCCAGGATCTCGACGGCCGCCAGGTTGGCGGAGATGAAGGCCAGTCCGGTGACCCAGGCCGGCATGGAGCGGCCGGAGAGGAAGAAGTCCATGCTGGAGGCGACCTTGCGGCGGGCGAGGAGGCCGATCCCCAGGACGAAGGCGAAGTACACCGCGATGAGCGCGTAGTCGATCGGCCGGGCGTTCAGGCGCAGATTCGCGTCAGCGAGTGTGAGCACGGCTCACACCCCCGCCCGTGCGGCGGCACGCCGGGGCGTCGTGCCCGTCGACCGTCTCGGCGGTGGTCCGACGGGGCCCGGCGGCGCTGCCGGAGCCGATTCGGTTTCGATCATGGTGGCTTCCCTACTCTCCGGGAGCGTGTCGGGCCGCTCGCCCGGACGACGGTGCGGGTGGTCGGAGGGTGCCTCACGGTGATCAGCCGGCTAGTTAGGAAGGGACCCTGACCAAAGAATGCGCGTTAACGTAACAACGGCCACCGTCGGCCGCAAGGGGTGAGATGGAAATCCGCAAGGGGCTCGGTCTGCAGGCACTGCCGAGCATGACGCTGCTGCGCGAGCTGACCGACCAGATCGTGCTGGACACCGTGTTCGAACTGGCGCCCATCACCCGGGCGGAGATCGCGCAGCACACCGGTATCTCGAAGACCACGGTCTCCGAGGCGGTGCGCCGCCTGGAGGCGGCCGGCCTGCTGCTGCCCGCCGGGGAGCAGCGGGGCCGGCAGGGGAGGGCCGGGACGTACTACAAGGTGGCGCCGAGCGCCGGCTTCGTGGTGGCGGTCGACCTCAACCCCACCCTGATCCGGGTCTGTGCGGCCGACCTGTTCGGCCGGCCCTTCCTGGAGGCCGCGCACGCGCCGGTGCGGCCGCGCGAGCCGGTCCGGGTCGCGGAGCAGTTGCGTGGGCTGGTGGCCGACGCGATCACCGCGGGTGTCCCCGGACACGGCAAGCCGCTCGCGGTCGCGGTCTCGGTGGCGAACCCGGTCGACCCCGCGACCTCGCGCGTCGTCGTGCTGGACGACACGCCCTACCCGGAGGGCCTGTTCCAGCCCCAGGAGGCTCTGGGCGGGCTGGCCGACGTGCCGATCCTGGTGGAGAACGACGTCAACCTCGCCGCAGTGGCCGAGCGCTGGCACGGTGCCGCGCGCACGGCGGCCAGCTTCGCCTACGTCTACGTCGGTACGGGCATGGGCATGGGCCTGGTGATCGGCGACCAGTTGATCCGCGGTGCCCGGGGGGTCGCCGGGGAGATCGGCTACCTCAGCGTCAGCGCACAGCCGCCCGGGCCCCGGCACGGCCGCCACGGCCTCGCCAGGGCCGTTGCCGCCGGGTTCCCCCCGCACCGCGAGCGGGGCGGCGACCAGGTCGGTGTCGAGGCCGCCCGCCAGGTCTTCGACCGCGCGGCGACGGGCGACGCCGAAGCCGGGCGCATCGTGGAGCGGGAGGGCCGCGTCATCGGCGAGGCGATCGCCGCCGTCTGCGCGGTGGTGGACCCGGAACTGGTGCTGCTGGGCGGGCCCATCGGGCTGCACCCGGCCCTGCTGGAGCCGGTTCGCGCCGCGGTCCACGACCTCGCGCCCCTGACCCCGCCGATCGAGGTGGGCACGCTGGGTGATGCCGCGGTGGTGCACGGCGCGCTCGCCCTTGCGTTGCGGCGGGCACGCACCGACCTGTGGGCAGGGGCGGGTCGTTCGTCCGCCTGACCGGTGTCCCGGGTTTTGGTCAGGAGCCTTGTCCGAACATGGGCCGCTGGCTACGGTGGCTGTATAAGTTAGGACTCCTGACCAAAGGCGGATGCGTCATGTCCACCATCAACGATCAACGACACGCCCTGCCCGCCCTGCCGAACTGGCAGAGCACCCCCGAAGATCTCCCGACGGCCATTCACGAGATCAAGGCGGCGCTGCGCGCCCGGATCGAGGCCTCGGGACGCACCGTCGAGGAGGTCTTCGCGGTCGTGGAACGACGGGTCGCCGCCCGGATCGCCGAGATCGAAGCGGACCGGGAGCGCGGCGACGAGGTGTGGCCGGTCGTCGACTACGCCGACATCGCCTCGGGTTCCGTGTCCGCCGAGCAGCTCGACAGGTTGAGGCGGCGTGGGTGCCTCGTCGTGCGCGGCCACTTCCCGCGCGAGCAGGCCCGCGCCTGGGACGCCGACATCGTCGACTACGTCGAGCGGAACGACTTCTTCGAGAACTACTCCGGCCCCGGAGACGACTTCTTCGGCAGTGTCGGCTCCAAGCCTGAGATCTACCCCGTCTACTGGTCCCGGGCCCAGATGGAAGCGCGCCAGAGCGAGCGGATGGCGGACGTCCAGCGGTTCCTCAACACGCTGTGGCGGCACGAGTCCGACGGCACCCAGTGGTTCGACCCCGAACGCGACGCCCTCTACCCGGACCGCATCCGCCGCCGTCCGCCGGGCACGGACTCCGGCGGACTCGGCACCCACTGCGACCCCGGCACCCTCGACCTGTGGATGACCCGGGAGAACCAGCAGGCCTTCCGTCACCTGTTCGACGGCACCGCCGAGCAGTACGACCCCTGGGACGCGGCCTTCCGCACCTCGGGCCCCCAGTACCCGGGTACCACCATGTGCTCCGCCTTCCGCACCTTCCAGGGCTGGACCGCGCTCTCCGACATGGACCACGACCAGGGCGTCCTGCACACGGTGCCCGTCCCCGAGGCCATGGCCTACCTGATGCTCCGCCCGCTGCTGCCGGACGTGCCGGAGGACGACATGTGCGGCGTCACCACCAACCAGGTCTTCCCCGTCGATGAGAAGTGGCACCCGCTGCTCCTCACGGCCCTCAGCGGCATCCCGGACGTCCGGGCCGGCGACTCGGTCTGGTGGCACTGCGACATGATCCACAGTGTCGCCCCGGTCACTGACCAGCAGGGTTGGGGCAACGTCATGTACATCCCCGCCGCGCCCTGGTGTCCGCGCAACGAGCACTACGCGACGAGCGTCCGGGACGCCTTCCTCACCGGCTCCAGCCCCGGCGACTTCCCCGGGGAACACTACGAACGCTCCTGGACCGGCCGCTTCGGCCCGGCCGACCTCAATGAGACGGGTCGCCGGGGACTCGGCCTGGACTGAACCGGCGGCATGCCGGTCGTGGGAAGGCCGGGCCCCCGACTGGGCGCCGGGGAGGTCGAAGCCGCACGGGTCGGCGGGGCGAGGTCCGGCCGGCGCCGCCTCCCAACCCCGTGGAACTCCAGCGTGCCTCAGGGCTGTCCCGCGATCCCCGGCGGGCGCACGACGACAGCTACGGCCCCTCGCCGCGTTGTCGGATCGCCCGAATACGCCCCGTATGGGGACGGCCCTCCGCCTTGCGATGCACCGCATCTGACGCCGTGCGCCGATCCACCGGTGATGACGGGACAGCCCTTTCGGGCGAGTGGCCGGCGCGGGGCGCCCTGCCTTCCCACTTGCAGGGAAGGCAGGGCGCCAGGCGTGCCCACTGCTCGCCGGCGGAAGACGCATGCGTCCGCTCGTGGTTCCTTAGGCCGGTGGGCGGTGACCAGTACCGCGACGGTGACCTGATCTGATCGGGCAGGAGGCCGTCTCCGCTCACGTCTGCACGGCTCATGTCGCCTGCGCTCGGCGCCATTGCCACCCGGTCCGGAGCATCCAGCCTGGCCAGAGTCGCGAGGTACTCGACCTGTTCAGTGACGACGGCCTCGAAGAAGGGGTTCGGCGCCCGGTGCAGGCGCAGTTCTTCGGCTCGGTCGATCGTGACCGTCCCAGGCGCTCGCTCGCGCAGCTCGGCCAGGTGCCGGTCGATGGGACGGACCACGATCAGCCGGCCGGACGGGCGCGACACGCGGTGGAACTCAGCTGGGTCGCGCGGGGCGAACACGTGCAGCACGACATCGGCCACGCCGTCGGCCAGAGGGAAGGGACGGAAGACGTCCCAGGCCACCGCGGTGGCACGGTCGTGGGCGCGGGCTGCCGAGCGCAGCGCGCGCACTGAAGTGTCCGGACCCGGACCACGGGCGCCGGGCGACTGATCGAGTACGCCGGCCAGGGAGGAGCCCGTGCCGCATCCCGCGTCCACAACAGCGGCCCCTCACTGACGCTCACGTCTGGCGTCTTCCCCCCCCGGAAAGGAGTGGCGAAAAGGGCCGCAGGCGCCACCGTGAGGACCCCAGTGGGCTTGTGCAGGGTGGATGCCCTCAGGGCTGTCCCGCAATCCCCGGCGGGCGGACGACGGCGGCTACGGCACCTCGTCGCGTTGACGGATCGCCCGAATACGTCCAGTACGAGGACGACCCTCGCCCGGCGATGCACCGCATCCGACGCCATGTTCCGGTCCACCGGGAATTACGGGAAAGCCTGAGGGATCGTGCGTCCACGGGCGCCGCCCGGACTCCGTACTGCCATGACGGAGACGGGAGGAAGCGGCTCGAAATCTTCTCATTCGAAGGTGATTCACCCGCCTCGACCCGTGAGATCTCTTCCTTGGTGCCGCTCGCGCTCATGTGAAAGAAGCGAAACCATCTGCTCGATCAACGTCCAGAACCGGTTTGATGATCGATCAGGGCTGTTCGCGAGTCGCCAATTTCCCATGTTCATTGATCAGAACGTCGAGCCGTCGGTCTTCGAACGGTAGTCAGACTCGGACGCCTGACCCAATGGCACTTGTGAGGGGGAGCCCAGATGAAAGTGAATCCGCTACTCGCGGACGACCCGTCCGAACTGCACGGATACAGCCTGCGGGGCAGAATTGGCCAGGGTGGAATGGGTGTGGTCTACCTTGCGCGGGATCCGGCGGGCCATGAGGTCGCGGTGAAGACCATTCTGCCGTCGCGAGAAGTCCACGAGGAGTTTCGGAAGCGCTTCGCTCGCGAGACCCGAATCCTGCAGACACTTCGGGACCCCCGCATTGTCTCGGTCCTCGCCGCATTTCCCGGACCGGAGAAACCGTGCCTGGTGACCGAATATGTTCCTGGTCCAACTCTTGCGGACCGACTGCGTGAGGGCCCCCTACCCCCTGACGCGGTGCGGAAGCTGGCGCTCGATCTGGCCGGAGCGCTGGAGGCCGCCCATGCGCGCGGCGTGGTGCACCGCGACCTGAAGCCGTCCAACGTTCTGCTCGGTCCGTATGGCACCAAGGTCATCGACTTCGGTATCGCCCGGTTCGTCGACGGCGAGGATCTCACGGAGACCGAGCAGCTCACGAAGACAGGGCATGTCCTGGGCACCCTGCCGTATCTGGCACCGGAGCAGTTCAAACGGGGCGGCCCTCCGGCCGGCCCCCCGGCCGATGTCTGGGCCTGGGCGCTGACCGTCGGCTGCGCCGCACGCGGGCGAGGCTGCTTCGTGATGCAGGACGGAACGGAGCATCCGTACCCCGGTCCAGAAGAGACGCCCGATCTTAACGGTGTGCCGGACGACCTCCTCCCGCTGCTCAGCGCCGCGCTGGACAGGGACCCGGCGATGAGACCCACGAGCAGGGACCTGGTGAACGCCCTGCGTCCCCTTGTCGAGCCACCGCGCCGAAAGGCGCCGCGCGTGCGGAGGGCGCGGAAGTGGCAGGCGGTGAGCGCGGGGGCGGCGGTGGCGGTGCTGATCCCCGCTCTGATCGTCATCCCCGGATATTGGAAGAAGGACCCGCCACCGCCGGACCTCGGCGTCTGCGTCAGCGCGCTCACGCGGAAGGGTTCCGAATGCGTCGGCGTAGCCGACCCGATCATCCGTGCCGACGCCTTCGGTCCCGAACTCAGGACGATCGTGGGGAAGATCGCACAGGAGAACCAGCGAGTTGCCGAGGAAGCAGCCTCGGACAAGCGGAAGCCGTTTGTCCGAGTCGCCCTGGTGATGCCGTACTCGGCGAACGACAGCAGCCCGTTGTCGTGGACCGCCATCCGCGAGAGCCTGGCGGGCGCCTATGCCGCCCAGTGCCGTGCCAACGCCTGTCCCGGGTTGAAGGGAAGAAGTACGACGGGCCTGCCCGGTAAGGTCCCCGGTGTGCAACTCCTTCTGGCCAACGAGGGAAGTGCGCAGCAGCACTGGAGGACGGTCACGGACCAGTTGGCCACGATGAAGTCGGGCGACCATCCGGTGGTCGGGGCCGTCGGCCTCGGAGTGAGCCTTCCGGAGACACAGCGGCTGGCGGACCGACTGTCCGAGCTGAAGATCCCGGCAGTGGGCGGACCGCTGACCGCGACCAGTCTGGAATCCCCCTACCTCTTCAAGGCATCTGCCTCCAACCTGCAGCACATCAGCGCGGTCCGCAAGGCCATCGGGCCCCTGCAGGAAGGGCGCCGCGGATTTCTGGTCTACGACATCAACGACGACCTCTACGTGAAAACCCTCCGCGAAGCATTCGACCAGGAGTTCAAGGACACCATCGGCACACGCCGTACGGGCTACGCGGGGTCCACCGGGCAGCACGTGGTCCCGAAGCTCTTCGGGCAGTCCGTGCAGGACATCTGCTACTCGGGCTCCGACCTGGTCTTCTATGCCGGCCGTGACAACGACTTCCCCGACTTCGTCAAGGCTCTGGCCAACCGCGGGCTGTGCAGCCAGGAAGGTGGTCTGCGTCCGATCACGGTCGTGACGTGCTGGTCGGGGCGATCGGCCTTCAGCGGCAACCCGGAACGGGTGAAGGAGCTCACCCGCGACAAGATCACCGTGATCGACGTGTCCGTACTGAACCCGGAGAGCTGGAAGAAGGGCGGCAGCAACCCGCGCGGATTCACCTCGTTCCGGACGAGTTTCACGGAACTCGGGCACACTGACGCGGAACTTGACGACGGGTACGCCATCATGAACCACGATGCCGTACTGACCGTGGCGTGGGCCGCAGAGTCCTTCGCCAACCAGACCGGGGGCGCTGTACCTGGCCCCCAGGACGTGTACAACCAGATCATCAATCTCCACGGGGCCAACTGGGTGGCCGCCGCAAGCGGCAACCTCGAGTTCTTCGACCCGCAGTACCCGCCGCACGGCTGGGCAAAGGGAGCACAGCTCACCATCAGCGAATTCGGATAGCAGCGAGCAGCCAGCACTCCGCCCCACGGCTCCTCCGCCCCCGGCTCCGGAGCAAAGCTTCCGGAAGAGCCACGGCTGCGGTCCTGGCCCTCGAAACGCGTGTGTCGGTCCTGCTCCGTCAACGAGTGCGGGGCGTAGGGCACGTGGCCGGAGCGGGGACGGGTGAGGGCGCCGGTCGGACCGGCGCCGTTCCCCACCGGGGTCTTCCGGCCCAAGTACGCCGACCACTCGACGTCCAGACCGTCCGGACTGCCGTGGACGGTCCACCCGCCGAGAGGACGTAGGGGCATGGGCGACACGGACGGTGCGGTCCGGGTCTTCCGCGAAGAGAGGGCCGCCCGTCCTGGACTTGTCCCGCCCTCCCGAGGCGCGCAGGGACTCCCAGACGTGGCGGACTCGCCGCGGGCGAGGATGCGAGGCCCGACGAGGTAGTGCTGCTCGGCCCGCTCGTCCGGCCTTCAGCGCTGCCATTGCTTCCTCTTCACCGGGGCCGCCGGATCACGACTGGTGCAGGAGCCCGAGGATTGGCCGCAGTGGTGACGGGGTGAGTTCCAGCGTGCTGCAGGGCGTCCTGGTGTTCGTCCGGATCGAGGCTGATGCCGAGCGCTTCGTTCGAGGCGAGGCCCAGGGCGAGCACGCCTCCGCGGGGACGGCTACTCGTTCGGCCCGGTCTCTGACGAACACGCCGACCGGGCGCCTGCCAGGCATCGCCCCCGGCCAGGCGCCCTTCTCCCGTGTCTAGAAGAAGCCCAGCCTCTTCGGCGAGTACGACACCAGCAGATTCTTCGTCTGCTGGTGGTACACGCCTGACCTCGCTCTTGACCTGCGACAAAGAGCGGAAACGTCGAGTGCCAGGCTGATTCGGTCCGCACCTGGTCCGGATCTTGATGTCCACGCGCCGACAGAGAGGCATCCTTCGCCTTGCCCGCGTCGGTCTCCTGCCCGTCTGGCGGTGTCCACGCATGCCTGTGTCGTCACGGGCGTCGCCGGTAGAGGGGGCGCGGTACGTGAAGGACGGCCGGGGCGTGCCGGGCGGTCCGCTCCCGGAGGGCGGCTGGCACCCAGGACGAGCTGGCTCGCCTGTTCGGCGCGTACGAAGTCGAGGATCGCGCTGCGGCCGCCTGCCCGATGGCTTGCCCGCCGCGGAGCCTGTCGCTCGACTCCTCCCAGCTGCGCGAGGCGGGCCCGCGGCCTCCGCCTATGGGCTCCGTCCTCTGGATCGTCGTCGGACTGGCCGGTGTGGCTGCACAGGCGATCACAGGTCGGCTGTGCCACGACCAGGGAGGGGCGGACGACGCGGCCGCGGATTTCGCTCTGGACCGGATTGGCCCCTGTGCCGCGGTGGAGTGATCTTCCTGGATGGGTAAGGCACAGGTAGTGGGCATAAATGAGCTGGATGTGCCATACTGGCCCGCCTTGCCTGGATCGCCAGGGTTTGTTCGCCGACGGGTACCGCGGCTGTTCCGTTTCGGGGTCCGATGGTGAGCGGCCGGCCCTTCCACGCCTGCACCGGTCTGAAGAGGCGCGCAATGGATCCATGGCTGATGTGGTTGATCTTTGCAGCCGTTCTGGCTGTGGCGGAGATCTTCACACTGACTGCCGCGCTCGGCATGCTGAGTGCGGCCGCGCTGGTCACGGCGGGTTCTGCTGCAGTCGGTCTGTCGGTGCCCTTCCAGTTCCTGGTGTTCACCGTCGTTGCCGTGGTCACCGTGCTGTTTTTGCGGCCCGTCGCGCTGCACCGTCTGCGGCAGCCCCAAGCGGCACGGTTCGGTGTCGACGCCCTGGTCGGCAAGTCTGCCTATGTCGTCGCGGAGGTGACGGGACGGGACGGCAGGGTCCGTATCGACGGCGACGAGTGGACGGCCCGCGCCTACGACGAGACGCTGGTGATCCCTGTCGGAAAGACCGTCGATGTCATGGAGATCAGCGGCGCAACCGCGATTGTCTACCCCCGGGACTGAAACCATGGAAACCTCGGCGTTCTTGTTTGCCGGCCTGATCATCGCTCTGTTCGCGGTCTTCACGGTGGTGCGGGCGGTCCGGATCGTGCCCCAAGCGCGTGCACGTACCGTCGAGCGACTGGGCCGCTATCTCCGGACCCTGAATCCCGGCCTCAACTTCGTCATCCCGTACATCGACCGTGTTCGCCCGCTGATCGACCTGCGGGAACAGGTTGTCTCCTTCAAGCCGCAGCCGGTCATCACCGAGGACAATCTGGTCGTGGAGATCGACACGGTTCTCTATTTCCAGGTGACCGATCCGCGTGCGGCTTTCTACGAGATCGCGAATTTTCTTCAAGCGGTCGAGCAGCTCACCGTCACCACGCTGCGCAACGTCGTGGGCTCCATGGACCTGGAAAAGACGCTCACTTCACGGGACACCATCAACAGCCAGCTGCGCGGCGTGTTGGACGAGGCCACCGGCAAGTGGGGGTTGAGGGTCAATCGGGTGGAGATCAAGGCCATCGACCCTCCGCAGACCATCAAGGACGCGATGCAGAAGCAGATGCGAGCCGAGCGGGACAAGCGCGCCGCGATTCTCGGGGCCGAGGGGCAACGCCAGTCACAGATCCTCACGGCCGAGGGCGACAAGCAGGCCGCCGTTCTGCGGGCGGAGGGCAACCGCACCGCCGCGATCCTCCAGGCCGAGGGCCAGTCCCGGGCCATCGACGAGGTGTTCCAGGCCGTACATCGCAACGACCCGGACCCCAAGCTGCTCGCCTACCAGTACCTCCAGACGCTGCCCCAACTCGCGCAAGGCTCGGGCAACAACTTCTGGGTCATCCCCAGCGAGATCACCTCCGCACTCCAGGGTGTGTCCCGCGCCTTCAGCGAGGTGCTGCCCCAGTCTCCGGCCACTCGCGAGAAACCCACGGACGACATGGCTGCCCAGGCCGCCGACGACACGGCGCAGGCGGCGGAAGCCGCTGCCGAGGCCCTCGCCGACGCCGCCAGGGCCGATCGTGGCACCCTCGACCCCGGCCTCTCCCAGCCGCCACGCTGACAGCCGGGCACGCCGGCTGGGTTTCGCCGGTTCCTGTACGTCACTTCCCTGGACGCAACCCGAGGGGTAGATGCGGGCATGACATTTGGCGAGCCGGATTGCTCCTGGTCGGTCGACGATGCGTCTATTAGGCCGTGTATCGAAAGTGGATCTTGGGCTGTGAATGATCAGGGTTCATGGGGCGGGGAGATCTCACGGACGAGCAGTGGGCGGTGCTGGAGCCGCTGTTGCCGAAGGGTGTCAGGGCGGGGCGGCCGCCTGTCTGGGCTCGGCGGCAGCTGATTGATGGCATACGGTTCCGGGTCCGGACGGGTGTTCCGTGGCGGGATGTACCTGTCGAATACGGGCCGTGGGGCCGGGTCTATGACCTGTTCCGCCGATGGCAGCGGACCGGCACCTGGCACCGAATTTTCACCAGGCTCCAGACGCTGGCCGATGCGAAGGGTGCGATCACGTGGGATCTGAGCGTCGACTCCACGGTCTGCCGTGCCCATGCGGCCGGAGCCCGCAAGCAGGGCGACCTGCAGAAGGAACCACCGGGCGGCGTGTTCGCCGAGCTCCGTGATCACGGGCTGGGACGCTCTCGCGGCGGGTTCGCCACCAAGCTGCACCTGGCCGTCGAGCAAGGTCAGAAGCCCGTGTCTGTCGTGGTGACTGCAGGACAGTGTGGAGACTCGCCGCAGTTCGAGCGAGTGCTGGAGAAGGTTCGCGTGCCCCGACTCGGGCCGGGCAGGCCACGCGTCCGCCCTGATCGCGTGCGGGCCGACAGGGCATACGCCTCCCGGAAGAACCGCGCCTACCTGCGCCGCCGCGGCATCCGCTGCACCATCCCGGACAAGGCTGACCAGGCCCGCAACCGCAAGGAGCGCGGCTCGCTCGGCGGCCGTCCGCCGAAGTTCGACCCCGAGGACTACAAGGCGAGACACGCGGTCGAGTGCGGCATCAATCGCCTGAAAAGACACCGCGCCGTAGCCACGAGGTACGACAAACTCGCGGTCCGCTACGAGGCGACCGTCCTCGTCGCAGCCATCAATGAATGGCTGCGACCAGTGTCGTCGAGAGTGATCCAGTAGCGGCGCTTGACCCCGGTTTCGGTGCTGCGCACATCGTCGAGGACGCCGCCGTTGCTTTCGATGGTCCGCGCTGAGCCGACGTTGCCGTCGTCACAGGTGAGAAGGACCCGGTCCAGACCGAGCGCCGGCGCCTTGAGTAGAACCGTTCCCAGCGCCCACGAGGCCAGTCCGCGTCTCCTGGCAGAAGGCCGAATGCTGTAACCGATGTGTCCGCCCCCTTCCAACAGAAAGGCGTTCAGATAGTGTCGAAGGTCGATGGCCCCGAGATACGTCTCGCCGTCGACGATCCACCAATGGGTAGCGTGGACGCGGCCTTCCCCGACAGGCAGCGACCGGTCCGATTGCTTTCGCAGTCGCTCGACCCATGAGGCGAACCCTTCCGGGCTGTCGAGGTCATCGTCACCAACCAGACGCAGGCCAGCCCCGTCCTGGTGAGCACCAGACTGCCACTCGTCACGCGCCGTGAGCCACGAGGAATGCAGCCGTCCAGTGGGAGCGATCAGTTCAGCCATGCGAGGGACGATAACACCCGCACCCCCTGTGTGATCAGGCGCTTTGTGCCAAATCGGGAGCCTGGCCCGTCGGGTGGGGTGCAGGTAAGCCAGACCGAGGCGAGATCGCACTACCTTGATCCACTTTCAGAACACGCCCTAGGTCGTGTCTTCAATTGATCTTGAGTGGTGGATCATGGTCGGGTGATACGTCGCCATGAACTGTCCGATGAGGAGTGGGAGTTCCTCCGTCCGCTGCTGCCCGAGTCCTTGCGTGGGCGGAAGCGGTTGGACGATCGAACCGTGCTCAACGGGATCGTGTGGAAGTTCCGGACGGGCACGGCCTGGCGGGACGTGCCTGAGCGGTACGGCCCCTGGCACACGCTGCACACCCGCTTTCGCCGGCGGGCCCTGGACGGCACCTTCGAGCGGATGCTCCAGGCCGCCCAGGCCCGGGCGGACGCGGCGGGAGAGGTCGATTGGCTGGTGTCGGTCGACTCCACCGTCGTGCGTGCCCACCAGCATGCCGCCGGGGCCCGAAAAGGGGGCGACGCAGCCCCGCACTCGGACGCTCCCGGGGCGGCCTGACCAGCAAGATTCACCTGGCCTGCGATGCCTTCGGGCGTCCGCTCGCCCTCGTGCTCACGGGCGGCAACACCAACGACTGCACCCAGTTCACCACCGTGATGGAGGCGATCCGGGTGCCTCGCATGGGCCTGGGCCGTCCCCGGGCGCGGCCCGCACACGTGCTGGGCGACAAGGGCTACAGCTCCCGCGCGATACGGACCTGGCTGCGACGCCGCGGCATCGGCCACACCATCCCCGAGCGGGCCGACCAGATCCGCAACCGGCTCCGGCGCGGCAGCCGGGGCGGGCGCCCGCCGGCCTTCGACAAGCAGCTCTACAAGCAGCGCAACGTCGTGGAACGGTGCTTCAACCGCCTCAAGCAGTGGCGCGGCATCGCTACCCGCTACGACAAGACCGCCGAGTCCAACCAGGCAGCTGTCACCCTCGCCCCGCTCCTGATGTGGGCGTGACAATTGACGACAACTCCTAGCTAGAGGGGGCCCCTCCATACCCGATCTCATTGCCGTCGGGATCGCGGTACAGCACCTTGCGCATGCCGTCGGGGTACGTCTCCCGCTTCACGGGCTCGATCCCGCGCTCGGTGATGCGATCGACGCAGACGTCCAGGTCGTCGACGAGAATCGTCTGGATGGCGTGGCCGGCGTGCTGGGCATTCTGCTGGATATAGAGGTACCGATGCTCACCGAGCTCCCACACTGCTTCCGTGTCGGATGCGAGGAACGTCGGCTCGGAGCCCAACACACGCACGTACCAGGCTTGCGCAGCCTCGAAGTCACGGACGTAGATCCCGGCGAACAACTCGAGTGGCATCCGGCCATGGTAGCGCCGGACAACGCACAGCAACCCGGTGAACCTACGCGGTCACAGCACTAGCGAGTGGGTCGCGGTACCACATGCCACATGTCGTAGAAGCCGTCCAGGGCCGTCCATCCAGTCCTATGCGGACGTTTATGTCCATTCTCGGTAACCCGTGCCAGGAGGGTGTCCACGGGGTCTGTGATTCGCGCGTGATACCTGACTGCACGACGTGCGGCTGGTCAGGATGGATTGGTGCTCGTGCTGACGGCTCCGTTGTACTCGGGCTCACCGCTTTCGGGTACGCGGAGGGGCGAGGCGGAGACGACGCGAGCTGCGCGGACGATCAGCAGCACGCGGCAAGGGAACTCCCCGCGACGCACAGGGTCGTAGCCCTTCGATCTCGACATGCCAAACGCCTGGGCGGCGTCCTCGACGCTCGCGGTACCACTCCAGGTGGCACGGATGCGCTCGGGGCTGACCAGTTCGTGCTGCAATTCGCTGTTCTGGCTGGGCATTTTCGTTAGCACTGCCTTAGCCCAGGGCGTGTAGTTCATCGACGGGCTTTTCAGACAGGGCTGTGGCTGTTCAGGTGCGCCGGAGCGGGCTGCCGCCGCGGCGATCAGTGGCAGCAGTGAGCTGGGACGATGGCGGCGGATGCGCTGGCGGTATTCGTCCTCCTTCAACAGCCATCCCGCCGTGATCCTCGCATCGAAGGGAATCTTCGAGGGGATTCCCCTCGCTCGGCTATGTAGGGCAACCGGGTCGTCGGTCTGGGGTGGTCGCCGAGGGGGTCGGAGAAGATCTTCTCCTAGATTTCTCCCAGGGACAGAGAAGTGGCGAGGTGGTGGCATCTGCCACACCAATGTTACGGGGGTGAATTTGCACTGCGGTTCAGGGTGGTAGACCAGGTGTCAGAACGGGCCGTGAAGGCTGCCCAGTCTGTCGGTCAGACGCAGGTTCTCGGAGTAGTCGACCGGACAGGCGATCACGGACACCGAATCGTCGTCGAGGGCGCGGCGCAGCACGGGCAGGAGCTGGCCGGCGGTCTCGATCGTGTAGCCGCGTGCGCCGAAGCTTTCGGCGTAGGCGACGAGGTCGGGGTTGGTGAACCGGGTGTGGCTGTGGCGGCCGAGTTCGAGTTCCATCTTCCAGGTGATCAGGCCGTATTCCTGGTCCACTAGGACGAGGACGACCAGTGGGACGCGTTCGCGGACGGCGGTGTCCAGTTCCTGGGAGTTCATCAGGAACGAGCCGTCGCCCATCATCGCCAGGACTCGTCGGTCCGGCCGGGCGAGCTTGGGGTCTCCTTCGACGCCCACGGAGACCGGGCAGTGGGCGTCGACCTCGGCGGGGAAGCGGTGCACGTGAACGATCCGCTTGTCGCCGTTCGGGTCATTGCGCCCGCGATGACACCTACGATCGCTGCGATCAAAATGATCTGGGTCACAGCATTCCTCCTGAATGCGTATGTCGTCACGCGGGGATGGTCAGCCCGCCGTTTGGCCACGTCGTTTCTCCAGTGCTTCGTGGAACGCGGCAAGGGAGCCAACCAGAAAGGGGTATAGGGGGTCGTTCTGCGGAACATGGGGGAGCCACCGGCGGGTGGCCTCGCTGGCGGACGCCCACAGTGCCGAGGCGACAGCCAGGGGGTCCGCTTCGTCGATGACGGCCTTGCCACAGGTGATCACCAACGGGCCGCCCTTCTTGAGCTTGAACTTCAGCGAGAAGCGGGCCGGAGTCGCCCGGAACACGGCGGTGCCGCGACCGCGCTTGACCACGGGGGCGAGCTCGTTCAGGAGCGTGGCCACGGCGAGTTGGATGAGCAGAGGCTGAGCAGGTGTGATGTCCGTCGACGAGGCCCGGCCGTGGCTCCCCACCACCTCGATGTCTCCCACGTTCGCTGCGCCGGCTGCCTCGCCTTCCTCCAGCGACATCCTGAAATGGAATTCGGTCATCGGGAACTCCCTGCCGTTGGGCGACGAATGAGTCGGCTCGTGCCGTGCGGGCGCGGCGGGCGGCCGTCGGTCAAGTGGCTCATGAAGCGGCTTGCCGTTGGAAGCTGGCGCGGTAGGCCTGCGGCGCCACGCCGACCACTCGGCGGAAGTGAGGGCGTAGCCCGACCGCGCTGGTGAAGCCCCCCTGACGGGCGATGGCGTCCACGTTCAGGTTTGTGGTCTCCAGGAGGTGCTGGACGTGCATGATCCGCTGGGCCAGGAGCCATTGGAGGGGGGAACTCCCCGTCAGCTCCCGGAACCGACGGTCGAAGCTGCGCCGGCTCATGAACGCCTGGGACGCCAGCGCGTTGACGTCGAGGTCCTCGTCGGCAAGGTGCTCCATCGCGTACGCCAGGACCGCGGTCAGTGGATTTCGGGTGTCGCTGTCCGGAAGGGGCCGCTCGATGTACTGCGCCTGGCCTCCCGTCCGCTGCGGCGGAACCACCATCCGTCGGGCGATGGCGTTGGCGGTCTGAGCGCCGAAGGTGCGGCGCACCAGATGCAGGCAGGCGTCGATGCCCGCCGCGGTCCCGGCGGAAGTGAGGATGTCGCCCTCGTCGACGAACAGCACTGAGGCATCGACGCTGATCCGTGGGTAGGCGTGGGCGAGCGCGGCGGCGTACTTCCAGTGAGTTGCCGCCCGTCGGCCGTCGAGCAGACCGGCAGCCGCAAGGACGAACGTGCCCAGGCACAGGCCGACAATAATCGCACCGTCCCGATGCGCGGCCCGCAGGGCGGCAAGTACCTGGTGCGGAGGATGCTCCTGGGGATCGCGCCAGCTGGGCACGACGATCGTCGCCGCCGCGTCCAGGGCCTGCAGATCGTGGGTCGCCTCCAGCCGGATCCCCGCGGTCGTGGTGAGCGGACCGGGGTCGCCCGCGACTGGCAGGACCGTGAACCTCGGTACCCCCATGTCCGCGCGGTCGACCCCGAAGACACTGACCGGAACGCTGGTTTCGAACATCGGGGCTCCGTCGAACATGACCACGGCCACCGTCTGCGCCTCCCGCTCGCCCATGAGTCACCTCCTGATTCGGGCTGGCGCAAAACTATCGTAGGTCGACGTTCAAGCCACTGACTTGTCACGGCGCGACCGGCCACGATCGACGGCGTACCCGAGTTGTGAAGAGAGGAAGGCAGAACATGACCGCAGACCGAGAAGCCGGTACCGGGATCCGGATCCAGCTCGTGGGCGGCCCGACCGCGATCCTGGAGATCGGCGGCGTACGGCTGGTGACGGATCCGACGTTCGACCCGCCGCGCGAGTACGACCTGGGCCCTGGCCGGGTCCTTGCCAAAACCGCGGCTTCCGCGCTTCAGCCGCACGAGGTGGGCCCGGTTGACGCGGTCCTGCTCTCCCACGACCAGCACGTTGACAACTTGGATGAGTCGGGCCGCGCGTACCTCGCCGACGTCCCGCTCGTCCTGACGACGGCCTCGGCCACCGCCCGGCTGGCGGGCGCGTGCCGGTCCGTGCCGCTGTGGGAGACCGTCGAGCTGCCCCGCCCCGACGGGAGCGCCTTGTGGATCACGCGGGTGCCCGCGCTCCACGACCCCGAGGGCGCGGAGCCGATCGTCGGCGAGGTGGCCGGCTTTGTGCTGTCCGGCAGAGGCCTGCCGACGGTCTATGTGAGTGGGGACAACGCCTCCCTGGACGTCGTGCGGGTCGTCGCCGAGCGCTTCCCGCGGACCGATGTGGCGATGCTGTTCGCCGGCGCTGGCCGGACCGGGCTGATCGACGGCTATCTCACCCTCACCAGTGCGCAGACTGCTGAAGCGGCACGGATCCTCAATGCGCCGCAGGTGGTTCCCGTGCACTTCCACATGTGGCACCACTTCACCGAGGGCGGCGAGGAGTTGGAGAAGGCTTTCAGCGATGCGGGCCTGTCGGAGCGTCTCACCCTGCTGGCTCCGGGGGAGAGCACGTACCTGGGTGGCACGACAGCCTGAACGGTCCGGCGCCGGACCGTGCACGCCCATCGCAGTCTCGGCGGCCTGTTCAGGTCGCCGCAGCCATGTCGTCGGCCTGCTCGGGTGCCTCGTCGAGGGTGGGAGGCAGATCGTGCATGGTCCGCAGCGGTGACAGCAGGATGGGGAGGGATGCGGCGAGCTCGCCGAGCACGCCGATCCACATTGCTTGCCGGGGTCCGAGGGTCTGGCCGAGGATGCCGCCCATCAGTGCGCCCACCGGCATCAGACCCCACACCACGAAGCGGAACGTCGCGGTCATACGGCCGAGGAGCGGTTTCGGGCAGAGCCGTTGCCGCATGCTGACGCTGGAGATCTTGTAGGTCATGAAGCTGACCCACCCGAGGCTGTTCAGCAGCAGTGCCAGCGCGAACCGCCAGTCCGCCTGGTACATCGGCAGGGTCAACAGCCACAGGACACTGCTCACGATCAGGGCCATCCACATGGCCGGCCCCTGGCCCAGCCGGGACACGACGCGGCCGACGGCCAGAGCGCCGAGCAGGCCGCCCACGGCCTCGGCGGTGAAGACCAGGCCGCACAGGAAGGAGGAGAGGTGGAGCCGGCCCGCCAGCAGGACCAGCAGCATGGACGCGCCGATCGTGGCGCACATGTTGGAGATCGCGGAGCTCAGGGTGATGGCCCTGAGCGACCTGTCGCCGAAGACCAGACGCAGGCCCTCGGCGATCTCCGACTTCAGGTTGCCGCCGGAGGCGGGGGGCTTGACGTCGGGCGTGCGGATCCGCGCCAGCGACAGCGCCGACAGCACGAAGGTGACGACGTTGACGACGATGGCCGTCGGGGCGGTGAGTGCTCCGACGATCGCCCCTCCGAAACCGGGGCCGCCGGCCTGGGCCACATTGCGCGTGGTCTCCAGCTTGACGTTCCCCTGGACGAGTTGGTCCGCCGCCACGAGGCGGGGCAGGTAGCTCTGGAAGGACACGTCGAAGAACGCGGTGCACACCGAGACACCGAAGGCGACCGCATACAACTGGCTCAGCGTCAGTGCACCCATGGCCGCCGTGAGGGGGATCGAGCCGAGGAGCACGGCGCGGCAGACGTCGCCCGCCATCATGACGCGGCGCTGGCGCATGCGGTCGACCCAAGCCCCTACGGGCAGACCGATGACCAGCGCCGCCAGGTACTCGAACATGACGAGCAGACTCGCCTCGAACGGCGAGGCGTGCAGGGTGCGGATGGCCACCAGCGGGAGTGCGACGAGCGTTACCCCGGCACCGATCTGGCTCACCGTGTCCGCGGTCCACAGCCGGCGGAAGTCCCGGTGGAAGCGCAGATCCGAGCGTTCATGTGTCATGGTGCCTTACACCACCATCCGGCGCGGGAGACGACCAGAGATTTCATGTCGGCGAAAAGTCCCTGATCAGGCGGTGATATGAGTTCCCTGCACTTCGATGTCGGCGACGTCGCCAAGATCAGGTTCACCATCTCACCGCTCTGGGACACGGTGAGCAGCTTTTGGGTGCTCGCCGACGCCGGGCGGAACTCCGTGCACAGGCCCTGGATCACCTCCGCCAAGGAGCTCCTCAAGGACCGGGACCTGGCCCGCACGACAGCGCCCCTGCGTTCCCTCACCGGCCGAAGCATCTGCCTGCCCGACTTCCTCACGCCTCCACCCGACTGCTCCACCGGTGACATCGAGGATGAGCTGGCCATCGTCCTGGCAACGCCGCACGCACGGGTCCAGGCCGAGGTAGAGGCCATGGGCGACAGCGCCGTACCAGGCTCGTTCAGCCATCGGCTGGCCACCGACGCCCAGCGGGCGCTGCCGCAGCTGGTGCAGGCCGTGGAGGCGTGGTGGCAGGCCGCCCTGCGGCCGCACTGGCCGCGCATGCGGGCCGTCCTCGAAGCCGACGTCGCCTTCCGCACGCGCGAACTCTCCCGCGGGGGCGTCCAGACGCTCTTTCACCAGCTGCACCCGGCACTTCACTGGACGGGCGACCGCCTCGGCGTCGATGACATGTTGGACACGGACATCCGTCTGAACGGCCGGGGCCTGCCGCTCGTGCCCAGCCTGTTCGCCACCCGATCGGTCCTGGTCGCCAGCAGCGCGGCATCTCCGCCCATCGCCGTCTATCCGGCACGGGCCCTGGGCACCTTGTGGGAGCAGGGCGGGACCGAGTATCGCAGTGTCGCCAGGCTGCTCGGCCGCAGCCGGGCGATGATCCTGGCCTTCACCACCTCGCCGTGCACCACCACGCAGCTGGCAGCCCGCACGGGGCTGAGCGCACCGGCGGTCTCACAACACCTCGGGGTGCTCCGCGAGGCGGGACTGGTGACGAAGAGCAGATACCGCAACGAGGTCAACTACGTGGTGAGTGAACTTGGTTCGGCGTTGCTGGACCAGTCCGCAGGGCACGCCGCCCTGCGTCGTCCGTAGCGCCGGCGCACGGCGGATACGGCTGGCAGGGTCGACCTGTACACCACTGGCGGAGCCGAGTCCGGCCTGGCGAGAACCAAGGAGCGCGATGAGGCCGTGCCCCGTCCACGACAACCGCGGCGACCGGCTGAACGGCCGCGCCCACGCCGACTGCACGCCCGTCCGCACGTCGGCGCGACCTCTGCGACGGGCGTCAGCGGGCAGCGGTGCCCTGGTGCTCGGCGACAGTGCCGTCGACGAGACGGTTCTCGCCAAGGTCCTCACCTCCTACGTCACGCTGGGCGCGAGCCTGCAGCCGCTCGTGGAGAACGGATCCCAGCGCATTACAAGGTGGTGGATCATGACATGCAGTCACAGATCGGCGTCATCTCCGCCTCCGGGCGCACCGCCGTGAACGCCGTCGACCAGGAGACCGTCGGTATCGACGCCACCATGAGGAGTTCTGTCTGAGTTCTGGGGCGCCCTGCGACGCTGAAGGAGCTGCACGCTGAGGGCGGCGACGAACGCCACCAGCGCGTAGAGCGCCTCCCAGACGGATTCGACGAGGCTTGCCGCAATCACCACCAGGAGGAGCAGGTTGAGTCCGGACCGGAGTGTGAGGCCGCGCACTCGCAGGTAGGAGACGATGCTCAGTATGTAGAGGAGCATGAAGATCGCGCTTGCCGCCGCCGTGGTGTCGACGACCAGCGAAGGCCGCAGGCTCAGCAGGACCGAGGTTGCCGAGAACAGGACGCAGAGCAGTCCGAGGGCGCGGCGAGGCGCACCGGCTTCCTCGGGGTCGAGAAGGGCGGCAGGCAGCAGGCCGTTGACGGCAGCGTCCCGCGCCATCTGCGACACACCCCAGACCCAGGCGATCGCGTTGAGCAGCATGGCGGTGCAGGCGATCAGGGTGACAGCCCACAGCACGAACTTGCCGTGCCCCACCGCCGCGGCCAGTTGCAGGAGCCCCACGACCTGGTCGACGTTCTGCCTTGGCACGCACACGGCGATAGCAACGGTGAGCAGGATGGTGAACAGGCCATAGACCGCAAGGGCGATGGCACTGACCGGGAGGAAGTCACGTGCGGGCGCCCGGAACTCCCGCGCCAGAAAGGTGAGGTTCTCGAAACCGGCGAAGGCCCAGAACGCCAGCACCACTCCCGGGAGAACCACGTCGAGGTGCTGGGTGCCGGGAGCCACCGAGGACAAGCCGTGATCGGCCGAGGGGGCCGCTGCGGCGAGCAGGGCGGCGGCCATGAGGACCAGCCCCCAGGAGGCAGCCGTCTGCACCCGCGTGCTGGTCCGGACCCCCGCGAGATTGACCAGGGCGGCGGCCAGCAGCACGGCCAGCCCGATCGCGATGACGGCTGCCCGGTCCATCGCGAAGGTCCGGGCCACGTAACGCCCGGCGACGAACGTCCCCGAGGGCAGGCCGACGACGACGAGCGCGATGAACATCAAGGGCACACAGCGGGCGAACATGTCGCCCAGGCCGGCCCGGATGAACGCCTCTATCCCACGGCCGTCGGGATTGCTTCGGACCATGTCGTCGAACATGAGCAGCATCGGCAGGCACAGGAGAGTCGACAGTGCCCACACGAGAAGGCTGTTGTTTCCCGCCCGCGCGTAGACCGCCGAGGGCAGGAAGAGAATGCCCGAGCCGGCGACGGACCCGATGGCCAGGGGAACCGCCTGCCAGCGGGTCAGCCCTCGGGATGCTCCCGCGTTCTGACCCTCGCTGACCGAATCGCTGCGTTCTCGGTTCACACGCCGGCCTTCACTGGACATGATTCTGGTGCGACGATCCTCGGCAGTTCGGCGATGTCCGTCAAGGGATGGTCGGCCGACAGCGCACGCGATCTGTGAATCCTGCCCGCAGGCGCGTCAAAATGCGCCGGACCTGAGTTGCGGAACGTCAGCGAATTGATAGGGATTCCCGAGGTGGGAGGGCGCCCCCCGTGGTCGGCCTGCGGGTGCGGTCCGCACTCCTGACGACGACGAGGCACGCGCCGCACCGGGCCATAACGCGCACTTATGGCTGCTCATGCAAGGTTCGTGGTTCCCCAGCCGCATCCTCGTCCGTAGTTTCGTGACATGCGATATCACCACGTTGACGTCTTCACCGGCCAGGCCTACAGCGGCAACAGCCTGACGGTGTTCCCAACGGCTGGCGGGCTCACAGCGTCTCAGATGGCCCAAGTCACCAGAGAGTTGCGGCATTTCGAGTCGATCTTCCTGCAGCCCGGAGGCCAGGACGGGCGCACATGGCAGGCGCGCGTCTTCGACCTGCTGGAGGAGCTGGACTTCGCGGGTCACCCGGTGATCGGCGCCGCCTGCGTGCTGCACGCCCTGCACGGCACGGCTCCGGACGAGGAGTGGACCCTGCGCCTCAGGACCCGCACGGTCCGCGTCGCCACGCACAGGCACAGCCGCGGACGGTACTCGAGCGTCCTCGACCAGGGCTCGGCGCTGTTCCTGAGCCGGCCTGAGGTGCCGGACGTGGCGTCATGGTTCTCACTGCGCCCCGAACACCTCGACCCGGACCTCCGGCCGGAGGTGGTCTCCACCGGGCTGCGCTATCTCGTCGTCCCCGTACGCCACGGCGCACTGGAACGTGCCCGCGTCGCCTTCGACCTCCAGGCGTTCCTGGCTCCTCTCGGCGCCCAGTTCGCCTACATGCTGGACGCCACTGCCATCGAAGGTCGGCACTGGAACAACGACGGCATCGCGGAGGATGTCGCCACGGGCAGCGCCGCGGGTTGCGTCGCGGCCTATCTGCGCCGCAACGGCCGGATCGGCGACGGCGAACAGGTCACACTCCGCCAAGGGGGTTTCGCCGGCCGCCCCAGCGAGATGGCGATCACCGCGCACGGCACCGGCACGGACATCCCGTCGGTCGAAGTGGGGGGCGATGTCGCTTTCGTCGGTGACGGACGTCTGGAGGTGCTGCCGCAATGACGGCGAACGGTACTGTCCATCGAGGACCGGCCGACGGTTTCGGTGCCGCAGCTGTGCTCACACGAGCCGTCGCAGGAGGGTCTCCACTGCGTCCACAAGGCGGTCACCCTCGGTCGCGGAGCTCCGGACGAGGCCGAACTCGACTTCCGGAAGTTCCGGCAGGCTCGGCGCCACCGTGCCCGGTTCGAGATTCGGCGGGAGCAGGGCCGAGACACCCAGACCGGCCCGGACGGCCGCCTGTACGCCGGCGAGGCTTGTGCTTTCGAAGACGACACGCCACCTGCGGCCCGACCGCTCCAGGGTCTGCAGGACCGGGTCGCGCCAGCGGCACGGCTGGGAGAACAGCACCAGCGGCAGGGGATCGGCCGCGATGTCGATTCCGGGACCCTGCGCCCACACCAGCGGCATACGCGCCGTCCATCGGGAAGGCTCCGGCAGGTACGCCGGATCGCACAGGGCCAGGTCCACGCGGCCGGAGACGAAGGCCTCACGCATGGCGGGTCCGGGCAGACTGACGAGTTCCAGCGTGATGTCCGGATGGAAATGGGTGAACTCCGCCAGCGCACTGGTCAGGACAGGGGTGGCTAGGTCCTCCAGCAGCCCCACCCCGCAATGTCCGTCCAGCGTGCTCCTGGACACCTGGAGAGCCTGGCTCGACAGGGCCAGTATCCGCTCGGCATAGGGCATCAGAGCCTCGCCCGTCGTGGTGAGGGACACCCCTGTGGCGGCACGGTGCAGCAGAGGCTGCCCCACGACGCGTTCCAGTCGCCGCAATTGCTGGCTCAGGGCCGGCTGGCTGTGACCGAGCGCTGTTGCCGCGCGACTGATGCTTCCCGCCTTGACGGACGTGACAAAGGCACGCAGCAGGGCCGTCTCAAGGTCTGTGGTCATAACAGGAGGTTATGCCGACGGGAATGAATCACCCACTTCCTGCATTTTTGCGGCTGTCGAACGTCGTGGCCTGCAACAGCAGGCCAGCGGCTGCGAAGGTTGATACAGGCCTGATCGGGGACTGCCCCCGGGTCCGCGCACGTGCGGCCGGACCGTAGGTCGTCACGGCCATCATCGACACGCGGACATCCGCGGTCCCGGCTGGGGAAGGGGACGGCCGCCAGAGAGCCTTCGGCGTATCGATGTCCTCGGCGCGCCGGCCTCCCCCGAGTCGTCCAGTCCCGTGCCCCTCGAGCGCTATGAGAGCGTGGGGTTCATCCCGCGCTGAACGCACCACGATCGGCACCGATCACATCGTCACGACGATGTGGCGGCCGGGCCGCTGAACCGGTCCTTGACGGACGGACGGGGATGCCATGAACCACAACAACCGCAGGAACGGCCATCCGGGCCGCCGCAAGCGCCCGCCTGGCGGGCCATTGGCCGCGCGGCTCCGGCGTCACCGGCCGGCGCCACGGCCACCTGGTCGGTCCTCCTGGGCCTCTTGCTCGCCGGTGTCGTGTGGTGCTGGATCATCACCAACCTCTGGCAGCCGGTGGGGATTCCACTGGGTGTGGCCGCGCCAGCGGCCGGACTGCTGTCGTGGCTGATCCGGCGCAGCGCCGGCTGGCCGCTGCGCGGGACGACGGCCGTGGTCGTGCTCGTCTGTTGTCTGACATGCCTCGGCTCCGCGTATGCGGGTGCGTCCCGCTGGTACTTGAGGGCGCTCGGCTCACAGGCCCAGGGCACGCTGCTGCAGCCGCGATGGGTCGTCGGCGAGCGTTACGGGGACCGGACCGTGTGCCGAGTGGCCCTGCCGGACGGCTCGCATCGCGATGCCGTGCCCGGTGGAACCGGTTGTGCGGGGCTGGCCGGCCGGCGGGTGACGGTGGTGTACGACCCCGCGGGCATCACCCGCCCCGCGCTCGGAGCCCGCGCTGATCTGCGCGTCAGGTACACCGGGTGGGCAGCGGGTGCCTCACTGCTCCTCTTGCTGGGCTGCGCTGCTGCCCACGCCGCACGACGAAGGATCGTGCCTGCAGCGGGGCAGCGGCACCTGTCCTGACACGTGCGACGTCTGGCTGGCGGCTCGGCCATGCGGGCACAGCACGAGGGAGATCGAACCTCTCCAGCCCCATCGCGCTGCGAAGATCGGACGGGCTACCCGTCGGTCATCCTGCGCACCGGGTGCCGAAACCGGCGGCCGCGCGCTGCCGGATGCGAGGGTGAACGTGGAGGGCGGCCGACTCCTGTAGTTGCAGGAGATCGGCACGTCGTCCCATGGTGCTGGACCCGATGCGCAGCCGGGTACCGGGCGCATGGGCGTGGGGGGCGTCTTGTGTCCACCGTGCGCCGCACTGCAGCAAGGGCCTCTCGCGCTGCAGGGAAGCACTGCCGCGCTGGACCAATAGGGCCGGCCACGTCCTTCGCGGGCCGCAAGCACTCTCATTCGGGGGTTCCTCCAGCTCTCGTGGTCGCGCCGTGGTCCTCGGCACCTGACCAGGCAAAGATGTGGCAGGCAGGGCCCGGTATTTGGAGTGCCCTCCAGACCCGGACCGGCTTCCCGACGGCGATCTCCCCCGTGCCCTGCAGTCCCGTCGCGACAGGGAACCGAGTTCAGCTGGCTTGGAGTTGCGCGAGGACGCCCTGGCGGTCGATCTGGATCCAGTACTCGACGATCACTTCGTCGCGGACGCGGTAGACGGCACTGGTGTACTGCGTCAGCGGGCGTCCTGTGGGCGCGTGGCCATCGAGGGCTCCCTGGTGACGGCCGACCTGGTGCCACCGGGCATAGACCCGGTCGTCCTCGGAGAGCAGTTCGTCGATGGAGAACTCGAACGGTCCGTAGACCGCCAGCATTTCGCGTACATGAGCGGTGTACTGCTGAGGCGTACGCACTACCGTGGCAGGAGCCTCGGCCTGCACCTGATGTGCCTCGACCTGTGTTGCCATGTACTTCCCGGCCCGCTCCGGATGCTTGCCCGACCGAACCTGGAGCAGGAACTCCCGTACCACCTCTTTGGCCATGGTCATCCTCGCATTATCGCCCAAGGAGCAGGCTCATCGACCTGGAACGTAGGTGAGTCTGCTTTCGAGCACGGCGTGAACCGCTCCACCACCCATGCCCGGCAGCGGGAGAGGTGTCGGATCGTGTTGGGGCGCGCCAAGTCCGCTCGGAGGACTGCGACAACGGCGTGGCACACCAGGAAGCGGGCAGCGGCGAGCAGGAAGGCTGCACGGTACTTGAGCCGGGAGACCACCAGTCCCGCGGACAGGAAGCCATCCACCATGGCCAGTGAAGGCAGGGCGCCTCGCAGGCGAAGCGGATGATCACCCCGACTTCGGGGCTCCCCTCGGTCACCGCGAAGGCGCCTATGTCACCAGGGCGGCGAGCAGAAAGGGCCGCTCCCGCCCGCCCCGTGGTCGCCACGAGCGTCACCACCGAACTACCGGCCTGCGTCCACAAGGGCGTAGGCCCGGACCGGGAAGGTGCCCATGCCTGCGACCGCAGGCGGTGCGGCATGGAAGTGGAACCCATGCGGTGGCAGGTGCTCCAGCCCTCGCAGGTGCTCCACGATCGGGATTCCCGCGCCCAGCAGAGTGGTGTGGGCGGGCCTCGTCCCATCGGTGGTGCTGTCCACGTTGAGCGAGTCGATCCCCACGAGAGCCGTGCCCTGATCGGCGAGCCAGGTGGCGGCTTCTGCAGTGAGGAACGGATGATCGGACCCATACTGCTCCGTGCCCCAGTGCCGGTCCCAGCCGGTGTGAATCAGGACGGCCTTCCCTGCCACATCGTGCGGCAGCAACAGCGCCCGGTCGATCGCACGCCCTTCTGCACCCGTCGCACGTACCACCACGCCCTCCAGGTCACTCAGTCGCTCCAGCGGCAGGGCCGCGAGATCGTCACCGTCCTCGAAACGGTGGAAGGGGCTGTCCAGGTGGGTGCCGGTGTTGGACACCATCGCAATGTGACCGATGGAGAACTCGGTGCCCGCCGCGTAAAGATCCCGGGACGAGATCCGGGACATGTACTCGCCGATCTGAGGACCAGGCAGTCCTGGGAGAGTCACCATATCGTGCAGGATCGGATGGCTCAGATCCACCATTCGGCGTCCGGACGGACGAGCGGAGCCGACCGTCCCGCGAGAGCCCTTGTGAGGCTCCTGCAGCAGCTGCTTCCCAGTGATCTGCACCGTGCCCACCATCAACAGGCCGAGGTGGCGCAGGAACAGTTCTCCCACCTCCCGGTCAGTGATGCTCGGGCCCGGCACATCCAGCCTGAACTCCTGCACCTGGAGTCCGCCGCCGTTGACGAACGTCACGTCGGCGTTGAACTGTACGCGCCACTGCTCGCTGCTTTCCATGTGCCGATGGTCATGGAGGGCGCTGCTTGCCTGCAACCTCGAAGTTCTGAAGTGTCGCTACCCCAACGGAATCTGGAAGAGATCACCGTTGAGAAAACCTCACTCACAGAGCCACCAGCCGCAGTTCCATAAACCCGGAGGACCACGCCCCGGGCCAGACCGGGGCGTGTGTCAGGAGTGGTGCAGCTGTCCCTGGAACGCGATGACGGCATCGCCCGAGATCGATGCCAGCACCCTGCGGTTGGAGTCTGTTTCGACCCGGACACAGACGTCGCCCGGCCGCCCCATCGCCGTGCCCTGCCGTCCGGTGAAGGAGAGCCGACCGTCGGGTGCCAGGACCAGGCCGTGCCGCACCAGGTAGGCCCCGAGCGGGCCGTGGCCGTTGCCGGTCACAGGATCTTCGGGGATGCCGATCGCTGGTGCGAACATACGGGACCAGGTAAGTAGGCCGGGTTCGGCGACGTCGCGGGTGAAGACGAAGAAGCCGTTGCTGCCCACCTCGTGGCTGATGGCCGTCAGCGCTGCCCCGCCCGGCCGCAGTCTGTCCACCGTGGCACGGCTTCGTAGTTCGATGAGTACCTTGGAGTGTCCGGTCGACACGATCTGGACCGGAGAGTCCTCGGCGAGGTCGGTTGAGGCGGCGCCCAGTGCACGCAGGAGTCGGCCGATCTGGGCTTGATCCAGTTCCGGACCGAACTCGGCGGGCCCCTGATGCATGCCGATCCGCAGCTGGTCCGCGTCCCGGAGAATCTCCACGCGTTGCAGAAGTCCACCGCCGGTCTTCTGGACCACTGTGCCGGACGCCAGTCCGTGCTCAACTGCTCGGGCGAAGTGCGTGCCGACGGTGGCGTGCCCGCAGGCGGGGACCTCGGTGGTGGGCGTGAAGAAACGGACCCTCACGTCGTGGTCGGGGCCGTCTGCGGTAAGGACGAACGCCGTCTCGGAGTTGTTGAATTCTCGTGCGATCGCGAGCATCTGGGCGTCGGTCAGTCCGTCCGCGTCGAGCACGACGCCGGCTGGGTTGCCTGTGAACGGCGACTTGGTGAAGGCGTCGACCTGATACAGGGTCCTCATGACAGGACTCGGTGGGCAACGGCGTCGGCGGCGATGCGGAACCCGCGGTGCAGCCCCGATACCTGCAGTACGGTGCGTGCCGGACGATGCTCACCGGGCACTTCGCCGACGACCGCGTCGACGACTTCCCAGTCGGAGATGTCGCTGAGATAGACGGTGATCCTGGCGATGGAGTTCCCGGAGGCACCGGTCGACTCCACGATTGCCAGGACGTTGGCGAGTGCCTGACGTGCCTGCTCCACGACGCGGGAGTCGGGATGGACGCCACCGCCCAGAGGCAGCTGTGCGGAAACCCGGATGGTGCCGTCCGGCGTAACCATGGGCTGCGAATAGTGGCCGAGCGGCTGCGGAGCCGCGTCGGTGGTGATGGAGTCGAGGAAGGGCATCAGGGGGATCACCTTGCGGGGCAGTCGACGCCGGCTGCGGCTTCCTGCGCCAGCTGGATCAGAGTGCGGACCGTCGAGCCGGTTGCCGCCGGTGGGGGTGTATCCGTGAGGGCTGCCCTCGTTGAACGCGGGCCCTGCAATGTCCAGATGGGCCCAGAGGCGGCCGTCCGGGACGAACTCCCTCAGGAACAGGCCCGCCGCGAGGCCGGCACCCATCCGCTCTCCGCTGTTCGCGATGTCGGCCACCGTCGAGTCCAGGCTGGTGCGCAGTTCGCCGGGCAGCGGCATGGGCCAGGCGCGTTCGCCACTGGCCGCGGCGGCGGCCACCACGCGGTCACGGAAGTCGTCATCGTCGGACATCACCGCGAAGAGGTGGTTGCCCAGCGCGATCCTCATGGCGCCGGCCAGGGTGGCCACATCCACGATGGCGTCCGGGTCGTCCTCGGCCGCGCGGACGATGGCGTCGGCGAGCACCAGGCGCCCTTCTGCATCGGTGTTGAGCACCTCGACGGTCCTCCCTCCGTACATCCGCAACACGTCGCCGGGGGGTGGCCGTGCCGGAGGGCATGTTCTCCGCCAGCGCCAGCCAGCCGATGACCTCGACCCGCAGGTTCAGTCGGCAGGTGGCAACCACGGCGGCCAGCACCGCGGCGGCACCGGACATGTCGCGCTTCATGATCTCGTTGAAGCCCACCGGCTTCAGTGAGATGCCGCCGGAGTCGTAGGTGATGCCCTTGCCGATGAAGGCCAAGCGTGTCCTCGCCCCCGGGACGCTGTGAACGATCTTCACCAGTCGTGGCGGTCTGGCCGAGCCCCGGCCGACCCCGAGGATGCCACCGAAGCCGGACTCGGCCAGCGCCTGCTCGTCGAGCACCTCGACGCAAAGCCCGTACTGCCTGCCGATCGCCTCGACCGCGGCGGCGAAACTCTCCGGACACAGGTCGTTGGGCGGCGTGTTGACCAAGTCGCGGCAGCGGTGCATCTCCTGACCGATCACCATGCCGCGGTGCACGCCGGCTTCCGCCTCTCGCTGCATCTCAGGAGTCGCAACGATGACCAACTCGCGAACTGGGGACCTGCAGTCCCGGTCGTTCCGGTAAGCGCCGAAGCTGTAGGCGCCGAGCAGGCCGCCCAGTGCCACCGCCTCCGCCGCATCGGCGGAGTCGACCGGAAGTGCGAGCGCAGCCCTCGTGGTCCCCGCCAGGGTGCGGGCGGCTGTCCCGGCAGCCTGGCGCAGGGCCTCCGCGTCGTGAATCCCGTCCTTCCCCATCGGACCGAGACCCACTGCGAGAACCACCCGCGCCTCACATCCTTTCGGGGCGGGGAGCTTGACCACCTCGCCCTCGGCTCCGGTCATGCCAACACTGCCCAGGATTGCGGCGAATTCGCCATCCAGCATCGCGGCACTGCCGTCGCCCCCGGATGCCACGACCGGGCCGCCCAGGTCCTTGGCGACACCGATCACGATGGCGTCTACGAGCAGCGACGTCGCCTTGGAAGTACTCACCGTCAAGGTGGTCATTTCAATGGGTCCTGTTCTTCCGGGTCCGAGGTATGCCCCGCATGTGTTGGACGGAGTGTCGTGGGAATGTCAGCTGTCCGGCGCAGTGGATGTCGCCGCCAGGATCGGAGGGCGATGCAGACGGCTTCCTCTTGCGTCGGGTCAGGGCGACCCCGGCGAGCACGATCGCCATCCCCGCTGCGATACGCAGGTTGAAGGCTTCGCCGAGCACGACAGCCCCCAGCCCCACCGACACAACCGGCAGCAGGTAGCCGACCGTCGCGGCGTTGGTCGCGCCTTCTGCCGCGATGATCCGGTAGGTGAGGTGAAAGGTGATCCCGGTGGCGAAGATCCCCAGGGCCGCCGTGGCGATCAAGCCCTTCGGGTGCCATGGGATCGAGGCCAGGCCGCCGGCCGGCAGGGTCAGCGCGGTCAGGGCGGTGGCGGCGATGAGCTGGGAGGCGGACAGGACGACGGTGGAGAAGCCCTTGCCGACAAGGGCGCGTCCCATGTAGGTGAAGCCGATGGCGTAGCTGATCGCCGCTCCCACGATCGCCAGAGCGCCGACGTCGATACCACCGGCCCTCTCCCAGGGAGCGAAGATCAGCAGCACGCCGCCGAAACCCAGGAGCAGCCCGACCAGGCGGACCGCGCGGACCGCACGCTCCGTCCCAAGGGCGATGCCGATCAGCAGGGACCACAGCGGGGTCGTCGCGTTCAGGACGCCGGCCACACCGGAGTCGAAGCGCTGCTCGCCGATGCTGAACATCGTGAACGGCAGCGCGTTGCAGAAGAACGCCGCGATGAAGACCCGGCGCCAGAACGGGAACCCGCGGGGGAGACGATGCCCGGTCCACAGACACGCGGCGGTGAGAGCGCCGGCCCCCAGGACGCAGCGAGCAAGGGTGACCTGGACCGGGGTCAGCATGGCCAGAGCCAGTTTGATCCACAGGAAGGTCGAGCCCCACAACAGGGCGAGCACGGCTATCCGCGCCAACGCCCTCGCCCCGCCCACCACATCACCCACCGTCGTTCCCCTCCCAGGTCCGTGCTCTGAAAGATGCATGACGTGATCTGGTAGAACAAGCGAAGAAAACTGCACGTGCGTTAAGCTCAACTGCATGCTTGAGGTAAGACGTATGCAGATCCTGCGGGCGGTGGTCAGAAACGGATCGATGACGGCGGCAGCCGAGCAGTTGGGATACACACCGTCGGCCATCAGCCAGCAGGTGGCGGCGCTGGAGAAGGAAGCGGGAATCGCGCTGCTGGAGCGCTTCGGGCGCGGCGTGCGGCCGACGGCGGCGGGCCGACTGCTCATCGGCTACACCGAAATCATCAGCCAGAACGTCGCCGAGGCCGAGACCGCACTGGCCGACCTGCGCGCCGGACGCACCGGCCGGTTGGCGATCCGCTACTTCACCTCGGTCGGCCCCACCCTGATGGCGCCGGCCCTGACCCGGCTGCGCCGCGAGCATCCCGGAGTCCAGATCGACCTCAAGCTGGGCGACCAGCAGGACCCGCTGGCTGAAGTGGAACAGGGCAACGCGGACCTGGCCATCGTGGTCCGGCCCGGTGACCGGATCCGCCAAGGCGTCCGTCTGATCCACCTGCTCGACGACCCGTACCTCGCAGTCCTGCCCGCCCATCACCCCCTGGCTGCCCGTCGAGTGCTCAGCCTGACCGATCTCGCCGGCGAGCCCTGGATCAGCAGCGAACCGCCCGGCCCCTGCCTGGACATCGCGGTCGACGCGTGCGCCGCAGCGGGTTTCAGCCCGAGCTACGTCGCAGCCAGCGAGGACTACGCCACCGCCGTCGGCCTCGTCGCGGCCGGACTCGGTGTCGGCCTGATTCCCCGGCTTGGCCTGGGCAGCCACCTTCCAGGCGTCGCTGTGCGCAAGGTCCACCGTCCCGAGCCCGCCCGCGACATCTACATGGCGGTCCGGGAAGGCGCCCTGACGCAGTCCGCGATGCGCACCTTGCTGGACGCGTTGCACGATGCCGCCAAGGCAGGAGACTGAGGCGGCACGAGAGCCGGCTTGACGCGGTTCCGTGCGGGAAGGGCGGCGGGCAGGCATTCCCGGGCGGGTGGTGGACGATGAATGCACCGGGACAGACTCTGCCGGAGGTGGAAGCAGGTTACTGACCTGAGTGGGCATTTAACGTTGATTTGCGATCGGCGTTTCGACTCATTTTGTCGCATTCAACACCAATGTGCGCAGTCTGAAATGCCTCGAAACCCCGCACTGGTGGTAACCTTCCGCTCCATTACTAAGCCAGACGAAATCCAGCGCCGAGAAGCGGATCAAACGGGCACGCGGGTCGGCACCTGAAAGGCCGTGAAGGTGTACGTAAGGTGCTGATCAGCCCGAAGATTGTCGATCACGGCAGCCACTTAGCGCCATAATTTATCCCTAAATACCCTCCGAGAGGGCGGTATGTGACGTGATGTCGCACCTGTCGTCACTGGAGCGTGTGGGGTCGCCGCATCTCCGCTGCCCGGGAGATCCAGGGGTTGGGGCGTCAACCGTGAGCGACCGGGGGTCGCGACGGCCCGGGAGTTCTTCATCTTGTTGACGGCCCGCTCGACGGTGTTGCGCTTCTTGTGTCAGTCCTCTTTGAAACCCAGTGGCCGGCTCTCCGTGAGCACGCCGAGCATCAAGACCCACGTGCGATGCGAGGGCAAACCCCTGGTGGACTCGCAGAAGGGGAACCCCGCCGGTGTCCACGCCGAGGCGGCCTTACCCACCTTCATCTGGTTGACGTCTGAAGGGTGTTTGATACGGCCCGATCGACTCCGCTCATGCATTCATGGATCGTGGGCCACGCCCGCCTGCCCCGCGCCGACTGCGGAACGCCGCGACGCGCGCGCGATTTTGGCAGGTCACCGAGCAGAAGCGGCGTCGGCCCGCCGGTGAAGCGTCAATGTAGACGTCGGCGCAGCGGTTCCCGGTGCACACGCCTATACGGCCCATGCCGTGCTTGCCGAGGTAGTCGCGCAGGGTGACGGCAGCTGAGGCGAGAACGACCATGGGGCCCTGCTCGACGAGCCAGCTGAGATGCGGAGAGTCGGTCGGGCCCATGTGCAGAGCCGGGCGGATCCCTGTTTCGTCGAGGAGCTCCGTGACCAGCCGAGCTCGCTCGCGCGGCTGGGCCGTGTCGAAAACACGATGTAGCCGGTCGGCAGCCCTGGGCAGTTGCTCCGCCGTGACGGTGTCTCCGACTCCGGCAGCCATGGCAAGGCGGCCGGTGATCTCCGCGGCGGGCGGGTAAGCCGTGCCACTCCGACCATCGGCGCTGCGCGGGTCGCTGCCCCAGCCGTTGACCAGCTCGACGAGCGTCTCCGGGGACATCGCCTCGACCGTGATAGCCACATGGCCACTGTAACGCGAAGAACGGCAATAGTGCGTTGCGCGCGTGGGAGTCGGTGACGTAACGTGCAATTCGTCTTCAATGCGTTACGTTGCGGAGGTGCTGTGCTGGATCCCGGAGTTCTTCCCGGCTATCTCCTCGCGGTCCTGCTCGTCACGCTCCCGCCCGGGCCGGACAATGCGTACATCATCGCTGTCGCGGTGGCCCGGGGCCCGCGGGCCGGCGTGCTCTCCGCAGTGGGCATGTCGCTGGGCATGGTGGTGCACGTGACGGCGGCTTCACTAGGACTGTCGCTCATGCTTAGGTCGACTCCCGCGGTATTGGCCGTGGTCCGTCTGGCCGGGGCGGCCTACCTCGCCTGGCTTGCGGTGACCACGTTGAGCAGCGCACGGCAGGCCGGCGTTGCCGGACCCGCGGCGGCGCCGGATCATCGGATCCTTGGCCGTGCCGTCCTCACCAATCTCACGAACCCGAAGATCATCCTGTTCTTTGCTGCGTTTCTACCCCAATTCGCGCGTTCCGGCCATGGTCCCTCCTCCGTGCAGTTCCTCACGCTAGGGCTGATCTTTCTGGTGATCGGCCTGGCCTGGGACAGTGTTGTCGGGCTCTCCGCAGGCCGCCTCTCCACGATGCTGCGGCAAGGCAGCAACGCAGCCATAGCTCTGAACGTCGTCGCCGGCCTCACCTTCGGCACACTCGCGGCTCTCCTTTTCACAGAGGCGCTCAAGTCCATGTGACCTTCAAGAGCGCGGACACAACGGCTCCGCTTCGCCCACGGACGACATCCGACTCGCCGAGGCCGTGCCCGGCACGGTCGTGCTCCGCGCCCAGTCCGGCGACATCCCCGTCCACTCCGCCACCGCCGAAGGGGCTCGGTCGTCCTGGACACCGACACCGACTACGGCCGCGTCAGCACCTCCCTCAAGAACGATGGCACCGTCACCCTCGACATCCGCGCCATCATCTCCCGCGGCGGCATCACGTCCCGCGCGGGCATCTGGAGTCCGCTTATCACGCCAATTACGACCAGGTGGAACCCATGACGAACAAGACCACGCCCGCTTGACCAGCGCTCCGCAGTGCTGCCGGGCCACCCCCGCCGACGCCCGCCCTCGGGAGACGACACGTCGTTGACCATCCACACCTCAGGGCTGACGGCCTCGCACAACCGCTGGGCGTTCCGCTGTCACACCGGCGTCTACTCCCACGGCGACCGGTTCACCATCGGCTGGATCGACTTACGCCGGCCGTCCAACATCAGACCCCGCAAATAACACTCGCCCCACCGCCGCTGATCCCGCCGCGGTACTGAGGCGGACACATCGGCAACGAACTCCGCCAACTTAGTACTCCAGCAGCGTTTCGCTATCTGGCCTGGTCAGAGGCATCGTCCGGAGTGTAGTGGGCTGGTGGTGCGTCAGGGGCGGTCTTGGCAGACCGCCCCTCCAACGAATGACATCGTCGCCGGTAGTGACAGTGCCGGGCCACGGCCTGACGCCCTCGCGACCAGCTCAGCGCATGGAAGCGAAGTGGCGGGCGGTGCCGGTGTGCGGGGCCAGTTGCCAGGAGCCGGCGGACTTCTGCCACGGTGAGCGGAACCAGGGTGGAACCGCTTCTGCATCCCCCTTTGCCGCCGCCTGTGCCGCCGTGGTCGCGAGAAAGGCATGCGCGAGCATGGCCAGGGTGACGTGCCTCATCCAACCGACATAGCCGCGGACTTCGTACTGGTCCAGGCCGCACTCGTTCTTCGCTGCCTGGAAGCATTCCTCGATCGCCCACCGGCGCCCGGCAACGCGCACGAGCCGGTCGACACAGGTGCCCACCGACGCGTATGCGAGGTAGTAGGCAATCTGATCGGGTCTGCTGATACTGCGCCGGGCCAGCGCCCAGCGGTGATGAGTGGGCCGCTCACCGTCGAAGCCCTCGATCACCGGGAGCTGAACGGCCGCCCAGCCATAGACGCGCGGGCCCTTGGCGCCGTCGCCGCACGAGCGTTGCTCCCATGCGCCTCATGCGGCGCCTGCGCGAAGAGATAGTCGATTCGGCCGAAGCGGGGCACCGGCTGTGACTTCGGGACGGCGAGCACGTAGCCGACCGTGGCTTCTTCCAGCATCCGGCGAAAGCGCCACTCCTGGCCGTAGGCGGCATCCGCGGTCACCCAGGCGATCGGCAGCGGGGAGGCGA
This sequence comes from Streptomyces tropicalis, assembly GCF_029269835.1. Taxonomy (GTDB): domain Bacteria; phylum Actinomycetota; class Actinomycetes; order Streptomycetales; family Streptomycetaceae; genus Streptomyces; species Streptomyces tropicalis. The sequence goes on along the minus strand of NZ_JARJBB010000005.1, from coordinate 217,106 downwards.
GTGCGCGCAGCACCATTGCCCTGGCCAGCTCTGGTCTGGTGGCGAAGCCCCTCTCATCAGGAATCTACGCGGCGCGGCAGCGTTCGCGGTCGTCCGTCCAGGACTTGGGCGGATACAGCTGGCGGTCCACCAGGGCGCGTGCACGGGTGGTGGCGTAGGCGGCGAAGACGCCGATCTGGCAGTTCTCGGTGCGGCCGGCGGTGCCGGAGTACTGGCGCTGCACTCCCGCGGAGGTGGTGCCCTTCTTGACGAAGCCGGTGTTGTCGAGGATGAGGACCCCGTCGGCCTCGCCGAGCTCGTCGGCGACGTACGCCTGCAGGTCATCGCGGGCATCGTCGGCGTTCCAGGTGGCCCCGTTCAGCAGCCGCTGCAGGCCGTCGCGGGTGCGGTGACCTGCATGTTCGGCCAGTTGCCAGCCGTTCTTGCGGCCGACCGGGCCGAGCAGAGCGCGGACGTAGTCACGCATGCGGCGTCGCAGGTCGGCGCGGCCGAGACGGTGGCCGATGCGCAGGAAGAGGTCGTCGAGTTCACGGTCCCAGGTCGCGTCGGAAAGGTCGTCGATCACGCTGGGAGGCTGCCCTCATCACCGCGCAGCCAGTTCTCGATGTCATTCGTTGGAGGGGCGGTCTGCCAAGACCGCCCCTGACGCACCACGCGACGGTGTTCAAGCTCGTCGAGTCCGCCCAGGCTCGCTGGCGAGCGGTCACCGCGCCGCAGCTCGTCGCCTCGTCCGCCCGGAGCCCGCTTCGAAGGTGACCAGCTGATCGAACGGCCGGGGCTCAAGCAGCGTGGCCCCCGGGCAGGCTGCGGTGACAGCGAGGAAGGTGCGGTCAGCGGCCACCACGGAGACGAGGGGATTACCAGTGGCGTCCTTCCGGGAGATCGGACAGGTGAGGTGTGGACAGATGCAGCACCTCGTATCGCTCGGTGGTGTCCTCGGCCTCAGGAACGGCGTGCTCCCACAGGATGAAGCGCATCAGCTGCCAGTGAAAGGGGTCGACAGCGAGAGCGGCGGTGTGCACGCCGTCGCGCTGGGCTAGGTCGTTCAGCTTGTCGATTTCGTTCTGGATCAGGTGCGTGACGCCCATGCCCGTCGGGTCGGAGTCGACCACGATCTTGGTCAGGCGACGTGAGGCAGCCTTGGGGGTCGCGCCACGAGACAGACCCATGTGGCTGGCTATGCCGGTCCAGTGATGAACAGCGGGGCGGCCGAAGTCTCGGATGATGCCTTGGAAGCCGCCGCCGCCGACGAGGAAATGACTCATCGCGCCGGTGTCGTTCCACAGGTAGAAGGGGGCGTATTGATTGACCGGCGAGCCGTTCACGCCGCGCTCACGGATGACGTACGCCTTCAGTCCAAGCCCAGCTCGGTTGTCGAGGATGTGTCCGAAATCGGCTACCCGCTTGCGGATGATGCCCATGTCGTAGTCGGCGGGCAGGGTGACTTCGTACTGCTTGGCATACATGATGGTCGATTCTTTCTGCGGGTGTCTTCAGCCAACTGGACGCTGGCTCGGGTATTCGCCAGGAGCGACGGCATCGCCCCGTTCCGCCTCGGTGCAGTCGTCAGCAATTTCCTGGACGGCCAGGTGAGTCATGAAAGTGGTGGGTCCGGCGCCGTGCCAGTGCCGTTCACCCGGCTCGATCCGGACGGTGTCACCAGCGCGGATGGTGTCCACGGCGCCGCCACGACGCTGGACGAGACCTGAACCGGCAGTGACATGCAGGACTTGGCCGAACGGGTGGCGGTGCCAGATCGTGCGGGAGCCGGGAGTGAAGTGCACGCTGTCGATGCGCAGCCGAGACGAACCCGTAGGCGCTGCGATTTCATCGATCCAGGCCGTGCCGGTAACCCACTCAGGGGGTGCGGCGGCGGTGTCAGGGGGATGCGAATGATTCGCAACGGGAAGGTGATTCCTCTACTGGGATGGAGTCGTGGCCTGGCAGGCGAGGAGTCCGAGCACGCCGGCGACGGCGTGCTGGAACGGCTCCGTTGAGTGGGCCGCACGCGCCAGGACATAACCGCCCTGAAGCACCGCGACCACCATTGAGGCGGTCTCTGCAGGATTCATCGCCGCATTGAGCTCGCCGTCGTCGCGGCCTTCCTTCAGGACCGCGGCAAGGCGGTGGCGCAGCCAGTCGAAGGTCTCGTCGACTGGAGCGCGCAGCGCGGGATCGGCCATCACATCCGGATCCTGGGTCAGTCGGCCGACCGGGCAGCCCTTGAGGACATCGCGCTCGCGCTGCAGGTATGCGGAAATGCGTTCCAACGCCGTCCCCGTAGCGGTGAACTGCTCCTCCGCCTTGGCCCGCAGCTCTTCCGCTGTGCGACGGATGGCGGCCAGCGCGAGATCCCGCTTGCCGCTGAAGTGGTGGTACATGCTGCCCTGCCCCACGCCCGCCCGCTGCAGGACGGCCTTGGGGCTGGTGCCCACGTAGCCACGCTCCCACAGGAGCTCACGAGTGCTCGTGATGAGTTGTTCTCTGGTGCTCATGCGAGCAGTGTACACACTAGTAGTTACGGAAAATCGCGAAGGGCACCCTGCAGAGGGCCAATCCACATGCCTTGACTAACGAGCTCGTGCACGGTAGGCGGTGAGGCGTCGAGCGTCTGATCGTTGATCATGGTCGTGTGGTGGGGAACGCGACGCGTGAAGCAATCATCGGCGACCGGAGGGTCACGGGTTTGTCGGCCGCAGTGATCGCTGAACTCGTAGCCGAGGTTGGTCCGTTGTGGCACGAACGGCACCAGGCCGTGCTCGTGTCCCGACCGCGGAAGCGTGCGGTCGGTGCCGGTGCGAAGCACCGGCTCGTGTTCGTCGACCGGCTCCTGGCGACGCTCGTCCATCTTCGCCACGCAACCACCCACGACGTGCTGGCCTGCTGGTTCGGCGTGGACCGCTCCACCATCACCCGGGCCATCGGCGAGATACGACCGCTGCTCGCCGAGCGTGGGTGCACGATCAGCCCCGGCGTGCGGCTCAGATCTCTCGCCGAGGTTATCGACCACCTCGGCGCCAGCAAAATGACCGGCATCATCGATGGCACCGAGATCCGGGTCCGCCGGCCAGCCGCCGGACGCAAGGACCGGGACAAGTTCATCTCCGGCAAGAACAAGCAGAACGCCGTCAAGTCCATGGTCCTCACGGCCAGGGACGGACGAGTGCTCTTCTACAGCCCGGCCAGCCCCGGAAGCTGCGCGGACATCACCCACGCCCGCCAGTTAGGGCTGGTCAAGCTACTGGCCGACGGCCCGGCAGTGGAGATCCTCGCCGATGCCGGCTACCAGGGCCTCGGGGCTCAGACCGGCGGCCGGGTGGTGACACCACCGCACCGCAAGTTCAAGAAGAACGCCCCGGACTGGTACGAAGAAATGCACGAGAGACAGCGCAAGGCGCACTCTTCGCGCCGCATCCGGGTCGAGCACGGCATCGCCCACTTGAAGAACTGGCGGGCTCTGGCCCGCCACCTCGGCCGCCGGGAGCACATGAGCGACACCGTCCAAGCCGTTGCCGCCCTACTCAGCCATCAGCAAGCCGAGGACCTGATCCCTGCCCGATAGTGGTGAAAACCCAGCCCCGCCGGGCCGCTCGACGCCTCACCGCCTACCGTGCACGAGCTCGTTAGGGGGGTGAGGAACATCGGAACGAAAACCGGCGCAAAGCCTGTCGGGTTCCTGAGAGCGCTTTGACCTGGGTCTCTGCGAGAGCAGAGCTTTCGGCAGTCGTGTTGATCATTGAGCCTTTTCAGCGTTGCCACTGAACGGGTGACGGTGCTGCCCGGGGCGAGGAACCGCAACGCACGAGGCTCCCGTGCCGTTGAGGGAGGTGTTCGAAGTCTCAACCCATCGGCACAGGAGCCTCGTTGGTTCCCTATCCTGCCGCACTCGACCTCCCTCACGCCCTGGTCGAGTGGGTCACGATGCTCATCGTCACCCGTGAGGGTGACCGGCGTTGCAAGCTCCCGCCGCACCAGCGTGCGCTGGTCGCCCTCGTGTACCTGCACCGCCACGACACGCTGGCGCGGATCGCGGCCGCCTTCGGGATATCCGTCGGTACCGCTCACGCCTACGTCACGGCCGTCGTCGGTCTGCTCGCGGACCGTGCTCCGGGCCTGCTGAAAGTCCTGCGCGAGAGCGATCCGGACTTCGTGCTGCTGGACGGGACCCTCACCGAATGCGATCGGGTCGGCGACGGTCGCGACGACTACTCGGCCAAGCACCGCCGCGACGGGGTGAACGTCCAGGTCGTCACCGACCCCGCCGGCAAGATGCTGTGGATCTCGCCCGCGCTGCCGGGCCGCACCCATGACCTGACCTCGGCCCGTGCCCACCGGATCATTCGGATCTGCGAGCGACAGGGCGTCCCCGTCCTGGCCGACCGCGCTTACCAGGGCGCCGGCCCTTGGGTCACCACCGGGCTCAAACGACCACCCGGCGGCGAACTGACCCCCACACAGCGCACCGTCAACCGCGCACTGGCCCAGGCCCGAGCTCCCGCCGAACGCGGCATGGCACGGCTGAAGTCCTGGCAGATCTTCCGCAGAGCCCGCATCAGCCCCAACCGCATGACCGTCATCGCCAAGGCCATCCTCACCCTCCCAGCATGCGGCCGCTGGGGGAGGTGCCGCACCCCCAGAGCTGCAGAGCCCGGATGCAGGCACTGACCTTGCAACATCGAAACGACACCCTTTCTCTGCCGGGCACCTGTGTGCGCCCTGTCTGTCACGCACTGGATCCGTGGCTGTTGGGGCGGAAGGCTTGGTGCGCGTCGGCATCTGTCGGAACAAGGGGTATGTCGGCAACCGGATGCCACGGCTGGATGAGCGTGTCCAGTTGCGTGGTCGCCCCTGTGCGCCGGCACGGGTTGTTCGGCCCCGAGTGCGGTTGTCCTCTACAGGCGCGTTACGGCGGACGCTGATGCGGGTGGCGGGATCAGGGGCCTCGCAGCCGTCGAACCTCGGGCTCGACGGCTGCGCCATGGCCGCTGTGTAGTGCGATCGGGTGATCCAGGCCGTTTTGAGCAGTCCGCGCGCATGGCGGCGGCGGATTACGGATGCCTGGTCGCGGCACGCGGCCGGCCGGCGGCAACTGCCGTCGCAATGAGGAGGGAGGCACGTGAACATGACGTATCTGCAGTCTCGGATGATGCGGGGTGCGGGTCTGGTGGCGGCTGCGGGCGCGGTGGTGCTCGGTGGCGCGGCGGCTGCGTCGGCCGACAGCGGCGCGCAGGGGGGTGCGATCGATTCGCCCGGTGTCCTGTCGGGCAACGTGATTCAGGTCCCGGTCAACATCCCGGTCAACGCCTGCGGCAACACCGTCGACGTGATCGGCTCGCTGAACCCTGCCTTCGGCAATGCCTGCGTCGATACCGGCATGTGACGCACTGGCGTCACTGCGGCAGAGCTGTCCGAGGGTGCCCGGGCCCCTGCTCAGGCACCCTCGGCCAGGCTGATGCCTCTGTTCCCCGGTGCAGCAGGGACGGCGATGTCCGTCGGTGTTGAACTGGGTAATCCGTTGCGGAATGCATTGGGGATTGGTCCGAGATCCTTTTTCACCTGATCAGGTCTGGGACCAATCCGCCGGGCGGGCAGAACCGGATTCCCTGCGTGAGGGACGAAGAGAAGGATCAGCGAGTGAGGCCGGGTTGGCCGCGGCTGGCGCTGGGTGCGCTGAGCGGGGTGCTGGCCGGGTTCGCCGCTCTGGCGGTGGCCGAACTGGTGGCTGCGGGGTTGCGTCCGCAGTCCAGTCCGGTCATCGCGGTGGGTGGCGCGTCCATCGACGCGACGCCCGCCCCGGTGAAGGACTGGGCGATCCGCCACTTCGGCACCAACGACAAGCTGGTATTGCAGCTCGGCATCCTGGTCGTGTTGGCCGCCCTGGCCCTGGTGCTGGGTGCGTTGGCGGTGCGGTTTCGGCGGGTCGGAGCCGCCGGGGTCCTTCTCTTCGGGGTCATCGGGGCGGCAGCCGCCGTCAGTCGACCCGACTCCACCAGCTTCACCGACGCGCTGCCCTCGGTCGTAGGAGCGGTTGCAGGGGCTCTGCTGCTGTACGTTCTGGTGAGCCGTCTCACAGCGCCGGCCCGATCGAAGGCGCCGCAGTCCGGCTCTGGCAGCGAAGACGAGGCCGATGGTGTGCCTGCGTCCGAGGGGTGGGACCGGCGGGGATTCGTCCTCGCGGCTACATCTGCCGCCGCTGCTTCGGCAGTGGTGGGCGCGGTCGGCCGGTCGCTGAACGCCTCGCACGGCAAGGACGCCATCGCCTCACGTAACAAGGTCGTGCTGCCGAATCCCGGGTCGCCGGCGCAACCGGTACCGAAGAGGGCCGGGCTGCGCGTTGCTGGGATCAGCCCCTTCGTCACCCCGAACAAGGACTTCTACCGGGTGGACACCGCGTTGGTGGTGCCCAAGGTGGACGCCGCCGCCTGGCGGCTGCGGATCCACGGCAAGGGGGTGCGCCGCCCGGCCACCTACTCCTTTGACGACCTGCTGCGCAGGGAGCTGATCGAGCGGGACATCACCCTGACGTGTGTCTCCAACGAGGTCGGTGGCCCGTATGTGGGCAATGCCCGCTGGATCGGAGTGCGGCTGGCCGATCTGCTTGCCGAGTGCGGGGTCAAGCCTCCGTCCCGAGGCGGCCGGGCGGATCAGCTGGTGTCCCGGTCCGTGGATGGCATGACGATCGGCAGTCCGGTCGAGGACGTCATGGACGGTCGCGACGCGATGCTCGCGCTCGGCATGAACGGCGAGCCGCTGCCCTTCGAGCACGGCTTCCCGGTCCGGATGGTCGTCCCGGGCCTGTACGGCTTCGTGTCGGCCTGCAAGTGGATCGAGGACATCGAGCTCACCACCTTCGATTCCTATGACCCGTACTGGGTCAAGCGGGGCTGGGCCCGCAAAGCGCCGATCAAGACCGAGTCACGGATCGACACTCCGAAGCCGTTCGCACGGCCCAAGGCGGGCACGGTGATGGTCGCCGGGGTCGCCTGGGCGCAGCAGCGTGGTATCGACAAGGTCGAGGTCCGCTTCGACGACGGGCCCTGGCAGGAAGCCCATCTGGCTGCCGAGGACACCCGTGACACCTGGCGCCAGTGGTCGTTGCCCTGGCAGGCCACCAAGGGCGGCCACACCCTCACGGTGCGCGCCACCGACCTTACCGGCATGGTGCAGACGGACCAGCGCACCCGCACCATTCCCGACGGCGCCAGCGGGTGGCACTCGGTGGTCATCACCATCGAGTGACCGCCGGCCGCACTCCAAGAGTCTCGTGCCCTCCCCCTCAAGCCACTTTTCCCATAACCCCGATACGCAGCAGCGTGCTGCACCTTCAACAGGAGAACATGATGAACACTCGTATCCGCCGTACCGCAGGCCTCTTCGCCGCCGCTGCCGTGCTGCCCCTGGCGCTGACCGCCTGCTCCGGCAGCAGTGACTCGGGCAAGTCCGGCTCCTCCAACAAGGCGTCGGCCCCGGCTACCAAGAGCAGCGACGACATGGCCAGCCCCAGCGGCGACATGAGCAGCATGGACCAGCCGTTCGGCCCGGCCTGTTCCGCCGTACCGAAGAACGGCGCCGGCTCCTTCGACGGCATGGCCAAGGACCCGGTGGCCACCGCCGCCTCCAACAACCCGGCCCTGTCCACGCTGGTGACCGCAGTGAAGAAGGCCGGCCTGGTCGACACCCTCAACAACGCACAGAACATCACCGTGTTCGCACCGACCAACGACGCCTTCAACAAGATCCCCAAGGCCACGCTGAACAAGGTCCTGAAGGACAAGGCCATGCTGACGAAGATCCTCACCTACCACGTCGTCGGCCAGAAGCTCACGCCGAAGGACCTGGAGAACGGCTCCTTCGACACGCTGGAGAAGTCGAAGGTGATGACGTCCGGCTCGGGCGAGTCCTACACGGTCAACGACTCCGCCAAGGTCGTCTGCGGCAACGTGAAGACCGCCAACGCCAACGTCTACATCATCGACAGCGTCCTGATGCCCAAGATGTGATATACCGCAGCGCCCGCCAGCCCCGTCGCTGGGTCCTGAGGCGCTTCCCGTGGGCCGGTCCGCGTCTGCTCAGTCGCGCACCGGCCCACGGCCGCGTTGATCACTCATCTGGGAAGGGAGAGACCAGTCATGCACAAGCCGTCCGGTGCGATACGGGCCGGGGAGAAGCCGGGACGGACGAACGGCCGGCAGGCTAGGCGTTGCACGGCCGTCATTGGCAGCGGAGTGGCGGGGCTGGCCCCCGCGCACGTCCTGGTCTGGCTTTGTTCACGAGTTTGGGCAGCGGTTGTTCAGCACATGGGACAGCACCGTGGCGTGCCGTTGTTCGATTGCCTGATGGGGCCTTGGGGCTACTCCTTAGGGGCGGAAGGTGCGGCGGTAGGTGTCGGGTGGGACGCCGACGCTGCGGTGGAAGTGGCGGCGCAGGGTGGTGGCGGTGCCCATGCCGGTGGCCACGGCGATGGTGTCCACGGTGGCGTTGGTGGTCTCCAGCAGTTCCTGGGCGTGGCGGATGCGCTGGGTGTGGAGCCACTGCAGTGGTGTGGTGCCGGTGAGGTGCTTGAAATGGCGGCTGAGGTGGCGTGAGCTCATGCGGGCCTGGCGGGCCAGATCCTCTACGGTGAGTGGTTGGTCCAGTCGCTCCAGCGCCCACGGGAAGAGCTCGCCCAGGGGGTGGTTGCTCGGAGAGGGGAGAGGTGTTGCGATGAACTGGGCCTGGCCGCCGTCGCGGTGCGGCGGGATCACCAAGCGTCGAGCGATCGTGTTGGCGATGGCCGAACCGTGGTCGAGGCGTACCAGGTGCAGGCATAGGTCCATGGCTGCGGCCTTGCCCGCGGAGGTGAGGACGTCGCCGTTGTCGACGTAGAGGACGTCGGGATCGACGGTGGCCGCTGGGTGGCGCCGGGCCAGTTCCCGCGTGTGGGCCCAGTGTGTGGTGGCGCGCCTGCCGTCGAGCAGTCCTGCCGCCCCCAGGACGAAGGCGCCCGTGCACAGTGAGGCCACGCGGGCGCCGGCCGCATGGGCGGCGCGCACCGCGTCGACCAGTTCGGCAGGCGGTTCGCGATCCGTGTCGGCCCAGCCGGGGACGATCACCGTGTCCGCGTGCGCGAGGTGGTCGAGTCCGTGGTCGGGGTCCAAGCGGAAGCGGCCAACGCGCACCGGACCGCTCCCGCAGAGGGAGAAGTCGTACCAGGGGTCCACGATGTGAGTCAGGTCGGCCCCGAAGACCTCGACGGCCACGGACAGTTCGTAGTGGAGCATGCCGTCGGTGACGGCCAGCGCGGCAGCGGGCATGTCCGAAACTGTACGTGGCATGTCGTTTCCGACGCTCGTACAGGGTGCTGTCCACGGACAGGATGTGGGTGTCAGGCCACTGCGGATCGGCATCGCAGCGGGCGTTCGAGTACACGGGAGCAGTCTCATGGGGTCAGGTCGGCTGGTGGCGGTGTTCGGCGCGTACGGTCACACCGGACGGTTCGTGGTGGCGGAGCTGGCCGCGCGCGGGTTCGTCCCGGTGCTATCCGGGCGCAACGCGCAGGCTTTGGAGGAGCTGGCCGACGAGCACGGGCTGGAGGCCCGGGTGGCATCGGTCGAGGACCCGGCCTCGCTGGACCGGGCCCTGGCGGGAACGGCGGCGGTCATCAACTGCGCCGGCCCCTTCGCCTCGACCACAGGCCCCGTGATCGAGGCCGCGCTGCGCGCGGGAATCCCGTACCTGGACGTGGCCGCCGAACTCGAGGCAAACCTCGACACCTTCGCCCACTACCGTGAGCGGGCCCGGGACGCGGGAGCGGTGATCGTCCCGGCCATGGCCTTCTTCGGCGGTCTCGGCGACCTGCTGGCCACCGCGGCGATGGGCGACTGGACCGAAGCCGACGAGGCACACATCGCCTACGCGCTCAGCAGTTGGCACCCCACCGTCGGCACCCGGCTCTCGGGCGCGGTCTCCCGTCAGCGGCGCGGCGCCAACCGCCTGCGCTACAGCGGCGGACAGTGGGAGCACCGCACCGACGACGCGCCCACCCTGGAGTGGAGCTTCCCGGATCCGGTGGGACCCCGGCCGGTGATCGGGGAGTTCACGATGGCGGACGTCGTCACCGTCCCCCAGCACCTGTCCATCCCCGACGTGACCACCTACATGACCGCCGAGGCGGTCAGCGACGTCGCAGCCTCCCACACACCAGCCCCGATCGCCGCCGACGACAGCGGGCGCTCGGAGCAGACCTTCCTCGTCGACGTCATCGTGCGCTCGGGCGGAGCCGAACGCCGGGCCAGGGCCAGCGGCCAGGACATCTACGCCGTCACCGCGCCCCTTGTCGCCGAGGCCCTCGAGCGCGTCCTGACCGGGCGGACCAAGACCATCGGTGTTGCCTCCGCCGGCGAGATCTTCGACGCCCCGGACTTCCTGCAGGCACTTGCCCCGCACATCGCACTCGACCTGAACCCGCAGAAGCAGACTGCCTGACATCAGCCATCCGCCCAGCTGTTGGCTGCCCACGGCGAGCCATGCCGGCATAGGCGTCGGCGTCCTCGTTCGATGTTGCCTGCGACGCGGGATGGCAGGCGGCCGCGATGTCCGTGGTCTCACCCTGGTGATGAGCGTGCTGCTGATCAACGGAAGCGAGAAACGTCTGCTGGAACGACACATGGCCGGACGATTCGGTGGGGCCGCGTACGCGGCACGCACCAGAGCCGTCCTCCCCTGGCCCCGCGCCGACGCCGATAGCCGCGTGGGGAGCCCACCCGCCGGGCTCCCCACGGGCGCCCTCACGCCGGCACGCCGAGCAGGGCGACCGGCGGCGAGGTCGGCTGCTTCGACCCGCCCGCCGGCTCCACCGTGACGCCGACGCCGGAGGCGCCGTCGACCGCTCCCTGCATCAGCACGGCCTGGCTGCTGCGGCCGGGATCCATCAGCCCGGCCGAGCGCATCCTCCCGCCGTCGGCGAACCACAGCTGGTACACCTTGCCCCGCGGTGGCGCCGCCATCCTGGACGCCACGAACACGGCCTGGTCCCGGCTGGCAGAGACCACCAGCGTGCCCGCGCCGCCCGCCACCCTCGCCGAACGTGACTTGGCATCAGGTGAGGCCAGCACACCGGCCAGATCCTCGGCGTGCCGCTGAGCCTGTGCGGCCTGGTTCTGCGCGTCCTGGGCTCGTTCGTACTGCCATACCGCGGTTCCGCCGAAGGCGGCCGCAGCGGCCACACTGGCGGCCAGTGCCCACCGGGCCAGGCCCCGTCCGCGCCGCACCCCACGGCGCACCCGCTCCAGCGGCACGGCACCGGGCGGCACCTGCCGCACAGTGGTGATGCCCCGCAGGACCTGCTCCCGCAGGACGGGGCGCGTGCGCACCGTGGAGGCCAGCGCCAGGCGTCCGGTGGTCGCGGTGAACTCCGCGACCTCCTGTTCACAGGTGTCGCACGCGGCCAGGTGACGCTCGAAGGCGGCACGCTCGTCACCGTGCAGCGCGTGCAGCGCATAGGCGCCTGTCAGACCGTGCAGATCGGTCGTGGTCATGCGGTCACCCCCAGGCAGTCTCGGAGTCGGATGAGTCCATCGCGCAGCCGGGTCTTGACCGTGCCGAGCGGCAGCGCGAGCGCTTCGGCGACCTCCCGGTAGGTCAGGCCCCGGTAGTAAGCCAGGGTGACCGACTGGCGCTGCAGCTCGGTCAGGGTGCGCAGGCAGCGCCTTACCTGCTCCTGCTCCAGGCGGGTCTCGACCTGCTCGGTCACCTCGTCGTACGCCGGCTGATGCTCGAGCAGAGCGGCCTTGGTGTCTCGGGCCGCTGCGGCCTCCACCGACCGGACCCGGTCCACCGCCCTCCGGTGAGCGAGGGTGAGGATCCAGTTGATGGCCGTGCCGCGATCGGGCCGGTAGCGCGGGGCTGTGCGCCATACTTCCACCAGCACATCCTGCGCCACCTCCTCCGACTGCGCATGGTCGCGCAGGACTGCCCGGGCGATCCCGAGGACGGAGCCGGCCACCGCGTCGTAGACCGCGGCGAACGCCTCCTGATCACCCAGCGCCACCTCGTGCAACAGCTGCTGCAGATCAGGTTTCGCAGATGGACTTTTCCCGATATGTACTGGTTCCTTCACAATGGCTCTCCCGTGGGCGTGACCGGCCGGAACATCCCTGTGTAATCCGGGGCCACGTGAACTGCGGATTGGTTGTATGAATTGTGGCAGTAGAAATCAGGACGACTTACTGATCTGCTGCGGCCGACGGCTGATCCGTAGTTGGCCAGTGCCGGCCCAGAGTCCCGGTGGATCTTCCCGGGCCGGTCAGGGACTGACCGGGGGATCCGGCTGCGCCACGGGGAAGCCGGTGCACGCCCCTCAGTCGTCGCGGGCGCCTGGCCTACGCTGCCCGCACAGGAAGGCGGTCACGGGCCATAGGCCGGCGCCCTGCTGCGTCCATAGAACAGACACGGACACGGCCGCGCACAGGAGCAAAACCAACAGGAGTATCACTGGGCTGCCTGTCCCTTTGCAGAGCGGGATGTCCGCAGAGTCGTGGGGATCAGGGCGATGGCGAATTTGGGCATACGCGCCCGTCCTTTCGCGACCGCGGACTGCTCGATCAGTGCGTAGCGCTCCGTAAATGGGTGCGACAGCTTGAGCCAGAGACGGAACCTTCCTGCTACACCCACATTTGAGGCGCACGGCTCGGTGAACCAGCTGGTGAAAGCTGCTGCTGCACGCTGCCCAGACCTGACGGCCGCTCGTTGACCACCTTCTTCTGTCGGTCTTCTGCCGTCAGTAATCCGGTGCAGGTCCAGCGCCGGCTTGGTCCGGTGAGAGGAGAAAGCGGATTTCCCTCGTTCAGCCGAACCTCTGGGCACCTGAGCTGCGCTAATAGTGACACGTCGGCAAGGTGCCTCGACTACGCAGTGGCGAGGGAGGCTTGACCGAGCGCGAGGTTGGGCGTTCCATTCGAGGCGAAGCGCCGGCCTCCTCTCTGCCACAGGCCCTTGCGTCTGCCATCAGACGCGTCTTCGGCGCATTCGGTCTCTTCGCTCAGACCGTGGGAAGCGCCCACTGCAGGTGAGCCGCGTCTGTTCTTGTACCGATCTTTCATACGTGGTGATCGGTCTGCCGGTTGCCTGTAGCGGTCCGTTTCTCGTGGTCACCCAGTCGACAGGAGTGATCATGGACAGTTTCCAGTCCGGGCCCCAGCAGGAAGCCTCTTCCGGTCTCGACCGCCGCGGGGTGATGCGCGGGGCGACGCAGCTGGGCCTCGCGGGCCTTGCCGCGGGCGTGGTCCTGGGTGCTGCGGAGCCCGCTGTTGCGGCTGCGCCTCGTCGGGACGGAGCGGTGGCCAAGGCGGCGCCGGCCGAGGCGGCCGGCCCGCACGAGCCGTTGGTGGTGCACGTGCGCGACGCGTCCAAGGGCGAACTGGACGTCTTCCACGGAGAGCGGCATCACCGCGTAGTCGACCGGGAGTTGGCCGCGGCTCTGCTGCGTCACACGCGCTGACCGGACGACCCCCACGCTCACCCGGGCCGCTGAAGCTGCCCGCGCAACACACCCATCGACGCAAGTGAGGTTTTGATGTCCTCCCACCGTGAAGCGCCGGAGATCTCCAAGGACCCGGTCGCCGACAGCACCGATGTCTACGCCTTCGTCAGCCCCGACACACCCGACACGGTCACGCTGATCGCCAACTACATCCCGCTGCAGAACCCCGCGGGCGGCCCGAACTTCTACGAGTTCGGCGACGACGTGCTCTACGAGATCCACATCGACAACGACGGCGACGGGCGCGCGGATGTCACCTACCAGTTCGAGTTCACCACCCAGCTGCGTCACCCGGACAGCTTCCTCTACAACACCGGGCCGATCCTGAGCCTGGACTCACCGAACTGGAACCGCTACCAGACCTACACCCTCACCCGCGTCGAGAGCAGCGGCCGACGCTCCGTGCTGGGCCGCCACCTGATGTGCCCACCCTGCAACATCGGCCCGCTGTCCACCCCGAACTACCAGCGGCTGGCCCAGCAGGCGGTCCACACGGTGGGCAAGAACCGCACCGTGTTCGCCGGACAGCGCGCCGAGGGCTTCTACGTCGACCTGGGCGCCATCTTCGACCTCGGCAACCTGCGCCCGTTCCAGAACCTGCACAACCAGTTCGGCATGAGCGTCTTCACCCAGCCCGCCGACGGCGTCAACACCACCAAGGAACTCAACGTCCACTCCCTCGCCATCCAGGTGCCCGTCACCGACCTCACCCAGCAGGGGCGCCGAGTCAGGGACGTCACCGACCCGCACGCCACCATCGGGGTGTGGACGTCCGCGAGCCGCCGCCGTGCCCGCGTCATCGAGCCCGGCAACGGCCGGGACCTGGAGACCGGCCCCTACGCCCAGGTCTCCCGCCTCGGAAACCCCCTGTTCAACGAAGTCCTGGTACCGCTCGGCCACAAGGACGAGTGGAACGCGCTCCCGCCGGCCGACGACAAGCGCTTCGCCACCTACGTCGCCCACCCCGAACTGGCCAAGCTGCTGCCGGCCCTCTACCCGGGCGTCTTCCCCCACCTGGACGCCTACAACAAGTCCGGCAAGCCCCGCGCGGACCTGCTCGCCATCCTGCTCACCGGCATCCCCAAGGGAGTCGTCCCGGGCTTCCAGAACTACACCGGTCCCACCCAGGCCGACATGATCCGCCTCAACACCGCCGTCCCCCCGGCGTCGAAGCCGAACATCCTCGGCCTCATCGGCGGCGATCCGGCCGGCTTCCCCAACGGCCGACGCGTCTACGACGACGTCGTCACCGTCGAACTGCGCGCCGTGGCCGGCGCCACCCTCCCGCTCGTCGACAAGAGCTACACACCGGATGCCGCGGCATCCAAGGTGACCGACGGCCTCACTCCGGCCGACGTCACCAACCCCTACCTGAACTCCTTCCCCTACCTAGGCGTCCCCTACGACGGCTACCACCATCCCGCCTCCTGATCAGCGCTTCACCGGCGGGGCCGCCCCTCCCGGCAACGGCGGCCCCGCCACCACCCCGAGCGAAAAGAGCCCCGTATGCACCAGCACATCTCCCGCCCCTCCACCCAGGGCAGCGTGGTCCTGGATATCGGCGAGGACACCGCAGCGCTCATCATCCACACCGCGCCCGAACACAACGGTCTCGAAATCCACGTCAGCCCCGTCAACCGGCCCGAGCGGCGCACCCACGCCGCCGTGCGCCCCCGCCACGTCGCCGACCAAACCATCCACTGCGTCCTCATCCACCCCCTGCCCGCCGGCACCTACACGGTCTGGAAGAACGAGGGCACCGCACACGGAACCGTCACGCTCACTGGCGGAGAGGTCACCGAATACCACTGGTAACACGCGTGTCTTCCTCATGGCATGCGCTGAAGGACCGCTGGCCTATGAACCCCGAGCGCTCTTACATGACGGCTCCGGCGAATGCCTTCGTCCCCGTGCCGGGCTGCTGCGGCCTCGGGACCGGTGGGCTCGCATGTTGCGGTGTCGCGTATTCGCGAGCCGCTCGACCCGCCGGACACGGGAGTGATCGCTTGGGGATCGTGGCGGCCGCGGGCAACTACCAGAGCCAGCGGTCGAGGAACTCGGCCCAGATGAAACCGTTGTAGCCGTCGAAGGCAGGCGGATCGATCTTCTTGAGTTCGTCAGCGAGCATGCTGAGCTCGGCCAGGGCTTCCTCCTCGCGGTCATCCGGATCGCTGAGGATCTCGGACTCGCTGACGTGCCGGCCGTAGTGGTGAAGGGTCCGCAGCCAGAGGTCGATGGAGGAGTTGGCGAACCATGCCTCGCCTTGCGGAAGGATGTAGTGGACCGTGCCTGTCCCGGGTTCGACGCCGAACGACCATTCCATACCGGGCACGAGGTTGCCATGGTGATTCTGGGTGAGGCGGTAGAGCGACCTACCATCTGACGTCTGGAGTGCTGGAGCCGCTTCCACCTGGAACGATACGTACTCGATCAACTGATCGACGATGGGAATCCCGACATCAACCAGTAGTGCCTTCTGATCCTCGGGGATCTGCCAGCCCGACACGACTGCCGAGTCTGCCCTTGTGACGTTCCCTGTGCCGGCCCAGGCAGTGAGCTCGTCAAACGTTGTCATGTGAGAGTCCTTCCGCGGCTGGCTGCGATGCGGACCCTATCGAGCGGGGCTGACAGGCACGTGGCCCCATCGAGGACGCACTCCTCAGTGATCGCCGGGGGCGTATCGGCTCCAGGTTCCGCCGGCCTCGGTGACCAGGCGGGTAGTGGTCTTGTCGTGATAGCCGAGTGCCTTCGCGATGACGGGGGCCGGGGCTTGGAGAATGAGGTGCCGGATTGCGGAGGCCCTGCCGCGCTGCGGCGGGACGCCGATCTCGCGCAGATGGACCTGGAGGCTGACCGGGTTCATCGGCTGTCCGGGCTGGCGGCCGGGGAAGAGCCATTGTGAGCTTCTGCTGCTGGCGTAGGGCAGGTGCTGGCGGGACCGGAGGTAGGCCCGCATCAGGTCGGCGACGGGCTCCGGCAGCGGGGACGGTGGGTCTCCCAACTGGACGGTGACGGTGATCTCGTCGTCGGTGACGTCGTTGATGGTGAGGCGGACGATGCGGCTGACGGGTTGCGCATAGAGGAGAACGAGCGCGGCGGCGACCCTGGCCCGCAGGGGCAAGGAGTCGTCATTGAGGACGTGGCGGAGCATCGCGAGCTGGCGGTGCTGGTGCAGCGGTTCCGGGTCCTGGGTGATGACGGCGGGCGGCAGCGTGAGGCGGGGCATCCGGCCGGTCCTCATGCACCACCGCAGGAATGACTGGGACGGACGGCGGGTGGCCAGGCTCTCGGTGTGCCAGGCGTCGATGTCGGCCTGCTGGCACTGCCCGATGGCACGTCCTTGGCTGGCGAGCCATGCGAGGAAGGCACCGGCCTGGGTGACTTCCTGCTTGGTGTGGTTGGTCTGGGAGCGTCCCCGGGGTGCCTTCTCTGCCTTTGCCCGCAGGCGCCGCATCTGGTGCCAGGTGGCGAAGTGCCGGAGAAGCTGACGGTGCTCGGGCTCCTCGATGGTGGCGAGCCGTTCGGTCAGCCACCGCTGGTAGGGGAGGAGCTGCCGGTCGAGGCGTGGCAGGACTCCGCTGTCCATCAGCAGGTCACGCAGGCGCGTAACGGTTCGCCAGGGGGTTTCCTGGTGCAGCCCGTCGTGGGTGAGTGGGATGCTGCCGGTGGCCAGTCCCTGGAGGAGGCGGACGACGTTGGGGTTGCGCAGCCAGATCAGTCGGCTCTTGGGCCGGTCCATCTCCAGCAGGGTCTTGACCAGCGGCAGGAACGCCGGAGCGACACGGCCAGTGCCGTCGTCGAGGAGGTGGGCGAGCGTGTCGGCGAGGGTGCAGTGTTCGCAAAGACGCCCGCCGAGTAGGAGCCCCTCGAAGCCGCAGCGATCACAGAAGAAGTCGCGGACGATGCCCGCGCAGTCGCGGCAGATCGGTGTGCCATCGGTGTCCCGCCCGGGCAGCAGCCGGTCGGTGCCGCAACAGGGGCAGCGGCCGCGGAGGCGCATCGCGCGTTCGTAGCAGGTCCGGCAGATCGGGCCGTCCGACCACTCGGCGGACTTCGAGGCCCGACGGCCGCAGCGTGCGCAGTCACGGATCATCCAACGCTCGTACTCCTCCGGCGTCACCGCTCACTCCTCGGGCGTCAGCCGGACCCGTGTGGGTCGCCGGGCGGCCAGGTTGATCGGAGCCTCTTCGCCGGCGGCGCGGCGGGCCGGGAGGTTCTGGGCCGACGTGGTGATCAGGTCGGTGGGCGTGCAGTCGAGGATGTCACAGAGGGTGGCCAGCACCGGCAGCGAGAGCCGTTCCGGGGTGCCGGAGACCAGGCGGTGGACCTGGGAGGAGGACAGCGTGATGCCGCGTTCGGTCAGGTGCGGCATGAGCTCGGCGACAGTGAACATGTCGCGGGCGGCCATCAGCTCGCGCAGGCGCCACCGGTAGCTGATCTGGCGTGGCATCAGGAGGTCCTTCCCGGCCGCAGAGCGGCCTCGATGGTGGCGTCCAGGAAGCGGCGCAGGGAGCGGGTGCGGAAGTCGGAGGAGACGCAGGTGTAGATCGCGGTGTTGGAGGCGCGGGCATGGCCGACCTGCTGCTGGACGAGCAGTGGGTCGTGGCCGTCCTCGATCAGGTGGGTGATGTAGGACCTGCGCAGCGAGTGGAACTCCAGCGCGGGGTCCAGGCCGACGGCCTCCCGGTAGGCGGCGAAGCGGGAGTCCAGCCGCTGGACCCCGATTCGCGGGCCCCGCTCGGACGGCCAGAGGGCCCGGCTTGGCGAATGCCGCATCCCGGGCCGGACTTCGCTGATCCATTCCTCGATCGTGCCGGGTGTCCAGCGCCAGACGGTCAGCACGCTGCGGCGCTTGGGCGGCGATCCCTTCTTGGCCTTGCCGTAGCGGACCAGCAGGGTGCCGTACTCACCGAACTCCCCGCCTTCTGGGTTGCGGCTGAAGTCGGTGAGGTCGAGCATCCGGGTCTCGTTGCGTCGCAGGCCGTAGGCGTACGCGACCTTGAACAGGCGGCGTCCCGGAAGGCCGGCAGCCAGCCCTTGCGGCCCTTGCCGCGAACACGCAGCACTTCCTCGTCGGCGTGGTCGAAGAACGCTTCCAGCTCGGGCCGGGTGAAGGCCCGTCGTTCCGGCTCGCCCTCGGCTTCGTCGGCGTGTGTGGCAGCGTTCCAGTCGTAGACCACCTGGACTGGGTGGGTACCGAAGTGGCGCAGGCACTCGTCGTTCCAGCCGTAGGCCGGGTTGGTCAGGAAGTCGCAGAACTGCCGCACGGAGCCCTGGTAGTTGCGCAGGGTGGAGCGGACGCAACCGTGCGCGGCCCGCAGATCGGCCGACCACTCATCGACGTGCTGCGGCGTCCACTGCCACGGCATCGCGTCGGCGTGCCGGGTGAAGGCGCGGACCGTGCGTTCCTGACCATCGACGTATCCCGGCGAGAGGTTCCGGGCGAGCTGCTGGTTGCGCCAGCCTTTGATCATCGCCTCGAAGACCTGCTCGTCCGGCCGCAGCAACGGCAGACCGTCGATCAGGTGCAGCCGAGCAGACCCTGGAACGAGACCGTCCCCACCCATCCGCCATTACTCTCCGTCTATCGCATCTGACGCGAGAATTTCGCATCAGATGCGACTCGGAGGCGTCTTCGCAGTTCAATCGCTCGATGGAGTGAGGCCCGCAGATGGCAGCCAACAAGACCGCTACCGGTGACTCCGAGGCCAACGGCCCTGCTCGGACCGCTTCCGTACCGTCTCCGGCCGGCTTCCAGGACGAGTGTCGCCTATTCGCATCCGATGCAATTGGCGCCGGTAGGAACATCGGTACAGCGGTTGGCGCTGAGATCGATCATGGTCCGATCGGCGTGAGGGTGCTGACGCGGTTCTCGTACTCGCGGCGCGCCTTGCGCTTGGCCGGAACAGCCGGGATGCCCTGGCCGCCGTCGAGCGGGTGACAGCGGGCGAGGAGCTGGCGGTGCACGGCGGGGACAGCGGTCACGCGCAGGGTGTAGCCCTGGCCTCGCCGTGCGGTCGTCCCCTGGTCGAGCGCGGCCCGCTCGGCGGGCTCCAAAGGAGTCGTAGACCGCCCGCCAGTTCGGGAAGTCGACCGGCATGGCCATCCACCTCACGCCGTTGTCGACCAGGTAGCGCACAGCGTCGAGCATCTCGCGGTGGCAGTACGCCTCCGGGCGCCCACCCTGCTTGAGCAGCCAGGCCGGCGCCGGCATCGCGGCGCGGACCTCGGCCCACTCCGCATCCGTCATGTCACTCGGACAGCACCGCGCCCGCTGTCCCAGAGCGATCGAACCGAACCGGTGCACGTAGCAGTCACACTCAGGGGGGACCGTGGTGGACGCGGATACAGCAGGGATGGTCAACGTCAAACAACGGGACTCCTTGCTCGTGACCGGCCTCAACAACCACGTCACTACCAGGGGGCCCGATTCTTCATGCCCGCGACCACACTGGCATCTCTGCCTGAATGATCACCCGCACTGCAGGATTCGAAGGAGATTCGGTTTGCCCCAGCGCACTGAGGCTGCGGCAGCTTATGCACGGGTTCATTGGACGCGCCGACTACCTGTCGTCAAAGGATCGTTTGCCGCCAGGTGCGGGCCCGAGGGGCCGTGGGCGGTGGCTGCCGAGACGTCGGGATGAAGGGGGAAGACTTGATCAAGACCGATGATGCCGCAGGTTGTACAGCGGCACAGCCAGGGGATGTCGGTCCCGGGATAGGGCTCCAACGGTTCCAGACCCGCCGACCTCATGAGCGCGGCGGCCTGGTCCGGACCGACCGGCGCGTTCGGCGCGCACCATCGGCGCGGCCCCCTCCGCGTTTGATGTACGAGTAGCGCGGCTTGTCCTCCCGACCGCACGACACGTGCCGGCAGCGCCAAGGGGATGTCGCCCCGGGACACGGCTCCAGCGGTTCCAGGCCGGCCGAGCGCATCAACGCCACCGCCTCCTCCGGAGGAATCGGAGCCGTGCCCGAGCAGTACCGGCAGCCGACCTGCGGCAATGTTGCCCAGCCGCGGTGACACTTCTCTCCCGCACGCTTCATGGCGGCAGCGCCAAGGCTTGTCACTTCCTGGATAGGGCTCCAGCGGTTTGGGCCCGGCATCCCGCATTATCAGCACCGGATGGCGTGAATCCTGCCGCGGACGTCCCGTCGCCACCCAGCCTCCCCTGAAGTACCCGCTACGGGGTGAGGGTCGCACCCGGTACTGACAACGGCCTTGCTCGCGTCAGGAGCTTGGGGCAGTCTTCCTCGCGCGGCCCCCTTGCCCGGTTCTTCCGGGCTGTCCTCTTCGTGGTCTTCGGATGACGGTTCGGCGTTCTTTGGTCCGCGAATGGTCCGGCGGGAACTCCCTTGGATGTCGCCAGGTAGCTGCAAGAAATCAATCGATTACGGTGGGTACCCTGCATGGTGGGTTGCCTGGAGCCCCACGATGCCCCCAGGCAACCCGACTTCAGGTTCTAGAAGAAGCCAAGCTTCTGAGGGCTGTATGAACAAAGAATGTTCTTCGTCTGCTGGTAGTGGTCCAGCATCATCTTGTGCGTCTCGCGGCCGATGCCGGACTGCTTGTAGCCGCCGAACGCGGCGTGAGCCGGGTAGGCGTGGTAGCAGTTGGTCCAGACGCGGCCGGCCTGGATCGCGCGGCCTGCCCGGTAGGCCGTGTTGATGTCCCGGGTCCACACGCCGGCACCCAGGCCGTACAACGTGTCGTTGGCGATCTTGAGGGCGTCGTCGAAGTCGTCGAAGGAGGCTACCGACACCACCGGGCCGAAGATCTCCTCCTGGAAGATCCGCATGCGGTTGTCGCCCTCGAAGATGGTCGGCTGGACGTAGTAGCCGCCCTTCAGCTCGCCGTCGTGCTCGATGCGTTCGCCACCGGTGAGGACCCGTGCCCCTTCCTGCCGCCCGATGTCGAGGTAGGAGAGGATCTTCTCCAACTGGTCGTTGGAGGCCTGCGCGCCGATCATCGTGTCGGTGTCGAGCGGATGGCCGGGCTTGATCAGCTCGGTACGGGCGACCGCCGCGTCGAGGAACTCGCGGTAGTGGCCGCGCTGGACCAGCGCCCGGGACGGGCAGGTGCACACCTCGCCCTGGTTGAGCGCGAACATGGTGAAGCCCTCGAGCGCCTTGTCGAGGAAGTCGTCCTGGTGCGCCGAGACGTCGTCGAAGAAGATGTTGGGCGACTTCCCGCCCAGCTCCAGGGTGACCGGCTTGATGTTCTCCGAGGCGTACTGCATGATCAGCCGCCCCGTCGTGGTCTCACCGGTGAACGCCACCTTGGCCACCCGCGGACTGGACGCGAGCGGCTTGCCCGCCTCGACCCCGAAGCCGTTGACGATGTTGACGACCCCCGGCGGCAGCAGGTCGGCGATCAGGCTCATCCAGTAGTGGATCGAGACGGGCGTCTGCTCGGCCGGCTTGATGATCACCGCGTTGCCGGCCGCGAGCGCGGGGGCCAGCTTCCAGGCCGCCATCAGGATCGGGAAGTTCCAGGGAATGATCTGCGCGACCACACCGAGCGGTTCGTGGAAGTGGTACGCCACCGTGTCGTCGTCGATCTCGCCGAGCGAACCCTCCTGCGCACGCACCGCGCCTGCGAAGTAGCGGAAGTGGTCGATGGCCAGAGGGATGTCGGCCGCCAGCGTCTCGCGGACCGGCTTGCCGTTCTCCCAGCTCTCGGCGACCGCCAGGGGTTCGAGGTGCTGCTCCATCCTGTCCGCGATCTTCAGCAGGATGTCGGAGCGCGCGCCCACCGAGGTCCGTCCCCATGCCGGGGCCGCCGCGTGCGCCGCGTCCAGGGCCCGCTCCACGTCCTCCGCGGTGCCGCGGGCGACCTCCGTGAACGGCAGTCCGTTCACCGGCGACGGGTTCTCGAAGTACTGGCCCCGGGCCGGGGGCACGTACTCGCCGCCGATGAAGTGGTCGTAGCGGGCCTGGTAGGAGACGATCGCGCCGTCGGTGCCGGGTGCCGCGTAACGGGTCATCCTGGTGTGCCTCCCTCAGCAGCGCTGCCCGCCGTCGGGCAGCTCTCGGCGCGAGGCTAGGCCGGGGGACGTTGCAACGACGTTGCGCGCCCGGTCACGGGGCGGACGCTCGGCCTCCCTCCGCACGTCTCCCCGCACGAGGCAGGGGGCGGACCGAAGCGGCGGCCAGTTCGGTCTCGAGCGCGGCGAGCCGGGTCCGGACCGCCGCGGTGGGCCGGGTGGCCGCGAGCGCTCGCCAGACGTCGATGTCCTCCTCTCCCCACGGTGCGTGAGCCCAGTCCGCCAGCAGGTCCGGGTCGCGGCGGGCGATCAGCGCGCCGCGCAGTCCGTCCGCCAGGCGCCGTCTGATCCTCGCCACCGCCGGGGCCTGGGACGAGGGCAGCAGGGGACCGGCGTACGCCGCAGCGGCCGCCGCGATCGCCCCCGTCTCCAGCCGCCGTTCCACGAGGGCCGCGTCGGACCCGACCGGCACCGTGAGCCGGTACGGGCGGGACGCGAGCAGTCCCGGACCGAGGAGCCGGCGCAGTCGGGCCAACTCGGCGCGCAGGGTGACCGGCGTGACCGACTCGTCCTCGTACAGCGCACAGGACAGCTCGTCGCCGGTCAGGCCCTCCGGATGGCGGGACAGCAGCACCACGATCTCGCTGTGCCGGCGGCTGAGCCGTACGGTGCGGCCCTCCACGGAGAGCCGTGCCTCGTCCCGGCCCAGCACCGCCAGTTCCGGTGCGTCCTCGGCGGGCCCGCGCGGAGTGAGCAGCGCGAGGTGGGATTCGGCGGCCCGCGCCACCGCCTGGACGAAGCCCAGACTGTGCGGGTGCGCCAGACCGTCCCCACCGGTGATGTCGACCGCGCCGAGCACCAGACCGGTCCGCGGATCGTGGACCGGAGCCGCCGCGCACGTCCAGGGCTGCGCCCGGCGGACGAAGTGCTCTGCGGCGAAGACCTGCACCGGACGGTCGACCATGACGGCCGTGCCCGGGGCGTTGGTGCCCACCGCCGACTCCGCCCAGCGCGCACCCGGCACGAAGTTCATCTGCCCCGCCAGCTTCCGGGTCGTCGGGTGGCCCTCGACCCACAGCAGCCTCCCGTGGGCGTCGCACACCGCCAGGAGGTGTTCGCCGTCCGCGGCGAACGTGCCCAGAAGCTCCCGGAACAGCGGCATGACGGTGGCCAGCGGGTGCTCCGCACGGTAGGCGCCGAGGTCGCCGTCCTCGAGTTCCACGGTCGCGGTGCCGTCCGGACCCACCCCGGCCCGCGCGGACCGCCGCCACGAGTCGGCCACGACGGCACGGACCGGTCTGTGCACCGTGCCCGCCTCGGTGAACGTCTCGTGCGCGCGGCGCAGCGCCCGACGGCGCTCGGATGGGTCGGCCCCCGGCTCCAGGGCCACCCAGGGATCGGTCAACTCTGCCTCCCCGGAGTGCGATGCGGCTCGGTCACATCGTTGCTCCGGGCGTGCGCGCCGACAACCACTTCGACCGCGCTCACTCGAAGGATGAGGGACGGGCTCCCGCCGGGCCGTGACGGCGGCGCCTGCCTCAGTTCAGGTTGACCAGTTCGAGGTAGCGGTCCCAGTTCCAGAGCGGCCCGGGGTCCGTGTGGTCGGTGCCCGGCACCTCGTAGTGGCCGATGATGTGCGTGCGGTTCTTGGGGATGCGGTAGGCGGCGCAGATCGCCGAAGTGAGCCGTGCCGACGCCGTGTACAGAGCGTCCGTGAAGGAGGCGGGCCGATCCACCCATCCTTCGTGCTCGATGCCGATGCTGCGCGTGTTGTAGTCCCAGCATCCCGCGTGCCACGCCACATCCGCCTCGCGGACGCACTGCGCGACGTGCCCGTCGGCCGCGCGGACCACGTAGTGCGCGGAGACCGCCTTCGTCGGGTTCCGGAAAATGGCCAGGGTGTTCGTGTAGGTCTCCTGCGTGACGTGGACGATCACTCGGTCGAGCGAGTGCGACGTGGGCCGGTTGGCGGCCGTGTAGTTGGCGTCGGCGGCCGGTTGCCACTCGGCCGCCGGGTAGTCGACGGCAGGGACTGTCGCCGCCGCGGTCGTGGCGGGGAGCAGCGCCGGTACTGCCGTCAGGACTGCGCTTTGGAGGAACCTGCGCCTGCTGGGTAGAGGTCGTGTCCGGTCCATGGGCGATCGCCGTTCTCTGGGAGGTGAGCCTCGGACGGCCGTCGCCGGCCCGCACTCGACCGGCCCGCCGGAGAGGGGGCCGCGTCGCACAGCCGCGGGTGCGGTCCGCGGTGAGTGTCGCGCACAGGGGGCCGCAGTTCGCGGAGCTCGGCCACCGGCGTGCGGCTGGTGTCGCGGGTCCTGACCCACCATTCCGAGGCACTCGCCGCTCCGTGCGGCACGGGCGGAATTCCTCCAGCTCGCTGATCATGATGCCCCCTGCTCCTCTCGTCCCCACGTCCGTTGCCCCGTGTCACCGGTACTGCGCCGTGTTCGGCCCGGTGCCAGGGCTTGCGCCTCGCGTGATTCACGGTAGGGCGGCGAGGCGGCGGCCGGGGGAGCGCGGCGAGTTTCCGTGGACGGGCCCTCGTATGTGGATAACTCGGTCGCTCGAACGGGTGAGTTGGGAGGCGGAACGACCGGGTGGAGGACGCTCGTCGGGCCCCGCGAGCCGCGTGAGGGGCGGGGTCTGCGGGGGTCTGTCGTGCGGCAGCGGCAGCGGCAGCGGCAGCGGCAGCGGCAGCGTCAGCCCCAGGCCCGTCGGGCCGTCCGCCGACCGCCCGTCAGGCGGGCTCCGCCACCGCCGCCGGATCGTCCAGCACCGCCCGCACCACCGAGTGCGCGGCACCGAGCAGCGGACCGTCGGAACCCAGCCGGGAGACGGACACGGGGCACGCGGGCCCGGCCGTGCGGCCGGCCAACTCGGCTTTCAGGGAGGGCAGGAGCCACGGTGCCAGTTCCGCCAGTGCACCGCCGAGGACCACGCCCTCGGGGTCGAGGAGATTGACGGCGCCGGTCAGCGCGATGCCCAGCGCCTTCCCCGCGTCGCGCAGCGCGCGCCGCACGTCCTGGTCGCCCTGGGTGGCGCGGGCGGCCAGCAGAGCGACCCGGTCCGCACCTGGTTCCAGCCCGGCCGCGCGCAGCACGGCCTCCTCGCCCGCGTACTGCTCCAGACATCCGCGGCCGCCGCACCGGCAGGCCGGACCGTCCGGCACGACCGGCACATGGCCCAGTTCGCCCGCGAAGCCGCGTCGTCCGCGCAGTAGTTGGCCTTCGACCACGACCGCGGCGCCGATGCCGATCTCGGCGGACACGTGCAGGAAGTCCCGGGGCGTCTCCGCGCCGAGCCACAGCTCCGCGAGACCGCCGAAGTTGGCCTCGTTGTCCACGGCCGTCAGGAGTTCCGGCGGCATCAGGAGGCCGAGATCCACTTCGTGCCAGCCGAGGTTCGGGGCGCGGACGATCGTGCGGCCGTCGCGGGCGACGAGACCGGGCACCGCGACGGCCAGCCCGGCGGGTGCGAGCCCCTGTCGGTCCGCCTCGGCGACGACCTCACGGATCAGCTCGGTGAGCTCCCGTGCTACCGGTTCGGGAGCGCGCCCCCGGTTCGTGCCGTGCCGCACGGCCCGTGCGCGCACCTCGCCGCGCAGGTCGACCACGCAGGCCGCGAGGTGGTCGACGCCCACCTCGGCACCCAGACCGGCCGGCCCGTGTCCGCTGACGGCGAGCGCCGAGCCGGGACGGCCCACCCGGCCGGGCCGCTCGGGGCCCAGCTCCTCCAGCAGCCCGGAGCGGATCAGCTCGTCGACAAGGGTCGAGACCGCCGCACGGGTCAGGCCTATGCGGGAGGCGACGGAGGCGCGGGAGAGCGGGCCCTTGGCGCTGACCGTGTGCATCACGCGCGCGAGGTTGCGGCGGCGCATGCCCTGCTGCGTGTCGGGCAGCGAGCGGCCGGGACCTGCCTGAGGTGCCTCGTGCGGCGGTGCGGTCATGCCTCCGTCCGTCCTGGTTCGGGGTTCGTCGGCGGTCCGGCGTCGGGACGTGCGCCCTGCGGGGTGCGTCACGCGGCTGCCGTGGCCGGGTTTCGCAGGGTGTCCGCCGCCGAGTGCTGTGGCGCGCCCGTCACGGGGTGTCCGTGCCCCGCTCCAGAAGCGGGGCCGCGTCGGAGACTACCCCGGCGATCCTGGTCAGTGCCGCCTCGTCCCGCTCCACGGCGTCCAGCACCTGTCCGTCGGCGGTCCGCCACCGGCGGGCCACCGCGGCCGGGTCTTCTCCGGTCAGCACCCCGGCGGCCTGGGCGGCGGCCCCCAGCGCGGCCAGTTCGCCGGCCGCGGGCACCTGGACCGGACGCCCGGACAGCCGCCGCACCGTCTCCTGCCAGGCCCTGCCCCGGGCGCCTCCGCCGATGAGGAGCAGCGGTGCGTGGCGGTCGGCGTCCGGGTCGAGCACGCCGTCGAGCGCGTCGAGCAGGGATTGGACGGCCCCGTCGTACGCGGCCTGGAGGATCTGTCCGGGCGTGGTGTCGTGACGCAGGCCGTGCAGGAGGCCGGAGGCGTGGGGCAGGTTCGGGGTGCGCTCGCCGTCGAGGAAGGGCAGGAGGGTCACCTCGGACCCCTGCTCGACGGCCTCCCGGTCCAGGCCCAGGAGGGTTGCGACGCGGTCGACCGCGAGGGTGCAGTTCAGTGTGCAGGCCAGCGGCAGCCAGTCCCCGCGTGCGTCGGCGAAGCCGGCCACTGTGCCGGAGGGGTCGGCCGGGCGGTTGCGCGACACGGCGTAGACCGTGCCGGAGGTGCCGAGGCTCAGCACCGCCGTGCCGGGGAGCAGGCCGAGACCCAACGCGGCGGCGGCGTTGTCACCGGTGCCCGGCGCCACCAGGGTGCCCTTGGAGAAAGGCAGCTCGTGGCTGTCGCGCACGGTCCCCGCCACCTCGCCGGGCCGCACCACACGGGGCAGCAGGGCCGGGTCCAGCCCGATGTGCCCGAGGACCTCCTCGTCGTACGCCTCGGTCGCGGACGCCCACCAGCCCGTGCCCGAGGCGTCGCCGCGGTCGGTCGTGCCGAGGCCCGTCAGGCGCTCGGTGAGGTAGTCGTGGGGGAGCCGCACGGCCTTCGTGGCGCGTACCGCCTCCGGCTCGTGCTCGGCGAGCCAGGCCCACTTGGTCACCGTGAAGGAGGCTCCGGGCACGCTGCCGATGCGCTCGGCCCAGGCCTTGGGCCCGCCCAGCTCGTCGACCAGACGGCGGGCCTGCGGGGCCGAGCGCACGTCGTTCCACAGGAGGGCGGGTCGCACCGGCTCGCCCTGCGCGTCCAGCGTGACGAGTCCGTGCTGCTGGCCGCCGATCGAGACGGCGGCAACCTCGTGTGCCGCGTCGCCGCACTGGTGCAGGGCCGAGCACAGGGCGTCCCACCACTGACGGGGGTCGCTCTCGCGGCCCGCCCCGGAGGACACGGTGTGGGGCGCCTGGCCGCTCGCGACGACGTGCCCGGTGGCCGCGTCGACGACGAGTGCCTTGATGGACTGTGTGGACGAGTCCACACCGATGACGAGCGGACCCTCGGCTGCTGACATCCGGCTCTCCCTTTTTCCGCGAGGACTGCTCGCGGCGTCTGACCTTGTCTTCCTGTGGCCTCCCGGCCGCCCCGGCCCGGAGGCCCCCGGTGTCGGGGACACCCTGTCCCTTCCCAGGGAAGCGTTGGGACACTAATTTGTAAACCGCCATGACGAAATAGTCGCCCGCACACAAGGAGCCACGGCATGAGCTACCAGCCCACCCCCGAGGACCGCTTCACCTTCGGCCTGTGGACCGTCGGCTGGCAGGGACGGGACCCGTTCGGCGACGCCACGCGCCGCGCTCTCGACCCGGTCGAGACGGTGCAGCGCCTGGCCGGAATGGGCGCCCACGGGGTGACCTTCCACGACGACGACCTGATCCCCTTCGGATCGTCCGAGGCCGAGCGCGAGTCCCACATCAAGCGCTTCCGCCAGGCACTCGACGCGACCGGCATGAGCGTGCCGATGGCGACGACCAACCTCTTCACGCACCCCGTGTTCAAGGACGGCGCCTTCACCGCCAACGACCGCGACGTCCGCCGCTACGCCCTGCGCAAGACCATCCGGAACATCGACCTGGCCGCCGAGCTGGGTGCCCGGACGTATGTCGCCTGGGGCGGCCGTGAGGGCGCGGAGTCCGGTGCCGCGAAGGACGTGCGCTGCGCACTGGACCGCATGAAGGAGGCGTTCGACCTCTTGGGGGAGTACGTCATCTCGCAGGGGTACGACCTGCGTTTCGCCATCGAGCCCAAGCCCAACGAGCCGCGCGGCGACATCCTGCTGCCCACCGTCGGGCACGCGCTCGCCTTCATCGAGCGCCTGGAGCGCCCGGAGCTGTACGGCGTGAACCCCGAGGTGGGACACGAGCAGATGGCCGGACTGAACTTCCCGCACGGCATTGCACAGGCCCTGTGGGCCGGCAAGCTCTTCCACATCGACCTCAACGGTCAGTCCGGCATCAAGTACGACCAGGACCTGCGCTTCGGCGCAGGCGACCTGCGCGCCGCCTTCTGGCTCGTCGACCTGCTGGAGACCGCCGGCTACGAAGGCCCGCGCCACTTCGACTTCAAGCCGCCGCGGACCGAGGACCTCGACGGCGTCTGGGCGTCGGCGGCCGGCTGCATGCGCAACTACCTCATCCTCAAGGATCGTGCCGCCGCCTTCCGCGCCGACCCCGAGGTGCAGGAGGCCCTGCAGGCGTCCCGTCTCGACGAGCTGGCGCAGCCGACGGCGTCCGACGGCGTCCAGTCCCTGCTCGACGACCGGTCCGCCTTCGAGGAGTTCGACGTGGAGGCGGCGGCCGGGCGTGGCATGGCCTTCGAGCGCCTGGACCAGCTCGCGATGGACCACCTGCTCGGGGCTCGCGGCTGACGGACGGGGAGCACGCGTCCCCGCCCGGGCCGGAGGAGAGGGCCGGTCGGCACGCGCGCGTGGCGGTGCTCCGGCCGGCGCTCACCCGCCCACTCGCCATGTGTCCGGAGGAGCCGTGCGACCGGACCTGGTACCGGGCCGCTCCCCGGGAGCGACTCAGGGGCGGCTCAGGGGCGGCTCAGGGGCGGATCAGGGGTGTGGGGCGGAACTGCGGGACCCGCAGACCCGTTCTCACCACAGAGACCCGCAGTGGCTGTGGAGGAGGCGACACATGTCGACGAACGCGAAGATCGCCGCAGGTGGTGTGGCGGTCGGGCTCATCCTGCTGATCTGGCTGCCCTGGTGGGCCTCGCTGCTGATCGTGCTCGGAGTCCCGGCCGCCGCCTACCTCGCGCTGGACCCCTCGCAGCGACGCAGACTGCGCCGCGCCGGCCGCAAGGAGCTCGGCCGCTGAGGCGTCACCGCCCCCGCGCCGCCCCGCCGGTCAGGTCGCACGAGTTGACGACGTCGCCGCTCGCCGGCCTGGCCACGGTCCGGTCCGAGGGCGGCTGTACCCCGCGCTCCACCCAGGACACCAGGCGGTCGAAGGCCGACCAGTAGCACGGCAGGATGGGACGGAGCCGGTCCGGATACGTGTCGTACAGGCCGTCCACGTGCGTGCCGTCCTGGATCGTGTAATACCGGTGCAGACCGTCCCGCCCTCGGGCGCGGATCATGCGCGCGTACACGTCCGAGTCCACGGCCTTCGGCAGGAGGGCGTCGAGGTCACCGTGCAGCGTGATCATCGGCTTGCCGATCCGCCCGGTCAGCGCCACACGGGCCACGGCCCGGTGGACCGCCGCGGGGCGGGAGGCGTAGTCGTACGAGGCATCGGAGGGACACGGGGCGAGGATCTCCTGCACCGTGCTCCCCGCGGACGCGCCGGGACAGGCGGCGTCGTAGGAGGGGTCGAACTCGGCACGGTAGGTCTTCTGGGTGACGCCCCAGTACGCCTGCTCGTGGTACGGCCACAAGAACTCCGAGCCCCGGGCGAAGCCCGCCGCGTACATGTCCGCGTCGTCGGCCCTGCCCAGGGTCCGGGCCACCCCCGTGGGCAGCGAGGTGAGCAGGTTCGGGCCGTCGGCGGTCCACAGCGTGCCCTCCCAGTCGACCCCGCCGTCGTACAGCTCCGGATGGTGCTCCAGCTGCCAGCGGGTGAGGTAGCCGCCGTTGGAGATCCCGGTCATGTAGGTCCGCCGCGGCGCACGGCCGTAGTGCTGGGCGACGACTCGCCGCGCGGCCCGGGTGAGCTGGGTGGTCCTCATGTTCCATTCGGCGACGGCGTCGCCGGGCCGGGTGCCGTCGCGGTAGAAGTCGGGCCCGCTGTTCCCCTTGTCGGTCGCGGCGTAGGCGTACCCCTCGGCAAGCACCCGGTCCGAGATGGCCTTGTCGGTGGAGTACTGCTTGCGGGTGCCGGGGGCTCCGGTGACGACCAGGCCGCCGTTCCAGCGGTCGGGCAGCCGGATCACGAACTGCGCGTCGTGCTTCCAGCCGTGCGTGGCGTTGAAGTGGGACGAGTCGGGGAAGTAGCCGTCGATCTGCATCCCGGGCACCCCGGAGGGGGTGCGGGTCGCCCGTGCCGTGAGCCCGGCCTGATCGGCCGGATCCGTGTACGCGGTGCCCGCGAGCCCGGTCGTGGTCAGATCCGGCAGGCAGGCGCTCTGCTGGAAGGCCGCCCCGGGCACCCGCACGCCGTCCCGGCCCGCGCAGGCCCCTCCGGCGGACGCGGCACCGGCGGGAACCGGCCAGGTGGCGGCCGCAGCAACCAGAGCGGCGGCAACGAGCGGGACACCTCGGGCAAGACGCATGACGGCCTCCAGGAGCGACGCGACGGGTGGGGCAGCACGGGCGGGAGAGCCCGGAGCTGCCCCATCCTGCGGCCCTGGTCCCGCCCCGCCCATGGGCCGGGACCACATGGAGCTGCGTCGCGGGATGGCGGGGCGGAACATGCCCGGAGGGGAGGCGTCGTGCGGAGGAGCAGGGTCGGCCGGCGATCAGCTGGGGCGGACCGCCATCTTGTCGAGAGCCTCCAGCAGACGCGGCAACTCCCGCCCCCGGCCCACCGGGAGGACCTCCCCCGGTTCGTCGTCGAGCAGCACGAAGGCGATGTCGTCGGTGCGGGCCACCATCGACCAGCCTGGACCGTCGGCGCGCAGCGTCCGGGCCTCGCCCGGAGCGAAGGACGACCGGACCCGGCCCAGCGGTGGCGGGGAGGCGACGTAGGCGTGCGCCTCGGCGAGAACACGCCGGATCCCGCCGTGGCCCGCGGGCGTCCTCGCACCCCCCGTACCGGACTGCTCCGGGCCGTCGACTCCTGCTGACGCCTCGTCCGACGTGGCACCGTCACCCGGAGCGAGGAACTCGTCGTCGTCGAGCTGGCCCCGCCATGCCGCCCACTGCAGTGCGATCTCGTCGGCGCCCAGCCGACGCTGGGCCGGTCCCCAGACGCTGGTGTCGGGCGGCGACAGCGGAGGCCCGTCCGCCGTCTCCGGGTCGGGGTCGTGGGGTGCGGGCACCCCGGGCGCCGCGACGGCGACCGCGAGCGGCCAGCCGGGAAGGGCCGCGACCACCGTCCGCTCGTCGGGCGAGAGGTCGTACTCCATGCCGCAGTCCCAGGACGCGATCGCCACGGCGACGAGCGACACGTCGTCGATGACCACGGTCCACCTGGCGCCCTCACCGTCCTGGCCGAGCACCAGCCCGTACCCGTCGGCGCGCGGCGCGAGACCGAGCGCCGTACAGGCCTCCGGGTAGTCGTCGCCCAGCACGCTCGGGAACTGCGCCGGCGTCAGCAGTACCGCCGTCAGCACATAGAGCGCGTCGTCCGCGGCAGCGACGGCTTCCTCGTCCGTCCCAGCCATCCCAGCCTCCCCATCGTTCGTCGTACGGCGCGCACCCTAGTGGGACCGGAAGGTGGTTGTCACGACTCCGTGCACGCGTGGACCTGCAGTTTTCCACCTGGAGAGGGGCGAAACGACCATCAGGCGCCCGTGGTTCGGGAGGCCGGGAGACCGAGGAGGGACCGGGCCACCGCCTGCGGCGACTCGCCGCGTTCGCGTGCCAGGGTGATCACGGCGCGGCACGCCAGTTCGCTCACTCCGTACGAGAGCGCTTCGGGCGACACCCAGGTGGCCGCCTCGTCCATCCCGTCCCGGTCGTCGTCCGCGCAGGCCGCCACATAGGTGGCCGCGGCCTCGAAGAGGTTGGGCGCACGCCGGTCCCGGGCGCCGCCGTCCGAACCCGGTGTGGTGAGAAGTCTGGTGAAGGATGTGCGGAATCTGTCGAACATCGCGGGCCACCTCTTCCTGCGCGGTTTCCTGCACTGATCGCTCATCTGCTGCTACTCAACGTAGAGTTGGAGCCCCGGCGGCAGAAGGGGGACGGTACGGTGAAACGGTTCGAGCGGCTCGAGCGGATCCGCCGGATGGACCCGGTGGCCGACGCGACGGAGATCTACCGGCTCACCGTCGCCCACGAGTTCCCCTGGGACGTGACCCGTGCCCTCGAGTTCGCCCTCTACCGCACGTACGCCGTTCCCAGCATCGGCCGTCTGCTCGCCGAGACCGCCGAGCTCACCGATCGCACGCAGAAGCGCTACGACGACACCTCCCTGCTCCTCGATGCCGTCGTCGAGCACGGCTTCACCGCCGAGCAGGGCCGCGCCGCCGTCCGCCGCATCAACCAGATGCACCGCTGCTACGACATCGGCAACGACGACATGCGCTACGTGCTCTGCACGTTCGTGGTCATGCCGAAGCGGTGGATCGACGCCTATGGCTGGCGCAGGCTGTCCGAGCACGAGACCGTCGCGTCCACCGTCCACTACCGCACCCTCGGCCGGCACATGGGCATCCAGGACATCCCCGAGTCCTACGCGGACTTCGAGGCCCACCTGGACGCCTACGAGAAGGCCTGTTTCGCCCCGGACGAGCAGGCCCGGAGCGTCTCCGACGCCACGCTCGACCTGATGGCCTCCTGGTATCCCCGTCCCCTCGCGCCCCTCCTGCGTACGGCGGCCCTCGCCCTGCTCGACGAACCACTGCTTCGTGCCTTCGGCTACGAGGCGCCGTCGGACTCGACCCGCAGGCTCGTTCGCCGGGCCGTGCGGGCCCGAGGGCGTCTTGTACGGCTTCTGCCGCCCCGGCGGACCGCGCACTTCGCGCGGCACAACCGGGAGATCAGGAGCTACCCGGAGGGCTACCGGGTGGCCGACCTCGGCACCCGGCCCGTCCCCGGTCTGCGCGGCTGCCCGGTGCGGCGCGCCGGTGACTCAGCGGGCGGCTTCGTCGAGTGAGGCGATCGTGGTGCGGAGCCAGCCCAGTTCGGCCCGGGACGTGGCACGCGCGATGGTGAGCATGCCGCTGCGGAAGGGGTCGTCCAGTTCCTCGGCGCGCACCGGCCGGTCGCCTTCGTAGAAGAAGCTCGACGGGCTCTGGAGGAAGTCCTGCCGACGGCGCAGTACGGCTACCTGCGCCGCAGGATCGCCGAGGTGCCGCAGAAAGGCCAGGACGGTGAACCAGCGGTTCTCGTCGGTGATGTCCCGCTGCACCGGCTCGGCGAGCCGCCCGCGCAGCTCGCGACGGCCGTCCTCGGTGAGCGTGAGGACGTGGCGCGGCGCGGCCACCGCACCGGGCTCCGTCGCCCGCTCCAGCAGCCCGGCCTTCTCCATGCGCTTGATCGCAGGATAGAGGGTGCTCTCGGCGACGGGGCGCACATGCCCCGTCAATGCGGTGATGCGCTTGCGCAGTTCGTACCCGTGCAGCGGTGCGTCGTACAGGAACCCGAGGATGGCCAACTCCAGCATTCCTGCATTCTTCCGCATCCCGTGATACCTCGGAAGTTATCTATACCGGTCGAGGGATACATCGTGATCGAGGTATGGTCCTCAAGGGTCGCTGTCCGGCGCGGTGGTCCATGAGGGAGGGAAGCCATGCGGCAGGCCGAGTTCGACGGCAGGGGAAGTGTCGTCCGCTGGACGGAGACGCCCGGTGAGGAGCCCGCGCGGGTGTACGTGCACGGACTGGGAGCGATGTCCGCCGCCTACCATGCGCACATCGCGGCCCGTCCCGATGTCGCGGGCCGCCGCAGCCTGTTCGTGGATCTCCCCGGACACGGCATCAGCGATCGCCCGGAGCAGTACGGTTACGCGCTGGCCGAGCACGCAGACGCCCTGGCCGCGGCGCTGGACGAGGCGGAGCTGACCGGGGCGGAACTGATCGCGCACAGCATGGGCGGCTCCGTCGCCGTCGTACTGGCCCACCGCAGGCCCGGCCTGGTCTCCCGGCTGGTCCTCACGGAGGCCAATCTCGACCCCTACCCGCCGGCCACGGCCGGCAGCAGCGGGATCGCGTCCTTCGGTGAGGAGGAGTTCGTCGACGGCGGTCACGCGCGCGTGCTGGAGAAGGCGGGACCGCTCTGGGCGGCGACGATGCGGCTGGCCGGCCCGCGCGCCCTGCACCGCAGCGCGGTGCACCTGCGTCGCGGGTCGGACCCCACCATGCGCCACATTCTTCAGGGCCTCGACGTGGAGCGTCTGTATCTGCAGGGCGAGTTGAGCGGCGCGTTGGAGGGCAGGGACGCGTTGGAGGCGTCGGGAGTCCGCGTGGTGACCGTGCCAGGGGCGGGGCACAACATCATGTTCGACAACCCGGACGTGTTCGCGGCCGCTGTCTCGGGGCGGCTGTGACTCAGGGCCGGCGGGACCGGCGCCGCACACGGGGCAGTTGCTGTCCCGAGGGGGCGTGATCGGCCCGCGGGATGGCGATGCCGGTCAGCCCGTGCGCACGGCCAGCGCCAGGAAGCGGGCGGTCTCGTCGGCGTACGACGTCATGCGCCACCCCGACCCGGCCAGCAGCGGGCCGAGGTTGGACTCGGCACGGAGGTCGTCCGGAGTGAGGCGCCGCCCCTTGCGCGCGGCGAGAGCGGCGCGGCCGACCGGATGGAACAGCGCCAGCGTGCCGCCGGGGCGCACCACACGCGCCAGCTCCCGCAGACTCTCCGCCGGCTGCGGCAGGTGGGCGATGAGTCCGGCCGCGAACACCGCGTCGAGCGATCCGGACCGCAGTGGGAGTGCGCCGGCGTCGGCGAGCAGCAGCCACCCGTCCCGGTCCCGGCCCGCCCGCACCGCGGCCTGCAGCATGGCGGGAGTCAGATCGGCCCCGACCACGAGTCCGTACGGGCCCACGGCCGCGCGCAGTGGAGGCAGAGCGCGCCCGGTGCCGCAGCCCGCGTCCAGCACCCGGTCGCCCGTGCGCAGCCCCAACTCGGCCACAGCGGAGGCATAGGCGGGAGCGTCGTCGGGAAAGCGGCTGTCCCAGTCCGCGGCGCGGGCGGTGAAGAACTCCTGGACCTGTGTGCGGTCGTCGCTCATGCTGCGCATGATCCCTCATGCCGCAGGGCGAGGCGAGCGCGGCCGATCGGAGAGTGCCCCCGCACCGCGACCCTTCCGGTCTCGACCGGGTGTGCACCTGGGCAGTGGATGGGCGCGAGGCGATCAGATCGGGGAAATAGTGGTCGCATCACCCGAAAGAGTGTCGTGCTTGTCATGATGCTGACCTCGCACGCCCGTCCCTCCCGAGAGAAGTGATCCATGGCATCCGAGCCCACCGACGCCCCGTACGGCGAGACAGCTCCCCTCGTCCTGAAGATACTGGTCGCCGGCGGATTCGGTGCGGGGAAGACCACCCTGGTCGGTGCGGTCAGCGAGATCCGCCCGCTGCGCACCGAGGAAGCGCTCAGCCGGTCCGGGCAACTGGTCGACGACACCCACGGGGTGGACGACAAGGCCACCACTACGGTCGCCATGGACTTCGGGCGCATCACCATCCGGCCCGATCTGCTGCTCTACCTGTTCGGGACGCCCGGACAGGACCGGTTCTGGTTCCTGTGGGACGAGCTGGCGCTCGGCGCGCTCGGAGCCGTGGTCATCGCGGACACCCGGAGGCTCGAGGACTGCTTCCCGGCGGTGGACTACTTCGAGCACCGGCGGATCCCGTTCGTGGTGGCCGTCAACCGCTTCCCGGGCGCCCGCGCCCACCAGCCCCACGACGTCGCCCGGGCCCTCGACCTCGACCCGGGAACACCCGTCGTCCTCTGCGACGCCCGCGACCGAGACTCGGGGAAGGAGATGCTGATCCAACTGGTCGAGTACGCCGGGCGGATGCACACCGCCCGGCTGCTCGCCGCCGTCGGGTAGACGGGAACGGACGTGGGGCCGACGGCACTTCACGGGGGCGTCGTCTGCCGCGCTCAGTCCGCCAGGTCCTTCAGTGCCACCACCTTGTCGATCGCGACCCGCACGAGGAGTTCGCCCGGGACGCCGTTGCGTGCACCGAACTCCTCGGCGCGGTCCTCGCCCATGTAGCGGCCCGCGATGCGGGTGGCCCAGCCCCGGACCTCCTCGAGGTCCTCCGACAGCAGCGCCCGGCCCTGCAGCACCACGAACGTGAACGGCGGCCGGTCGTCGTCCACACACAGCGAGACCCGGCCGTCACGGGCCAGGTTGCGCCCCTTCACCGTGTCCTTCCCGGTGTTGAACACCACCTCGTCCCCGTCGAGCAGGAACCAGACCGGCGCGATGTGCGGGCTTCCGTCGGCCCGCACGGTCGACAGCTTGGCGGTGCGGGTGCCGTGCGAGACGAAGGCCCGCCATTCCTCATCGGACATCTTCTGTGCCATGTCCCCATCCTTCTTGCCGGGACAGCGGTCCTGGGGAAGGCTGGCGGGAGATCCTCCGGACCAGGGGGATACGTCACACGGGGAGACCGCACATGGCGCAGAACCAGACACTCGGCTGGCTGCTCGACGACCTGACCCAGCGGGTGGAACACGTACGGCACGCACTGGTCCTGTCCAACGACGGGCTGGTCACCGGGGCCAGCACGGGGCTGCGGCGCGAGGACGCGGAACACCTCGCCGCGGTGTCGTCCGGGCTGCACAGCCTCGCCAAGGGATCGGGACGCCACTTCGGCGCAGGCACCGTGCGCCAGACCATGGTCGAGTTCGACGACGCGGTGCTGTTCGTCACCGCGGCCGGCACGGGCAGCTGCCTGTGCGTGCTCAGCGGCGCCGAGGCCGACATCGGCCAGATCGGCTACGAGATGACCCTGCTGGTGAACCGGGTCGGCGAACACCTCGACGTCGGTGAACGCCGACCCGAGCGTGCTCGCGCCACCGACTTCTGACCTGCAGTTTCGTCACCGCGGTGGAGTTGTCCACAGGCTCGGCGCGCAGCGTGCGATCCCGGCTACGGTTTTTCGCAGGCGGACGCACACGGCGCGGGCCGCACTCACCACGGGGGCACACATGTCCGGCGACACCATCACGCACGACGCTCCGGCCGCGGAGGCATCGGGGACGAGGGACGGGGGAACGTCCTTCGCCCCCGGCCGCGCGGCACGGGAACTGGGCCTCAGGCGCAGCGAGTACGACCTGGCCGTCCACCTGGGCCTCCTGCGCACCCTGCCCGACGAAGGCGGCGGAGGCCGCCGCGTCGCCCGGGCCGAGATCGACCGGCTGCGCGCCCAGGACGGCTTCCCGGGAGGCCTCCGGCAGCGCGTCGCCACCGCAGGCACCCGCGCGGGCGCGGCCCGCCTGGGGATCACCGGAGCCCGGTTCACCCGGCTCGCCCGCCTCGGCCTCCTGGTCCCGGTCTCCTTCTACCTGAATCGCTACCGGGCCGTCGTGTGGCTGTATCTCACCGACGACCTGGAGCGATTCGCCGCCGACGAGAGGAACGCGCCGCTCCTCAACCGCGCGCTGCCCGAAGGCCTGAGGGACCAGCTGGCCGGGGGACTCGATCTCCGTCCGCGCAACTGGCGCGGACGGCACCTGGGCTTCCTGCTCCGCGTGACCGACGATCCCTGGGCCAGGGCCGCCGCCATCGCCTCGCTCCTCACCCCGGACCAGGTGGCCCATGCGGTCACGGATCCCCGCGAACGCGCGGTACTGGACCGCCTGCGGTCCCGGCACTCTC
This sequence comes from Streptomyces tropicalis, assembly GCF_029269835.1. Classification (GTDB taxonomy): domain Bacteria; phylum Actinomycetota; class Actinomycetes; order Streptomycetales; family Streptomycetaceae; genus Streptomyces; species Streptomyces tropicalis. The sequence goes on along the minus strand of NZ_JARJBB010000005.1, from coordinate 178,712 downwards.
CGCTCGGCACATCCGGTTCGCCCGCCGCCCGGCTAGTGGAGCGCCTCATGACGGCCGACGAGCCCGACGAAGTCGCCTGGCTCCGGGCCGATCTGACGAACGCCGTCGACGAGGCGCGAGCGCACGACCGCGGCCCGGACCCGGCCGTCGGGCACTCGTCCGGGGGTCGCCGGGCAGGACACGACCACCGCGGCGTGCCCGATGGTCCCCGGCGTGCTTGCGGCCTGATGCGGCGCATCTTCCACAGATCCGCCTGAGCCCGCGGCCCGGCGGCATCCGCCCCTACAGCGAGCGGAAGAGTCCCTCCTGGACGACCGACACGAGCAGCCGCCCCTCCACGTCGTAGATGCGTCCGCGGGCCAGACCGCGCCCGCCGGTGGCGATGGGGGACTCCTGGTCGTAAAGAAACCACTCGTCCGCACGGAACGGCCGGTGGAACCACATGGCATGGTCCAGGGAGGCCATGTCGAAGCCCCGCGGGCCCCACAGCGGCTCGACCGGGATCCGTACCGCGTCCAGGAGCGTCATGTCGCTGGCGTAGGTCAGCGCGCAGGTGTGCACAAGCGGATCGTCGCCCAGCGGTCCGACCGCCCGCATCCACACGGCGCTGCGCGGCTCGGCCCCCTCGACCTCCCCCTTCGTCCAGCGAAGTCGGTCCACGTAGCGGATGTCGAAGGGCTGGCGTCGCGCCATCCGCTCCAACTGCTCCGGCAGCGTGCCCAGATGCTCCCTGATCTCGTCCGTGACGGTCGGCAGGGTCTCGGGGTCCGGCACCGTGCGGGCCGGAGGCAGCTGATGCTCGAAATCTCCCTTTTCAGGCTTGTGGAAGGAGGCGGTCAGATTGAAGATCGTGCGGCCCTGCTGCACCGCGGTGACCCGGCGGGTGGTGAAGGACCGGCCGTCCCGGACCCGCTCGACCTGGTACACGATCGGCACCCCGGGCCGGCCGGGCCGCAGGAAGTACGCGTGCAGCGAATGCACCGGACGGTCCCCGTCGGTGGTGCGCCCGGCGGCCACCAGCGCCTGCCCGGCGACCTGGCCGCCGAAGACGCGCTGCAGGGACTCCTGCGGACTGCGGCCGCGGAAGATGTTCACCTCGATCTGCTCCAGGTCGAGCAGGTCGACGAGTCTTTCGGCCGGGTTCGTCATGGGCGGGCCTCTCCGCTGCTCACAGCTGTCCGACGGCGGTCACGCGGACGACCGCGCGGCCCTCCGCGTCCGAGGCCGTGAGATCGACCTCCGCGCTGATCCCCCAGTCGTGGTCGTCGTTGGGGTCGTCGAAGATCTGGCGCACCCGCCACAGCCCGTTCTGCGGCTCCTCCTGGATCACCAGCAGCTTGGGGCCGCGCGCGTCGGGGCCGGTACCGAGGTCGTCGTACTCGTCCCAGTAGCCGTCCATGGCCGCGCCCCACGCCTCGGCGTCCCAGCCGGCCTCCGCGTCCATCCCGCCCAGCTCGTCGACCTGGTCCAGCGCGGCGAGCTCGACCCGGCGGAACATGGCGTTGCGCACCAGCACACGGAAGGCGCGCGCGTTGGCCGTGACGGGCTTGACCTGGTCGGCCTTCTCCTGGGCCTCCTCGGCGGTCATCTCCGCCGGGTTGGCCAGCTGCTCCCACTCGTCCAGCAGGCTGGAGTCCACCTGGCGCACCATCTCACCCAGCCACGCGATCAGGTCCTCCAGGTCCTCCGACTTCAGGTCGTCCGGGACGGTGTGCTCCAGGGCCTTGTAGGCGCTGGCGAGGTAGCGCAGGACAATGCCCTCGGTGCGAGCCAGCTCGTAGTGCGAGACCAATTCCGTGAAGGACAGCGCCCGTTCGTACATGTCGCGGATCACCGACTTCGGGGACAGCGGATGGTCCCCGACCCACGGATGGCTCTTGCGGTACGTGTCGTAGGCGTGGAAGAGCAGCTCCTCCAGCGGCTTGGGGTAGGTGACGTCCTGGAGGCGCTCCATGCGCTCCTCGTACTCGACCCCGTCGGCCTTCATCGCGGCCACGGCCTCGCCGCGCGCCTTGTTCTGCTGGGCGGCGAGGATCTGCCGCGGGTCGTCGAGCGTGGACTCCACGACGGACACCATGTCGAGGGCGTACGACGGGGACTCCGGGTCGAGGAGTTCGAACGCGGCGAGAGCGAAGGTGGACAGCGGCTGGTTGAGCGCGAAGTCCTGCTGCAGATCGACCGTGAGGCGGACGATGCGGCCCTCCGCGTCCGGCTGGTCGAGCTTCTCGACGATTCCACCGTCCAGCAGCGAGCGGTAGATCGCGATGGCCCGCCGGATGTGCCGGATCTGCTGCTTGCGCGGCTCGTGGTTGTCCTCCAGCAGCCGCCGCATCGCCTCGAAGGCGTTGCCGGGACGGGCGATCACCGACAGCAGCATCGTGTGCGTCACCCGGAAGCGGGAGGTCAGCGGTTCCGGCTCGGAGGTGATCAGCTTGTCGAAGGTGGTGTCGGACCAGGCGACGAAGCCATCCGGCGCCTTCTTGCGGACGACCTTCCGACGCTTCTTCGGGTCGTCGCCCGCCTTGGCGAGAGCCTTCTCGTTCTCGATGACGTGCTCAGGAGCCTGTGCCACCACGAAGCCCTCGGTGTCGAAGCCGGCACGCCCCGCACGGCCCGCGATCTGGTGGAACTCCCGCGCGCGCAGGGTCCGCACCCGGCTGCCGTCGTACTTGGTGAGCGCCGTGAACAGCACCGTGCGGATGGGCACGTTGACGCCCACGCCGAGGGTGTCGGTACCGCAGATCACCTTCAGCAGGCCGGCCTGCGCCAGCTTCTCCACCAGACGCCGGTACTTCGGCAGCATGCCGGCGTGGTGGACGCCGATGCCGTGCCGGACGTAACGGGAGAGGTTGCGGCCGAAGCGGGTGGTGAAACGGAAGTTGCCGATCAGTTCGGCGATCTGCTCCTTCTCCTCGCGCGAGCACATGTTGATGCTCATCAGCGCCTGCGCCCGCTCCACCGCCTGCGCCTGGGTGAAGTGGACGATGTAGACGGGCGACTGCCGGCTGTCGAGCAGGTCGGTGAGCGTCTCGGTGAGGGGGGTGCGCCGGTACTCGTAGGAGAGGGGGACCGGGCGGGTGGCCGAGCGGACCACGGAGGTGGGACGGCCGGTGCGCCGGGCGAGGTCCTTCTCGAAGAAGGAGACGTCGCCGAGCGTGGCGGACATGAGGACGAACTGCGCCTGCGGCAGTTCGAGCAGCGGAATCTGCCAGGCCCAGCCGCGGTCGGGCTCCGCGTAGAAATGGAACTCGTCCATCACGACCTGACCGACGTCGGCGTCCTTGCCGTCACGCAGCGCGATCGACGCCAGCACCTCGGCGGTGCAGCAGATCACGGGGGCGTCGGCGTTGACGGAGGCGTCGCCGGTGAGCATGCCGACGTTCTCGGTGCCGAAGATCTTGCACAGTTCGAAGAACTTCTCCGACACCAGGGCCTTGATCGGCGCCGTGTAGAAGGTGACCTCGTCGCGGGCGAGGGCCGCGAAGTGCGCACCCGCCGCGATCATGCTCTTGCCGGAGCCGGTGGGCGTGGACACGATCACGTTCGCGCCGGAGACCACCTCGATCAGCGCCTCCTCCTGATGGGAGTAGAGCGTGAGACCGCGCTCCTGGGCCCACGACTCGAAGGCTTCGTAGAGGGCGTCGGGGTCGGCGGTCGGCGGCAGCTGATCGATGAGGGTCACGCCCCCATCTTGCCTGCCGACCCGTCCGAGACGGGAATCGGCTGCCGGTTCGAAGATCATGAACGATACGCTGGGCGGTCGACGGATCAACGACGCAGCGGGTCAACTCGACAGCGGTGCAAGAGGAACGGGGCGGGGAACGGCCATGATGGGACCAGCACACTCACTGTCGGGGGCCGCCGCCTGGCTCGGCGTCGGAGCGGCGGCCGCAGCCGCCGGTCATCCGATGCCCTGGCCGGTACTGCTGGTGGGAGCGCTGATCTGCGCGGGCGCCGCCCTCGCCCCCGATCTCGATCACAAGGCCGCGACGATCTCGCGCGCCTTCGGACCCATCTCCCGCTGGATCTGCGAGATCGTCGACAGGCTGTCGTACGCCGTCTACAAGGCGACCAGGAAGCCGGGCGACGCCCGCCGCTCCGGCGGCCACCGGACGCTGACGCACACCTGGCTGTGGGCGGTGCTGGTCGGCGCGGGCTCCTCGGTCGCGGCGATCACCGGCGGACGCTGGGCGGTGCTGGGCATCCTCTTCGTCCATATGGTGCTGGCCATCGAGGGTCTGCTGTGGCGGGCCGCCCGCGGTTCCAGCAGCGATGTCCTGGTATGGCTGCTGGCCGCGACCAGTGCGTGGATCCTCGGCGGGATCCTGGCCAAGCCGGGCAAGGGCGCGCACTGGCTGTTCACGGCGCCGGGCCAGGGGTACCTGTGGCTGGGGCTGCCGATCGTGCTCGGGGCGCTGGTGCACGACATCGGGGACGCCCTGACGGTCTCGGGCTGCCCGATCCTGTGGCCGATACCGGTGGGCCGCAAGCGCTGGTACCCCTTGGGGCCGCCGAAGGTGATGCGGTTCCGGGCCGGCAGCTGGGTGGAGCTGAAGGTGCTCATGCCGGCGTTCATGCTGCTGGGCGGAGTGGGCTGCGCTGCGGCGCTGAACTTCATCTGAGGACTCCGCGGCCTCCGGCTCGTGGGGCGGAACGGCAGATGCCCGGGCCGGCACGGCAGGTGCGGCGCGGCCTGGCACGCCACGGACACGGGGGAGTCACCGGCAGGCGCCCGGAACGGTCAGCCGGACAGGGGCCCCTCGTCCACGACGTGCATCGCCGCCTCCTCCGCGGAGGCGGCCGCCCCGTCGATGCCCACATCGGTGGCGACGAGCGCGCTCTCCTCGTCCTCGTGAGCCCCCTCGTCGGGTGCGACGAGACGGCCGGAGCGGGCCGCCCCGACCTCGTTGTCCAGGAGCTCGCCGTCGGTGCCCTGGCAGTCGCCGAGGTCGTCGCCGTCAGCGGGGAGAACGTCCGGCAGCTCCTCGGCGAGCCGCTGATCCAGCGTCTCGCCCCTTCGGCCCTCCGCCGCGGTCACACCGGTGTGCTCGACCGCCCAGGGCCGCTCCGGAGGGGACCAGCCCCGGTCCAGGGGATCGTCGACGCCGTCGTTCTCCAGCGTGTCCTCCACGTCGAGCAGCCCGGCGTCATCCTTGACCTCGGCACCGTCATCGGGCTGGTAGACGTCGTCTCCCCATCCGTCGGCGCTGTCCACGAGTACCTCCAGGGGGTGGGGACGGGCCCGTGCTCACCGTCGGCGGCCGGCGGCCGCCGACGTACGGGGCACGGGTCGTGCTCTGCGCGATCCCGGGGGCTCCCCGGCCTTCCCCGGGCCGGTGCCCCTTCCCAGACTTCCACCCCTGTTCGCCACCGCGCAACGGCACGGCGCCGAACCGTGACGACGTCCCCGCCCGGCGCCGCGGGCCGATGTGCCCGCGACCGGCCGGGTGCGGTCCCGTTCAGCCGTGCCAGGACCTCCACAGGGCCGCGTAGGGACCGCCCGCCGTCACCAGCTCGTCGTGGCCGCCGAGCTCGCTGATGCGGCCGTTCTCGACGACGGCGATGACGTCCGCGTCATGGGCCGTGTGCAGCCGGTGGGCGATGGCGACCACGGTGCGGCCGTCGAGCACGCGGGCCAGCGACCGCTCCAGATGGCGGGCCGCCCGCGGGTCGAGGAGCGAGGTGGCCTCGTCCAGGACCAGCGTGTGCGGATCCGCGAGCACCAGCCGGGCCAGCGCGATCTGCTGGGCCTGGGCCGGGGTGAGCGCGGTTCCGCCCGAGCCGACCTCGGTGTCGAGGCCCTCGGGGAGAGCCCGCGCCCAGCCGTCGGCGTCGACCGCGGCCAGCGCCGCCCACAGCTCGGCTTCCACACCCCCGGCGGCGGAGCCGGTGCCGACGCCGCCGTCCCCGTCGGCGGCCGCACCGTGGGACTCCGTGGACGGGCCCAGCCGGGCGGGCGGCAGCGCCAGCAGGAGGTTGTCGCGGAGGGAGCCGACGAAGACGTGGTGCTCCTGGTTCACGAGCGCTACATGGGAGCGCACCACCTCGGCCGGCATCCGGGACAGCTCGGCGCCACCAAGGGTGATCCGGCCCGCGCGGGGCGCGTAGATCCCCGCCAGCAGCCGGCCCAGTGTGGACTTGCCGGCGCCCGAGGGTCCGACCAGCGCCATCCGGGTGCCGGGCGGGACCCGCAGCGACACCTCCCGCAGCACGTCGACGCCCTCCCGGTACCCGAAGTGCACCGTGTCCGCGTGCACGTCCCGTCCGCCGGGTTCCGCCGAGGCGTCCCCCGCGTCCGGCTCGATGTCCCGCACCCCGACCAGACGCGCCAGCGACACCTGCGCGACCTGCAGCTCGTCGTACCAGCGCAGGATCAGCCCCACCGGGTCGACCAGCATCTGCGCGATCAGGGCGCCCGTGGTCATCCGGCCCACCCCGATCCAGCCGTGCAGGACGAACACGCCGCCGACCATGAGCACGGATCCGAGGACGGTCACATGGGTGACGTTGATGACCGGGAAGAGCACCGACCGCAGCCACAGCGTGTAGCGCTCCCAGGCGGTCCACTCCCGGATCCGCCGGTCCGACAGGGCCCGGCGCCGGTCGCCGAGGCGGTGCGCCTCCACGGTGCGTCCGGCGTCGACGGTCTCGGCGAGGGCGGCGGCCACGGACGCGTACCCGGCGGCCTCCGCCCGGTAGGCGGACGGTGCGCGCCGGAAGTACCAGCGACAGCCGGCCACCAGCACCGGCAGGGCAAGCAGGACCGCGGCGGCGAGCGGCGGCGCGGTGACGACGAGACCGCCGAGCAGCAGCACGGCCCACACCACTCCGATCGCGAGCTGGGGCACTGCCTCGCGCATGGCGTTGCCGAGCCGGTCGATGTCGGTGGTGATGCGGGACAGCAGGTCGCCGGTGCCCGCGCGCTCCAGGACACCGGGCGGCAGCCCGACCGAGCGGACGAGGAAGTCCTCGCGCAGGTCGGCCAGCATCCGCTCGCCGAGCATCGCCCCGCGCAGCCGCACCTGCCGCACGAAGACGGCCTGGACGAGCAGGGCCAGCAGGAAGAGGGTCACGGTGAGCCCCGGATGCCACGGGGCGGACCGGTCCGACACCCGCTCCACCAGATCGCCCAGCAGCCACGGACCCGCCATGGAGGCCAGCACGGCCACGGTGTTCACGGCGACGAGCAGCAGGAAGGCACGCCGATGGCGGCGGAACAGTTCGGCGACGTAGGCGCGCACGGTCGCGGGGGCGCCGACGGGCAGAGTGCTCGCCGTCGTCGGAGCCGCCGGGTCGTACGCCGGCGGGGCCACGCCGATCATGCGTTCTCCTCGATCTCGTGCCGGAGCCCGCGCGGCGCGGTCCGGGCGTCAGGCGGCGCGGACCGGGCGAGCGCGCCCTCGTCGTCCTCCACGGGTCGGCGGCGGCCGGGAGCGTGCCCGGCCTCGGGCAGACCGTCCCGACCGTCCCGGTGCGGACCGAGCGTTCCGGCCGCGTCGTCCCGGCCGGGCGCCGCTTCGGCGGTCTGCCGGGACGACGTGCTCGCACCGGCGCCCGGCATGCCGGCACCGGCCACCTGTGCCGCCAGGGCGGCAGGCTCCCCGTCGGTCTCCCGCGTCACGACCGCCCGGTACGCGGGCTCGGCCCCCAGAAGCTCGCGGTGCGTGCCGACGGCGGCGACCGCGTCCTCCTGCACCAGCACCACCCGGTCGGCGAGCTCCAGAACGAGCGGCGAGGAGGTGAACACCACCGTGGTGCGCCCGGAGCGCAGATCGCGCACGCCCGCGGCGATCCGCTCCTCGGTGTGCGAGTCGACGGCGGAGGTCGGTTCGTCGAGGACGAGCACCTCCGGGTCGGTGACCAGGGAACGGGCCAGCGCCAGACGTTGGCGTTGGCCCCCGGAGAGGGACCGGCCGCGCTCGGTGATGCGTACGTCCATCGGGTCCTCGGCGCCCACCGACGCCTGCGCCAGTGCTTCCAGGACGTCTCCGCACTGAGCGGCCGTCAGCGCGTCCTCCGCGTCCACGGCGCCGGAACGCGGCACGTCGAGCAGCGAGCGCAGCGACCCCGACAGCAGGACCGGGTCCTTGTCCTGCACCAGGACGGCCGTGCGTGCGGAGGTCAGGGACAGCTCGTCGAGCGGGACACCGCCGAGCCGGGCCGAGGTGCTGCGTTCGGCCGGGTGGCCACCGAGCCGCTCCGCCAGCCGGCCCGCCGCGTCCGGGTCGCCGCACACCACGGCGGTCAGCCGGCCGGACGGCGCGATCAGGCCGGTCAGCGGGTCGTGCAGATCCCCTCGGGGGACCTCGTCCGTCGTCCCGCTCCCGGCGGTTTCCGTGGACCGCGTCAGGGACAACACCCCGGCCGTCCTGGTGGCCGAGGGGCGGGAGAAGGAGTAGGCCATGGCGATCTCCTCGAAGTACCGGAGAGGGTAGGTGAGCACCATGACCGAGCTGTAGACCGTGACCAGTTCGCCGACGGTGACACGGCCCGCGCGGGCCAACTGGACGCCGTGCCAGACCACCGCGATCAGCAGCAGCCCCGGAAGCATCACCTGGATCGCCGAGATCAGCGACCACATGCGGGCACTGCGCACAGCGGCCTGCCGCACCTCCTGTGAGGCCCGGCGGTAGCGGGCGAGGAACAGCTCCTCACCGCCGATGCCGCGCAGCACCCGCAGCCCGGCGACGGTGTCCGAGGCCAGTTCGGTGGCGCGGCCCGCCTTCTCGCGCTGGAGGTCGGCGCGCCGGGTCGCGCGGGGCAGCAGCGGCAGGACCGCGATCGCGAGGAGGGGCAGGCCCACGGCGACGACCGCACCGAGGGCGGGCTGGTAGACCATCAGACCCACGGAGACCAGCACGAGGGTGAGAGCGGCGGCGGTGAACCGCGACACCGCCTCCACGAACCAGCCGATCTTCTCGACGTCACCGGTGGATACGGCGACGACCTCGCCCGCGGCCACCCGCCGGGTCAGCCCCGCACCCAGATGGGTGGCCTGACGGGCCAGAAGCTGCTGGACGCGGGCTGCGGCAGTGATCCAGTTGGTGACGGCGGCGCGGTGCAGGAAGGTGTCGCCGAGCGCGTTGCCGAGGCAGCACACCACCAGCAGTGCGCCGGCCCGGACCAGGTGGGCGGCGGACCGGTCGACGACGGCCTGGACAGCGAGCCCGACGCAGAACGGCAGGGCGGAGACGGAGGTGAAGTGCAGCAGTCCCCAGGCCAGGGCCTTCGCCTGAACGCCCAGTTGGTTCCGCCCGAGCCACCACAGGAATCGAGGTCCTGAGCGTGCGTCGGGTACACCCGGGTCGGAGTACGGAAGGTCTTGGATTCGCATGGCGTCCCAGGAGCTCGAGTCGGGGCGGAAAGAGTGACGGGTCGAGGGGAGGAGGGCGGCCGGCATCGGGCGGGGGAGAGCAGGCGGAGGCGGCCCGGGCAACAAGCCGTGACAGGGTCGCGTCGCAGCGTGGCGGAAGGCAACCGGTTTTCCGGGACGTGGGGTGCGGACCGGCGCCGGTCCCGTGCCGTACCCGGCCTCGATCCGCCCCCGCCCCTTTCCCCACCCCGCGGACTCCTGCCGACCCCCGCGGACCCCCGCGGACCAGGCTCCCGAGGCCCGTCGTCAGCCGCAAGTAGGCACTGGGCCGGGTGAAATGACGTGGGGTGAGACTGTTTGGCCCAACTCAAGTGGATCATCCTGGGCGCGGTGCCCACGATGGGATCATGCTGAGTGGTACAAGGCGAGCGATGGTCGCCGCGGCGACCTGTGGGTTCTTCATGTCGGTTCTGGCCGCGTGCGGCGGCCCCCGGACGGTGACCGATCACGGCGGTGGCGTCCCCAGGCCCGGCGGTACGGACGCGAGCGTCCGGCCCCGTCCGGTGGAGCCACCCCGTGTGCCAGGTGTGGGGGACCGGCTGTGGCGGCACGTACCTGCCGGTTCGCGCCAGATCGTGGCCGTGTACGGGGACGGGGAGAGCTCCCCGGACGGCACGCTGGTGCTCTACGAGAAGCACGGAGCCAGGTGGGAGCGCATCCGCAGCTGGCCGTCGCACAACGGCAAGCGGGGCTGGACCACCGATCATCACGACGGCGACGAGCGCACCCCGGTCGGAGTCTTCTCCCTCTCCGATGCCGGCGGCCTCCTGGAGGATCCGGGAGCGCAGCTCCCGTACACCCAGGACGAGGACGCCTTCGTCTCCCCCTACGAGTGGGACGAGGCGCACTGGCACGACTTCGACTACGTCATCGCCATCGACTACAACCGGCTGCGAGGCACCCGCCCCGACGACCCCACGCGTCCTCTCGGCAAGGACAAGGGGGGCAGCATCTGGCTCCATCTCGACCACGGTGACGGCACATTGGGCTGTGTGAGTGTGCCCGAGCGGGCGATGCGGTTCCTGCTGCGCAGACTCGACCCCCAGCAGAAGCCGGTCGTGGTGATGGGGGACCGGGCCAATCTGAAGGCCGCCCGGGATCGGTACTGACGGGAGGGGACGGCCGGGACGGGACCCTCGTACGACGGTACGGGGGACAGTCGCCCGGACGGAGTGCGATCGCTCCCCCGCAGACATGTTCCGGCAGGGGTGGCCGACCCGGGCTGCCGGGCGACGGGCGCCATTGCGGTCGCCGCCGACTCCCCGTAGAACACGGGCCATGAGACATCGGGTAATCATGTGCATGCTCACCGGGGCGGCGCTTCTGGCGGGCACCCTTCTCGGTGCGGCTCCGGCGCAGTCGGCCGGGGGGCGCACGGAGGCGTCCGTCCCGGCCGGTCGACCGGTTGAGCCTCCGACCGAGTTCGGAACCGACTGGCACGATCCCGTCACCGCGGCACCCCCGGTGGCCCGGCCTCCCGGGGCGGCCTGCCGCGTCACCCTGGCCGAGACGCAGTTCCGGGACTTCACGCCGTACCGCGGCCGGTACACGCCGCCGCGCGGCTGCGGCAGCCGCTGGAGCAAGGTGGTGCTGCGGCTCGACGGCAAGGTCAAGGGACGGCAGTTCGACCGGCTCGGCTATCTGCACGTCGGCGGGGTGGAGATCCTGCGCACCTCGACGCCGGAGCCCTCGCCCGACGGGATCTCCTGGTCGGTGGAGAAGGACGTCACGCGCTACAGCGACACGTTCCGCCGCGCCGAGGACGTCGAGATGCTCATCGGCAACGTCGTCGACGACACCTACACCGGCGTGCTCGATGTCAGGGCCACGCTGACGTTCTACGCCGCGGACCGAGACACCCGGCCCGCGGCCGTGCCCGACCGTGTCCTCACTCTCGCCGGGGGCACCGCGCTGACCACCCCGCGCAACAGCGAGCGCATCGTCGCGGAGGTGTACGCCACCGGTTCGGGAGGGGGGTGCGAGGAGTTCTGGTATCTGGCGGTGCCGAAGCAGGCACCGTACTCGTGCACCGCGGACCGGGGGCCGTACCGGGAGGTGCAGATCAGGGTCGACGGCCGGCTGGCCGGAATCGCGTCGCCGTTCCCGACCGTGTGGACGGGCGGCTGGTCCAACCCCTTCCTGTGGTACGTGCTTGCCGCGCCCCGGGCCTTCGACGTCCGGCCGATCGAGTACGACCTGACGCCGTTCGCCGGACTCCTGAACGACGGCCGGCCGCACCGGATCGAGGTCTCGGTCGCGGGAGTGCCACAGGGTCAGGCCGGCTGGAGCACCCCGGTCAACGTGCTCGTCTGGCAGGATGCCCACCGTGAGCACGTCGGCGGCGTCCTCACCGTCGACCGGGCGGGCGATCTCGCCGACACCGCCGCCTACACTCCCGGGCCGGAGCAGCGCGTGGACACCCGGGGCGGCCACCGGCTGACCGTCGCCGGCTACGTGGACACCTCGCACGGCCGGGTCAGCACCACCGTCGCCCGCAGTCTGGCCAACACCTCCGTCCACCGCTGGACCGACGGGGAGAACACCGACGGGCTCGACGCCACCTGGACCGACGACGAGACCGTGACCGTCGCGACGCACGGGCGTCCGGCCACCGCGACGCGGACCCACCGCACCTACACGATGAACGGCACGACGGTCATCGGCTCCGACGGACGTCTGCGCACCGAGCTCACCCTCGGTGACCGCGCCGCGGTGGCCGGTACCCGGGGCGGGCGGCGCACGTCCCGGACCTGGCTCGACGACACCTACACGGGCGACGCCGCCTACACCCTGAACGTGCCGCGCGAGCAGCGCCATGCCGCCGCGACGACGAGCGAGCGCTATCGGCTGCACGGCGCGGGAGGCTGCTACGACCACACCCTCACCACGGTGCAGGGGGTGCTCACCCGGGACCGCAACGGCTGCTGATCCGGGCCGAGTCCGCCGCCACGGACCGCCTCCGCGCGTCGGCGGGGCGAGGCGGCGGGGCCCGGGCCTCCCCGCCCGGGCTCGGACCAGTACCGTCTCGGCGCCCGGGCCGGGCGCCCCCGCTCGCGGCGAGCAGCTGGCAGCCCGGACAGCAGCCCACGAAGCCGGGGCGGCCCACGAAGCCGGAGTGGCGTACGAGGCCGGTTCACCCCACGGAGCCGGGGCGACCGAAGAGCCCGAGCGGCCCACGTGGCCCGAGCGTCCGGCGAGGAGGACGCGAACGGGCGGGCCGCCCCGCCCCTCGCGCCGGGCCTCAGCAGTGGCGCGCGTGCGTGTGCTCCGTGCCGACCAGCGTGTCCAGCAGCCCGCCGAGGGCCTCGCGCTGCTCGCCCGTCAGAGGGGCGAGGATCTCCTGTGCGGCCGCCCGGCGCGCTCCGCGCAGGACGCCCAGGGTGCTGCGCCCCTCGTCGGTGAGCTCGATCCGGATCACCCGCCGGTTGGCCGGGTCGGGCACCCGGCGCACCCGGCCGCTCGCCTCCAGGCCGTCCACGAGGGTGGTGACCGCGCGGGGCACCACCTCCAGGTACGCGGCGAGGTCCGCCATGCGGGGCGGGTCGCCGAAGTGCGCCAGGGTGCGCAGCAGCCGGGACTGGGCCGGTGTGATGCCCAGCTCGTGCTGTTCCAGATGACGCTTCTGGATGCGGTGCACCCGTCGGGTCAGCCGCAGCAACTGCTCGGCGAGGAGCCCGTCGGGGTCGGGGGTGGTCATGCGGGAACAATATCAGGACGGCGTTCATTGTGAACATAGGTAACAATGAGCTAGGATCCGTCAGCCGTCACCGTCCGCATTCCCGCGCCGGTGCCCGCCCACCTCCGTAGGAGCCCATGCACCCCGACCGACCGCCCGTCTGGACGCCACCCGCCGACGCGAAGGAACAGCCGCGTCAGGTCCGTCGCATCCTCGCCCTCTTCCGGCCCTACCGTGGCCGCCTCGCGATCGTCGGCCTGCTGGTCGGCGCCGCCTCCCTGGTCTCCGTCGCCACGCCCTTCCTGCTGAAGGCGACCCTCGACGTCGCGATCCCGCAGGGCCGCACCGGGCTGCTGAGCCTGCTCGCCCTCGGCATGATCCTCAGCGCCGTCCTCACCAGCGTCTTCGGCGTCCTGCAGACCCTGATCTCCACGACCGTCGGCCAGCGCGTCATGCACGACCTGCGCACCGCCGTCTACGGCCGGCTGCAGCGCATGTCGCTGGCCTTCTTCACCCGCACCCGCACCGGCGAGGTGCAGTCCCGCATCGCCAACGACATCGGCGGCATGCAGGCCACCGTCACCTCCACGGCCACCTCCCTGGTCTCCAACCTCACCAGTGTCGTCGCCACCATCGTCGCGATGGTCGCCCTCGACTGGCGGCTCACCGTGGTCTCCCTGCTGTTGCTGCCGGTGTTCGTGTGGATCAGCCGACGGGTCGGCAACGAACGCAAGAAGATCACCACCCAGCGGCAGAAGCAGATGGCCGCGATGGCGGCCACCGTCACCGAGTCACTCTCCGTGAGTGGCATCCTGCTCGGCCGCACGATGGGCCGTTCCGACTCGCTGACCGCGTCGTTCGCGGAGGAGTCCGAGCGCCTGGTCGACCTCGAGGTGCGGTCGAACATGGCCGGGCGCTGGCGGATGGCCGTCATCACGATCGTCATGGCCGCCATGCCGGCCGTCATCTACTGGACCGCGGGCGTCACGCTGCAACTCGGCGGACCCGGGGCCTCCATCGGCACGATCGTCGCCTTCGTCTCGCTGCAGCAGGGGCTCTTCCGGCCCGCTGTCAGCCTGCTGTCGACCGGGGTGCAGATCCAGACCTCGCTGGCTCTCTTCCAGCGCATCTTCGAGTACCTGGACCTGCCGGTCGACATCACCGAGCGCGCCGAGCCGGTCCACCTGGACCGCGTCCGCGGCGAGGTCCGCTTCGACGACGTCTCCTTCCACTACGACGGCAGGAGCGGCCCGATCCTCGACCGCGTCGACCTCACGGTCCCCGCCGGCACCAGCCTCGCGATCGTCGGCCCGACCGGCGCCGGCAAGTCCACGCTGGGGTATCTGGTGCCGCGGCTCTACGACGTGACCGGTGGCCGGGTCTCCCTGGACGGCGTCGACGTCCGCGACCTCGACTTCGACACCCTCGCCCGCGCGGTGGGCGTGGTCTCCCAGGAGACGTACCTCTTCCACGCATCCGTCGCCGAGAACCTCCGCTTCGCGAAGCCGGACGCCACCGACGACGAACTGCGCGCGGCCGCCGTGGCGGCGCAGATACACGACCACATCGCCGCCCTCCCCGACGGCTACGACACCGTGGTCGGCGAGCGCGGTCACCGCTTCTCCGGTGGCGAGAAGCAGCGCCTGGCCATCGCCCGCACCATCCTGCGCGACCCGCCCGTCCTCCTTCTCGACGAGGCGACCAGCGCCCTGGACACCCGTACCGAGGCCGCCGTGCAGGAGGCCATCGACGCCCTGTCGGCCAACCGCACCACCCTCACGATCGCGCACCGCCTGTCCACCGTCCGGGCGGCCGACCAGATCGTGGTGCTCGACTCCGGACGGGTGGCCGAGCGCGGCACCCACGAGGAACTCCTGGCCCTCGACGGGCGCTACGCCGCGCTGGTCCGCCGCGACGCGAGCCTGGAGCCGACGGCGTGACGGCGTGACGGCGTGACGGCGTGACGGCGTGACGGCGTGACGGCGTGGACGGCGGCCCGCGGTCGGCGAGGTGATCCGGGTCTCAGGCCGCGGCGGAGTCACGGGACAGCAGCCCCCTGATGTCCCGCACCGCGGCCCGCCCGGCCCGGTTGGCACCGACGGTGCTGGCCGAGGGCCCGTACCCGACCAGGTGGACGCGTGGATCGGCGACGGCGCGGGTGCCCTCGACGCGGATCCCGCCGCCCGGCTCCCGCAGCCGCAGCGGGGTCAGATGATCCAGTGCGGCCCGGAAACCGGTCGCCCAGAGGATGACGTCCGCGGCCACGTGCCGCCCGTCCCGCCAGACCGCACCGTCCGGGGTGATCCGGTCGAACATCGGCTGCCGGTCCAGGATCCCGTCCGCCAGGCCCTGCCGGACAGCGTCGTTGAGGGGCAGTCCGGTGACCGAGACGACGCTCCGCGGTGGCAGCCCCTGCCGTACCCGCTCCTCGACCAGTGCGACCGCGGCCCGGCCCGCCTCCGCGTCGAACGGGCCCTCCCGGAACACCGGCGGCCGCCTGGTCACCCATGTGGTCGCGGCCGCGAACGGCGCGATCTCCAGCAGATGCTGGGTGCCGGACGCCCCGCCGCCGACG
The DNA here is from genome assembly GCF_029269835.1 of Streptomyces tropicalis. Taxonomy (GTDB): domain Bacteria; phylum Actinomycetota; class Actinomycetes; order Streptomycetales; family Streptomycetaceae; genus Streptomyces; species Streptomyces tropicalis. The sequence goes on along the minus strand of NZ_JARJBB010000005.1, from coordinate 163,088 downwards.
ACGACCACCCGCAGTCCGGCGAATTCCTCCGGCCCGCGGTATCCGGCGGTGTGCAGCTGCCGTCCGCGGAAGGTCTCCTGGCCGGGGTAGTGCGGCCGGAACGGCCTGTCCCATGTGCCGGTGGCATTGATCAGCGCCGTCGTCCCCCACGCTCCGTCGGAGGTCTCGACGCGCAGGCGTCCGGCGGTGCCCTCGCGGACCGACCGGACCACGGTCGGCCGTCGCACCCGCAGGTCGAAGGCTTGTTCGTAGGCGGCGAAGTACTCCTGCACGACCTCGGAGGACGGCCGGGCGGGATCGGCTCCGGTCAGTTCCATCCCCGGCAGGGTGTGCATCCCGTGCACCTTGCCGAAGGTCAGAGAGGGCCACCGGTACCGCCAGGCGCCGCCCGGACCGGGGGAGCGGTCGAGCACGACGAAGTCCCGGTCCGGCACGAAACCGGCCCGCCGCAGGTGATGGGCGCTGGACAGACCGGCCTGACCGGCGCCGACGACGACCACGTCGACCTCGCGCATTTCGTTCACGCTTCTACCAACCGGGTCGGGGGCGGGGATCTTCCCGCCCCCTGCACCGCTCGGAGCCGGGGGACGGTGGACTGCCCGGCGAGTTCCGGCACGCGCCTCAGTACTTCTTCGCGCCGGCCACGATCGCCTCCCGGATGCGGTGGTACGTGCCGCACCGGCAGACGTTGCGGATCTCGTCGAGGTCGGCCTCGGTGATCTCCCTGCCCTCCTCGCGGGCCTGGCGGACCTTGGCCACGGCGGTCATGATCTGGCCGGGCTGGCAGTAGCCGCACTGCGCCACGTCGTGCTCCAGCCAGGCCTCCTGCATCGGGTGCAGATCCTTGCCGACGGTGGCGGGCAGGCCCTCGATGGTGGTGATCGCGTCGTCCGGTCCGACCGCGCCGACCGGCACCGAACAGGGATTGAACGCCTTGCCGTTGATGTGGCTGGTGCATGCCTTGCAGACGCCCAGCCCGCAGCCGTACTTCGGTCCGGTGACCCCGAGGACGTCTCTGAGCACCCACAACAGCCGGACGTCGTCCTCGATGTCGACGGTCACCCGCTTGCCGTTGAGGATGAAGGTCTGTTCGGGCACGGCAACTCCTAGAAGGCGCGGTTGAGTCCGTCGGTCGGGGACGCGGGGATCGGCGGGGTGGTGGGCAGCGGTTCGAAGCCGAGCGGTCCCGCGTGGTTGATCGGGAAGCTCGTCGGCATGGTTCCCGTGGCGCGGCCGTAGGCGCAGGCCACGGCGGCCGCCGCAGCCCCCACGGCCAGTTCCCCGGCGCCGCCGGGCTGCCCGGTGGTCGGCGGCATGACGACGATCTCCAGCTCGGGCGGGGCGTTCCACTGCCGGGTGTAGAAGTAGTTGTCCCAGCTGCCCTCCAGGAAGTGCCCGTCGTCGAGATGGAGGCCGGAGCTGAGGGTGATCGCGATGCCGTCCATGATGCCGCCCATCATCTGCGCCTGAAGACCCTGCGGGTTGACCGCCAGGCCCACGTCGACGGCGCACACGACCTTGGTGACGCGGGGACCGGTGTAGGCGTCGCGGACCTTTCGGCCGGTGGTCTGCGGACGGCAGTCGATCTCGGCGAGAACGGCGACACAGGCGTGGTACTCGGGATGCAGTGCGATGCCCTGCGCCGTGCCGGCGGTCATGCTCCGGCCCCAGTTCCCGACCGCGGCCACCTTGTCGAGGACGGCCCGCACCCGCTCGTCCTTCGCGAACTCACGGCGGAACCGGTACGGGTCCTTGCCCATCCGCCCGGCCAGCTCGTCCACGACCAGCTCCTGCGCACAGCGCACGTTGGGCGAGTAGATGTTGCGCATGGAGCCGGTGTTGAAGCCCTTGTCGACCTCGCTGAGCAACTGGGTGACGACGCCGAAGTTGTACGGCGTCTGCTGGCTGAGGGCGAAGATCGTCTCGGAGAAGGTCAGATCGCCGACCGGCAGCCGCGCGGCCTCGGAGGTGATGATCTCGCCGACGCCGTGGCCGAAGTCGGTGGCGACGGAGGTGTGCCGCTGGTCGTAGGTGAGCACCTGGCCGAGGGCATAGGTGGCGCGCACCCGCGAGGTGGCCATCGGGTGGGTACGTCCCTGCCGGAAGTCGTCGGTGCGGTGCCACATCAGCTTGACCGGCTTACCCGTCGCCTTCGAGATCTCGGCGGCCTCGGCGGCGGCGTCGTGGAAGAGCTTCCGCCCGAACGAGCCGCCGCCCTCGGTGACATGGACCGTCACCGCGGAGACGGGCAGCCCCAGCTTCGACGCTATCTGCTCCTGAGTGACGATCGGGGACTTCAGGCTCCCCCAGATCTCGGCCGAGTCCTGCCGCACGTCCGCGATGGCGCAGTTGGTCTCCAGCGCGCTGTTGCTCGCGAAGTGGAAGGTGAACCGGGCGTCGACCGACTTGGTCAGCAAGCCCACCGCGGGGAGCGGCGGTTCTGCCCTTCTCAGCTCGTCGCGGATCGTGCTGTCGGAGGCGCCCTCGGCACTTCCCGGCCCCCACGAGACCTTCAGCGCGCGCACGGCGTCGATGCACTGGCCGAAGGTACGGCCGCGGACGGCGACCCCGGTGGAGACGGTCACGACGTCGGTGACACCGGGCATGGCCCGCACCTCGGCGAGGTTCTCCACCGAGCGCACGGTGCCGTTGATCGTCGGGGGTCGGCACACCATCGCCGGCAGGGCGTCAGGGACGTGCAGGTCCATGGCGAACTTCTTGCGCCCGGTCACCGCGTCGATCGCGTCGACGCGCCCCTGGGGAGTGCCGATGACCTTGAATTCCGCCGCCTCCTTGAGCCCCACTGAGACCCGGCCGGTCGTCACTGCTGCCGCCTTCCGCGCCAGTTCACCGTAGGTGAGACTGCGCCCGGTGGCGGAGGAGGTGATGACACCGGCCTTCGCCGTCAGGGTGTCCACGGCCTCGCCGAGTTCCAGGGAGGCGGCCTTCAGCAGCCGGCCCCGGGCCACGGCGGCGGCGACGCGGATCGGGGTGAAGGTCGAGATCGTGGTGTTGGAGCCGCCGGTGAGCTGGTTGAACAGCAGCTCCGGTCGCGCGTCCGCGAGCGTGACCCGGACCCGCTCCAGCGGCAGGTCCAGTTCCTCGGCGATCAGCATGGCGCTCGACGTCGTGATGCCCTGCCCGACCTCCGACCGCGGCAGCGCGAAGGAGGCCGTGCCGGCGGCGTCGATCCGGATCGTGATCAGGTTGGCCGTCGGCAGCGTCGCATGGGTGAGCATGTCGTTGAGGTCGTAGATCTCCGCCGGACCCGGCACGGACGGGACGACGGCCTCCGCCTCGTCCGGCGCGAGCACCGCCTCACCGAGTTCGGCGGCGACGGTCAGCGTCGAGGCGGCCAGCACGTAGCCGAGGAAGCGCCGCCGCCCCGGCCCGGCTGCCGCGGGTTCCTGTCCCCGTCGTGCAGAGGGGGGTTCCATGTCCGTCAACTGTCCTCCCGGCGGCGCGCACTGCCTGCGTTCACCACGGCTCCTCGCGGTGCTTCCCGGCCCCGTACCCGCTTGAGGATCTCCCCGGTCGCGATCACCGGCAAGACCTTGGTGGCACTGCATCCGCCTCCAACGACGACGTGGTCGCAGGTCTCACGTGATGTCCTTCGATCCACCATGTCTTGTGCACACGCCCGCACGCCCATGGGTGCGGCCTCGGTGCGAACACGCCACCCGTGGGCCCCGATCGCTTCGAGGCCGGTGCGGCCGTCGACGCGTGCCGGGTCGCCGTCGAGTCGCAGTGCCCCAACCGGCGACGCCGACGCCTCAGGCACCGGCACCGGACACCGATGCATTCCGTACTTCTTCGACAGTGCCGGATCGACAGTGCTCCTCCTGGCTGTCCGGCTGTCCCAGATGTCCCAGTCGTCCAGGTTTTGTCCCTCCTCCGGCTCGGCGAGGTCATCGACAGCACCCGCCCGCGGCGGACCACACCCACCGTCCGTACGCCGCACCGCGCTCGCCCTCATCACGGCCGGCCCTCGGCGGGGCCATGTACGAGCGGCTGCGAAGCCGGTGGGGGCACAGGGGTACGGAGGTGGGCGTCCCGCGGACATACCGCGACGGACCGAGGCTCGACGTCCTACGGGACGGCAATCCATTCCGGGGGAGGAGGTGGAAGGGCGTCAGCGGCCGCGGCGACACGCGGCGGAGGCCACCCGGAACAGGTCGATGTGACCGCGCGTGGTGAGGGAGGCTGAACGCAACATGCGCTGCAAGGAGCCAGATGCCGGTGACGCGGCCCATGGCCGTCTCGCCCGGCGGACCGCCGGGCGCGCGGCGGACGGGTCGCACACGTGTGAAAGCCGGGCCAGGGGTGAGGATGGGGGCATGTCCGATGCCTTCACCACCCGCGTGCTGAACGTCGCCTCCGGCTCCAGGGAGACGGTCGTCGACCTGACCCGTGACTGCGAGGCCTTCCTCCGGGAGACCGCCGCGGGACGCGACGGTCTGCTGAACCTGTTCGTGCCGCACGCCACCGCCGGAATCGCGATCATCGAGACGGGCGCCGGAAGCGACGACGACCTGCTCACCGCCCTGCACACCCTGCTGCCCGCGGACGACCGCTGGCAGCACCGCCACGGCAGCCCCGGCCACGGCCGCGACCACGTCCTGCCCGCCTTCGTCCCGCCCCACGCAACGATCCCGGTCCTCGCCGGCCACCTGGAGCTGGGGACGTGGCAGTCGGTCTGCCTGGTGGACACGAACAAGGACAATCCCAACCGACAGGTGCGGTTGAGCTTCCTGGGGTGACCTCTGTGAGGTGACTGTAGCGTCGGATTCCGGCCGCGCCGAATGGGCCCTGTCGCTGCGTGATCGGCTCACTGGGTGTCATGTTCGTGGCCACGCTCGGGGCGGCGGTGATCGAAACCCCCAGGACCTCGCGGTCGCACGTGAGGTTCGGCGGCTGGCTTCGCGGAGACGGACGGAGTTTGCGTGAGTCTGTGACCGGTGCGAGGCCGGTCTCGCCTGGCTTGCAGGGGACCTGGCAGTGCGTTGGCCGAGCTGGTTCCCCATGCGTGGAGTCTCTGTCCCGTGCCGGGGGTGCTGTCGCGAAGCGTCTCAGCCAGCTTCTCGCTACGGTCTCGGTAGTCACCCCAGCGGCGAGGGCGGAGACGGTGTCGGCGCCGTCGTTGCGGGGTGACGCCCGCGCCAGCACATTGCCTGCATGTTCCTTCGATATGACTATCTCTTGACTCGATTCCTCTAGGGTCGGAAGCCGCAGTTGCGAACCGGGGGGAGACGGCAGCGATGGGTGACGGCAAGGTCCCCGGCAAGGTACTGGACATCAAGACCGCCGACATCAAGGCGGCAGCGCCGACCTTCCAGCAGGGCGCCGTCGATCTGAGCAAGGCGCTGACCACTCTCATCAAGACCCTGGACGGCCTGGGCGAGCCGTGGGGTCATGACAAGCAGGGCAAGCAGTTCGGTGGCGTCTACAAGCCGCACCAGAAGTCGATCGAGAGCGCGACGGGGATCCTGGTGCTGGGGCTGACGAGCATTCACGAGGCGATGGCCGACATGGCGGACGGACACGTGGACCACGACGAGCTCGTCGCCGGCATGTTCACCAAGGTGAAGACCGACAAGCAGAGCGACGGTGCCGGTGAGCATTGAGGACAAGGCCCGCCACATCCTTCTCGACATGGGCCTGTGGTGGCCGGAGGCCGACTCCGGCAAGCTTCGGGATGCGGCGAAGGCGTGGCGTGCGTTCGCCGACTCCGTGGACGACGTCCGCTCCCCGGTGCACCGCAGCGCCTCCGGGATCATCCACAACAACACGGGTGAGTCGATCGAGGCGTTCCACAAGTTCTGGGACCGCTACGCGAAGGACGAGGACGGCGGCTGGCTGAGTGACCTCGCGAAGACCTCGCGGGACATGGCCAGTGCGCTGGACAAGTTCGCCGACGGCATCGACGACGCCATCAACAAGCTCTGGACGCGGATAGCCATCGACGCGGCCGTGATCGCGGGTGGTGTGGCGCTGGCCATCATGACCGCGGGCATCGCCTCGGGTGCGGCGGCAGCGGCGGCGGACGCGGTCATCGAGTTCGGCGCCACGATCGGCGTCGGGGTCTCCGCGGTGGTGGCCGACATCATCGGTGGTGCCTTCGCCGGTGTCGCGTTCGGCGGGGTCGAGTCGGTCACCGTAGACCTGGCGGTGGCCCAGCCGTTGCAGATGGCGACGGGTCTGCAGCACGGCTTCAGCCTGGACGAGGTCAACAAGGCCGCCGAGAACGGCATGATCTTCGGCGGAGCTCTGGGCGCGGGTGGCGGCCTGCTGAAGTCGAGCATGGAAGGCGGTCTCGCCGACACCACCCCGACGCTGCTGCGCCCTGCGTCGCTCCGCCCCGACCTGGTCGATCTGGGCCCGGCGGCCCGCAACGCCGAGGAAACTCCGTGCGTGGGTGAGCCGATCGACGTGGCGACCGGCGCCGTGCTGATGACGCAGACGGATCTGACCCTGCCGGGCACACTGCCGTTTCGGTTCACGCGCACTCATCTCTCCTCCTACCGGGGTGGTATGTGCTTCGGCACGACCTGGATCTCGACCCTGGACGAGTGCCTCCAGATCGACGGCGAGGGTGTCGTCTTCGCCGCGGCGGACGGCATGCGCCTGGTGTACCCGGTGCCGGAACCCGGCGTGCCCGTGATGCCGGCGAAGGGTGCCCGCTGGCCGCTGGAGTGGGACGGCAAGCCGGACGGCGCGATGACGGTCACCGACCCGTCGACGGGCGTGGTCCGCACCTTCGCCGCGCCGGTCCCGTCACCCTCCTTCGGCGTGTTCCACCTGGCCCTGGACTCTTGGACGGACCGCAACGGCAACCGCATCGACGTCGAACGCGACGACGAGGGGATCCCGTTCGGTATCCGCCACTCCGGTGGCTACTACGTCGCCGTCGACACCCAGGGCCCTCGCATCACGGCCCTGCGGCTGCTGGACCAGCCGCCCTCCCGCTACAGCCCCGGCGCCGTGCCCGGCGAGGGCACGGTCGTGATGCGCTACGGCTACGACGCCACCGGCAACCTCACCGAGGTCATCAACTCCAGCGGCAAGCCCCTGCGCTTCACCTACGACGCCGAGGGCCGCGTCACTCGCTGGACCGACCGCAACGGCACCTGGTTCGGCTACGTCTACGACGACCGCGGGCGGGTCGTCCGTACCGAGGGCGTCGACGGCATTCTCTCCGGCACCCTGACCTATGACGACGCGGCCCGTAGGACGACATACACAGACTCGCAAGGTCGTGTCTCGGTGCACCGCTACAACGCCGAGGGCCAAGTCGAGGAGGAGACGGACCCGCTCGGGCATGTCACGTATACCGCGTGGGATCAGTACGGAGCCCGGCCGGTCGCCGTGACGGACCCACTGGGGCACACCACGCGGTACACCTATGACGAATCAGGCAATCTGACCGCCCTCAACCTTGCCGACGGCTCGCTGGCTCAGGCTTCCTACAGTGAGCTCGACCTGCCGACCGAGGTGATCGAGCCAGGTGGCGCGACCTGGCATCACACCTACGACGAGCGGGGCAATCTGCTCAGGACTGTGGATCCGGCCGGCGCCGAGACGCGATACACGAACGACGAGGCAGGCCGTCCAACCGTCATCACCAATGCCCTCGGCCACACCCGTACGGTGGCCTACGATGCAGCGGGCCTGCCCATCTCCCTTACGGACGAACTAGGTCATACGACAATAATCCGCCGCAATGCGTTCGGGCGGGTCATCGCGGTGACCGATCCTCTGGGCCACACCACGCGCCTGGGCTGGACGACGGAGGGCAAGCCGTCCTGGCGCGAACAGCCCGACGGCACCCGCGAGTCGTGGACGTGGGATGCTGAGGGCAACCTACTCAGGCACACGGACGCGGCGAGCAACACGACCCGCCACACGACGACACACTTCGACGTGCCCGCCACCCGGACGGACCCGGACGGCGCCCACTACGCGTTCTCGTACGACACGGAAATGCGCCTGACGGGTGTCACCAACCCGCAGGGCCGGACCTGGTCGTACACCTACGACGAAGCCGGTCGACTGGTAGCCGAGACGGACTTCAATGGCCGCACGCTGACGTACATGCATGACCCGGCAAGCCGGCTGGCTTCACGTACTAACGGGGCGGGGGAGACGCTGAGCTTCGTCCGGGACGGAGCGGGTCGCGTCGTGGAGCAGCGCAGCGGCACAGGTGAGACGACGATCTTCGAGTACGGAGCGGACGGGCTGCTTGCTCGGGCGGCCAATCCAGACGCCGAGATAGTTCTAGTCCGGGACGCTCTCGGGCGCACTCTCAGCGAGGCTGTCGACGAAGACGTCACGGCCTACGTCTATGACCCGTTGGGCCGCTGTGCCCGTCGCGAGACCCCGTCCGGACTGGTCTCGCTGTGGGCGTACGATGCGGCAGGGCAGCCCTCGGAGCTTCGTTCGGAGGCGGGCACCCTGGCCTTCACCCATGATGCCGCCGGACACGAGACGGAGCGTCGTCTCGGTACCGAGGTTCTGCAGACCCAGTCGTGGGACGCGGCTGGCCGCCTGACCCGCCAGTCTCTCACCGCAGGTTCGGCCGATGCGCAGAATCTGCTTCAGCACCGCGTCTATGCATACCGCAGCGACGGCTATCTTGCAGAGGTCCCCGAGCTCACCACGGGTATCCGCCGCTTCGACCTGGACGCGACAGGTCGCGTCACGGGCGTACGCGCCCACGGTTGGACCGAGAAATACGCCTACGATCAGGTCGGCAATCTGGTGCACGCAGCGGCACCCGGCCATGACTCCGCCGGGGACCGAGACTTCGACGGCACTCTCGTCCGCCGAGCGGGCCGCAGCACTCACGAGCACGATGCCCAAGGGCGGCTGGTCCGCAGGACCCGCAAGCTCCTCAACGGACAGACCCGGACCTGGACGTTCATTTGGAGCGCCGAGGATCGCCTAGCCGAGGTCGGCACGCCGGAGGGTGAACGCTGGCGGTACGGGTACGATCCGCTCGGACGTCGCCTCTGCAAGTACCGTCTGGCGGAAGACGGAACTCAGGCCGATCGCACCGACTTCTCCTGGGACGACACCAGGCTGGCGGAACAGACCGGCCCGGACGGCAAGGTGACCACCTGGGACTACGAGCCCGGAACCCACCGGCCGATCGCTCAGACTGACCACCGGCGATCAGTCGTCGGGAGCACCTCCTCGTTTCTGGCCCGGCTGGCCGAGGAGTCTGCCCGCGACTGCGAAGCCGTGTTCCATGTAGTCGTCACAGATGCTGTAGGCACGCCCACCGAGCTGGTCACCGCCGAGGGCGAGACGACATGGCAGAGCCGGACTACTCTGTGGGGCACCCTCCTCACCGGCCCGACCGACCCCTCCTCCGCCGACTGTCGGCTGCGCTTCCCGGGCCAGTACGCCGACGCCGAAACCGGCCTGCACTACAACTACTTCCGCTACTACGATCCCGAGACAGCCTGTTACCTCAGCCAGGACCCCATGGGCCTGAAGCCGGCCCCCAACCCCTCGGTATACATCCGCCATCCAGGCACCTGGTCGGACCCGCTGGGTCTGTACGGCTGTGAGCTGGAGGACCTCGGGGGCGGCTGGTACCGCTCGCCTGAAGGATTGGACTACGGTCCGGGTTCGGCTGAGGGACACCGCATCACCCACGTCATGCAGCACACCCGGGATAACCCTGCGAAGCCCGCTCACGGAGTGTTCGACACCGGCAATCAGGGCGGGTTGGAGACGGTTGACGAGGCGTGGGGCCGACGCGCCATGGCGGTGTCGGTCAACCAGCAGGGCGCTCGTACCACCTACATCATCCCCATGGCCCGGCAGGTGGGCTACAACCCCGGGGAGGAATATCTTTCGATCACCGTCGAACACGGCAATGAAGTGATCACGGCCTTCCCGAGGAGCTGGAATTGATGGACAAGGTCGCCTGCGCGCACTGTGGCCAGGACTGGGTGCGTTGTTATGAGCGCAAGGACACGGGACAGAGGTTCTTTCTCTGCCCCGAATGCGAGTCCGTGTGGGACCTGGAGGACGACCTCCATGAGGACACAGACATGTACCTGAGCGAGTACCTACTGACTGGGGACCCCGCGAAGGACTGGGAAATCATCACTCCGTGTACCTGAGAAGGTCCACGGTAGTCAGCCATCCGCGGCTCCGGAAATCGAAACTGGATCGGTCACTTCCGTCCTGGTACGTAGCGCGGCGCACCTCACTGCTGCTTCAACCACCGTGGTCAACTTGAGAGGCCATGACCAAGGCACCGATGCTGGGCGCGCGTCGCGTCCGTTTAGCCTGGGGCTGTCTTTGCGGAGGTTGGCGGACACCAACAAGGACAATCCCAACCGGCAGGTGCGGTTGAGCTTCCTGGGGTGACCCCTGTGAGGTGACCGTAGCGTCGAATTCCGGCCGCGCCGAATGAGCCTTGTCGCTGCGTGATCGGCTCCCTGAGCGTGATGTTCGTGGGCACGCTCGGGGCGGCGGTGATCGAACCCCCAGAACCTTTCGGTCGCACGTGAGATTCGGCGGCCGGCTTCGCGGAGACGGACGGATTTTGCGTGAGTCAGTGACCGGGTCGGCGTATTTCCAAGCACCGCTTGGCCGAGGACGGTTCCGTGGCCGATCGTAGGGAATTCATCTGGGATGCCCTGTGTCTGGCCGAGCCGACCGCGCCGGACGGTTGGGTCACCACTTGGGACCATGCGCCGAACAGTCCCCGGCCGGTCGCTCAGACGGGGCACAAGCTAACCGCGACAGCCGACAACACGTCGTTCCCCGCGCAGTTGGCAGCGGAGTCGGCCCCTGAGCACGGCCCCCGGTTCCACAGCGTCGTCACCGACTCCGTCGGCACTCCCACGGAACTCGTCTCCGCAACCGGTGAGCTGGCCTGGCAGCGCCGTACCGGCCTGTGGGGCACCCATGTCCTAGCCCCGGACAAGGCCACGGAGTCGGTCGAGTGTCCCCTGCGTTTCCCTGGGCAGTACGCCGATTCTGAGACCGGCCTGCATTACAGTCTGCACCGGTACTACGATCCCGAGACAGCGCGGTACCTCAGCGCGGATCCACTGGGCCGCGTCCCCGCCCTTGATCACCACTCGTACGTACTGAACCCGCTGAGCTGGAGTGACGACCTTGGTCTGGCAGGGAAGGGACCTGCGGGGCCTCAGAACCCGCTGAATTTCGGGCAGGGGTACACGGGCCGGCGTGACCCCTTCCCCGTGGGCAACAAGGGAATGGACGTGGAAATTCACGTCTACGACAAAACCATGCGCGAAGTCGGATTGTTCAACAGTCAGGGATGGTTCAATAAGCGCGGCATCAAAGCCGCGGACGTCGAAGTCCCGCCCGCTGGGGAGAACGCCATCAAGGGCCGGATGATCTATGGACTGCGAAAGATCGGCCGAATCGGGCCCAAGGGGACCGAGGATATCAGAGGAGAAAAATTGAGGCGGCCACCTCTCGCCGCGGAAGGTTGCAAATGAAGTACGTTACGGCCGTTTGGGATGATGGCGGTTTCTACGTCGATCCCACGGAATATCTGGCCGAACTCCCCAAGTTTCAAGATCGGTTGCCCGATCGGGGCAAGGGAATTCGCGTCCGATTCCGCGCATTATGCTTTGGGTCACGGCAACAGTCGCTGCGTCAAGGACCTGGAACTGTCAGGTATTCAGGTGACTGCTGATAAAAGCGGAGGGCTGACGCTAACATTCTCCCCGAATCAGTAGAAGCGCGACGCTGGGTTGCGCATCAACGATTCAGGGGTGACGCATTTCTCCATCGACTATACGCATGCCATCGACTGGATGTTGGTTGACACCGTGCTCCTCGATGAGATCCTCCCGTACGAGGATGGTGGTTGCGTGCATGAAATCGCGCTCACCGACGCGTCGATCACCGTCCGCTGCGAGGATCTGAAAGCGGGCCTGCCCGAGCAGTGGGACTCGGCCCTCAACGCCCGGCTGGTGATTGATGCGTGCGACGTCGCCAGTTCGGGTGTCGACGGCGATATGGCCGCCTACGCCCGCAGCCTGCGGGCCGGCGGCGTCCCTGTCCCCGAGGTCGTCCGCAAGCGCGTCATCACCTCGGGTGAGAACCGGGGCAAGCGACCCTCGGTCGCCCTACCGTCCACCGCATGCTCGCAGAGGGCGCTGACGGCAGCGAGTGAGCCCCGACGCCTGTCAGAGCCTCAAGGTCAACTCATTGTCCTTTCGGCGTGTATCCGGTGTACACCCCGCTATGGTTCAGCGCCGGCCGTTGCGGCCCCGTGCCGATGTGGGCGACGCGAAGGTCTCTGGCCGGGGTGATCTTCCGGTGACGGCCCTTCGGCGAGGCTCGGAGGGCTTTGGGAAGTGCCGCCGTAGGACGCTCACCGTGGTAGGGGCGTGGTAGCGTTTGTATACAAATTGTATGCGATCTATGGGGGTTGCCGTGCCGTCCGGTCGGGAAAGGGCGTACACGTATCTCAAGGACACGGTGCTGACGGACCCCGAGATGCAGGGAGTCTTCCTGTCGGAGCAGGAGCTCGCCGACCGGATCGGTGTCTCCCGTACGCCGATCCGGGAGGCTCTGCTGCAGCTCGCGGCCGAGGATCTGGTCGAGCTCGTTCCCAAGCGGGGCGCCCGGGTGGCGCCGTTGACGGGGCGGGAGATCCGCGAGCTGATGGAGCTGCGGGGCATCGTGGAGCGGTACGCCGCCCAGCAGCTCGTCTCCGGTGGCGGAGCGCCGGTCGCGGAGCTGCGGAACCTGCTGGAACGGCAGCGTGAACTCACCGGGGAGGATCAGGCCCGGGAGTTCATCGCTGTGGACCACCGGTTCCACTCGGCACTGGTGTCCGCCGTCGGCAACACGCTTCTGGACCGGCACTACGACGGTCTGCGAAGCCGCCAGGTCCGCGCCGGAGTGGTGGCCCTCTTCAACCGGCAGGGACGTCAGGAAGCCGTGCTGGAGGAACACGGGGCCATCCTGGACGCCCTGGCCGCCGGTGACGCCCAGGCGGCGTGTGCCGCCATCGACCACCATCTGGGGTCGACGCTCAAGGTGCTGCTCGCCGGCTGAACGTACGCGGTCAGGCGGCTGGACCCGTGGTGGAACGGTCCGGGGCCACCTGTGCGTCAGATCTTCCCCGGCGCTCGGGCCACCCCGGTGACGCTGGACCGGTCCGTTCCCCCCGCCGCGCCTTCGTTGGCTCGCCGGCCGCCGCATCGGGGGTCGGACTTACCTCGGTCCCTCGATCACCGCCGGCCCGGCTCGGGATAGGTGATCACCAGCATCGTGACACCGTCCTGCGACGTCCAGGGGCCGTGCGGCATCCCGGGAGGGCGGCACGCGTACATGCCCGCGGTGAAGGTCCGGCCCAGTGTCAGGTCGTGCAACGTTCCCTCGACCAGGTAGACCTCCTCCCAGAAGTCGTGGCGCGCCACGCCCTGTGCCGAGGTGTCGGTGGTGCCCGGCGCCCACCGGACGAGCGCGGTACGGCACCCGCGCTCGGGGTCATCGGCCAGGACCCGCTCCTCGACGCCCGGGCCGGCACCGGCCGGGGTGTTCCACCGTCCGTCGGGGAGGTGGAATTCGAGCTCGGGCTTGCTCACCGCCACACCTCCGGACGCCGGTTGGCCAGCACAGAGGTCTTCTGCCGGACCGCGGTGACCTCGTCGACGTCCAGGTCGGCCAGCAGCAGCTCGGGCTCGGCACCGAGAGAGTTCCGGACCGTGCCGTCGGGGCCGACGACCTGGCTGTGCCCGATGCCCGTCGGCAACGGGCCTGCCGGAGTGCCCGGGCGGGCCTGGTCGACGGCGGCGAGCCATACGGTGGCGTCCAGTGCGCGGGCCCGCAGCAGCAGCTCCCACTGCGCGAGCTTGCCGGGCCCTGCTCCCCAGGAGGCGGCCAGCAGCGTGCCGACGGCTCCGGCGTCGGCGTGGGCCCGGAACAGTTCCGGGAAGCGGACGTCATAGCAGGTGGCCAGGCCCAGCCGTGTGCCGTCCACGTCGATCACCGTCGTGGTGGAGCCCGGGGCGACGGTCCCGGACTCGCGGTAGCCGAAGGCGTCGTAGAGGTGGATCTTGTCGTACGACGCCTCGACGCCGGCCCCGGTGGCCAGCAGGGTGTTCGCCACTCTGCCGTCCGGGGCCGGGGTGAACATGCCGGCGACGACCACCGTGGAGGTGGCCCGGGCGATCTGCCGTACCCCGTCGGCCCAGGGACCGTCCAGGGGCTCGGCGAGCGGGGCCAGCGGGGTGCCGAAACAGGCCATCGACGCCTCCGGGAAGACTACGACGCGGGCTCCGGCGTCCGCGGCGCGCCGTGTCCATTCCTCGACGAGACGGAGGTTCTTTTCGGGATCGGGACCGGTGATGAGCTGGCTCAGGGCGATCCGCACGGTGCGGTTCCTCCTTGGCGGGACGGGGGTCGGGGAAGTTGCAGGAAGACGGACGGACAGCAACGGACAGCAACGGACGGAAACCGAGGGAAGCGTCCAGTGCGGGTCAGCGGTGTCCGGTGGCGTCTGCCGTGGCCCGGGTGTCCGGCGCGGCCAGCCGGGCGTCCTCGTCGACGGCGGAGTCGGGGCTGCGCCCCAGGCAGACTCCGGCGAGGGATACGGCCGAGGCGAGGGCGATGTACGCGGCCAGCGGCAGCCAGCTGTCGTAGGCACTCAGCAGGCTGGTGAACAGCAGCGGTGCGACGGCGCCGCCGATGATCCCGGCCAGCGTGTAGGCGAGGGAGGAGCCGGTGTAGCGCAGCCGGGGCGAGAACTGTTCGGCGATGAAGGCGGCCTGTGGTCCGTACAGCAAACAGTGGATCACGAGACCCCCGACGACACCGGCGGCGAGTGGCAGCCACGCGCCGCCGCGGACCATCGGGAAGAAGACGAAGGGCCACACGCCGGCTGCCACCGCGGCGCAGCCGTACAGCAGGCGTCGGTCCACTCGGTCGGAGAGGGCGCCAGCAAGCGGCATGAAGAAGACCTGGAGCGAGGAGCCGATGAGGACGGCCGCGAGGGCGGAGCCGCGCGACATACCGAGTTGCTGGGTGGCGTACGTAAGGACGAACACGGTGAACATGGCGTACAGCACGTCCGGGCCGACGCGGCAGAGGGTCGCAGCGAGCAGCGCTCGTGGCTGGGTGGTGAGGACCTCGCGGATCGGCGCCTCGGGACGGGAGTGTTCGGCCTCCATCGCCTTGAACACCGGTGTCTCCTCGAGCTTCGCCCGGATCCACAGCCCGAACCCGACGAGCACCCCGGAGAGCAGGAAGGCGATGCGCCAGCCCCACGACTCGAACTGTGCATCGGTCAGCAGTGCGCCGAGGGCGGCCAGGACGCCGTTGGCCAGCAGGTTTCCGGCGGGCGGGCCGACCTGCGCGGCGGACGCGTAGAAGCCGCGGCGGCGCGGGTCCCCGAACTCACTGGACAGCAGTACGGCGCCGCCCCACTCACCGCCGACACCGACGCCCTGGGCGAAGCGCAGCACGACCAGGGCGATCGGGGCGGTCACGCCCGCCGTCGTGTACGCGGGGAGGACGCCGATCAGGAAGGTTGCCACGCCGATGAGGACCAGCGTGGCCATCAGCACCTTCTTGCGGCCGATCACATCGCCGAGGCGGCCGAAGACGACCCCGCCGAGCGGGCGCGACACATAGCCGACCGCGTAGGTGGAGAACGCCAGGAGCGTTCCGGTGAGCGGGTCCTCCGAGGGAAAGAACAGCTTGCCGAAGACCAGGGCGGCCGCCGCGGAGTAGACGGCGAAGTCGTACCACTCCAGGGTCGTGCCGGTCAGGCTCGCGGCGAAGGCCCGGCCGACACCGGAGTGCCTGTCGTCCGCCCTCGCGTCGTCCTTCGAGGTGTCGCGCATGGTTCCCATCCTTGCTCGGGGACATCGACCTTCTGGCATACTTCTTGTATACAGACCGTATGCGCAAGCCCTGCGCGAGAAACCGACCGCGGAGAATCCCTCCTGCGGTCTCACCCGATCTGTGGGAGTGCCCTCATGGCCGTGCTGACCTTCGAACTGCCCGACGGATCGACGCGCGAGGTCGACGTCGTCCAGGTCCTCAACGCCGGGTACGCCGGACGCAGTCAGGCGGACGTCGCCGCGCACGTCGCGGAGCTCGCCGAGCTGGGCGTGCCCGGTCCTTCCGTGACCCCGGCCCTCTACCCCGTCTCTCCTTACCTGGCCCAGCAGACCGACCGGGTCCTGGCGCAGCACGCGCGTACCTCCGGGGAGGCGGAGTGGGCGCTCGTGGTGGCGGCCGGCGGGGAGCTCCTGCTGACGGCCGCCTGCGACCACACCGACCGTGACCTCGAGGTGCACGGCGTGGCCTGGAGCAAGAACGCCGGCCCGGACGTCCTCGCCCGCCGCGCCTGGCTCTTGGCCGACGTCGAGACCCGCATCGACGAGCTCACCCTGCGCGCCTGGGTCACCCACGGCGACCAGCGGACCGAGATCCAGCACGGTACTCTCGCCGAACTCCTCACTCCCGCGTACTGGGTCGACGTCCTGCGTTCACGCGGCGCGCTCACGCCCGGCACGGTCCTGGTCTCCGGCACCATCCCCATGGCCCCTGGCGTCGACCAGTTCGCACGTGGCTGGAGCGTGGAACTGGGCGACCCCGTCACCGGGGACACCATCCGCCTCGACTACGACGTCCAGCCGATGCCGGCACCTATCGGCTGACACGACGGCCCGCTTGATTCAGGCGGCTGCCTCCACGGACGCCGTAGGAGGAGCGCGGGGCGTTCTCCCCACGAGCTCACCGAACCCCTGCTGCCGCTCCCGCACAGGTGCTCCCGCCTACCCCGATGGTTGTTGTACCCACCGGGACCTCTTCCTCTGGCATGCCCTTGTCCTTCCGGACGTGTGTCCTTCCGGACGTGACCGCTGTATTTCCCCTGTTCGGGCAGGGGATCAGTATCTCGGCGGGAGCGCTGCCGTGTCGTTCTACTCGGCGGAGAGCGCCGGTACCCGTCGGTGATGGGTTTGTCGGCTCTACGACATTCCGCTGCTCACGTTCGGCCGGCCGGCCGAAGCCGCCGGAGCCAGGGGTGGCCGGCCGCGACGACATCTCAAGCATCCGACAGGCGCAGGCTGAGCCGGCTGTGGGGCGGCCTGATCGCTCGCTCGCCCGTCGTTCCTGAACGGCCGTGCGGGGCAGACGCATCGGCAGCCGTCGTCGAGTGCATGAGAAGGCGGAGGCCGTCCGACCCCCGACGCCGTCACCTGCACGCAGCGAGTGCCGTCCGAACCTGAGTTGAGTCACCCGCGGAAGACGGGCTGCGGGCAAGGGCTCGAGCGCAGCGTCCAGGGGCCCTTGCAGGACCGGTCGACGGCCCTGGGCGCAGCCGCCGCCGCGGGGCACGATCGGCAGCGCCGGCCGGAAGTGCCTCACGCTGCGTGGACCGGGTGCGTAAGGTACCAGCGGTCCCGGAGCGGGAGACGCTGCGGGCTCAGACAGCAGGCCCGCAGCCGGGTGGCGGTGCCCTCGCCGTCGATCCCGATCCGCACCCGGCCCCTGGCCGGCCGCCGCGGTCCGACCACGAGCGCGGGGGAGCCCGGAGCGCCCGCGACGGTGTCGGGGAGACGGACGCCGAAACCGCCGGGCACGATCGCGGTGCGCTCGAGCTCCCGTGACACAGGCCCGTATTGCAGGACGTAGATCGAGGTCAGGGCCAGGTAGTCGAGGTCGCTCACGGTGAGGGCCACGAGGTGGGCCGGCGTGGTCACGCACCAGTACTCCCAGCGCTTCGTCCGCCCCCAGCCGGGAATCCGGCAGCGGTGCAGTGGTCGGCGTGACCAGCCGACCGCGGACGGCTCGAGGCGTCCGTCGCCACGGCACAGGTCGACGGGAGCGGTGATCTCACGTTCGTGCGTGGCCATGGGCGGACCCTATCGGCGGCCCTGGCAGAGGGAGGCGGACACCGAGAGGGACGATCCGAAGCGTCAGGCGCGGCCGAGCTTCCTGGACCGGCCTGCGGCCGGAACCCGGCCGATCGGCCGCCGGCCTTCAGCATCCGCTGGGCGGACGGTCCGGTGGCGCTCACCCCGCCTTGCGCCACACCGAGACGTGTTTCCGGGAGTCCTGGGTGAACGGTGTGCCGTCCCAGTCGGCGACGCGGCGTTCCAGAGTGAGGCCCGCGATCCGCGCCATCAGGTCCAGCTCCGCCGGCCATGCGTAGCGGTGGCGTGAGGCGGTGCGGCGGTAGCGGCCGTCGTCGCCGTCCTGGGTGAGGTGGTGCGAGACGAGGACCTGCCCGACCAGGTCGAAGGTGTCGAAGCCGACGTGCCGTTCGGAGACGTCGAACGGCACGGCGACCTGCTCGGGCGGCAGGAACCGGAGTGGTGGCACGCCCAGCTCGATGACGAAGCGGCCGCCCGGCCGCAGATGGCGTGCGGCGTTGCGGAAGCACTCGACCTGCTCGTCCTGGGTGAGCAGGTTCGTGATGGTGTTGTAGACGAGGTAGACCAGGGAGAACTCGCCGGGCACCACGGTGGTGGCCATGTCCCCGAGGGTGACGGGGAGCCGCCCCTCGTCGACCTTGCGCCGCAGTACCGCGGCCATGTGCGCGGACAGCTCGATCCCCGACACGGGGATGCCGAGCTCCCGGAGCGGGACGCCCACCCGCCCTGTTCCGATCGCGAACTCCAGTGCCCGGCCGTCTCCGGCGAGGTCGGCGAGGAAAGCCAGTGCTGGGCCGAGGGCGGCGGCCGAGGAGATCCCGGCCTCCTCGGCGTCGTAGCGCTCGGCGGTGGCGTGGCCCCACAGTTCACTGCTCGTCATGAGCGGCCACTCTGCCGGACGGGGCGGGTGGCGTCGAGACAATTGCCGGCGCTCGGAGATCGAGGGACGGCGCCCGGCGCCCGACCCGAGGCCGGGCGCCCGGCCGCGCCGGCTCAGGCGCGCTGCCAGTCGATCGTCAGGCCGCGTCCCTGGGCGCGCCCCGCCTCCGCGGCCGGCCGGCGGGTGGCCGGGTCCAGGGCGTTGCTGCCGATCGCGGCCTTCGACGCCTCGTCCGGCTCCACGAGCGCGACCTCCGCGCCCTGCGCCCGCAGGTCGGCGACGGCGCGTTCCAGCGGCTGGTCGCTCGGGAAGGGCTCGGTGCCGCCCATGGGTACGACGATCAGCACGCGCGAGGCCCCGGCGGCGTAGTCGGCGTTGGCGATGGAACGGACGCCTCCGTCGACGTAGCGGCGCTCGCCGATCGTCACCGGCGGCCAGATGCCGGGCACGGCGCAGCTGGCCGCGACGGCGTCCACCAGGTCCACGCCGGACGCGCTGTCGAACACCCGCGGCTCGCCGCTCACCGCGTCCACCGCGACGATCCTCAGGGCGCGCGCCGGCCAGCCGTGCGCGGGCAGTCGCGACTCGATCACCGCCCGGCGCTCCGGCTCCGCGACGGTCTTGGTGCCGAGCGCGAACCTTCCGACGGCCTGCCGCAGCTCCACGATCGACGTGGCGCTGCCCGCCGCCGCCCCGATCTCCGCGGCGAACGCCTCCAGGTCCATCTCGGCCATCAGCTCGGCGTTCTGCAGGGCCGGGTCGACCTGGCGTGCGTACAGCTCCTCCAGCGAGAGGCCGCTGCCCAGCTGGGCCGCCACGGTCGAGCCGGCCGAGGTGCCCACGATCAGGTCGGCACCGGTGGCGTCCCGGCCCGCGTCGGCCAGTCCGGCCAGCAGCCCGGTGATCCACGCGATGCCGCCGACACCGCCGCCGCCCAGTACCAACGCCTCCGTCATGCCCGCCCCTTCGCCGGTCCGCTCCGTCGTCGGCGCGCAGAGCCGGCCGATGCCGGGGCGCGTCCGTTCGCACCCTAATGCCTCGTCAGAGATGCGCCCCCGCCGCACCGCCCGGTGCGCCGGGGTCTGCTTGGCCGGGGGCGCCCGCGCGCAGTCCGTCCATGACCAGGTCGAGCAGGCGGCCGGCGCGTGGCTGCCAGTCGCCGTGCGGGTCGATCTGCCACAGGCCGGCGATGGCGAGCACGAAGTCGTCGGCGGTCACCCCCGGCCGTATGGTCCCGGCCGCCTCGTTGGCGCGGAGCAGGAGCTCGGCGGCAGCGGTCACGGGGGAGTTGCTGGGCTTCGCGGGTCCGCCGGGCGCGCCGGTGGCCTGCCGGAGCGCGTCCGCCAGGCCCGCCTTGGCCATGGCGAACTGGGCGAGGCGGTCCATCCACTCCCGCAGGGCCCGGTCCGGCTCGCGGCTCTCCAGCAACTGGGACGCACTGTCGGCGACCTGGTGCATCTCGTGGCGGTAGATCTCCAGGACGAGAGCCTCGCGGTGCGGGAAGTTGCGGTAGAAGGTGCCCTGTCCGACCCCCGCCTTCTTGGCGATCACGCTCAGCGGCGTGTCCGCGGAGCGGGTCAGC
Source organism: Streptomyces tropicalis (assembly GCF_029269835.1). Classification (GTDB taxonomy): domain Bacteria; phylum Actinomycetota; class Actinomycetes; order Streptomycetales; family Streptomycetaceae; genus Streptomyces; species Streptomyces tropicalis. The sequence goes on along the minus strand of NZ_JARJBB010000005.1, from coordinate 142,729 downwards.
TCGGCGAGGGCGACCTCCAGGATGCGCTCGCGGTTGCGCTGGGCGTCCGAACGCAGCGGCGCGTCCTTGGCGTCCTTCTTCTCCTGCACTCGTCCTCCTCGCGGGCGCATGTCCGGAACCCGGTCTTGCTAAGCGGACAACTGTCCGGTACGTTGGATGCATAACGGACACATGTCCGCTTGCTTCCACCATAGCGACGGACGGCCCCGGTGCACCCGGTCGGCCCACCGTCCCCCGGGGCACCCCCGCCGGTGTCCCCGAGTCCGCACCTCCGTCCCGAGACACCGCGTCCGGCGCCCAGGTCGTGTCCGGCGCTCAGCCCCCGAGTCCCGACGCCCACCGGCTCCTGATGCCTCTGCCCCACCGGACGGTCCCGAGGACCCGGTCCGGACATGCGAAGGAAGGCTCCTCATGGCCCCATCGACGTCCAGCGCCATCACCCTGAACATCAACGGCGAGAAGTACCCGCTGTCCGTCGACCACCGCACCACCCTGCTCGACGCACTCCGTGAGCGGCTCGACCTGACCGGCACGAAGAAGGGCTGCGACCAGGGCCAGTGCGGCGCGTGCACGGTGCTCGTCGACGGGCGCAGAGCGGTGTCCTGCCTGCAACTGGCGGTCGCGGCCGAGGGGCGTGAGATCACCACCATCGAGGGCGTGGCCGAGGGCGAGCGGCTGCACCCCGTGCAGCAGGCGTTCCTGGACCTCGACGGCTACCAGTGCGGGTACTGCACACCGGGCCAGATCTGCTCCGCCGTGGCGATGATCGAGGAGCACGCGGCGGGCTGGCCCAGTGCGGCCACTGACGACGTCCGGCCCGAAGCCGGACCGCCGTCCCTGACCGCCGACGAGATCCGCGAGCGGATGAGCGGCAACCTTTGCCGCTGCGGAGCCTATGCGTCGATCGTCCAGGCGGTCGCCCGAGCGGCCTCCGCGCCGGCACGGAGCGACGGCCGGACGGGCGTCGCGCACACCGAGGAGACCGTGGCATGAAGGAATTCGGCTATCGCAGGGCTTCCGACGTGGCGGGCGCCGTCGCCCTGCTCGGCGCCGACCCGGACGCCCGCTTCCTCGGCGGCGGCACCAACCTCGTCGATCTGATGAAGGCGGGCGTCGAGCGCCCCTCCCACCTCGTCGACGTCCGCGAACTCCCCCTGGACGACATCGAGCCCACCCCGGACGGCGGCCTGCGCATCGGCGCCACCGTCACCAACAGCGAGCTGGCCGCCCATCCCGAGGTCCGCCGCCGGTATCCGGCACTCGCACAGGCGGTCCTCGCGGGCGCCTCCGGACAGCTGCGCAACATGGCGACCGTCGGCGGCAACCTCCTGCAGCGCACCCGCTGCGGCTACTTCACCGACGTCTCCCAGCCCTGCAACAAGCGCGCGCCCGGCACCGGCTGCCCGGCTGTCGAAGGCGTGCACCACAACCACGCGATCCTCGGCGCCTCCGATCACTGCGTCGCCGTCCACCCGTCCGACATGGGCGTGGCGCTGAGCGCCTTCGACGCCGTCGTCTCCTACGAGACCGCCGACGGCCCCGGGGACGTGGCACTGAACGACTTCTACCTGCCCGTCGGCGACACCCCGCACCGCGAGACAGCCCTGCCCGACGGGGCGCTGATCACCGGCGTCACCCTCCCACCGGCGCCGGCCGCCGCCCGCTCCCGGTACCGCAAGGTGCGCGAACGCGCCTCCTACGCCTTCGCGATCGGCTCCGTCGCCGCCGCGCTGGACATCCGCGACGGCATGGTGCGCGAGGCCCGCGTGGCCCTCGGCGCGGTGGCCTCCCGGCCCTGGCGGGCCCGCGCCGCCGAACGGGTGCTGACCGGCGCACCGGCCGACGCCGCCGTCTTCGCCGCCGCCGCGGACGCCGAACTGGCCGCGGCCCGGCCACTGCCCGACAACGCGTACAAGGTGACCCTGATGCGCAACCTCGTCGTCGCCGTGCTCACCGAACTCGCCGAGGACGGCACCCGATCCGCCGAGGAGGCCGCACGATGAGCACCGCCACGACCCGGGCCACGCCCGCACCGGCCGGTTCCGTCGGCACCGCCCGCACCCGTGTCGAGGGCCGGGACAAGGTCACCGGCGCGGCGCGCTACGCAGGCGAAGTGCCCTTCGCCGACCTGGCCCACGGCTGGCTGGTGCTCTCCACCGTCGCCCGCGGCCGGATCCTCTCCATCGACAGTGGAGCCGCGCTCGCGCTCCCCGGTGTCCTCACCGTGCTGCACCACGGGAACGCCCCGCGCGTCGACGTCGACTTCGTCGGCCTCCTGGGCACCAGGCCCGACCCGACGTGCGCCCTCTTCCAGCACGACCGGGTACCCCACATGGGCTGGCCGGTCGCACTCGTCGTCGCCGAGACCTCCGAGCAGGCCCGCGAGGCCGCCGAGACCCTCGTCGTGCAGTACGAGAAGGAGGACCACGACGTCGCCTTCTCCGCCGCGCACCCCGACGCGTACGCCATGGACGGCGTCATGCCCGCCGTCACCGGCAAGGGCGACCTGGACGCCGAAATCGCCGCGTCCGCCACCGTCGTGGACGCCGAGTACACCACCCCGGAGGAACACCACAACCCGATGGAGCCGCACGCGGCCACGGCCCGCTGGGACGACGGCCGGCTCGAGGTCGTCGACTCCAATCAGGGTGCCGGCTGGGTGCAGGGCGAACTGGCGAAGCTGTTCCAGATGGACCCCTCCGCCGTGCGGGTGCGCTCCGAGCATGTCGGCGGCGGCTTCGGCAGCAAGGGCGTCCGTGCCCACCAGGTGGCCGCCGTGATGGCCGCGACCGCCCTGCAGCGACCGGTCCGCGTCGTGCTCACCCGCCGTCAGATGTTCACCCTCATCGGGTACCGCAGCCCCACCGTCCAGCAGGTGCGGCTCGGCGCCGACGCGGACGGCCGCCTGAGGGCCCTGGAGCACCGCTCCCTCAGCGTGACCTCCACCGTGCACGAGTTCGTCGAGCCGGCCGCCGGCGTCGCCCGGGCGATGTACGACGCCGACGCCCACCACACGGCCAACCGCGTCGTGCGCCTCGACGTGCCGACGCCCACCTGGATGCGTGCCCCCGGCGAGGCACCGGGATCCTTCGCCCTGGAGTCCGCCCTCGACGAACTCGCCGAGGGCTGCGGCATCGACCCCGTCGAACTGCGCCTGCGCAACGAACCGGACAGAGGCCCGGTCTCCGGCCTGCCCTTCGCCAGCCACAATCTGCGTGCCTGCTTCCAGGAGGGCGCCCGCCGCTTCGGCTGGGCGGAGCGCGACCCGCGACCCGGCCTGCGCCGCGAGGGCCGCTGGCTGCTCGGCACCGGTACCGCCGCCGCCTCCTTCCCCGCCGGGGCCGCACCCTCCACCGCCGTCGCGACCGCGGAGCCCGACGGGTCCTTCACCGTCCGGATCGCCGCGGCCGACATCGGCACCGGCGCCCGCACCGCCCTCACCCAGGTCGCCGCCGACGCCCTCGCGGTACCGCCCGACCGGGTCCGCGTACGCATCGGGGACAGCGACTTCGGGCCGGCGATGATCGCCGGCGGGTCGATGGGCACCCGCTCCTGGGCATGGGCCGTCACCGCGGCCGCCGAGGAACTGCGCGAGCGGCTCGCCCTCGGCAGCGACATCCCCGCGGAGGGCATCACCGTCCGCTCCGACACCTCCGCGGCCGTCGGCGCCCTCGCCCGGAAGGAACGGCACGCATACGGCGCGCAGTTCGCGGAGGTCGCCGTGGACGTCACCACCGGCGAGGTCCGGGTCCGGCGCATGCTGGGCGTGTTCGCGGCCGGCCGGATCGTCAACCCGTTGACCGCGCGCAGCCAGTTGACCGGCGGCATGATCTGGGGCATCTCCATGGCCCTGCACGAGGAGTCCGTCCGGGATCCCGCCACCGGCGGCCATGTCGGCGCCGACCTCGCGGGCTACCACGTGGCCACGCACGCCGACGTCCCCCTCGTCGAGGCCGACTGGGTGGACGACCCGGACCCGGACGACCCGGTCGGGATCAAGGGCATCGGGGAGATCGGCATCGTCGGCGCCGCCGCCGCGATCGCCAACGCGGTCTGGCACGCCACAGGTGTCCGGCACCGCCACCTCCCCATCAGGCCCGACCGTGTGCTGGCAGCCGGCACGGGAGCGCCACGTGCTTGACATCGCCGAGGAACTGCACCGCTGGGCCGAGGAGGGGCGGTCCTTCGCCGTCGCCACCGTCGTGGCCGTCGGCGGCAGCGCCCCGCGCGGCCCCGGTGCGGCCCTCGCCGTCGACAGCGGGGGCACGGTCGTCGGCTCGGTCTCCGGAGGCTGCGTGGAGGGAGCGGTGTACGACCTCTGCGTCGAGGCGCTCGCGGACGGCCGGACCCGGCTCGAACGGTTCGGGTACAGCGACGAGGACGCCTTCGCCGTCGGTCTGACCTGCGGCGGGACCATCGAGGTCCTGATCACCCCGATCAGGTCCGAGGCACCGGTCCGCGCGCCGCTGCGCTCGGCGCTCGCGGCCGCCGTCCGCGGGGAGCCGGCGGCGGCCGTCCGGGTCGCCCGGGGCCCGGCGGCGCTGCTGGGGCGCATGCTGGTCGTCCGGTCCGACGGGACCGCCGAGGGCGGCCTGGGCGCCGGGCCCGAGGTGGACCGTGCGGCGGCCGCCGCGGCGCGCGCCCTGCTCGACGCCGGCCGCACCGGCACCGTCGACGTCTCGGAGGACGGCTCGCACTGCCCCGGCGGATTCACGCTGCTCGTCGAATCGCGCCTGCCGCCGCCCCGCATGATCGTCTTCGGGGCGGTCGACTTCGCCGCGGCACTGGTGCGGGCGGGCGCCTTCCTCGGGTACCGGGTGACCGTGTGCGACGCCCGGCCCGTCTTCGCCACCCGGGCCCGCTTCCCGGAGGCGGACGAGGTCGTGGTCGACTGGCCGCACCGCTATCTGCGGCGCACCGACACCGACGCCCGCACCGTCCTGTGCGTGCTCACCCATGACGCCAAGTTCGACGTGCCGCTGCTCAAGGAGGCGCTGGGGATGCCCGTGGCGTTCGTCGGGGCGATGGGCTCGCGCCGCACCCACGAGGACCGCAACCAGCGGCTGCGGGAGGCGGGCGTCGGCGAGCGGGAGCTGGCCCGGCTCAGATCGCCGATCGGCCTCGACCTCGGAGCCCGTACGCCGGAGGAGACCGCGCTGTCGATCGCCGCGGAGATCGTCGCCGTCCGCCGCGGAGGGTCGGGCACCCCGCTGACCGGCTCGCGTCTGCCGATCCACCGGGACGGCGCGGAGCGGGAGAGCGAGGCGGCGTAGGGCGGATTCGCACGGCGGCGGTCCGGGTGCCCGGGGCGGGACGGCGACGTGAGGCCGCCCCGGCTCGGGCGGTCCGCCCCGCCCATCGTGGGCGTGCCCGTTCTCGAGAGTCCGTGCACGTCACTGAGCCACGTCGTTCGCCGGGCGCGACCCGTCCCGAGACGGGAAGCGGTCCTGCGCTGCGGCGGAGCGGGGAGCGGCCGACGGCGCCCGGCGTCACGTCACCGCAGTGACGCGGGGGACGGGGACGGCCCGGCACGCAGCGTGCGTGGCCGGGCCGGTGCGCGGTCGGTGCGACTCAGGAACGCGACTCCTGCTCCTGCTCGGCGCGCTCGGCGTCCCGCTTCTTCAGCCGGGCCGCCTCCTTGCGGACGTCCGCCTGCGTGGCCCGCTCCTTCTCCAGCCACTCGGGCCGGCTCTCCTTCAGGGCCTCGATCTGGTCGGAGGTGAGGGGGTCGGTGATCCCGCCGCGGGCCAGTCCGGCGATGGAGACGCCCAGCTTCGCCGCGACGACCGGGCGGGGGTGGGGGCCGTTGCGTCGCAGCTCCTGCAGCCACGCGGGCGGATCGGCCTGGAGCTCGTTGAGCTCGGCGCGCGAGACGACGCCCTCCTGGAACTCGGGGGGCGTGGCGGGCAGGTACACACCCAGCTTCTTCGCCGCGGTGGCGGGTTTCATCGTCTGGGTGGTCTGGTGCGACTTCATGGTGTCCAGACTATCGACCGTGGAGAAGGCCTCCGACCACGCCGGGTAACCTGGCGGGGTGACAGGCTCGGAAGCATCCCCCTCGTTCCGGCTCGCGTACGTCCCCGGGGTGACGCCCGCCAAGTGGGCGCGGATCTGGAACGAGCGCCTGCCGGACGTCCCCCTCACCCTGGTCCAGGTCCCGGCCGCCGAAGCGTCCGACGTGCTGCGCGGCGGGGAGGCGGATGCGGGCCTCGTACGGCTGCCCGTGGACCGCACGTTCTTCAGCGCGATCCCGCTCTACACCGAGACGACGGTGGTCGTCGTGCCGAAGGACCATCTGGTCACGGCCGCGGAGGAGGTCAGCGTCGCGGACCTCGCCGACGAGGTCGTCTTCCATCCCCTCGACGACGTCCTCGGCTGGGAGCAGCCTCCCGGCGAGCCCGCCTTCGAGCGCCCGGCCACCACGGCGGACGCGATCGAGCTGGTCGCGGCCGGCGTGGGTCTGCTGCTGGTCCCGCAGTCGCTGGCCCGGCTGCACCACCGCAGGGACCTCACCTACCGGCCGGTCGTGGACGCGCCGCAGTCCGCGGTCGCCCTGTCCTGGCCGGAGGAGGCGACCACCGACCTGGTCGAGGACTTCATCGGCATCGTCCGCGGACGGACCGTGAACAGCAGCCGCGGCCGCTCCCGGGCCCAGCAGTCCCAGGACGGGTCGAAGACCGCGGCGGAGAAGAAGCGCTCCGACGGGTCGGCCGGCCGGCGCACCGCAGCGGGCGGGACGGGCGGCCGGAAGGGCGCGGCGGGCCAGAAGCAGTCCGGACGCGGCACACGGGGCGGCTCCACCCGGTCCTCCGGCTCCGCCCGCGGCGGCCGTCCGCGCCGCCACTCCTAGTCGGCGCACGGCGGCAGGCCCTCGGCGGCGGGCCCCTGGCACGCGGTGCGCGGTGCGCGGTGGGCAGCGGTGCTGCGTGCCGTCCCCGGCTTCGCCCAGCCGCTCCCTCCGGCCGCTCCGCCTCGGGCCTTTCTTTCGGATCAGGTCGGCTTCCGCCGGCGGCGCCTTGCCATGGGGTCGAGCGGGGTCCGGTGCGTGCGGCTGCAAGGCGGAGGAGGGCGGCGACGCGGAGCGTCGACAACCGACGACAACGCCGCAGACGTGCGTGCCGGACCCCGCGTCCCCCGGCAAGATCCGAAAAAGGGACCCTAGCCGCTCCGCTCCTTCGCCACCCGGCCGATCGACTCCACCAGGGGCAGCAGACGGTGGGGGACCCGCTCGCGCAGGGCCACCTCGGTGCGGGTGCGCACCACGCCCGGCAGGCTGATGAGCTTCTGGATCACGTCTTCCAGGTGGGCGTTGTCGCGGGCCACGACACGGGTCAGCAGATCGCCGCCGCCCGTGATGGAGAACGCCTCGACGATCTCCGGTACGCCCGCGACGGCGTCGCCGACGTCGTCGAGGTGGCCCTGGGTGACTTCGATGTGCACGAAGGCGAGCACCGGGAGGCCGAGCGCGGCCGGTGACAGCACCGGACCGGTGCCGGTGATCACCCCGTCCCGTTCCAGCCGGTCGAGCCGGGCCTGAAGGGTGCCGCGGGCGACACCGAGGATCCGGGCGTACTCGCGCACGCTGGTACGCGGCTGCTCCAGCAGCAGGCGGAGGATGCGGGTGTCGAGCTCGTCCACGGCCACGGCACTGCGGCTCCCTCCCGTCCGGCCCGTCCGGCGCGTTCTGCCGACTGTACCAATGGCTCAGCGTGGCGCGGCCCGGGTGTACCAGCCGAGCTCGTCCAATGGCCCGCTGCCCGGCCGGATCGCCTCGCTCCAGTTGGGCCAATGGCACAGTCGTGGGGTGGTCACTTGAGCCAGCCGGGTCCGGGATGCTCTCATGGAGCCGTCGATGGCGCTGCGGACTCCGCGGCGCCTTTTTCGTGCCGGTGTCCCGACGGGCCCGGCGATGTCGGTTCGGTGTCCCAGTCCGCGGCGAACGGTGCCGCGGCGGACCTTTCCCCTGGGGGCGGTAGGCAGTGCTGAAGAGGGTGTTCGCGGCTCCGGACCCGGGCCGTGTGCGGCTGCGTTTCGCCGCCCGGGCCGTGGTCGGCATCGGGCTGGCCGCCGCGGTCTGCGGCCTGGCCGGCCACTCCCTCCCGGGAGCCGTCACCGGCGGTCTCGCGGCGCTGCTCGCCCTGTTCACCGTCGCCGACCCGACCGTCCGCGGGCAGGCGGTCACCACCGCCCTGCTGCCCGCGGTCGGCCTGCCCGTACTCGCCGCCGCGGCCGTGCTGCACGATGTCCCGGTGGCCCGCGACCTCGCCTTCCTCGCCGTCGTCGGGGCGGGCGTGTACGCGCGGCGCTGGGGACCCCGGGGGCACAGCCTCGGGGTGTTCGCGTTCATGACCTTCTTCGTCGCGCAGTTCCTGCACGCCGTCCCCGAGCAGCTGCCCGAGCTGTCGGCTGCGGTCCTGCTGTCCGTGCTGACCGCCGCGGCGGTCCGCTTCGGGCTGTGGTGCTACGAGCGCCGGTTCCCGGCGGCCGCGGCGCCCGCCCCGACCGGGGGCACCGGACTGGCCCGGGTGACCACCCGGCAGGCCGTGCAGGCGACCGCCGGCGCCGGCTTCGCGCTCGTCGCCGGCCAGCTGGTGTCCGGACAGCGCTGGTACTGGGCGGTCGGCGCCACCTGGTGGATCTTCGTGAACACGGCCTCCCGCGGCGAGACCCTGGTCCGCGGCTTCCGGCGGGTCCTCGGGACCGTCCTCGGTATCGGTCTGGGCCTCGGGATCGCCGCCCCGCTGCACGGCGCCGCGCTCCCCACCGCCGCCCTCGTCGCGGTCTCCGTCTTCGGGATCTTCTACACGGCGGCCGTGTCGTACACCTGGATGATGCTCTGGGTGACCCTGCTCGCCGAGTCGCTCTACGGCCTGCTCGGCGTCCTGACCCCCGGCCTGGTCGCGCTCCGGCTCGCGGAGACCGCGCTCGGGGCCGCGGGCGCGGCGCTGGCGGTGCTCTTCGTCCTGCCGGTCACCACGCACGCCGTCACCGACGAGTGGATCCAGCGCTCCCTGCACTGCGTCCACGCCTGCACCGCCGAGGCCGCCGCGCGACTCGCGGGCACCGAGGGTGCCGACCCGGCGCCCCGGGTGGCCGAGCTGGAGCAGCTGCTCGGCCGGGTCCGGCTGTCCGTCGCACCGCTCACGCACCCGCTGAACCCGATGCGGGGCCGCAAGGGCCGCGCCCGCCGGGTGCTCGCGCTGCTCGACGACTGCGCCCGCGAGGTCCGCGGTCTCGTCGCGGTCGCCGCCGACCCCGTGGCCTCCCACGACGCGCGGCTCGCCGCCGCGTGCTGGCGGGTGGAGGCCGCCGTGGAGGCGCTCACCACGGGCCGCGCCGACCGGGTCGGCGCGGCCGCCGCCCGGCCTCCGGTGGCCGAGCCCGTGCTCGCCCACCTGCACGGCCTGGAGCGCGCCCTGGCGGACCTGGCCGAACCCCTGCGCACCCCGCCCGGATCCCCGCTCGTCGGCGCCTGATCCGCTCCGGACCCTTGATTCGCCGAGGGGCCGCGGTCTGACGGGCCGACGGCACACCCGGCTTGCTACCGTCACCCCGACGGGACGTCCGGAAGGGGACAGCGGTGGCAGACGGCGGCGCACGGCGGCGGCGGGCGTTCATCGGTTCGTTCACGGCGGCGGGCGGCCCCGGAGTCGTCACCGCGTCCGTGGCCCCGCAGGACGGTGCGCTGACCCTGCTGAGCAGCACCGACGGGGTCCTCGACCCGTCCTACCTGGCCCTGTCGGACGACGGCCGCACCCTCTACGCGGTCAGCGAGACGGCCGAGGGCGCGGTGGCCGCGTACCGGATCAAGGGCGAGACGGTGGAACTCGCCGGGTCACCCGTCCGGGTCGGCGGCAGCGGACCCACCCACCTGAGCCTCCTCGACGGGCACGTCCTGACCGCCAACTACGGCTCCGGAAGCGTCAGCGCGGTCCCCCTGCGCGCCGACGGGCTGCTCGCCCCCGCCGCCTCTGACGTGCTCCAGCACACCGGATCCGGCCCGCACGACCGCCGCCAGCGCGGCCCGCACGCCCACCAGGTCCAGCCGGATCCGAGCGGCCGCTGGGCCGTCAGCGTGGATCTCGGCACCGACTCGGTCCGCGTCTGCGTCCTGAGCGGCGGCAAGCTGCTCCTGCACCGGGAGATCGCGCTGCGCCCCGGCTCCGGCCCCCGCCACCTGGCCTTCCACCCGGACGGCACCCACGCCTACGTCGTCAACGAGCTGACGCCCACGGTCACCGTCTGCCGTTGGGACGCCGGGACCGGTTCGCTGCGTCCGCTGGCCGAGGCGTCCGTGCTCCCCGACGCCCCGGCCGGGGACGCCCACCCCTCGGGCATCGCCGTCGCCCCCGACGGCCGTTTCGTGTGGACAGCGACCCGCGGCGAGGACGTGCTGTCCGTCTTCGCCGCGGAGGACGGCGGCGGGACGCTGCGCCTGGTGGGCACCGTCCCGTGCGGCGGGCACTGGCCGCGCGCCCTCACTCTCCTCGACGGCCGCCTCTACGTGGCGAACGAGCGCTCCGGGGACGTGACCTGGTTCGCCCTGGACCCCGGCACGGGGCTGCCCCGGCGCGCCGGTTCGGTGCCGGTGCCGGCCGCGTCCTGCGTCGTCCTCGGCTGAGGCGGCCGACCGCACCGTAACTGGCGGAGGACCGGCCCCTCCTGCGCAGGCGGGACGGCGCAGGGCCCCGCTCCTCACCGGAGCGGGGCCCTGCGGCCGTACGGGCGTGGCGCGGGGGTCAGCGGACCGGCGCGCCCTGCGGCTGCGGCGGGGCGATGCCCAGCGCCGTCGTGTACTTGGCCAGCGCGAGCTTGCCGATCGCCGGGTAGGGGCCGAGGGCCTCGGCGGCGGCGCAGTCGGCCTCCGCGGCGGCGGCCTCGATCAGCCCCGCGTCGATCTCCGGGCCGATCAGGTAGGGCGCGAGCGCGAGCTGCTGGGAGCCGGACGAGCGCAGCTGCTCGGCGATGGCGGAGATGGCGCCCTCCTGGTCGAGGGCGGCCGCCATCACGGGCACGGCGAGCCGGGCGGCGAGCAGCATGCCGGTGATCCCGGCCGCCTGCACGGCCTCGTCGCCACCGACGGAGGCGAGGATGATGCCGTCCGCCGCGGTCGCCACCGTGAACAGGCGGGCACGGTCGGCGCGCGCCAGACCGGCCTCGGAGAGTCGCACGTGCAGCGCCTCGGCGAGCAGCGGGTGCGGGCCGAGCACATCGGTCAGCTCGGCGGCGACCCGGCTCTCCATGACGGCGTGGCGGATCTGGCGGATCATGGCGCTGTCGGGGCCGGCCAGCAGGGGCACCACGACCGCGACCGGGCCGTCGGGCTCCTTGGCGTCCACACCGGCGGCGACGGCCTGCTCGTAGCGGGCGGTGCGCTCCTGCGCGGTGTGCGCGAGCACGGACTGCAGTGAGGGGAACTCCGCGTCGTCCCCCTCGACGTACCCGATGCGGGCGTCGAGGCCGGGCAGCTCGGAGCGGGCGATGCTCACGACCTCCTCGGCGAGGCTGCGCGCGGCGGCGGCGGGCGTGCCCGGCACCGCGAGGACGAGCGCGGGCGCGCCATCGGGCGCCGCCAGCGGCTCGGGACGGCGGTGCCGTCCGGGCTGGCGGGGGCGCGGCATTCGTACGGGCAGGCCGGCGGGCCCAGTGGGGGAGCTCATGGCGCCGCATGTTACTGGCTTCCCGGGTCCTCCTGTTCGGGGAGGGTGCAGGTGAGCGGTATCCGTCCGGTTTTGTCTGATGAGTTACGTACGGATTCGAACCGTCGGTGCACGGAATCAGGCTTGTTGTGACAACTCGCTCGGTGCATGGCGGCACTTGTCCGACACCTGCGGGACTGGGCGGATCAGTTCCTCGCAACGCCGACGACCTGCAGCATCCTCTCGTCGTCGCCGGGCAGGCCCAGCGAGCCGGCGGCCAGCGCGGCCGCGATGCGGACCGAGCCGTGCAGCGGATCGCCCTCCGCCGGGACACGCCGGGCATACGGAAGCCGTGCCGTCAACTCCTCCTCCAGCGGAGTCAGCAGGGGGTCGCCCATCCTGAACAGGCCGCCGGTGAGGGCGATCCGCGGCTCGCCCTCCGCGGGACAGACCGCGGCGGCCGACTCGGCGATGTGCCGGGCCGCGGTGCGCAGGATGCCCGCCGCGACGGGGTCGGCCGCCGCGCACGAGGCCACACGCGGGGCGAAGGAGGCGAGGGCCGCGGCGCGGTCGGAGCGCGGATACAGCCGCCCGGGCAGCCCGGGCATCGGGCCGAACGCCTCCTCGGCGTGGGCGAGCAGCGAGGCCGACCCGCCGTCCCGTCCGTCACGGGCGCGCAGCGCGGCCTCCAGCCCCGCCCGGCCGATCCACGCCCCGCTGCCGCAGTCGCCGAGCAGATGGCCCCACCCGTCCGCGCGGCGCCACCGGACCAGGTCGGTGCCGAGGGCGATCAGACCGGTCCCGGCGGCGACCACCGCACCGGGGCCGAGGCCCAGGGCGCCGACGTAGGCGGTCACCGCGTCGGCGGCGAGCGCGACCGTCCGGACCCCGAGCTCGCGGGCCAGCGCGTCCGGCAGTTCGGCCCGCAGACCGTCGCCCAGGGTGGCGAAGCCGGCGGCCCCCACCACCGCCGTGTCCAGCCGGGGCAGTCCGGCCTGCACGGACAGCGCCCGGGCCAGCGGCAGCAGTTGCTCCAGCAGGTGCCCGGGATCGATGCCCCGGGCACCGGTGCGCACCGGCTCCTTCGACTCCCCGTGCGCCGACGGCGGCCCGCCGGGGACGCCGACCGCGACGCGCAGACCGGAGCCGCCGGAGTCCACCGCGAGATACCCGGACGGGCCGTCCGTCACGGCAGGCGCCAGTCGACCGGCTGCCCTCCCTGCTGGATCAGCAGGTCGTTGGCACGGCTGAAGGGACGGGAGCCGAAGAAGCCGCGGTCGGCCGACATGGGGGAGGGATGGGAGGACTCCACCGACGGCAGCGGACCGAGCAGCGGGCGCAGATTGCGGGCGTCCCGGCCCCACAGGATCGACACCAGCGGCTTCCCGCGCCCCGCAAGGGCGCGGATGGCCTGCTCGGTGACCTCCTCCCAGCCCTTGCCGCGGTGCGCGCCGGGGCTGCGGGGCGCCGTGGTGAGGGCCCTGTTGAGCAGGAGCACGCCCTGCTGCGTCCACGGGGCGAGGTCTCCGGTGGACGGCTGCGGCGCGCCCAGGTCCGTGTGCAGCTCCCGGAAGATGTTGATCAGGCTGGGCGGCAGGGGCCGCACCTCGGGCGCGACCGAGAAGGAAAGCCCCACCGCGTGCCCAGGGGTCGGGTAGGGGTCCTGTCCGACGATCAGGACGCGTACGTCGTCGAACGGCTGCTGGAAGGCGCGCAGGACGTGCTGCCCGGCGGGGAGGTAGGTACGGCCGGCGGCGATCTCCGCACGCAGGAAGTCGCCCATCTCGGCGATCCGGCCGGCCACGGGCTCCAGGGCCTGCGCCCAGCCCGGTTCGAGGATTTCATGCAACGGTCGTGGTGCCACGGGCGTCACCCTACTGCCGGACGCGGGGCGTCGACCAAGCGGTGGCCCGGAGCCGGCGGTCCGGCGCCGGACCGGCCGCCCCCGTGAACGCGGGCCGCACGCGGGCCCGTTCGGCCCCGCGGGGCCCGCCCGGTGCTCACCCGATCACCGCCGCCCGGACGCACAGCACGTCCGGCAGGTGGGAGGCGAGCTGCTGCCAGCTGTCGCCGTCGTCGGCCGAGGCGTACACCTCGCCGTTGCGATTGCCGAAGTAGACGCCCGCCGGGTCCGCGTCGTCGGTGCACAGCGCGTCGCGCAGCACCGTGCCGTAGTGGTCCTCCTGGGGCAGGCCCGCCGTCAGCGGCTCCCAGCTCCGGCCCGCGTCCCCGGTGCGGAACACGCGGCAGCGGTGGTCGGCCGGCACCCGGTCCGCGTCCGCGTTGATCGGGAAGACGTACGCCGTGTCGGCGCGGTGCGGGTGCGCGGCGGCCGCGAAGCCGAAGGTGGACGGCAGGCCCTCGCCGATGTCCGTCCAGTGCGCGCCCGCGTCGTCGCTGCGGTACACACCCCAGTGGTTCTGCAGGTAGAGGCGGTCCGGGCTGCCCGCGTCCCGGGCGACCTTGTGGACGCACTGGCCGAACTCCGGGTGCGGATCGGGCAGGAACACCGCGGACACGCCGGAGTTGGAGGGCTGCCAGCTGGCGCCGCCGTCCAGGGTGCGGAACACCCCGGCGGTGGACACGGCGACGGTGACGGCCCGCGGGTCGCGCGGGTCGGTGAGCACCGTGTGCAGGCCCTCACCGCCGCCGCCCGGCACCCACCGGGACCGCGTGGGGTGCTCCCACAGGGGGCGGACCAGCTCGAAGCTCTCGCCGCGGTCCTCCGAGCGGTACAGCGCGGCCGGCTCCGTGCCCGCCCAGACCACGTCGGGCTCGGCGGCCGACGGATGCAGCTGCCACACCCGCTCCAGCGAAGCCCCGGTGTCCTTCGGGAACTTGACCGCCGGTTGGGCCGGCTCGGTCCAGGTGCGGCCCAGGTCGTCGGAGTGGAAGACGGACGGGCCCCAGTGCGCGCTGTCGCCCCCGGCCAGCAGCCGGGTGGTGCCGCCCCGGGTGTCGACGGCGACGGAATAGACCGCCTGGGCGTTGAACTGGGGCCGGTCGTCGAACTCCCAGACACCTCCCCGCCGTCGCCCGATGAACAGGCCTTTGCGTGTGCCCACGGCGAGCAGTACCTCGGTCATGCCGGTCACCTCCGCGTCGTTGTCCCGAACCCCTTCGTCCCGGACACCGGCCAGTCTGCACCCCACCACTGACAGTCTCCCGCGGGACGGCTTCCCCGCAGGTGGGGGCGGCGGTGTCGGTCCCCGGTGGGTGTCACGGGCCGGTCGGATCCGGCGGATTCGCGCAGAACCGTGCGCGGGCGCGGCGACTCGTGGCACCGTCGAACGGGGGACTCGCCGTGAGCATCGAGGAGCCCTCTCCCGTATGGGAGGGCGGTTCGGCATGTCCATGCGCTCGTGAGGAGGAAGCCTTCGATGGGGTTCCGTGGTCGGAAGGTGTGGCTGTGGCGTTGGCGCCGCAATCCGCTCAGACGTCCCACCGACGTGGTGGAGGCCTGGGTCGTGCTCGGAGCCTGGATCTGCACCGTACTGGCCGGGCTGCTCGGGGGGTGGACGGCGGCGCACGCCGTGCAGCACGGGGTGTCCCGGGAACGCGCGGAATGGCGGCCCACGGTGGCGCTGGTGGCCCGGAAGGCGCCCGGCACCTACGCCGCACCCGCGGGCGACGCGAAGAACGCCGGACGTCCGCCGGGCACCGGACACCCGCCGGGTACCGGACACCCGCCGGGTACCGGACACCCGTCGAGCGCCGGGCAGCCGACGGCCACCGGAGGCGACGGCCGTGCCCGGGCGGAGTCCGCCGTGCGGGTCTGGACCAAGGTGGCCTGGACCGCCCCGGACGGCTCCACGCACACCGGTCAGGTCCGCGTCCGGCCCGGCAGTCCCCCCGGCACGCCGGTCAGCGTGTGGACCGACCCGCAGGGCCGGCTGGTCACGCGCCCCGCCACGGACGCCCAGGCGCGCACCCGGGTCATGGTGATCGGCGGACTGGTGGGGGTGACGGCCGCGGCCCTGCCGCTCGTGGGGGGCCGCGTCCTGCGCCGCCGTCTGGAGGAGCGCAGCATGGACCGCTGGGCCGCCGAGTGGGCCCGCTTCGGCCCTCTGTGGGGGCGCAAGACCTGGTGAGCGGGCGTGGGCGGGGCTGCAGGCCGCGCCCGGTCCGTCCGTCTCCCGTGGCCGCTCCGGCGGGGCCGACGCGGGGCGGAGAGGTTGCATCCCGGTGGGGTCACCACGGGAGTCGAGCCGGCGCCCGTTCGGGCCGGGGCGGCCGCGGGTTCGAGCCGCGACCACCCCGGCCGGGCGGGCGGCCACTCGAGCCGACGGGCCGGGATGGTCGCGGCCACCGTCCGTCGCCCTGCCCTGCGGGGCCGGCCCCGCCGCCGGTCAGCCCCCGTGCCCGCAGCCCCGGCGTCCCCCGCGTCCGCCCCCGGCGGGCCCGGGATTCACCCGCGGTCCGGCAGCGCCCGGGTCAGGATCGTGTCGAGGTCGGCGCCGTCGGGCAGGGTGCCGAAGGCGTGGCCCCAGTCGCCCCCGAGCCGGGTGGCGCAGAACGCGTCGGCGACCGCGGCCGGCGCGTGCCGGACCAGGAGCGAGCCCTGCAGGGTGAGCGCCATCAGCTCCACCAGGCGGCGCGCGCTCGTCGGTGACGCCTCGCCCAGCCGGGCCCGTAGCCCGGCCACGGCCGCGTCGAGGCGGGCGTCCGCCCCCTGCGCCAGGGCGAGTTCGGCGAACAGCGCCTCCGCCACGCCGGGCTCCCGGCCGAGCGCCCGCAGCACGTCCAGGGCGTTGACGTTGCCCGACCCCTCCCAGATCGACAGCAGGGGAGCCTCGCGGTAGTGCCGGGGCATGCCGGAGTCCTCGACGTAACCGTTGCCGCCGAGGCACTCCAGGGCCTCCGCGGTGAAGGCCGGGCCGCGCTTCGTCACCCAGTACTTGCCCACGGCGGTCGCGATCCGCCGGAAGCCGACCTCGGCCTCGTCCGTTCCGTCCCCGCGCACCGCGCGGTCGGCCGCGCCGGCCAGCCGCAGCGCGAGCGTGGTGGCGGCCTCCGACTCCAGGGCCAGGTCGGCGAGCACATTGCGCATCAGGGGCTGGTCCACGAGCCGGGCGCCGAAGGCGCTCCGGTGCCGCGTGTGGTGTCCCGCCTCCACGAGCGTCTTGCGCATCAGGGCCGCCGACATGGTCACGCAGTCGAGCCGCGTGCAGTTGACCATCTCGATGATCGTCTTGACGCCGCGCCCCTCGGGCCCGACCAGCCAGGCTACCGTGCCGTCGAACTCGGGCTCCGAGGACGCGTTCGACCGGTTGCCCAGCTTGTCCTTCAGCCGCTGGATGCGGAACGTGTTGCGGGTGCCGTCGGGCAGGACGCGCGGCACGAGGAAGCAGGACAGTCCGCCCGGCGCCTGCGCCAGCACGAGGAAGACGTCGCACATCGGTGCCGAGGTGAACCACTTGTGCCCGCGCAGCGTGTAGACGCCCGGCTCGGCGGTGGGCGTGGCCGCGGTGGTGTTCGTCCGGACGTCCGAGCCGCCCTGCTTCTCCGTCATCCCCATGCCCGCGAGCAGGCCCTGCTTCTCGGCCGGCGTGCGCAGCCCCGGCTCGTACACCCGGCTGGTCAGCAGCGGCTCGTAGACGGCGGCGAGCTCCGGCTGGGCGCGCAGCGCGGGGACGGCGGCGTACGTCATCGACGTCGGGCAGGCGTGCCCCGCGTCGGTGTGCCCCCACACCAGGGCGCCCGCGGTCCGGGCGACGTGGGCGCCGGCCCGTCCGTCCGCCCAGGGCGCACCGGCCAGCCCGCCGGCGACCGCCGCCCCCATCAGGTGGTGCCAGCTCGGGTGGAAGTCGACCTCGTCGATCCGGTTGCCGTACCGGTCGTGCGTGCGCAGCTCCGGCTCGTGCCGGTTGGCCAGCTCGCTCCACTCCTGCACCTGCGCGCTGCCTGCCTGCAGCCCCAGCCGGCGCAGGTCCTCCTCGGCCCATCCGGCGCCCTCGCGCCGCACCCCTTCGAGCAGGGCCGCGTCCTCGGAGGCGTCGTAGGGAGCCAGGGGCGGTGCCTGGTTGGTGACGTCGTGCGTGGCGGACGACGCCTGCGGTGCGGTCCGCGGTGCGGGCCGCCCGGCGGCCGGCTGCCCCGGCCGGGGCTCCGTCCCGCCCTGCGCCGCCCGCTGCTCCTGCTGTTCGTGCGCGAATGTCGAGGCCATACGACGAGTGTTGCACTTGTTCTGCGATCGCAGCAATACTGCAATACACCAGTCGTCCGTACAGTACGTGACCATGAACGCCTCCCAGGAGCCCGCCGGGCCCGACCTGCGTCCGCTGTCCGCGCGGTCGGTCGTCCTGAGCCTGCTGCTGGGCACGCACCCGCCCGAGCTGCCGGTGAAGGACCTCGTGGGCGCCGTCGCTCCCTTCGGCGTGGGCGGATCGACCCTGCGGGCGGCGCTCAGCCGGATGGTGGCGGCGGGGGACCTGCGCCGTTCGGACGCCGTGTACCGCCTCAGCGACCGGCTGCTCGACCGCCAACGGCGCCAGGACACGGCCGTGCACCCGGCGACCCGGCCCTGGCACGGGGAATGGGAGATGGCCGTGGTCACCGCCACCGGGCGGGGTCCGGCCGAGCGGGCGGAGCTGCGCGCCCGGCTGGCGGCACTCCGTCTCGCCGAACTCCGCGAGGGCGTCTGGCTGCGGCCGGCCAACCTGGACCGGGACTGGCCCGCCGGGCTCGACCGGGCGTCCCAGCGCTACCTGGCCCGCCCGGACCAGCCCGCCCGGGCACTGGCAGCCCGGTTGTGGCCGCTCGACGCCTGGGCCGGGACCGCGCGGGCGCTGCTCGCGCACGTGGCCCGGACGGATCGCCCCGCCGACCGCTTCACCGCCCTGGCGGCGGTCGTACGGCACCTGCTCGCCGACCCGGTGCTGCCGCCCGAACTCCTGCCGGCCGACTGGCCCGGTCCCGCCCTGCGCTCCGCCTACACGGGACACCAGCGCGAACTGACCGAGGAGATGCTCGGCCGCGCCGGCCGACAGGGCGGCCGGGACTTCTCCGTCGGCTCCCGTCCGCGTGGCGGCGGCGACAACTGATGCCGTGCCGGCCGGTCCGGACCGGCCGGCACGGCGGGCTCCGGTCGGTCCGGCCCCTGCCCGTCCGATGCGCTCCGGTCGGTCCGGCCCCTGCCCGTCCGATGCGCTCCGGTCGGTCCGGCCCCTGCCGGTCCTATGGGCTCCGGTCCCTCCGTGGCGCGGCGGGCGCTGGGTGACGCGGTTCCGGCCGCTTGGCGGACGCATTCCCCCTCCGGGCGGGTGCCGCCGGAGGGGCGTCGTCCGCCGGTCGTGGTCCGGCGCCGATGCGACCGCACGGGGGCATCCCGTACCACTACGGCCGGTGCCCGGTGGCGAGGGTGCGGTCCGTGGCGTTCCCTGAGAGGACGGGGCGACCAGCGCGTTCGAGGGCGCCCTGCGCGCACGCGCGGCGGTCTCACCAGGTCGAGGAGAGTCAATGGCGGAGCAGAAGTCGTCGTCGGTCCTTTCGGTCCTCACGGCGCCCCTGCGCACCGCGACCTCCGCGCTGCGGAAGGTCCCCGGTGCCGAGGCGGTGGGCAGCGCCGCCGCGGGCACCCTGGACCGGATCGGTGCCGTTTCCCCGCGCGGGCGCCGCCTGGTCGTCTACACCGGGGCCGGCGCGCTCGGCCTCGCGGGTGTGGTGGAGTGGCCCGTCGCCGTCACCGGTGCCGCCGTCGCCTGGTTCACCCGGCCCCGGTCCGCCGACCGCCCCGGCCAGACCGCGGACACCGCGTCGGCGAAGGCGGCGGGAACCGGGCGGTCACGGACGGCACGGACGAAGGCGCCTGTTGCGAAGAGCTCCGGAGCGGCGCAGGACGGGCCGGCGACGCGGATCACGCGGACGCCGAAGGACGCACCCGCGGCGGCGCCCGGGCCGTCGACGGGGCGGTCGCGGAGCGCGGAGCGGACGCGCACCCGGGCGGCCCGTGCGGCGGGACGCACCGACGCGCAGGGCACCACGGCCGTCCGCGCACCCGCGGCGGGCGGCGCCGCACCGCGGACGTCGGCCGCCACGACCGCGACGAGCCGGGCCGCGTCGGGCAGGGCCGCGTCGGGCAGGGCCGCCTCCGGCAAGGCCGGGGCGAAGCCGGGCCCGGCGGCCCCGGACGCCGCGCACGACATCACCGAGGCGGCGCTGCACGCCTCCGAGGACACCGGCCCGGCGGGGGAGACGGCCACCGCCCGGCCGACCCGGTCGGCGCGCACCACGACGACCCGGCACGCCACGGCCCACGGCACGACGGCGCGGACGACGCACAAGACGGCGGTGCACCGGACGACGACGCCCCGGACGGCGGCCGCTCGCAGGACGGCGGCGGGCGGGGCGGACGCCCCCAAGAAGACGTCGCGCACGGCGGCCGCCGCCGGGACGTCCGGCCGGTCCGCGGCCGAGCGGAGCGCGGCCAAGGCGTCAGCGGTCGAGCGGAGCACCGCGAAGTCCTCGACGACCGGGCGCAGTTCGGCGAAGGCGACGGCGACGTCGGCGGAGCGGGCGGCCGCCCGGCGCGCGACCGCCGCCGACGCCGGCGCGGGCCGCCCGGCAGCGCCCGCGGAGGGCGAGCCGCCGACGCCCAAGCCGGCCACCGGCCCCCTCGGACCGACGACGCGGCCCGGCCGCACCACCCGCTGAGGACCCGCCATGGTGCTCGGACTGCTCACGGCGCCCCGGACGCTCGTACGGGCCGCCGCCCCCGCCGTCGGTCTCGCCGCCGGTGCTGCCGCCGGCACCGCCCGCGCCGGTGTGCGCGGCGCGGACGCCGCCGCACGGGTCGTGCGGGTCGCCCGCAACGCGCTGCCCGGCGGCGGCGACCACTGGCGCTCCGGCGCCCGCGCCCACCTCGTGCTCAGCCCCGAGGAACCGGAACAGGTCCGCCGCGCGGGCGGACGCGCGCACCTGGCGCGCCGGGTGGCCGAGGCCCTCGCCGAACACCCCGACGTCGCCTTCGCCTACTGGGACGAGGGGCTGGCCCGGCTGGTCGTCACCGCCACCGAGGACGAACTCTCCGACCAAGTCGTCGACCACGCGGCCGAGCTGGCCGAAGAGCACGGACTGCTGCTCGCGGGCGGCGAACCGGAGGAGGTCACCCATCCCGCGGACCCCGCCGGGATCCGCGCCGCGAGCGTCACGCTGGCCGCCGACGTGGCGGGCGTGGCCGCCGGAGTGACCGCGTACGCGATGCGCCTGCCGCCCTCGCCCCGCCTCGTGACCGCCGCGGTCACCCTCCTGCGGGAGAACCCGCGCTTCCGCGCCTGGCTGCACGCCCGGCTCGGCGCCCACGGCATGGACCTCCTGCTGGCCTGCGCCAACGCGGCCGCCCACGGTGCCGGACAGAGCCCGACCTCGCTGGTGCTCGACGGTGCGCTGCGCGCCTGTCAGCTCGCCGAGACCGTGGCCCGCGCCACCGCCTTCGAGGCCGTCCACGACGAGCTGTGCGCACCCGACCGCGTCAGCGTCGCCGCGGACGGCTCCGCCCGCCCGGATCTGCGCATCTCGCCCGCCCAGGAGTACGCCACCCACGCCTCCGCCGGCAGCGTCCTGGGCGCCGCCGTCACCCTCCTGGTGAAGCAGGACCCGGCCGAGGCCGCCGAAGCGGTGCTCGCCGGCTCGCCGAAGGCCGCCCGGTACGGTCCCGCCGCCTTCCACGCCGTGCTCAGCGCGGCCCTCTCCCGCACCGGTGCTCTCGTCCGCGACCCGGAGCGGCTGCGCCATGTGGAGATGGCCGACACGCTCGTGCTCCACCCGAGCGCGCTGCGCACCGAGGAGAACGAGGCCGACCCGTGGACCGAGGCCGTGATGGACGCCGCGCGCCGGGCCCGACTGCGTGTCGTGGTCCTGGACGACCCCGCCCTGGAGGACTTCACCGGCCTCGCCGACCAGGTCGTGGACGCCCGGCGCCCGCTGGACGACGTGGTGTACGGGCTGCGCGGTGAGGACAGCACCGTCGTCACGGTCGCCCGCATGCGGTCCGCCGACGAGCACGACGTGCTGGCCGGACTGCGCGCCAGCGACCTCGCCGTCGCCCTCACCGACCGCGGCGGCGCCGTCGTCTGGAGCGCCGACCTCCTGGCCCTGCACGGGCTGCCCGACGTGTGGCGGCTGCTGACCGCGATTCCCCCCGCCCGTACCACCGGACGGCGGGCGCAGACCCTGGCCCGCTCCGGCGCCGCCCTGTCCGGGCTGCTCGTCGCCGTCGGGGAGTCCAAGGGCGGCCGCGGCCGCCGCGCGGTGCTGCCGGGCCTGCGCCACGCCCCCGTCGACGCCGCCGCGTTGGCCGCCCTGCTGTCCGGCACGCGCGCCGCCCTCGGTGTCGCCGCCGCGCGTCCTCCGCACCCGCGTCCGCGCGTGCACTGGCACGAGCTGGACCCCGACGAGGCCCGGGAGCGACTCGGACGCGAGCCCTCCGCCACCGCGTGGCAGGAGGCCGCCGCGCGGGCGCGCAAGGCCGTCGCCGGCCTCTCCCGGCACCCGGTGGTCGCGCCCGCGCGCTGGACGGTCGAGCTCGGCGGAGCCGTGCGCGGCGAACTCCACGACCCGCTGACCCCCGTCCTCGCCGTCGGCTCCGCCGCGTCCGCGATCCTCGGCTCCGTCGTGGACGCCCTGCTCGTCGTCGGCGCCCTCGACCTGAACGCCCTGGTCGGCGGATTCCAGCGGCTGCGCGCCGAACGGGCGCTGTCCGGGCTGGTCGCGGAGCAGGGACGCAAGGCCCGCGTGGCACCCCCGGCGGCGGAGGCCCCGGCCGGCGGCACCCGCACCGTCGACGCCACCAAGCTCCGGCCCGGCGACGTCATCGAGCTGAAGGGCGACGACGTGGTGCCCGCGGACGCCCGCCTGCTCTGGCAGGAGGGCCTCGAGGTCGACGAGTCCGCGCTCACCGGCGAGTCCCTCCCGGTGCAGAAGCAGACCGACCCGACCCCGCACGCCCCGGTCGCCGACCGGCGCTGCATGGTCTTCGAGGGCACCACCGTCGTCGGCGGGCAGGCCCGCGCCGTCGTGGTCGACATCGGCGACCGCACCGAGGCCGCCCGCGCCGTCCACCTGGCCGCCCGCACACCCCCCGCCGGCGGCGTGCAGGCCCGGTTGCAGGAGCTCACCCGCAGGGCGCTCCCGCTGACCCTCGCCGGTGGAGCCGCGGTGACCGGCCTGGCCCTGGTGCGCGGCACGCCCATCCGGGAGGCCGTCAGCGGAGGCGTGGCCGTCGCCGTGGCCGCCGTCCCCGAGGGCCTGCCGCTCGTGGCGACCGTCGCGCAGCTGGCCGCGGCGCGCCGCCTGAGTCGCGGCGGCGTCCTCGTCCGCACCCCGCGCACCCTGGAGGCGCTGGGCCGCATGGACACCCTCTGCTTCGACAAGACCGGCACCCTCACCGAGAACCGGCTGCGCCTGGTCCGCGTGTCCGACGCCGACGGCACCGTGCGCCGGGCCCGTGACGCGGTCTCCGCGGCCACCCTGCGGACCGCCGCCCGCGCCTGCCCCCGCCTCAACGGCGACACCCCGCACGACGGCGGCTCCGACCGCCCCGTGCACGCCACCGACGAGGCCGTGCTGGACGCCGCCGGACCCGACCCGGACTGGGTGCAGCTGGAGGGCCGGGGGTTCGAGGCCGCCCGCGGCTATGCCGCCGCCGTCGGCCGCAGCGCGGACGGGCCGCGCGTCCTCGTCGTCAAGGGCGCCCCGGAGATCGTCCTGCCCGCCTGCGCCGGCCTTCCCGCGCACGCCGCCGACGCCGCGCACGACCTGGCCGCCGGCGGGCTGCGGGTGCTGGCCGTGGCCCGGCGCGAGCTGCGGGACGACGAGACGGAGGCCGAGACGCTCGAACAGCCGTTGCACGAGCTGCGGTTCACCGGGCTGCTCGCCCTGTCCGACGTGCCCCGCGAGACGTCGACGGCCCTCGTGCACGGCCTGCACGAGGAGGGCGTACGCCCGGTCATGCTGACCGGCGACCATCCGCAGACGGCCCGCGCCATCGCCACCGAACTCGGCTGGCCCGAGGACACGATCGTCGTCACCGGCGACGAGCTCGCCGCCGCGGACCGGTCGGCACGCGCCCGCATGCTGCGCGACGCCGGTGTCGTCGCGCGGGTCGCGCCGGAGCAGAAGCTCCAGGTCGTCGAGGCGCTGCGGGACGCGGGACGGGTGGTCGGCATGGTCGGCGACGGCGCCAACGACGCCGCGGCCATCCGGGCCGCCGACATCGGCGTCGGCATCAACGCCCGCGGCTCGGCGGCCGCGCGCAACGCCGCCGACATCGTGCTGACCGACGACGACCTGACCGTGCTGATCGACGCGATCGGCGAGGGCCGTGCCCTGTGGCACAGCGTCGCCGACGCCATCGCCATCCTCATCGGCGGCAACGCGGGCGAGGTCGGCTTCGGTCTCGTGGGCACGCTGCTGTCCGGCACCGCGCCGCTGTCCACCCGGCAGATGCTGATGGTGAACCTGTTCACCGACCTGTTCCCGGCGATGGCGGTGGCGGTGACGCCCAAGGAGGACCCGGAGCAGGCTCGCGCCGGGTCCCCGGAGGACGTCGCGGGCGGTGTCCTCGGCGCCCCGCTGATCCGGCAGATCCGGCATCGCGCCCTGACCACCTGCCTGGGCGCCGTCACCGCGTGGCTGATCGGCCGCTGGACCCCGGGCACCGCGCGCCGCTCCAGCACCATGGCCCTGTGCGCGGTGGTGGGCACGCAGCTCGCCCAGACCTTGCTCGACCGCCGCGACAGCACCCTCGTCCGGGTCACGTCCGTGGGTTCCGCCGCCGTCCTCGTCGCGGTGGTGCAGACGCCGGGCGTCAGCCGCCTCGTCGGCTGCACCCCGCTGGGGCCGGCCGCGTGGTCCGGCGTCGCCGCGGCGATCCTCCTGGCCCTGGCGGGCCAGCGCGCCCTGCCCCTCCTGGAGGACACCCTGACACGCCTGCTGCCGCCCGAGCGGACCTGAACCGAACCCGGACCGAGGAGCCCCCCACCCGAGGGCCGGAATTCTTGGCGAGGCGGAGCGGGCGTGGTCCGGCCCGGCCGAGGACCGGCCCGGCCAGGAGCCCGCACGGGCCCGGACCGCCGCCCGTCCGGGTTCGGGCCGGCTCCCGGTCCGCGCGCCGCACGGCCCCCGGCCCCGGGCTCAGACCGACCGGTGGTACTGCTCCGGCACCCGTGCCCCGGCGCCCAGTTCGCCCGCAGCGTGCCGTGCCCAGGACGGACTGCGGAGCAGCTCGCGGCCCAGCAGGACCGCGTCGGCCTCGCCGTTGGCGACGATCTTCTCGGCCTGCTCCGCCTCGGTGATGAGGCCGACCGCGGCCACCGGCATCGCCGTCTCGGCCCGCACCCGCGCGGCGAACGGCACCTGGTAGCCGGGTCCGGTGGGAATGCGGACGCCCGTGGCGTTGCCGCCGGTGGAGACGTCGAGCAGGTCGACCCCGTGGGCGTGCAGGTCGGCGGCGAGGCGGACCGTGTCGTCGGCCGTCCAGCCGTCCCCCTCCAGCCAGTCGGTGGCGGAGACGCGGAAGAACAGCGGCTTGTCCTCGGGCCACACCGCCCGCACCGCGTCGACGACCTCCAGGGCGAAGCGGGCGCGGTTGTCGTACGAGCCGCCGTAGGCGTCGGTGCGATGGTTGGAGTGCGGGGAGAGGAACTCGTGAATGAGGTAGCCGTGGGCGCCGTGGATCTCGGCGACGTCGAACCCGGCGTCGAGTGCCCGCCGCGCGGCGGCCGCGAACGCGTCCACGACCTCGGCGATCTGCTCGGCGGTCAGCTCGTCGGGGACGGGGTGCCCGTCGGCGAAGGCCACCGGACTCGGCGCCACCGGCTGCCAGCCGTGTGCGTCGGCCCCGATCGGCGCCCCGCCCCGCCACGGCCGCTCGGTGGACGCCTTGCGGCCGCTGTGCGCGAGCTGGATCCCGGGCACCGTGCCCTGGGCCCTCAGGAAGCCGGTGATCCTGCGGAACGCCTCGGTCTGGGTGTCGTTCCAGAGGCCGAGGTCGTAGGGCGAGATGCGGCCCTCGGGCGACACGGCCGTCGCTTCGACGACGATCAGACCGGTGCCGCCGGCCGCCCGCGCCGCGTAGTGGGCGAAGTGCCAGTCGTTCGGGACACCCGCCGCGGGGCCCTCCGGCTCGGCCGAGTACTGGCACATCGGGGGCATCCACACCCGGTTGGGGATGGTCACTTCGCGCAGGGTGAAGG
Organism: Streptomyces tropicalis; assembly: GCF_029269835.1. Classification (GTDB taxonomy): domain Bacteria; phylum Actinomycetota; class Actinomycetes; order Streptomycetales; family Streptomycetaceae; genus Streptomyces; species Streptomyces tropicalis. The sequence continues at coordinate 116,898 of NZ_JARJBB010000005.1, read as the reverse complement.
GCTCGAAGAGCGCGCTCACGGCGGACTCCCTTCGTCACGGGTCGGCACGGGGCCGTTGGCCGAGTCGTACGATAGCCCTCGTAGTACGGCGTGTGTCAAACTACGATGGTTCTCGTAATATGAGGGCCGAGGGCCTCGTCCGAAAGGGAGCCGCCGTGACCACCACCCCGACCGCCGTCGCTGCCGGCGGCCGCGACCTCCCGCACCCCGCGCGGGAGGAGATCCGGCTGGAGGACGTCCTCCACGCGCTCTCCGATCCGCTGCGCCTGCGGATCGTCCGCGAGCTGGCCGCGGACGGCGGGGCGCTCTCCTGCTCGCACTTCGACCTGCCGGTCACCAAGTCGACCACGACGCACCACTTCCGGGTGCTCCGGGAGAGCGGGGTGATCCGGCAGGTCTACCGGGGCACGACCAAGCGGAACGCCCTGCGCCGGGAGGAACTGGACGGCCTCTTCCCCGGACTACTCGACTGCCTCCTGGCCGCCGCCGGGCGGCAGGCCGTCCGTCTCGGCGGGAGCTGACGCGCCGCGTGAGGGCAGGTGGTTGAAGAGCAGGTTGAGCACGATCGCGGTCAGGCAGCCGGCGCTGATGCCGCTGTTCATGATGGTCTGGAACCAGTCGGGGAACTTCGCGTAGACCGTCGGGACGCCCACCGGCAGCAGCCCGACCGCCACCGACACGGCCACCACGGTCGCGTTGCCGGTGTCCTTGAGGTCGACCTGGCCCAGGGTGCGCAGCCCGCTCGCGGCGACGGTCCCGAACATCACCAGCCCGGCACCGCCCAGCACCGGCGCCGGGATCGCGGCGACCACCGCGCCCAGCTTCGGCAGCAGGCCGAGGACCACCAGGATGCCGCCGGCCGCCGCGACGACCCAGCGGCTGCGCACCCGGGTCATGCCCACGAGGCCGACGTTCTGGGCGTACGCCGTGTACGGGAAGGTGTTGAAGATCCCGCCGAGGACGGTGGACAGGCCGTCGGCCCGCAGGCCGTCGGCGAGCGCGCGCGGGGCGACGGAACGTCCGGTCAGCTCCCCCACCGCGATCAGGTCGCCGGTCGTCTCGGTCATGGTCACCAGCGCCACGACCAGCATCGACACCACGGCGGCGGCGTGCACGACGGGCGTGCCGAAGTGGAAGGGCGTGCTGATGCCCACCCAGCCTGCATCGCGGACCCCGCCGAAGTCGGTGAACCCGCACGGCACCGCCACCGCGAGTCCCACGGCGATGCCGGTCAGCACCGCGACCCGGCCCAGGAAGGCCGGGGCGAACCGCTGCACCCCCAGCACCACTGCCAGCACGAAGGCGGCCAGGGCCAGGTTGCGCGGGGCGCCGAAGTCCTTCGAACCGACGCCCCCGGCCGCCCAGTTGCCCGCCACCGGAAGCAGCGAGACGCCGATGACGAGGATGACCGTGCCGGTGACCAGGGGCGGGAAGAACCGCAGCAGCCGGCCGAACAGCGGCGCCAGCAGCATGATGGCGAGACCGGCCACGATCACGGCACCGTAGACGGCGGGCAGCCCGCCCCCCGTCGTGCCGATGAGCACCATCGGCGAGACGGCGGCGAAGGTGCAGCCCTGCATGATCGGCAGCCGGACGCCGAAGCCCCGGAAGCCGACGCACTGGATGAGCGTGGCGACGCCGCACACCAGAAGGTCGGCGGTGATCAGGTACGCCAGGTCGGACGGGGACAGCTTCATCGCGCCGCCCACGATGAGCGGCACGGCGACGGCGCCCGCGTACATCGCGAGCACGTGCTGCAGTCCGAAGACCGCGAGCCGCGGCAGGGGCGGAACCTCGTCGACGGGATGCACGGGGGTGGTCGTGGCCATGGGCACACTCCTGGGCGGCGGGCGGGTGGGGCGACGCGAACTGCACGTGACCGTAGGGCGCTTGCACAGTCTGTTGATGTCCGGACGGTTGCCGCCGTGTGTCCTGCCCAGCCGGCACCACCCGAACCCGCGGTCCCACCGCTCGAATCCGCCGTCCGGCCGCCCGAACCGGCCGCAGCGCCCACCCGCTTCGGCAGTGCGCCCGGCGTCGAGGCCGTCCGCCCGGGCGGCAAGGCCGTGTCGTCCCCGTCCGCCCCGCAGGGTTCAGCGTGCCGCCGTGCGCGCCGCCGCCATGAGCGAGTCCCAGTCCGGCAGCTTGACCACCTTGCGTCCCAGGGAGGCGCCGAGTGCCGCCTCTGCCTGCTCGATGGCCAGCCAGCCCGCCCACTCGACCGGCTCGGCGCCCTCGGCCCGCAGCGCTGCCAGGGAGTCCGCGGGGACCGGGCCGTGGATGAGCCCGGGGGCGTCGGCGAGCAGCGACGCCACCGTCTCCTTGGCGCACGGCCGGTTGGTGCCGATGACCCCCGTCGGACCCCGCTTGATCCAGCCGGCCACGTACTCGCCCGGTGCGACCGCGCCGTCGCGCAGGACCCGCCCCTCCCGCTGGGGCACGGTCCCGGTCGCCGGATCGAAGGGCAGCCCCTCCAGCGGCACCCCGCGGTACCCCACCGAGCGCAGCACCAGCTGCGCCGCGACGTCCTCGTACCGCCCGGTCCCGCGCACCCCGCCGAGCCCGTCCGGGGCCGTCCGTTCGAACCGCACTGCGGCGACCCGTCCCTCCGAGGCGAGGATCTCCACCGGCCGCAGGTGGAAGCGCAGCCGGATTCGCCGGCCGGCTCCCGTCGGGCGGGACACCGCCCAGTTCCGCAGCACCTCCACGTTGCGGCGCTGGGCCGCGGGCAGCGCCGCCGGGTCCGTGTACGCCGGATCGAGCGCCAGCTCCGCCGGGTCGACGAGCACGTCGGTGTCGGGCAGGCCGCCGAGCTCGCGCAGTTCCTTGGTGGTGAACCGGGCCTGCGAGGGGCCGCGCCGGCCCACCATGTGGATCTCCGTCACCCGGCCGGCGGCCAGCGCGCTCAGCGCCGCCTGGGGCATGTCGGTGCCGGTCAGTTCGGCGGGAGTGCGGGCCAGCATGCGGGTGACGTCCACGGCGACGTTCCCCACGCCGATGACGACCGCGGACCGTGCGTCGCGCACGAAGCCGCCGTCGACGGCGTCGGGGTGGGCGCTGTACCAGGAGACGAACTCCGTCGCCGACCAACTCCCCGGCAGGTCCTCCCCGGGGATCCCGAGATGGCGGTCGGTGGAGGCGCCCACGCAGTACACGACCGCGTGGTACAGACGGCGCAGCCGGTCGACCGGCAGGCCGCCGGGACCGCCCACCCGCACCCCGCCGAGGAACCGGACCCGCTCGTGCTCCAGGACCGCCCGCAGGTTGTTCTGCAGGGACTTGATCTTCTCGTGGTCGGGTGCGACGCCGTAGCGCACGAGTCCGTACGGGCACGGCAGCCGGTCGAGGACGTCGACGCGCACCGAGGGGTCCTGCTGGACGAGGCCCTGAGCGGTGTAGCACCCGCTCGGCCCCGAGCCGACGACGGCGACACGCAGCACGGCGGAACTCCTTACCCCGACGGATCAGAGGAGGTCGCTGGTGGCTCCAGCATCGCACCGCCGGGCCCGCCCCGGGAGAGCTCGCGCGCCGGGGCCGTCGCGTGTCGCGGCCGTGGCACCCGGAGGCACGCTCCGGGCGTCCGCGCGTGGTCTCAGTCCACCGGGGACGGGTCCGCGTCGGGCCGGTCGGGGGCGAAGAAGCGCGACAGGTCCTGCTCCCCGGCCGGGTGCGGCACCTCCGCGGGGGCCGGCAGGCCCATCTCCCAGTCGAGCCGGTAGCGCCGGAACAGCTCCGCCCGCAGCAACGGCACCGGCATCGGCGCCCCCGGGACGAGGGCCGCGAACACCGCGCCCATCAGGAGCGCACGCAGGGTCGGGTAGTCGATGTCGACGTCCCGCGACCCGTGCCGGGCGACGGTGTCCCCCAGCAACTGCGACAGGCGCTGCTGCTCGGGGCACTGCACGAACCCCTCGGCCTGCAGGATGCCCGCCATGTGCTGCCGCATCAGCACCGGCCGGTCCCGGGCGAGCCCCAGGATCGCGTCGATGGCGCGTGCCATGCGCTCGCGCCCGTCGTCGGTGCGGGGCTCGCGCTCCAGCGCCTCCTCCAGGGTGCGGTGCATCAGCCGGTGCACGGCGGACTGGACGAGCTGGCGCTTGCCGGGGAAGTAGTACGAGACCAGGCCGCGCGCCGAACCGGCCCGGTCGGCGATGTCACCGAGGGTCGTGGCGTCGTAGCCGCGGTCGTTGACCAGCTCCACCGCGGCCTGCAGGAGCCGTTCACGGGAACGCCGCCGCAACTCTTCGTTGACCGAGGCGCTGCGCGGGGACATCCTGGAACTCCTGCGTTGACTGGCTGCCAGCCAACTATACTCAACGTGTACCGGAGCGACCCCTTCCAGGGGTCACTTCGTGCTGCCGTCCCGCCTCGGGCGACACGGGGGATCGTCCGAGGCGGGCACTTCTCCGTCTTGTGGTTGCCTCAGGCTACTGCTTTCCCGGTGGTGTCAGGCGGTCCGCGCTCCGCCCCGCCAGGTCGAGCACCGGTCGCAGCGCGTCCGGGCGCTCGGCGACCGGCAGGTGGTCGACGAAGTGCACCGCGCAGCCGAGAGCGGCCGCACCGCCGTCGGCGCGGCGGTCGTCACCCACCATCAGCGTCTCCCCGGGCGCCGCGCCGAGCGCCTCGCAGGCCAGACGGAACAGGCGCGGATCGGGCTTCTGGATCTCGTGCTCGTACGACAGGACGTACGTGTCCACGTACGCGTCCATCCCGCGGGCGCGGAAGACCGGGCGCAGGTCCCACCCGATGTTGCTCACCACGCCGACGGCGACGCCCCGGTCCCGCAGCGCGCGCAGCACCTCGGCGGTGTCGGGGTACGGGGTCCAGGCGGCCGGGGTCATGTGCCGGTCGTACAGGGCGTCGTGCAACGCCTCCGCCGGCAGGGCGACTTGGCGGGAGACCGCGGTGAAGGCCGCCCGGTGCAGCTCGGCGCTGCGGTCCCTGTCCCTCCACAGGTCCGCGAGTTGCTCCGGGATCCGGGTCGGGTGCACGCCCCCGGGCAGCGCCCCCGCCGCCTCCAGGGCCTGCGCCGCCGAACGCAACTCCTCCTCGCCCATGTGCAGTTCGGCATCGTCGAGCACGGCGCGCAGCCAGGACTCGGTGGATTCGACGCGGAAGAGGGTGCCGGAGAAGTCGAAGAGGACAGCGGCCATGCGGGTGATCCTAGACGGACGCCCGGGGTGCGCGGGGCCCGAACGCGTCGCCGGCCGGGGGATCCGGGCCGTCCGTCAGCCGAGGGCGCGCAGCGCCGGGACCACCGCCACCAGCAACGGAATCACCGGCACCAGGGACGCGGCCGCGGTCAGCCGCAGTCGCCGGGCCGCCGTGAGCCGGTCCGGGGGCGCGAGCAGCCGGTCCACCCGGTGCGGCACATGGGCCTGCGGGGTGGGACTGGGTCCGAACGCGCCCCGGTCCTCGTTGAGTTCGACCAGTGCCAGCGCGGTCGTCAGCCGGCCGAAACGGCGCGAGGCCATGTCGTCGGCGGCCAGCTCCACCAGGCGGTGCATCTCGTCGCGGAACGCGGCGAAGACCGGCACCCGCGGGAAGCCGCCCGCCAGTGCGGCCGCGCAGTGCAGCAGCCAGTCGTGTCGTGCCTGCGCGTGCCCCTGCTCGTGGGCGAGGACGGCGTCGAGCTGCCGTCCCTTCAGGCGGCGCAGGGCGGCCGTCGTGACCACGAGCCGGGGCGGCGCCCCCGGCAGCCACCATGCGTCCGGCCGCTCGCCCTCCAGCACCACGAGCCGGTCCGCGCCGGGGATCTCGCCAGGCAGCAAGGGCGCGCGGACGAGGAGTTCGGCCCGCCGCAGCCGGCGCCGTGCCCGGGCCCGGACGATCTCGCGGACGAGCATCGCGGCGGTCCAGGCCCCGCCCCCGGCCAGGGCCACCGCGGTGGTCGCGGCCCACGGGCCGGCCGCGCCGAGCGCATAGGCCTCGACCACCGCACGGGGTGCCGTGGCGAAGACATGACCGCGCACCGCCTGCCAGGCGGCCGCCGCGCTCAGCGTCATCGACAGCGCGCAGCACAGCAGGACGGCGGCCACGGCGCACTGCCACGTCCACAGTGCGAGCACCGGTTCGCGGTCCGCCCAGTCGGCGCGCGCCAGCAGCCGGGGGGCGGCCACGGCGGTCAGGGCGCCGAGCAGCAGCAGGACCGCGGGGACCATCATGCGAGCACCCTATGAGCGGCCGCCGCCGCAGGGTACGGCTCCGCCGGGCAAGTGACGCAGACCACGGACCGGGACGGCCCTGTCCTCCCCGGCGGACCCGCGCGGTGCCGTGTGCGCGGCCCCACCGTGCCCCGGGGAGACGCCGAGTCAGCCCCAACTCCCTTTCCCCCCGGGTTCCCCCGGGCCTCACATCGCGAGCAGCATGGCGACCATCCCGATCCCCATCGACAGCCGGCACGCCCGCGCCAACTCCGGACGGTCGCCCCACCCGGGGGCCCCGCCCGCGGCGGACGCGGCGCCGGCGGGCACCAGCCGGACCCCGGACAGCAGCACGTATCCCGTGAAGTAGAGCAGCAGCGCGCCGGTGACGAGCGGCAGTCCCGACCCGCCGTGCTCATGGTGGTGCGAGCCGGGGGAGGAGGCCATCACCACGGCCATGTAGACCATCGCGGCCGTGCCGACGAGGTGGTGCAGGTGGTGTGCGTCGCGCCGAGCCGCCCACAGGGCGCGGAGCCCGGCCGCCGCGAAGACCGCCGCGTAGGCGGGCCAGGCCCACGCGGGCGGGGTGAACACCCCGGCGGGCACGGCCATGGCGGCCATGCCGAAGCCCATCAGGGCCTCGCCGCCCGCGGCCCTTCGCTGCTCCTCGACGCCGCTGCGCATCCGCAGCAGGCAGTAGGCCCCGGTCGCCGCGCACACTGCGACGAGCAGCCAGCCGGGCGAAGCCGGTGCGTGCACGCCCACCTCCCCGTTCGACGGTGCCGGTCCGCCGCGCTGCGGCCGGTCGGTCAGGGGATGCCCGGGGCGTGCGGCGCGCACGCAAGCGCACGGGTGTACACGGGGGGCATCCGGGGGAGCGCGGCAGCTCGGGCGACCGGGCAAAATATTTACGAGTAAAACACCTGCTAAGCTTTTTCCATGAGCAGTGCGTCCCGCACCCCCACCAATCCGCCCGTCCGGCGACTGCCGCTCGCCGGTGTGCTCCGCCTCGGGCGCCCCTGCGACATCTGGTTCAAGCCCGCGCTGAGCGTGGTCGCCTCGGTCGCACCGCCCAATCTGGCCCTGCTCGCGCTCGGCCGCCTGGACCTGGCCGCGTACACCATGGCCGGCTCGCTCTGCGCCCTCTACGCCCACAACCGGCCCTACGCCGCCCGGGCCCGGGTGCTCGCCCTGGTGGTCCTCGCCATGGCCGGAGGACTGGCGCTCGCCCTCCTCACCGCCTCCCTCACCGGGGACGCGGTCGTCCTCGTCACCGTCGGCGCCCTGATGGCCGCGGTGCAGAAGGCGCTGTGCGACGCCACCCGCCTCGGCCCGCCGGGGAACGTGGTGCTCACCTTCGTCACCTCCGCCGCGCTGTTCCTCCCGCAGCAGCCCGGCCAGGTCCCCGGCCATCTGGCCCTGGCGCTGGCGGCGGGCGCCTGGTCCTGGCTGGTCGGCATGGCACCCGGGCTCCTGCGCCCGGACGGCCCCGAACGCCGGGCCACCGCGCACGCCCTGTACACCGCCGCCGCCCACGCGGCCGCCCACGGCACCGGCGGGGACCGGGAGCGCACCCGCGCCGCCGCGGCCGCCGCCGTCCAGGCCGCCTGGCAGACACTGCTGTCCGCCGGACCCCCCACCGGGACCCGGCACGCCCTGGAACACCTGGTCGTCCGCGCCGAGGTCGCGCTGGCCGCTCCCGCCGACACCGACCCCCGCACCCTGCGGTCCTGGGCGCGGGAGCTACGTGGCACCGGACCGGTCCCGCGGCCCCGCGCGACGGGCGCGGCGGCCGAGGAACTCCTCGGCATGGAGGCCGAGGCCACCGCCCCGCACCGGCCCCGGCGCAGCCGCCTCGGCCCGCTCGCCCCGATCGCGGTGCGCACCGCCGTCGGCTGCGCGCTCGCCGGGTACGCGTCGCTCGCCCTCGGGGTGGGCCGCCCCTACTGGGCCCTGGTGACCGCCGCCTCCCTCTACCAGGCCAACGTCACCCTCACCTGGAGCCGCGGCGTCCAGCGCGTCGTCGGCAACCTCCTCGGCGTGCTGGTCTTCGCCGCGGTCGCCCCGCTCGCGCACACCTCGGGGGCCGCCCTGGTCCTGTGCTGCCTGGCGTTCAACTTCGGGGCGGAGGCACTCATCGGCCGCAACTACTGGCTCGGCAGTGTCAGCGTGACCCCGATGGCGCTCCTCATCACCGAGTTCGCCGGCCCCGGGGCGACGGGGGAGCTGATCGGCCAGCGCGCCCTGGACACCGTGATCGGTGCGCTCGTCGGCTTCGTGGCCGCCGTCGCCGTCACCAACCGGCGCGCCGGCGGCCGGATCGAGCACGCCCTGGCGGCCGCCGACCGGGCCCGCGAGCACGCCGCCCGGGTGCTCGCCGAACCGGTGCCCGCACCCGCCGCGCTGGGGTCCGCCCGCCGGGGCCTGGCCGCCGCGCTCGCCGAACTGCGCGCCACGGCCGACGCCGCCTCCGGCGAGTGGTGGCAACGCGCGCTGCCCCTGGAGCGGGTCGTGCTCGCCGAGGCCTCCGGACACCGTACGCTCGCGGCGACAGTGCGCCGCCGGGGACTGCACGTCCCGGCAGGCACGGACGCGACGACGGAGGACGCACGCCCATGACGGCGAGCAAGGGAGAGCCGGCGGGCGGCGAGGCGGCCGCGGACGACACCCGACCGGACACCCGGACGGGCGGCGGGGGAGAGGACGTCCCGGTCGACACCGTCGCCGCGGTCGTCGGGCAGTGGCGGGCCGTCCATCCCGGCCTGGACACCGGACCCATGGAGATCATCGGCCGGATCAACCGCTGCGCCGCGCTGCTCCAGCAGGCCGAGGACGCGCCGCTGCGCCGGGCCGGGCTGAGCCGCGCCGAGTTCGACCTGCTCGGCGCGCTGCGGCGCACCGGCCGCGAACTCACCCCGAGCGAGCTGGCCCGGGAGACCTTCTCCTCCGGGGCGGCCGTCACCAAGCGCCTCAAGCAGCTGACCGAGCGGGCTCTGGTCGACCGGCGGGGCGACGACCGGGACCGCAGGGTCGCCCACGTCCGTCTCACGGACGCAGGCCGCGACCTCGTCGACGCGGTCCTGCCGGATCAGCTCGCCTACGAGCGGGCCGTCCTGTCCGGCGTGGACCAGGGCGCCCAGGACGGGCTGGCCGGGCTGCTGGGGGAGCTGCTCGTCCGGCTGGAGGGACGGCCGGGCGCCGTGCGCTTCTGAGTCGGCCCGCGCGCCGGGCGCACGGGGCCGCACGCCGGGTGCCGCGGCCCGCGCCTCACTCCTCGCGGGCCTGGTAGATCCCGAAGGCCGCACCCTGCGGGTCCCGCAGCACCGCGATCCGCGGGCCCTCCGCCTCGGTGGGCTCCAGCAGCGCCTTGGCGCCGTGACGCAGGGCCACGTCCGTCGTCGCGTCCACGTCCTCCACGGCGAAGTACGGCAGCCAGTGCGGGGGCACGTCGGCGGGGAAGCGGTCGCCCATCGCCCGGACGCCGCCGAAGTCCTCGCCGTGCAGCCCCCACTGCGTGTACCACTCCGAGGCGTTCACGCTCCAGCCGAACACCGTGGTGTAGAACCTCCGGGCCCGCTCCACGTTCCGCGTGGCCAGCTCCACCCAGCCCAGCGAACCCGGCGCGTTGAACACACCGGCGCCCGTGAACTCCTTGGCCTGCCACACCTGGAAGGCGGCGCCGCCCGGGTCCAGGGCCACCGCGAAACGGCCCTCGTCGAAGACGTCCATCGGCCCGTGGATCACCGTGCCGCCGGTCTCCGCCACCTTGTTCGCGGTCTCGTCGGCGTCCGCGACGGCGAAGGAGACGTTCCAGGCGACCGGCTGTGACGGCTGGTACAGCGGGGTGATCGCCGCGACCGAGGCGTCGCCCAGGTACGCCCTGGTGTAGCCGCCCGCTTCGAGCCGGGCGTCGGTCCGGGTGCTCCAGCCGAAGACCTCCGCGTAGAACCGCTTGGCCGCCTCCAGGTCGCTCGTCCCGAGCTCCGCCCAGCAGGGGCCGCCGATCACCGGCCTGTCGAACTTCATGGCACTCCTCCGGAAACGCCGATCCGACCCACCCACCAGCACGCTAGCCCCGGTCACTGACAGCGGCCAGCCGGAGCCGCACGGGCAGCACGGCGGGTCCGCGGCCCCTCCTGCCTCCCCCGGCTCCAGCCGGACGGGGCGGCCCCTAGATCTCCGGACGGAACCGCAGCGGATGCTCCGCCGGCACCTCCACCAGCACGACGGGCGTGCCGTCCGGGTCCGCGATCCACATCTCGATCAGGCCCCACGGCTCGCGCAGAGGCGGACGGGTGATCTCCACGCCCTGCGCCCGCAGCTCGTCGTGGGCGGCGGCCAGGTCCTCGACCTGGAGCCACAGCCGGACGGCGGGGGACCCCGGGACGTCCGACCGCCCCGACACCTCCAGGAAGCCGCCGCCCAGGAAGTACACCGTGCCCCGCTCGTCCCCCGTGCCGAACTCGCGGTGGACGGCGAGGCCCAGCTGCCTGCCGTAGAAGGCGCGGGAGCGCTCGGGGTCGGTCGGGCGGATCAGGGTCCTGCTGCTGAGTACGTGCACCATGCAGGCGGAGCTTAGGGCCTGCGTCCCGCCCGGCCCGGTCTTCCGCGCCGGGCGGCGCCGTGCCGTACCCCGGAGGCCGTACCGTCCCGGAGCCCCCACCGCCCGGAGGGCGGCGCGGGCGGCGGCGATACCCTCGTGGCTGCCCCGCCGTGTCCGAGCACCGAAAGGCCCCGCCCATGGAGACCGCCACCGGACCGACCTTCCGCGACGCCACCGACGCCGACGTCGGCACCCTCGTCGCGCTGATCGAGTCGGCGTACCGCGGGGACGCCAGCCGGGCGGGGTGGACCACCGAGGCGGACATCCTCGAAGGGCAGCGCACCGACCCCGAGGGCGTCCGCGCCGTGATCGGCTCGGCCGACAGCCGGCTGTTGACCGTGGAGTGCGACGGCCGCGTGGTCGCCTGCTGCCAGCTCGAGCACCGCGGCGACCACGCCTACTTCGGCATGTTCGCGGTGAGCCCGGGGCTCCAGGGAGCGGGCCTGGGCAAGGCGATCATCGCCGAGGCGGAGCGCCGGGCCCGGCGCACGTGGGGCGTGCGGGAGATGCGCATGACCGTGATCTCCGTGCGGGACGACCTGATCGCCTGGTACGAGCGCCGCGGCTACCGCCGTACGGGACGCATGAGCCCCTTCCCGTACGGCGACGAGCGCTTCGGCATCCCCCGGCGCGACGACCTGCAGTTCGAGCTGCTGGTCAAGGAACTGACGGACGGCCCCGCGGACCCGGCTACGCGGTGAAGCGTCCCGTGCGCCTGATCTCCGGGTAGTCGGTGGTCGCCCCGTCCAGCTCCAGGGCGCGCACGAGGCGCAGCTGGTCCAGGCTGTTCACCACCCATCCGATGATCCTGAGGTCCGCCTCGCGCGCCTGCTCCACGACCTCCAGCGTGAGGCGGCGGATGTTCAGGCAGACGGTGGCCGCCCCGGCGGCGGTCGCGCGTGCGACGACGTCGGTGCCGTAGCGGCTGGCGACGAGCGCCGTGCGCACGCCGGGCACCAGGCGGGCGATCTCCGCGATCGCCTCGTCGTGGAAGGAGGAGACCTCCACCCGCGACACGAGGTCCCGCCGCTTCATCACCTCGGCCAGCGCCCGGGCTGCGGACACGTCCTTGATCTCCGCCTGGAGCGGCGCCCGCACCGCGTCGAGGACCTCGTCGAAGACCGGGATCCGCTCGCCGTGGCCCGCGTCCAGGGCGCGCAGCTCGTCGAGGGTCTTGTCGGCGACGGCGCCGGTTCCGTCGGTCGTGCGGTCCACCTCCGCGTCGTGCATGACGACGAGGGCGCCGTCCTTGCTCAGGTGCAGGTCGAGTTCGATCACGTCGAGGCCGGCCTGCTCGGCGGCGACGAAGGAACGGAGGGTGTTCTCGGGCTCGACGCCCATGACTCCGCGATGACCGAGGGTAAGGAAGTTCAAGGTTCAACTCGCTTCCGTCGACGGCGGCTCGGTGTGCGCGGGGACCGGACGGACTCCGTCCGCGCGACAGTGCCGCAGCCTAACCGCCGGGACCGGCGATGGCTCCGCGCGTACACGGAGCAGAGGGGTGACGGCCGGGAGGTGGCGGGGACGCGCCCGGTGCCGCGGTCACCCGGGGGTGGGCGCGGCCAGGCGGGGGTTGACGGCTGCCCGCCGGTGGGCGCCCCGGGGCCGGGGCGCGCGCCCCGGTCCGCTCTCGCATGACCGGAAACCGTCTGTGATCCATCCCATGCCGGGGTAGGGGCGTGTCGCCCCGGCTGTCGCGGGTAGGCGGCTGTCTTACGGGCGTCTGGCAGGAAAATGAGCGGCGAAGATGGGTGGGGGCAGAATAATTTCCCGCAGCCCCTCTTGCTGGGTGAAAGCTCGTATGTATACGGTCTCCATACGCGAGCTTCTCCCGTGGAGGATGGGATATGACGGAAATTCTTGTGCCGGTGGGCCCGGAGGGGCAGCTTCCTCCCGCGACCAGGGTGGTGGAGCACCCGGCGTGGCCCGTGCTCAAGGATGCCGTGGAGCAGATCCGGCCATGGCAGTCGAAGGACGGCTCCATCGACTTCACGGCCGAGGGCGCCCCGGACCGCACGGACGCCGAGCTCGCCGTGGAGCGGATGATCGGGGCCGTCGGTGAGCTGGCCCCGCTGCTGCCGCACGACGCCGCCTACCACGAGGCGCTCGCCGCCGACCTGCGCCGCTGGGCGACCGACGGCTTCCAGGTCCCGGACTTCCTCGACTCGCTGCTGGCCTTCCAGCCCGCCGCCGGGCGCGAGGACGGCCTGCAGCACCTGGTCGTCTTCCCGATGTACACGCAGAACGGCAACCTCGACCGCAACTTCGAGGCGGTCGTCCTGCGCATGGTCTGGCCCGACTGGCTGGCCGAGCTGGAGCGCACCCGCTACGACAACCCGCTGTTCTGCGGCATCACGTTCGAGGACTTCACGGCCGGCTACGACACCAACTCCGCCGTGCTCTTCCCCGAGACGATCGCCGTGCGCGAGGCGCCGGAACGATTCTCCTGGGGTGGCATCTTCTGCGACCGCGAGGCCGCCCGCTTCCGCCGTGTCACGGAGGCCGCCGTGGACATCCTGGGCCTGGAGCTGCCCGAGGACATCGCCGCGATGGTGCACGACCAGAAGCGCTGCGAAGAGGCGTTCGTGCTCTGGGACATGGTCCACGACCGCACCCACAGCCACGGCGACCTGCCCTTCGACCCCTTCATGATCAAGCAGCGCCAGCCGTTCTGGATGTACGGCCTGGAGGAGCTGCGCTGCGACCTCACCGCCTTCAGGGAGGCGGTCGCGCTGGAGGCCGACGGTGTCCCGCAGGCCCGCGACGTGCAGTACGCGGTGCTCTTCGACCGCATGTTCCGCTTCCCGGTGACCGGCGAGCGGGTGCGCAACTACGACGGCCTGGGCGGCCAGCTGCTCTTCGCCTACCTCCACAAGCACGACGTCGTGCGCTGGACGGACAACAAGCTGTTCATCGACTGGCAGCGCGCCCCCGAGGTCACCAACCACCTCTGCGCCGACATCGAGAAGCTGTACCGCGACGGCATCGACCGCCCCAAGCTGGTCCACTGGTTCGCGGGCTACGAGCTGGTCTCCGGCTTCCTCGCCCCGCACCCGGGCTCCAAGTGGGCCAAGGGCCCCGATGCCCTCGACCTGAGCCTGCCGCCGCGCAAGCTCGTGGACGACGTGCTTCCCGACGAGTTTCCGCTGAGCATGTTCTACGAGGCACTGTCCAAGAAGCTGAAGCACGTGATCGCCTCCACGAAGGGCATCACCGCGGACGGCGCCGAGCGGATCGCCGCGTGAGCGACCGCACCCAGACTGCTCGGGAGGAGACCATGGTGGGGAACGGCAACGGGGCACTGAGCGGTGCGGTGATCGCGGTGGCCGGCGCGGGGGGACCCGCCGGCCGGGCGGCACTGCTGCGGCTCGCCGAGGCGGGCGCGACCGTCGTCGGTTCGGACAACGACCCGCAGCGGCTCGCGGAGGCCGTCGACGCGGCCCGGTACGCCAAGGGTGGCGCGACCGTCGTCGGCGAGACCGTCGACCTGCTCGACCTGCAGTCGGTCCGCGAGTGGGCCGGCCGCATCGAGAAGGACTTCGGCCGGGTCGACGGCGTGGTCCACCTCGTCGGCGGCTGGCGCGGAGGCAAGAGCTTCGGCACGACCGACCTCGGCGACTGGGACCTGCTGGAGAAGCTGCTGGTGCGCACCGTGCAGCACACCTCCCTCGCCTTCCACGACGCGCTGCAGCGCAGCGACCGCGGCCGGTACGTGCTGATCAGCGCGGCCGGGGCGAGCAGGCCCACCGCCGGCAACGCCGCGTACTCCGCCGCCAAGGCCGCCGCCGAGGCGTGGACGCTCGCCATGGCGGACGACTTCCGCAAGGCCGGGGGCGAGCAGGGCCCGTCGTCCGCGGCTGCGATCCTGGTGGTGAAGGCGTTGGTGCACGACGCGATGCGCGCCGAGCGCCCCAACGCGAAGTTCGCGGGCTTCACGGACGTCAAGGACCTGGCCGAGGCCATCGCCGGAGTCTGGGACCAGCCCGCCGCGGAAGTGAACGGAAACCGTCTGTGGCTCACCGAGAAGCCGTGAACCCTGCCAAGACCGACGCGCGTCGCCACCACGACCCCGAGGTCCGCGGTTTCGCCAGCGACAACTACGCCGGCGTCCACCCCGAGGTGCTCGCCGCTATCGCCGTGGCCAACGGCGGGCACGACGTCGCGTACGGCGAGGACGCGTACACGCAGAACCTCCAGCGGATCGTCCGCAGCCACTTCGGTGCCACCGCCGAGGCCTTCCCGGTCTTCAACGGCACCGGCGCCAACGTCGTCGCGCTCCAGGCGGTCACCGACCGCTGGGGCGCGGTGATCTGCGCCGAGAGCGCGCACATCAACGTCGACGAGGGCGGCGCCCCGGAGCGGATGGGCGGCCTGAAGCTGCTCACCGTGCCCACGCCGGACGGCAAGCTCACCCCCGAGCTGATCGACCGGCAGGCCTGGGGCTGGGAGGACGAGCACCGGGCCATGCCCCAGGTGGTCTCGATCACCCAGAGCACCGAGCTGGGCACCCTCTACACGCCCGGCGAGATCCGTGCGATCTGCGAGCACGCGCACGCCCGCGGCATGCGGGTGCACGTGGACGGTTCCCGGATCGCCAACGCGGCCGCGTCCCTGGACGTCCCCCTGCGGACCTTCACCAACGCGGTCGGCGTCGACCTGCTCTCGCTGGGCGGGACGAAGAACGGCGCCCTGGGGGCCGAGGCGGTCGTCGTCCTCAACCAGGACGCCGTCCGGCACATGAAGCACCTGCGCAAGATGTCCATGCAGCTCGCCTCCAAGATGCGCTTCGTGTCGGTCCAGCTGGAGGCGCTGCTTGCCAAGGACCTGTGGCTGCGCAACGCCCGCCACGCCAACGAGATGGCGCAGCGGCTTGCGGAGGGCGTCCGCGCGGTGCACGGCGTCGACATCCTCCACCCGGTGCAGGCCAACGGCGTCTTCGCCCGCCTCCCGCACGACGTCTCCGTGCGCCTGCAGGAGCGCTTCCGCTTCTACTTCTGGGACGAGGCCGCGGGCGTGGTCCGCTGGATGTGCGCCTTCGACACCACGGAGGACGACGTCGACGCGTTCCTGGCAGCCCTCAAGGAGGAGATGGCGCGCTAGCGGCCACGTCACGCGCTTTCCCGCCCGGACCGCTGCCCCGCCGCGGTCCGGTGCGGCCCGATCCGGACCCGGCACACCCTGCGCCGGGTCCGGATCCGTATGCTCTGCTCCGATGCCAGTCCAATGGGTTGGACTGTGGAGTCCTGTACGCTGGACATCGGGTCGGTCGTACCGGCTGTCCCCGCGGGTGGCGCCGGAGCGGCCTCCCCGCTGCTCGACGCCCCCAGTGAACTCCGAGGCAGGCCATGACCCTCACCCTGACCGTGTCCGACGAGGTGCGTGTTCTCGCGCCCGGCTTCGCCCATGTGGCGATCGAGGCGCACGGCCTCGTCAACGGGCCCAGCAGTCAGGCGAGTTCCGACCTGCTCGACGACGCGGCCCGCCGTCTCGCCGCCCGCCTGGGCGGACGCGCTCCGCACGAGGACCGGCACATGGCCGCCTGGCGCGAGGTCTACACCGCCTTCGGCTCCAAGCCCTCCCGCACCCGGAACTCCGCCGAGGCCCTGGCCAGGAGGGCGCTGGCGGACGGCGGGCTGCCCCGCATCAACCTGCTGGTCGACCTCTACAACGCCGTCAGCGTCGCCCACCTGATCCCCGTCGGCGGGGAGGACCTCGACCGGATCCGGGGCGGGATGCGGCTGGTGCGCGCAGCCGGGGACGAGGACTTCGTGACCGTGGCGGGCGGCGAGGAGGCCGTCGAGCATCCCGACGCGGGCGAGGTGGTCTGGTGCGACGAGGCCGGGGTGACCTGCCGGCGCTGGAACTGGCGCCAGGGCCCGCGCACCCGGCTGACCGAGGAGACCGTCTCCGGCCTCTTCCTGGTGGAGAGCCTCGCGCCGATGCCGGTCGCCGAGGTGGAGGCGGCGGCCGCCGAACTGGCGGAGCTGCTGGAGAAGTTCAGCCCCGGCGCCCGGATCGCGGTGCGGCCGGCCGCGTAGCCGCGCAGGCGGCGCCGCCGCCGCAATGCCCTCCGCGGGCGCGCCCGGGCCGGAGCCCGGGCGCGGGCGAGCCGGAGGCGGTCAGAGCGCCTCGGCCGTGCGCAGCTGCTCGGGGGTGGGGGCCGAGCCGCCCAGGTGGGCGGGCATCCACCAGCTGTCCTCCGCGCCCTTCGGACGGACCGGGTACGCGCGCTGGGCGGCGTCCAGCAGTTCCTGCACGCGCTCGCGCAGGCGCCGGGTGATCGCGCCCGCGTACTGGTCGCGGGGGGCTTCGACGGCCTCGCCCACCCGGATGGTGATCGGGGTGTGGCTGCGCCTGAAGTTGCGCGGGTGCCCCTTGGTCCACAGGCGCTGCGTGCCCCACAGGGCCATGGGGATCAGCGGCACCCCGGCCTCCTGCGCGAGGCGCGCGGCACCCGACTTGAAGCTCTTCAGGGTGAAGGACTGCGAGATCGTGGCCTCGGGGAACACACCCACGATCTCGCCCGAGCGCAGCGAGTCCAGGGCGTGCGCGTAGGCCGCCTCGCCCTGCGTGCGGTCCACCGGGATGTGCTTCATGCCCCGCATCAGCGGACCGGAGATCCGATGCCGGAAGACGGAGTCCTTGGCCATGAAGCGGACCAGCCGCTTCTGCGGGAGAGCCGCCAGGCCGTCGAAGATGAAGTCCAGGTAGCTGATGTGGTTGCTCACCAGCACGGCGCCGCCCGAGCGCGGGATGTTCTCCGTACCCTTGCAGTCGATCTTGAGGTCCCACACCTTGAACATCGTGCGGGCGAGACCGATGACGGGACGGTAGACGAGCTCTGCCATGGGCGGGGCGGACCCTTCTCTCTGCCGGCGGAGGGTTCCCCGGCGGAAGTTACGGAGCCGTAGGTTTACGGCATCTCGCAGATCGTGCCCGAAGAACGGCCGGGGGGCCAGCCCACGTGCCCGGCGGCGGCGAGATCCTCGTCACGTCGGCGCAACGGCGCACGGGCCGGGAATCCTCGGGCGGGTGCCGACGCTGACCATCCGGGAACCGGAAGAACGGCACGGCACCGGCACCGGTGGCGTGCGGGCGCGCGGCGGCGGAACAGGAGGGCGCGGGTGCGCGGGCACGACGAGGGCAGGCGGCTCGGAGCGGGCGACCTGGGCGAGGAACTCGGCCAACGGGCGACGCTGGTCCAGTTCTCCAGCGCCTTCTGCGCTCCGTGCCGGGCCACTCGACGGGTCCTCGGCGAGGTCGCGGCCATGGTTCCCGGAGTCCGGCACGTCGAGGTCGACGCCGAGGCGCACCTCGACCTCGTGCGCGCGCTCGGCGTCCTGCGCACCCCCACCGTGCTCGTCCTCGACGCGGACGGCCGGGAGGTGCGGCGCGCCACCGGGCAGCCGCGCCGGGCGGACGTCATCGCCGCCCTCGGGGAGGCTGTGTGACGCCCCCGCAGATGACGGTGAGGCATCTCCCAGATGCCGGGATGCACTTGACTGTGCAGGCCGCCTCTCGTCAGCCTGACCGCATGCCCTCGGAACCCCTTCTCCCCGCATGACGGCCCCCTCCGGCCTCGGCGGCGTCCGCCTGGCCTCCCCGGACCTGCTGCGCTCCGTCTTCCGGCGGCACGCGGCGGGCGTCGCCGTCGTCACGGCCGGCGGTGCGGCCGGGCCCGTCGGGTTCACGGCCACCTCCCTGAGCTCCGTGTCCGCGGAGCCCCCGATGCTCTCCTTCGGCATCGGCACCGGCGGTTCCAGCTGGCCGGTGGTCTCCCGCGCCGACCACGTCGGCGTGCACATACTCGGCGAGCACCAGCAGGACCTCGCGGCACTCTTCGCCCGCAGCGGCGCCGACCGCTTCGGCCCGGGGACCGCCTGGCGCGAGGGCCCCGAGGGCGTGCCCGTGCTGGACGGCGTCCTCGCCTGGCTGGTCTGCCGGATCGTGGCGCGGGTTCCGGCCGGGGAGCACCGCATCGTGATCGCCGAGGTCGTCCTCGGCGACCCCACCGGCGCCGGGCGCCCGCTCCTCTACCACCAGGGCCGTTTCAACGGCCTGCGCGACTGAGTTCCCGCGCCCCCGCCTCCTGTGCACCCGTCGGATTCCGGTTACGCTGCGTTGCGAAGGTCACAGTTCAAAGCGCTTGCTTAGCGGGAATGGACTGGGTGTACTGACGAGTAATATTCCGGTCGGAGCGCCTGGTCGCCCCAACAGGGATCGGCCGCTTCAGGCGCCTATGCTGCCTGCAAGAAGGCAGCCCCGAAATGACGATGCAGTAGGAGAGCCGGCGTGAGCTTGAGGATCGTTGTCACTGTGAAGTACGTGCCCGACGCCACTGGCGACCGGCACTTCGCCGATGACCTGACCGTCGACCGCGACGACGTGGACGGTCTGCTCTCCGAGCTCGACGAGTACGCGGTCGAGCAGGCGCTGCAGATCGCCGAGGACGCGGACGACGCCGAGGTCACCGTCCTGACCGTGGGTCCGGAGGACGCCAAGGACGCACTCCGCAAGGCCCTGTCCATGGGTGCCGACAAGGCCATCCACGTCGAGGACGACGACCTGCACGGCACCGACGCCATCGGCACCTCCCTGGTGCTGGCCAAGGCCGTCGAGAAGGCCGGTTACGACCTGGTGATCTCCGGCATGGCCTCCACCGACGGCACCATGGGCGTCGTTCCGGCCCTGCTGGCCGAGCGCCTGGGCGTCCCGCAGGTCACCCTGCTCTCCGAGGTCTCCGTCGAGGACGGCACCGTCAAGGGCCGCCGGGACGGCGACGCGGCCTCCGAGCAGCTCGAGGCGTCGCTCCCCGCGGTCGTGTCGGTCACCGACCAGTCGGGCGAGGCCCGCTACCCGTCCTTCAAGGGCATCATGGCGGCCAAGAAGAAGCCGGTGGAGTCCTGGGACCTGGGCGACCTGGACGTCGACGCCGAGGAGATCGGTCTCGAGGGCGCCTGGACGAAGGTCGACTCCGCGACCGAGCGTCCGGCCCGCACCGCCGGCACGATCGTCAAGGACGAGGGCGAGGGCGGCAAGCAGCTCGCTGAGTTCCTCGCGAGCCAGAAGTTCATCTAAGGGCCGCGGGCCCGATCGGGCCCCCGCGCACCCGACCGCCCCTCAAGACTTCGCAATTCCGCTAGGAGAACCATTCCCATGGCTGAAGTTCTCGTCTACGTCGACCACGTGGACGGCGCCGTCCGCAAGCCCACCCTGGAGCTGCTGACCCTGGCCCGCCGCGTCGGCGAGCCCGTCGCGGTCGCGCTGGGCAACGGCGCCGGCGACACCGCCGCCACCCTCGCCGAGCACGGTGCGGTGAAGGTCCTCACGCACGAGGCCGCCGAGTACGCCGACTACCTGGTCGTGCCGAAGGTCGACGCGCTGCAGGCCGCCGTCGAGGCCGTCTCCCCGGCCGCCGTGCTGGTCCCGTCCTCCGCCGAGGGCAAGGAGATCGCGGCCCGTCTGGCGCTGCGCATCGGCTCCGGCATCATCACCGACGCCGTCGACCTGGAGGCCGGCGACGAGGGCCCGGTGGCCACCCAGTCGGCGTTCGCCGCGTCCTACACCACCAAGTCCCGTGTCTCCAAGGGCACCCCGGTCATCACGGTCAAGCCGAACTCGGCCGCCGTCGAGGCCGCCCCGGCCGCCGGTGCCGTCGAGGCGCTCGCCGTGACCTTCTCGGACCAGGCCACCGGCACCAAGGTCACCGGCCGCACCCCGCGCGAGTCCACGGGCCGCCCGGAGCTGACCGAGGCCGCGATCGTGGTCTCCGGCGGCCGCGGTGTGAACGGCGCGGACAACTTCTCGATCATCGAGGCGCTCGCCGACTCCCTCGGCGCGGCCGTCGGTGCCTCGCGTGCCGCGGTGGACGCCGGCTGGTACCCGCACACCAACCAGGTCGGCCAGACCGGCAAGTCGGTCTCGCCGCAGCTGTACATCGCCAACGGCATCTCCGGCGCCATCCAGCACCGGGCCGGCATGCAGACCTCGAAGACCATCGTGGCCGTCAACAAGGACCCCGAGGCCCCGATCTTCGACCTGGTCGACTACGGCGTCGTCGGCGACCTCTTCGACGTCGTCCCGCAGCTGACCGACGAGGTCAAGACCCGCAAGGGCTGACGGTCCCCGGCTGCCCGGACCGGCCGAGGCCCCCGCGACCCCCGTGGTCGCGGGGGCCTCGGCGTGTCCCGTTCCGGCTCCCGCCCCGGGGTGTTGACCCGCGGGAAGATCCACCGATAGCTTCGTTCAACGGATTGTTGATTCCGTACAGCGGAAAGCAGGAGGGTGTGGGATGGGGCAGCACGAGAAGGTGGCGACCAGCCTCGCGGACGCCGTCGGCGAGGAGATCGGCGCCTCCCTCGCGCCGGTCGACGCCGAGCTGGAGCGCCTCTACCCGGGCGACCCCGGTACCCGCCAGCCCGTCCACACCGTCTACGTCCCCGGCGACGCCTTCGCCGCCGACACCGTCCGCTCCTGGGGCGACCGCGCGCTCGACGCGCTCGACGCGCACGCCCCCGACGCCGCCTCCTTCGCCGCCGTCCTCGGTCTCGCCGACGACCTCGCCGAACCCGTCTACGCACGCGTCCGCGCCAAGCTGGAACGTGAACCGGTGGAGGACCTGCGCGTCGACTTCGAGGACGGCTACGGCCCGCGCCCCGACGACGAGGAGGACCAGGCGGCGGCCCGCGCCGCCCGGCTGCTCGCCGAGGCGTCCGCCCGGGGCACGGCGCCCCCGTACAGCGGCATCCGCATGAAGTGCATGGAGGCCCCCGTCCGCGCCCGGGGCATCCGCACCCTGGACGTCTTCCTCACCGGCCTGCTCGCGTCGGGCGGCCTGCCCGACGGGCTGGTCCTGACACTGCCGAAGGTCACGTACGCCGAGCAGGTCACGGCCATGGCCCGGCTCCTGGAGGCCTTCGAGCGGACCCACGGACTGAGGCCCGGGCGGCTCGGGTTCGAGATCCAGATCGAGACCAGCCAGGCCATCCTCGCCGCCGACGGCACCGCCACGGTCGCCCGCATGATCCAGGCCGCCGAGGGCCGGGCCACCGGGCTGCACTACGGCACCTTCGACTACAGCGCCTGTCTCGGCGTCTCCGCCGCCCACCAGGCGAGCGACCACCCCGCCGCCGATCACGCCAAGGCCGTCATGCAGGTCGCCGCGGCCGGCACCGGCGTCCGGGTCTGCGACGGCTCCACCAACGTGCTGCCGGTCGGCCCGGCCGCACAGGTCCACGCGGCCTGGCGGCTGCACTACGGCCTGACCCGGCGCGCACTGGCCCGCGCCTACTACCAGGGCTGGGACATGCACCCCGGCCACCTTCCCACCCGGTACGCGGCGGTCTTCGCCTTCTACCGCGAGGGCTTCGCGCAGGCGTCCGCCCGACTCGCCCGCTACGCGAACCGCGCCGGCGGCGACGTCATGGACGAGCCCGCCACCGCCAAGGCCCTCAGCGGCTACCTGCTGCGGGGCCTGGACTGCGGCGCCCTCGACACCGGCGAGGTCGCCCGGCTCACCGGCCTGACCCGCGCCGACCTGGAGAGCTTCGCCGTACCCCGCCGGGGCGACCTCACGGCCTCGTCCGGCTGACCCGGAGGCGTCCTCTACCGGCGCGCGTAGCCTTCCAGGCCCGACGCGGTCACCCTCTCCTCCTCGCGGAACAGCCGCGTGCCCCGGGCGCACAGACGCAGGTCGGCCCGGGCCCGGGCGCAGAAGGTCTCCGGGGTGTCGCCGAACAGGTCCCGCATCCGGGAGGACTCCACCAGCAGTTCGGTGAGCAGTGCCCGCTCGCCCGGGTGCCGGCGCGGGGCACCGGAGCCGGAGTGCAGGACCCCGTGCCGGTTCACGTAGACGGACACGCCCGACAGCGCACGGCCGCCCTCCGGTTCCACGCGCACGTCGGACCCGGGCAGCCAGACCCGCTCGTAGTTGCCCGTCGGGACCGGTACGCCCTCGCTCGCGTCGACGGCGGCCAGCTGCCGCGCGTCGAGCCACAGCACGAACAGCTCGCGTACGGTCGTGGGAGCGCGGAACGGCGACGCCGACACGTAGCCCATCCGGCTCACGTGGGCCGACACCCCGACGTCGACACCGGTGACCCGGGACCTGACCATCGGGAGGGGCGCGGCGATCCCCGACTCGGCCAGCTTGTGGCGCAGTTGGCCGGGGCAGCCGTTGGAGCCGACGGCGAGCAGGGGATGGCGGCCCGCCAGGGGGAAGTCGCCGAGGGGCAGCATCCGGTCCCCGACGAGGACGCCCGACTCCTCGGGCCAGACCCCCGGATACAGCAGGGGATGCTCGCGCGGCGCCTCGGCCAGGCCGAGCTCCTCCAGAGTGCGGCCGTCCCGGCGGGATCCGGCCGGCGGGTGCTTGGGGTCCGCCACGGCGTCTCAGTCCGCCGGCGGCAGCTCGCCCGAGCCGCGAGTGATCAGGCGGGTGGGCAGCTCGATCCGCTCCGGGGCCGGCGAGGGGCCGTCCAGCCGGCGGAACAGTCGCTCGGCGGCGGTCCGGCCGAGGGCGGCCGCGTCCTGCGCGACGACGGTGACGCCCGGCTGCAGCAGGTCCGCCAGCTCGATGTCGTCGAAGCCGACGAGCGCCACCGGCCTCCGGTGCTCGGCCAGCACCCGGACCACGGTGACCGTCACCCGGTTGTTGCCCGTGAAGATCGCGGTGACCGGGGACGGTCCGGCGAGCATGCCCTCGGCGGCCCGGCGCACCCGCTCCGGGACCGTGACCCCGAGCGACATCCACGCGTCCTCGACGGCTATCCCCGCGTCCTGCATCGCCGCCCGGTAGCCGCGCAGGCGCTCGGCCGCGGTGTGGATGCGCGGCATGTCGCCGATGAAGCCGATCCGGCGGTGGCCGTGGGCGATCAGGTGGGCGACCCCGTCCCGGGCACCTCCGAGGTTGTCCGACAGCACCACGTCGGCGTCGATCCGCCCGGCCGGACGGTCCACGAAGACGGTCGCCACGCCCGCCTTCATCTCCGGCTCCAGATACCGGTGGTCGTCTCCCGCGGGGATGACGACCAGCCCGTCCACCCGGCGGGCGCACAAGGCCAGCGCCAACTCCTGCTCGCGGTCGGGGTCCTCGGCGCTGGAGCCGTTGATGAGCAGGGCGCCGTGTGCACGGGCCACCTCCTCCACCGCGCGGCTCAACGGCCCGTAGAAGGGGTCGGCGAGGTCCTCCAGCACCAGGCCGATGCTCGCCGTGCGGCCCTTGCGCAGCACCCGGGCGCTGTCGTTGCGCCGGAAGCCCAGCGCGTCGATGGCCTCCTGGACCCGCCGCTCGGTGTCCGGGGTGACGCCCGGCTCGCTGTTGACCACCCGGGAGACGGTCTTGAGGCCGACACCGGCGCGGGCCGCCACGTCCTTCATCGTCGGACGGTTGCCGTAGCGGCTTCCGGAGAGGCGATCTGCTCGACGGGCGGTCTCGGGCACGGGGCGGCGTCCTGTCCTGTCGTCCACGGGGATGCGTCGGTCCATGGGGTGGTATGAGGATGTGGCGTCGAGCATAGAGCCTGGACAACGTTGTCATGAGCGCGAGAGACTGTCCACCGCCATCCCCGGCCCGCGCTCCACCGCGCGGCCGGGCCGTACTCGCTCCTGCTTTCTCACGGTTGACGGGGAGATCCGACTCTTATGCACACCGACCTCGTGGCCGCGCTCGACATCGGTGGCACCAAGATCGCCGGTGCCCTGGTGGACGGCGACGGAGGCATCCTGGTGCGCGCGCAGCGCGCGACGCCCGCGCGGGAGGACGGCGACACCGTGATGGCGGCGGTGGACCAGGTGCTCGGCGAGCTGACCGCGGCGCCGCTGTGGGGAGGGGTCGCGGCCCTCGGTATCGGCAGTGCCGGGCCGGTGGACGCCTCCGCCGGCACGGTGAGCCCGGTGAACGTGCCGGGGTGGCGCGGTTATCCGCTGGTCGAGCGCGCCCGGGACGCGGTCGGCGGGCTGCCCGTCGAGCTGATCGGCGACGGCGTGGCGATCACCGCCGCGGAACACTGGCAGGGTGCCGCCCGCGGCCACGACAACGCCCTGTGCATGGTCGTGTCCACCGGCGTGGGCGGCGGCCTGGTGCTCGACGGGCGGCTGCACCCCGGCCCGACCGGCAACGCGGGCCACATCGGCCACATCAGTGTCGACCTGGACGGCGACCCGTGCCCGTGCGGTTCGCGCGGCTGCGTCGAGCGCATTGCCAGCGGCCCGAACATCGCCCGCCGCGCCCTGGCCGACGGCTGGCGGCCGGGGCCGGACGGCGAGACGTCGGCCGCGGCGGTCGCGGCCGCCGCCCGTGCCGGGGACCCGGTCGCCGTCGCGTCCTTCGAGCGCGCCGCGCAGGCGCTGGCCGCCGGCGTCGCCGCCACCGCCACCCTGGTCGAGATCGACATCGCGGTGATCGGCGGGGGCGTGGGGAAGGCCGGGGACGTCCTGTTCACCCCGCTGCGCAGGGCGCTGGAACGCTACGCCACCCTCTCCTTCGTGCGCCGGCTGACCGTGGTGCCGGCCCGGATGGGCACGGACGCCGGCCTGGTGGGCGCGGCCGCGGCCGCGCTCGCCGGCCACGCCGACCGCACCGGGACGGCGACGGCGGGCGTCTGAGGTGGGTCGGCGACCGGGCGGGAGCGCAGGCTGCGCCCGTCGGCCATGACCGACACCCCGCGTGGCGCCCGGTCGGCTCGCCGGCCGGCCGGGCCGACGGCCGCAGGGTCGGCGTGCTCCCGGTCGCCCCGACGCCGTGGAGGGAGCCCGGCCGCACCCCTGCGCCCGGGGTGCCCGATCGCGCCCCGCGGTGTGCCGCGGGAAGCGGTGGCGGGGCGGAGGGGTTGCACGGGGTACGCGGTGAAGCAGCCACGCGGAAACGCCAGCGGACGGAGCGCCCCATGCCGACGAACCCGAGCACGCGCCGCGCGCCCACCGGCCCCGCCCCCGGGCCCGGCGACCGGGCCCCCGGCAGGCTCCGCCACGGGGCCGGTTTCTGGACGGTCGCCGCCGTGTTCGTCACCGCCATGGCCTTCTCCACCGTTCCCACCCCGCTGTACCCGCTCTACCAGGTGCACGACGGCTTCTCCACCTTCACCGTCACCATCGTCTTCGCCGTGTACGCGGTCGGCGTCCTGGTCAGCCTGCTGCTCGCCGGGCACGTCTCGGACTGGCTGGGACGCCGTACCGTCCTGGTCGCGGCCCTGCTGCTCGAACTCGCCGCCGCGGCCCTCTTCCTCGCCTCGTCCGCCCTGCCCGTGCTGGTCGCGGCCCGGCTGGTCACCGGTCTCGGCGTCGGCATGCTCACCGCGACGGCCACCGCCCACCTGCACGAGCTGCACGCAGCGGACCGGCCCGGCGCCTCCGCGCAGCGCTTCGAGATCGTGTCCACCGCGGCCAACATCGGCGGTCTGGGACTCGGGCCGCTGATCGCGGGGGCGCTCGCCGCGTTCCTGGCCGCCCCGCTCCGCCTGCCCTACGCCGTCTTCGGCGTCCTGCTGCTGCTCGGCATCGGCGCGGTGCTGCTCACCCCGGAGACGGTCGTCAGGCCCGCGGTCCGGCCGCGGTACCGGCCGCAGAGGGTGAGCGCCGACCACGGCGACCGGGCCGGCTACGTCTCCGCGGCCGCGGCCGGATTCGCCTCCTTCGCCGTCTTCGGCCTGTTCACCTCGCTCATCCCGGGGTTCGTCGACGTGACCCTGCACCATCCCTCGCGGCTGCTCGCCGGGGTGGTCGTGTGCGCGGTCTTCGGCGCGGCCGCGACCGCCCAGGTCCTCTCGGGACGGCTCACGGAACGCGCCCGCCGCACCACCGGACTGCTCGCCCAGGCCTGCGGCGTGACGCTGCTCGCGGTGGGCGTGCACACCACGAGTCTGCCGCTGGTGCTGCTCGCCGGGATCGGCGCCGGTGCGGGCGCCGGGGTGCTGTTCAAGTCCGCCGTCGCGTCCGTCGCCGCGATGGCCGCCCCGGAGCGCCGCGGCGAGGCCCTGGCGGGACTGTTCCTGGTGTCGTACCTCGGACTGGCCCTGCTGCCCGTCGGGCTCGGCCTGGCGACCCGCTTCACCGGTGTGCCCGCGGCGCTGACCTGGTTCGCCGGGGTGGTGCTCGCCCTGCTGGGCGTCGTGGTCCTGCTCGGCCGCCGCCGCACCCGCTCCTGACCTGCGGGATCCGGGGCGCGTGCGCCGGTCGGGTGCGCGGCCGTGACCACGGCCCGGTTCCGGCGGTTGAACCGGTCATGAAGAAGCGCAGCATGCTCGCCCTCGCCTCCCTGGCCACCGGATTCGTCGTGGCCGCCGTCAGCCCCTCCCACGCCGCCGGCCACCCGCTCGGCGATCCCGACGTGAAGGACACCGTGGGGACCGTCGACCACCTGGTCGGCCACGACAGCCCGGTCGCCGCGGACGACGACACCAGGGGAAACCGCGCCTGAGGGCCACGGCCCGCGGCCGGTGCCGGCGCTTCCCGCCACGGTGCGGGGGCGCCGGCACCGTCGTGCGGGCGCCCTCAACGGGAGCCGGTTTCCGTGGCAGGGTGGAGCGGGCAAGCCACTGGGGGCCAAACAGAAGAGGGGGAACCGTGATCGTCTGGATCAACGGTGCGTTCGGTGCGGGGAAGACCACCACCGCACGGGAACTGATCGACCTGATCCCGAACAGCACGATCTTCGACCCCGAGGTGGTCGGCGGCGCGCTCGCGCACCTGTTGCCGCCCAAGCACCTCGCGGAGGCCGGCGACTTCCAGGACCTGCGGATCTGGCGGCGGCTGGTGATCGACACGGCGGCTGCCATGCTCGCCGAGCTGGGCGGAACCCTCGTCGTCCCCATGACCCTGCTGCGCCAGGAGTACCGCGACGAGATGTTCGGCGGTCTCGCGGCCCGCCGCATTTCCGTGCGGCACCTGCTCCTCGCCCCGGCCGAAACGATCCTGCGGGAGCGGATCGCAGGCCGCGAACTCCCGCCGGACCTTCCCGACGGCGAACTGCGGGTGCGCCAGTGGGCCTACGACCGCATCGAGCCCTACCGCGCGGCCCTGGCCTCCTGGCTCACCGCGGACGCCCACGTCGTCGACAACGGCGCCCTCACCCCGTACGAGACCGCCGTCCGCATCGCCGGGGCCGTGGGCAGCGGGTCCGCGGCGGTCTGCGACATCGTGCAGACCCCCGAGCCGACCGGGGAGACCGTCGCCTCCGGGGTCCTCCTCTTCGACGAGCAGGACCGGGTGCTGCTCGTCGACCCCACCTACAAGGCCGGCTGGGAGTTCCCCGGCGGTGTGGTCGAGCCGGGCGAGGCACCCGCGCGGGCCGGGATGCGCGAGGTCGCCGAGGAGACCGGGATACGGCTGGCGGAGCCGCCCCGGCTGCTCGTCGTCGACTGGGAGACACCGGCGCCGCCCGGATACGGCGGCCTGCGGCTGCTGTTCGACGGCGGCCGGCTGGACACCGCGACCGCCGCGGGCGTGCTCCTGCCCGGGCCCGAACTGCGCGACTGCCGCTTCGTCACCGAGCACGAGGCGGCGGACCTGCTGCCCCCGGTGCGCTACGAGCGGCTGCGCTGGGCCCTGCGGGCCCGCGAACGGGGCGCCGCCCACTACCTGGAGGCGGGCGTACCGGTCGGTTGACGGCCGTCGCCCGGGCCGGGGGGGCCGTCGGGACGCCGCCTCCGCGGGAGCGGAGGGGACGCCCGGGCCCGCCCCGGCCGGGGCGCGGTCTCCGTCAGCCCGCCGCGTAGGTGCGGAGGAACAGCGCTTCCGCCACCGACAGGCGCTCCAGCTCCTCGGGGGAGACGCTCTCGTTCACCGCGTGAATCTGCGCCTCCGGCTCGCTCAGGCCGATGAGGAGGATCTCCGCCTCCGGGTAGAGCGAGGCCAGGGTGTTGCACAGCGGGATCGAGCCGCCCTGGCCCGCGTACTGCATCTCCTCGCCCGGGTAGGCGACCGCCATCGCGTCGGACATGGCCTGGTACGCCGGGCTGCCCGGGTCGGCGCGGAACGCCTGGCCCTGGCCGATCTGCTCGGTGCGCACCCGCGCGCCCCACGGAGTGCGCCCCTCCAGGTGGGCCTGGAGCAGCTTCGTCGCCTCGGCGGCGTCCACGCCCGGCGGCACGCGCAGGCTGATCAGGGCGCGGGCGCTCGCCTGGACCGACGGGGTGGCGCCCACGACCGGGGGGCAGTCGATGCCGAGGACCGTGACCGCCGGGCGCGCCCAGATGCGGTCGGCGACCGTGCCGGAGCCGATCAGGCCGACGCCGTCGAGCACCTTGGCGTCCTTGCGGAACTGCCCCTCGTCGTACTGGAGGCCCTCCCAGGCGGAGGTGCCGGTCAGGCCGTCGACCGTGGTCGAGCCGTCCTCGGCGCGCAGTGAGTCCAGGACCCGGATCAGCGCGCCGAGCGCGTCGGGGGCCGCCCCGCCGAACTGGCCGGAGTGCAGGTTGCCCTCCAGCGTGTCGACCTGGACCCGGACCAGGGTCATCCCGCGCAGCGTGGTGGTGACGGTGGGCAGTCCGACGCGGAAGTTGCCCGCGTCGCCGATCACGATCGCGTCGGCCTTCAGCAGCTCCGGGTGCGCCTCGGCGTACCGCTCCAGACCACCGGTGCCCTGCTCCTCGGAGCCCTCGGCGATCACCTTGACGTGCACCGGGACGCCGCCGGCGGCGCGCAGGGCGCGCAGCGCGAGCAGGTGCATGATGATGCCGCCCTTGCAGTCGGCGGCGCCGCGGCCGTACCAGCGGCCGTCCCGCTCGGTCAGCTCGAACGGCGGCGTGTCCCAGCCCGCCTCGTCCAGCGGCGGCTGCACGTCGTAGTGCGCGTAGAGCAGGACGGTCCTGGCGCCCTCCGGGCCGGGCAGGAAGCCGTAGACGGACTGCGTGCCGTCCGGGGTGTCGAGGAGGGCCACGTCCTCGAAGCCCTCGGTGCGCAGGGCGTCCGCGACCCAGCGGGCGGCGCCCTCGCTCTCGCTCCTCGGGAACTGGTCGAAGTCCGCCACCGACTTGAAGGCCACCAGCTCGGCGAGTTCCTCCCGCGCCCGGGGCATCAGCGAGGCGACGGTCTCGGCGACCGGATTCGACGACATGGGCACGCTCCTTGTGGGTGCGACGGTGTACGGGTGAGCGCTTCGGTGGCTTTTTCCGAGCGTTCGTGTCCTACGGTGATCGTGTCAGCGTAGGCGCCCGCCGCCGGACGGGTCGTGCGGGCCTGCCGATCCTCCCACAGCGGCCCGCCACGACGGCCGCCGTAGGATGCCTGGGACAGCAGCGGAAGCCGGCGTGATCGGGAGCAGTAGACCATCGTGAGCAGCGAGAACTCTTCGGCGGACGACGTACAGCGGGTGTGGGACGTCGTCGTGGTGGGCGCGGGACCCGCGGGGGCCTCGGCCGCCTACGCGGCGGCGGTCGCGGGGCGCAGCGTGCTCCTGTTGGAGAAGGCGGAGCTGCCCCGCTACAAGACGTGCGGCGGCGGTATCATCGGCCCCTCCCGCGACTGCCTGCCCCCGGGGTACGAACTGCCGCTGCGCGACCGGGTGCACGCGGTCACCTTCTCCCACAACGGGCGCTTCAGCCGCACCCGCCGCTCCCGGCGGATGCTCTTCGGGCTGGTGAACCGGCCGGAGTTCGACCAGCAGCTCGTGGAGCACGCGCAGAAGGCGGGCGCCGAGCTGCGCACGGGCGTGACCGTGTCGCGGGTCGAGCAGCACGGCTCGGCCGTGCCGGACCGGCGCACGGTGGCCGTGGTGCTCCAGGGCGGCGAGACGGTGCTGGCCCGCGCCGTCGTCGGCGCCGACGGCAGCGCCAGCCGCATAGGAGCCCATGTCGGGGTGAAGGTCGACCAGGTCGACCTCGGCCTCGAGGCGGAGATCCCGGTGCCGGACACCGTCGCCGAGGACTGGCGCGGCCGCGTCCTCATCGACTGGGGCCCGCTGCCCGGCAGTTACGGCTGGGTGTTCCCCAAGGGGGACACGCTGACGGTGGGCGTGATCTCCGCCCGCGGCGAGGGCGCCGCCACCAAGCGCTACCTGGAGGACTTCATCGCCCGGCTCGGCCTGGCCGGCTTCGAGCCGAGCATCTCCTCCGGGCATCTGACGCGCTGCCGTGCCGACGACTCCCCGCTCTCCCGCGGCCGGGTGCTGGTGTGCGGGGACGCGGCCGGACTGCTGGAGCCGTGGACCCGCGAGGGCATCTCCTTCGCGCTGCGCTCGGGGCGGCTCGCGGGGGAGTGGGCGGTGCGGATCGCGGAGGCGCACGACGCGGTGGACGCCCGCCGCCAGGCCCTGAACTACGCCTTCGCGGTGAAGGCCGGACTCGGCGTCGAGATGTCCGTCGGCAAGCGCATGCTGGCGGCCTTCGAGCGCCGCCCCGGTGTCTTCCACGCCGTCCTGACCGGCTTCCGCCCCGCCTGGAACGCCTTCCGCGACATCACCCGCGGCTCCACCTCGCTGGGCGAGCTGATGCGCGCTCACCCGCTGGCGCAGCGCGCCCTGACCGCGCTGGACCGGCGGCCCGCCGCCGAGGACACCGTCAGTTCGTGACCGTGATGCGGAAGACCGGATGGTCGGGGGCGATGCGGCGCAGCTCCTCGTCGGAGGACTCGGGGCCGACGCCGTGGAAGAACACCCCGACCTCCGCCTTCCAGCGGCGGAGGTAGGCGCGCAGCAGCGGGGCCTTGTCGTCGTCGGCCACCTCGGTCGCGGAGAACACCTCCACCCGCCGGCCCAGGCGCAGTTCGCCGCCGCCCGCGGCCCGCATGTTGCGGGTCCACTGGACATGGCCGCGGGGCGCGACCAGGTACTGCTGCCCGTCCACGGTGAGCACGTTCACCGGGGTGGTGCGCCACTGGCCGCTCGTGCGGCCGCGCACCGCCAGCACCCGCGAGCCCCACACGCTGATCCCGCGGCGGGCGGTCCAGGCCACGGCGCGGTTGAGGACGTTGACGGTGAACCAGCCGGGCGTGCGGACGTGGGCGGACATGACTTCCTCCTGGAAGCAGATGTGAGAGCAGTGCTCTCGTTCGCCCTCAGTCTGGCCGAGGCCGGTGCTCTCTGGCAAGAGCGGTGCTCTCTTTTGTGTGCACTGCTCCGAGAGCGTGGGACACTGGCGTCCATGAGCACCGCACAGGGGGCCCGTGCCCGGGCCAGGACGGA
Source organism: Streptomyces tropicalis (assembly GCF_029269835.1). Taxonomy (GTDB): domain Bacteria; phylum Actinomycetota; class Actinomycetes; order Streptomycetales; family Streptomycetaceae; genus Streptomyces; species Streptomyces tropicalis. The sequence continues at coordinate 85,037 of NZ_JARJBB010000005.1, read as the reverse complement.
GATCACCGCCGCGATCAAGGACGAGGCCCGCAGACAGCTCGCCGCCGAGGGCGCGTCGAAACTCTCGCTGCGCGCCGTGGCCCGCGCGCTCGGCATGGTCTCCTCCGCCCTCTACCGCTACTTCCCCAGCCGCGACGACCTGCTGACCGCCCTGATCATCGACGCCTACGACTCCCTCGGCGGCGCCGCCGAGACCGCGCACGCCGCGGTGGCCGGAGCCGGGGAGCTGGACCGCTGGACCGCCGTGTGCGAGGCGGTCCGCGGCTGGGCGCTGGACCACCCGCACGAGTACGCCCTCATCTACGGGTCGCCCGTGCCCGGCTACACCGCCCCCCGGACCACGGTCCTGCCCGCCGCGCGCGTCGGCCTCCTCCTCGTCGGCATCGTCCGCGACGCCCACGGCCGGGGCGCGCTGGCCGCGCCCCCGCTCCCCGGCGGACTGCGGGAGGAGGCCGCGCGGATCGCCGCCGACCTCGCCCCGGAGCTGCCGCCCGAGGCGGCCCTGGCGCTCGTCGCCGCCTGGGCGCAGCTCTTCGGCCTGGTCGGCTTCGAGCTGTTCGGCCAGTTCGAGCGGGTGGTGGAGGAGCGCGCGCCGTTCTTCCGGCACGCTGCCGTCCGGCTCGCGGCCGGGGTCGGCCTCCCCGCCTGAGCCTGCGGCGCCCCGCCGCCCCGGCCCGCGGCGCCCGTACTCCCCGGGGAGTACGCATGATCACCTCGTCCGGGCGACGCCGTGCCCGGTCCGGGCGGTCTAGCGTGGCCGTCATGGCAGAGCGACGCGAGCGCGGGAGCGGCCCGCCGCGGTGGGCGCGGCACGGGCCGCCCTGGTGGAACCACGGCGGCGAGCCGTCCTCGCGGCGCCTTCCCGTGGTCTCCACCGTGCTGCTCACGCTGCTCGTGCTCGGCGGCACCCATGCCGCCGCCGCCGGACAGCGGCACCGCGAGCCGCTGGACGCGTACGGCGCCGCCCTGCTGCTCGCCGCCTCGGTGCTGCTGCTGTGGCGCACCCGGCATCCGGTGCCCGTCGTCCTCGGCGCGGCCGGTCTGACGCTGGTCTACCTCACCGCCGGATACCCCTACGGACCGGTGTTCCTGACGGTCGCCGTCGCCTGCTTCAGCGCCGTCGTGACGGGGCACCGCCGGGCCGCCTGGACGGCGGTGGCCCTGCTCTGGGCCGGGCACGCCCTGGTCGCCCTCCTCCTGTACCGCGTCCTGCCACCGCCCGGCGACGGGCCGGCCTCCTGGCGGCAGGAGGCCGTCGTCGCCACCTGGGTGGTGGCCGTCGTCGCCCTCGCCGAAGTGGCCCGCGCCCGCCGGGAGCAGTGGGCCCAGGAGCGTGCCGAGCGGGCGCGGGCGGCCCGCCGCCGTGCGGACGCCGAACGGCTGCGCATCGCCCGGGAACTGCACGACGTCCTCGCGCACAGCATCTCCGTCATCCATGTGCAGGCGGGCGTCGGCCTCGCCCTCCTCGACACCGAGCCGGAACAGGCGCGCACCGCGCTCACCACGATCAGGGCCGCCAGCAAGGAGGCCCTCGGCGAAGTGCGCCAGGTGCTCGACTCCCTGCGCGCCCCCGGCGACGCACCGCGCGCGCCGGCGCCCGGCCTGGACCGGCTGCCCGAACTGGTGGAGCAGGCGTCCCGCACGGGCCTGACGGTCACCACCGAGGGCGAGCCGCCCCGGCTGCCGCCGGCCACCGACCTCGCCGCCTTCCGGATCGTCCAGGAGGCCCTCACCAACGTGCTGCGCCACTCCGGATCACGGCACGCCCGGCTGCGCCTGGCCCGGGAGGGCGGCACGCTGCGCCTGCGCGTCGACGACGACGGACCCGCCACCGGCGGCGACGCCGGCGGCAGCGGCAACGGGCTCGCCGGGATGCGGGAGCGGGCCGCGGCCCTCGGCGGCACCGTCGAGGCGGGCCCGCGCCCCGGCGGCGGCTGGCGGGTGCGCGCCGAACTGCCCCTGTCCCCCGCGGAGGAGGAACGGTGATCCGCGTCCTGCTCGCCGACGACCAGTCGCTGGTGCGTGCCGGTTTCAAGGCACTGCTCGACGCCCAGGCCGACATCGCCGTCGCGGGGGAGGCCGCGGACGGCGAGGAGGCCGTGCGCCGGGCGCGCGAACTGCGGCCCGACGTGGTCCTCATGGACATCCGCATGCCCGTGCTCGACGGGCTGGCGGCGACCCGCCGCATCACCGGGGACGCCGGGCTGCGCGACGTCAGGGTGGTCGTGCTGACCACCTTCGAGCTCGACGAGTACGTCTTCGAGGCGATCCGCGCCGGAGCCTCCGGCTTCCTGGTGAAGGACACCGAACCCGACGAACTCCTGCGCGCGGTCAGGGCGGTGGTCGCGGGCGACGCGCTGCTGTCGCCGGGGGTGACCCGCCGCCTGATCGCCGAGTTCGCCGCCCGCTCCAAGGAACCCGCGACGGCGGACGTCCTCGCACGCCTCACCGACCGGGAACGGGAGGTGATGGCGCTGGTCGGCATCGGCCTGTCCAACGAGGAGATCGCCCGCCGCCTGGTCGTCAGCCCGCTCACCGCCAAGACCCACGTCAGCCGTACGATGGTGAAGCTCGGCGCCCGGGACCGCGCCCAACTCGTCGTCCTCGCCTACGAGTCGGGGCTGGTCCGGCCGGGCTGGCTGGGCTGAGCGCCCCGCGCCGGTGCCCCGTCGGGCGGCCCGGGGCCGCAGCCGGACGGCGCCGGTGCGGGCCCGCGGGTCAGACGATGGCCGCCCTCTCCCGCCACAGCTCCGCGAGCGCGCGGTCGCCGGTGGTCACGGGCACCGGCAGCCGGTTCCACAGCGCCAGGTACAACCGCGCCGCGGGGCCCGCCAGTTCGGCGTCCGCCGTCGGGGTGTCCTCCGGTGCGGCGGCCGGCGGGCCCGCGGACAGGCGTACCGTCCACACCGCGCCGGTGTCCGTGGCGCGCACCCGTACGGTCCGCGGCTCGTCCGTGCGCAGCCTGCTGCGGGACCGGGCGTGGAAGCCGCGGAGCAGCTCGTCGATCCCGTCCACGGCGAAGTCCGCGCCGACCGCCGTCGGCGCGCCCCCGCGGGCCGCCTCGGCGTCGTACCGGTGCACGGCCGTCTCGTGCGCCTGCCGCCGGGTCCAGAAGGCCAGCGGGGACGGCGACGGCGCGGGGTGGAACGTCCAGCAGGCCACGTCCGCGGGCGCCTGCGCCAGCGTCCCGACGAGGCGGCGGTGACCGTCCCGGTACCAGGCCACGAGCGCGTCGCCGTCGAGGTCGGGCCCGGCGTCCAGGGGGACCGGCGCGGTGCGCCCCTCCGCGACGAATCCCGCGGCCCAACGGTGCACCGCGCCCGTGTGGCGCAGCAGGTCCCGGACCCGCCATCCCGGGCAGGTCGGCACCCGGGCGCCGGTCCCCGCGTCCTCGGCGGCCGCCGCGAGCAGGCGGCCCTCCCGGTCCAGTGCGTCGAGGAATGCGACAGTCTCCATGACGGTGAGTCTGCCGGACGCCCGCCCGCCGCGACCGCCCGGACCCGCGGCCGGGAACAAGTCACCGCCCGATGTGGTGTTTTACAGTGACAGCCACCAGTAGTGATGGCCGCACGGCGACTTGCGAGGTAAGGGCGAACCATGCCGACCGAAACGTTTGAGTTCCAGGTAGAGGCCCGTCAGCTGCTCCAGCTGATGATCCACTCGGTCTACTCGAACAAGGATGTGTTCCTGCGCGAGCTCGTCTCCAACGCGTCCGACGCGCTGGACAAGCTGCGCCTCGCGGCGCTCCGGGACGACGCGCCCGGCGCCGACACGTCCGACCTGCACATCGAGATCGAGCCCGACGGCGACGCCCGCACCCTCACCGTGCGCGACAACGGCATCGGGATGACGCACGACGAGGTGGGGCGCCTGATCGGCACCATCGCCCACTCCGGCACGGCCGCCTTCCTGGAGGAGCTGAAGGAGGCCAAGGACGCGGCGGGGGCCGAGGGGCTCATCGGCCAGTTCGGCGTCGGCTTCTACTCGGGCTTCATGGTCGCCGACGAGATGACCCTGCTGACCCGGCGGGCCGGCGAGGCCCGGGGCACCCGCTGGACCTCCCGCGGCGAGGGCACATACACCATGGAGACGGTCGACGACGCGCCGCAGGGCACCTCCGTCACCCTGCACCTGAAGCCCGCGGACTCCGACGACCAGCTCCACGACTACACCTCCGCCCGGAAGATCAAGGAGATCGTCAAGAAGTACTCGGACTTCATCACCTGGCCCATCCGGCTCGTCACGCCCGCCCCCGCACAGGAGGCGCCGGCCGGCGGGGACGGCGCCGAGGCGGCCGGGGGCGGGCCGGCCGCGCCCGAGACGCTCAACTCCATGAAGGCGCTGTGGGCCCGCTCGCGCGAGGAAGTGTCCGACGACGAGTACCACGAGCTGTACAAGCACATCGGGCACGACTGGCGCGACCCGCTGGAGACGGTCCGGCTCCAGGCGGAGGGCACCTTCGAGTACCAGGCCCTGCTGTTCGTGCCCGCGCACGCGCCGCACGACCTCTTCACCCAGGGCTTCCGGCGCGGACTGCAGCTGTACGTCAAGCGGGTCCTCATCATGGACGACTGCGAGGCGCTGCTGCCTTCCTACCTGCGCTTCGTCAAGGGAGTCGTCGACGCCCAGGACCTCTCGCTGAACGTCTCCCGCGAGATCCTGCAGCAGGACCGCCACATCCGCATGATGCAGCGCCGCCTGACGAAGAAGCTGCTGTCCTCGGTGAAGGACATGATGGCCAGGAACCCGGAGCGCTACACCACCTTCTGGCGGGAGTTCGGCGCCGTGCTGAAGGAGGGGCTGGTCACCGACGCTGAGAACCGCGACGCGCTCCTCGCCGTGTCCTCCTTCCCGACCACGTACGGCGACGGCGGGCCGACGACGCTGAAGGGGTACCTGGAGCGGATGGAGGACGGTCAGGAGGACATCTACTACCTGACCGGCGAGTCGCGCCGGAGCATCGAGAACTCCCCGCACATGGAGGCCTTCCGCGACCGCGGCATCGAGGTGCTGCTGCTCACCGACCCCGTCGACGAGGTGTGGGTCGACGCGGTGGGCGAGTACGAGGGCAAGCCGATGCGGTCCGTCGCCAAGGGCGAGATCGACCTCGGCGGCCGCACCGGCGACGACGCCGGCACCGAGCGCGAGCAGCAGGCCGACGCCTACGCGGACCTGCTCGGCTGGATGACCGAGCAGCTGGACGAGGGGATCAAGGAGGTCCGTCTGTCGTCCCGGCTCACCGTGTCCCCGGCGTGCATCGTCTCCGACGCGCACGAACTCACCCCGGCCCTGGAGAACATGTACCGGGCCATGGGCCAGGAGGTCCCGCCCGCCCGCCGGATCCTGGAGCTCAACCCGGACCACCAGCTCGTGAAGGGGCTCAACCAGGCCTACCGGGAGAACGAGGACCGCACCCGGCTCGCCGGAACCGTGGAGGTGCTGCACGGTCTGGCGGTGCTGGCCGAGGGCGGCCGCCCGAAGGACCCCGCACGGTTCGTCCAGCTGATGTCGGAGCGCCTGGAGCGCGCCCTCTGAGCAGCCTCCCCGCAGATCCGGGCCGGCTCCCGGTGACGGGACCACCGGCCCGGCCCGGAGGAGCGACCGCCGGTCCGTCCCGAGCCCGACCGCCCGGACGCTCGGCCGCGGTGGGCCAGGCGCGACCTTCCGGGCGGGGGAGCCCCCTCAGCCCGTCTTGCGGCCCCACTGCGAGTCCACCAGGGCCCACTCCTCGGCCCACTGGGCCATGCGGTGCCGGTCGAGGCGGCCCCGGACGAGCTTGACGCCTCCGAGGACCGCACCCACCGCAGCCGTGCCCGCCCAGAGACCGCCGAGGGCCGCCTGGAACGTGGCGTCCGCCGCGGAGGCGGGCGGCGAGGTCAGCCTCCCGCGGCCGTTCGTCCACACCGTGACCTGGTTCCCGGGGCGGGCGGCGGCCGGCACGCGGGCCCGGCCGGTGTGGGCCGTGCCGTCCCGGTCGGTCCAGCGGACCGTGCCCCAGACCAGCGCCGCGCTGCTCGGCCGGGCCGGCCCGTGGGTCGCCTCCGCGGTCAGCTCGGCGGCCATCGGCCGGCTCTCGGCGCGCACCCGGTCCGCGCTCCGCTGCATGACGCCCGACGTCAGCACCGCCGACAGCAGCCCGCCCGCCACGGCGAGGACGCAGGCGGCGAGCAGCAGCCACGCCTCCACCACATCACTCGTCCGGCGCAGCGGATTGCTCCGCCAGCGCCACAGCCACACTCCCGTACGACGTGTCACCCTCGACACCCCCTCGTGAGCAGACGGCGCTTATTGCCAGTGTGCCCCCAGACGCGATCAGAGGCTCCCGGCGGGACCGGAACGTGCGCGGAAACGGTCAGGAGAGAGGCCGGGCGGGCCCGGGACGGCGGCGCGGAGGCCGCCGCGGCGGGCGGCCGGCGCAACGCCACGAGGACCCGCCCGCCCCGGGCGCGCCCTGGACCGCCGGCCCGTTCCATGACCCGACCCGGCCGTTTCCTAGTGCTCGGGGTCGGGCGCGGGGACCCGGCCCGGCTCCTGCTCCTCCGGCGCCGCCGCGAGGTACGGGGTGATCAGCAGACGGTAGATCGCGGCACCGAGCACGCCGCCGATGAACGGCCCGACGATGGGCACCCAGAAGTACAGCTGGCCGTACTGGTCGCGCCAGGCGGTGCTGTAGCCCGTCAGATAGCTCGCCAGGCGGGGACCCAGGTCGCGCGCCGGATTGATGGCGTACCCGGCGTCCGCGCCCCAGGCCATGCCGATCGCCACCACGATGAAACCGATGATCAGGGGTGCGAGGTTGGCACCCGGGGGCGTGTTCAGCAGGTCGGTCACGGCGAAGATCAGCAGCAGCAGGATCGCGGTGCCGATGATCTGGTCGCGCAGGGCACCCCACTCGCTGACCGGGAAGACCCCGTTGCCGGGAAGGGTGGAGAAGACGATCTGAGTCTTGAAGGTGTGCCCGGGGTCGGCCTTCGCGAGGAGCTCGGTGTAGTTCCAGCGCACCAGCAGGGCCGCGACGAACGCCCCGAGCGTCTGCGCCAGGGCGTACGGCAGGACCTTGTGCCAGGCGAAGCCCTTGAAACACGCCAGGGCCAGCGTCACCGCCGGGTTGAGGTGCGCGCCGCTGACGCGCGCGGCGACGTACACACCGAACGTGACACCGAAACCCCAGGCCCACGCGATGCTGTTGTGATCACCGAGTTGTCCGGCCACGACCTGGGCGACCACACCGCAGCCGAACAGGATGAGGATCAGCGTGCCCAGGAACTCGGCGGTGAGTTCGCCGATCAGGGTCCGTCTGGACGTCCCGTCTGCCATGGGGCTCCGCCTTCCACTCGACCGGGGATGGGCGCTTCGGGCCGTGAGCGTATCGATTTGATGCTGGACGTCCAGGGGGTGAACGTCAAACGGAAGAACAGCTGTCATTTGGGCTACGCCCCGTGTGCGGCGGGCGGAGCGGCAGGTCGCCTCACCGGAGCGGCCGGAACTGCCGATTTTTGTGCCGTACCGCCGTTGGGCGATTGAGTGCCGCACCGCCGTCGGACACGGATCGGTTAAGGCTCGCTCACGCCTCGGTTGCCGTGCGGTGAGCGGGCCATGATGGCACCATGACGCTGGCAGAGCGCGCGCAGTCCCAACTCGCCACCTGGCCCGACCTGATGGAATCGGCGCCGAGCTGCGGCACGGGGCGGGCGCTGAGTTCGGTCCGCGGCGAGGTCGTCCACTTCCACTCGGACCGGGACGTGGACCTCCGCCTGACGGCCCCGGCCATCCGGCGACTGGCGGGCGACCTGCGGCGGTTCACCCCCGTCCGGATGGTGCCGGGGTCGCACTGGGTGACACTGCGTCTCGACGCCTCCGCGGACGTCGACCTGCTGGTGACCCTGGTGAGCGTCGCCCTCCAGGCCCAGACGCGGGCGGCCGCCCCCGTGCAGGTCCCCGTGCCGCCCCGGCCCTGGCGGCGCGAGACGGTCGTGACCGTGCCCACCGGGTGCAACGACGGCCGTGGGGTGGGGTTTCTGCGCGTCTGACCTGTGCCGCCGGCCCGCCGGCGCAGGTCAGACGGTGACGACGCGGACGCCCGCCTCCTCGAACCGCCGGACCGCATCCGGTTCTGCCGCCGTGTCCGTGACCAGGGTGTCCACCGCCTCGGCCGGGCAGATCCGCGCGAAGGCGCGCCGGCCCAGCTTGCTGGAGTCGGCCGCCACGACGACCCGTTCCGCCCGCTCGCACAGCAGGCGATTGATCGCGGCCTCCGCCTCGTCGTGCGCCGCGGCGCCGTGCGCCACGTCGAAGGCCACCACCCCGAGCACCGCCATGTCGACGGTGATCTGGCCCAGCACGCCGTCCGCGAGCGGCCCGATGAGCTCGTACGACTGCGGCCGGGCGACGCCGCCGGTCACCACGATCTTGAACTGGGGCCGCACGGCCAGCTCGTTCGCGATGTTCAGCGCATTGGTCACGACGGTCAGCGCCGGCGTGCCGGAGGCGAGGTCGGCCCGGACCGCCAGCGCGCGGGCCACCTCCGTGGTGGTCGTGCCGCCGGTCAGGCCCACCGCCTCGCCGGGTGCCACGAGGTCCGCGACCGCGGTGGCGATCCGCTGCTTCTCGGAGGCCCGGCGGGCCGTCTTGTAGCGCAGCGGCAGCTCGTAGGAGACACCGTGCACGACCGCGCCGCCCCGGGTCCGCACCAGCATCTGCTGCTCGGCCAGCCGGTCGAAGTCGCGTCGGATCGTCGCGGCGGACACCTCCAGCTCGGCAGCGGCCTCCTCGACATCCAGCCGGCCGCGCTCGACGAGCAGTTCCAGCAGCGCCTTCCAGCGCGCGTCGCGCGACATCCCGCGCCTCCGTTCCTCGTTCCTCCGCGACCCTAGCGCACCCTGCGCGACGCCGAATGCTTGATTATGCTCGAAAGGCGACGCTATCTTGCAAGAACGATCATCCAGAGGAAGGTGGGGCATGACGTACGTCGAGGACGAGCTGACCAGCCAGCCCGAGTGCTGGACCCGCGCCGCGGCCGAGGCCGCCGCGCGGGGCGGTGCACTGCCGGGACCGGGGGAGCGGGTCGCGATCGTCGGCTGCGGCACCTCGTACTTCATGGCGCAGGCGGCCGCCGCGCTGCGGGAGGGTGCGGGGCAGGGGGAGACCGATGCGTTCGCCGCGTCCGAGTTCCCGCCGGGCCGCCGCTACGACCGGGTCGTCGCACTCACCCGCTCCGGCACGACCACCGAAGTCCTGGAGCTGCTCAAGCAGGTGAAGGGCCGCATCCCGACCACCGCCGTCACCGCGGACCCGGACACCCCGGTGATGGGCGCCGCCGACGACGTCGTGGTGCTCGACTTCGCGGACGAACGCTCCGTGGTGCAGACCCGGTTCGCCACGACCGCGCTCACCCTGCTGCGCGCGCACCTCGGGCTGCACTCCGACACCGCCGTCGCCGACGCCCGCACCGCCCTGGCCGCTCCGCTGCCCGCCGGACTCGTGGAGTGCACGCAGTTCACGTTCCTCGGCCGCGGCTGGACCGTCGGCCTCGCCAACGAGGCCGGGCTGAAGATGCGGGAGGCCTCCCTGTCCTGGACCGAGGCCTACCCCGCCATGGAGTACCGGCACGGCCCCATCAGCGTCACCACCCGCTCCACCGCGACCTGGATGATCGGCCCGGCGCCCGACGGACTCGCCGACCAGGTGCGGGCCACCGGCGGCCAGTGGGTCGAGGGGACCCTCGACCCACTCGCCGAACTCGTCCGCGTGCAGCGCCTCGCGGTCGCCGTCGCCGCGGCCCGCGGCCTGGACCCGGACCGGCCCCGCCATCTGACCCGCTCGGTCGTCCTCGACGGCTGACGCCCCCCGGCGCGGTCCCGCCGCAGCCTCCGACCTTCCCGCACCACCCCGGAGTTCCCCCGCCTCACCGGAGATCCGCCTCCGCCCCCGGAAAGGACACGCCGTGCCGCTTGCCACGACCGGCGACCTGGTCACCCGCGCCGCCGCCGCGCGCTCCGCCGTCGCCGCCTTCAACATCATCACGCTGGAACACGTCGAGGCCGTCGTCGCCGGCGCCGAGTCGGCCGGCGTGCCCGTCGTCCTCCAAGTCAGCGAGAACGCCGTCAAGTTCCGCTACGGCCGACTGCGCCCGATCGCCCGGGCCGCCGTCGCGGCGGCGGAACGGTCCGCCGTCCCCGTGGCCCTGCACCTCGACCACGTGCAGAGCGACGACCTGCTGCGCCAGGCATCCGACGCGGGCTTCAGCTCCGTCATGTACGACGCCTCCCGGCTCCCGTACGCGGAGAACCTCGCCGCGACGCGCGCCGCCGCGGAGTGGGCCCACGCGCAGGGGCTGTGGATCGAGGCGGAGCTGGGGGAGATCGGCGGCAAGCACGGGCACCCGCCGCTCGACGCCCACGCACCCGGTGCCCGCACCGACCCCGGTGAGGCGCACGCGTTCGTCGCGGACTCCGGGGTCGACGCCCTCGCCGTGGCCGTCGGCAACGCGCACGCCATGACCGAACGCACCGCCGCGCTCGACCACGACCTGCTCAAGCGCCTGGCCGGTGCCCTGGAGGTGCCACTCGTCCTGCACGGCTCCTCCGGCGTGCCCGACGAGGAGCTGGCCGCCGCCGTCGCCGGAGGCATCGCCAAGGTCAACGTCGGCACCGCCCTCAACGTCGCCATGACCGGAGCGATCCGCGCCTTCCTGGCCACCCACCCGCAGGCCGTCGACTCGCGCAAGTACCTCAGCGTGGGCCGGGAGGCGATGGTGGCGGAGGTGGAGCGGTTCGTCGCGGTGCTCGGCGCGCGCCCCGCCCCGGCTACCGCCTGACCGACCGCAGCACCACGAACTTGGGGTCGCTCGCGACCAGTTCGCAGTTCCCGAACAGGCGCCGCAGGGCCACGTGGTAGCCCAGGTGCCGGTTGCCGACGACCCACAGCTCGCCACCGGGGCGCAGCACCCGCCGCGCCCCGGTGAACATCCGCCGTGCCGTCGCATCCGTCGTCGCCTGGTGCGAGTGGAAGGGCGGGTTGTTCAGGACCAGGTCCACGCCGCCGTCCGGCAGTCCGGCCAGACCGTCGCCGACCCGGAACTCGGCCTGCCCCGGCACGCCGTTCGCCCGGTACGTCCCCTCGGCGGACGCCACCGCCTGGAAGGACTCGTCCACGAAGAGCACGTCGGCCTCGGGGTTCGCCAGGGCCACCGCCGTCCCCACCACGCCGTTGCCGCAGCCCAGGTCGACCACGCGCCGCGCACCGCGGCCCCCGGGCAGGTGCTGAAGGAAGAAGCGGGTGCCGATGTCCAGGCGCTCCGCGCAGAACACTCCGGCGTGATTGACGACCGTCCGCCCTGACACGGCGCCGATGCCGTCCGGCAGCTCGTACCGGTGCGGCCAGCGGCTCGCCGGCCGGACCAGGGCCGGGTCAGGTGCGCAGTGGATCAGCCGCGCCTTGCGCTCGGCGAGCGAGGTCCGGGTCGGTCCGAGGATGCGCTCGAACAGCTGGAGCGTCGAGGTGTGGATCTCCTTGACCATGCCGGTGCCGACGACGACCGTGTCCGCGTGCACTCCGGGTGCCAGCCGCAGCAGCTGGTCCTCCAGCAGGGCCAGGCTCTTCGGCACCCGCACCAGCAGGACGTCGATCCGCTCCGGCGGCGGATCCTGCGTGGTCAGCAGGCGCACCGCGCCGGTCGCCACCCCGTTGCGGGCGAGGTTGGCGCGCGTCGCCTCCCGGGTGAGGAAGGAGTCCGTGATCTGCACCGGACGGTGCGCGGCCAGCGCGGTGACCAGCGCGCCCCACCGGTCCCCGACCGCCACCACACTCCCGTGGCCGCCGCCGTCCTGCGGCCCGCTCCCGAGCCCCTGCTCCGCGAGGTGCCGCAGGAGGTACTCGTCGGAGGCGTCCCAGGCGCGCAGCCGGTCGCGGGGATCCTCGGGGAACCGGGCGAGCTCCAGCTCGCCCCACGGGGTCGTCATACGGTCGCTCATCGTCCGTCCAGGCTAGCGGAGCCCCAGCTCAGGACCGGTCGCGCGGGCCGGACCCGCGCCCGCGGGGCCGCCGACCGGTGCCCGCGGCCGCCGCGCCGTCCCGGGCACCGGGCACATGCCCGCGGGCATGGACGAGGATGGAGAGCATGGAGGCCATGGACGCCGAGCTGTTCCCGCGCCCGCGCCGCCGGGTCGCGCCCGGTGCCGTGCACGTGCCCGACTGGCTGGACGCGCGGCGCCAGCGGGAGCTGCTGACCGCCTGCCGGGTCTGGGCCCGCCCGCCCGCGGGGCTGCGCACCGTGCACACCCCCGGCGGCGGGACGATGACCGCCCGCCAGGTGTGCCTGGGCTGGCACTGGTACCCGTACGCGTACGCCCGCACCGTCGTCGACGGCGACGGCTCCCCGGTGAAGCCGTTCCCGCAGTGGCTCGGCGACCTGGCCCGGCGCGCGGTCGCCGACGCGCTCGGACCGGACGCGGTGCCGGGCGACGCGTACGACATCGCACTGATCAACTTCTACGACGCCGACGCCCGGATGGGGATGCACCGCGACGCCGACGAGCACTCCACCGCCCCCGTGGTCTCGCTCAGCCTCGGCGACACGTGCGTGTTCCGCTTCGGCAACACCGGGACCAGGGGCCGCCCGTACACGGACGTGGCACTGCGCAGCGGCGACCTGTTCGTGTTCGGCGGCCCGGCCCGGCTCGCCCACCACGGCGTCCCGCGCGTGCACGCGGGCACGGCACCGCCCGAGTTGGGCCTGACCGGACGCCTGAACATCACCCTCCGGGCCAGCGGCCGCTGACCCGCGGCGCCGGACGGACGTCCGGCGGATCATGGGAGACTCGCCCTCATGACCGGCAAGGCGGACCCCCGGACGGCGGGGGAAGGGACCACCTCGAGGACACGGCTGGACCGGGGGCGCGGCGCCCTCGGGCCCGCGCTGGAGCTCGTGCACACCGGACGGGCGCCGACCCGTGCCGTGCTCACCGCCGAACTCGGGGTGACCCGGGCGACGGCGGGCGCGGTGGCGGCCGAGCTGGAGGCGCTGGGCCTCATCAGGGTGGACGCCCGCCCGGCCGCGGCGGCCGGTTCGCAGGGCCGGCCCTCGCACCGGCTCGCCCTCGCCGAGGACGGGCCCGTCGCGCTGGCCGCCCAGGTGCACGCCGACGGATTCCGAGCGGCCCTGGTCGGTCTGGGCGGCCGGATCGTGGCCACCGCCCCCGGCTGCGAGACCGTCGACGCCGACCCCGCCCAGGTGCTCGGCTCCGTCGTCGAGGCCGGTGCCGAGCTGCTGCGCACGACCGGCAGGCGCTGCGTCGGCGCCGGGCTCGCCGTGCCGTCGGCGGTCGCCGAACCCGACGGGCTCGCCCTGAACCCGCTGCACCTGGCCTGGCCCCCGGGCGCCCCGGTCCGCCGGATCTTCGCCGAGTGCGTGCGCGAGGCCGGGATCACCGGACCGGCGTTCGCGGCGAACGACGTCAACCTCGCGGCCCTGGCCGAGCACCGGCACGGCGCGGGCCGCGGCGCCCGCGACCTGCTGTGCGTCGCCACCGGGCACCGCGGGGTCGGCGGTGCCCTGGTGCTCGACGGGCGGCTGCACACCGGCAGCGGGGGACTGGCCCTCGAGGTCGGCCACCTCACGGTCCACCCCGAGGGCCGCCCCTGCCACTGCGGCAGCCGGGGCTGCCTGGACGTGGAGGCCGACCCCCTGGCCTTCCTCACCGCCGCGGGCCGCACCCCCGGCCCCGAGGTGTCCCTCCTCCAGCAGGCCCACGACCTGATCCGGGACCACTACGGCGATCCGGCCGTCCGGGAGGCCGTCGGCGCCCTGATCGACCGCCTGGGCCTGGGACTGGCCGGCCTGGTGAACATCCTCAACCCCGACCGGATCATCCTCGGCGGCCTGCACCGCACCCTCCTCGACGCCGACCCGGACCGCCTGCGGGCCGTCGTCGCCGACCGCAGCCTGTGGGGTCAGAGCGGCGGGGTGCCGATCCTGCCGTGCACCCTCGACCACAACAGCCTCGTCGGCGCGGCCGAACTGGCCTGGCAGCCGGTCCTCGACGACCCGCTGGCGGCGCTGACCTGACCACCGGCCAGGCAGCGCCGGCCTGAACGCCGCCCTGGCGGCCTGCCGCACCCACCCGGCCGCCGGACAGCCGGCTGCGGGGAGCCGCCGCGGCGGACGACGGGTGGGCTCCTTCACGGCCGGGACGGCGGCCGCTCCACGGCCGCCGCGCGGCATCACGGTGCGAGCCACTGCCGGCCCGCCCCCCCGCGGAGCAGCCGCCGCCACCCCCGCTGCTCCCCAGGGCGTACGCACGCGGTCGCCGGGTGCACGACGACGGGGGCCCCGGTGGGGAGGCACGCTCGATTCGGCTTCCTGGAAAACCCTCCGGAGCCCGCGGACACCCCCGCGTCATCCCCGGGGAAAGGAACCGGACATGCACACCCATGCGTACGGGAACGGCGGACCCGGGCCGTGGATCCTCCTTGTTCCGCTGGTCTGGGCGGCCGTCGTGCTCGGCGTCGTCACCGTGCTGCGCCGGACCGGCCGGCGCGGCGGTCCAGGCGGGCCGTGGCGGGGCCCGTTCGACGGTCTGCGGGGCGGTGCCGACGGCCACCCCGCGCCCGACTCACCACTCGCCGTGCTCGGCCGGCGCTTCGCCTCCGGCGAGATCGAGGAGGACGAGTACTGGCGCCGACTGTCGGTGCTGGAGGAGCAGTTCGGCCGCGCGGGCGGCCGGGGCGGTCCCGCGTGAGAGCGGCGGCGGGGCGGTGCGGCTGTTGCCCGCGGCCCCGTGCGTCGTGACGGCGCTGCCGACGGGTGCGGGCCCGCCCCGGCCGGAAGCCGCACGGGGACCGGAAGCCGGCGGCCCGGGATCCTCGGCAGCCCGCGCGGACGTGCGCACCCCGCCGGTCCCGGTGGTCGCCCGCGGCGATCCCGCACGCCGCCGGCGACCCCGGGCCGTTCCGGTGCGTGTCCGGGACGGAGTCCCGACGGCCCGGCGGACCGCCGCCACCGAAGGATCCGAGAGGTTCCTCGGCGGCGGCGGCCACAGGGGCCCGCACACGCGGCCGGCGAGCGGTCCGCGCGGGCCCGGTCACCGCTCGGTCAGCCGGGAACGGCGGACCGGGCGGGAGCGTGCGCGGGCCGCGCGCCGTCGAGCGCGGTCTCCACGTGCGTGAAAGGGTGCAGCGACGGCTCCGCGGTCACCAGGCGTGGCGCCCGCGCCGGCGCGGCCACGGCGGTCGCGACGGTGGGCAGGGTGAACCACACGACCTTGCCCCGCTCGCCGTCCGGGCGCGCGCCCCAGGTCTCGCTCATGGCGGCCACCATCGCCAGCCCGCGGCCACCGGTCGCGAGCGGCCCCACGTCCTCCACCACGGGAAGGCGGGGATCGTGGTCGCGCACCGAGACGGTGAGCCGCTCGAGCAGCAGCTCCAGCTCCACGGTGCACAACTTGTCGGGCTCGGCGTGCTGGTGGACGTTGGTGAGCAATTCCGTCACACCGAGCGCGGCCCGGTCGATGAGAAGGTCCAGATGCCAGTAGCGCAGGTGCGCAGATACGATTCTGCGGACCTGGCCGATCCGCGACGGCAGGGCATGGAGCTCCACCGTGCAGTGCCTGCTCGGGTGACTGATCACGGCTGCGACTCCCCGACATAGAGGTCCGGAAGAACACGACGTTCGGAAATCAGCAGGGCGCCTGCGTGGCAATGCCGCCTGCTGTCGTGGCCGGCGGGCTGGTTCGCAGCGTTATCGCCGGTAAACCCAGAGTGACGTGTGACCAGAGTGACGCACGGCGCCCGACCCCGCAACTCGCGGGACCCCGGCGCGCGGAGCCTCAGCCGTCACGTCCCGCCGCCCGGCGCACGGCCTCGATGAACCGGCGCGCCGCGGGCGGCCCCGACTCGCCCGGAGCGGGGTCGTGGTCGCCGAGGGTGAGCTGGTACCGCTTGCCGTTGACCTCGGCCTGCGCCCGGTCCTCCGGCGCGAACCACGGCCTCGACGCGCGCACCGTCCCGACCGGGGCGCTGTCGATCTCGCTGCCGTAGCTGGTGAGCAACTCCAGCCTGCCGTCGTTGATCCGGACCTGCCCGGCCCGGGTGAGCGAGCGCAGCCGTTGGTCGATCCGCACGCCCGTGGCCGTGAACTCCGGCTCCGCCATGCCCTGCCGCCCCCTTGCCTGTGTCGCTGCTGGTTGCTGGTGCCGTCCGGTGGGCGAACCGGTCCGCACCGCGGGGTGCGGCGTGCCCCCGTGTGGACCTTCGTCCCGTCGGTGCAGTCTGCCCCGCTTCGATGGGGAGCGCCAGGGTGCGGGGCGTGCTCGCCATGGGTGCCCGGAGCACTCGCCGGAATGCGCCCCCGGAATGCGCCCTCCGCGCGCCGGGTGCCTCCCGGGCCGTGGCCCCCAGCTGCTCCTTTGACCGCCTCAAAGGCGTGTTTATGCAGGTGGGAAGCGTGCCGGAAGGTGCTTATCATCGGGTGCGTCCGGCCGCGCTCCACGCCGTCGGCGCCCAGCGTAAGGAGCCCCGACGTGAGCACCACCCCACAGCGCCGGACCGGCGAGACCCTCGACGCCGACCGCAGCGACGCCGGCTACCGCGCCTGGCTGAAAGAGGCGGTCCGCAAGGTCCAGGCCGACGCCAACCGGTCCGCCGACACCCATCTGCTCCGCTTCCCGCTGCCCGAGGCGTGGGGCATCGATCTGTACCTGAAGGACGAGTCGACCCATCCGACCGGCAGCCTCAAACACCGGCTGGCCCGCTCGCTGTTCCTCTACGGTCTGTGCAACGGCTGGATCAGACCGGGCCGTCCGGTGATCGAGGCGTCCAGCGGTTCCACGGCCGTGTCCGAGGCGTACTTCGCGAAGCTCATCGGTGTGCCGTTCATCGCGGTGATGCCGCGCACGACCAGCGCCGAGAAGTGCCGTCTGATCGAGTTCCACGGCGGCCGGTGCCACTTCGTGGACGACCCGCGCACGATGTACGACGCCTCCGCCGCCCTCGCGGCCGAGACGGGCGGCCACTACATGGACCAGTTCACCTACGCGGAACGCGCCACGGACTGGCGCGGCAACAACAACATCGCCGAATCCATCTTCCGCCAGCTGGAGCTGGAGCGGTACCCGGAGCCGGCGTGGATCGTCGCCACCGCGGGCACCGGCGGCACCTCCGCGACCCTCGCACGCTACGTCCACTACATGCAGTACGACACCCGGATCTGCGTCGCCGATCCGGACAACTCCTGCTTCTTCGAGGGCTGGACGACCGGTGATCCGGACGTCACCTGCGACTGCGGTTCCCGCATCGAGGGCATCGGCCGCCCCCGCATGGAACCGAGCTTCGTACCCGGTGCCGTCGACCGGATGATGAAGGTCCCGGACGCGGCCACCGTCGCCGCGGTCCGCGCCCTGGAACGGGCCATCGGCCGCAAGGCGGGCGGATCGACCGGCACCGGCCTGTGGAGCGCGCTGAAGATCATCGCCGAGATGGTGGCGCAGGGCCGCAACGGCAGCGTGGTGACCCTGCTGTGCGACCCCGGCGACCGCTACCTCGACAAGTACTACTCGGACGACTGGCTCGCCGCCCAGGGGCTGGACATCGCCCCGTACGCGGCCTCGATCGAGTCGTTCCTGGCGACGGGGGAGTGGCCCGGGTGAGGTGACCCCCGACCGCTGCCGAGGCCGGAATCGCCGCCCGGCCCGGGACCGCCCGCCGGGCCGGAAGCCCCCGCCGGGTCCGGGATCCTCGCCGGCCGGGTCAGGACGCCGCCAGATGCCGTTCCAGCGCGGTCACGGCACCCCGGAAGGCCCGGCCGAGGCCGGACCGGCCCAGGGTCAGGGCGAGCCGGAAGGCGGCCGTCCCGTCGGCGGCGAACGTCCACTGCACCCGGGTGCCGCCACCCGGCGCCGGCGACAGCCGCCACTCCTCGGCCAGCGCGCGCAGGCCCGGCGCGTTGGTCGTGTCGACGCGATAGGCGTAGACCTCGGGCGCCTGCGCCGCGAGCACGGTCTCGGCGAACCGCATCCCGCCCCGCAGCCGGATCTCGCGCCCCGCGCCGCCGTCGGAGGGCCGTGCGTCGGTCACCGCGGAGAACCACCGCGGCCAGCCGGCCACATCCTCGGCCAGGGCGTGGAAGACCCGATCGGGGGCGGCGGAGACCTCCCGGGCGAAGACCAGCCGCACGGGCGCGGTTCCGGCGAAGTCGCTTCCCACCGGGCGCAGTCGGCGAGCCATGACGAACCTCCTTCGTGGCGTCCGCGCGGAGACCGGCCCCGAGCGGCCGCCGCCCCCGGGCGGGTCGTCGGACCCGCGCCGTACGCGCGTACGAAGGCCGCGGGCCCGCGCACAGCCTAGCCAGCGCTCTCCCGGCTGTCCGCCCCCTCGTCCGGCTCACCGGCGACCACCAGGCGCAACCGGTCGGCGATCTCGGCCCGGTCCTGGGCCGGCAGCCCGGCGTCCGTCACCAGGGTGTCGACCTGCTCCAGTCCCGCGAACGAACTCAGGCCCACGACACCCCACTTGGTGTGGTCGGCGACCACCACGACCCGCCGTGCCGACTGCACCAGCCGCCGGTTCGTCTCGGCCTCCGCGAGGTTCGGCGTCGACAGGCCGGCCTCCAGCGATATGCCGTGCACGCCGAGGAAGAGCAGGTCGAAGTGGAGGGCGGCGATCGCCTGGTCGGCCACCGGTCCCACCAGCGAGTCGGACGGCGTGCGCACCCCACCGGTGAGCACCACCGTGGCCGCGCCCGGCCGCCGGCCCGTCGTGCGCTGCGCGGTGTGGAACACGTCGGCCACCCGCACCGAGTTCGTCACCACCGTCAGGTCCGGCACGTCCAGCAGGTGCTGCGCCAGCGCATACGTCGTCGTACCGCCCGACAGCGCGATCGACGTGCCCGGCGCGACCAGCCGGGCCGCCGCCCTCGCGATGTCCTCCTTGGCGGTGAGCTCCAGCCCCGACTTGGCCTCGAAGCCCGGCTCGTGCGTGCTCGCCTCCACCAGCGGCACCGCCCCGCCGTGCACCTTCTCCAGCACACCCTGGCGGGCCAGCGCGTCCAGATCACGACGGACGGTCATGTCCGACACGCCGAGCTTGCGGGTCAGCTCGTTCACCCGGACACCGCCGCGGCGCCGCACCTCGTCCAGGATCAGGGCGCGCCGCTGCTCCGCGAGGAGGTTCTGATTCTCACTCACGTGCGCTCCGGTTCCTTTCGCCGCCATCCGTCCTCCCGCCCCGCCCACCCGCTTCGGCTGGGAGAAACGGGCCGTCCGGGCGCGTGGAGGTCCCATCTTTCCACGGCTCCCCGGCCCCCGCGCCACCGCCCGCCAGGGGCGCCCGGCCGCCCGCCGGCGGGTCGCCCCGGCGGCAGCCGGATCGGGGAGTTTCGGTGCCGCCGGGTGTGCGGCGCGGCCCCCGACGGCAGCGTCCGGCTGCCCGGTGACGGAGACCCTCCCGCCGACCGCCCCGCTCGCCTCCGGGCGCACCCGCTGTCCGCACCGGTCCCCGGCCACTCGGACCGCCGGGCGGGCCCGGCCTTCGCCGGGGAGCGGCAGCACCTCCTGGCCCGGCGGCGCCCCGGCCTGCCGGGACCCCGCCACACGGACCGGCTCACCGGCAGCCAGGGCGGGGGCGGCGGCACGGTGCCGCCCCCCGCCGGGGACACGTCAGGGCAGATCGGGCAGGTCCTCGGCGTAGAGCAGCGTCAGGTCGTCCGTGCTCGGGTCCGCCACCTGGGCCACCCGGCTCGCGTGCCGCTCCACCATCGCCTCGAAGGTCTGACGCGCCGTCCGCCCGTTGCCGAACGCGGGGCCCTTCGGGATCTCCGCGAAATACGTCCGCAGCGCCTCCGCCGCACCCGGCGCCAGCCGGTACTCGTGCTCCTCGGCCTGCTGCTCCACGATCCGCAGCAGCTCCCCGGGGCCGTAGTCGCCGAACGTGATGGTGCGGGAGAAGCGGGAGGCCACCCCCGGGTTGACCGACAGGAAGCGCTCCATCTCGGCGGTGTAGCCCGCGACGATCACCACGACCGCGTCACGGTGGTCCTCCATCAGCTTCACCAGGGTGTCGATGGCCTCCTTGCCGAAGTCCCGCCCCGCATCCTCCGGGGACAGCGCATACGCCTCGTCGATGAACAGCACCCCGCCGCGCGCGCGCTCGAACGCCTCCTGGGTGCGGATCGCGGTCGAGCCGATGTGCTCACCCACCAGGTCGACCCGGGACACCTCGACCAGATGCCCCTTCTCCAGCACCTCCAGGGAGGCCAGGATCTCGCCGTAGAGCCGGGCGACGGTCGTCTTGCCGGTCCCCGGGGAGCCGGTGAAGACCAGGTGGCGCTTGACCGAGGCGGCCTTCAGGCCCGCCTCCCGGCGGCGCCGGCCCACCTCGATCATGTCGGTGAGCGCCCGTACCTCCCGCTTGACGCTCTCCAGGCCCACCAGGGCGTCCAGTTCGCCCAGCACGTCCTTCGCGCTGCGGCCCGGTACGCCGGGCTCCGGGGCGGGCACCGCGGGCAGCGGCTCCGGCTCCGTCGAGCGCTGGCCGGGGATCGCGCCCAGCAGTCCCGCGGCCGGGGCCGCCGGCTGCGCGGCCGTCTCGCGCGCCACCGGCGGGCGCAGGCTCCCGCTCTCGTCGCTCGTGCAGTCCTCGACCACGGGCCCGGACCCCGCGACCGCGTCCGGTCCGCCCTCCGCGAATTCGTACCCGCCGCGGGCGCACCGCTCGGTGCGGCACCTGCGCAGCGTCGTACGGCAGCCGTCGATCACGTGGAAGCCGTACCCGCCGCTGCCCGTGACACGGCAGCCCAGGAAGCTGCCGCGGCCGCCCGCGGACACGTAGAAGCCGGCCTCCGCCGGGGAGGACACCGTGCAGCGCTCGATGGTCGGGTCGGCGCCCTTGGTGACGATCACGCCGGTCTGCGTGCCGTCCACCGTGCAGTTGTTGAGCGTGCCGCCGCTGCCGTGGTCGCGGAACCAGGCGCCGGTGGCCGCGTCCTTGATCCGGCAGTCGTCGAGCTGCGCGGTGGCGCCGTCGCTCACCGACACGGCCGTGTTGCGCACCTGGGACAGGTCGCTGTCGACGACGTCCGCGCGGGAGCCGCGGTCCAGCACGAACAGGGCGTCCGGCACGTCGTGCACCCGGCAGGAGTCGAGCACCGCGGTCGCGCCGTCGCTGACCCACACCGCGGGGTAGTCGCCGGTGCTGTCGAAGATCTCGCACTGGTTGGCGTCCACGCGGGTGCCCGGGTCCCACACCGACAGCCCGTTGCGCCCGAACTGACGCACCGTCGTCCGCGTCAGGGTCAGCACGGAACGCGACCGCAGGTCCACCGCGTTCTCCGGGATGTCGTGGATGCGGCAGTCGGCGAGGGTCAGCACCGCGTCGGTGTCGAGCGTGACCCCGTCCGCCGTGGTGCGGTGCACATCGCAGTCGGTGAGGTGCGCGGTGGCCCGGCCGGTGATCTGGACGCCGCTGCCGCGGACCTCGTAGACCTCGCAACCCACCGCCTCCAGGGCGGAGTTGTCGCCCGTGGCGGAGAGGCCGACGCCCGAGGCGTGGTGCACCCGGCAGCGCTCCAGGCGCGGGTGCGCGCCGCCGCGGACCGCCACCCCGGCCTGGCCGGCGGCGACCACCTCGCACTCCTCGAACACCCCGCCGCCGCCGTCGAGCACGGCGATGCCGATGCCGGCCGGGTTGTCGACCGTGCACCGCCGCACGGTGGGGCGGGCCCCGCCGCGCACCTCGATGCCCGCCGCGGACCGGGTCACGACCCGTACGTCGCGCAGCTCCGGGGTGCCCTCCTCCACCAGCAGCGCCGGCGCTGCCGCGTCCTGCCCCTCCACGTGCAGGTCCTGCACCACCGCCGACGCGCGCACCGTCAGCGGCACGCCGTCCGCGGGAGCGATGCGCACCGAGCCGGGGGAGCCCTCCGGGCCGCGCAGGGTCACCGCCCGCTGCAGGACGAGGTTCTCGCGATAGGTGCCCGGGGCGACGGTGAGGACGTCGCCCTCCGCAGCGGCCTCCAGGGCTGCGGCGAGCGATGCGTACTCACCCGTGCGGCGCCGCCACCGCGATGTGCCGGTGTGCGTCACCTGGACCGTGCCCTGTGCCATGGCGCTGCTGAGCCCCCACCTCGTCGTACGCGGGTTGATGCCGATGCGTCGGCCGGACCACCGTAGCGTGCGCGCCGGTGGTCGGATGACCAGAGCCGGAAGGCCGTCAGCTGCCGGCGCCGGTGAGCCCCCAGTCCGGGCCCGCACGGTCCCAGTCGTGGTCCCAGCGCGCGTACCGTCGGCGGACCAGGATCCCGACGGCCAGCCTGCGTATGCACTCGATCAGCCCCGCGGCCAGCGCCGCCGCGCCGCACCCGGCCAGCACGGCGTGCGCGGTGGCGGTGGCGGGCTCCAGCGGGCGCGCGGCGACCCGGCCGCGCCCGTCGGTCCACAGCGGGAAGCGGTCCCCGGGACGCGGGGCCCTGAGCTCCGACGTGGCCGGGCCGCGGTGCCGGCTTCCGTCGACGGCCCGCCAGTCGGCGACCACTCTGCTGCGAGCCTCCTGCCCCGAGGAGGTGTCCGGATCGGGCTCCACGGCGAACCGGTCGAGCCGGCGCACCACCGTGGCCGTCACCGGATGCCGGTCCCGGCGCTCCTCCTGGACCGACCGCTGGAGCGTGGACCGGGCGGCCGAGCCGACCAGCGAGCCGGCCACCGGCGCGGCGACCAGGGCGAGCAGCACGGACACCAGCGCCACCCAGGACTCGACCAGATCGGTCCTGCGGCGCAGCGGGTTCCGCCGCCAGCGCCACAGACCGGTGAGGGCACGCACAGCCCCGCACCCCCTTCCCCCGCTCGACACCCCGACGACTCCGGTCGGAGCCCCTTCCCCCGGGACGCGGCCGGGGGCGGAACAGATCCGTCTCCCGCCGGGCCTCCCACGGACTTCTCACGGGACCCAACGGGCGGCAGGGTACCGAGGGTTCCCGCCACGGGCCGCCGTCACGCGAGGACCCGGACCGGATCACCGAGCCGGACGGTGCCGGTGGTCTCGGGCACCAGGTTCTGCCCGAAGGCCAGGTCCTGGCCGAAGCGCCGGTGCCGCCCCAGCGTCCGCAGCGGTTCCCGGCCGCGTCCGGCGGTGGACTGGTCGACGGTGGTCACCGCGCAGCGGCCGCACGGCTTGGCGACCCGGAGGACGACCTCGCCGATCGCGATGCGCGACCAGTCGTCCTCGGCCCAGGGCGGCGTCCCCGCCACCACCACGTTGGGCCGGAAGCGGTTCATCGGCAGCGGCCCCTCCTCGGCGTGGTCGCCCTGCGCGATCAGCGAGTTGAGCGAGTCCAGGGAGGCGAGGGAGGTCAGCAGCAGCGGAAACCCGTCGGCGAAGCTCACCGTCTCCCCGGGCCGTGCGTAGTCCGGGTCGATGCGCCGGCGCGTGGCCGGATCGTCCAGGTGGAGCAGGCGCACCGCGGCCCCGAGGTAGGCGCTGCACCAGGTGTGCGCGGCCGCGTCGGCGGTCGCGGCCTCCACCTCGGTGCCGAAGACGTCCACGACCGCCGTGGCTCCCGCGGGCGGGACGGCGACCGTGAGCGGCTCCCGCCCCGGGGCGGACAGACGAAGGCCGCCACCGGGCAGCAGCTCGGCGGCGGCCAGGGCCAGCCGGGGATGGCGGCGCTGCGTGACGACCTTTCCCCCGTCGTCGACCAGTGCCCAGCGCCGGTCCCCGGCCAGCCCCCAGGGCTCCACGAGGGCCTCCCGGGGCGAGGTGCCCCGGAGCGCCTTGACCGGGTGGACGTGAATCGAGTGCAGCTCCGCGGTCCCCATGGCCTCATCCTGCCAGGAGGCAGGGACGGCCGGGGAGGACGGGATCAGTACCCGCGGTACTGCTGGTTGCCGTAGGGGTCCTGCTGGTACGGCGCACCACCTGGGCGGGCAGCCGCGGGGCGCATCGCCTCGTAGCCGGTGCCCATCGGGCGCTGCGGCTGCTGCGGGCCGGGATAGCCCCGCGGAGCCGTGGCCTGCTGGGGGATGTACGCCGCCGGCGCCTGCTGCAGCGGTGCGGGCTGCGCCTGCGGGTAGCCGTAGGCCGGCTGGGACGGGCCCGAAGGCAGCGCGGGCAGCGCCGACGGGAGCGCGGGGAGGTGACTGCCCGAGTCGTAGGGGGCGGGGACCCGGATCGGGGCGATCTGCGGGGTGCCCCGCTCGGCCACGAGCGAGTCGTAGATCGGGGTGTCCGGGAAGGAGGCGGAGTAGTAACCGCCGCCGTAGGTGGAGCGGGGGGAGGTCATGGCACATAAGTTAAGCCCACGATGTGCTGGTTGGGGAGACCGATAAGAGGGTTGTTTTCCGTGTCGGCGGTGACCGGGGATCCCCAATGCGAGCGAAGTTGGCAAAAAGGGGCAGCGAACGGGGTTTGGATCCTGTAAAGGCCGAGTTCCCTATGGGTTACCGGCGGTTGGACGGACGTCTTCGTCCGCTCGCCGGGGCGGTGGGCGGCCCGGCGGGAATAGGTTGGTCGGACGGAGGGCCGACGGACCGCCGGGCCGGACGCGGCAGGTACACGTGATGGGGGCGGACATGGTGATGGCGAAGGGGTCGAACACACCGGTGCCGAGCACGGCCCTGCGGGTCGAGATGGGCTGGCGGTCCGGACCGGGCGTGCCCGACGCGGACGGCTCCGCCCTGCTGCTCGCCGGCCGAAAGGTGCGCTCCGACGCGGACTTCGTGTTCTACAACCAGCCCGAGCACGCCTCGGGCGCGGTCCGGCACCTGGGCAAGCACACGGCGGGCGGTGCGGTGACCGACGCCCTCGTCGTCGATCTCGCGCGCGTGGAGCCCGGAGTGGACCGGGTGGTGCTCGCGGCCTCGGCGGACGGCGGGACCTTCGGGCAGGTGCCGGGTCTGTACATCGAGGTCCGGGACGAGGCGCACGGCACGGTGGCCGCCCGCTTCGACAGCACCGGCGCCACCGCGGAGACCGCCTTCGTGCTCGGCGAGTTCTACCGCCGCCAGGGGGCCTGGAAGTTCCGGGCCGTGGGCCAGGGATACAGCAGCGGACTGGAGGGCCTGGCCACCGACTTCGGCATCACCGTGTCCGAGCCGCAGCACGCCGGGCCGCCCGCGCCCGCCGCCCCACCCGCTCCCTCGCCCGCAGCCCCGCCCCCTCCGCTCACGGGCCCCGCCCTCCGGACGCCGGCGCCCCCGCCGACCGGCCCCGCCGTGCCGCTGCCGCCGCCGGTCGCGCCCCGGGCACCCGCGCCGCCGACCGCCGCTGCCCCGCAGGGCACCGCGCCGGTCCGGCCGGCCAAGGTGACCCTCACCAAGGCCGCTCCCTCCGTGTCGCTGGCCAAGCAGGGCGGCACCTCCGGTGTGCTGCGCGTGAACCTCAACTGGCAGATGCGCACACAGTTCTCCGGGTGGGGCGGCAAGAGCGGGCGGGCGTTCGCCCAGCACACGGACCTCGATCTCGACCTGTGCGCCCTGTACGAGCTGTCCGACGGCCGCAAGGGGGTCGTCCAGGCCCTCGGCAACGCCTTCGGCTCCCTGCACCACCCCCCGTACATCCACCTCGACGGCGACGACCGGACCGGTGCGGTGGACACCGGCGAGAACCTCACCGTCAACCTCGACCACCGGCACGACTTCCGGCGCATCCTCGTCTTCGTGACCATCTACGAGGGCGCCCGGTCCTTCGCCGACCTGCACGCCACGGTCACGCTCCGGCCGCAGCACGGCGCCCCCGTCGACTTCGCCCTGGACGAGTGCACGATCCCCTCGCCCGTCTGCGCGCTCGCCCTCATCACCCGGAGCGGCGGCGAACTCGTCGTCCAGCGGGAGGCCCGGTACCTGGTGCCCGACCGCGGGGTGAGCCCGCAGCGCACGGTCGACCGCGCCTACGGGTGGGGCATGAACTGGACACCCGGCCGCAAGTGAGCCCCCGAGGCCGACCGGCGCGGCGGGACCCTCCCGGGGGCGCCCGCCCCCAGCCGCCCTCGGCGGTCCAGGGTTGCCCGCCGCCACAGCCCGGACCCGTCCGCGCCGCCGAGACCGCTCCACGGTCCGTCAGGCGGGTCAGCCCTCCTCGGGCAGCGCGTCCGGGGCCGTGCCCGGCCGGGCGTACGTGCGGCCCTTCCAGGCGGCGCCCCGGCCCCGGTGGTGCTGCACCGCCGAGTCGACCGTCATCAGCAGATAGAGGAACGCGGTGAAGGGGAGCAGCGGAGCGAGCCACAGCGGGCAGCGGTAGTAGCGCAGCATCGGCACGTACGTCGCCGCCATCACCAGCCAGGCGGTCCCCCCGGCGAGCGCGGCCGGTCCGCTGCCCGCGGCGAGACCCGCGACCAGTGTCACGGGCGGGGCCAGGTACACCAGCGCCAGCCCGGCGACGGTGCCCGCCAGCAGGAGCGGGTGGTGGCGCAGCTGGGCGTAGGCACTGCGCGAGACCATCCGCCACAGGTCCCGCAGCCGGGGACAGGGGCGCACGCTGTCCGCCCGCTCCGCCAGCCCCAGCCAGATGTGGCCCCCGCCGTCCTTGACGGCCCGGGCGAGGGCCACGTCGTCGATCACCGCGTGCCGGATCGCCTCCGGGATCCGGGCCCGCTCGGCCGTCTCCGAGCGCAGCAGCACGCAGCCCCCCGCCGCGGCCGCCGTCCGCGTGCCGCGGCGGCCGATCCGGCGGAAGGGGTAGAGCTGCGCGAAGAAGTAGACGAACGCCGGCACGACCAGCCGCTCCCACCGGCTCTCCGCCCGCAGCCGCGCCATCTGCGACACCGCGTCGAAGTCCCCGGTACGGGCCGCCGCCACCAGCGTGCGCAGGCTGTCCGGGGCGTGCGCGATGTCCGCGTCGGTCAGCAGCAGGTACTCGGGCCGGCGGGCCCGCGCGAGGGCGATGCCGTGCCGCACGGCCCACAGCTTGCCCGTCCAGCCGGCAGGAGGCTCGCCCGGCGTGTCCACGGTCAGCGGCAGCCCGCCGTGCCGCCGCGCCAGCTCCCGGGCCAGCTCGCCGGTGCCGTCCGAGCTGCCGTCGTCGACCAGGAAGACCTCGGCCCGCCCCGGATAGTCCTGCCCCAGCAGCGAGGGCAGGCTCGCTCCGAGCACGGCGGCCTCGTCCCGCGCGGGGACCACGACGCACACCGGCGGCCAGTCGCCGGGGGCCGGATCGGCCCGCGGCGGCAGCCTGACGTCCGTGCGCCAGAAGAAGCCCTGGCCGAGCAGCAGCCACAGCCAGGCGGCGAGTGATCCGACGGCGGTCCCCACGAGCGCGCTCACCCGCGCAGTGTGCCCCACCGGAGAGGGCGTTCGGGGGCCATCGTCTATCGTGGCCGGGTGAAGATCGCGCTCATGGACTCCGGAATCGGCCTGCTCCCGGCCGCCGCCGCGGTGCGCCGCCTGCGGCCCGACGCCGACCTCGTCCTCTCCTGGGATCCCGACGGGATGCCGTGGGGGCCGCGCACCCCCGAGGACATCACGGAGCGGGCGCTGGCCGTGGCCGCAGCCGCCGCCGCACTGGGTCCGGACGTGCTGATCGTTGCCTGCAACACCGCCTCGGTGCACTCCCTGCCCCAGCTGCGCGCCCGGTTCGAGCCCGACCTGCCGATCATCGGCACCGTACCGGCGATCAAGCCGGCCGCTGCGGGCGGCGGACCCGTAGCGATCTGGGCCACCCCGGCCACCACCGGCAGCCCGTACCAGCGCGACCTGATCGAGAAGTTCGCCGACGGCGTGTCCGTCACCGAGGTGCCCTGCCCCGGTCTGGCGGACGCCGTGCACCACGCCGACGACGCGGCGGTCGACGCGGCGATCGCCGCGGCCGCCGCGCTCACCCCCGACGACGTGACGACCGTCGTCATGGGCTGCACCAACTACGAACTGGTCGCCGAGCGGATCCGCGCCGCCGTCCAGAAGCCCGGCCGCCCGCCGCTCGTCCTGCACGGCTCGGCGGGAGCCGTCGCCGCCCAGGCGCTGCGCCGCATCGGCGCCGACCCGGTGCCCGAGGCGGACCTCGACAGCCGGCTCACGGTCCTGCTGAGCGGCCGCGTGTCCGAGCTGCCCGACACCGCGCTCGGCTACGAGGAGGGCCGCCTCCTCCAGGTGGCCGCCCCCGCCCGCTGACCACCCGCCCCTGCACGGAACCCCCGGCGCACGGCCGGCTCGGGGCCGTACGCGCGGGAGACCGGCGCACACGCGCGAGGGACGTCGGGTCACGCCACCGGCACGAGGAGTGCCGCGGCGGCTCACGGACCGGTCACGCTCCGCAACGGACTACCCGCGCGGCGAAACCTGAGTAACCTCGAATCCATGAGGGACCACCCCCGCGGCGAGACGACCCCGAACTCCGTGATCTGGACCGGACGCGCCACGAACCGGTTCCAGTGGATCCTGGCGCTCGTCGGCGCCGGCTGCATGGCGCTCGGCGTCGAGCTGGCGGTCGACTCCGCCTGGACCTCGGGCGTCCTCCCGCTGGTGATGTCGGTGGTCGGCTGCATCGCGGCCGGTCTGCTCGTCCTCTTCGGCACCCTCGCCTTCGTGCACGTGGCGCTGGAGGTCGACGCGGAGTCGCTGGAGGTGCGCTGCGGCCACATCGGCCTGCCGCGCCGCCGGATCCCCCTCACCCATGTCGCGGGCGCGGACTTCGTCCCGCACGTCACCCCGCGTCACTGGGGCGGCTGGGGCTACCGCTGGCGCCCCGACAAGGGCACCGCGGTCGTCGTACGGCGCGGCGAAGGTGTGGTGCTGCGCCTGTGGGACGGCCACACCTTCACGATCACGGTGGACAACGCCGAGTCCGCGGTCCAGGTGATCCAGGACCGCCTGCGGCCGTCGACGCCCGGACGGGTCTGAGCCGGCCATGCCCGGACGGGCCTGAGCCCACCGCTTCGTGGCGGCCCGAGCCGGCCGCCCGGCCGGGCAGGGCCCGGTTGCCGAATCTGCCGGCCCCCTTGCGTCCGCTCTTGCGTCCGCCGTCCGGCAGGGCGTCCCACGACGTTCACGGTGCCGGGGCCGCGGCCACCGGCTCGGCGGTCGTCTCCGGCTCCTCGGCCGCCAGCGGGCGCGCAGTGGCCATGCCCGCCAGCAAGCCCGTCCCCACCGTCACCGCCGTGAAGCTCAGCGCGTTGCCGAACGTCGCGATCACGGCCACCGCGGTCAGCGCCGCGCCCGCCGTGAGCGCCACGGGCGCGGGCCGCCGGGTGCGCCAGAGTGCGTGGAGCACCCAGCCGTAGGCCGCCACCAGGAGCAGCACACCGACGACGCCCTGCTCGGCGGCCTGCTGCAGCAGCGCGGAGTGCGGCTTCCCGTTCGACGGCACCCAGGGGACGGCCACCGGGCCGAACTCCCCGAACCGGCCGGGCCCGACTCCTGAGCCCGTGTCCCGGTGGGCGAGGCGCAGCGCGTCCCGCCACAGGCCGACGCGGTGCGGCGTCAGCAGGCCCACCACGTCGTCGGCGAGGCCGCCGGGCAGGGACCGCGCGGCGACGGCCCAGGCTCCCGCGGCCACCGCGGCGGCGGACGCCGCCAGGCCTGCGATCCCCGGCCCCCTGCCGCGCAGCCGCCCGGCCGCCGCGGAACACAGCAGCACCGCGGCACAGCAGGCCGTCCCCGCGCCCGAGCCCATCGCGGCCGCGGTCGCCGTCACCGCCGCGGCCGACATCCACAGCACGAGCCGGGCGACCCGTGCGGAAGCGGCCCACGCGGCGCAGCAGGCGGCGCCTGCGGACAGGGCCAGTACGGCGGCGGTGGCCCCTGCGTGCCCGAGCGGCGCGGCGAACTGCGGCCCCGGCGCCAATTCCGGAACCGCCACCGCGAGGACGGGCCCCAGCGCCGCCGCGGCGCCGAACGCGGCGACCGGCAGCAGCGCGCCGCAGATACGGCCCGTGGCGTATCCGGCCGCCGTGCCCAGCACCGCGAGCAGCACGCCCTCGGGGCGCCCGTCGTGCAGGGCCCCCGCGATCAGCGACCAGGCGGCGCAGGCCCCGAGCACCACCACACCGACCGCGTCGGAGACGTTCCGTCTGTCGCCGTCCGCGGCCTCCGACCGCCTGTCGCCGTCCGTGCGTTCCGAGCCGTCCGGACGCTCCGACGCACCCGCACGCTCCGAGCCGTGCGCACACCCCGATCCCCGCGCGGGGTCCGTGTCACCCGCGCCGCCGGTGCGCCTCCGGCCACTCGGCCGCCCCGCACTGTCGGCCTGCCCCGGCCCCTGCCCCTGCGCAGCCCGGTCTCCGCCGCCGGCCCGCCGTCCGTCGCCCGGCCGGCGTGCGCCGTCCGCCCCGCCGGCGCACGCCCTCTCTCTGGTCCGCACGTGATCGCCCCCCCCGCCCCCCGGCACCCCGCTCAGCCCGACCCTGAACGCACCCGGCCCGCCCGGCCCCCACGGCCGTACGGCTCGGGCTCCGGCACACCGTAGCGGCTGATGACCGGATTGTGGACGTCTCGTGCGGAAACGTACGGCCGGGACCGGTCCGGCCGCCCCCGCTCCCCCCGCCGTCCGGCCGTCCGGCCGTCCGGACCGTCCTGTCGGGTGCGGACGCGGTCGCCGTACACTCCCCGGGTGACCGTCACCGCAACTTCCGTCGAGCCGGACCGGCTGCGTCCGCAGTCCGCGCCCGCCCCCTGGGGCGCGAAGCTCGTACGGCTCGTGCCCGCCCTCGCCGCGACGCTCTCGGGTGTGCTCCTCTACGTCAGTTTCCCGCCGCGTCCCCTGTGGTGGCTGGCCCTGCCCGCCCTCGCCGTGTTCGGCGCGGTGCTGAGGGGCAGGAGCTGGAAGGCGGCGCTCGGCCTCGGCTACCTGTTCGGCCTGGGCTTCCTGCTGCCGCTGCTGGTGTGGACCGGCGTCGAGGTCGGCCCCGGCCCCTGGCTGGCGCTCGTCGCGGTGGAGGCGGTCTTCGTCGCCCTGGTCGGCGTGGGCATCGCGGCCGTGTCGCGGCTGCCCGCCTGGCCGCTGTGGGCGGCCGCGGTCTGGATCGCCGGTGAGGCCGTACGCGCGCGCGTGCCCTTCCGTGGCTTCCCCTGGGGAAAGATCGCCTTCGGCCAGGCGGACGGCGTGTTCCTGCCGCTGGCCGCCGTCGGCGGCACCCCGGTCCTCGGCTTCGCGGTGGTGCTGTGCGGCTTCGGCCTGGCCGAGGTGGTGCGGCTCGCGCTGGAGGGCCGCCGCACCCGCTCCGTGCGGCGGCCGGCCGCCGTCGCGGCGCTGCTGAGCGTGGCCGTTCCCGTCGCCGCGGCGGTGGCCGCGCGGCCCCTGGTCAGCGACCGGGCCGAGAACGGCACCACCACCGTGGCGGTCATCCAGGGCAACGTGCCCCGCTCCGGCCTGGAGTTCAACGCCCAGCGGCGTGCCGTCCTCGACCACCACGTGCGCGAGACGCTCCGGCTGGCCGCGGAGATCAAGGCGGGCCGGACCCCGCGGCCCGACGTCGTGCTCTGGCCGGAGAACTCCTCCGACATCGACCCCTTCGCCAACCCCGACGCCCGCACCGTCATCGACGAGGCCGCCAAGGCGGTCGGCGCGCCGATCTCCGTCGGCGGCGTCGTGGAGCGCGACGGCAAGCTGCTCAACGAGCAGATCCTGTGGGACCCGGTGAAGGGCCCCACCCAGACCTACGACAAGCGCCAGGTGCAGCCGTTCGGCGAGTACCTGCCGATGCGCTCGCTGCTCGCGGACATCAACAAGAACTGGACGACGATGGTCCGGCAGGACTTCAGCCGGGGCTCGAAGCCGGGCGTGTTCTCCGTGGCCGGCACCCGGATCGGCCTCGCCACCTGCTACGAGGCCGCCTTCGACTGGGCCGTGCGCGACACCGTCACCCACGGCGCGCAGATGATCTCCGTGCCGAGCAACAACGCGACCTTCGACCGCAGCGAGATGACCTACCAGCAGCTGGCCATGTCCCGGGTCCGTGCGGTCGAGCACAGCCGCACCGTCACCGTCCCGGTGACCAGCGGCGTCAGCGCCGTGATCATGCCCGACGGCACGGTCGCCCGGAAGACCGGCATGTTCGTGGCCGGCCACCTGGTCCAGAAGGTGCCCCTGCGCACCTCTCTCACGCCTGCCACCCGGATGGGCATCCTGCCGGAGATCGCGCTCGTCCTGGTCGCCGCCGGCGGCCTGGGCTGGGCGATCGGGGCGGGCGTGCGCAGGCGGCGCGCCGCGGACGCGTAGCCGATCCCTCCGGCGCGGGTCCCGTGCCGGACGTGCGAGGACCCCGCGCCGCACGCGGACGGGGCCCGTGACCCCCGTGCACCCGGCCGCGGCCGCCGGGGGCGGGGGACCGGCCGCTAGGGTCGGTGCATGGCCACTCCAGACTTCATCCGCACGATCAGGGCCTCCGCGGGCCGCCAGCTGCTGTGGCTCCCGGGGGTCACCGCCATCGTCTTCGACGACGCGGGCCGCGTGCTCCTCGGCCGCCGCGCCGACACCGGGAAGTGGTCGGTGATCGGCGGCATCCCCGAGCCGGGCGAACAGCCGGCCGCCTGCGCCGTGCGCGAGGTCCACGAGGAGACGGCGGTGCACTGCGTCGCGGAACGGGTGGTCCTGGTCCAGGCCCTCGAACCGGTGACGTACGGCAACGGCGACGTCTGCCAGTACATGGACATCACCTTCCGCTGCCGTGCCGTCGGCGGCGAGGCGCGGGTCAACGACGACGAGTCGCTCGACGTGGGCTGGTTCGCCGTGGACGCGCTGCCCGAGCTCAACGAATTCGGCCGCCTCCGGATCAAGCAGGCCCTCTCCGACGCACCCACATGGTTCGACCCTACGGATTTTGACTGAAGTATGGGTCGCGGCCACATGGGGTGGCCAGAGGGCCGTGCCTAGGGTCGTCCCATGACCTCGCCCAGCGCCCTCCCGGGTCCCCACGCCCCCACGCTCGACCTCGGCGGCCGCACCGCCCTCGTCACCGGCGCCGCCTCAGGCATCGGCCGCGCCTGCGCGCTGCGGCTGGCCGCCGCCGGGGCCAAGGTCAGAGCCGTCGACCGGGACGCCGCCGGCCTCCAGGACCTCGCCGAGCAGGCCGGAGGCCTGACGGGCAGCGTCGCGCCGGTCGTCCTCGACCTCACCGACCTCGACGCCGCCGAACAGGCCGCCGCGGGCACCGACGTGCTCGTGAACAACGCCGGGATCCAGCTCGTCCGGCCGATCGAGGAGTTCCCGCCCGAGGTCTTCCACACCGTGCTGACGGTGATGCTGGAGGCGCCGTTCCGGCTCGTCCGCGGTGCCCTGCCGCACATGTACGGCCAGGGGTGGGGCCGGATCGTCAACATCTCCTCCGTGCACGGTCTGCGCGCCTCGGCCTACAAGTCGGCCTACGTCGCGGCCAAGCACGGACTGGAGGGCCTGTCGAAGACGGCCGCCCTCGAAGGCGCCCCGCACGGCGTCACCTCGAACTGCGTGAACCCCGCGTACGTCCGCACCCCGCTGGTGGAGAAGCAGATCGCCGACCAGGCCGCGGCCCACGGCATTCCCGAGGGGCGGGTCCTCACCGAGGTCCTCCTGCAGGACAGCGCGCTCAAGCGGCTGATCGAGCCGGAGGACGTCGCCGAGGCCGTCGCCTACCTGTGCAGCCCGCAGGCGTCCTTCGTCACCGGCACCTCGCTGGTGATGGACGGCGGCTGGACCGCGCACTGACCAGCCCCGCGCCCCTCCGCCGCCGAGTTGTCCACAGGGCTCGGCGCCGGAGCGGGCGATGCGGAATCCTGTGAACATGTCCAGCGATCACGCGCAGCCCACCGGGCGTCCCGCGGCCGAGGCCGGGCCGCACGCCGGCGCCGCCGGCACGGCGGCCGGCGCCGAGGCGCCCTTCCTCGAGCTCCTGTCCCGCGGCGCCCCCGCCGAGGCCTACGAACGTCCGGTGCGGGACGCCCGTGCCGCAGGCCGCCCCGGGGCCTGGATCGCGGCGCTGGAGCACGCGAAGTTCCTCGCCCTGCGGGTCCGTGCCGATCTGGAGGGGCGGCGGCGGCGCGAGGCCGAGCTGTCGGCCCTGTTCGAGACCGCCCACGACCTGGCGGGCCTGCGCGACCTGGACGCGGTCCTCCAGGCCATCGTGCAGCGCGCCCGCTCCCTGCTCGGCACGGACGTCGCCTACCTCACCCTCCACGACCCGGCGCGCGAGGACACCTACATGCGGGTCACCGAGGGCTCGGTCGCCGCCCGCTTCCAGCAGCTGCGCCTCGGCATGGGGGAGGGCCTCGGCGGCCTGGTCGCCCAGACCGCCCGCCCCTACGTCACCGACGACTACTTCAAGGACGCCCGTTTCCAGCACACCGGCACCATCGACACCGGCGTCAGCGACGAGGGCCTGGTCGCCATCCTCGGCGTGCCGCTGATGCTGGGACAGCACGTCATCGGTGTCCTCTTCGCCGCGGACCGGCGGGCCCGGGTCTTCGAGCGGGAGCAGGTCGCCCTGCTCGGCTCCTTCGCCGCGCTCGCCGCGGCCGCCCTCGACAGCGCCAACCTGCTCACCGAGACCCGCTCGGCCCTCGCCGAACTCGAGCGGGCCAACGCGATCATCCGCGACGGCAGCGCGGTCA
The DNA here is from genome assembly GCF_029269835.1 of Streptomyces tropicalis. Classification (GTDB taxonomy): domain Bacteria; phylum Actinomycetota; class Actinomycetes; order Streptomycetales; family Streptomycetaceae; genus Streptomyces; species Streptomyces tropicalis. Next base: position 50,541 of record NZ_JARJBB010000005.1, on the reverse strand, counting down.
TCGAGCGCGCCTCCGACGTACACGACCGGCTCGCCCAGCTCGTCCTGCGCGGCGGCGGCGTCCACGACGTCGCCGCCGCGGTCTCCGAAGTGCTGGACGGCACCGTCGAGTTCACCGAGGCGGCCGCCGCACCCGCCGAGGGGCTCCAGGCGTCCCGGGCCGAGGGCCACGCCGTGCGCCACGGTGACGGCTGGATCGCGGCGGTCGCCGCGGGCGACGAGCTGCTCGGGGCGCTGGTGCTTCGCGGCCACCCTGCCCTCGACCCGGTCGACCAGCGCACCCTGGAGCGTGCCGCCATGGTCACCTCGCTGCTGCTGCTCGCCCGCCGCTCGGCCGCCGAGGCGGAGCAGCGCGTCCGGGGCGAGCTGCTCGACGACCTCCTCGACGCCCGCGACCGCGACCCGCGCCTGCTGCACGAGCGGGCCTCCCGGCTGCGCGCCGATCTCGACGTCCCGCAGGTCGTCCTGGCCGCCCGGCTCGACGCCCCGGCTGCCGACGCGGATCACGAGGCCGACGCCCGCCGCCGCCTGTGGTCGGCCGCATCGCACCTGGCCGCCACCCGCCACGGACTGGCCGCCGCCCGTGACGGCGGCACGGTGCTGCTGCTGCCCCTGGGCGCCGGGGACTCGGCGACCGAGCTGGCCCGCCGCACCGCCCGCCACCTCGGCACCGCCGTGCACGAGGCGGTCACCGTCGGTGCCTCCGCCACCGTGGAGGAGCTCACCGCCCGCCCCGACGCCGTGGCCGCCGCCTACGGGGAGGCACGCCGCTGCCTGGAGGCGCTCCACCTGCTCGGCCGCACCGGGGACGGAGCCGCCGCCGACGACTTCGGCTTCCTCGGCCTGCTGCTCGCCGGTGACCGCGACGTCACCGGTTTCGTCGCCCGCACCATAGGCCGCGTCGTCGACTACGACGAGCGGCGCGGCACCGACCTGGTCCACACCCTGGACGCCTACTTCGCCAGCGGCATGAGCCCGGCCCGCACCAAGGACGAGCTGCACGTCCATGTGAACACGGTCGCCCAGCGCCTGGAGCGCGTCGGCCGGCTCCTCGGGGACGACTGGCAGACACCGGCCCGCGCCCTGGAGATACAGCTCGCGCTGCGCCTGCACCGCCTGTCGGTGCCCGCACGGCACTGACCCCCGCACGCACGAGGCGTACGGGGGCCGGGCTCGGGGGGATCAGACGGTGCGGGGGTCCGCGGCGGGCGCCGAGGCCGGGTCGGCCGTGGAGGTCGCCTCGACGTCGGCGAGGTCGCGGTGGCGGGTCTCCTTGGCCACGCCGACCGCGATCAGCGTCAGCACGGCCGCCGCGATCACGTACAGCGAGACGGGGGTGGAGCTGCCGTAGCCGGACAGCAGGGCGGTCGCGATCAGCGGTGCGGGCGCACCCGCGGCGACCGAGGCGAACTGCGCCCCGATGGAGGCCCCGGAGTACCGCATGCGGGTCGCGAACATCTCCGAGAAGAAGGCGGCCTGCGGCGCGTACATCGCGCCGTGCAGCACCAGGCCGACGGTCACGGCGAGGATCAGGTTGCCGAAGCTGCCGGTGTCGATCAGCGAGAAGAAGGGGAACATCCACAGTCCGACCCCGGCCGCGCCCAGCAGGTAGACGGGGCGCCGCCCGACGCGGTCCGACAGCGCGCCCCAGGCGGGGATCGCCGCGAAGTGCACGGCGGATCCGATCAGCACGGCGTTGAGCGCGGTCTCCTTGGAGACGCCGGCGGAGGTCGTCGCGTAGACGAGGATGAAGGCGGTGATGACGTAGTAGCTGATGTTCTCGGCCATACGGGCGCCGATGGCCACCAGCACATCGCGCCAGTGATGGCGCAGCACGGCGACCAGCGGCAGCTTCTCGGCCTCCTCGTCGGCGGCCTGCGCGGCCTTGCGTGCCTCCGCCTGCTTCAGCGCCTCCTTGAACACGGGCGATTCGTCGACGGAGAGGCGAATCCACAGGCCGACGAGCACCAGGACACCGGACAGCAGGAACGGAATCCGCCAGCCCCAGCTGCCGAACGCCTCGTCGGAGAGGACGGCGGTCAGCACCGACAGCACACCGGTGGCCAGCAGCTGTCCGGCCGGAGCGCCGGTCTGCGGCCACGAGGCCCAGAAACCGCGCCGCCGGGCGTCACCGTGCTCGGACACCAGCAGGACGGCCCCGCCCCACTCGCCACCGAGCGCGAAGCCCTGGACCAGGCGCAGCGTGGTCAGCAGTACCGGTGCCAGGGCGCCCACGGTCGAGTGGGTCGGCAGCAGCCCGATCGCGAAGGTCGCGCCACCCATCATCAGCAGGCTCAGCACGAGGAGCTTCTTGCGCCCCACCCGGTCCCCGAAGTGCCCGAACACCAGGGCGCCCAGCGGCCGGGCCGCGAATCCGACCGCGTACGTCAGGAACGACAGCAGCGTCCCCACCAGCGGATCCGAGTCCGGGAAGAACAGCTTGTTGAACACGAGTGCGGCGGCGGAGCCGTACAGGAAGAAGTCGTACCACTCGATCGTGGTGCCGATGAGGCTGGCGGCGACAATGCGGGGCAGGCCGGCCGGACGGGCCGGTGGCGTCGGGGGAGCAGATGCTGCGGAGGCCATGTGCGCCACTTCCTCGTGTGCGGTGGGGACGGTTTACGTGTCGGCACACCGTAGGAAGATGCAGGTCAGGGGCACATGTGGTGGGACACCATAGTTCGGGGGTCAGCTGTGCGTGCTGCCACCATGCCCGCTCACCGAAGAGTGACCGGTCCTATGAAAGCGGTCGAAACGAGCGAGCGCCGTCGAGGCGTCCCCCCTCCGGCGGCCGGTTGGATGTGGGGACGTCCCAGGTGGTGGCGTCGCCCGGGGTCAAGCGAGCGTGAGCACGATCTCGCCCTGGATGTGCCCTCGGCAGCGCGTTCGTGCGCTGCCCGCGCGTCGGTGAGCACGAACGTCCTGTCGATCGCGACACCATCCGTACCTGTGGTTGCGGGCCTGCGTCGCACGGACGACCGGGTACCGGGGCGTGATCGTGCCGATGCAGCCGCCGTCCAGGGCACCGAAGCCGCACTCCACGCTTCGTGCACCCCCCTGCGCGCCGCCGGTGCACGGCTCCTCGCCCGCGCCCCGAACGCGGGCGCGGCCCGCAGCGCCGTCAAGGGCGGCGACCCCTTTGCGCCGGTCGCCGTGCTCGCCCGGCTCGGCGATCAACCCGCCCTCGCGCCATGCGCCGATCACCTCTTCGAGGTTGCCGCGGGCGCGATGCCGACGAGCGCCGGGAGCAGCCGCAGGACGCGGCCGCAGAGGTACGTCCTGGTCGCAGCCTCAGCACGACCATCGCTGCCTCGGCCGGCACGGTCGGGTCACGGTGCTCGTTTCGTGGTGGCCGTGCGCGCGGCCGCGGTGCCGCGCGGTCCCCGGCCGGCGTCGCCGCCGGCCGGGGACCCATGAGCGATCATGCCGGGTCAGCCGTCGGACTCCGGCGACGGGATGTAGGCGCCCGGCACGTCGTTCGGTGCGTAGATCCGGCTCTCACCGGGGTACGGCTTGGTCCAGTTGTGCGTCTGGTACCACGTGAAGTGGTTCATCTGTGCGGGGTTGGCGTAGTCGGGCACGGCGTTCGGCCCGGTCAGCCGCTGGTGGGACTTCCAGGTGTTCCACTGCGCCGCGACCTTCTGCTCGGCCGCAGGCACCTTCGCGGACGTCGGCGCGGGCGCGGCCTTGGTGTCCTGTTGCGCCGGGCTGTCCGCGCCGCAGGGGGGCTGGGGGCTCACGCCGAGCGTCAGCGATGTCCGGTTGGGCACCGCCGTGAAGGGCGTGTCGTCCGCGTGCCGGGTGAACGCACCGGACATCGGGGTGGCCGCGCTGTCCTTCTGGTTCATCGGGTGGATCCCGAGGATCTGCTCGATGGTGCGGATCATCGTGATCTGCGAGTAGTAGTGGTGGTCCACGCCGCCGTGCCGGGCCCAGGGGCTGATGATCTGGACCGGGGCCCGGTGGCCGTCGACATGGTCGAGGCCGGCCTGGGAGTCGTCCTCGACGACGAAGATCGCCGAGTCCTTCCAGTACCTGCTGTGCGTGATCCTGTCGACCATCCTGCCGACCGCGAGGTCGTTGTCGGCGACCTCGGCCGCGGCGTTCGCCGGACCGCCGGTGTGGTCGTTGGAGAACCAGAACATGTTCAGGTTCGCCGGGCCGTTCTTCTCGAAGTCCTGCTTCCAGATCTGGTACTTGTAGACGTCCGGGACATTGAGGTCGAACTGCGGGAACCCGGGCACCGACACCTTGTTGAGCGACGGGATCGCGGAGCCCGTCTGGATGGGGTAGGCGGTCCTCTGCCCGGTCGCGTCCATGTTCTTGGCGTCGCAGTAAAGGTTCTGCCAGGTCGCGCCGGACGGCTTGCTCTCGCTCGACTGGAACTCGCCGAAGTCCTTCACGGACTTCCCGGCAGCCTGCGCGCCGGTCCAGATGAAGCCGGACTTCTGGTGCCCGAGCACGTCGTCCTCGGTGTCGTAGCTGCGCGCGTACTCCCCGGCCGTGGACTCGGTGTACTCCGGGTTGTCTGCCTGCATCAGCCAGTTGTGGCCCTCGGCGGAGTTCGTGCCGATGTCGTAGAAGTTGTCGTACAGCCCGAACTGCCGGGCCAGCGCGTGCTGGTTCGGCGTCACGTTCTCGCCGAACTGGGTCAGCGACGCGTCGCCGTCGCCCTGCGCCAGGTCGCCGAAGACCTGGTCGTAGGTCCGGTTCTCCTTGACGAGCAGGAAGACGTGCTTGATCGTCGAGGGGTCGCCGAGCCGCGCCGGAACCGGGACCGGCTCCGAGCGGCTCCTGCCGCGGGCGGACGCGACCGAGCCGGGGGTCCAGCCGTTCTGCCGGAAGACCTTGGCCGTCTCGGACCTGATGACCCGGTCGTCCGGCAGCGTGAACTGCGTCAGGCTGGATGTCGTGTCGTGGGTGCCGTGACCGGCGTCGTCGGGGCGGCGGGCGTCGATGCCACGGGTGTGGGAGACCACGACGTTCTTGCCCACGGCGGCGATCTCCGCGGGGAAGTAGTCGGTCGGGAGCAGGCCGACGTAGCCGGCCGGCTGCTGCGGGGACGTGTAACGGTAGACGGCGACCGCGTCGGCACGGCCGAGCGTCACCAGCAGACGGCCGTCGTCGGTGAGCGTCACCGCGTCGGGCTCGTAGCCGACCCGCGCCTCGGGCCACGGCTGGGTGGCGATGGTCTGTACGACCTTGTCGTCGGTGGCGTCGATGACCGACACGCTGTTGTCGGCGGTGTTGGTGACGAACACGGCTCCCCGCTTGGCGTACACCGCGGTCGGGTGCAGGCCGACGTCCACGCTCTTGACGGCGGCGGCCGGGTCGGCCGGGTCGATGACGCTGACCGTGCCGGAGGTGGAGGCACCCGTGTCCGGGGCGGACGGCACCCGGGTGCCGTAGGAGTTCATCGTGGTGTCGCCGTCCTTGGCAGGACGCCCGCCCTCGTTGCTGACGTAGAGCTTGCCGCCGGCCATGGCGATGCCCCGGGGAGCGTTGCCCACGGCCCAGCTCTGCTTGACGGTCCCGGTCGCCGCGTCGATGGCGACCACCCTGTTCTGGCCGTTGACCGCCGCGTACACGGTGGAGCCGTCGGCCGAGAACACCGCCGCGCCCACCAGCGCGTGCCGGGAGCCGTCGGCCGGGATCGGGACCGTCGTGGGACTGGACAGGGTGCCGTCCTGGTTCACGCTGAACCTGGTGTAGCCGTCGCTCTGGCCCAGCCACAGCTGCGAGCCGTCGGGCGAGTACGTCGGGCCCTCCTGTCCGACGGTGCCGCTCTTGATGCGCAGGTCGTCCTGGGCGTTGCTGCCGACGCGCTGCTTCACCTGCCCGGTCTTCAGGTCCATGACGACCAGGGACGCGTCGCCGTCGGCGATCGATGCCGCGAGGTGGGTGCCGTCCGGGCTCACCGCGGACGACATGATCTTGCCGTCGTCGATGACGCTGCGGTTGCCGTACGGGGCGATGTACTGGTCGGCCGAGACGACCTGGCCGTCGGCGGTGACCTGGCCGACCTGCTGGGTGCCGAACTGGTACGTCTGGGCGACGGCGGTGCCCGTGACGGCGAGGGCGACGGAGATGCCCGCCGTGACCAGCACGGTCCGGCGGCCGACGCGTCTGCCGAACAGGCTGATCCGCTCCGTCTCGTGGGGACGGCGCTGCCGTGTCACCTGCATGGAATTATCCCTCCGGGGTGGTGTCGAGCAGTTCGACGTCGCCGTCGAACTGCCACAGCGGGTTCGGTGCGTCCCCGGTCGGGGTCCGCACCAGGAAGTAGCCGTTCACTGCCTTCGGCCCGTCGCCGTCGGCCACGAACCGCCCGTCCGACGTGACGTCGAGCTGGTAGACGGCCGTCCCTGCGACCGCGGTGCCGGGCAGGTGCCAGGTGACGACGCAACGCCAGTCGTTGCCCGCTCCCCGAGGGGCGACCTGGCCGTCGCCCTTGGTGCACGCCGCCGCGACCCGCAGGCGCGCCTCCGTGACGGCGGGACGGTGGAGCTGACGGGTCTGCATGCGGTAGAGGTGCGCGAACGCCGTGGCGAGGGAACGCTGGATCTTGTCCTGCCCGATCCCGGAGCCCGTCGACGGGGTTGCCGCGGCGATCACCGCGACGGTGAGGGCGGCCACGGCGACCAGTGGCAGGAGGCCGGCGGTGACCGCGCGGCGCGCGGAGCCGTCATGGGCCGGGCTGGTGAAGTCGCGCCGGAGGAAGAGCAGACACGCCAGCGCCGTCGCGAGCAGGGCCCACACCAGGCTGACCGTGATGCCGATCAGGAGCGGGGCGAGCTGTGCCGGGCTGGTGAACAGACCGTTCCAGGAGACGAATGCGTAGCCGGGCAGGGCGAGGCGCACGGCGACGGGCAGCGGCAGCATCTGGGCGACCTGCATCGCGAGCGCGGCGAGCGGGGGCAGCAGCAGTCCCATGGGGGACCGCCCCAGCGTGACGGACCCGAGCAGTCCGATCGCGGCGAGGCTCAGGGTCGGGGCGAGGGCGCAGCCCCAGGCGAGCAGGACCCTGCCGGCGGCGTCCTCCGGCGTCAGCAGGTGGGCGTCGAGGCCGACCAGCGGCTGGTCGCCGACCGACACGAGTCCGCCGACCGTGCTGGAACAGGCCAGCCCGGCGACGAGTAGCACGACGACCGTCAGGCTCGCCAGTGCCTTCGCCGCGAAGATCCGCCGGGGGGAGCGGACCGACACGAGCAGGTGGCGCCAGGTACCGAGGCGGTCCTCGGAGGCGAACACGTCGCCCGCGACCACCGAGGTCAGCAGCGGCAGCGCCCAGGTGCCCGCGAAACCGAGCACGACCAGCGGTCCGGCCCACCCCGTGGCGTGCATCCAGCGGCCGAAGAGGGTGTCGGCGGGGAGCGTGCTCTGCCGGCTCACCCCGGCGACGAAGAGCGCCGGCGCGATCCAGCAGGCGAGGACGAGCAGGCGGATCCGCACCTGCGAGACCAGCTTGACGAGTTCGAAGCGGTAGGCGCGCGGAACCGACACGGGACGGGCGCCGACGACGCCGTCCGTGGCGACGGTCGCGGTCATCGGCCGGTCTCCTGACGTTCGGTGAGGGCGAGGAACGCGGCCTCCAGCGGCGACACCACGGGTGCCAGCTCGCGCACCGCGATGTCCGACTGCACGAGCCGCGCCACGAGTTCGTCGAGGGCGGGCACCAGCCCGCGCACGACGAGCGCCTCCACGTCGTGCGGGGCCCCGGTGCCGTCGACCACGCGGATCCCGGCCGTGCCGGCGGCCAGCCGGCGCGCGGCGTTCACGTCGGAGGTGCGCACCCGGTAGTCGAGTTCACCGTTCTCGGCGGCCAGCTTGCCGAGCGGGCCGGAGAACACCACCCGCCCGGTGGCGAGGATGGTGACGTCCGAGCACAGCGCCTCGAGGTCGTCCATGCGGTGGCTCGAGAGCACGACGCCGGTCCCGTCCGCCGCGAGCCGGGTGAGGACGCCGTGCACGTGCCTCTTCCCGGCCGGGTCGAGGCCGTTGGAGGGTTCGTCGAGCACGAGCAGCCGGGGCCTGGTGAGCAGGGCGGCGGCGAGCCCGAGCCGCTGACGCATGCCCAGGGAGAAGCCGCGGGCCCGGTCGTCGGCGACATCGGTGAGCCCGACCTGGTCGAGCACCTCGTCGATCCCCGCCGTCCGCGCGTCGCGGCCGCGGAGCGCCGCCAGCGCGGCCAGGTTCTGCCGGGCGGTGAGCGCGGGGTAGAGACCCGGCCCGTCCACGAAGCCGGCGACACCGTCGGGAGCGGCGAACGCCCGCCCGGCCGGCGAACCAAGGATCCGGAGCCCGCCGCCGTCGGCCACGGCCAGGCCCAGCAGCAGACCGAGCAACGTCGTCTTGCCCGCGCCGTTCGGTCCGGCCAAGCCGTGGATCCGCCCCGGTGCCACGTCCAGATCGACGTCGTCGAGTGCGACGACGTCGCCGAAGCACTTGGTGATCCCGCGCGCCCGGACCGCGAGGTGTGCGTCCATGCGTCCCTTCCTTCGAAAGCCGCAGCGACCCTAGGGACGGCACACGACCCGGACGTGGACGGCGGGTTGAACGCTCGTGGAACGGACCGTCAAGGCGTCGGCAAGGCGTGCGTACAAGCGGCCCACATCGCGCCGGATCCGGACAACACTCCTCCGCTCGGGGTGTGTACGGGCTCGGGGCCCGCGAGAAGGGCTCCCGCCTCCTCGGCGCGTACGGCCCATGGCCTGTCCACCGGCCGGGCGCCGGCGGGTGAGCGGTGCGGCCCCGCGGCGACGCCGCGCCGCGAGCTTCTGGCACAGGATGAGGTCATACGTATAACCTCTCGTCAGGACCACCCCGAGGAGCACGTCATGACGCAGTCACCGGACCCGTTGACCGATCAGGACCGGGCGCATCTGCTCGCGGCCATCGAGCTGGCGGCCCGGGGGCGGCAGCACGGGAACCATCCGTTCGGTGCGCTGCTGACCGACGCGCAAGGGAACGTGCTGCTCACCGCCGAGAACACGGTGCTGACGGAACGCGACCTCACGGGGCACGCGGAGACCAACCTGGTCCGGTCGGCGTCGCGCCTGCTGGAGCCCGGGCAGCTCAGGCACGCCACCGTCTACACCAGTACGGAACCGTGTGCGATGTGTGCCGGTGCCCTTCACTGGAGCGGCGTGCGCCGGGTCGTGTACGCACTCGCGGCCGGCGAGCTGAACGTCCTGGCCGGGGCGGATCCCGAAGAACCCGTGCTCGATCTGCCGTGCCGCCGGGTCTTCGAGGCGGGCGGCGGCCTGGTGGAGGTGGCCGGTCCGTACCTGTACGAGGAGGCGGTGGCGGTGCACGCCGGGTTCTGGGGGTAGCGGCCGGTCATGCCTGCCCCGCCGGGCCCCGGCCGGGCGACCGCGGCCCAGGGCGGTCGTACGGTCCCGGCGCGGCCGGACGGACGGTCAGGTGGAGACGCGGAGCACGGTCTTGCCGCGTGCGCCGCCGTGCTGGACGCCGGTCAGCGCGTCGGCGGTGGCGCCGAGCGGGAACACCTTCTGCACCAGCGGCCGCAGCCGGCCGTCGCGCACCAGATCGGCGAGCCGGGCCAGTTGTGCGCCGTCCGGGCGCATGAAGAAGCTCCGCGCGTCGACCTTCCACTCGGCCTTGCGGGTCTCGGCGTCGGCGACGGGGACGACGGAGACCAGGGTGCCGCCGGGCTTGAGCACCCGGAACGAGCGCTCCTGGGTCGCTCCGCCGACGGTGTCCACGACGACATCGAGGTCCGAGACCAACTCGTCGAACCGCTCCGTGCGGTAGTCCACGACGCGGTCCGCCCCGAGGTCCCGCACCAGGTCGACACTGTCGGTGCTCGCGGTGGCGATCACCTCCGCTCCCAGGGCCTTGGCGATCTGGACCGCCACCGAGCCGACCCCGCCGGCCCCGCCGTGGATCAGCACGCGGCTCCCCTCGCCGACCGTCGCCTGCTCGGTGAGCGCCTGCCAGGCGGTCAGGCCGGCCAGCGGCAGGGACGCGGCCTCCTCGAAGGAGAGCGAGGCGGGTTTGGCCGCGACCAGGTCCTGGTGGACGGTGGCGAACTCGGCGAAGGCGCCGCCCACCCGCGGGTCCACCCGTGTGAAGACCTCGTCGCCGACGGCGAACCGGGTGACCTCGGGGCCGGTCGCGGAGACCACGCCGGCCGCCTCGCTGCCGAGGACCAGAGGGCCGGTGAGCTCCCCCGCAGCGAGGAAGCCCTTGACGATCAGATGGTCGATCGGGTTGACGCCCGCGGCCCGTACCTCGATCAGTACGTCCTCGGGTCCGAGTGCGGGGGTGGGGACGTCGGCGACGCCGACCACCTCGTCGATGTCGCCGTACCGGGTGATGACTGCTGCCTTCATGGCGGGTTCCCTCCGGTGCGCGTCCGGTCCGGTCCCGGCCGGGGGCCTTCAGGGGGCCGCCAGCGGCTGGGCGCGGGCGATGAGGAGTGCGACGTCGTCGTGGCCGGACGGGTGCCGGAGCCGCTGCAGGAGCCGGTCGCACATCTCCTCGGCGGAGCGGGTGGGCGGCGACATCAGGCGCAGCAGGTCGCCGAGGCGCTCGTCGATGGGGTCGTCGCGGGTCTCGACCAGCCCGTCGGTGTAGAGGACCAGCTGATCGCCGGGCCGCAGCTCGACGGTGACGGTCTCGAAGGGGACGCCGCCGACGCCGAGCGGGGTGCCCGTCGGCAGGCCGAGGAGCTCGGGGGGCCGGCCGGCCTGGACCAGGACCGGGGGCAGGTGGCCCGCGGAGGCCACCTGCAGCCGGCCACTGTGCGGGTCGTACACCGCGTACACACAGGTGGCGATGTAGGGATCCAGACTCTGCGTGATCTTGTCGAGGTGCGTGAGGACCTGGGCGGGGGGGAGATCCAGGTCGGCGAGGGTGGAGGTGGCGGTGCGCAGGCGGCCCATGGTGGCGGCGGCCGTGATGCCGCTGCCCATGACGTCGCCGACCGCGAGCACGGTCCGGTCGCCGTCGAGCGGGATGACGTCGTACCAGTCTCCGCCCACCTCGTTGAAGGCCTGGGCGGGCCGGTAGCGGGCGGCGACCTCCAGACCCGGGTGCCGGGGCGAGGGATGCGGCAGCAGGCTGCGCTGGAGCGTCTCGGCGGCGCTGCGGACGTGCTGGTGCAGGACGGCGTTGTCGATGCTCAGCGCGGCGCACGAGGCCAGCTCGATCGCCAGGGCGACATCGTCCTCGTCGAACGGCAGGGGTTTGCGGGCGCGGGCCAGCCCCATGACGCCGATGATCTCCCCGCGGGCGATGAGGGGCACGGCCATGTCGGAGTGGATGCCGGCCCGGGCCAGGAGGCGGGCCGCCTCGGGACCGGCGGAGATCCGGGCGAGGTCGCCTTCGGCCACATGGCTGATCAGTACGGGGCGCAGGGTGCGGATGCAGCGGGCCGCGGGGTGGTCGGGGTGGTAGCTCGTGAGCTGGCCGGGCGGTACGAGCGCTTCGGTGGCGGGGGAGGGGTAGGCGCTCTTCACCGCCAGTGCCCGGAAGACCGGCGGTCCCTCGCCGAGCTCCGTGCGTCCCGTCTGGAGGACCGAGTCCAGGATGTCGACGGCGACCATGTCGGCCAGGTCGGGCACGACCACGTCGGCCAGCTCCTGCGCCGTCCGCTCCACCTCCAGGGTGGTGCCGATACGGGCGGAGCCGTCGGCCACGAGGCGCAGGCGCTGCTGGGCCCGGTCCGCCTTCTGGGCCGCCCGGTACCGGTCGGTCACGTCCACCACCACGTTGGCGAGTCCCAGCGCACGCCCGTGGTGGTCCTCCAGCCGGTAGAACGACACGGCCCAGGCGCGGTCGTTGTCCGGATCGACGCGGGTGCGGCCCACCGTGTGCTGGTCCACGACCGGGACACCGGTCTCCAGGACCCGGCGCATCGCCTTCTCCGCGGCCGGGAAGCCCGGTCCGGCCAGGACGTCGCAGAGGTTGCGGCCGAGGTGGTCGGCCTCGGGGACGCCGTGCATCGCGGCGAGGGCCGGGTTGACGACCACGTACCTCAGGCTGGTGTCCAGGATGGCCAGCCCGATGGGAGCCTGGGTGACCAGGCGGGTGGACAGCGCCAGGTTGCGCTCCACCTGCCGCAGCGTCGACCTGTCGGTGGCCAGTCCCAGCGCGTAGTAGTCACCGAGGTTGTCCTGGAGCCGCATGTTGCGGAACTCGACCAGTCGGGTGCTGCCGTCCCGGTGCCGGACGGGGAACGCACCCGCCCAGTCCCGGCCGGTCTCCATCACCTCGGCGAAGAGCCTGATGGCCGCGTCGCGGTGCTCCGGCTGTATGAGGAGCTGCGCCGCGAACTGCCCGGCAGCCTCGTCGACGGAGTAGCCGAAGAGCTCCTCGGCCTGAGGGCTCCACATGTCGATCTTGCCGTCGGCCTCCAGCAGCACGGCGGCGACGTTCAGCAGATCCATCAGGCCGCTCGGGGCGGACGCGCCGTCCTCGGGGCGGTCGATCTCCGCCGGGAGCCTCTCCGCTCGGCTCATCACCTCGCTCCTTCCACCTGCCGACCTCCCGGTCAGCAGCCCCGGGCAGGAGTGATTCGCCCAGGCAACCGGTGTCGTCGGTGAGCCGGGACGCGTCCCCGGTCCGCCCTGGGGGAACCCATCGCGCTCCAGGGCACCGGCCGTCGGCAACCGGTACCAATCCATAGTGCACTCACCCCGCACGGGCGCTCATCCGCGGGCGGCCCCTGATACGGCCGAGGGTGCTACGGAGAGTGACGACGCCTCCCGGTGAGCCGCAGTCGGGCCGGCCACCGTCCCGGCCGCTTCGGGGTCGCCGTGTCCCGGCCGGTGAACAGGGGGCAACCCCGGCCCTCCACGAGTGGGCCGGGGTTGGGTGTTGCTGGGTGAGGGGACGGTTTACTGGTTTAGTACTCGCCCCGCTCGCCGCCTCGGTCACCGCGACGGTCCTCGACGACGCGGAAGCTGCCCACGACGCCGTCCTCGACCTTCACGCCCCTGGTGCAGCCGGTGTGGACGCCGTCGCTCGAGCTGTGCGGGCCGACGGTGGCGATCGGGGCACCGTTGTCGCAGGTGGCCCCGCGGAAGACCTCGACGGTCCGGCGCGAGTCGTTGCGGACGTTGAGGCTCCGCGAGCCGAGGCCGCTGACGACGGTGACGCAGCCGCCCGGGTGCGCCGAGTAGGAGCGCTCGTTGATGTGGATCCAGCCCTCGTCGAATCCCCGGCGCCCGTGGTCGTTGTTGTTGTTGCCTTCGTTGCCCTTGCTCTGGTTGTTGTTGTTGTTGTTGTCGCCACCCATGGGCGCCTGGGCGGTGGCCGACTGCGCGACGGCGGGGGCCGCGGGCAGTGCGGGGGCCGCCACGGCGTAGGTGAGGCCGGTCGCCGTCAGGGCAGCAGCGGCGGCGACGGCAGCGGTGAACGCGTGCGAACGGGTCATGGCCATGTCGTTCATTTCTCCTTCGGGAGCAATCTGCTCTGCGTGCAATCGGCCTTGGTGACCGGTGCTGAGATTGAACGTACTGATTGTCCTATTTGATGTCATATCCACGGGCTCGTGAACGGTGTCGCCGATGGGCCGATCGGGTGACTTGGGGCAGGTTGCGGAGAAATCAACTAAGCCTATTTTCTTACTCATTGACATGCCATTAGCCTCCCGGAGTGATATCTGACGCCCGGTCACTCATGTGGCAGCAGATCGGGTGGTGGTGGCGGCCGGACGGCCGTCCGGTGGCCCTCCGGCGCGGGCCCGCGAGGGGCCGCCAAGGGGCGCTGTGCGCGGGCTGATCCTGCGACAGGTGCGATGGTGTGGACGTGGACTCACGGCCCGTCAGGGAAGTCGGCCGCGCCACCTCCTGCACGGGAGCGGCGCGGCGATCGCGGGGCGGGGGAGAGGGGAGAGGGGACCAGCAGGAAACCCGTCGTCAGAAAGGTTCCGCCCAACCGGAGGGCGGTGCGTACGGTGGACGTCCCGCCGCCCACGGCCGGGGCTCGCGGCCGATCGGCGGGAGCCGGGGTGCAGGGCGCACACTGCGCTCACCGCTCGCGAGCGGTGAGCTCCCTCGGGGCCGTCGCGTGCGCAGGGTCCTGCGAGTCCGGGGGGCCCGCCGTGGCGGAGGGGGCCGGCGGGCGTTGCCGCCACCGTGCCGCCGCCACGCCGGCGAGGAAGACGGCCGCCCCCACGGTCACGCGTGCGCCGACCGGCTCGTCCAGGACCGTCGAGCCCCGTGACACCGGGACGACGGGCAGGAGGTACCCGACGGTGGCCGTGCCGGTGGCTCCCTCGTCCGCGATGAGGCGGCAGCCGAGGGAGAAGGTGAGACCGGTGCTGAAGACTCCGAGGACGGTGACGGCGAGTACCGCCCGCACTGGCGAGGCCCGCGGGCGCCGCGCCCCGGCGGCGGGGAGCGGCACCGTGAGCGCCGTGGCGGCGAGGAACTGGGCCGCCGAGAGGGCCGGCGGGTCGGAACCGCGGCCGGTCGGCCGCCTGCCCGTGGAGGCGAAGCCGACGGCGTAGCGCGCCGCCGCGCCGAGCATCGCGAGCGTGCCCCCGCGCGGAAGGCCGTTCGCCTGCCACGGAGCGAAGACCACGACCGTGCCGGCGAACCCGACCAGCAGGCCGCCCGGGGGATCCGGCCGATGCCCGGCAGTCCCTGCCGAGGGCGGCGCCGATCAGCGCGGACCACAGAGGAGCCGTCGCGCGCAGCACGCCCGCCAGGCCGGAGCCGACGGCCCGCTCACCGATGCCGAAGAGAAGGAACGGCAGGGGGTCGCAGAAGAGCGCGGCCGCGAAGAGGCGCCCCCACGTGTCATGGGATCGCGGCGGGCGCTGCCGGGAACCGCAGGCCGGCAGGAGGAGGGCGACCGAGCCGAGGGCGGATCGCACGAAGGCGATGTGGCAGGGCGTCATCCCGCGTCGAGCGCCACCGTGATCCACAGGAAGCCCGAACCCCACAACACCGCGAGCGCGGTCGTACTCAGTGGAGGGCCGCCTCGGCCGGGGACGCTGCCGGAAGGCGGCAGGACCCGGGCGGGACTTGATGCCGGAAGCATCCGTTCACGCCGGGCGGTCCGGTGAGTACCGTGGGGCGACCGCCTTGCTTCGAGCGGCGCGTGCACCGCTGCGGGCGGCTCTGATCCGACGTCATGGCGGGGGACGGTGGGCGGGTGGGTTACATGATCGCGGCCCTGGGGGGCTTGGCGTCCGTTCTGGCCGCCGCCGTGACCGTGCTGGTGCGGCGGGAACGACGGAGAATGCCGTTCGATCCCGAAGCGGGGCGGATCGAAGCGGCGACCAGGCGCAGGCTTCGCGATGCACGCCGTCAGGCGCACGCCTATCACCATTTCGCCGACGTCGACGGCGTCGGCTCCTTGCGGAACCGGGACGCGCGGCCACAGTGATCAGCGGCCTCCGCGTGTTTCCGGCGAGGTCCGCCCTGCGCACGACGGCCACGGTCGGCGGCGTCCGGGGGCACCCCGGCAGACGCCCGACCCCGGTGGGCAGGCAGGTCCTGGGGACTGTCCGGCGGATCACGCGGCTACCGGGCTGCGACGATGGATCGCGTGACCGACGTGCCCGAGAGCCTCGCCCGGTCTGCGGATCGGCACCGAGTGAACGACCACGGCAGTTCGCCGAGGCGTACGCGGCGGAGAACGAGAACAGCCTCGTGAACGCGTACTACGAGCGGCCCGCGAGGGTGGCCCTCGCCGGGGACGTGGCCGGCCGTCGGATCCTGGACGCCGGTTGCGGCTCGGGCCCCCTGTCCGCTGCACCGCGCGACCGCGGTGCGGTCGTCCCCGGCATCGACACCGGCGCCGGGATGCCGGCGCCGGCCGAACGGCGGCTCGGCGACGACGTGGCCCTGCACAGGGGCGACCTGAGCGACCGACTGCCGTTCGAGGACGGTGCGTTCGACGACGTGGTCGCGTCGCTGGTGCTGCACTGCCTGGAGGACGGGGGCCGACGCCGGCCGAGCTGCGGCGCGTGCTCAGGCCCGGTGGCCGACTGATCGCGTCGGTGGACCACCCTTTCGTGGCCTGCACGTTCCAGGATCCGCGGCCCGACCGCTGAGCGACCACCAGTTACACCTTCGACTGGACGTTCAACGGGCGGTCCGTCCCGATGAGGTTCTGGCGCAGGCCGTTGCAGGCGATGACCGATGCCTTCACCACCGCCGGTTTCCGCGTGGCCGTCATCAGTGGACCGCAGCCCGACCCGGCCGCCCGTGAGCTGTTCCCCGACGGCGTCCACGACTTTTCGACCAGGCCCGCCTTCCTGTTCTTCGTCGTCGAGGTACCGCCGTCGGCCACCGGCCCGGAGGACCGGAGGGTCACGCGTGACGTCGGAGGCGTACCGCCAGGGCCGGGCACTGGCTGACCGCGCGGCGGGCGTCGTGTTCCTGCCACGGGGCGACCGGGACGGTGGTGGAGGTGGGGTGGCCGTGCGGGCCGAGGCGGATGAGGTCGGGGGCCAGCACGGCGCACAGACCGTGGCCGGTGCACCGGGACCAGTTCACCTCCAGCCGGGCGCCCCTCGTATGAGGCAGGGGCAGCACGCCGCGCAGGGGGAGACCGCAGCCGGAGCCGGACAGGTGGGCGTCGAGGTCCCTGGAGAAGACGTCCAGTGCGGTGAGCAGGAAGCGGGCCGTGCCGTCCGGGTGCGAGCAGGCGCCGCCTGCCTGGGCCGCTCCGAGGGCGCGCCGGGCGTCCTCGAGCACCGCGGGCTCGGCTGCACCCGCGGCCAGCATGGAGATGGCCTCGGCGGCGGCGGGCAGGCCGCCCTTGCACGGTCCGCACTGGCCCGCGGACTCGGCCGCCAGCCACGCTGCGACCCGGGCGGTCTCGCCGAGTGGGCAGGTGTCGGTGGGGAGCGCGACGATCGCGCCCGCGCCGAGGGCCCCGCCGAGGTCGGAGAGGCCGGCGCGGGAGAGCGGTGCCTCGACGGCGTCCGACGGGTGGAGCCAGGCGCCGTGGTAGCCGCCCACCAGCACGCCGGCGCCCGGGTGGAGGCCGCAGGCGTCCAGTACCGCACCCAGCCGGGTACCGGCCGGAACCTCGACGACCAGCGGATCGGCGCCCGGCCGGTTGACGGTGAGCAGGATGGTGCCGGGCTCGGCGGCGGTGCCGGCGGCGGCGTAGGCATCGGGTCCGAGCCGGGCCGCGAGGGCGAGCTGGGCCCAGGTCTCGGCGTTGGAGAGCAGGGTCGGACGGCGACGCACCCCGGCCGCTCCGCCGTCCGCCGCACGGGTCTTCAGCGGCGCCGGTACGACCGGCAGGCCGTTGACGCCACGGATCAGGGCCCCGGACTCGCCGGAGACGAAGCGTTCGGGCAGGCATACGGTCCGCGCCCGGCATGGAAGCTCACGTTCCGCGAGGGCGGCCGGGACCGATATCTCGCCGGGGCTGCCCGCGGCGACGCCGATCACGATCTCCTCGGCGCCGAACGCGGCCGCGGCCAGGCAGGCGCCGTCCAGGACGAGGTGCGGCACGCGGGCCAGCAGCATCTTGTCCTTGGCACTGGACGGTTCGCCCTCCGCGCCGTTCACGACGACGACCGGGGGCGCACCGGCGCGCTCGGCGGCGGCGAGCGCGGCCCGGGCCTTGCGGGCGAACGGGAAGCCGGCGCCGCCACGGCCGGACAGGCCGACGGCCTCGGCCAGGGCGAGCAGGTCGTCCCTGTCGCGGGGGAGGAGCGGCGGGTGGACCCGGCCGTGGGCGGCGAGGTCCAGGCGCTGGTGGCGGTCCAGGCCGGCGGTCAGCCGGGGCTCGTCCAGCCACCCCACCTCGGGCAGATTCAGCGGGATGTCGTTCACCGGCTGCTCCCCGGCCGGGCCGGGCGGAGCGGCAGGGGTCCCGGTCCCGCTGCGTGCCTCGGCTGTCCGGTCACGCCGGCAGCCTGCGCGGACCGGTGGGCCGCGGCGGCCTGTCCCGCGGTCCGGGGGATCGTGCGGGCGCCGGTGCCGGGCTGGGCGGGCCGCGTGGACAGGGCGGCCAGGCGCGCGGGGCGCACGGCGGCGGGCCGGTACGCCTTGACACCGCGCCGGCGCCGGCTGCGGCCCCGGTGACGGCCCAGGTGGGACAGGGCACGGACCAACAGGGCGAGCGCCACCAGGGCCGCGCACAGGCCGTAGCCCCAGAGCACCCACGGGTGTGCCGCGCGGCCCGCCGTCAGTCCGTGCACGAGGGAGATCGGCCAGCACGCGTAGGCCGTCGAGTGCAGCACCCGCCACAGCCAGGGGCGGCGGGTGCCGGCGAACCGGCCGCGGAGCATGCCGGTGGCCGTGATCAGGACGAGCAGGTCGGCGGCGACGGTGCCCAGGCTCACCGCGACGGCGACATTGCGGGTGAAGGGCACCACCGAGGTCTGCGGAGCGGCGTGCCGCTCGACGACCTTGACCGCGATGTGGACGGCAAGGAAGCCGAGCGCCGCGACGGCGGTGGCCCGGTGCACCGCCTGCACGGCCACCCGCAGCCGGGGGGTCAGCAGCAGCCGGTCGGTGGCGGCGAGCCCGCACGTCACCACGGCAGTCAGCGAGAGCAGGGTGAAGACGCCGGCGAAGTGGTCCAGGAAGACCATCGTCCGGCCCGCTGCTCCGGCCGGCACGGCGCCGACCACGGGAGGGACGAGCAGGGCGACGCTGGACATGGGGCACCTTCTCTCGTGGGCTCGGGTCACGCCCCCGGGCCAGGGCGGAGGCCGGATCGGCCTTCCGCATGCCCGCGTCGGTGAGGGGCACCGCCGAAGGGTGTGGCGCCGACGCCACTGCACGACAGGGCCCATCGTTAGCCCGTGACCCGGCCCGGTGCCAACCATTCCGATACGACTCAGGGTCGTAGTGGGAGGCGGTGCGGGCGCGGGATTCCCGCGTGTCGGTAAGGCCCCTACGTCTACGACTCTGCTTAGTAGGTGTCGTCGGTGGCGTGAGCGGACTCACCCGCGCGGGAGCCGTCGGCCGGGTCGGGAGCCCGCGACGGGCGCGTACGGCCGACGAGCGCGGGAGGGTGCGGTGCTCTTGGAGAGCGGCGCCAGAGGCGCGGCGGCCGGGCAGCCCCTCGGGCCGCCCGGCCGCCGCGGGGCACTCTCGGCTCAGTGCCCCGCGCCCTCCCCGGGGCGGGCGCGGCGGGGGAGCAGGAAGGTCAGGACGAGCATGCCGTCGACGACCCACAGCACCGGCTGCCGTACGTCGAGGCGTTGCTCGCGATCCTGCGGACCTCCGGACTGCCCGACCGGATCGTGGCGGGGGCCGTCGACCTGCTCTCCACCTACATCGACGGGTTCGTCCTGGAGGAGGGCTGTGGCAGGACCGGGCCGCCCGGCGCGACGCCGACCGCTCCTCCCCGGCCCGGCCCGACCGGGACGGGATGGCCGACGAGACGAGGAGCTGGTTCGCGTCGCTGCCCGCGGCGGACTTCCCCCATCTGCGGGCCCTGTCGGGGGTGGTGGCGTCGGGCTCCTCCGACGAGAGGTTCGACATCGGCCTGGAGATCATCCTGCGCGGGCCGGCGAGCTACGCCCGCGAACCGTCCGGCGGCGCGGATCCGGACGCCGGCCGGGCATCGGGAGCCCCCTGATCCGCTGCCGCCGGGGGCGGGAGTCGCCCGTGGCGGCCCGCCCGCGACCCGCGCGGGCACACGCCCGGCCCGCGGGGCGCGAGCCGCACTCCGCCGCGGAACCCGGCCCCGGTCGCGTCGGACTCCCGTCGAGGCGCGGGACGCCCCGAGCGGGGCCGGCTTCGAGCGGGTCCGGCGTCGGGCGGGATCGACTCCGGTGCATCACCGTCCGCGCACTCGCTGTGAGCATCCGGCACTGACGGCCGCCGCATCGGCCCCGATGCCCGTCCGGCCTGCTGTGACTTCCCCCACCACCCCTTGCCCGGGGCCGGCCGGCCTGCCTACGTTCGGTCGCATGTCCCCCCATGAACCCATCATTCCTGACGAACCGGACAAGCCTGATGAGTCCGCCGCGCCGGCCGGCTCTCCGGCCGGCGGGGCCCCGGGGGAGGGACCCGACGGCCTCGTCGAGTTCTCCGTCGACCTGAGCGGGCACGAGATGCTGCGGCGCACGCACGTCATGGCCGCGCTCGGCGACACCTGGGACCCCGTGGCGGCGCTGCGCGGCGAGGAGGAGGCGTACGACCTGCTGTACTCCGGCCTCGGTCCGGAGCAGCAGCGCGTGTACGACGAACTGGTCGCGGCCGGGGTGCTCCCGAGGCGGGGAGGTGACGATGCTGCCGCTTGATCCACACGCCGACAAGGGCCGCCGCGCCTGGATCGCCTGCCCGAACTGCAACGACCACCGCGGATGCGGCGCGTGCGAGCAGAACCGGACCTGCACCGAGCACTGGCGCTACCTGCTCTCCAACACCGGCAGCCTGCTGCACCTGCAGTGCCCCTCCTGCACGCACATCTGGGACCACGAGACCCACTTCGGCGCCACCCGCGCCGGCGAGCAGCGGACCTCCCGGAACCCCTGGCGCCGATGACTGTGCGTCCCCCGGCGCAGACGCGCCGTGCGAGGGCCGCCGTGCCGGTAAGAGCGCGGTGAGACATGGGGCGTGCGGGTGGCCCCTGAGCTGCGGTTCCGCGGGATGTCCGGCCCCGGGTCCGGGGGCGCCGCCCGGGCTGAGATGCGGGGCACCCGGGAATCGGTGAGCCTGGTGTGGGCGGACACGTCCCCGGGACGCGTCCGGATCCTCAGCACTCCGACGGTGACTGCTTCCCCGACAGGCGCCCCCGCCGGGACGGACGGGGCCCTATCCGCCAACCGGCGCGAGCCACCGCCGTGTTCGGCGCCTCCGCACGGTGCGGCGCGGTCACCTCCACATCGCCGGCGTCCCCGACATGCCCTGTGCTGCCGCGGGCGCCCCCTGCCCGGATGGAGAGCACCATGAAGTCCACCCGCACCCGCACGACGGTGGCCGTCGCCGCCGCGATCCCGCTGGCCTGCGCCGGACTGGCCCCCCATGCGTTCGCCGACAGCGCGCGGACCGACTCTCCGAGCCCCGGCTCCCCGAGCCCCAGTTCCTCCGTCACCCCCTTCGGGCCGGGCTGCTCGTCCCTGCCGAACAAGGGCGACGGAAGCGCCGTGGCCATGGCGCGGGAGAAGGTGGCGAACGCCGTCGCCGCCAACCCGAAGCTCTCCCAGCTCGCCGCCGCGCTCAAGAAGGCCGGGCTGGACAAGACGCTCAACGACGCCAAGAAGATCAGCGTCTTCGCGCCCACCGACGAGGCGTTCAAGAAGCTCTCCAAGTCCCAGCTCCAGTCGCTCATGAACAACCCGGGCGAGCTGAAGAAGATCCTCACCTACCACGTGGTCGACCAGGAGATCACCCGCAGCGAGCTGCCCAGCGGCAGCTTCAAGACCCGCGAGGGCTCCATGCTGACCACCTCGGGCTCCGGGGACATGTTCAAGGTCGATAAGACCGCGAACATCACCTGCGGCGATCTCAAGGCGGCCAACGCCACCGTCTTCCTCGTCGACCAGGTCCTGACACCGCCGAAGTAGCCCCGCGGTCCCACGGCCCGGCCCGGCACCCGGCGGACCCGACGGCGTCCGCCGGGTGCCGGACCGCGCGAAAATCTTCGCAACGCATCTGGTCCAACCAGTTGACCAGTCCGGCGCCGCCCGGCCACGCTGTGCGCCATGACGGAGGGGCGCATTCGGCGCGAGGCCGTCTCGGACCAGGTCTACGCCCTGGTCCGGGACCGCATTCTGCGCGGTGAGGCGGCGGCCGGCACGGCCCTGGCGGCGGAGCGGGACCTCGCCGCCGAGTTCGGGGTGAACCGGCACGCCGTACGGGAGGCCATCAAACGCCTCCAGCAGGCCCGCCTGGTGGAGGTGAGCCACGGCGGGCGCACCCTGGTGCTCGACTGGCGGCACACCGCCGGCCTGGACCTGGCCATGCACCTGCCCGGCGCGGACGCGGGCCTGCCGCCGGCCTCGCAGGCGCTGCAGCGGGACGCCCTGGAGATGCGGGCGTGCATCGGTGCGGACGCCGCCCGGCTGTGCGCCGCCCGCTGCTCCGGCGAACACGCCGCGGCCCTCGTCGCGGCGACCACGCGCTACGCGGACACCGGCCCCGACCTCACCGCGCTCGACGCGGCGGACATCGCCTGGTGGCGACTGATCGTCGAGGGCTCTGGCAACCTCGCCTACCTGCTGGCCTTCAACAGCCTGGTGGGCGGCACCCTGGCGGTCGGCGAGGTCCCGCCCGACCGACGCACCGAGGAACTGCTCGACGTGGCCGCCCATGTGCGGCTCGCGGAACTCATCGCAGCGCGGGACGAACGGGCGGCCGAGCGGCTGGCCCGGCACCTGCTCGCCCGCAGCGTTCCCGCCGTCCCCGAGAGGAGGGCGGGCTGAGATGATCCCCGCCGTCTTTTACGCCATACCGTTCTTCGTCCTGCTGGTCGTGGTGGAGGCGCTGTCCTACCGCTTCCTCCCCGACGACGAGGAACGCGGCTACGAACTGCGCGACACCGTCACCAGCATGTCCATGGGAGCGGGCAGCCAGGTCATCGGCCTGCCGTGGAAGGCGGTCGCCGTGGTCGCCTACGCGGCCGCCTACACCCTCGCCCCCTGGCACCTGTCGCCCGCCTCGGGCGCGACCTGGCTGGTGCTGTTCCTCGCCGACGACCTCGCCTACTACGCCTTCCACCGGGCCCACCACCGGGTGCGGGTGCTGTGGGCCAGCCATGTCGTGCACCACTCCAGCGTGCGCTTCAACCTGTCGACGGCGCTGCGGCAGAGCTGGACGCCGATGACCTCGCTGCCCTTCTGGCTGCCGCTGGCGCTGCTCGGCGTCCCGCCCTGGATGATCCTGCTGCAGCAGTCGGTCAGCCTGATCTACCAGTTCTTCCTGCACACCGAGCGCGTCGGCAAGCTGTGGCGGCCGGTCGAGTACGTCTTCAACACGCCCTCGCACCACCGGGTGCACCACGCGTCCAACTCGACCTACCTGGACCGCAATTACGGCGGCATCCTCATCGTGTGGGACCGGCTGTTCCGCAGCTTCGTACCGGAGGGCGAGCCGGTGGTGTACGGGCTGACGAAGAACATCGACACCTACAACCCGATGCGGGTCGCCTTCCACGAGTTCGCGGCGGCGTGGCGGGACATGCGCCGGACGGCGCGCTGGCGGGACAAGGCCGGATACCTGTTCGGCCCGCCCGGGTGGGCGCCGAAGGCCGGCGCCTGACGTGCCGCCCGTGCTCCTGGCCTTCGCGCTCGCCGTCCTGGCGGACCTGACCGCCGTCGCCCTGCACCTGCCGCTCCTGGAGGACGTCAGCAAGCCGCTCCTCGTGCCCCTGCTGGCGCTGCACATGATGCGTGCCGGCGGCGGGGCCCGGCCGGTGGTCCTCGCCGGGCTGGCGCTGGCGACGGCGGGCGACGTGGCGCTGCTGCTGCCGGGAACCGCCGCGTTCCTCGCCGGAACCGCCTGCTTCCTGGGCTTCCAACTGGCCTACGTCGCCGCGTTCGCCCGCGAGGGGGCCCTCGCCCACCTGCGGCGGCGGCCCTGGCTGTACGCCGGCGCCCTGGCGGTGTGGGCCGCGGCGAACGCGGCACTGGCGCCCGGGCTGGGTTCCCTGGCGTGGGCGGTCGCCCCCTACAGCCTCGCCCTGGTGACCATGGCGGTCACCGCGCCGGTCCTCGGGACGGCGGCGGCCTGGGGCGGGGCCGTCTTCGTCGCCTCCGACCTGCTCGTCGGACTCGGCGTGGCCGGAGTGGAGTTCACCGGCCGCCGGGTGCTGGTGACGGCGACCTACGCGGCGGCGCAGTTCCTGCTCGCCCGGGCCTGGGCCGCCGCCCCTCCGGAGTCCGGCCCCGCCCGTCCGCAGCCGGCCGTGCGGGCACCGTCCCCGGCGGTCGGAAACCCGTGACGCCCGGTCCGGGCCCCGGCCTCCGGGCCGCGCCCCCACGGTGATGCGCGGACGCGCCCTACGACGGGTCGCTCAGCGCGTCCCGCCGCCGGATCGTCGTCCGGGGCAGCGGCTCGGGCTCCGCCGGGCCGGCCGGGGCACCCCCGTCCGGATCGAGGATCTGCGCGCCGTACAGGTCCTCCAGCCAGGTGCTCTGGTAGATCGTGTCGAGGTAGCGCTCGCCGAGGTCCGGCGCGATGGCCACGGCCGTCAGGCCGTCCCCGCCGCGCCGGGCGAGCCAGTCCATCGCGCCGCTGACCACCGTCCCCGTCGAGCCGCCGAAGAGGAAACCGCGCCGGGCGAGCCGGTGGCAGATCCGGATGGTGTCCGCCTCCTCCACCTTGATCACCTCGTCGACGAACGACTCGTCGAGCAGCGGCGGGCGCATGCTCATGCCCAGCCCCGGGATCATCCGGCGGCCCGGCTCCCCGCCGAAGGACACCGACCCCACGGCGTCCACCGCGACGACCCGCACCGGCCGGTGCCACTCGCGGAAGTACCGCGCGCAGCCCATCAGGGTGCCCGTCGTGCCCGCCCCGACGAACAGCACGTCCAGCTGCGGGAACTGCCGGGCGATCTCCGGAGCCGTACGGCGGTAGTGCGCCTGCCAGTTGCCCTGGTTGGTGTACTGGCTCAGCCACACGTACCGCTCGTCGGAGGCGCACAGCGCCCGCACGTAGTCGATCCGCGCGCCGAGGAAGCCCCCGTTGGCGTCGAGGTCCGCGATGACGTGCACCTCGCTGCCCAGGGCCTCCATGAGCAGCCGGGTCGACAGATTGCACCGGGAGTCCGTCACGCACAGGAACCGGTAGCCCTTGCTCGCGGCGATCATGCTGAGCGCCACGCCGAGGTTGCCGGAGGAGGACTCCACGAGGACCGACCCCGGCATCAGGAGCCCGTCCCGCTCGGCGGCCTCCACCATCTCTACCGCGGCCTTCAACTTGATCGACCCGGCGAAGTTGAAGCCCTCGCACTTCAGATAGAGGGAACACCCGAGGGTCGGCTCGAGGTCCACGTAGAGCTGGCCCTCGTTGAACGCGTGGGGGGTGGAAATGACGGGCACGCTGACCTCCTGATGCCAGGGCCGAGCAGCGGACGCTCAGCCGTACCGGCGCAGCTCGTGGAAGAAGTCGTCGACGACTCCGAGACGCCCGGACCGGGCCACCTCGTCGTAGACGTACTTGCCGACGGCGAGGTCCAGGACCCCGAGGCCGAAAGGGGAGAAGACGACGGTCCGGTCGGCGGGCGGGCGGGTCCGGCCCGTCATCACGTCGTGCAGGGTGCCGTCCAGGAAGTCCCGGCCACCGGTGAGCTGTTCCGCCAGGTGGGGGGAGGTGTCGGCCTTCAGGCAGTGGTCGACGTCGTCGACGACGTTCACCGACTCGAGCAGGATCCCGGGCGCCAGGTCCCTCAAGGACACGTGCAGCACCACCGGGTGGTGGCGGAACAGTGCCGGGTCGGTGACGTGCGGCTGACCGGCGATCGTGGCGAAGACCACGAGGTCGCTGGAGCGGATCAGGTCCTCGGGGCTGTCGTGGACGGTGACCTTCGCGGCCGGTCCGGCGCCGTCGCCCCGCTCCAGGTAGCCGCGGAACCCGGCGGCGCTGTCCGCGGCCACGTCGTACACGCCGACCTCGTCGAACGTCCAGCCGGTGCCGGCCAGGAACGTGTGGATGTACCGGGCGATCAGGCCGGTGCCGAAGAACCCGACCCGGGCCGGGCGGGGGCGGTCCCGGGTCAGCCAGTCCGCCGCCAGCGCCGCCGACGCGGCCGTCCGGGTCGCGCTGATGATGGAGCTCTCCAGACAGGCGAACGGGTAGCCGGTCTCGTGGTCGTTGAGGATGAGGACCGCTGACGCCCGGGGCAGCCCGGCCGCCACGTTCGTCGGGAAACTGGAGATCCACTTCAGGCCGTCCACCCCCACCGACCCGCCCAGCGAGGCCGGCAGGGCGATGATGCGGGAGGACGGACGGTCGGGGAAGCGCAGGAAGTACGAGGGGGGATTGACCGAGTCGCCCGCGCCGTGCAGGCGGTAGGCGGCCTCGACCATCTCCACGACCTGCCGCTCGCGGCCGGCGAGGGTCTGCTGCACCTGCGCGCCGGGGATCACCGCGAAGGTCGGCGGCGGGCCCTCGGACGCGGCGGAGCTCCGGGGAGCGGGAGAAGTCACGGAAGTCATCGCTGACGTGCCTCCGGGGTCGGGCAGAAGTCGGCCAGGCGCCGCGGCTCGGCCAGGGCGGCCAGCACCCGGCGCTCCCCGGTGAAGGCCTCTCTGCTGTGTGCGGTGCGGATGTTGTCGACGAGCAGGACGTCGCCGTCCTGCCACGGCTCGCGCCGGGTGTGCTGCTCGTAGGTCGCGTTGAGCAGCTTCACGACGTCCTCGCCGATGGGGGAGCCGTCCCCGAAGCGGGTGTTGAACGGCAGCCCGTCCTCGCCGTAGACGTCGACCAGGTACTCGCGCACCTCGGGGTCGAGCGTCCACTCGTTGAGGAAGGCGATCTGGTTGAACCAGCAGCGCCGGCCGGTCACCGGGTGCCGCACGACGGCGCTGCGGAGCTGCCGGGTGCGCAGGGAGCCGTCGGGCTGCCAGGTGAAGTCGACGGCGTTCTCCCGGCAGTAGCGCTCCACCGCCGCCGGGTCGTCGGTGCCGAACGACTCCGCCAGCGAGCTGCCGATCTCGTCGTTGTAGGAACGGGTGAGCAGCCAGCCCTCCCGCTCGAACCGCTCGGTCAGCGCGGCCGGCAGGGCGGCCAGCACGTCCTCCGCGTCGGCCACGCCGGTCGCCCCGCCCCCGTCCGGCGCCCGGAGGCACGCGAACAGCATCAGACCGGGCACCTCGCGGGCGTAACTCAGCTCGTGGTGCATGCACATGGGCTGGTTGGCCGGCCATGCGGTGGACGAGTACAGACCGTCGCCGAGGCTCTCCCGCGGGGCGAACGCCTCCCGCTCCGTCATCGGCTCGCCGGCGAGACCGCCGAACAGGGCCCCCACCTCGGCGGGTTCCCGCAGGCACAGGCCGCGTACCAGCAGTGCGCCGTGCTCGTCGACCCGGGCGCGCAGCGCGGCCCGGTGCTCGGCCGCCCAGCGGGCCGCGTCCCCGGGGGGCTCCACGCGCAGGATCGGGGGCCGGTCCGGCTGCTGCTCCGCTTCGAGCAGGGATGCCGGGGAGGAGAACGACATCGGGATTTCCTTTCGTGTGCGCTCGGAGTTCCGGGGGGACCGCACGGGCCCGGGGAGGGTCAGGAGGGGGTGAGCAGCTCGACGGCCCCCAGGACGGCCTCGGCCGCGTCGGCGGGCCGGGTGCGCAGGAAGTAGTGCCCGCCGTCGGCGAGCCGGTGCAGGTCGACCCGCTCGGCCAGCAGCCGCCAGTCCTGGTGGCGGTCGGGGAACCGCGCGGTCAGCGGGTCGTCGTCGGCGACGACCACGGTGACCGGAGCGTCCAGTTTCTCCCCGGGCGGGGCGTTCAGGGCGGCGGCGAAGTAGCGGTGCGCGGCCACGCAGTCGTGGCGGTAGGCGGCCCCGATGTGCTCGGCGTGCCGCGCGTTCAGCTCGACGAGTTCGGTGTAGCCGGCGTCCGCGCTCAGCAGGGCCGCGATCTCGGCGTTGCTCATCCCGGTCAGTTCGGTGGCGGCCGCGCGCCGCTCCGCCGCGGTGCCCAGCAGCTGCGCCGCGAGGAACACCCGCGGCACCTCCACGCCGGCGGCCCGCAGCCGCCGTGCCGTCTCCAGGGCGGGGGCGGCGCCCGAGGAGTGGCCCCACAGCATCACCCGTGTCAGGCCGCGCGCGGAGATCTCCGCGACGACCCGCTCCACCACGTCCTCCATCGCCGCGAACGGCTCGGCGTCCGCGGCGAGGTCGTGGCCCGGCGGGTCGACGGCGTGCACCGCGATCCCGGAGCCGGCCAGGGCGCTGGCCAGCGGCTGGAAGTTGACCGCGTTGCCGCCCGCGTACGGGAAGCCGACCAGCGCGCACCGCGCCGGTCCGGCCCCCGCCGACAGCGGCTGGAGCAGCTCGGCGTGGTGCCGCCGGGCGCCGTCGAGGAGCACCGCGAGGTCGGCGAGCACCGGGTGGCGGGTGATGTCCTTGAGGGACACCGCGCGGTCCAGGGCGATGGTCAGGCGCACCGCCGTCAGGGACGTGCCGCCGGAGTCGAAGAAGTGGTCCTGCCGGCGGATCCGGTGCGGCGGCAGGCCGAGCAGCTCCGCCCAGGCGGCCGCGAGCTTCCGTTCGGTGGGGGTGCGCGGCGAGTCGTCCGCGGCCCCCGCCCCCTTCGCCTCCGGCGCGGTCCGCACCGCGAGTGCGGTGAGTGCCTTGCGGTCCACCTTCCCGTTCGCCGTGAGCGGCAGCGACTCGCGCCAGTGGAAGGCGCTCGGGACCATGTACGCGGGCAGCGCGGCCCCCAGCGCCTCGCGCAGCACCTCCGTCTCCTGACGGCGCCCGGTGTAGTGGGCGATCAAGTGGGAGCTCCGCCCCGCGAGTTCGGCGACGACCACCGCGCCGTCCCGCACCCCCGGCACGCGCAGCAGGGTGTTCTCGATCTCGCCGATCTCGATGCGGAAGCCGCGGATCTTGACCTGGTTGTCCCGCCGGCCGAGGAACTCCAGCTTCCCGTCGGGGTGCCAGCGCCCCCAGTCGCCGCCCAGGTAGAGCCGCCCGCCGGGCCGGAAGGGGTCGTCCAGGTACGCCTCGCGGGTCCGCTCGGGGTCGTTGACGTACCCCCGGCCCACGCACACCCCGGAGAACGCGATCAGACCCGGCGCGCCGAGCGGCACCAGGTTCAGGTGCTCGTCGACGACGTGGACGCCCACGTTGGCGATCGGGCGTCCCAGCAGCACCCGTTCGGGCACCGACTCCATCACCTCGTGGTTGGTGTCGTCCGACGTCTCGGTCAGCCCGTAGGCGTTGACGAGCCGGATCCCCGGCTGCACCGCGAACCAGCGCTGGACGAGCTCCCGCTTCAGCGCCTCGCCGGTGACCGACACACAGGCCAGATCGGGCAGTTCGCGCGGGTGCCGCTCCAGGTAGGAGACCACGACCTCCAGATAGGACGGCACCACCTGCACCACGCCGACCCGCCCCTGCACGAGGGTGTCGACGAACCGTTCCACGTCGGTGATCACGTCCTGCCCGACCAGCAGGGTGCGGCCGTCGACCAGCAGCGCGGCCAGCAGCTGCCACAGCGAGATGTCGAAGCACTGCGGCGCCGTCTGCGCGACCACCGCCCCCGGTCCGATCCCCAAGTCGTCGATCTTGGCGTGGAGATGGTTGAGCATGCCCGCGTGCTCGCACATCGCACCCTTCGGCTCCCCGGTGGAGCCGGAGGTGAAGTAGATGTACGCCAACTGGTCAGGGGCGACCGCGACCCCGGGGTCGCCGTCCGCGTCCTGCTCCGCGTATGCCGTGCCGACCGGCAGCACGGCCACGCCCGGCAGACCGGCCAGCGCCTCGTCCAGGGTCGCGGTGCTGCCCGGTTCGGTCACGGCCAGCCGGCACCCGGACCGCGACAGGGTCGCCGCGATCCGGCCGGCGGGGAAGTGCGGCTCGATCGGCAGGTACACGCCTCCGGCCTTGAACACCGCGAGCACCGCGGCGAGCCAGTCCAGGTTCCGCTCGGTGACCACCGCCACCACGTCCTCGCGGCCCACGCCCCGGGCCAGCAGGGCCCGCGCCAGCCGGTTCGCCCGGGCGTTCAGCTCCGCATACGTCCACGTGTCCTCGCCGTGCACCGCGGCCACCGCCTCCGGATGCGCCCGCACCCGCTGCTCGAACAGGGTGTGCACCCGGACCTCGGGCAGCTCCCGTCGACGCCCCGTCAGCGACTCGAGCTGATGGCGGACCTCCTCGGGCGACAGAAGGCTCTGCAGGGCGTGCCCGGCGTCGGCGCCGGCCGCCATCGCGCGCAGCGCCGCCACGTGGTAGCCGGCGATCCGCACGGCGCCCCCGGCGTCCAGCACCTCGGTGCGGTAGCGCAGCCGCAGCACGAACGTCGCCCCCTCGGGCCGGCAGCCCACTCCCAGGACGACGTCCTCGGGCAGGTCTCCCGTCCATCCCGCCGGACCGAACACGACCTCGTGGGAGGGCCCGTCCAGGCCCAGCTCCCGCCGCAGGTGCTCCACCGGGAACCGCCGGTGCGCGAGCACCCCGGCCTCGGCCTCGTGCGCGCTGAGCACCAGGCGGCGCCACGCCCCGGGGGACACCGTCATCCGGCACGGCAGCGGAGCCTGGGCCGGGTCGGGGACGTACCCCGTCACCACGTCCTGCTCGCCCGACAGCGCCGCCAGCACCCGGGCGTGCGCGGCCAGCAGCACCGCGGTCACCGGCACACCGAGCGATCCGGCCAGCTCGTGCAGGGCCGCCACCACGTCCTCGGGCACCACGGCCTCGTACGCGGCCTCGCCCGCCGCGGCCTCCCGCGTCCACCGCGGGACCGCGGTGGCACCGCCGGCCGTCAGCACGCCGCTCCAGAACTCCCGGTCCGCCTGCACCTGCGCTCCCATCGACATGGCCTTCCTCAACCCGCCGTCGCCGCGGCGCCGTTCGCCGAGGACGCTTCCGCGGCCACCGCCGCCTGGACACCGCGGGGCTCACCGGGGGCGTCCGGCGACTCCGCGGCGGGATTCCCGCCCCACCGCGCGTACGGGGGGACCTCCTCGCCCTTCATCAGGAAGGAGTCGGCGGCCAGCTGGGCGCCGTCGCCCAGGGTCACGCCGTAGTGCACGTGGGCGCCCACCCCGAGGGTGCAGCCGGTGCCCAGCGTGGAGTGGTCGGACTTGAAGGTGCCGTCCTCCTGGGAGTGGCACTGGATCTTGCTGCCCGCGTTGAGCGTGCAGTCGTCCCCGACGGTGCTGAGGGTGCGTTCCGTCATGTAGCAGCCGTCGTCGAACACCCGGCGGCCGAGGCGGACGCCCAGCATGCGCCAGACCAGGTTCTTGAACGGGGTGCCGTTGAAGAGGTTCAGGTACTCCGAAGGCACCTTCCACAGGCGTTCGTGCAGCCAGAACCGCCGGTCGTAGATGGAGCACAGCTCCGGGCGCAGCGAACCGAACCGGATGACGCACCGCTCGACCAGCGCGTAGTAGGCGGCGCTGAAGCCGAGAGTGACCGCCAGGTATCCGGCGACCACCAGGTGCCCGAGCGTGCCGTACAGGGTGAGGGAGGCCAGCCCGAACGCCGTCAGGAAGAACGCGTGCAGCCAGCGCACGAGCAGCATCAGCGCCATGGAGCGCAGGTTGTAACGGTTCTTCGCGGTGAGCCGGAGCCGCAGCTCGTCGCCGCTCCTGAGGTGGTCGAAGCGGGTGTCGCGCTCGACCGTGCGGGGGATCTCGAAGGACGGCGAGCCGAGCAGGCCCACCCCCGAGCGGACCTCGCCGTCGAGGGGCACCATCACCTTCGTCGCGAGCAGGCAGTTCTCGCCGGTCCGCGCGCCCGCGGGGAAGGCGATGTTGTTGCCGAGGAAGTTGTGCGCCCCGATGGTGGCCCGGGAGACGCGGAAGGAGGTGCTGGAGTACTCGGCGTTGAGCACCGAGAGTCCGTCGGCCACCATCGTCCCGCTGCCCACCGACACCAGGAACGGCGTCTCGTGCGCCACCTCGGTGCCGAAGTTCGACCCGGTCTGCTCCACCCGGGACAGGTCGTAGCCCAGCCCGCTCAGGTACGGGACGATGTAGGAGCTGTCACCGAAGAGCCAGGCGTAGAACCTCAGGTTCGTCATCCGGGCCACGGCCCGGTGCGCCGCGTACCGGAAGCCGTAGAGCGGATACACCCGGTCGGGCTCGAACAAACGGTTCAGCAGCCGGGGCACCGTCATCAGCACGGCCAGACCCACGACCACGAAGCCGAAGAACAGCAGCGCCGACACGACCAGCGCATCGAGCAGGAACTCCGTCGAGGTGATGCCGTCCGCCTGCCGGCTCAGCCACTTGCCGAACGCTGGGATCGCGCTGACCAGCATGTACACGCCGCCGACGGTCAGGGGCAGGTACAGGAGCAGCATCTGCAGCAGGCCGCACACGGCGAAACAGGCCCGGCGCAGGGTGCCGCACCGGGCCGGTGCGACCCTCAGGTAGTCGGTCTCCGCCGGCTGGGCGGGAGATCCGTGCCAGCGCTGCCCGTCGGGGACGGCCTGGCCGCGGTACAGGCACGAGGTATGGCCCAGTTGGGCCCCGTCGCCGATCGAGGAGTCGATGTCGAGGACCGTCTTCTCGCCGACGAACACGTCCCGGCCGAGGGTGACCCGCCCGGTCTGGATGCGGCCCGCGTGCGCCCGGTAGCACAGGAGGTAGGAGTCCTTGCGGACGACCGTGCCCGCGCCGATCGTCAGCAGGTCGGTGCAGACCGGGACCGTGCGGGACAGGATCGTCACGCCGGGACCGATGCGGGCGCCGAGGGCCCGAAGGTAGAGCACGTAGAGCGGATTTCCGATGAACAGAATCATCGGATTGGCGTGCAGCAGTACCTTCACGAGCCAGAAACGCAGATAGGCGGCACTCCACACGGGGAATTCCCGGGGTGTCCAGCGGCCGATGAGAATCCACTTGGCCGCGACCGGGAAGGCGCACAGGCCGAAGAATCCGGCGCTGACGGCCGCCACCGACCGGAGATAGATCTGGATGAGGCCGGAGCCGTCCGAGACCCATTCGTATCCGCGGGCGGCCGCGAGCCCGGACACGAACGAATAGCCGAGGAAGAGGAGCAGTTGGACGGCTCCGCACAGGACGTAGGCCGCCGTGCTCGCGGGGACGACCGGTGCGGGCGGTGCGGCCGCCGGGGTCGCCGTCGCGGCGGCGGAACCCGGCACGGGTGCGGTCCCGGCGGGGGCGAGCGCCGCGGCCAGTTCCCGCACGCTCGGGTGCCGGTAGATGTCCTTCATGGAGAAGGACGGCAGGTCGGGGCGCTTGCGGACGCGGGCGCAGAACTGCGCCATCAGCATCGAGTTGGCGCCCAGACCGGTGAAGAAGTGGCTGTCGGCCGCTACGTCGTCGAGGTGCAGGAGGTCCGCGAGCACCGTCGCGAGCTCCCGCTCGGTGTCCGCCGCGGCGGGGCCGGAGCCGTCACGCCCGGCGGCCGGGGAGGCGCCCGGCCCGGATACCAACGTATCGGCAGACTTCTCTACCATTCGAGCTCCTCGGGAAAATCCTGCTGAGCATCGGCCGATTCGGCCGCACCGGTACCGGCGCTCGGCAAGGGCTCGACCGAGCAGCACGACGGCCCGGGATCCTGCAATTCCCGCGTGATCACGAAACCGTGGGCCTCAGTCTTGTGCTGTCGCTACCGGGTTGCCACTCGGACACGGCATGTTGAATCGACCGTAACCATGGACAGGCCGGTATTCCGCGTTGCCCTCCCCCGGAGGAGTGAGGAGTCGATCACCCGTATGGGGGTCGTTCCGTCAACCGTGGGTGACGTGGGCGGTCCGGGGCCGGGACGGGCGAGGGCCCGTCCCCGGGGCGGCACGGGACAGCCGGTGCCACTTCGATCAACGAGCGGCACCCGGTTTCGAACGTATGCGTTTGAGTCGCTTTCCAGGCCGCGGAATCCGGCCGTACCCGCAGGGCGCGGCGTCCTCGGGGCGGGCGGCGCGGGCCGCTCGGGGGCGGAGCGCGTGGCCGAAACGACGCAGGGGGTGGGGGCGTCGGGGGACGGTGCCTGGTCCGGGCTCGTGGAGGGGCGGGTGAGGGCGCGCGGATCGGTCCACGGCAGGTCCGGGGTGTCCATGCGCGGCGCGCGCGTGAAGGTCGATCCGGGGCCGGTCCGGGGTGGCGCTGTGGCGGCGGCGCCGCGGGTCCCGCCTACCGGTACCTCGTCACCGGCGACGCGGACGGCGAGGTCCGGGAACTCTCCTACGCGCGGCTGGCACGCCGCTCCCGGGCGGTCGCCGCCCGGCTCCAGGAGCGGGGCCTGACCGGGTCCCGTGCCCTGCTGCTGTACCCGCCCGGCCTGGAGTTCGTCCCGGCCTTCCTCGGCTGCCTCGCCGCGGGTGTCGTCGCCGTGCCGGGGGTGCCGCCGCAGGGCAGGGCCCGGAACCACCGCGCCCTCATCCGCACCCAGCGCCTGCCCGCGGACTCGGACGCCCGGGTGGTCCTCGGCGACCGCCGGGTCCTGGACGCGCCCGACGCGTCCGCTCACCGGATCCCCGAACTGGACGGCGTCGCCCGCATCGCCACCGAGGACGTCGACGACGCGGAGGCGGACGCCTGGTGCGAACCGGACCTGACCGCCGACTCGGTCGCCTTCCTCCAGTACGCCTCCGGCTCCACCGCCGCGCCGCGCGGCGTGATGGTGACCCACGGCAACCTGCTGGACAACGAACGGATCGTCACCGAACGGATGGGGCACTCGCCGGAGGCGATGGAGTCCCACGACCTCGAGATGTTCGTCAGCCGGCTGCCGGTGTACCACGACCCGCCGCGCTCTGACGTCCGGACGGCGGGCGGCCGCCCGGGCACCGCGCCCGGAGGCACCGCCCGCACCGGATCGACCCCCTCGACCGCCCGGCCCACCCGGTTCGTCCGCAGCACCGGGACCGGGTGCGGACCGCCCCGACGAGGAGGCCGGGCGGCCCGGCCCGGCCGCCCCCAGGTCCGCGCTCCATCCCCGTCCGCTGCCGCCGACCCCCGCACCCGCCGGCCGTCGCACGCTCCACGTTCCCCGGCCGGGGCGCCGCCCTGGACGTGTTCGGGCACGTCCTGGCTTCCTCGGCGCACGCCGGTGACGGACGGCCCCGCCGCCGACTACCGTACTCGCCAGTAACCCGACCGCTCCCCAGGAGGCGTCCCATGCCGCAGCTCCATGTCGACGGCGCGACACTGACGTACGACGACGAGGGCCCCCGCGACGCCGAGGCCGCGCCCCTCGTCCTCGTCCACGGCTGGACGGCCGACCGGCACCGCTGGGACCACCAGCTGGCGCACTTCTCCACCGCGCGCCGGGTGGTCCGGCTCGACCTGCGTGGGCACGGGGAGAGCACCGGCGCGGGGGCGCGGAGCATCGGCGGGCCGGCCCGGGACCTCCTGGCCCTGCTGGACCACCTCGGCATCGACCGGTGCGTCCTGGCCGGCCACTCCATGGGCGGCATGATCGCGCAGACGATCGCCCTGGAGCACCCCGGACGGGTGGAGCGCCTGGTCCTGGTGAACTCCATCGCCCGGATGACGTACAGCCGGGGGAGGGGCCTGCTGATGGCCGTGTCGACGCTCGTGCCCTTCCGGCTGTTCGTCGCCGCCAACATCCACCGTGCCTTCGCCCCCGGCCACCCCCGCGAGGAGATCCGCCGCCACGTGCGGGCCTCCGCCTCCACCCCGCGCGAGGTCGTCATGACGTGCTACGCCGCGATGCGGGACTTCGACGTCCTGGACCGGGTCGGCGAGATCCGGGTGCCCACCCTTCTCGTGCACGGCTACCACGACGTCCAGCTGCCGGTGGGGCAGATGCTCCGGATGGCGAAGGCGTACCCGGACGCCGAGGTCCGCATCGTCGACGCCGGCCACGAGCTGCCGGTGGAGAAGCCCGCCGAACTCACCGCCGTCCTCGACCGGTTCCTCACCGCCCGCGCCTGACCCCCGGGCCCCGGCGGCGCGTCAGCCGGTCGCCAGGACCATCCGGAAGCGGGCTGCCCCCGACAGCATCCTCCGGTACGCCGCGTCGGCCTCGTCCAGCGGCACCACCTCGGTCATCGGCCGGATGCCGTGCAGGGCGGAGAAGGCCATGGTGTCCTCCACGTCCTGCGCGGTGCCGGACGGATGCCCGCGCACGACCCGGCCGCTCATCAGCAGCTGCACCGGGCTGATGCCGAGCGGCTCCGCCGCCGCCCCGATGACGACCAGCTCGCCCCGGGGCCCGAGACCGTCGACGGCCGCCGTGATGGCGTCCGAACTGCCCGCCGTGGCCAGCACCGCCCGCGCCCCGCCGAGCGCCTGCAGCGCGTCCGCGACGGCCACTCCGGCGGTGCTGTCGACGTAGTGGTGCGCCCCGAGCCGCCGGGCGAAGTCGGCCTTGTCGGCGCCGCGGGCGATCGCCACCGTCTCGAAGCCCATCGCCACCGCGTACTGCACCCCCAGATGACCCAGGCCGCCGATGCCGAGCACGGCGACCAGGTCGCCCGGCCGGGCCGCGCTGCGCCGCAGCCCGTTGAACGTGGTGACGCCCGCGCACGCCATCGGCGCCGCGTCGCTCGCCGCGAGGGTCTCGGGGATCCGCGCCGGCGCGTCGGCCGGCACCACCACCTGGTCCGCGAACCCCCCGTCGTACGCCCACCCCGGTACCTTCAGCCGCGGGCAGACGACGAAGTCACCGCCGCGGCAGGGCGTGCAGTACCCGCAGCTCCCGCCGAACCAGCCCACCGCCACCCGATCGCCGACCTTCAGGTTCCGGCCGTCGGCGCCCTCGCCCAGGGCCTCCACGCGCCCGGCGATCTCGTGCCCCGGCACCAGCGGGAACCGCACGCCCGGCAGCGCGGCCTCCACGAACAGGCTGTCGCTGTGGCAGATCCCGCAGGCTTCCACGGCGATCCTGACCTCGCCGGGACCGGGCTCCGGCACCTCGCGCTCGGCGATCTCGA
Organism: Streptomyces tropicalis; assembly: GCF_029269835.1. Lineage (GTDB taxonomy): Bacteria > Actinomycetota > Actinomycetes > Streptomycetales > Streptomycetaceae > Streptomyces > Streptomyces tropicalis. Next base: position 14,106 of record NZ_JARJBB010000005.1, on the reverse strand, counting down.
ACGTCCCGCCGGCGGCGGCGACCTGGGCGACACGGTACGTACTCATCTGCTTCTCCCGGAACGGGTGCGAGGGGCCCCTCACCCAGCACACCAGCTTCGGCCCCGTCCCGCGCGCCGACCGGCGGCGCCCCGCCCTACTGCCCGCGGAGGGGCCGCACCGTGAGCATCTGCTGGGCGTGCCCGACGGGCCCGTCGAGGTCGTGCAGGACGGTGCTGGTGAGGCCCTGGCCGGTGGGCCCGAAGACGACGGTGGTGTCCAGGCCGGTCCACCGCCCGGACGGCTGCCGGTGCAGGTGCACGGTCAGGTCCACGTTGGGGAACATCCAGGCGCTCGGCGGCTGCCGTACGGCGATGCCGTTGGCGGTGTCGACCAGCGCGAGGTAGGACGCCAGGGCGCTGCTGGGCTCCCCGGCGACGAGGGCGAGCGGCGTGGACACCCACGCCGTGGTGCGGCCCGGCCGCGGCGGGGCGAGGGGCCGGACGTCCAGCGAGGCGATGTAGCCGCCCGGCCACTGGGAGCCCATCGGCCAGGAGGCCAGCCCGTCCGGGGCCGTCAGTGCGGGCCCGGCACCCCCGGCGACGGCTCCGGTGTCCTGGGAGGCCAGCAGCCAGGCCCGGGCCCGGACGACCGCCCGCCCGCCGATCTCGACGACCGCCTCGACGAGTTCGATCGTGCGGCCCGGCCGGACCGTCTCCACCCGGACCTCGCACTCGTCGAGGGCCGGGCGGCCCAGGATGTCGTAGCTGATGCGCGACAGCAGCAGGCCGTCGTCCGCCCGGTCGCCCCGGTGCCGGTCGATCGCGTGGACGACGAGGCCCCCGAGCGGACTGAAGTGGATCTCGTCGGAGGCCCAGGCGCCGCCCGCCCGGTCCGTGGGCTTGAAACGGTGGTCGTCGGTCCGCTCGAAGTAGCTGCCGGGAATGTCGGTGGTCAACGGGTGCCTCTCATCGTGGTGTTCGCCGGTCCTGGTGCCGCCCCGGACGCGGTCCGCCGGGCCGGGGCCGCCGGGGCCGCCGTCCCGTACCCCATCATGGGGACGCACGACGCCGCCGACCGACCCGGGCGGCGCGGAACGGGGAGAGCGGGCATGCTGCTGCGCAACGTCACGGAGGGGGACGTCGACGCGTACGTCCGGATGCGGTGCGACCCCGCGATGACGGCCGGACTCGGCGGCCCGCTGCCGGCCGGGGGCATGGCGGACAAGGTGCGGCGCGACACCCTCGACGCGGCCGCCGACCGCGCCTGGATCAGGACGACCGTCCCCGACCCGGACCGGCACGGTGACCCTCTGGTCCCACGACACCGGCGACGGCCCCCTGTCGGAGATCGGCTGGATGGTGCTGCCCGCCTCCCAGGGACGCGGGCCGACCCGCCTGGCGGCCCGCACGCTGCTCGAACGGGCCCGCGACGAGGACCGCTGGGGCGACGTGCACGCCTTCCCCGCCACGGGCAACGCGCCCTCCCACCGCATCTCCCGCTCCCTCGGCTTCCGGTTCGTCGCCCAGCGGGACACCCCCTTCGCGGGCCGGATGCTGCGGACCAAGCACTGGGTCGTCACCCCGCGCACCGACCTGCGCGCCCCCTGACGCCCGGACCGCGGAGGCCCTACTCCGGCCGGACCCACCCGCGTTCCCCGGCGGAGCGGGCCATGGCGTCCAGCACCGCCGCCGCGGCGACCGCGTCGTCGAGGGTGGCGCCGCAGGGGACGCCCTCGGTGATCGAGCGCAGGAAGTGGTGGGCCTCGATCACCTTCAGGTCGTCGTAGCCCATGGCACAGGCGGCGCCCGGCTGGAAGGCTCCGTAGTCGCCGTCCCCGGGGCCGACGTGGACGGTGCCGACCGGCTGGTCCTGGTAGGCGGTGCCGCGGCTGACGCCCAGCTCGCCCATGCGGCGGAAGTCCCAGAACAGCGCGCCCCGGGTGCCGTGGATCTCGAAGCCGTAGTTGTTCTGCTCGCCGACCGAGACCCGGCTCGCCTCCAGCACCCCGCGGGCGCCGGAGGCGAAGCGCAGCAGGCAGCCGGCGTAGTCGTCGTTCTCCACCGGACCGGGCTCACCGCCCGCGGCGCGGCTGTGCCCGGCGGTGGCGCCCGCCGGGCGGGCCCGCTCCGGCACGAAGACCGCCGTGTCGGCCGCCACCGACTCGATCTCGCCGAGCAGATGACGGGCCAGGTCCACGCCGTGCGAGGCCAGGTCCGCGAGCACCCCGCTGCCGCCGCGGGCCCGCTCGTACCGCCAGGTCAGCGCCCCCTCCGGGTGGGCGGCGTAGTCGCTGAGCAGGCGGATGCGGGCGTGGGTGACCCGGCCGATCTCATCGGCGCGGAGCAGCTCGCGGGCGGCCGCCACGGCGGGCGCGTTGCGGTAGTTGAAGCCGACCGTGCCCTGCACGCCCGCCGCGGCGGCCGCGGCGGCGACCGCGCGGGCGTCGTCCGCGGTCAGGCCGACCGGCTTCTCGATCCAGAGGTGCTTGCCCGCCCCCGCGAGCGCGACGCCGATCTCGCGGTGCAGGAGGTTCGGGACGGTGACGCTCACGGCCCGCACCCGGGGATCGGCCGCGACCTCCCGCCAGTCCCGGGTCGCGCGGGCGAATCCGAACTGCTCGGCCGCCTGCTCCGCCCGCCCCGGCACCTCGTCGGCGACCGCGACCAGGAGGGGCCGCACGGCCGGCTGCGGGAAGTGGTGCGGCAGACGGACGTAGGCCTGGGTGTGCACCCGTCCCATCCAGCCGAAACCCACCACGGCGACACCGAGCGTCTCCACCATGACAGCCTTTCCGTGGACCGAACCAGGATCCCCGACGGCCACCCTGGGTGCCGTGCGCGCCAGGTGTCAAGGAAGCCGCCGCACCCGTCCCGCCGGCGTGGTCAGGCCGGTTCGCGGTGCTCGTGCGCGGCCCGCTCCAGCTCCTCGGCCTCCGCCTCGGCCAGCCGCTGCTCGGCGTCCACGTCGATCGACCGGGTGAGCCACCAGTAGAGCAGCGCGGACACCGGCAGTCCCACGAACAGGGAGACGTCGGCCCCGCCGAGCGCCGTCGCCGCGGGTCCGACGTAGAGCTTGCCGACGGAGAAGAACGGCACCATCACGGCGAAGCCCACGACGTAGGAGACGATCCCGTGCCACCCCCAGCGGCCGTAGATGCCGCGGGGGTTGAAGATCTCGGCCACCGCGTAGTGGCCGCGGCGCACGACGTAGTAGTCCATCAGGTTGACCGCGGTCCACGGGATGAACAGGTAGAGCACCAGCAGCAGGAAGTCGTTGAAGTTCTCCAGGAAGTGGGCCGTCGCGGCCAGCGCGCCGACCAGGGACAACACCGCGGTCAGCCCGAGCGTCAGCAGCCGCACCCCGAGGGTCGGCCGCACCTTGCGGAAGGAGTCGATGGCGCTGATCAGGGTCAGCGAACCCCCGTACATGTTCAGGGCGGTGACGGACACCAGGCCCAGCGCGGCGAACAGCAGCACCACCGCGCCGAACCCGCTGAACACCTTGTCCCCGGCGGCGTCGATGGACCGGACCGTGTCGAAGCCCCGGCCCGCCCAGGCGGCGAGGAGCGAGCCCAGCGCCATCAGCCAGACGCCGCCGAGCGCGGAGCCGAAGTAGGTCCAGTAGAAGGTCTTGCGCACCGTCACGTCGGGCGGGAGGTAGCGCGAGTAGTCCGACACGTAGATGGCCCAGCTGATCTGGTAGCCCGCCACGACGCCGAACTGGGCCAGGAACGGCGTCCACTTGAAGCCGTCCACGGCGAAGGAACCCGCCGGATAGTGCAGGGTGACCAGCACCCCCACGGTGAACACCCCGAAGACGACCAGGAAGGTGTACGTCAGGAGGCGCTCCGCGCGGTGGATCACGTCGTAGCCGACCAGTGCGACGAGCAGCGCCACCAGCGTGACCACGACGACCCAGAGCTTCACCCCGCCGTGCAGCGTGGTGTGCAGGGCCTGCGCGCCGAGGATGCTGTTGAAGACGTTGAAGCCGGCGTACTGCACGTACGCGAAGAGCCAGACCAGCAGGGCGCCGACATAGCCGAACTGCGGTCGGGACTGGATCATCTGGGGCAGCCCCAGCTGCGGGCCCTGGGCCGAGTGGAAGGCCATGAAGAAGGTCCCGACGACGGTGCCCCCGACGATCGCGACCAGCGACCACAGCAGGTTGCCGCCCCCGGTGATGCTGATGAGGCCCACCGCGAGCGTGGCGATCTGCGCGTTGGACATGAACCACAGCGGGCCCAGGTGCCACAGCTTTCCGTGCCGCTCGTCCAGGGGCACGTAGTCGATGGACCGGACCTCCAGTCCGGACACCCGCGGCTGTGCTGATGCGGTCACGGCGCCTCCCGAGTGGTGATCCGCCCCCGTGGCCACATTCGTTCCCCGTCGGGACCGGTTCAAGACACGGGACGCACGGGGAGGCGGGGCGCCGGATGCGGCCGGGTCAGCCCGCGAGGACGTCCGCCCACCGGCTCGTCCCCGCGCCGTGCGTGCGCACCCCGCACCGGGCGGACAGGGCGGTGACGATGCCGAGGCCCCGGCCGTGCTCGTCGGGGTCGGGCGCGGCCGGCGGGGCGGGCGGGGCCGCGGGCCCCTGGTCGGACACCTCGACGCGGACGCCGTGCCGGCCGTCGACCAGGACCCGCCACACGCGCAGCGTCGCGGGCGGCAGGGCGTGCACCAGGGCGTTGGTGACCAGCTCCAACACCACCAGGAGCACGTCCTCGGCGGTGTCGGCGGGCAGGTCCCAGTCGCCCAGGACCCGGCGCACGCCGTGGCGCACGGTGGAGACGGCTCCGGGGGCGGGCGGCAGCGGGAAGACGTGGTCGACCTCCCCGCGGGGCGCGGCGTCGAGCTGCGCTGCGGTCATGTGACCTCCTCCTCCGGGTGACGTGTCCGGGCGTGAGACCGGCGTGGTACCGCACGCTAGAGAAACAAGTCCGCCGGGTCAATGAACAAGGGTCGGCATTACCGAACGCCAGTCCAGAATCGGACAAATCGGGCTACGATCGCTGCATGGCCGGACCGGTCCAGTCCATCGAGCGGGCGGCGGCGATCCTGCGCCTGCTCGCCGGCGGCCCCCGCCGGCTGGGGCTCGGCGAGGTGGCGTCGTCCCTGGGGCTGGCCAAGGGCACCGCCCACGGGATCCTGCGCACCCTCCAGCACGTGGACTTCGTCGAGCAGGACGAGGCCACAGGAAAGTACCAGCTCGGAGCCGCCCTGCTGCACCTCGGTACCAGCTACCTCGACGTCAACGAGCTGCGCTCCCGCTCCATCAACTGGGCCGACGCCCTGGCCGCCCGCAGCGGTGAGGCGGTCCGCCTCGGCACCCCCCTGGAGGGCAGGGTGCTCGTCGTCCACCACGTCTTCCGGCCCGACGACACCCTCCAGACCCTCGACGTGGGCGCGCTGCTCCCCCTGCACGCCTCCTCCCTCGGGAAGGTCCTGCTGGCCTTCGGGGCCGCGCCCTTGGAGCCGGTGCTGCAGGAGGGGCTGGAGGCGTACACGCGGCACACCCTGACCCGCCCCGAGGACCTCCGGCGGGCGCTCGCGGAGATCCGCGACCTCGGGTGGGGCGCCGAGGTGCAGGAGATGAGCATGGGCGACGCGGGGGTCGCCGCACCCATCCGGGGGCACGGCGGACTCGTGGTGGGCGCCGTCGGCATCTCCGGCGCCGTGGAGCGCGTCTGCGACACCCAGGGCCGCCCTCTGTCGTCCCTCATCGCCCTGCTCCGGGAGGCCGCACGGGCCATCTCCCGAGATCTGGGGGCGGCCCGCTGGTAGATCCCGACTCCGGAGCGACGCATCGGAAGGCAGGCCCGATCATGGCTGAACGGTACGTGCTGTCCATCGACCAGGGGACCACGTCCACGCGATGCATCCTGTTCGACCACCGCGGGCGCCTGGTGTCGGTCGCCCAGCGGGAGCACCAGCAGCACTTCCCCCGGCCCGGCTGGGTCGAGCACGACGCGCTGGAGATCTGGCGCAACGTGCAGCGCATCGTGCCCGAGGCGATGGCCGGGGCGGGCGCGGACGGCGGGCAGATCGCCGCCATCGGGATCGCCAACCAGCGCGAGACGACCGTGCTCTGGGACCGCCGCACCGGCGCCCCGGTGGGCCACGCGATCGTCTGGCAGGACACCCGCACCGACGCCCTGGTCGAGGAACTGCGCGAGCGGCCCGGCGAGGAGTTCTTCCTCGACCGCTGCTGCCTGCCGCCCTCGACGTACTTCTCCGCCCCCCGCCTCCGGTGGCTCTTCGACCGCACCGAGGGCCTGGAGCAGCGCGCCCGGGACGGCGAGGTGCTCTTCGGCACCATGGAGAGCTGGCTGGTCTGGAACCTCACCGGCGGCACCGGCGGCGGCCTGCACATCACCGACCCGACCAACGCCAGTCGCACCATGCTGATCAACATCCGGACCCTGACCTGGGACCCGGAGCTCATGGACTTCTTCGGCGTGCCGCGCGCGATGCTGCCCGAGATCCGCTCCTCGGCCGAGAGCTACGGCGAGGCCCGCGCGCTGCTCCCCGGCGTTCGCATCACCGCCGCCCTCGGCGACCAGCAGGCCGCCCTCTTCGGCCAGACCTGCTTCTCGCCGGGCGAGGCCAAGTGCACCTACGGGACCGGCAGCTTCCTGGTCATGAACACCGGCACCGACGTGGTCCGCTCCCGGCACGGCCTCCTGACCACCGTCGCCTACAAGATCGCCAACGAGCCCACGGTCTACGCCCTGGAGGGACCGATGGCGGTCAGCGGCTCGCTGGTCCAGTGGTTCCGGGACCGGCTCGGCCTGATCAGCACCGCGCCCGAGATCGAGACCCTGGCCCGCACCGTCGAGGACAACGGAGGCTGCTACATCGTGCCCGCCTTCTCCGGCCTGTTCGCCCCGCACTGGCGCAGCGACGCCCGCGGCGTGATCGTCGGACTGACCTCGTACATCACCAAGGGGCATCTGGCCCGGGCCGTGCTGGAGGCCACCGGGTGGCAGACCCGCGAGGTCGTCGACGCGATGAACGCCGACTCCGGGCTGGACCTCAAGGAGCTCAAGGTCGACGGCGGAATGACCTCGGACAACCTGCTCATGCAGTTCCTCGCCGACGTGCTGGACGTCCCCGTCGTACGGCCCCTGGTCGCCGAGACGGTGTCCCTCGGCGCGGCCTACGCGGCGGGCCTCGCCGCGGGCTACTGGCCCGACCTGGAGGTACTGCGCGGCAACTGGCACCGCGCCGCGCAGTGGCTGCCCGACATGGACCCCGAGCGCCGCGCCCGGGAGTACGAGTGCTGGCAGCGGGCCGTCGAACGCTCCCTGGGATGGGTCCGGACGCCCCCACCGGCCGGCTGACGCGTCCGCGTCCCGGCGACCGGGAATCCAGGGCGCACCGCGCACGGCGGGGGCCCTGGGCGGCGACGCGCGCCGTCCGCACGGCCGCGTGTGCTGCTCCCGGGCGACACGACGGCGCGGAACCCGGCTCGGGTCTTGCGGAGTTGCTTCATTCGACCGTCTACTGTCCTTCACGCCCCCGTTCCTCTGCCAGTGGGGCGCCTGACGCATCCTGTACCACCACCCCCCACCGGGGCACCGGTGGCAGGCGGCACCTCCCCCCTCATTTCCCAGAAAGACCGAAGGCCCCGTGCCCGTACCCGTTGTTCTCACCGGCCGCCTGACGCGGCTGGAGCCCCTCGCTCCGCACCACGCAGAGGGCCTGGCCCAAGCCGGGGCCGAGGACCGCACCTCCTACGCGTTCACCCCCGTGCCGCACGACCTGGAAGCGGCCCGCACCTACGTCGACCGCGCCCTCGCCGACCAGGCGGCCGGCCGGGCCCTGCCGTTCGCCGTGGTCCGCGCCGGTGACGGGCAGGTCGTCGGGTCCACCCGATTCCTGGAACTCGACTACTGGCAGGGCCCCCTGGTGTGGCCGGCCGTGCCCGGCGTCCCCTACGGCGACCCGGTCACCGCCATCCCCGACGCCGCCGAGATCGGCAACACCTGGCTGGCCGCCCACGCCCAGGGCACCGGCATCAACACCGAGGCCAAGCTGCTCATGCTCAGCCATGCCTTCGACACCTGGCGGGTGCGCCGCGTCTCGCTGCGCGCCGACGCGCGCAACGTGCGCTCGTGCACCGCGATCGAGCGGCTCGGGCTCACCTGCGAAGGGGTGCGGCGCGCCCACTCCCGCGGCCTGGACGGCGCCGTGCGCAGCACCGCGTTCTACTCGGTCCTCGACGACGAGTGGCCCGCCGTGCGCGCGATCGTCCAGCTGCGGCTCGCCGCCGGTTCCACGGCCGCCGCCATCCGCCCGGCCGGGGGTTCGCCGGCCCGGACGGACGGCCACGACGGCCGGCTCGTCCCGGCCTGAGCCCCCACCGCCGCGCGGAGCACGCCCACCGGACCGCACCGGCCCGGTGGGCGCCCGCCACCGCGCCCCCGCCCCCGCCCGCGGAGTGTGGTGGGGTGGCGGGAGGGGTGAGATCATGACGTGTGCCCCTGCAGGAGTTGCGGCGTTCGCGGTCCGGGCGGGCGTTGGTCCTGATCCCGCTCGGACTCATCGTCGCCGTCTGCGTCGGCGACGTGCTGGCCCCGGCCGACATCCACCTGGGCCCGCTGCTGGTCGCCGCACCGGCCATCACCGCCGCGTTCGCCGGCCCCCGGCTCACCGCGCTGATCGGCCTCCTCGCCGTCGGCGCCCAGATCTTCATCGGGGTGGCCCGGGGCGCCATCGCCACGGAGAACCTCGAGGCGCAGATCAGCGCCCTGGTCCTCGTCTCGGCCCTGATCGTCGTCTTCTGCCTGTTCCGGGAGAGGCGCGAGAGGCAGCTCACCCGCAGCAGAACCGTCGCCCAGGCGCTCCAGGAAGTGCTGTTCCCGCCGCTGCCCACCCGCAGCGGGCCCCTGGAGATCGCCTGCCTCTACCTCGCCGCCGACGACGAGGCCACCATGGGCGGCGACCTCTACGCCGCCGCCCGCACCGCCCGCAGCACCCGGCTGCTCATCGCCGACGTCCGCGGCAAGGGGCTCCCCGCCATCAGCAACGCCTCGCTGCTCCTGGGCTCCTTCCGCGCGGCGGCGCACCACGCGCTCTCGCTGCCGCTGCTGGCCCTGCACCTCGACGGCGCCATGCGGTGGGAGTCCCGGCAGTGGAGCGCCGCGGGGACGCCCGACACCGACGAGGCGTTCGCCACCGCCCTGCTGATCGACGTCCCCGACGCCGAGCCCGTCGTCCACCTCGTGGACTGCGGCCACCCGCCGCCCGTGCTCTTCGGCGACGGGCGGGCCCGGTTCCTGGCCGGCGACCGGGTCGCACCCCCGCTCGGCCTCGGCACGCTCCCCGGCGACGAGAGCCTGGAGGACTACGCCGTCGCCACCTTCCCCTTCCGCCCCGGCGAGGTCCTGCTCCTGTACACCGACGGCGTGCTGGAGGCCCGCGACGCCGACGGCGCGTTCTTCCCGCTGGCCGACCGAGCCGAGGACTGGGCCGCCCGGCCGCCGGGCGACCTCCTGGCCCGGCTCCACGCCGACCTGGCCGCACACGCCCCGGGCCGCCTCGGTGACGACGCCGCAGCCGTGACGATCAGCCGTCTCCCGCAGTAGCGGCCGGCACCCCGGGCGCCGCACGAGGAGGCGCCACGGACACGGAACCGGCGGGCTCGGGCCCGGCGGACGTCACCCGTCCCGGCACGTCACCCCGGTCCGTGGGCGGCACCCTGCCGACGTCCCGGCGGCCCCGGGCCCACATCACCCGAACGGAGCAGCGGCCGGGGCACTCGGGCGTGCGGGGTACGCCATTCGGGCGCACGCTGGGAGGGAACCGGGCTGCCGCAACGCGCAGCTTTGATCACTGCTCCGTCGGGAGGCATCGTGATCGCCCTGGCTCTGCTCGTCCCGGTGGCACTCATGCTGATGCTCTTCGCAATGGACGCGCTGGAGACGCGTCTGCTGCGCCGTCCGGACCCCCCACCGTCGGACGTCGTGATTCCGGATCAGTCGGTGCCGGACTGACCGAGGTGTCATCGGGACCCTCGTCCCAGGAACCCCCCTCGTGGGGGTTCCGTCGTGCCGGGGGAGCGCCACGACCACGGGATCTCCCCGTTTCCGAACGATTGCGCCCGGACCGTTCGGGTACGCGAGCAGAACCGTGCTCGGGCCCGGCCCGGGTTCCGAGCAGGCCGCACGACCGCCGCGACCAGGGAATCTGCCATGGAGACACCCGCCAACGACAACACGACGACGCCCGCGCAGCACGCGCTGGACGTGCTCGCCGACAACGCCGAGGACACGGTGGCACTGGACACGCTCGCGAGCAGCGACGTGCTGATCCCCGTGCCCGACGACGCGAGCGAGGAGGACGCCACCAACCCGTCGGCGGTGGCGCTGCCCGTCCTGGAGCAGCCGGGCGGCACGCAGGTGGTGCCCGTGTTCACCTCCGAACTGGAGATGACGGGGCTGCTGCCGTACGTGTCCCGCTACCGCCTGGTGCCGCTCGGGGCGCTCGCCTCCCAGTGGCCCGCCGACGACCTGTCCCTCACCATCGACGCCAACTCCCCGCACGGCCTGACCCTCACCTCGGAGGGCGTGCGCACCTTGCTGGCCCGGCCGCAGTTCTGAGCCGGCGTCCCGGGGCGTGCGGGCCCACGGTGCCCGACGGCGGCGGGTCCGCACACCCCAGGACGCCGCGGTGCGCGTCCCTGCCGCTCAGCCGTCCAGCATGCGGGCCAGCACCGCACGCTGCAACGGCAGCACCTCGGTGTGCAGGTCGCGTCCCCGGCCGGTGAGGGCGACCCACACCCCGCGCCGGTCCTCGGCGCACACCGACCGCCGGACCAGGCCGTCCTTCTCCAGCCGGGCGATCAGCCGGGACAGCGCGCTCTGGCTGAGATGCAGCCGGCCGACGAGGTCCTGCACCCGGCAGTGGCCGCTCGGGCCGGGCGACGCGGACACCAGCAGGTCGAGCACCTCGAAGTCGCTCGCGCCGAGTCCGTGCGGATGCAGCACCCGGTCGATCTCGCACACCGTGCGGGCGTGCAGCGACAGGATGTCCCGCCACCGCTCCCCGAGCCGCACCCCGGCCTCCTCCGCTCCCATGGGTCCAGCTTAATGCGCGTGCATCTAAAGGGCCGTCCCGTCGTCCCCGGCGGGCGCACGGCAGCCCGCGCCGGCACGGGACGGCGGGTCAGGCGTCCTGCACCATCCCGACCAGGTTGCCGTCGGCGTCCTTCACCGAGGCGATCAGCCGGCCGCCCCCGACGTCCTGCACGTCCTGCAGCAGTTCGGCACCCGCCGCGAGCAGCGCCCCCAGCCGGGCCCGGATGTCGGACACGTGCCAGTACGGCACCGGGCCGGTCATGCCCTTGGCGTGCCCGTTCGGGTCGAGGCCGACATCCTGGCCCGCGTCCTTGTACCCGACGTAGTACGGCTCGTCGGCGTACGGCTCCACCTCCAGCAGCGCGCCGAACAGGGCCTTGGCCCGGTCCAGGTCCTTCACGGGGTAGACGATGGTCTTGAGGCCGGCGGTCATGGCGTGCTCCTCGGTCGGTGGATCGCGGTGGAAAAGGCTTCCGGGTCCGCCGGCGGCGTACCGGCGTCTCCCGTCCGGCGCCGTGCGCCGGTCCGTGGTCCACGCTAGGCCGGACCCGTGCCCTGCGGCTTCTCCGATCCTGACCGCCTGCCCGGAGATGACCCCGCGGTACCCCCGGCGCTAACCTGTAGCCCGGCCGCGATCACCTCGCGGCGCGGCGGTGGGGCCCGCCGTACCCGAACCGCGGCACCGTCGCCGCCAACGGCCCCTACTTGCGAAGGCAGCGGCCCCGCATGTCCGGGTCCGGGCGAGTAGGAGACGTATCGGCATGAAAGCCCCCGAAACGGAAAGCCCGCGCGCCCGGCCGCGCCCGGCCGGGCGGAGCACCTGGCACGGCCAGGCCCCCGTGGTCGCGGTGGTCGCGCTCGGCGGCGCCGTCGGCGCCACCGCCCGCTACGCCCTTTCGCTCGCCTGGCCCACGCCGGCCGGCGGCTTCCCCTGGGCCACCTTCTGCACCAACGTCGCCGGCTGCGCGGTGATCGGCCTGTTCATGGTGGTGATCACCGACGTGTGGGCCGCCCACCGGCTGGTCCGCCCCTTCTTCGGCACCGGTGTGCTCGGCGGGTTCACCACGTTCTCCACCTATACCGTCGACATCCAGAAACTGGTCGGCTCCGGCCACGCCCCCACCGGGCTGGCCTATCTCGCCGCGACCCCGGTCGCGGCGCTCGCGGCGGTGTGGCTGGCCGTGACGGCGGCCCGCCGCGTCCTGGCACGGAGGCAAGGATGACGAGGCTCACCGGCCGCGCCCTGCGCGTGACCGTCTTCATCGGCGAGAACGACACCTGGCACCACAAGCCCCTGTACTCGGAGATCGTCCACCGCGCGCACGCCGCCGGACTCGCGGGCGCCAGCGTCTTCCGCGGCGTCGAGGGATTCGGGGCCTCCTCCCTGATCCACACCTCCCGGCTGCTGTCCATGAGCGAGGACCTGCCGGTCGCGATCGTGATCGTCGACACGGAGGAGCGCGTGCGGGCCTTCCTGCCGGAATTGGACGGCCTGGTGGGGGAGGGGCTCGTCATCCTCGACGACTGCGAGGTCGTCCGCTACACCGGTCGGTCCGGCGGGGCGGGCGGGAGGACGTCGTGAACTGGCTGCTGGTGGCCGCCGGCGCCGTGATCGGCGCCCCGCTGCGGTACCTCACCGACCGTGTCGTGCAGTCCCGGCACGACACGGTCTTCCCCTGGGGCACCTTCGTGGTGAACGTCACGGGGTGCCTCGTCCTCGGCCTGCTGACCGGCGCCGTCTCGGCGGGCGAGGCCGGCCGCCACCTGCAACTGCTGCTCGGCACCGGCCTGTGCGGGGCCCTGACGACGTACTCGACCTTCTCGTACGAGACCCTGAGGCTGACCGAGACCGGTGCCGGGCTCTACGCTGCCGCCAATGCCGTCGGGAGCGTGGTGGCCGGGCTCGGCGCCGCCTTCGCGGGGGTCCTGGTCGCCGGTGCCGTTTGGGCGTAGGTCACCGGGCCGTCATCTCGGCATAGTAAGTCTGTCTACAGCACTGTCGACCAACTCTCCTCAGAACTGGATTCCATGAGCGCCATCTCCGTCGGTCAGGCCGTCGTCCTCGGACTCGTCGAGGGGGTGACCGAGTTCCTTCCCGTGTCCTCCACCGGGCACCTCAAGATCACCGAAGGGCTCATGGACATCCCCGTCGACGACCCGTCCGTCGTCGGGTTCTCCGCCGTCATCCAGGTCGGCGCGATCGCCGCCGTGCTCGTGTACTTCTTCAAGGACATCACGCGGATCGTTTCCGCCTGGTGCCGCGGTCTCGTCCACCGCGAGGAGCGCTACCACCACGACTACAAGTTCGCCTGGTGGGTGATCGCCGCGACCATCCCGATCGTGGTGGTCGGCCTGGCCGCCAAGCCGCTGATCGAGGGGCCGCTCGCCTCGCTCTGGGTGGTCGCCGGCTCCCTGATCCTCGGCTCGGGCGTGATGTGGGCGGCCGACCAGATGGGCCGGCACAAGCGCGGTGAGGACGACACCTCCTTCAAGGACGCGATGCTGGTCGGCTGCTCCCAGATCCTCGCGCTGCTCTTCCCCGGCTTCTCCCGCTCCGGCGCCACCATGTCCACCGCGCTCATCCTCGACCTGGACCGCGTCGCCGCCACCCGCCTCTCCTTCTTCCTCGGCATCCCGGCCCTCACCGGCGCCGGCATCTACGAGCTCAAGGACGCCCTCGGGGCGGGCGTGGGCGCGGCCCCGCTGGCCGTCGGCACGATCGTCTCCTTCGTCGTCGCCTACGCCTCGATCGCCTGGCTGCTGAAGTTCGTCGCCAAGCACTCCTTCAATGCCTTCGTGATCTACCGCATCGTCGTCGGCCTGGCCCTGTTCGGCCTGCTCGGCGCGGGTGTGCTCAACGGCTGAGCGCCCCTTCGGCCCCCGTGGGGTGGGGGGGCCCCGCCCCGGGCCCCCCCGACGGCCTCGTCCGGCGGCGGGGCCCGCGGCGGCCCGGGGGCCGGCGTGATGCCCGTCCGGACAGGCGCGCGGCCGCGCCCGGCGGTGTGCCCGGGGCCGGCCCTGCCACGTGCCCGGGGCCGGACGGCCC
>NZ_JARJBB010000059.1 GCF_029269835.1 Streptomyces tropicalis | reverse complement strand
GCCGTCCGCGCCGAGCAGCTGGTGACCCAGCACACGGCCTCCGGCCGGTTCGACGCGGTCGCCCTGGCCCGGCACATGGTCTGCGACACGGTGCTGGAACTGATGGGCCTGCCCGACGCCGACCGGGAAGTGCTGGCCGGTGCCCCGGCGACCTTCGACGTCTTCGGCCCGCACAACGCCCGCTTCGAGCAGGCCCTGCCCCTGGCGGCCCGCGTGGTCCAGGCGCTCCACGAGCACCTGGTCCGCGAGAAGGTGCCCGCCCAGTCGTGGATGGGAGCGATCTTCGAGGCCGTCGACGCCGGACAGATCGCCGAAAGCGACGCGATTCCGTTGGCCAGCGCGTACACGGCCGCGAGCATCGACACCACCGTCCTCGGACTCGCCGACTGCCTCGTGCAGCTCGCACAGCATCCCGAGCAGTGGCAGATCCTGCGCCGCGACCCCACCCGATGGGCCGTGCCGGCCTTCCACGAGAGTCTGCGGCTCGAGGCGCCCATACAGGGCTTCGGACGCCTGCTGACCCAGGCCACCGACATCGGCGGCGTCCACCTGGACGCAGGCGAACAAATCTGGCTGCTCTACGGATCGGCCGGCCGCGACGACCGCCGCTGGGGAGACGACGCCGACACGTTCGACATCAGACGCCCGCGCAACCACCAGCACCTCGCCTTCGGCGGCGGACCGCACCTGTGCGCCGGCATCCCGCTGGCGGAGATCCAGGCCGGAGCCGTACTGCGCGCACTGGCCGCCCGCTGCACCCACCTCACCCTCGACGGCGAGCCGGTCCGCGTCCTGAACAACTTGCTGCGCGGCTACAGCGCCGCGCCGCTCGCCGTCGAGCTCACCCCCCGCCCCGCATCCTCCGGCAGGTCGGCCCGTCCGGCCGAGGCGTGCCAGCAGGGACCCGTGACGTGATGCCCGCGACCCTCCTGACACGCACCGCACCCGTGCCGCCGCCCGAGCTCGCCCAGACCGCCCAACCACAATCGGTCGGGCCGGGCTGGGAAGTTCTGCTCATGCCCGAGCCGCTCGGCCGGCTCGTGGTGGACTCCCTCGCCGGACGACCGGCCAGGACCGCTCCGCTGGGTTGGGTGTTCACGCACGCCGGACGGTGGGGGATCTTCCTGCCCCTGCAGTCCGACCAACCCGCGTGGCCCTCGTGCACGACCTACCTCAAGGCCGGTGCGAGCGTCACCTTGCCCCCGGACGAAGCCCGGTCGAAGACGCCCGCCTCCCGATGGGTGAGCCGCGACGGCGAGCAGCTCAGCCGGCCCTTGCTCCTCCACCCCGTTCTCACGGCTCTCGCTCCGTGCGACGCCGGCCCGGCCTCCTGCGCCACGGGACCTCCGGACGCGGTCGCCGCCCGCCGCTCCGGGTCGCCGCCCGAGGCCGCCGAGCGCCATCGAAACACCGAGCAGATCCTCACCGCCTGACCAGGAGACCTCCGTGTACGCCCCCAGCGCCCCGCCACCCCCAAGCCCTCACCCCGAGCGGCGCAGCCGCCTGTACATCGCCCCCTACGAGGGCGAGTTCGCGTGCGACGTCACCGTGCTGTTCGACGCGAACGGGCGCGTCTGCTTCGCCGACGAGCGGCCCGAGGACCGGGATGTCGACGGCGTGCTCTGGGAGCGGTGGGAGGGGACGCAGACCGGGGAGCTGGACTGGGCCGCGCATTTCCCCGCACGTCAGTGCGAGGTGATGGAGGGACGGCCGTTGTGCGGGGTCTGCAAGGGCGACCCGGACCGCGACGAACGCGGAACACTCTGGCTCCTACACGCCGGCGACCATCCGGTGCTCCGGCCCCTGCCCCGCAGCATCACGACCGCCACGCCCGCGATCTGCATCCCCTGCGCCCGGCGTGCGATGCGCGCGTGTCAGGAGCTCCGGCGGGGCTCGGTCGCTCTGCGTGTCCGCGAAGCACCGGTCATCGGCGTGCGCGGCACCCTGTACTCGCCCACCGCGCCTCCGCTGCCCGACCAGGTCGTCCGCTTCGAGGACGACGCTCTGCGCCGGCTGGTCGCCCGCCAGCTGATGCGCGAGCTGATCGACGCCGAGATCGACGACACCACCCTCATGGCGTCCGCCTCCGGCCCGGCTGTGGCCGCCGGCACCGCCAGCGCCGCGTGCGGGCGCGAAGCGGGAAGGGGATGACCGAGATGAGCACCGTTCGCACCGTACGCAGGGCGGCCTTGTTCGACCTGGACAGCACCCTCACCGACCACGCGGGCGCGTTCGACGCCTGGGCACGGGAGTTCTGCGTGTCCACCGGCGTGCCGTTGTCCTCGCTGCGGCGGGCCGAGACCTGTCATGCCGGGGCCCGCCATGCGTTCTTCGCTGAGCTCAAGGCCGACTTCGGGCTCCGGCAGTCCATCGCGTCTCTGCACGCCGACTACCGGCGACGCTCCGCCGAACTCGTGCCCGTCCGGCCCGCTGTCTGCGCCGCTATGCAACAACTGGTGTCCGCGGGTTGGAAGTTGGGCGTCGTCACCAACGGAGCACCGGACGCGCAGCGCCTGAAGCTGAAGGTCGCCTGTCTGACGGACTACTTCAGTTCGGTCGTCATCTCCGGCGAGTACGGAATCCGCAAGCCGGACCCGGCCCTGTTCCAGGTGGCGCTGGACGAGCTGGGCGTGGCCGATCCCGCCCGCTCGGTGGTGACCGGCGACTGTCTCGTCTCGGACATCGGCGGTGGCGCGCGGGCGGGGCTGCGCACCGTGTGGATCGCCGACGGGCGCACCCGTAGCGCTCCGGACCCGACCCCCACCCACACCGTGCAGAACGTGGTGCAGGCCGCCGAGTGGCTGCTCGCCGATCCACCGCGCCCCGCATCCCCCTCCTACCTCTCCCTTGTGAGCGGGTGATCCGGCTGTGCGGGCCAAGGACGTGGCCAGGCTGGCCACCTTCGTCATCGCCATCGCGGTGATCATCCTCGCCGCGCAGCTTCCCGCCCCCAGATGAACCGCCCTTCCAGGTGCATGGGCCTCCCCCGGGCACCACCGCACCGCACGGCCGCTCGCGACCGAGCGGGCAACGAGCCGCACTACCCGAACACCCCACGGTCTCCATAAAGGCCCCTTCACAGAACGGATTTCCATGGCTGGGCGTATCGAGGACTACGCGCTGATCGGCGATCTGCAGACGGCCGCGCTGGTCGGCCGCGACGGTGCGATCGACTGGTTGTGCCTGCCTCGGCTGGACTCGGAGGCCGTGCTCGCCCGGCTTCTCGGCACCCCCGGCAACGGGTTCTGGCGCATCGGCCCGTCGGTGTTCGGAGTCGGGCCGAGCCCTGCGGCCGACCGGCGCTCATACCGCGGCGACTCGCTGATCATGGAACACGAGTGGGACACCCCTACCGGCACGCTGCGCGTCACGGACTTCATGCTGCCGCGTACGGACGATGACGACACACCGCGCCTGGTCCGCATCGCCGAAGCCCTCACCGGGACGGTCACCGTCGACGCCACGCTGTCCTTACGCTTCGACTACGGCAAGGTCGTGCCCTGGGTCCACAAGATCGAGGACAACCGTACCTGCGCGGTCGCCGGCCCCGACGCCGTATGGCTGGACACCGACGCGGAGACCCACGGCGAGTCCCTGACTACCCGCTCCCGCGTCACGCTCACCAAGGGCGAGCGCGCCACGTTCACCCTGAGCTGGCGCCCCTCCTTCAAGAGTCCGCCCGCCATGCTCGACATCGACCAGGCCCTGGAGGACACCGAGAAGTTCTGGGCGGACTGGGTCTCACAGTGCACCTACGACGGCCGGTACCGGGCTGCGGTGATCCGCTCTCTCATCACGCTGAAGGCGCTGACGAACCCGCTGACCGGGGGGATCGCAGCAGCGGCGACCACTTCGCTGCCGGAGGAGATCGGCGGCGTCCGCAACTGGGACTACCGCCACGTCTGGATCAGGGACGCCGCGAAGGCCCTGTGGAGCCTCTTGAGGGCCGGCTACCTCGACGAAGCCCGCGCCTGGCGGAAGTGGCTGCTGCGCGCGGTCGCCGGCGACCCGGAGAACCTGCAGATCATGTACGGCATCGCTGGAGAACGCGAGATGCCGGAGATCACCCTGGACTGGCTCGTCGGCTATGAGGAGTCGGGGCCGGTGCGCATCGGCAACGCAGCCGCCGACCAGCGCCAACTGGACGTGTACGGCGAAGTCATCGGAACCCTGCACCTGGCCGCGCAGTTCGGCCTGGAACGCGACGAGACCAGCAACGCCCTGCTCACCAAACTCGTGCAGTCGGTCGAGGCGCACTGGCGTGACCCCGACGCCGGAATCTGGGAGGTACGCGGCCCGAGTCAGCACTTCGTGCACTCCAAGGTCATGGCCTGGGTCGCGGTCGACCGGGCCATCAAGCTCGTCGAGGAAGGCCACGCAGAGGGCCCCATCGAGCAGTGGCGGCAGCTGCGCGACACGATCCACCAGGACGTCTGCACCCGCGGATACGACCCCGAACGCAACACCTTCACGCAGTTCTACGGCAGCCAGGAACTCGACGCGGCACTGCTGCTCATCCCCCAGGTGGGCTTCCTGCCGGCGGACGACCCGCGGGTCATCGGCACAATCGAAGCTGTCCAGAAGGAACTGTCCACCCCGGACGGGTTCCTCCTGCGCTACCCGACCCACGGCGACGACGTCGGAACGGACGGGCTGCCGGGTGACGAGGGCGCCTTCCTCGTCTGCGCGTTCTGGCTGGTCATGGACCTCGCGATGATCGGCCGCCACGACGACGCACGGGCCCTGTTCGAGCGCCTGCTCAGCCTGAGCAACGACGTCGGGCTGCTCGCCGAGGAATGGGACTCCCACCTGCAGCGGCAGCTCGGAAACTTCCCCCAGGCCTTCAGCCACATCGGGATCGTGGGAGGAGCGCTCGAGCTGGAACTCGCCGACCTGCGGGCATCGCTCTTCGCACTCCCGGGAACCTCCCGATGAGCCCGAACGCCGCCGTAGGCGCACCCCCAGGAGACAACGCCCCCGCTACGGATCCCGTCGCCCGCAGCGGCATAGCCACCAAGGACGTCGTGGTCGTGACCACCGACCGCGTCGACCGCACCTGCCATGACGCTCTGAAGATCCACTACGCACGTCACCCCGACGCCGCAGTCGTGCTGGTCGCCGGACGTGTCACCCCTCACGACATCGTCGCTGTCGCGCCGTACGGCGTGGCGGCGGTGGTGCGCGCCGCCGAGTTACGCACCGATCCCGGCCTCCTCCGAAGCGTGAAGGCCTTGGCCGCCGATGGAGGTCACCGCCTCCCCAGCGGCGTCGGCAGCCGCCTGCGGACCGCCGCGGCCGGATCTGTGCGGCAGGTCCTCGGCCGGCCCGGCATCCTCCTGAAGCCCGCGGAAGTCGACGTCGTGGTCCTCGTGGCAGAGGGGCTGACGCGCGCGGGCATCGCCGGACGGCTCGGCCAGGGAGCCGAGCACGTCCGGTACACGCTCAAGAACGCCCTCGAACGCCTCGGCGTGGAGCGGCCTGCCGCAGCAGTCGCCTACGCCGCCCGGGAGGGCCTGCTGTGGGAACTGCCCGACCAGGAGGCACGGTGAGCATCCCGCCCCCTCCCCCGGGACCCGCCGCAGCGCCCGCGACCGTCACCGTGGCCTCGACGGCACCCTCACTGCGGGGGCACCGCAGCTTCCAGACGTACTGGCTGGGCGAGGCCACGGCCCTGGCCGGCTCGTCGGTCTCCGCCGTCGCGCTCCCTGTGGTCGCGGCGATGGAACTCGACGCCTCCCCGGGCCAGGTCTCCGTCCTCGCCTCCGCCGCGCTGGCGCCCGGGTTCCTCCTGGCGCTGCCCGCCGGGGTGGCGGGCGATCGGTGCTCCAAGAAGCGGTTGATGGTGGCAACGGACCTCGCCGCGGCCGCGGTGGTCGCGGCGGTCCCCGCCTGCTGGGCCGCCGGTGCTCTCACCATGCCGGTCCTGTACGGCGTCGCCCTTGTACTGGGCGCGCTCACGGTGCTCCACCAGGCCGCGGCGATCGCCATCGTGACCGAGCTGGTCGAACCGTCCCTCGTACCCGACGCGAACGCGCGGACGATGGCCGCCTACGCCGTCGCCGGATCCGCTGGCACCTACGGCGGAACCGCCGCGGTCAGTCTGCTCGGCGCGGTCCGCTGCCTGCTCCTGGACTCCGCGTCCTACCTGATCAGTGCCTGGTGCGCCTCGCGCATCTCCACCCTCCGCGACGTCCCGGCTGCGGACGGGGCGCGCCGCGGGGTGATCACCGAGATCCGGGAGGGCCTGGAGCATGTGCTGCGCGATCCGCTCCAACGACCCCTGGTCCTGACGATGGCGTTCCACGCGTTCGCCGAGGGCATCGTGACGACCTTCTTCGCCTACTTCCTGCTGATCGAACTCGACTACGACAGCACCGGTCTCGGCCTGGTCCTGGGTGCTGCCGGCGCCGGAAGCTTCGCGGGCGCCCTCATCACCCGACGGCTGGGTAACCGCATCGGTCCCGGCGCCCTGCTCCTCATCGGCTTCGCCGCGTACCCGGCATGCGGGGCCCCGCTCCTTCTCGCCGGA
>NZ_JARJBB010000058.1 GCF_029269835.1 Streptomyces tropicalis | reverse complement strand
GGTCTGACCCGCAACACGCCAGGCACCGCTCCTCCAACCTTGGCCCGCTCCCGCCGTGACCGGCTGGGGCGGGCCTCGTCAGTGCCCGTCCCGAGAAGTGCCGGGTGCCGAGTGCGCAGCAGGGGCCCGCCGAGGGAGCGCCCACGGACGCTGTTGCCCTGCTAGGTCCCCGCCGGGCGATCGTCCTCACCGCCGGACAGCACCAAGGCAGAACCAGGTCCTGGAGCAAGAACCGGCGCCCTCCCATCACCGTGAAGGTAAGGATCACCGCGTCCATGTTCCGCACACGCACTGCCCCGTCCCTGACCGTGCTCGCGCTCGCCGGGGTCATTCTGTTCATCGCCATCCTGCTCGTGCTCGTCGCAGTGTTCGCCGGTTCCGGCAACGGCACCGGCCACTCCCCAACGCGCTGCACCACGGCCCCCACGCTCAAGGCCCCCGCAGGTACACAGCCGTGCGCTGCGCACACGACGGGGAGCGCCCCTGGCCGGGGGAGCACTACGGGAACACGCCAGCCCGCAGGTCCGGCGCGGAAGGAACCGGCACGGAAGGGCCCCGCCCCGAAGCCCAAGGCCCCCGCCGCTCCGAAGGCGCCCGCCGCCCCGAAGACCCGCCGCTGACCCCTCCCGCTCAACCAAGCACCCCAAGGCCCGCCCCGCCGACCCCGGCCGGGCGGGCTCACGCACGTTCAGCGAGGCACTGTCTCCCGTCTCGGATTGCGGGGCTAGCACCCGGTGCGGCGACCGTCCACCGTGGCCGGACCGTCCCGGCCGGTGAACGAACCCACCCACGCAACGGAGAACCATGGGCGACAAACACGCTCCTGACCACGCGATCGCGGCCGTCCGCGCAGCACTGGCCACCGCGCACGACCTTCGCCGGCTGGACGTCCGGCGCACCGCCGACCCGGACACCTACATCACGGTCACCCACTGCCCCGACCCGGCCGCCAACCACAACCAGGCGGACCAGCATGCCGCCTACACCGCGACGCTGCACGAGGCGGGCTGGGACCAGGCGCTCAGCCTGGGGCCACTGGTCCTGATCCCGGGCATCCCCCCGAGCGACACCGCGCCGGACACCTACACCGCAGCCTGGGCGACCACGCTCGATGGCCTCCCGGACCCCGTGGACGCGGCCTACGAAGCGCGCGGACAGCAGCACGACTACGAACTCACCGAAGCCGTTTTCACCGTCACCGACGCGACCGGGCGCCCCCACGTCATCATCACCGACGACGACCTCGAACCCGAGCCCGAGCACGCAGGACGCGTCGAGACCCGCATCTCCGCCTACAGCCACGCTCCAACCGCATAGCCCCACCCCACGCCCCCGGGGCCGTCCTCCGCCACCAGTCGCAGGACGGCCCCGGGGGCGTTCCGACCCAGCCACGGGCCCTGACCTGCCGGGAGCAAGGTTGGCGGACGGGCTCCGCTCACTCGCTTCTCCCGCGGACAGCCGCCCGTCACGGCCCGAGGCCGTGTCCGATTAGCAGGGCGCGGCAGCACCCACGCGTTCCTGCTTCGC
This sequence comes from Streptomyces tropicalis, assembly GCF_029269835.1. Lineage (GTDB taxonomy): Bacteria > Actinomycetota > Actinomycetes > Streptomycetales > Streptomycetaceae > Streptomyces > Streptomyces tropicalis. The sequence goes on along the minus strand of NZ_JARJBB010000058.1, from coordinate 5,093 downwards.
GTGACGTCCCGGAGACAGAAGCACGCCTGCCGGGGCGCGCCACCTCATCTCCTCCTTGGTCCCGCAGGGCGGACGCGCCGGGCAAATACCCGAGGAATCGCTCCCGCAGCATGAAACCGCACCGCACCTCACCACCCAACTGCCCTCGGACCTGCGCAGACTGCCCGAGCGGCGAGGCACGGAGGCCGGCGGCAGAGGAGCCACCGGCTTGCTTGCGGCGCTAACCCTCCCCGCCGCCACGGTCCTCTCGGCCCGCCCCCAGGGCCACCGCAACCGCCCGGCCGGCCAGAGGCCGGGCTCCGGCGCGCAGGCCGATCACGGCCCCCTGCGCGCCCCATCTGCCAGGGAGGCCAAGGAATGACCAATTTCGAAATCGTCAAGCGCGACGCCCAGCAGCTCCCGGCTCAGGCCAAGTCCCCCCTGCCGGACCGCATGTTGCTCTCCGACGCTGCCCAGTCCGGCGCCGAGGCACTGACCGCCTTCACCGGCGACGACCGGCAGACCGGCCCTGTGCTGGCCACTGTCACCGCTCAGGACGCCACCGTGTGGTCCGCTGTCGACGCCAGCCTGTCGGTCCCGACGGTCCGCGTGTACTGCGCCGACCCGGGCAGCCCGTACGCCCAGGCCGCCCTCAACACCAGCATCCAGCACCACGGCAACGAGCTGGCCATCACCGTGCCCCGCATCGCAACGCCGTCGCGGACCATCCGCCACGGCAACACCTACATCTCCGGCTCGGGCAACGCCTACTCCTTCACCTCCACCGGTGACATGCACATCAACTCGTCCGGCGTCACCATCACGTCGTCCACCGGCGGCACGGTCATCAACGGCCATCGAGGCGTCGAGATCGAGATCCTGCTGCCCGCCGGGTCCGGGCTGCGCACAACCACCAGCTCCGGCAGCGTGCACGGCTACGGCCACCTGGCAGGAGCCCGCATCGACGCCGCCTCGGGATCGGTGCGCCTGGAGAGCGTAGGGCGTGCGGAGATCGAGGCCGCCTCCGGATCAGTGCGGATCGGCACGGTCACCGAGTGGATCAGCGTCAACGCCGCGTCCGGGTCGGTCGAGGTGGCCCGGCACAGCGGGCAGCAGGCTCGTGTGCGCGCCGCATCAGGGTCCGTCACGCTCACCATCGCCGCCGAGGCGTCCGGCACCGTCGATGCTCACTCCGCCGCCGGGTCCGTCACTCTGCACGGCTCGCACCGACGCGACATGACCATCAACGCCACGGCCTCCTCCGGAACGGTCCGGCGCCCTTGACCATCGTGCGCCCCACCAGGTCGAAGTTCTGGGATCGACGCAGCACAGCTACCGCGGAGCGACACCGCGGCCACCGCCCACCAACCCTCAGCACCACGCGGAGAGTCATGATGAACGAGCCCGAGCCGGAGATCTGCGACGAGTGCAAGGAGGCCATCCCGCCCGCTGACGGTGGAGGAATGGCCAACCGGCATCACGCCAAGCCCTGCTCGCTCTACGACCCCACCGCTGCCTGATGAACCGCGCTGTGCCGCAGCCCACCACCCATCGCCGCCGAATCAGCCACTGCTGACGCCGGTCGAGCGGACCGCGGCGCGACACTGCCGGACTCAACACCACCTCTCCGGGCCCGTCCCCGCCGCACGCCGGCCGGGACGGGCCCGGTTCGCTTCCTACACGGACATGTTGCCCGGCTAAGCCCCCTGCCCGACACGGTCACCCAGGCACTCCCGTTGCCCCGCCCGGACATGGTGCGCCGCGCGCCCCTCTCGATCCGAGCGAGCCTCCACACGGGCCCCACCACCAGTTGGAACAGCCACCCGAGGGCCCGTCATGTCCCTGGAAGGACGATCCGCATGGACCAACAGAAGCCCGTCGTCGAAGAGGTTCCCATCGGAACGCACTTCGACTACCCGGCCGACCAGCCAGTGACCACCTATGAGCAGGAACGGCGCGAACTGCTCGCCGAGTACACCCGTTTCGCGCGGGGGTGCGGGCGGCTGCTCAAGAGCTACCTCATCCGGCCCGCAGGCTCGACGGACCAACTGGTGGTCGAGTTGTTCGACGCCACCCACGCGCAACTCGTCGTCACCTGCGCCACGTTGCAGCGCGGGGGAGCAGGCAGGGCGGGGGTGTGGTACGCGATGGGCACTCTCGCCGACCTGGCGCGCTTCCTCCCCTCGCCCACACGGAACATCCTGGTGCTGCCCGCCGAGCCGGACCGCGACCTCGATGGCCTGTGCGCGATCCGGTCGATTCTGCCGGTGTGGCCCGGCACCGACGGCTTCACCAGCCACCCGGAGAGCGAGCCGCCGCTCTGAACCAGCGGCTCGCTCTGGCCCATCAGCTGGAGCGGGCCCGCCATACGCAGTCCCCGCCCGTCGGCGCTTGCCCCGCTAGCCCACGGGCGGGGCACCTTCATCCTGCCCGAGGCACGCACCCGTGCGGCGCCCTTCCCCAGGCCCGGCACACGCACCATCCCTCCCCGAAGTAGGAGACATGAGCGACACCACCGAGCGCACTCCGCTCTTTCACGGCACCTGCGTCCAGATTCAGCTGGGCCGCAACCGCTACGAAACCCGCGCCGTCGACCCCGACCGCGCTGACGCCGTCGGCCAGAACCTGGCGGCCGCCCAGTTCTACCCCTCCAGCAGTGACGGAGCGGGGATCACCGGGTGGATCGTCTCCGGTACGAGCAGCGACCACTACAGCGAGCCCATCGACAGCCAGGACCAGGCGCTGAAGCTCCTGCACGAAGTCACCCGTGCCGAACGTGTCCTGCTCAGCCGGTATCCCAAGATCTACCCCGCCGTTCCGCCCGTGGCGCATGAGCAGATTCGCCGGGACTTCCCGGAGCTGCGCCGTCTCAATCAGGGCAGCTGAGCCAGCGGCCCGAGCTTCTGCTCCCGGGTCCGTCCCGCTGCGGACTCCGCAGCGGGACGGACCCGCCGCCGTTCTCTGGTGTTGCTCGGCTAGCTCCCATCCACGTCACGGTCCGTCCAGCGCCGGGCCGCGGGCACCCGCCTGTACCTGGCACGTCGCCGACCACCTACGCCCCTTCACTGGAGACATTGACCGTGACCCCTGAAGCTGCCGACTGGGTTCTCTCGAACGTTCTGCCCGCCCTGTACCGCGGTGCGGAAGGCGCCGAAGAACTGCGGACCTGCGTATGCCAGGCCCCGCCGTCCGACTGGCTCGGCGGTATCCAAGCCTCCGAAGCCCGCCTGTGGGACCGCGACGGACGAGCCATCGCAGACTCCGGCCATCTGATCCAGCTGTGGCGCACCAACGGCACCTGCACCCGACGAGGCACCACACCGTGGACAACACCCCGAGCATGACCGGCATCGAACTCTCGCTCCGCCCCGCCGGGCCCCGACCCGCATCGCCCGCGCCCGCCGAGGTTGCCCCGCTGCCGGCCACCAGCGCGCCCGGCCACCCATTCCAAGCCAGCCACCTCGCCTGGAGGACAACCCAGCGTGACCGACACCAAGATCACTCGCTCCACTGCCCACCAGAGCACCAGCCCCCGGCGCGAGGACGACGCCGACCGAGGCCCGGAACTCGACAGCGCCGACCAAGAAGCCGTGCGGAGGTCCACCCATCCCGGCGGGGCGCAGCCGTACACGGACGGCGACGCAGACACCCACCGGGGACCGACCAGTGCCCAGGTATGGGAGATCGCTGATCTCCTGGTCGGAGCAGGCGTCACCCTCCCGCTGGACACCCTTGCAGTCATCGCCGACGCCCGGTCCTCATGGCAGGACGACCTCGGCGGAAAGGCCGCCGCTTCCCAGTACCGGCACTGCGCCCACCACCTACGGCAGGCGGCAGGACTGCTCGCCCGCAGCAAGCACTCGGCCGACGAGGAGGAGCGAGACGCAGCCGCCGCCCTGGCCAGCGCCTACATCGAAGCCGCTGCGACACACGCTCGGGAAGCTGACCTGACCATCTGACCCGACCCTGCCGCCCCGCCCTGGTCCAGGGCGGGGCGGCGTTGCGTCTTCAGGGCAGCCTTCGCCCCTCTCATGACGCCGGTTGCGGGGCTTGCCCCGCCGCCCACCACGGTCCGGCCACCGGCCCGCAGCCGCGCCACGGCTGCACGCCGGAAGCCCGCATCCCACCATCACGTGAGGACAAGACCGTGCCCGACAGCACCCTGAAGTACAACCTGGCGACGCCCGAAGGTCAGGCCATCAGCCGTCTCCTCCGCCAGATCAAGAACATCGAGGACGGCGACGGCGAATGGAATGGCGGTGACACCGTGGATCTGCTCTGCGATTTCTTCATCAGCCTCGGCATCGACATCGACCGCGGCGACTACCAGGTCGACGCCGTGCCACCGCAGGCCGTCTCACCCGAGGCCGCCCCCGACACCGTCGCCGAACTCCTCGCAGCTCACGCAGAGTTCACTACCAGCGGCTACCCCACGGGAAACGAAGGCTTCTTCTACGCCGAGTCCGGCGATGACGGCTTCACCGACTTCACGGTCCTGACCTTCCCCACCGCCTCAGCCGCCCGCGTCCGCCGTGCCATGAGCGTGCTGCGCGCCGCCGGATACACCGCCACCGGGCAGGCCCCCACCAGCCCCGAAGCCGCAGTCCGCACGGTCCGCGTCGACGACGGAGTGCTCCGCGCCTTGCCGGACGACGCCACGACCGCCGAGCGCGCCACCCGCATGCTGCAGGATGCCGGATTCACGCAGCACCCGGAGACCGGCGATCGGGCCCTCGTCGTCAGTTACAGCGCCCCCACGCCCGTGATCTGGCGCCCCCACTGGGTGCAGATCGACGTCACCGCTCCTCGGACCACGGGCCGCGACGCCCGTGAAGAGGTCGCCCACGCCATCGCAACCACCCTGACCGACGCCGGCTGGACTGTGGACGTACGCGGCACCGAGACGCTCCACACCGCCCCGCCGACCGCCGGGCCCACCCCCGTACCCAATCCGAAGCCCGCGCCCGAACCCGTCGGCGATCCGGAACTCGTCCCGGCTGACGTCATCGCCAGCATCCACAACGTCCTCGAATACAACTGGTCCGCGGAACAACTCGACTACGACCAGCAGGACCCCGAGGGCCAGAAGAACCACATCGCCAACGACATGAACC
>NZ_JARJBB010000057.1 GCF_029269835.1 Streptomyces tropicalis | reverse complement strand
GGGTGCGATGGACCGCAAGAGCGACGCGGAGCGGTACGCGATCGACCGCGAAGACGACCTCCACGCGGTCATCCCTGAGGGCTGGCGCGGCGGTGCCTGGACGCAGATCGGGCCCGGAGCAGTCGTACGACTGCCCGCTCCGCAGGACGGCCGGCTCACCTCGGAGAGCTGGACCCCGGCGTTCACCGTGGCCAGCCTCAGCCGGGACGCCGACGGCTCGGTGACCGTCGACGGGACGCGCCAGGGCGCGTCCGTCAGCTACCACCTGAGCGCGGCCATAGCGAAGACCGGGCCCCTGCGGGAAGCCGTGGGCGACCTTGCCCTGCTCCCCGAGACCATCGTTGCGCGTGCGGCTCGGCCCGCCCTGCTGGCGGCACTGGACCACCCCACCAACGGGGTGTCCTTCCCCTTCATCGGCCACGACGAGCTGATGCGCAGCATGCGGGCCGTCTCCGCCGCCTCCGAGGCGATCGAGTCCCGCCCCACGCCGGTGGCGAAGCTCCGTGAGCAGGTCCTCTCGGCGCGCGACGCCCTCGTCCACCTGGCGGAGGTAGCCAGTGCGGACGGTGTGGACGTGATGCCCGAGCGGGCCCGCGCCGGAGTCGAGGTGATGGAGCACTGGGCGGCACAGCTTGCGGACGTCGACCTGGCCGCCGCGCGCCTGACGGTTACAGCAGTGCCGACGCAAGACGTGCAGAGCCCCGTTGACGCGCCCGCCGCTGAGCCGCAATCCGCCGAGCAGACGTCGGTCGGCCGGCCTTGGACGCAGATGCGCCCCGAGGACTTCGACCGTGCCCCGACACCAGTCGCGCAGGACAGCGGAACAGTGCCGGAGGGCCAGCTGGGCCTGGACACCTCCGACGCCGGACTCCCGCGTGATGAAGCCCAGTCCGCGGGCGATGCGACCGAACAGGCCGACGGCGTCTCTGCGGCTACGGCGCAGGAGCCGGCGCAGCCGGGCGCGTCGACCGGCCTCACCGCCCCGGTCCAGGACCGGGGGGACGACACCCCGGTCTCGATCTGGGACGCCATGCGGCTCGGCGGCCAGGAGGTGGCCCGTGCCCTGCTCGCACGCGTCACCGTCGGCGAACTGGCGGCCGACGGCCAGTTCCTGCGGGCCCCGGTGCTGCTGGACGGCGAGGCCATCGGCTCCGTCGTCACCCGCCCCGACGGCGGATACGCCGCCACCACCATCGAGAACTGGACGTCGAAGCATCCGTTCGAGACCGTGTCCGGCGCGGTCGCGCAGGTCGTCCAGTCCTACGACGAGTGGGTCGCCACCGGCGAGGAGCGTGAGGCCCGCGCCCGCGAGCTCGGGCTCGACCAGCCCGCGGCCGCGCCCGAGGGGGAACTGCCCGAGGGCGCCGTGCCCGTGCCCGGCTTCCCCGACTACCACCAGGTCAGCGCCTACCCCGGCACCGTGGTCTACGGGCCCGGCAACCGGAAGATCGGCTCGGTCGAGAACCGCACCTACAACCAGGGCAAGCACAAGACCCTGTACGGCGACGACAGCCCCATCAAGGGCCACGACACCATCGAGCGTTCCGTCCGCCACCTGGTCGAAGCGCACGCCGAACTCAACGACGTGCCCAGCAACCAGACGTGGCTGAACGTGTGGATCGAGCACCACCCCGACCACAGCAACGTCTGGGGAGCCAGCGAGCAGTACCGCGAGCTCGTCTTCGCGCTCGAAGTCGCCGGCGGCCCGCGCGGCTTCAACCGGCGCAACGGGGTGGACGCGGTGCACCGCCGGCACGGCTCGTCCCAGCACACCATGCCGAAGAACCTGACGTACGAAACCCGCACCGAGAAGATCAACACGCTGCGGGCGCTGCTGTCGGCGCGCGGCCGCGAGATACCCGTCTTCGAGAGCCTTGAGGCCAAGCAGGAAGCGGAAGCCGCCGATAGGGCCGAGACGGCCACGCCCGCGCCCACCGCACCAGCACGCGAGGCAGTTGCCGGGGCCGCGGATGACACGGCGGCGGCGCAGGAAAAGCGCACCGCCCCTGTCCGGCCACCTCTCGGCCAGCCGTCCCAGGGCCAGGCAGCGCACGTCATGGCGATCGACGCGATGACCCTTGATGACCTTGACGAGACCATCGAGGCGCTGGGGGACGCCACCGATGCGCTGTCGCTGGCCTATCGGCTGCGCGCCGAGCGGCGCCGCTGGGGCCTGCAGCGCGAGGAAGCCGAAGGGTGGGTGCCGCAGCCGGAGTTCGACGCCCAGGGCAACCTGGTCGAGCCGTCCCGCGGGCAGATCCTGCGTGAGCGGGCCGCCGGCTACCGGCTCGACCCCAACGAGGCCCAGGGCGCCGTCACCAGCGTGGACGATCTGCCGCGCGCGAAGCCCGGCGCCTACACCGATGCCCGGTGGGCCGAGATCGTGGCGGCAGCCGCCGCCGGGGAGGACTACCCGCCCACCGCCGAGCAGGAAATCATCATTGAGGCCGCTGCCCGGCGCGGCCTGGACCTGCGGGTGATGGCCCTGGCCGGCACCGGCAAGTCCACCACCTTGAAGATGCTGTCGCGGCGCATGCCCGGCCAGCGGATCCTGTACCTCGCCTTCAACCGGTCGGTCGCTGATGAGGCGATCGAGGCGCAGCAGCGCGGCGAGTACAGCGGTAACCTCACCCCGACCACCGCGAACGCCTACGCCAACAGCATGGTCGACGAGGCTTTGCTGACCCGGCTGAACTGGCCGAAGCTCAACGAGCAGCAGCTCGCCGACCGGATGCGCTGGCGCTCCCGGATCCGGGCCGGAGGCGAGACGCTGATCCCGCAGCGGGCCGCGTACCTGGCCAACCGGCTGCTGTCGGAATGGGTGAAATCCGCCGACAACGACTTCGCCGTCCACCACCTGCCGGACGGCATCGCACACAACCGGGATGCGATCTTCGCCGCGATCCGGCCCCTCGCCCAGGAGATGTGGGACAACCTCACCGACCCGAAGGCCATCAACAAGGACCGTGATCTCCCGCTGTCCTTCGACCACACCGTCAAGATGTGGGCGCTCTCCGGCCGGGTCCCCGACACCGACGTGCTGTTCTGGGACGAGGCACAGGACGTCAACCCGGTCATGGAGTCGATCGTCGCCAACGTCCGCGAAGCCGGCATCCAGGTCGTGGCGGTCGGCGACAGCAACCAGGCCATCTACGGATTCAGGGGAGCGACCGACGCCCTGGGACGCCTGCCCGCGGACGCGACCTGCACGCTCACCCAGACCTTCCGGTTCGGTGATGCCGTCGCCGACATCGGCAACCGCTTCCTGCGCCTGGGCGGCACCCGCATGCGGCTGGCGGGCTGGGACCGCAAGACCTCCCGCCTCGAAGAGATCGCCCCGGGCGACGAGACGATGCTCATCGCCCGCACCAACGCGGGCGTGGTCCTCGGCGCCGTCGAAGGCCTGCGGGCGGGCCGCAAGGTCGCGGTGTCCGGGGGACTGGCCGACCTGCGGAAGTTCCTGGAAGCCGCCGAAGCGCTGCGCGAGGGGGAGCGCACCAGCCATCAGGAACTGGCCCGCTTCAACGGCATGGCCTGGGACGAGATCCTGGAGACCGCCGAGAGCGAGCCCGAACTCAAGCAGCTCGACTCCATGTTCAAACTGATGGAGCGGCACAGCGACGAGCTCGACGCGCTGCTGGAGTCCGTGCGGATGCCGCGCCCGTTCGTCGAGGACGACGGCGAGCGCCTGTACGTGAAATTCGCCCACGGCGACGGCAACTTCCGGACCACGAAGGAGTGGCTCAAGAGCAAGGGAGTCGGCTTCGGATGGGACGGCGACGCCAAGCGGTGGAGCTTCCCGCCGCCGAGGAAGTCCGCCACCTCCGCGACCGAGGCCGAGCGCCACCGGCTGCGCGAGCGGGTCGAGCAGTACATCACCGACCACTACACCGCCCCCGCCAGCGACAACGGCGGACAGGTCGTCGACCAGGCCGCGCCCCATGACCTCCTGGTGTCCACCGCGCACAAGGCCAAGGGCATGGAGTCGCAGCGCGTCCGCATCGCCGGGGACTTCCGTGGCCCCAAGGAGAGCGCCAGCGGCGGCATCGACTGGGACACGATCCCCGACGACGAGCAGCTGCGCCTGGCCTACGTCGCGGTCACCCGCGCCACCGACATCCTGGACGCCGGCTCGCTCGGCTGGATCTTCGACGTCACCCGCGACGACGACCCGATGCAGGAGCCGGACGGTATCTACCTGCGCGCATGGCAGGTCAGCGACTTCTCACCCGGCAACCGAGTCACCTTCTGGAGCGAGGACGGAGAAAGCCTCCTCGACGGGGAAGTCGCGGAGCTCGACGGCACCGCGCTGCTCGTGAGGACCGACGACGAGCGCACCCAGGCGGTCGTCACCGGTCAGATCATCCGCCGCGAGGGGCAGGACCAGCCCCACCTGCCCGTGGCCAGCGACGAGGAACTCGACGCGGCCCTCAACAGCGGCTTCGTACCGATGACGGCACCGAGCCCGAGCAGTGCGGCCTCGCCGGACCCGCAGACCTCGCCCCGTCCTGCCGCCGCGCCCAGCGCCGGTGACCAGGCACCCCAGGCACCGCAAGCACCGAACACACCGTCCGCCGCAGACGGCAGCGGAGAGGAAGCCGCCGTGGACACACCGGACGCGACCGAGCAGCAGACTCAGACGACGCCCACCACCGCAGACGGCACGACGCAGACGGCCCCTGACCGGGACACGTTCACCGCGCTCAAGCCGCCCGAGACCAATGCCCTGACCGGGGCTGACGGCACCCTGTGGTGGGGCGGCCGGGCAGCCGGACGCAAGAAGGCAATCACACAACCCGTCCTCGTCCGGCTGACGTTCGCACCGCGCGGCGTCGTCGACGTCCAGGACGCCGTCACCGGCAAGAACATCGACCGCATCCGCACCGGAACGCCGTTCTTCGCCGCCGCCCCGCTCCTCAACGAGCAGCAGGAGCCGTCCACCGCAGCGGTGACCGGCCAGGACGTCGCCATCGAGAGGGAGCAGGGCCCCGCAACACCGCCCCCCGCCGCCAGTGACGCGCCGCCCGCGGCCGAGGCACCGGAATCCGCCGCGTCGGCGTCGTCGTTCAAGGTGATCGCCCGGGCCACGGACACCGGCCGACGCTGGGCCGTCGTGGACCGCACAGACGGGGACGTCGTCTGGATCCGCTACCAGGACCAGGACCCCGTTGAAGCCGTCTTCGCGGCCAAGGAAGACGCCGACCGCACACGCCACAGCCTCGCCAGCGAACCCGGCCTGCGTGTCCCCGCCCCCGAGACGGCCACCACCGCCCCGGGTGGAAGCGAGGCGCAGCGGCACGAGGCGGGCCCGGCCCTTGTTCCGGTCCTGGGCACGGTCATCGCCAAGGACACCCGCGGCACCGACCAGCTGGTGAAGGTCCAGGTCGGCGACGAAGCCAGCGGCCTGCGGGTCTACGTCGCCTGGAACCCCATCGGCGCCGACCAGGTCCAACTCCACCAGTCGGTCTACCTCTCCGGCACCCTGGGCGCCGAGACCGCCTTCCACGGACGGCTCGAAACCTCCGTCGAGGGCGGCACAGTGGAAGGCGAAGCCGCCGCCCACGACCGCCGCAACCTCACCCAGCCCGCCCCCCAGGGCTGGATACCCGCCGACCCGAGCGCCTCTCCCACCCTCGCCGTGGGCCAGCTGGTCCGCATCCTCGACCCGCACCACCCCGCACACGCCGCCACCGGCCAGCCGAGCACCCGGCAGCTGTACAGCACGGTCACCGTGGAACTGGCCGACGCCAACTCGTACGCCGGCACCAGCGCGGACGGCCGCGTCCTGGTCTTCACCCGTGACCAGGTCGTCGCGGTACCGGGCGACGGCGCAGCCCAGCCGCAGCAGACCGACCCTGCCCCGGCACCGGTCGCCGAGCAGGATGCCGTCGCACGAGACGTTTCCGCCGCCCTCCTCGCCACACTGAGGAAGGACTTCTCCTACGCCCAGCGGGCCGGCCGGTGGACGGTCGCCGACCTCGAGCCGCGCCCGGACGGCACCCGGGTCGAAGTCCTGCTGCGCAAGAGCGGCGAGTGGGCCCAGGCCGTCGAGGTCAGCGCGCACACCCTGCGCGACGAGCGCGGCCACTACCACGGGCTCGAAGAGGTCCTGGCCTGGCGGGACGCCACCCGGCTCGTCACCCTCCAGGACCGCCCCGAGCGCACGCCGCGCCCGGGCACGGGGGCACCCGTGCTCGTGCAGGACCGCGCGCCCAAGCCCCCGCTGCTCTCCAGCCCGCCGCAGAGCCTGAAGTCCGCCGAGCTCGAGAGCCGGGCCACGGCCCTGGACCAGTGGCTCAACGCGTACGCGGCACAGGGCGACACCCCAGACAGTGTCCGCGCCGTCGAGCAGCGCGACGCCCTGCGCGCCGAGCTGGAGCAGCGCCGCCTGCGGCAGGTGGACGCCGAACAGCTCGGCGGCATGGAGGCCTTCCGCCAGGACCTGGCCGACCTCACCCTGGAGGCGGCCGACCCCGGCGGCGCCCGGGGCGTCCTGCGCAACGGCACCCGGCTCGGCACCGTCGTGGCGAGCAGTGCGGGCTGCCACTTCGTCCCCGACGGCCAGCTGGCCCTGGCCGAGGGCACCGCCTACGCCAGCCCCGAGGGCGCCGCGGTCGCGCTC
>NZ_JARJBB010000056.1 GCF_029269835.1 Streptomyces tropicalis | reverse complement strand
CCCGGCACGGGCAGGTCGTGCAGTTCGGGTTCGATCCCAACGCCCCCCGCGCTGCCGCGCAATTCACGGCCGCGGAGCTCGAAGGGGCCACCGGAGAGCAAGTGCTGCGCGGCGTACTGGCCCGCCTTCCCGCATCCCAGCGCCAGCCGCTCCCGAAGGATCCCGGGCCCGTCGTCCCGGACCGGCTGCGTGAGGACCTCCTGAAGCTCATGGACGACCCGCACGCGCCCAGCGTGCCCACGCTCCAGAACACGATGAGCGCACTGAACCTGTACGTCGCGGTGACCGGTCACCCGCAGCACGGAAACGTGCTGCGTTTCGGGTTCGATGCCAAGGCCGCGCCCGCCGGCCTCTTCACCCGGGACGACCTCCAAGGCGCCACCAGCGACAAGGTGGTCCAGATCGTGGAGCGCTACGGCGAGGCCTTCGTGCAAGAGCGCATCGACACCGACCGTGCACGCCGCCTCCGAGACCGCGTCCAGGCCGGCGCCCGTCAACGGCAGATGCCCCAGTTGCCTTCTGCTGGCACACCTTCCGGACGAGCGCAGCAGCCGCGCCCCGACGAGACCGGACGGCCGGTCTCACCGGTGGCATCCCCGAACCGGTGACCGAGAGCACGGACCGTCTGGGGGGATCGGCCACAAGATTTCTGAGCCGTGAATCCCCCCAGGCGGGAGGGCTGCATCCAGGCAGCACCCCCGAACACCGGTGATCCCTAACGTCGAAAGGCACTTGATCTGCCCCAGGGAATGCAGGCGGCCCAGCCGCCACCCGTGATCATCAACGAGGTGACGAATTGGCCACCGCCCCGGAGGAATTCCCGATCCCGCCCCGCAGCGCAGAGGGCGGCTGGGGAGACCAGGACGCCCCCTCTGCGCTCGATGCGGTCGGCGAAGGATGGACGGACGGGGACGACGCGCCCCGGGTCTTGCCACCCGACGCAGGATGGGCGGCCCAGGAGGAACCGCCCTCGGGCCTGGCCGTGCCCGGCGCGGCCCCGGGCTGGTCCGCCGCGCACGAGGCACCCCGGGTGCTCGCCCCCGAGCAGGCCACGGGGGGAACAGACAGCCCCGGCGCCGTGCGCGGGGGGACCGCCGGATGGGAAAACTCAGACGCCCCCTCGGCCCTCGGCGAAGTCGCCGAAGGATGGGCGAGCCACCAGGACGCCCCGCGTGTCCTGGACACGGCCGCGACGCAGCCGGCATCGCCCACCGCGGGCGAACCGGTCGGTTGGACGGCGGCGGAGGAACCGCCCTCGGTCCTGGCCATGGCCGATGAGGCCCAGGGCTGGGATGCCGCGGACGACGCACCACGGGTACTGGCATCCGAGTACGACGCCGAGGACGCAGGCGGCCCTGCCGTGGGCACGACGGCCGCCCAGGCGTGGAGCCAAGAGGACGCGCCCTCCGCTCTTGGCGATGTCGCCGAAGGATGGACGAGCGACGAGGACGCCCCGCGCGTCCTGGACATGTCCGTGCCGCCGCAGTCGTCCCAGACCGCGCCGGAAACCGGCTGGACGGCGAGCGAGGAACCTCCGTCGGGACTGACCCTGGCCGATGGGAGCTACGGCTGGGCTGCCGCCGACGATGCGCCTCGCCCGTTGGCACCCGAGCACGAAGCTGGCGAAGCAGTCGGCCCCGCCGCTCCGAGCAGCGGGGGTGGCGCGTGGGACGACCAGGACGCCCCCGCAGCCCTCGGGGCTGTGCCCGACGGATGGGGAAGCAACCATGACGCTCCCCGCGTTCTGCAGACACCCACGACGGATCCTGCCGCCCCGGCTGAGTCAGGTCTTGGCTGGACAGCAGAACAGGAGCCGCCGTCAGGGCTGGAGCTCCCCGACGCAGGCGTGGGCTGGTCCGCAGCCGACGACGCTCCTCGCGTACTCGCACCCGGGCCGGTCAGCGCGTGGGGTGACCAGGGCGCCTCGTCGGCTCTTGACGAGGCGCCCCGGGGCTGGGGGAGTGATGAGGACGCCCCCCGCGTCCTGGACGCATCCGCAGCAGCACCTGCTGCCCCGACCGCACCTGATCCGTGGACCGAGGTGGAGGACGTGCCGTCGGGCCTGCCGCTTCCTGACGCGGTCCCCGGATGGTCCGCAACTGATGAGGCTCCTCGCGTACTGGCACCGGGACAGAGCCCTGCGCGCGGATCCGGGCGCCGCCCCGCGCCGGTGCAGGACGGGCGCACCGACTCCCGTCCTGCACCCCAGCCGGACGGCCGTGCGGCGGCGGGGGTTCCCCGTTCCGCGCCGCGCAGTCCCCGCAGCAACACGGGCCAGGCGGCGGACGCCGATGCCCGCGGCGACCCAGACACCCTCGCTCACCCGACTGCGACCGGGGCAGCCGCCGGCCCTGCCGAGAAGACCCAGTCACCCCCGTCTGCCGCGGCGAACAGCCCGGCGCGGGGGGAACCGGCCGTCCCGGCCCCCGCCGCCGACGCGGCACCCACGCAACCACGCGACCCGGAGCCCAGCGAAACAGCCCCCGGGCGCCAAGGCCCGCCGGCCGAGAGCCCCTCCGCGCTGCCCGCACACCCGTCGGCAGAGGGAGCGTGGGAAGACGAGGACGTTCCCTCCGGGATCATCGATGCTGCCGAGCCACAAACCGAGCCGGCCCCTGAGGCGGTTGCTCCCGCAGCGCAAGCCTCAGCAGCATCGGACGACCCCGCCCTCGCCACCGGACCGGCACCAGCCGCGAGTGAGAACGCGGAGGATAGCGCGGAGACGGCCCCGGACTTCGAGGCACGTTGGCGCGAGCGGCTCGCACGGAATGCCGCAGCCGGAGAAGCCCTCGGCATCGACCCGAGTGCAGGGGAGAGCTACGAGGGGTATGCAGGCCGGTTCGACGGCGACTACGACATCACGCTGCCCAGCGGCCGGTACCTCTTCCGCACACCGGGATTCACCCGCAAGCGGATCAGCGTCCGATACATGCCCGACCCGACCTCGACCACCAACACCCAACAGATCGGAACGGTCACCCACGAGCGCGACATCATGCCCATGGTGCGCCGGCACGCCGCCCGCCACGCCGACCAGCGCGACCCGCTCACCGTCGAGCTGAACGAGCACGAGCAAAAGGCCCTGAACGACGTGGCCCGCGGGGTCATCTCCCGCTCCCTGGGCGAGTGGTACCGCCACAACCAGCAGGGCATCGCCACCGAGCAGACCTTCGACTGGACGACCCGTGCCCTGTGGACCCTCAGCGCCCTCGGCCTCATCCAGGTACCGCCGTACAACCCCGACAGGCCGGATGACCGCTTCTTCGCCCGGCTCTCGGAACTCGGCGAACAACGGCACCGTGCACTGCGGGGAGAACCCACGAGCGAAGCACCGCGGCCGGACCTCCAGGAAGAACAGGCCACGCTGTTCGCCATAGCGCAGCCTGAACCGGCCCCCGCAGCCGACCAGGACGCCCCCGGCACAGAGCCGGCCGCCGCCGAACCAGAGAAGGCCTTTCCGCCCTTCTCCCTGGTACGCCTTCAGGACCTCAACGACATCGCACGCGGCAACATCACCGAGGTCGGCGGCCGGTTCATGCAGCGCGTGCCCCGCCGCTCCGTCCGCCCGGCAGGCGCACCGCAGCGCATCAGCGCCCTCCTGGACAACGGGCTGGCCGAACGCGACGGCGCGCAGATCCGCCTCTCCGAGCGCGGGCACGCCTGGTACACCCGCTACAACCACACCGTGCCCGATGTCCCCCGCGACATCGAGACCGTCAACCAGGCGCCACTGCCGCCCATCGACTACGCGCCCCAGGGCGCCCTCCCGGCACCCGCGGAGAGCGGCGAAGCCCCGAGGCCGCCAGCTCCGGCACCCCTGAGGGACGACTGGCACAAGACCGGCAAGCGAAGCCAGAAGGAACTCGAAGAGACCTACGCCATGGCGGCCGAGGCCGCCGCACGGGCCGCCCGGTCGACCGCCCGCGACGTCGCCGACCTTGTCGCCGGAGCCGACCACACCTACTGGACCTACCAGTACCCGCTGGCCCAGTACGACGAGAACGCCGCCGCCGCGCTCGAGACGCTGACCGACCCCATCGCCCACACGTACACAGCCGACGCGGTACTGAATCTGCGTGCCGCTCTGGAGGAGGCGGGCCGCGAGGCGACCGACCACTACGTGAACAACGTTCGCAGCCCGCAGTGGAATACCGCCCGAGGGGTACAGGCGGACGACGTTCACCGGGTCCGCGTCCGCGGCATCGTCATCACCTACCTCGACGCCGTCCGCGAGCACGCAACGACGTACGGCCTGGACGCCGGCGCGATCGTCAGCGTGCTGGAGGACGCGGCGGGTTGGACGGGCGAGCTCGTGCGGCTTGGCAACAAGGAGGTCAAGTTCCCTCAACTGCCCGCGGCGGAACATGTTGCCGAGGCCGCACAGCACGTGGCCAACGCACTGCGGTCCTACGCGCTGGGGGAAACCGACACGGTCGACACCGTGGCCGACCGCCGCGCAACCTGGCGTGCCCTCGAGCCCCGACCCGCCCCGTCACCCCCCGGTGAGGCACCCGCCCCAAGTCCCGGCACCCCGATCGACGCACCGGCGCAACCCGTCCCAGGCGTGTCCGACCAGGTCCGTGCATCTGCTGTGCCACCTGCGCCCGCACCGGCTCCGGCCCAAGACGGCGCACCGCTCAAGGTGTCGGCCGAAGGGCCACGAGAGGCCGCCGCGGAGCCCGCGGGCGCCTCCGGCAGCGAGGCGGCAGCACAGTCAGCGGCCGACCAGAGCACCGGCAGCCCGCAGCACCTGCGTCAGGGCCAGGCCGTGCGGGAGCAACCTCCCATCGGAGAGGGGACGTTGCCGCTGCGGACTCCGGCACGCACAGACGACGCCAGCCCTCCCGAGACTGCCTTCGACGCCGCCCCGGCCGACGCGGGCGAGGCCGAGACTGCGGTGACGCAGGCGCCGGGTACACCGGTCGAACCCGCGGCTGCCTCCGCCGCGGCCACGCCCAACGTCGCCGTAGAACGCGCGCTCGACCGCACGGAGGAACCCGGGGCCGCGGCTATACCGCCTGAGAACGCCCCCACGGCCAGCGAAGCGGACGAGGAGGCTCTCGGAGCCAATCGTGTCGCCTCGGCAGAGCCCGCCGTGGATTCGGCCGACGACGTGGCGCAGAGCACCGCTCCCGAAGTCGGGAGCAGCCCGCACCCCCAACCGGCCGCCGCACGTCAGGAGGGCACCGTGGCCACCAGTGCACCGCCAAACCCGTCCGCAGCCGACCAACCACTCACCCCCGATTCGCAGGAGGGCACTGAACCCGCCGCGCCCTACCCGGACGCCGCCGCGTACACGGCTGCCCACCAGGCTCTGCTGCGGGAGCTCGACCAGCACGAACAGTGGCTGTCGGCCACCCCTGCCGCCTCCCGGGCAGCAGCGTCCCTGAATGACACCGACACTCTCGGCATCCCCGGCCTCACCGGCTTGCTCGCCCTGCAGACCGCGCTCGGCACGGGCTCAGACGACGGGGACCAACGCGCGCAGCTCGCACAGCAGTTGGGTCACCACCTCCACTGCGCGCAACTGACCCTCGCGAAGATCTTCCACGGTCAAGCGGCACGGACGACCGACACCGGGAAGCTGCGCGACTTGCACCAAAGGGCCTTCCAGGGGCAGTTCATCGCCTTCGTCCAGCAGACCGAGGACGGCGAGATGGAGCTCGGGCAGTACATCCAGCACCGCGCCCAGCAGCTCACCCCGCAACCCGTCGGCATACCGGACTCGACCGAGCCGACGCCCGAAACGGCACAGGAGCCCACCACGATGGCCGTGGACCCCGACGAGGACGACTACATCCAGCTGCCCGTATTCGAGCTGCCAGGCGAGATCCTCATGACCGCCGAAGAGGCCGCGCCGCGGCTGCTCGCCCAGGCACAGGCGCACCTGGCCGGCGGCGCCACTGAGGTCGCGCTCCTGGCCCACCTCCACGGCCGCCCGGTCTACGCGCTGGTCGATCATCAGGCCGGGGCGCCCGTGCTCATGCTCGGGCTCACCGCCGTGGACGAAGAGGGCAGCGCGCGAGCCGTCACCCTCCCGGCCGTCGACCTCGACGCGGTCGACGCGCAGACGCTGCTGGCCGCGGCGACCGCGTGGATGAACGCGAGCGACGGCGGCGCCCGGCCGCTCCTGGACTACAACCCCACCACCCCTGCACCAGCCCCGAGCGAGCCGACTCCCGCCGAGGCGCCCCAGGCGACCCCCGGTCCCGCGACCCCCACACCATCGGCGGCGGCGCCGGACGCCGCTCAACAGATCGCCGCCCCTTCCGCTCCGGCCGCCCAGGAGTCCGTAACCGCCACCGGGGACGGCGAGCACAACGGCTCCGACAGCCCCGCGGCGCAGCCTGCGGCGGAGTCGCCCGGGGCAGTGGTCCAGGAGGCCGTGGCGGAGCCGGCAGCCGCGCCGGTCGAAACCGCGGCCGCTGCCACCGAGCCGGAAGCGGAGGCGAGCCCCAGCAAGGAGCAGCAGGACCAGGACAACGCCGGGCAGGCGGAGCGCTCCGTCGCACCTGCCGAACAGCCCGGACCTGCCGTAGCCGACCCCGTCGACCAACTCACGGCGCTGGCCCACTCCGCCCTCACCGAACTCGGCGTCGCGCTGGAGGCAACCGGCGTCCTCACCGCCGAGCGGACCGTTGTGATCACCCT
>NZ_JARJBB010000055.1 GCF_029269835.1 Streptomyces tropicalis | reverse complement strand
GTCCCCCGATTCCTGGTCACGGCGTCACCAAGAACCAGAACCGGCCCCCGTGACATGAACAGGACCAGAAACCCCCACACCCGACCAAGCCACGCAAACCCCAACACCCCACACAGACACCACCAGAACAACCCCCAGCACCGGACACCCGAGAGGGCCACGGACGGGGACGGGGCCCGCAGATCACGTCATGCAGCAAACCGCCACATCGACAGCGGGCCCGCCGCCGGTGAGGGCTTGAAGGAACCGCGCTCCCTGGTCCCAGGCAGGTACGCAGTGTTCACGTCCAGAGGGAGCGATGCGCACGGTGGCGAGCAGAAGGGCGGGGTCGGCGAGGTTCTTGAAGTGGGTGGAGACATCGATCGGGCCGGGCAGGGTCAGTTGGCCGCATGTGGTGTTCGGCACGAAGGACTTCACCTTCTGCCAGCCAGGCACGCCGAGCGGGCCGAGGGAGTACGGATCCGTGTTGGTGCGCTTGGCGGGCTCGGATGCGGGCCCGATGGCACCGAGGGCGGTCATCCACTGGTCGCCGCGGACCCGGCTCACCGTCACGGACAGGTCGCCCGCACGCGCTCCGATGCGGACTGAGCCGCTCAGGCAGACGGAGCCGATGTCACCGGGATGCTGGCAGGACGTGAAGTCGAAGCCCTCGCTGTAAGGACTGTCGTGCGGGCTCGTCTCGCCGTTGGCGACGGCGGCCTTCAGGCCGGTCCAGCTACCCGATGTGACGAGCGTGTAGAGCAGAGACTGATTGTGGTGGTACGTAGGGGTGGGGAGCACGGCGGGTTCCTCTCAAGCGGTGAGCAAAGGGGCGCGCACGGCGAAGGGGGGGGCGAGACTGATGGTCACCACTCCTCCCGGCGGCCGGTGGCTGCACCGTGAGGCAGCGGCCGGCAAGACCCGCAAGCGGGAGCCCTCACCGCACAGGCCGCGCCCCCAGCTCCTCCGCAAGCTACGAGGCCGGGTGGCGTGCGGGGCGGACGGGGGCGGTTCCTCGCCCTATCCAACGTGGGTCGAGTCGGGCACAGCTGCCGGATCTGGCACATGGCGCCGGGCGAGGAGCGCCATCGGCCCACCCCCAGCGTGGGTGGGCCGATGGCGACGGGGCGCGGACTGCGGCGTCAGGACTGCTCTTGGCGTTTCGCCAGTTCCAGAGCGCAGAGCGTCCGAGCATGGGTGATTACGCGCGGGTCAGGCAGGTGTAGGAACAGGGCAACTGCACAACTCGTCGTGGATGACCCCGCCTTGGGTCAGGTGCTCGGAGCTCGTTGTGGCCCGGGCGCGGCCGAGGTCGGCTCGTGGGCGAGTACCCGCGCTCACTTCCGCCTCGAGGATGTAGAGACACGGGCATCCGTCCCAACGTGCAGCGCCTCGGGCGTATGCGAGAGCTTCGGCAACGGCCCGTCGGTACTCGGGGCCGAAGCGGGTGAACGGAGTCAGAGCGTCGACACGTTGCTGTACAGCTTGGGAATACGACATAGCGCAACCTTTCAGAAGGGCGGATGTATGGGCGGGAATCGGGCCCCAGGGAGGGGCAGGGGTTACCCCTCCCTGGCACCGGCCCACCCTCGCGACTGCGCCGGCAATCTCCGCAACCTCTGTCATGACGTTGAGTTGCAGGGCGCGGAGGGCTGGCGGGTCGTGGGCGGCTATGGGCAGGGGCGGGGCGTGAGGGAGGCGAGCAGTGGCGCCACCATGGAGCGGGCGACGGGCATGTCGGCCTCGCGCCACACGGTCGCGTTGTCGATGGCGTGCCACAGTTCGGCCGTCATCGGGAGTGAGGCCGCGTCCGTGCAGTCGGGTACACGGAGTGGTGGGTGCGCGCCCTTGATGTCTACATGTGTTCCGTCAGGGCCAAGGCAGACGATGTGCCCGATGCGGCAGGGGCAATGTGTACCTCCGCCGTCCAGGCACATGCGGTCCTGGCCGTCGCAGTCGTCGGTGAGTAGGCCGATGGTGGGCCATCCGGTCGCAGCGCTGAGGGCGCGTGCGAAGGCGTGGCACTGGCCGTGCGTGAATGCCTCGCGGGCCGTCTCGTCGAGGTGTCCGGGGGTCACCTCGAATGTGCGGTGCCATTGGCCAACCACGGTGACGGGCCGGTCGGTGGGCAGGTGGTCAGTGTCTGTGCTCGACGCGTCGGCGGCTTGATCTGCGGCCTCCATTAGGAAGCCGGTGAGCAGGTCGGACATAACAGGGTGTGCTCCTTCCTGGAGTTGCCCGGGTGGGCGGGCGCATCGTCGGAGCACGGCGGGCTAGCGTCGCAACGGGAGTCGAGCGGACATGTGGGACGGCTCCTGCCCTCCGCTGCGTGGAGGCGACGGAGGGCAGGAGCCGGATGCGGGCGCTGTCAGGTGGTGAGGAGGAGAGCGCCGCTGCTGGTGACCTTCTGCCACGCTGCCTCGAAGCCTCCTCGTTGCTTGTCGACCATCCCCGCGGGGGCGGCGACCAGGAACCCCTCGGCTGTCGGGTACGTCTCGCCTCGTTCGGCGAAGCGCATCCGCGGGACGCCGTCGATGGTTACGACGAGCGAGTCCGATGCCCGTCCCTCGTCGTGGAGGTGTTGCATGACCTCGGCGCGGGTGCCGTGGTGGATGCTGCGGACCGATCGCCAGGCCGGTCCCTTCCTGAGGGGCTCACGGCACCAGGGCCCTGGCCGTGGGCAGCTCTTTCCGTGGTTGGCACGGCAGTGGTCCGAGCGGCCCGCGAAGTAGACGCGACGCACCTCATACACCGCCCACTGGGCGGCGCTGCGTTCACGCTCGAACGCGTCCAGGGCGGCGGTGTTCCCGTCGTTGCGGAGGAGCTGCTTGAGGGAGACGTCGCGGTACAGGGTGGAGCGGGAGTTCAGGGCGATTGCGTTGGACTCCAGGCGCAGTACCGCAGCGGCCAGTTCGGGGAAGGCGCGGCAGCGAGCAAGGTGCGCGTCGACAGAGGCTCGGACTGCGGGGTACGGGCACATCGTGCAGTACGATTTAGGCCATACCACCCCGAATCGCTCTTTGAGGCCCTGGAGGATCTGGGTCCTGTCGAGCCCCCAGTCGATGAGCGGGTACCAGGGTCGGCGGGTCTGAGAGGCGTAGGTGTAGTCACGCTCGGCCCGGTCGGTCTCGTTCGCTTCGTAGCCGATGACGTGGCGGTACGCGATGGTGCCGAACTCTCGGGCCGCCCACTGGTCCATCACCCAGCCCTTGAACTTGATCGAGCAGAAGCGCTTCTTGGAGGCGTACTGGGGCACCGTGCCGGTGGGGCCGAGCTCGTCGGACAAAGCCCATGGTCCGCGGCGGAACAGGCGGCTGGGGGTGCGTGTGTCGGACAGGACGGCGATACCGTCGCTGTCGCTCGGTCCTCCTCGGGCCACTTGGACGAGGCGGACGTTGTGGCGGGCCAGCAGGGGGAGGATGTGCTGCTCGGCCAGGTCCATCGTGTCCGGCCACTCCTCACCCGTGAGAGCCACGATGACCACACATTCGCGCAGGTCGGGGGTGAGGCCGTGGGCGGCCGGATCTTCGAGGAACTCGACCAGGATGCGCGTGGAATCGGCGCCCAACCCCCAGCTGATGAGGATCGGGGACACGGTTTCGTCCATGGAGGTGGCCTTCCGGGTCTGGTGCGTAGCGGGCGCCCCGGCGCTGAGGTCGGGCCGGGGCTGCTCTGGATGGCCGGAACGATGGATCAGGTCAGACCAAGCCCCGCAACAACCGCTGCTACGCCCTGTGTTGGCGAGCCCGAGGAGCGCGGCAACGGGCCACTGGCCTGCCCCCTGTGCGTGTGGTCACGAGCCCGCAAGTCCGTGGGGCAGTCGGCTTCGCATGCCGCGAGGCATGGGACGGCCGGACGGCCCACGGCTCCGCGAGTGCGGCGCCGAGGGCCCTGCGAGCTGCTACGCCCGCGTCCCGTGCAGGCAGTCGCCGCGCTCGTCGCGGTCCGTGGAGTCGGGCGCAGGGTCGGCCTGCTCAGACTGCTGGAGCGGGATGGCGTTGATGAGGGCGTCACGGAGATGACGCAGGGCTCCGACGGCTGCGCCTTCGGCCACGGTGGGCCAGATCGGATCGTGGTCGCGAGCGGTGTCGAAGTCCTCGTTCTCGTCCAGGAGCGCGAGGGCTTCCACGACGGTGGCGACGGCGGCCGGGTAGTCGGTGGCGGGGCCGGTGAGCGTGCCGAGGTCGGGCGCCGGCAGGACGGGAGAGCGGTAGGCGGGGTCTTCGGTCACCAGGACGCCCAAGGCGGCCACCGCCAGGGCCCAGGCCGGCTCGCAGTGTTCGCGGTCGGCTGGGATGAGCGCGAGGCCTGCGCTTGCGGAATAGCCGTGGGGGGAGCCGCCGAGGCGGCTCTCGGCCGTGATGCTCGGCCCGAGCCGGAGGATGCCCTCGAGGGTGCCCGGCTTGTGTTCGATGGCAGGATGCCACGACCACGTGGCCGTCGGGGTGGTGAGGCGTTCCAGTGCCGTGAGCCAGCAATGACCGCTGTAGCCGTCGGCGGCGATGATGACTGCGCCCGAGTCGGCGTTGAAGGTGACGGAGCCGCTGATCGGGCTGTTGCGGTGGCGGGGGCTCTGCTCGAAGAACATGAGGCCGGTGTCCTGGTCGGCGTGCGAGCGAATGGCCAGGGGCGGTGCGGAGACCATGAGTGCGGTGTACAAGCCGTTGAGGGTGCCGGTGGTGGTGAGCTCCTGGTGGAGGGCGTCGTGGGTGGTGAACACGCGGGGTCCTTCCCAAGGTGAGATCCCGTCGGCCGGTGGGCCGGGCAGGAGCTGCTCCGCGGAGGGGCGGGGCGGCGGGATGGACCGTGCGCGGGGTCTGCCTTAGCCGCGCAACCGCAGCTGTTACTCCGGATTTGGGCGGGGTCGGAAACGCGCTCGGCCCCGCCCCTGGGCGGGGGCGGGGCCGAGCGGCGGTGACAGCAGCGGAGAGAGGGGGCCGAGAAGGCTGGCTTCAGGCGGCAGATGGGGTCGCGGTCTCGGCGGTGGGCATGGCGGCCGGCTGGTTGGTCTGCTGCTGGCCGACCGGGGTGAGGATCTCCCGGTGGTCTGGGGTGATGAGGGCAGCGACGCTGTCACGCCAGTTCGGAACGCGGCAACGGCTGCGGCCGAGGACCAGGAAGCCGGGGGCCCGGTCGCGTCGGGCATAGATGAAGGTGTCGCTGCGGGTGCCGTTGGTGAACGTCAGGGTGTGGGTGAGGCGGACCTGTGCCCCCGGCTTCAAGTGGCGGCGCAGGAAGTCGCGTTGCGCGTGGTGGGCGCGGCATTGCGCGCGCCAGGCGAGTGCGTACTCGTTCGTCGTCGGGGTGAGCGCGTTGAGCACCGATTTGGGTGCCTTGTGGTCGCCAGGTCCACAGTTCTCGTCCAGGTCCTTGTAGCTGAAGTTGTAGTCCGGGTCATTGGTCCATCGGGTCAGGGCGATGAAGGCGGTGACTTCGCTGGTGGTCTGGTCGCGGACGGCGGCGTAGAAGACGCCTTCGACGGTGCCGTGCGCGATGATCTTGTAGCGGTTGTCGAGCTTCTTCGCGAAGTGCACTTCGTTGGTCTCGGCGTTCTTGTCGCGTCGGTACGACGTCCATCCCATGGCGGGGCCTCTCGGTCTGGGGCCGGTTCTGTGGACCGGCCGCCGGCACAGCGTGGGATGGTGGCGGGCAAGGGGCGCAAGAGCGTGCTCGGGGTGGTCCGGCTGGGTACGGGGAGCGGAGTGCCACCAGCAGTCCGGGGTCCGGGGACGAAAACGCCCCTTGGGCCCGCCCGCGCAGGATGGCGGGAAGGCCCAAGGGGCGGTTGCGGTGTTCAGTTCGGGGTCGGTGCGCTGACGTGGATCGTGTAGCCCGTGTTGTTGAAGGGGCGCACGGTCTCTGCGATGAACTGGGCGCGCTGCGGGGTCGAGCACTTCACCGAGCGAGCGCCCTTGCCGATGGCGTTGTACAGCGTGACGGTGTAGCGCCCGCTCTCGGGGGTTCCTCCGGGGACGGGACGGACGGGGTCGGGGGCGTGGCCTTCCGGGTTCAGCCGGGTGTTCGCGGCCTTGATGCAGTCCGCGCACAGCCAGCTGTCGACCAGGTACGTGACCTTGACGGCCCCGTAGGCCAGGCAGGTGGGCTCGCTACAGCGGATCCCGGCGGCGCACCGAGCACGGGCGGCGGCCCGCTCTGCGGCCTCGGTCAGTCCCCACCGAGCGGCCTGCTCCTGAAGCGCGTCGCTGGCCTGACGCTCACGGTCGGTCCAGCCGCGTCGGCCGAGGACTGGTTCGACTGCGGCGGCGTCGACCAGGAAGCGGCAGCGTTCCTCGATCTCGTGGAAGACGACCACACGGAGATCGTCGTCGGCGTCATCGGCCCGAGCAGCTGCCTGTCGTGCTGTGGCGGCAATGCGCAGCAGCCTGGTCGACGGTGCGTTGAGCTGGCCAACGGCGGCCTTGAGGAAGGAGAGGGCGTAGGGCGTCTCCTCGTGGTCGGCGACGCCGGGAAAGGCCAGCAGCCGGTGGGCTGCGGACATCGCCCGCGGGATGCGGGCGGAGGCGTAGGCGACGCCGTCACCGGTTGCCTGCGGGTTGGCCAGGATGTAGGCGATGGTGCGTGCTCGGCGGGCGACGGCGTACAGGCGGTGCGCCTGGCGGTCGAGCTCGGCGGCGGTGGGCAGGGTGGACAGCGCGGGCATGGTCTGAACTCATCTCGCGAGCGGGGCAGGGACGGGCTCGCTCATGGAGGGTGCGTGCGGCTTCGGTGAGCGAGCCCGCTGACCGTGGGC
>NZ_JARJBB010000054.1 GCF_029269835.1 Streptomyces tropicalis | reverse complement strand
GGCCGCGCTCACCGAGACCAACCCGGGTATCACCCTGCTCCAGCCGGACCGGCAGCACGAAACGATTCTTCAGGGCCGAAGTGTCAACTTCCCCCTGCTGCGGCGCAGCACCGAGATCCGCCACGGCCAGAAGCTGCTCCGCCGGTACCTGGACCCCGCGGTGCTCACCGAATCCGAGGCGCGGCGCGGGCGTGAAGGACTCAGGGGCGCTGATCTGGCAGCAGCGGTCACCGCCGACCAGATCGGCGCGGCCCTGGCACGCCTAGCTGAGGACGCGCCGGTCGATACCCCTGTGGACTACGCCGACTCGGGCTTGCCCTTGCCCAGCTACGAGGAAGAGCTGCACCACCTCGAACGCGTCGCAGGTTTCTTCACCGCGCCCCGTACGACGGGGGCCGCCACCGACTCTGCCAGCACCACATCTGGAGCCCGTACGTGATACTCCGCCGGACCGTGCTCACCGCTGCGACGGCCATTGCCGCAGTCACCGCTATGACCGTCCCAGCCAGCGCCCGCCGCACCTCCAAGAGCTCTCGGAAACCTGTGCCTCTGCGCCTGGCGTCCGCCGGCGAGCAGCTCACCGCTCTGCGTGAAGGCAGGATCACCAGCCGCGCTCTGCTGGAACAGCACCTCGACCACATCGCACAAGCGAACCCGGCCGTGAACGCCGTCGTCACACTGGACACCGAGGGTGCCCGCGCTGCCGCCGACAAAGCCGACGCGCATCTCGCGCAGACCGGCGAGGTCCTCGGCGCCCTCCACGGCCTGCCGATGACCATCAAGGACGCCCTCGAAGTGGCCGGGGTGCGCACCACCTGCGGCTCCCCCGATCTGTCGGACCACGTCCCGGACCGCGATGCCGACACCGTCGCCCTGCTGCGCGCGGCAGGCGCGGTCATCATCGGCCACACCAACGTGCCGACGATGTGCCAGGACATCCAGACCTCGAACCCGATCTTCGGCAAGACCGTGAACCCCTTCGACCCCGAGCGGACCAGCGGCGGCTCCTCGGGCGGTCCGGCCGCCGCCGTCGCCGCGGGGTTCACGAGCCTGGAAGTCGGCTCCGACCTCGCTGGCTCGCTGAGGCTTCCCGCCGCGTACTGCGGGGTCTACGCCCTGCGCACCTCCCGTGGGACCAGCCCGATCGTGCCCACCCGCGGCCACATCCCCCGCCTGCCCGGATGGTCCACCAGCAGCGACATGATCACTCTCGGCCCGATCGCCCGCACCGTCGACGACCTCGACCTCCTCCTGGACGTCATCGCAGCGCCTGCCCCGGCCGACCGGGCGGGCTGGAAGATCGATTTGCCTGCCCCGACCAAGACCCAGCTGAGCGAGTTCCGCATCGGCATCTGGGCGGATGACCCGTACTGCCATGTCGACGCCGACACACGCGCGCTCCTCCAGCACGTCACCGAACTCCTCCGCACCGCTGGCGCCGACATCGACGACTCCACCGAGCCCGTCGACTTCGCCGAAAGCGACAAGCTCTTCCAGCGGCTCATGTATGCCACCGCGTCCGCCACCGCGACGGACGCGGCCTTCGCAGCCGACGTCGAAGCAGCGCAGAAGATCCCGGACGACGACCCGAGCAGCCTGTTCCTCCGCTCCCGGACCATGCGACATCGCGACTGGTGCGTCGCCGACGAAGCACGCCAAAAGCTCCGCGCCACCTGGGCAACATACTTCGCCGAGCACGACATCCTCATCACGCCGGCCACACCCACCGCGGCCGTCCCCGACCAGACGACGACACCGCCCCCGCAGCGGTACATCACCGTTGACGGGCAGAAGTGCTCGTTCTACGACCAGACCGGCTGGCTCAACCTCACCAGTCCCGTCGGACTGCCCTCCCTTGTGCTTCCCGCTGGCAAGACCGAATCTGGACTGCCGCTGGCTATCCAGATCATCGGCCCCTACCTGGCCGACCGCACCGTCCTCAGGGCCGCCAAGCAACTCGCGAAGAGGCTGCCCAGTCCGGTTCGGCCGCCAGCCTTCTCCTCGCAGACCTGACCTCAGCGCGCTCGGCGGGTAAACCACCGAACCCCAGATCACCGCCACTCCAGCTACCCACGGCACGGCGAACGACGTTGTTGGGCACGGCTCCACGGGGGGCCGTGCCCTGCTCCGCAGGAAGGCCCGAGCGCCCGGCCGCCGCCTACCGCGCCGCCTACCGCGCCGCCTCGCGGCGAAGCGATCGCGTGCCCGGGCGTCCCTGCGCTGTCGCGCGCCCCGGCGTTCCTGATGCCAACTCCGTCCTTGAGTCCCTTCAGTCCCGCCTCGCCCTCGATTGCTCTTGCCGACGGGCGAGTTCGGTCCGGTCGAGAGCGGGTTGCGCGATCCGGACGCGGACCCTCGCCCCGCGGCGCTGCCCTCCGCTCACCGCGCCGGAGGGGACGTTGCAGCGCGTCGGCGGTTGCGGCGGTACGACAAGGCCATGGGGCCGATGGCAGGATTACCCCGACGTGTCCCGTGCCGTGCGGCCGGGGTGATCCACAGATCTGGAGTGCAACATCATGAACCGCAGTGAGCTGGTGGCCGCGCTGGCCGACCGTGCCGAGGTGCCCCGCAAGGACGCCGACGCAGTGCTGGCCGCGCTCGCCGAGGTCGCCGGTGAGGTCGTCGCCAAGGGCGACGAGAAGATCACCGTCCCGGGCTTCCTGACCTTCGAGCGCACTCACCGCTCCGCCCGCACCGCGCGCAACCCGCAGACCGGCGAGCCCATCGACATCCCCTCCGGCTTCGGCGTGAAGGTCTCCGCGGGCTCGAAGCTCAAGGAAGCGGCCAAGGGCAAGTAACGCTGCGCCCCGCGCCCTGCCGCCCCGCCCCCTGTGGTTGTGTAAGGTGGCAGCACCGACGCGGGGTGGAGCAGCTCGGTAGCTCGCTGGGCTCATAACCCAGAGGTCGCAGGTTCAAATCCTGTCCCCGCTACGAGAAGGAAGGGACCCGGCTGATGCCGGGTCCCTTTCTAGTTACACGCCTGCGGCTACCTGGATTCCCGAGGTCGGTGAAGCCGTGCGTGGCGCCGAGGGTTCCGGCGACAGGCGCGTCATCCGCCCAGGTGGTCAGCGGGAATCGGTCTGGGCGTAGCGGGCAGTCCAGGGTGTCGGGCTTGCTACCACGGTGGGAGCCCTGGCGCCCGAAGGTGTGACCGCGGCCGGCGAGGGCCTCTTCGCCACCGGCGGCACCCGGCACTCCCACCGCACCTTCCACCTGCCGGCCGGGGGGCAACTGGTTCGCCGCCCAGGCCCCCCCCGGGGCGGACTTGACCGCTCCCACCGCCCCGGGGTGCCGTCCGGTCGCCCTGGCCGCGCCCGGGGCGCTCACCGTGTGGGCGGCGGGAAGGGGCTGTGCTGCGGGTAGCCGGGGGGATAGCCGTAGCCGTGCTGCTGCGGGGGGTGGGCCGGGAAGCCGTGGTGAGCCGGGGCGGCGTGAGCCGCGGCGTGCGGGGGGGGTCTGCGGGTGGTGAAGCCCTCGGCGACGAGGGTGCACAGCTGCAGGTAGGCGTCGCGGGTCTTGGGCCGCATCAGGTCCAGGTCCACTTCGGCGCCGGCCGCCAGGTGCTCGTCGAAGGGGATCGAGACGACCCCGCGGCACCGGGCGGAGAAGTGCGCGACGATATCCTCCACCTTGATCATGCGGCCCTTCTCCCGTACGCCGGAGACCACCGTCAGTCCCCGGCTGACCAGGTCGTTGTAGCCGTGGGCGTTGAGCCAGTCCAGGGTGGTGCTGGCGCTGGAGGCGCCGTCGACCGACGGGGTGGCGACGACGATCAGCTGGTCGGCCAGATCCAGGACACCTCGCATGGCGCTGTAGAGCAGGCCTGTGCCGGAGTCGGTGAGGATGATCGGGTACTGGCGGCCCAGGACGTCGATGGCGCGGCGGTAGTCGTCGTCGTTGAACGTGGTGGAGATGGCCGGGTCGACGTCGTTGGCGAGGATCTCGAGGCCGGAGGGGGCCTGCGAGGTGAAGGCGCGGATGTCCATGTAGGTGTTCAGGGTGGGGATCGCCTGGACGAGGTCGCGGATGGTCGCGCCGGTCTCGCGCCGCACCCGGCGTCCGAGGGTGCCGGCGTCCGGGTTGGCGTCGATGGCCAGGACCTTGTCCTGGCGCTCGCTGGCCAGCGTCGCGCCGAGGGCCGTGGTCACGGTGGTCTTGCCGACGCCGCCCTTGAGGCTGATCACGGCGATCCGGTAACAGGCATGGACCGGGGTGCGGATGAGCTCCAGCTTGCGCTGCAGCTCGGCGTCCTCGCGCGCACCGCCGATGCGGAAGCGAGCCGGGCGGGATCCGGGGCGGGCGCTGCGCGGCTTGGGCGGGGCACCGCGCAGGAGCCGTTCGGAGGACAGCTCGGTCGCGGCGCTGTGCCCCAGGGGAGCGTGCGCCGGGCCGGGAGGTACCGGGTGCGGCGGCGCGTACGGGGCCAGAGGGGCCGCCTGCGCGGTGGCCGGCATCGCGGCGGGCGCGGCGGTGTGCTGCGGCGGCCAGGCCGCTGCGGCAGGCGCCGGGCCGCCGGTGGGGAACGCCGTTCCTTCGGGGGTGGCCGGGGCGGGGTAGGCAACGGCTGGCGGGTATCCGTATCCGGCCTGCGCGGGCGGCGGTCCGGGTTGCTGGAGCGAGGCCGCGGGCGGCGGGCTTGGGGAGGCCGGGGGCGGTGACGGCATGGCCTGCATCGGAGCCGGTTGCACCGGCTGCTGGGCGGGCCAGGGTTCGGGCGCCGAGGGCGTGGTGCCCTGCTGTGGGTGAGGAGCGGGTGCGGGGGCCGCGGGCGGCGCTGGGGCGGGCACGAGTTGGGGGGCGGGGGCCTGGCCGTACCAGGCCGGGCCCGTGTAGGCGGCGGCGAAGGGCCCGTGGTCGGGAGCGGCGTCGTCGCCGTTGATCGGCTGGCTCTGTGCGCTCGGGGCCCAGCCCGCGTCTCCCGCTGCTGGCTGGCTGTGCATGCTTGCCTCCTGATCTGAGCAGCCGCCGGATGGGCGGTGCTGTTCGCGGCGTCGAGCCTGGGTCTGATGCGGGACCAGGAGGTGAACGCCGTCGCGGATCCGGCGCTCTGGTCGGCCTTTTCGACCGCGGCTGCTCGCTCACGCCCGCCTGCTGCGACGTCTCCCGTTCTGGGCGGTTGATTCGGTGCGGTCATGGCCATCGTGCCCGACGAGTCACGGGTGAACGGCGTGCCGGGGCGCTTCTTCCCGCCCGGAGGAACACCAGTTGAGATCGGCTCCCGCCCGCTGCCACGGACGACACCAGACAGCCGTCGTGTCCGCCGTACACATGAGTGGGTGGGACGGTGCCGCGCAGGCCGACGGCACGCCGAGGCCCAGGACGGAGAGGTACGCGATGGAGTGGATGCGACGGCGCCGCAGGCTGGATGTCGCCGCGGGCATCGCCCGGATCGAGCTGCTGTGCGCACCCTCGGTGTGGGCGTCGCTGCTCACCCGGTGCGCACGTCGGTACGGCACCGCGCACTTCGCCAACGGCCTGCAGCAGCCGGCCGGTGCCGGGCTCGTGCGCGTGGAATTGTCCGGGCTGGAGCTCGCGGAACTCATGGACGTGGCAGCTCGCCGCGGCCGCTGGTGGAGCCTGGAGGATCCCCCCGGCCGGGCGCTGTGCCGCTCCGTCTACCAGGCCGCCGCTGCCAGCATCGACCAGTTGGGACCTGTCGAGGCCGACACTGCGGTCCCGCCGATCACGCTCACCGCGGGCGCCCGCTCCTGACAACCACCACGCACATCCTGCAGATCTGGACTTTCCAGTTGCTTTTACACAACAGCTGCTGAAGCAGATGAGTTGTCGGATTACGGGTCATGTGCAGCCGGCCGCGACCGCCTGCGCCGCGACAGAGGCCTATACCACTGAGGCGACGTTATGCGCCGTATGCGCGTTTCCGCAGGCGGACATGCCGCCGATTCGCACAGGGGACGACGACTATGTATCGACATTTCACTCCGCCCGGAGTGTGAAAGTTTCCATACAACTAACGGACAGCAACGAGGGCGAATGCCCTGAACCCGCACCTTCCCGCACAAGATCCAGATCGCCTTTCACTATCCGTCACAGGAAGAGGGTCTTCCGGAAGAGGGTGTTCCTGGCCATCCCCCTATACGCCCAGGTAGAGATCTTGTAGACGGACCAACAGCACCAACTGCCCCGGCTGACGTGCTGATTTGGCGCAAGGGGGAGGAATAGTGGACATCGGGTCACGTAGTTCGCATCAGCGCAAGGAACGCGACCGCACGAACGCGGTGCTCCATGCCCTGCTCCAGCTCGGCCCCGGCCCGCACAAGTCGAGCGAGATCACCGCCCGGACGACCATGGACGAGGAGGAAGTGCGGCGGCGGCTGCTCCAGCTCTTCAAGGCGAAGGTCTGCTACCGGCCACGTTTCGGCTACTGGGAGCTCCGCCCGGTCCCGGCCGCCCCGACCGACACCCCGGGCCTCGTGCACCCCAGCGCCACTCCCCTGCTCGACGCCGCCCTCCTCCTGGAGACCCTGCACAGCCGCACCGAGCAGGCTGTGCTGCTGCACACCTACTCCCCCATCACCGGCGAACGCCTGTGCATCGGCGCCGCCGGAGCCCACGACGTGCGCCTGCGCCGCGAACTGGCCTTCGCACCCCGGGCCGTGGACCGACTGCGCCGGGCACCCCTCGATTCCGACGCACCGGGCTTGGTCATGCTCGCCAACCTCGCCGGCCATGACACCCCACTGCGCGAGGACCTGCGGCAGATCCGTTCCACCCAGGTCGCACTCACCGAGGCTCCCCTCCCCGGCTGGATCCTCGTCTCCGTACCGGTCCGCCGTCTTCCCGGCGCCCCGGCGACTCCCGGTGCCGAGCCCCGCGTGGTCGCCGCCGTCAGCATCCTGGCCCCCGATCACGCGCACGGCGATCCCCTGGTCGCCTACGGGCGGCTGATGCGCAACGCCGTCCAGGCGGCCATCGAGTCCAGCGTCGTCGTCGCTCACCCGCGCTTCGCGCCCGCCCAGGCCGCGTGACCCCGCCCCGGGCCGCAGGCTCCCCACGAGCCCCACACCGGCCCCGTAGACGCCCGAACCGCGGCCCGCCCCGCGGGGGGCGCGGGCCCGTGGGCGTCGAAGCAGGCCACCAACAGTCACAGAG
>NZ_JARJBB010000053.1 GCF_029269835.1 Streptomyces tropicalis | reverse complement strand
CCCACGTCATGCACTTCCACAACCCGCTCGGCCCCGAGTACGGGTACGACTGGGACATCACCGACCGCGCAGCGCAGCAGGTCCTCACCGGCACGCTGCGGCTCGGAGCAGCCGACACAGCCCACCGCATTCACACCCTCCTGAACATCCTGAACTGAGAGCACCCACCCGCTCCGGTCCAACCCCACAGGACGAGCCCGCCTCGTCCCGCCCGCTCCACCGGCTGCCTCACCTCGGGCCCGCACACCTTCGTGCGGGCCCGAGCGCCATTCCACGCCGCGCCCACAGACCCCTGCACCACCAACCGGAGCTGACCCGCGCCCCCGCGCAGGCACTACGGCGGTGGGAGTTGCGCCGCTTGGCAGGCGCCCTTCGACAGTGCGATCCACCGGGCCGCCGCTCCGCGGCGCGCCCGTCGTCACCGATCGACGACAGGAGCTCCATGTCCTCGCAATCCCCCCTTCAGATCACCGTCTACGAATCTCCCGAACACGAGCACCACGCCGTTCGCTGCGCCATCGAGTCCTTCGACCTCGCCACGGACTGGGGGATGCCCCCGAGCCGCACAAGGACCAAGGGCGCCCTCCGGCTCGGAGAGAGCTACGGCAACCACCACGCCCCCCTGGGGGCATCCGACGACCTGGCCGCACGACTGCGCAAGGACGCGCCGGACACCACGTTCATGCTCTGGCAGGACCCGTACTTCGAGGAGGCCGACGGCCACTACCTCGCGTACGTGCCCAGGGTCGGAGCCTTCGAGAGCTCGTGCAACGCCAACGGAAACCCGCACATCGACCTGTCCGACCTCATCGCCAGCCTGGCAGCGACCCCGACCCTGACGACCGCGCAGTGGCTCGCCGGCCCCGGGGCGACCGTCCTCGGCACGCGCGTGAGGGAGGCGATCGCCATCTACGAACAGGCCACCTTGGCCTCCTAGTTACCGGCTCGGGCGCACTACCGCGCCGTCAGGCGAGGCCGTTCCCCGGCAGGAACGGTCCTCGCCGTTGCACGTCACGTCCGAGCGGCATCGGCCGACCTCACCCACGCAGTTGCCCGTCTTGCCGCCTCCCGTCCGACGTTGGATGCGCGGCGGACAGCAGGCCGCACCCCCAGCCGACAAGGAGCACCTACTTCATGATCGACTCAGTCGTCACGAACGACCGCCGCAGGATCACCGTGGATCTGCCGAGCAACCGGCCCGTCGCCGACATGTTCGGTCGGCAGCGGGCCATCGCCCAGGTCACCCTCAGCTTCACCGACACCACCCTCAAGGCCGTCCGCCTCACCGCCGACGACGGCGAAGCCGCGTACGTCGACCAGTCCGACCTCAAGGACCCGATGACCTGGCCTGACTGGCTCAGCGACCTGGTCACCGAGCACCGCCCCGCCCCGTTCGGCACCGGGCAGCAGCTCGCAGCTGCACTCCTCGCTGCCCTGCGGGAGGAAGCCAAGGAACGCAGGACACACGCCGACGCCAGCGACGGCGCCCTGCTCGGCCGACTCGATGAGCTCGAGCCGACCGAGACCCTGAACGCACTGGACGAGCTCGGCCTGCTCACCGGCTCCCTGCTGCGCGCGGCCAAGGACACGTTGACACACCTCGACCCGCGCACCTACCGATCGCCGACGCACCAGCAGAACTGACCGCGCCACCTGCACCGACACAGGACGTCCCCGGAGCGGCCCCCAAACGGGCCGCTCCGGGGACGTCCTCTTGTGCTGCCACCCCCTCGCGCCAGCCGCTATCAGCCCGAGCAGTTGCGGGACTAACCCACCAGCCCGCCAGAGTCCCCCACGTCGGCGCACCAACGCGCCGCCTCGACTGAGAAGGGGGACCGTGTCCGAGTCCAATGACACGCTGGCCGCACTGCTGATCTTCGCCGCGTTCCTGCACATCCTCACCCTGCTGGGGATGTGCCTGCACACCGCACTCGCAGCGGACCAGCCCAACAACGACCCGGCACAGCAGCGGCCGCTCACAGCGCTGCTCCTTGGCCGCTCGCCCGTACAGCGCACGGGACGCAGCACGTTCATCAGCCGCCTCCTCGCGGTCGCGGGCCTGCTGCTCACCGCCACATCCGTCCTGAGCGTGGCGACAGAGGCGGCCCCCGCCTGGACCATCCTCCTGGCTGTGCTCGCCGCGACGGAACTGGCCAGCGCGTACGCCTGGCACAAGCCGGCCGGCGTGAGCACTACCAACGGGGCAGAGAAGCCCGACGAGGACCCTGAGCAGGCCACCGACTCCGACAACGAGGAGGCGACGAAGACGAAGGACCCCGGGTCGAGCTGACCGGGTTCATCCACCCGAAGACAGCGGCAGCTCGCCCCGCCGCAGAAGCGACGCTCCAGCGCCCCGGCACGGACACCTGGTCCGTGCCGGGGCGCCGCGCTATCGGCCTTGCGCCCCTAACTCCCCACCTGGCCACCGTTCGTGACGCCAGCCCGGGAGCACGCCCCGTGTTCCCGCCGCCACATCGACGCCAGACCTCAAGGGGAACTTGCCGTGAATGCCGCACACCTGATCACCACCGCCCGTGACGCCCTCACCACGCGTTCCACCCACGAGCGGGCCGTCCACACCCTGACCGTCACCACGACCCACGACCCCACCACCCACACCCTGACCTACGACAGCGAGAACGTGACCGTACGCCACGACGACGGCACCCGCGTCTCCATCGACCTCACCAACACCGAGTTCGCAGAAGACCTCGACGCCCTCGCCGAAGACCGCCTGGCGCGCTCCGGCTCCCTGGGCCCGCTCACCCTGCGACTCGGCCCCGGCCCGGCCACGCCACCGCCCACCGAACTCAGCGCACGCACCCGGCTGTTCATCCTCTCCATCCATGCCCGCGCCGCCGCGCACCGCCCCGGCCTGACCGTGAACCAGGTCCTCGACCTGACCACCCTGGCCTACGAGGCCAACGACATCGCCCGGCACGACAACACCCGCCCCCTTCCCCGGCTCGACCCCTACGAAGATCGCGCCGCCGCGCACGAGCTGCCGTTCCCGGATGAGGCGAACGCACCCTTCCTCCGCCAGACAGCCCGCCTCGCGGTGCGCACCATGAGCCACAACATGCAGCCCCGTCCCCTCGGGGTAGAGGTGCCCGCCGGGCACTTCAACGACACCCCGGCCTGGCTCGTCCACCAGGCCACCACCCGCTTCCGCGACGGTGCAACGAACCACGAGCCCCGCTACAACACCCCCGCTCTGCGAGCCGTCCTCCAGAGCCTCGCCGCCCTACGGACACCCGCCGCCGGAGATTGGCTCAGCCTCTACCTCACCGACCCGCCGGCCAACACCACCGGCTGCCCCCTGGACGCAGACCCCATCCCCGAGGGCGCCCCCGTTCACGCCACGATGCCGGGCGCCGTCATCACGGGCGAGCAGGTGCGGCGCATCGCCGACCTCCTCGAAGCCGACGAGTACGTGATCCAGCTGCGCGCCACGGGAACCTGGCACCTGCCCCACCACGACGAACCCGGGATCCTCACCCGCCGCCAGGTCGCCGCGACCCTGCGGCGTGCCCGGGACCGCAGCAGGCCGGGCACCATCCGGTTCAGCCGCGACAGCGACGGCACCGTCTACGTCTCGGACACCGCGCAGGCGGCGCGCTACCTGCCCACCACGCTCCTCCCGGACCACCGCGACGGGCACTGCCCCGGGTGCCATGCCCCCTACGCAACGCTCGGCGAGGGCCCCTGCGACCTGGCCGCCTGACACACCGACCGAGCCCCGGCCCGCAGCTCCTCGGCTGCGAGCCGGGGCCCGGCCGGTGCGCCGCCGCCCAGCGGCCCGTTCAACGACACCTCGTAGCCGACCGACGCGCGGCCTCCCCGCGCCATCCGCGCCCGCACACACCGCTTGGCCCTCGAAGACACCACCGCAACTCATGATGTCCAAGGAGACGACCGTGCCCAGCTCCGCCAACCCGCAGCCCGTTCACGCCCGCCCGGTCTCACCAGTGCTCGCGGACTACTTGCCCACCAACAACCTCGGCGAGTTCCCCACCTCGACGCCATGGTGCCAACGGTGGCGCGAGCGACGGCACTCCTTTCGGCACACCAGCACCGGAGGTTTCGACCCGCGTCACTACATCGTGGAGCCGCTCGCCGTGCGCACGGCCAAGGAGTTCGTCCTCCGGCACCACTACTCCGGTTCCTTCCCCTCCGCCAAGAAGACGTTCGGCCTGTTCAACGTCTCGGAGGGAGAACCGCGGCTGAGCGGGGTCGCCGTGTTCGGCCTCTCCGTCAGCAGGGCCGTGCTCGAGCGCGCACTGCCCGACTTGGAACCCAATGTGGCTGCGCTGGAGTGCTCGCGCTTCGTGCTGCTGGACGAGTGCCCGGCGAATTCCGAAAGCTGGTTCCTTGCCCGCACCTTTGACGCGCTGCTCGCCTCGGACGTACGAGGCGTAGTCTCCTTCGCTGACCCGGTACCGAGACGCACAAATGAGGGCAAACTGGTAGCAGTTGGGCACGCAGGAACGATTTATCAAGCGTCGAACGCGGCGTACACCGGCCGCGCCACGGCGCGGACAATCAAGCTGCTGCCGGACGGCACCGTGCTCAACGACCGATCCGCCCAGAAGGTAAGAAAGCAGGAGCAAGGGCACGAATACGTCGAAGCCAAGCTCATCTCTCTCGGAGCCCCGGCGCCCCGGGCCGGCTGCGACCCGGCCCTGTGGCTACGCGACGCCCTGCATGCCGTGGGCGCCCGGAACCTGCGCCATCGCGGCGCGCACCGGTACGTGTTCCGGCTCGGGAAGAACCAGCGCGAGCGCGACCGGATCACCCTCGGATACCCGGACCTGAAGCCTTACCCCAAGGGCTCCGACTCCTGCGACTGACCGGAACCAGGACATCGCGCCCAGCAACCACTGCGGCCCGCTCCGGCCCCGGCCGGGGGGGGCCGCCGCCCAAAGTCGCCGCAGAATGCGGTAGTTGCTGCCCTAACTGTGCCCTCGCCCAGTGTGCCGCTCGCCGGGGCCACGAGAGCCCCGGAACAACCGAGCCGGATGCGAGAGGCACACCACCATGACCAAACGCCGGAACTACACCCGCGAAGTGATCGCGCAGCGCGCCGCCGCCTACCAGGCCTATCGTGACCACCAGGGCGACGAGCACGACCGCCCGCCCATGCTCCGCGTGATGGCTGGAGTCGGCCCCGGGCTCCCCGTCGCCTACGAGCCGCGCAGCAAGTCAGACCCCCTGCCGTGGGTCGAGTACAACGGCGACACCGGCATCGGCAACTGGCGCTACAGCGGGCGCCAATGCTGGACCGCACCCGTCGAGAAGCACAACGAGATCATCGCCCAGCAGACCATTGCCCGGTCCGTGTACCGGCGCCTGGCCGCCGCAGGCATCGCCTGCGAAGGATGGGGCGACAGCGCGGGAACCCACGCCCGCTACACCTTCGCCGACAACTCCGAGGTCACATGGTCGGGCACCGACCTCTACGGAGCGGAGGTCTCCAACCACCACCCGATCGGCGAGCACGGATCCCTCGGCGCCCACTGGATGCAGCAAGAGCAGCACCCGTACCTGGAGGAGCTCCCCGACTTCGCCACGGGCAACTACGCCACCGACTCCGCCGCCCTGGTTGCCTGGATGATCGGCCTCGCCGACCGGCACGGCCGCCGCCACCAGGAGCACGCCACCAAGGAGGACACCGACGCAGCGCTCGCCTGGCAACAGGCCACCGGTGGATTCATCGCAACCGCTGCCGACTGCCTCAGGTACCGCTTCTACCCGGTCGACGGCCGTGCGACGCCCGCAGGGAGCCCGGGGGAGAACTGGCTCGCCGCCTACGAGGTGGCCACTCCCGTCTTCTTCCAGCAGCCCACAGGCACCACGCACTAACACCCACACCACGCGCGGCCCCCTCGCCCCGCCGGGGCCAGGGGGCCGCACTGCGCAGGCGGTTGCCCGGCTAACCCGCCGCCCCACCACGATCTGGCACACCGGGCAACGGCAGCCCTCGCCGTACTCCTGCCCCGGCCACCACCACATGCCAGCATCGACCGAAGGACCACCCCTGTGACCACCACCAACCACGGATCCGGCCACGACCAGCCGTCACCATCCCTCCCCGAAGACCGCAGGCTGGAACTGAGCCGCACCTCGGAGGAGCGCCACCGCCCCGTTACCGCCCGGGTCTACGTCTCTCCGATCACCTCACGCGCTGCCCTGCGCTGGGTGAACGCCGAAGGACACGACAGCCCGACCCTCTGGGAATCTGTCCGGCTGGACGGCACCCATGCGCACGCCCTGCGCGATGAGGTGCTGAACCTCGCCGGGGCCGTCCTGGCCAAGCGAGGCTTCAACTACGCGCGAGGCGCGTACTGGCAGCCCCCCTCCGGCGAGCCGGACGCAGCGCGACCGGCGACGTCCGAGGTCGCGGTCGTCCCCACCCGCGCGTACCTCGACCTCCAGGACCGCCGGTTCGGCCCCGTCCCCGAACTTCCCGAAGTGCCCGGGGTGACGTTCAAGACCACACAACGCGGCCAATGGTGGGCGACCGTCCCCGACGGCCGGACCTTCCTCCTGACGTGGACCCCGCATCTGGACGGCGACCGATGGATCGTATGGGGCGGCGACCAGCACTCCGATCTGATCCGTCCCGCCACCACGTCTATCGACAAGGCCCTGTTCGTCCTGCGTCACCCCTCACACGCCCGCCCCTGACGTCCACCCAGGGCCCCCCGGCGAGGAGGTGCCGCCCCAAAGGCCAGCGGTTGTCCCCGCCCGCTCGCAACCGAGCAACAGGCCCTGTGCCCGCGGTGATGCCGACCACCGGCGCCCTCGCCGGGGCCCATCCCGCCACCAACGGGCTGGGCCCCGGCACACCCTTCAGCCATGGCGGGCGTAACCCTCCCCGCATTCAAGGTCATGGCAGACAGCCACCGCGCCGCCCGCCCACGCCTCGACGGAGTCCCCTATGACACTGCGCTACAGCACCGAGAGCACCCTGTTGCCGACGAACGCCCCCGATCTGCTCGACTGGGCGGCCGCCCACATCGAGAACCGGGGCTTCTACGACGGGCGCGAAGGAGGCCGCTTCGGCAAGAACGGCACCACCATCCGGTACCTCGTTCCCAGCATGGTGGGCGCCTTCGACGTCGCGGCCGGCTACGGACGCCGCAGCAGCACGCGTACCTACGACTATCCGGCCCTGTACGCCGCCGAACGCCTCGCGCTCGATGTCGTGTCGGACTACCTCGCGGGCGGAGCCATGCCGCATGACCCCGACTGGGAGGACGAGAACCACCGGCGGTTCATCGTGCAGGACTGGGGACGGCGGGACGGCCGAACGCGTGACGAAGCAGCAGAGGCCTTCCGCCATGCCGCGCGCCTCGCCGAACGTGCCCAAGCCGCCGCCGTCCGCCCCGGGCGCCCACCCCGCCCACTGCACCCCATCACCGCATCCGGACTCCTCGAATGGGCCGCCGCCCACCTGGAGGACGTGACCATGAGGCCCGGAGGCCTGACGCACGACCCTGACGGATTCGCGAACACTGCCCCGTGCACTCTGCTGCACGCCGTCGACCGGGCACTACGCATCGCGAAACCGATCCCCGCCGACGGACACCTTCTCTTCCGCGCCTTCCACCAGGCCCAGGAGAGCGCACTTCAAGAACTGTCCAGCCGCCTGGCCGGACACGACATCACCGCAGGCCCCGACGAACCCGCCTACGACGTGGTTCGACGCCGACGCTCCACCATCCTGTCGTGGGGCAACCAGCCCGGCCGCGCCGAAGGCGAGGCGATCCAGGAGCTCCAAGCGGCGGCCCTCGCGGTGGCCGATGG
>NZ_JARJBB010000052.1 GCF_029269835.1 Streptomyces tropicalis | reverse complement strand
AGACGAGCAGCCGGAGGACGCCTCGTTCCTCGACGACGCCATCCGCCCGTACGAGCAGGGCGCCATGAATGTCCTGCAGGCCCTCGCCCACCTGTCTGCCGGCCGCTGTCCGGTGTGTCAGCTGACCGAGCGCGACACCAAGGGCGACCAGCCGATCGCCCTGTGCCGCTGCGGCCAGCACCACACCGATCACGCTCCCTCGGACGAGTGCACCTCGTTCCGCGCCGCCACTCGCTGATCACCCAACGTCTGGTCATCCGCACTTCCCATTGCCGCCCCGACACACCGCCCTGCGGACGCGCAGGCGGCGATGGATCGCTCGGCCCGCTTGCCACCAGCTCGGCGGCAAGCGGGCCGCAGCCGTTCCCGGCCGCTGTGAAACGAGCAGTTGCGTGCCTTGGCTCGGGCTCACCCACCGTACGGACAGCCGTCCGAGCTGAGCCCAGGCCTGCTCACGGCACCCCGGCCGCCACCCGCGCCCGGGGATCGCCCCTTGAGGAGCTGAGAACTCATGACGAAGACCCCAGCCGGCCGCCCCACCACCGGCACGTCGGCCCGCGTCGGCCGCCTGATGCGCAACACGGGCGCCGTCGCCCGCGCAGCCTGGCAGGGCTGCCCCGAGGAAGGACTCCCGCCCGTACGGAAACTCCGGCGGCCGGGCTGGCTGGGCCTGGTGCGCATCTCAGGCGAGCACACCGACCCCTGCGAGGTACAGGCCGGAACCGAGACGGTCAAGGACTGGCGTACCGCCTACACCGCCCACGGAGGCAAGGACCCGGTCGCGAACGAGTACTTCGGGCTCCCCGAGGACTTCTACGACCCCGACGACGACGGCGCGCTGGACCGCGCGGTGGACGCCGTCGCCCACCTGCCGGTCGTGCTGCTCAGCGGCCTGTACGACGGCATGGAAGACGGGCTCGCCCGGACCAAGGCACAGCACGCGGGCGGCACGGACGGCTGGGACCTCATCGAAGCGTACGTCCGGCTCGGCCTGGTGCCCCCGGCGAACGTCCTGTACCTGCCGCACGTCCCGAACCCGGATCGCACCGAGCGGCTGACCGCCTACCTGATCGCGGCGTACCTGCATGGGGCGTGCCGTCAGGCGGCCGGGCAACTGCGCGGCGACGCCCGCATGGCACGACGGCTTCTTTCCCTGCCCCGCACCCCGGCCCAGAGCGCGGGGGAGTGACCGTGTCGAACCAGACCGAGCGCGACACCCTGGGCGAGCTGCTATTCCGAGAGTTCGGCGCCTACGCCGCAGCTCTGGACGAGCACGGCGAGGACTGGGCGCATGCCTGGCCTTCGGCCGCGTGGCCGCCTCACACCCCGCTGGCCGCCCTGCAAGGCCGGTTCGCCGTGGCCCGCGAGGCCGCGGCAGCAGTCGGCGTCGAGCTCAGCGACGCCGCCATCACCGAGGAGCACCAGATGCGTCAGGAATACCGGGCGATGTTCCCCGACGGGCCACCGGTCCTCATCGGCTGATCCGGCGCACCCCGGCGCCCCCACTCCAGCCCCGGTCTGCCTCTTCCCATGGCAGACCGGGGCCCGCGCGTGCCTCGCCAACGCCCGGCGCGCTCATGGCAGTTGCGCCGCTTGATTCCGCCCTCCGCACGGTCCGGACTACCGCACGCCCTCCCGAGGCCCACCGCCCGGGGTGCCCACCGGACCTGAGGAGAAGCAGATGCAAGTAGCCCACGACGTACGTGAAGTCCTCGCCCGTGCCACCTGCGAGGGAGTCACCGTGCGCCTGCCCCTGGACGTGGATCCAGCCCGGTCCGGGCTGGGAGAGCGAACGGCTCGGGTCCTCACCGCCGCAGGCGCGCTCTTCAGCCCTCGGCGACAGGCATTCGTGTTCGCCGACCTGTTCCCCTTCGGGCAGGCCCAGCCGCTGATCGATTACATGATCGTCAACAGGAAGACGGCGCCTCGGCCCTACCGCGGTGAGGCGCCCTGCCCGCCGGCCGTCGCGGAGCAGCTGTGCGACGAGCTGGCCCTTCGCCCCGGCTGGACGGTCCTGGAGCCTTCAGCCGGACACGGAAACCTCGCCGCCGAAGCCGCCGACCGTGGCTGCGCCGTGGACTGCATTGAACTGGAACATCACCGTGCCCGCGACATCAAGGAAGCCGGTCTCGCTCGCCATGTCATCACCGCCGACTTCCTGACCCTGGCCCAGCAGCCCCAATACGATGCGGTGATCATGTACCCGCCGTTCCGGCGCGACCTCGCCGCCGCGCACCTCGTGCATGCCCACGGCTTCCTGCGTCCCGGCGGCCAGATCGGCGCGTTGGTCTCCCTCGGCCTGGAGAACGGAGTCCGCAAGGCATCCGTCGCTCTGCGTGAACTCCTGCAGCGGTACGGCAGCAGGAGGTACGCCCTGGAAGGCGAGGTCATGTCCCCCTCCGGACGCCCCTTGAACACGGAGCTGTGGATCATTTACGGCCCGCAGCACTGAGTTCTCCGTTCGTGCCCGGGGCCTTGGCCCCCGGCCCGAACGGTTGTGCGGCTTGCCCAGCCGCTCCGCACGGTTGCCCTGCCGGACTCACCCGAGTCCGAGGCCCCCCAACCGTCTTCGCAGGAGCGGACATGCTCTTCCACCCGCGGCCCGCCCGCACCACCCATCATGTGCAGCCCACTGCGCGTGCCTTCGCCGAGTTCGCCGCCGAGAATCCCCATCTTCACCTCGACTCGGTACAGGTGGGCGCTGGAACGGTGACCGTCCATCTGCACGGCGCGCACTCCCTCGAACACCTCGCGCACTGGGAGGAAGCCCTGGGCAACTGTGCCCGCAGCAGCGACAGCTTCCCCAGCTCGTACGACTCGCGCCTTCACTACACCGAGCGCCGCGCCGCAGTGGTCGCCGGCGTCGCGTTTGAAGCCGTCGCCTTCCACGACGGCCCCGGCGCGTACGACCCACATCAGATGGTCCGGTCCACCATGTCCCCGACGGCTCTCGCCACCCGCACGGACACCGTTCAGATTCCGGCCCGGTCGTGGGGCGCTGCCCGCCGCTGTGCCGTGGCTCTCGGTGTCACCGCAGCCCTGGCGGTCGCCGCCGTCACCGCAGCCGCCATCACCCAGCGAGCGAAGGCGCCCGGCCTGTCGCGCGCACTGGTGATCCGCTGACCCGAAGCCATGTGCCGCCCGTCGGCTGGATGTCACGACGCGCCTGACAGCCCACCAGCCCGCCCCCCACCCATGGGGGCGGGCTGGTGGGCATCTGCGCAGGCCGACACCGACAGCACGCGCGGCCAGTCAGTTGCGCGGGTAGCAGGGAGCGGCACCACGGTGCTCCGCACGGAGCCGGGTCGC
Organism: Streptomyces tropicalis; assembly: GCF_029269835.1. Taxonomy (GTDB): domain Bacteria; phylum Actinomycetota; class Actinomycetes; order Streptomycetales; family Streptomycetaceae; genus Streptomyces; species Streptomyces tropicalis. The sequence goes on along the minus strand of NZ_JARJBB010000052.1, from coordinate 5,735 downwards.
TGGCGCCGCACCGAGCAACCGACCCCTTTGGAGCTGAACTGCCATGGCCGCGTCCACGGTCCGCCCTCGCGTGATCATCGTGTCGTGCGGGGGACGCAAGAGCACCACCGAACAGCCGGTACCCGCAGGTGAGATGTACTGCGGCAGCTACCATGTGGCCCTGCGCCGCGCGGCCGACGCGCTCGTCGCCCAGGACCGTACTGCTCGCGTTCTGATCTTGTCTGCCCTCCACGGTTTCGTCGCCCTGGACCAGGTCATCGCGCCCTACGACCTCCGGATGGGCGACGAGGGCTCGGTCACTGGCGAGAAGCTCCGCCAGCAGGCCGCCGACCTCGGCGTTCTCCACGCGGACGTCACCGTTTTGGGTCCCCGTGCTTACGTAGAGGCCGCTCGTGCCGTGTGGCTGAGGCTGACCGACGTGCTCGCGGGGGCACGGGGCATCGGTGAGCAGCTCGCCAAGCTGGCTGACATCTACGCCCCCGCCCGCCGCTCCCAGACGCCGAAATCCGCCGCCCGCCCGGTCGACGGCACGAGCACCGGAAGCATCATCGAGGAGATCGAGCGGCGGGCGGACGCGCGCCAGAACAGGGAAGAGCGACGAGCAGCCCGCAAGCGGGCGCGCTACGCCACCTACTCCCGGCTCGTCATCGCGCACGCCGACCGGGCACACAGCACCCTCACCTTCCCCGGTGACGTAGCCAAGAGCGCCGCCCGCGCCGGAGCTGCCCGCCGCTTCGCGGACCTCTACCGCGTCCAGGTGCACGGGCGCCCCGACGACGCCCGCACCGTGGACGTCCACGGCACACCACGGGACGTCGCACGCTTCCTGTCTGCGCTCCCGCGGGCAATGGAGGCGGCGGAGATCCGAGCCTCCGAGGCCGCCCGTCTGTACGGACGCTGGGAGCGCCACTCCACCGCCCGCTCCCACCTTGCCGGCATGCCCTCCGCCCAACGCCGTACTCGTGCCCGCGACTTCCGCGCCGCAGCCTTCCTGGTGGTGATCGACGTCCTCCTCGACTGTCCAGGCACCGTCCCCGAGGCCACCGACAGCATCCCACCGTGGGATCAGGTCTACCCCCTGGCCGCAGGTATCGCGCACTACTACTGGTTCGATCCCGCTGCCCTCGCCGACCCCGACGAGACCGCGCGCATCCTCGCGAACGCTGAACGCCGCCACGTCACGCCCCCGGACACACCGCGACCGCGAGTTCCGGGGACCGCGTAGAGACGTTGCCCGGCTAGCCGCCTGCTCCAGCACGGTCCTCCCACCCACCGGGCCACCACGCCCCGGACACCCGAAGACACGAACCTCTTGGAAGGACCGCCATGGGATCGAACATCTCCCACGCCACCACAACGGAGCCGGCCGCCCACGACCGAGCGCTCCTGACCGACTTCTTCAACCGGTGCACGACCGCTCTGGTCGGCCAACGCGGCGCAAGCGCCCGCGTCGTCGGCGTTCTGCGGGATCAGCTGGAGGCCACGCTGCGCGAGCAGTGGGTGCCCCCGGTCCTTTCCTGGACCGAGCACGTCACATACCCCGGCACGCAACCCGGCCCCACAGTCGTCCACCTCGCCGACTCCACGGCAGGCGCGTACGCGCTCCACCTCGACGACAACCTGCGCGAGGTTCTCGGCCAGATGCTGATCGAGCCGCCGGACCCCGACGAGGTCGCCGCCGAGAACGCCGACTGTGAGCCGGATGGCCCTCTGCTCGAGGACGAGACCGCCGCTGCCCTCTTCACCTACCTCGTCAACGAATCCGACGAATGGCAGTCCGGAACGGCCCACCGGATGTCGACCTTCACCGAGCCGGAGGCGCTCGACTACCTCCTTGCGCGCGGTCCCCTGCGCCCGCACGAGAACCGCGCCCTGATCACCGCTATCCGGCTCCTGCACCCCGAGCGTTTCGGCCCGGCCTGAGCCGTCCGCCCCGACTCCACCCGCTCCCGACGCGACCCAGGCCCGCGTACCAGCGCGCGGGCCGACGCCGCTCGCCCACACGACCAGGACTCCACCAGATGACCGACACCGCAACCAACATCACCCCCTCGCCCTACCAGACCGAGCTGATGGTGGCCGCGCTGAAGGACCGCGCTCACCGCCTGCCCTCCGATGCCAAGGCAGCCACCCTCGATCTCATGCTCCGCCGGCAATGGATCCGTGAGCATCGAGCCGACGGCCGCCTCCTGGGAACCGGCACCGGACCCACGGGGCCCGCAGGTCCCACCCACTTCCGTCTTTCCCACGCAGGCGTCCGCACGGCGAAGAGCCACCAGTGGATCCAGCTCACCAGGACCCACACGATCGGAACGATCGCCGCCTACCATCCGGCCCGCGCCAAGCGCCACCAGGATATCGTCGCCGTACAGAGCCGCCCCGACTCCGACGGGCACGTCAAGGTCCTCAGCGGCCGGCTCCGCAGGCTCATCACCGTCGCGCTCACCGACCTCAGGCCCGCGCCACCTGCGGCTCTGGCGCCCGGAGAGCTCACCGACACCTGGGCCGTCATGGACCAGGACGGCACCTGGCTGCTGCTCGTCGAGGGCACCTCTTACAGTGCCGCCCGGCGCGCCGCGCGCCACGCCGCCGCCCACGCGCCGGAGGCCAAGTCCCGATCCCTGCGCGGCGTCGACTTCCTGTATCGCCGCCTCCGCAGCAGCGAGATTCCCGTCACCTTCGCCGAGCTGCACGCCGCTGCCGTCCGAAGCGCCTAGACGGCCGTCCACCCGGCTCACGCAACTGGCACGCGTGGTGGGCCGTGCGGATCTCTCCGGACCACAGGCCAGCACAGTTGCGGACCTAACTCGGCGACGACGCACCGTACATCACGGCAGCCGGACCCAACGCCCGGCGAAAGCAGCCACGTTGTCACTCACCATGAGGGGAACTCACTCCATGAACAAGGCCCAGCTGATCGATGCCATCGCCGACAAGATGGGCGGCCGCCAGCAGGCCACCGACGCCGTCGACCACGTACTCGACGCGATCGTCCGAGCCGTCGTCGAGGGCGACCGTGTCTCGATCACCGGCTTCGGCTCCTTCGAGAAGGTCGACCGCCCCGCCCGCTACGCCCGGAACCCGCAGACGGGCGCCCGCGTACGGGTCAAGAAGACCTCGGTACCCCGCTTCCGCGCGGGCCAGGGCTTCAAGGACCTCGTCTCGGGCTCGAAGAAGCTCAAGAAGAACACTCTCGCGGCGAAGAAGGCTCCCAAGGGCAGCCTGACCCGCGCTGCCTAGCCCCCACCCCTCCCGGCCCCGGTGCCCCGGTCCTCGAACCGGGGCACCGGGGCCTTCGCCGTTCACGCGGACCCCATGGACAAGCCGACAAGGGGTGCGCTGTGCCAGGACCACCGACGGGGGTTGACCCGGTTGGCCTGTTCTCGTCCACGGTCTGCGTCCGCGACCAGACGAAGGAGCAACCCCCATGTCCGCGACCGCACCTATGCCCGGCGACGTGACCGCGTCCGAATGGAACCTCGCCCTGGGCGAGACCCTCGACCGCGCTGAACTGCACCAGCGCTACGGCGGACGTATCCACCCGCGCATCAGCCCCTCACGCGCCTCTCAGAACGTCCTTCTCTTCACCACGCCCGCCGGGCTCTTCGACGGGTGGACCGGCGAACATGTGCACTTCACGGGCGAAGGAGGCACGGCAGGCACCGACCAGGTACTCACCCACGGAAACAAGTCCGTCCTGCACCATCACACCGAAGGCCGCACCCTGCGCCTCTTCCACCAACGGCCCGATACCCAGGACGTGACCTACCTCGGGCATGTCCACCTGGACCGCGACCGCCCCTACGTGTGGGCCGACGCGCCCTGTGACCCCCGCAGGCCGCTCGAGATCGCCCGCCGCCTTGTCTTCCGGCTCCGTCCCGTCTTCAGCCCACCGCCCGGCTTCCTGCCCACCACACCCCCGGCCACCTGGACACCGAAGATCCATACGGACTCCAGCCCTGCTCTCCTCCCCGACCCGAGCCCAGCCGAGCGCGCCGCCGCGAGTCTCCTGGCTTCCTACAGCCGGTACCTGCGTGCAGCACACGCCACCGACCTGGTCCACTACCGGATCCGGCCGGCGGGGACGCTCACGGAGGTCTCCACCCACCACGACCCGGCCCGTAACGAAGTCATCGCCGTCCGCCCCACCCTGGCACGCACCGCCATCTGGGCCGCCCTTGGCGAGCTCCAGGACGTCACCCGCTTCATGGACCAGCGCCCCGACCCGGCGCTGCTCCTTCCCGCCGAGCCCGACCACGACGTGGCCGAACTGCTGCACCACGCGGGCGCCGCCGCCATCTGGCCGGTTGACCACTACGTCTTCGCCCGCACCCGGCCGCCGAAGCGCGACGAGCACCACTAGCCGGGCCACGCTCTCCGCCACGGCCACCTCGCACACCCCCAGGGCCCGCCCCGAGCCGTCAACCCGGCCGGAAGCGGGCCCTGACCCGCCTCCAGATCTCTCAGCGAAGCAGCCCGCCTTCCTCCTGGAGCAGCAGGCAGTTGCGGGGCTTACCTCGACCCGGGCGACGGTGAGCGCGCTGGACCTGCCCGCCACGCCGCGAGGCACATCCGATCCATCCCAGTGGAGGGCCGGTCCAGCTCGTTGCGCAGCCCACCCCACCGCCAACTCACCGCCGCCACCGGGCCTCGATCCCGTGTCCGGCATCCGCGAAGGGCTCGGGCGCTGGCATGGCACCGAGACAGCACCGTGGCCCGCGGCCGGGCTGTCTCACCGACTGCCTCCTACACCGCACACCACCCATCCGAACTCCCTGGACTCGTGGAGTGCCTCATCATGGCCACCGACTGGCTGCTCTCGCAGAACGAACGAATGAAGAAACAGGGCATCTTCAACTGGACCTTGCCCGCATGGGTCGTCACACTCCAGGACGAATCCCCCGACGGCACCACCACCGTGCGCAGGGTCAATGTCTGCCCTTCGGCCGGGGTCTGCGCCAAGCACTGCTACGCGCTCGGCTCCGACTCCGGATACATCCGCTTCCCTGCCGCACGCGCCCGCCACCTGCGCAACCTGCGGATGGTGCTGGACACCCCGCTGCTCTGGCAGGAGCGCATGGCCGCCGAGCTGCGGCACCCCCGCTACCAACCCGACTCCGACAACGGCAAGTTGGGGCATATCAGAATCCATGACGCCGGAGATTTCTTCGACGACGCCTACACCCTCATGTGGCTCGAGATCATGCGAGGCGCACCCGAGGGCCTGACCTTCTACGCGTACACCAAGGAAGTCAGCCGTTTCCGGCGCCTCGTCGAGCCGAACCCACCCGCCAACTTCAAGTACGTCTTCTCCCGGGGCGGGAAGGAAGACGTCCTCATCGACCCCACCCGCGACCGCGACGCGGACGTGTTCCTCACCCTGGAGGACCTGGAAGCCGCCGGGTACTCCTCGCAGGCCGCCTCCGACCTCTTGGCCGTGCACGGCCCGCCCCGTGTCGGGATGACCGTCAACCGCCACCGCAAGGGCATGACCGCGTCCTTCGGAGAGCTGCAGCGGCAGCGAGACGCCGAAGCCGCCAGCCGGCGCGAACGCCAGCAGACCAAGGCCCGCTCCTCCAACTGACGAGCTGCCCCCGAGCCCGCCCCGCCGCCAACCCGGCCCGGGGCGGGCTCACTGCGTTGCCGGCCGGAGAGCGGCGACCAGCAGGTTGCCGGGCTAAGCACTCGCGCGGCCAGCGTCGGCCGAACCGACGCGGCCCGCAGCCGCGCCCGAC
>NZ_JARJBB010000051.1 GCF_029269835.1 Streptomyces tropicalis | reverse complement strand
ACCCCCGGCCGCCCTCCCTCCGCAGGAGGCCGTCCTGTGCGGGCCGTGCCCGGACCCGCCCCCCGTCCGCCCGGACCCGCCCCCGGTCCACGGACCTGGGCCCCGGCACCCGCCGGCCCCGCCGCAGGCCCGATCCGGCCGCCGCATCCCGCCGGTACGGTGAGGGCATGAGTCACGGCCCCCGGACCGGCCTCGCCGCGGTGAGCTCCGCGCTGCTGGCCATGAGCAGGCACCTGGAGGTGCGCGACGTCCTGAAGACGATCGTCGCCTCCGCCCGTGAGCTCCTCGACGCGCAGTACGCGGCCCTGGGCGTCCCGGACGACCACGGCGGCTTCGCCCAGTTCGTGGTCGACGGGATCGGTGAGGAGCAGTGGCGTGCCATCGGCCCGCTCCCGCGCCAGCACGGCATCCTCGCCGCGATGCTCCACCGGGACCGGGCCGAGCGGCTCGCCGACGTCCGCCGCGACCCCCGCTTCGAGGGCTGGCCCGCCGCCCACCCGGAGATGTCCGACTTCCTCGGCCTGCCCGTCCGCGACGGCGACGAGGTCATCGGCGCGCTCTTCCTCGCGAACAAGAACGGCCCCCGGCCGGAGGGGGGCTGCGGCTTCACCGAGGAGGACGAGGAACTGCTGTCGATCCTCGGCCAGCACGCGGCGATCGCCCTCACCAACGCCCGCCTCTACGAGCGCAGCCGCGAGCTGACCATCGCCGAGGAGCGCTCCCGCCTCGCCCACGAACTGCACGACGCCGTCAGCCAGAAGCTGTTCTCACTGCGCCTGACCGCCCAGGCCGCGGCCGCCCTGGTGGACCGCGACCCGGCCCGCGCCAAGGAGGAACTCCACCAGGTCGCCGTGCTCGCCGGCGAGGCCGCGGACGAACTGCGCGCCGCGGTGGTCGAGTTGCGCCCGGCGGCCCTCGACGAGGACGGGCTCGTCGCGACCCTGCGCACCCAGATCCAGGTCCTCGACCGCGCTCACAGCGCCCGCGTGACCTTCGAGGCCCACGGTGTCCGCGCCCTTCCCGCCTCCCAGGAGGAGGCCCTGCTCCGGGTCTCCCAGGAGGCCCTGCACAACGCGCTGCGCCACTCGGGGGCGGTGCACGTGGACGTCACCCTGGGCCGCAGCGGGTGCGGCGCCGTCCTGCGCGTGACCGACGACGGCTCCGGCTTCGACCCGACCGCGGTGCGCCGTGCGGGCCGCCACCTCGGCCTGGTCTCCATGCGGGACCGGGCGAGCGGCGTGGGCGGCAGCCTGACGGTGGAGTCGGAGCCCGGCAAGGGAACCGCGATCGAGATGGAGGTGCCCGGTGGCTGACCCGATCAAGGTGCTGCTCGTCGACGACCACCAGGTCGTCCGGCGCGGCCTGCGCACCTTCCTGGAGGTGCAGGACGACATCGAGGTCGTCGGCGAGGCGGCGGACGGCGCCGAGGGCGTCGCCCTGGCCGGGGAACTCCGGCCGGACGTCGTCCTCATGGACGTCATGATGCCCGTCATGGACGGCGTCGAGGCGCTGCGCCGGCTGCGCGAGGCCGGCAGCACCGCTCGCGTGCTGATCGTCACCAGCTTCACCGAACGGCGCACGGTCGTCCCCGCCCTGCGCGCGGGCGCCGCCGGCTACGTCTACAAGGACATCGACCCGGACGCGCTCGCGGGCGCCATCCGCTCGGTGCATGCCGGGCACGTCCTGCTGCAACCCGAGGTCGCGAGCGCCCTGTTGTCCCAGGAAGACGTCAACACCGGTCAGGGCAGGGGCGGTTCACTCACCGAGCGGGAGCGCGAGGTGCTCGGCCTGATAGCGGACGGCCGGTCCAACCGCGAGATCGCCCGCGCCCTGGTCCTGTCGGAGAAGACGGTGAAGACCCACGTCTCGAACATCCTGATGAAGCTGGACCTGGCGGACCGCACCCAGGCCGCCCTGTGGGCCGTGCGGCACGGCGTGGCCGGCTGACGGCCCGGCCGGGACCGCCGCCCGACCGTGAGCACCGGGGTGCCCGGCGGCAATTCGGAGCGTTCCGCTCCGGACTGAGATTCATACCGTCGTGGGAATGTCCCCCGAACGGCGCATCCTCCCGGAGGCCGTGCCGTTCTCCAGTGCGCGCCGCGGTGATCGCCGCGGCCGTCACCAGGAGGGGCAAGAAGTGAAGAACCTGAAGAAGGCAGCGGCCGTGACGATGGTGGCCGGCGGGCTGGTCGCCGCCGGTGCCGGTATGGCCTCCGCCGCCGACGGTGCGTGGGCCGGCGGCAAGGCCGCGGGCTCCCCGGGTGTCGTCTCGGGCAACGTCGTCCAGGCCCCCGTGCACGTCCCGGTCAACGCCGTCGGCAACAGCGTCTCCGTCATCGGTGTGCTGAACCCCGCCTTCGGCAACCTGGGTCTCAACGCCTGACCCCTCGGCGCGGCCGTCGCCCGCCCGGCTCCCCGGGTCCGCCCGGGGAGCCTTCCCCCTGTCCGGGGCCCGCGCCCGCCGGACGCATCCCGCCCCGGCCCGCCTCCCCGGACCTCGTTCCCCCTGTACCCCGCGGTCAGCGTTCCCCGTGGTCAGCGCACCCCCCGCTCCCGCTCCTCCACCACCGAGTTGTACGCCGCGACCTGCGCCCGCCGTGCCGTCCGCTCCACCGGCCGCAGCGCCTCCATCCGCGCCCCCATCTCCGAGGCGCTCACCGCACCCCCGTGCCCGCGGTCGTGGGCCAGCGACACCAGCAGCGCCACCCGGCGCGCCAGCTCCAGCACCCGCACCGCCCGGGGCGGATAGCCAGGCGCCAGCACCTCACGCCCCCGCTCGGCCCGCGCCCGGTACGCGTCGATCGCGGCCTCCGCCACCGGCCCGGCCCCGGCGACGTCCAGCCGCGACAGCACCTCGGTCGCCTCCCGCAGCGCCTCCGCGAGCTCCCGCTCCGCCTCACCCAGGCTCGGCACGTCCGCGGGCGGCGCCTCCCGCACCGGCAGCACCTGCCAGACCACCGCCACGTGCACGTCGCCCGCGGGCCCGGCCTCGGACACCTCCGGCACCAGACCGAGCGCGGCACCGTGGCAGATCACCGCCTCCTCGGCCTCCAGCGCCCGCGCGTTGAACTCCGGCGGGCCGCTCAGCCCCAGCGGATGCCCCGGCGCGGGCAGCGCCACCCGCAGCCCGGTCACCCCGAGCGTCCGCAGCCGCCCCAGCGCGAGCGTGAGGCCGACCGGATCCGCCTCCCCGGGCAGCCCCGCCACCCGGTGGACGGCATCCTCGCCGACCACCGCGGGCACGGCGTCGTCCGGTGGGACAAGTCCGGCGAGAAGGGCGTTTCCCCAAGCGGCGAGGCGTCCGGAGCGCGGTTCCGAGTGCATGCCCCCACCCTAAGGACCGGACCGATGGAATACCGCGGCCGACCGGTGGCGTAGATTCGGTGAGGGCTGCGCCCACCGTCGTGGCGGACCGAGCCACACGCGTACGCGACAGCCGAGACCGGCGGCACACTGCAAGGGGAGACAACGCGCTCATGAGCGATGTTCTGGAGCTTCAGGACGTATCCGTGGTCCGGGAGGGCCGGGCTCTGGTGGACCAGATCTCCTGGTCGGTCAAGGAAGGCGAGCGCTGGGTCATCCTCGGCCCGAACGGCGCCGGCAAGACCACCCTCCTGAACGTCGCGTCCAGCTACCTCTACCCCAGCAGGGGCACCGCCACCATCCTCGGCGAGACCCTCGGCACCCCCGGCACCGACGTCTTCGAGCTGCGCCCCCGCATCGGCATGGCCGGCATCGCCATGGCCGACAAGCTCCCCAAGAGCCAGACGGTCCTGCAGACCGTGCTCACCGCCGCCTACGGCATGACCGCCGGCTGGCACGAGGACTACGAGGAGGTCGACGAGCAGCGCGCCCGCGCGTTCCTCGACCGCCTCGGCATGACCGACTACCTCGACCGGAAGTTCGGCACCCTCTCCGAGGGCGAGCGCAAGCGCACCCTCATCGCCCGCGCCCTGATGACCGACCCGGAGCTGCTCCTCCTCGACGAGCCCGCCGCCGGCCTCGACCTCGGCGGCCGTGAGGACCTGGTCCGCCGCCTCGGCCGCCTCGCCCGCGACCCCGTCGCCCCCTCGATGATCATGGTCACCCACCACGTCGAGGAGATCGCCCCCGGCTTCACCCACGTCCTGATGATCCGCCAGGGCAAGGTCCTCGCCGCCGGCCCGTTGGAGTTGGAGCTCAGCTCCCGCAACCTCTCCCGCTGCTTCGGCCTCCCGCTCGTCGTGGAGCAGGTCGGCGACCGCTGGACCGCCCAGGGCCTCCCGCTGTCCTGAGGCCTCCCCCGTGCGCCCTGTCCGCCGCACGACCCGCGGTCCTACCATGACCGTGTGAACGACATCGACGCCTGGGTGTGGTGGCTCGTCGGCGCGGCCGCGCTGGGAATCCCGCTCGTGGTCACCGCGATGCCCGAGTTCGGCATGTTCGCGGTGGGCGCCGTCGCGGCCTCGGTGGTCTCCGCCCTCGGCCTCGGCGCGGTGGTGCAGGTGCTGACCTTCGTCGTCGTCTCGGTCGCCCTCATCGCCGTCGTCCGCCCCATCGCCAACCGGCACAGCCGTCAGCGCCCCCAACTGGCCACCGGAGTCGACGCGTTGAAGGGCAAGCAGGCCGTCGTCCTGGAACGCGTCGACGCCTCGGGCGGCCGGATCAAGCTCGCGGGGGAGGTCTGGTCGGCCCGCGCGCTCGACACCGGCCGCGCCTACGAGGCCGGCGAGGAGGTGGACGTGGTCGAGATCGAGGGGGCGACCGCCATCGTCATGTGACCCCGCGCTGCGCGGCACCCCCACCCAAGTGAACGAACACCCCACGGGGCACGCGACGGTCTGTCAGACTCGACCAGCAAGATCTTCAACAGCCCATAGGATCTTCCGAAAGCGTCGAAGCGGAGAAGGGGACGGGCAGCGATGGAACCGGTCATCATCGTCTTGATCATCCTGGTGGTGTTGGTCTTCATCGCCCTGATCAAGACCATCCAGGTCATCCCACAGGCCAGTGCGGCGATCGTCGAGCGCTTCGGCCGCTACACGCGGACCCTCAACGCGGGACTCAACATCGTCGTCCCGTTCATCGACACCATCCGCAACCGCATCGACCTGCGGGAACAGGTCGTGCCGTTCCCGCCCCAGCCGGTCATCACCCAGGACAACCTGGTCGTCAACATCGACACCGTCATCTACTACCAGGTGACCGACGCGCGGGCCGCGACCTACGAGGTCGCCAGTTACATCCAGGCGATCGAGCAGCTCACCGTCACCACGCTCCGCAACATCATCGGCGGCATGGACCTGGAGCGCACCCTGACCTCCCGCGAGGAGATCAACGCCGCCCTGCGCGGTGTCCTCGACGAGGCCACCGGCAAGTGGGGCATCCGCGTCAACCGCGTCGAACTCAAGGCCATCGAGCCGCCCACCTCCATCCAGGACTCGATGGAGAAGCAGATGCGCGCCGACCGCGACAAGCGCGCCGCGATCCTCCAGGCCGAGGGCGTCCGCCAGTCGGAGATCCTGCGCGCCGAGGGCGAGAAGCAGTCCCAGATCCTGCGCGCCGAGGGCGAGGCCAAGGCGGCCGCCCTGCGCGCGGAGGGCGAGGCCCAGGCCATCCGGACCGTCTTCGAGTCCATCCACGCCGGTGACCCCGACCAGAAGCTGCTCTCGTACCAGTACCTCCAGATGCTCCCGAAGATCGCCGAGGGCGACGCCAACAAGCTCTGGATCGTCCCCAGCGAGATCGGCGACGCCCTCAAGGGCCTGTCCGGCGCCATCGGCAACTTCGGCCCCATGGCCAAGGGCCCCGGAGGAAACGGCTCCGCCGGCGGCAGCGAGCGCCGCGAACGCCCGCCGATCGACTGACCGCCGCCGGCCGCGCACCCGTACGCCGGCCGACCGCGCGCCCGTACGGCTGGGGCCCGCCTCCGTCACGAAGGCGGGCCCCAGCCGTACGGTCACGCGGCGGGCTGGGCCAGCCACTCCGGCAGTGCATCGAGGTCCTCCTGGCCCAGTGCGAGGAGCATCGCGTCGGCCGGTGTCGGCTCGAAGGGCGCCCGCAGCAGCGGCATGCCCGCCTGCTCCGGCGTCCGGTCCGCCTTGCGGTGGTTGTCCTCGGCGCACGAGGCCACCGTGTTCAGCCAGGTGTCCTGCCCGCCGCGCGAACGCGGCACCACGTGGTCGACCGTCGTCGCCCGCCGGTCGCAGTACGCGCACCGGTGCCGGTCCCGCACCAGCACACCCCGCCTCGACCACGGAGCTTGTCTTCGGAACGGCACCCGCACGTACCGGCACAGCCTGATCACCCGAGGCGCCGGGATGTCCACCTCGGCGCCCCGCATGCGCAGCTCGGGGTGGGCCTGCTCGACGACGGCCTTCGCCTGGAGCACCAGCACGACGGCCCGGTTCAGCGTCACCGTCGACAGCGGCTCGAAGCTCGCGTTCAGTACCAGCGTGTCCCGCATCCGGCCCACCTCCCGTGTGCACCTGCCCACCCCCCGGCGGGCTCGGATCAACTCTGGACGGGCACGCCGCGATGGACAACGCAATAAAAATGCCCGCCCCCGATCACTTCCAGGACCGGGGGCGGGCAAACGTTCCATGAACGTCGGAGGGCATCCGAGGGGCGTCAGCCCAGGTTCTCGTACTCCCCGACGAGCTGGGCCCGCGCCAGCGTGTGGAACCGCAGATTGAAGCCGACGACCGCCGGGGACGCCTCCGCGTCCGGGCCCAGCTTCTCCCGGTCCACCGCGTACACCGTGAACACATAGCGGTGCGGTCCGTCGCCCGGGGGCGGCGCGGCCCCGCCGAAGTCCTTCGACCCGTAGTCGTTGCGCGCGTGCACGGCACCCGCGGGCAGCCCCGCGAAGTCCCCGCCGCCCGCACCGAGCGGCAGCTCCGTGACCGTCGCCGGGATGTCGAACAGCACCCAGTGCCAGAACCCGCTGCCCGTCGGGGCATCCGGGTCGTAGCAGGTCACGGCGAAGCTCCGGGTCTCCGGCGGGAAGCCCTCCCAGCGCAGGTGCGGCGAGGTGTTCCCCGCCGCCTGGACCTGAGCGTCCTTGAGCGTCGCGCCCTCCTGGACGTCGTCGCTCGCCACCGTGAAAGCCGGCACGGGCGGATGGAAGTCGTGGGGGAGCGGCCGCCGCTTGAGCTCGGTCACCTCGATACCTCCTGATCGGTTCCTGGACGATTCCCGATCGACGGAATCGTCGGTTCCCGAGCCTAGGGCCTGAGCGGCCGCACCCGGAGCATGGTTCAGAACCAGTTGCGCCTGCTGCCGACCTCGGCGATCCACTGGTGCAGGTACGCCCCCCAGTCCGTCGCCTGGTAGTCGTGCAGCCCCACCTGGAAGGACCGGAAGGTGTCGCTCCCCTCGCTGAACAGGCCCGGCTTCTTGTCCATCTCCAGCACCACGTCCATCGCGTGCTCGTCGGCGACGAAGCTCAACTCGACCTGGTTCAGGCCCCGGTACTGCGACGGCGGGTAGAACTCGATCTCCTGGTAGAACGGCAGCCGCTGCCGCGTCCCGCGGATGTGACCGCGCTCCATGTCCGCGTTCTTGAAGCGGAAGCCCAGCCGGATGAAGGCGTCCAGGATCGCCTGCTGCGCCGGCAGCGGATGCACGTTGATCGGGTCCAGGTCGCCCGAGTCCACGGCCCGCGCGATCTCCAGCTCCGTGGTCACCCCGATGTGCATGCCCCGCAGCGCCTGCCCGTCGATCATGGTGACCGGCGTCTCCCAGGGGATGTCCAGACCGAACGGCACCGCGTGCACCGCACCGGCCTGCAGCTCGAAGGCGCCGCCGAGCCGCACCTTGGTGAACTCGATGTCCTGCTTGTACTCCTGGTCGCCGCTCTCGACCTCCACCTTCGCCTGCAGACCGACCGACAGGCCCTCGATCTGCTGGTTCACCGAGCCGCCCTGGATCCGCACCTCGCCCTGCACGACACCGCCCGGCACGACGTTGACCTCGGTCAGCACCGTCTCCACCGAGGCCCCACCGGCCCCGAGGCTCGCGAGCAGCTTCTTGAACGCCATGACTCTCCCTTTACGCGTGGATCCCTGTCCCTACATACGCGCACCGGCCGCGACCGGTTCCGCGCCCACACCCTGGCAAGACGCGGGATCCTTGACCAGCACGTGGCGCGCGTCCGCCTGGACTACCCTCGGACGGCGTGATCGCGCCCGAGGACCGTACGCCCCTGCCCAGGGAGTTCTTCGACCGGCCGGTCGTCGAGGTCGCCCCCGACCTCCTCGGCCGCATCGTCGTCAGGACCACCCCCGACGGGCCGATCGTGCTGCGCCTGACGGAGGTCGAGGCCTACGACGGCCCCAACGACCCCGGCTCGCACGCGTACCGGGGACGCACCGCCCGGAACGCCGTGATGTTCGGCCCGCCCGGACACGTCTACGTCTACTTCACCTACGGCATGTGGCACTGCATGAACCTGGTCTGCGGTCCCGAGGGCCGGGCGAGCGGGGTGCTGCTGCGCGCGGGCGAGATCGTCGAGGGCGCCGGCCTGGTCCGCGCCCGGCGCCGGTCGGCCCGCAACGACCGCGAACTGGCCAGGGGACCGGCCCGTCTGGCCACCGCCCTGGACGTGGACCGCGCCCTCGACGGCACCGACGCCTGCGGTGCCGGGGACACCCCTCTCCGGATGCTCACCGGCGCCCCGGCCCCCGCCGACCGGGTGCGCAGCGGCCCGCGTACGGGGGTCGCCGGGGACGGCGGGGACGGTGATGTCCACCCCTGGCGGTTCTGGGTCGCCGGCGACCCGACGGTCAGCCCGTACCGCCCCCATGTCCCTCGCCGCAGCCGAAGTTGACTCGCCCCGGCAAGGTGCGTAATGTATCCCGAGCCGCTGAACCGGGTACGGCGATCGCCTGCAGCCGGAGCGGCCACCCACTACCTACGAGCACCCTTCACGGGGTCGATTTCGGTGTGCCCGCATGCCGAAATTCGAACGTGTCGGACCCGATTATGAGTCCGCAGGGGGATCGGTTAGCGTAGTGAATGTCGAAAGGCCGACGGACGAAAGCCCGAAAGCCCAGGACACCCCCGCCGGCCGGGAATCGGATCGAAAATCGATCTGATAGAGTCGGGACCGCCGGAAAGGGAAACGCGGAAGCGGGAACCTGGAAAGCACCGAGGAAATCGGATCGGAAAGATCTGATAGAGTCGGAAACGCAAGACCGAAGGGAAGCGCCCGGAGGAAAGCCCGAGAGGGTGA
>NZ_JARJBB010000050.1 GCF_029269835.1 Streptomyces tropicalis | reverse complement strand
GACATCAGCGCTGGCCGCCTCTTCGGCAACGGCCAGTTGGGGCAGCACCGAGCATCCCGCGGGCGTCGTACGGCCGCCGCGCGGCCCGTTCGCCGAGACACTCTCGGCCGCGGCCGCGCTCACCGTCGCCTTCGCTGCCACCCGCCGACAATCCACCGGCATGCGTCGCACCCTCACCCTGCTGTCCGCCGCCGATGCCCGCACCGTCCGGGCCGCGACCCTCCGAGAGGCAACCTGCGCCGTGAGCGCGGTGCGGCGCGCCGGCTGGTATTCCCCCGGACGCACCGCGTGCCTGGAGGAGTCCGTCGCCGCGGTCCTGCTGCTCGCCTCCCGGCGCCTCGGCGTGCGCTGGTGCCACGGAATCGCGTCCGACCCGATCCGACTCCACGCCTGGGTGCAGACTATGACCGGCGACGACGTCGCCGAGCCGTTCTCGACCCGCGCCTACACCCCGCTGCTCACGAACGGAGACCGTCATCACCAGCCCCGCTGACCCGATCATCTGGCTGCGCGCCGAGACCTGCGGGCTCGGCCCGTACCGCGCCGACCTCGTCGAGACGTACTGGCGCTGGGAGCAGGACCCCGCCCTCCTGGTCGGATACGGGCGCCAGGCGCCCGAGTCCTTGGAGGCCCGTACCGAGGGCATGGCCCACCAACTGCGCGGCGAGAACATCCGCTTCACCATCTACGATCTCGGCGACTCCGAGCCGACGCCGGTCGGCGTGGCGACCCTGCTGCCCGACCACGGTGTCCGCACGGCCGAGTTCGTGATCATGCTCGGTCCGGAGGCCCGTGGACGGGGCCTGGGCTCTGCTGCGACCCGGCTCGCCCTCGACTACGCGTTCCACGTCACGAACCTTCGGATGGTCTGGCTGAAGGTTCTCGTGCCGAACATGGGCGCGATCCGCGCGTACGAGAGGGCCGGGTTCCAGCGCGTCGGCGCGATCCGGCAGGCCGGCTACTGGCTGGGGCAGGTGTGCGACGAGCTGGTCATGGATGCGCTGGCCTCGGACTTCGTCGGCCCGACGGTCGTCACCCCCACGACCGGCACGGCTCCCTGAGCTCTTGGGCCCCGGCCCGGTCGCATCCCGGCCGGCGACCGCACGGTGCGCACTGCGGTGGGCGCCTGCGCGCGAGGAATTGACGTGTTCGACGTAGTCCGCCAGGGGGCGAATTCCCAGACGGCGCGCAGTTCCTCGACCGCGGCCGGAGCACGCGCAGCGGGTGCGGGACGAGGCGGCCGTCGGCGCCGCTCGTCACCTGGGTACCGAAGGTCTGCGGCTGCTCGTGCGCGATCTGCACCCGGTCGTGCAGCAGCGTGGCCGCTGAAGCTCTCTCGGGCGTGCAGCACGCGGACGGGGTGAAGCGGTGCATCCCCGTCACTCGATCGGGTCATCTCCTCGGGAATTCACGCCGAGGGGCTAGTCGGCACGGCACAATTCGGGTCTAGTTGTGCGGGATTCGAGCGCCGGTGCGCATCTTCACGAACTGCTGGATGGTGCTCCTGATCTGGGCTGCGCCGATGGGACCGATGGTCTCGCCGGTCTCGTTGTGGTGCCGGGTGACGAAAGCCTTCACCAGGTCATCCCACTTCTCGAATTCGATGAGTTCCGCGCATCCGCCGCAGGCGGTCCAAGGCGTTTCGTTCATCGCGCCGGTGGTGTCGAGCACGTGCTTGCGGTCCGGGGAGACGTAGACGGGGCGTGCCGCGGCGAGCGGGGCAACTTGGTAGGACCATACGACTCCTCGGCCTCCGCAGAAGTCGCACTGGACCTCGTCCCACACCCATACGAGGTCAGGCGCATGGTCTTCATCACGTTCGGAATGGCGGTGCTTGATCACCGAGTCCGAAGCAGCGCCCGCGTGGAGGTTCTCCAAGCGGATCAGATCGTCACCGCAGAGCTGGCACAGTGCCCTTCGATTGCGATCCTCGTACGGAGTCGCACGATCGGGATTCATCTGCTGCGGGCGTACCCGACGCTGCTTGTTGGCCTTCCGACGTCCCATCCCCACACACTATCGGGGTCCTACATGCCGGCCGTCCCCCTCAGCTGTGCTCCTGAGACCTCTCGGTCATTTTGTGCCTGCTCACCGGGCGAGCATTCTGGCAACGCCGAGGATCGTCTCGAGCTGGTAGCCCACAACCTGGTGCAAGGGGATCGGCGCGGGCTGCAGGGCCTGCTCCGCCGTACGGAGCCAGATGCTGAACTGCTCCTCGACGAGGCTACGTTCCTGGAGCAGCGCCGGGTGGTCGGGACTGGCCGCGAGCTGGGCGTCGATGTGCTGGAGCAGCATTCCCGAGGCGCGGAGCGGGACCAAGAGGTTCAGGTCCTGATCGGCGCTCTGAGCGGGGTTCTCGCGGGAGATGCGGGCCATGAACCTCAGGATCTTCACCACGTCCCGCACCGCCGGAAGGTACGGGGTGCTCACGGTGGTGGCTGGCTCGATCCGGTCCAGGACGCCGGCGCACAGTTCTGCCGCGGCTTCCCGAAGGCGGGCGCCGTTCTCCGCTGAGAGCGTGACGGGCTTCGTGCGCCACATCGGGACTTCGGGGATGACGCCCAGACAGCCCTTCCGGAGGGCGGCGTAGTGTGCGCTGCTCGCCCCCGCGGGCCGCCACTCCTCGGGGTCGTCCGGCCCGCTGGCGGGCGGAGGCGTGGGCTCGGTCATGACGAACACGCCGTCTCCGGGGCTCTCCAGGCCGATGCAGTCGCTCGGGATCGCTTCCAGCGGGAGTCCGTTACGGCCTGCGGCCTGGGCGAGAATCGCGACGAGTTCCTTCTCGCCGCGGGTGACCATGTAGAAGCTGCCGCCGGATTCCGAGGAGTGCAAGTTCACGACGGCGTCGGGCTCGGCGGCGTCGATGACCTTCATGAGCGCCTGGGTCTCGGGGAGCTGCGCGGGGCCCACGCCGTCGAAGGGGAAGGTCCAATCCGGCTGGTCCGGGCTGGCCGGCCGGTAGAAGCCGCGGTGGAACGCCTCCATCGTCGGCGGCCAAGTGCCCTTCAGCCAAGTCTCGTTCAGCAGCAGCCCGTCCGGATCACTGGACGGGACCAGGTACCAGGTGGCTCGCTCCCGCTCGGCGGGGTGCGCGAGCACGTACTCCGCGAGCGTGATGATCGTCTGCCCGCCGATCGGCTCGTTGGCGTGGCTCCCCGCGACGACCATCATCTTGAGCGGGCCGTCGCCGATGACGAGGAGCGGCAGGTCTTCTCCCCCGCGCGACGTGCCCGCCGAGGACACGCGGCACTGATCTGGGTGGTCGATGGCGAACGAGCTGACCGCCTCCTGGAGTTCGCGCCAGGTGGGCGGCCTGGACGCTGTTGTGTACGGAGTCGGCTGGCTCGGTGGGCTGTCCGTCATGGTCCTCGGGATCGAACTCATACAGGGGGTCCTCTGGGGAGTCAGCGGTGGACGCAGGTGGATCTCTGCAGTCTCGGTGGGCTCAGATAGGGGCGCGAGGTGATTGCCGAAACTTGCGCGCGATTCCGGTGTGACGGCGCGAACTTGCCGAATCTTGCGTGAACAAATCGGGCAAGCAGCGGGATCGTCGGCGCCCATGCGTGCTGGAGCATCCATGGCCTGTCCGCCGATCCGGTGCGGATCGGCGGACAGGGGCCGTGGCTCAGGTGAGGGTGGCCGACCAGCCTCTCCGGGAGAAGGTGGCTGCTCCGTCGGAGGTGATGGTCACCTTGGCGCCGTGGATGGGGAGGTCGCCGTCCACGGCGAGCCAGGTGCGGATGCGTTCGAGTTCGTCCCACAGCCGCCGGGTCCGCCTTGGTGCACGGTCGGGGAGTGGACGGGTCCGCCAGGGGCGAGGTAGCCGCCGCGCCGGGGATGTTCGATCAGGCACATCCGCGAAGATGCCCCGAAGCGCGCGAAGAGGAACGCGCTCGCGGTCTGATGCCGGATGGGGCCCATGGCGTACCTCCCGTGACGAGCGTGGGGACTGTTTCAGGTCTTCCCCGGAGACGCCCGTCCACAGCTCCACGTCGGCGTCTCTGCGCCCTCTCCGTCGTAGGTGCGACGCGGCGGCGGGGGTCAGTCCCGCCGTCCGGGACGCGGAGCCAAGTCGTGTCCCGTTGAGCGCGATCTTTCGACTGAGCGCTCGGATCGAGTCGACGGATGCAGACAAGCTGGTCGCAACCAGTCAAGCAGCGGTCCGTCCTGCCCAGGGCGAACTCAACTGCTGCGACCGGCCGCCGCCGGCGCGGTGCCCCCTGACGCTCGCGGACCAACGCCTCGATGCCAGCAGCAGTGCCCCATCCTCGCCGTCACAGAACAGGACTTGTCTACATGCATTCTCTTCCGGAGGCGCTCGTGTTCGCCGCCGTAGACGAACGGCTGCGTGAGGCTGAGCGCCAGCGCCTGATCAGTCGCGCCGTCGCAGCGCGTCGGCTGCAGCGCCGGGTGGCTCGTGAGGCGAGGCGAGATCGCAGGGTCTTGAAGCAGCTTCCGCCCCATCAGGTTCCGGCGAACATCGTGGTGCAACGCCACTCGTCGTGAGGGCGCGGCGCACATGATGGTTGCCCCGCTCGGGGTGGAGGCGTTCAGGTCTTCAACCGGCATGCAGCACCGCCTGCTGATCCAGCCATCCGAAAGGTTCGTCTTCCGGCAGTGGGCGGTTGGCCAGGGTGCTGAGGCGGGTGGTCCAAGTGCCTGAGTGACGCGGCCTCGAAGCCTGGCCGGTCGCCGCAGGGGTGGTCCCGCGGGTGAGGCGCAGGTACACCTTCCGGCCCTCCTCGCTCAGCGGCGCCAGCTCCTCGGCGGAGCGTGAGCGGGCTTCGGATTCGCAGGGCGGGCACATGCCGGTGGTCGGATGAACGTGCCTCCTGGTGCCGCAGGGGCCGCACACCGTCAGCCGCGCGTGATCGTCTGAGCAGGGGCCGCAGATCCGGCCTGCTGTGAGCTCGCGGTCCTGACCGCAGTCACGGCACGGGGCCGTTGTGCGGCCTTCCCTGCGTGCCTGGCACGGCGCGCAGGGCTGGGCCCCGGTGCGCCTTCCGTGGAAGGTGTATCCGCAGTCTGGACAGCGTGTGACCTGGGGAAGTTGCGACAGAAGCCAGCCCAGTGGGCTCACGATCACGCCGCGGTCGTCGGCCGCATCGCCTGGCGTTCCCACCGTCATGGGCGCGAGCCGTGCCTGGAGCTGGGCAGCGAGCGCGACAGGCGAGGTGGTGCAGAGCACCGCGTTGATCGCAGCAGCGGCCGTGACCAGTTGGCTGTGATTGAGGACATCGCGGATGGGACTGACCGCAGCGAGAACCTCACGGACCCCGTGCCGGAACGTCCGCGTCGGGGCGCCTGGTTCCGCTCGATCACGGCGAGCAGCGCTCCGTCGTTTCGAGGTGGCCGCACCTGGCGCTGCCTCCGCAGGGCGGGCAGGTGAGGTGGTGTGTATCGGAGGAGTGTTCCTCGCGCGCGCACGCGCGCTTCCGGCGACGGTGGTTGCCCATCCAACGGCTTCGCCGGAGATCCAACCACTATCCGGAACTTGAGCAGGGTGGCCAGGTAGAGGTGAGTGGTGTGTGTGGAGGTGTGCAGCAGCGTCGTGGCCCCGAGTTGCGCCAGGAACGTGCTCGTGAGGTGGCCTGATCCCTTGGGGGCGTTGGGCCGACGGATCGTCGCGAAGTGCAAGATCGCCGAGTGCAGTACAGGCGTCCTCCCTCTCGCCGGATCGTGCCTCGGCTACGGGCAGAGAACTCGGAGGCGCGTCAGTGGAGTCGTCGTGACGCCGCGAGCTCGGCTCACACTCCGGGGCGGACTCCGGCCCTGCTGCCGCCGAGCTGGCTGCCGACTCCGTTCGAGCACGTCGAGGTGCGGCCTCGGGGCGGGAGCTGGAGGCGGAGGGGCACTTCGACGAGCGGCGGCGCAGAGCTTCGGCCAGTGCGGGGAGCACGACGCGGCTCTTGCCGTCCATGCCGGTCGCCGTTGCGGTCTGGGTGATGGCCACGGCTCCGAGGGTGGCCAGCCGGCCCAGCACCTTGGCCCCGGCGGCGGGAGTGACGGCGAGAAGGCGGGCCACGGTGGTGGCGGGGCGCCCTCGGCGTGCGTCGACTGTTCCGGGGCACAGTCGTAGGCGACCGCGGTCGGTGGTGTTGAGGGCCATGAGGAGCAGGGCCAGGCGGTCGGTGGCGGCACCGCGGCCGGTGCGCTCGGCGAGGAGCCCGGCGGGGGTCGCGGTCTTCTGCGGGTCGGCGGGCTGCCATCCCGGGCCGATCAGTGCCTCCAGGAAGCGGAGCAGGGTGGCGAGTTCGGGGCGGGTAAGGGCCAGCGGGTGAGTGATGTGTCCGTCGCGCCGAGCGCGCCACATTGGCATGACGACGCACTCAAGCCCGCGTGTCCGGGCGGCGGCATCGGTCAGCGGGCGGGTGGCCAGCAGGCTGCTGGTGCGCAGTGCCGGCAGGACGTCGTGGGCGACGGTGGACTGGCTGACGCCGAGCCAGCGTCCGAGCTCCGAGGCCCAGATCCGTGCCCTGCCGTCTTGTGCGGATGTCTTGGCCATCAGGACCACGAGTCCCAGGGCCGCCGCGTCCGTCGCCCCGGCCTTTCGGGCCTCGGTCACCGCCGCCGTAACGGCGGTGCGCAGCCGGCGCCGCATGGCCTTGCCCAGTCGCAGGGCCTCGGCTGGCTCGGGGTATCGGTCGCGGGGCAGGGTTGCTCGTGACGCCTCCGATTCAGGCGTGCCGGGGTGACCGGAGGAACCGTGTCCCGGGGCTGTCCGGTTCGGGTGCCGCGTCATCGCGTCGCTCCGCGCACCGGGCCGACCGCGATGACCGCCGTCCAGTGGGCATCGCCTTGGACACCCTCATACGGCGTGCGGGCAGGAGGAAAATCTGGGACATTCTGCGCTTTCTCTGCCATCTGGACACGCCAGAGCTGACAGAGGGCAGCGCGATGCTGCACCATGTCTAGGAGCCTCGTTCTGGAGAGAGGGAGGCAACACGAAGCCGCGCTGCGGCTTCGAGATCCTCGTCGGATCAACTCCCCCGGCTGGACCGGCTTTCGGGCCCACAACCAGCAGGGGTCTTCGCTCGGGTTGCTGCCGAGCGGTGACGGAAGGGCCGGAGTCAGGTACGCCAATACCTGGCCTGGCCGCAGGGCGGTGCGCCCGTCAGGGCGCCGCCACTTCTTCGCGACTACATCACGTCCGCCCCTCCCTCTTGGGAGCGGAGGCGGCGCCCATCACACTGGGCCGTTTCAGGGCAGGCACGCCTGCCCTGAAACGGCCCAGTGTGCTGCTGGGAGTTGAGCATGTCGTCACCTGGCTCTTGAGTGGTGGAGGTGGCGGTCAGCAGGGGCATCGGTCCGCGATCCCGGCTGCAGCTCCCCGTGCTTGCTCAAGGCCGGGGGCGTCTCTCCGACGAGAGATCTTTCCGACGGGCAGCCTACGCCATCTCTCCCGCTATGCGCACCCTCATCAACATCATTTGTGGGTAGCGCAGTTGGCTGGCCGACGGCTCTGCACCCCCTCCTCGCATGGTGGTTGGTGGGGCCTTCGACGTCGAAGGCAAGGCCGCTGGGCTGTCCGGTGGGCGGCTGCTGCGTCCGGGACACCTGGGCACCCCCAAGAGGCCTTCCACCGTGCTCACCCACTTCCTGGTCGCCGGTCTGTGGCCGCTGCTGGTGGTCGGCCACACCGCCAACTGATGCGTACGCCGACCTGCGCGCCGGGCAGTGGTCCGCAGCCGGCGACGGTTCGATCATCGAATGGCGCCGGACGGCAATCCAGGTCACCTGGGATATCCACGGTGGGTAATCGGGCCTGCGGAGGGCCGTGGGGTGGTGAGACTGATGACGCGCAGGGCGAGACACCCGTACGTCCTGCGCGTTGCATCGACCGGCCCTGGTCCCCATGACCGGCGGCATCCGGGCCGCATACGCTGACGGCATCACCCTCACGGAGGAAGTTCAAGTGCGTTCTAACAACCACCCCGCCGCTGACGGCCAGGAGGCCAACCTCCCGGGCACCCAGGGAGCAGAGTCCGAGGCGGTGGCGCTGTCCCCCGGAACCATGCCGCTGGAGGACCGGAGCACGGCGTGGCAGGTGCACGGCGAGACGCCGATCTACGACAGCGAGTGGATCAGGCTGACGAGTTGCGATGTGGAGACGCCCGACGGCCAGCGGTTCGACCACCACAAGGTCGTCCTGAAGGCGGCCGCGGTGGTGGCCATGGTGGACAAGGACGAGCGGGTGTACATGATGTGGCGCCACCGCTTCCCCTCCAACATCTGGAACTGGGAGCTGCCGGGTGGTCTCCTCGACCCGGGCGAATCCGCGGACGATGCCGGCAAGCGCGAGCTCCTGGAGGAGAGCGGCTTCGTGGTGGACGGCGCCTTCGAGCACGTGGCCTCGTTCGAGCCGATGATCGGCATGGTGACGAGCCCGCACGACATCTACATCGCCCGTGACGTGCGGAAGGTTGCGGAGCCGACCGAGGTGAACGAGGCCCAGCGCGTGGCCTGGATCCCGCTCGACGACATGCTCGGCCTGATTGCCCAGGGGAAGATCGCCAACAGCGGCACGCTCGTGGCGGTCCTCTACCTCCTCGCGACCCGCAAGGGCCAGGACCGCTGACGCGTCCTGCGGCCTACACCGTCTGCAGGATGTTCTCGATGCGGCGCCGCTGGCGCTCGGAGTGAGTGACCAGGGCGAGCTCCTGGGCCAGACCCGCCTGGCGGCGTGCCTCCTCGAGCTCGCCACGCCTTTGCAGCACCACGGCCAAGTCGCAACGCACTCCCGCCTCGGCGCGGTTGAAGCCGTCCATCGCGTCGAGCGCGGCCGTCAGGTCCTGCAGCGCCTCGTCGGCGCCGAGCGTGGCCAGGCAGTTGCCCCGCCACCGGTCGAGGTGCGGTCCGGCCAGGAACAGAAACGGCAGAGCGGGGTCGGCGGGGTCACGGGGGCGGGCGGCGTCGGCCCGGTCCAGGGCTGCCCGGCAGGCGGCGCCCTCGTCGGCGGCCGCATGCGCCTCGGCCTGGGCCGCGTGCAGCCATGTGTCCATCAGCGGAGGAAGCCATCCGCCGGCCTCGGCACGGGCGTGCTCCACCTGCTGGACCGCCTCCTGGACGCGGCCCAGGTCGAGCAGCACATAGGCCTGCTGCGCTGTCGCGTGGGCCAGCAGGGCCGGGGATCCGGCCTCGCGGGCCGCCGACTTGGCGGTCTCGTGCAGCTTCCAGGACTGGACGTAGTTCCCCAGGTCAACGGCCTGCCATCCGGCCAGCGTCGCCGCCTCGGTGAGCGCGGCCGC
>NZ_JARJBB010000004.1 GCF_029269835.1 Streptomyces tropicalis | reverse complement strand
CGTCGTCGTCGATCTCCCGCACCCGAACCCGTTCAGCCACCAGGACAGCATGGCCGACGCGCGCCGTCCCGGCCCGTAGCCGGACGGCGCGTCACAACGAGGCGAACGTTGTCTGATGCGGCACTAGGACGCACCACTGACAATCGGGCCGGCCCGCCGTCCGCACCGCGTTCGGCGACGATCCGTGAAAAAGCCCAACTCGTCCTGGGCACAGCCTTCTTGGACCACCGGGCGGCCCATGGGCTGGGAGCGACGACAGGCATCCACGTTCGAGGAGCTCCATGTCCGCAGCGCAGCACGTACCCGACACCCTCTCGGCCGACTTCGCCGCGGACCCCTACCACGTCTACCGCATCATGCGGGACGAGCAGCCCCTGTTCGCCCTCGGCCGGCATTTCTGCGTGGGCGCGCTGCCGGCGAAGGCGGAGGTCGAGACGGAGGTGAACCACCTCCAGGACGCGATGCCGGACCTGCGCCTCGCGGACGGCTTCGACCCGGTCGAGCAGGGCGTGTCCACCCGCGGCCCGAAGGCGCTGCCGGTGCGGTTCACTCCCGTGAAGCAGTGCCGGGCCCGCCCCGGCCGGCCCGAGCCCCGTCCCCAGTGCTGCGGCCGGACAGGTGTGCCGGGAAGCCCGCGGCGTCCGGTGCCGGGGCACCTCCCACGCCGTTCAGGCTGTGGGGGAGCATCCGCACGGCGGAGCGTCGCCCGCGTACGGGAGGTACCCGGGTGAGGCGACACCGCGGCGAGGTGCCGTGCCGGGCACCGCGAGCCGGTGAACCCCTCCGGCCACAGCACTAGTCGGCCGACGCGGCGGCGGTGCGGGCGGCGGCGGTCAGCTCGTCGGCGAGGGGGTGGGCGGCACGGGCGGGCAGGACGAGCACGAGGGGCACGGGCGGCGCGTCCGCCAGAGAGATGTAGCGGACGCCGGGGTGCGGATGGCGGCGCGCCGACTCGGGCAGGACGCCGAACCCCCGTCCCAGGGCGACCATTTCCATCCACGCGTCGTAGGTGGCGCACTCCACCGCGACCGCGGGCCGGCACTCCGCCGGCCAGAGCTCGGGGCCGACCGTGCCGCTGACGGAGTTGACGACGAGCGGGAGCCCGGCCAGCTCCGTCCACTGCAGCCGCCGGCGCCGCCCGAGGGGGTGGTCCCGCGCCACCACGGCGACGCGCTCCTCGGAGCGGAGCCGGACCGGCGCCAGCGCCGGATCGTCCACGGTGCCGTGCAGCAGCGCGGCGTCGACCGCGCCGACGTCCACGCCCGCCAGGCGGTCGTCGCGGCGGACCAGTTCCACGGGGACGCCGGTGGCTGCCTCGAAGTCCGTGAGGATGCGCCCGACGATGCCGCTCGGCAGCAGCCAGGTGAAGCCCAGGCGCAGCCCCGCGTCGGCGCGGACCCGGGCGAAGGCGGCCTCCATCCGGGGCAGCAGCTCGGTCAGTTCGGCGTGCAGGCGGTGCCCGGCGTCGGTGAGCGCCACGCTGCGCGTGGTGCGCTGCACCAGGCGCACTCCGAGGGAGCGTTCGAGCGCGGCGACCGCGCGGGTCAGCGTGGGCTGGCTGACGCGGCAGCGGGCCGCGGCCCGGGAGAAGTGCTCCTCCTCGGCGAGCGCGACGAAATACCGCAGATGCCGCATCTCCGTATTCATGCGAACCAAGTATAAATCGAGGGTCCGGTGCATTTCTCCCGGGCCCCGGGGCCGCCTAGCGTCACCGGAGATCGGACGGCCGGACCGTCCCCCGGCGCGAGGGGGTCCGGCCCGGTACGGACTCGCGTCAAGGAAACGGACCACCCGCCATGCGCAGCGAAGACATCCTCCGCGCCCCCTCGACCCCGCTGGACGGGCCCGCCTTCCCGGCCGGGCCGTACCACTTCTCCCGGCGCGAGTACCTGACGATCACGTACCGCACGGACCCCGACGCGATGCGCGCCGTCGTGCCGGAGCCGCTGGAGGTGGACGAGCCGCTGGTGCGCTTCGAGGTGATCCGGATGCCGGACAGCACGGGGCTGGGCGACTACACGGAGTCCGGCCAGGTGCTGCGGGTGCGCCACGACGGCGAGGAGGCCGAGTACATCCATGCGATGTACCTCGACAACGCCCCGGCCATCGCCCTGGGCCGCGAGGGCAGCGGCTATCCCAAGAAGCTCGGCGCGCCGCGCCTGTCCACCGACTCCGACACCCTGGTGGGCACGCTCGACTACGGCAGCCTGCGGGTGGCGACCGCGACCATGGGCTACAAGTACGCACCGATGGACCCCGCGGCCGCCCGCGCCGAACTGGCCGTGCCCACCTACATGCTCAAGCGGATCCCCGGCTACGACGGGACGCCCCGCATCTGCGAGCTGCTGCGCATCGAGATCTCCGACCTGACCGTGCACGGCGCCTGGACCGGCCCCGCCCGGCTGCAGCTGTTCGCCCACGCCCTCGCGCCCATGGCGGACCTGCCGGTACTGGAGGTGGTGGGCGCGTCGCACATCCTCACCGACCTCACTCTGCCGACGCCCACCGTCGCCCACGACTACCTGACCGCCGGCGAACGGGCCGCGTGACGCCCGGCGCACCGGCACGCCGCGGCCCCGCCGCGTGCGGCCCGGGCGCGGAAACCCGGGCCGCACACGGCACCCCCCATTCCGTGATCTCCCCGAAGGATTCGACCGTGTCCCTCCCCTCCTCCCCCGCCGCGCCGGCGGCACCGGCCCCCGCCCACCTGCCCGACCTGCGCGGACGTACCGCCCTCGTCACCGGTGCGGGCAGCGGCATCGGACGTGCCATCGCCCTGCGCCTGGCCGCCTCCGGCGCCGCGGTGCGCGCCCTCGACCTCGACGCGGACGCCGCCGGCGCGGTGGCCCGGGCCACCGGTGGCGAGGCGCTCGCCGTCGACCTGTCCGACCTCGACGCGGTGGACGCCCTGGACCTGGACGAGGTGGACGTCCTCGTCAACTGCGCGGGCCTCCAGCACGTGTGCCCGCTGGAGGAGTTCCCGCCCGAGCGGTTCTCGCTGATGCTCCGGATCATGCTGGAGGCACCGTTCCGGCTGGTGCGCGGGGCGCTGCCGGGCATGTACCGGCGCGGCTGGGGGCGCATCGTCCACGTCTCCTCCGTGCACGGTCTGCGCGCCTCCGCCTACAAGAGCGCCTACGTCGCCGCCAAGCACGGCCTGGAGGGGTTGTCGAAGGTGATCGCGATGGAGGGCGCCCCGCACGGCGTCACGTCCAACTGCCTGAACCCCGGCTATGTGCGCACGCCGCTGGTGGAGCGGCAGATCGCCGACCAGGCCGCGGTGCACGGCATCTCGGAGGCGGAGGTCGTCGAGCAGGTGATGCTGGAGCGTGCCGCCGTGAAGCGGCTGGTGGAACCGGAGGAGATCGCGGAGGCGGCCGCGTTCCTGTGCACCCCGCACACCTCGGCGATGACCGGGACGTCGCTCGTCGTCGACGGTGGATGGTCCGCGCGCTGAGCGGGGCGGCGCCGCGGCACGCTTCGTACCGACTGCGGCGCGTGCCGGACGGATACGGTGGCGCGCGTCCCCGCGGGCCCGTGACGCGCGTCCCCACGGATCCGGTGGCGCGCGTCGTCCGGAGCCCCTTCCCACGCCGGGAGGGGACTCCGGCCGTCGCGTGCGGTGCAGGCCTCCGTGCCGGTCAGGTCCGGCGCGCCGGGTCGGGTCGCTTGCCGAGTTCGGCGGTGAACTGCGCGCCCGTGAGCAGCGACAGGTTGGACAGCCACAGCCAGATCAGGAAGACGACTACGCCGGCGAGGGAGCCGTAGAGGCGGCTGTAGGTGCCCAGGAGGGACGTGTACAGGGCGAAGCCCGCCGAGACCGTCAGCCACAGCGCCGCGGCCAGGACCCCGCCCGGCACGCTGTGCCGGCGCCGGCGGGCGGGCACCGGACCGGTGTGGAAGACGACCACGACGAGGACGGCGACCAGCGTGAGCAGCACCGGCCAGCGCAGCAGGTTCCAGAGCAGCGCGACCGTGGCGTCCAGGTGCAGCAGCCGCCCGAGCCCTTCGGCCAGCGGCCCGCTGAGGATGAGCACCAGAGCGGTGACGATGAGCAGCGCCAGCAGGACCAGGGCGGTGAGCACGATCCGGTGGGCCTTGCGCCAGGGCGAGCGGCCGTCGGGGATGCGGTGCATGCGGTGCAGTGCGCGGCGGAAGACCGCGAGGTAGCTGCACGCCGACCACAGGGCGCTCGCCCCGCCCGCGGCCAGCACGGTCCAGGCGGCGGACTGCCGGGACAGGGTCCGCACCAGGACCTCGTGGAGTTCGGCGCCGGACTGGCCCGGCGCGTAGTCGGTGACGTTGGCGACGAAGTCCTCGGCGGTGCCGGGGCTGATCAGCCCGAACGCCAGGACGGCGACGAGCAGCGCGGGCAGCACCGCCAGGATGGCGTAGTAGGTCAGTGCGGCCGCGTAGTCGGTGATGTCGTCGTTCCACATCGACACAGGGGTACGGCACAGCGCGGGCCACCAGGCGCGGGCCGTGGCGGCGCGGGACGGGACCCGGTCGCGGGGCGGCGCGGACGTGGTGACGTGAGCGGGGACGGGGACGGGGACGGCGGCGGGACGGGAGTCAGCGGACATGCGGCATCCGGTGGGTGCGGTGGCGGAGGCGCACCCGGGTGTCGAGGGTGCAGGGCGCCGCCACCCGCTCGACTTCCGCGGTCACGGCGGTCAGCGCCTCGGCGACCGTACCAGGGGCGACGTCCGGAGCGGCCCAAACATGCAGGCGGAGCCGCAGATGGCGGCGGCGGACGGACAGATCGGCGCGGCAGCGGTCGACGCCGGGGAGGTCCGCCGTGCGCGCGGTCACGGCGTCCTCCAGCGCCCTGATCCGCAGTGCGCCGCCGGGGGCGGCGAGCGGCAGCCGGGAGCCGGCGCGGACGTGGACCTGGGCGAGGCACCACAGGGCGAACAGGACGGTCAGAAGGACACCGGCCGCGATGACGGCGGGTGTCCACCAGCCGTGATCGCGCAGGCCGGCGAGCCCGGCGCGGTCGAGCAGAGTGCCGCCGGGGGCCGGGGCGGGCCACCGGGCAAGCAGGTGCCGTGCGAGCGGAGTGCCGGCGGTCGCCGCCCAGGCCCCGCCCACGAGCAGGACCAGGCCGCTCGCCGCCAGCACGGCCCGGTTGGCGGCGGTACGGGGCTCGGCCATCAGACCTGGCCTTTCGGTCGGGTGCCGGGCAGGGCACCGGAGGGAGCGGCGGACGGGGCGGCGGGGGTGTGCGCGGGATCGGTCGCGGTGTCCCCGGGGCCGCTCCCGTCCTGCGGACGGACGGCGGCGGATCCGGCGGCGGACGGGCGCAGGCCGTCGTGCGCCGGAGGGGGCTGCGGGGGCTCGGGGGGTTGCCAGACGGCGTCCGGTACGACGGTGACGGCGAGCCGGGGGGCGCGTCGCAGCCGGCAGCCCTCCAGGGCGCGGCGGGCGGCCTCGGTGGCCTGTTCCCGGGCCGGTCCGAGGTCGCCGAAGGCGAGGCCCGCCCGCACCGAGACACGGCGGCGGCCCGCGCGGACACGCACCTCCGCGACGCCCGGCACGTCGCCGACGTCGTCCCGCACGAGCGCGGCGACGGCCGGCCGGTCCACCGCGGCCGTCCAGCCCGGTCCGGCCACGTCCAGGGTCAGCAGGCCCCGGCGGCCGGGCGTGCACGCGAGGACCAGCAGCCAGAGGCCGATCACGGCGATCACTCCGGCCGCGACGGCGGCCGGGGTGTCGCCGGGGCCGTGACCGGAGAGCCACTCCACGGCGCGCATCCGCCACCCGGCGGCCGGGTGGTGCGTCGCGTGGACGCGGACGACGTCCGCGGTCACGGCGGCGCAGGCCCCGCCCGCGAGCAGCGTCAGCAGGGCCGTCGGGACACGCCGCGCCGACCACCGGCGACGCGGCGCCCGGGCCGCGGACCGCCGACGGGTGCCGTCGGCGGACGGCGCCCCGGGGACCGAACCACCGGACTGTGCCTTCGCGTCCGCTCCCCGGCCCGAGGCGACGGGCGCCGCGCCGGGCGCGGGGTCGGTCGCGAGGTCGGCCGCGGAGGCCGCGCCGGGCACCGGACGGAAGCACACGGGGTCGGGACCGGTCACGGAGACCGCGCCGGTCGCCGGACGGGCGTCGGCGGCGGGGTCCGTACTGGTCCCGGAGGCCGCGTCCGTGGCGGGGCCGGTGCCGGGTTCGGAGGCCGCGGAGGTGGACGCGGCCGAGTCGGTCGCGCGTGCCGCGGGATCGGGATGAGTGTCCCGGACGCTCCGGGCGTCACGCACACCCCGGGCGTCACGCGCGTCCCGGGCGTCATGCGCGTCCCCGGCAGACCGTCCCGCCGGGATGGCCGCAGCGGGTCCCGCCGGGCGCGGCGCCGGGCCCGGCAGGCCGGAGCCGGCCGGAGGCGCGGACAGCCGGGTGACGGTGAGCCGGGGGGTGCCGACGGTCAGCCCGGTCAGGTCGCGCGTGCGCTCGGCCACGTGTCGCTGCACCCGCTGCACCAGCTCCGACAGCGGCACGGGGTAGGGCAGCGCGACACGCAGGGCGACGGCGGCCCGCCTCCCCCGCACGGTCGCCGCGCCGCCGGCGGTGTGCGGCACGGAGGCGGGCAGCACCTCGCCGGCCGCCTGTTCGGCGATCCTGCGGACCGCCCGGTCCGACACCGTGGTCCTGCCCCGCTGCGCGGGGCCGGTCATCGGCGGCTCCGCTCGAACATCCCCCGCAGGTCCTCCGGACGGCCGCCGCCCTCCAGCCACGCCCCCAGCGCGTAG
Organism: Streptomyces tropicalis; assembly: GCF_029269835.1. Classification (GTDB taxonomy): domain Bacteria; phylum Actinomycetota; class Actinomycetes; order Streptomycetales; family Streptomycetaceae; genus Streptomyces; species Streptomyces tropicalis. The sequence goes on along the minus strand of NZ_JARJBB010000004.1, from coordinate 534,787 downwards.
CCGACCGCGCCCAGGGCGCCCACGAGCAGGAAGGCGCCGAAGCCTCCGAAGTAGCCGGCGAACGCCAGCGCCATCCCCGCGATCATTCCCGTCAGTGCTCTGCTCATCCTCGTCCGCCTCCCGCCCGGTCCCGCAGGGCCGGGTTCTCCGCGCGCCGGTTCCGGTCCCTTCCCGGTGGGCGCCTGCTCGGCCCGTCGACGCCGGCCCCGTACCGGGGCCCGTGCGCACGGAGGGGCCGTCCCTGTCGTGCGACTACGCGACGCGGGACTCGACCGCGACGGCGCCGCCGTCCTCGTCGGGCAGGTGGACGTCGTTGACGGCGATGTTGACCTCGACGACCTCCAGGCCGGTGATCCGCTCCACCGCGCCGATGACGTTCTCGCGCACGTCCGTGGCGACGTCGGTGAGGGAGACGCCGTACTCGACGACCAGGTCGAGGTCGATGGCCGTCTGCCGCTCGCCCACCTCGACCTTCACGCCGCGCCCCACGTTGGGGCGGCCGCCGGGCACCCGGTCGCGGACCGCGCCGATGGTGCGGGACAGGCCGCCGCCCATGTCGTACACGCCGGGGATCTCCCGCGCCGCGATGCCCGCGATCTTGACGACGACGACGTCGGCGATGGAGGTACGGCCGCGCGTCCCGGCCGGCTCGTCGACACCGACGGCGCCGCGTGCGACGTCCGTGGTGCCGGGCGTGATCCGCTCCGGCGTGCTCCGCTCCGCCTGCGGGACCGACGCGTTCCCGACCGTGGTCTGCTGCGTGCTCATGCCGTGAGTCCTCTCGTGACGCGCCGCTGCGGCGAGCGCGGTGAACCGGTGAACCTCTGTCACTGGGACAGACACCGCCCGGCGGCGGCTGTGACGCACGTTCCCGGAAATGCCTCCGCCAGCCGCCGGGTCCGCCGGACGGGTGACGGGCGGGGGACGCCCGCTCGGAGCAACTTCGTGGCCCGTGTCACGTCGGGTCGTGCTCCGGACCGCGTCACACGGGGCACGGTCGTGGTGTCCAACGGACAGGACGACGAGAGGAGCCGCCCCGTGGCGGTGGACCGCACACCGACGAGACCGCCCGACGACCCGCCGGACGATCGGCTCGACGGACCGGACGACTCCCTGCTGACCGCGCGGGCGGCCGAGGGGGACGAGGAGGCGTTCGCCGTCCTGGTGCGCCGTCACGCCGGCGGGCTGATCCGGCTCGCACACCGGCTGCTGGGCAACCGGGCCGAGGCGGAGGACGCCGTGCAGGACGCCTTCATCAGCGCCTGGCGCAAGCTGCCCGAGTTCCGCGGGCAGGCCGGCTTCGGCACCTGGCTGTACCGGATCGTCACCAACCGGTGCCTGAACGTCCTGCGCGCACGGAAACCCCAAGGACCATGGGAGGCAGCCGACGACATGCCCGCGCCCGAGCACACCGTCGCCCCCGACCGGATCACCGAGGCCCGCGCCGCCGTGCGGGACCTGCACGAGGCGCTGACGGGCCTGTCCGCCGAGCAGCGCGCGTGCTGGGTCCTGAGAGAAGTGGACGGGCAGCCCTACGAGTTCATCGCGGACACCCTCGGCATCACCCAGCAGGCCGTCCGCGCCCGCGTGTTCCGCGCCCGCCGCCATCTGACGAACGCACTGGGAGCCTGGCGATGACCACCCGCACCCACCCCCCCGGCCCCCCACCCCCGCACGACCCGGACGACGAGCGGCTGCCCTGCGGCCGGATGCTCTCCCGGGTGTGGGCGGACTGGGAGGACGGCGCCACCGACGCGCACACCGCGGACTGCCCGCACTGCCGGGAAGCCGTCGCGGACCTGGACCGGCTGGAGACGACGGTGCGGGCGCTGCGCGACGACACGGCCGGGTACGACGCCGCCCCGCTGACCCGGCGCGTCATGGACGTCGTCCGCATGGAACTGCGTCCCGGGCGCCCGCTGCCGCTCGGCGACCACGACGAGGACCTCTGGGTCATGGAGGCGGCGGCGGCCCGCACGCTGCGCGCCGCCGCCGAGCGGGTGCCGGGCGTGCGCGCCGGGTCGTGCCGGTTCGCCCCCGGTCCGGCCGGCGGCGCGAGGGGGCCGGTTGCCGTACGCATCGAGGTGCACGCCCCGCTCTCCACGCCCGACCTGCACGTGCTCGCCGGCGAGGTGCGCCGGCGGGTGCTCGGGGCCGCGGACCGGCTCCTGGGCCTGGACGTGACCGACGTCGACATCCGCATCACGGACCTGGTCGAGGAGCCGGACGGCGCGCCCGACGGCCGGACGGAAGGGGGCCCGCGATGACCGGGCAGGACGGCCTCACCCAGGCGCTGGCGAACGCGGTGCGGGAGGTGCCGGGCGTCGCGTTCCTGCAGCCCGGCATGACGCACCTGCTGCGGTCCGGGCACGGCGGGACCGGTGCGGGCGGGGCGTCGTCGGCGGGGCTGCGCGTGAGCCGCGGCGGTCCCGGCGGTGCATGGCGCGTCGAGGTCCGCATCGTCACGCTGTCCGGGGCGCGCGCCGCGGACGTCGCCCGCGCCGCCGGTTCCGCGGCCCGGGCATGCCTCGCCTCCCACGGCCCGGCCGGGGAGGCGCAGATCCGGGTGACGGTGACGGGCACGGTCTGACCGCCGGGCACCGACGGCGGACACGCTCCGGCGGCAGGTCCCGTCGCACGGGAACGGGACCTGCCGCCGGGATCCGCGGCTCAGTCGTCGCGCCCCCGGTGGTGCACCCCGCTCGTGGCGGGCAGGACCACCAGCGCGACCGCGGCGCCGCCCATCACGCCCGAGCCGCTCAGCACGGTCCACGGGCCCGTGCCCGGCAGTGCCATCCCGGCGACGAACGCACCCACCCCCGCGCCCACGGCACCCGCCGCGGTCACCCACCGGGCGCGCCCGCCCCGCTCCCCGTCGCCGTCGTGCCCCGGACCGGCCACTGGTCGTCCTCCTGATCGCTGTCGGCTGCTGCATCCGGTGATGGGACACCGGCCGGCGTGTCGTGTGACGCACCCCGGACGGAACCCGGCCGGCCACCCAGGGGCCGCGGGAGAAGAATCCCCTGCTCGGAGGACGTGCGAGCGCACCTTTTACGGTTCCGCGCGGGGCACCACCGGACAAATACGGGTGATTTGGAGGGGCGGCGAAGCGTGCCGGACCATGGGGCCGGCCCGGCCGTCCCGGGCGCCAGTTCGACGAGAGGCGCACCACCCCATGCACGTCACCGGAACCGTCGAGCCGTCGGCTCCGGCCCCGCAGGAGGGCCTCGAGAGCCTCGCGGCCCCCTCCCCCGCCGAGGCCCCCGCCGGCGACGGCGACGCCGGCCGGCACACCCGCCGCTTCGGGCTTCCCGTGGCGACCGCCCTGGTCATGGGCAACATCATCGGCGGCGGCATCTTCCTGCTCCCGGCCTCCGTGGCCCCCTTCGGCTCGGTCAGCCTGGTCGCCTTCGGCGTCCTGACCGTCGGGGCCATCGCCCTCGCCCTGGTCTTCGGCCGGCTCGCCGAACGCAACCCGCGCACCGGAGGCCCGTACGTGTACGCCCGTGAGGCCTTCGGCGACTTCGCCGGCTTCCTCGCCGCCTGGGCGTACTGGATCACCACCTGGGTGTCCAACGCGGCTCTGGCCGTCGCCGCCGTGGGTTACCTGGACGTGCTGATCCCGGTGAGCGGCCACCGCTGGACCGCGTGCCTGGCCGCACTGGTCCTGCAGTGGCTGCCCGCACTGGCGAACTTCGCGGGCACCCGCTACGTGGGCGCGGTGCAGCTGGTCTCCACCGTGCTGAAGTTCGTGCCGCTGCTGCTGGTGGCCGTCGGCGGCCTGTTCTTCTTCGACCCGCACAACGTCGGCCCCTTCCACCCGGGCGGCGGCAGCGCGATCGGCGCCGTGTCGGCGTCCGCCGCGATCCTGCTCTTCTCGTACCTGGGCGTGGAGTCCGCCGCGGTCAGCGCGGGCGAGGTGAAGAACCCGCGGCGCACCGTGGGGCGCGCCACCGTCATCGGCACCGCCGGCGCGGCGCTGGTCTACCTGCTGGGCACCCTCTCGGTGTTCGGCACCGTCCCGCACGAGAGGCTGGTGAGGTCGACCGCGCCGTTCTCGGACGCCGTCGACGCCATGTTCGGCGGATCGTGGGGCGGCTGGGCGGTGGCGCTCGCCGCGCTGGTGTCGATGACCGGCTGCCTGAACGGCTGGACGCTGCTGAGCGCCCAGACCCCGTACGCGGCGGCGCAGGACGGTCTCTTCCCGCGGGCGTTCGCCCGGCGGCGGCGGGGCGTGCCGACCGTGGGCGTCGGCGTCACCGTCGTGCTGGCCTCGCTGCTCACCGTGTACAACTACACCTCGGGCTCCGGCAAGGTCTTCGAGGTCCTGGTGCTCGTGACGACGTTCACCGCCACCGTGCCGTACCTGCTGGCGGCCGCGGCGCAGATCCACCACCTCGTCGCGGGGCGCGGTGAGCTGGTCGACCGGGCGCGGCTGGTGCGCGACGGGGCCGTCGCGGCGGTCGCTGCGGCGTTCTCGCTGTGGCTGGTCGCGGGCGCCGGGTACGCGGCCGTCTACCAGGGCGTGCTGTTCCTGTTCGCGGGCGTGGTCGTGTACGCGGTGCTGGCGGCCCGGCGGCAGCGGACCGAAGCCTGACCTCCCCCGGTCCGCTCTCCGGGGCGGGGGGCGGACCGGGAGGTAGCGCCATGAACCGGGCACCCTGCGGGCGCCGACCCGGGGTGGGACGGTAGATTGATCACCATGAGCAACAACGTGTACTTCGACATCACGATCGACGACCAGCCGGCCGGCCGGATCGTGTTCCAGCTTTTCGACGACGTCGTGCCCAAGACCGCCACGAACTTCCGTGAGCTGGCCACCGGCCAGCACGGTTTCGGTTACGCCGGTTCGTCCTTCCACCGGGTCATCCCGCAGTTCATGCTGCAGGGCGGCGACTTCACCCGGGGCGACGGCACCGGTGGCCGCAGCGTCTACGGCGAGAAGTTCGCGGACGAGAACTTCACCCTCAAGCACGACCGCCCGTACCTGCTGAGCATGGCGAACGCGGGCCGCAACACCAACGGCTCGCAGTTCTTCATCACCACGGTCGTCACGAACTGGCTGGACGGCAAGCACGTGGTCTTCGGCGAGGTCGTCGAGGGCAAGGAGCTGGTCGACCGGATCGAGGGCCTCGGCAGCCAGAGCGGCGCCCCCAAGGCGAAGGTCACCATCGCCGAGAGCGGCACGGTCTGACCCGACCCCGCCCGTCCTCGCACGGAACGGCACCGGACACCCCGGCGCCGCCGCAGGCCGGCTCCCCCGGCCTGCGGTGCGCCGCACCGCGGCCATGACCCCGCGTCCACCGGTCCCCTGGCGGGGCCGGCCGGCGGACCACGGGGTCATGGCCGCGGCCGTTCCCGGGCCCGCGGGCGGCCGTCGCCGGGACCGGGTGCCGCGATCCGCCCGGCGTCGCGTCCGGGTCGGCCGGACCCGCTCCGGCCCGGGCGATCCGGGCGCCGGTGAGGAGGCGTGCCGTGACCCGTACGGCCCCGGTCGCGGGCGGGGGGACGGCCAGGGTGCGGCCGTGTGCGGTCGTCGCGACGGCGCCCGTCGTGGTGATGTCGGCGACGGCGCGACTGCCGGCCGCGAGCAGGTACCGGTGGCCCTGCGGCGGCTTCCACCGGGTGGCGGCCATCGGGTGCCGGCCGGAGCGGCTGCATGCAGCGGTGTCCCGGGCCCGCGCGACGGCCTGGCCGGGCGAGGCCGCCGCCGCGCGGTCGGCGCCAGGTGCAGGACGGCGTCGCCGCCGGAGGGCCGGGCGTTCGGACCGCGACGACGGCGCGGGCCGCCCCCGTGCAGGGGACGGCCCGCGCCGTGCGCGCCGAGTGGGGCGGCGCACCTACCGGGACGCGCTGAGCGCCCTGTCCAGAGCCGCCTTGAGGCCGTTGGCCCACAACTGGTCCACGCGGGCACGCTCGTCGGCGTCGGGGCTGGAGTTGGTGCAGGACGGGCCGGGGCCGCCGCCGGACATCAGCTCGCTGCAGGGGCCCTCGTAGTGGTCGGGGAGGCCGAGGACGTGGCCCGTCTCGTGGGCGGTCACGCGCGTGGAGTCGTACTCCTTGTTCTGCGCGTAGTCGAGGAAGACGTAGCCCTTTCCGTGGCCGTCGGTGGAGGCGTAGGAGCCGCGCGAGTCGTTGCCCTCGCGGTAGCTGAAGTCCGCACCGGAGGAGCCGGCCTGGAGCTTGACGTTGGACACCGCGCCGTTCCAGATCGACGCGCTGCGGGATATCTCGCCGCTGAAGGTGGGAGCGCCGGAGGCGTCGTAGGTGATGGTGACGGAGGCGGCGTCGGGGTGCGCGGCGCGCTTGGCCGCCACCGACCGGACGACCGCGTCGAAGAAGGCCCGGTCGGCTCCGGCCTCGGCGGAGGATCCGGTGTAGCCGTGGTGCACGGGCGCGGCGGCGGCCGGGTGGGCGCCGGCGGTCAGGCCCGCCGTGACGAGGCCGAGTGCGGCCGTGGCCGCGGCGAGCAGGGGCATGCGCAGGCGCATCGATGACTCCTCGGGTGGGGGGTGAGTCAGTCGTCACCGCGAGTGTGAGGCGCCGCGCGGGGGTTGTGATGATGTCAACAGTCGATAGAACGAAGCTATCCCGCACTCAACTCGACTTTTTCGTAACGGATTTGTGCGCCTGGCAAAATCCCCCGGTCGGACTTAATCTCCGACGGCATGGAGATCGAGGTCAGACACCTCCGCGCGCTGTGCGCCATCGCGGACACCGGAAGCCTGCACCGGGCGGCGCGGCAACTGGGCCTCGCACAGCCTTCGTTGAGCACGCAGTTGCGCCGGATCGAGGAGGAGGTGGGCGGTGCTCTGTTCCTGCGCGCGCGGACCGGGTGCCGCCCGACGCCGCTCGGGCGGCTGGTGCTGAGCCGGGCCCGGCCGCTGGTGGCGGACATGAGTGCGCTGGTCGCAGAGGCGCGGGCGGCGGCCGTGGCAGGGCCGCAGCCGCGGATCGGGTCCACCGCGAGCCGCGCCCTGGCGGGCTGGTTGCGCCGGCTGCGCCACGCACAGCACGAGCCCAGTCTGCACATGGACGTCTCGCCCAACGCGCTGCTGCGGATGGTGGCGCACGGCCATCTCGACGTGGCCTTCGTGCACGAGGTGGAGGGCCATCCGCTGCGTATTCCGGAGGTGCTGCGGGTCCGCGTCCTGATGCACCGGGAGCCGCAGTTCGTGTCCCTGCCGGCCGACCATCCCGCGGCGGGCAAGACGGTGGTGGATCTGAACGATCTGGCGGACGACCGCTGGATGGTCGATCCCGCGGTGGACGGCGAATGGGACGGAGTGCACCGGATGCTGCGGGCCGCGGGCCTCAATCCGCCGGTGCTGCACGGGGACTACCACACCGCGGCCTCCCTGGTGGCGACCGGGCAGGTGGTGACGGTGTGCCAGCCGACCTCCCTGTCTCGTCCCGAGACGGCGGTGCGGCGGCTGCACGGTGATCCGCTGGGCGTCCGGCTGCTGGTCGCGGCGCGCTCGGACACCGACCTCGACGACGTCTACCCGGCACTGGAGGACGCCTACTGGGAGACGGCCCGGGAGTCGGTGGTGTACCACCAGTGGCTTCAGCAGCACCTCGGGCGCGGCTCCCTCACCCGGGCCGGGTGAGACAGCCGGGGCCGCCGGCGGGGCGCGGCCGCACCCGGGGGGCGTCAGCTGCGCAGGCGTCCGCTCCGGACGGGGGTCAGCGGCCGCAGGTCCCTGACCCGGGCGCGGCGGCGGGGCGGGCGGAGTTCGTCCCGCGGCACGGCGAACAGGTCCCTCCCGCCGAGTCCGGACAGTTCGCACACGTCGCGCCGTACGGCGTGCAGTGCGCGCCCCTTGCGCCGCCGGGGCAGCGGGGGCACGGGGGCACGTTTCGTGTCGTCGAACCGCATCACTTCGCCTTCCTGTCGTCGTACGGATGTTTCCGCCGCCGTGGCACGGCGAGCGGATGCATCGTCATCTGCCCCCCGTGCGCCACGACATCCGTCCGTTTGCTCGGGCATTCCCTCGGACACGGCGGACACGGTCCTGTGATGCGCCGTCCCACGGCCGTGGCGCCGCGGGTCAGGACGGCCGGGCCGCTTCGAACGCCTCCCGGGTGAGGAAGGCCAGCCGCGCCCGCTTCTCCGGCACGCTGACGTCGGGCAGGTCCAGCGCGGGCAGGACCACGGACGGGCCGGTGACGAATCCCTGCCGCCGGAACCGGGCGATCGCCTTCTCGTTGCGCACGTCCGGGTCGACGACGACACGGGCCCGGTCCGGCCCCGCCAGCACGAAGGCGAGCATCACGCCGCACAGGGCCGCGGTCCATCCGGGACGCGCGCCGCCGGTCCCGGCGGGCGCGAGGAGCAGGTGCATGCCGATGTCGCCGGGGCGGACGTCGTAGACGTCGCCCACGCGGTCCGCGTCCGGCTCGTACGTCTGGAGCAGCGCCGCCGGCCGTCCGTCCTTCACGACCAGGTACGCGTGGTGGGAGGAGAGCGTGTCCAGGTGGGCGTAGACCTCGCGCACCTCCTCGGGCGTCAGCCCGTTCATGCCCCAGAAGACGGCCCGCGGTTCGGCGGTCCAGGGTGTCCGGGTCAACACGCTCGGTCCCGGGCCGGGCCCGGACCGGGCGGGACGCGCCGCGCCCCCCGGCACCGCCGCGTGACGCGGCGATGCCGGGGGGCGGAGTCTGCGGCACCGGCGGGAAGGCCGGTGTGCCGGACGGCCGGGCCGTCCCCGGGGGGCGGCCCGGCGGTCCGGGTCAGGCGAGGTCGAACCGGTCCAGGTTCATCACCTTGTCCCAGGCGGCGACGAAGTCGCGCACGAACTTCTGCCGCGCGTCGTCAGCCGCGTACACCTCGGCCAGGGCGCGCAGTTCGGAGTTGGAACCGAAGACGAGGTCGGCCCGGCTGCCGGTCCACCTGACGTCGCCGGTGGCGGCGTCGCGGCCCTCGAAGGCGGTCTCGTCCTCGGAGGTCGCCTTCCACGTCGTGCCCAGGTCGAGCAGGTTGACGAAGAAGTCGTTGGTCAGCCGGCCCGGGTTCCCGGTGAGGACGCCCTGCGAGGACTGCTGGTGGGTGGCGCCGAGGGCGCGCAGGCCACCGACGAGGACGGTCATCTCGGGGGCGCTCAGGGTGAGCAGGTTCGCCCGGTCCAGCAGCAGGTACTCGGCCGGGAGGCGGGTGGCCTTGCCGAGGTAGTTGCGGAACCCGTCGGCGTTCGGCTCCAGCGCGGCGAAGGACTCCGCGTCGGTCTGCTCCTCCGTCGCGTCGACACGGCCCGGGGTGAAGGGCACCTCGATGTCGTGTCCGGCGTCCTTGGCGGCCTTCTCGACGGCGGCGCAGCCGCCGAGCACGATCAGGTCGGCCAGGGACACCTGCTTCGCGCCGGAGTCGAACTCCCGCTTGATGCCCTCCAGGGTGCGCAGCACCGTCGCGAGCTGGTCGGGGTCGTTGGCCTCCCAGCTGCGCTGCGGCTCCAGACGGATCCGGGCGCCGTTGGCGCCGCCGCGCTTGTCGCTGCCGCGGAAGGTCGACGCCGACGCCCACGCGGTGGACACCAGCTGCGGCACGGTCAGGCCGGAGTCGAGGAGCTTCGCCTTGAGCGCGGCGACGTCCTCGGCGCCGAGGGGCTCGCCCTCCGCCTGCGGCAGCGGGTCCTGCCACAGCAGGGTCTCCTCCGGGACCTCCGGGCCGAGGAAGAGCGACTTCGGGCCCATGTCACGGTGGGTGAGCTTGTACCAGGCGCGGGCGAAGGCGTCCGCGAACTGGTCCGGGTTCTCGTGGAAGCGGCGCGCGATGGGCTCGTAGACCGGGTCGAAGCGCAGCGACAGGTCCGTCGTGAGCATCGACGGGGCGATCTTCTTCGAGGAGTCGTGGGCGTGCGGGACGGTGCCCTCGCCCGCGCCGTCCTTCGGCTTCCACTGGTGGGCGCCGGCGGGGCTCTGGGTCAGCTCCCACTCGTAGCCGAAGAGGTTGTCGAAGAAGTTGTTGCTCCACCGGGTGGGCGTGGTGGTCCAGGTGACCTCCAGGCCGGAGGTGATCGCGTCGGCGCCCTTGCCGGTGCCGTAGCTGCTCCGCCAGCCCAGGCCCTGCTCCTCCATGGAGGCGGCCTCGGGGTCGGCGCCCACGCTGTCGGCGGGGCCGGCGCCGTGGGTCTTGCCGAAGGTGTGGCCGCCGGCGATCAGGGCGACCGTCTCCTCGTCGTTCATCGCCATCCGACGGAACGTCTCACGGATGTCCCGGGCCGCGGCGAGCGGGTCCGGGTTGCCGTTCGGGCCCTCCGGGTTGACGTAGATGAGGCCCATCTGAACCGCGCCGAGCGGGTTCTCCAGCTCGCGGTCGCCGGTGTAGCGCTCGTCGCCGAGCCAGGTGGTCTCCGGGCCCCAGTAGACGTCCTCCTCCGGCTCCCAGACGTCCTCGCGGCCGCCGCCGAAGCCGAAGGTCTCGAATCCCATGGACTCCAGGGCGACATTGCCGGCGAGCACCAGCAGGTCGGCCCAGGACAGGCTCTGGCCGTACTTCTTCTTCACGGGCCACAGCAGGCGGCGCGCCTTGTCCAGGTTGGCGTTGTCGGGCCAGCTGTTCAGGGGGGCGAAGCGCTGCTGGCCGGCGCCGGCGCCGCCGCGGCCGTCGCTGATGCGGTAGGTGCCCGCGCTGTGCCAGGCCATGCGGATGATGAACGGGCCGTAGTGGCCGAAGTCGGCGGGCCACCAGTCCTGCGAGGTGGTCAGGGTCTCGGCGATGTCCCGCTTGACGGCCGGCAGGTCGAGGCTCTTGAAGGCCTCGGCGTAGTCGAAGTCCTCGCCGAGCGGGTTCGCCACGGCGGGGTTCTTGGCGAGGATCTTCACATTGAGCCGGTCGGGCCACCACTGGCGGTTGCCGCCGCCCTGCGTCGGGTGGGGGGCGCGCCCGTGTGCGACCGGGCAGCCGCCTGCCTCCTCGGCCTTCGGGTCGGTGACGATGGCTTCGTGGTTCTCAGACATTGGGAATCCTTCCGAACTGGGCGGATCACAAGTGCTCAGGAACTGGGGGCGGTGGAGCATGGGGCGCACAGGCCCCAGTAGATGACCTCGGCCTCGTCCACGGCGAATCCTCGGTCGTCGGACGCGCTGAGGCAGGGAGCCTCGCCGACCGCGCAGTCGACGTCGGCGACGACGCCGCACGAGCGGCACACGAGGTGGTGGTGGTTGTCCCCGACGCGCCCCTCGAACCGGGCGGGGCTTCCGGCCGGTTCCAGGCGGCGTACGAGTCCGGCCGCGGTCAGGGCGTGGAGGGCCTCGTACACGGCCTGCAGGGAGACGTGGCCGACACGGTCGCGCACTCCGGTGGCGATCGCCTCGACACCGAGGTGATCACCGGCCCGGACCGTTTCGAGCAGCGCGACACGTGCGGCCGTGACCCGCAGGCCGGCACCGCGCAGCTCCTCCGCGGTGGTAGGAGTGTGTGAAGCGGTCATGGCCCCGAACCTACCCCCCTAAACACGAATGACACAAGAAAACGAATGTTCCCAGTGTGAGTCGGGGTGACGGCGTCCGGCGGGGGCGGGTGACGGGACGCGGACGGCCCCGGTCCGCGAGGGACCGGGGCCGGGGCCGTGCGGGGCCGGGGCGGGCCGGACGGGGCCGGGCCGCTGCCGCGAGCGGGGCGGGAGGCCCCTCAGGAGACCTCGACGAGCAGGTCGCCGCCCTCCACCTGCTGCACGCGGTTGATCGCGAGCCGGCTGATCCGGCCGGCCTTGGGCACGGTGATGGCGGCCTCCATCTTCATCGCCTCGATGGTGGCCACGGTGGCGCCCGCGTCCACCTGGTCGCCCTCGGCGACGGAGAGGGTCACCACGCCCGCGAACGGCGCCGCCACATGACCGGGATTGCCCCGGTCCGCCTTCTCCGTCACGGGGACGTCCGAGGCGGCGGCGGTGTCGCGCACCTGGATCGGCCGGAGCTGGCCGTTGAGCGTGGACATCACGGTGCGCATGCCGCGCTCGTCCGCCTCGCCCACGGCCTGGAGCTCGATGAGCAGCCGCACGCCCGGCTCGAGGTCGACGCCGTACTCGGTGGCCGGGCTCAGTCCGTAGAAGAAGTCCTTGCTGTCGAGGACGCTGGTGTCGCCGTAGCTCTGGCGGTGCGCCTCGAACTCGCGCGTCGGACCGGGGAACAGCAGCCGGTTCAGTGTGGCGCGGGGGGACTTCTCCAGGCCGGTGCGGTCCTCGGCGCCGAGCTCCTGCACCGGCTTGGCGTCGGCGCGGCCCTGGAGCGCCTTGGTGCGGAAGGGCTCCGGCCAGCCGCCGGGCGGGGTGCCCAGCTCGCCGCGCAGGAAGCCGATGACGGAGTCGGGGATGTCGAAGCGCTCCGGTGTCGCCTCGAAGTCCTCCGGTGCCACCCCGGCGCCCACGAGGTGCAGGGCCAGGTCGCCGACCACCTTGGACGAGGGGGTGACCTTCACCAGGTGGCCGAGGATGCGGTCCGCGGCCGCGTACATCGCCTCGATGTCCTCGAAGCGGTCGCCGAGGCCCAGCGCGACCGCCTGCGTGCGCAGGTTGGACAGCTGGCCGCCGGGGATCTCGTGGTGGTAGACGCGCCCGGTCGGCGAGGCGAGGCCCGCCTCGAAGGGGGCGTAGATGCGGCGCACGCCCTCCCAGTACGGCTCCAGGTCGCCGACGGCCCGCAGGTCCAGGCCGGTCGGCCGCTCGGAGTGGTCGGTGGCGGCGACGATCGCCGACAGCGACGGCTGCGAGGTGGTGCCCGCCATCGAGGCGACCGCGCCGTCCACCGCGTCCGCGCCGGCCTGGATCGCGGCCAGGTAGGTGGCGAGCTGGCCGCCGGCGGTGTCGTGGGTGTGCAGGTGGACCGGGAGGTCGAACTCGCGGCGCAGCGCCGACACGAGGGTCGCCGCGGCCGGGGCCCGCAGCAGTCCCGCCATGTCCTTGATGGCCAGCACGTGGGCGCCCGCGTCCACGATCTGCTCGGCGAGGCGGAGGTAGTAGTCCAGGGTGTAGAGCCGCTCCGCGGGGTCGGACAGGTCGCCGGTGTAGCACAGCGCGACCTCGGCGACGGCGGTGCCGGTCTCCCGGACGGCGTCGATGGCGGGCCGCATCTGGCCGACGTCGTTGAGCGCGTCGAAGATCCGGAAGATGTCGATGCCGGTGGCGGCGGCCTCCCGGACGAAGGCGTCGGTGACCTCGGTCGGGTACGGGGTGTAGCCCACCGTGTTGCGGCCGCGCAGCAGCATCTGGAGGCAGATGTTCGGGGCGGCCTCGCGCAGGGCGGCCAGGCGCTCCCAGGGGTCCTCGGCGAGGAAGCGCAGGGCGACGTCGTAGGTGGCGCCGCCCCAGCACTCCAGGGAGAGCAGCTCGGGCAGGGTCCGGGCGACGACCGGGGCGACGGCCAGGAGGTCCTTGGTGCGCACCCGGGTGGCGAGCAGCGACTGGTGGGCGTCGCGGAAGGTGGTGTCGGTGACGCCGATGGTGGGCGAGCTGCGCAGCCACCGGGCGAAGCCCTCCGGGCCCAGCTCGGCCAGCCGCTGCCGCGAGCCGGCGGGCGGCTCCCCGTCGGGCAGCGCGGGCAGCTTGGTGACGGGGTCGACCAGCTCGGGCCGCTCGCCGTGCGGCTTGTTGACGGTGACGTCGGCGAGGTAGGTCAGCAGCTTGGTGCCGCGGTCGGCGGAGGAGCGCGCGGTGAGCAGGTGCGGTCGCTCCTCGATGAACGAGGTCGTGACCCGCCCGGCCTGGAAGTCCGGGTCGTCGAGGACGGCCTGGAGGAACGGGATGTTCGTGGCCACGCCGCGGATGCGGAACTCGGCCACGGCACGCCGGGCCCGCCCCATCGCGGCCGTGAAGTCGCGGCCCCGGCAGGTGAGCTTCACGAGCATGGAGTCGAAGTGCGCGCTGATCTCGGTGCCGGCGTGGGTGGTGCCGCCGTCCAGCCGGATGCCGGAGCCGCCGGGCGAGCGGTAGGCGCTGATCCGGCCCGTGTCGGGCCGGAAGCCGTTGGCGGGGTCCTCGGTGGTGATCCGGCACTGCAGGGCCGCCCCGCGCAGGGTCACGGTCTCCTGCGCGAGGCCCAGGTCCTCCAGCGTCTCCCCCGCCGCGATGCGCATCTGGGCCTGGACCAGGTCGACGTCGGTGACCTCCTCCGTCACCGTGTGCTCGACCTGGATGCGCGGGTTCATCTCGATGAAGACGTGCCGGCCGTCGCGGTCGAGGAGGAACTCGACGGTGCCCGCGTTGCGGTAGCCGATCTCCCGGGCGAAGCGGACCGCGTCGGCGCAGATCCGGTCGCGCAGCTCCGGGTCGAGATTCGGCGCGGGCGCCATCTCGATGACCTTCTGGTGGCGGCGCTGGAGGGAGCAGTCGCGCTCGAAGAGGTGGATGACGCCGCCCTGCCCGTCGGCGAGGATCTGCACCTCGATGTGGCGCGGGTCGACGACGGCCTTCTCCAGGAAGACGGTGGGGTCGCCGAACGCGGACGCGGCCTCGCGGGAGGCGGCCTCGATGGCCTCCCGCAGGGCGACGGGGTCCTCCACCCGGCGCATGCCGCGGCCGCCGCCGCCCGCGACCGCCTTCACGAAGACGGGGAAGCCCACGTCGTCGGCGGCGCGGACCAGTTCGTCGACGTCCGTGGAGGGCGCCGAGGAGCCGAGCACGGGGACGCCCGCGGCGCGCGCGGCGGCGACCGCGCGGGCCTTGTTGCCGGTCAGTTCGAGGGTGTCGGCGTCCGGCCCGACGAACGTGATGCCGGCGTCCGCGCAGGCCCGTGCCAGTTCCGGGTTCTCCGAGAGGAAGCCGTAGCCCGGGTAGACGGCGTCGGCGCCCGCCCGGCGGGCCGCGTCGACGACCTCCTCGACGGAGAGGTACGCCCGCACCGGGTGTCCCGGTTCGCCGATCTCGTAGGCCTCGTCGGCCTTGAGCCGGTGCAGCGAGTTGCGGTCCTCGTGGGGGAAGACGGCGACCGTCCGTGCCCCCAGTTCATAGCCTGCGCGGAACGCGCGAATCGCAATCTCGCCGCGGTTGGCGACGAGCACCTTGCGGAACATCCTGGATCCCTTCGGCGTGCCGTTTGACGAGGACCATGGTGTCGGCGTCGTCCCGGTCATGCCATGTGAACCGGGCCACTCCGGCCCGGTGTCGCGGCCCTGTCGCCCGGCCGCTTACCCAGCTCCGGGCGGGCTACCCATCCCAGGTCGCACGCGGGGCCGCAGGTCGGACCCTCCGCCGTCCCCCGTGCCACGGGTCCCGCGCGGGCCCACGGGCCGGGCCCCGCCCCGGCTGCGTCCCCGGGACGACGCGAGTCGATGCAGAGTCGATGCAGCTTGAAGCGATGCACCCGGCGCGCGCACCGTGGAGGGGCCGGAGTCGCCCGACGTGACCGGCCGGCCGGCGCCCGCGGGCGCCGTGGCCGGTGTCCGGCTCCGGACCCGCGACGGGACGCCCGCCGCCCGGCAGGAGGAGCAGTCGCCATGGCCGCACAGCAGACCGCCGTCACGCCCCCGACCCGGGATCCCCGGTGGTCCGCCGCCGGGGAGCCGGGCGCCGACGAGGCCCTCGCGGCGCGGTTCGCCGCCGGCGAGGACGCCTGCCTGACCGACGTCTACGCACGCTGGGGCTCGCTGGTGTACACCCTCGCCCGCCGGTCCCTGGGCGACGCCAGCGAGGCCGAGGACGTCACCCAGACGGTCTTCCTGGCCGCGTGGCGCGGACGGGCGGGCTTCCACCCCGACCGGGGCGCGCTGTCCGCCTGGCTGGTCGGCATCACCCGGCGGAAGATCGCCGACGCCCTCGCGGCACGGACGCGGCGCACCGAGCTGGCGGTGGCCGCGGGCTCGATGGCCGCGCTGCGGACGCCCGACCGCGCCGCGCAGCCCGACGGCGTCCTCGACCGCGTCCTGGTCGGCCGGGAGCTGGCGCGGCTGCCCGCCGCACAGCGCCGCGTGCTCGGCCTGGCCTTCTACGACGACCTCACCCAGCAGCAGATCGCCCAGGTCACCGGCCTGCCCCTCGGCACGGTCAAGAGCCATGCGCGGCGCGGGCTGCACCGGCTGGCCCGCTGCCTGCGCGCGGACGGCTTGGACGGACCCGTACCGCAGCGGGCGTGACGCGCGGGCCGGTGCAACGATGCGCAATCGGTGCAACTTCACGCACGGGCCGGACCGACCGCCCGCCCGGCGGCCGTACGAGGGCCGCCGGGCCGTCACGGCCCGGAAACGGCCCGGCGTACGGCGAGGGTCCCGCAGCAGGGGCCCTCGACCGTGACACGGAGTCCCGGCCGGATCCGACGGGTAGGCACGCGGGTGCGCACGGGGACGAACGGGCCCGCAGACCCCCGGGCCGCGCCTCCCGCTTTGCTCCGCCGGGCCAGGGCACCCCGGCTCACTCTCGCCTCCGAGGCACCCGCTCCGAGGCACCCGCTCGCGTGCCGCTGCATCCGGGGGCGGCCCGCGGCCGGAACCCGTTGATGTCGCATTCCCGTCCGGCCGCACGCCGCAGCACCCCGAGGGGAAGGGCCATGGCCGCAGCACCCGGCGTGGGCGTCACGACCGGTCTCCTCGCGAGACGGCTCGGCGTGTCCCCCACGACGCTCCGCTCGTGGGACCGCCGCTACGGCCTGGGTCCCGCCGCCCGGGCGGACGGCCGCCACCGCCGCTGGACCCCCGACGACGTCGCCATGATGCAGGAGATGTGCCGGCTCACCGCGTCGGGCGTGCCGCCCGCGGAGGCGGCGCGCGCGGCGCGGGAGTTCGCCGAGGCCCGCACGGCCGGGGACGCAGGGCCGGCGGTACCGGAGGTGCCGGCCGGGACGGCGGGACCGGTGGACGGGACGGCACGAGCCGCGACCGGCACGAGCGGGACGGTGGCCGTCGCGGCCGCGACGGTGGCGGGAGCGGAAGGAACACCGCCGGGAGGCGGGAGAACGCCGGCTGGAGCAGAAGGGACGTCGGCGGGAGCCGAGGGAGTGGCCGCCCGGGACGCGGCGCCTTCGGACCCGCCCCGAGCGGGCCGGCCCGCCGGTGCGGTCCCGGCGGACGGCACCGGCCGGCCGGGGGGCGGGACGCCGCCGGGCGACGTACGCCAGGAGTGCCGCGGGCTGGCCCGTGCGGCGGTACGGCTGGACGGGGCGGCGGTGCAGGAGCAGGTGATGGCGGCGGTCCGCGCGTACGGGCTGGTGGCGGCCTGGGAGGAGGTGCTCGCTCCGGCGCTGCGGGCGGTGGGCCGCAAGTGGCAGTCCTCCGACGACCGTTATGTCGAGGTGGAGCACCTGCTGTCCTGGCACGTCTCGGCCACCCTGCGACAGGTGTACGTCCGCTCGGCCCTGGAGGGGCATCCCGCTGACGCCGGTCCGGTGGTGCTCGCGGGCCTGCCGGGCGAGTACCACACGCTGCCGATCGAGGCGCTGTGCGCCGCGCTGGCGGAGCGGGGGGTGCCCGTGCTGATGCTGGGCGGCGCCGTGCCCGCCGAGGCACTGGTCGCCACGGTGGAACGGGTCGGGCCCGCCGCGGTGGCCCTGTGGTCGCAGTCGCGCTCCACGGCGAGCCTGGCCCTGGCGTCTCATGTCGCCGCCATCCGGTGGGGTGTCCGGGGCGCCCGCCGGCAGAGCCGCGTCCTGCTGCTCGGCCCCGGCTGGGACCGGGGGGTGCGGGCCGCCGGGCTCGGGCACCCCCGCGACCTGCGCGAGGCGCTGACGGCGCTGTGCGCCGACGGCTCCGCTCCGGCCGGACCGCGCCTCGGCTGAGCCCGGCCGACGGCCCGTCAGGGGCGTGGGCCGCGCGGTCCGTCGCCGTCTTCCCTCGGAATTGTCCGAGATCCGTAACGGAGGGATCCCGCCTCCCCCTTTCACCGTCCTCACGTGTGCACGGGATGGACCACGGCAGCACGGAACGGGGCGGACATGGCGGGGCGGGGCAGGCGAGGGTGGCACGGGCGGGTGTTCGCGGCGGCGCTCGGGGTGACGGCGGCGGCGGCCGCCACCTCGCTGTGGACGGCACAGGCCGATCCCGCGGCGGGACAGCGGCAGCCGGCGGTCTCCGCCCCCGCGGCGGGCGCGCACGGCGTCCCCGGTGCGGCGGCCCGCACGGTGTCGGTGGACATCGCGCACGCCTCGGACCGCGGGTCCCGGGGGGTCAACATCACCATCGACGACGGGCCCGACCCGGTCTGGACGCCGCGGGTGCTGGACGTGCTGCGGGAGCAGGGCGTGAAGGCGACGTTCTGCATGGTCGGCACGCAGGCGCGGGCCTACCCGAACCTGGTGCGGGCGGTCGTGGCGGCCGGCCACCGGCTGTGCGACCACACGGTGTCCCACGACACCGGTATGGACAGGAAGTCCGATGCCTACCAGCGACAGGAGATCGTGGACGCCGAGGGCATGATCACGAAGGCGTCCGGGGGCGTGCGGCCGATGTACTACCGTGCGCCGGGCGGGGCGTTCACGCCGTACAGCCGCTCCCTCGCCGCGTCCCACGGGATGCGGCCACTGGGCTGGAACGTCGACTCCAAGGACTTCGAGCGCCCCGGCACCGCGGCCATCGTCGCGACCGTGCGGCGCGAGGTGTCCAACGGGCCGACGCTGCTCTTCCACGACGCGGGCGGGGACCGCTCCCAGACCGTGGCCGCGCTGCGTGAGGTCCTGCCGTGGCTGCGGCAGCAGGGCTTCTCCTTCGGCTTCCCCGTGCGCTGACCGCGCCCCGCCGCACCGCCGGCCCCCCTCGTCCGCGAGGGGGGCCGTCCGCGTTCCGTCGCCGGCCCGCGGGCGGCTCGGCGCGTTGCCCCGGCCCCGGTGCCGAACCCCGTGTACGCGCGCCCCTGTTCCGTCCACCACAGCATCAACTATAGTTTCAGGCATGTGGGAGGGGGCCGAGCAAGTGGTGGACGTGACGGACGGCAATTCCGGGCCGGGCGCGGCGAAGGATGCGCTCGTGCCGGTCCCGGGACCGGGCGCCTCGTTCGCCGAACGCCTCGAGTTCCTCTTCGACCGCGTCCGCCCGGCGGGGGCCAAGGAGTTCAGCAACCAGCACGTGGCCCGCACCATCTCCGCCTACGGCGACGAGAGCGTCACCGGGGCGTGGATCGGCAAGCTGCGCCGGGGCGAGGGCAAGCCCACGATCACCCTGGTGCCACTGCTCGCCCGCTTCTTCGGCGTGGAGGCCGCCTACTTCGTGGAGGACGAGGTCACGCAGAAGGTGGCCACCCAGTTCGAACTCCTGCGCAAGATCCGGGAGAACGGCATCGAGCAGATCTTCCTGCGTTCCATGGGCGTCTCCGCGGCGGGCCAGCGCAAGGTGCTGGCCGCCCTCGACGCGGTGCGCCAGGAGGAAGGACTGCCCCCCGACCCGGAGGAGGAACTGCCGTGAGAGGCCTGCGGAACGCCGTGCGGCGAGCGGGCCGGTCCGGCCGCCGCGACCGTGCGGCGGACGAGGTCGAGCGCCGCAGCCGGGAGTTCCTCGACTCCCTCGACCTGCCCGCGGTCGGCAGCGTCCTGGAGCTGGTGCCGTTCATGGAGGAGCGGCGGCAGCGGGCGATCCAGCTCGTGCCCTTCGAGCCGGACCCGTGCGACCCGGACTCCCTGGACGCCTCCGCCCCGTGCGGGCTGTGGCTGGCCACGGGAAGCACCGACTACGTCTTCTACGACGCCGGGGTGAGCCGCTCGCACGCGGAGATCATCGTGGGGCACGAGTTCGCCCACATGCTCCGTCAGCACAGCGGGAACGCCGCGAAGTCGTCGTTCGGCGACCTCGGCGGCCTGATCACCGACATCGACCCCGGCACCGTCCAGCTCATCCTCGGCCGGACCCGCTACCACGACCCGGAGGAGTTCGAGGCCGAGATGCTCGGCTCGCTCCTTCAGGAACGCGTGCACGCCGCGCGCCCCGTCCACCCGGCCGACACCGACCCCATAGCCCGCACGCTGCTGCGCCGACCCCCCACAAAGGCACCGTGAAAGACATACTCCACCCCCTCTGCCTCGCCATCGCGGGGACCGGGTTCGTCTTCCTGCTGCGCGACCTGACCCGGAGCCGGCGCGACCCCGCACTCGTCGCCCTGGCCTTCACCTTCGGCTTCTCCGCGATCAGCTACGCGGTGTCCCTGACGTGGGTGTGGGTGCGCATCGACGGGGTCTTCGGCGTCACGAACATCTCCGTGCCGCTCGCCCAGAGCTGCGTCATCCTGGTGCTGGCGCTCCAGGCGAGCGTGCTGGCGCACTGGTCGAAGCCCGCCGGACGGGCCCGCCGCCGCAGCAGCGTGCTGCTGGCGACGGCGGCCGCCGTCATCGCCGCCATGTCCGTGCTCTTCGTGCTGCTCACCCCGGCGACGACCCGGCCGGTCGACTTCTCGCTGTACTACGCGCACGACCCGTACTTCCAGGCCTACGTGCTGCTGTACTTCGGCACCTACAGCGCGGCCGAGATCTACCTCGCCCGGGCCTGCTGGCGGTACGCCCGCACGGCGAGCACGCCCTCGATCGCCTGGGGCCTGCGGCTGATCACCGTGGGCGCCGCCGTCACGCTCGTCTACAGCGGGGTCCGCATCGGCGCCGTGGTGGGAGCCGAGGCCGGCTTCAGCGTCGACGGCCTGAACAACCTCGCCTGGGCCTGCGGCGACATCGGCGCCACCCTCACCCAGATCGGCTACTTCCTGCCCGTCCTCACCCGCCGGACGCGCAGCGCCGGGGCCTGGGCGACGGCCCATCTCCAGTACCGGCGGCTGCGCCCGCTGTGGGCCGCCCTCGACCGGGCCGACCCCGGGATCACCCTGCGCCGCCCGCCGCGGCAGCGCGAGCAGATCCTGCGCGGCCGCAGCGCCCACTTCCCGCTGCTGCGCCGCCGGGTGGAGATCCGCCAGGGGCAGAAGCTGCTGCGCCGCTATCTGGCACCGGACGCACGGGCGCAGGCCGAGGGCCGCCGCCGGGCCGAGGGCCTGACCGGCGCCGACCTCGCGGCCGCCGTCACCGCCGACCAGATCCGCGACGCCCTGGTGCGGCACCGCGCCGACGCCCCCGCCGACACCCCGGCCGAGTACGCGGACGCGGGTCTGCCGCTCGACGGCACCGACGACGAGGTGCGTCACCTCCAGCGGGTCGCCGGGTACTTCGCGCCGCCCGCACCCGGCGGGCCGCAGCCGGCCGGCGCCCCCTCGGGAGCCCGGCCGTGATCCCTCGCCGCGCGCTCCTCGCGTCGTGCACCGCCGTCGCCGCGGCGACGACGGCCGGACCCGCGGCCGCCCGCACCCGCCCCCGTCCCCCCACGCAGAAACCCGCGCACATGCCCCTTCACCTGGCCCCTGCCCGTGACCAGCTCGCCGCCCTCCGCAGCGGCCGGATCGGCAGCCGTGAGCTGCTGGAGCAGTACCTCCGGCACATCGCGCGCACCAACCCCGGCCTCAACGCGGTCGTCACCCTGGACGCCAGGGGCGCCCGCGCCGCCGCCGACCGCGCGGACCGGCACCTGGCCCGCACCGGCCGGACGCTCGGGCCGCTGCACGGACTGCCCATGACGGTCAAGGACGCGCTGGAGACGAAGGGCCTGCGGACCACGTGCGGTTCGCCCGACCTCGCCGACCACGTCCCGGACACCGACGCCGACGTGGTGGCGCTGCTGCGTGCGGCCGGGGCCGTGCTGATCGGCAAGACGAACGTGCCGGTCCTGTGCCAGGACATCCAGACCGGCAACCCGGTCTTCGGCAGGACCCTCAACCCGTACGCCGGGGATCGCACCGCCGGCGGTTCGTCGGGCGGCCCGGCCGCCGCCGTCGCGGCCGGCCTGACCGCGCTGGAGGTCGGCTCCGACCTCGGGGGCTCTCTGCGGCTGCCCGCCGCCTACTGCGGTGTCTGGGCCCTGCGGACCTCGCGCGGCGCCTCGCCGGTCGTGCCGACCCGCGGGCACATCCCGCGTCCGCCCGGCTGGCTCACCAGCTCCGACATGCTCGCGCTCGGTCCGATCGCGCGCTCGGCCGGCGATCTCGGCCTGCTGCTCGACGTGATCGCCGCCCCGGCCCCCGCCGACGGCGCCGCCTGGACGGTGTCGCTGCCCGCCCCGGACCGCACGGAGCTCGGCGCCTACCGCATCGGCGTCTGGGCCGACGACCCCCGGTGCCGGGTGGACGCGGCGACGCGCGACCTGCTCGGCCAGGTGGTGGCGGTCGCGACGAAGGCCGGTGCCACCGTCGACGGCACCACCCGGCCGGTCGACTTCGCGGCCAGTGACACCCTGTTCCAGCGGCTGATGTACGCGACCAGCGCCGCGTCCGCGACCGACGAGGCGTTCGCCGCCGAGGTGAAGGCCGCCGACGGCGTGTCCGCAGACGACCCGGGCGCCCTGTACCTGCGCTCGCGCACCATGCGGCACCGCGACTGGGCCCGGGCCGACGAGGAGCGGCAGCGTCTGCGGGCCGCGTGGGCCGCCTACTTCGAGGACCACGACGTGCTGGTCACCCCGGCCGCGCCGACCGCGGCCGTGCCGGACCAGACGTCCGTGCCGGTCCCCCAGCGGTACATCACCGTGGACGGCGAGAGGCGGCCCTACTTCGACCAGACGGCCTGGGTGAACCTCGCCGGTCCGGTCGGGCTGCCCGCCCTGGTGCTGCCCGCCGGGCGGACCGACGAGGGCCTGCCGTTGTCGGTGCAGGTCATCGGCCCGTACCTCGCGGAGCGGACGGTCCTCGCGGTCGGGGAGATGCTCGCCCGGCTGCTGCCCGCCGCTCCCCTGCCTCCGGTGCCGGCCGGCTGACCGCCGGCACCGGACCCGGGCGTGGCCAGCCCCCACGGGGGTGGGGCAGGACACGCCCGCACCACGGAGGGGCCCCAGCTTGCACCTGGGGCCCCTCCGCGCTCCGTCACGGGCGCCGGTGCGCGTGGGAAGCCGTGCCCGGGAATCCCGTGGGAGACGGCGGGGACGGCCCACGCCCGGCGGCGCGGAGAAACGCCAACGGCCCGGATGCCGACGGGGGATGCGGCATCCGGGCCTGCACACAGCCTAACCGCACCCGCCGGCCGGGCGTGTCACCGCCCCCGGGAACCGGATGTCCGCGCGCACGGGGCGCCGGCGTCCCGGAAGGGTCCCCGCGGGCCGAAGGCGAGGCGGGCGAAGCGCTCGCCGATGCGTTCGTGGGCGGCGGCGTCCGGGTGCAACCCGTCCGGCAGCGGCAGCTCGGCGTGGTCGGCCGGGCCGTACAGCGCGCGCCCGTCGAGGTGGTGCAGGTACGGGTCCTGCGGCGCCCGCTGCTCCACGATCCGGGCCAGCTCGTCGCGTATGACGTTCAACGTCAGCTTCCCGGCGGCCCGTTCGGCCGGATCGCCCAGGGCGCGGAACCTCAGCCGCCCGGTGCCCAGACTCTCCGGGTCGGGGACGCTCGGGCCGGGGGTGTCCTCGTGGAGGGGGCACAGCAGCGGCGAGACGACGAGCAGCGGAGTGTCGGGGTGGCCGTCGCGGACGGTGTCGAGGAATCCGTGCACCGCCGGGGTGAAGGCCCGCAGCCGCATCAGGTCGGTGTTGACCAGGTTGATGCCGATCTTGACGCTGATCAGCTCGGCCGGGGTGTCGCGCAGGGTGCGTGCCACGAAGGGGTCGAGCAGTGCGCTGCCGGCCAGGCCCAGGTTGATCAGCTCGACACCGGCGAGCGCGGCCGCGCGGGCGGGCCAGGTGGCGGTCGGGCTCCCCGCGTCGGAGCCGTGGCTGATCGAACTGCCGTGGTGCAGCCAGACCTTGCGGCCCCGGTCCGGCAGGGGTGCGACGGGGGCGTCGGCGCGCAGCGCGAGGAGCTCGGTGGTCTCGTCGTGCGGCAGCCAGATCTCGACGTCCTTGGGGGTGTCGGGCAGGCCGTCGAAGCGGACGGTGGCGGCGGGCCCGGCCTCCCGCCGCATGGCGCCGGTCGCCAGGTCGATCGTCAGAGTGGTGCCGGTGCGCACCCCGGCCCGCCCGGCGAGGTGTCCGTCGACGAGGAGGTCGTAGACGCCGTCCGGGCGCGGCGGGGCGCCGGCGTAGACCCGCTTGGTGGCCAGCACGTCCAGTTCGAGGGCGGTGGCCCGGGTGCGCAGGGCGAGGCGCACGCCGGAGGGCTGGGACTCCGCGAGCGCCAGCTGCCCGTCGGCGCACTGGGCGCGGGCCCGGGCGGGCAGGCGGTGCGGCAGGAGTCCCCGCTCGGTGCGCTCCAGGTCGAGGGCACCGCGCAGGAGGTCGCCGGTGAGGGGGACGGTGATCCAGTCGGTCCGGTCGCTCTGCATGCTCTCCACCAGTCGGTACGGGTACGGGGGCGGCCGGGTGTCCGCGTGCCGCCGTGTCCGTGCGCCGGGGCGGCCGGGTGCCCGGGCACGCCGGTCAGGGTGCGGGTGCGGGCCAGTTGCGCAGGAGGGCGTCGAGGGCGTCGAGGATGCGCGTCCAGGTCTCCTGGGTGTCGGGTGCGCTGTGGCTGAAGCCGCCGCCCATCTCCAGGCTGACGTAGCCGTGGAAGACGCTGCCGAGCAGCCGCACGGCATGGGTCTGGTCCGGTTCGGTCAGGTCGTAGCCGCGGAGTATGGCCCGGGTCATCTGCGCGTGGCGGACGCCGGCGCTCGCGGCCGCGGTCTCCGGGTCGAGGCGGAGCTGGGCGGCCTCGTAGCGTCCGGGGTGCTCGCGGGCGTAGTCGCGGTAGACGCCGCCGAGCGCGGCGAGGGCGTCCTTGCCCGCCCGGCCGGCCAGGGCGTCCGCGGCCCGGTCGGCCAGTTCCCGCAGGGCGAGCAGGGCGATCCGGGTCCGGAGGTCCTGGGAGTTCTTCACGTGCGAGTACAGGCTCGCGACCTTGACGTCGAAGCGTCTGGCCAGGGCGGTGACGGTCACCTGGTCGAAACCGACCTCGTCGGCCAGCTCCGCGCCCGCCCGGGCCAGGCGTTCCACGGTCAGTCCTGCGCGCGCCATGGCCTTCCCTTCCCTCAAACTACTGGAATTATGCATTCACCTAATAGGTTTAGGCAAACGCCCGAGCCGGAACTCCGGAAGAGGACACCCCGACGCACCCGGATCCCGGAGTGGCGCTGGTCACAAAGGCGGCCCGGAAGGGGGCGCCGTGACGGTGGTCACCGCGAGGGGTGGGCTTTTTGTCTATGTTCGCTGCCCTGCACCCCGTTTCCGTCCCCGCCGAGGTCCGCCCGACGATGCCGTTCCGCAGCGACACAGCGCCCACCCCGCAGACCGCCCGGACCGCCCCGCGCCTGGGCGGCGGCCGCGCCTCCGCCCTGACCGGTGCCCTGCTCGCCGCGGTGACGGCGCTCTTCTCGGCCGGCACGCTCCAGGCGGCGCCCGCGACCGCGGCGGAGCAGCCCCCGGCACGGTCCGACGCCCCGCCCGCCGCCGCCCCGTCCGCGCCCCCGCAGGGGCGGCCGCGGGTGACGACGGCGGTGCTGGACCTCGACGGCACCGACCGCGAGCCCACGGTGTCCGGGGACGAGAGCCCCTACGACACCGCGAGCATCATCAAGGTCGACATCCTCGCGGCGACACTGCTGAAGGCGCAGGACGCGGGGCGGCCGCTCACCCCGCAGGAGCGGCAGTGGGCCGAGCCCATGATCCGGCGGAGCGACAACGACTCGGCGAACGCCCTGTGGAAGCGGATCGGGCGGGCCGAGGGCCTGGCGGCGGCCAACCGGCGCCTGGGGCTCACCTCCACGACGGGCGGCCCGGGACCCAAGTGGGGGCTGACCCGCACCACCGCCCGGGACCAGATCCGGCTGCTGCACGCCGTGTTCGACACCGGACCGGCGGCGGGACCGGCCTCGCCGTCGCTGACGGAGGAGTCCCGCGCGTACGTGCGCGATCTGATGACCCGTATCGCGGACGATCAGGCCTGGGGGGTCTCGGCGGCCGCCGACGCCTCCTGGGCGCTGAAGAACGGCTGGCTGCAGCGGACCGCCTCGGGACTGTGGGACGTCAACAGCGTCGGCCGGATCACCGCCGGCGGGCACCACTACCTCGTGGCCGCGCTGTCCGACGGCAGTACGTCGATGTCCGAGGGCGTCGCGCTGGTGGAGGGCGCGGTCCGGGCCGCGGTCGCCTCGGCGTCCGCGCGCTGACGACCCGCCCCGGGGGCGACCGGGGCCCGGTCGCCCCCACGTGGTGCGCACCCCGATCCCCGACTGATACCGTCTACCCAGCTGTAGACGTTCATGGTGTGGACGTCCCGGCTTCACCACGGCTTCCTCCCCATGGTGCCGTGCGTTCACCTCGAACGCCCTCGCACCTGAACACGGCCCGGAGATCACCCTGATGACGACCTACTCCGCCGACGGCACCCCTCTCGACGGTGCGTCGATAGACGGCGGCCTCTACACCGACGTCACCGACTTCGCCCGGCACACGCACTGGCTGAACGGTCCGGCCGCGGCCTACTCCGCCTACGGGACGGGACTGTTCGCGGTGCTGCTGCTGGCCGCCTGGTGGCGTGCCCGGCACCAGGACGACGCGGTGATGGCGAAGGTGCTGCTGGCGCCGTTCGCGGTGGTCCTCGCCTACGCCGTCAACAGCGGGATCAAGATGTTCTTCGACGAGCCGCGGCCGTGCCGGGCCCTCCCCCACGACTTCCTCATCGAGGCGTGCCCGCCGATGGACGACTACGCCTTCCCGAGCAACCACACCACCGTCGCCCTCGCGTTCGCCGTGGCGCTCCTGCTGGTCAGCCGGTGGCTCGGATCCGTCGCCCTGCTCGCGGCCGTCGCGATGGGCGCCTCCCGCGTGTACGTGGGCGCGCACTACCCCCACGACGTCGCGGCCGGCGCCCTGGTGGGCACGGTGGTGTGCCTGGTCACCGTCCTGGCGCTGCGGCGACCCGCCACGTCGGTGGTCCAGCGGCTGCGGGGCGGGGCGCTGCGCCCGCTGCTCACCGCGCCGGCGATGTGACGACCGCCCGGTCCCGGCACCGAGGCACACGTATGCGGAGGGGCTCCGCCCGTTGACGGGCGGAGCCCCTCCGCATACGTCGTGCCGCGGGAGCGCGGCTCAGGAGACGCGGGCGACCGCGACGTAGATGCCGCTGACCTCGGGCGACGGGTCCGAGGGCGCCGCGTGCCACTCGGTGGCGGTCACCAGGCCGGGCTCGACCAGCTCCAGGCCCTCGAAGAGGGCGGCGACGCCGGAGCGGGTGCGGAAGCCGAGGCGGATGCCGCCCTTCGCGTACTCGGAGACGGCCTGCGCCGCCAGCTCCGGGTGCAGGTCGGAGGAGGCGTGCGACAGCACGAGGTAGCTCCCCGAGGGCAGCGCGGCGACCAGCCGGCGCACGATGCCCTGGGCCTCGTCGTCGTCGGGGATGAAGTGCATGAGCGCGATCAGGGACAGCGCGACGGGCCGGTCGAAGTCGAGGACCTTGCGGGCGTGATCGACGATGTCGGCCGGGCGGCGCACGTCGGCCTCGATGTAGTCGGTCGTCCCCTCGGGCCGGCTGACGAGCAGCGCCTCGGCGTGCCGCAGCACGATGGGGTCGTTGTCCGTGTAGACGACCCGGGCCGTCGGGACCACGCGCTGGACGATCTGGTGCAGGTTGGGCTCGGTCGGGATGCCGGTGCCGATGTCGAGGAACTGGTCGACGCCCTGCGCGGCGAGCCAGGCCGCAGCCCGCTGCATGAACGCGCGGTTCTGGCGGGCCCCGTCCCTCGCCTCGGGCGGCAGCCGCTCCCCCACGGCCTCGTCCACGGGGTAGTTGTCCTTGCCGCCGAGCAGCCAGTCGTACACCCGCGCCGGGTGCGCCCTGCTGGTGTCGATCTGCGGGAGGTCGGGGGTTCCGGTGGTCATGGCGGACTCCGTCGCGCGAAAGGATCGGGCAGAGACGTCGATCACCGCAGTCTCGCACATCAAGTGGCCTGCGACCACGCGGCGTTGGGGAGCGGCGGGCCGTCGGCTACGGCCGCCCGCCGCGCCGGGGCAGGCGGACGACCTGGACGAAGAAGTCGTCGATCTGCCGGACGGCGGCGATGAACTGGTCGAGGTCCACGGGCTTGGTGACGTAGGCGTTGGCGTGCAGCCTGTAGCTGCGCAGGATGTCCTCCTCGGCCGCGGAGGTGGTGAGCACGACCACCGGGATGTCGGACAGGTCCGCGTCGGACTTGATCCTCTCCAGGACCTGGCGGCCGTCGTACTTGGGCAGGTTGAGGTCGAGCAGGATGAGATCCGGGCGCGGCGCACCGGTGTGGTCGCCTCGCCGGTAGAGGAAGTCCAGCGCCTCCTCGCCGTCCCGGACGACATGGAGGGTGTTGCCGATCTTGTTGTCCTCGAAGGCCTCACGGGTCATCAGCTCGTCGCCGGGGTCGTCCTCCACGAGGAGGACGTCGATGGGGGTGGCGGAGGGGGTGGTCATGTCAGGGCCTTCTCTTCGGTGCGGGGGGCGGAGTCGGCCGGGGCGTCCGCGGCGGCCGGGAGGGTGAAGCAGAAGCGGGTGCCGCCGGTGTGGGCGGTGTCGATCCAGATCCGGCCGCCGTGGTACTCGACGATCTTCTTGCACAGCGCCAGGCCGATGCCGGTGCCGCCGTAGCTGTCCCGGCTGTGCAGCCGCTGGAAGATCACGAAGACCTTCTCGGTGAACTCCTCCGGGATGCCGATGCCGTTGTCCGTGACGCACAGCCGCCACATGCCGTCGTCGTCGGGTTCGTCGCCGCAGGTGATGCGGATGTGCGCCGGCACGTCCGGGCGGCGGAACTTGACGGCGTTGCCGAGGAGGTTCTGCCACAGCATCCCCAGCAGCATCGGGTCGCCGACGGTGCCGGGCATCCGTGCGGGCCGGTCGACACGCGCACCGGCCTCCTCGACCGTGCCGGACAGGTTGGTCAGCGAGCGGCCGAGGACCTCGCCGAGGTCGACGGGCATCCGGTCGTCGTTGACCCGGCCCACCCGGGAGAAGGTCAGGAGGTCGTTGATGAGGACCTGCATCCGCTTGGCGCCGTCGACGGCGAAGTCGATGTACTGGCGCCCGCGGTCGTCCAGGCTGTCGCCGTAGCGCTTCTCCAGCAGCTGGCAGAACGAGGCGACCTTGCGCAGCGGTTCCTGCAGGTCGTGGGAGGCGACGTAGGCGAACTGCTCCAGTTCGGCGTTGGAGCGGCGCAGTTCCACCGCCTGGGCGTCGAGGTCGGCGGCCTGGCGGACCAGGGCCTGCTGGGCGTCTCGGGAGGAGTCCAGCTCGGCCACGATCCGCTGCCGCATCTCCTCGACGTCCCCGGCGACGGAGGTGAGGTCCGCGGGTCCGCCTCCGGTGATGACGCGGGTGAAGGCGCCCCCGGCCACCTGCCGGGTGGCGGAGCGCAGCCGCTCCAGCGGGCGGACCACCAGGACCCGTACCAGCAGGGCGAGGGCCACCCCGGTCAGCAGGAACGCGGCCACCAGGGCGCTGAGGACGACGTCGCGCACGGTGCGCACCTGCGTCAGGTTCGCCTGTCCTTCAGCGGCCGCCCGTGTCAGGTCGGCGTTCTGGGTCGTCCACCGGCTGCGCAGGAGGTCGAAGGCGTTCTTGCCGCGTTCGGCGTTGGTGCGGTCGACCGTCCGGGGGCTGCCCGGGGTGATGCTCGCGGCGAGCGGTTCGGCGTAGGTGTGCCGCCACTGGGCCGCGCCGCGCTCGACCGCCTCCAGGTCCTTCAGGAGATTCGGCTGGCCGCGCAGGAGGCGGCGCAGCCGGTCGGCCGACTCCGTCTCGTCCCGCTTGCCCTGGGCGTAGGGGGTGAGGAACTGCCGGTCGGCGGCGATCGCGTAGCCGCGTATGCCGGTCTCCTGGTTCACCAGGGCGGCCTGGAGGCGGTACGCCTCCGCCTGCGCCGGCTGGGTGCCGCGGAGCAGGCGGTCGGTGACGTCGGCCGTCCGGCCGAGCAGGCCCGCGCCCACCACGGCGCCGATCACCACCAGCAGCGCCGTGAGCGCCAGCACCAGGTGGAACCAGCCCTGCACCGTCAGCCGGCGCGTCCATCGGGACAGGCCCCTGCCCTTGTCCACCGTGTCCTCCGTGTCCGTTCGCGTCATCGTGCGTCCCCGCCCCTTCAGTTCCAGCCCAGATGGAGCACGGCGACGTCGTCGGCAAGGCCGCCCCGCTGCTCGGCCAGGCCCTCGGCCCGCTCGATCAGGCCGTCGACGAACGCCTCCGCGGGCAGGTCCGCGACCTCGCGTGCCAGGTCCAGCAGTCCGGCCTCGCCCAGCCGCTCGGGGCCGGCGCCGACGTGGCCCTCGAACAGCCCGTCGGTGAAGAGCACCAGCGAGGCGCCGGTGGGCACCGTCAGTTCCTCCACGGGCCAGCAGGCCCCGCCGGGCACGACGCCGAGGGCGGGGCCGCCGGGCACCTCCACCCACTCCACGCCGCCCTCGGCACGCAGCAGCAGCCCGGGGTGACCGGCGCGGACCAGGTCGACCCGCCGGGTGCCGGGGGCGACGGTGAGGCTGGTGAGGGTGGCGAAGACGTTGATCCGGACCCGCTCGGCGAGCAGGATCTCCTCCAGGCGCCGCAGCTGGCGGGCGCCGGTGACGCCGCTGAGCACCAGGGTGCGCCAGGCGATCCGCAGGGCCACGCCGAGGGCGGCCTCGTCGGGGCCGTGCCCGGAGACGTCGCCGACGACCGCGTGCACCGCGCCGTCGGCGCTCTGGACGATGTCGTAGAAGTCGCCGCCGAGCAGCGCCTGGGCGCGTCCGGGGCGGTAGCGGGCCACCGCCTGCACCCCGTCGCCGCGCAGCAGCGGGCGGGGCAGCAGGCCGCGTTCCAGACGGGCGTTCTCCTGGGCCTGCATCTGACTGGCCTGGAGGGCGACGGCGGCCTGCTCGGCCTGCTTGCGCTGGATGGCGTACCGCACGGCCCGCCCGAACAGCTCGGGTTCCACCCGGCCCTTGACGAGGTAGTCCTGGGCTCCGGCGGCGACGGCGGCGAGCCCGGTCCGCTCCTCGGCGAGCCCGGTGAGCACCACGACCGCGACCTGGTCGGCCCCGTCCTGGACCTGCGAGACGGCCTCGACCCCCTGTGCATCCGGCAGGTGGAGGTCGAGCAGGACGCAGTCGGGCACCTCGGTGGCGAGCACCTCGCGGGCCTCGGCCATCGAGCGCACCCAGCGCAGGCGCATCTTGAGGGCGCTGTCGTCGACGAGCTCCTCCACCAGCAGGGCGTCGCCCGGATCGTCCTCCACCAGCAGGACGGAGGGCTCCCACCACGCCCATGCCCCCTCGGCCCCGCCCTGCGCCGAGGACAGGTCGGCAGCCCTCGGCTGCGACGCCACCATGACCCGCCCTCCCCGCCCCGCGCTCCGGCTGCCGCTCGACCCTTGCCGGCGGGCAACGGTCGAGAGCATACCCACGCCGTCGCCCGGTCGGCGGCGCGCGTGCCGTCTGCGGGCCCCGGCCGGGACCGGGTGGGGACGCGGGCCGGCTCCGGCCCCGCACCGCGGGGCCGTGCGGCGCCCGTACGGCGGACCGCAGCAACTGTTGTCGTTTGACAACTATAGCCGTGAGGCAACAAAGTAACCGTGTCAGACGTGCACGGAGAGGATGTGGGATGTTCCGGTGGGCGGAGGCTGCTCCGTGCGCCGGCAGGCGGCACAGCGCGCAGACCCCGGCACCGCGAGGGACCGCTCAGGCGGTCCGGCTGCCGGATGCCTGCGACTCGTCGTATATCCGTGTGGCCGCCGCGGCACAGAATGCCTCCAGGCCCTGCACCAGCGCGCTCCGGTCGGCGGCGGACATCTGGTCGAGCACGACGCCCAGCGCCGTCTCCCGGCGCGTCCGCAGGTCGGCGAGGAAGGCGTGGCCGCGGCCGCTCAGGCACAGCCGCACCTCGCGCCGGTCGGAGGGGCTGACGACCCGTTCGACGAAGCCGGCGGCCTGCAGGCGGTCGCACAGGCGGCTGGTCGAGGGCGGGGTGGACGCGAGGGAGTCGGCGAGGGTGCGCAGGTTGATGCCCTCGTGGTGTTCGAGGATCAGCAGCACGCGCAGCTGGGACACGGAGGCGGGCGCGGTCGAGGCCCGCCCCCACAGGACTTCGAGCAACTCCGCGGCCGTGGAGGTCACGCGGGCGACCTCGTCGGGCTCTGGACGGGGGCGGA
Source organism: Streptomyces tropicalis (assembly GCF_029269835.1). Lineage (GTDB taxonomy): Bacteria > Actinomycetota > Actinomycetes > Streptomycetales > Streptomycetaceae > Streptomyces > Streptomyces tropicalis. The sequence goes on along the minus strand of NZ_JARJBB010000004.1, from coordinate 502,810 downwards.
AGGAAGTCACAGTCACACTCTCGCAGGCACCGGTATGGCCGTCAGCGTACTAGGCGTCGGCGCCGGTGACGCCTGAGCCCGTGGACCCGGTGGGCCGCCAGGACGGCACCGCCGCGCATGTGGGACCGATGAAGGTCCCGCGAAGGATTGGTGTATTTACCATCGTGAACAGATTCGTGACCGCCGAGCGCGCCCTGCGCAAGGCGGCGCCCCACCAACTGCTCGACGCCGTACGCCGCGTGCTCGGCGAGCAGTACGGGGCGGACTCTGTCGAGCTCCTCCTGGCCGACTACGGGCTGACGGTCCTCCAGCCGGTGCCGGCGCCGCCGTGCACCCGCGCGCCCGTGCCGGTGCACGGCAGCCCGGCGGGCCGGGCCTTCGGCGCCCAGGAGCCCGTCGTGGAGACGCTCCCGGGCGGGCGGGCCCGCGTCCATCTGCCCGTCACCGTGCGCGGGGACCGGCTGGGCGTGCTCTCGGTGGCCCTGGCTGACCGGGACCGGCCGCCCGGCTGCCTGGCGGAACTCGCCGACATCGCCGAGGTGCTCGGGCACGAGGTGGTCGTGGCCGAGCGCGACACCGACCTGTATCTCCGGGCCCGGCGCAAGGAGCGGCTGACGCTGGCCGCCGAGATGCAGTGGCAGTTGCTCCCCGGCCGCTCCTGCTCCCGGCCCGAGTTCGACCTGGGGGCCCAGTTGGAGCCCGCCTACACGATCTTCGGCGACAACTTCGACTGGTCCGCGGACGCGGAACGGCTGGTGCTCTACGTCAGCAACGGCATGGGGGAGGGCATAGACGCGTCCCTGCTGACGAACCTGGCGGTCAACGCGCTGCGCAACGCCCGCCGGGCCGGCATCGGCATCGACGACCAGGCCGCCCTCGCGGACCAGGCGGTCTACGCCCACTACCGCGGGCGGAGTTATCTGTCGGTGCTCATGTTCGACTTCGAACTCGCCACCGGCCGCGCCAAGGTCGTGGACGCCGGCTCGCCCCGGCTGCTGCGGCTGCGCCGCGGCTCCGTGCAACGCGTCACGTTCGATGCCCAGTTGCCGCTCGGCATGTTCGAGGAGACCGATTACGAGGTACAGGAGTTCCGGGCCGAGCCGGGCGACCGCCTGGTCTTCGTCAGCGACGGCGTCCACTCCGTCTCCTCTCCCGAGGGCGAGGCGTACGGCGAGGCGGCCCTGTCCCGCGCCATCCTGGCGACACGGCTGCTGCCCGCCGCCGAGGTGCCGCGGGCCATCCTGCGCGAACTCGGCGGGCACCGCGGCAGGCCCGCCGCGGACGACGACGCGCTGGTGGTCTGCCTGGACTGGCACGGGCGCTGACCCGGCCCGGTCCGGTGGCCGGACGGGGGTGGGCGGACCGGGCCGACGGCGGCCCGCGATAGCGTGGAGAGCACGAGGCGAGAGGGTGGACAGCATGAAGGCCTCCGAACCGGACCCCGGTACCGAGAAGCTGCTGCGGACGGCGCCGCCGCACGAGCTGGTCGCCACCGCGCAGCGGCTGGTCGCCGCGCGGTTCGGCGCCGACGAGGTCACCCTCCTCATGGCGGACTACGGCCTGAGCGTGCTGCAGCCGGTGACCCACCTGCCGCACACCGGCCCGCCGGTCCCGGCCCTGGAGGGTCCCGTGGGCCGGGCCTTCACCACCCAGACACCGGTCGTCGAGATCACCGACGACCCCTCGGTCACCCGGGTCCACCTGCCCCTCACGGTCCGCGGGGACCGCCTCGGCGTGCTGTCGGTGCGGATGCCCGCCGGCGGCACCGACCCGGTCACCGTGCTCGGTCTGGCCGACGTGGCCACCGCGCTGGGCCACGAGATCGTCACGGCGGGCCGCGACACCGACCTGTTCCTCCTGGCCCGCCGGACGCGCCGGCTGACCCTCGCCGCGGAGATGCAGTGGCAGCTCCTGCCCGGCCGGGGCTGCGCCCGCCCCGAGTACGCCCTCGGGGCCCACCTGGAGCCCGCCTACGCCATCGGCGGCGACAACTTCGACTGGTCCTCGGACGCGGACCACCTCACGCTCACCATGACCGACGGCATGGGCCAGGGCATCGACGCCTCCCTGCTGACCAGCCTCGCCGTCGGCGCCCTGCGCAACGCCCGCCGCGCCGGCATCTCCCTGGCCGACCAGGCCGCCCTCGCCGACCAGGCCGTCTACGCGCAGTACGGCGGCAAGTCCTACGCCTCGACCCTGCTGCTGCGCTTCGATCTGGACACCGGGGCCGTACAGGCCGTCGACGCGGGCTCCCCTCAGCTGTACCGGCAGCACGGCGCCACGATCGAGCAGGTCGAACTGGAGGCGCAGCTCCCGCTCGGCATGTTCGAGGAGACCCAGTACGTGGAGCAGTCCTTCCGCGTGGAGCCGGGCGACCGGCTGATCGCGGTCAGCACCGGGGTGCACGGCGCCCGCGCCGCGGACGGCGGGCTGTTCGGGGAGCGCGCGCTGCGCCAGACCATCACCGCCGCCACGCCGATGCCGCCGCACGAGGCCGCGCGAGCCGTGGTCGCGGGCCTGGTCGAGCACTTCGGCAGTGCGGAGTTGGGCGCCGACGCCGCCGTGATCTGCCTGGACTGGCGGGGGCGCGACGGGACGTCCTGACCGGCCCCTCCGTCCCGCCCGAGGGCCGCCCCGGCCGTTTCCCGCCGGCCGACCGGCGCCGCGGCCGCCCGCCGGTCAGCGCCGCGGCGGGGCCGCTTCCTGGCCCGCGCGGAACGCCCTCATCCCCTGCTGCAGGGCAGCGCGGTCGGCCGGGTCCATCGTCCGCAGCACGTCGGCCAGGGCGCGCGCCCGGATGCCCGCCACCTCGGCGAGGACACGGCGCCCCTGGGCGGTGAGACCGAGTCGCACCTCGCGCCGGTTGTGGGGGTGCGCCGCACGCTCCAGCAGACCCGCCGCCTCCAGCCGGTCGCACAGCCGGCTCGCCGTCGGCGGGCCCGTGTCCAGCCGGTCGGCCAGCGTGGTGAGGTTCAGCCCGGGATCGGCCGCGAGGGCGCGCAGGGCCCGTAGCTGCTGGAAGGACGGCCGCAGCGACGCCTCCTGCGCCGCCATCGTCCACAGGCCCGCCATGCCGCCCACGGCCTCGGCGATGTCCAACGCGACGGCCTCCGCGCCGTCCTCCGGCCGGAGGGCCGGATCGTCGCCGGAATCGCCTTGGTGGGTCACGAGCTTGTCACTTTCAGTAAACCGCAGGCACGGGGCAGAACGCACCCTTCCTTCTGACGCAGTACCCGAAGGACGGAGGGCCACGCCACGGCCGGTGTGGCGGTTGCGTGCCGTCACCGCACGGCACGGCAGTGCGAGGGGCCGACGGGACCGGGATCCATCGTACGAAGCCGGCCGGGAGGCGCGAGGGGGATGCGGGGGAGGACGTGGGGAGGCGGACCCGGGCGGACCTCCGTGCGTCCGCCCGGCAGCGGTGTCCGGAGCGGAAGGGGAATTCCGGAAAACCCGTAGGACCATTCGCGCCGTCTCGGGGTAGACGGTGGGTGACGGACTACTGCTACAGGAGGCGGCCATGATCGTCCTCGGCATCATTCTGCTCGTCGTCGGCTTCGTCACCGGCATCTCCATCCTGTGGACCATCGGCATCATCCTGGCCGTGGTCGGTGCGGTCCTGTGGATCCTCGGGTCCATGGGCCACGCGGTCGCCGGGCGTCGCCACTACTGGTGACCGAGGCATCCACCCCCTAGAGGAACTGCCCGGACCCGCGCGGGTCCGGGCCCTTCGCGGGCGGTGCCCCGGTGCCGCCCGCACATCCGGCCCTTTCGGGCAGCGTCCCTGCCCGGGGGACTCCTGACACGCCCGGGTACACGCCGTTAGCGTCCCTGCGTGAGCCTGTGGACTTCCCTGGAACCCGCCTCCGCCACCGTGGACCCGGGCGGTACGACCCGCGTCCGGCTGCGTCTGCGCAACACCGGTGACGTGGTGGACGAATACCGTTTCGAGCCCGTGGGGCCGGTCGCGCCCTGGACCACCGTGGAGCCGGCGAGCCTGCGCCTGTATCCGGGGACGACCGGCACCGTGGAGCTCCACTTCGCGCCGCCCCGGACCCCGGACGCCGCCGCGGGGCCGCACGCCTACGCCGTGCGGATCACGCCCACGGAGCATCCGGAGGCGGTGACGGTCCCCGAGGGCAACCTCACCGTCACCCCGTTCACCGAGGTGCGGGCGGAGCTGGTGCCGCCCACCGTGAAGGGCCGGTTCCGCGGGAGGCCGCGGCTCGCCGTGGACAACCTCGGCAACACCCGGGTCACCGCCTCGGTGGCGGGCAGCGACAACGGCGACCACCTGACGTACGACGTCCGTCCGGGCAGCGTGCAGATCGAGCCGGGCCGGGCCGCGTTCGTCCGGACCACGCTGAAGCCCCGGCGGATCATCTGGTTCGGGCCCCGGCAGGAGCGCCCGTACACCCTCGCCGTGCAGCGGTCCGGGACGGCCGCCCTGCCGGTCGAGGGCACCTACGTGCAGCGCGGGTTCCTGCCCCGCTGGCTGGCCGGCCTGCTCGGCGCCGCGGCCGCCCTCGCCGTCGCCTTCGTGATGATCTGGCTGACCTACCGGCCGACCGTGAACAGCGGCGCCACCGAGAAGCTCGCGGCCTCCGGCCCCCTCGGCGCGCCCACCTCGCCCGCGCCGGTGCTGTCCCCCGCCCCCCAGCCCTCCGCCCCGGCCCCGCAACCCGCCGCGTCCTCCGGCGGCGACGGCGGCAGCGGCGAGGGCCGTGGGAACGGCGGCGGACACCGGGGCCCGAAGCCCGTGGTCCCCGCGACCGGCGTCCTGCTGCGCGACACCACGACCAGGAAGTGCGCCGACGTCCCGGGCTACGACAAGGGCACGCTCAACGGCCCGGTGCAGGAGTACACCTGCGACGAGACCACCCGCGACAACCAGCGGTGGAACCTCGAGGTGAAGTACCCGAAACTGGGCCCCGGCGGCCGGCCCCTGTTCCAGATCCGGAACGTCAAGGACGGGCTCTGCATGGACCTCCCGGACTACGGCGCCCAGCCGGTCAGGACCCCGATCACCGAGTTCACCTGCGACGGCACCACGGCCGACAACCAACTGTGGTGGATGGACCGGCAGCAGAGCGGCGCCTACTGGATCCGCAACTACGCCAGCGACAACAAGTGCCTCGACGTGGCGGGCTACAGCACCGGAGGCGACGGCACCGACCTCACCCTCTTCGACTGCTCCGCCTCCGACGACCAGGAGTGGACGGTGGTCCACCCGTCCGAGGGCGGCTGACCCGGCCGGGCTGGTGCCGGTGCACACCACCCGTTCGACCCACGATGATCGAGGCCCGGCGGGGTAGGGGAACGGCGACCGGCACCACCGCTCCCCGGGAGAACGTGAGCATGACCGACGACGCCTACCTGTTCCTGCTGGACGACCCGACCGCACGGCTCGGGGCGGTGCCGACCGCCGTCGGCCCCCTGGCCTGCATGGAGACCCCCGCCGTACGGGCGTGGCTGGACGCCCACGGTGTCCCGGCGACCTCCCCGCGGCTGCGGGTGCTGCCGCCGGACGACACGGCGGCCATCCCTCAGGAGGCGGAGCGCCTGCCGGTGCCGCTGAGCGAGGAGGAGCTGAGCCGGGTGCGGCAGCACACCGGCCCGGAGAGCGTCGGCCGGGTCGAGGAGGAGCTGCTGGCCTACCGGGACTGCACCGACGGCCGGGACGCATTGCTCGGCCGGGCGCTGGCGGCCGGCGTGCCGGTGAACCGGATCGTGGAGCTGACCGGGGAGGACCCCGCGGCGGTCGCGGCCGCCGCCGGCTGACCGGTGCGGCCGCGCCGTCCCCCGGTCGGCCCTCCCGGCGGTGCGCGGGCGGGAGCGGTGGCTGAACGATGTCGGCATGATGCACGTCCGCGAGCCCGGGTCGGGTCGTCGCCGGCCCCCCGTGATCCGAGCGGTGGGGGCGGCGCGGTTGAACGGCGCGAACCCGGGCAGCCGACCCCCGGCGCATCGGTGTCCCTCGTTCCCCGTGGTGCACACCATGCCCGCACAGCACACCGGCACAGCAGGAGCGAGGGTGGCGTCGAGATGGATGTGATGCCCGACGGGCCGTCCGGCCCGCACCGGACGGAGGGGCGGCGGGAGACCGTCGCCACGATGCCGCGGCAGGTGCGCGAGGAGCTGTCGCGGCGCCTGCGGCGGAGGAAGGAGGCCTTCCGCGCGGAGGACGTGCAGATCGTCGAACCGCCGCTGCTGCGCCGCGCGGTCGGGGCGTCCGCGCTCGGCAACTGCATGGAGTGGTTCGACTTCGGCGTCTACAGCTATCTCGCGGCCACCATCGGGAAGGTCTTCTTCCCCGGTGCCTCGCCGGCGGCCCAGCTGATCTCCTCGTTCGCGACGTTCGCGGCGGCCTTCGTGGTCCGGCCGCTCGGCGGCCTGGTCTTCGGCCCCCTCGGGGACCGGCTCGGCCGGCAGAAGGTGCTCGCCGCCACCATGATCATGATGGCGGTGGGCACCTTCGCCATCGGCCTGATCCCCAGTTACTCGACCATCGGCATCGCCGCCCCGGTCCTGCTGCTGATCGCCCGGATGGTCCAGGGCTTCTCCACCGGCGGAGAGTACGGCGGGGCGACCACCTTCGTCGCCGAGTACTCCCCCGACCGGCGACGCGGCTTCCTCTCCAGCTGGCTCGACTTCGGGACCTTCGTCGGATACGCGCTCGGCTCGGCGCTCGTCACCGTGCTGAACCTGCTCATGCCCGACACCGAGATGCTCGCGTGGGGGTGGCGGATCCCGTTCCTGATCGCGGGTCCGCTCGGCGCGATCGGCCTGTACATGCGGCTGAAGCTGGAGGAGTCGCCCGCCTTCCAGCAGCAGTTGGACGAGCACGAGAAGAGCCTCGCGCAGCAGTCGGCGGGCGGCGAACTCCGTACGATCGTCCGGGAGCACTGGCGGCCGCTGCTGGTCTGCATGGGCCTGGTGCTGCTGTACAACGTCACCAACTACATGGTCACGGGCTTCCTGCCGACGTACCAGACCGAGACGCTGAATCGTTCCAGCAGCTCGGCCGACGTCCTGGTGCTGGTGGGGATGGTCTGGATCGTGCTGCTGATCACCTTCATCGGCCGCCTCAGCGACCGGATCGGGCGGCGCCCGGTCTACGGGGTCGCGGCGGCCGCGATGATCGTCCTGGCGGTGCCGTCCTTCCTGCTCATCAAGATGCAGGGCACCTGGCCGCCGATCCTCGGCGTGCTGGTCCTGTCCACGCTGCTGGCCTGCTTCGCCGCGCCGAGCGCCGCCACGCTGCCGGCGCTCTTCCCGACGGCCGTGCGGTACGCGGCGATGGGCATCGGCTTCAACATCGCCGTGGCCGCGTTCGGCGGCACCACACCGCTGGTGACGCAGGCCCTGATCAGCCTCACCGGCAACGACCTGACACCCGCCTTCTACCTGATGCTGGCGGGCGTCATCGGTCTGGCCACCGTGAAGTTCCTGCCGGAGAGCGCCCAGGTGCCGCTCAACGGGTCCCAGCCGATGGTGGGCTCCAGGGAGGAGCAGCGCGAGCTGATCTCCACCTCCGAGGTGCTCTACCGGAGCGCCGGGCGGACGTCCGGCGCCCCGTGACTCATCCGCCGGCCGCCCGGTCCAGCAGGTCCGCGAGGACGGTCTCGGGATCGCGGCAGAGCGCGTGGAGCAGCGCCTCCTCGTAGCCGTCGTCGCCGAGCAGGGACCGGGCGGTGGCCTCGTAGCGCTCCCGGACCGGGCCCAGTTCCGGGGTGCCGCGCTGCGGGTGGCCGACCGCGCTCCAGAAGGTCTCCCCCGCGCCGTACGCGGCGACGGCGGGCTCCCCGGCTCCCTGCGCCGCGAGCGCCGCCGCCAGCAGGTCCAGGCCCAGGGCGAGGCCGAAGCTGTCGCCGATGTGCCGCTTGCCCTCCAGCATCGACACGGCGTGGCCCGCGGCGTCCTCGACCCGGTCCTCGAACAGCGCGATCAGGGCCAGTTGGTAGTCGCAGTAGGAGCGGGTCCACCACTCGTCCAGGGCCACGCAGGCGGCGTGCAGGTCCCCGGCCTCCCGGCGGGCCTGCTCCAGCAGTCCCTCCGCGGTGAGCGCGAAGACCCGTACCAGCCGGCACACGGCCTGCCCGGCCGAGGCGACGCCCGGGCCCTCCGCCGTGTCCAGTGCGGTGTCCACCGCCCACCGTGCCGCCATCGGGCGCCCGTTGAGCAGGTGCATCAGGCCCTCCAGGTAGGCGGCGTGGAGGATGCCCTCGTCGTCGCCCTGCGCCTGCGCGTCGAGCCGGCAGGTCTCCGCGAGGCTGCCGGCCGCGTGGTGCTCGCCGCGCAGGACGCGGGCCACACCGAGCCCCCACAGGGCCCTCGTCCGGGCCGGGGTGGGCTCGTCGGCGACGGTGAGGGCCGCCTGGACGTAGACCGTGACCTCGCGCAGATGCCCGCAGCAGCTCCAGAAGAAGGCCAGCAGGCCCGCCATCTCCAGGGCCGCATGCGGCCGGGTGGCGAGGAAGTGGTCCAGGGCCGCGCACAGGTCGGCGTGGGTCTCCTCCACCCTCCGGTACCAGGCGGCCTGGTGGGGGCCGAGCCAGGCGCCGTGGGCCCGCCGGGTCAGTGCGAGGAAGTGCTCGGCGTGCCGGTCGGCCATCGGGACGGCCTCGCCGACGGCGTCGAGCCACATGCCGCCGTACTCGCGGACCGTGTCGAGCATGCGGTAGCCGGTGCCGGTGCGGAACAGGACGGACTTCGCCGTCAGTCCGGCGATCGCCCGGTCGACGTCCGCGGCCGGCAGCGGCCCGCCGGAGCAGACGGCACGCACGGTCGCGGCGTCCACCACGTCGCGGAAGACGGACAGCCGCGCCCACAGCAGCCGTTCGGCCGGTGCGCACAGCTCGTGGCTCCAGCCGATGGCGGTGCGCATGGTCCGGTGGCGGGGCGGTCCGCCGGGGCCGTCGCCGGACGCGACGTCCAGCCGGGAGCGCAGGTCCCGCTCGATCGCGGTGACCGTCCGCTCGGCGAGCTGTCCGGCGACCAGTTCCAGGGCGAGGGGGATCCCCTCCAGCCAGCGGCACAGACGGGTGGCGGCCACCAGGTCCGCCGGTGCGGTCAGCGGGGCGCCCGCGGACTCGGCACGGCGGGCGAGCAGTTCCAGGGCGTCGGTCTCGACCGGCAGCGGCTCCACCGGGCGGACGTGCTCGCCGGGCACACCGAGCGGCTCGCGGCTGGTCGCCAGGACGGTCAGCGACGGGCAGGACATCACGAGACGGGCGACCAGGGGGCGGCAGTCGGCGAGGAGGTGCTCGCAGGAGTCGAGGACGAGGACGGCGTCCTTGTCGGCGAGCCACTCGCACAGGGCGTCCAGCGGCATGGTCGCGGTGTGGTCCGAGAAGTCGGCGGCGTCGGCGACGGTCGCGATCAGCAACCGGTCGTCCCGCAGCGGCCACAGGTCGGCCCACGCCACCCCGCGGGCGCCGGCGTCGCGGACCCGGTGCGCGGCGCACAGCGCGAGACGGCTCTTGCCCACCCCGCCGGTCCCGGTGAGGGTGACCACACGGTGGCGTTTCAGGGCGTCGGCGAGGTCCTCCAGCTCCGCCCGGCGGCCCACGAGTTCGGCATCGCTCTCGGGAAGGTTGCTCAGCACGGCACCAGTCTCGCCCTCCTGCGGCGCGCACGGGGCACATTGCCACATTCGGGTGATCTACGTCCTGATCCCGACGTGTCCCGCCCCCCGGCCCGGACGCCGCACCGGCGGCCCGGAGGACGGATTCCGCTGCTCCGTGCGCCAGTCGGCCGGGCCCCGCGGTGCCGCCGGGCCGCGGCCCGCGGGCCGCGGCCCGCGGCCGGGGAGCATCGCTCCCGCGGCCAGGGCGGCGCGGCGGACCGGGGCCGGACGGACGCGGGAGGGACGGTGCGCCGCTCCGGTCAGAACCGGGGCGCCGGCGCCTGGTCCTCGACCATCGCCGCGGCCTCCTCCGCGGTGGCGACGGACGGCGGCGAGCCCGCCAGCGGCCGGCGCGCGGTCTCCTTCATGCAGGCCACGGCGATCACCCCGACGAAGGCGGCGGCCATCGTGTAGTACGCGGGCATGAGGTCGTTGCCCGTGGCCGAGATCAGAGCGGTGATCACCAGGGGGGTCGTCCCGCCGAAGAGAGAGGTGGAGACGTTGTAGCCGATGGACAGCGAGCCGTAGCGCACATGCGTGGGGAAGAGGGCGGGAAGCGCCGCCGACATCGTCCCGAGCATGCAGACCAGGGAGAGCCCGAGCATCAGCATGCCCAGCGACACCGCCCACAGGCTGCCCTGCTTGACCAGCAGGAAGGCGGGGACGGACAGGAGCAGGAAGCCGAGCATGCCCGCCATCAGCAGCGGCTTGCGGCCCATCCGGTCGGAGAGCCGGCCCACGGAGTTGATCACCAGCATGAGGACCACCATGGTGACGATCAGGACCAGCAGGCCGTGCGTGTCGGAGTACCCCATCTGGTCGGTCAGGTAGGTGGGCATGTACGACAGCAGCATGTAGTCGGTGATGTTGTAGGCGGCGACCAGGCAGACGCACAGCAGGAGCGCCGGCCAGTGGTCGCGGAAGATCTTCGCCAGGTCGCCCTTGGCGGTCGTCTCCACCGAGGACGCCGCGTCGGACGCCCGGTGGGCGGAGCCGTCCTCCAGCTTCCGGAAGGCGGGGGTCTCGTCCAGCCGCAGTCGCAGGTAGAGGCCGACCAGCCCGATGGGGCCGGCCACCAGGAACGGCACGCGCCAGCCCCAGGACTCCATGCCGCCGCTGCCGAGCACCGCGGTCAGGACGGTGACGAGGCCCGCCGCGCCGACGTACCCGGCCAGGGTGCCCAGTTCGAGGAAGCTGCCGAAGAAGCCGCGGCGCCGGTCGGGCGCGTACTCGGCGATGAAGGTGGAGGCGCCGCCGTACTCGCCGCCCGTGGAGAAGCCCTGGACCAGGCGGAAGAGGATCAGCAGGGCGGGGGCCCAGAAGCCGATGGTGGCGTAACTGGGGATCAGGCCGATGGCGAAGGTGCCGACCGCCATCATGATCATGGTCAGGGCGAGCACCGTCTTGCGGCCGATCTTGTCGCCCATCGGGCCGAAGACCATGCCGCCGACCGGCCGCACCAGGAAGGACACCGCGAACGTCGCGAAGGACGAGAGCAGTTGCACCGTGTCGTTCCCGGAGGGGAAGAAGACGTGCCCGAGGGTGACCGCCAGATAGCTGTAGATGCCGAAGTCGAACCACTCCATGGCATTGCCGAGCGAGGCGGCCTTCACCGCCCGCTTCACCGCACCGGTGTCGGTCACGGTGATGTCCGTCCGGCGCAGCGGCGGGTTGCGACGCCGTTCCACGGCGCGGAACAGCGTGCGATGACGCCGTACCGCCTCGGGATCGGCGTCGGTCACCGGATCGGATGCGCTGTCGGCCATGGGGCTCCCCTCTCAGGAACGCGGTAGTCCAGGAGAGCGCCTGCTCACTCGTGGCGCGAGCAAACGGAACACCCCGTCAGAGGGATCCTCGTCACCCGGGCCCGGGTCCGCCCGCCCGCAACGCCCGGTCGGGTGTGGTGGGCCCCGCCGGCCCGGCCGTCAGGGCGTGGTCGACGTTTCGGCGAAGAAAGGGCCAAGACGGCCGGGGCAGGAGCTCCGCGCGCGGTACAGGTCGCGGAGCAGGGCGATCTCGGCGCCGCGGTGGATCAGTTCCTGGTTGACCCACCGGACGAGGTCGGCGAAGGGGTCGTCCGGGTCGCTGCCGTGCGGGTAGCCGCAGTGGCCGACGGTGTCGAGGGCGGTGCCGTCGACGGCCCGGAGCCGGGCGGCCGCATGCCCTGCCCCTACATGCCACACCCGTCCGGGGGTACCGCAGGGTCAGGTGAGTTGGTCCACGGCGCGGGAGTACGCCTCGGCGCGCGCGGCGTCCAGGTAGCGCGAGACACGGACCAGGATGCGGCCCCGGAGGTAGTCCCGCTCGGCGAACGCCGGCATCGCCCGCGTGACGCCCCTGATGTAGGCGGCCCGCGCCCGGGCGTCGGAGCGCGTCGCGAAGACCTCGACGGCGCCTCCCCGTTCGACCTCGCCGCGGCCGGATCCCGTGACGTCGCTCCCGGCGACGAAGCTGTCGGAGAACGTGACCTTCGAGAGGTACTCGTGGTGACGGCCCAGGAGATGGCCCGGGTCGTTCCCGGCGGTCACGACGCCTGTCTTCCTGATCGAGCCCACGGAGGCGGCCAGCTGCTCGAAGACGTTGCGGGCGGAGAGGGATCCGGTGGCGCCGTGGCGGTTCCGGGCGTCCGCCGGGACGGAGACGGTGACGGTCCGGCCGCCGCAGGCCGTCATGGCGGACAGCAGCAGGAGGCCAGCCGCGACCGTACGGAGTGGGTGCATGGGGCGATACTGACGGTCGTTCGGCAGAAATGTGCCCGTATAGCCGCATTGTGACGTCGTGTTCCTTTTTCGCTCCAGGATCGAACACACGTACCCTCGTCGTCCTGAACGCCTGTCCGACCGGGGCCGACTCGTCCTCGGCCGTCGCGCGTCCCCGTTGTCCGGGGCATCCGCAGGTGCGACGATGCCCGCACCGAGGATGCCGTCACGTCGGGGGAGGCCGAGTGGGCGACCAGGAGGAACGGCAGCGGGCCGCGGCGGTGTTCGACGCCCTGGGAGCCGACTACGAGAAGGCGTTCGCCCATTCCCGGGCGCACCACGCCTCGCTGGAGTGGCTGCTGGAGCGTCTCGGACCGGACAGCCGGGTGCTGGACGTCGGCAGCGGCACGGGGCGGCCCACCGCCGCCGCGCTGGCCGCGGCCGGGCACCGGGTGCTGGGCCTCGACATCTCACCCGTGATGGTGGAACTGGCCACCCGTCAGGTCCCGGACGCGGAGTTCCGGTGCGCCGACGTACGGGACCTGGCGGCGCAGGAGGGTGCGTTCGACGCGGCCTGCGCGTACTTCTCCCTGCTGCAGATGCCGCGGCGGGAGCAGGCGGCCGTGGTGGGCGGGATCGCCCGGGTCGTCGCGCCGGGCGGCCCGGTGGTGCTGGCCACGGTGCCGCTGGACGTGGAGGAGGTGGACGCCGCCTTCATGGGGCAGCCGGTGCGGGTGACGAGCTTCGGCGCCTCGGCGTTCGCCGCACTCGCGGCCGAGTCGGGCCTGGTCGTGGAGTCCCGTGAATCGGTGCTGTTCACACCGGCGCACCCCGAGGCGGTGCCGGAACCACACCTGTTCCTGCACTGCCGCCGGTCCGGCGCCGCGAGGCCGTGAGGGCGTCCTGCGCCCTGTCGCCCCGCGGCGCCACACCCCGGCGGGGGCTCAGGACGGCTTCACCGAGGTGACCGCGGTGGCGGTGACCTTGTTGTCGCACTCGGCGAAGACCCCGTCGTCGAGGGCGACCTGGTGTGCTCCCGAGCCGGGCAGGCCGATGACCAGCGTGGGGAACGCCGACGGCTTCGCGCCGGAGACGCAGTAGCCGTCGCCCTCGCCCTGGACCTGGACGAAGGTGAGCTTCAGCCAGGCGCTGCCTCCCGGCGCCAGCCGTACGGGGGTCGCGGCGCCGGTGCGGGTGACCTTCAGCGGGATGCCGCGCTGCGGCGACCCGTTGCCCGCGCCGGCCACCGACGGATACCCCTGGAGCCGGCACGGCCGTGCGGAGTGGTTGACGAACCGCACCACGGCCGCACCGACGCCGGTGCCCGACGGGCGGTGGACGGCCTGTCGCGCGGTCGCCCGCAGGTCGCCCGCCGCGCAGGCGCGCACGGTCGCGGCGCCCGAGCCACCCGGCGTGCCCGTCCCGGCGGTCCTCGCGCCTCCCGAGGAGGCTCCGCGGGAGGTGCCGGTCCGCGTCGCGGACGCGCCGCCGGCCGGGGTACCCGCCGGTGACGAGGCGGCGGCCGGCCCGGGCGTGCCGTGGGACCCCGTCGTCGGCGCCGACGGCCCGGACGCGGTCGGCGCGGCGGTGCCCGTCGCGTCCGCCGGCCCGCAGGCCGTCACGGACAGGACGGCCGCGGCGGCCGCGGCCGCCAGCGCGGCGCCGCGGATGCGGTGTGCGTACTGCATGAGATCCCCCCGAGTGGTGCGTCACGGATCCGGCCCGCGCCGGCTCCCGCCCAGGGAGACAGAGCCGCGGCCCGCCGGGTTCCGCCGCCGGTGCGCTGTGACAGTGCGGTGACACGGACCGCCTCTCCGCGGTCATGACCGCACCTGAACAGGTCGTTCCCGTTCCCTCGTCGATCAATTGGCGCCTCCTATCGGTCAACTGCCGTCACCTATGGAGAGCAGCCGCCGGGCGCCCCGGCCGCGTGCCTACGGTGCGATCACCGGGCGGGCCGGACAGACCACCGGCCCGCCGCAGCACGCAATCAAGGGGAGGGGCTCCATGGCGAGTGTGGAAGTGTCGCTGAAGGAGATGATGACCTCGACGGAGGGGGCGCTGGGGGCGGCCGTCGTCGACTACACCAGCGGCATGGCTCTGGGCACGCTGGGCGGGGGCAAGGATCTGGACCTGACGATCGCCGCGGCCGGGAACACGGACGTCGTCCGGGCCAAGGTGCGCACCATGGAACAGCTGGGCCTGAAGAGCGAGATCGAGGACATCCTCATCACGCTCGGCGGGCAGTACCACCTGATCCGCCTGGTCACCGGGCGCAACGGAAACGGCCTGTTCCTGTACCTCGTGCTCGACAAGACCCGCTCGAACCTGGCGATGGCCCGGCTCCAGCTGAAACGGGTCGAGGAGCACCTCGAGGTCTAGGCCGGCGTCGGGCCGGGGCGGCGTGCGCCCATGATGTGAAGACTTCTTCAAGTCACCACATCAGCAAGATTCCAAGTCATGGATGCACGCGGTCCCGGGCGGCGAGGATCGGCCCGGCAGGGCACGTTCTGCGGCGGCGTCCCTCGGGGCGCCGCCGCCGGCCCGACGTCCATCACCGACGCTGCAGGGAGCGAGCACTCATGCAAGTCCCCCTCTACCAGGCCAAGGCGGAGTTCTTCCGCATGCTCGGACACCCCGTGCGCATCCGGGTCCTGGAACTCCTGCAGCACGGCCCCGTACCGGTGCGGGACCTGCTCGCCGACATCGAGATCGAGCCGTCGAGCCTGTCGCAGCAGCTGGCCGTGCTGCGCCGTTCCGGCATCGTGGTGTCCATCCGGGAGGGTTCCACGGTCCGCTACGCCCTCGCCGGCGGCGACGTCGCCGAACTGCTGCGCGCCGCCCGCCGCATCCTCACCGAGCTGCTCGCCGGCCGGAACGAGCTCCTCGCCGAACTCCGCGAGCCTGAGCCGGCCGCCGTCCCGGCCCCCCCGACGGCAGTCGGCGGCCCGGCGCGTCCTCTACGGGTCGGCAGCCCCACTCCCCCGGTGTCGGCCGGCAGCAGTCGTTAGCCTCGTCCTCCCGACGTCCGGAGCGACGTCCCAGAGGTGTTGAACTGCCCTCTGAGCTCCGGGGTTCGTGCCGCTCCCCGGGGCGCACGGCATGGAACGCGTTCCGTGGGGAGCGGCGGGCGAGTCACGTCGCCCGGCTGGCCAGGTCCTCCTCACCTGCGACGACGGCGACATCGGCTCGGCGCGCACCATCGAGAGCTAGGGCGGCGTCCTCGAAGACGTGCGCAGCACCCACATCGGGGGCGAGCGCCGCTACTGGATCACTCTCTGCGACGCCGGTCACCGCCCGTCGTCGACGGCCGCGACGAGGACGGTCGCCTCGTAGCGGACCGCGAGCCGGTCGTACCCCGTGGCCACGGCGCGGTGTCCTTCGAGACGATCGACGCCGCACTCGACCGCGTGCCTCGCCTCGTAGCCCCCGGGGTCGAACTTCGGCGGACGGCCGCCGCGGCCTCGACCACACCGACGAGCGGGCCTGCGCGGTGATCACCGCTTTCCTCGACGCCGGGCCTGCGCCCCTGCCGGACCGTCCGACCCGCACCGGGATCGCCGAGTTCCTCCGCCGGCACGGATGAGCGGACCGCCGGCGCCCCGGCTCGCTCCCCCGCGGGGCCGCCGCGGCCGCCGCATGATGGAGGGGAGGCGCCCCGGGCGGGGGCCGGGGCCGGGCCGTGATCGTCGAGGGGCGAGAGGGTGGCCGGGGCTGGCAGGGTCTTCCGTGGCGGCGGGGCAATCCCCGGGCGGGGACGCACCGTACCTACCGGTGTGCAGAGGTTCCGGTTCCCCGTGGGGCGCCTTCCGGACGAGGCGCTGCTGTCGGGGCTGGCCACCGGCGACCCGGAGCTAGCGGTGACCTTCGTCCGGAGGTTCCAGCACACGGTCTTCGGGGTCGCCGTCGCCGTCACCGGGGATCCGCAGCTCGCCGAGGACATCGCACAGCAGACCTTCGAGCGGGCGTGGCGGCACGCGCAGATCTACGATCCGCGGCGTGGGTCGGTGACGACCTGGCTCACCACGATCGCCCGCAACCTGGCCATCGACGCCGTCCGCTCACGGCGGCCCGAGCCGGTGGCGCCGGAGGACCTGGACGCCGTCCTGGGCGTCGTCGGGCGGACACCCGAGCAGCACGCGCTGGCCGACGAGGCGTCGACGCGGCTGCGGGCCGCGGTGGCGCGGCTGCCGCGCGAGCAGGCCCGGGCGCTGGTGATGGCGGGGATCTACGGCATGACGGCCCAGGAGGTCGCCGACTGGGAGGCGATCCCGTTGGGGACGGCCAAGACACGCATCAGGACGGCGATGGGCAAGCTGCGCACCGCGCTCGCGCCCTCGGAGCGAGGCGGCCATGACTGTTGAGATGACCTGCGCACGACTGCGGGAGATCGGCGCCGAGCTGGCCCTCGGGGTGCTGCCGGGCCGCGAGCGGTCCGGGGCGGTCGCCCATTTGGACCGGTGCCCCGGATGCCGGGAGTACGTCGAGCAGCTGACGCTCGTGGGCGACCGGCTCATCGGGCTGCTGCCGGGCAGCGAGCCGCCGGTCGGCTTCGAGACCCGGGTGGCGCAGGCTCTGATGCGGGAGGCCTCGGGGCACGCGGGGCGGCGGGCCGCGGCACGGCGGCCCGGGTCCCGTCTCCCGTGGCCGGGTGCCGGACGGCGGCCGCGGCTGCGGATCGCCGCCGCGGCGACCGCGGCGGTGCTGGCCCTCGGGTTCGGCGGGTGGGCCGTCGGCACGGCGGTCCAGGGCGCCGTCGCCGGGCCGGCCGCGCCCGGCGCGTCGGTGGTCGACCTGATGGAGGCGCCGCTGATGTCGCCACGGGCCGCGGGGACGCCGGTCGGCGACATCTACGTCCACCGGGGCACGCCCGGCTGGGTCTACATGTCCGTGGACCTGGCCGACGCGGGCACCCCGTACACCGGCAGGGTGACCTGCCTGCTGGAGCGCGGCGACGGCAGGACGCTCCGGGTCGGCGACTTCACCGTGCACCGCGGGTACGGCTACTGGGGCGGCCCGGTGTCGATCGGCGCGGCGCCGGTGGCCGGGGCACGGATCACCGCGGCGGACGGGACCGTGCTCGCCACCGCCCGCTTCCCGGCGGCCGGTCCGGACCGCGCGGCGGGGTCCGCGGCGGGCGCCTACGGCCGGTGAGCCACGGCGCCGAGGGCGGCGGCCAGTTCGGGCACCGTCGGCCGCCGCCGCGGGTCGGGGCTCAGGCAGGCGTCGACGGCGTCGGCGAGGGCGCGTGGCAGGCGCCGACGGGCGGAGAGCGGCGGAGCGGGGCCGTCCGGGTACGGGGTGTCCGTGCCGCGGGCCGAGGCGCCGCCGGCCGCACCCGCACGGCCGCCCGGACCCGCACTCGGACCCACGCCGGCACCGGCACCCGCGACCGCATCCGGGCCGGTTGCCGTCCACCGGCCGAACGGGGGCTCCCCGGCGGCCGTCTCGTAGAGGGTGCCGCCGATGCCCCACACGTCGGCCGCCGCCGACAGCTCGCCGCCGCGGGCCTGTTCGGGCGACAGGTGGGCGGGGGTGCCGAGACCGGGCGGCGCGGGTCCCGGCGGCCGGGCCACGCTCAGGTCGAGCACCTTGGCGTGGCCCCGTTCGACCACGACGTTCGACGGCTTGAGGTCCAGGTGGAGCAGGCCCCGGCCGTGCAGGTAGTGGATCGCGGAGCACAGCTGGACGCCCAGGAGCGCCACGTCGGTGGCGGCTGGCCGGCGCCGCAGCCGGTGGAGCAGGTGGGCGAGGGTCTCCCCGGTCAGCGTCTCCAGGACGACCAGCGCGTCCGGCGTCCGGATCACGTCGTAGCCGCGGACCAGGTGGGGGTGGGTGAAGGCGCACAGCCACCGGCCCTCGCGCAGCAGGCGCCCGCGCAGCGGCGCCTCGTCGCGGCGGTCGGGGCGCACCGTCTTCAGGACGCACCGACAGGCCCGGTCCTCGCTCCAGGCGTCGTACACGTCGAGCCATCCGGTGCGTGCCAGGTGGCCGAGGACCTCGTATCCCGGTGCGGGCCGGTCGCCCGGGTCCAGCGCGGGGGCCGGGTCCGGGGTCGGGGCGGATGCGGGCACGCCGGTCACGACGGCACCCTGTCCGGCGGCGGGTCCGCGGCCACGGCCGCTGGGGCACCGGGCCGGGGGCGAAGGCGGTGCAGCCGGGCGTACACGCCGTCCCGGCGGAGGAGTTCGGCGTGCGTGCCGCACTCGGCGACGCGGCCGTCGTCGAGGACCACGATGCGGGTGGCGTCGCGGACGGTCAGCAGGTGGTGCGAGACGACGATGGTGGTCCGCCCGGCCATCAGGCGGCGCAGCGGTTCCATGACGCGCCGGCCGGACTCCGTGTCGAGGCCGGTGGTCGGTTCGTCCAGGAGCAGCACGGGGGCGTCGCGGATCATCGCGCGGGCGATGGCCAGCCGCCGGCACTGGCCGCCCGAGAGGGTCCGGCCGTGCCGGCCGACGAGGGTGTCGTAGCCGTCCGGGAGCCGTTCGACGAAGTCGTGGGCGTCGGCCGCGCGGGCCGCGGCGACGATCTCCTCGCGGGTCGCGCCGGGGCGGCCGTAGGCGATGTTCTCCCGTACGGTGCCGTGGAGGACGAGCGTCTCCTGCAGGACCACGGCGACGCTCTCCCGGACGTCGCCGAGCAGCAGCTCGCGCAGGTCCGTCCCGTCCAGCAGGACCGCGCCACGGTCGGGGTCGTAGAAGCGCAGGAGCAGTTTCGCCACCGTGGACTTGCCCGCCCCGCTGGCTCCGACGAGGGCCACGGTCTCCCCCGGGGCGGCGTGGAGGGACACGTCGGACAGGGCGGGCCGGGAGGTGCCGGGGTAGGTGAAGGTCACGCCGTCGAGGACGACGTCGCCGCGTACCCGGCCGGTCCGCCGGGCGCCCGGGGACTCGGTCACCTGGGGCCGCTGGTCCAGCAGTTCGAGGATCCGCTCCGCCGAGGCGGACGCGGCGTAGAAGGTGTTGCCCAGGCGGGAGAGACCGCGGATCGGGCCGTAGAGCTTGCCGATCAGGACGAGGAACACCAGGAGGCCGCCCAGCGTCAGCTGTCCCCGGGCCAGTTCCCAGGTGCCGAGGCCCATGACGGCGAGGGCCCCGGTGACTTCGACGACCTCGACGAGCGAGCCGTAGAGGGCACGGATGCGGGTGGCGGCCAGCGCGGCGTGGAACCGGCCGGTGTTCTCTCGGTCGAAGCGCCGCGCCTCCCAGTCCTGCCGGTTGTACGCCTGCACCAGGGTCACGTTGCCGAGCGACTCCTCGGCGACGGCACCGAGCGCACCGGTGCGACGTCTGCGCTCGCGTGACGCGTCCTTGATCAGGCGGGAGAAGTGCCGGGCGGCGCAGAAGAACAGCGGCACGACGAACAGGGCCAGCAGGGTGAGGTCCCAGCGGAGGTAGAAGAGCAGCCCGAGGAAGACTCCGAGCCGGACGACGTGGTAGAGGCCGGTCGCCACCCCGGACAGCAGGAAGGTCTCGACGGCGTCGACGTCGCCGGTCACCCGGGACAGCACGTCGCCGAGCCGGCGCCGCTCGAAGAAGCCGGGGGACAGCCCCTGGACGTGGCGGAAGACGTCGGCGCGCACATCGAGCAGGAAGTTCTCGCCGACCCAGGCCGAGGTCATGTCGTCGGCGTAGCCGAGCAGGCCGGAGGCGACGACGAGGCCGAGGTAGACCGGGGCGATCCACAGGAACGGCCGGAGGTCGCGCGGGACGAGCACGTCGTCGACCACGAGCTTGAACAGCCACAGCTCGGCCGCGTCGACGACGGGGCCGAGCAGGCTGAACAGCAGCAGCGGCACCAGCCAGACGCGGCGGCCGCGGGTGTAGGGCCAGAACCGCCGGAACACCGTGCGCGGCGACAGCGCCGGCGCGGCCGCGACGACGGCTTCACCGTCCTCGCGGACCGGCGGCGGCCACCACGGGAGGGAGCGCGGGAGGCTCGGCATGGGGTTGACTCCCCGGACGGGCGACGGGGCGGACCGGTTCCCCCGGCAGACCGGCCCGCCCGGTCCTCATCGGTGGTCGCGGAACCGGCGGTCGCGGCGCTCGTCGTCGTGCCGGTGGTGGTGCCGCCCCTCCCCCATCGAGGTGTCGTCGTGTCCCGAGGTCCCTTCGTCCCCGTGGTCACGGTGCCTGGCCGGGAAGAGATCCTTGAAGATCGCCATCGTGTGCCTCCTGCGGGTGCCACGTGGCTCGTGCCACGTATCCGATACGGGCGCGGGCCCGAATGGGATGGCGGTTTGCGGGATTTCCCGAGGATTCCCGAGGCCTTCCGCGGTGCCCGGAGGTTCTCCCGGGGGCGGCGCGGTGTCGCCGCGCAGGCCGCACGGCGGGCGGTCCGGCGCGATCGCCCGCGACCGGAGAGTCGGCGGGGCGAATTCCCCGGACCGGACGGCGAACCCGGGCCGGACGGATCCGTGCCCGGTGGGGGACGCGGGCGGCGGCCGGCGCCCGCCGCTCAGGCCGTGGCGCGCCCCGCCGGGGGCGGGAGTTGGAGTTCGGCCCAGATCGTCTTGCCCGTGGGCGTGTAGCGCGTGCCCCAGCGCTGGGCGACCTGGGCGACCAGGAAGAGTCCCCGCCCGCCCTCGTCGGTGGCCTGGGCCCGGCGCAGGTGGGGTGACGTGCTCCCGCCGTCCGACACCTCGCAGATGAGGTGCCGTTCGTTGATGAGGCGGAGCGTGATGGGCCCGCAGGCGTGGGTGATCGCGTTGGTCACCAGCTCGCTCACCACGAGTTCGGCGGTGAACGCGCAGTCGTCCAGGCCCCATTCGGCCACTTTCCGGGCGGTGTTGCCGCGGGCCTCCTGCACGGCGGCCGGGTCCGGGGGCACCTCCCAGGTGGCCACGAGGTCGGGGCTGAGCGCACGGGTGCGCGCGACGAGGAAGGCGACGTCGTCGGGCGGATGGTCCGGCAGCAGGATGCGGACCATCGTGTCGCAGATCTCCTCCAGCGGCCGGTCCGGGTGGGCCAGGGCGAAGGAGAGCCGCTCGAAGCCCACGTCGACGTCGCGGTCGGACGCCTCGATGAGGCCGTCCGTGTAGAGCGCGATGACGCTGCCCTCCTCCACCTCCAGCTCGGCCGACTCGAAGGGCAGGCCGCCCAGGCCGAGCGGCGGTCCGGCGGGGATGTCGGGGTATTCCACGGGCTGGGTGAGGTGGGCGATGGCGGGGCTCGGGTGGCCGGCGCGGGCCACCTGGAGGCGGCGCGAGATCGGGTCGTACACGGCGTACACGCAGGTCGCGCCGATGACCTTCGGCCCGCCCGGGGCCGCCTCCGCCTCCTCCGCGAGGCGCAGCACCAGGTCGTCGACGTGGGCGAGGAGTTCGTCGGGGGGCAGGTCCAGGTCGGCCAGGGTCTGCACGGCGGCCCGCAGCCGGCCCATGCTGGCCGCGGCGTGGATGCCGTGCCCGATGACGTCCCCGACGACCAGGGCGACCCGGGCGCCGGAGAGCGGGATGACGTCGAACCAGTCGCCGCCGACGCCTGCCTCCGCGTCGGTGGGCAGATAGCGGAACGCGACGTCGACCGCGGTGTGCTCGGGCACGTCGGGGGGCAGCAGGCTGGTCTGCAGGGCGAGTGCCGCGTCGTGCTCGCGGGCGAACCGGCGGGCGTTGTCCACGCACACGGCCGCGCGGGCCACCAGTTCCTCGACGAGGAGCTGGTCGTCCTCGTCGAAGGCCTGCTGGTTCTCCCACCGGAGCAGCGTGACGACGCCCATGGTGACGCCACGTGCCCGCAGGGGCACGGTCAGGTGCGAGTGCACGCCGAGTGTCTCCAGGCGGGTCCGGCGCTGGGAGTCCCCGGAGAGCCACCAGGTCGAGGGGTCCAGGACGGGGTCGCGGACCGTGCGGCCGGTGGTGAGGCAGCGCCGCTGGGGGGACTGGGCCGGGTAGGCGGCCGGCTCCCCGAGCGCGACGACGGCCTCGGGCAGGTCCTGGTGGATGGACAGGTGGGCGGCTCGCTGGAGTGTGTCGCCGGTCAGCTGCCGAGCGGTGAGCTCCTTGGCCGTGAGGACGCCCTCGAAGAGGTCGACGGCGGCGAAGTCGGCGAGCTGGGGCACCAGGACCTCGCCCAGCTCGTGCACGGTGCGGTGCAGGTCCAGGGAGGTGCCGATGCGCTGACCCGCCTCGTTGACCAGGGTGAGCCGCTCGCGGGCCCGGTCCTCGACGGTGAAGGCGGCCGCGGTGTGGCACACCCCGAGCATCTTCCCGTCCGGGTCCCGGAGCGGGAACGAGGAGCGCAGTCGGAGATGGCCCCGCTCGGCGTCCTCCTGGTCCCCCCGGGGCGCCGCCACCTGCTCCACGGCGAGCGGCACCCGCCCGGACATCAGCACCTGCCGGGCCTGGGCCTCCACGGTGGGCGGGACCGGGTGCGGGCCGGCGGTCTCCGGGCCGGGACGGCCGGCGGGCAGGAGGCCCTCCATGCCGGCCAGCACCCGGTTGATCCGGTGGAAGCGCAGGTCGGTGTCGAGGACGCCGACGCCGAGGGCGGACTCCTCCAGCAGGCCCCGCACCAGCGCCTGGTCGAGCTCCCAGCCGCGCAGGGCGGTGACCTCGCAGGCGACCGCCAGCCAGCGGGCGCCGTGGCCGTTGCTCAGGGGGCAGGTGCGTACGGCCAGGTCGACGCGGTGGCCCGCCCGGTGGCGTGCCGTGATCACGCCCTCCCAGCCGTCGCCGACCCGGCGGCGCCCGGCGATGAAGGACGCCAGCGCGTCCTCGCCGGCCAGGACGGAGGTCACCGGCCGGCCGAGGACATGGGCGGCGGGGTGGCCGAGGAGGGTCTGCGCCCTGCGGTTCCAGTAGTGGATCAGGCCGCGCGCGTCCACCAGGACCACGGCGGCGGACGTGATCCCGAACGGATCGATCCGGTGTGGGTACGCCATGTCGCTCAGGCCCATACTGCCGATCCCATCCGCGGGAAGGCTTTCCTGGCACTACGTTCTCACATGGATCCCCGCGTGTCCCGGCGCCCGGTACCCGCAGCGGGCCTGCGGGGACGTCCCGCCGACCGGGGCGCCGGGGCAGCCGCCCTGATCCCGGGCGGCCGCGGCCCGTCAGTCGCCGAGGGCCGCCGACACCACCGCCCGGGCCTCCTCCTGCACCTCGGCGAGGTGGCCGGGCCCGCGGAAGGACTCGGCGTAGATCTTGTAGACGTCCTCGGTGCCGGAGGGGCGGGCCGCGAACCAGGCGTGGCCGGTGGTGACCTTGATGCCGCCGATCGCGGCCCCGTTGCCGGGGGCCTCGGTGAGCACCGCGGTGACCTCGTCGCCGGCGAGGGTCCGGGCGGTGACCTGGGCGGGCGAGAGCCTGGCCAGGAGCGCCTTCTGCTCGCGGGTCGCGGGTGCGTCGATACGGGCGTAGGCGGGGTCCCCGAAGCGGGCGGTGAGTCCGGTGTAGTGCTCGGAGGGCGTCCGGTCGGTGACGGCCGTGATCTCGGCGGCGAGCAGGGCCAGCAGAATGCCGTCCTTGTCCGTCGTCCACACCGATCCGTCGCGGCGCAGGAACGAGGCGCCGGCCGACTCCTCCCCGCCGAACCCGAGCGTCCCGCCGGCGAGGCCGTCCACGAACCACTTGAACCCGACCGGCACTTCGACCAGTTCGCGGCCGAGGTCGGCGGCGACCCGGTCGATCATCCCCGACGACACCAGGGTCTTGCCGACGCCGGTGCCGGCCGGCCACTGCGGGCGGTGGCGGTAGAGGTAGGAGATGGCGACGGCGAGGTAGTGGTTGGGGTTCATGAGGCCCGCGTCGGGGGTGACGATGCCGTGCCGGTCGGCGTCGGCGTCGTTGCCCGTGGCGATGCGGTAGCGGTCGCGCTGCCCGATGAGCGAGGCCATGGCGTACGGGGAGGAGCAGTCCATGCGGATCCGGCCGTCCCAGTCCAGCGTCATGAAGCGCCAGGTGGGGTCCGTGTGCGGATTGACCACGGTGAGGTCGAGGCCGTGCTGCTCGGCGATCCGGCCCCAGTAGGCGACCGACGCCCCGCCGAGCGGGTCGGCGCCGATGCGCACGCCGGACGCGCGGACCGCGTCCAGGTCGAGCACGGCGGGCAGGTCGGAGACGTAGCTGCCGAGGAAGTCGTACCGGCCGGTGGTGTCGGCGGTGCGTGCGGCGGCGTAGGGAATGCGGCGTACCTCCTTCAGACCACCCGCGACGATGCGATTGGCGCGGTCCTGGATCCAGGAGGTGGCGTCGGAGGCGGCGGGTCCTCCGCTCGGCGGGTTGTACTTGAAGCCGCCGTCGGCGGGCGGGTTGTGCGAGGGCGTCACGACCACCCCGTCGGCGAGCCCGGAGGTGCGGCCGCGGTTGTGGGTGAGGATGGCGTGCGAGACGGCCGGGGTCGGGGTGTAGCCGTCCGCGTCGTCGAGGAGCACGGTCACGCCGTTCGCGGCGAACACCTCCAGCGCGGTGACCTTCGCGGGCTCCGACAGGGCGTGCGTGTCGGCGCCGAGGAAGAGGGGGCCGTCGGTGCCCTGCGCGGTGCGGTGCTCGCAGATGGCCTGGCTGGTGGCGGCGATGTGGTCCTCGTTGAACGCGCTCGCCAGGGACGATCCGCGGTGGCCGGAGGTCCCGAACGCCACGCGCTGCGCCGGGTCGGCGGGGTCGGGGTGCAGGGCGTAGTACGCGGTGACCAGTCGGGCGACGTCGATCAGGTCCTCGGGGCCCGCGGGGCTGCCCGCTCGCTCGTGCGGCATGGGTCCGTTCCTCCGCCTCGGTTGTCCTGCGCTCGCGGTCTCATTTTTCCTCCCCGGGGCCGCGGTATGCGCGGGACGGGCCGGACACGCGGGACGGGCCGGGGTGCGCCGGGGGCGCGGACGGCCCCGGGCGCGGGACGGGCGGTGGGGGGCGCCGGCCGGGTGCGCGGGATACCGAGTCGCGTCCCGCGCACCCCCGGCCGATGATGGGCGTACGCGTTCCCGGACCGGAGGAAACCGTCATGTCTCCGAGCCTCTCCCCACGCGTGCGCGGGCGGCGCCCGCGCCTCACCCCCGCCGTCCTCCTGTGCGCAGCGGCCGCCGCGGTGCTCGCGGGGTGCGGCAGCGGCGGCGGCTCGGGCCCGGCGGCCTCGTCCCCGGCCTCCCCGAACACCGCCTCCTTCTCGGGCTCGCCTCCCTCCGCGATGGCCTCGTCCGCCGCGTCCGCCGTCGGCTCCGCGCAGGCCTCCGCCTCGGCCGCCGCGTCGTCGGCCGCGGCCCGCGCCTCGGAGTTCGAGGCGTCGGTGTCCGCGGACACCGCCCGCGCCGCGGCGACGGCGCAGAAGGAGCTGAAGAACGTGGCCGGGCGCGGGAACGCGCTGCCGGAGGTGTCCATGCAGGGCCTGCCCCGGGCGCGGACCGGCGGGGTGCTCGCCGTCCTGGTCACCATCACCAACAGGACGGACCACAAGGCGTCGTACGCCGTGCAGGTCGACTTCAAGAACGCCGACGGGCACGTGGTGGAGACCCGGTACGTCGGTGCGGAGAACCTCGCACCGGGCAGGAAGGCCCAGCCGATCGCGTTCAGCCGCTCTCCGGCCGAACCGCGGCTGACGCCCGCCCTGGCGAAGGCGCAGCGCTACTGACCGGTGCCCCGCGGGGCACGCGTCGGATCCCCTGCCACCGGGCACCCGGCCCTGTCGGTGTCCGACGCACCCGGCGCAGGCGTGGCCGCGACCGGCGCCGGGACCGCAACCGGGGGCGCCCCGGGGACGGAAGCCAGGGGGGACGGGAGTGTGGCCGGAGCGAGGGAGAGGTCGGCGATGGCGGTCTGGACGGTGCGGGTGGACGGCGGGCGGCCCGAGGGGCGGGCGTGCGCGCACCTGGACGGGCCGGCGGCCCGCCGGCCGCGCGCTCCACGGTGTGCGCAGTGCCGGGCGCGGGGCCGGACCCCGGTGCATCTGCGGCAGTGCCTGACCTGCGGTCACGTCGGCTGCTGCGACAGTTCCGGCGGCGCCCACGCCACCGCGCACTTCGCGGCGACCGGGCACCCCGTGGCCCGCTCCGTGGAGCCGGGCGAGGCCTGGGCGTGGTGCTACGTCGACGAGGTCTTCCTGGACCGGGCGCGGCGGCCGGGCGCGCGAACGGCGTGACCGGGACGGCCCGTGCCGGTGTGGCGCAGGCCACGTTCGCCGGGCGGGGGCATGCCGTCGCCGCAGCTTGGTATACGTAGCCCAACCTGCGCCACAGGCAGCTCCCGGGCCGCCCGCCCGGTGAGGGCGTGCACCCATCAGGAGGCGGACCGTGCGACCTACGGCGGAAGACACGACGACCACGACGGCCCCGTTCACGGACGCACCGGCCCCGGCCGGCGGCGGGGACGGCGGTGCGGAGAGCTCCGTCGCCGCCCGCAAGCAGCGGCTGCGAAGACGACTGGAGCGACTGCTGGGCATCGCCGCGACCGAGGGCAACGAGCTGGTGCCGCTGCGCAACGGCGACGCCATCTTCCCGGCCATGCTCGAGGCGGTGCGCTCGGCCCGGCACACCATCGACATGATGACCTTCGTGTACTGGCGCGGCGAGATCGCCCGCGAGTTCGCCGGGGCGCTCGCCGAACGCGCCCGTGACGGCATCAGGGTCCGGCTGCTGCTCGACGGCTTCGGCGCCAAGGAGATCGAGCAGGAACTGCTGGACGAGATGGACGCGGCGGGGGTGCAGGTCGCGTGGTTCCGCCGGCCGACCCGGCTGTCGCCGCTCAAGCAGAACCACCGCTGCCACCGCAAGGCGCTGATCGTCGACGAGTCCGTGGCCTTCACCGGCGGGGTCGGCATCGCCGAGGAGTGGTGCGGGGACGCGCGCAATCCGGGCGAGTGGCGCGACACGCACGTGCAGGTCCGCGGCCCGGCCGTCGACGGCATCGCCGCCGCCTTCGCGCAGAACTGGGCCGAGTGCCACGACACGCTGTACGACGAGCACGACCGGTTCACCGGCCACGAGCAGCCGGGGCGGGCCACGGTGCAGGTGGTGCGCGGCTCGGCCAGTTTCGGGTGGCAGGACATGCAGACGCTGATCCGGGTGGTGCTCACCTCGGCCGAGCACCGGTTCCGCCTGGCCACGGCGTACTTCGCGCCGGACGTCTACTTCGTCGATCTGCTGGCCGCCACGGCACGGCGCGGGGTGACCGTGGAGATCCTGCTGCCCGGCCCGTACACCGACCAGCGGGCCTGCCAGCTGGCGGGCCAGCAGCACTACCAGACGCTGCTGGACGCGGGCG
The DNA here is from genome assembly GCF_029269835.1 of Streptomyces tropicalis. Classification (GTDB taxonomy): domain Bacteria; phylum Actinomycetota; class Actinomycetes; order Streptomycetales; family Streptomycetaceae; genus Streptomyces; species Streptomyces tropicalis. The sequence goes on along the minus strand of NZ_JARJBB010000004.1, from coordinate 475,293 downwards.
TGGTCATCCGCCAGTACCAGCCGACCATGCTCCACACGAAGATCATCACGGTGGACGGGGTGGCCTCGCTGATCGGCTCGACCAACTTCAACCGGCGGTCGATGGAGCACGACGAGGAGGTCATGCTGGCCGTGCTGGACGAGGACTTCACGGCGGACCTCGACGGCGACTTCGAGCGGGACATGGAGCGCAGCGAGGCGATGGACGCGTCCCGCTGGCGGCGCCGCCCGGTCGGCCAGCGCCTCCGCGAGCTCGCGGTGGCCCCGGTCCGCCGCTTCCTCTGACCCTCGGCACGCGCCCGGGACCCGGCCCGGGGGCGGCTGCCCGCCCCCGGGCCGGGTCCCGGCGCGGTCACTCCGCCAGGGTGTCCGGGGAGTCGTCCTCGAGGAGGGCCGCCCAGGGGCCGGCGATGCCGTCGGGCTCGCCGGTGCCGCCCGGCTCGGGCAGGGCGAGTTCCGCCCAGATGACCTTGCCCTGCGGGATGTAGCGGGTGCCCCAGCGCTCGGCGGTCCTGGACACCAGGAACAGGCCGCGGCCTCCCTCGTCGGTGGTCGCGGCGTACCGCAGGTGCGGGGAGGTGCTGCTGCCGTCGGACACCTCGCAGATCAGCGCGCGGTCGTGGATGAGGCGGACGTGGATGGGCTCCATGCCGTAGCGGATGGCGTTGGTGACCAGTTCGGACAGCACCAGCTCCATGGTGAAGGCCAGCTCGGACAGGCCCCACTCGTCGAGCTTCGCGGACGCCTCGGCGCGGATCCCGGCGACCGCGGCGGCCTCCGGTTCCACGTCCCAGTCGGCGATCCGGGCGGCGGGCAGGGCGCGGGTGCGGGCGATCATCAGGGCGACGTCGTCCTGCGGCCGCTCGGGGAGCAGTTCCTCCAGCACGGCGCCGCAGCTCTCCTCCGGCGGGCGCTCGGGGTGGCCCGCCAGGGACTGGCGGAGCAGTTCCATGCCCACGTCCAGGTCGCGGGTGCGGTCCTCGATCAGGCCGTCGGTGTAGAGGACGAGCTGGGTGCCCTCGGCCAGTTCCACCTCGGCCGTCTGGAACGGCATGCCGCCGAGGCCGAGCGGCGGCCCGGTGGGCAGGTCGAGGAAGGTGACGCTGCCGTCGGGGGCGACCAGCGCGGGTGCCAGGTGCCCGGCACGGGCCATGGCGCAGCGGCGGGTCACGGGGTCGTAGATGGCGTACAGGCAGGTGGCGCCGACCACGGCAGCGGCGCCCTGGTTGCTCTCCTCGTCCTGGTCGATCCTGCCGACCAGGTCGTCCAGGTGCTGCAGCAGCTCGTCGGGGGGCAGGTCGAGGGTGGAGAAGTTGTGCACCGCGGTCCGCAGCCGCCCCATGGTGGCCGCGGCGTGCAGACCGTGCCCGACGACGTCGCCGACGACGAGGGCGACACGGCTGCCGGGCAGCGGGATCACGTCGAACCAGTCGCCGCTGACGCCCGACTGGGCGGGCAGGTAGCGGTAGCCGACCTCCAGGGCGCTCTGCTCGGGCAGGGCGCGCGGCAGCAGGCTGCGCTGGAGGGTGACGGCGAGGGCGTGCTCACGGGTGTAGCGGCGGGCGTTGTCGATGCTGACGGCGGCCCGCGCGACGAGTTCCTCCGCGAGCGACAGCTCCTCCGCGTCGAAGGGGCCGTGCTCCTTGGCGCGCCAGAAGTTGGCCATGCCGAGCACCACGCCGCGGGCCTGGATGGGCGCCACGATGAGCGAGTGGATGCCGTAGTTGACGATCGCGTCGGCGCGCTGGGGGTCCTGGGCGTGCCAGCCCATGGAACCGGACAGGTCGGCGACGAGCACGGCGTGCCCGGCGTGGAAGCCGCGGGCCTGCGGGGTGGAGGGCAGGAAGTCGATCAGCCGGCCCTTCTCGTAGAGCGGGGGGTCCTCCCGGACGCCGTGGACGGCGATGCGCCGCATGCCGGTGGCCGTGGTGGCCGGTTCCTCGCCGTGCAGGACGGTGTCGGCCAGGTCCACGGTGACGAAGTCGGCGAAGCGGGGAACGGCGACGCGGGCCAGTTCGCCGGCGGTCTGGGACACGTCCAGAGTGGTGCCGATGACGAGGCCGGCGTCGTAGAGCAGCTTGAGGCGCTCGCCGGCGACCTCGGCGCGGCCGGAGACCTGCTGGAGTTCGGTGGAGTCGCGGAGGGTGACCACCCAGCCCCGGGGGCCGCCGTCGGCGCCGGTGGGCCGCTGGTTGACGGCGAGCAGCCGCGGTCCGGCCACGTGGACCTCGTCGGTGGCCTCGCGGCCGGAGGTGAGCAGTGCCGCGGTCTCCGGTTCCAGTATGGGCAGCTCGGACACCTTGCGGCCCTCGGAGTCGTCGGGCAGTTGCAGCAGCCGCCTGGCCTCGTCGTTGGCGAGCAGCAGCCGTCCGTCCTCCGCGATGATCAGGACGCCCTCGCGCACCGAGTGCAGCACGGCGTCGTGGTGCTCGTACATGCGGGACATCTCGTACGGGTCCAGGCTGTGGGTCTGCCGCCGCAGCCTCCGGCCGACGAGCGCGGTCACGCCGGTGGCCACGCCGAGCGCGCCCGCCCCGGCCGCGAGGATGATCGGGATCTGCCGGTCGACCTGGTTGGTGACGTTCTTGACCTTCAGTCCGGCCGAGACGAGCGCGACGACCTTGCCCTGCGGGTTCCTGATCGGGACGGTGGCCTGCACCTCCTGACCGAGGGGTCCGTGCACGCTCTCGGTGTAGACCCTGCCCGCCAGGGACGGCCCGATCGTGCCTACGAAGCGCTTGCCGATCCGGCTCGGAAGGGGGTGGGTGTAGCGGATGCCCTTGGTGTTCATGACCACGATGAAGTCCACGCCCGCGGACTTGCGCCCGGCCTCGGTGAGCGGTTGCAGCACCTTCGTCGGCCGGGGCGTCTGCAGCGCGGTCAGGACGCCCGGGGAGTGCGCGAAGGTCTGCGCCACGGCGATGGAGCGGCGCTTGGCCTCGGCGTCGGTGTCCCGCTGGGACTGCAGGACCAGCGCGAAGACCCCGCAGGCCACGAGCAGCACGACGAGCGCCACCTGCAGGAGGAACACCTGCCCGGCGACGCTCCGCGGGCTCTTCCCCGGGAAAGGCCGCAGCGATATACGTCGAAGCCGGGCAAAACGGTCTGACATCTCGCCTTTCTAACACCCCCCTGCCCGGCCCGTCACCCCCATGCCGCCAAGGGGCCCCTTCCCCGCACCCCCGCTCCCCACCCCTTCCGGGGCCGCCCGCCGGGCCCGGACCGGGCGTGATAGTCGTATGCGATGACCGGTCGCCTCCCGCTCGACGAGCAGCTCGCCGCCCTCCGGACCACGCTCTCCCGGAACGAGATCCTGCTGGAGGTGCTGCACCGGGCCGCCGGGCTCGCCCTGCCCGGCTGGTACCTGACGGCGGGATGCCTGTTCCAGACGGTGTGGAACGTCGTCACGGGACGGCCGCCCGCCGCCGGGATCAGGGACTACGACCTCTTCTACTTCGACGGCGGCGACCTGTCCTGGGAGGCGGAGGACGCGGTGATCCGGGCGGGCGGGAAGCTGTTCGACGGCCTGCCGGCCACGGTGGAGATCCGCAACGAGGCCCGTGTGCACCTCTGGTACGAGGACAGGTACGGCGTCCCGTGCGCCCCGCACACCTCCACCGAGGCGGCGATCGACTCCTTCGCGGCGACCACGTGCTGTCTCGGGGTGCGGCTGGAGGCCGACGGCCACTGGCGCGTCTACGCGCCCCACGGCCTCTCGGACGTCTTCCACCTCGTCGTCCGCCCCAACCCGGTCCTGGCCCCGCCGGAGGTGTACGCCGCGAAGACGGCCCGCTGGCGACGGCAGTGGCCGGAGCTGACCGTGCTGGACTGGCCGACCGCGCCCGGCGCACCGGCCCGGCACGACTCCGGCACCTCCACGGCCCGGCCCTGAGCCCTCTCCGCCCGGATCGCGCGGTCCACCTGCCGGAGCACCCGGCGGCGCACCCCCCCGGCCGAGCGCCGAACACCCGCCCCCACGGCCGCACCGCCGGCACGGCATTCCACCCCGTACCGCCCGCACGGCACGCATCACCCGCACCCCCGTCACGGACCGGGGCGGAATGCAGCATGGCCGTCGCGCCGCGGGCGGGGGGAGTTGTCGGCCAATGTGCCGCACCCGCCACGACCGGCCCCGGGCCCCCACGGCACCCGGTCCGACCGCGCGGCGCGCCCCGTGCACGGGCGGCGCGACCCTGGACGGAGAGCGCTCCCGTTGCCCCCCGGAACGCCGGTACCGACACGGGGACGGGCCGGCCGGCGGGGGCCCGCCAGGAGGTCCGCGGCCCCGCGCACATGCCCGGAGCACACCCGGCGACGGTCCGGCGGCACGGCGGGCCCGGGGCCGGGGCGGACCCCCGGTACACGATCGCGAAGCGCCGGGACGGCGCTGCCGGGGCCCGCCGGCGCGGCGGGCGGGGCGGAGTGCGAGGACCGCCGCCCGCGGGCCGGGCCAGACGCCGGTCGGCCATATCCGGTCCGGCGGGTACGCCGCGAGGAGCCTCCGGGCCCTTGTTCCCGTCGCGCCGCGGTGATTAGGCTCCCGCTCGCTTTCGCACTTCGTGCACATTTCCCACACACGACGGCCGGTCACCGGTCGGCCCGTCGCTCTCGCGTCCGTATTCCGGTGACCTCCCACCAGGGGGGCCGGCGGCGCTTCCAGGGGGGTAGGGGACATCGACGTGTCTCGGGCACCGCAGCGCGCCGGCGGCGAGGAGTCGGCGCCGGACACCGCGCCCACGGCGGCGGCTCCCGCGGCCCGCACGGGCGGGCGGCGGGACCTCGCCGTCCTGTGGGGCGTCAACGCCGTCGACGGCCTGGGCAGCCAGGCGTCCGGCCTGGTGTTCCCGCTGCTGCTCCTGCGGCTGGGACACGGCCCCGGAACCGCGGGCGCCGTCGCCGCCGCGGCCGCCCTCGCCGGTGTGCTCCTCGGCCCGCTCGTCGCCGTGCCCGCCGACCGGGGGAGGCGGCGCCGGATCATGACCGGGGCCGCCGCGGTGGCGGCGCTGGCGACGGCGGGCCTGGCCGTGTCGTGCCGGTGGCATCCGCCGCTGTGGGTGCTGCTGGGTCTGGCGTGCGCGGAGCGGCTGAGCGCGACGGCGTACGAGGCGGCGGCGCGCGGCGCGCTCGCCCGGCTGGCGGACCCGGAGGACCTGCCGCGGGCCGTGGCCGGCATCCAGGCGGGCGACCAGGCGGCCCTGGTGGCGGGGCCGGCGCTGGGCGGTGCGCTGTTCGGGGTGAGCCGCTTCCTGCCGTTCGCCGTCGACGCGGTGTCCTACCTCGTGGCCGCGGTCGGGGTGCGCGCGATCCGTGCACCGCTGGACGGCCCCGCGGGCCCCGTGGACGCGGGGGTGCTCCCTCCGGGCCCCGCACCCCGGCGCCGCGGGCCGGCCCGGGGTGAGCTGCGGGCGGGCGCGGCCGCCGTGGTCCGCTCCCCCGCACTGCGGCTGGTGCTGCTGTGGTCGACGGCGGCGAGCGGGGCGCTGGCGCTGCTGTTCTACACGGCGGTGTTCGTCCTGGGAGCCGGCGCCGGCGGCGCCGCCACCGGCGCGGTGCTCGCGGCGTCCGGCGCGGCGGGCCTGGCCGGTTCGCTGGCGGCGCCGAGGGTGGTGCGCCGGTTCGGCGGCCACCGGTCGCTGACCGCGGCCACCTGGCTGCTCGTGCCGTCGTGCGCCGCGCTGGCGGCGGCCGACGGCCCGTGGCGCTGGGCGCTGTGCTTCTGCGCGCTCTGCCTGGTCATGCCGGTGGTGACCGTCGTGCTGGGCGGGGCGGCCGTGCTCGCCGTGCCGCGCGAGGTGCAGTCGCGGACCGGCGCCGTCCTCGGCACCTCGGGCGCCCTGGCGGCAGCCGCCGCGCCCGCCGTCGCGGCCGCCCTGGTCGTCCGGGTCGGCGCCCCGGCCCCGGCGCTGCTGTGCACCGCCGTCCTGGCCCTGCTCGCCGTGCACACGCAGCGCACGGCGCGCACCGCGCTGCGCCCGGCCGCGTCCGCACCGGAGCCCGCGGGCGGGTCCGGCCCGGCCCGCCCGGCGGACCCGACGGTCCCAGCCCCGGGGGGCCGGTCATGACCAGTCCGTTCCAGGTGTTCGTGGCCGCGCTCCCCGACGTGTGCCCGTCGGACCCGTGCCGGATGGTGTTCACCGCGGACTCCGGCGGCCGGTGCGAGGTGTTCGCGTGGGACGCCGCCGCCCGGCGGGCCCGCCAGGTCACCGACCGTCCCGGCGGCACGGTCCATCGCGCGATCGACGCAGACGGCTGCGTGTGGTGGTTCGAGGAGGACGCCTCGGGGCGGGGCCGCTGGTGGTTCCAGCCGTTCGACGGCGGTCCGCGGCTGCCCGGCCTGCCCGGAGCGCCGGCCGGGCAGCCGCGCGGACTGGCCGTGACCGCGGACGGGACGGTCGCCGCCGCCGTCGACCGCGGCCCGGGGACCGTGGTGCTCGTGGGCCGGCGCGGCCGCGTCCCGCACGAGGTGCTGCGGGTGCCCGGGGGCTGCCGGCTGGGCGGGATCACCCCGGACGGCGCCCTGATCGCCCTGGCGTCCTCCGCCGACGACGCCGCGGCCGTCACGGTCGTCGCCCGCGACGGCCGCACCGCCGCGGTGCTGCCCGGTCCGGGCGGGCCCGGCAGCCGGCTGTGGTGCCAGGGCTTCTCGCCCCGGCCCGGGAGCCGCGAGCTGCTGCTCGTGCGGGACCTCGGCGACCGCTACGCCCCGGCCACGTGGACACCGGAGGACGGGCTGCGGGCCCACGACTGGTGCGCCTTCGACACCGAGGTCAGCGCCCGCTGGTACCCGGACGCGCGCCGGGTGCTGGTCCGCCAGGACCGGCACGGCCGCTCCCTGCTGCACCGCGTGGACCTCGGCACCCGCAGCCGGGAGGCCGTGCCCACGCCCCCCGGCAGCGTGCTCGACGCGGCACCGCGCCCCGGGGGCGCGGTCGACTACCTGTGGACCGACACCGCCCACGCGCCCGTCCTGCGTGCGACGGACGGCATCGCGCTCCCCCCGCCGGGCCCCCGTGCCGTCGTCCCCGGGCGCCACACCGAGCTGTGGACGCCCACGTCCTCGGGCCGGGTGCACACCCTGCTGAGCCTGCCGGACACCTCCGGCGCCGCCCCGCCGCCCGCGGTCTTCCTGGTGCACGGCGGTCCCGCCGACCACGACCGGGACGCCTACGACGCCACGGTGCACTCGCTGGTGGCCTCCGGGTACGCCGTCGTCCGCGTCAACTACCGCGGCTCCACCGGATACGGCCCGCGCTGGCGGCGGGCTTTCCCCGCCGGGGTGGGGCACACCCAGGTCGCCGATCTGGCCGCGGTCCGCGCCGACCTCGTCGCGCGCGGTCTGGTGGCCGGCGAGGCCTGTGCGCTGTGGGGCGTGTCCTGGGGCGCCTATCTGGTCCTGCTGGCCCTCGGCACCCGCCCGGGCCTGTGGCGGGCCGGCATCGCCGTGAAGCCGGTGGCCGACTGGGTGGCCGCCCACCGCGCGACCACGCCGGCGCTGCGGGCACTGGACGCCCGGCTCTTCGGCGGCACCCCCGACCAGGTGCCGGAACGCTACGCCGGAAGCTCGCCGCTCACCTACGCGGCCGCGGTCACCGCGCCGCTGCTCGTGGTCGGGGCGACCCGCGACGCCAAGTGCCCGCCCGGCCAGATCCGCACCTACCTCGCCGCGCTGGCCGCCGCGGACGTCCCGTTCGAGGCCCTGTGGCTCGACACCGGGCACGACGGCTACGACGGAGCGGCGCACGTGGCCGTGCTCCGCCGGTCCCTGCGCTTCCTGCGCACCCGGCTGCCCGAACCGGCGCCCCGCGCCCCCTCGCGTCCCCCGGCACCAGCGGGAGGACCCCGGCCCCGCTGAGGCAACAGCGGGACCGGGAGCGCACAGCACCACCCCACTCACACAAGGAGGAAGACCGTGCAGAAGGACATCATCCACAACGACCCGCTCGCCGGCGACGAGGAGAACCGCAAGCCGGGCATCGGCATCACCATCACCGTCCCGTTCCGCAACGCGGACGAGGGCGGCGACGAGGAGTGACCCGCGGCCCGGCCGGCCCGCGGACCCCCGCGGGCCGGCCGGGCTCCCCGTCCCTCCCCCAGCCCGCCCTCCAAGGAGCCGACCGTGCGCGTTCTCCTGCTCAACATGCCCTGGTCCCCCATCGATCTGCCGTCCCTGGCCCTGGGCATCCTCAAACGCAGTGTCGACGAGCGCGTTGCGGGCGCGACGTGCGAGGTGCTGCACGCCAACCTGGAGTTCACCGACTGGATCACCCGGCGCACCGGGTTCTCCGCCGAGGACTACGAGTACTACGCGCTGTCGTCCTACTTCCTCGGCTGCGGCGACTGGGTCTTCTCCAGCGCCCTGTACGACGATCCCTCCTGGAAGGACGCCGAGTTCACGACGGCGATGACCGGCAAGCTGCGGCCGTCCCGGATGCGCATGACCCGGCGGCTGCACGAGATCGTGCCCGAGTTCGTCGAGGAGATCGCCCGCCGGGTCGTCGAACTCGCGCCCGACGTGGTCGGGTTGACGTCCACCTTCCAGCAGAACACCGCCGCCCTGGCCGCGGCCCGGCACATCAAGCGGCTCGCCCCGCACGTCGTGACCGTGATGGGCGGCGCGAACTGCGACGCCGAGCAGGGGGCGGCCGTGCACCGCAACTTCCCCTTCGTCGACTTCGTGGTGCGCGGCGAGGGCGAGGACGCCTTCCCCCGGCTGCTCCGGGCGCTGGGCGACGGCTCCGGGCCCGCCGCGCTGGCCGACGTCCCGGGACTGTGCCACCGCGCCGGCGGGACCACGTCCACCGCCAACCCCATGCCCGGCGGCCCGCTGCCGCCCGCGGCGATCCTGCCGCCGGACTACGGCGGCTACTTCGAGCGCCTGGCCGGCTCGGTGGCCCGCAACTGGGTCGAGCCGAAGCTGGTGGTCGAGGGTGCCCGCGGCTGCTGGTGGGGAGAGAAGCACCACTGCACGTTCTGCGGCCTGAACGGCTCCTTCATGCAGTTCCGCAGCAAGAGCCCGGACACGTTCTTCCAGGAGATCATGGACCTGGCGGAGCGGCACCGCGTCCTGGACATGTACGTCGTCGACAACATCCTCGACATGCGGTACCTGTCCACCGTGCTGCCCCGGATCATCGACAGCGGCTACGACCTGCGCATGCACATCGAGATCAAGGCGAACATGCGCCGCCCGCAGCTCCAGGTCCTCGCCGACGCCGGCCTCATCTACGTCCAGCCGGGCATCGAGAGCCTCAACAGCCGGGTGCTGGACCTCATGGACAAGGGCGTCAGCGGCTGCCAGAACGTGCGCATGCTCCGGGACGCGGCCGAGACCGGGCTGTCCGTGTCCTGGAACTACCTGCACGGCTTCCCCGGCGAGACCGCGGAGGACTACGACCCCGTGATCCGCCAACTGCCCGCGCTGGAACACCTGAACCCGCCGGTGGACCTGTCGGCGCGGATCGCCGTCGAACGCTTCAGCCCGTACTTCGACCGGCCGGAACTGGGCTTCACCGGGCTCAGGCCCGAGGAGCACTACCTGTTCACCTACGACCTGCCGGAGGAGGAGCTGCACGACCTGGCGTACGTCTTCCAGGCGCCCGAACGCGGTATCGGCGAGCCGACGGTGGCGCGGCTCAACGAGGGCATCGCCGCGTGGAAGAAGCGCCACACCGACGCCCGGCTCACCCACACCGACCTGGGCGAGGAGATCGTCCTGGTCAGCCGGCGGCATTCCTTCGACTGGCGCACGCTGCGGCTGGCCGACCCGTTCGCGGTGGCGCTCTTCCGCCTCCTGGACCAGCCGCACTCCCCCGCGGCCCTGCACCGCAAGGCCGTCGCCGCCGGCTTCGACCGCTCCGCCGAGGACGTCCGGACGCTGCTCACCGAGTGGACGGAGCTGGGCGTGGCGTTCACCGACGCGGGCCAGTACGTGCACCTCGCGCCCGCGTCGGTGAACCAGGACCTGCTGCGCCTGGACTACATGCGCCATGTGCACGCCCGACCCGCGGCCGGGCGGACCGGGCGGGAAGCGCAGGACGGACCGGCCGGGCAGGACGGGCAGTCGGGAGGGCGGGCCCCCGCGGACGCGGTCCCGGCTCCCGCGCTTCCCTGACCCGTCCCGGCTCCCTCGCTCCCCTGGCCCGGCTCCCTCGCTCCCCTGGCCCGGCCCCGATCCCGCTCCGGCGCCCGGGCCCGGCGCCAACCCGATCCCGCTCCGGACGCCCACCCGGCACCGGACACCGACCCGACTCCGACTCCGGACTCCGACAAGGACCGACGACCATGACGACCAGTACACCGAGCCCGGCCGTCCGGGCCTGGCGGGACCACGACACCGAGGCCCGGACGCTGCCGGGCATGTCCCTGGGCCGGGTACCACTCGCGGCGGATCCCGGCGACGCCGCGCGCCTGTGGGCCATGGGCGTGCGGCGGGCCGAACTCGACACCGCCGTGGACCTCGCCGCGGCAGGCCCGGACGCCGCCCGCGCGGCGGTCGACCGGCTCTGCCTGGTCCGCGACCTGACCGCACGGGCGGTCCAGGTCGACTGGGACCTGCGGCTGCCCGCGGACGGGGCCGAGCGGACCTGGAAGGTGCTGTCCCATCTGCACCCGCCGCGCACCCTCGCCGGCCCCGACGACCCGGAGACCGCGCTGCACGTGTGGCGCACCCGCCACTACCTCTGCAAGCTGATCTGGCGTCAGGGCCCCGGATTCCTCCAGATCCGCGACCGGCGCTGGGGCGACCTGCGGCGGTTCACCGCGGACGACCCCCGCTACCCCGGTGCGGTCGCCCGGCTCGACCGGGGCGTCCACCACGCCGACGTCCCCGCCGACGTGCTGGGGGAGCTGACGGCCGAGCACCTGGCACTGCGGGTGGGCGACCTCGCGTGGTGGCTGCCCTACCGTGTCTCCCGGTGGCTCCAGGAGGCGATGGCCGTGTGACCTCCGGGCGGGACCCCGTGCCGTGCGGTCAGCCGGCGAGGATGTGCCCGTCCTCGACGACGTAGTGGTGCGTCGGTGAGCAGCCGAGGGACGGGGTGACCAGGAGGCTGACCTCGACGGGTGCCCGGCCGGTGGAGGCCGTGGAGAAGCGGCAGACCGCGCCCCCGCCGGTCAGCGGGTACCAGAACCAGGCGTCGGGGCCGCCCACGGTCGCCCGGTCGGACTCCTTCCAGGCGCCGCCGGTGTACCGGTACACCCGGAGCCGGACGGAGGCCGCGTACTCGTCGTCGGCGGACCGCACCGCGGTGAGCGTGATCCGGTAGTCGCCGCCGAGGACCGCGGACGCGATCTGCCGCGTCTGCGCCGGGACGGCGTGGGCGGCCGGCCGTGCGGGCGAGGCCCCGGCGACACCGGCGCCGAGGCCGGTCGCGAGCAGCGCGGTGAGGGCCACGGCCGTGCCGGGGCGGCAGAAGGTGCGGGTGGTGCGCATGGTGATCCCCCGTCGATCGATGCGGGAACGTCAGCCGGAATGCACGGGAACGCCTGATTGGTCCCCTGCATCCGGTTCGACGTCCGAGACGTCCCGGGGGTTGTACGACTGCCGCCGCGGAGTGAGCGGCGGGGCACCCGGCGGGCACTAACCACTACCGCAAGTAACATGATCAACTTTTCATCAGTGGGTGCTCCCTCCACACAAGCCGGGCACTCCGCCTGCCTTCATCACCCCGTGCGAGGAATTCCGATGCCGTCTCAAGGCGATGCCCTGCAGCAAGCGCGTGCCGACTACGACCAGCACATGGGCTCGTGCCGCCAGTGCCACGTGGACACCGTGCCGTGCCCGGTGGCCAAGCATCTGCTGCGCCTGTACAACAACGCCCGCAGGACGGCCGCCCGGTGAACCTCGGCGGCGGGACCCGGAGTCCCGCCGCCGAGGGCCGGACCTCGTCACACTCCGTCACGCCGGACCCGGCGCAGCAGCAGGAACCCGGCGATCAGCAGGACCGCACCGGCCGCGGCCGGCCACAGCTGGGCGCCCGTCTCGGCGAGGCTGCCGCTCCCGGCCGTCTGCGGAGCGGTCCCGTTGCCGGGCACGCCGGAGCCTTCGGCGGGCGGCGGCGTCTGCGTGGGGGTGCCCACGGAACTGCCGCCGGAACCGGCTGCCGCACTCGGCGACGCTCCGCCGCCGCGCCCGGACCGCGATCCGGCGCCGGCCCCCGTCCCGGACTCGGGCCGGACGGTGGCGAGGAGCGACGGCGCACCGCGGTCGCCCGGCCCGGCCGTGGGCCCGGCGGTCCCGCGCGCCGGGGCTCCGCCGGAGCCCGCACCACCGCCGCCGTCTCCCGTTCCGGCGCCCCTGCCGGTGCTCCCGCCGCCCTGGGCGCCGCCGTTTCCACCGTCGTGCGTGCCCCCGGCCGTACCGCCGTTGCCGTCACCGGGAACCGTGGTGGGCTGCCGGGACGGCCCCGGCTGCTGCGGCCGACCGGTCGCGGCCGGCGGGTCCTGCGGTGTGGCGGCGCTCTGCGACGGCGACGGCCGGGGGTCCTGCGCCGACTGCGACGGCTCGGGCTGCCCGCCGGGGTCCTGGCCGGCCCCGGCGCCGCAGTGCCGGCCGCCGTTGATGCAGTCCACCATCTCCCGCATCAGGCTCGCGTCGAACACGTTGATGAAGTCACCGTGGTCCGTGACCGGCTTGTGCAGCTGCTCGGGGAAGGAGTCGACGGCGAACAGCGGCGTCGTCCGGCCGCCGTCCTGCAGGCTCGGCGCCGCGACCGCGTAGACGATGCGCTGCACCAGCTGCGGAATGGCCTCGAAGCCGGCCGGGCAGGTGCCGTCGGCGGCGGCGAAGGCGACGTGGGTGCGGTGGTTGGCGCTGTCGATGTTGCGGCCGTCCCAGCAGCTCTGGAAGCGGAAGGTGCGCACGACGTCGCTGCCCTGCGGGCACAGCGGGTACTTGTCCTTGAGCTGCCGGTCCTCGAAGCCGGTGCAGCTCCAGGAGGCGTTGGCGTTGGCGGGGCCGTTGACGAAGGCCTTCGCGTCGCCGGTGATGATGCGCAGCAGCCGCGGCATGGCGGTCACCCGGCCGTGCGGGCTGCCCTCGAAGGTGAGGGTCACCTGCTTCGGCGTCACGATCCGCCCCGCGTTCCCCTCGGTGCCACCGCCGGGCGCGTCGGCGTCGCGCTCCCGGGTGCCGTTCTGCAGCCGCAGCACCGGCCAGTAGTACGTGGACCGGTCGCCCTTGTCCGCGCAGCTGGTGTCGGCCTTCGCGAGGTCGTCGTCGCCGGCGAAGGCGGTGTTGGACTGGTTGCCGACGTAGTCGTGGAAGTGGTGGGCACCGTTGGCGACGCCGGGGGCCACGATCACGTTGTCCGAGTTGAAGAGGCCGTTCGCGTTCACGCCGCAGCTGGAGCTGAAGGTGCCGGTGGAGGCGCCGTCCTGCTGGGGCGGGCGCTGCGCGTCGGGCTGCACGGTGGTGATGTCCGCGTAGTCCGCGGCCACCGGCCCGTTCCCGGCCTGCCCTCCGTTGCCGCCCGCCCCGCCCTGCGGTCCCGTCTGCCCCTGCCGGCCACCGCCCGCGCCCGTGCCCTGCCCCGAGCTCCCGTCCTGGCCCTGCTCCTGCCCCGGCTGCCCGCTCCCGCCTCCCTGGTCGGTGGGGGTGCGCAGGGTGCAGGCCGCGAGGCCGTCGAGTCCGTCCGGGCGGTGTCCCGCGTGGTCCATCGCGTCCGCGATCCGTCCGAGGGTCGCAGTCCGCCGCTCCTTCAGCGGGTCCATGACACCGCTCTGCACGGCGCCGGCGTCCTGCTGCCCGGCCGCCGCGGCACCCTGCATCTGCTGGTAGGCGCGGGCGATCTGCTGGTCCAGTACGGCCAGTTGCCCGTCGACCTCCGCCCGCGCGCCCTCGGGCACGTCGGTCAGCCGGGTACCGACGTCCGGGCAGTCGATCGTGGTGCCGGTCGCGCTCCAGCCCTGCCCGGCCGCGGCCCGGTCGGTCCGCCCGGACCAGGGGCCCTCGGTCGCCGAGGCGTAGACGTTGGCGGCGAGCAGTCCGCCGCCGCCGAGCATCAGCGCGACGGCCGCGAAGGTGGCGCGCCGTGGGGCGGTGGGTCGTCTGCGCGTGTTGCGTCTCAAGGCACTACTCCTACGCGGTCGTGGCAGGCCGGGCACGGGATTCCCCCGTCCCCATACGGAGTTGGGCGCCACGGCGTTCAATCGCCGCGCGAATTCACAGGGATCCCACGGTCCGTGACACCCCGGCAGCCCGTCGGGGGCACCCCGCACCGGGTCGGGCGCGCGGGAGATGATCACCCGCCTGGACGAGAGGGCCCCCGCCGACTCGCGGAGGGCGGGGTGTTCGCCCGTGTGGGGGGCGAGTCGTCGCCCATGCGGCCGCAGATCGGGGCATTTACGTCAAGAACTCACAAAGTCAGGCAGCCGATACCGCTGGACGCGCCGATGCGGTTGTAGGACATTACGGCGCGGAACGTGTGTTATTCAGTCATGCACACATATACGCGGCGTAGCTTGCTCAGTGCCTCGCTCCTGGCCGTCGGCTCGGGTGCCCTGGCGGCCTGCTCCGGGTCCGGGCCGGACGGGGAGACCCGGACGCATCCGGGGGCCACGCCGAGCTCGGGCGCGGCACCGGAAGGCGGCCCCGTCGGCAACGGCGGCCGCCCCTTCGTCCCCAAGGGCCCGAAGGGGTACGTGAACCCGTCCGACCCCGAGGTGCTCGCCGTCGAGCGCGAGCGGGGTGCGGGCCGGGTGCGCCGCTTCCGGCTCACCGCCGCCCCGACGACCGTCGACCTCGGCGGCGGGCGGACCTACCGGTCCTGGGCCTACGGGGACTCGCTGCCCGGCAGGGAGGTCCGGATCACCGCGGGCGAGGTCCTCGACCTGACGCTCGCCAACCGGCTGCCGCTGGCGACGACGCTGCACTCGCACGGTGTGCGCATGCGCTGCGACATGGACGGCGTCCCGGGCCTCACCCAGGACGCCATCCGGCCCGGCACGGACTTCCGCTACCGCTTCACGGTGACCCATCCCGGCACCTACTGGCTGCACTCGCACGTCGGCATGCAACTGGACCGCGGCCTGTACGCGCCGCTGATCGTGGAGGACCCCAGGGAGCCGCTGTCCTACGACAAGGAGTGGGTCGTCGTCCTGGACGACTGGCTGGACGGGGTGCGCGGCTCCACCCCGGACGACGTGCTCTCCCAGCTCGGTGGCGGCGGAATGGGCGGGATGGACATGGACATGGGCGAGGGGCCCGCGCACAGCGGCTCCGGCGCGTACGGCCCGGCCCGCCCCGCGCACGGCCCCTCCCGGATCATGCACCACGCCCACAGCCGGATCCTGCACGGCATGGGGGGCAACGTCGACTACCCCTACCACCTCATCAACGGGCGCCGGGCGCACGCCCCCTCGGTCTTCAGGGCCCGCCCCGGGGACCGCATCCGGCTGCGCATCATCAACGCCGCGGCCGACACCGCGTACCGGCTGGCGCTGGGCGACCACCCGATGACGATCACGCACACGGACGGCTACCCGGTCGAGCACCGGAGCACGGACGCGCTGCTGATCGGCATGGCCGAGCGCTACGACGTGATCGTCACCGCGCAGGACGGGGTCTTCCCGCTCGTCGCCGTCGCCGAGGGCAAGCAGGCCACGGCGATGGCCCTGCTGCGCACGGGCAACAGCAAGAACGTTCCTTCACCCGAGGTGTGGCCGGACGAGCTGGACGGGCGCGTCGTGCCCGCACGGCGGCTCGTGCCGGAGGATTCGGTGGCCTTCGTCGACGGCGAGCCCGACCGCGAGATCCGGATCCGGCTGACCGGCGGGATGAAGAACTTCGACTGGAGCTTCGACCACCGGCCGTACTCGCTGGAGCGGCGCCACGGGATCTACCAGGGCGAGCGGGTGCGGCTCTCCTTCATCAACGCCACCGACATGTGGCATCCCATCCACCTGCACGGCCACACCTTCGCACTCACCGGCATCGACGGCCTCGGAACCCGCAAGGACACCACCGTGGTGCTCCCGCACCACAAGGTGGTGGTCGACTTCTTCGCCGACAACCCGGGCCTGTGGATGCTGCACTGCCACAACCAGTACCACTCGGAGTCCGGCATGATGACCGTCCTCGGCTACCGCACGTGAGACCGGTTGCGGCGGAGCCCCCGCACGGGCCGGCGGAGCACGCGCTGCAGACCCCGCGGGCCGCCGGGCTCGCCGGGGTCCTGTTCGCGCTGCTGCTGTCGGGGGCGATCGTGCTGATGCGGCTGGGGCTGCCGTCCGGAGCGGCGGCCGTCACCGCGGGCGGCTTCACGGACTCCACGCGGCGCAGCGCGGTACGGACGGCGCTGGCGCTGGTGCCGTTCGCCGGGATCTTCTTCCTGTGGTTCGTCGGCGTGGTGCGGGCCCGGGTCGGGGAGGCGGAGGACAAGTTCCTCGCCACGGTGTTCCTCGGCAGCGGTCTGGTCTTCGTGGCGACGATGTACGGGGCGGCCGCCGCGGCCGGGGCCGTGCTGGCCACCGCGCATCCGGCCGGCAGCGCCCCCTCCCTGCCCACCTGGGACTTCGGCCGGCACTACGCGTACACGCTGATGATGGGGTACGCCATGCGGATGGCCGCGGTGTTCACCTTCTCCACGTCCACGATCGGGCACCGGCTGGGCATCCTGCCGCGCTGGCTGAGCCTGCTGGGGTTCGTGTCCGGGCTGGTGCTGCTGTTCGTGGCGGCCGACGTGCCGTGGTCCGAGCTGGTGTTCCCGGCCTGGGCGTTCGTGCTGAGCGTGTACATCCTCGTGGCCGGCGGCCGCGGCGGGGCGCGTGCCGCCGCGGTTCCGGCGTGAGGGCGGCGCGGGCCGGGAGCCCGGGTCACCCCTTCGGCGTGCTCCGGCGCGCGGGATGCCCGGCCCCGCTCGGATGCTGGCACGGGGGAGATGACCGCCGTCCGGGGGCGCCGTCGCGCACGGCGCCCGCGGACCTGGCCGCCGAAGCGGAGCGGAGCGTGGGATGAGGCTTGTCGTCGATCTCAACAAGTGCCAGGGGTACGCGCAGTGCGCGTTCCTCGCCCCGGACGTGTTCACCATGCACGGCGAGGAGTCGCTCGTCTACAGCCCGCGGGCCGACGAGGCGCAGCGCGAGAAGGTGGCCCGCGCGGTGGCCGCCTGCCCGGTGCAGGCGATCACGGCCGAGGGACTGAACACCGAGCCCCTCCCGGAGGTGTCCGATGCCCGGTGAGGACTCGCTGGAGCGGCTGCGGCGCGAGGGCCGCATCGTCATCGTGGGTGCCTCGCTGGCGGGCCTGCGGGCGGCCGAGACGCTGCGCGCCGAGGGCTTCGGCGGTTCGCTCACCCTGATCGGCGACGAGCCCTACGAGCCCTACGACCGGCCGCCGCTGTCCAAGGCGGTGCTGCTCGGCAAGGCGTCCGCGGACCACACCGAGCTGCCCCGGTTGCGGGCGGTCGACGCGACCTGGCGGCTCGGGGTGGCGGCGAGCGGGCTCGACATGGCGGGTCGGCGCGTGCGTCTGGCCGACGGCGGGGAGGTGCCCTACGACCGCCTGCTGATCGCGACCGGGGTGCGCGCCCGTCCCTGGCCGAAGGAGGCGGAGGCCCAGCTCGACGGGGTGTTCGTGCTGCGGACCCGCGACGACGCCGTGAAGCTGGAGCGGCGGATGAAGATCGGGCCGCGCCGGGTGTTCGTCATCGGCGCCGGGTTCACCGGGTCGGAGATCGCGTCCGCCTGCCGGGACCAGGGCATCGAGGTCACCGTGGCGGAGCGCGCGGACGCGCCGCTGGTGGGCGCGCTGGGCGGGGTGGTGGGCGCGGTCGCGGCGGACATGCAGCGCGAGAACGGCGTGGACCTGCGCACCGGGGTGATGGTGACCGGCCTGGAGGGCGACTCGACGGGCCGGGTGCGGGCCGCGCACCTGTCCGACGGCAGCGTCGTCGAGACGGACGTCGTGGTGGTGTCGCTGGGTGCGACCCGCAACACCGAGTGGCTGGCCGGCTCCGGCCTCGGCGCGGGCCCGCGCGGCATCGCCTGCGACGCGGGCTGCCGTGCCTTCGACTTCCGGGGCATCGTCACCGACGACGTCTACGCGGCCGGGGACGTCGCCCGCTCCCCCAACCCGCTGTTCGGCTACCAGTTCCTGTCCCTGGAGCACTGGGGCAACGCGGTGGCGCAGGCGGAGGTCGCCGCGCACAACATGATCAGCGCCGGCGCCGACCGGCGTCCGCACATGTGGGTGCCCGCCTTCTGGTCCTCGCAGTTCGGTGTGAACATCAAGTCCGTCGGGGTGCCGTCGATGGGCGACGAGATCATGATCACCCAGGGGTCGCTGGCCGAGCGCCGGTTCACCGGGGTGTACGGGTACCAGGGGCGGGTCATCGCCGCGGTGAGCTTCGACAACACGCGGTGGCTGGAGTTCTACCAGCGGCTGATCGAGACGGGCGCCCCCTTCCCGCCGGAGTTCGAGACGGTGGACCGACGCCCCGAGGGCCGGCAGCCGGTCCCGGCCGACTTCCCCGACCCGTCCCTGCCGACGCACGGTCCGACGGTCACCCTGAGCGGCTACTCGCCGGGCGACCGGCAGCTGGTCTTCACCCCCGCCCACCCCTGAGCGGCCCCGGCCGCCCGCACCCTCCCCGGACCCACGCCCCAAGGACCCCTGATGACGCAATCCTCGCTCCTGGGCCAGATCACCGACTACGCCAACCGCGCCGACCCCTATCCGATCTACGCGGAGCTCCGCAAGACGCCGGTGCTGCACGAGGAGGAGGGCGGCGCCTACGTCATCGGCTCGTACTACGACATCCTCCACCTGCTCCACGACCCCCGGATCAGCTCCGACGCGGCCAACCTGGCGGCGGCCGGGGACGACGAGCTGACGGGGCCGGACTCGACGGGGCTGCCACCGAGCTTCATCCGGCTCGACCCGCCGGAGCACGACCGTCTGCGGCGGATCGCCAACAGTTCCTTCGGGCCGCCGCACTGCCCGCGCCGGATCGACTCGATGCGCGGCGAGCTGTCCCGGATCGTCACCGAGCTGATCGACGGGCTCGGCGACGCCCGTGAGATCGATCTGGTGGACCAGTTCGCCTACCCGTTCCCGGTGACGGTGATCTGCCGGCTCCTCGGGGTGCCCCGCGAGGACGAGCCGCGCTTCCGGACCTGGGTGGACCCGCTGGTGGCCAGCCTGGACCCGGACACCCGGCGCAGCGCGGACACCGAGTTCCAGAAGGCCGCGCAGGATGCGCGGATGCAGCTGGGCATGTACCTGGCGGGTCTGGTGGAGCAGCGCACCAAGGAACCGCAGGACGACATGCTGTCCGACCTGGCGACCAGTCAGGGCGCGGACGGCACGCTGTCGATGATGGAGGTCCTCAGCACGGCGGTGCTGCTGCTGATCGCCGGTCACGAGACGACGGTCAACCTGATCACCAACGGCATGCTCACACTGCTGCGCAATCCGGAGATCCTGCAGCGGCTGCGGGAGGACCCCGGACTGTCCGTCAGAATCGTGGAGGAGCTGCTGCGCTTCGAACCGCCGGTGCAGCTGGTGCCGCAGCGCACCTGCATCGCGGACATCGAGCTGCGCGGGACGACGATCCCGAAGGGATCGCGCATCTGGCTCGTCCTCGCCTCGGGCAACCGGGACCCGGAGCGCTTCACGGACCCCGACCGGTTCGACCCGGACCGCCCGGACATCGAGCACCTGGGCTTCGGCAGCGGCATCCACAGCTGCTTCGGCGCCCCGCTGGCCCGGCTGGAGACGCAGATCGCACTGGCGGAGCTGGCCCGCCGGCTGGACAGCCCCCGCCTGCTCCAGGACCCGCCGCCCTACCGGCAGAACGCGGTGCTGCGCGGCCCGCGCCACCTCCCGCTCGCCATCGGCGGCGTACGGCCGTAGGGCGGGTGCACGCGGCGGTGCGCCGGCCGCACGGCCCCCGGCGGGCGGTGCGGCCGGCGCGCTTCGGCAGGCCCCACGGAGGGCGCACCTTCGATTGACAGCGGGAAACCTCTGGACATCTTAGAAAAAACAGACAAAATGGTGCGTATCCCCTTCGCGACTTCGAGGAGCCGCCCGCACATGGCGTACGGAGCCCACCACAGCCCCACCCCGCCTCCCCATGCCGAACTGAGCCTCGCCCGCGACTGCGGGCAGTGCCTGGGCTGGGGAACCGTCATCACCCGTGACGGAGAGCACGAACTGTGCGAGACCTGCCAGCCGGAGACCGGCGGCGAGGACCCTCCGCCCGAACCCGCCCCGTTCCGCCCCGTGCGGACCGCACGGCCCGCACCGCACCATGCCTGACCAGGGCCCTGCGCCGTACGAGTGGTGGGGCCCGCTGAACGGCCGTAGCGTCATTACAAAGTCAGGCGACGGCTACCGGGAGCTGACATGCGCAGACACACCGTGAGGACAGCGGTCACACTCTGTGCCGCCACGTTGCTCGCCGCCATGGCGGGCACGGCCTCCGCCGCCCCCGCGGCACCGCAGGCGGACCGGGCCGCGAGGCAGCCGGACCGCAGGCCCGTACTCGTGACCTGCCAGTGGAAGCCGCAGCAGCGGCCCGACGCGTTCATCCTCGCCTGCGGTGACGGCAACAGCCGCCTCGCCGCACTGCACTGGAACCGGTGGGGATCGCAGTCGGCGACAGCCCGCGGCCTCAACTACGTCAACGACTGCAAGCCGTACTGCGCTGCGGGCACGTTCCGCTCGTACCCCGTGATCGTGCGGCTCGACCGGGCACGACCCTGGGCGAAGGACCCGGCGCTGCGGCACTACACCCGGCTGAGCCTGGTCTTCACCGACGGCCGGCCCGAGGGGTACCAGCACGTCGTGAACTACCAGCTCTGGAACTGACACCCGGCGGACGGGCGGGCACGCGACCGGCGCGGCCCGCCCTCTCCGCGCGCCTGCCCGCGCGGGTCAGCCGCCGAGGATCCCGGTGAACCGGGCGACGTCGATGTTGCCGCCCGACAGGACCACCCCGACCCGGGCCGGGAGCGGGCCGGCCTTCCCGGCCAGCAGCGCGGCCAGGGCGCTGGCCCCGCTCGGCTCCAGGACGATCTTCATGCGCTCGAAGGCGAACCGCATGGCCGCGCGGATGTCGTCGTCGCCGACCAGGGCGATGTCGTCCACCAGCCTGCGGTTCACGGAGAAGGTGAGCTCGCCGGGGATGTCGGCGGCCTGGCCGTCGGCGATGGTGCGCGGCACCGGAACGGAGACCCGGTGGCCGGCCTCCAGCGAGCGCCGGGTGTCGTCGCCGGCCTCCGGTTCCACGCCGACGACCCGTATCGCGGGCTGCAGGCCCTTGGCGGCCGTGGCGCAGCCCGCCATCAGCCCGCCCCCGCCGACCGGCGCCACCAGCGCGTCCAGCTCCCCGGCCTCCTCCAGGAGTTCCAGGGCGGCCGTGCCCTGTCCGGCGATGACGTGCGGATGCTCGTACGGCGGGATGAGCGCCAGGCCGCGGTCGGCGGCGAGCGCCTCCCCGATGGCGACCCGGTCGCCGGTGTAGCGGTCGTAGGTGACGACCTCGGCCCCGTACCCGGCCGTCGCGCGCCGCTTGGACTCCGGGGTGTCCTCCGGCATCAGGATGACCGCACTGGTGCCCAGTTCGCGGGCGGAGAGCGCCACCGCCTGCGCGTGGTTGCCGGAGGAGTACGCGGCGATGCCCTTGGCCAGCCGGTCCGCGGGAAGCCGGGACGCGGCGTTGTACGCGCCGCGGAACTTGAAGGCCCCGATCCGCTGGAAGTTCTCGCACTTGACGAAGACCTCGGCCCCGACCAGGGCGTCCAGGGTCCGCGAGCGCAGCACGGGGGTGCGGTGGGCCACGCCCTTGATCTGCGCCG
Source organism: Streptomyces tropicalis (assembly GCF_029269835.1). Taxonomy (GTDB): domain Bacteria; phylum Actinomycetota; class Actinomycetes; order Streptomycetales; family Streptomycetaceae; genus Streptomyces; species Streptomyces tropicalis. The sequence continues at coordinate 453,496 of NZ_JARJBB010000004.1, read as the reverse complement.
CGGCGTCGCGGACGTCGTCGAGGGTGACGGGCGGGGTGGCGGTCATGCCGGTGCTCCGTTCTGGCCGGGTGCGGCGGGCCGGGTGCCGCCGGCCGGGCCGGGTTCGTCGGACGTGCCGGTCGCACTGCGCGCCCGGGCGAGGTAGCTGTAGGCGGAGGCGCGGGAGATGCCGAGGCGTTCGGCGACCTGCTGGGCGGCGCCGCGGACCGCGAAGACGCCGCTCTCGTCGAGGCTGCGGAACAGCGCGAGGCGCTCCCCGCGCCCGAGCGCGGACCACTGCTTGTGCTGCCGCAGCTGGTGGGCGTCGACGATCGCGTCCACCACGGAGGCGATGTCGCCGCCGAACGAGGTGGTGGCCGGCCCGGCGGCCGGTCCCGCTCCGGCGAGTTCGCCGAGCAGGGCGTGCGCCTGGCCGACCGCGGTGATGTCGACGTTGACGCACAGCGCGCCGAAGACCGATCCGGTGGAGTCGCGCAGCAGCATCGTCGAGGACCGGACGAGCTTCCCGTTCCCGATGCGGGTCGTGTGGTTCAGCTCGTCCTGCGCCGCGTCCCCGCGGGCCAGCAGGCCCCTGCCGATCCCGCTCATCGAGCTGCCGACCCGGCGCCCGGTCACCGAGCCGGCGAGGGCGACCACGGAGTTCCCCGGCCGGCGGAAGTCGTGGACGACGACCTCGCAGAACGAGCCGAGGGTGGCGGCGATGCCGTCGACGACCGGGGTCAGCGCGGCGATGATCAGGTCCGGCTCGTCGGCCGTCACATGTCCTCCCGAACCCGCGGTCCCCGTACGGAGCGTCTCGAAGGATCTGTACGGAGAATCTAACCCATTGGACGGAGAATCCAAAGGGTGGGGTTCAGACGAGCAGCCGGCGGACCAGGACGGTCTCGACGGGCCGCCACTCGGTCCGGGACACCCGCAGCCAGGCCACGGCGGCGTCCCGTCCGCGGCCGCGGCGGCGCCCGGTGCCGGGGGCGGGCTGCGCGGCCGCGCTCCCCGTGGGGCGGTGGGACGGCAGGCGGGCACCGCAGCCGGCTGCGCCGCCCGGCCCGTCGCCCGCCCGTGATGCGGTCACCGTCGTCTCCTCCCGGTGTGCCCGGCCCGACCGCCGGCGGTCCCGGTCAGCGGTCCAGCGGGACCGTGGCTCCGCCACCCGCCCGCACGGCCTCGACCACGCCCTGGTGCAGGTTCCGGCTCTCCCGCTCCGACGGGCAGGACACCGGGCTGCCGGTGAGGGTGAACCACTGGGAGGTGCCGCTGTACTGGACGGTGATGTCGGCCTCGCGGCCGTCCCAGGTGGTGTGCACGGTCAGATCGCCGGTCAGGATGCCGGCCTCGTCGGTGCGGGCGCCTCCCCGACCGGCGTAAACCCCCGTCGTGGTCCACGAAGCCCAGGCCATGGCCATCAGCCGTCCTTTCGGGCACTTCTCGGAGGTGGCACGGCCAGGACGAAGTGCGATCCTGCCGCGGCGCTCGCGGTCCCCGTTCGCTGTTCGACGTCTTCGTTCGATGGTGCCTCAACTCGGACGCGGCGGCCTGGGTCGGCGGTCCCTGCCTCCCGGGGGCCACTGGTCCCGGCGGGCGGCGGCCGTGTCAGCTCCGGGCCGTGCCGTCCGGACCGGCCGGTCCGGACGGATCGTGCGTGTCCTCCTGGTCCTCCGGGTCGGCGGCCGGTGCGGGCAGCGGCACGGTCCAGCGCAGGAGGGTGCCCGAGGGGCGCTGAGGGGAGACGTCCAGCTCGCCACCCAGTTCCTCGGCGCGGCTGCGCAGATTGGCCAGGCCGCTGCGGCGCGGCACGGCGAGGTCGATGCCGCGGCCGTCGTCGGCCACGGTCAGCCGCAGCGTGCCGTCCGCCACCTCGGCGCCGACCTCGACCGCTCCGGCGTGGGCGTGCCGGGCCGCGTTGGACAGCGCCTCCCGCAGGACGGCCAGCAGGTGGTCGGCGTACCGCGCGGGAACGGCGGTGTCCAGCAGGCCCGTCATGCGCAGCGCCGGGGTGAAGCCGAGGGTGGCGGCGGCCTCCTCGGTGACGGCGACCAGGCGGGCGCGCAGCCCGACGCCGCCGCCGGAGCGTTCGGGGTGCTGGAGGCCGAAGATGGTGGTGCGGATGACCTTGATGGTGTCGTCGAGGTCGTCCACGACCCGCTGGACGCGCTCCGCGACCCGCGGCCGGTCCGTGACGTGCCCGAGCGTGGCCTGCAGGGTCAGCCCGTCCGCGAACAGCCGCTGGATGACCAGGTCGTGCAGGTCACGGGCGATGCGGTCGCGGTCGCCCAGCAGGGCGAGCTGCTCGGCGTCCCGGCGGTGCTCGGCGACCTCCAGGGCCAGCGCGGCCTGGTCGGAGAAGGCGCGCACCATCTCCAGCACGGCGTCGTCGAACGGCGGGCCGCCGGGGGCGTTGGCCACCTGGAGCACGCCCAGCACCCGCTTGCGGCCGCCGACCGGGACGAAGAAGGCGGGCCCGAGCGGGACGACGGAGGCGCTGCCGCCCGAGGAGCGGGGATCGCTGCTGATCGCCTCGCTGCTGATGCTCTCCCCCGTCGCGAACACCTTGGCCGCGAGGGTGGTTCCGGGCAGGGCCAGGCCGCGCACCCGGTCGGCGCAGGCTCCGGCGGCCGCCTCGACGACCAGCCCGCCGCCGTCGCCGACCGGGAGCGCCAGGGTCACCAGGTCCGCGTCGGTCATCTCCCGCACGGTGTCGGCCAGGGACCGCAGGGTCCGTGTCGGGGGCTCGCCCGAGAGCAGGGCGCGGGTCAGGTCGGCGCCCGCGGCCAGCCGGCGCTCCCGGTGGCGGCCCTCGTCGTACAGGCGGGCGTGGTCGATGGCGACGCCCGCGGCCACGGCGAGGCTGCGCAGCACCGACTCGTCGTCGGCGTCGAAGTGCTGCCCGCCGCGCTTGTCGGTCAGGTAGAGGTTGCCGAAGACGCGGTCCCGCACCCGGACCGGGGCGCCGAGGAAGGTGCGCATCGGCGGATGACCGGCGGGGAAGCCCACCGCTGCCGGGTGGGCGCCGAGGTCGTCCAGGCGCAGCGAGCGGGGATCGCGGATCAGCAGGCCGAGGATGCCCCGGCCCTGCGGGTAGTGGCCGATCCGGGCGATGGCGGGCCCGTCCATGCCGACGGTGACGAACTGCGTGATGCGGCTCTCCTCGCCGACGACGCCGAGGGCGCCGTACTCGGCGTCCACCAGGTCGACCGCGGACTGCACGATCCGCTGGAGCAGATCGGCCAGGTCCAGGTCGCCGCCGACGGCCATGACGGCGTCCAGCAGCGTCTGCATGCGGTCCCGGCTGCCGCGCACACGCTGCACATGCTCCTGGAGTTCGCTGAGCAGCGCGTCCAGCCGCAGGTTCGGAACGGCGCCCTCGCCTCCCGCGCACGGTCGGTCATTCACCGCAGCCACCCTCTTCGTGGTCGCTGTGTCCGAGGCCATCGACGTCTCCGAACGGCCTACCCTCGACAACACCACTGTGCCGCCGAGGCCGCAAACTGTCGGCCCGGCGGTCCGGCGCGGCGGGGCCTCACGAGGGCGGACGGAGGCGGGCCCGGACGGGCCGGCCGCGGTGGCGCGGGCCTACCGGGTCCGCTCCACGAGGAACCGCACCGTCCCGGCGAGGGTGGCGAGTTCGGGATAGTCGTCCTCGTCGATGTCCAGGCCCGTGCGCTCCGACAGCAGCTCCACCAGGCTGAGGAAGTCCAGCGAATCGAGCTCCAGCACGTCGCGCAGCCGGTCCTCCGGGCCGACCGTCGTGAAGTCCGCGTCCGGGACGATCCGGGTGACCGACTCCTGCACCATTGCCAGTGCCTGTGCGCTGTCCAGCGAGGTCATACGCCTCACGGCTCCTCTCACGGCTCCTCGGGTTCTCCGGGCTCCTCGGTTCTCACAGCTCCTCGGGGTCCTGCAGCAGCCGGCCGACGGCCCCGAGGTAGCGGGCGCCGACGGCGCCGTCCGTGGCCCGGTGGTCCGCGGACAGGGTCGCGGTGACCACGGGCCGGACGCCGAGCAGCCCACCGACCGCCCAGGGCCGCTCCACGACCGTCCCGAAACCGGCCAGCGCCACCTGGGGCGGGTGGATCACCCCGAACACGGCCTCCACGCCCTGCTCGCCGAGACTGGTGACGGTGAACGTGGCGCCGGTCAGCTCGCTGCCGCGCAGCCGGCCGAGCCGGGCCCGGCGCACCAGGTCCCGGAGGACGGCCATGAGGTCGGCCACCGGGAGGGCGTCCGCGTCGTGGATCACGGGCGCCAGCAGCCCGCCGCCGCGCAGGGACACCGCCACGCCCAGGTGGACGCCGGTGCCGGGGACGAACCCGCCGTCCCGCCAGTGGCCGTTGAGCGCGGGCACCTCCCGGAGCGCGGTGGCGGCCGCCTTCAGCAGCAGGGCCGAGTCGACCAGGCGGTCGGAGGGCGGGCGGCCGCGGTTGCGCCGGTGCAGCCAGGCCTCGGCGGCGGCCATGTCGACGGTGGTGGACAGGTAGTAGTGCGGGATCTCCCGCTTGGCGCGGCTCATCAGCGCGGCCAGGGCCTGCCGCATTCCCGCGGCCCGGTCCTCCGCGGGGCGTCCTCGGGAGGGCGGGGGCGGCTCCGGGCCGCCGGCCGGCGGCGCCTCCCGCTCCACGGGTGCGCGCGGCTCCGTGCGGGCACGGGCCGCGGCGGCCGCGCGGACGTCCGCCGCGCGGACCGCCCCGCCGTCGCCGGTGCCGTGCACGCGGCGCGGGTCGACCCCGAGGTCCCGGGCGAGCCGCCGCGCGTACGGGGTGACCCGCGGCCGGGCCACCCCGCGGGGGACGGCGTGCTCGACGTCGGCGCGTGTGATCCGCCCGCCGCGGCCGCTGCCGCGCACGGACGCGAGGTCGATGCCCCGCACGTCGGCGAGATGCCGCACGAGCGGTCCCGCGGTGGGGGTCGCCGCCTCCTCGGGTTCGTGCAGGTCCGCGGCCCGGTCGGAGGGGAGGGGCCGGCGGCGGGCGGGGTGGGCGAGGGCGGCCGGGGGCCCTTCGCCGGAGACGGCGGGTTCCCGGGCGGGGCGCCGGCCGGTCGGGACGGGTGCGAGGAGGGGCTGCCCGGGAGCCCCCGATGCGGGCTCCCGTGCGGGCCTCGGCTCCGCGGGCGGAGTGGGGGGCTCGGTGGACGGTGCGTGGGGTCGGGAGGCCGGGGCGGGCCTCGCGGTGCCGGACGGGGCGGCTGCCGGGGGTTCCGCGGGTGCCGGGGTCTCAGGGACGGCCCCGGGGGGCGTCCGGCGACGGTGGGCCGGGGCCGGTCGGCGGTGGCGGGGCGGCTCGGCACGGGGAGCGGCCGGGCGGTGGGACGGGGCGGCGGTGCCGTCCGCGGCCGCCGGGGCGGGTGCGGGGGCCGGGCCGGGGGACGTGGCGGGGGACGTGGCGGGGGACGTGGCAGGGGCTGCGGCCGGGCCGGGTGCCGTGGCCGGGGCCGTGGGCTCGATGAGGGCCAGCGGGGTGCCCACGGGGACGCGCGTGCCGGGCTCGACGAGCAGCCGCCCCACGGTGCCCGTGGCGAAGCACTCGACCTCGACCGCCGCCTTGTCCGTCTCGACGACGGCGACCACGTCCCCCCGGGACACCCGGTCCCCGGGGCCGACCAGCCACTCCAGCAGCCGTCCCTCGTCCATGTCGGCGCCGAGGGAGGGCATGGTGAACTCGGCCATCTCAGCCCGCTCCCCCGGCGCCCGGCGCCTGTGCGCCGTCGGCACCGGGCGCCGGGAGGACGTCGGGGCCCAGTGTCCGGCGCGCCGCCGCGACGATGCCGGCGACCTGCGGCAGGGCGGCCTCCTCCAGCCGGTGCGCGTACGGCACGGGCACCTCGGCGCTGCACACCCGCTCGACGGGCGCGTCGAGGTCGTAGAAGTGGCGCTCGGTCAGCCGCGCGGAGATCTCCGCGGAGAGGCTGCCGGTGCGCCACCCCTCGTCCACGACGACCGCACGGTGGGTGCGGGCCACGGAGCCGCCGACGGTGGCGTCGTCGAGCGGGCGCAGGGTGCGCAGGTCGACGACCTCGGCGCTGACGCCGTGCTCCGCCAGGGCGTCGGCGGCGGCCAGGGCCTTGGGGAGCGAGCCGCCGTACGTGACGAGGGAGACGTCGGTGCCGGGCCGGCGTACGGCGGCGTGGTCGAGGTCGGCGGCGGGGGCGGGGTCCGCCGGCAGGTCGCCGGAGGTGCCGTAGAGCGCGCCGTGCTCGAAGATGATCACCGGGTCGGGGTCGGCGAGCGCCGGGGCGAGCATGTGGCGGGCGTCCGCGACGGTGGCCGGGGCGAGGACCCGCAGGCCGGGGATGTGCGCGTACCAGCCCTCCAGGCTGTGCGAGTGCTGGGCGGCGAGCTGCCGTCCGGCCCCGGTGGTCATGCGGACGACGAGCGGGACCGGGAGCTGGCCGCCGGACATGTGCAGCAGGGTCGCCGCGTTGTTGAGGATCTGGTCCAGGGCGAGCAGGCTGAAGTTGACGGTCATGATCTCGACGACGGGCCGCATCCCGGCCAGGGCCGCGCCGATGCCGGCGCCGACGAACGCGGACTCCGACAGCGGGGCGTCCCGGACGCGTTCGGGCCCGAACTCCTCCAGGAGGCCGAGGCTGACGCCGAAGCAGCCGCCGTAGCGTCCCACGTCCTCCCCCATCAGGAAGACCCGGTCGTCGGCGCGCAGCGCCTCGCGCAGGGCCTCGCGCATCGCCTCCCGGTAGGTGGTCCGGGACGCGGTGGCCGGGGGCACGGTGGCCGGGCGTGCGGTGACCGCGGTCATGGCCGGCTCGCCTCCCCGGAGCTGGTCACGTAGGTGAGCAGGTCCTCGGGCGGCTCCTCCGGGGCGGCCTCGGCGGCCGCCACGGCCCGGTCGATGCCCCCGGCCACCCGGCGCTCCATCCCCGCGAACGCACGGTCGGTGAGCGTTCCGTCGGCTCGCAGCCGGACGGCGAGGGCGTCGATCGGGTCGCGCTCCTTCCAGCGCGCGATCTCGGCCTTGTCGCGGTAGCGGTCGGGGTCGTACATGGAGTGCGCGCGGAAGCGGTAGGTGCGCATCTCCAGGAAGTGCGGACCGCCTCCGCCGCGCACGCTCTCGGCCGCGCTCCGGGCGGCCTCCTCGACGGCGAGGACGTCCATGCCGTCGACCGCCCAGGCGGCCATGCCGTATCCGGCGGCGCGCAGGGCGAGGTCGGTCCGGGCCTGGTGGCGGGCCAGGGCGGTGCCCATCGCGTACAGGTTGTTCTCGCAGACGAACAGCACGGGCAGGCGCCACAGCGCGGCGAGGTTGGCGGTCTCGTGGAACTCGCCCTCGGCGAAGGCGCCGTCGCCGAAGAAGCAGCAGGTGACGCGGGAGCGCGAGGTCATGCGGTCGGCGAGGGCCAGGCCCGCGGCCAGGGGCAGCCCGCCGGCCACGATGGCGTTGCCGCCGTAGAAGCGGCGGGAGGCGTCGAACAGGTGCATGGAGCCGCCGCGGCCGCGGCTGCAGCCGGTGGCGCGGCCGAACATCTCGGCCATGACCGCCTCGGCGGGGATGCCGCGGGCGAGTGCGTGGCCGTGGTCGCGGTAGGTCGAGACGACCGCGTCGTCCTCGGTGAGCGCCGCGCACACGCCGGTGGCCACGGCCTCCTCGCCGATGTAGAGGTGCATGAAGCCGCGGATGCGGGCGGCGCTGTACAGCTCCACGCAGCGCTCCTCGAACCGGCGGACGCCGAGCATCGACTCCAGGAGGGCGGCGCGGTGGGCGGCGCTCCGCCGTGCCGGGTCGTCGCGGGCGGGCCGGCGGGACCGGGCCGGCGCCGTGCCCCCGCTCGCACCGCGGGCGCCGTGGGCGGGGCCGGGGGTGTGGGAGATGCCGGTGGTCCGAGGGGTGCGGGTGGTGCTCATCCGGGTGTCTCCGTCCTCTCCAGGGCGGACAGGTCGCCCTCGGGCAGGCCGAGTTCACGGGCCCGCAGCAGCCGGCGCATCACCTTGCCGCTGCGGGTGTGCGGCAGGTGCGGGTCGAAGTCGATCTCGCGGGGCGCGACGGCCGGGCCGAGCCGGCGGCGGGCGAAGGCCAGCAGGTCGCGCCGGGTCTCGGGGGTGGGTTCGTGGCCGGGGCGCAGGGTGACGAACGCCTTGACGACGTTCCCGGCGACGGGGTCGGGCCGGCCGATCACCCCGGCCTCGGCGACCGCCGGGTGCTCCATGAGGGCGCTCTCCACCTCGAAGGGCCCGACGAGGTGCCCGGCGGACTTCACGACGTCGTCGGCGCGGCCGACGAACCAGTACCAGCCGTCCGCGTCGCGGCGCACCACGTCGCCGGTGAGGTACCAGCCGTCCGCGAACGCGGCCGCGGTGCGCCCGGCGTCGTGGAGGTAGCCGCGGAACATCGACGGCCAGCCCGGCCGCAGTGCCAGTTCGCCCTCCGCGCCGGGCTCGCGCAGCACGGTGACCCGGCCGCCGGAGGTGTCGGCGCGGCCGTCCTCGCCGCGCCGCAGCACGGCCGCCTCGACGCCGGGCAGCGGGCGCCCCATGGAGCCGGGGCGGATGTCGCAGGCGGCGAAGTTGGCGATCATGATGGCGCCGGTCTCGGTCTGCCACCAGGTGTCGTGCACCGGGAGTCCGAGGACGTCCCGCCCCCACAGCACGCCTTCCGGGTTGAGCGGCTCGCCGACCGATGCGACCAGGCGCAGTGCGCTCAGGTCGTAGGAGGCGGGCAGGTCGTACGGGCCGGTCCGCGGTGTGGTGCGCATCAGCATGCGGAGCGCGGTCGGTGCGGTGTACCAGACGGTGACGCGCCGTTGGGCGAGGATCCGGTACCAGCGGCGGGCGTCGTAGTCGCCCTCGTCGGCCACGACGGTCGCGCCGTGCAGCAGCGGGGCGAGGATCCCGTACGACATGCCGGTGACCCAGCCCGGGTCGGCGGTGCACCAGAACACGTCGTCGGGGCGCAGGTCGAGGGCGTAGTACGCGCTCGTCCAGTGGGCGACGGCCGCCTCGTGGACGTGGACGGCGCCCTTGGGGGTGCCCGTGGTGCCGCTGGTGAAGTGCAGCAGGGCCATGTCGCCGGGCGCGGTGGGCGGGATGGTGAAGTCGTCGGCGGCGCGGTCCGTGAGCGCGGTGAGGGAGAGCGTGCCCTGCGGCGTGTCCGCGGGGTCGCCGACGATCAGCACGTGGCGCAGGCCGGGGAGCCGGGTGCGCCGCCCGGCGACCTTGCGCCGGTAGAGCTCCGCGGTGGTCACCAGGACCCGGGCGTCGCTCAGCCGCAGCCGCTGGGCCACCGGGTCCGGGCCGAAGGCAGAGAACAGCGGGCACACGACGCCGGTGTTCTTCAGCGTGCCGAGGACCGCCGTGTACAGCTCGGGGCAGCGGCCCAGCAGGGTGGCGACGCGCTCGCCGCGGCCCACGCCGAGAGTGCGCAGCACGTGGGCGAAGCGGGAGGTGGCCCGGGACAGGTCGCCGTAGGTCAGGGTGGTCACGGTGTCGTCGCGCCGGACGCAGCGCAGCGCCACGGCCGTGGCGCGGTCCGTCGCGGCGTGCCGGTCGACGGCCTCGTGGGCGAGGTTCAGCCCGCGACCGCCGGGCAGTCCCTGGAGCCGGGAGCGGGCCTGCTCCCACGAGAAGGACGCGCAGGCCTCGTCGTAGTCGTCCAGGTGGGGCGGGACCCGGGGCGGGGTGTCCTTGCGGATCGTCTCGCCGGGCATGTCGGCCCCCTTCGGCCGGGTCTGCGTCCCCCTTGCCTCCCCGCGCGCCTGCCCGCCGTACGGGCCTGCCGGGTGGGTCGGCGCGGCGCGGTGGCCGTGCCTGCTTCGACCCTCTGCCGGGGCCCCGCCGGCCGCACTGGGCCGAACGTCCCCGGGCCCGTGCCGGACGGCTCCGTTCCGGTGCGGGGCGGTGGCCGGGGTCGACCAGCGGCCGCCGAGGGACGTACGGCCCTATGGCCCGGCGCGCGCGGTGCCGAGCGTGGAGAGAGGCAGGGAAGACCGACGGAAGGATGCGGCCATGCCTGAGACGCCCACTCGTCGACACCGGCCGCTGCCGGACATCTTCGACTGGTTCGACGATTCGTGGATCCCCTCCTGGCTCTCCGGGAAGGTGGGAAGCGGAACGCACGCCATCCGTATCGAGGAACTCGACCAGAGCGGCGAGCACCTGGTGCGCGCCGAGTTGCCGGGGATGGATCCCGAGCAGGACATCGAGGTCTCCGTCGCGGACGGCGTGCTGACCATCCGCGCCGAGCACAGCGAACAGATCGAGGAGAAGCAGCGTTCCGAGTTCCGCTACGGGTCCTTCGCCCGCTCCCTGGCACTGCCGCGGGGCACGGCGGACAAGGACATCCACGCCGCCTACGAGGACGGCATCCTCACGGTGAGGTTCCCGATGCCCGCGGAGGACGCCGCTGAGGAGCACAGCATCCCGATCCGGCACAAGGAGTGACCGCGCCGCGGGATCGGCATCCCCGATGCCGCCGTCCGGGGCCGTGAGGCCTTACGGAGGTGTGACGGGCCGGGGTCGCGCGCGGGGTTCCGGGCCGTCCGCGGCCTAGCGTGGGCGCATGCGTGTACTGGTCACCGGCGGTGCCGGGTTCATCGGGTCCCATGTCGTCGACGCGCTCGCCGCACGCGGGCACGAACCGGTGGTGTTCGACGTGCGCGCCGGCGCGGGTGCGGACGTGCGCGACCCGGAGGCGGTCGCCCGCGCGCTGTCCGGGGTGGGCGCCGTGTGCCACCAGGCCGCGCAGGTCGGCCTCGGCGACGGGGTCGCCGACGCGGCGGAGTACGTCTCCCGCAACGACCTCGGCACCGCCGTCCTGCTCTCGGCGATGGCGGAGGCGGGTGTACGGCACCTGGTCCTGGCCGGGTCCATGGTCGTGTACGGCGAGGGGCGCTACACCTGCCCGCGGCACGGGGTGGTGCGTCCGGGGCCGCGGGCCGAGCGGGACCTGGCGGCGGGCCGGTTCGAGCCGGTCTGCCCGGACTGCACCGGCGAGCTGGTGCCCGGCCTGGTCGGCGAGGACGCACCCACCGATCCGCGTAACGTGTACGCCGCGACCAAGCTGGCCCAGGAGCACCTGGCCTCGGCGTGGGCCCGGGCAACCGGCGGTTCCGCGGTCTCGCTGCGCTACCACAACGTGTACGGACCGCGGATGCCCCGGGACACGCCCTACGCGGGCGTCGCCTCCTTCTTCCGCTCCGCGCTGGCCCGCGGCGAGGCTCCGCGCGTCTTCGAGGACGGCCGGCAGCGGCGGGACTTCGTGCACGTGCGGGACGTGGCCGCGGCGGTCGCCGCCGCCCTGGAGGCGGACGCGGCGGCCGGCTCGCTGACCGTGTACAACACCGGCAGCGGCGAGCCGCACACGGTGGGCGGGATGGCGCGGGCGCTGGCCGCGGCGTACGGCGGCCCGGAGCCCGTCGTCACCGGCGAGTACCGGCTCGGCGACGTCCGCCACATCACCGCCGACTCCGCCCGCCTGCGGGCCGCCCTCGGCTGGCGGCCCACGATCCACTTCACGGCGGGCATGCGCGAGTTCGCGACGGCGGGTCCGGCTCCGACGGGGACCTGACCGGGCGGGAGCCGACGGAACGGGGACCGACCGGGCGGGGGCCCGGTCGGCGAGCGACGGGGGGCTGGGCGGTCGTTGTGCGGCCGGATCGGCGGCGGGACCGGGTGGGTCGCGGTGGTGCCGGGCTCAGCCGCCGGCGGCGGGGAGGGTCACCTCGAAGCGGCAGCCGCCGGGGATGTTGCGGACGGCGGCCCGGCCGTCGTGGGCCTCCACGATGCCGCGGACGATGGCGAGGCCGAGCCCCGCACCCGCCGGGGGCGTCCGGGCGTGGGTGCCGCGCCAGCCGGTGTCGAAGACGCGGGGCAGGTCCTCCTCGGGGATGCCGCCGCAGCCGTCGCTCACGGAGAGGACGACGCCGTCGGGCGAGCGTTCAGCGGCGACGGCGACCGTGCCGTCGGCGGGGGTGCGGCGGATCGCGTTGACCAGCAGGTTGCCCAGCACCCGGCTCATCTCCCGGCCGTCCACCTCGACAGGCACCGCCTCGATGCGGTCGCCGACCAGGCGCACGCCCAGTTCCCGCGCGAGCGGGTCCGCGCCGGCGAGGGCGTCGCCGACGAGGTCGTACAGCGACATCCGGGACCGGGTCAGGGCGAGGGCGCCCGCGTGGATGCGGGAGAGTTCGAACAGGTCGCCGACCATGTCGTTGAGGCGCTCCACCTCGGTGCGGATCTGCCGCAGGTAGCGGTCCGGGTCGGCGGCCACGCCGTCCTCCAGCGCCTCCGACATGGCGCGCAGTCCGGCGAGCGGGGTGCGCAGGTCGTGGGAGATCCAGGCGACGAGTTCGCGGCGGGAGGACTCCAGGGCGCGCTCGCGTGCGCGCGACTCGGCGAGCCTGGCGCTGGTGGCGGCCAGCTCACGGCTCAGCGACTCCAGCTCCGCGGTGGCCGGGCCGTGCGGGGCGGAGAAGTCGCCCCCGTCGCCGAACGAGCGGGCGGCGCGGGTGAGTTCACGGCTGCGGGCCACGACCCAGCGGCCCAGCAGCAGCGCGGTGGCCAGCGACACCACCGCCGCCATCGCGGCGACCGTGGTGACGACGGACAGGTCGTGCCCGGACAGGAACATCGCCTCCGCCACCGCCAGGGTGCCGGCCAGCATCGCGCCCACGGCCACGGCCGCGACCACGGTGAGCGAGGCGGTGAGCGAGCGCCGCCGGACGAGCCGCAGCACCCCCGCCCCGGCCAGCCCGGTCGCGGCGGCGCCCAGGAACGCGTACAGGGCGATGAGCAGGGTGTCGCGCACCGTCAGCTCCCCTCCACGCCGGCCGGGTCGAAGCGGTAGCCCACGCCCCACACGGTCTGGATCAGACGGGGCCGGGCCGGGTCGTCCTCGACCTTGCCGCGCAGCCGGCGGACGTGCACGGTGACCGTGGACAGGTCCCCGAAGTCCCAGCCCCACACCTCCCGCATGAGGTCCTCGCGGCTGAACGCGCGGCCCGGGTTGCGCAGGAAGAAGGCGAGCAGGTCGAACTCGCGCAAGGTGAGGGCGAGTTCGGAGCCGTTCCGGGTGGCGCGCCGGGCCGCCGGGTCGACCGTGAGGCCGGCGGCGGACGGCGGCCGCGGTGCGGATGCCGGGCGGCTGCGGCGCAGCACCGACTCCACGCGCAGGACGAGTTCACGGGGGCTGAAGGGCTTGGTGACGTAGTCGTCGGCGCCGACCTCCAGGCCGAGGATGCGGTCGTCCTCGTCGCCGCGGGCGGTGAGCATGATGACCGGCACCGGCGCCCGTCCGCGCAGCCGGCGGCACACCTCCAGTCCGTCCATGCCGGGCAGCATCAGGTCCAGGACCACGAGGTCCGGCCAGTGCGCGGCGGCCCGGGCGAGGGCGGCCGGACCGTCGCCGGCGCGGTCCACGGCGTGCCCGGCGCGGTCGAGGTACGAGGCGACGACCTCGGCCACGGTGGGGTCGTCCTCCACGACCAGGACCCGGGCGGACGGGGCCCGCGCGGGCTCGGCGGACGGGGACGGGCCCGGCGTGGCGGATGCGCCCGGCCCCGGCGCCCCGGACACGCCCGGCGCGGCGAGCGGGCCGGACGCGGGCCGGCGATCGTACGGACGCTGCATGGGTCCAGCCTCGCACCGTGCGCCCGGGCGGCGCCGCCGTTCGACCCGCCCCGGGGACCGACGTCCGCGTTTCGTAAGCAGTCGTGGCCCGATATGCCCGGTTCGCGTTCGTAGGGTGAGAGCCGTGACGACCTCTCCCCCTCCCCCGCCCCCCGACCCCGCCCCGTCCGGACCGGCCGCCGTGGACGTGGTGCTTCCCTGCCTGAACGAGGCGGCGGCGCTGCCCTGGGTGCTCGCCCGCATCCCGCGCGGCTGGCGCGCCCTCGTCGTCGACAACGGCTCCACCGACGGTTCGGCGGCACTGGCCCGCGACCTGGGGGCGACCGTCGTGCCCGAACCGCGCCGGGGCTTCGGGGCGGCCTGCCACGCGGGGCTGACCGCCGCCACCGCCGACGTCGTGTGCTTCTGCGACTGCGACGCCTCCCTCGACCCGTCGCTCCTGGTGCCCTTCACCCGCGAGGTGCTGGACGGGGAGGCCGACCTGGTGCTCGGCAGGCGCCGCCCGCAGCGGCGGGGCGCCTGGCCGGCGCACGCCCGGGCCGGCAACCTCGCCCTGGCCCGGATGCTGCGCCGCCGCACAGGCCTGCGCCTGCACGACCTCGGCCCGCTGCGCGCCGCGCGCCGGGCGCCGCTGCTCGACCTCGGTCTGACCGACCGGCGCAGCGGCTACCCGCTGCAGATGGTCGTGCGGGCCGCCGACGCCGGCTGGCGGATCACGGAGCACGACGTGCCGTATCTGCCGCGCACCGGCGCATCGAAGGTGACGGGGACCTGGCGCGGCACCTGGCAGGCGGTGAGGGACATGAGCCGGGTCCTGGCCGAACCGGCCCCGCGCGCCGGGGAAGGAGCCCTGCGGTGACCACCCTGCTCGTCATCGCCAAGGAACCGCGGCCGGGGCGTGTGAAGACCCGGCTCAGCCCGCCCTTCAGCGCGCGGGAGGCGGCCGCGCTCGCCGAGGCCGCGCTCGCCGACACCCTGCGCGCGGTGGCGGCGGCGCCCGCCGTCCGGCGGGTCCTCGTGCTCGACGGCACGCCCGGCCCGTGGCTGCCGCCCGGCTTCGACGTGGTGCCGCAGTGCGCGGGCGGCCTGGACGAGCGGTTGGCGGGCGCCTTCGCCGGCTGCACCGGACCGGCGCTGCTCATCGGGATGGACACCCCGCAGGTGACGCCGGAGCTGCTCACCGTGGACTTCGCCGACTGCGACGCCTGCATCGGTCCCGCGGAGGACGGCGGCTTCTGGGCCCTCGGACTGGCCTCCCCCGATCCGGCGCTGCTGCGCGGGGTGCCCATGTCGACGGCCGGGACGGGGGCCCTGCAACGGGAGCGGCTGGTCGCCGCGGGACTGCGGGTGCGGGACCTGCGGCGGCTGCGGGACGTGGACACGGCCGCCGACGCGCGTGCGGTCGCCGCCTGCGCCCCGCACGGCCACTTCGCCGCACGGCTCGCCCGGCTCACGTCGGACGGCGACCGATGAGCGCCGCGGAGGGGCCGGTCCCGGCGGCCGGGACCGCGCGGGCGGGGGCCGTACGGACGGGCACCGCACCGTCCGACACCGCCGCCGGCGCGTCGGAGACCGGAGTCGACCGGACCGGAACCGTCACCGGCCCCGCGCAGCCCGAAGCCGCTCGAACCGGCACCGCACCGACCGACACCGCCACCGCCACGGCCACCGCCGCAGGGCAAGCCGAAGCCGCACGGTCCGACACCGTGTCCGCCGCCGCGACCGGCACCGCGCAGGCTGAGCCCGCGCAGGCTCGGTGCGCGCGGGGCGGTGTCGCAGGCGCGTGGGCCGCCGACGAGGCCGCCGGGCCCTACGCGGTCGCGCTGCGCGACGGCCGGGGGCCGCTGTTCCTGCGGCGGACCGACGGGTGGCTGCTGCCGCTGGAGGTCGAGCGGTGGTGCGCCGAGCCGGATCCGGTGGACCTGGAGGTGCTGGCCCGCTGCGAGGGCTCCGTCCTCGACGTCGGGTGCGGGCCCGGCCGGCTGGTCGCGGCGCTCGCCGTACGCGGCCGCCGGGTGCTGGGCATCGACGTCAGCGAGGCCGCGGTCGCCCACACCCTGCACCGCCTGGGCGCCCCGCCGCGCCGGCAGCACTCCGGGGAGCCGGACACGGGGGCGCGGCCCGCGCTGCGCCGCTCGGTCTTCGAACCGGTCCCCCGCGCGGGCCGCTGGGACACCGCCCTGCTCGTGGACGGCAACATCGGCATCGGCGGCGACCCGCGCGCGCTGCTGCGGCGGCTGGGCCTGCTGGTGCGGCCGGACGGCCTGCTGATCGCCGAGACGTCCGCGGCCGACGTCGACGAGCGTGTCCGGGTGGAGGTCGTCGGCGTGTCCGGGATACGGGAGGGCGGGGGCGGCTCCTTCCCCTGGGCGCGGGTCGGCGCGCCGGCCCTGCTCCGCCACGCGGCGGTCACGGGCTGGCGGGCCGTCGATCAGTGGACCGCGGGCGGCCGCTCCTTCGCCGCCCTGCGCAGCCGCAGCAGGAACAGCAGCGCCGAGCCGCCGAAGAGCACGGCCGTGATCAGCAGCCAGCGGGCGAGGAAGCCGTCCGCGGAGAGCCCGGCGGCCAGCCGGTAGCTCTGATCGACCATCCCGCTGATCAGCGGGAACCACACCAGGAGCAGCAGCACGGACAGGGCCGCCGGGACCCGGACGTAGAGGGCCCACTCCCGGCGGCCGACGGCCCCGGCCGCCCGCACCACGGCACGGTCGGCCGCCGAGTACAGCGGCAGCAGCACCAGGTCGTGCAGCAGCGCCGCGCCCACGAACCACAGCGCCACCCCGAGCCAGTCGCCCGCCAGCAGCCGCACTCCCGCGTAGGCGGCGAGCGCGAACGAGCAGGCGAGCAGGAGCAGGTGGAGGGGGCTGCCGAGCGGGAGCCGGCGCAGGCCGGGCGTCCGGGCGTCGCCCGGGGTCCCGGGGGTCCGCGGCGGGCGGCGGTTCATCGCAGCTCCCCGAAGGTCAGGCGGGCCACCCACTTGGTGTTGAGCACCCCGGGCGCCGCGGGCACGATGACCCGGGCCGGGTGGCCGTGGTCGGGGGTCAGGTCCTCGCCGTTCACGTACAGGGCGAGCAGCGAGCGCGGGTCGCCCACCTGGTCGGCGCGGAGCGCGGCCCGGCGGAAGGCGCCGTGCGCCTGGAGCGACTCCACGAGCACGTCGGGCGGGTCGCCGTGGCCGACCAGGGCGGCGAGGTCGCGCAGCCGGACGCCCCGCCACCACTGGTCGGAGGTCGACCAGCCCTCCACGCACGCGATGGGCAGCGCCGCGCTGTGCAGCGCCATCCGCTCGAGATCGGCCCGGGTCAGCCGGACGGTGCCGGTGCGGCCGGTGACGGTGAGCCGCCAGGTGTCCGCACGGGTCTCCGCCGGTGTGATGCCGGCGTAGGCGGCGGTCTTGTTGACCTGGAAGCCGCCCGGGCCGCTGCCCGGTTCCGCCCCGCCGTGCGGGGTGAGCAGCGCGGTCTGCCGCAGCAGCCCGTCGAAGCTGCGGCCCGCGCTGGTGACGAACAGCAGCAGCGATCCGCCGCCGACCAGCCACAGCGCGCCCCGCCGGGACACCGTGGGAGGGGCGGGCCGCGGGGCCACCAGGTCCCCCTCCTCCTCGCCGCCGGCGCGCATGCGCCGCACGGTGCGCACCGCCGCGGGCGTCTTCAGGGCCGCGTGGGCGACGAAGGCGGCGAAGAACACCCAGGCGCCGTAGAAGTGCAGCGGGTAGAACGAGCCGGGGAAGACGTAGTCCAGCTGGATGTTGAGGACTCCGGTGGTGAACTCGAACAGCCCGCCGCCGACCAGGAGCAGCAGCGACAGCCGCTCCAGCGCGTGGGTGACGGACCGGACCGGCGGCAGCGCGAACAGCCGGGGCACCACCGACCACAGCTTCGCCAGCAGCACCGGGATGAGGGTGATGCCGAGCGTGACGTGGACGCCCTGGGTGAGGCGGTACAGCCAGTGCGGGTGGGTCGGCCAGGCGAACAGGTAGAAGCCGAGGAGGCCCTTGCCTGGTGTCTGGTCGTTCACCGGCGACAGGTTCGGGTTGTACGCGGCGTACGACAGCAGGCCCGTCACGAACAGCACGGTGATGCCGGCCAGCAGGACCAGGCCCAGCACGGAGGTGAACCAGGAGCCGCGCACCGGGCTGCGCCAGAAGCCGGGCGATGTGGGGAGCGGCCGTCGATCTCTCATGGTCCGACGGTAGGCCGGATCGGCCCTCGGTGCGGGCCCGCACCGATGACGAAACGCTGACGTCCGGTCCGTGTGCCGCCCGCCCGCCGCTCCGGCCGCCTAGCGTGCCCGTGTGACCCGTCCTGTCCTGCGCGATCTGTCCGCCGCCGCGGCCGCCGTTCTTCTCGTCGTGGCGGCCGTCCTGGTCGGCCGCTCCATCGAGTCCGGCCGCCGCACCCTCTTCGTCCACTGGCCGCCGCTGTTCGCCGACTGGGACCCCCACGTGGGCCCGGGCACACCGGCCGCCGTCCTGGTGGCGGCGGCCGGTGTGGCGTACGGGCCGGTGCTCGCCGGGCGGCTGCGGTGGCGGGCGCTGCTCGCGGCCTCCTGGGGGACGGCGCTGGCGTGGACCTGGTCGCTGGCCCTGGTCGACGGCTGGCGGCGTGGCGTGGCCACCCGGCTGACCACGGGCAACGAGTACCTGCGGGTCGTCGGCCGCTTCCACGACATCCCGGCGGCGCTGCGGGACTTCACCCACCACATCGTGGAGGGGGCGCCGGCTCCCTGGCCCGCCCACATCGCCGGGCATCCGCCGGCCGCGACGCTCACCTTCGTGCTGCTCGACCGGATCGGGCTGCGCGGTGGGGGCTGGGCCGGGGCCTGGTGCATCACCGTCGGCGCGACGGCCTGCGTGGCGGCGCTGGTGGCGGTGCGCCGGACGGCCGGGGAGGAACCTGCCCGCCGGGCGGCGCCGTTCCTGGCCCTGGCGCCGGGGGCGGTGTGGGTGGGCGCGTCCGCGGACGGATACTTCGCGGCGGTGGCCGCCTGGTCGGTGGCGCTACTCGCGCTCGCGTCGACGTGCGGCACGGCGTCCGCCCGCGCGGCGGCCGCCTTCGGCGCGGGGCTGCTGTTCGGCCTGACCTGCTACCTGTCGTACGGGCTCACGCTGTTCGTGCTGATCGGGGCGGGCGTGCTGCTGGTGGCGCCGGGCCGGCCGGGGGCACGGGTGCGGGCGCTCCCGTTCCTGCTCGCCGGAGCGGCGGTGGTGCCGGCGGTGTTCACCGCCCTCGGATTCGACTGGTGGGAGGCCTATCGCCTGCTGGTCCGGCGCTACTACCAGGGAGTGGGCGGCATCCGGCCGTACGGCTACTGGGTGTGGGCGAACCTGGCCTGCACCGTGTTCGTCGTCGGCCTCGCGACGGTGGCCGGGCTGGGCCGGGCGGCGGGCGCCCTGTTCCGTCACCGGAGCGAGCTGGTCCGGTACGGCGGTCCGTGGGGCGGGCGCCGGGAAGGAGCGGCCGGGGCGGCCCGGGGCGGCGGCCGTGTCCGCCCCGAGGTGCGCCTGGCCGTGCTCGTCCTCTGCGCCCTGCTGGCGCTGCTCGTCGCGGACCTGTCCGGCATGAGCAAGGCGGAGACGGAGCGCATCTGGCTGCCGTTCGCCGTGTGGCTGCTGCCGTCCTGCGCCCTGCTCCCCCGTCCCCGGGCCTGGCTCACCGCCCAGGCGGTGACCGCCCTGCTGGTGAACCACCTGCTCCTGACGGGCTGGTGACCGGCGGGCGGCCCCCTGGGCCGCCCCGGCCGGGCGTGCACCGCACCGCCCGGTCCCCGGCCCGCCGCCCGGGATCAGGCGGAGTGGCGGTGGAGGTGCGGGTGGGGTGCGATGTCCTCGTCGCGCAGGGCGACGCGGGCCGACACGCGTTTGCCCGCCCGTTCGCGGCGAACGACGAAGTCCTGGCTGACGGCCCGCACGATCTCCAGTCCGTGGCTGCCCACCCGCTCCGGGTCGGCGCGGCCCGGTACCGGCAGGACCGGGTCGCTGTCCTCGACCACCACCTCGACGGTGTCCTCCGTGATCCGCAGTTCCAGCAGGACCGGGCCGGGGGCGTACTTGCGGGCGTTGGTGACCAGCTCGCTCACCACCAGCTGCGTGACCTCCTCGGCCCGTGACGACACCCGCAGTCCGTGTCCCGCGCGGGCGCCGCTCAGGAACTCGGCCGCGAGGTGGCGGGCCTCGGCGATGCACGCCCCGTCGTCCGGGAGGGCGGCTGCCGTACGCAGCCGTGCGGGGGCCGGGGACGTGCAGCCGTCCGGCGAGAGAGGTTCCATGCGGACCGCCTTCACTGGCGCGAACTACTCGGAATTCGCAGGTACCCGCAGCGGCGGCGGGTACGCACCGCCGGTCGCGTGCCGTGGCGCCGGCGGCACACGCCGGGTGGACACCGTCCCGGCGGCCGGTCCGGAGTCCTGCGCTCACCCGTCGGGTACCCCGCAACCGCCCGCCGCTCACCGTCTACCGGGAGCCGCGTGCGAGGAGGCGGAGGACAATGGGACGGGCGGCCGCGATGCGCTCCCCCAGGAGGGCATGGGCCGCACCACCGCGCGAGGCGGCGACCGGCGGTCACGGAGACCGGCGGCCGGCGTCGGCGAAGCCTCCGCCCACGACGAGGAGGCACGAGTGACGGATCCGAAGGCCATGGACCCCGCGGCCCGGGAGCAGGTGGCCCCGTGCGAACCACCGGGGTCCGGCTCCCTGGACGCGATCGGCACGGGGGCGTACACCGTCGACGAACAGGGGTACATCGTCGCGGTGAACGCCCGCGCCGAGCAGCTGCTCGCGCGCAGCGCGCCGGACCTGGTCGGCTACGACGCGCACGAGCTGCTGCACCGCACCCGGTACGGCCAGCCGATGCCGCGTTCGCGGTGCCCGATGCGCCGGGCCCTCCTGTCCGGACGCGTGGCGCAGGGCCTGGGCGAGTGGTTCGCCCGGGGCGACGCTTCCCTCCTCCCCGTCGCGTGGCTGCTCACCCCGTACCGGCTCGACGACGGGCGGGCGGGCATGCTCGCGCTCTTCCACGCGCTGCCCGAGGAGGGTGTGCCGCGCGTGGCGAGCTCGGGGGAGGCGGTCGCGGTGCCGCTGTCGGAGCTGGAGCGGCTCGCCCTGCTGGCGGAGACGACGACCCAGCTGACGTCGACGCTCGACGTGGACGAGGCGATGGACCGGCTGGTGCGGCTGGTGCTGCCCCGGCTCGCGGACTGGGCGGTGATCGACCTGATCACCGAGGGCGACGACGTGTCGCGTGCCCTCGTGGCCCATGCCGGTGACGACGGCCCGGTGGCCCGGGTGGACCTCCAGGGCCCGCTGCCGCCGGTGTCCCCCCGCTCGCCGATGCCGCTGTCGCGGGCGCTGCGCGGGGTGGCGTCCACGGTGGTCGGCCCGGAGACCTACCAGAGCGAGCCGGACTCGGGGATCGCGGTCGAGCAGCGCCGGCTGTTCACGGCGACGGGCATGCATTCGGCGGTGATCGCGCCGATCCGCAGCCTGCGCGAGGTGCTGGGCGCGCTGACGCTGGGCCGGTCGGAGCGGTCGGACCCCTTCACCGCCGCCGATCTGCCCCTGCTGGAGGACATCACCCACCGGACCGGGGTGGCACTGGAGAACGCCCGCCTCTACCAGCGGCAGCGCAAGATCGCCGAGACCATGCAGCGCCATCTGCTGCCGCAGCTGCCCCGGGTGACGGGCCTGGAGATGACGGCCCGGTACGAGCCCTCCCCCGACGCGTCGCAGGTCGGCGGCGACTGGTACGACGCGTTCTCGCTCGGGGAGGGGATCACGGCCCTGGCGATCGGCGACGTGGTCGGGCACGACCTGGACGCGGCGGCGGGCATGGCGCAGTTGCGCAACATGCTGCGCGCCTACGCCTGGTCCGAGCAGCGTCCGCCGAGCACGATCGTGGACTGGCTGGACCAGGCGACCCGGCACATCAGCGAAGTCACCATGGCCACCCTGATCTTCGCCCGGCTGAATGCGGGCGAGGCCGGTCAGTGGCAGCTGACCTGGGCGAACGCGGGTCACCCGCCGCCCCTGCTGATCTCCGCGGACGGCTGCGGGCGCTTTCTCACCGAGGCGCACGGGATCCTGCTGGGCGCCCGGTCGGGGCGGACCCGCCGGGACGCGTCGGTCGCGGTGCCCGCCGGTTCCACGCTGGTGCTGTACACCGACGGGCTGGTGGAGTCGCCGGGCCGCAGCATCGACGAGGGGCTGGAGCGGCTGCGGCGGAACGCGGGCGCGCTGGCCGCCCGTCCGCTGGAGTCCTTCACGGACCAGTTGCTGGACCGGGTGCGCCCGGCGGACAACGACGACGACGTGGCGCTGCTCGCCCTGCGGACCCCCGGTCCGGCCGGGTGAGCGGCGGCGGCCGCGGCCTGAGGGGACGGCCGATGAGCGGGGTGCGACCGTCCGTCACTGTTTCCCCGACGCCACGAGGGTAACTCGGGACGCATCCGGCACTGCCGTACCAGCGAGGGAGCGTGCCGATGACCGAGCGCCGCCAGCCCCCGCCCGCTTCACCGTCACCGTCGCCGCCCCCGACCCCACCGGCCGATCGCCCCGTGGTCGGCTCGTACCCGACGTACGAGGGCGCCCAGCGGGCGGTGGACTTCCTGTCCGACCACGGCTTCCCGGTGGAGCACACCGCGATCATCGGTTCGGACCTGCGGATGGTCGAGACCGTCCTCGGCCGGCTCACCCGGGGCCGCGCGGCGCTGGCCGGTGCCGGTTCGGGCGCGTGGTTCGGCCTGCTGATCGGCCTGCTGCTGGCCGTGTTCGCCGCGGGCGGTCACAACGCGCTCGTCCTGCTGCTCGGCGGTCTCGTCTACGGCGCCGTGTTCGGGGCGGTGTTCGGCTTCATCGGGCACGCCCTCAGCGGGGGCCGGCGCGACTTCACCTCGCGCAGCCGGATCGTGGCCGCCCGCTACGACGTGGTGGCCGATCCGCAGGTGGCCGAGGACGCCACGAACATGCTGATCAAGCTGGGGTGGCGGGAGTCCTGAGACCGCCGGGCGGCGGCCGTGCACCGGCTGCCTCCACAGCCCCTGCCGCGCTCATCTGAGAAAGCTGGAGTACAGATGCTGCAGGAAGAAGGTCTCGCGGAGCCCGGGCCGGGGTACTCGGGCGGTCCGTCCCGCGCGGTCGCGGACGGACGGGCCCCCGAGCCCGGTTCCCGGAGGCCGGCCAGGAGCACGACCCAAGGGGACGACGTGACGTTGCGCATCGGTGCAGAGGAAGAGTTCCACGTGCTGGACGTGGAGAGCGGGCGGCTCGTCCCCCGCGCCCGCGCCGTGCTGGACCGCCTGGACGGGCCCGGCTTCACCACAGAGCTGCAGCAGTCGGTGGTGGAGAGCAACAGCCGCGTGCACGGCACCCTCGACGCGCTCCACGCGGACCTGGCCTCGGCCCGCCGCCGGCTCGACGCGGCGGCCGCCTCGCTCGGCCTGTCCGTGGTGGCCGCCGGCACCGTCCCGCTCGCCGACGTCACCTCCCGGGACGTCACCGCCGACGCCCGCTACCGGCGCATGGTCGACGAGTACCGCAGGGTCGCCGACGAGCAGCTCATCTGCAGCGCGCAGGTCCACGTCGACGTGCCCGACCGGGACACCGCGGTCCGCGCCGTCTGCCTGGTGTCGCCGTGGCTGCCGCCGCTGCTGGCGCTGTCCGCCAGCTCGCCGTTCTGGCTCGGCTCCGACACCGGCTACGCGAGCTGGCGGACGATGCTGTGGCAGCGCTGGCCCACCGCGGGCCCCGCCGGCTGCCATCCCGACGCGGCCGCCTACGACGCGGCACTCCAGGAGCTGATCCGCTCGGGCGTCATCAGCGACGCCGGGATGGTCTACCACGACGTACGGCCCTCCGCGCACCAGCGGACCCTGGAGCTGCGGATCTGCGACGCGTGTCCCCGGGTGGAGACGGTCGTGCTGATCACCGGGCTGTTCCGTGCCCTGGTCCGGGACGCGTGCGACCGGCTGGCCCGCGGGGACGGCCCGCAGTGCGACGGGCACCACGAGTGGCTGCGCGCCGCCGCCTGGCGGGCCGCCCGCTCCGGCCTCGAAGGACCCCTGGTGGACCCGCTCACCCGGCGCGCCGTGCCGGCCCGCTCCGTCCTGGAGGGGATGCTCGCGCGGCTGCGCCCCGCGCTGGAGGCCTCCGGCGACTGGGAGGCCGTGCGTGCGCTGCTGGCACAGGCCCTGGCCGACGGCACGGCGGCCCAGCGGCTGCGGCGCGCCGCCGAGGCCGACGACCTGCTCGCCAGTGTGGACCTGATGGTGGCCGAGACCCGTGGCGCGACCGCCCCGCGGGCCGCCGCCCCGGCCTCCCGCAGCACCGCCCCCGCACGGGCCCAGGGCCCCCGCGGTGTGCGCGGAGCCGGACGCCCCGGCAGTCCCCGCCCGGCCGTCAAGGGCGCGGGCGCCTGACCCGCCCCGGGACCGTGCACACCGGCCAGGAGCCCGCACCGGACGCCACCGCGCCCGGCGGCGCCCGCGCACGGACCGCGCACCGGAGCGGCCCGCGCGCAGCACGGCGTCCGCCACGGCGGCGTCCCGGCCGCGCCCGGCCGCGCCCGGCCCGCCGGCAGCGGCCCGCCGGCCCCGGCCCGCGCGCGGCCCGTCCTTCACACGTCCCACGCCCCCACTCCCCCGGCGGCGGCCGCGGCCGCGCCGGAGGGGTCCACCGAAGGGAGGTCCGCCCGATGTGCGGACTCAGCGGAGAGGTCCGCTTCGACGGCGGACAACCCGATCTGGCGGCGGTCGAGCGGATGACCGACCGGCTCGCACCCCGCGGACCCGACGGCCGCGGCGTGTGGGCCCAGGGTGCCGTCGCCCTCGGCCACCGCCGGCTGAAGATCATCGACCTGTCGGAGAGCGGCGCCCAGCCGATGGCCGACCCGGCGGCGCGGATCGCCGGCGTCTTCAACGGCTGCGTCTACAACTACCGGGAGCTGCGCGCGGAGCTGACCGCCCTCGGCCACCGGTTCTTCTCCGGCTCGGACACCGAGGTGGTGCTGAAGGCGTACCGGGAGTGGGGCACCTCGTGCGTGGACCGCTTCCACGGCATGTTCGCCTTCGCGATCGCCGAGCAGGACAGCGGGCGCCTGGTGCTGGCCCGCGACCGCCTCGGCATCAAGCCCCTGTACCTCGCCCGGGCCCCCGGCCGGCTGCGGTTCGCGTCGTCGCTGCCGGCGCTGCTGGCCGCCGGCGGCGTGGACACCGGGATCGACACCGTCGCCCTGCACCAGTACCTCAGCTGGCACGCGACCGTGGCCGCGCCGCACACCATCCTGCGCGGGGTGCGCAAACTGCCGCCCGCCACAGTGCGGGTGGTGGAGCCGGACGGCACGCACCGTGACCACCGCTACTGGCAGCCCGGCTACGTGCGCCGGCCCGGGGACGCCGCCATGGACGCCGACGACTGGACGGACGCGGTCCTCGACGCCCTGCGCACGGCCGTGCGCCGGCGGATGGTGGCCGACGTCCCGGTGGGCGTGCTGCTGTCGGGCGGCCTGGACTCCAGCCTCATCGTGGCACTGCTCGCCGAGCAGGGGCAGACGGACCTGGCCACCTTCAGCGTCGGCTTCGAGGCGGAGGGCGGCGAGGAGGGCGACGAGTTCCCCTACTCCGACCTGGTGGCGCGGCACTTCGTCACCGACCACCACCAGCTGATGGTGCCCTCCGACCGGGTCTCCACCGCCCTGGACGACGCGGTCCTCGCCATGAGCGAACCCATGATCAGCCATGACGTGGTCGCCTTCCACCTGCTGTCCGAGCAGGTGGCCAAGGAGGTCAAGGTGGTGCAGAGCGGCCAGGGTGCGGACGAGGTGTTCGCCGGCTACCACTGGTACCCGGCCATGTCCCGGGTCCCCCGGGAGCGGGCCGCCGAGGCGTACACCGACGTCTACTTCGACCGTCCGCACGCCGACCTCGCCCGCATGCTCGACCCCGGAGCGCTGCCGGAGCGGGACTTCTCCGGCGACTTCGTGCGGTCGCACGTCGCGGCTCCGGGCGCGCTCACCGCGCTCGACGCGGACCTGCGGCTGGACACGCACGTGATGATGATCGACGACCCGGTCAAGCGCGTCGACAACATGACCATGGACTGGGGCCTGGAGGCCCGGGTGCCGTTCCTCGACCACGAGCTGGTCGAACTGGCCGCCGCCTGCCCGCCGGAGCTCAAGCTCGCGGACGGCGGCAAGGGCGTCCTGAAGGCCGCCGGCCGCCAAGTCCTGCCGCGCGAGGTCGTGGACCGGCCCAAGGGCTACTTCCCGGTGCCGGCGATCAAGCACATGGCCGGGCCGGTCCTGCAGCGGGTCCGCGAGGCGCTCACCGCCCCCGAGGCCGCGAACCGGGGCCTGTTCCGTCAGGACTACGTCGCCGAACTGCTCGCAGCGCCCAACGCGCACCGCACGAAGCGGGGGGCGAACACCCTGTGGCAGGTAGCTTTGCTGGAGATATGGCTGCAGACGCACGGAATCCGCTGACCGGCGCGCCGGCACCGGCGCCGTTCCCGTCCGCTCCGGAGCCGGGGACGGCGGACGGCGACGCCGCGGGCCCCTCGGCGCCCGCCACGCCGCCCCCCGGGGCCCCGGCCGGGGAGGAGCCCGCCCGGGGCTCCCCGGGTGCGCCCGGGCCGCCGGACGTCCACGGCGACGGACTCAGCCACGGCAACGGCCACCGCCACGGCGAGGACGACGACGGTCCGGTCGCGGGTTCGGGAGCGGCAGGCCGCGTACGGGCCTTCCGGGTCGACGCGCGATCCGGCGGGGAGCGGGCCGAGGAGGCCGCGGGGACGGCGCGTCCCGCCCCTGCGGCGGTGCCGCTGCCCGACACGGCGGCCCCGCACGAGACGCCGACGCTGCTGACCGCGCACGGCTGCTGGTACCCGTCGGTGGACCCCGGCGGCCGCTTCGTCGCCTTCATATGCGACCGGGCCGGGGTGCCGCAGCTCTGGGTGGGGCCCGTCGACGGCGGCGAGGCCCACCTCCTCGACGGCGACCCGCATCCGGTGACGGAGGTGTCCTGGTCGCCCGACGGCCGCTGGATCGCCTACACCACCGCTCCCGGCGGCGGCGAGCACACGCGGGTGCTGTGCGTACGCCCCGACGGCACCGGCCGCCGGCTCCTGGCGGGTGGGGAGCCGGACAGCTCCGCGCACCTGGGCTGCTGGCAGCACGACGGGTCGGCGCTCGCGGTGACCGTCGCCGAGGCGATCCCGGAGCCGGGCCACGGCGAGCTGGAACCGCCCCCGGCCCGCCTCGGCGCCGTCGCCCAGGTCCCGGCCGGCTCCTGGATCCCCGTCGGGCCGCGGGACACCTCACGCGCGGCGGCCGGACCGGGCGGCGGCGCCGTCCCGCCGTACGACCTGTCCGGCGCCTCCCTCACCGCCCCCGGGGCGCGGACGCTGTCCGCCGAGCCCTCCCCCAAGACGCTGTCGGCGTACCTCGTCGACCCGGACGGCGCCTCGGCCCCGGTGCTGGTGGCGAGCGAACGGGCGGCCGCCACGCTCCGCGTGTGCGACGTGAGCCGGGACGGACGGCTGGCCCTGGTGCGGCGGGGACCGCGGGGCCGCCGGGAGGCGCTGGTGGTGCGCACCCGCGACCTGCGGGTGATGTGCAGGGTGCGCGTGGCCGACGCCGATCCGTGGATCGGCGGCTTCGCGCCGGACGGCCGTACCCTGTGGCTGCGCAGTGACCACGGCCGGGAGTACGCGGCCCTGTACGCCGTCCGGCTGGACTCCGCGGGGCGGAGGCGGTCGCTGACCGTCGCCGCGGAGCGGGAGGGCTGCGGCCTGGAGCTGCTGACGCTGGACCGCAGCGGCCTCGGCGCCACCCTGTCGTGGAACGTACGGGGCGTCAGCGAGCTGGAGGTGTCCGCGCTGTCCCCGGCCACGACCGGCGCGGAGAGCCACCCGTTCGACGGTCGGGAGCCGGAGGACGGCGCAGGGGCGGAGGACGGCGCGGGGCCCGACGGGCGGGCGGCGGCGCTCGGGCCCACGCGGAGGGTCTCCCTGCCGCACGAGGTCGTCACCAGGGTGGCCCTCACCGCGGACGCGGACGCCCCGGTGGTCGCGCTGTCCGGCTCGCAGCGCCGCCCCGGCATCTGGTGGCTGCCGCCGGGCGCCGCCCTGCGCACCCCGTGGTCCGCGACCGACGAGGAGACCGTGCCCGGCGGGCGCCCCCCGGTGCGTCCGGTGCCGGTGCATCCCGTCGCCCGGGACGGGCTGGGCCTGGGCGGCTGGTACTACCGGGCCGCGGGCCGCTCCCCCGGCGAGCCCGCCCCGTGCGTCCTGCACCTGCACGGCGGCCCGGAGGAGCAGGAACGCCCCACCTTCGACCCGCTCTACCACGAGCTGCTGGGCCGGGGCCTGGACGTGTTCGCCCCCGACGTGCGCGGCTCCTCGGGGCACGGCCGCTCCTTCGTCGACGCCGACCTCGGCACGGGCCGGTTCGCCGCCATCGAGGACGTGGCCGCCTGCGCCGCCCACGTGGTCCTGGCCGGGCTCGCCGATCCGCGACGGCTGGCGGTGATGGGCCGCTCGTACGGCGGCTACCTCACGATGGCCTCGCTGGTGTGGCATCCGGAGCTGTTCCGCACCGGTGTCGCGGTCTGCGGGATGTCGGACTTCGCGACCTTCTTCGCGGGCACCGAGCCGTGGATCGCGGAGTCCGCGGCGCACAAGTACGGGCATCCGGAGCGCGACCGCGAGCTGCTGCGCTCGCTCTCGCCGATGAGCCGGGTGGACGCGCTGCGCGTGCCGGTGCTGACGGTGCACGGCGAGCACGACACGAACGTGCCCCCGGGCGAGTCGGAGCAGTTCGTCCGGGCGGCCCGGGAGCGCGGGCTGGAGGCGGAACTCCTGGTGCTGCGCGAGGAGGGCCACGACTTCCGGCGCGCGGACAACCGGCGCGCCTTCCGCCGCGCCGCGGCCGACTGGATGGAACGCCACCTCGGGGGGTGACCTGGTCTGCCCTCCCTGACGGGCGGATCGGGTGCGTGACGGGCCTGGACGGGGACGCAGGTCCGGGCCCGGGGCCGGGGTTTGGACCCGGGGTCCGGGATCCGGGGTGTGGGGTGCGGACCCCGGGGGCCGGGGTGCGGGCCCGGGCGACGGCGGCCCGGCCGCGCAGCGCGTACCGGAGTTCCAGCAGTTTCCCGCGCCGGGCCTGCTCGGCGGGCGGCACGCTCGGCTCCGCCCCGGACCGGGCAGCACCGTCCTCGGACACCTCGGGCGTCGCGGTGAGGGCGGCGGGCGGCGACGGGTGCCATTCCGGTCCGGGACAGCGGCCGGCGCCGTGCAGGGCGCGGAGGCGCCGTCGGGGCCGGACGCAGGGCGCGGAGGCGCCGTCGGGGCCGGACGCAGGCCGCAGCGTACGCAGCTCGGCGGCGCAGCAGGCCGAGAACCGGCGCAGGGCCTCCACGCCGGACGGCGGGCCCCGCCGCACCCCGGTCAGGTCGACGACGAGTCGGGGCGCGCCCCGGTGCGCTCAGGGCCGCCTCCAGCGCGCCGCGGGCGCCGACGTCCACGGCACCGTCCAGGGCGCGCACGACCGGCCGGTCCCCCCGCGGGTCCGGCGGCAGCCACAGCGAGGACGGTCCTGACGGAGAGCTGCGGCACGGGGAACTCAACGGCGTCACCGGATGGTTGCGCGGGCCTGCCTGCGAGCAGCCCTGGGCGCCCCCCTGCCATGCACGGCGGCCCGCCCGGGCACCCGCTGCGTCCGCGGCACCGGGTTGCGCCGCCCGGGCGAACGGGTCCCACGACCGCGTCCGGACGGCGCGTGCGGGCCGTCCGCGCACCGGAACCGCCGGCGGTGTCGGAACGCCGGGACGACACGGTGCGGGGTCGTCCCGCCACAGCAGGTCACCGTTTTACTGGACGCGTGAACTACCTATCCCCGCAACGGGGTTGAGCCGCCCGTCAGACGGGGGACTGTGCCCGATTCCTGTCGCGGACGCGGCTGTTGTTCTGATTTCCCGTTCAAGATGCCGACTCGCGACGGGGCGACTAGCGTCTACAAGTGAGAGCCGCAACCGAGGCACATCCCGCCCGGCATGGCCTCCTCAGGGGGCTGTGGCCGCCGGCGGCCGCCCACGGAAGCTTACGCGGGCGACACGGCGGTGCCGGGGGCCGAGACGTGCTCCTCCAGTACAGCGGCAACGCCTACGACCGCGCCGCACCATCCCATTACGCGGTGGCGGCCATCCATCTTGGGCATCTGTTCGGCCCGAGACGATGGAAGGAAAGGTATACCCATGCGAGCACAGCGCGTGAAGCGCCTCTTCGCGGTTTCCGCAATCGGCGTTCTGATGGCCGGCGGCGCTGCGATCGGCGCGGCGGGGACCGCTTCGGCGACCACCCAGGGTCACGACTCCCACCAGTACAGCCGCGACTACCGCGACCGTGACCACCGCGACTGCGGCTGGTACAACAACTGGCGGGGCAACTGGGACGACAACTGCTTCTACGGCCACGGCTACCGCTTCGGCGGCTACCGAGGATTCGACTTCGGCGGCCGCGGCGGCTACTTCGACCACGGCGGCTTCAACCGCGGCTTCGACCGCGGCGGCTTCGACCGCGGCGACTTCGGTGGCTACGGCGGCTTCGGCGGCGGCTACGGTGGCTTCGGCGGCGGCTACGGCGGCGGCTTCGGGGGCCATGGGGACCGCGGCGGCGGCTACTGAGAACACATCCGGTGAAAGTCGTGGTGTGCGGCTCCGTCACGGAGCCGCACACTGCGGCGTGTTCGGGCCGGCGCGATGCGATGCGGCGGAAGACGTCGGGGCTCCGCGGCACAATGTGACGGCATGTCCATCTCTGCCGTACGGCACGATGTGACGGGCTGTCGGTTCCTGCCGACCGGCACGATGTGACGGGCTGTCGTATCGTGTCGCGCGGCACGGGCGACAGGTTGGAAACCGCCGCGCCCGTCCCGTCAGGGCGGTGCCGGGCGCAGTGCCCGCAGCACGGCCCAGGCGACCGAGACCAGCGGCACGGCGACGACGGCGCCGATCACCCCGGCCACGATACTGCCGGCGATGACCGTCACGGCCACGACCAGCGGATGCAGCCGGACCGCCCAGCTCATCACCACCGGGTGCAGGACGTGCCCCTCCAACTGGCCCATCACGACGATGAGGACGAGCACGGCCGCGGCGGTGAGCGGGCCCCGCCCGGCGAGGGCGACCACGGTGGCCACGCCCAGCGCGACCGGCGAGCCGACAAGCGGCACGAACGTGGCGAAGAACTCCAGCAGCGTCAGGGGCAGCGCGAGCGGCACCCGCAGCGCGAACAGGGCGATGCCCACGAGCACGGCGTTGGTGGCGGCCACGATGATGATGCCGCGGGTGTAGCCCGCGAAGGTGCGCCAGGCCGCGTGCCCCGCCGCGTCCCAGACCGGCCGGGCCGGGGCGGGCAGCAA
Source organism: Streptomyces tropicalis (assembly GCF_029269835.1). Classification (GTDB taxonomy): domain Bacteria; phylum Actinomycetota; class Actinomycetes; order Streptomycetales; family Streptomycetaceae; genus Streptomyces; species Streptomyces tropicalis. The sequence goes on along the minus strand of NZ_JARJBB010000004.1, from coordinate 422,518 downwards.
CTGGTCGCGGCCCCAGGCCCAGAGCCGTTCGCCGGAGTGGATGAAGAAGACGGAGGCGAAGACGGCGAGCGCGCCCCCGGTGATCAGTTCCACGATCCGCCCGAAGCCGCTGACCGCGCTGCTGAGCAGCCTGCCCCGGTGGGCGGAGAGATAGGCGACGACCTGCCGCTGGAGGTCGGAGAGCTTGCCCGGACCGAGCCGGAACGGCGGCTTCTGGAGCCACACTTCGATCCGGTGGACCCCGCCGCGGAACTCCCCCGCGAGCTGGGAGGACTCCCCCGCGACGGCATTGCCGACCAGGGCCAGCAGGGTGAAGAGCATCAGGATGCTTCCCACCAGGGCCACGGCGACGCTCAGCGGGCGCGGCAGCCGGCGGGCCAGCAGGTCGGCGAGGGGCCGCAGCACCGAGGTGATGACCAGGGCGAGGAAGAGCGCGAAGGCGATGAGCTGGAAGCGGCCGAGGACCGTGAAGACGCCGTAGACGACGACGCCGACCAGGATGAGCCGCCAGGCGTAGGCGGCGGCGACGCGCAGCCAGGGCACCGTGCGCTCGGCGGCGGCCGAGGGCGGGACGGGGCGCGGGCGCGGGCGGATCCGGGGGGCGTGCGCCGAGAGCGGGCCCGGTGCGCGCGCACCGGCACGGCGCCCGGGACCCCGCCCGGTGGCCGGGCCGCCCGCATCCGTCACGACGCCTCCCGTTCCCGGCCGACGGTCACCTCCACAGCACCGTAGGCACAGGCCGGCCCGGGGGGCGCGGTACGGCGCCTCCGGACGGGCCATCCGGGCGGTCGGCGGCCGTTCGGGACACGGAAGGGGCGCGGGCGGGGCGCCATCGATGCGGTGGTGCGGACGGGGCGCGGGAGTGACCGCGGTGAGCGTGCGGGGGCGTCTCAGAGGGGCGTCTCCGCCACCAGGTCGGGGCCGTTGTTGCGGACGTCGTTGACGGCCGTGGAGACCGGGCGGGCCGCCAGGCGGCCGCCCGCGGGCGGGGCGAGCAGGGCGCGCAGGCCGTCGGTGTCCCGGCGGTCCGGGTCGAGCCAGTCGCCGTAGTGGTCCGGGGTCAGGGCGAGGGGCATCCGGGGGTGGACGCGGCCGGCCGCGTCGGTGGCCTCGGTGGTGATGACGGTGCAGGTCGTCAGCCAGGCGCCGGGGTCGTCGTCGTGCGCGACCTCCGGGTCGCGCCAGTAGGCGTACAGTCCCGCGAACGCCATGATCCCGTCGTCCTCGGGGTGGATGAACCAGGGCTGCTTGCGGACCTTCGCGGTGCCCGGCTGCTCGATCCGCTCCCACTCGTAGAAGCCGTCGGCGGGCAGCAGGCAGCGGTGCCGGGCGAAGGCGCGGCGGAAGGCGGGCTTCTCGTGCACCGTCTCGACCCGGGCGTTGATCAACCGGGCGGCGCCCCGCGCGTCCTTGGCCCAGGACGGGACCAGTCCCCAGCGCAGCGGCCGCAGTTCGCGGCGCACCGGCCGGTCCCCGCCGTCGCGCGGGGCGCGTTCGAGGACCGCCCACACCGGGTCCGTCGGCGCGACGTTCCAGCTCGGCGCGAGGGACTCCTCCGGCCGCCATGCGGTCACCCCGAAGTGCCGCACCAGGTCCTCGGGTGCGCGGGAGGAGGCGTACCGGCCGCACATGCCGCCAGGGTGCCACGCGGGCCCGTGTTCCGCCGCGCCCCGGCCGCCGCGTGCCGCGGCCGGGTCCGGGCGGTCGGCCCGCCGCGTCCCCGCCCCCGCGGTCACCCGGCGGTCAGGTCCGGTCGGACGAGGGTGCCGGAGCGGCCGTGGACGATCTCGTACGCCGCGTCGAGCGCGCCGATCGCGGCCAGGCAGCCGGTGCCCGCCACGAAGCGCGCCGCGGCCTCGGCCTTGGGCCCCATGGTGTCCTCGGCGTAGTGCCCGGCGCGCAGCCCGCTCGGGGTGGCGTCCAGGACGGCCCGCCGGCCGGGGGTGCCGTAGCCGTCGTAGACGTTGGGCACGTCGGTGAGGACGAGCAGGAAGTCGGCGCCGACGTCCTGGGCGAGCCGGGCCGCCGCCAGGTCCTTGTCGACGACGGCCTCGACGCCGTCGAGGACGCCCCCGTCCCCGGTCACGCAGACCCCCCCACCGCCGGAGCAGACCACGAGGGTGCCGCCGCTCAGCAGGTCCCGCACGGTCTCCGTCTCCAGGATCCGCCGGGGCGACGGCCCCGGGACCACACGGCGCCAGCCGCCGCGGCCGTCCTCGGCGATGTGCCAGCCGCGGGTGCGGGCGAAGGCGCGCGCCAGCTCGTGGGGGTAGGACGGGCCCACGGGGGTGGTGGGCCGGGCGAAGGCGGGGTCGTCGGCGCGGACCACGGTGTGGGTGACCAGCGCGGCGATCGGGCGCCCGGGCAGCGCGTCGTGCAGGGCGCGGGCCAGCAGGGAGCCGATCATGCCCTGGGTCTGCGCGGTGAGCAGGTCCAGCGGGTACGGGGCCGAAAGCTCCGGGTCGGTGGTGCTCTCCTCGGCGAGCAGGTCGATCTGCGGTCCGTTGCCGTGGGTGACGACGAGGTCGTGCTCGTGCGCGAGGGGCGCCACGGCGGTCGCCACCCGGACCACGTTCGCCCGCTGGACGTCGCCGTCCGGGCGGTCGCCCCGCAGCAGCAGGGCGTTGCCGCCGAGGGCGATGACGATGCGCATGGGTCTCGGCCCTCCTGGTGCGGGCGGCGGCGCGGTCTCAGGGGTGCGGGACCACCGCCACCGGGGCGGCCACGTGCTGCACGACCTCGGGCACGACGGCTCCGGAGCCGGGGGCCCCGGAGCCGGTCCGGCGGCCCACGACCAGCAGCCCCGCGCCGGCGGCCGCGCGCGCCAGTCCCGCGCCGGCGGGACCCGGGACGACCGCGGTGGTCACGGCGACCGCGGGGTACTTCTCGCACCAGGGCCGCAGGGCCGCCGCGAGGGCGCCCTCCCGGGCCGCGACGACGTCGGTTCCGGGATCCGCACCCTGCTCGGCACCGGGCGCGGAGGCTCCGGGCGGGGGGACGGTGACGGCGTGGACGGCCAGCAGGTCGGCGCCGCGCCGCCGGGCCGCCTCGAAGCCGAAGGCGAGGACGTCGTCGCAGGGGTGCGTGACGTCCAGGCCGAGCACCACTGTGCGGTAGGGGGTCTCGGGGATCTCGTCCGGGGCCACCCCGTCCACGGCCGGCAGGTGCTCGTCGGCCGCGCACCGCCCGGCCCGCACCAGGACGACCGGGCACGGCGAGCGGCCCGCGACCTGCCGGGCCACGGACCCGGTCCCCCATCCCCGGGCCGCCCGGCCGAGACCCAGCGAGCCCAGCACCAGCACGTCCGCCCGTCCGGCCGCCGCGAGCAGCACGGGCACCGGGGCGCCGGTCTCCTCCCGGGCGGCGACCTCCAGCCCGGGATGCGCGGCCCGCACGCTCACCGCGGCCTCGTGCAGCACGCGTGCGGTCCGGCCGCCGCCGTCCGGGGGCGTGTGCGGGGGCGTGTGCGGGGCCGGTCCGGGGACGTCCGGGGAAGACTGCGGGGCCGGTCCGGGGCCGTCGGGCCGAGCGTGGACGAGAACGAGTCCGGCACCCCGGCGCACGGCCTCCTGGGCCGCCCAGTGCGCGGCCGCGAGACCCTCGCGGGAGCCGTCGATTCCGGCGGCGACGCTGCTTAGCATGACCTGCCCCTTCGGGTCGGGGCCCCGTGGGCCCTGCCGTGTTCCGAGCCTGCTGCGGCGGGCGCCGCGTGCCCAGGGGCCGCACAGACCTGCCGGGGGCCCGTTGGTCCCGGTCCGCCGGAGCGGGCGCGGGCGCGGCGGGGCCGACCGGCCCCCCGCCCGGGCCGCCCGGCACCTCCCCGGCTCCGGCCGGCCGGACCGACGCTGGTAGCGGCACAGGCCGGCGAGCCGAGGAGCGCGGCGTCATGGTCCGTTACGTGTACGACTTCACGGAAGGCGGGCGTGACCGGGCCGGCCTGCTGGGGGGCAAGGGTTCGAACCTGGCCGAGATGACGCGGCTCGGGCTGCCCGTCCCGCCGGGTTTCACGCTCACCACGGAGGCGTGCCGGGCGTTCCTCGCCACCGGGGCCGAGCCGGAGGGCATGGCCCGGGAGGTGTCCGCGCACCTGTCGGCGGTGGAGTCCGCGGCCGGGCGGCGGCTCGGGCAGCCGGACGACCCGCTGCTGGTGTCGGTCCGCTCGGGGGCGCGGTTCTCCATGCCCGGCATGATGGAGACGATCCTCGACATCGGCCTGAACGACGACTCCGTGCAGGGCCTGGCGAAGGTGTCGGGAAGCGAGCGCTTCGCCTGGGACTCCTACCGCCGTCTGGTCCAGATGTTCGGCACCACGGTGATGGGGGTGGACCCGAAGCTGTTCGAGCAGGCCCTCGTCCTGCTGAAGGACCTGCGCGGCGCCCCGGACGACGTCCACCTCGACGCCGCGGACCTGGCCCGGCTGGTGGAGTCGTACAAGAACCTGATCCACCTGGAGACCGGCGCGTACTTCCCGCAGTCCCCCGCCGAGCAGCTGCGGCGGGCGGTCCTTGCCGTGTTCCGGTCCTGGAACTCCGAACGGGCGCGGCTGTACCGGCGGCGGGAGCACATCCCCGACGACCTCGGCACCGCGGTCAACGTGCAGCGCATGGTCTTCGGCAACCTCGGCCCGGACTCGGGCAGCGGCGTCGCCTTCACCCGGGACCCCGCCACCGGCCGCCCCGGGCTGTACGGCGACTACCTGCCGAACGCCCAGGGCGAGGACGTCGTCGCCGGCATCCGCAACACCGTCTCCCTGGCCGACCTGGAGCGTCTGGACCCGCAGTCGTACGACCGGCTGCGGACGCACATGGAGACGCTGGAACGGCACTACCGGGACCTGTGCGACATCGAGTTCACCATCGAACGCGGCACGCTGTGGATGCTGCAGACCCGGGTCGGCAAGCGCACCGCCGCGGCCGCCTTCGCGATCGCCGCCGAACTCGCCGACGAGGGGCTGATCACCCCCGACGAGGCGCTGTCCCGGGTGAGCGGCGAGGGCCTGGCCCGGCTGATGTTCCCGCGCTTCGACTCCGCCGCGACCGGCGAGCCGCTCGCCCGCGGGGTCCCGGCCTCGCCGGGCGCCGCCGTCGGGGCGGCCGTCTTCGACTCCGCGGAGGCGGTACGGCGGGCCGCGGCCGGCGAGCCGGTGGTCCTGGTGCGCCGGGAGACCACCCCGGACGACCTGCCCGGTCTGGTGGCCGCGCGGGCGGTGCTGACCAGCCGCGGCGGCAAGACCAGCCACGCGGCCGTGGTCGCCCGCGGCATGGGCACGGTGTGCGTGTGCGGCGCGGAGGACCTCACCGTCGACACCGGGGCGCGGCGGCTGACCACACGGGACGGCACGGTCGTCGAGGAGGGCACGGTGCTGTCGGTGGACGGCTCCGCGGGCACCGTGTACCGGGGCGCGGTGCCCCTGGTCGACTCGGCGGTCATGCGGCATCTGGAACGTGGCGGGGCCGACGGGACCGAAGAGGCGTCGCGGGGCGTGGTGGCCGCCGTGGCACGTGCCCTGGACCGGGCCGACGCGGTCGCCCGGCTGGAGGTGCGGGCCAACGCGGACACGCCCGAGGACGCCGCCCGGGCCCGGCGGTTCGGCGCCCGGGGCATCGGCCTGTGCCGGACCGAGCACATGTTCCTCGGTGAGCGGCGCGCCCTGGTCGAGGACATGATCCTGGCCCGGACGGATGCCGGGCGGACGCGCGCGCTGGAGGCGCTGCTGCCGCTCCAGCGCCGGGACTTCGCCGGAATCCTCGAGGCGATGGACGGGCTGCCGGTGACCATCCGGCTGCTGGACCCGCCGCTGCACGAGTTCCTGCCGGACCGGACCGGGCTGACCGCACGGGCCGCCGCCGCCGAGGCCCGGGGCGAGCGGCCGGACCCGCACGAGGTGGAGCTGCTGGCGGCCGTGAACCGGATGCACGAGGAGAACCCGATGCTGGGCCTGCGGGGCGTGCGCCTGGGCCTGGTGGTGCCGGGGCTGGTCGCCATGCAGGTGCGCGCGGTCGCGGAGGCCGTGGTGGAGCGGGTCCGGGCCGGAGGTGTCCCGCTGGCGGAGCTGATGGTCCCGCTGGTCGGGGACGTGGCCGAACTCCGGCTCGTGCGCGAGGAGGTGGACCGGGTGCTGGCCGAGGTGTCCGAGGAGTCGGGCGTGCCGGTCGACTGCCCCGTCGGCACGATGATCGAGCTGCCGCGGGCGGCGCTCACGGCGGGGCGGATCGCCCGCGAGGCGGAGTTCTTCTCCCTCGGCACCAACGACCTCACCCAGACCACCTGGGGCTTCTCCCGTGACGACGTGGAGGCGGCGTTCTTCTCCGCCTACCTCGACAAGGGCGTCTTCGCCGCGTCCCCGTTCGAGACGCTCGACGAGGAGGGGGTGGGCCGGCTGGTCAGGATCGCCGTCGAGGAGGGCCGCGCCGCCCGCCCCGGCCTGACCGTCGGGGTCTGCGGCGAGCACGGCGGGGATCCGGTGTCGGTGCACTTCTTCCACACCGCCGGGCTGGACTACGTTTCCTGCTCGCCGTTCCGGGTGCCGGTGGCGCGGCTGGAGGCCGGGCGGGCCGCGCTGGCGGACGCCGACACCCCCGACGCGAGCACGTGAGCGGGCCGGACGCCGACACCCCCGACGCGCGTGCACGTGAGCGGGCCGGGGGCCGCCGCCGTCCGGCGCGGCCGGCGTCGACATCGCCACGGATCGGGACGTACAGTACCCCCAGGGGTATGGCGCGAGGAGTGGATGTGGAACTGGATCTCGCCGGTGCGGAGCTGAAGGCCGTGCTGAACCGGCTCAAGCGGGCACAGGGCCAGATCTCCGGGGTGATCCGGATGATCGAGGAGGGCCGGGACTGCGAGGAGGTCGTGACGCAGCTCGCCGCGGCCTCGCGCGCCCTCGACCGGGCGGGCTTCGCCATCATCGCCACCGGCCTGCAGAAGTGCGTCGCCGACATCGAGTCCGGCCGGACGAACGGCACGGACGCGACGGAGATGCGCGCCCGCATGGAGAAGCTCTTCCTGTCGCTGGCCTAGCCGGACCGGTCCGGACCGCGCCGGGCGCAGGTCCGGCCCGGGGCTCGGTCCGGGGGCCGGCTCCGGTTCCGACGGCCTGTCCGCGGCCGTCCTGTCCCTGGCCGGGAGGTCCGTCCCGGGTCGGCCGGCGCAGGCGCCGCGAGCCGTCCCGGCGGGGCCGGACGGTGGGCATCGGGGCGCCGTAGGGCCCTGGAAGGGCGGGGGGCGGTGCGGGACGCTGGAGGCCGGGTCCGCCGACCGGGCGGGAAGCGTGGCCGACGGGACCCGCGGCCGGGCGTCCCGGACGGGAGGTGCGTCATGAGCGGAGCCGCCGCTCCCCCGGCGGACGGCCGTCCCGGCGCCGCACGCGCCCTCCCGTCCTCCTGGCTCGAACCGGCCCTGCTCGCCGTGACGGCCGCCGCGCTCGTCGTGGGCGGGATCCTCCGGCTCCTCGGTGCACCCGGAGCGGCCGACCTGTGCTGGGCCCTGGGCACGATCGCCGCCGTCGGCCCCGCGGTGGGCTGGGTGGTGGGCGCGCTGCGGCACGGCCGCGCGGGCGTGGACCTGATCGCGGTGCTCGCCCTGGCCGGCACGCTCGCGGTGGGCGAGTACCTCGCCGGGGCGCTGATCGCCCTCATGCTCGCCACCGGCCGCACCCTGGAGGCGGCGGCCCGCCGCCGCGCCTCCCACGACCTGCGCGCCCTCCTGGAGCACGCGCCCCGCACCGCCCGCCGCCGCACCGGCGCCGCGGTCCGCACGGTGCCCCTCGCGGAGGTGGCCGTGGGCGACCTGCTGGTCGTGGGCCCGGGCGAGGTCGTCCCCGTCGACGGGCGGATCGAGGACACCCCGGCCGTGTTCGACGAGTCGGTGCTGACGGGGGAGTCCGCGCCGGTGGAGCGGGGGCCCGGGCAGTCCGTGCGCAGCGGCGTGGTCAACGCGGGCGGCGCCTTCGCGCTGCGCGCGACGGCGACCGCGCAGGACAGCACGTACGCGGAGATCGTGCGGCTGGCCCGGCAGGCGGGCGCGGAGTCCGCCCCGGTGGTCCGGCTGGCCGACCGCTACGCGGCCTGGTTCCTGCCGCTCTCCCTGGTCGTCGCGGGCCTGGCCTGGTTGATCGGCGGATCGCCGGTGCGTGCGGTGGCGGTGCTGGTGGTCGCCACGCCGTGCCCGCTGCTGCTGGCCGCCCCGGTAGCGATCGTCGCCGGGCTGTCGCGCGCGTCCCGCCTCGGTGTCGTGGTCCGGGACGGAGGTGCGCTGGAGAACCTGGGCCGGGCCCGGACCCTGCTGCTCGACAAGACGGGCACGCTGACCGGCGGACGTCCGCGCGTGGTGGACGTGGCCGCCGCCCCCGGCTGGACACCGGCCGAGGTCCTGCGCCTGGCGGCCACCGTCGACCAGTTCTCGCCGCACGTCCTGGCACGCGCGATCGTGGACGCGGCCCGGGAGCGCGGCCTGGAGCCGTCCCGCGTCGCGGACGTGGCGGAGGAGCCCGGCCGGGGCGCCCGCGGGGTCGTGGCGGGCCGCAGCACGACCGTCGGACGGCTCGACGGGGACGCCCGCCCCGGGACGTGGGCGCGGGCGGTGCGGACCCGGGCGCTGCTCGACGGTGCCGCCGTCGCCTGGCTCGGCGTCGAGGGGCGGCCCGTGGGCGCGGTCCTGCTGCGCGACCCGGTGCGCACGGACGCGCCACGGACGCTGCGCCGCCTGCGGGCGGCGGGCATGGAGCGGATCGTGATGCTCACCGGGGACCGGCCCGAGCCGGCCCGCGAGGTCGCCGCCGTCCTCGGACTCGACGACGTGCTCGCCGAGCTGGAACCGGCCGGCAAGGCCGCGGCGGTCCGAGCCGAGCGGGAGCGCGCGGTCACGGTGATGGTGGGCGACGGCGTCAACGACGCGCCCGCCCTCGCCGCCGCCGACGTCGGCGTCGCGATGGCGGCACGCGGTTCCACCGCCTCCTCCGAGGCCGCCGACGTCGTCCTGACCACGGACCGGGTGGACCGTCTGGCGGACGCCGTCACGCTGGCCGGTCGGGCGCGCCGCATCGCCGTGCAGAGCGCCCTCGGCGGGATGGCCCTGTCCCTGGCCGCGATGGCGGCGGCGGCCGCGGGCCTGCTGCCGCCCGCGGCGGGCGCGCTGCTCCAGGAGGCCATCGACGTGGCGGTCATCCTGAACGCGCTGCGGGCGCTGCGTGTCGACCGGGCGGCCCGGCCCGCCCTGGAGCCGGAGACGGAGGACCTGATCCACCGCTTCGCCGCCGAGCACGACGATCTGCAGGACGTCCTGGAGGCCGTGCGCGACGCCGCGGCCCGGCTCTCCGACGACGCCGGACCGCAGGCGCTCGACGCGGTGCGCGAGGCCCATCGGCTGCTCACCGAGCGGCTGCTGCCGCACGAGTACGCCGAGGAGCACCAGCTCTACCCGGCGCTGACACCCGCCCTCGGCGGCCCCGAGGCGACCGCGACCATGAGCCGCGCCCACACCGAGATCGAACGCCTGGCCCGGCGCATCGCCACCCACCTGTCCCTCACCGAGGCCGACGGCACGCCGGCACCGGACCAGTTGGAGGACCTGCGCGCCTGCCTGTACGGCCTGCACACGGTGCTGCGGCTGCACTTCAGCCAGGAGGAGGAGAGCTACTTCTCCCTGGCCCCCGCCCGCCGCGACGGGGGCGGACCGGAAGCGTCATGACGGCCGCGGGGCGGCCCCGCGGTCCGGCATCCGGCCGGCGCCGCCACCGCGGCCGGTGAGCCCGGCGAGGGCGGGTGAGGGTGCCGCGAGCCGATGAGTAGGCTGCTGAGCCGCTGTGCCAGATCTGTCATGTCCGGGAAGGCCCCTGTTGAGCACCCCACCGCCGCCGCACCCCGCCCCCCAGCAGACGCCGGGGCCGTACCCGCCGGCTCCAAGGCCCTACGCGCAGAACCCGGGACCGTACGCGCAGGCTCCGGGGCCGTACCCGCCCGGCCCGTACGCCCCGTCCTCGCCGCCCGCCCCGCAGCCGTACGGCGGGCCGCCGCCGGCGGGCGGGCCGATGACGGCCTGTCAGGTGTGCGGGGCGGCGCCAGCCGCGCCCGTGACGGTCCGCGGGCACCAGGGCATGCTGGTGATCATGCGCTTCCTGCGCCGCCGGGGAACGCTCTGCCGCACCTGCGCGCTGGCCACCTTCCGCGACATGCAGGCGGACACCATGGTGGAGGGCTGGTGGGGTCCGCTGTCAGTGTTCATCACGCCCGTCACCCTGCTGATCAACCTCGGCGCCCTGTCCACCGTCAACCGCATCCCCGCGCCGGTCGTGCCCGGCCCGCGACCGCCGCTGAACCCCGGTAAGCCGGTGTTCAGGCGGCCTCAGGGCATCCTGGCCCTGATCCCGCTGTGCCTGGTGGGCCTCGCGTTGCTCGCCGTTCCGCTGCTCATCGTCCTCGGCATGCTGGTCGGCCCGGACGACGGCGGCGACGCCACGACGCCGCTGAAGGCCGGCTCGTGCGTCCGCAACGACGCGACCTGGCCCGACCAGGACCTGAAGCCCGAGGACTGCGGCTCCTCCGACGCCCGCTTCCGCGTCCTGGCGCCGCCGGACGGCTCCTGCGCGTCCGGGGACTACATCGCCTACGCGCAGTACGGCGGGGACGGCGACACGTCCCTGTGCCTGCACCCCCTGAAGAGATAGGGCATCGCCACGCAGCCCCCCGCCGTCGACCACGAGCTCGTCCGGGCCGGCCGAGGTCGCCCGCACCCGCCGCCGGGGCGGCCACCGCACCATGGCGGCCGCCGGACGGGGCGCGGGACGGCCGGATCGTCCCCGCGGTGAACGCCCACCACTTCACCGGCGACCCCTGCGCCGAGCTGGTCCTCATCGGCGCGGCCGCCGCCCAGGGCGCGTACGAGCCGGACACGATCGTGGCTGTGGGCGTCCGCGGTCGGGGCGCCGTCCCTCCGTGCGGCCGGTGCCGCCAGGACCTCCTCGGCCACTTCCCCGCCGTCGAGGCCATCGTCGGGCCGTCGCCGGCGGAACCGGCCGTCCGCGCTCCGTCCCCGGCGCCGACCTGCTGCGCGAGGGCTCCGTCCGGGCCGGCCACCGGCTCGACGCCGCCGGGCGGGAGCCGGTCGCGCCGTCCCCCGTCACGGAGTGACCGCGCTGCCCGGCCGGGCGCCGTAGCCGAGGCGGAGGATCAGCTGCGGGAACTCGCCCGCGCTCAGGGTCTGCCGCATCTGCTCCCGCAGGTGCGGGAGTTCGAGGGGCTGCGTGTGGAAGGCCGTGGCGACGTCGTGCACGGCCGCGGCCAGCACGATGCGTTCGAGGGCCTGTCCCGCCCGCAGCCAGGCGGTGCGGTCGTCCCGGTCGGTGCCCAGCACGGCCACCAGACCGGTACGGGCGGGCCAACGGCGCGGCGGCGTCGGGAACATCCGCGTGAGACCGGCGTAGTCGCCGCCCGCCGGTGCGGGCGGCAGGACGCCGACGACGGCCGTCGCGGTGCCGCGGGCGGGGCGCCGCGCGGCCCAGGGGTCCGGCGCGGCCGCCGCCGGAGCGGTGCGGTGCTCGTCCTCGCCGGCGCGGACGAGTTCGCCCAGGTGCCGTCGGCTGGTGCTGTCGTCCACGAGGTGCAGCCCGGCGCCCTCGCCGTGGGCCTGCTCGCGCAGCGTGTCGACCAGCGGGGGCGGCAGCGGGTCGGCCAGGAACGGCCCGCGCACGGTGTGCCGGCGGCGCACGGCGGCGTAGAGGCGCTGCTCGTCGGCGGTGGGCGGGGCGTAGGCGCCCCAGCCGATGCGGGCGAGGAAGGCCGGGTCGCGCGGGTCGGGGAAGGGCTGGACGGCGGGCCTGAAGCCGAGGTGCCGCATGGCGAGGCGGACGTTGAACAGGGCGGCGGCGCAGCCGATCACCAGTTCCCGGCCGAGAGGCCCGGCGAGCAGCAGCCGGGGGTCGGCCGCCGCGTGGAGTTCGATGCCCCGGTCGCCGTCGGCCACGAAGATCCACGGCCGGGAGCGGTGGACGCTGGGGGCGGTGACGGCCGCGCGCAGCAGGTAGGTGGTGGCGTGGCTGGGGCGTGGACCGGCGACGGACATGGGCGGTGCCGCCTTCTCTCGGGCTTCCTGCCGCCATGGTCGTCCCCCGGCGCGGGTGCGGGCAGGGGCCACACGTCCCGGGGCGGGGCCGAGGGGCCTTCCCTGCCGGCGGGACTGCGGCCCGTGGGCCGCGCTCCCGTGTGCGCCGGTCGCGGGTCATGGCGAGATCCCGGGCCGCGACCCGGCGCCGGGGCCGCCGCCCGCGTGGCCGCACGGGCGGCCCGGAGCACCGGTTCAGCCGGGGTCTGAGGGACCACCCGGGCCGCGGGAGCCACCGGGGGCGCCGGGACCACCGGCGGGGCCCGTGTCTCCGGTGCCGCCGCCCTCTGGGCCGGCGGGCCCGCCGGCACCGCCGGTGGCCCCCGAACTCCAGGAACGCCCGGGCCCACCGGCACCACCGGCGCTCCTGGTGCCGCCGGCACCGCCGGCGCCCCACGCGCCCCACGCGGCCGACGCGCCCTGCACGGCGTCCTCGCGCAGGACGGCCCGGCGGTGCCGGAACTCGTGCTCGTCGATCTCCCCGCGGGCGAACCGCTCGGCCAGCACCTGCTCGGCGCGCGGCGGCCCGGGGGCATGCGGATGTTGCAGGGCGGCGGCGTCCGGCCGCCCGCCGCCGCGGTTCAGGGCGCGGAACAGGAGGACGCCGGCCGCGATCAGCAGGGCCCAGAACAGGACCGTGCCCAGGGACATCGCGAACCAGCCCCAGCCGTACATGCCGTGCGGGCCCCAGTACCTCATCGTGGACCACCTTCCGGTGCGGGCGGCGCGCGGCGCCGCCGTCGGCTGGGCACCGGCGGCGGGCCGGACGGGCCGGTCGACCGAGGTGCCCGCTCCGATCCCCAGCGTCGCGCCGCCCGCACCCCGCGGGCAGGGCCCGTCGGGTCCGCGCCGGGCCCGAACGGCCCCGGCCACCCTGGCCACGGCGCACCACGCGGCGCGGTCACTCCGGCAGCACCAGGCGGCAGGTCTCCCCCGGCTGGACGCAGACCGCGCGGCCGCCGAGCCGTACGTCGATGGGCGAGCGGTCGGAGCGGGGCACCGTGATCTCCATCCGCCCGTGCTCCAGGCGCAGCCGCACCCCCCAGTGGCCCTGGTAGCGGATGGCGAAGCCGTACGACGACAGTTCCGGCACCGGCACCGGGTCGAGCCAGAGGGCGCCCTGGCGGGTCTCCAGGCCGGTCAGGCCGCGCTGGACCAGGTCGAGGGTGCCGGCCATGGCGCCGAGGTGGATGCCCTCGCCCGTCGTGCCGCCCTGCACGTCCGCGATGTCGGCCCGCAGCGCGTCCTGGCAGAACCTCCACGCGTCGGCGCGGCGTGCCCGGCCGAGGATCCAGCCGTGGACGAGTCCGCTGAGGGTGGAGCCGTGGCAGGTGCGGTCCAGGTAGTGGTCCACGGTGCGCAGCCAGGTGTCCTCGTCGACGCGGTAGCCCAGCCGGCGGAAGAGCGCGTGGAGTTCGGCCGGGGCGAAGAGGTAGCCGAGCATGAGGACGTCGGCCTGCTTGGAGGCCCGGTAGCGGTTGACGGTGTCGCCCTCGGCCTCCAGGATCCGGTCCAGGCGGCGGATGTCGCCGTACCGTCCGCGGTAGTCGTCCCAGGCGAGTTCGGCGAGGTCGCCGTAGCCCTCGAACTGGCTGACCACGCCGTCGTGGAAGGGCACGTACAGGGTGCGGGAGACGTCCTCCCACCGCTCCAGTTCGGTGGCGTCGAGGCCGGTGCGCTCGGCGAGTTCGCGCCGCCGCGGCTCGGGCAGGAGGGCCAGCGCCTCCCCCGCGCGGGCGAGCACCCAGGCCGCGGTGACGTTGGTGTAGGTGTTGTCGTCGATGCCGGGGCGCGTGGCGTCCGGGTAGGCGTCGTGGTACTCGTCGGGCCCGACCACGCCCCGGATGCGGTGCCGCCCCGACTCCCCGTCCCAGACCGCCGAGTCCGCCCAGAAGCGGGCGACCTGGAGCAGCATCTCGGCGCCCTTGGTGTGGAGGAACTCGGTGTCGCCGCTGGCCTCGCAGTACTGCCAGACGTTGTACGCCACCGCCGAGCCGACGTGGCGCTGGAGCCGCGAGTTGTCCGGGAGCCAGCGCCCGGAGCGCGGGTTGAGGTGCAGCCGCTGGGTCTCCTCGCGCCCGTCGCTGCCGCTCTGCCAGGGGTACAGCGCGCCGCGCCGGCCGACGGCGCGGGCGGCGGCGCAGGCCCGCTCCAGGCGCCGGTGCCGGTAGTGCAGCAGGGCGCGGGAGACCTCGGGGAAGTGCAGGTTCAGATAGGGCAGGACGAAGAGTTCGTCCCAGAAGACGTGCCCGCGGTAGGCCTCGCCGTGCAGCCCGCGGGCGGGCACGCCGACGTCGAGGTCGGCGGTGTGGGGGGACAGGGTCTGCAGGACGTGGAAGAGGTGCAGCCGCAGGACGCGGCCGGGTTCGCCGGGGACGTCGATGTCGGCGCGCCGCCACAGCAGGTCCCAGGCCGTGCGGTGGCCGCGCAGCAGGGCGTCGAAGCCGGCGGCGGCGGCCACCCGGTCGGTGGCGGCGCGCAGCGGGTCGCTGATGGCGGGGTCGCGCGAGGTGTGCAGGGCGACGGTCTTGTCGACGGTGGCCGGACGGCCCGGCGCCGGGCGGAGGCGCAGGGTCTGGAGCGCCCGGGAGGACGCGTGGCGGGGCTGGACGGCCGCGGCGGCGGTGAGGCGCGCGGCCAGGGCGATCCGGATGTCCGAGGTGCGGGTGCGGCAGCGCAGCCACACGGTGTCCGGCGCGGCGCTGCCGGTGTGCACATGGGTCAGGTGGCGGCCCGCGAGGTCGGCGTAGCGCGGCACGCCGGCGTTGGCGACGCAGCCGTCGAGTGCGGCCTCCACGTCGAGGTCCACGGCGCGGCCCTCGACGGAGAACTCGGTGCGCAGCGCGGCGAGATGGGCGTCGCCCATGTGCACCAGGGATTGCTGACGGACCGTCAGTTCGATGTCTCCGCCGAGCGCGTAGCGGGTGGTGCGCTCCAGCAGGCCCGCGTCCAGGTGCAGCAGTCTCCGGTGCTCCAGGACGGGGGCGGTGTCGGGGGTGAGCCAGTCGCCGCCCACGCGACGGTAGCGCAGCGGAAGCCAGTTGGGCACGTTGACCAGGTCCTCGTTCTCCACGCTGCGGCCCGCGACGTGCGAGGTGAGCCGGTTGTAGCACCCGGCGACGTAGGTGCCGGGGTAGTGCACGGCGTCCGCGGCGCACTCGGGCAGCGCCCCGCGGGTGGCGAAGTACCCGTTGCCGAGCGTGCACAGGGACTCCCGCAGACGCTCGTCCTCGGGGCGGTAGCCGTCGTACTCCCAGGTCGGGCCCGTCATGGCGGCATGGTCCCCCTTCCGGCGGACCGGCCGGGCCCAGGCCGCCGTACGGCGCCGGACCCGGGGCCGCCGCACGGCGCGTGGGGCGGGCGCGGGGCCGGTCGGCTCAGACGCGTTGCGGGACGACCGCCACGGGGCACAGGGCGTGGTGCAGCACGGTGTGGCTGACGCGGCCGAGCTGGAGGCCGAAGTGGCCGACCCGGCGGCGCGCGCCGACGATCACGAGGTCGGCGGCGGCCGAACGCTCCACCAGGATCCGGCGGGCCGGTCCCTCGACCGTGACGGGGCGGATCCGGACCGACGGGTGGTCGGCGCCGGCCTCCCGCAGTGCCTCCGTCAGCAGCGAGGAGGCAGCTTCCTCATGGGCGCGGCCGGGGTCCAGCTCCGCCGCCGCGGGGTCGGACGTCTCCTGCCCCGGGCAGCGCCAGGCGCGGACGACGTCCAGGACGCAGCCGCGCGCCTCGGCCTCGCGGAAGGCGAACCGGACGGCGTCGGTGCTGGCGTCGGGCTCCCCGAGACCCAGCAGGATCCGCTCGTGGGTGCCGGCCAGACCCGCCGGATCGCCGCGCACGACGACGACAGGGCAGTGGGCCCGGCCCGCGACCGCCAGGCCGACGGAGCCGAGCAGCAGTTCCTTCAGCTCGCCGCGGCCACGCGATCCGGTCACCAGGGCGGAGGCGTTGTTGGCCTCGTGCAGGAGCGCGGTGACGGCTTCCTCCGGGACGATGTCGGTGGACGCCTTGACGTCCGGGTTGCGCCGCTGGGCACGGTCGGCGGCGGAGGCCACGATGTGCTCGGCCAGCACCTGCTCCGAGGGGCGGTCGCGGCTGCCGGTGGGCAGGGCCCCCTCGTAGCGCTCCCACAGGGACGCGTAGACCAGGCGCAGCGGCAGTCCGTGCCGGGCGGCCTCGTCCACGGCCCAGTCGACCGCGGTCAGGCTCGGGTCCGATCCGTCGACCCCCACGACCAGGGGCAGATCCATGGCGCCCACCGCCTTCCGTCGCGCTGCCACGCCGTGCGGCAACGATCCCACTGTCGACCGTGGCATCCGGTGCGGGCGGTCACGAGGGGTTGTTCGGCCCCTTCCCGGGACGTTCGGCCCCCTGCTGGGGGCGCGGGCCGGAGCCGACGATGACGGGGTGGCCCGCGGTGCGGGCCGTAGCCGCCCGGAGCGAGGGAGCGGATGGATGCCGCAGGCGCCGCGGATCGTGGTCGTCGGGGTCGGGAACGCCTTCCGCCACGACGACGGGGTGGGCTGGGCCGTGGTGGCCCGCCTCGCGGAGCGGGCGGCGCGCCGGCCGCTGCCGCCGGGCACGGTGCTGGAGACGTCCGACGGGGAGCCGGCCGGGCTGCTGGGGCTGTGGGAGCACGCGGAGCTGGCCGTCGTGGTCGACGCGGCGGTCGCGGAGCCGGCCAGTCCCGGGCGCGTCCACCGTGTCGCGCTGGACGCGGCACGGCGGCCGCCGAGCCCCGGGGCGGCCAGTTCGCACGGCCCGGGCCTCGGAGACGCCGTCGAGCTGTCCCGTGCGCTGGACCGGCTGCCGGGCCGGCTGGTCGTCTTCGCGGTCGAGGGCACCGACCACACCCAGGGCCCGGGCCTGACCCGCCCCGTCGCCGCGCAGGTGGACGCGGTGGCGCGCGACGTGGAGGCCGAGATCCGGCGGTGGCACGCGGCCACCGCATCCGACGGGCAGGACGGGACGGGAGACACGGGCGGCCGCGGGGACGGGGGCGGCGAGGCCGGTTGATCGACCCGCGAGCCCGGGGGGCGCGGTCGGTGACCGGGGTCCGGGGCGGGGCCGTAGGCCCCTGGCGCGCGGGCGGCTGTCGTGATGTCCTGGAAGTGGCGGGAAGGACGGACAGGACAGACGCGGAGAAGCGGCCGGGGGCCGCGCACCGCGCAATCAGGATCCGCGAGAAGCGGGTGGTCCTTCCCGCCGGAACCTGCACCGCCGGGCCGGGCCGGTCAGGCGGAACGGCCGTGTGCCGACGCCCGGCTCCCCCCGTCCCGCAGCGCGCGCCCCGCGCGCACCCGAGGCCGTACGGACCCGGCACCCGCGACGCCCGCCCCGGAGACGACCCCTGTGCGCGCCTCGCCCCGGGGCGGGCGCGGCAGCCGAAGGCCCCGCCGGCGGCCCCGGGCGGCTTGGGCCGAAGGACCCCCCTTCCGGACCGGCCGGCCCGTGGCGGCACGGATGCCGCCGGACGAGGCTGAAGGTGGCAGCGGCCCGGGCCCGCGGCCTGCGGCAGGCCGGGCCCACGGCATTCGGGAGGGCGACGATGACAGGCTCCCGTACGACCGCCGTCCTCGACCGGGACGGCCTGGACGCCCTGGTCGGGACGCTGCGTGCGCTCGGCCGGACGGTCGTCGGACCGACCGTGCGCGACGGTGCCGTCGTACTCGCCGAGCTGTCGTCGGCCGACGAGCTGCCCTTCGGATGGGGCACCCGGGTCGAGGCGGGCCGCTACCGGCTGGAGCCCCGCGCCGACGGTGCCGCCTTCGCACACACCACGGGCCCGCACTCCTGGAAGGCGTTCCTGCACCCGCAGCGGGAGCGGCTGTGGAGCGCGGACCGCACGGCCGACGGCGGCCTGTCCTACACGGAGGAGGACGCCCCGCAGCCGTCGTACGCCTTCCTGGGGGTGCGCGCGTGCGACCTGCGGGCCATCGCGATCCAGGACCGGGTGCTGACCGGCGGCCGCTACGAGGACCGTGGGTACCGGGAGCGCCGGACCGGCGCGTTCCTGGTCGCCGCCGAGTGCACCGAGCCCGGCGGCACCTGCTTCTGCGCCTCCATGGGCAGCGGACCGGCCGCGGAGGCGGGCTTCGACCTGGCGCTGACCGAGCTGCTCGACGCGGACGGCCACCGCTTCGTGGTGCGCACCGGCAGCGACGCCGGGGAGGACGTCCTCGCCCGCCTCCCGCACCGGGCGGCGGACCCCCGGGCCGACACCGCCGCGGCCCGGGACGCCGTGGCGGGGGCCCGGGAGCGGATGGGCCGGGCCATGCCCCCGGTGGACCTCCAGGCGCTGATGGGCGCGAGCCTGGAGGCCGAGCGCTGGGACGACGTGGCCGCACGCTGCCTGACCTGCGGCAACTGCACGATGGTGTGCCCGACGTGCTTCTGCACGACCACGGAGGAGGTCACCGACCTCACCGGTGACCACGCCGAGCGGTGGCAGCGCTGGGACTCGTGCTTCGACCTCGACTTCACCCATCTGCCCGGCGGCCCGGTCCGCGCGTCCGCGCGCAGCCGCTACCGCCAGTGGCTCACCCACAAACTCTCCACCTGGTACGAGCAGTTCGGCAGCTCCGGGTGCGTGGGATGCGGGCGCTGCATCACCTGGTGCCCGGTCGCCATCGACATCACCGAGGAAGCCGCGGCACTGCACGACGAACTCGCCGACCGGCTGCGGCGGCAGGAGCGAACGGAGCAGGAGCGATGACGTCCACCACCACTCTCGCCGCGGCCCTCCCGGCCGAGCACCGCGCGCGGCTGCTGGAGGCCGCCCACGAGGTGTCCTTCCCGGTGGGCAGCCGCCTGTTCGAGGAGGGCCGCCACGCCGACCGGTTCTGGATCGTGCGCAGCGGCACCGTCACCCTCGACCTGCACATCCCGGGCCGGCGCGCCGCGGTCATCGAGTCCCTGGGCCACGGCGAACTCGTCGGCTGGTCCTGGCACTTCCCCCCGTACGTGTGGCAGCTGGGCGCGGAGGCGACGAGCCCGGTGCGGGCCTGGGAGTTCGACGCCCGCACGGTGCGGGCGATGTGCGCGGACGACGCGGAGTTCGGCCGCGCGGTGGCGGTCTGGGTCGGCCGGGTGGTCGCGCACCGGCTGCACTCCGCCCGGATCCGCCTGCTGGACCTGTACGCCCCCTACGGCAGCGGGAGCCGGAGATGACCTGCGCGCCGGTGCCGTACCGGGTGGTGCGGGCGCGTACGGAGACGGCCGACACGGTCAGCCTCACCGTGGCGCCGGCCGGCCCGTCCGGGCTGCCACCGTTCGCGCCGGGGCAGTTCGCCATGGTGCACGCCTTCGGGGCCGGCGAGATCCCCCTGTCCACGTCGTGCATCGACGGACCCGAACTGACGCACACCGTCCGTGCGGTGGGGGCCGTGTCCGCCGCGCTGTGCCGGCTGCGCACCGGCGACCGGGTCGGGATGCGCGGCCCGTTCGGCACCGGCTGGGAGGTGGACCGGGCGGTGGGCGGGGACCTGCTGGTGGTGGCGGGCGGGATCGGGCTCGCCCCGCTGCTGCCGGTCGTGGACGCCGCGCGTGCGGCGCCGCACGCCTACGGCCGGCTGAACCTCCTCGTCGGCGCGCGAGCTCCGGCCGACCTGCTCCACGCGCACCGGCTGTGCACCTGGGCCACGTCCCCGGGACCGCCGCACTGCCTGGTCACCGTCGACCGGCCGGCCCCCGGGTGGCGGGGGCGTGTCGGCGTCGTCACCAGTCTGCTCAACGGCGCGCGTTTCGACCCCGGGAACACCACGGCGTTCGTGTGCGGACCCGAGGTGATGATCCGCGCCCTGGCCCGGGACCTCGTGCACCGCGGCCTGCCGCCGCACCGGGTGCGGGTGTCCCTGGAGCGCACCATGCACTGCGGGACCGGGCACTGCGGCCACTGCCAGCTCGGCGGGGTGCTGCTGTGCCGCGACGGCCCCGTCACCGGCTGGGACCGGGCGGCCCCGCTGCTGTCCGTACGGGAGTTGTGAGATGACCGCGCCGACTCCCCCGCCGTCGGGCACCCCCACGCTCGCGGTGTTCAAGCTGGCGTCCTGCGACGGCTGCCAGCTCACGCTGCTGGACTGCGAGGACGAACTCCTCGCCCTGACCGGGCGGGTGCACGTCGCGCACTTCCTGGAGGCGTCCAGCGCGGTGGAGCCCGGCCCCTACGACCTGGCCCTGGTGGAGGGTTCGGTCAGCACCCCCGACGACGCGCGGCGCATCCGGGACATCCGGGCCCGGTCCCGGTTCCTGGTGACCATCGGTGCGTGCGCCACCGCGGGCGGCATCCAGGCGCTGCGCAACTTCGCCGACGTGGAGGAGTTCACCCGGGCCGTGTACGCCCGCCCCGAGTACATCGACACCCTGGCCACCTCGACGGCCGTCGCGGACCATGTGGACGTCGACTTCGAACTCCGCGGCTGCCCCATCGACCGCCGCCAGCTCATCGAGGTGATCACCGCCTTCCTGGCCGGGCGCCGCCCCGACGTCCCCGACCACAGCGTGTGCTTCGCCTGCAAGCGCCGCGGCATCGTGTGCGTGACGGTCGCGCACGGCACCCCCTGCCTCGGGCCGGTCACGCACGCCGGCTGCGGCGCCCTCTGCCCGGCGTACGGCCGCGGCTGCTACGGCTGCTTCGGGCCGTCGGGGTCGCCCAACCTGCGCGCGATGATCCCGCTGCTGCACCGCGACGGCATGGACGACCGGGACGTCGAACGCCTGCTGCGCACCTTCAACGCGGCCGCGTTCGACAGGGAACTGCCGCGGGACGGGGAGGAGCCATGACCCACCGCGGTTCCCGTGTCCTGCGTGTCGCCTCGCTCGCCCGGGTCGAGGGCGAGGGCGCGCTGCACCTGCGGGTGGCCGGGGACCGGGTCGAGGAGGCGCGGCTGCGGATCTACGAACCGCCGCGGTTCTTCGAGGCGTTCCTGCGCGGACGGGCCCACACCGAGCCGCCGGACATCACGGCCCGGGTGTGCGGGATCTGCCCGGTGGCCTACCAGATGAGCGCCTGCCGGGCCGTGGAGGACGCCTGCGGGATCGAGGTCGGCGCGCCGATCCGGGACCTGCGGCGGCTGCTGTACTGCGGGGAGTGGATCGAGAGCCACGCCCTGCACATCCACCTCCTGCACGCCCCCGACTTCCTCGGCTGCGCCGGCGCCGTCGAGCTGGCGCGCACCGAACGCAGCGCCGTGGAGCGGGGGTTGCGGCTGAAGCAGGCCGGGAACGCCCTGATGGAGCAGCTCGGCGGCCGCGCCGTGCACCCCGTCAACGTCCGTCTCGGCGGCTTCCACCGGGCCCCTGCGCGGGATGAACTGCGGCCGCTGGCCGAGCGGTTGCGGCAGGCCGCCGACGACGCCTGGGAGACCGTGCGCTGGGTGGCCTCGTTCGACTTCCCGGACACCTCGGTCGACGCCGACCTGCTGGCCCTGGCCCGGCCGGACACGTACGCCGTGGACGCGGGCACGCCCACCGTGCTGCGCGCCGACGGCGGCACCGGCTCCTTCCCGGTGCGGGACTTCCCCGAACGGGTCCGCGAGGAGCAGGTGCCGCACTCCACCGCACGGCACGCGCGGCTGGACGGACGTCGTCATCTCACCGGCCCGCTCGCACGGTTCGCGGTGGGCGGCAGCCGGCTGTCGCCCACCGCGCGGGAGGCGGCCCGCGCGGCCGGACTCGGCGACCCGGCCGAGGGCGCCGTGTGCCGCAACCCGTACCGCTCGATCCTGGTACGGGCGGTGGAGGTGGTGTACGCGGTCGACGAGGCGCTGCGCCTGATCGCCGCGTACGAGCCCCCGCCCCGCCCCTTCGTCGACGTCCCGCCGGTCGCCGCCACCGGCCACGGCGCCACGGAGGCTCCGCGGGGCCTGCTCTACCACCGCTACCGGCTGGACGCGGAGGGCACCGTCACCGACGCCCGCATCGTGCCGCCCACCGCGCAGAACCAGGGCGCCATCGAGGACGACCTGCTGCGGGCCGCGCAGGCGGCGCTCTCCGGGCGGGGAGCCGGGCGGGCGGAGGAGGTGGGCGACGAGGAACTGACGCTGCTGTGCGAGCGGACCATCCGCAACCACGACCCCTGCATCTCCTGCTCCACCCACTTCCTCGACCTCACCGTCGACCGGATCCGACCCCCCGAGGAGTAGCCATGCACGCCACCCCGCACATCGTCAGCGACGTCATGACGCACACCGTCGTGGCCGTGGGCCGCGACGCGCCGTTCAAGGACGTCGTCCACCTCATGGGGCAGTGGAAGGTCAGCGCGCTCCCGGTGCTGGAGGGGGAGGGACGCGTGATCGGCGTCGTGTCCGAGGCCGATCTGCTGCCGAAGGAGGAGTTCCGGGACAGCGATCCCGACCGGTTCACCCAGCTGCGCCGGCTGGCGGACCTCGCCAAGGCGGGCGCGCTCACCGCGGGCGAGCTGATGAGCACCCCGGCGGTGACCGTCCACCCGGACGCCACCCTCGCCGAGGCGGCCCGCATCATGGCGCAGCGGAAGGTGAAGCGGCTTCCCGTGGTCAACGACGAGGGGATGCTCGACGGGGTGGTCAGCCGGGGCGACCTGCTGAAGGTCTTCCTGCGCACCGACGACGACATCGCCGACGAGGTCCGCCGGGAGGTCGTCTCGTACCTCTTCCCGGTCCCGGTCGAGCCGATCCGTGTCGAGGTCTCCGACGGGGTGGTCACGCTCACCGGCCACGTCCGCGACACGTCCCTGGTCCCGGTCGCGGCCCGTCTGGTGCGGGCCGTGGAGGGCGTGGTGGACGTCGAGTGCCACCTCACCACGGACTCGGCGGTGAGCGAGCCGCTGTGACGGCCGGCAGCCCGGCGCCCCGGCGCGCGCCGGGCCGTAACTCACCCCGGTGAAGGGGGACATCCCACGCCGGGCCGGGTGATGGCCCTCGCCGGCCGGGGTGGTGGCTCACGGCGGGGTGCGGCTCACGACGGGGTCGCGGCGTTCACGCGGTGCTGCCCGGCCTCCCCCGCGGTCCCGGGGAAGCGGCGCCCGTGGTCAGGTCGGGTTCGAGGACGGGGCGGCGACGTGGTCCGGCGAGCGCGCAGCGTACGTCCACCACGCCCTCGACGGAGCGCACCAGCCGTACGGCGAGCGGGATCAGGGACGGGTCGGCGACCCGGCCGCCGAGCGTGACCACGCCCTCCCGCACGTCCACGCGGACCCCGTCCAGCGGCACGGGGAAGCGGGCGGCGGCGATCTCGTGACGGATCTCGTCAGCGATGTCCTCGTCGCTCCGCAGGAAGATCCGGAGCAGGTCGGAGCGGCTGACGATGCCCTTGAGGGCGCCGTCGTCGTCCACCACGGGGAGCCGTTTGACCTGGTGGCGGGCCATGACGGCGGCGGCCCGGGCGAGGGTGGCGTCGGCGTGGACGGTCACGGCGGGGCGGGTCATGAGCTCCTCGGCGGTCACCGCGCCGGCCTTCGCCCGGCCGGTCGGAGGCGGTTCCCCGGCGCGCGCGTCCGGGTCGGTGACGCGGAACTCCTCCTTGCGCAGCAGGTCCGCCTCGGAGACGACGCCGAGGACTCGGCCGCGGCCGTCCAGCACGGGCATCGCGCTGACCCCCCACTGCTCCATGGTCCGGACGATCTCCTTGAAGGCCGCCCCGCGGGCCAGGGCGACGACGGTACTCGTCATGACGTCGTTCACGGTGTAGCGAGAGCCCTGCATGGCGACCTCCAGCGCGGCCCGATCCCTCACGTGTCCTCTTTCCGGTTTCCGGCGTCCCCTCCGGCGTCGGCCACGGCGCCGCCCGCGGGCAGCGGCCGAAGGGCCCCGGCCGGGGCGTGGGCCGGCCCGCGGACGCGCCGTTCACGGCCACCGGGCGGCGGCGGGACGGAGCGTGCCGCCGACGAGTTCGCGGCCGGTGACCAGCTCCGGCTCGATCCGCACGAACACCTCCCGGGGCGCGGGCACCCAGGATCGGGGGCCGCTGCGCGTGAGGCGCTCGTGCTCCGCCGCGTCGGTGACGACGGACGCGGCCCCGGTGACGACGACGCTCCAGCCCGCCCGGGTGGCCGCGTCCATCTCGTCGGCCTCGAAGGCGACGACGGCACCGTCGATCGCACGGACCAGTTCCGAGGACGCCGACGTGCGCAGCACCACGGCGCCGTCCCCGTCCAGGCTGAAGTTGACCGGCAGCACCGCGGGCAGGGCGTGCCGGGTGTGGACGATGCGGCCCACGGGCGCGCTCGCGAGCAGATGCAGGCACTCCGGGCGCTGCAGTTCGCGGAATCCGTCGTTGGCGTACATCGGCCGGCTCGTCTCTCACCCGGTGGTGCGGTCTGGTGGTGTGGTGCGTGGGGCCTCCCTGGCCGGCTCGTCCCTCACCGGTGGTGGGCACGTGTGGCGGTGCCAGATGCCTCCATGCTCGGCGCGCAGGCCGCCGCGGAGGAGGGGCCGTGGGTCCCGGCGCAGCCGGAGAAGGACCCGGGGTCAAGCCGTGATCCGGCGCCCGGTGACGACGAGCGGGTCGATGCGCACCCACACGTCGCGCCGGCCCCCGGCCCAGGGCGGGCTGTACGCCCGATCCACGAGCCGGCGGACCTCGGCGGAGTCCGTGACGGCGTGCGCGTGTCCGCGCACCAGCACGCTCCAGCCGCGGCTGAAGGCGTCGTCGATCCGGTCGACCTCGAAGGCCACCCGGCAGCCCACGGCCTGGTAGGGGGTGGCGTCCGGGGCGGTGCGGAAGACGATCGCGCCGTCGACGACGCTGTAGTTGACGGGCACGACGACCGGCCCGGACACGGTCGGCACGGCCAGCCGTCCCACGCCGTGCCCGCCCAGCAGGGCCCGGCACTCGGCCGGGGCGAGCTCGGTGAGCACCGGTGCGGGGGCCGCCCGGCCCGGGCCGGGCGGCCGGTCGGCGGTGGCGCCGGTCAGGTGGGCGACCGTGGTGTCCAGGGCGGTGGCCAGCCGGTTGAGGGTGCCCGGGGCCGGTGCGGCGCCGGGGTGTTCCTCCAGGTACCGGAGGTAGCCGGGCGCGATGCCGGCCCGGTCGGCGGCCTGGGCGCGGGTCAGGCCGCGGTCCGTGCGCCGCCGGGCGAGGCGCCGGCCGAGGTCGCCGAGCGGCGTTTCCTCCGCCGGGTGTGCCGGGGGCAGTGCCTGGTCGGTCATGTCCGGCACCTCCTTGGGTCGGTTCCGTCGGGTCCGCGGGGGCCGCGGCCCGGTGTCAGTCCGGTTGCACGGCGACGACCTCCCGCAGGGGCCCTCCGAGCACGACCTTCAGGGCGCCGGTGTCGGCGGCGGCGCCGAAGACGTCGTACGCCTCCTGCATGCGGTCCAGCGGGAAGGTGTGGGTGACCAGCTCGGACGTGGGCAGGCGGCCGGCGGCCGCCATCCGCAGCAGGGTGGGCGTGGAGTGGGTGTCGACCAGGCCCGTGGTGATCGTCAGGTTCCTGATCCACAGGTCCTCCAGGTGGAGGGTCGCCGGGCGGCCATGGACGCCGATGTTGGCGACGTGCCCGCCGGCGCGCACCATGCGGGTGCACAGTTCGAAGGTCTCCGGCACGCCCACCGCCTCGATCACCACGTCCGCGCCGAGCCCCGTGGTGAGGTCGGCGATCAGCTGGTCGGGAGCCTCCCCGGCGTCGGCCACCGCGTCGGCGCCGAGACTCCGCGCGGCCTCCAGGCGGGCTGCGGCCACGTCCACGGCGACGATCCGCTCCGGCGCGAACAGCCGGGCGGTGGCGATCGCCGCGAGCCCGATGGGCCCGGCGCCGACCACGACGACCGTGTCGCCGGGCCGCACCCGGCCGTTGAGGACGCCGACCTCGTAGGCGGTCGGGAAGATGTCGGCCAGCAGGACCGCGTCCCGGTCGGGCACGGCGGCGGGCAGGGTGTGCACGGAGAGGTCGGCGTAGGGCACCCGGACGTACTCGGCCTGGGTGCCGTCGATCAGGTGGCCGAGGATCCAGCCCCCGCCGCCGAGGCACTGCCCGTACGCGGCCTCCCGGCAGTAGCGGCACCGTCCGCAGGCGGTGATGCAGGAGACCAGGACCCGGTCCCCGGGGCGTACGGTGCGGACGTCGCCGCCGACCTCGACGATCTCGCCGACGGCCTCGTGCCCGAGCACCGTGCCGGGCTGCACCTCGGGCACGTCGCCCTTGAGGATGTGCAGGTCGGTGCCGCAGATGGTGACGGCGTCGACCCGGACGATCGCGTCGGTGGGTTCCTTGATGCCGGGGTCGGGGACTTCCTCCCAGGCGGACTGTCCGGGGCCGTGGAAGACGTAGCCTTTCATGCCGCTCCTCACCCTCCTGAGTTCCGGCGGTGCTCCGGGGCGTGGCGGTCCGGTGCCGGTCCGCGCCGTGGCGGTCCGGTGCCCGGTCGGCCCCGCAGGTCCAGCTTGTCGGCCGTCCGGAGCGATCCGCATGGGCCGGTCGGCCCCGGGAGCGCCGCCGACCGGAGCGGGCCGTGCGCGCCCGGCGCGCGCCCCCGTGGTGTGCTGCGCGGCGCCGTCCAACTGGGGCCGACCGGCCCTACCGCCGGTGCCTTCGGTTCCGGTTTCCTCGGCATCATGTTCGAGAGCCCGACCCCCTCCCCCGCACGGCCGGTGGACCCGGCAGGCGCCACCGTCGTGACCCTGTGCGGAGCCGTCGACGTCGCCTCGGTGCCGGCGCTGCGCCTGCGTCTGGACACGCTCACCGCCGGGTGCCGGCCGGACCTGGTCCTGGACCTGCGGACGGTGCCCTTCATCGACTGCGCCGGGCTGGGCGTGCTGTGCAGGGTGCGGAACCGGGTCGAGGCACGGGACGGCCGGCTGCGGCTGCTCAGCCGGAGTGCGGGATTCCGGCGCATTCTGCGCCACACGGGTCTGGCCGGCACGTTCGAGGTGCTGCCGGAGCTGGCGGAGACCCCGGACCGGGTGCACGGGGAGGGTCAGCGGCCGGTGGCCCCCTCGATGGCCGGCTGAGCGCGCCGGTACGTCCGCCGGCGCCGTCGAGGAGCCGGTACGTCCGCCCACGGTGTCGAGGAGAGGGCCCGGGGCGGGACGAGGAGGTGACGACGGATGAACGTCGACGGGCCCACTGGTGGGCCGTGCGGACGCCGGCCGTGCACCGGCGGACGCCGCGCGGACCGGTGGCT
Source organism: Streptomyces tropicalis (assembly GCF_029269835.1). Classification (GTDB taxonomy): domain Bacteria; phylum Actinomycetota; class Actinomycetes; order Streptomycetales; family Streptomycetaceae; genus Streptomyces; species Streptomyces tropicalis. The sequence goes on along the minus strand of NZ_JARJBB010000004.1, from coordinate 395,321 downwards.
GTGGCGGTGGCGGCGCAGCCCGCTGCGGCGCCGCGAGGACGTGATCGAGGCGTGGGTGCTGCTGGTGACGTGGGTGGTTCTGGTGGTGGGCGGTGCCGTCACCGGGCTGGTCACCGCGCACGCCGCCGGCCAGGAGTTCGCCCGGCAGCGCGCGGACCGGCACGCCGTCCGGGCCGTGCTGCTCGCCGACGTCCCGTCGGCTCCCTCGTCGGCGGGGACCGAGAGCTACCGCGCGTCCGCGCCGGTGCGCTGGACCGCCCCGGACGGCAGCACCCGCACCGGCCGCACCCTGGTGGCCACCGGCCTGCGCGCCGGGACGCCGCTCGCCCTGTGGCAGGACGGCCGCGGTGTCCTCGCCTCCGCGCCACCCGGCGGGGCGGAGGCCGTGTTCGAGGCCGCGCTGTTCGGCGCCGGGGCCGCACTGGGGCTGGCCGGCGTCGTCCACGCCGCGGGCGCGACCGCCCGCTGGCGCCTGGACCGCCGCCGCCTGAACGGCTGGGCCACGGAATGGGAACGCGTCGGTCCCCGCTGGGCCCGGAAGACCCGCTGACCCCGGACTCCACGACGACCGCCTCCGGCACCCGGTCCGCACGGGCCCCCCGGCCCCCGCCCACCGGCACCCGGCTCCCCGCTCCCACCTCCCGGGCAGGCGGTAGGCCCCCTTTCGGCCCGGAGGTCGACCCGCGCCCGGCGCCGCCCCCGCCCCGGAGAAGGCCGAACGGCCCCGGACCGGGGCCGCCCGCCCCTGCCGCGGCCCTGCCGCGCGGCGTAGCAATGGGGGGAGGCGGCCCGCCGCCGCGCCGCCGGTGCACGTACGAGGAGGTGGCGCATGCGCTTCGAGAACCGCGCGGACGCCGGACGTCGCTTGGCCCGGCGCCTGGAGTACCTGCGCGGCACGAGGGCCGTGGTCCTGGGCGTGCCGCGGGGCGGCGTCCCGGTGGCCTTCGAGCTGGCCCGCTGTCTGGATCTGCCCCTCGACGTGATCGCGGTGCGCAAGCTGCGCGTGCCGTGGCAGCCGGAGCTGGGCTTCGGGGCCGTCGGCGAGCACGGGGTCCTGACCGTGGACGAGGACGTGCTGCGCGAGAGCGGCCTGAGCGACGCCGAGCGGGAGTCGGTCGAGCAGGCGGAGCGGGCGGAGCTGGAGCGGCGCACCGTCCGGTGCCGTGCCGGTCTCGACCCGGTGCCCCTGGACGGGGCGACCGCCGTCGTGGTGGACGACGGGCTGGCGACGGGCGCGACGGTCGAGGCCGCCTGCCGGGTCGCCCGGGCCCGCGGCGCGGGTCACGTCGTGCTCGCGGTCCCGGTCGGGCCGGAGCGTGCCCTGCCGCGGCTGGACGCGGTCGCCGACGAGATCGTCTGCCTGCAGGCGCTGCGGCACGTCGGTTCGCTGGCCGCCTGGTACCGGGAGTTCCCGCGGGTCACCGACGAGCAGGTCGGGACGCTGCTGGCGGATGCCGACCGGTCGGCGGACGCGGACCGGCGGCCGTCCGTGGAGTCCGGGCCGGAGCCGGAGCGGGAGGTGGAGATCCCGGCCGGGGAGTCGGTCCGGCTGGCCGCGCGGCTGACGCTGCCCGCGGCGGCTCGGGCGGTGGTGGTGCTCGCCCGGGGCACCGGCGGCGGGCGGCAGGACCCGGGCGACGAGCACCTCGCGGCCGAGCTGCGGCGGTCCGGCTTCGGCACCCTGGTCCTCGATCTGCTCACCGAGGACGAGGCGGGCAACCGGCACAACGCGTTCGACATCCTGCTGCTGGCCCGCCGGCTGCGCGCGGCCGCCGACTGGCTGCGGAGTGAAACCGCCCTGCCGGTGGGCTACTTGGGCACGGGCACGGGTGCTGCGGCGGCGCTGGAGGCGGCCGCCGCGGACGACGGCGTGCGGGCCGTGGTCTGCCGTGCCGGCCGGCCCGACCTGGCCCGGCCCGCGGCGCTGGCCCGGGTCCGGGCGGCGACGCTGTTCGTCGTCGGCGGTCTCGACATCCGGCTGCTCAGCCTCAACCGCCTCGCCGCCGAGTGGATGCGGTGCGACCACCGGCTCACGGTCGTCCCCGGCGCCACCCACCACTTCGCCGAGCCGGGCGCGCTCGCGGCCGTCGCGGAGCTGGCCCGGGACTGGTTCGCCGGCCACCTGGTGGGCGCGTACGCGGCCGCGGGCCCGCTGAAGCCCGCCTGACCCGCGGCCGCCCGGCGGCGTCCGGGCCACGGTCCGGGCCGGGCGGCCCCCCGTCCGGAGCTGCCCGGCCCTGCCCGCGTGCCCGGCACCGCAGGACGATGGAGGCAGCACGAACGACGTCGTCGAGCGAGGCGCACGGTGAACGAGACACTGTCCTTGGGGCGCATCGCGGGTGTCCGGGTGGGACTGCACTGGAGTGTGCTGGTCATCGTCGTCCTGGTGGCCCTCATGCTCGCGCGCGGCCGCTTCCCCTACGCCCACCCCGGCCATTCCCTCCTGGCCTACTGGGCGCTGGCCCTGCTGACCGCGGTGGTCTTCATGGCGTCACTGCTGGCGCACGAGCTCGCGCACGCGGTCGTCGCCCGCCGCAACGGCGTCCAGGTCGAGGGGATCACCCTGTGGATGCTCGGCGGGGCGGCCCGGCTGCGTTCCGAGGCGCCCACCCCGGCGGCGGAGCTGCGAATCGCCGGTGTGGGGCCGCTGACCAGCGCGGTCGCGGGAGGGCTCTTCACCGGGCTCGCGCTCGCGCTGCGGGCGGTGCACGCCTCCGGGCTCGTGGTGGAGGCGGTGGCGTGGCTGGCCGCGATCAACTTCGTGCTGGCGGTGTTCAACGCGCTGCCCGCGGCCCCGCTGGACGGCGGGCGGCTGCTGCGCGCCTTCCTGTGGCACCGCACGGGCGACCGGCTGCGGGCGACGCGCGGGGCGACGGCGGCCGGGCGGGGGCTGGGCTGGTTCATGGTGGTGACGGGCTGCGGGGCGGTGCTGTTCGCCGGCAGCCTGTCGGGGCTGTGGGCCGCGCTGATCGGCTGGTTCCTGATCGCCACGGCGACCGCGGAGGCCCGCCAGGCGCAGCTGCGCAGCGTACTGGACGACGTGACCGTGGGCCGGGTCATGACGGCCGACCCGGTCGCGGTGCCGTCGGCGACGACGGTGGAGCAGTTCCTCGCCGAGGTGCCCTTCGGACGGTACCGCCACTCCGCGTTCCCGGTGCTGGCCCCGGACGGCACGGTCGCCGGGCTGATCACCGTGCGCCTCGTCGACAAGGCGCCCCCGCAGGGCCGTGCGGCCACGACGGTCGGCGATCTCATGCGCCCACTGCCCCAGGTGCCCACGGCGGCGCCGGGCGACCCGGTGGTGGACCTGCTGCCGCGGCTGGAGTCGAGCCGTGACCGGCGGGCTCTGGTCCTGGACGGCGGACACCTGGTGGGGATCGTGTCGGCCGCCGACGTCAGCCGCGCCCTGAGCTGGCTCACCACGGCCTCCGGCACCCGTTCCTGACACCGTCCCGGCCGCGCCCCCGCACATCCGCCGGTACCCGGCGGGGAGTTGAGTGAGCTGTCTCACACCGGCCGGTCGGTGCAGGGGGTGCGACCCCCGGCCGGTTTCCGGGGACCCGGGTGCGACGATGGGGCGCATGCGGATAGGTGGAGCGAAGCGGGCAGGGGCCGTGGTGGCGGCCTGTGGTGCGTTGGCGATGTCCCTGACGGCGTGCGGTGGTTCGGGACGCGGCCATGCGGCGCCCGGCGGGCAGGGGGGCTCCGCCCCGTCGGGGTCCGCCGATCCGCGACGGGTGCCGGGCGTCGGGGACCGCATGTGGCGGCGCGTCCCGGCGGACGCGCGCCAGATCGTCGCCGTGTACGGGACGGACCGCAACTCGCCCGAGTCGACCGTCGTCCTGTTCACCAGGCACGGCCGGATCTGGGAGCGCACGGCGTCCTGGGCGGCGCACAACGGCCGGCACGGCTGGACCACCGAGCACCGCGAGGGCGACCAGCGCAGCCCGGTCGGGGTGTTCACCCTCAGCGACGCGGGCGGGGTGCTCGCCGACCCGGGGGCCAAGCTGCCGTACACCCGCTCCGCGTCCTTCCAGGCCCCGCACTACTGGGTCAAGTCCTCCTGGCACGACTTCGACTACGTCATCGCGATCGACTACAACCGCGTCAAGGGCACCCCGCCCAACAACCCCGTCCGGCCGCAGGGGCAGGCCAGGGGCGGGAACATATGGCTGCACATGGACCACGGCAGCGGCACGTCGGCCTGTGTGAGCCTGCCCGAGTCGGCGATGCGCCGACTGCTGCGCACCCTCTCCCCCGCCCAGCACCCCGTGGTGGTCATGGGCGACCGTGCGGAACTGCGGGCCTGACGCGGGCGGACAGGGCGGCCCGGCCCCGGCCTTCCCCTTTCCCGCGCCGTCCCGGCTGCGTCGTCCCGTCAGGGGAGGGTAGAAGCGACTGTGCCGGACGGACCGGAAGAACGAGAGAGACGAGGGAGGGGACGGCCGTGGACCGATCATCGCTGCGCGCGGTGGGCTGGGCGCGCTCGCTGCCGATGGACCGCGAGGTGAAGGCTGCCCGGGACTGGGCCCGCGACCACCTGGACTCGCTGGGCTGGACCAGCACGGCGCCGGAGACGGTGGACTCCGTGCTGCTGACGGTCTCGGAGCTGGTCACCAACGCGCACACCCATGCCCACAGCTCCGCCCAGCTGGTGCTCATCTGGGACAACCGCTGCCTGCACATAGCGGTCCACGACTCCTCCAGCGAGCTGCCCGCGCCGCGCACTCCGAGCGCCGACCGCCTCGGCGGGCGGGGGATGCTCCTCGTCGACGCCCTGGCGGACGAGTGGGAGACGCGTTCCTGCCCGCACGGCAAGACCGTCACCGCCTGCTTCCGCCCGCCCGCCGAGGTGACGACGACGGCGCGGTGACGGCAGGGGCGGCGCGGCAGCGGGCGCCCCACGGACCGGACGCGGTTCACTCCATGATCAGCCGGGCGGACGCTCCGTCACATTACTGAAACGTAACCTCCCTGCGGCTACCAGCGGTAACACCTGGTGGGTACGGTCTCGTCACCCACTCCCCCACGGTGTGCGGGGCCCGGCGGGACGGCCGGGCACGCCGCACACCGCCGGTTCCGCCTGCCCGGCCACCGAGCCATCGCGGCGCGCGGACCGCTCTCTCCTGCCGGCCGCATCTCAGGAGGTTCCCCCATGCCCGCGCGCAGGCTTCTGCTGTCCGCGACACTCGCCGCCGCCTGTCTCACCACCACGGCCCTCCCGGCCACCGCCTCCCCCGGACCGCAGGGCGTGGTCTCACGGGGCGTCACCATTCCCCCGTTCTACGACCCGCCCCGGACACTGCCCTCCGCCGACGGCGCCCTGGTCCGCAGCGAACCGCTGCCGCTCGCCCTCTCCCTGCCCACGCTGCCCGGCCCGCTGCCGGGCCGCGCCACCCGGCTGATGTACCGGTCCACGGACTCGAACGGCCGCCCGGTCGCTGTCACCGGCGCCTACATCGAGCCGACGGCCCGATGGCGGGGCGGCGGTCCGCGGCCCCTCGTCGTCGTCGCGCCCGGCACCATGGGCCAGGGCGACCAGTGCGCCGCCTCCATGGGCCTGGAGCACCCGCTGCTGCTCAACGGCCGTACCACGTCGGTCGGTTACGAGGACCTGTCGGTGTACCGGCTGCTGGCCCGGGGCACCGCGGTCGTGGTGACGGACTACGTCGGACTCGGGGCGACGGACCGGCTGCACACCTACGTCAACCGCGTCGACGAGGCGCACGCCGTGCTCGACGCGGCCCGCGCCGCCCGCGCCGTGCCCGGAGCGTCGGTGACCCGTACCTCGCGCGTCGGCCTGTACGGGTACAGCCAGGGCGGCGGCGCCACCGCGGCGGCCGCCGAACTGCAGCGGTCCTACGCTCCCGACGTGCCCCTGGCCGGCACCTACGCGGGCGCGCCGCCGGCCGACCTGACCGCGGTCACCGCCGCCATCGACGGCAGCGAACTGGCGGGCGCACTCGGCTGGGCGCTCAACGGCTTCCTCCAGTCCGACCCGGAGGTCCGCCCGATCGCGCAGGCCCACCTGAACGCGGCGGGGAAGGCGGCGCTGGCCGACCTGTCCACCATGTGCGTGGGCGACGCGCTGCAGCACTACGACCACGCCCGGAGCACCCGGTGGACCACCGACGGACGGTCGCTCGGCGACATCGTCCGCGCCACGCCCGCCCTGCGGAAGCTGCTCGACGAGCAGCGGATCGGCTCCCGGAAGCCGGCCGGGCCGGTCCGGTTGGCCACCGGGGTGAGCGACGACCTCGTGCCCCACGCGCAGGCCCGGCAGCTGGCCGTCGACTGGTGCCGCAAGGGGGCGGCCGTCACCTACCGGCCCGTCGTCCTGCCGCCGCTGGGCAGTGCCCTGGTCAACCACTTCGGGCCGCTGCTCGCCGATCAGGGCGCGGCCGTCGCCTGGCTGACCGACCGGCTCTCCGGCAGGCCGGCCGCCTCCACCTGTGCGGCCCTGCCCGCACAGCCCTGACCGACCGCCCCACGCCCGCGCGGCCCTTCGTGCGCCGCACCCCCGTGTCCCGGTCCGGACACGGGGGTGCGCTGCGCAGACGGCGGGCGGTGCCCGGCGGTCACAGCCGGGCGGAGACCAGGGCGGCCCCGACCGTGGCCACACCCGCCAGGGACACGCCTGCGATCAGCAACGCGACACAGCGGACCCGCAGATGGCGGTAGCGGTCCTCGTACTCACCGCGCAGGGACCGGCTGCGGTCGGCCACCCGCTGCAGGTCGGCCCGCGCCCGGATCAGGCACTCGCGGACGTAGTGCCGCTCGACCTCCTCCCGCTGGGCGCCGGTCAGCCAGTGCAGCGGCTCGGTGAAGGCGCGGGCCCGCCGCTCCGCCTCCGCCACCCGGGCCTGCCACAGCAGGTACCCCTCCACCTGGCCGACCGTCCGGTGCGCGGCCTCCTCGACTCCTTCGGGGGCCGGGTCCCCGCGGTGCGCGGCGCCGGTCATGCGGACAGGTTCTCCCGCTTGTCCGTGAGCGAGATCTCGGGGTGGTGCAGGTCGAACGCGGGGGACTCGCTGCGGATGACCGGCATGGTGACGAAGTTGTGCCGCGGCGGCGGGCAGGAGGTCGCCCACTCCAGCGAGCGGCCGTAGCCCCACGGGTCGTCGCTCCGGACCTTCTCGCCGTAGTGGGCCGTCTTCCAGACGTTGTAGAGGAACGGCAGGATCGACAGGCCGAGCAGGAAGGAGCCGATGGTGGAGACGGTGTTGAGCGTGGTGAAGCCGTCGGCCGCGAGGTAGTCGGCGTAGCGGCGGGGCATGCCCTCCGCGCCCAGCCAGTGCTGGACCAGGAAGGTCGTGTGGAAGCCCACGAAGAGCGTCCAGAAGGTGATCTTGCCCAGGCGCTCGTCGAGCATCTTGCCGGTGAACTTGGGCCACCAGAAGTGGAAGCCGGAGAACATCGCGAAGACGACCGTGCCGAAGACCACGTAGTGGAAGTGCGCCACCACGAAGTACGAGTCGGAGACGTGGAAGTCCATCGGCGGGGAGGCCAGGATGACGCCGGTCAGGCCGCCGAAGAGGAAGGTGACCAGGAAGCCGGCCGCCCACAGCATGGGCGTCTCGAAGGAGAGGCTTCCTTTCCACATGGTGCCGATCCAGTTGAAGAACTTCACCCCGGTCGGGACCGCGATCAGGAAGGTCATGAAGGAGAAGAACGGCAGCAGCACACCGCCGGTGACGTACATGTGGTGCGCCCACACCGTCACCGACAGGCCCGCGATCGCGATGGTGGCGCCGACCAGGCCCATGTAGCCGAAGATCGGCTTGCGGGAGAAGACCGGGATCACCTCGGTGACGATGCCGAAGAACGGCAGCGCGATGATGTACACCTCGGGATGGCCGAAGAACCAGAACAGGTGCTGCCACAGCAGTGCCCCGCCGTTGGCCGGGTCGAAGACGTGGGCGCCGAACTTGCGGTCCGCCTCCAGCGCCAGCAGCGCGGCCGCCAGCACCGGGAAGGCCAGCAGCACCAGGACGCTGGTGAGCAGCACGTTCCACACGAAGATCGGCATGCGGAACATGGTCATGCCGGGGCAGCGCATGCAGATGATCGTGGTGATGAAGTTGACGGAGCCGAGGATGGTGCCGAAGCCGCTCAGCGCCAGGCCCATGATCCACAGGTCGCCGCCGACGCCGGGCGTGTGGACGGCGTCCGACAGCGGGCTGTAGGCGAACCAGCCGAAGTCGGCCGCGCCCTCCGGGGTGAGGAAGCCGCTCACCGCGATCGACGAGCCGAGCAGGTACAGCCAGTAGGCCAGCATGTTCAGCCGCGGGAACGCCACGTCCGGGGCGCCGATCTGCAGCGGCATGATCCAGTTGGTGAAACCGGCGAACAGCGGGGTGGCGAACATCAGCAGCATGATCGTGCCGTGCATGGTGAACGCCTGGTTGAACTGCTCGCTCGAGACGATCTGCAGGCCCGGACGGGCCAGTTCGGCGCGCATCACCAGGGCCATCACGCCGCCGATGAGGAAGAAGGCGAACGACGTGACCAGATAGAGCGAGCCGATCGTCTTGTGGTCGGTGGTGGTCATCCAGTTGACCACCAGGGCGCCGGGCCGCAGCGGGCGGCGTGCCCCGACGGGTTCCTGCGCGATGTCCTGAACGTCTGTCATGCGGCCCGCCACACGCTTTCCTCGGAGGATGGGGTCCCTGGAGATCCGTGCGCTCGCGCACGACCCGGCTCCATCCTCGCGTCACCGGCCGCGCGGAGGTCCGCGGCCGTCACCGACACGGACCAACCGCGCAGCGAAAACACCCGAGCGGCCTACACCGGCGGTGCGTCGAACGGGCGCGTCAGGTGGCGCGGCGGGCCGCCGCGCGGCTCAGCTCGGCGGTGAACTGGGCGCCGGTGAGCAGTGCCAGGTTGGACAGCCACAGCCAGATGAGGAACACCACCACGCCGGCCAGGGAGCCGTAGAGCCGGCTGTAGGCGCCGAGGGCGGAGGCGTACAGGGCGAACCCGGCGGACACCCCGAGCCACAGCGCGGCGGCCAGCACCCCGCCGGGCAGGCTGTGGCGGCGCCGGCGCGCCTGCCGGGGGCCGGTGTGGAAGACGACCACGACCAGGACGAACGCGAGGAACATCAGCAGCGGCCACCGCAGCAGGCTCCACGCCCAGGCGACGGTGCCGTCCAGGCCCAGGAGGCGGCCGAGGGCCTCGGCGACGGAGCCGGTGAGCAGCAGCACCAGGGCACTGACGACGAGCAGTCCGAGCAGGACCAGTGCGGTGAGCACGATGCGGTGCGCCGTGCGCCACGGCGATCGGTGGTCCTCCACCCGGTGCATACGGTGCAGGGCCCGCCGGAAGACGGCCAGGTAGCTGGAGGCCGACCACAGGGCACTGCCGGATCCGGTGACCAGGAGGGTCCAGGTCGCGGAGTCGGCGCGCAGCATCCGGGCCAGCACGGCGTGGAGTTCGGCGCCCGACTGCGCGGGGGCGTATGTCGTGACCTGGGCGATGAACCGTTCGGCGGTGCCGGGGCTGATCAGCCCGAAGGCGACGACGGTGGCGAGCAGCGCGGGGAGCACGGCAAGGATGGCGTAGTAGGTGAGGGCGGCCGCGTAGTCGGACACGTCGTCGTTCCACAGGGACACCGGGGTGCTGCGCAGCGCGGGCCACCAGGCGGCGGGGGGCCTCGGCCACCAGTGCCCCGGACGGCGCGCGCCCCCGGCCCGTGCGGGGCGTCCGGCGGTTCCGGCGGCGGGGCGGGTCCGCCGGGCGTGGGAGCGGTGGTGCCGCGGGCGCGGCCCGGGCGCTGCCGCCGGGGGCTGCGTGGTCATGGTGAGCCGGGTCCTTAACTCCGCGGGGCGCGGGGGCGCCGCGGGGGACGCGCACGAGGTCGGGGGCCGCCCCGTCCCTGGGGCGGCCCCCGACCTCGTGCGGGTGGCGGGAGGGCCGGTCAGGAAGTGCTGAGCATGCCTTCGCGCAGACGGGCCAGCAGCCGCGACAGCAGCCGGGAGACGTGCATCTGGGACACTCCGAGGCGCTCGCCGATCTCCGCCTGGGTGCGCTCCTCCACGAAGCGCATGTGGATGATCTGCCGGTCGCGCTCCTCCAGCTGGGCGATCAGCGGGGCCAGCGCGTGGAAGTCCTCCACCAGCTCCAGCGCGCCGTCCTGGGTGCCGATGAAGTCGGCCAGGACGGTCTCGCCGTCCTCGCTGCCGCCGATCGCGGCGTCCAGGGAGGCGGAGTTGTAGCCGTTCGAGGCGAGCCGCGCCTCGATGACCTCCTCCTCGGACAGGCTCATCAGCTGCGAGAGCTCCTTCACCGTCGGCGTACGGCCGAGGCGGCTGCTGAGTTCCTCGGTGGCGCGGGCCAGCTGGACACGGGCCTCCTGGAGGCGGCGGGGCACGTGCACGGCCCACGAGGTGTCCCGGAAGAAACGCTTGATCTCGCCCACGACGTACGGGATGGCGAAGGAGGTGAACTCGACCTCGCGGGTCAGCTCGAAGCGGTCGATGGCCTTGATGAGGCCGATCGTGCCGACCTGGACGATGTCCTCCATCTCGCCCGGACCCCGGCTGCGGAAGCGCGCGGCGGCGAAGCGGACCAGGGACATGTTCATCTCGATCAGCGTGTTGCGCGCGTACTGGTGCTCGGGCGTGCCCTCCTCCAGCACCGCCAGCTGGTCGAAGAACAGCCGGCTCAGCTCCCGCGCGTCCTTCGGGGCGACCTTGGAGGGGTCCTCCACCTCCGGCAGCCGAATCGTGCCCGGATTCACCGTGGTCGCTGCCGCCGCTGCCGCCGTCGTCATCATCATGCCCTCCCCAGCTTGCCGTTTTCCGTGCCTGACCACGGTGAAGCTGCGCGTACCCCCGTGGATGGAATACACACCTTCGGGTGAGGGAATTTCCGCCCGGAACGTTGGAGGTGAGGAGGCTTCAGCGGTATGGGGCTCCCGAGCCGTCCGCGACTCACCCGAAGGTGAGCACCTCGTCCACGGGGCGCCGGGGTGTCGCGGTGCCCGGCGGGCCGTACCCGAGGCGGAGCACCATCTGCACCGGTCCCTCGCCCGTGACGGGATCGCGGACCAGCCGGCGCAGTTCCACGCTCTCCAGCGCGTGCGAGGTGAGCGAGGTGGACAGGCCGGACAGGGTCGCCCGCAGCAGGACGTGTTCGAGGGCCTGGCCCGCGCCGAGCCAGTCGGCGGGCCGGTCCCCGTGGGTGCTGAGCAGAGCCAGGTGCGGCTGCCGTTCGAAGGCGGTGGAGCCCTGGCCGGCGACGGGGCGGCGGCCGGCGAAGTCGCGCCAGGGCGCCCGGCCGTCGGACTTGCGCGGCCCGAAGGCGTAGTCGGGTACGCCGTCGACGGCGGTGTCGGCCTCGGCGCCGAGCCGGGTCCAGCGCTCCAGTTCCTCGCGGCCGGCGGCGTCCCGGAGGTCGCGGGCCTCGGCGTCCCGCACCAGGTCCAGGAGGAAGTCGCCGTGCCAGGGATGGGTGAAGGAGAGGAGCGCCCCCTCCCGTGCGGCGGCCGCGCACAGGGCGTCCCGCACCGGCTCGGGGATCTCCTGGTCGGTGAAGGGGTGCCGGCTGGTGTGCCGGAGCCGGACCGCGGGGTGCAGGGCCGCCAGCTCGGCGTCCGGGGCCGGGCCCGGTGCCTCGGCTCCGGGGGTGCCCGGTCCGGGAGCCGGTCCGGGGGCGGCCGCCGCGAGGTGCATCTCGGCGAGCAGGACAGGGTCGCCCGGGTCGGGCAGCAGCCGGACCGCGGGGGCGAGGCCCGCGTGCGCGGCGGCCACCCTGAGGTTGAACAGCGCCGCCCCGCAGCCGATGGTCAGCGACCGGTCGTGCGGATCGGTGCGCGGCATGGCCCGCTCCAGGTCGGCACGCAGCTCCAGGACACCGTCGCCGGTCCGGTGGCGGAAGGTCCAGGGCTGCGCGTTGTGCATGGACGGGGCCAGGACCGCGTCGGCGACCAGCGCGGCCACCGCCGGGGCGTCGACGTCTCGCGCCGTCATGGGACCGCCTCCTCACACGCACCGGCCGACGACGAAAATCGGCCATGTCCTAGCAGTACCCGAAGGCGGGCCCCGCCACAGCTCGGGGGCCGCGCCGACCTTCTCCTCCGGGGCGTGTCCGCACGGTGTCGCCCTAAGGGCTGTCCCGCAATCCCCGGCGGGCGCACGACGACAGCTACGGCACCTCGCCGCGTTGTCGGGTCGCCCGAATACGCCCAGTATGAGGACGACCCTCCGCCTTGCGATGCACCGCATCTGACGCCGCGCGCTGATCCACCGCGGATTACGGGACAGCCCTCAGCCTGAGCCGTTTCCGTCCCGGCCGTCCTCGTCACCGTCCCGGGTGTGGCGCTGGGAGAGCTGGCGGCGGGCGGAACGCCACCGGGACCGCGTGTGCTCCACGACGCCGTGCCACTCGCGGCGCACCTCGTCCTCGGAGGGGCGGAGCCCTTGGCGGATGCGGGACAGCTCGTCGCGCACCTCGCGCCCGGCGGCCGCGGAACCGACGACGATGAGCATGATGCCGAAGAGGGCCGAGATCATCGCGAAGACGGCGCCGACCGCGCCGTAGCGGGCGGTGTACGAGTTGAACAAGCGCGGCAGGTACACGCTGGCGCCCACCGAGTACAGGGCGGTCAGGGCGGCGGCGATGATCCCGAACGGGAGCAGCTCGCGCCAGGTGATCCGCTTCGCGGACAGGATCCAGCCGCTGTACACGAGGAAGGCGGCGGTCACCGGCGCCTCGTACAGGGAGGCGCCGATACCGAAGTGGCCCGAGCCGAGCAGCGCGTAGAGCCAGCCGGTGATCGTCAGGTAGCCCGCGAGGCCGAGGATCCACCACAGGCCGTTGCGGGTGTTGCGCACACTGAGCGGCTTGAGGTCCCAGGTCTGCTCGAAGAGCCTCTGGGTGGCCCGGGCGAAGCTGAGCGAGGAGATCACCAGGAACACCGCGCCGAAGGAGCCGACGCCCGCGGTGGAGTCCCCCGCCGGGGCGAAGAGGTAGCGGACCGCGTCCGCGCCGGACTGGGTGAGGCCGTAGCGGCTGATGATGCGCTCCGCGGCGTCGGTTCCGCCGAGGCCGCGCAGCACCGCGCTGCTGAGGATCGCGACCGAGACGAACGCGGTGAGTGCGCCGGACGCCAGGGCCATGGAGCGGTCGAAGCCCACGAGCCGCTGGAACCGGCTGATCACGCGCAGCGCGAACGCGGGACGCAGCCAGAACGTCAGCACTCTGATGAGGCGCTCGCGGTCGATCCCCGCCGTCCTGACCTCCGGGCACGTCGAAACCTGTGGGGCACCGCGAGGCTAGCGGACCGCGGCGCCCGCGGCCTGGACGACACGGGCACGGCGGGTCGGCGTCACGCCCCGCGCACGTCCGGGGCCGGGCACGTCCCGGGGTGGCGGGTGTCGTCGGCGCCGTGGAGCGCGGCGGACCGCTGGAAGCAGAAGCGGCCGGTACGACGGACCGTCATGTCGTTGGCGGGCGGCGCACGGTGAGATGGGAGACCTCGTACGACATGCGGGGGACGCCCGGCTGTGGGGCCGGGTGGTGCCGCCCGGCGCACACGAGAGGTTGACGATGAGGTGGGCGTGCCAACCGGTGCCCACACCGCGGTGGTCCGCGAAGATCTCCCGCCCGTCGAGCGTCCGGACGACACTGCGGGCGCCGAAGGCGACGCGAGGTCGATCCAGGCGCCGGGGCGGACCGCCGGGTCGCGGTGGTAAAGGTGGGCGCCGCGCACGTGGTTGGTGAGTTCCGGCAGGTCCGGGTTTTCCGGGTGGTACTCGAACACGTCGATCTCCTGGCCGCCGTCGCGCCGGGTCCAGACGGCCAGCCGGGCGCCGAGGGCGGCAGGCAGCCGCACGCGGGTGGTGAGGACGTCCCCGGCCCGGACCATGAAGCCCTCCTCGCTGCTCTCGGTGGTGAGCAGGCCGGTGTCCCGCAGGCCGTCGGCGCGCCGGGTGGCGAGGACGTGCCGGTGCGGCTGCGGTCCGGGGCCGCGACGAGGAGGTCCAGTTTGCCGTCGCCCGGGTTCACCGGACCGCCGCCCGGGTACGCCCGGGAGCGCCCGGCGACCCACTGCCGGGGGGAGGAGAAGTCGGCCTCGAGCACGGCGTCGGTCACGGCGGGCACCTCCACGGCGGATCCGGTTGCGCGCCGGGGTTCTCCCCGGTGCGGACGCGGTCGAGCCCTGCACGCACGTGACGGAGGTGGCTGCGGACGGGTGCTGCCGGTGTTCCGATCCGAGCGGAACGCCACGCATCGTGACCGTTTTCCGGTGTTCCGTGGCTCCGTGTCATCGCCACGGGCGGTCGGGACCCGGCGGGGCCGACGGGGCGGGTCCGTCCGGCCGCACCCCGGGATTCAGAAGCGGTGCCGCTGAATCCGATGCGGAGGAACGGTTGGACTTCAGGATCACGCCGGAGCACTGTGGGGAGACACCCCTTCGCACCCGACGGGGGCACCCGCTCACTGCACCACCCGGAGACCACCCGAAATGAACCACGTCGCGGACCCCGAGCGCTACCAGGGCAGCATGCGCTACCGGCGCACCGGACGCTCCGGACTGGACCTGCCTGTCCTGTCCCTGGGCTACTGGCACAACTTCGGCGACGACCGGCCCTTCGAGACGCAGCGCGAGATCGCCCTGCGCGCCTTCGACCTCGGGATCACCCACCACGACCTGGCCAACAACTACGGCCCGCCCTACGGCTCCGCCGAGATCAACTTCGGGCGGCTGATGCGGCAGGACCTCGCGCCGTACCGCGACGAGATGGTGATCTCCACCAAGGCCGGCTGGGACATGTGGCCGGGTCCCTACGGCCAGGGCGGCGGCTCGCGCAAGTACCTCCTCGCCTCGCTCGACCAGTCCCTGCAGCGCATGGGCCTGGACTACGTGGACGTCTTCTACTCCCACCGCCTCGACGCGACGACGCCGCTCGAGGAGACGATGGGCGCGCTCGACACCGCCGTGCGCCAGGGCAAGGCCTTGTACGTGGGCATCTCCTCCTACGACGCCGAGCGCAGCCGCGAGGCCGCCGCCATCCTCCGGGACCTCGGCACGCCGCTGCTGATCCACCAGCCGTCGTACAGCATGGTGAACCGGTGGATCGAGACCGAGGGCCTGCTGGACGTGGCGCAGGAGGAGGGCTTCGGCGTCATCGGCTTCACCGCTCTCGCCCAGGGGCTGCTGACCGGCCGCTACCTCGACGGCGTCCCCGGCGACTCCCGCGCCGCGCAGGGCACCTCCTTCGACACCTCGTGGCTGTCGGACGACATGCTCCGCCGGCTGCGCGCCCTCAACGACCTCGCGGCCCGCCGCGGTCAGACCCTGGCCCAGATGGCGCTCGCCTGGGCGCTGCGGGACGAGCGGGTCACCTCGCTGGTCATCGGCGCCTCGCGGGTGGAGCAGCTGGAGCAGAACGTCGCCGCGCTCGACAACCTCGACTTCAGCAGCGAGGAGCTGGCCGAGATCGACAAGTACGCCACCGACGGCGGCGTCGACCTGTGGCGGGACGCCCGCACCGGCAGCCTGGGCTGACCCTCCGGTTCCTCTCCGTACGCCCGCCCCCGGGACGCCCGTGGGCGGGCGTCGGCGTCTCCCGGGTCCTGGGGGCGCCCGGACCCGCACCCGGACCCGCGCCGGGCCCGACGGCCGGATCGCGCCGGGGCCGGGAGCGGGACCTCACCCGTACCGAGGGCAGGATGCGTGCCGGGTCCGGGGGGCGGTGCGTGGCCGGGCCCGGGGGCCGCCTCGCTCCGGCCTGACAGCCCGGAGCGGCCTGCGACCTGGATCCTGGTCCGGCGCGCGGCTTCCGGCCGGTTCGGGTCCGGCGGCAGCGGCGGTTCGGTCACGGCGGCGGCGAGTACCGGCCGAAAACACACCGCGCGGGCGCGCCGCCCCGCGGCCGGGGGTATGCCTCCCTCCACATGCCCGCACGCGCAGGGCGAGGGGGAGCCGACCCTGGTTGCTGGGACGGTACGGGGAAGGGGTCGACGCGAGCCGCGGCGGGAGCGCCGGCGGCGCGTCGTCGGTCTGCTGCGCGCCCAGGGCCGCTACGGCCCCGAGTTCCGTGAGGTCCTTCCGGCGCTCGCCGGATGCGCGCTGGTCTTCTGCCTGGCGGTCGCGGGCACCGCGACCGCCTGGCGCTCGCTGGGACCGGGTGTGCCGCTGGTGGGACTGGGCTGCCTGGTCCTCGGCATCGCGGCCGCCGTACGGCGCCGGCGCCCGCTCGCCCGGCGGCGGCACGGCTACTACACGGCCGAGGAGCTGTCCGGCCTCGACACGCCGGGGCTGGCCCTGGCGGTCGCGCGGATGCTGCGCCGGGACGGCTGGCGGGTGCTGCCGGCGCCGGAGGAGCCGGTCCGGCCCCGGGTGCGGGCGCGCCGCGGCCGGGACCTGCCGCTGGAGGTGGTGTTCCGTCCCGTGGCCGAGCCGCTGCCGGACGAGGACGCGCCCGGCGGCACCGGGGGCACCGGCCGGGCGCTGCATCTGGTGGTGCACCGGGGCGCCTTCAGTCCCCGGGACGTGCAGTGGGCCCGGCGGGACGGCGGCACCCGCCTCCTCGACGGCGCGCTCCTGCACCGGTGGGCCCTCGGGACGCCCCTGCACCGCCTGGTCGACCTGTCCTGAGCCGGCCGTCCCCGGGCCGGCCCCCGACCGGGCCGGCCCGGTCGGGGGCCGGCGCTGCGGCGCCGGTCAGGACGACAGGGTCCAGACGGCGTACGCGACGGCGTCGGAGTCGTGGTCCAGCGCGGTGTCGTCGATGTTGGCCGACGTGTCGCACGCCTGGTGGTAGCAGCGGTCGAACGCCCGGCCGGATGTGCCGCCCCACTTCGTCGCCTGAGCCGCGGTCTTGATGTAGTCGGCGCCGCTGAACAGGCCGCCCACGGGTATGCCCGCGTTCTTGAAGGGCGCATGGTCGGAGCGGCCGTCGCCCTCGGTCTCCGGTTCGGTCGCGATGCCGAGCCCGGTGAAGTAGTCCTGGAAGGTCTTCTCCAGGGCGGGGTCGTCGTCGTAGACGAAGTAACCCGGGTTGGGCGAGCCGATCATGTCGAAGTTGAGGTAGGCGGTGATCTTCGAACGGTCCGCCGCGGACAAGCCGTTGACATAGGTGCGCGAACCGACCATGCCGAGTTCCTCCGCGCCCCACCAGGCGAACCTGAGGTGCTTGGCCGGGTGGTAGCCCGTCCGGGAGACGGCGAGCGCGGTCTCCAGCGTCGCCGCCGATCCGGATCCGTCGTCGTTGATGCCCGGACCCGCGGAGACGCTGTCCAAGTGGGCGCCGGTCATGACCACATGGCCGGTGTCGCCGCCCGGCCAGTCCGCCACCAGGTTGTACCCGGTGCGGCCGGACGAGGTGAACTGCTGGACGCTGGTGGCGAATCCGGCCGCGTCCAGCTTGCTCTTGACGTAGTCGAGCGAAGCCTTGTTGCCGCTGCGGCCGTGGGCGCGGTTGCCGCCGTTGGCGGTGGCTATGGACTGCAACCGGGCCAGGTGGGCCTTCACGTTGGCCACGGGTATGTCGGGTGCGGCGGCCGCGGCACGCGGGGTGGCGGGCGCCGGCGCGGCCCAGGCCACGGTCCCGCCGGTGAGCAGTGCGGCGGCGGCGACGGTGAGGGCGGTGGGCAGGCGTCCGGGTACGGAGAGAGTCATGCGGGGGCTCCGTGTGTCGTGGGGGGAGGTGGACGCGCCCGCGCGCTCCGGAGTGGCTCCACGGATCCATGCTGGCATGTCCACGTTCAGTGGGGGTGTCTGGATCGTGGAACGCGCCCGATGCCGCGTCAAGAGCGAAAGCCGGACACCGGTGTCCGCCTGGCGGATTCCGTACGATGCAGGCAGCGCGCGGTGCCCGTGGGTGACCGGAACCCTGCCCGAGGGAAGCCCGGGGGGTGCCCGACGGAGATCCGGCGCCGGGAGAAGCGCGCGGCCGGCGGCTCGGTGGATCGTCTGCTCTCCCTGCAGCGCAGGCTGCGCACCGGAGAGGTGCCCACGGATCCGGAGGAGCGCGGGGCGGTGGCCGACGTGGTCGAGCAGCGGCCGCACCGGACCCGGCACCGGGTGGCCGCACTGGTCGTCACGGCAGCGGTCTGCTTCTCCGCCACGGTGTCGATCGCCCTGACCATGGGAATACGGCAGACGGCCGGGACGGCCCTGTTCGCGGTGGCGTTCCTGGTGCTGGCGGGCTGGAGCGGCAGCCTCCAGAACCGCCGGCGCGGGCCATGCGGGCGGCCCTCGACGGCACGGAGACGGGCCACCGGGCTCCCTGACCGTGCCGCACGGGCGAACGGCGGTGTGCGGGGGCCCGGTCCGGCCTCCGCACACCGCCGTCCTCCGTCACCTCACCGTCTGCGGCCGCGCACCGCCCAGCCGCTGCCGATGCCCGCGACGTGAAGGGCCAGCAGGGCCAGTCCGAGCAGCATGACGTTGGTCGAGCTGAAGGTGCTGTTGGTCGAGAGGTCGGCGGCGTTGATGAGGAAGGCGATGAAGAACAGGACCGCAGAGGCGATGGCCAGCACGATGGCGTCCTTTCCGGGGGCTGAGTGGGCTCGTGTCGTGCCCTGCGGATGCCCCCGACTCGCCTCCTCATACGGGGAGACGGCGCCTCGCGGCACGCGGCACCCGGCACCCGGCACCCGGCACCCGGCAGGGACGGTGTCAGTCGGTCAGGCCCGCGGCCAGCACGGCGCCGAGCTCCCAGCACGCCTCGATGTCGGCCCGGCCGGGCTCCCCGGTCACCCGGACCGTCTCCGCCGCCCGGCGCCAGCCGAGCCCGGTGGTGATCGAGTCGAGGGCCCGGACGGCCCCGGTGACGTCGTTCCCGCCGTGCACGAAGGCCCCGAAGGACCTTCCCCGGGTCTCGTCCAGGCACGGGTAGTAGATCTGGTCGAAGAAATGCTTCAGCGCCCCCGCCATGTAGCCGAGGTTCGCCGGGGTGCCCAGCAGATAGGCGTCGGCGGCGAGGACGTCGGCCGCGGTCGCGGACAGCGCCGCCCTCCGCTCGACCTGCACGCCCTCGATCTCGGGACTCGTGGCCCCCGAGACCACCGCCTCGAACATGGCCTGGCAGTGCGGCGAGGGAGTGTGATGCACGATCAGCAAGGTAGGCACATCACGCACCTTGCCCGCCCCGCCCCACCGAGGGCAAACGGTGGGCTCGCCGGCCGGCGCCGAGGCTGATCCGGATGCCCCGGCGCTGCCGGCCTCTTCCTCCGGCCCGCCGCACGTCGCGACGCCGCCTCCGAGCCGCGTACGGCCCGTCGCGCCTCGAACAAGGGCGGCCACGGACAGGCCTTCAGGCGGCAGTTCATCGAGCGGTCAGCCGTCTCGGCATGGCCGGTGCGAGGGCGGACCGGGAAGCCCAGGCGGGTTGCAGGCGTCGCGCCCGGCCGCGCGCCGGACCACCGGGAACCGCGGTCCCGCCTTCAGATGCCTCGGCACGGCAAGGGCGCCGGGTCGGTCGGGGTGTGACTGCGACCCGGTCTCCGGAGGGAGCCCATGCTCGCTCCGGAGACCGGGCCGAACGCGCCGACGGCTACCGGCCCGCCTCGGGGACGTCGATGCGGGCGAGGTCGCGGAGCCAGGAGTCCGCCGTGCCGTCGGAAGGAGCGCGCCAGTCGCCGCGCGGGGACAGGGAGCCGCCGGCCGACACCTTCGGCCCGTTCGGCATGGCCGAGCGCTTGAACTGCGCGAAGGCGAAGAAGCGGCGGCAGAACACCTCCAGCCAGCGGAGGATCTCCGGCAGGTCGTACGCCACCCGGTCGGCCTCGGGGAAGTGGGGCGGCCAGGCGCCGGCGTCCGGGTCGTGCCAGGCGTGCCACGCCAGGAAGGCGATCTTCGACGGGCGGAACCCGTGGCGCAGCACGTGGTGGAGAGTGAAGTCGTGCAGCGCGTACGGGCCGATCTTGGACTCGGTGGACTGCAGCTCCTCCCCCGGCACCAGTTCGGGACTGATCTCCGTGTCGAGGACCGCCGTGAGCGTCCGGCCGGTCTCCTCGTCGAACTGGCCGCTGCGCACCACCCAGCGGATCAGGTGCTGGATGAGGGTCTTCGGCACCCCGGAGTTGACGTTGTAGTGGCTCATCTGATCGCCCACGCCGTACGTGCACCAGCCCAGCGCCAGCTCCGACAGGTCGCCGGTGCCGAGCACGATGCCGCCGCGCTGGTTGGCGAGCCGGAACAGGAAGTCGGTGCGCAGGCCCGCCTGCACGTTCTCGAAGGTGACGTCGTACACCGGCTCGCCGGCGGCGAACGGGTGGTCCATCTCCCGCAGCATCAGGCGGGCGGTCGGCGTGATGTCCAGCTCGGCCGCGGTGACTCCGAGGGCGCGCATCAGCCGGTGCGCGTTGTCCTTGGTGTGCTCGCCGGTGGCGAAGCCGGGCAGCGTGAAGGCGAGGATGTCGCTGCGGGGGCGGCCCGCGCGGTCCATCGCCCGCGCGGCGACGATCAGCGCATGCGTGGAGTCGAGGCCGCCCGAGACCCCGATGACCACCTTGGGGCCGCCGATCGACGCCAGCCGCTGCTGGAGGCCGGCGACCTGGATGTTGTACGCCTCGTAGCAGTCCAGGGCCAGGCGGTCGGGGTCGGCGGGTACGAACGGGAAGCGCTCGACGCGGCGCCGCAGCCCGAGGTCCGCCGTCGGCGGGTCGAGCCGGAAGGGGACCTCCCGGAATTCGCCGGTGCGTGCGGCGTGCGCCCGGCGGTTGTCGTCGAACGTGCCCGTGCGCGCGCGTTCCTGGCGCAGCAGGTCCAGGTCGACGTCGGCGACCGCGTACCCGTCCTCGCGCGGGAAGCGCTCGGTCTCCGCCAGCAGCGCGCCGTTCTCGTAGATCATGGTCTGCCCGTCCCAGGACAGGTCGGTGGTCGACTCGCCCAGTCCGGCCGCCGCGTAGACGTACGCGGCGAGGCAGCGCGCGGACGCCGAGCGGCACAGCAGCCGCCGGTCCTCGGCGCGGCCGACGGTGATCGGGCTGCCCGAGAGGTTGGCGAGGACGGTGGCGCCGGCCAGGGCCGCCTCCGCGCTCGGGGGCACCGGCACCCACATGTCCTCGCAGATCTCCGCGTGGAGCACCAGGCCGGGCACGTCCTCCGCCGCGAACAGCAGGTCCGGGCCGAACGGGACCGCCGCGCCGGCCACCCGGATCGTCCCGCCGCGCTCGTCGTCGCCCGCGGCGATCTGGCGCCGCTCGTAGAACTCCCGGTAGTTCGGCACGTACGACTTGGGCGAGATCCCGAGGATCCGGCCGCGGTGCACGACGACCGCGCAGTTGTAGATCCGGTGGCGGTGGCGCAGCGGGGCGCCGACGACGAGCACCGGCAGCAGGTCCGCCGTGCCGGCCACCACCGTCTCCAGACCCGCCTCCACCTGGTCGAGCAGCGCGTCCTGCAGCAGCAGGTCCTCGATCGAGTAGCCGGTCAGGCACAGTTCGGGGAAGACGGCGACGGCGACGCCGTCCTGCGCGCACCGGCGCGCCTGCCGCAGGACCGCTTCGGCGTTGGCCTGGGGGTCGGCGATGACGGTGTGGCTGTTGCACGCGGCGACGCGCGCGAAGCCGTGCTGATAGATGGACCAGAAGTTCAACGGGACGTCCCCGGGGCAGATGGACACGGTTCGCCCGTCCCGGTGCGGCGCGCGCCGGGCGCGGGACGGAGCGAAGCTCCTTCACCGAGAAGCCTAGATCCCCTCGTCACGGTCCTGCGTACGAGGTTCCGGCGACGGGGCCCGGCACCCGGGCCCGCGGGCCCGTGGGTCACCGGGCGGCCGGGTCCCCCCTCCCCGGCGCGGAA
Source organism: Streptomyces tropicalis (assembly GCF_029269835.1). Lineage (GTDB taxonomy): Bacteria > Actinomycetota > Actinomycetes > Streptomycetales > Streptomycetaceae > Streptomyces > Streptomyces tropicalis. The sequence continues at coordinate 373,561 of NZ_JARJBB010000004.1, read as the reverse complement.
GGCTCGGCGCACTCGGCACGTTCGGCGGGATGCGGCAGGGCGCGGCACCCTCGGCGGGCGCGGTGGAGTGCGGTGCCGGCACTCCACCGGACGGGGGACGGGCCGGCTCCGGCTCGGGCTCGACGGGGCCACGCGCGGGTGCCGGGCCGTCCGGAACGTGACCTCCCGAACGGCCCGGTGCGCCGTCCGTCCGGTCTCACCCGGCCGGTCGTGCCGGAGTGGTGGCGGGGCTCCCCGCCGGGAGCCGGGTCCGGCCCCCGGCGAGCGTGACGTGGAGGCCGTCCGCGGTGACCCGGACCGAGGTGGCCCGCAGGCCCAACGGATAGGCCGCCGTGGCGCGTTCGGACAGCCGGGCGCGGACCCGGTCCACCAGCGCGGCGGGCGCGGGGGCGCCGAGGACGTCGACCGACCGGACCACCAGGCGCACGCGGCCCGCGTCGAGGCGCGGACGGAGCACCGCCCGGGCGAGGCCCGCCCCGCCGAGCGCGACGGTGACGGTGCCGGCGGCCGGGTCGGGGCGGACCGCCGTCACCGGCAGCCCGCCTCCGCCGGCTCCGGCCATGGCCTGCAGCGAGGCCGCGGGCACGTCCACCTCGGCGCGGGTGCGGGCCACGGTCGCGGAGTGGCCGCCGGTCAGCCGTACGTCGTCCAGGCGGGCCCGTACGGAGGCGTCGGGGACACCGCCCAGCCTGAGGTGGCCGCCGGTGACGGTCACGGCGTCCAGGTGCCGGCCCGCCAGCGCGACGAGCGCCGACCGGCCGCCGAATCCGACCTGCGCGCCGGGGCCGAGGGTCCGGCCGGCCACAGCGGCGAGGCGGTCGTGCAGCAGGACGCGGGCGGCCGCCTCGGCGGCGGCGCCGGTGAGCAGCAGCGCGGCGAGTACGGCCGCGGCGACCGTCAGCGGCCGGCGCCGGCACCCGGCGCCCCTCGGCCACGGGGCACCCCAGGGGCGCCCGGACCGCCGCAGGGTCCGCGGCGCCCCGCTCCCGCCGAGCGCACTCCGGAGGCCGCCGGGCCGTGGCGCGCCGGACCGCGACGGTGCCGGGCGGCTCATTCCTCACCTCCCGGCCGGACGGGCGCGCCGGACCACCCGCCGCCGCGGGCGCCCGGTTCTCCGGCGGCCGCGCCGTCGGGGCCCGGTCCCTCCGGAGGCGTGCCCATGGCGCCCGATCCGCCGCCAGGCGTGCCGTGGACGCCCTGTCCACCACCGGGCATACCGGCAGCGACCCGTCCGTCGTCCGCCGTGCCGTCGGCGGGTGCCGGGGCGCGGACGTCCCCCGCGGCCGGTGCGGGCGCGGCCGACGGGCCCTCGGGGTCGAGGTGCGGCAGGACGCGGTCCAGCCACCCGGGCAGCCACCAGTTGGCCCGGCCGAGCAGGTACATCGTGGACGGCACCAGGATCAGGCGGACCACGGTGGCGTCGACGACCACACTGACCCCGAGCCCGAGGGCGAGCATCTTCACGACCACGTTGGTGGACAGCAGGAACGCCAGGAAGACGCTGGTCATGATGAGGGCGGCGCAGGTGATCACCCGCGCGGTGCCGGCCAGCCCCTCGGCCACGCTCCGCCCGTTGTCGCCGCCGCGCAGCCAGGCCTCGCGGATGCGGGACAGCAGGAAGACCTCGTAGTCCATGGACAGGCCGAACACGATGGCGAACATCATCATCGGCACGTACGACTCCACGGGCACGGTCTTGCCGACGCCGAGCAGGGAGCCGCCCCAGCCCCACTGGAAGACGGCGACCACGACCCCGTAGGCGGCGCCGATCGACAGCAGGTTGAGCACGGCGGCCTTGAGGGCGACCACCGGGCTGCGGAAGACGGTGAGCAGCAGCAGGAAGGCGGCCGCGACGACGACGGCGACGATGACGGGCAGCCGGTCCGCGACGACGTCCCGGAAGGTGAGCTGGGCTGCGGTGGTGCCGGTGACGTACCCGTGGGCGCCGGACGCGGCGAGCGTGCCGGGCAGGGTGTCGTCCTCCAGCCGGTGCAGCAGATCGGACGTGGCCCGCTCCTGCGGCCCGGAGCGGGGGGTGACGGTGGTGACGGCCAGGGCCCCGTCGGGCGTGGTGACGGGCGGCGAGACGGCCGCCACGCCGGGCGTCGCGGCCAGCGCGTCGTGCAGGGACGCGGCGACCCGGCGGGCGCCGGCGGCGTCCTGCCCGGGGCCGAGGTCGGCGACGACGGTGAACTGCCCGTTGGTCCCGGCGCCGAAGCCGTCGGTGATCAGGTCGTAGGCGCGGCGGTCGGTGTACGAGGACGGGTCGGCGCCGTTGTCGACGTGGCCGAGCCGCAGGGACGCGGCGGGCACGGCGAGCACGCCGAGGATCAGCACGCCGGTGACGAGGAACAGCCAGGGGCGGCGGCGGACGGTGGCGGCCCAGCGGTGCCAGGTGTCGCCTGTGCCGTCGGGTTCGTCGACCGGCGGGCGGACCCGCCAGCGGTCGATCCGGCGGCCGGCGAGGCCGAGCAGGGCCGGAGTGAGCGTGAGCGCGGCGACGGCGGCCACCAGCACGGTCAGTCCCGCGCCGACGCCGAGCGCGCCGATGAAGCCGACCCCCGACGCGTACAGCCCGGCGAGAGCGAGGGCCACGGTCACCGCGGCGACGACGACCGCCCGGCCGCTGGTCGCCACGGCCCGGCCGGCCGCCTCGGCCGGGTCGGCCGGGGCGCATCCGCCGGTGTCCCGCAGCAGGCGGCGGTGGCGGGTGACGAGGAACAGGGCGTAGTCGATGCCGACACCCAGCCCCATCATGGTGGCCAGGGTGGGAGCGGCGGTGCCGAAGGTGAACGCGGCGGCGAGCAGGCCGAGCAGGGACAGGCCGCAGACCAGTCCGAGCACGGCCGTCAGCAGCGGCAGCCCGGCGGCGACGACGCTGCCGAAGCCGAGCAGCAGCACGAGGACGGCGGTGGCCAGCCCGATCGCCTCCGAGGCGCGGTCCGCGGCCTTGGGGCGGGCGAGCTGGCCGAGCGGCCCCCCGTACTCCGCCGTCACCCCGTCGGCGCGCAGTTCGCGCACGGCCTTGTCGACGCCGTCCAGGTACGACGGGTCGAAGCGCTGCGGGTTCTCGGTGAAGTGGACCGGGACGACGGCGGTGGCGCCGTCGGCGGAGACCGCACCGGGCGTGGCGAACGGGTCGCCCGCGGCGGTCACGTGCGGCAGCCTCCCCAGGTGGGCGACCGCGTCCTCGACGGCGTCGCGGTGCGCCTTCAGGGTGCCGTGGTCCGTGTGCAGGACGACCTGCGCTGCGGTGCCGCGCACCTGGGCGGAACCGTGGGCGTCCAGCAGGTCGGCGCCCTGCTGGACGGAGGTGCCGGGCAGGGAGAAGTCGTCGTCGTAGGTGCCGCCCCAGGTGTGGTTCGCGGCGGCCGCGGCCAGCAGCACCAGCAGCCAGGTGCAGAGCACCCGCCGGGGCCGCCGGGCGCACCAGCGGCCCAGCCGGTGCAGCCGGCCGGGGCGGCCGGCCCGTGCGCCGGGGCGCGGTGGTTCCTCCCGCGTACGCCGGCGGGTGCGGACCAGGAACCACGTGACCGTCGTGACCAGCGCGACGGCCGCGGCGAGCGCCAGGACGAGGAACTGCGTCCCCCCGGACCCGGTGCCGGACGCGGTACCGGACGCGGTGGTCCGCGCCACCGCCCCGGCGCTACCGCCGCCGGCGGTGGCGGACGCCCGACCCGCGAGCAGGAAGGGCAGCAGCAGGCCGACCACGGCCGCCGGCATCCGGCGCCCGGACGGCTCCCGGCGACGGCCCGGGCTCCACGTCGGCCGCGCCGAACCAGGCCGCTGCGGGTGCCGCGCACGGGCGGAGACGGAGGCGGCGCCGCCACGGTGCGTGTGCGGATGCGGGGGACCGCCGGGACCCGAGCTCCTCCCGAGCCGGGCGTGCGTACGCGCGAGCGCCGGAGCCGGGCGTGGAGCCGGGCCCTGACCCGGGCGCCGGGCCGCGGTCCCGGCCGACGCGGGCCCCTGAGCCGGGCCGTGACCGGTTGCCGGGGGCGCGCCAAGTCCCGGGGGTTCGCCGGGAGCCGGGGGCGCGTCGGGAGCCGCGAGCTCGTCCGGGCGCGGGGCCGCGGCCCGTCGTCGGGCCGGTGCCGCCGCGGGGGGCGGCGGCTGCGGCGCGGGAGTGAGGGTCGGGTTCACGGTGTCCTTCCGTGTCGTCCGCCGCACCGGGGTGCCGTCTCCGGGGCGGCCGGGTGCCGTCCGGCGGGACACCAGGGTGGCGCAGGCCTGCGAGCGGACGGTTCGGCCCGTGTTCGGGGCGTGTAAGGGCTGGTGGCCGAGGGCGCGCCGGGGCCCGGACGGTGGTTAGCATCGAGCGTCCCACCGCCCCGGGTCGGCCCCCGTGTCCCGGGGTGCGAGGAGAGAGCCACATGCCGGAGAACAAGGGACCGGACAGCAGGGGCCCGGAGTACAAGGGGCTCGTCCTGGTCGCCGAGGACGAGCGGCACATCGCCGACCTCCAGCGGCGCTACCTGAGCCGGGAGGGCTTCGGCGTCCACGTCGAGACCGACGGCACCGGCGCCCTGGCCGCCGCCCGGCGCCTGCGCCCGGCCGCGATCGTGCTGGACATCGCGCTGCCCGGCATGGACGGCATGGAGGTGTGCCGCCGGCTGCGCGAGGAGGGCGACTGGACGCCCGTCGTGTTCGTCACGGCCCGCGACGAGGTCACCGACCGCATCCTCGGCCTGGAGATCGGCGCCGACGACTACCTGGCCAAGCCCTTCTCCCCGCACGAGCTGGTCGCCCGGATCAAGAGCCTGCTGCGGCGGGCCGCGGGCCCGGACCGCGATCCCGTACGGCGGGTCGGGCGGCTCGCCCTCGACACCGGCCGCCGCACGCTGCACGTCGACGGCCGGCCGGTGGAGCTGACCACGACCGAGTTCAACCTGCTCGCCTACCTGATGGCCCGCCCGGGCCAGGTGTTCACTCGCGAGCAGCTGCTGGCGCAGGTGTGGGGGTACGCCGGCTACCGGGACACCCGGGTCATGGACGTGTACGTCTCGCAGCTGCGCGCCAAGCTGGGCCCGGCCAGCCCGATCCGTACCGTCCGCGGGGTGGGCTACGGCGTCACCGAGACCGGGCCGTGAGCCTCGGGGAGCGCCGTGCGTCGCTGGCCGGGAGCATCGTGCTGCTGACCACGGCCGTGGCCGCCCTGGCCGTGCTGGTGACCGGGCTGTTCGCGTGGCGGACCGTGCGCACCAGCGCCGAGGCGCAGGAGCGCGACCAGCTGACCCGGCAGGCCGAGGTGATGGCCAGGACCCCGGCGCTGGCGTCGCTGCTGCTGGACCGTCAGCAGCGCATCGCGGGACCCGACGGCGTCGAGCTGGCCCTGGTCCTCGCCGACGGCTCCGTCGCGGGCCCCGCGGGACCCGCCGTCGGCTCCGCGGGCCGTTCCGCGCTGCGGGCGGGCCGGCACGTCTCGGCGACCGGTTCCCTGGGCGGGCGGCCGGTGCTGGTGGAGGGCGTACCGACGCGGTCGGGCGGCGGCCTGGTGCTGACCCGGCCGACGAGCGTCGTGGACGACGCCACCGACCGGATGCGCGGCGGCCTGGTGCTGCCGCTGGCCGTCGGGCTGGGCGGCGCCGCTCTGGCGGGAGCGCTGCTCGCCCGGCGGCTGGCCGGGCCGCTCGCCGCGGCCGCCCGCACCGCGCACCGGCTCTCCGCGGGCGAGCGGGGGGTGCGGGTGCCGACGGAGGGGCCGGACGAGGTCGCCGAGCTGGCGTCGGCGCTGAACGCGCTGGATGCGGCGCTGGCGCGCAGCGAGGGCCGGCAGCGGGAGTTCCTGATGTCCGTGTCGCACGAGATCCGCACCCCGCTGACCACCGTCCGCGGCTACGCCGAGGCCCTCGCCGACGGGGTGGTCACCGGGGACGAGGTGCCCGGGGCGGGGCGGATCCTGCGCGGCGAGGTCGAACGGCTGGAGCGGTTCGTGGGAGACCTGCTCGCCCTGGCCCGGCTGGAGGCCGACGACTTCCGCCTGGACGTCGCCGACGTCGACCTGGACGCACTGGTCGCCGAGGCCGCGGCCGCCTGGTCGGCGCGTTGCGCCCGGCACGGCGTCGACTTCCGCGTGGAGCGGCCCGGACGGCCGGTTCCGGTGGCCACGGACGGCTTCCGGGTGCGTCAGCTCGTGGACGGCCTGGCGGAGAACGCGCTGCGGGTCACCCCGGCGGGGCGTCCGCTCGTCCTCGTCCTGGCGGCGGGCGACGGCGCCGGGACGGACGACGGGCCCGGGGCGGGCGCGATCCGGGACGACGGGCCCGGAGCGGGCGGGCCCCCGGACGGCCCCGGGACGGGCGGGAGCAAGGACGACGGGGGCGGCACCCGGGCCGCCCGGGCGCGGCTGGAGGTGCGCGACGGCGGTCCCGGCCTCACCGACGAGGACGCCGCCGTCGCCTTCGACCGCGGCGCCCTCACCGAGCGGTACCGCGGCGTCCGTCCCGTCGGCAGCGGTCTCGGCCTGGCCATCGCCCACCGCCTGACCACCCGTCTCGGCGGCACGATCACGGCGGACGGCCATGCCCCGGAAGGCGGCGCCCGCTTCACCGTCCGTCTGCCGGCCCACCCCGGCGCGGGCCGCATCGAAGGGGCGAATCCAGGCACACCATGACGCACAGGGGGTACCGGACAGGAGACAGCCTTCGCCGTGGCGGGAGGAGACTCCATGATCTTCACGCTGTGCACCGCGGGCCCTCTGCTGCTCGCCCTGCTGCTGCTCGTCCACCAGGACTCCGGGCGCCGCGCCCCGCGCCACAAACGCGGCGCCTGACCCCGCCCCGGCGCTCCGCGCCCGGAGCCCGCCAGCCCGGGCGGCGGGGGCACACGACGCGGCCGATAGTGGGAGGGACACGACCCCGGCCGCGGGAGAGCCGTCCCGCCGCCGGCCCCGACGCCGACCGGAGCGGAGGAGATGCTGCGCAGCAGGAGGGCCCCGGACCCGGTGCGCACGGCCGGACCCACGAACCGGTCCGCGCCCGCGCTGTCCTGGGCGGCCGTGTGGTTCTGGCTGGTCGCCGTCACCGTGGTGCTGGCGGTGACCGGTGTCGTGCTGGGCCGGGAGACCCGGCTCGCGCCCTTCCTGATCGTGCTGCCCGCGCTGCTCGCGGGGCGCGGCAGTGTCCGGCAGACGACCGTCGCCTCCGTCTGGGTGACGGTCGTGATCGCCGGGTCCCTGCTGGACACCCCGATGGACACGCCGGGCGCCGACGCCGCCGTACTCGTGTTCGCCGTCGTGTTCAACGCCCTCAGCATCGCCCGTGCCGCGCAGCGCGTCGGCAAGGAGCGGGAGATCGCCCGGCTGAGATCCGCCGCGGCCGCGCTCCAGCGCCAGCTCCTGCGTCCCTTCCCGCTGCTGACCGACGAGCTGCTGGTCCACGGGCTGTACCAGCCCGTCGAGGAGGACAGCAGGGTCGGGGGCGACGTCTACGAGGTGGTCTCCTCGCCGTACGGCAGCCGCGTGTTCATCGCGGACGTGCAGGGCAAGGGCCTGCCCGCCATCGGCGCGGCCTTCGCCGTGCTGAGCGCCTTCCGGGAGGCGGCCATCGCGGAGCCCACGCTCACCGGTGTCGTCGACGCGCTGGAGGAGGCGGTGCTGCGCCACAACTCGTTCGCCGCGCAGTCGGGGGACCGGGAGCGCTTCGTGACCGCCCTGGTCCTGTCGGTCGGCCCGGACCGTGAGGTGCAGGCCGTCAACTGCGGCCATGTGCCGCCCCTGCTGCTGAACGGCGCGGACACCGGGAGCGTGCTGGGCGGCGAGGCGTGCGTGCCGCTGGGGCTCGAAGCCCTCGCCCCGGCGCCGCGCACCGTCGAGTGGTTCTCGTTCCCTCCGGGCAGCACGCTCCTGCTGTGCACGGACGGTGTCACCGAGGCCCGCGCGCCGTCGGGCGCCTTCTACCCCCTGGAGCAGCGCGCCCGCACCTGGTCCGACGTGACCCCCGCCGACCTGCCCGGGACGCTCTACCACGGCCTCCGCCGCCACACCGCGGGCACTGCGGGCGACGACACGGCCGTCCTGGTCCTGCGCCGCGTGCACCCCACCTGGTGACCGGTCCGCTCACGCCCTCCGGGCGTGGTGCGGCCCGGCCCGATCGGGCTCCGCACCGGGACGGCCGGTTGGCCTGTTCGCCGTGCTCCGCCCATTTGGCCGTTTCGGCCCGTGCGGGCGCGGTGCGGGCGGTGGTTGGGTGATCGGGGATCAGCGGCGGGCGGTCGTCCGCCGCGCCCGTGCGACTCGAGGTTGGACCAGCGATTCGGGGAGGGATTTCGGGGTGACGAGCGCAGGCACGGCACGATTACCCGGTCCGGCACGGCAGACCGTCCGGCTGCCGGGGATCGTGCTCGGGGTGGGACTCGGCGGTTTCGTCGACGGCATCCTGCTGCACCAGCTGCTGCAGTGGCACCACATGCTGTCCAGCACCGACCACGACCACATCGGAGTGAAGTACTACGACCCGCACACCGTGTCCGGGCTGGAGATGAACACCGCCTGGGACGGCATCTTCCACACCGTGTGCTGGGTCGCCGTGATCGCCGGGCTCGGCATCCTGTACGCCCGGGTCACCGAGCACCGCAGGGCGGTGTGGGCCTCGCGCGTGCTCTGGGGGTGGATCCTGGCCGGCTGGGGCCTGTTCAACCTGGTCGAAGGGCTGGTGGACCATCAGATCCTGGGGATCCACCACGTGCACGGCGGCCCGTACCAAGGCTGGTGGGACGCCGGGTTCCTGGCCTTCGGGGCGCTGCTGCTGGGTGTCGGCCACCTGGTCCGGCGCGGTGCGGCGGCGCCCGTCCCGGCCGTCGCCGCCCGCGAGGACGCGAGGCCCGTCTGATGCACGGCGGGCACCCGATGACGCACGACCACGCCGCGTCGGGCGGCGGCACCCTGCTGACGGCGGCGACCGTTCTGGTGCTGCCGGCCACGGCGGCCGTCCACCTGCTGCTCGTCCGGCGCGCCGCCCGCCGCCATCCGGCGGCGGGCCGCCGGGGCGCGCGGTCGGCCGCGTTCCTGGGCGGACTGGCCCTGCTGGCCCTGGCCCTGCTGCCGCCGCTGGGCCCGGCGGCGCACGGCGACTTCCGGGCGCACATGACGCAGCACCTCCTCATCGGCATGTACGCGCCGCTGCTGCTGGTGCTGTCCGCACCGGTCACCCTGCTGCTGCGTGCGCTGCCCCCGCGGTACGCCCGCCGGGTGGTGGCGGTGGTGCGCAGCCGGGCGGCGCGGGCCGTGAGCCATCCCGCGGTCGCGCTGGTGCTGAGCACGGGGACGCTCGGCGTGCTCTACTTCACGCCGCTGTTCGACACCGTCATGCGGCATCCCGCGGGCCACTGGCTGCTGCACGCGCACTTCCTGGCCTCCGGCTGCCTGTTCGCGCACGCCGTCGCCGGGCCGGATCCCGCGCCGGGGCGGCCGGGCGTACCGGCCCGGCTCACGTATCTGGGAGTCGCCGTGGCGGTGCACGCCCTGGTCGCCCAGGCGATGTACGGCGGGTTCCACGTGCACGTCCACGCGCCCATCGGCCAGGTCCAGCAGGGTGCGGAGATCATGTACTACGGCGGTGACCTGGCGGAGCTGCTGCTGGCGGCCGCGCTGGTGGCGACCTGGCGGCCGGCCCGCCGCACGGCGCCGGCCGGGGCGCCCGCCTGAACCGCCCCGCCGTCCGGCACGGGAGCCCGGCGCGGGAGCCCGGCACGGGCGTCCGGCGTGGGAGTCCGGCACGGAAGCCGGGCGACGGGGTCCGGCACGGGAGGAGTACCGCGGCCGGATCGGGACCCCGGCCGCGGCACTTTCCCGTCACCCGGGACGTGGAAGGAGGAGCACGTCCCGGTACACCTGGCGGCTACCCCGGGCGAAGGCGCCCATACGGGGCCGAACGGTTGATCGCGGACGGCGGCCCCGCGCGGCGGCACTCATGCATCGGGGACATGGGTCCGGGCCGAGGGCCACCTTTTCGGTCACGGTTCACACCGGAAGCCGATCAGCCCTCCAGACAGTAGTCGCAGTTCAGAGAATATACATGCCCGTGATGCATGATATCGAGCAACTGCAGGCATTGGACGCATGAATGGCCCGGGGCCGATTCTGGAGGTGATCGAAACGCCCCGCCGTCCCAGGGAAGGACGTCCAGCCCATGACCTCAGCAGCCCGCTCGCGACCGGGACGCGCACCGCGCGCCGTCCCGCGGCCGGCGCTGCTCCCCGCCGCCGGCCGGCTCGCCCCGCTGCCGCTCGCGGCGGCGGCCCGGGGCGCCGTGGCCCTCGCGGCGCCGCTGCTGGCCGGGGTGGTCACCGGACACGTGGCCCCGGCGGTGCTCGCGGCGATCGGCGCCCTGTGGGGGGTCAGTCAGGACGGCGCCGACCCCTACCGGACCCGTCTCCGGCGCCTCGGTGCCCTCGGCCTGTCCTCCGCCGTGGGGCTGCTCGCCGGCGAGCTGGCGCTGCGCAGCGGGCAGCCGGCCGCACTGACGGTGTGCCTGGTCCTCGCGGCGCTCGTGTCGGGGGCCGTGAGCCTGCGCGGCCGGGTCAGCTCCGTGACGGGCCTGCACCTGCTGCTGGGCACCACGATCGGCGGCGGCATCCCGGCGCCGGGTCCGTGGTGGCAGGCGCCGCTCGCGCTGTTCTCCGGCGTCGCCCTGGTGGCGGCACTGTCGGCGACGCCGTGGCTGTGGCGCCGGCACCACATCGAGCGGAACGCCGTGCTCGCCGCCTACCGTGCCGCCTCCGCCGCGCTCGGCGCCGCGGGCACGCCCGGCGCGGAGGCGGCGCGGCGGCGGCTGACCGGTGCCCTCGACCACGCCCAGCAGGTGCTGCGCCGCGCCCCGGCGCGGGACGGGCGGGCGGCCGGCGAGCGGCGCGCGCTGCTCGGGGCCCTCCACACGGCCGTCCGGCTGGGCGAGGTGACGTCGGCCCTGGTGTGGGAGGCCCGTCCGCTGCCCGCGGCGGCGGTCCGCGTCCCGCTGGACCTGGCCGCCCGCCTGGTGCCCGGCCCGGCCGCCGGGACCCCCGTCTCCGACATCACCCGGGGCACGGCAGCGCTCCCGCCCCGGGAGCCGGTCCCCGCGGACTCCCCCGCCCCGTACGCTCCCGGTCCGCGCCCCGTGGGGGCCGCGGTCCCCGGCACCGGGGACTCCCCCGGCCTGCGGGCGCTGGCCGCCCTGGCCGCGCACGCCGGCCGACCGGACGACGCCTCCTCCGCCCTGCACCCGCCGGCCGCCGCCGGGCACTCCCGCGCGGACCGGCTGCGGTACGCGGTGCTGCTCGCCGTGTGCGTGCTGGCGGGGCAGCTGTGCGCGCTCGCGCTGCACGGTCCCCGCGGCTACTGGCTCCCGATGACGGTCGCGTTCGTCTACAAGCCCGACTTCGGGCCGGTCCTGCGGCGGGCGCTGCACCGCTGCGCCGGCACGGTCGTCGGGGTGGCCGCCATCGGCGCGGTGACGCTGCTGACCCAGGACACGTACGCCCTGATCGGTGCGGTGGCCGCCTTCGGCGCCCTGATGGCCGTCGGGGTGCGCCACCACTACGCGCTGGCCACGCTCGGCCTGACCGCGATCGTCTTCGTGCTGGTGGACCTGCTGGGCGACCACCGGGCGCTGTACGGGGCGCGCATCCTCGACACCGCGCTCGCCGCGGGGATCGTCCTGGTGGCGCACTTCGCCCTGTGGCCCGGTGCGGCGGGCGGCCGGGCCGCCGCGCGGACCGAGGCGGCGCTGGCGGCGGCCCACCGCTACCGCGACCTCGCCCCGACGGCGGCCCCGGCCCAGCGGCACGCGCTGCGGCGGGCCGCCTACCAGCAACTGGCCGAGGCCCGGCGGGCCGTCGCCCACGCCCGCAGCGAACCGGGGCTCCCCGGGCACGACCGGGAGCGGGCGATCACGGCGGCCGAGCGGCTCTGCGACGCCGTGTCGGCCCGTTCGCTGGCGGCGGTCCGCCGGCCGGGCGCGCTGACCGGCGCGGCCGCGGCGGCGCCCTGAGAGAATGCCGGGGATGGATCTCCAGGTGCTGCGCTCGTTCCAGGCGGTGGCCGCGGGCGTGACGGTGACCGAGGCCGCGTCCGCGGCCCGCGTCACCCAGCCCGCGCTGTCCCGTGCGCTGGGCCGTCTGGAGGACGAGGTCGGCGCGGAGCTGTTCCAGCGGGTGGGCCGCGTGCTGCGGCTGACCCCGGCCGGGCGGGTGTTCAAGGAGTACGCCGACACGGTCCTCGACGCCTACGACCGGGGGCGGCGGGCCGTGGCGGAGGTGGTCGACCCGGACACGGGCGTGGTGTCGCTGGCCTTCCTGCACACGCTGGGCACCTGGCTGGTGCCCAAGCTCGTCACCGGCTTCCGGCAGGAGCACCCCGGGGTCCGGTTCGAGCTGCACCAGCACGAGGAGAACGGGCTGGTGCAGCACCTCCTCTCCGCCACCGCGGACCTGGTCATCACCAGCAAGGACCCCGGGCATCCGCTGATCGCCTGGCGGCGGCTCCTGGTGGAGCCGCTCCTGCTCGCGGTCCCGGCCCAGCACCGGCTGGCCCGGCACGACCGGGTCCGGCTGGCCGAGGTCGCGGACGAGCCGTTCATCCTGCTGAAGTCCGGCTACGGGCTGCGCGGCGTCACCGAGGCGCTGTGCCGTGAGGCCGGCTTCGTGCCGCAGGCGGGGTTCGAGGGCGACGACGTCCAGACGCTGCGGGGTCTGGTGGCCGCGGGGCTGGGTGTGTCCCTCATCCCGGGCGCGCCGGACGGGGCGGCCACTCCCGACTACCCGATCCGCTATCTGGAGATCACCGACGTCGAGGGCGCCCGCGACATCGGCGTCGCCTGGCTGTCCGGCCGCACCCTGCCGCCGGCCTCCCGCCGCTTCATCGACCACGCCCTGCGCACGACGGCAGGCCAGGGAACCCCGGCCGCGTCGTCCACCGGACCGGAGCCGCCCCGCAGCGGACGGGCCGCCCCCGGTCCGCAGGCATGATCCGCCGCGACGGACCGCCCCGGAGCGCGCCGCCCGCGCGGACCCGGTCGGACGAATGTGGCGCGGATCACCCGCGGCCGGAGCCGCCACTGGAACCCCGGGCGATGTCTTGCCGTTCATCCGGATGTGGGCCGCGGAGGGGACGGGGCCCCGTACCCCTCCCCCAGGCTCGGGGACGGTCGTTCGGCCGACATCCCGTGCAGCCCCTCACCGAGAGGTGACGCCCTCCGCACCCCCGTGAACCGCCCCGGCTGGCACCCCCCGTCCAGCCGGGGCTTCCTCGTGCGCGGCCCCGGGTGGCAGCGGTCCCCGGGATGCCCGCGGGCGCCGCAGGGAGTACGAAGGACAGAGCCGTCGCGCGCAGGTCGAAGGTTCGCCGGCGATCGGACATGCCCGTGCGTGGAGCAATGGGCAGGTGCGGGCGGGGCACCGCCTCAGGCTGGTGTTCTTGATCAAGCCCGCCGGGAGAATCTGTGAACTGGCCGCCTGAGTGTCATCCCGAGGACGCCCGCACGGCCGCGGGCCGCACCGCCCTGCCCCCGCCCGGGCCGCGCCCCGCCCTCGCCCTCCCCCGGGACGCCAGGGACGCCAGGGAGGCCCGGGACGCCGGGGGCCGTACGCGGTGCCGGAGCGCACCGTGAAGCGGCCCGGCGCGCGGCCGGAGGCCGTGGGGTCCGACTGCCCCGGGACCGTGCTGCAACCGCCCGCCCCGCCGCCGTGGATGCGCTGGCTGCCCGCCCTGTTCGTGGCCGGCGTCCTGGCGGTGGAACCGATCACGCCCGTGGACTGGCCGGTGAGCTTCCTGCTCATCGCGGTGCCCCTGCTCGCCGCCTTCGCACACGGTCCGGTCGCCGTCGCGACGATCACGGTGCTCACGGTGCTGTTCGAGGGCGTGCTGGCGGGCACCCCGTGCTGCGCCGGCCGGAGCGTGGGCTACCTGTGGGACCGGCACTACGTCGCCTCGTACGTCTCCACCGCCCTGGTGGGAGCCATCGGGACGCTGCTGGCCGCGCACCGCACCCGACGGGAGCGCACCCTCGCCACCGTGCGGTCGGTGGCCGAGACCGCGCAGCGGGTGCTGCTCCGCCCGGTGCCGCACCGGCTGCGGGACATCTGCGTGGAGACGCTGTACCTGTCCGCCGCGGCGGAGGCGCGCATCGGCGGCGACCTGTACGAGGCGGTGCCGACGGCGTACGGGGTGCGGCTGCTGATCGGCGACGTCCGCGGGAAGGGCCTGGTGGCGGTGGAGACGGCCGCGACGATACTCGGCGCCTTCCGTGAGGCCGCGCACGACGAGCCCGACCTGACCGGGGTGGCGCACCGGGTGGAGCGGAGCATGTCCCGCAGGGCCGAGGAACTCGCGGGCGACGAGGCCGACGAGCGCTTCGTGACGGCCGTGTTCGCGGAGATCCCCGACGGCGAGCCGGTGGTCCGGATCGTCAACTGCGGCCATCCGCCGCCCCTGCTCGTCGCCGGCGGCCGGGTCGTGGAGCTGGACGCCACCGACCCCTCGCCCCCGATCAACCTCGGCGTCCTGGCGGGCGACGGCTACCACCAGGACGTGGTGGCGCTGCACCCCGGCGACCGGCTGCTGCTCTACACCGACGGGGTGACCGAGACCCGCGACCGCTCGGGCACGTTCTATCCGCTGACCGACCGCATGCGTGCGTGGTCCGCGCTGGAGCCGCGGGACCTGCTGGACCACCTGCACGGGGATCTGCTCGAGTACAGCGGTGGGCGGCTGGACGACGACATCGCGGCGCTCGCCGCGAGCCGCATGGCCGACGGGCCGGTTCGGGGCGACGCCGCGGGGCCTGCCTGACCGGCCCCGGTCCGGCGGGCGCGTGCGGCGCCGGACTCCGGTGCCGTGCCGTCAGAGCCGCAGGGCGGCGACGGCGCTGTCGACGTTCGGCTGGAAGCTCAGGACCTGGTCGAGCCCGACGATGCGGAACACCCGCATCAGGTCGGAACTCACGCCGGCGAGGAACAGGTTCGACCCCGTGGCCTGGGCGCGGTGGTAGGCGGTGATGAGTACCGTGATGCCCGTGGAGTCGCAGTAGGACAGCCCGGACAGGTCGAGCACCGTGCCGCTGTCGCGGGCGAAGGGGGTGTTCTCGAGGGCGTGGGTGAGACGGGGGGCCGTGTGGTGATCCAGCTCGCCGGTCACGGTCAGGACGGTGACACCCGAGGAGTGGGTCTCAGCTTCGACGGTCAAGGTGCGGTCGGTCACCGGTTCTCCTGTGCGGTGGTGTGGTGGAGCGGGGTGGGGCGTACGGGACGGTGGGGCGGTCGTGCGGTTGGGTCGTGCGGGGCCGGTCGGGAAACCGGCAGGGGCCGCGGTCCCGGCGGCGCCGTCTGCCGTCCCGCGTGGCCGCCTTCCCGTGTCCGTCCCGGCGCGACCGCGGACAGTGCCTCTGTCTTATCCTACGGATCACACGGCCCAACCACGCCAGGCGGCGTCGCGGGCCGGGCACCGGGTGGAGGATGGTGTGCCGTGGCGCGTCGGAAGAGGGACCATCGGATCGGAGCCACTGTTCCCGGCCGCGCCCCCGCGGGAGCGCCGGAGCGTGCCGGGAGCGGATCGGGGTGCCGTCGCTCTTCGTGCCGGCACCACGGTCCGGTGGGCCTGAGCGAAAGGGTGTCGCATGGCGCCTTCTGAACACTCCGGGGACGCGGTGCCCCCCGAGCCGCCGTCCGGGCCGGGCGCCGACCTGTTCGCCGCCGACGCCGCGGTCGGTGCCGACCTGGCGGCGGTGGACTGGGGGACGACACCGCTCGGGTCGCCCGGCTCCTGGCCGCAGAGCCTGCGGACCGCGGTGAGCATCCTGCTGTCGTCGCGGTTCTCGATGTGGATGGCGTGGGGGCCGCAGCTGACGTTCTTCTGCAACGCCGCCTACCGGCGGGACACGCTGGGCCGCAAGTACCCCTGGGCGCTGGGCCGGCCGGCGAGCGAGGTCTGGGCGGAGATCTGGGACGACATCGGCCCGCGCATCGACACCGTGATGACGACCGGCGAGGCCACCTGGGACGAGGCGCTGCTGCTGTTCCTGGAGCGCTCGGGCTACCCGGAGGAGACGTACCACACGTTCTCGTACAGCCCGCTGCGGGACGACGCCGGTGCCGTGGTCGGCATGCTGTGCGTGGTCAGCGAGGACACCGATCGGGTGATCGGCGAGCGGCGCATGGCGACGCTGCGCGACCTCGGCTCCGATCCGAGCGCGGCCCGCAGCGAGGAGGAGGTGCTGGCCTTCACCGCCCGCCAGCTCGGCCGGAACACCGCGGACCTGCCCTTCACCCTGACCTATCTCTTCCAGGCCGACGGCAGTGCGTGGCTGGCCGGGGCGACCGGGCTCCCGGCCGGGCATCCCGCCGCACCGGCCTCGCTCGCGGCGGGCGGGACGGGCGGCGTGTGGCCGGTGGAGACCGCGGCGCGGGGCGGCACGACGACGGTCGAACTCGACGGCACTCCCTTCACCGGCCTGCCCCCGGGCCCATGGCCGCAGCCGCCGGTGCAGGCGCTCGTGGTGCCGCTGCTCCAGCAGGAGGCACCGTACGGCTTCCTGGTCGCGGCGCTGAACCGCTACCGGCCGCTGTCCGAGAGCTACCGCGGCTTCGTGGAGCTGGTCGCCGGGCACGTCGCCGCCGGGATCGCCGGTGCTCGCAGCTACCAGGCGCAGCAGCGGCGCGCGGAGGAGCTGGCGGAGCTCGACCGGGCGAAGACGATGTTCTTCTCGAACATCAGCCACGAGTTCCGCACGCCGCTCACGCTGATCATGGGGCCGCTGGAGGAGCTGCGGATCCGGCTGGAGGGGGCCGATCCACGCGTCCGCGAGGAGATCGACGTGGTCCGCCGCAACGCGCTGCGGCTCGGCAAACTCGTCAACGCGCTGCTGGACTTCTCCCGCATCGAGGCCGGCCGTATGCAGGCGCGCTACGAGCCGGTCGACCTGGCCGCCGTGACCGCCGAGCTGGCGAGCGTCTTCCGGTCCGCCTTCGACAAGGCGGGGCTCGCCTTCGAGGTGGACTGCCCGCCGCTGCCGGAGCCGGTGCACATCGACCGCGACATGTGGGAGAAGGTGCTGTTCAACCTGCTCAGCAACGCGCTGAAGTTCACCCTCGACGGCTCGGTGCGCGTGGCGCTGCGCGCGGAGGGCGACCAGGCCGTGGTCACCGTCCGCGACACCGGGGTCGGCGTGCCGGCGGCAGAGATGCCGCGGCTGTTCGAGCGCTTCCACCGCATCGAGAACGCGCGGTCGCGCTCCAACGAGGGCAGCGGCATCGGGCTGGCCCTGGTGAAGGAGCTCATCGGGCTGCACGGCGGGACGATCTCCGTGGAGAGCACCGAGGGCCGGGGCACGTGCTTCACCGTGCGGCTGCCGTTCGGCGTGGCCCACCTGCCCGCGGGTGCGGTGGCCCCCACCGCGGGCAGCCGTACGGGCCCCGTCCTCGCCGACCCCTACGTCCAGGAGGCGCTGCGCTGGCTGCCCGAGGACACCGCGGACGTCCCGGAGCCGGCCACGGTGGAGGAGCCCGTCCCCGGCGCCCCCGGAGCCGCACCCCGCTACGCGCCCGGCCCGGCGGCTCCGGCCCGCGTCCTGGTCGCCGACGACAACACCGACATGCGCGAGTACCTCGCCCGCATCCTCGGGACGACCGGGTACCGGGTGGACGCCGTCTCCGACGGCGAGGCGGCGCTGTCGGCGATCCGCAAGAACCCGCCGGACCTGGTCGTCAGCGATGTGATGATGCCGCGGCTGGACGGGCTGGCGCTGGTGGGCGCACTGCGCGCCGATCCGCGCACGGCGGCCGTGCCGGTGCTGCTGCTGTCGGCACGGGCCGGCCAGGAGGCGTCCATCGAGGGCCTGCAGGCGGGCGCCGACGACTACCTCGTCAAGCCCTTCGCAGCGGCGGAGCTGCTGGCCCGGGTGCGGGCCAGCATCGAGCTGGCGCGGCTGCGCGGCCACCACGCCCGCTGGCGGGCCGCCCTCGTGGACTCCCTGCACGAGGGATTCTTCGTCTGCGACGAGGACGGCGCCGTGGTGGAGATCAACAGCGCCTTCACCGAGATCCTGGGCTTCGGGCCCGAGGACCTCCCCTACCGGGCCGCGCACCCCTGGTGGCCCGACGCGGCGAAGGACCCGGAGGCCCACCAGCAGGTCGCGGAGGCCTTCTCCCAGCTGCTGGACCGGCGCCAGGGAAGCTGCACCGTCCCGGTGGCGCACCGCGACGGGCACCGGCTGTGGATCAACGCGACCTTCAACGAGGCCCGGGACCCCGACAGCGGACGGCGCGTCATCGTCGGCACCTTCCGCGACGTGACGGCCGAGCACTACGCCATCCAGCGGGAGAGCGCCCTCGCCTCGCTGAGCACCCGCCTGTCCCGGGCGACGAGCCTGTCCGACGCGCTGTGGGGCGCGCTGTCGGTGCTCCAGGAGCTGTGGCGCGCCCGCCGGGTGCTCGCCGCGGTCTTCGGCGACCAGCCCGTCCTGGCCGGCACGGGCGCCCCGCAGGCATGGCAGGACCTGTCCGCCGAGCGGCGCCGCGCGCTGAGCGAACTGCGCGGCCGGCCCCTGCTGGCCCCCGTCACCGACTCCGTCGGGGCGGGCATCCTGCTGGAGCACCCGGAGGGCCCGCTCGCCCTGTGGATGGACCTCGGCGGCAAGCGGCCCTTCTCCGCGGAGGACCAGCTGCTGCTGTCGCTGCTGGCGGGCCATCTAGCCCAGGGGCTGGCGCGCGCCCACCAGATCGACCAGCAGCGGGAGACCGCGATCGCACTCCAGCGGGCCATCCTCGGCCCGGCACGGCTCCCGGCGGGCTTCGCGGTGCGCTACGAGCCCGCCACGCCGCCGCTTGAAGTCGGCGGCGACTGGTACGACACGGTCACCCTGCCCGACGGCCGTATCGGCATCGTCGTCGGCGACTGCGTGGGGCGCGGCCTCACGGCGGCCACCGTGATGGGGCAGCTGCGCAGCGCCTGCCGCGCCCTGCTGCTGCAGGACGCGAGCCCGGCCCGCACCCTGATGGCGCTGGACCGGTTCGCCGCGGGGGTGCCGGGAGCGGTGTGCACCACCGTCTTCTGCGGGGTCCTCGATCCCGACAGCGGCCGTCTGACGTACTCCAGCGCGGGCCATCCGCCGGGCATCGTCGCCGAACCCTCCGGAATCAGCCGGCTGCTGGAGGAGGGGCGTTCGCTGCCGCTGGGGGTGCGCCCGGACCGCAAGCGGCCGGAGGCGGCGAGCACGGTGCCGGCGCGGGCCACGCTCCTGCTGTACACCGACGGCCTGGTCGAGCGCCGGCGCCGTCCGCTCAGTGCGGGCATCCGGGAGGCCGGGGCGGCCGTCCAGCGGGGCCGGGACGTCGCCGTCGACGAGCTGGCCACGCAGGTGATGAGCCGGCTGGCCCCGCAGGGCGGCTACGAAGACGACGTGGCCCTGCTGCTGTACCGTCACCCGGCGCCGTTCGACCTGTCCTTCCCGGCCGAGTCGTCGCAACTGGCGCTGGTCCGCGGGGCGCTGCGCTCCTGGCTCGACCAGTGCAGGCTGCCCCGGCGGACCATGCAGGACGTGCTGGTGGCGGTCGGCGAGGCGTGCGCCAACGCGATCGAGCACGGCCACCGGCACGCACCGGGCGACATGGTGCGGGTGCGCGCGGAGGCCTTCGTGGACGCCGTGCACCTGGTGGTCGCCGACACCGGCGACTGGAAGGCGCCGCAGCCCGGCGGGCCACCGCTGCGGGGGCGCGGCATCGCCCTCATGCAGGCCATGATGCAGCAGGTCACCATCACTCCCGGCCCGTCCGGCACCACCGTCGAGATGCACACGAGGATCGCCCGATGACCACCCCGCTCACCCTCACACCGGGCCGACGGCCGGACGGCACCGCCCTGCTGACGGTCAGCGGTGAGATCGACATGAGCAACAGCGACGCCTTCGCGGAGGCGCTCGCGAAGGCGCTCGACGCCACCGCCGAGCCCCTCGTCCTCGACCTGAGCGCCGTCGAGTACCTGGACAGCGCCGGCCTGACGGTGCTGTTCAACCACGCCGACCGCATCGAGCTGATCGCCGCTCCGCTGCTGATCCCGGTCCTGACGGTCTCCGGGCTCTCGGAGATCACCCGGGTGCAGGGGACCGACGGCCCCGCGGCGGGGTGAGGCCGGTCCCTGCGCGGCGCCGGTCAGGGCGAGAGGCCGGGTCCGGCGGCGCTGTCGGACCGGGTGGGGAAAGCCAGGTGGGCGAGGTCGTCGGGCGGCGCGGTGGTCACCGGCCAGAGCGGGGCGGGCGTGCCGTCGGCGACGGCCGCGGGGGCGTCGGTGAGGTTCATGCGGTGCCTCAGGCGGCCGTAGAAGTCCGTCGGGCCCAGGCGGACCGCGCGCAGCCGGCGGGGTGAGGCGTAGACGCCGATCCAGTCGCCGGGTTCGAGCACGCCCCGCAACTGGCCGTCGATGCTGACGGCGGCCTGTCCCGACCGTTCCAGCACACGCAGGGCGACGGGTTCGTCCGGGGCCGCGACGACCGACCGGTTGAAGGTCATGTGCGGGGCGACCGGGGTGAAGACGAGCGCGTCGGTGCGGGGGGACACCACGGGGCCGCCGGCGGCGAAGCTGTAGGCGGTCGATCCGGTCGGTGTGGCCACCAGGAGCGCGTCGGCGGAGTAGGAGGCGAGCAGCCGTCCGGCGAGGTACACGGCGACGGACACCTGGCGGTCCCGGGCCAGCTTCTCCAGGACGACGTCGTTGAGGGCGGTGACGTTGAGGGCGATGCCCCAGTCGCCGCCCGCCTCGCAGTCGGTGCGGACCCGCGGCGGCGGCAGCATCGGGCCCCGGCCGTAGCGGACGAGTTCCTGCATGCCCGACGGCACCTGGAGGCGGCGGGAGGCCCGCAGGGTGAGCAGCATGCGGCTCTCCACGGTCAGGCGCTGCTCGCGTACGGCGTCCAGGGCCCTGCGGACGTCGGAGGCGGGCACCTCCGTGAGGAAGCCGACGCGCCCGAGGTCGACGCCGAGGACGAGGGCGTCGTTCTCGGCGGCCAGCCGGGCGCCGCGCAGGAACGTGCCGTCGCCGCCCAGGGTGACGACGAGATCGGGGTCGCCCGCGGCATCGACCTCGTCGCGGGCGCTGCGCCGTCCGCCGTCGTGCCATACGTCGATGTCGGTGCAGGGCACGCCCTGTTCCCCGCACCACTCGTGGACGGTACGGGCCGCCGCCCGTGCCTCGGGGCGCCCTCCGTGGACGACCAGGCCGACCCGGTTCACCGTCATTGCCGCCTCCGGGCCCTCGCGCACCGACAGGGTTGCCGTGTCCCGGTGCTGCCGGGGCACGGTCCCATGGTCCCCGCCGGCGTGCCCCATGTCGGCGAACGCCACGCCGCCCCGGAGCCGCCCGGCCCGGGCACGGCTCCGGCCCGGCACCGCGGGTGCGGTGCCGGGCCGGAGCCTTTCCTCGGACGGGTCAGGAACCGGTGCGGGTGCGGCGGCGCAGGGCCATCCAGGTGCCCGTGGCCGCGGCCGCCAGGGCGGCGCCCGCGGCGATGCCGACCGGGACGGTCGGGAAGGCGGAGGCGTCGCCGGCCGCGGCGGTGTTCTCCATGGCCGGGCCGGGCGTGATCGCGGTGGTCACCGGGTCCACCGGGCGGATCGCGCCGACGGACTTCACGGAGCCGTCCCGGTTCAGCAGGACCTGCCGGTCGTTCGGGTGCCGGAAGTCGAACATGCCCTGGAGGCTGCCGGCGGCGGCGTCGAAGGAGTGGTCGCCGACGCGGCCGGTGTGCCAGTTGTCCTCGATGAAGCGGATGATCGAGGACTGGTCGGTCTGGGTGTGGTCGACCTTGTTGACCTTGCTGAAGGGCGAGATCACCAGGAGCGGCTGGCGGGTGCCCGGGCCGCAGCGGTCCTGGTAGCCGCCGGCCGGGGCCGGGCCCGCCTGGCAGGCCGGGCTGTCGGTGGCCTTGCCGTTGGAGCCGGGGGCGGTGTCCTGGGAGCCGTTGCGCGGCGTGGCGTAGGCGTGGTCGTACCAGCCGTCGGAGTCGTCGTAGGCGACGACGACGGCGGTCGACTTCCACTGCGGTGCGCTCTGGATCGCGTTGATCTGGTCGACGAGGAAGTGCTGCTCGTCGATCGGGTCGGAGTAGGCCGCGTGGCCGTCCTGGTACGCGGGCGCCTTCACGAAGCTGACCGAGGGCAGCTTGCCGGCCTTGAGGGCGGCGTGGAAGTCGGTCAGGTCGTAGTTGTGGTTGGCGCGGCCGGCGTGCCCGATCTCGTCGACGCTGCTCGGCGCGAGGTGGTGCGGGTTCGCCGTCGACCTGTAGTACTCGAACGGCGAGTGGTGCGGGCTGTAGTCGACGACGGAGGCACCGCCGACGTTGGTGTGCGCGGTGTCGCACTGGGCGTAGTGGCCCAGCTTGCCGTCCCAGGGCGTCGACGGGCGGAAGCCGCCCTGGAACCAGCCCCAGCTGACCTTCCGGCCGTTGAGGACGTCGCCGATGTTGCGGCCCTGCATCGCGGCCAGCGCGTTGCTGCTGGTGTGGTTCTTGCCGGAGCAGTCGTCGTAGGCCGGGTCGGGGTCGTTGACGACCGTGCCGACGCCGTGCGCGTCCGGGGACTTCACGGTGTACGGGTCCGGCGTGGCGGTGCGCTTCGGGTTGTCGGTGCCGGAGGCGGGGTCCATGGAGACGACGCCGTGGGTCTGGCCGGAGGCCAGGTTGAGCGCGCCGGGCGTGGAGGGCCCGTAGTTCGAGCTGAAGGCGCGGTCGGAGAGGGAGTAGTGCTGCGCGTAGTTCCACAGCGCGGTGACGGTGTTGCCGTCGTAGTAGTCCATCACCAGGCCGGGCTCGCCGAAGAGCCCACCGCTGCACTTGTCGACCTCGGTGTTCTGCACGTACTGGTCGGCCTTGCCGCCGTTGGCGGCGTACTGCTCGGGCCCGTACGAATGGTTCTGGTCGCACGTCATGGCCTGCGCGGGGGTGAGCCGCTTGGGCGCGTACTGGTTCGGGTTCTTCGTCAGCAGCCCGGCGTGCGCGAGGGTGTCGATGTTCTTCGGGGTCCGCGGGGACGCCGTGAACTTCGTGCCGTCGGTGTTGGCCGCCTTCGGGTACGTGGCGAAGTAGTGGTCGAAGGAGATGTTCTCGTCGAAGAGGACGACCACGTGCTTGATCGGCGTCGCGGTGCGGGACTGCCCGCCACCGGCCGCGGCGCCGGCGGGTCCCGCCGCGCCCAGGACGCCGAGCACCGCCGCCCCCGCGAGCGCCCCCACGCTCCGTATCGTTGCTCGTCTACGCCTGCTCGCCATGCTGCTTCACCCTCCGGGTGGGTACGTTTCGCCCTACGGCTCGCGATCTTGCGCCGGGCAGGCAGCGCCCCGGCGGAGCCATGGTGGCGCACGGATGAACACACGGTCAGGGAAGCCGGGCCAAATCTTGACCGGGTATTGACCAAGTGTCATACCCAAGTTGTCCGGACAGGTTCACTCCAGCAGGGCGCGGCCGTACCAGTCGGACGCGTCCCGTACGCCGGGCAGTGCGTAGAAGTAGCCGCCGCCGAACGGGGTGACGTAGTCGGTGAGCGGCTCGCCGGCCAGCCGGTGCTGCACCGTCTCGAACTGCCGTGCCGGGTCCTGCTGGTAGCAGCAGAACAGCAGCCCCATGTCGAGGTTGCCGTTGCCGTCCATGCCCCGGTCGTAGTTGTGGGCGCGGCGCAGGATGCGCTGGTCGGCGGTGGCGGGCGTGCGCGGGTTGGCCAGCCGGATGTGCGCGTCCAGCGGAACGACGTCGCCCTTGGGGTCGTCGGTGTACGCCGGGACGTCGTGCTCGCTGTTCCCGTCGAGCGGCGCGCCGGTCTCCCGGGCGCGGCCGAAGATCCGCTCCTGCTCGGGGAGGGAGACCCGGTCCCAGAACTCCACCAGCATGCGGATGAGCCGGACGACCTGGTAGGTGCCGCCGACCGCCCAGTCAGGCTCGCCGGCGCCCCGACCCACCCACACCAGCCGGTCCATCTCGCGGGCACTGGTGGCGTCCGGGTTGGCCGTGCCGTCCTTGAAGCCCATCAGGTTCCGCGGGGTGCCCGAGGGGCGGGGCGGGCTCGCGAAGCCGTCCATCCGCCAGCGGACCTGGAGGCCGCCGCGGGTGTGCCGGGCGAGGTCGCGCAGCGCGTGCAGCACGGTGTCCTGGTCGTCGGCGTGCAGTTGGAGGCTGAGGTCGCCGTGGCACCAGTCGGGCTGCAGGTCGTCGTCGGGGAAGGCGGGCATGGTCGTCAGACGGCGCGGGGCGCGGGCGGAGAGCCCGAAGCGGGTGTCGAACAGCGAGGCGCCGGCGCCGACGGTGACCGCGAGCGCCCCGCCGGGCACGGTGCCGCCGAGGACGCCGGAGTCGGGGGGCGGCGCGGTGATGCCGAGCGGCTGCGGTGTGCCGCCGGAGGTCAGGAAGCGGGCCCGCTCGGTGAGGGTGCGCAGCACGTCGGCCAGCTCGGTGCGGTTCTCGGCCGTGACGTCCAGCGCGGCGAACACGGTGGACCGGCGGGGGGCGGCGAGCACCGCCTGCTGGTGGCGGCCGTGGAACGGCGGGAGGGGTGCGGGTCCGGTGCCGGGGACGGGTGCCGGCTGCGGGGCGGCGGCCGCGCCCGCGGCGAGGCCGGCTCCGGCCAGCGCCGCCCCGCGCAGGAAGCGCCGGCGGCGCACGCCCGCGGCGCCGCTCCGGGCCGCCGCGCCGCCCGGAGCCGTCGCGCCGTCGGGGGGCGTCGCGCCCTCGGGGGCGGTCCTGCCGTCGGGCGCCGTCATGTCGTCGGGGTGCCTCGTGCCGTCGGGGGCGCTCACGCCGTCCTCCGCGGGTCGGTCAGGGTGGCCACCGACGCCAACCGCTCCACCAGATCGCCCAGTTCGGCGTCGACGCGCTCCCGCTGGGTGCGGCTCAGACGGTCCGGCGGGGTCCACGCGTCGCCGCGGTGGAGGCCGTCCAGGGTGTGCTGCGCGCGCGTCAGGGCCGTGTCCAGGTCCGGCAGACCGGGGTAGCGGCCGGCGAGCACCGGGCGCAGCCGTGAGAGCACCTCGCGGGTGCCGTCGAGGTTGGCGCGGGCGGTGGCGAGATTGCTGCCGCTGCCGTAGTCGGTGCGTCCGGTCAGCTCGAACTGCACGGTGTTCTCCAGGATCTCGTGCGCCCGCAGGCCCAGTTGGGCCGGGTCCATACGGGCCTGCGCCCAGGTGTCGCGCAGGTGGGTGAGCGCGTCGGCGAGGGCCGCGGCGGGGCTGCGCAGCGTGCCGGCCGAGGCGCCGTGCCACAGCCCGTACTCGATGCGGTGGAAGCCGGCGAAGGAGGGGTCGTGGACGCCGCCGGGCAGGCCCGCGTCGGTGCCGTTGATCCGTCCGTCGGCGTCACCGAAGGCGCCGTACGCCGCTCCGAGCCGCTCGTACTGGAGGTGTGCGGGGAGCCAGGCGGTGCGCGCGGCGCCGAGGTCGCCGCGGTCGACGGCGTCCCGGAGCCGGACCGCGAGCCGGACCGCCTCGCCGAGGCCCCCGCCGACCCACTGCTGGTAGGCGATCGCCGGCGGGATCAGGTCGTGCGCGGTGACCGGGGCGGCGGCCGGTCCGCTCGCGCCGCGGGCGAGGCGGACGGTGGGGCCGGTGACCGCGTCGGCGTCCTCCGGCACGCACTTGAAGGCGTAGGCACCCCGGCCGAGCCGGACCGTCAGCGGCCGGGTGGTGCCGGGGCCGATGCCCTCCACCTCGCCGTAGACGGCTCCGCTGCCGGGGTCCTCCAGGTACACCTCGGCGGCGGCGTCGGAGGTGTTGTGGAGGTCGAAGACCTGCACACCGGGCTCCGGCCTGCTCCAGCCGCGGCCGCAGTGGCCCGGGGACACCTCCACGGCGGTGTGCCGGGGCCCCTGCGCGCCGGTTGCGGTGTCCGGGCGCCGAACGGCTGCGGCCCACACCGCGGCCACGACGAGGGCCAGGACGAGGGCGAGGACGAGCACGGGGGCCGGGCGGATTCCGTCCCGCGGGTGTGCCGACCGACTCCGCGGGCCGGACCACAGCATGCCGGGCCTCCCCCGGTTCGTTCCGTACGTGATCGCCTCATGCTAGGCCGAGGTTCCGGCCCGAACAGCCTTCCGAAGGATCCGATGGCCGAGAATTGTCCCGCAGTTCACCGTGCGGACGCGTCACCCGGACGGGCGGCGGGCGCCGGGACCGGGCCCAGCGCCTCAGAGTCCCGCGGGAGGCGGGCCCGGCGGCTCCTCCAGGACGCTCCAGGCGACCGGCCCGAGCAGGTCGGCGAGCCGCTGGAACACGTCCAGCAGCAGGTCGTCCACGGTGAGCATCCCGGCCACCCGGTCCCCGTCGAG
Organism: Streptomyces tropicalis; assembly: GCF_029269835.1. Classification (GTDB taxonomy): domain Bacteria; phylum Actinomycetota; class Actinomycetes; order Streptomycetales; family Streptomycetaceae; genus Streptomyces; species Streptomyces tropicalis. The sequence goes on along the minus strand of NZ_JARJBB010000004.1, from coordinate 347,296 downwards.
CACGGGCAGGCGGCGCACGCCGGACCGGCGGAAGAGGCGGTACGCGGCGTGCACGTCGTCGGCCGCGGCCACCGAGACGACGTGCGGCGACATCACCGCGTCGACGCGTGCCCCGCGGCCCGCCCCGGCGTCGAGGCCGCGGACCGCCAGGTCCCGGTCGGTGACGATGCCGCGCAGGACCCCGTCCTCGACCACGAGGAGAGACCCGATCCCCTCGCGGTCCATCCGCCGGGCCGCCTCCGCCAGCGAGGTGCCGGGCGGGACGCAGACCGCCGGTGCGCTCATGAGGTCGGACACCCTCACCGGTCCGCTCCCCGGTGACCGCCGTCCGTCCCGGGGGGCAGGTCGGCGGTGTCGTCCCGGTCGAAGCCGAGCCGCGCCACCACGTCGACGACGCCGTCCACGCCCTCGCACAGCCGCACCACGACCGGCACCAGGCTGCGGCGCGCCACGCTCCCGCTCAGCGTCACCCTGCCGTCGTCGACCTGCACGGTCAGCGCGGCGGGGGACAGCCCCAGGGTGCGCACCACGACCTCCTCGACGATCTCCTCCTGGATGGCGCGGTCCCGCCGCAGGAAGAGCTGGACGAGGTCGCTGCGGCTGACGATCCCGATCAGGACGCCGTCGTCGTCGACGACCGGCAGCCGCTTGATCCGGTGCTGCTCCATCGTGCGCGCCGCCCGCACGGCACTCCATCCGGGCGCCGCGACGACGGCGGGGCTGCTCATCAGCTCCCCCGCGGTCCGCTCCGGGCCCGGGAGCGTCTGCTTGCGCACCAGGTCGGCCTCGGAGACGACGCCGACGGGCCGCCCGTCCTCGACGACCGGGACGGCGGTGATGTCGTACTCGTCGAGCAGCCGGACGATCTCCTTCAGAGGGGTACCGGGCTGCACGCTCACGGCGGCGGGGGTCATCAGGTCGCCCACACTGCGGTGCCTCATCGCCCCGGCTCCTTCCGTCGCCGCGGGGACCTCGGGTCGCCCGACCACCAGCGTGCGCCGGGCGGCCGCGCCGCGCACAGGGCCGAACGGTCCCTGCCGCGCCCGGGGGCCGACGGCCGCCCGGAAGGTAAAGAACCCGCATGGTTCAGACCAAAGAGTCATTTGGTCTGGACCATTCCATTGACGTGGCCGCAACAACGTCAGGAAGCTGGGCACCTCTCCCCCACCCCCACTGGAGGCAGGCAGTGAGACGTCTTCGTGCATGTCTGGGTGCGGCGGCCGCCGTCGGGCTCGCCGCCGCCGGCACCACCGCGCTGGTCGCCGGCAGCGCCGCCGGAGCGACCGGCTCGGCGAACGCGCTGAGCGACCGCTGGTACGCCGCGGCCCCCTACCTGATGCCCCTCGACAACGACCCGCCCGACGCGGCGGCCGTCATGGACGCCACCGGGCTCAAGGCGTTCCAGCTCGCGTTCGTCCTCGCCCCCGACGGCGGCGGCTGCTCCCCCACCTGGGGCGGCACCTCCCCGGTCTCCTCCGACACCGCCGTGAAGTCGGTCGTCGACTCGATCCGCGCCAAGGGCGGGGACGTCTCCGTCTCCGTCGGCGGATACGGCGGCACCAAGCTCGGCCAGACGTGCGCGGACGCCTCCGCCACGGCGGCGGCCTACCAGCAGGTCGTCACCAAGTACGGCCTGCACGCCGTCGACTTCGACCTGGAGGAGCCGGAGTACGAGAACACCGCGGCCATCAGGAACGAGATCGGCGCGGCCCGCATCCTCCAGCGGAACAACCCCGGCCTCTACGTCTCCGTCACCACCGCCGGCACGGCCGACGGCACCGGCTGGTTCGGCAGGCAGATGCTGCTGGAGGCCAAGTCGCAGGGGTTCACGCCGAACAACTTCTCCATCATGCCCTTCGACGGCGGCTTCAGCGGCGCGGCCTCCCAGACCTCCGCGCTGACGAACTTCAACCAGATCCTGCAGTCCACCTTCGGCTGGGACCAGGCCACCGCCTACGCCCACGAGGGCTTCTCCGGCATGAACGGGCGCAGCGACACCGGCGAGATCTTCACGCAGGCCGACTTCCGGACCGTGCTGGACTACGCCACCAGCCACCACATGGACCGCTTCACCTTCTGGTCCCTCAACCGCGACCGGCAGTGCAGCCCGCCCGACAACGGCGGCCGCACGTCGGGGACCTGCTCCAGCGTCACCCAGAACCCCTGGGACTTCGCGGCGTACTCGGTGAAGTTCGCGGGCGCCGTGCCGCCCACGCCGACACCCACCCCCACGCCGACCCCGACCCCGCCGGGCACCGGGTGCAAGCCGGCCTGGAGCGCGACCGCCGTCTACACCGGCGGCGCCGAGGTCTCCTACGCCAAGCACGACTGGAAGGCCAAGTGGTGGACCCAGAACGAGGTCCCCGGAACGGCGGAGTGGGGCCCCTGGCAGGACGAGGGCCCCTGCTGACGGACCGCGGGCCCTGCCGGGCGCCGGCTCACGCACCGCGGGACCGGCAGGGCGCCGGCTCACGCATGACCGCCGGTCCGGCAGGCGCCGGCCGGGCACGCCGGTCGGTGTACCGACCGCGTGTCACGGGCCCGCGGGCCGGGGCCGCTGCGTCAAGCTGAGCCCGTGAAGGCCGTCAGCACGCGCGACGAGGTCGGCGTCAGTCTCACCCTGTTCGCCCTGACCATGACCTCCGGCGCGGTGGACGCCGTGACGTTCCTCGGCCTCGGACACGCCTTCGCGGCCCTCGCCACCGGCAACCTGCTCCTGCTCGGCTTCGGCGTGGCCCGGGCCCCGGGGATCCCGGTCGCCCGGCCCGCCGTGGCGCTGGTCGCCTTCGTGTGCGGGGCGTCCGCCGCGCACGTCGCCGTCCGGCGGCTGCGCGCCCGGGGCCGGCGCTGGTTCGTGATCGCGCTCGCCGCGGAGGTCGCCGTGCTCTGCGCCGCGGGACTGTACACGGTCGCCGTCGGCGGCTCGGGCGAACTCCTCACCCACGGCAGGGGCGTCGCGGTCGGCCTGCTCGCCTTCGCCATGGGGTGGCGGACCCGCACCATGGTCGAGGCGGCCATCCCGGAGATGCCGACGACGGTCGTGCAGATCTCCCTGGTGAAGGCGCTGGCGGACGCGCTGTCGTACCACTCGGATCCCGCCCGCACCCCGGTGCTGGCCAGGGTCCGGCGGACGGCGACCGTGTTCGGGATGTTCGTCGGCGGGGTCGTCGGCGCCGCGCTCCTGCTCCGTTTCGGTCCCGGCCCCTCCGTCCTCGCCCTCACCGCGTTCGAGGCGTGCGTGGTGGCCCTGTACGCCCGCTCGCCCCGCCTGCGCCGGCCCTCGGGCATCGAGCTGTGACCGTGTGACCGGGCGGCGGACCGTGCGCGGGCCTGCGTGAACGGGGGCCGCCGGACCGGCGCGACGGGGGAACGCCGGGCCGTGCGCGGGCCCACGCGGCACGGCGGCGGCCTGCGGGCCGCGCGTGCGCCCGGGGCGTCGGTCGGCCGTCCGGCCGCTCGCCGAGGCGCTCGTCCAGCCGGTCGAAGACCCGCTGTTCGAACAGGGCGCGCCCCGCCGCCACGCCGAGCCGAGGGCCCTCAGGATCTCGTAGGTGAACTGGTCGTTCCTGCTGAAGCGGTTCGTCATGCGTCGACTCCCGTCCCCGGCCGACGGCCACCGTCCGGCGTGCGCCGCGGCCTCCCCGCTGCGGCCCGCGCGAGTGCCGTCCGGCGTGCGTGCACGTCGCCGGTCCTGCGTGCGGGCCGTCCGCGGTCGCCCGTCCGGCGCACGCGGCCGGGGTCGGTCCGCGGCCCGCGGATCTCACCGTACGAGCCGCTCCGGGGCCGCGCATGCGCGGGCGGGGGCGGGGCGCGTGCGCCGGGGAGGTGCCGGTGGAACCGGTCGGACGCGGGTCAGCCCGCGTGGCGGAAGGTGGCGGCGGGGCCCACCGCGGCCGGGCCGAACCGGGCCCGGATGCGGTCCATGGCCTCCTCCGCGACCAGCCGGGCCTCGCGTGCCCGGTCGAGGCTGATCTGCTCGGCCACCCGGGCCGCGTCGACGAGGTCCTCGCCCCGCAGGGCGATCCCGACGAGGCGGCCGCGCTGCAGTCCGGCGGCGTCCATCAGCCGGTAGGCGAGGGCACGCAGGTCCTCGTCGTGCGCGGAGGGTTCCGGGAGGCGGCGAGTGGTGTCCCACGAGGTGCCGCCCGCGAATCGCAGTTCCAGGGTCAGGGCGCGGGCCGCCTGGTGGCGCCGGCGCAGCACCTGCCCCAGCCGGACGACCAGGCCGAGCAGGGCCGCCCGCACCTCGGCGCCCTCCAGGGCGTGCCGGGGGAAGGCGCAGCGCACGACGGCCGAGACGGGCAGCGCGCGGGGGACGACCGCGCGCGGGTCGATCCCGCGCGCCCGGTCGGCGGCCAGCCGCCCGGCCCGGCCGCCGAGCAGACGCTGGACCGTGGCGGGCGGCGCCGCGGCGAGCAGGCCCACGGTGTGGATGCCGTAGTCCCGCAGCACCTCCGCCTGGCGGGGCCCGATGCCGTGCAGGGCGTCGACGGGCAGCGGTCCCAGCCACCGCGCCGCCTCCGCGGGACCGACGGCGAGGACGCCGCCCGGCCTGCCGACCTGCGCGGAGGCGGTGGCGGCCACCGTCACCGAGGGGCCGATCCCGACCCGGACGTCGACGCCCAGCCGGGAGATCGTCCGCACCCGCAGCACCTCGCCGAGGCGGCGCGCGTCCACACCGTGGTAGCGCAGGGAGCCCTTCAGCTCCACCAGCGCCGCCGCCGGCGGCAGGGCCTGCACCACCGGTGACAGCAGGTCCAGCTGCTCCAGGACCTGCCGGTAGACCTCCTCGGGCAGCCGCTCGGGGCACCGCACATGCATCACCGTCGCCGCCCCGGGCTCCCTCACGTCCACCGTCATGTGCCTCACCTCTCCCCGCCCACTCTATCGAACATAAATTCGAACACGCGAGGCGTGACGGGGACGCGGCGGACGGCCCCGGGGCGAGGCGCTGCGGCATCGCGCCCGAGGCCGGGCCCGGATGTCGACGACGGAACGGCCGCACGGGTTCGAGGGCAGGGGTGAGCGGCGTGTGCCGTTGGCGCTCGGCCTCGTGGGTAGGGGCGACGTGCTGCCGGCCGCGCACGCGCGGCCGGGTTCAGCGCCCTTGGTACTCCGTCGTGTGCTCCGGGCCGTCCGCCAGGAAGGCCGTGACCGCGCGGCCGTGGTCGGCGGTGGCCGCCACCGCCGCGGCGAGGGCGGGAAGGGCGGCGTCGGCTGCGGAGACGCCGCCGTCGAGGTAGCGGCGGACGACGTTCTTGGTGGCCTCGTGGGCCCGGGTGGGCCCGGTGGCGAGACGCATCGCGTAGGCGTGCGCGTCGGTGTCGAAGGAGTCCGGGGGGAAGAGGGCGTTGACCAGGCCCCAGTCGGCCAGCACGGACCCGCGGTACAGGTCGCCCGTCATGACGAGTTCACGGGCCCGGGCCGGACCGACGCGTTCGGCCAGGCGCTGGGTGCCGCCCATCGCCGGGGTGAACGCGACCTTCCGCTCGACCAGGCCGAACCGGGCCTGCGGCGTGGCGACCACGAGGTCGCAGGCCAGGGCCAGTTCGAAGGCGGCCGTGAGGGTCAGCGAGTGCGCGGCGAACACGGTGGGGCAGGGCAGTGCCTCCAACGTCCGGGTGATGGCCAGCCGGCTCCGCCAGAAGGCCTCGGCGTCCTTCGGGTCGAGCCCGGCGAAGACCCGTACGTCGACGCCGGCGCTGACGACGCGGCCCTCCGAGCGCACGAGGAGGGCACGCGGAGGATGCGAGGCCAGCCAGGTCACCGCGTCCGCCCACGCGTCCCACATCGCCTCGTCGAACAGGTTCATCGGCGGGCTGTGCAGCGTGAGGACGGCGAGCGGGCCGTCGAAGGCCAGCCGCAGGACCGCGCTCTCGCCCGTGAGGGACGAGGGGAGCGTCATGACACGCTCCGGAAGATGCTGATCGCGTTGTTGCCGCCGAAGCCGAAGGCGTTGTTCTGGACGTGCCGCAGGTCCGGCACGGCCAGCGGGGCGCCGGTGACCAGATTGAGGTCCAGTTCCACGTCGTCGGGGTCGACCGCGGTCGGCGGCACCAGGCGGTGCCGCAGCGCCAGACAGGCCGCCACGGCGCCGGCCGCTCCGGCCGCGCCCATCAGATGCCCGATGGTGCTCTTGATCGCGGTGACCGCCGCCCGCGGGTACTCCTCCGCGAAGAGGCCGCCCTCGATGGTGTCGTTGGCCCGGCTGCCGGTGCCGTGGGCGAAGATCACGTCGATGTCGTCGGCCTTCAGGCCGGCCTCCTCCAGCGACCGGCGGTGGCAGGCGGCGACGCCGTCGCGGTCGGGCGCCGTGGGGTGGCTCGCGTCGTTGCTGACGGCGGTGGCCAGCACCTCGGCGTACGGGGTGGCGCCCGGGCGCAGGGCGCGCTCGGTCTGGAGGACGAACATGCCCGCGCCCTCCGACGGCGTGACGTAGCGCCGGCTCCTGGTGAAGGGCTTGCAGGGCACCGGGCCGATGGCCTGCAGGGTGTTGAACCCGATGATGTTCTTCTCCGAGTAGGGGTCGCAGCCCCCGACGACCGCTGTGTCGGCGACGCCCGCGCGCAGCATCTCCAGTGCGCAGGACAGGGCCACGTTGGCGGAGGCGCACGTGCTCTGCAGCAGGTAGGCCGGGCCCGCGGCGCCGACGGTGCGGGCCACGCCCTGGGCGATCGAGTAGCTGGAGAAGCCTCCGGTCACGGAGATGTCCCGGCGCCCGGCGACCACGTCCTCCAGCGCCTCGGCCTGGCCGTCGCTGCTGCCGACACAGACGACGGCGTCGCGCAGCGCCTGCCCCCCGGGGGCCAGCCCGGCGTCGCGCAGAGCCTCCAGCGCGGCGTACTCCGCGAAGAGGGACGCGTCGCGCGGGCGTTCCCGGGTGACCGCGTCCACCTGCGCGAGGGCGATGTCGCGGGCCTCCTGCGGCACCCGGCCGCCGAGGATGCCGGGCTTCATGCCGACGTAGAGCGGGGACAGTTCCACGAACCGGCTCCGGCCCGCGCACAGATCGTCCCAGAAGGGGTCCGCGCCCGCCCCGGCCGGCGAGATGATGCCGAGCCCGGTGATGAAGACCCTTGCTGCTCCCTGGTTCACAAGGACCTCCTGTCGGTGCTGTTCGCGTGCTGCCGGGTCACCGTCACGCCGGCGTGGCGGCCGTCCGGGGCACGGCATTCGAGGACGGCCCGCTCCGTGGGTTCCAGGGTGTGGACGAGGTCCAGGAAGGCGCGGGTGGCGAAGGCGCCGTTGCGCTCCGCGAAGGCGACGGGCGCCGCCCCGTCGGCGCTCCGGCCGGCGGTCTTGCGTACGGTGCGCGTCAGGCCGGGCTGCGGTGCGTCGGCGGCGCCGAAGTCGAACTCCGCGGTGAGTTCGGCACCCGTGTGCAGGAACGCGTGGGCGACGCCGTCCCGGCAGGGCGCGTCGGACGTGTCCAGCCGGGCGTCCGCGACGGCTTCCGGTGCGTAGACGTCGCCGACGAGGAGCCGGCCGACGTCGGAGCGGCCGCGGTCCAGGGCGGACAGCGCCTGCCACAGGGCGACGACCGGAGTGAGCACACCGGCGTTGATCGTCATGTTGCGCCCGGTCGCGCCGACGCGGAGGTTGACGAACGCCGACGCCGAACTGGACGTGGCATTGGGGAAGTACTGGGCGGACAGCAGCTTCCCCTTCTCCGCGGCCTGGCGCTGGAGCCGGGCGAGTGCGGCGGTGTTGCCGTACTCCGTGCCGATCACCACGGTGTCGTCGGTGCGGGTGCCGCCGTCCGCGCGCGCGCCGGAGGCGTCCGCCGCGCCGAGGACGAGATACAGGCAGGTCCGGGTGAACGCGTCACGGAACTGGTCGCCCGCGGTACCGATCACCTCGTGCCAGTCGGGCGGCAGGACCTCGGGGTCGTCCATGCGGTTCGTCGGGCCGGGTGCGCACAGGGTGACCGGGCCCAGGGAGAACTCAAACAACACAACGCTCCATGGCGATGATTTCGAGTGGGCGAGGGGGCGCGGACGTCAGCCGCCGACCCGCTCGCTCACCTGCCGCTGGAGGTCCCCCACCGTGACGAGGTCGCGGGTGAATTCGTCGCCGAGTTCGACGTCCATGACCGCCTCCACCTGGACGACGACGTCGATCAGCTTGAGGGAATCGATACTCAGGTCGGACTTGAGTTCCTGATCGGCCGTGATTTCAAAGGAATCCGGGAGTTCCGCGATCTGCTTCAGCACCTCGGAAATACGACCGTCGACGACGTTGCCAGACATCTTTCCCCCATTTTTTAAGAGACGCTTGACGGACACGGACACTAACCACGCCTCGAGCGGCTTGTCAACGAACGGCCGGCGCAAGGTTTTCGCCCTTCGCGAAAGCGTAAAACGGGCGTGATTGTACGCGACTCGCCCTGTTCGACTGTTCGAACGCACGGCTGAATATCAACGCTCATCGGCGACCGAAATGCACGCCGGAGGCCAGATTCAGGCGGGTCGATTCAGCACTGCGAGCCAAAATCTCCTGAATCCGCAACAAGTACGACAACTCTTTTCAGCCAAATCGCCTCATCGCGGGAAGGTTTCGTGACCCACATCACATTGCGACCGTGTATCGGCCCGGATTAAATTACGTTGCTCGTTGGTGATACTCGAAACGGGGGGGCGTTTTCGCCATGTCTGTAAAACCTTCGACGCTGGCGCGCCAGGGATGGGACCGCTGGAATCTCGGCACCGAATTCGGAATCGACGAGACGGACTCCCATTACAAGGCGCTCAGGGCCGCCTATGACGATCTCCCGGAGGACCCGTACGCGGTCGGCTCCGGCCGCTACCGGCGCTACGCCCGCGGCGTCTTCCTTCCATGGTCCAGGGAATTCTTCTGGATGCCGGCCACGGAAAGCCAGGCCCGTGAGGGCATGAACGGCTACTACCAGGGTGACAACAACCCGGAGTACGTGAACGTCACGCGAAATCTCCCGGCCATCAGTGACGAGGTCTGCAACAACAAGCTCCTGCTGGACACCATCCAGTTCGACTTCTCCCAGACCCACTGGAACGAGGACGACGCGGTCTGGCCGCTCTACGTCGGGGTCCACCTGATCAAGCTGCACATCGAGGAGGAGGGCCAGGAGGCCGTCTCCTCCCCGAACGAGCTGCACCAGGACGGCGAGCCGTACGTCTTCGCCCACCTGATCTACCGGGACAACGCCGAGGGCGGCGCCAACCTCATCGCCACCCCCGACTACCGGGGCAAGCAGCCGGAGGACGTCCCGCCCGCGGACCGCCTCGCCGAGTTCCGGATGGAACGCCCGCTGGACGCGTACGCCATCACGGACCACCTCGTCAGCCACTACGTCGGCCCCATCCGCAAGGGCAGCGCCGAGCAGCCGGGCGAGCGGGCCATCCTGCTGGCCGACTGGGTGCCCATGCGCCACCGCATCTGAGAGGCCGGCACATGAACGGCGTACGTTACCGCCACGAGCGCCCGGTGGGCACCGAGGCCGCCGACGAACTGCGCAAGGCCCTCGCGTTCCACTACCCGAGCGTCACCGTGGAGATACTGGACAAGGGCGTCGAAGTCGTCGTCCCGGCCGGTCCGACCGAGTCGGAACTCGGCGAGATGGTCCGCCACTTCCTGCGCGGCCACCGCGAGGTGCCGGTCACGGTCGTCGCCGAGCACCCCGGGCGCCCCGGACTGTCCTGCACCACACCCCACGACCACCGGATCGCCGTGGCCCAGGGCGCCTATCTGCAGGGCCCCGAGTGGACCGCGGCGATGGACCAGGTGCGCCGGCTGTGCCGGGAGCGGCTCGCCGAGCCGTTCGGCGCACCGCTGCTGGCCGGACCGGCGCAGCTCCCCCGCGAGGTGCTGGTCCGGGCCGGGTACTACCAGAAGTTCCCGAACCTGGTCAACGCGGTGGCCCGGATCCGCGACCACTACTGGGACGGCGTCTCCGTCGCCCAGCTCCGGCCCGGCCAGACCGAGGCGCGGGACTCCTTCTACCGGCCGGCCGAGACCGTCCTCACCCCGGTCACCTGCTACCACGTCTACGCCAACGCGGCCGAGCTCAAGGAGCGTTACGGCACCGGGCTGTTCGCCATCGAGGGGCCGGTCTTCCGGCACGAGTCGCACAACCACAGCCCGACCCGGCTGGGCGAGTTCCGGATGTTCGAACTCGTCCGGATGGGCGGCGCCGAGGAGGTCGCGGACGACTTCGAGCGCATGCTGAAGACGTTCACCGAGTTCTTCGCCGAACTCGGCGTACCGCACCGCATCGTCAGCGCCTCCGACGCGTTCTTCGGTGACGCGCCGACCATGACCCGCGAGGCCCAGCTGCTCAACAGGAGCAAGTTCGAGGTACGGGTCCCGCTCGCCACCGGCGAACTCTCCGTGGCCAGCGTCAACGCCCACGGCGAGGTGTTCGCGGACTCCTTCGGGCTGCGCGGCCTCGGAGCCGACGGCACCTGCTGCGCGGGGATCGGCCTGGACCGGCTCACCTATGCCCTGCTGTCGTACGGCCTGCTCGGTACCCCTGCCCGGCCCGGCCGGCCCACCGAACCCGACCCGTTGAGGAAATGAGTCCATGGAAGACCTGAAGAAGGTCGTCGACGATCTGCTGGAGCAGCTCGCCCAGGCACGGGACGTTCCGGCCGACGCCGAGCCGTCGCAGATCATCGTCAGCTCGCTCGACCAGATGCGCTTCCTGGTCGGCCTGGAGGAGCGGCTCGACGCCATGCTGGACGTCGGCGACGTGCTGCCCTTCGACCTGACGGACCGCGAGGCGCTGCTCAAGAGCGTCCACGAGCTGCTCGTGGAATCCGGAGTGACCCCGTGAGCGGTGCGCCCGACGACGGTGGCGGGCGATGAGCGCCACCCGGCGGCGGCTGCTCGACCTGGGGGCGATGCGCGAGGTCGTGCGCATCTCGGTGCCGCTGATGTTCGGCATGGTCGGCAACCTCATCCTGATGCTGGTCGACCGGATCTGCCTGGCCCGCTACTCGGAGGACGCCCTCAAGGCGTCCGGGCCCGCCGTGTTCACCGCCACCACGGTGATCATGGTGACCACGGGGGCGGTCGGCATCACCCGCTCCTACGTGGCGCAGGCCCACGGCCGCGGTGACGAGCGCGGCGCGCTGGACGAGGGCGCCAACGGATTCGTCCTCGGCCTGATGCTCTCCGCGCTGCTGCTGCTCGCCACCCCGCTGCTGACCCGGGTGCCGCAGCTGAGCGGGCAGCCCCCGCACATCGAGGCTCTGGAGGCGCAGTTCCTGGGCCTGTCCACCCTCTACGGCTCCGTCATGACCCTCAACATGGCGCTGTCGTCGTACTTCAACGGCATGGGACGGACCCGGATCCCGATGACCGTCGGCATCATCGGGCAGGTGGTCGGCGTCGTGATGACGATCGGCCTGGTCTTCGGCCGCTTCGGGCTGCCGGAGCTGGGCATGCGGGGCTCTGCGCTCGGCACGCTCAGCGCCGTCTCCGTCATGTGTCTCGGCTACGCCGTGTGCCTGCCCCGCGGCTACGCGGCGGGCTTCGGCCGGCTGCTGCGCCAGGGGGGCAGGCAGGCCGCCCTGGTGCTGTGGCTGCGTGTGCGGCGCGGCGCACCGGCAGGCGGCTCGCTCAGCCTGGAGGAACTGGGGCAGACGGCGTTCGTGTGGCTGGCGGGCGTCCTCGGGTCGGTGGCGCTCGCGGCGAACAACGTCGCGCTGGCCCTGAACTACGCTGCCGTCATCCCCCTGATCGGCCTCGGCATGGGCTGCAACATCCTGTGCGGCAAGGCCGTCGGCGCCGCACGGCATCGCGACATCCCGCACATCATGCGGGTCACCCTGACGATCTCCGGCGTGTACGTGGCCGTGATCGCGGTCCTCCAGATCGCCACCCCGACCCTGCTGCTCAGTCCGTTCGGGCTCGACGGGGCCGGCTCCGCCGTGACCGGTCACGCCGTGGACACCTCGCGGGTGCTGTGGACGTACTCCGCCGCGTTCATGTTCTCCATGGTCGGCTCCGGCGTCCTCGAGTGCCTCGGGCTCGCCCGCTTCGGGTTCGTGGCGCGGATCGTCCTCATGTGGGGTCTGTGCGTGCCCACGATCATCGTGTTCGTGCTGCTCCACCGTGACGACGCGGACATGTTGCCGATCATGTGGATCATCTTCTCCGTCTTCGAGGCGGCCATGGCGGCGGTCTGCCTGTGGCGCGTCCGGCGTGCCGTCGCCCACGAGGAGAACAGGCTCCACACCACCGATCCGGTCCACCAGACCGCCTGACCGCCTGACCGCCCACCAGACAGAGAGTGTGGCCTTTTCCGTGAACGTACTCCTCCTCGGTCGCGAGGAAGACTGCCGCGACTACCTCGACTACGCGGAGCAGCAGGGATTCACCGTCCGCTTCTTCGACCCGCCGCAGCTCGCCGCCGACGACCGTGAGAACTGGCGGCGCACCGTCGCCGAGGCCGCCCGCGCCGCCGTGGACCTCACCGGCGTCGACGACGTGATCTCCTTCCACGACAGCTACCAGATCCAGCTGGAACTGCTGCGCGGTGAACTGGGCATGCCCACCCGGGACATCGACACCCTGCTGTGCCTCGCCGACAAGACCCGGTTCAAGGCGCACCCCGCGGTCCGCGACCACATCACCCGCCACATCGAGCTGGACCCCTCGGCGAAGGCGCCCCAGGCGCTCGCCGCCGTCAGCGAGGCGCTGTCCTTCCCCGTCGTGGTCAAGCCGTCGAACGGCTTCTACAGTGCGGGCGTGGTGAAGGCCGGAACACCGGAGGAGTTCCCGAAGGCGTTCCTGCAGACCAAGCGCGTCTGCACCGTGCTGCGGGAGGGCTCGGGCCGGTCCCTGATGCTCGCCGAGGAGTACCTGGACGGCAACGAGTACGCCGTCGACGGCATGGTCAGCGACGGCCGGATCATCCCGCTGCAGATCCACCGGAAGCTGCCGCCCCTGGTCGGCCCGCTCTTCCACGAGGTGGCCTATCTGACCGAGCCGTTCGACGCGGAGCTGGGGCGTGACTTCGTCGCCCTGCTGGACAGCGTGGTCCCGGGCGTCGGCCTGGACAACTCGCCCTTCCACGCGGAGTTCCGCTTCGACGGCGAGGGCCGGCTGCGCATCCTCGAACTCGCCCCCCGCCTGTGCGGCGGCGGCACCACCACCTACCAGCAGCTGCGCATCTGCACCGGACTCGACGCCTACGGCCTGCTGCACCGGCTGGGCCGGGAGGCCATCGACCCCGAGCCGCTGCACCACCGGGTGGCGCTGGAGTACGACGCTCCCATCGAGCGCAGCGGCTTCCTCAAGAACACCGCCCGCGCGGTCGAGGTGTGCCGCAAGAACGACGTCACCACCGTGCACCTGCACCGCCAGGACGGCCAGTTCGTGCTCGCCCCGCCGCTCAACTTCGAGACGGTCCTGACGGCCTACTTCGCCCGTGACACGCGGGAAGAGGCCGAGGCCCTGCTGGACGTCCTGATGACCGACTGCACGATCGAGACCGAAACGGAAAAATCCTCATGAGGCCGGAAGTCGAGCGCGCCCTGCACACCATCCCGATCGGCGCCAGCTCGCCGCTGCGCGCCTGCCGCAATGTGGACACCGAACCGCTGGTCGTGGCCGAGGCCCACGGGCAGTACCTCCAGGACGTCGACGGCACCCGGTACATCGACTTCATGTACGGCTTCGGGCCGCTGATCCTCGGGCACGCGCCGCAGGCGGTCAGCTCCGCCATCGCCCGCCAGGCCGCCGACGGCACCCTGTTCGGCACGTACTGCCCGCAGGAGGTCGAGCTGGCCGAGCGCATCGCCGCGACCGCCGACCACCTGGAGCAGATGCGCTTCGTGTGCAGCGGCACCGAGGCCGTGATGTCCACGCTCCGGCTGGCCCGCGCCTACACGGGACGCACCGGTGTGCTGCGCTTCAACGGCGGCTACCACGGCCACTTCGACCTGGTGCAGAACAAGGACGAGGCCCGCATGCGCGACGCCGGTCTCGACCCGGCCGCGATGCAGTCCAACGTCTACGCGGAGTACAACGACACCGCGAGCGTCGAGCGGGCCTTCGCCGAGCACTCCGGCGAGATCGCGGCGGTCGTCGTCGAGCCCATCGCCTGCAACATGTCCCTCGTGCTGCCCGAGGACGGCTTCCTCGCCGACCTGCGCCGCATCTGTGACCGCGAGGGCGCGGTGCTGATCTTCGACGAGGTCATCACCGGCTTCCGGCTCACCTACGGCCCCGCCAGCAACCTGCTGGGCGTCGCCCCCGACCTCACCACCTTCGGCAAGATCATCGGTGGTGGCACCCCCGTGGGCGCGTTCGGCGGCCGCCGCGACATCATGCGGCTGCTCGACGAGGAGAGGGTCCTGCAGGGCGGCACCCTGGCCGGCAACCCGCTGACCATGGCGGCCGGCCTCGCCACGCTCGACGTGCTGGCGGGGGCCGGCTTCTACGAGGAGCTGGAACGCAAGGGCGCCCTGCTGGAGGCGGCCGTCGAGCGTCACCGTGCCGAGAAGGGGCTCGACTTCCACTTCGTGCGCACCGGCAGCATCTTCGCGTTCATCTTCGTCCCCCGCAGCACCCCGATCCTGCGCAAGGCGGATGTCGCGGCCCAGCCGCACGCGCCGTACACCACGCTGTACGCGGGCTTCCGGAAGGCCGGCTACCACCTGGCGCCGGACATCGAGGAGCCGATGTACATCTCCGCCGCGACGCCGGACGAGACCCTCGAGGACTTCGCGGCCCGCGCCGTCGAACTCCTCGCCACCGACCCGAACACGCCGGTGGTCACCCCGGCCTAGGGTCTTTCCAGGGATCTTGCCGCCGTCCCGAGCCGGTCCGATCCGGGAGAGAGGCCCCAGGGTCTCCCCTCCGGATCGGGCCGGATCCGAACGACGCGTCCTGCCGGGGCCGCGGGGCCTGCCGGGCCCCGGCAGGATCCCGAAGAACCCCCAGGGGCATCCCCTTCGCCGGGCGGACCACCGCTGCCCGCCGCCCGCCCCCTGCCGACGGGATTAGACATGAAGACTGAGGCCAGGATCCTCCCCCTCCTCCCCACCCAAGAGAGCGTGCTGTTCGCCGAGGCGGCGCACGGCCGGCCGGGCACCCACAACCTGGCCCTGGCGCTGCGGCTCACCGGCCCGTGCGACCGTGCCGCCGTCGGCGGCGCGCTGCGCGCGCTGACCGAGCGGCACGAGGCACTGCGGGTGGGCATCACCGAGCACGAGGGCGGGCGGCGGCAGACCGTCGCGGACGCGGTGACCGTGTCCCTCGAAGAGGTCGACCTCGCCGCCCCGGACCAGGACGTCACCGACGCCGTCCTCGACCGGCACTTCACCGAGGCCCAGGACCGGCCGTTCCGGCTGGAGCGGGCGCCGCTGCTGCGGGCCACCCTGTTCCGGCTCGGTGAGCAGCGGCACGTCCTGCTGCTCGTGGCGCACCACAGCATCGCCGACGGCGAGTCCCTCGAGGTTCTCGCCCGCGAGTTCGGGCCCCTGTACGCGGCCTGCGCCGAGGGACGGCCGAACCCGCTGCCGCCGCCCGCCCTCGGCTATGCCGACCATGTCGCCGCCCGGCTCTCCGGGACCGCCGACCGGCGCCGGGCCCGGGCCCTCGAGCACTGGTGCGCCGAACTCGACGGCGCGCCGACCACCCTGGACCTGCCCATGGCCGAGCTGGGCGGCGCCACCCGCCGGCACGCGGCCACCCACCGCCGTGACCTGCCGGGACCGGTGGCCGCCCACCTGCGGGCACTGGCCGCCGAACACCGCGCGAGCCTCTTCTCCGTGCTCGCCGCCGGCGCCTTCGCCCTGTTCGGGCGTTACACCGGCGAGAGTGACCTCGTGCTCGGCGTGCCCCTGTCCACCCGGCTGGAACGGGGCTCCGAGGGCCTGGTCGCCCTGACGGTCAACACCATGCCGCTGCGCGTCGGATTCGACCCCGACGAGGACTTCCTGCCGCTGCTGCACCAGGTCCAGCGCCGTACCTTCCAGGCGCTGCGCCATCAGGGCGTGGCCTTCCACGAGCTGGTCCAGGCCGTCAACCCGCCCCGGAGCGCGGGCCGTCAGCCGGTGTTCCAGCTGGCCCTCAACCACGTCCGCACCGGCCCCGAGGCCGAGCCGGAGGCCGGACTCCTCGTGGAGTCGCTGCCGATCGCCAACGCCACGGCCGCGTTCGAGTTGATGCTCACCTTCGTGGAGTCGGGCGACGACATCCGGTTCTACGTCGAGTACGACACCGAGCGCTTCGACGACAGCGGCGTCCGCGCCCTCGCGGACCACCTCGCCCACCTGCTGTCCCGTGTCTGCGCCGATCCCCGCACCCCCCTCGCCGACCTCGACCTGATGGACGAGGAGGAGCGGCGCCGCGTCCTGCACCACTGGAACGACACCGCAGCACACCTCACCGACGACACCGTGCCGGCCCTGTTCGCACGGCAGGTCACCCGGTGCGGCGACGCCACCGCCGTCGTGTGCGGCACGGACCGCCTCGGCTACCGCGACCTCGACCGGCGCTCCGCCCGGATGGCCCGGATACTCGCCGAACGCGGTGTCCGCGAGGGCGACTTCGTGGGCCTGGCGACACGCCGCTCCGCGGACACCGTCGTCGCCCTGCTCGCCGTGCTGCGCGCCGGAGCCGCCTATGTGCCGCTCGACCCGGTCTATCCGCGGGAGCGGCTGGCGTACATGGTGCAGGACGCCGCCCCCGCCCTGGTGATCAGCGAGTCCTCCGCAGTCGGCAGCCTCCCCGACGGCCCCTCCGCGCCGCCGGTCCTGCTGCTGGACGACCCTCGGGTGGCAGCCGTTCTCGACGCGCCCGGCGAGGACGCGTTCGTGTCCGCGGTGACCGCCGACCACACCGCCTACGTCATCTACACGTCCGGCTCGACCGGCCGGCCCAAGGGGGTCGCGGTCACCCACCGGAACGTCGCCAACCTCGCCGCCTGGGCGGCCGACGCCTTCGGCGACGGGCTCGGGCGGGTGCTCGCCGCCACCTCCCTCAGCTTCGACGTCTCCGTGTTCGAGATCCTCGGGCCGCTGCTCAACGGCGGCAGCATCGAAGTCGTCCGCGACCTGCTGGAGATCGGCGAACGCGGCGGCTGGCAGGGCACCCTCGTCAGCGGCGTGCCCTCGGTGCTGGACCGGCTGATCGCCGACGGTGCTCCCGAGCTGCGCGCCGACCACCTCGTCCTCGCGGGCGAGGCGCTGTCCCCGCAGGTCACCGCCCGGCTGCGGGCCGCCGTACCCGGCGCCCGGCTGGTCAACGCCTACGGCCCCACCGAGACGACCGTGTACGCGAGCGCGTCCGCCCCCCACGGCACCGTCGCGAACGGGACCGCTCCGCAGACGCCGCCCATCGGCCGCCCGCTGCGCAACACCCGCCTGTACGTCCTCGACGACCGGATGCGGCCCCTGCCCGTGGGCGTGCCCGGCGAGCTGTACATCGCCGGCGCCGGCGTCACCCGCGGCTATCTGCACCGGCCCGACCTCACCGAGGCCCGCTTCGTCCCCGACCCCTTCGGGGAGCCCGGCGCCCGCATGTACCGCTCCGGCGACATCGTGCTGCGCCGGCCCGACGGACAACTGCAGTACGTGGGGCGCGCCGACGACCAGGTCAAGCTCCGCGGCTTCCGGGTCGAGCCGAGCGAGGTGGAGGCGGTACTCGCCGAACAGCCCGGGGTGGCCCAGGCCGTCGTCGTCGTGCACGAGGACCACCAGGGCGAACGCCGGCTGGTCGGCTACGTCACGCCCGTGCCGGGCACGGCGCCGGATCCGGACCGGCTGCGCGCCGCGCTCGCCCGGCTGCTGCCCGAGTACATGGTCCCGGCCGCCGTCGTACCGCTCGACGCGCTGCCGCTGTCGCCCGCGGGCAAGCTGGACCGCCGCCGGCTGCCCGACCCCGGCTTCGGCGCCCGCGGCGGGCGTCCGCCGCGGACCCCGGACGAAGCCGCCCTCGCCTCGCTGTTCGCCGAGGCGCTCGGCCTGCCCGAGGTGTCGGCGACCGACAGTTTCTTCGACCTCGGCGGGCACTCGCTGATGGCGATCCGGCTCGTCCGCCGGATCTGCGCGCGGCTGGGCACCGGGCTGACCGTACGCGACCTGTTCGAGACGCCGACGGTGGAGGGCCTGGCGCAGCGGCTGCACCCCGACCCCGCCACACCCGCGAGCGCACCCGCCGCGAAGGCCCCGGCCGACGACTTCGGGGTGCTGCTGCCGCTGCGCACCCGGGGCAGCCGGCCCCCGCTGTTCTGCATCCACCCGGGATTCGGGCTGAGCTGGAGCTATGCCGCGCTGATGCGCAGGCTGGACGCCGAGCAGCCGGTGTACGCCCTGCAGGCGCGCGGCATCACCGCCGCCGAGGACATGTCCGGCAGTTACCAGGAACTGCTCGACGACTACCTGGGCCAGATCCGCGCCGTCCGCCCGCACGGCCCGTACCGGCTGCTCGGCTGGTCCTTCGGCGGCCTGGTCGCCCACTCGCTGGCCGTACGGCTGCAGGCCGACGGCGAGCGGGTCGAGCTGGTCGCGATGCTGGACACCGTGATGGTCACCGGCGACGAGGTGACCCCGGAAGACGTCTGGGAGCTGATCGAGGCCGAGACGGCCGCCGTGCGCCAGGTCGTGCCCGACGAGCAGCGGCTGCTGGCGGTGGTGGAGAACCTGATCCGGGTGCGCGACCAGTTCCGTCCCGAACGGTACCGCGGGGACGTTCTGTTCTTCGTCGCCGCCGAGGAACCGGGCCGGCCGCCGGCCTTCGGCGAACCGTGGCTGCCGTACGTCGAGGGCCGGCTGCTGGAGCACCGGATCGCCTGCACCCACATGGAGATGATGAACGCCCGGCCGGCCCGGGAGATCGGCGACCTGGTGGCCAAGTCGCTGGACGTCCTCGACGGGACCGCCGCCCCGGAGCGGGACCGCTGACGGTCCCGCAACGACGCCGGCAACGGCCCGTACGGGATGCCGTACGGGCGCATGGAGCCGCTCCCGCACGGGAGGCACTGGAAACGGAGAAAGGGCTCGCACTATGCCCCGTACTGCCTTGGTACTCGGCGGGAACCGCGGTATCGGCCTGGCCGTCGCACGGCACCTGGCCGCCCGCGGCGACCGGGTCGCCGTCAGCCACCGCACCGACGAGCCGCCCGCCGGGTTGTTCGCCGTGCGGTGCGACGTCACGGACGCGGGGGCGGTGACCGAGGCCTGCGCACAGGTCAAGGCGGAACTCGGTCCGGTGGAGGTGCTGGTCCACAACGCGGGCATCACCCGGGACCGGCCGTTCGCCGCCATGACGGCCGAGGACTTCGAGGCGCCGCTGCACACCAACCTGCTCGGCGCGTACCACGGGATCAAGCCGGTGCTGCGGGGCATGATGCGCGCCCGGTGGGGGCGCATCGTCCTGATGTCCTCCACCGTCGCGTTGTCCGGTGCGGTCGGACAGACCAACTACGCAGCCTCCAAGGCCGGGTTGATCGGCTTCGCCCGGTCGCTGGCGCTGGAGGTGGCCGGCCACGGCATCACCGTCAACGTCGTCGCCCCCGGCTACACGGACACGGACATGGTGGCGGCCATGCCCGAGGAGAAGCGGCAGAGCCTGCTGGCGACCGTGCCGATGCGCCGCATGGCCACCCCCGGCGAGGTCGCGGCGGCGGTCGGCTACCTCACCGGCGAGGACTCGGGCTATGTCACCGGCACCGTGCTGCAGGTCGACGGCGGGGTCGGCATGGGCCACTGACCCGGCACACCGGCGACCGCACCACCCGGCACACGGCACACGGCACGGACAGCCGGACCGACCCACGCGAGGAGGAACAGGCAATGCCCACCCGGCTGCCGCGCACCACGGGCCCGAGCCCCGCCGCACCCGCGGGCCGGCCCGCGCCTGCGCACCCGGACCGGCGACCGGACGGCCCCCGGCCGCCCACGCCCGCCCCCTCGGCCGGCACCCCCCTCGCCCTGGTGCGCGCCACCACGGACGTCCTGCCGCTGCTGGACGCGGTCAGGCTCGCCCCGCACGAACGGGACCGCGCCGCCCGGCTGCCGGCGGGCGAGCGCCGCGAGGACTACCTGGCCGCGCATGTGCTGGTACGGCTGTGCGCGGCGCGCCTGCTCGGCGTGGACCCCGCCGCCCTGATGCTCGGTCAGCTCTGCGGGGAGTGCGGCGGCCGGGACCACGGCCGCCCGTTCCTGCGCGACCGGCCCGGCGTGGGCGTCAGCCTGTCCCACGCCCGGGGCGCCGTCGCAGCCGCCGCGGCTCCGGGCCCGGTCGGCGTGGACGTGGAGAACGCCGCGGACGCGGTGTTCTCCCCGCGGTTGGCCGCCCGGGTCCTGGCGCCCGCCGAACTCGCCGCGGTCCGCGCCGGCCCCGACCCCGCACGGGGCCTTCTCCGCCTGTGGGTGCGCAAGGAGGCCCTGGTGAAGGTGGGCGCGGCGACGCTCGGCGGACTGCACCGGACCGACCTCGTGGCCTCCGGCTCACCCGCCGGCTGGCGGTTCGCCGACTGGAGCAGCCCGGACGGCCGCCTGATCGCCGCCGCCGTCGCGCACACCGTCCCCGCCGTCGACGGCGGGAGCGACCTCGGTTCCTCTCGTTCCACCCCTACAGGAGAACAACACGCATGACTGCGAACCAGTCCACCGCAGGCAACCGGACCCGGACGGCGACCCCGCGCCGGCTCCTGATGTGCCCCCCGCGCCACTTCGACGTCACCTACTCCATCAACCCGTGGATGAACCCCGTCAAGCCCGTGGACGGCGGCCTCGCGCTGCGCCAGTGGGAGGGGCTGCGCGATCTGTACCGGGAACTCGGGCACACCGTGCTGGAGATAGAGCCGGTCCCCGGCCTGCCCGACATGGTCTTCGCCGCCAACGGTGCGACCGTGGTCGACGGCAAGGTGTTCGGCGCCCGCTTCCGGCACGTCGAGCGCACCGCGGAAGGCCCCCTCTACCTCGAGTGGTTCCGGCGTCAGGGCTTCGACGAGTTGTACTGGCCGGAGCACATCAACGAGGGCGAGGGCGACTACCTGACCGTCGGCCGCAGGCTGCTCGCCGGGACGGGCTTCCGCACCGACCAGCGCTCGCACTTCGAGGCGCAGGAGTTCTTCGGGCTGCCCGTCACCGGCCTCCGGCTGGTGAACCCGTCGTACTACCACCTGGACACGGCGCTCGCCGTGCTGTCCGACGACGAGGTGGCGTACTACCCGAAGGCGTTCACCGAGGGCAGCCAGGCCGTGCTGCGCGCGATGTTCCCGGACGCCGTCCTCGCCACCGACGAGGACGCCGCGGTGTTCGGGCTGAACATGTTCTCCGACGGCAGGCACGTGCTCCTGCCGAAGGCGGCCACGGGCCTCGCCGGACAGCTCGCCGAGCGCGGTTTCGAGCCCGTCGGGGTGGACCTGACCGAGCTCCTCCGGGCCGGCGGCAGCGTGAAGTGCTGCACGCTCGAACTGCGGGGGTGACACGGATGGACAGCCACATCGTCACCCGGTACGACGGAACCGCCGTCAACTGCCTCACCGGGAGCTACTCGGTCCTCGCCGGCATCGCCGGCCGTCCGGTCGAGGAACAGACCGTCTTCGAGCGCGGGGACGGCTATCTGTTCCAGGCGGGCCTGGACGAGTCGGGGTACCCGGAGTACATCTTCCCGGTGGAGGAGGCCGGGGCGCTCGGCATGGCCCGGTCGGGCTTCACGGTGCACAAGGAGCCCATCGACTTCGACGCGCCGGGCCCGCATCTCGAGGCGCTCCTGGAGCGGCACGGGGCGGTCATCGTGTGGGTCAACACGGCCCACCTCAACTACGCGGACGTCTACCGGGACAACAACCCGTACCTGCACGCGGTCGTGGTCCGGGGGATCGCCGCCGACCACGGCCATGTCGACGTGCACGACAGTCTGGTCGTCGGCACACAGCCGTTCAGCTGCCGGGCCGTGGTGACCTTCGACGACCTGGTCCGGGCGGCGGCCGACCGGATCAAGAGCGACGCGCACGACGCGATGGGCTTCTTCTACGCCGTGTCCGACGACCTCCGCGCGGACGGGCCCGCGGTCCCGGGCGCGGACGGGACCGCGGCCGCCGGCGAGGGGCGACCGGACGGAGCGGAGCTGAGCGGTGCGCTGACCCGTCAGGCGGAGCGGTTCTTCGCCGAGGCACGGTTCCGGGAGGCGATCCGCCGCTATCAGGCGCTGTGCGAGGAGTGTTTCGCGGGCCCGGCCGAACGCGCCGCGCTCGGCGCCCGCCGGCTCTTCCACCACGCCTCGGTCCTCTACGCGGTGCCCAGCCTCAGGCTGATGGCCCGCTCGCTGCAGGTCGCCGGCGCCTCGGAGCGCAGCCTGGCCCTGCACGACGAGGCCGCGCGGCACTGGGAGGCCATGGGCGTGCTCGCCCTGCGCCACGAGGCGACGTCCGCCCCGTCGGTGCGGAAGCGGATCACACAGCGGTTCGAGCAGCTGGACGACGTGACCGCGAGGCTGTGGGAGTCCGTGGCAGCCGACTCGGGGGTGCGCCACCGGTCGTAGTGCGCACCCGAGCGGCGTGAGTCCCGGCCGCCGGGGCCACGGGGGCCCGGGGGCAAGGGGGCCGCTGCAGCGCTCGGCCGCGGGAGGACGACCGAGCCCCCGGTCGGCCACGGGGCCTGATCGCCCGCCGCACCGGGCGTCGCGGTCGGCCGGTCCGGGGGTGGGGCGGACGCTTCCCCAGCAGCGGCGGGGTCCCACCGCTCACGGCGGCCCGCCCACTCCGGACGGGTCCCGCCCACTCCGGACGGGCGAGGGACGTCGGGAGAGAGAGGCCGTGAAGGCTCGGACACCGGGGCAGGGTGCCGCCCGCCGCCCGCGGCCGCCGGGCTGAGCGTCGGTGCCGACGAACCCGGTCCCGGCGGCACCGCCGCGGCCGTGGTCCTGGCGGTGCTCGGCGTCCTGCCGGTCACCGGACCCACCCCTATAATCAAATACATGTTCGATGACCTGCCGCCGGACCTGGAGCGCCTGACGACCCTGCGTGTCTGGCACGCCATGTGGCTGGCGCGGATCGATCGCAAGATCGCCGCGGTCAGGAGGCGGCAGGCCGAGGAGGAGCGGGGGCGCCGCAGCCGCCCCCGGCCGCCCGAGTGGCTCGTCGAGCTGGGCATCGGCTCGGGCCGGCCCCCCGTCCAGGTCCACGCCGGCGACTGCTTCATGGCGGGCGAACGCCGCCGCCCCGTAGGCCGCGACGAGGCCCGCCGCCTGCTCACCACGGGCCTGAAGGCATGCGCCCACTGCCGCCCGGACACCCGGCTGAGCCTGCTCGACTTAGGACTCCCAACGAAAGTGGTGAGCTTGACCTGGTCAGAGGTCGGTGTCGTGCACGAGGCCGCCGGGGTAGCGGGACGCGGTCAGCCGCGTAATCGCACGCGATAAACCTAGCGACGTCGGCGATCATCCCCGGGATACTGGTCGCCCATGGATGAGGTCGAAGTCGTCGTCGCCCATTCCGAGCGCGCGACTCTGCGCGTCGGCGACGTGTTCTTGAAGGTGGACGCCGATCAGGCGCGCCTCGACGTCGAGGTCGAGGCGATGTCCCTCGCGCCGGTCCCGACCCCGGAGGTCCTGTGGCGCAAGCCACCCGTGCTCGCGACCGCCGCGCTCCCGGGGACGACGCTTGGGCGCCTCGGCGGGCCATCGACCGGGTCGCCGGCGGCGTGGGCCGCGGCGGGCGCCGCCATCCGGAAGCTGCACGACGCGCCGCTGCCGCCCCGGCCGGGCCGGGCCGGCCGAAGCATCGACGAGTTGACCAAGGAGCTCGACGACGAGTGCGAGTTGCTCGTGACGAACGGCGTCCTGCCCGCCGACCTGGTCACCCGCAACCGCCAGGTCGCCGAGGCCGCGCTGCGGCCGTGGACTCCGGCGTTCACGCACGGCGACCTGCAGATCGCGCACGTCTTCGTCGACGGCGCCGAGGTCACCGGCATCATCGACTGGTCCGAGGCGGGCCAGGGTGATGCCCTGTACGACCTCGCCACCTTCACGCTCGGACACGAGGAGCACCTCGACGACGTCATCGCCGGCTACGGCACCGACATCGACCTCGACGTGATCCACGCGTGGTCGTCGTTACGAAGCCTGCTGGCAGTTCGCTCGCTGATCGAGCAGGGCTTCGACCCCTTCGCGCCGGGCTGTGAGGTCGACGTGCTGAGATCCCGGATGTGAGGCCGCGCGGGCCCGACTGCCACGTATGCGTTCTCACGCATCGAGCACGCCATCTCCTGGGGCGCGTCGCCAGCCCTTACTCTCAACAAAGTGCGGTGCGCAGTCGTCGCCGGCAGATGACGGCGCAGCCGAGGGTGACGAACGCGTGGTGGATGCCGTCGCGGATCTCCCAGTGGATGCGCAGGCGGCGGAACCAGTGCAGCAGCGCGATCGCTCCTTCCACGACCCAGCGGTACACGCCCAGGCCGGAGCCGTGCCCGGTGCCGCGCCGGGCAAGGCGCGCGGTGATCTGGAACCTGCGGACCTTGTCCCGGTAGACCTCGTGGTCATGGCCGCGGTCGGCGTACAGGTGCTTGGGGCGGCGCGGTGGCTGGCCGCGCTTGCCGCGGATCGGCGGGACGGCCTGGATCAGCGGGATCAGTTGGGTGTTGTCGTTGCGGTTGCCGCCGGTGGTGATTGCCGCGAGCGGGATGCCGTGCGCCTCGACGATCAGGTGGTGCTCGCTGCCGGTCCTGCCCCCGGTCCACCGGGGACGGACCGGTGGCCGGCCCGCCCTTCATCGCCCGGATGCGGCTGGAGTCGACCGCAGCCCGGGAGAAGTCCAGCAGGTCTGCGGCCCGCAGCTCGGAGAGCAGCAGGTCGTGCAGACGCTGCCAGACCCCGGCCTCATTCCAGTCCCGCAGCCGTCGCCGGCAGGTCATCCCCGAGCCGAAGCCCAGCTCCTGGGGCAGAAACTCCCAGCGGATCCCGGTGTGCAGCACGAACAGGATCCCGCACAGCACCCTGCGACTATCCAGACGCTTACGACCTGGACGCCGCGGATTACGCGGGACGACCGGCAGCAGCGGCTCGATGCGCGCCCACAACCCTCGCTGCGCGTCGGCCTTCCCGGAGGCGGACGGTCCGCGCCGTGCCGGCAGTGATCGTCCTTGTCGCCGCGCGTCACGGCTGGAAGTACTCCGACATCAGGCGGCTGACCCATTCCGGCTGCCTGATGTCCACCGGGCGGAACTCCTCCATCGTCGGCTTCAGGTCGACGACCGGGGTGCCCGAGACGGCGTCGAGGCCCACGACTGTCAGTTCGCGGCCGCGGACGGACTCGATGGCACAGGACGTCACCCCGATGCGGTTCGGTCTGCGAGGGCCGCGGCCGGCGAAGACGCCGACGGGCGGGAGGTCGGAGCGGCCGCGGTAGGGGCGGGGTTCGCGGTGGTCGTCGTGTTCCGGGAACCGGTCGAAGACGAAGAGGACCTCCACGTGGGAGAAGCCCTCCAGACCCTGCAGGCATGCCTCGCCGAAGCGCTCGTCGACGGTGATGGTGCTGCGGACGGCACCCCAGTCGTCCGTGTGCTGGACGTCCGTCCGATTGTTCCGGACCGTACCTATCGGTGTGATCTCGAAGCTCGCCATGGCCAGAGGCTATCCCCGCCGCACCCGTGCCGGCACCGAGGCGATCGGCACCGCCGGCGGACCAGGTCCTCACCCGCCGGCGAGCCGAAGTCCGGGGACCGGCACTCCACTTCACCCCTTCGCTCGGCCGCCGCTGCACCTGGCGGAGGGCGCGTGAGGAATACGCCCTGCCGAACTCAGGTGGACGGCGTGACCGGGGACCGCATGCCGAGCCACTGCTCGGCACCCCAGGCCTCGAACCGCTCCACCTCGGTGAACCCCAGCTTCGCCGCGAGGCGCATCGAGCCGACGTTGGCGGTCTGGGTGGTGAGCACCACCGGCTCGCCGGGAAGGACGCCGGCGAGCCAGCCGAGCGCCGCCGCGCACGCCTCGGCGGCGTACCCGCATCCCCACGCCCGCGGCAGGAACAGGTAGCCGAGGTCGGCCTTCCCCGCGGCAGCCGGGCGACGGTGCCCGGTTGCTCTCCTGAGCAGGATCTGGCCGATCATCGATCCGTCGAGATCAACGACGAAGCTCCCGGGCCACCCTTCGGGTACCTCGAACGTCTCGCGCTCAAGCTCGTCACGCGGTCGGGGGCCGCCGAGGTAGGTGTGCACCTCCGGCGAGGCGAGCAGCTCGATGAACGCCGCACGGTCCCGGGTCCCGGGCTCACGCAGCACGAGTCTCTCGGTCCTGATCGGCTCCGGCGGCCACGCCACGGGTCCCAGATCTTCCATCCGCGCACGCTAACAGGTGGTCACACCCCGTTCGCCCGGCACAGCGCCACGAGCGTCTTGCGCGCGTGAGCCGCCGGCTCAGCGGCTTCTACGGACCCATGGCTTTCGGGCGTTCAAGGCACGCACAGCAAGCCCGTCTGCCGGGGCAACGAGGCATCCGCTGAAACCAGTGCCGCCGTTGGGCGCAGCTCGCACGGAGGCGAGCACCACCGCCTCCGAGTCGAGGGGCGGCCAGGGGACCTGGGTGAAAAGAGGTCGCGCTCACGACGGACGCGCCGTAGCGTGCGCGCGTGGCCCTCGAAGATCCGAAGGAAGTGGTCCGGCGCGGGTATGACCTGCTCTCGGAGCACTATGAGCGGGCATACGGCAGCGAGACGAAGTACGGGACGTGGATCGAGGAGTTGCTCGCTCTGCTCCCCGGCGCAGGCACGGTCCTGGACATCGGGTGCGGCACCGGTGTTCCCGTGGCCCGGTCCCTGGTCACGGCGGGTCACCGCGTGACGGGCGTCGACATCAGCGAGGTCCAGATCCGCAGGGCCCGGGAGCTCGTGCCGGGCGCCGACTTCATTCGGGCCGATGCCACGACTGTGGAACTCCCCCGGTACGGCTTCGACGCCGTCGTCTGCCTGTACGCCCTGATCCATGTTCCGGTGGACGAACAACCGGCCCTGCTGGAGCGGATCGCTTCCTGGCTGCGGCCGGGAGGGTGGTTCCTGTCCACCACCGGGCATCGAGCCTGGACCGGGACCGATGAGAATTGGCTCGGCGGTGGGGCCGCGATGTGGTGGAGTCACGCCGATGCCGCGACGAACCGCGCATGGCTCGTGCAGGCCGGCTTCGACGTGGTCCTCGAGGAGGTCGTGCCCGACGGCGACAGCGGCCATGTCCTGTTCCGGGCCCGGCGCTCCCGGGGATGACGGCGGCAGGTCGCAGCAGGCCGGCTTCAGGCGCAGGCGAGTTGGAGGAGACGCGGCCGGAGGTCGGCGTAACTCGTCGCGGATAACGCGTCGTTCGTACGGATGGAGCCGGGCGAAGGTGGGCTGGACGAGACCACGAGCCGCGCGATCCACTCGGTCCTCCGTGGGGCGTAGGCTGCGGCGGCGCGGGCACCCTCGCATGGACCGGCCGGCTCGTCCAACGCACCAGAACCAGGATCAGCCCATGCGCAGCAGCACCCGGATCCGCCTGATCGAGCCCGCTGACGCCGCCCCGATCGCCGCGCATCGGGTGCGGGACTTCGAGGCCTTCCGGCCGTGGGAACCGGCCCAGCCCGCCCGCTTCTTCACCCCGGAGGGCCAGGCGGAGCGGATCGACAAGCTGCTGGCCGGACACCGGGCCGGCACGGTCTGGCCGGGCGTGGTGCTCGCCGGCGACCAGGTGATCGGGCAGGTCACCGTCGGAGGCATCCTGCCGCAGCCGCACCTGCGCCGCGGCTCCGTCGGATACTGGATCGCCGGCGCCGCCCAGAATCAAGGGCACGCCGGACGCGCCCTCGGACTTGCACTCCGGGTGATGACGGACGAACTCGGCCTGCACCGCGCCGAGGCGTCCACCCATCCGGAGAACCTGCCGTCGCAGCGGGTGCTGCGCCGCAACGGGTTCAGCCCGTACGGCGTCGCGCACTCCTCGATCCTTCTCGACGGAAGCTGGCGGGACGGGTTGCTGTGGGAACGGATCCTCGACGAATAACTCCGAGATCCACCCCGGCACCCTCCACGGACTCACCACGGCCGACACCGACGCCTTCAACCCCCCGGCGCTGCAACGCCGCTGGGACCGTCTTCTCCCCCCCCCCCCGCGGCGGCGCCCTGGGCGACCGCGGAGGCCCGCCTGCACGGCCCGGCCTCGCCGTCTCCACGCTTCCCGACCGTGACCACCGCCCTGATGACGTACACCGGTCCCGTCGACGACCAGGCCCTGACGACCCGAACCCGGCCGGCGTGCCCCTGGTGCCGGCCGGGTTCGCCCGGCCTGCGTGCGTCGCGTGTTCGGGCCGATGCAGTACCTCGCGCAGTTGCTGGTGGACGCCGACGCCCAGGACGCCGAGGAGCGGCGCCGGACAGCCGCCCTCCTCCCGGGCCCGGGAGGAGGCGCGGAGCCCCGCGCAGAAGCCGCGGACGCGGGAGCGGGAGGCGGTGCGCCGGGCCGTCCGGCACGCCGGGGAGCGCGCGGACGCGCTGCGGCGGCGGACCGCCGGGGCCGACCGAGGAGCTCGCCCACGTCGAGGACGGCGCACTCCGGGCCCGTACCGCCGAGCACAAGGCGCACGAGCGGCAGCGGGGTGCCGACCGCGCGGCGCGCGAGGCTGTGCGCCGGGCGGAGGCCGCCGCGGCCCCGGTCGACCGGCTGACCGGCTGACCGGCTGACCGCCCCGGGAGCGGCTGAGCCGGAGATCGGCGGGTCCGGCGGGCCCCTCCACGGGCGGAGCGCCCCCCGCGCAAGAACCGGGCAGCCGGTCCCGCCCGATCCGCCGCCGCATCACCGACCGGCACGGCTCCCTCCTCGCCCCCGCCCGCGCGTTCCCCGGCACCGCCTCCCGTGTTCACCCGACCGGCCCATCCGCGCTGGGCCGCAGGGGGCGAAGGGGCGTGATCGATGTGACGGTGGTGGAAGGGATGGCGCACGTGCGAGTCGAGGAGGCGCAATGCCGGAAGCCGTGGTCGAAGGTGGCGTTCCCGGCGCCGCCGCCGTGGAGGGCGGTGGCGCCTCCACGAGCCGTGCCGGGCACCCCTTCGAGCAGCTCGGCGCGGTGGCCGACGCCGTCCTGTACGAGGGCTACCTGCTCTATCCGTACCGCCGGTCCTCGCCCAAGAACCGCGTGCGCTGGCAGTTCGGCGTGCTGCTGCCCCGGGAGTGGGCCGAACGCGACGGGCCGGTCACGCCCGGCGTCTCCGGATCCGCCGACTCCTGGTACCAGCAGACCGAGTGCCTGCTGCGGACCGGGGACGACACCGGCGTGGTCCAGGTGGCCGTGCGCTTCCTCCAGATGCAGCACAAGCAGGTGGAGGAGGCCGGCCCGGACGGCGGCCACCGCCCGGTCCCGTCGCTGCGGACCGCCGACGGGGCCACGCACCTGACCTTCGAGGAGGCGGTGCCGCGCGAGACCCTCGTCGCCGCGCCGCTCGCCGACCTGCTGGCGGGCCCCTGCACCGTCCCGGTCGCGGAGGCGGCCGGCGAGGAGTCGGAACCGCTGCCGGGCCCGGAATCCGGCGGGTCCGGCTCCGCGGGACGGTCCGCCGGACGGGTGGTGCGGCGGCGCCGGGAGATCCGCGCGGAGGTCACGCTCACCGCGGAGCGGCTCTCCGGCGACGTGTGCCGGCTGCGGGTGCGCACCGAGAACACGGGGCCCGCACCGGAGCCGTCCGCGACCCGGGACGAGGCACTGGGCGTGGCCCTGATCGCCACCCACACCCTCGTCGGCGGTACGGGCGTGGAGTTCGTCTCGCTGATCGACCCGCCCTCCGGTCTGGACGTGCACGTACGGGGCTGCCGCAACGCGTTCACCTTCCCCGTCCTCGGCGGCGCACCGCACGAGGCGCCGGGCGGCGGGCGCCGCACCGGGCCTGCCCCCCACGGCGACACCGGGCCCGCGATGCTGTCCGCGCCGATCATCCTGCCCGACCACCCGCAGGTGGCGCCGGAGAGCCCGGGCGACCTGCACGACGCGGCGGAGATCGACGAGATCCTGACGCTGCGCACGATGCTGCTGACGGACGAGGAGAAGCGCGAGGCGCGCGCGACCGACCCGCGGGCCGCGCGGATCCTCGACCGGGTCGACTCCATGCCCCCGGAGGTCTTCGCCCGCCTGCACGGGGCGATCCGCTCGCTCGCCCCGGCCGGCCCCGCGTCGCAGACCGGCCTCCCGGCCCCGGACCGCCCGTCCCCGGCAGGCGGCACGGACACGGGCGACGGCACGGGTACGGGCGGCGGCACGGGTACGGGCGGCGGCACGGGTACGGGCGGCGGCACGGGTACGGGCGGCGGCACGGGTACGGCGGAGTCCGCCGCAGCGGCGGACTCCCCGTCCGCCTACGGCCCGTACGACACCGCCCTCGGCGCCCACCCGGCGGGCGCGGCGCCCGGCGGGGCCGCCCCCGTCGGGCGCGCCGCCTGGTGGCAGGAGGGCGGTGACGACGGGCTGTCGCCCACGACCGACACCGTCCTCGTCGACGGCGTCCCCGTGGCCGCCGGCAGCCCGGTCCGGCTGCGTCCGCTGGGGCGGGGCGCCGACGCGCAGGACATGTTCCTCGTAGGCCGGACCGCCCGGGTGGCCGCCGTCTTCCACGACGTGGACGGCAGCGTGCACCTCGCCGTCACCCTCGACGACGACCCGGCGGCCGAACTGAACGGCTGGTACGGCCGCTTCCACTACTTCCGGCCCGAGGAACTCGAGCCGCTCCGGCGACCGGACACCCCCAAGGAGCCGCGCGCCGCGGCTCGAGCCGCCCCTCGGGATGCGGCACCCGACCGACTCCGAGACCCCCTGCAGCGGAGGCCGAACCCATGACCAGTCACAGCGGAACCACCGACGCCGTCCGGGAAACCGGCGGGGTGACGGAGCACGAGGGCTTCGACGAGATCACCATCCTGTGGATCTCCGAGGGCATGAGCTGCGACGGCGACACCGTCTCCCTGACGGCCGCCGACCAGCCCTCCCTGGAGGACCTGGTGCTCGGCCTGATCCCGGGCCTGCCCAAGGTGAACCTGGTCAACAAGGTCCTCTCGCCGAGTCTGGGAGGCGAGGACTTCCTCGCCCCGTACCGGGCGGCGGCCCGCGGCGACCTCGCGCCGTTCATCCTCGTCATCGAGGGCTCGATCCCGAACCAGAACATCATCCAGGGCGACGGCTTCTGGACGTCCTTCGGCAACGACCCGGAGACCGGGCAGCCGAAGACGCTGAACACCTGGATCGACGAACTCGCCCCGAAGGCCTGGGCGGTGGTCGCGGCAGGCACCTGCGCGACGTACGGCGGCATCCACGCGATGGCCGGCAACCCCACCGGCTGCATGGGCCTCGCGGACTACCTGGGCTGGGAGTACAAGTCCCAGGGAGGGCTGCCGGTGGTCAACGTGCCCGGCTGCCCCATCCAGCCCGAGAACTTCATGGAGACCCTGATCTGGGTGCTCTACCACGCGGCCGGTTCCGCTCCCCCGCCGCCGCTGGACCACATGCTGCGCCCGCAGTGGCTGTACGGGAAGACGGTGCACGAGGGCTGCGACCGCGGCGCGTACTACGAGCAGGCGACCTTCGCCAAGGACTACAACTCCCCCAAGTGCCTGGTGAAGACCGGCTGCTGGGGCCCGGTCGTCAACTGCAACGTGCCCAAGCGGGGCTGGATGGCCGGCGTCGGCGGCTGCCCCAACGTCGGCGGCATCTGCATCGGGTGCACGATGCCCGGCTTCCCGGACGCGTTCATGCCGTTCATGGACGAGCCCCCCGGCGGCTCGCTGTCGTCCCTGGCGATCAAGCCGTACGGGGCCGTCATCCGCCGACTGCGCGGCCTGACCAACGACATGGTGAACCACGAGCCCAGGTGGCGGCACAACAAGCGCAAGCTGACCAGCGGTTACGACCCGCACTGGCGCTCCTGAGACCACGCGGCCCGCCCGCTCGGGCGGGCCGCACCGCACACCCACTCCGACCGCGGAACACGGACAGCAAGGGGCTGTAGAGCAGATGACCACTACCGAGGCTGGGTCCACGGGGCGCAAACCCGCACAGATCGTGGACATGTCCTGGGATCCGATCACCCGGATCATCGGCAACCTGGGCATCTACACCAAGATCGACTTCGCCAACCGGGAAGTCGTGGAGTGCCACAGCACCTCGTCGCTGTTCCGCGGCTACTCGGTGTTCATGAAGGGGAAGGACCCGCGTGACGCGGGCTTCATCACCTCGCGCATCTGCGGCATCTGCGGCGACAACCACACCACCTGCTCCGACTACGCCCAGCAGATGGCGTACGGCGTGAAGCCGCCGCGGCTGGCCGAGCACATCGTCAACCTCGGCGAGGCCGCCGAGTACATGTTCGACCACACGATCTTCCAGGACAACCTGGTGTTCGTGGACTTCTGCGAGGCGATGGTCAAGGCGACCAACCCGGGCGTGCTGGCCCGCGCCGAGCGCACCGACGCCCCGCGCGGCGACGTCCACGGCTACCGGACCATCGCCGACATCATGAAGGCGTTCAACCCCTTCGAGGGCGAGGTCTACAAGGAGGCCCTGAAGGTCAGCCGGGTCACCCGGGAGATGTTCTGCCTGATGGAGGGGCGGCACGTCCACCCGTCCACGCTGTACCCGGGCGGCGTCGGCACGATGCCGCAGCCCAACACCTTCACCGACTACCTCAGCCGGCTGATGCGCGTCATCGACTTCGTGAAGAAGGCGGTGGCGATGAACGACGACGTCTTCGACTTCTTCTACGAGGCGCTGCCCGGCTACGAGGAGGTCGGCAAGCGCCGCATCATGCTGGGCTGTTGGGGCGCCTGGCAGAACCCGGACGTCGTCGACTACCGCTACGAGACGATGAACGAGTGGGGCAAGGCGATGTACGTCACCCCCGGCATCGTCGTCGACGGCAAGCTGGTCACGAACAACCTCGTCGACATCAACCTCGGCCTGCGCATCATGCTGGGCAGCTCGTTCTACGAGGACTGGGTCAACGAGGACCCCTTCGTCACCCACGACCCGCTCGGCAACCCCGTCGACATGCGCCACCCGTGGAACCAGACGACCCTCCCGGTGCCGCAGAAGCGGGACTTCGGCAACAACTACAGCTGGGTGATGAGCCCGCGCTGGTACCACCAGCAGAGCGGCGAGCACCTCGCCCTGGACACCGGCGGCGGCCCGCTCGCCCGTCTGTGGACGACCGCGCTGAGCGGTCTGGTGGACACCCCGTACGTGAAGGCCACCGGCAGCAGCGTGCGCATCTCGCTGCCCAAGGGCGAGTCGCTGCCGGAGACGACGCTGGAGTGGCGCATCCCGAAGTGGAGCAACACCCTCGAACGGGACCGGGCCCGGCCGTACTTCGTCGCCTACGCGGCGGCGATGGCCCTGCAGTTCCTGGAGGAGTCCATGGGCCTGATCCGGGCGGGCGACACCAAGGTGTTCGAGCCCTTCGAGGTGCCGGACGAGGCGATCGGCTGCGGCTTCCACGAGGCGGTCCGCGGTGTGCTCTCCCACCACCTGGTGATCAAGGACAAGAAGATCGCCAACTACCACCCGTACCCGCCGACCCCGTGGAACGCCAGCCCCCGCGACATCTACGGCACCCCCGGTCCGTACGAGGACGCCGTCCAGGGGCAGCCGATCTTCGAGGAGAACGGGCCGGACGACTTCAAGGGCGTCGACATCATGCGCACCGTCCGCAGCTTCGACCCCTGTCTGCCGTGCGGCGTGCACATGTACATGGGCAAGGGGAAGACGCTGACCACCCTGCACTCCCCCACGTACGGGGCCGACCATGGCTGAGCCGGGGCAGGAGGCTGCCGGCCCCGGCCGGCTCGCCGACCCGGACGTCGAGGCGCGGCTGGCCCACCTGGACGGCGTGCTGGCGGGCCTGGAATCCGCGCCCGGACCGACGGCGCGCGGCGCGATCGACGCGGTGCGGGTGCTGACCGAGGTCTACGGCGAGGCGCTGGCCCGCGTCGTCGACCGCGCCGACGGGGAACTGGCCGGGCGGCTGGCCGGTGACGAACTGGTGGGGCACCTGATGGTGCTGCACGGGATCCACCCCGAGTCCGCCGAGCGCCGCGCGGCCCGCGCGGTGGAGCGGCTGCGGCCCGCCGTGCGCGAGCGGGGCGGCGACCTGGAGTGGGCCGGTGTCGAGGACGGCCCGGACGGGCCGGTGGCCCGCGTGCGGCTGACCTCGGGCGGCGGGTGCGGGTCCGGGTGCGGCAGCGGCGGCCCGGACGACGTCGCCGACGCCGTCCGGGCGGCCGTCCTCGCCGCGGCTCCGGAGCTGGCGGCCGTGGAGCCGCTGCCGCAGCCGGCGGCCCGCCCCGCGGCTCCCGCGTTCGTCCCGCTGGGCGCCGTGGCCCGGCGCCCCGCCCCGGCCGAGGCGCAGGAGGCGCGGTGACCGCGGAGGGCGCACTGGCCCGGGTCATCCGCTCCGCCGCCGACCGCACGGCGGCCGGGACGGAGGTCTGCGACCTGTGCGCGGCGCCGGTGGCCGAGGAGCACCCGCACCTGTACGACTCCGGTCAGGACGAGGTGCGCTGCGTGTGCGGCCCCTGCTCGGTGCTGTTCGCCGAGCGCGGCGCCGGCGACGGGCACTTCCGTCTCGTCCCGCGGCGCCGGGTCCGGCTGCCGCGGGTGGACACCGGGCCGCTGGGCGTGCCGGTCGGCCTGGTGTTCTTCGTGCCGCGCGCCGACGGCACGGTCACCGCGCAGGGCCCGAGCCCGGCGGGGGCCATGCGCTGGGAGGTCGACGCGGACGCGTGGCGGCGTGCGGCCGAGGCGTGTCCGCAGCTCGCCTCCGTGGAACCCGATGTGGAGGCGCTGCTGGTGAACACCGTCCACGGTCAGGAACACCACTGGATCGTGCCGGTCGACGACTGCTTCCGGATGGTGGCCGTGGTACGACGGGAGTGGCGGGGACTGTCCGGCGGAGGCCGGGTCTGGCCGGCCGTCGAGCGGTTCTTCGCCGACCTCACCGAGCGGTCCTGAACACGTGCCCCGCCCGTCCCGTCGCACGGGAGGGACGGGGGCGAGGAAGGAGAAGCACCATGGGAAGCATCAGGGTCGGCCGTCCGATGGCGAAGCCCGACGGGACGGCGCACGTGTCCGGTCTGCGCCAGGGGAACAAGGCGCACGGGCAGCAGACGGGACACCACGGGGACGGCACCGCGGACGCGCGCCGCGCCACCGGGATCCGTTCCAAGCGGCATGACGCTCTGCTGGACGTCATGCCCAACATCTCACCGGGATGACGGACAGCAGGGAGTTGCCGCACATGAACCTCCGAGACAAGCGAAAGTCGCGCGCGGACGCCGGGATGCCGGCCCGGCGCGTGGTGAAGGCGGAGGCCGCCCTGGTCGGCGGCCTGCTGCTGGCACTGTTCCTCCGGGAGATCCCCAGTCTGGTCCGCGAGGCGCGGATCTGGCGGATGACCGGCGGTCTCCGCGCCGGCCACCGGTACCCGTGAGCCGGCCGTGCACGAACTGTCGATCGCGACCGCGATCGTGGAGCAGGCCGGTGAGCTGGCCCGGGAGGACGGCACGGACGCGGTCGCCGCGGTGACCGTCCGGGTCGGCGAGCTGGCGGGCGTGGTTCCCGACGCGCTCACCTTCGCCTTCGAGGTGGCGCGGGACGGGACCCCGCTCGCCTCGGCCCTGCTGGTCGTCGAGCAGGTCACGGCGCACGCGTACTGCGCGCCGTGCGCGGAGGAGTTCGCGGTGGGCATGCCGCCGTTCTTCTGGTGCCCGCGCTGCGACCGCCCGTCGCAGGACCTGCGCAGCGGCCGTGAGCTGGAGATCACCGCGATCGAACCGGTGCCGGCCCCGCCCTGACCGGGGCCGGTCACGGCACCGGGCCCCCGCCGCACCCGAGGTGCGGCGGGGGCCCGGTGCGTGCGGGACGCGGTGCCCGGTCAGCAGATGCGGGGCAGCTGCTCGCCGAGCGGCAGGTCCACGACCCGGGTGCCGCCGAGGCCGGTGGCGACGACGACCATGCCGGGGTGCTCGGCGACGCACTCGCCGACGACGGTGGCTCCGGCGCCCTGCGGGTGGGCCCGCATCGCCGCGAGGACCGCCTCGGCGTGCGGCCGGGGCACGAAGGCGACGAGCCGGCCCTCGTTGGCGACGAAGAGCGGGTCCAGGCCGAGGAAGCCGCAGGCGTTGGCGACGGCCTCGGGCACCGGGATCGCCCGTTCCTGGAGCCGTACGCCGGTGCCGGAGGCGCGGGCGATCTCGTTCAGGGAGGCGGCGAGACCGCCGCGGGTCGGGTCGCGCAGCACGTGCAGGTCGGGCGTGACCGCCAGCATCGCCGCCACCAGCCCGGCCAGCGGAGCGGTGTCGCTGGCGATCTCGATACCGAACTCCAGGCCCTCCCGGACGCTCATGATCGCCACGCCGTGCAGGCCGATCGGGCCGCTGACGATGACGACGTCGCCCGGCCGGGCCCGCTGCGGGCGGATGTCGACACCGTCGGGGACGAGCCCGACCCCGGCGGTGGTGACGTAGACGCCGTCGCCGTGGCCGGTCTCGACCACCTTGGTGTCGCCGGTGGCGACGAGGACCCCGGCCGCCTCGGCGGCCGCGCCGAGGGCCCGCGCGATCCGCTCGACCACGGTCAGCTCCACGCCCTCCTCCAGGATGAAGGCCGTGGAGAGGTGGGTGGGCACGGCGCCACTCATCGCCAGGTCGTTGACGGTGCCGTTGACGGCGAGGTCGCCCAGGCAGCCGCCGGGGAAGAACAGCGGGCGCACGACGTAGGAGTCGGTGGAGAACGCCAGCCGGGCGCCGCCGAGGTCGAGGACGGCGGAGTCGCCGAGCCCGGCCAGGACGGGGTTGCCGTAGGCGGGGGTGAAGACCTGCTCGATCAGTTCGGCGGACAGGGCGCCGCCTCCGCCGTGGCCCATGACGACGACCGGCTGGTCGCGCAGCGGGGCGGGGCAGGTCCAGTTCGCGGGGTCGGCGGTGGCGGTCGCCGCCGGTCGGGCCAGTTCAGCCAACGGGGTTCATCTCCTCCTGCGGGATGCGGGAGCCCGTGGAGTCCGGGCCGTTCATCCGCCGGTACAGGTAGTAGGCCGCGCAGGCGCCCTCGCTGGAGACCATGGTGGCGCCCAGCGGGGTGCGCGGGGTGCAGGCGGTCCCGAAGGCGCCGCACTCGGTGGGCTTGATCAGGCCCTGCAGGACCTCTCCGGCCCGGCACTCGGCGGGCTCCTCGGTGCGGATGCCGGAGACGTCGAAGCGGTGTTCGGCGTCGTAGTCCCGGAACGCCTCGGTCAGGCGCCAGCCGCTGGTGGGGATGGGGCCGATGCCGCGCCAGTTGCGGTCGACCACCTCGAACACGTCCTCGATCATGCGCAGCGCGGCCGGGTTGCCCTCGTCGCGCACGGCCCGCGGGTAGGCGTTCTCGACGCGGTGCTCGCCGCGCTCCAGCTGGTGCACGCCGCGGCGGATGCCCTCGAGGATGTCCAGCGGCTCGAAGCCGGTCACCACGATCGGGACGCGGAACCGCTCGGCCAGCTCCGGGTACTCGCCGGTGCCCATCACGCTGCACACGTGCCCGGCGGCGAGGAAGGCCTGCACCCGGCAGGCCGGGGCCGTCATGATGGCCTCGACGGCCGGGGGGACCCGTACGTGGGAGACCAGCAATGTGAAGTTGTCCAGGCCCAGCCGGCGGGCCTGGTGCACGGCCATGGCGTTGGCGGGCGCGGTGGTCTCGAAGCCGATGGCGAAGAAGACGACCTGGCGGTCGGGGTGCCGGCGGGCCAGTTGCAGGGCGTCGAGCGGCGAGTAGACCACGCGGACGTCGCCGCCCTCGCCCTTGACCTGGAACAGGTCGCGGCCGGTGCCCGGCACCCGCAGCATGTCGCCGAAGGAGCAGAAGATCACCCCGGGCCGGGCGGCGATCTCCAGCGCCTTGTCGATCACCTCCAGGGGGGTGACGCAGACCGGGCAGCCGGGCCCGTGGATCAACTCCACCTCATCAGGGAGGAGTTGGTCGATGCCGTGTCTGATGATGGAGTGGGTCTGGCCGCCGCAGACCTCCATCAGCGCCCACGGCCGGGTGACCGTCGCGCGGATCTCGTCCAGCAGCCGGCGGGCCAGGTCGGGATCGTTGAACTCGTCGATGTACTTCACCGCGCCTCACTTCCGCTCTCCCCGCTCCGGGCACTGTCCGCGGGCACGGGAGCGTGCGGGGCGCCGCCCCCGGCCTGCTGTGCCGCCTGCTTCCAGGCGTCTCCGAACTCCTCCTCCAGCAGGCCCAGTTGCTCGAAGAGCTCCAGGGAGGCCCGCGCCGACTCCTCGTCCAGGCGCTGGAGGGCGAATCCGACGTGGACGATGACGTACTCACCGACCCGCACGTCGGGCAGGTACTCCAGGCACGCCTGCTTCTGCACTCCGCCGAAGTCGATCAGACCGGTGAGCGGGTCGGTGCTCTCGTCGATGGCCACGACTCTGCCGGGCACTGCCAAACACATGGTCACTCCGTCTCGTCGGTGTCTGCGGTCGCCGGTTCTCCGGTGCGTTGCGGTCCGGATCGTCGGGGGTCCTGCCGGGGGGCGGCCGGGCCCCTCGGGTCGCCGGTCCGGGCGGGCCGGGTTCAGCGGGCGGGGTCGGGCGGCCGCCGTCCCGGCGGCCGGTGGGCCGCGACCACGAGCTGCCCGAGGGCCAGCCCGCCGTCGTTCGGGGGCACTTCGCCGTGGCACAGGACCGTGAAGCCGTCCGCGGCGAGCAGCGCGGTGCACTCCCCCTCCAGCAGGCCGTTGGCGAAGACGCCGCCGCTGAGGGCGACGGTGCCCAGCCCCGTGGCCTCGCGGGCGCGCCGGCAGATCGCGGCGACGGCCCGCGCGACCGAGCGGTGGAACCGGGCCGCGAGCACCGGTGCCGGGGTGCCGTCGCGCTGGTCGGCGAGGAGTTCCCGCAGCACGGGGGCCGGGTCGAAGGTGAGCGGTCCGGGGCCGGTGGTGAGGCCGAAGTCGTATGTCCCCGTGTCCTGACCCCAGGCCGGGGTGGCGGCGGCCTCGAGTTCGAGGGCGGCCTGGGCCTCGTAGCCGGCCCGGTGGCACACACCCACCAGGGACGAGACGGCGTCGAAGAGCCGGCCCATGCTGGAGGTGGGCACACAGGCCACCTGCCGGGCCAGCTGCTGTTCCAGCACGGACCGTTCCCCGGACGTGCAGGCGGCGGCGCTGGGCAGGTTCGACGGCCGCGGCAGCCCGGCGGCC
Source organism: Streptomyces tropicalis (assembly GCF_029269835.1). Classification (GTDB taxonomy): domain Bacteria; phylum Actinomycetota; class Actinomycetes; order Streptomycetales; family Streptomycetaceae; genus Streptomyces; species Streptomyces tropicalis. Next base: position 308,124 of record NZ_JARJBB010000004.1, on the reverse strand, counting down.
CAGAGGCGGGCCAGGGCCAGCCGGCACGGGTTGGCGACCCCGGCGTCGCCGCCGGGCAGCGGGGCCGGTGCGAGATGGGCGAAGCGGCGGTAGCCGGCGTAGTCGGCGATCAGCACCTCGCCACCCCAGACGCTGCCGTCGTCGCCGTATCCGGTGCCGTCGAAGGCGACGCCGATCACGGGTGCGGTGCCGTCGAGGCCGTGTTCGGCCATCGCCGAGGCGATGTGGGCGTGGTGGTGCTGGACGAGCACCGGTTCCGGGACGGGCAGCCGGGCGGCGCGGCGGCGGGCCCAGCGGGCCGAGTGGTAGCCGGGGTGCCGGTCGGCGGCGACGAGGCCGGGGGCGACTCCGGTCAGGCCGAGCAGGTGCCGTTCGGCCCGTTCGGCGGCCTCCAGGGTGGCGAGGTCGCCCATGTCCCCGATGTGCGGCCCGAACCAGGCCTGGTCGCCGTCGCCGACGCACGGCGCGTTCTTCAGGTCGCCGCCGACCGCGAGTGCGGGGCGCACCGGCAGCGGGAGGGGCACCGGCCGGGGCACCCAGCCGCGGGAGCGGCGCAGCAGCTGGGCGGTGCCGTCGGGGCGGACGCGCAGCAGGGAGTCGTCACAGGGCGAGGCGATGGCGCGGTCGTGGGCGAGCCAGGCGTCGGCCAGACCGGCCAGCCGCGCCAGCGCCTCGGCGTCGTCGGTGACGATGGGCTCGCCGGAGCGGTTGCCGCTGGTCATGACCAGGGCGCGGGGGCCGGGCGGGTCGCCGGGCAGCCCGAACAGCAGGGTGTGCACGGGGGTGTACGGCAGCATGACGCCGAGGTGCGGGCTGCCCGGGCACACCGCGTCGGCGAGCCGGAGGCCGTCCGGCCGGGGCTGCCGGCGCAGCAGGACGATGGGGCGCCGGGGGCCGGTGAGCGCGGCCCGCTCGGCGTCGGTCACGGCGGCGATCCCCTCGACCGCGGCGAGGTCGGCGCACATCACGGCGAAGGCCTTGCCGCCGCGTTCCTTGCGACTGCGGAGTGCGGCGACGGCGCGCGGGTCGGTGGCGTCGCAGGCCAGGTGGTAGCCGCCGACGCCCTTCACGGCGACGATCCGTCCGGCGGCGAGCAGGGCGCGCGCTCCCGCGAGGGCCTCGGCGTCGCGTACGGGGCGGTCGCCGCCCGCGGTCAGCAACCGCAGCCGGGGTCCGCAGGACGGGCAGGCGACGGGCTGGGCGTGGAAGCGCCGGTCGGCGGGGTCGCCGTACTCCCGGGCGCAGTCGGGGCACATCGGGAAGCCGGCCATGGTGGTGGCCGCGCGGTCGTACGGCATCGCCGTGGCGATGGTGAAGCGGGGGCCGCAGTGGGTGCAGGTGATGAAGGGGTGTCGGTGGCGGCGGTCGGCCGGGGCGGCCAGTTCGCGCAGACAGTCGGCGCAGGTCGCGGTGTCGGGTGGGAGCTGGGTGCGCCCCGGGGCGTGCTCGGTGGGACGGATGGTGAAGGGGCCGTCGGTCCCGGTGGCGGGGACGTCCTTCCGTCCGATGCCGGTGACCGTGGCGAGCGGGGGCGGCTGTTCGGCGAGCCGGTGGCAGAACCGGTCGACGCCGTCGGCGGGGCCCTCGACCTCGATGAGCACGCCGTTCGCGGTGTTGCTCACGAATCCGGCCAGCGCGAGGTCGGCGGCCAGCCGGTGCACGTGGGGCCGGAAGCCGACGCCCTGGACGGTGCCGCGGACGGTGAGCCGGCGGCGCACCCGGCCGGTGGCGGGTGCGGTCATGAGGCGGAGGTGCGGGCGGGGTCGTGGTGCGCCGGGTGGTCGCCGCGGGCCGGGTCACCGGAGCCGGGGTGGGCGTGCTCGGCGGGGTGGTCGTGCCGGTGGCCCGGGTCGTCGTCGTGGCCGTGGTGGTGGCCGTGCGGGTGCGGGGCCAGCGGCGGGCGGTGGGGCGGGGCTCCGGTGCGGGCGGCGAGGGCGCGTTCCAGAAGGGTGTCGACACCGTCGCCGGTACGGGCGCACGAACGGACGATCTCCACGCCCGGGTTGACGCGGTGGACGTGGGCGCGGAAGGCGCCCTCGTCGAATCCGGCGGCCTCGGCCAGGTCGGTCTTGGTGATCACGACGAGATGGGCGGAGCCGAAGGCGGTGGGGTACTTGAGCGGTTTGTCCTCGCCCTCGGTGACCGCCATCAGGACGATCCGCAGGGTCTCGCCGAGGTCGTAGGAGGCCGGGCAGACGAGGTTCCCGACGTTCTCCACGAACAGCACCCCGGTGCCGTCCGGGAGCCAGCCCTCCAGGCGGCTGCGGACCTGGCGGGCCTCCAGGTGGCACAGGCCGTCGGTCAGGACCTGCTGCACCGGCGCGCCCGAACGGGCCAGCCGCACGGCGTCGTTCTCCGTGGCCAGATCGGCGGTGAGGGCGGCGACGGAGACTCCCCGCTCGACCGCGTGGGCCAGCACCCGGCCGAGCAGCTCGGTCTTGCCGCTGCCCGGGCTGGACAGGAGGTTGACCACGGCGATCCCCTGCCGGGCCAGGTCGCTCCGCAGGCACGCGGCCAGATCGTCGTTCTTCGCCAGGACGGCCTGCTTGACGTCGGACCGGCACATGAGCGCTGCTCCTCGGGGTCGGCTCGGGACGGGCGCGGGCCCGCGGCCGCACGGCGGGCGGCGGCCCGGTCCCTCACCGATCTTCGGCGCCTCCGGCGGCGAGGTCCGGCAGCGCAGCCGTGCGCACGGGCGCGGATTCCATCGGGCGGCCCAACGCGGGGGTGGCCGCGGGGTCGGCGAGGAGGACCGGGACGACGGCGTGCAGCGCGTCGACGGCCCGGCCGACGGCCTCGCGCACCTCGGCGCTCGTCCCCGGGAGGATGTCCTCGTCGGGGTGCGGCAGCAGCCGGGGCTCGCAGGCGAGGACGAGGACCCGCGGCAGCGGTTCGTCGCCCAGGTGCGCGGCGAGGGCGAGGACGGTGGCCGGATCCATGCCATGCGCCTCCGGCGGAGGGCCGGCCGTTTCGGGGGCGGGGGGTTCCGGCTCGATCAGGGTGAGGGTGCCGGGGTGGTGGCCGCGCCGGGCGGTGTCGACGAGGAGGGCGGTGTCGTAGCCGTCGAGGAGGGTGTACGCGAGGTCGAGGCCGCGGATGCCGAAGTCGCGGACCTGCACCTCGGGCGGCAGCGGGCGCCGGTCCAGGGCCCGGATCACCTCGGGTCCGAAGGCGTCGTCCGCGAGGAAGATGTTCCCGACGCCCGCGACGAGCAGGCGCGGGGGGGACGGAGAGGTCATCGGCTGCTCCCGGTGAGGGGCACGGGTGCGGGGGCCGGCGGCCGTCGGGGGCCGGTGTTCGGGACGGGGTGCGGGACGGGGTGCGCGGCGGGCCGTGCGGCACGGCGGGGGCGCTCGTGGTGGGCGCCGTGGGGGCGTACGGCCTCGGGCGCTGCACCCGTGGGCCGCAAGCCCCGGTGCCGTACGGCCCGGGCGCCCTCGGGTCTCCCGTCCCCGGGCCGGAGGATCTCGGACGGCGCGCGTCCCGGCGGCTGGACGGGGACGCGGCCGGGGCGGGTGCCGGGCCCGGTGGTGCGGTCCGGGGTCGCGTGGTGCGGCGTGCCGGGGCGGGCGCGGTCGTGGGGTGCGGCGGGCCGGGGACGGGGCGGGCCGGCCGGTGTGCGGGGGGCGGGCAGGGGGTCCATGACGCGGCATCGTGGCCGGTTCGCCCGGCGCCGGAAAGGACCCCGGCGGCGTTTCGCGTGTGCGCGCCGCAGTGCTTCCACCATCCGGATCGCATCCCGCGCGCGGAGCCGGCGGCCCGCGGAACCGTCCGCCACGGAGGCACGGGCGCGTCGTGCCGCTACTTTACGTTCATATGATGTAACAGTCTGCACATGATCAGACAGCAGAACACCAACGTGACGGTGCGCCACCTTGCGCGCGGGCGCGGAATGCGTGCGGCGCTGCTTTTCGTGACCACCGCCGCCGCACTCGCCGTCGGACCGGAGGCGCACGCCGTGCCCACCGGCCGGCCCAGCGCCGACTGGGACTCCATCGCCGCCTGCGAGTCCGGCGGCAACTGGAGGGCGAACACCGGCAACGGGTACTACGGCGGCCTCCAGTTCCGCCAGTCCAGCTGGGTCGCGGCCGGCGGCCGGCGGTTCGCGCGCCGGGCGGACCTGGCCTCCCGGCACGAGCAGATCGCGGTCGCCCGGCGGCTGGCCGTGCTGCAGGGCATGCGGGCCTGGGCCTGCGCCTGAGACACGGGGCCGGCCGGCGGAGCACCGCGGGCCCGCGGGTCAGCAGAGCACGGCGAGCGCTCCGGGCAGCACCCGGGCCGTGACCGGGAGGGCCGCGTCGACCTCGCCGTCGGCCCCGTACGGCACCGGCCGGTCCGCCGCGACCGTGATCTCCTTGCCGCGCAGGATCCGCACCTCGGGACGGCCGATGTGGGCCCCCGACTTCAGCTCGTTCATCAGGGCGAAGAAGAGCCGTCGCGGGGCCTCGCGGATCAGCACCACGTCGAGGAGTCCGTCGTCGACCCGGGCTCCGGGCGCGATCATGCGCCCGGAGCCGTAGTAGGCCGAGTTGGCGACCACCACCGTGTAGCCGCGGTGCGCGTGCTCGACGCCGTCGACCGTGACCCGGTAGTCCGCCGCCCGCCAGGTGGTGACGGCGCGCAGTCCGCCCGCGTAGTAGGAGGCGGCGCCGCGCAGCAGACGGGCGCGGTTGGCGTGCAGGTTGGCGAGCGCGTCGACGCCCGCGTACACGCTGCCGAGCACGGCGGTGCGCCGGTGCACGGCCGACTCCACCTCGACGGCGTCGACCGCTCGCGGCGCGTTCTCGAGGAGGATCCGGGCCAACGCGGCCGGGTCGTCGGGGAGTTCGAGGGCGCGGGCGAAGTCGTTGCCGCGGCCCGCCGGGACGAGCCCGAAGAGGGTCCCGGTGCCGCTGAGGGCGCCGCCGATGCCGCCCGCGATGCCGTCGCCGCCGACGGCGAGCACGACCCGGCCCGACTCCCCGGCCTCCCGGGCGAGGTCCTGGGCGTGGGCGAGGCTGCGGCTGTACTCGGTCTCCAGCCCGGCCCCGGCCTCCCGCAGGTGCCGGCCCACCTGGAGCAGCGCCGCCGCTCCGGTGGATCCGCCCGCGGTGGGGTTGACGATGGCGGTGAACTGACGCATCGGTGGGCCTCCGGAGCGGAAGGGGTCGGTGGCGGGGAGGGTACGGCAGAGCGGGTGGAGCGGGTGCCCCGGGGGTCGGGAGGGACCCCCCGGGCGCGGGGGGCGCGGCGGGTGGGCCGTCAGTCGAGGGGCAGCAGGACCCCGGGGTTGAGCAGACCGGCCGGGTCCAGCCGCCGCTTGACGGCGCGCAGCGCGTCGACGCCGAGCGGACCGGCCTCACGGACGTACCAGTCGCGGTGGTCGGTGCCGACGCCGTGGTGGTGGCTGATGGTGCCGCCCGCGGCGAGGATCGCCTCGTTGGCCGCGTGCTTGGCGGGCTCCCAGTGCGCCACGGCGTCGTCGCCCTGCGCCGAGACCACGGTGAAGTACAGGGACGCGCCGTTCTCGTACACGTGGGAGATGTGGCACATCACCAGGGGCGGGGTGCCGGCCTCGGTGAGGGTGGACGTGAGCGCCTCGCGGACGGCGGCGTACAGCGCGGGGATGCGGGACCAGAAGGCCGCCGTCTCCAGGGTCTCGGCGAAGGCGCCGGCGTCGAGCAGGGAGTCGCGCAGGTACGGCGCCGAGTAGCGGCCGTGCGCCCAGCGCTCGCCGGGCTCCTCGCCGAGCGGGGTGCCGCCGCACGCGCGGAGCACCTCGGCGGCGCGCTCCCTGCGGTACGCGGTGTCCTCCTCGGTGCCCTCGAAGCCCACGACGGCCTGGCAACCCGCGTTCTGCGGCAGGCCCGGGGCACCGATGGCGTCGGGCTGGGCGAGGCCGATGAGCGTCTCCGTCTCGTCGGACAGGCGCAGCACGGTCGGGCGGGGCCCGTCCTGGGCGAGGCGGCGCAGCGCGGCGGCGCCCTCCTCGAACGAGGCGAACCGCCAGCCCTCGTGGACACGGGTCCGCGGCACCGGCCGCAGGCGGACCGTCACCGAGGTGATGACGCCGAAGGCGCCCTCGGAGCCGAGGACGAGCTGACGCAGGTCGGGACCGGCGGCGGAGCGCGGGGCCCGGCCGATGTCGAGGGTGCCCTCGGGGGTGGCGAGGGTGAGGCCGAGGACCATCTCGTCGAAGCGGCCGTAGCCGGCGGAGGCCTGGCCGCTGGAGCGGGCGGCGGCGAACCCGCCGATGGTGGCCCACTCGTAGGACTGCGGGAAGTGGCCGAGGGTGAAGCCGTGTTCGGCCAGCAGCGCCTCGGCCTGCGGGGCGCGCAGGCCGGATTGCAGGGTGGCGGTGCGCGAGACCGGGTCGAGATCGAGCAGGGCGTCCATGCGGCGCAGGTCGAGCGCGACGAAGGGGCCGTGCCGGCCGGGCGCGAGGCCGCCGACGACGGAGGTGCCGCCGCCGAAGGGGACGACGGGCAGGTCGTGTTCCGCGCAGGCCCGCAGGACCGCCACCACGTCGTCGTGGCCCGCGGGGAGGACCACCGCGGCCGGGGCGTCGGCCGTGTCGCCGCGGCGGATGCGCAGCAGGTCGGGGGTCGACTTGCCGCGGGTGTGCCGGATCCGGGACTCGGCGTCGGTGCGGACGTGCGCCTCGCCGCCGACCGCCTCGGCCAGGGCCGCGCGGGCGGCGGGGGCCAACGGCGATTCGGGGACGTGGATCTCCTCCAGGGCGACCGGTTCGGCGTCGCCGGGCTTGACCCCGAGCAGGTCGCGCAGCAGCCCGGTCACCGAGTCGGGCAGCGGCGCGGCCTTGGCCGGGTCGCCCCAGCCGCTCCACAGCATGTCCATGGGGTTGTTCCTCACCGGTCGTCGTGTCGGGTCGAGTCGAGGGCGGCGCTCACCGCCGTCCGGTCCCGGGTGGCCCGGGGCCGGACGGCCGGAGCCGTTCCAGGAGTCGGGTCCTCCGGTGTCTCCCCGGAGGCGTTACACTGTTACACATGACGCCTATTCGTCACAACAGTCAGGACAGCGATCCCGTGCTCGACGCCGTGCGGGACTGCGTCCTGGCCGTCGGGGTCCGCCGCACCACGCTGACCGACGTGGCCCGCCGCGCGGGTGTCTCCCGGATGACGCTCTACCGCCGCTGGCCCGACGTGCGCAGCCTGGTCGGCGACCTGATGACCCGTGAGTGGGTCGACGTCGCCACCCGGGCCATGCCCGCGGAGCGGCCCGGGGCCGACGCCCGGACACTGCTCGTCGACGGGCTGGTGGCGGGGGTGGAGGCGTTCCGCGCCCACCCCCTCTTCCGCAAGATCCTCGACGTGGACCCCGAACTGCTCCTCCCCTACGTGCTGGACCGGCGCGGCGCCAGCCAGGAGGCCCTGCTCGCCCTGCTCGCCGACGCGCTGCGCGAGGGGCACGCCGACGGCTCGGTGCGCACCGCCCCCGTCGAACGGCAGGCCCGTGCGCTGCTCCTGATCGTCCAGTCCTTCACCCTGTCGCTGCGCACGATGACGGACGCGGACGACCCCGACCTGACCGCCGCCGCCTTCCTCGGGGAACTGCGGACCATCCTGGAGAGGACCCTGACGCCATGACCTCCACCCCCCACCCGGTCGGCGCCCCGGACCCGGCCCCCGGAGCCTCCCTGAACGCCGCTCGCCGCACCCGCGAGCTCACCCGCACCGCCGGCGGTCCCGCCGTCGACGTCCTGGTGGTGGGCCTCGGCGCGACCGGCGCCGGCGTCGCCCTGGACGCCGCCGCCCGCGGGCTGAGCGTGGCCGCGATCGACGCGCACGACCTGGCCTTCGGCACCTCCCGCTGGAGTTCCAAGCTCATCCACGGCGGGCTGCGCTACCTCGCCTCCGCACAGCTCGACGTCGCCCACGAGAGCGCCGTCGAACGCGGCGTGCTCATGGAGCGGACCGCGCCGCACCTGGTGCGTGCCCAGCCGTTCGTCCTGCCGCTGCACCCGCTGGTCTCCCGCGGCCAGGCCGCCCTGGCCTGGGCCGGGTTCCGCGCCGGGGACGGACTGCGGCTCGCGGCCCGCACCGCGCGCGCCACGCTGCCCGCGCCGCGCCGGCTGTCCGCCGTCGAGACCCGCCACCTCGCGCCCGCCCTGCGCGCCACCGGACTGCGCGGCGGCCTCCTCTCCTGGGACGGCCGGCTCACCGACGACGCCCGTCTGGTCACCGCCGTCGCCCGGACCGCAGCCGCGCACGGCGCACGGATCCTGACCCGGGTGCGGGCGCTGGAACTGACCGGGTCCGGCGCGCGCATACGCGACGAACTCACCGGCGAGGAGGGCGAGATCCGCGCCCGCGCCGTGGTCAACGCCTCCGGGGTGTGGGCGGGCGGCCTGGTCGACGGCATCCGGGTGCGGCCCTCCCGCGGTACCCATCTGGTGCTGCGTGCGGACCGGCTCGGTCCGCTGCCGGCGGGCCTGCACATCCCGGTGCCCGGCGAGACCAACCGCTTCGTCCTGGTGCTGCCGCAGGGCGACGGCCGGGTCTACGTCGGGCTCACCGACGAGCCGGTCGACGGCGACATCCCCGACGTCCCCGAGGCGCCGGAGACGGACATCGGCTTCCTGCTCGACGTCCTCGGCTCCGCCCTGGACGTGCCGGTCCACCGCGACGACGTCGTGGGCGCGTTCGCGGGACTGCGGCCGCTGCTGGACACCACGCCGGACGGGGCGTCCGGAGCGGCGCCGAGGACCGCGGACATCTCGCGCCGGCATGCGGTGCTCACCTCGTCCGAGGGCGTCACCACCATCGTCGGCGGCAAGCTGACCACGTACCGGAGGATGGCCGAGGACGCCGTGGACGCGGCCGTCGCCGCGCGCGGACTGGGCGCCGGGCCCTCCCCCACGACGACCCTGCCGCTGGTCGGCGCCGCGGCTCCGCAGCGGCTCGCCGCACTGCCGGCCGCGCCGCACCTGATCCGCCGCTACGGCACCGAGGCGCCGCTGGTCGAGGCGCTGGGCGCGCAGGACCCGCGGCTCGCGGAACCCGTCCTGGACGGGCATCCCGTCACCCGCGCCGAACTGGTCTGGGCCGTCCGCCACGAGGGCGCCCTCGACACGGCCGACCTGCTGGACCGGCGCACCCGCATCGGACTGGTCCCCGAGGACCGCGCGGCGGCGGACCGGGCGGCACGGGACGCGCTGGGCGAACTGGTGGGCTGAGCACGGCCGGACCCGCTCTCCCCGGCGCCCGCGGAGCCGGAGGCGCAGCCGAGCCGGCCATGGGGTACGCCGGGAGTCCGCTCGCCGGGATCACCGTGCCGACCGTGTCCGGAGCCGACCGGACGCACGTCGACGCCGGCCCGGCTCGGGTGCGCGAACAGCCTTCCCGTTCCGCGTGGCCCGGCGTCCCGTGGATCGCCGGCGCCGGTGAGTCCCGTCAGGCCGCCACGTCCGGGCCCGAGGACAGCCGGTCGCGCAGCGCGGTGCGGTGCAGGGCCGTGACCGGGGCGAGGAGGTCGGGATGGCGCAGCAGGGCCGCTGCCCGGCGGTCGTGGGCGTCCGGTGCGACCAGGCGGCCGAACTCGGCCCGGGCGTCCACCGCGCGCTCCCCCCGGGTCACGGCCGCCACCGCGCGGCCGGCCAGCTCGGGATCGGTGAGCAGGCAGGCGGCCCAGCTCGCGACGACCTCGTCCACCCAGGCCCGCCAGGCGTGCGCGCCGGGATCCTCGCCGGACGCCCCGTCCACGCCGGTGAGACGGTCCAGGCGGGAGGAACCTCCGGGACCCGACAGGCCGACCAGGGCGGCATCCATCTCCGTGGGGTAGCGCAGCCGGGCCGCGACCGTCACCGCCTGGTGCGCCTGCATCTCGCACAGCACACGGTCCAGGGCCCCGCCGGACGCCGGGTAGGCACCGGTCAGCCACTGGACGGTGGCCGCGATGAGCGGGGAGAGTTCTTCAGACACTGCGGGACCGATCGAGCTGTCACGAGGGGGTGGGACGCCCACCCCCCACGCTAGCTCCGCGCCGGGCACCGCGGACATGGCCCAGGTCTCCTCCCGGCCGTGGCCTCCCTGACAGCGGCCCCGGCAGTGGCGCGGCCCGGCGGCCGCCCCGCGCACTCCGCGGGCCTGCGCACTCCGCGGGCCCAGGCGTCCGGTGCGGCGGGGCGGGCGGTGTCCCGCCGCCTCCGTCGTCCCGCACCCCGGCGGGCGCTCCCGGGCCGGGGCGGGCGAGCGCCTCCCACGGGGCGGGCGGCTCCGTCGGAGCCGGTGCCTCCGGCGGGGTCACCGGCGCCGGCATGTCCCGTCGCCGTGTGTCCCTGCCGCGAGGCCAGGGACGGCTGCCGCCGCCGTGATCGACCCGGCAGTGGAGTACCGGGTGGATTTCCCGGCGGGTCTCCACCCGTGGGTGGGCGCGCCGCCGTACCGTCCGGTCGGCGCCGCGCTCGTACCCTGGGCGTCGTGCACCTGTGCTTCGTCTGCAGCGGAAACATCTGCCGGTCGCCGTCGGCGGCTTCGGTGTGCGCGGAGCATCTGCGGCGGGCCGGGGTGGACGGTGTGCGGGTGAGCAGCGCCGGCGTCGGGCCGTGGCACGTCGGGGAGGGCATCGACGCACGGGCCGGAGCGGCCCTGGCCCGGCACGGATATCCCGTCGCGCACGTCGCCGCGCAGGTCGGCGCCGAGCACCTGGACGCGGACCTGTTCGTGGCCATGGACCGGGGGCACACCCGGGCGCTGAACGGGCTGGTCGGCGACCCGTCCCGGGTGCGGCTGCTGCGGTCCTTCGACCCGGACGCGGCCGGCGACCCGGACGTCCCCGACCCGTACTACGGCGGCCAGGAGAGCTTCGAGGCGGTGCTCGCCATGATCGAGGCCGCCATGCCGGGGCTGCTCGCCTGGGTGCGCGGGCGCGGCGCCGCATGACGGCCCGTACGGCCCCGGGCTCATCGGAGGGCGCCGGTGCCGCCGCGGCGCGCCTCACCGGACGCTCCGTCACCGCCGAGCGGCCGCTGTCCCCGTCGCTCGCCGAGGTGACGCTCGACGGCGGCGAGGTGGTGATGGTCAAGCGCGGCGACGCCGCCGGCGCGGTGCGGGCCGAGGCGGCGGGGCTGCGCTGGCTCGGCGCCGCGGACGCGGTGGCCGTTCCCGCCGTGCGCGGGCAGGACGAGGACTGGCTCGTGACGGACCGGGTGCCGGCCGGGCGGCCCGACGAGGGGGCGGCGGTCCGCTTCGGACGCGAGCTGGCCGCCCTGCACGCCGCCGGGGCGCCCGCGTTCGGGGCGGCTCCGCCCGGCGGTCCGCAGGAGGCGTTCATCGGACTCGCCCCGATGCGCAACACGCCCGCCGACGACTGGCCGCACTGGTACGCGCAGCACCGTGTCCTGCCGTATCTGCGCCGGGCCGTGGACGACGGCACCCTGCGCACCGCGGAGGCCGCGGTGGTCGAACGCGCGCTGGAGCGGCTGCCCGCGCGGGCCGGTCCGGCGGAACCGCCCGCCCGGCTGCACGGCGACCTGTGGAACGGCAATGTGCTGTGGGGTGCCGGCGGCCGGGTCCGGCTGATCGACCCGGCCGCGCACGGAGGGCACCGGGAGACGGACCTGGCGATGCTCCGCCTGTTCGGCTGCCCGCATCTGGACCGGGTGCTGGAGGGCTACCAGGAGGCGGCGCCGCTCGCCGACGGCTGGGCGGACCGGGTCGGGCTGCACCAGCTCTTCCCGCTGCTGGTGCACACGGTGCTGTTCGGGCGGGGGTACGCCGGACAGGCGGTGGCGGCCGCGCGCACCGCCGTCGGGTGATGGCGCGGACGCCGCTACCGGCCGCGCTCCACCAGCCGGGCGAGGTTGTCCAGGGCCATGCGGGTGCCCCGTTCGTTGTCGGTGCGCGGCACGGCGTCGGGGACACCCTCGTGCCGGATCACGACGTCCGTCCCGCCCTCCGCGGCGGTGAGCGTCGTCGTCAGGGTCATCGTGCCGCGCAGGGCCTCGTCACCGGTCTCGAACTCGATGACCTCGACGACGAGTTCGCCGGGGACGAGCCGGGCGAAGTGGCCCCGGTAGGTGTCGGTGGCGCCGCCCGACTTGCCCTCCCTGCCGGGGTCGCCGTGGCCGAGGGAGACGCGGAAGCGGCCGCCCTCACGGGCGTCGAACTCGTGCACGTGCCCGGTCATGCCGTCCGGCACGCGCCACCCCGCGACCGCGTCCGGGTCGACGAGCGCCCGGTACACGGCTGCGGGGGACGCCTTCACGTGCCGTGAGACCTCGGTGGCGTACATGACGGCACCGTACCGCGGCCGGCTCCCGGGGTGCCCGCACTTCGACCGCGGGCGGCGCCCCGCGGCCCGGACGTGCGGCCGGTGGCCGCGCTCCCGGTGCGGGAAGGTCGGGTCCGCGCCGGGCGGGGTCGGCTCCGGCAGCGTGGCCACCTCCTCCTCGGCCGCCTTCGCCAACCGCCGCTGGAGGTCTGCCCGTCGGGGCGGGTCGGGTCGGGGGCTCCCGGTGAATGTGTCACCGACGGTCGGAAAGGGGTGGGCCGAGCCGACCGGCTTCGGCGGGGCGGAATCCGGCCGTTGCCCGGAATCGGCGCAGGGGCGCGGGAAGCGGGGTTGTCTCCCGAATGTACCGGTTCTGTCACCAAGTGCCGTCCGGCTCAATGGCGTTGTCCCGGCCGGGCCTTCCGCGTGCTAAGAAATACGACGTCACAGGCACGGGGGACTTCCGACGGGGGTTTCCGCCTGTCATGCCGTCCGGCCCCACGGGGCCACAGGGGGAAGAGGTGTCACCGCAGTGAACCGCACTCGTACGACCGTTGCAGCGCTGACCGCGGCCGGGATCGTCACCGCCGCCCAACTGGGCCTCGCCGGTGCCGCGTCCGCGGCGACCGCGGCGCCGCAGAGCTCCGGATGCCCGCTCAGCATCTCCTACCCGACCCGGTTCTACGTGGACCACAACGGCTGGGTGACCAACGGCGGGCTCTACTTCGGCATCAGGAGCAAGACGTCGAAGAGCTACCGGAACGTCACCTTCACCGTCACCGACGTCAAGAACATCCGGTTCAGCACGGCGAACCCGACGGGCGGGCGGATCAGCCACCGGACCTCGCAGACCGTCTCGGTCGCCACCTCGACGTTCAAGGGCAGGGCGAGCCTCGGCTTCCGGGTGCGCACGCACCTGCTGAACACCCACAGCTACCGGCTCAAGTTCACGCTGCACGGCTCCGGCTGGAACTGCGCGGTCAACCAGGGCACCTGGGGGGCGTGACCCCGCACGGGCCCGCACGGGCCCGAGTCCTTCCGGTGCCCCCGCCGCGGCGGGGGCACCGGCATGTCCGGCGGGTACCCGCGGGGTAGGCTGCCCCCGGGGCGTGGGACGTGACGCACAGGGCGGGAAGAAGGGCGGATGCAGGCATGGAGTGGCGCTCGTTCGCCGAGGACATGGCACAGCTCGCCCGGCGCCTGCTCGCCCAGGACTCCCTCCAGGCGACCCTGGACGAGATCGCCGCCGCCGCCGTCGAGCTGATCGACGGATGCGAGGCCTCCGGCGTGCTGGCCCTGCGCAAAGGGCGGGCCGTGACCCTCGCGGCGACCTCGGACCTGGTCGTGGAGTCGGACCGGCTGCAGGGCGAGCTCGCCGAGGGCCCCTGCTTCGACGCGGCGCGCCGCACCCACGGCGACCGCATGTTCCGCATCGCCGACCTGAGCAGCCCGCAGCCCGGCTGGCCGCGGTACGCGCCCGCCGCCCGCGCACTCGGCATCGGCAGCATGATGGGCTTCCTGCTGTACACCGACGAACAGGACTTCGGTGCGCTGGACCTGTACTCCCCCAGGCCCGACGCCTTCTCCCGGGACAGCGAGACGGCCGGCTGGCTGCTCGCGTCGCACGCCGCCGTCGCCCTGTCCAGCGCCAGCACCGTCGACCAGCTCGAGCACGCGCTGGAGTCCCGGCACGCCATCGGCGAGGCGATGGGCATCCTGCGCGAGCGCCACCGGCTCAGCGAGGACGACGCCTTCGCGGTGCTGCGCCGGATCTCCCAGAATCACAACGTGAAGCTGCGCGAGGTCGCCCGGACCATCCGCGACGACGCCCCCGAAGAACGGTCCTGACCGGGGCGCAACCCCGGTGGGCGGTGCGACGGCCGGTGCCCCGCGGCGCCGCCCGGCCGCCCTCTCACCCCACGTGCACGGCACGACTCTCGCCTCGCGGGGCCCGGCAGTGTAGACATGGCACATGGTGCGACTCCCGGATCGAGCCGGCACCCGGTCGACCCGTCCTCCCGGCGACCGGTCCGTGCCCGAGGCCCCCGGCCCTGCCCGGGGGGTGCCCGCACGGACGGGTGGACGCGGCCCCGCCGGAGCCCGGACCGGAGCACCGGCCGAGAGCCGCACGGACGGAACGTCCCGCAAGGACGTCTCCGGAGGGCGCGGGGGGCTGCGGGCGACGCTGCGCGGCCGCAGCGTCGCCGGACAGGTGTTCGTCCTCCAGGTCGTCATCGTGCTGCTGCTGGTGGTGTCCGCGGTGGTGGCACTGGTGCTCCAGGTGCGCCACGACAGCACCCAGGAGGCCCGCAACCGCTCGCTCGCCGTCGCCCAGACCTTCGCCCACGCGCCGGGCATCGCCGAGGCCCTGCAGTCACCCGATCCGACGGCAGTCCTGCAGCCGCGGGCCGAGGCCGCCCGCCGCGCGGCACACGTCGACTTCATCGTCGCGATGAGCACGGACGGCATCCGCTACACCCACCCCAAGCCGGACCGCATCGGCAAGAAGTTCGTCGGCACCCTCGCGCCCGCGCAGGCCGGCGGCATCGTCGTCGAGGAGGTCGACGGCACCATCGGGCGGCTCGTGCAGGCGGTCGTGCCCGTCAGGTCGGCCGACGGCCGGATCGTCGGCCTCGTGTCGGCCGGGGTGACCACCGCGAACGTCGGCGGGGTCGCCGACCGTCAGCTGCCCGTCGTGCTCGGCGCCGCGGCGGCCGCGCTCGCCCTCGCCACGGCGGGGACGGCGCTGGTCAGCCGGCGCCTGCTGCGCCAGACCCACGGGCTCGGGCCGGGCGAGATGACACGGATGTACGAGCACCACGACGCGGTGCTGCACTCCGTCCGGGAGGGCGTGATCATCCTCGGCGACGGCGGCGAGCTGCTGCTCGCCAACGACGAGGCGCACCGCCTGCTCGGCCTGCCCCAGGACGCCGAGCGGCGGCACGTGGACGACCTCGGCCTGGAGGCCGACATCGCCGGCCTGCTGTCCTCCGGGCGCCTGGCCACCGACGAGGTGCACCTGGTGGGCGACCGGCTGCTCGCGGTCAACCAGCGGCCCACGGACCTGGACGGCGGCCCCCCGGGCAGCGTGGCCACCCTGCGCGACTCCACCGAGCTGCGCGCCCTGTCCGGCCGGGCCGAGCTGACCCGGGAGCGCCTCAGCCTGCTCTACGACGCCGGGGTGGGGATCGGTACGACGCTGGAGGTGGCGCGGACGGCCGAGGAGCTGGCGGAGGTGTCCGTGCCCCGCTTCGCGGACTTCACCACCGTGGACCTGTACGACCCGGTTCTGATCGGCGAGGACCCCGAGTCGGCGTCCGCGCTGCGCCGCGTGGCGTCCGCCGGGGTGCGGGCCGACGCGCCGCTGTACCCGGTGGGCCGGCAGATCCGTTTCGTCGCCGCCTCCCCGCAGGGGCGCAGCCTGCGGACCGGCCGCCCGGTCCTGGAGCCCCGGCTGCAGGACGCGCCGGGCTGGCTCGCGCAGGATCCGGAGCGCGGCCGGGAGGTCGTCGGCCACGGCATCCACTCGCTGATCACCGTGCCGGTCCGGACCGGGGCGCAGGTGCTGGGCGTGGTCAGTTTCTGGCGTTCGCAGGGGACCGAGCCCTTCGACGCCGAGGAACTGGTCCTCGCCGAGGAGCTCGTCGCCCGGGCCGCGGTCTCCATCGACAACGCCCGCCGCTACACGCGCGAGCACAGCATGGCCGTGACGCTGCAGCGCAGTCTGCTGCCGCGGAGCCTGCCCGAGCAGAGCGCCCTGGACATCGCCTTCCGCTACCTGCCCGCGCAGGCCGGCGTGGGCGGGGACTGGTTCGACGTCCTGCCGCTGTCGGGGGCGCGGGTGGCGCTCGTCGTGGGCGACGTCGTGGGCCACGGGCTGCACGCGGCGGCGACGATGGGCCGGCTGCGCACCGCGGTGCACAACTTCTCGGCCCTGGACCTGCCGCCGGACGAGCTGCTGGGGCTGCTGGACGAGCTGGTCGCCCGGATCGACCAGGACGAGACGGCGGACGGTGTCAGCGCCCCCATCACCGGTGCGACCTGCCTGTACGCCGTGTACGACCCGGTGTCGCGGCGCTGCGCGGTGGCCCGCGCCGGTCATCCGCCGCCCGCGGTGGTCGCGCCGGACGGCGGTGTCTCCTTCCCGGAGGTGCCCGCCGGTCCCCCGCTGGGCCTGGGCGGCCTGCCCTTCGAGGCCGCCGACCTGGCGCTGGAGGAGGGCAGCCGGCTGGTGCTGTACACCGACGGCCTGGTCGAGGACCGGGAGCGGGACATCGACGCCGGGCTGGCGCAACTGCAGGCGTCCCTGGAGACGTCGGGCGGCTCGCCCGAGGAGACGTGCCGGGCCGTGCTGGACGCCCTGCTGCCGTCCCGGCCCGTCGACGACGTGGCGCTGCTCGTGGCGCGGACCCGGGCGCTGGGCGCGGACCGGACCGCCGAGTGGGACGTGCCGGCGGACCCGGCCGCCGTCGGCGAGGTCCGCGCGTGGGTGACCCGCCGTCTGTCGCAGTGGGGGCTCGACGACCTCGCCTTCACCACCGAGCTGGTCCTCAGCGAGCTGGTCACCAACGCGATCCGCTACGGCAGCGAGCCCATCCGGGTGCGGATGCTGCGCGACCGCACGCTGATCTGCGAGGTCTTCGACAGCAGCGACACCTCACCGCACCTGCGGTACGCGGCGAGCACGGACGAGGGCGGCCGGGGCCTGTTCCTGGTGGCGCAACTCTGCGACCGCTGGGGCACGCGCTACACGCCGACGGGCAAGGTGATCTGGGCCGAGCAGTCCCTGCCCTGACCGGGGGCGGGCCGGCTCCTCCCGCCCGTCGCCGCACCCGTGCCGCCGGACGGGTGACACGGGCCGCCCCGACCGGCTCCCGGGCCGCACGGCGGTGCAGGGTACGGACCGACTCTCCGCCCGCCCCCGCTTCCTGGAGCGCCCGTGGTGCACCCCGACCGCGACACCCCCACCTCCTCGCGCCGTACGCTGCTGGGCCTGTTCGGCGGCTGCCTCGCCGCCGCCCCCCTGCTGAACTCCGCCTGCGCGACGGCGGGTCCGGCGGCGGACCTGGACGACCCGGCGAAGAAGGAGATCGCCATGCAGCTGGTGTCGAGCGCGGAGAACTCCTCGCTCGACTGGCGGGCCCAGTACCGGTACATCGAGGACATCGGCGACGGCCGCGGCTACACGGCGGGCATCATCGGCTTCTGTTCGGGCACCGGCGACATGCTCCACGTCGTGCGGCGCTACACCGACCGGCGGCCCGGCAACGTCCTCGCCCGGTACCTGCCGGCGCTGCGCCGGGTCGAGGGCGGCGCCGCGCACGACGGCCTCGACCCCGGCTTCCCCGGGGACTGGCGCCGGGCGGCCGGGGACCCGGCCTTCCGGCGGGCGCAGGACGAGGAGCGGGACGAGGACTACTTCGGCCCCGCGGTGCGGCAGGGCCGTGCCGACGGGCTGCGCGCGCTCGGCCAGTTCGCGTACTACGACGCGAGGGTCGTGCACGGCGGCGGCGACGATCCGGAGAGCTTCGGCGGCATCCGCGCGCGGGCGCTGCGCTCCGCGCGACCGCCCGCGCAGGGCGGCGACGAGGTGACCTACCTGGAGGCGTTCCTCGACGCGCGGGTGTGGGCGATGAGGCAGGAGAAGGCGCACAGCGAGACCAGCCGCGTCGACACCGAGCAGCGGGTGTTCCTGCGCCGGGGCAACCTCGACCTCGATCCGCCGCTGGACTGGGCGGTGTACGGCGATTCCTACCACATCGGGTGACGAACCTAGCCCAGGGCGCGGTCGAGGTTGTAGGCCGCGCTGATGAGGGACAGGTGGGTGAAGGCCTGCGGGAAGTTGCCCTGTTGCTCGCCGGTGCGGCCGATCTCCTCGGCGTACAGGCCGAGATGGTTGGCGTAGGTGAGCATCTTCTCGAAGGCCAGCCGTGCCTCGTCCAGGCGGCCGGCCCGGGTGAGGGCCTCGACGTACCAGAAGGAGCAGATGGAGAACGTCCCCTCGTCGCCGTGGAGTCCGTCGGGGCTGGAGCGCGGGTCGTAGCGGTAGACGAGGGAGTCGGAGACCAGGTCCTCGGTGAGCGCGTCGAGGGTGGACAGCCACTTCGGGTCCGTGGGCGCG
This sequence comes from Streptomyces tropicalis, assembly GCF_029269835.1. Classification (GTDB taxonomy): domain Bacteria; phylum Actinomycetota; class Actinomycetes; order Streptomycetales; family Streptomycetaceae; genus Streptomyces; species Streptomyces tropicalis. The sequence continues at coordinate 289,793 of NZ_JARJBB010000004.1, read as the reverse complement.
ATGAACTTGGCCATCGGCATCATCAGTACGGCGGCGTCCAGCACGTCGCCGTCCTCGTACTGGACGAAGGCGCGCCGCCGCTCGGACCAGCCGCGGTCCATGATGCGGCGGTAGATGGTGTCCCGGCACTGCCGCCAGCGGGGCAGGTCGGCGGGCAGCCCGCGGCGGTTGGCGAGCCGGATGGCGCGCTCGACGGCGACCCAGCACATCAGCCGGGAGTAGAGGAAGTTCCGGCGGCCGCCGCGGGTCTCCCAGACGCCTTCGTCGGGCTGGTCCCAGTGGCCGCAGACCCAGTCCACGAGCGCGCACACGTCGTCCCACTGGCCGCTGGAGATGGGCTGGGCCCACTTGTCGTAGAGGTAGACGGAGTCGACGAGGGCGCCGTAGATGTCGAGCTGGAGCTGGTCGGCGGCCGCGTTGCCGACGCGGACGGGGGCGGAGCCGCGGTGGCCCTCCAGGTGGTCCAGTTCGCGCTCGGGCAGCTCGGTACGGCCGTCGATGCCGTACATGATCTGGAGCGGTCCTCCGGCGCCGCCGTCGCCGGGGCTGATGTGCCGGGTGAGGAACCGCATGAACGCCTCGGCCTCGCCGGTGAATCCGAGGCGCAGCAGCGCGTACACGCAGAAGGCGGCGTCGCGGACCCAGACGTAGCGGTAGTCCCAGTTGCGCTCGCCGCCGATGCGTTCGGGCAGGCTGGTGGTGGGCGCGGCCACGATGGCGCCGGTCGGCGCGTAGGTGAGCAGTTTCAGGGTGAGCGCGGAGCGGTGGACCATCTCCCGCCAGCGTCCGCGGTAGCGGGAGGCGGCCAGCCAGCGCCGCCAGTAGGCGACGGTGGCCGCGAACTCCTCCTCGGCCTCGGCGTGGGCGCAGCGGCGCGGGGTGATCGCGCCGCCGACCCGGTCGAGGGCGAACACGGCGGACTCGCCCTCCGCCAGCTTGAACTCCGCCCGGACGTCCTGTCCCTCGGTCTCCAGGGGGACGGTGGCGGTCAGGGCGAGGGACCGCTCGGCCGACTCGAACAGGGCGGCGCCGCCGACCAGCCGGACGGTGTGCGGGTCGGTGCCGTACGCGAACCGGGGGGCTACCCGGGCCCGGAAGGGCAGGGTGCCGCGCACGCACAGCACGCGCCGGATCAGCCGGTGCCGTTCGGCCTCGCCCGGATTGCCGGGGTCCCGGGCGACCGGCATGAAGTCCTGCACCTCCCCGACGCCGTCCTCGGTGTAGAAACGGGTGATCAGCACGTTGGTGTCGGGGAAGTAGAACTGCTTGGTCCGTGCGCCCTCGGTGGCGGCGAGCTCGAAGCAGCCGCCGCGCTCGGCGTCCAGGACGGACGCGAAGACGCTGGGCGAGTCGAACGACGGCGAGCAGTACCAGTCGATCGTGCCGTCGGTGCCGACCAGGGCGACGCTGCGCAGATTGCCGATCAGGCCGTGCTCCGCGATCGGGAGGTACCGGTGGGCGTCCGGGGCGGCGTCCGGTCGGCTCGGAGTGTCGGCCATGGCGGCAGCCTCCCTGTCCGGGATCGCACTCGGGCTGCTTCCAGCTTAGGCGCGCGGGCCGGTCGCGCCTCCGGCCGCCCGGCGGAGCGCCGGGGGTCACGGAACAGGGTCGACCGGGCGCGCCGGGTGACCGGAAGAGGCTGTTTTCCCGGTTTCTTCCCTCGTCCGGATGCAGGGAGCGGCCTGGCGGGCAATCGTGGGAGGAAGCCCCGGTCCCGCGGCACGGGCGCCGCCGCGGCCTCCGGCCCCCACCGGACCGGGCGCGAGGAGGAGACATGTCGACGTCAGAGTCCGAAGCATCCCGCTGGTCCGGGGACCGTGCCACCCCGGACGCCCTGCTGCACGCCCGCACCGGCACGGAGGTCTCACCGGAGGACCTGGTGCTGGCGACCGGCCGGGACATCACGCCGCGGAACCTGGAGTGGGCCAGGCGCAAGCTGGAGACCGAGGGAACGGCCGCGATGGAGAAGCTGCTGCCGTAGACCGGCCGCCGCCCGCGGCCGGGCCGCCGGCGGCACGGACGGCGCAGGGGGCAGGGACGGCGCGACCGCGGTGCGGGGCCGGTGCGGCACACCCGGCCCCCCCGGGCGGCCGCTCCCGCGTTGCGGGTCCGGCGCGGCACCCCGGACCCGCACCGGCGGCTGCGGTCGCGTCGTGTCCGACACCTTCCGGTGGGCGCCCTCCTGCTGCCACACTCCCGAGGGTGCCCGACTTCGACATGCTCGTGATCGGATCCGGACCCGGTGGCCAGAAGGCCGCCATCGCCGCGGCCAAGCTGGGCCGCAGGGTCGCCGTCGTCGACCGTCCCGACATGGTCGGCGGGGTCTCCCTCCACACCGGCACCATCCCGTCCAAGACGCTGCGCGAGGCGGTGCTGTACCTCACCGGCCTCACCCAGCGCGACCTGTACGGGCAGAGCTACCGGCTGAAGGAGGACATCACCGTCGCCGACCTGACCGCGCGGACCCAGCACGTGGTCGGCCGCGAGGTGGACGTCATCCGCAGCCAGCTCGCCCGCAACCACGTGTCGCTGTTCGCCGGGACCGGCCGCTTCGTGGACGACCGCACGGTGGCCCTGCGCGAGGCCGGCGGCGAGGAGCGGACACTGAGCGCCGATCACCTCGTCATCGCCACCGGGACCCGCCCGGCGCGCCCGGACAGCGTGCAGTTCGACGGGCGCACCGTCCTGGACTCCGACAACGTGCTGGCGCTGGAGCGGGTGCCGCGGTCGATGGTCATCGTCGGCGCGGGGGTGATCGGCATGGAGTACGCCTCCATGTTCGCCGCGCTCGGCAGCCGGGTGACGGTGGTCGAACGACGGGCGGGCATGCTCGACATGTGCGACGCGGAGGTCGTCGAGTCGCTCCGCTACCACCTGCGCGACCTCGCGGTGACGTTCCGGTTCGGGGAGACCGTCGCCGCGGTCGAGCGCCACCGCAACGGCACGCTGACGGTGCTGCAGAGCGGCAAGCGGATACCCGCCGACGCCGTGATGTACTCGGCGGGCCGTCAGGGACTCACCGACGGACTCGACCTGGAGAAGGCCGGGTTGACCGCCGACAGCCGCGGGCGGATCGCCGTGGACGAGCACTACCGCACCCGGGTTCCGCACATCTACGCGGTCGGTGACGTGATCGGCTTCCCCGCGCTGGCGGCGACGTCGATGGAGCAGGGCCGGGCGGCGGCCCATCATGCCTGTGGGGAACCGGTGGGCCCGATGGACGCGTTGCAGCCCATCGGCATCTACACCATCCCGGAGATCAGCTTCGTGGGGCGGACGGAGGATCAGCTCACCGAGGAGCGGGTGCCGTTCGAGGTGGGGGTGTCGCGCTACCGCGAGCTGGCCCGCGGGCAGATCATCGGCGACTCGCACGGCATGCTCAAGCTGCTCGTCTCGCCCGGGGACCGCCGACTGCTCGGGGTGCACTGCTTCGGCACCGGTGCGACCGAGCTGATCCACATCGGGCTGACGGTGATGGGGTGCGGCGGCACCGTCGACTATCTCGTCGACGCCGTCTTCAACTACCCGACGCTCGCGGAGTCGTACAAGGTCGCCGCGCTGGACGCGAACAACCGCCTGCGCCAGGTCGACCGGCTCGGCGACTGACCGCCCCTCCTCCTGCGCCGGTCAGGAGCCGTTCCGGGGACAGCGGTTGGGACCGTGCCGGGGACGGGGAACCGGTCCGTGGGCAATCTTGTGGACCGTACGGGCACGGTTATCATCACTGCCACACACGGTGTGACCGTCCGGCGACGCAGCGGCCGGACGGGGCCACCCCCGTCCTCCGGTCCCCCGGCCCGGGGCCACCCCCCGGGCGGTCCGGCGCCGGCCCACCCCCCACCTCTACGCCGCCGGGGCGCCTGCCCCCGCGCCGTGCACGACGGAAAGCAGCACATCGATGAGCAAGAGCAGCGGCCGAGGGTTGCAGGCCGGCGCCCTCGGCGTGTTCGACACGGTGGTGATGGCCGTCGCGGGCAGCGCCCCGGCCTACTCCCTGGCGGCGACCACGGCGGTCCTGGTCGGCGCGGTGGGGCCGGCCAGTCCGGCGGCCCTGCTCTACTGCGCGATACCGATGCTGGGCATCGCGCTGGCGTTCAGCTACCTCGGCCGCATCGACGTCAACGCCGGGGCCAGCTACTCGTGGGTGGGCCGGACGCTGCACCCGTTCCTCGGATTCCTGTGCGGCTGGGCCCTGGTGGTCTCCGCGACGATCTTCATGGTGGCCGGGTCGCTGCCCGCCGGGTCGATGACGCTGGCCCTGTTCGACGCCCGGCTCGCGGACGACACGGCCCTGTCGACCGTCGTGGGCGCGGCCTGGTTCCTGCTCATGCTGCTCGTGGTGCTCGGCGGCGCCCGGCTCACCGTTCGGGCCCAACTGCTCATGTCCGGCGTGGAGCTGGCCCTGCTCGCCCTGTTCGCCGTGCTCGCGCTGTTCCACACGGGCAACGCCCGCGCCTTCGACTGGTCCTGGCTCGGCTTCGGGCACTTCGACGGCGTGGGCGGGTTCGCCTCGGGTGCGCTGATCGCCGCGTTCTACTACTGGGGCTGGGACGTCACCAGCAACCTCAGTGAGGAGACCCGCGACAGCCGCCGTACGACGGGGCTCGCCGGACTGATCGGCGTGGGCATCGTGTTCCTGCTGTTCGAGGTGTTCACCATCGCGGTGAACGTGATCCTCTCCGCCCGGCAGATCCAGGACAACGACGCCAACGTGCTGGCGGTGCTGGGCGAGGAGGTCTGGCCGGGCTGGGGCGGCAGGCTGCTGGTCGTGGCGGTCATGCTCTCCACCATCGCCACCCTGGAGACCACCCTGATCCAGGTCACCCGGTCGCTGTTCGCGATGGGCCGGGACCGGACGATGCCGGCGGCGCTGGGCCGCGTGCACCGCACCTGGAACACACCGTGGGTGGCGGTCTCGGTGGTCGGTGCGGTGGCGCTGGCGATGTTCGTCGCGGCCACCGCGCTGGGCACGGTCGGCGACATCCTCTCCGACGCCATCTCCGCCATCGGGTTGCAGATCGCCGTGTACTACGGGCTGGCCGGCCTCGCGGTGGTCGTCGCCTACCGCCGGATGCTGCTGCGGTCGGTGGCGCACTTCGTGCTGGGCGGGCTCTGGCCGCTGCTCGGGGCGCTGTTCATGTTCTGGGTGTTCGCCGAGTCGCTGGGCCGGCTGAGCCCGGCGGCGGTCACGATCGGCCTCGGCGGGCTCGCCGCCGGACTGGTGCCGATGCTGTGGTACTGGCGGCAGGGCAGCGACTACTACCGGCCGGCCGCCCTCGACGCCAGCCGAGCGGTCACGGCCGCCCGCGTCCCGGCCGGAGGCGCTCCGGGCGACTCCGCGCACCGGTACGAGGGCCTCCCCACGGACTTCTGAAGGGGGATCCGATGGCGCGCGACCGCTCCACCCCCGACTTCGACCCGGACTGCGGGGACCTGCTGCTCACCTCCGCCCGGCACGACATCGTCATCGGCCGCTGGCAGGGCCTGCGGGACCTGTTGCGCGAGACCGGCGCCCACTGGGCGCAGCGCGGGCACCGGATCCGGCTGCTCGCGCAGGCGTGCGCGGACCGCTCGACCGTGGAGTCGTGGCTGGCCGCGGAGCCGGGCGGCGGCGACGCCCTCGTGCTGCGGGCGGCGACGGAGACGGCCCGGGCCTTCCAGGTGGCCATCGCAGCCGGCCGGGGGGTGCCCGTGCCGCAGGACCGGGTCGACGCCGCCGTGCTGGCGTGCCTGCGGGCCGCCGAGGCCTGCCCCGACGATCCCACCCCGTGGATCTCGCTGATCTCCGCGGCCCGGCTGTACCCGTCCGGTGTGCGGCGGCGGGATCTGGGCCGCTGGTGGGACGAGGTGCACCGGCGCGACCCGTACAGCGTGGAGGGCCATCTGCAGGTGCTCCACTACTACTCGGCGCGCTGGCACGGCACCCACGGCCTGATGTACGACTTCGCGCGGGAGGCCGCCGGTGTGGCACCGCCGGGCTGCGCGCTGCCGGTCCTCGTCCAGTACGCCCGGGTCGAGGAGTTCCGGTACGTGCGGGACGCCGCGAAGGGGCAGGGCGGTGGGGGCTCGGGGGCGCACTGGGACCACGACGCCGCCGTCAGCGACGTACGGCGCACCTGGGAGCGGTGGATCGGGGGCCGCCCGGACACCGTGGTCGCCCCGGTGGAGGTGCGCGACCTGAACCACCTGGTGCACGCGGCCTGCCTCGCGGGGCTCACCGACGTGGCGGCCGCCCTGATGCGGATGCTCGGCCGCCGCGCCACGCGGACCCCGTGGTCGTACACCGGGGATCCGGTCCGGCAGTGGGTGCGGTGGCGCCGGGAGCTGGGGCTGCGGCGCTGACCGGCCGGGTGCGGGCGCCCGCACCCGGCTCCGCCGGGCCGGCGAGGCCGGTCAGGCCGCCATCAGGGCGCGCCCCAACCAGTCCTCGGAGTCGCGCACGCCGGGCAGGGCGAAGAAGTAGCCGCCGCCGGTCGGCGAGATGTAGTCGACCAGGGGCTCGTCGACCAGCCGGGTCTGGGTCGCCTCGAACTGGCGCCGGACGTCCTGCTGGTAGCAGCAGAAGGCCAGGCCCATGTCGAGGTTGCCGACGGCGTCGACGCCACGGTCGTAGTTGTAGCCGCGGCGCAGGATGCGGGAGGTGTCGGTGGCCGCGGTGCGCGGGTTGGCGAGCCGTATGTGCGCGTCCAGCGGGATCGCCGTGCCGTGCGGGTCCTTCGCGTAGTTCGGTGCGTCGGTCTCGCGGGCGCCGTCGAGCGGGGCGCCGGTGTCCTTGCGGCGGCCGAACATCTTCTCCTGCTCGGTCAGCGAGACCCGGTCCCAGAACTCCACCAGCATGCGGATGATCCGGACGACCTGGTAGCTGCCGCCGGTGGCCCAGGCCGGCTCGCCCTGGCCGGCGCCGACCCACACCAGGCGGTCCATCTCGCGGGCGGAGGCGGTGTCCGGGTTGACGATGCCGTCCTTGAAGCCGAGGAGGTTGCGCTGGGCGCCGCTGGGGCGGGGGGTGTTCTGGAAGCCGTCGATGCGCCACTTGATCCGGAGCGCGCCCCGGGTGTGGCGGGCGATGTCGCGCAGGGCGTGCAGCACCGTGTCCTGGCGGTCGGCGCAGATCTGCAGGGACAGGTCGCCGTGGCACTCGGCGGGGTTCAGGTGGTCGTTGGGGAAGGTGCGCATCGGGGTCAGCCGGCGCGGCCGGACCGGGGTGAGGCCGTAGCGGTCGTCGAAGAGGGAGGCGCCGACGCCGACGGTGACCGTCAGCGCGTCCGCCGGCACGACCGGGCCGAGGATGCCGCTGTCGGAGGGCGGGGCGCCGACGCCGAGGTCGGCGGGGGCGCCGCCGGCGGTCAGGAAGCGGGCCCGCTCGGTGAGGGTGCGCAGCAGCTCCGTCAGGTCCTTGCGGCTCTCGGCGATGACGTCGAAGGAGACGAAGGCGGCGGCGGCCGGGGCCGGTGTGGTGATGCCGGACTGGTGGACGCCGTGGAAGGGCACCGGGCCGCCGGCGGGCGCGTCCGCGGCGTGCGCCCCGGTGCTGCGGCTCTCGGCGAGCGCGAAGCCGCCGCCGGCGAGGGCGGCGCCCGCCGCGCCGGCCCCGAGGGCCGTCCGGACGAAGGAGCGGCGGCCGGTTCCGGCGGGGCAGCCGCCCTGCGGTGCGGGCGCCTGGCCTGCTCCGGCCGGGCAGCCACCGTGCGGGGCGGGCGTGTCGGCGGACGGCATGGGGGTGTTCTCCTCGCTGCTTTCGGGGTGGGCCGGGTCGGTGCGGGGTGCGGGACGGTCGGCGGGCATCAGGCGGACTTCCGGATCTCCAGGAGGTCCGGCACCGGCGCGAGGTCCTCCAGGAGCTGGCCGGTGGCCCCGTCGAGGCGGGCCCCGGCGATGGTGTCCAGCCGGTCGACCGGGGTCCAGTGGCCGCCGTCGTGGGCGGCGTCCAGGAGCTTCTGCACCCGGGTGATGTCCGCGTCGACGGTGGGCAGCAGGTGCGGGGCACGCCTCGTCAGCAGCGGCTGGAGCACCGTGAGCAGCTCACGGGTGCCGGCGAGATTGGCGTCGGCGGTGGCGAGTTCGGTGCCGCTGCCCTGGTCGGCCTGGCCGGTCAGCTCGAACTGCAGGGTGTTCTCCAGGATCTCGTGGGCCCGCAGCGGCAGGTCGCCCGGGTCGAACTCCTGGGTGGGGAAGGCCTTGCGCAGTCCCTCGACGTCGGTGGCGAGCTGCCGGGCGGGGGCCTTGAGCCGGTCGGCGTCCCGGCCGTGCCACAGCCCGTACTCGATCCGGTGGAATCCGGAGAAACCCGGGTCCTGCGCGCCGCCGGGGAGGCCGTCCGGGCGGCCGTCGATCTTCTGGTCGAAGTCCTCGAAGGTGCCGTAGGCGGCGCCGAGGGAGGCGTAGGTGCGGTGGGCGGTGAGCCAGTCGGCGCGGGCGTCGTCGAGCCGGCCGTGCTGGATGTCGTCGTTCAGGCGTCCGGCCTGGGTGACGAGCGCGGCCAGTCCGGCCCCGACGTACTGCTTGTACCGGGCCAGCGGCGCGGCCAGGTCCTGCTCGGACACGGGGACGACCGCGCGGGCGCCGGCCCCGCCGCGCACGTGGACGGCCCGCGAGGTGACGGCCCTGGCGCCGGTGGGCACGCAGCGCCAGGCGTACGAGCCGCCCGCGACGGTGGCGACCAGGTCGCGGGTGGTGCCGGGGGCCAGGCCCTCGATCTCGCCGTAGACCGCGCCGGTCGCCGGGTCGATCAGGTAGACCTCGGACGTCCTGGAACCGGTGTTGTGCATCTGGAAGGCCTGCCGGCCCGGCCGGGGCGCGGTGAAGCCCTCGCCGCAGTCGGTCCCGGACACGGCCACGGTCTGCGCCCCGGCGGGCTTGGGGCGGCCGAGCCCGACCGCGAGCCCGGCGATCACCGCGGGGACCGCGACCACGGCGACGGGGACGACCCAGGCGGGCCGGCGCCGGGAGGTCGGCGCGGCCGCCTTGCGGGTGCCCGCGGCCGGCTCCTCGGCTCCCGGTTCCGGCACTGCGGTACCCGGTTCCGCCGGGCCGGCGCCGGCCGTCGGTGCGTCGGAGTCGGCCGTCGGTGCGTCGTAGTCGGCCTCCGGCTCCGGCTCCGCAGCCTGCGGGGCGGCCACGGACTCACGCCCGGACCCGGCCTCGGACCCGGTCCGGCCCTGCACGTCGGTCCCGTTCACCGCCCCGGCCGTCGTCACCGTCCCGCGGGGCCGGTCCGCGGGGGACGCCGGACGGGCGGGCGCCGAGGACCGTACGCCGCGGACGAAGAGGGTCATGACGACGGCGAGGTAGCCGCCGTAGGCCAGCGTCTGGAGCCACGTCATCGTCGGGGTGAGGTTGAGGACGCCCTGGACCAGCGTGCTGTACCAGGAGCTCGCGTCGACGCTGCCGCCCAGGTCGACGGCGTAGGAGGTGCCGCCCGGCAGGACGCCGCCCTCCTGGAGGTCGCGCAGCCCGTAGCCGAGGACGCCGGCGGCGATGACGATGAGGACGACGCCGGTCGCGGTGAAGAAGCGGGTCAGGTTGATCTTCAGGACGCGCCGGTACAGGCCCCAGCACAGCCCGGCCGCCAGGACCAGGCCGACCGCGGCGCCGCTCAGCGGTCCGGCGGACTCACCGGCGGCGCGTGCCGTGGTCCACAGGAACAGCGCGGTCTCCAGGCCCTCGCGGCCGACGGCGAGGAACGACGTGAGGACCAGCATGCCCGCGCCCATCGACAGCGCCCCGGTCACCTTCGCCCTGATCTCCCCGGAGAGGTTGCGCGCGGAGCGCCGCATCCAGAAGACCATCGCGGTCACGAAGGCGACCGCGATCACGCTCAGAGCGCCGCCGAAGGCCTCCTGCGCGGCCTCCGGCAGGGAGGCCGCGGTGAAGGTGAGCACCGCGCCGAAGCTCATCGCGAGGGCGATCGCCGCGAGGACGCCGGTCCACACCTGCGGGAGCCGGGACCTGGCCTCCGCCCGCACCAGGGTGGCGACCAGGATGGAGACGACGAGTCCGGCTTCGAGCCCCTCCCGCAGTCCGATCAGAAAGCTCGGGAACGCGTCGTCCCACATGCTGTGCGGCCCTCCCCTGCATGCCGGTCCCGACCGCTTCGGGGTCGAGTTAGCGAAGGCATGCCTTACTTAGACGTCGCGACCCATCATGACCACAGGTATGTCGACGGCCGGTCATGACGAGGTCATGGGACGGCAAAACCGGGAGCGCGCACGGTCCGGATCCGCTGCGCGTCCGCCCTGGGCGACCTTCCGGGACATTCGCCGGCCTCCCCCGGCCGATGCGCCGCGCCGGTCGCCGGAACCGCACGGAACCCGTTATCGTCTACGGTTCAGTAGACGGTCTACATCCGTGTAGTCGTCGGACCGTCATCGAACGAAAGGGCGCAGCGACGATGATCGCACCCCTGCACCTGTCGTCGCAGCTCGCCGTCAATGTGCTGGACGCCCAGTCCCTGCTGGCCGCCTTCGGCGTGCTCGGCGTCGGCGTGGTGCTGTTCGCCGAGACGGGGCTCCTCGTCGGCTTCTTCCTGCCGGGCGACTCGCTGCTGTTCACGGCGGGACTGCTGTGCACCGGCACCGCCGACCACGGGGTGCGGCTCTCCCTGGCCCCGCTGCTGGTCGCCGCCGTGGTGGGCGCCCTCCTGGGCTCGCAGTGCGGCTACCTGCTGGGCCGCAGGGCGGGAGGCGCGCTGCTGGCGCGCAGCCGCTCGCAGCGCCTGCACGAGGGGGCGCAGCGCGCCGAGGAACTGCTGGAGCGGTACGGCCACGCGAGGGCGATCGTGCTGGCCCGCTTCGTGCCCGTGGTGCGCACGGTGCTCAACCCGATGGCGGGCGCCCTCGGCGTGCCGCTGCGCACCTTCACCGTCTGGCAGGTGGCCGGCGGGCTCGTCTGGAGCGTGGGCCTCGTCCTCGCCGGGTACGCCCTCGGGTCGTCGATCCCCAATGTCGACAAGTACCTGCTGCCGGTGATCGCGCTGATCGTGATCGTGTCGCTGATCCCGCTCGCCGCGGAGGTCCTGCGCTCCCGCCGGGCGGCGAAGGCCAGGGAAGCCCGCGGGTGACCGCCGCCCCGAGCGGTCCCTCGGTCGACGGGTCCGTGTACACGGACGTCGGCGGGCCGGCCCGCCGCGCTCCGGCCTGGTTCGGCGACGCCGTGACCGCCCGGTCCGCGGTCGGCCTCGGCCTGTTCGCCGTGCTGATGCCGGTGGGCCGGTGGCGGGCCCGCCGGGTGAGCCCGGAGGCCGCCGTGACGGCGCCGGCGGTGCCGGTCGTCGTGGTGGCGGCGTACGGCGGCCTGACGGCCATCGCCGCGATGCGGCTGCCCGTCATCCGCCCCGAGGCCCTGGCACGGTGGCTCGCGGCGACGCCGCTGCGGCCGTTGCTCGCGCCGTGAGGGCCGCCGGGACCGGGCACCGGGCGGCCCCCGGACGTGCCCGCGGCGCGCGCGAGCCGCGGCGGAGCCCCGGACGGCACGCATGCGCACCGCCCGGGTCCGTACGGCAGGGCCCCGCACCGCCCGGGTCCACGCCGCACGGCCCCACGCGGCACAGGTCAGCGAGGCGCGTGTCCCCACCACAGGGATCCGGGCGCCGCGGGTCCGGGCGGTTCGCATGCGCGCGGGGCCCGTTCGCGGGGCACCCGTCAGGCAGGGAGAGTCCTGCGGGGTGGCAGAGGTGGCAGGGAAGTCGTACGAGATGCGGAGAGAGGTGGCCGACGGCATGAGGCGCGGGGAGACGGCCGATGGGGCGGGCAGCGTCGGCCTCGGGGCGTGGGCGGCGTTCGCCGTGCTGAGCCTCGTGGTGGGCGGACGCCACGCCCCGCTGCCCCTGGACGAGACCCTGCTGGACTGGTCCGTCGGGCACCGCCCCGCGGCGGCCGTGAGCGCGGCCCGCGCCCTCACGGCGACGGGGACGGGTGTCGTGCCGTACGTGCTCGTGGTGCTGGCCGGCCTCCTCCTCGGCCGCACGCCCGCGCGGCGCGCCCTGGCGGCGGCCCTGGGCGCCGGCTGCCTTCTGGCCGGACAGGCTCTCCGGTACGGCGTGATGGAGGTGGTCGCCCGGCCGCGTCCGCCGCGGCACGACTGGGCGACGCACGCCTCGGGCTGGGCCTTCCCCTCGGGGCACTCGACCACGTCGGCGCTGGCCGCCGGGCTGGTGATCCTGGCCCTCTGCCTGCGCCGGCCGCGCGGGCGGACGGCGCTCTGCCTGGTCGTGGGCTGCTGGGGCGTGCTCGTGGGCCTCACCCGGATGTATCTGGGGGTCCACTGGTCCACCGACGTGGCCGGCGGCTGGCTGTTCGCGGTCGGCTGGCTCGGGGTGTGCCTGTGTGCGGCGGCCTGGTGGCTGCCCGCCGGGGTCGTGGCGGACCTGGCACCGGGGGGAGCGCGACCTCTGCCGGAGCCGGCGGGCCCGCCCCGGGGCGGGGCCGCGGACGGTGGGGACTCGCACCCGGTGTGACCGCGGTGGACGGTCGCGGGCGGCGCCGTCACGGCCTCCCGGCGGCCGGCCGGGCCGGGGCCACGTACAGGCGCAGCGCGCCGTACGGCACGGAGGGCCAGGTGCGCGCGTAGGCCGGCGGCGCGGCGCCGGGGACGGTGAGCGCGGCCACGGGCACCCGCCGGGCCGCGTCCCGGATCCCGGCGTCGGTCGTGTTGGCGTTGGGTCCGTCGGTGGCCGCCGAGGCGCACCCGGTGTAGAAGGCGATCGGCACGGACTCCTCCCCGGTGAGCAGGCAGGGCGGACGCACGCCGAGCCGGTGCAGCTCGGTGGCGGCGCGGCTCCATCCGCGCCGGTCGGCGGTGGTCCGGTCGACGGTGTGGGCGAGGACGGCGTACTGCACGGCCAGGTGGCCGGCGAGCCCGAGTGCCACCAGGACCGCGGCGACCGGGCGCCAGGCCGGGCCCGGAGCCGTGAGGACGTGCACGAGCGCGTCGGCGACCGGGAGCGCGAGCAGGGCGTAGGCGGGCAGCAGGAAGCGCGGGGCCGCATAGCCGATCAGGAACAGGTAGGGGAAGGCGGCCGTGGCCGCGCAGGCCAGCGCGACCAGGGTGGGCGCGGCGCGGCGGGCGCGGACGGCGACCGCCAGCCCCAGCAGGGCGAGCAGCGGCAGGGCGTACCACCAGAGGGTCAGCACCGGGGCGGGCAGGGCGCCGGTGCAGGGGCGGCACAGGGCCCGTCCGCCCAGGCTGCGCAGCTGGTCGACCACGGCGAGGTGCCAGCCGAGTCCGCCCTGGATCTCGGAGCCCTCGGCCAGCCGCCGGAACAGGCCGCCGTAGGCGGCGTAGGACTCGACGACCCACTCCGCGGCGCCTGCGGCGAGTCCGGCGAGCAGGGCGAGGAGTGCCCGCCCGTGCCGGCCTGCCGCGGCCAGGGCGAGCAGCGGGAGCGCCACCCACACGGCGTCCATGGGCCGCATCCACGCCATCAGGGCGGCGCCCGCGGCCAGCCCGGCGAGCGCCGCCCGGTCGCGGGACCGGGCGCGCACGCGCAGGAGGCAGCCGGCGCAGGCGAGGGCGCCGACGGCGACCCAGTAGTTCGGCATGGCCTGCGGCCCGTAGAAGAGGGTCACCCACAGGGTGGCGAACAGGGCGCCGGCCAGGGCCAGGACGCGGGAGGGGAACACGTGCCGCCACACCCGCAGCGAGAGGTAGAGGGCGAGACCGGACAGCGCGGCGAGGTAGACCCGCAGCAGCGCGGTGGACGACGACCACGCGGCGACCGGCGCCACGAGCAGCGACACACCGCGGGCGCGCGGTGCGCTGAAGAAGGCCGCCGGGGCGTGCGCGCTGACCTGGCTGACGTAGACGGTCTCGTCCCAGCCGAGGCCCATCCCCGGGCGTACGAGGAGGAGCTGGGCGAGGGTGAAGGCGGCGGCGACCGCCCCCACGAGGGGGTCGCCGCCGATCCGTGCGCCGAGCCCTCCGGGGGCGGCGGCCGGTCCCGAGCGCCGGGTCCGGGCGCGCGTGGCGCGGGTGCCGTCGGCCATCTCGCTCCCCTCACCCCCTACGCACTGTAGGGTTCTGCCCACCCGGTGGTCCCGTGGGACCGGGGGTGGAAGTCGAGCAGGACGTCAGGAAAACCACCGACAAACTATCCCGGGCCCGGCGGGCCCGCTGGGCGCGGTACCGCCACCCGGTGGAGATCCCTACGCGCTGTAAGGTTGAGGTCATGGCTGGCACGGTGCCTCACGGCAGGACGGAACGACGCAGCTCGGGAGAGCTGGAGAGCGAGGTCCTCGCGGCGCTGTGGGCCACCGAGCGGCCCCTGACCCCGGTCGAGATCCAGACGGAGATCGGCGGCACCCTCGCCTACAACACCGTGCACACCATCCTGAAGCGCCTGTACGACAAGGGGCTGGTGCTCCGCGAGGTCGACGGGCGCCGCGGGGCCTACCGGCCGGCGAAGAACGCGGCCGAGCTCACCGCCCAGGCCATGCACGAGGCCCTGGACCGGGGGCCGGACCCGATCGCCGCGCTCCAGCAGTTCGTCACCGGACTGAGTTCCGAGGAGGAGCGCGCGCTGCGGGCGCTGCTGGGCGGAGGCCCGGCGTGAGGGTCGACGTCTACGTCCCGCTGCTGCTGTCCGTGCTGCTGGCCGCGGTCAGCCCCGGCGTGGGCCGCCGGGTGGCCCCGGCGCTCGCCGCGCGGGTGCTGACGGCGGCCGCGGCGGTGACGGCCGCCGCGACGGTGTGGTCCCTCGTCCTGCTCGCGGCCACCCTGGTCGACGACGCTCCCCCGGTGGTCGACCAGGCGCGCCGGCACGGGCTGCGGCCTCCCGAGCCGGTGCCGGAGGTGATCGGCGTCGCGGCCTGCCTGGCCCTGCTGCTGGTGGCCCACCGCTTGTGGCGCGCCGCGCGGGCCGAGTACGTCGTGCGGCGGGCCCTGCGGCGGCTGTGCGCGGGCCATCCCGGGAGCACCGAGCTGATCGTCGCCGCCTCTCCGGTGCCGCAGGCGTTCGCCATCCCGGGCCGGGCGGCCGTCCTGGGCCGACCGGGCAGACCGGGGCGGATCCTGGTGACGGCCGGGATGCTCGGCGCGCTGGAACCGGTGGAGCGCCGGGTGCTGCTCGCCCACGAGCGCGCCCACCTGAGCCACCGGCACGCCCTGCTGGTGACCGCCGCGG
The DNA here is from genome assembly GCF_029269835.1 of Streptomyces tropicalis. Lineage (GTDB taxonomy): Bacteria > Actinomycetota > Actinomycetes > Streptomycetales > Streptomycetaceae > Streptomyces > Streptomyces tropicalis. The sequence goes on along the minus strand of NZ_JARJBB010000004.1, from coordinate 274,675 downwards.
CGCTGGCCGTCGCAGCGAACCCGCTGCTCGGCCCGGTCCGCGGCACGGTCGCCTTCCTGGTGGAGCGCTGGGCCGACGAGCGGGCCGCGGACGCGGTCGGCGACCGGACGGCGACCGCCCGCGCGCTGGCCCGGGCCGCGCTCACCGCGGGGCGGGCGGAGCCGTCCTGCGCGCTGTCCTTCACCGACCGGGCCGTGACCCGGCGGATCGCGGCCCTCCAGTCGGCGCCGCCGCCGCACCTGTGGCCGGTGGCGGCGGCCGTGCTGGCGCTCGGCGTGCTCCCGCTGGTCGGCGCGGCCGACGCCACGGACGACCTCGTCGGACTGCTGCGGGGCGTGCTCGGCTAGAGCCTGCCGCCGGACTCCCGCCCCGGGCGGACGGCGGGAGTGGGACGCCGGGCGGGAGTGGGACGCCGGGCCTACCGCGCGTGGGGCTTCCGGTGGGGCGGCTGCTCCGGGGGCGGCAGGTGCTTCGGGGGCGGGACCGGGCGGTCGACGGGGGTGTCCCGGCGCAGGGTGACGGCGTCGCCGTGGTGCCGGATCACCAGGTCCGGGCCCGACAGCAGCGTGTAGGTCGCGCTGTCCTGACCGATCTCCACCCGCAGCCGCCTCCCGCGGAAGAGGAGCGTGAAGGCCAGCCGGCTGAACTTCTCCGGCAGCCGCGGCGCGAACGCGAGGGTCTCACCGGCCCGCCGGGTGCCCCCGAAGCCCGTCACCAGCGCCATCCAGGTCCCGGCGAGGGACGCGATGTGGAGCCCGTCGCGGGTGTTGTGCTCCAGGTCCTCCAGGTCCATCAGGGCGGCCTCGGCCGCGTAGTCGTAGGCGAGGCGCAGATGGCCCGCCTGCGCCGCGATGACGGCCTGCACACAGGCGGACAGGGAGGAGTCCCGCACGGTCAGGGGTTCGTAGTAGGCGAAGTTGCGGGCGATGTGCTCCTCGTCGAACTCGGCGCCGCAGGTGTACATCGCGAGCACCAGGTCCGCCTGCTTGACCACCTGCTTGCGGTAGAGGTCGAAGTAGGGGAAGTGCAGCAGCAGCGGGTACTGGTCGGGACGGGTGCCGGCGAAGTCCCAGCGCTGGTACCGGGTGAAGCCGGCGTGCTGCTCGTGCACGCCCAGTTCGTCGTTGTACGGCAGGTTCATCGCCTCGGCGGCGTCCCGCCAGGCGGCCGCCTCCTCGTCGTCGGCGCCGAGCCGGTCGGCCTCCTTGGTGTGCCGTTCGACGACGTCGGCGGCGGCCAGCAGGTTCGCCCGCGCCATCAGGTTGGTGTACGTGTTGTCGTCGGCGATCGCGCTGTACTCGTCGGGACCGGTCACGCCGTCGATGTGGAAGGTGCCGTGGTGGTCGTGGTGGCCGAGCGACCGCCACAACCGGGCCGTCTCCACCAGCAGCTCCACCCCGGTGTCCCGCTCGAAGTCCTCGTCTCCGGTGGCCGCCACGTACCGGACCACGGCGTGCGCGATGTCGGCGTTCACGTGGAAGGCGGCCGTGCCGGCGGGCCAGTAGGCGGACCCCTCCTGGCCCTCGATGGTCCGCCAGGGAAACGCGGCACCCTGCAGGCCGAGCTGGGCCGCCCGTTCGCGGGCCGCGGGCAGGGTGCTCTGGCGCCAGCGCAGCGCCTCGGCGACGGCGGGCGGCGAGGTGTACGTGAGCACCGGCAGCACGAACATCTCCGTGTCCCAGAAGGCGTGCCCGTCGTAGCCGGAGCCGGTCAGGCCCTTGGCGGGGATCGCCCGCTCCTCCGCCCGTGCGCCGGCCTGGAGCACGTGGAACAGGGCGAAGCGGACGGCCTGCTGGATCTCCTCGTCGCCGTCCACCTCGACGTCGGCGCGCGCCCAGAAGTCGTCGAGGTACTCCCGCTGGGCGTCCACCAGGGCCGCCCAGCCGCTGTGCCTGGCGGCCGCGAGCGCCGCGTCGACCTGGTCGCTCATGGCCGGCAGGGAGCGGACCCCGGACCAGCCGTGCGCCACGAACTTCTCCACCCGCAGCTTCTGGCCGGGGCCGAGGACGGAGGTGACCGTCAGGCGGGCCGTGTCCGCGCGGCTCTCGCTGTCCGTCGTGGTCCGCTCGGGACCGTTGACGACGTGGTCGGCAGCCACGGCGACCCGCAGTCCGCTGTGCCGGGTGCGGTGGACCAGGCGCAGCCGGTGGCCGATGGCGAAGTGCTCCTCCGCCTCCAGCGGGGCCTGGAGCGCCATCGCGGCCCGCGGGTCGCCCTCCGCCTCCGGCAGCTGCTCGTTGGCCACCAGCTCGGACTGGATCACCACGCGGGCCTGGCTGCCCACGGCCTCCACCTCGTAGGCGACGGCAGCGATGGCGCGCTGGGTCAGCGACACCAGGCGGGTGGCGCGCACCCGGACCCGGGAACCCGCCGGGGAGACCCACTCGCAGGTCCGCTCCATCAGGCCGCTGCGCAGGTCGAGGGTCCGCTCGTGGGAGACGAGCCGGCCGTAGCGCAGGTCGAAGGGCTCGTCGTCGACGAGGAGCCGCAGGATCTTGCCGTTGGTGACGTTGATGACGGTCTGGCCGGACTCCGGGTAGCCGTAGCCCGCTTCGGCGTACGGCAGCGGGTGCACCTCGTACACGCCGTTGAGGTAGCTGCCGGGCAGGCCGTGCGGCTCGCCCTCGTCGAGGTTGCCGCGCCAGCCGACGTGGCCGTTGGACAGGGCGAAGACGGACTCGCTCTGCGCCAGGACCTCCAGGCTCAGCTCCGTCTCGCGCACCGACCAGGGCTCGACGGCGTAGGACCGGTGGGTGATCACTCGGTGCCTCCCGGGCCGTCGAGAAGTTCGGCGAGGTCCTTCACGACGACGTCGGCGCCGTGCTGGTAGAGCGCGTCCGTCTGGCCGACGCGGTCGACGCCGACGACGCGGCCGAAGCCGCCGGAGCGGCCCGCCTCCATGCCGGCCAGGGCGTCCTCGAAGACGGCGGACTGCCGGGCCTCGACGCCCAGGTCGCGTGCGGCGGCGAGGAAGGTGTCGGGGTGGGGCTTGCCGGGCAGCTTCCGCTCCCGGGCGACCACCCCGTCGACGCGGACGTCGAAGAGGCCTTCGGCGTCGATCGAGCGCAGCACGTCCCGGGTGTTGGCGCTGGAGGAGACGATGGCCGTGCGCAGCCCGCGGGCGCGGACCGCGGCGATGTAGCGCAGGGTGCCGTCGTAGGGTTCCACGCCGTCGGTGCGGATCTTCTGCAGGACCAGCTGGTTCTTGCGGTTGCCGATGCCGTTGACCGTCCCGGCGTCCGGCGGGTCGTCGGGGCTGCCCTCGGGCAGTTCGATGCCGCGGGAGGCGAGGAAGGTCCGCACGCCGTCGGCGCGGGGCCGTCCGTCGACGTACTCGTCGTAGTCGGCGACCTTGTCGAACGGCCGGAAGTCCGCGCCGTCGCGCTCCCTCAGGAACGCGTCGAACGTCTCCTTCCAGGCGGCCGCGTGCACGACGGCCGTCTTCGTGACGACCCCGTCGAGGTCGAAGAGGCAGGCCAGAATGTCTTCGGGCAGACCGAGCTCTGTCATACAGGCACCTTTCCCCGCACGGCGGCGTCGAGAGGGTGTCGAGTGCCCCGAAGGACCGACTCTCCCACCCCCACGTTTCCAAGAAAGCGGGCCGAGGGGTGAACTCACCTCCGCCGCCCGGGTGACAGACTGGCCGGCGTGCCGCTCACCTTCGACGACCTCCTCCACCGCGCCCGGGGTCTCGCCCGGGGCGGACACCGCGCGGTCCTCGGGATCGCGGGCAGTCCCGGCGCGGGCAAGTCCACGCTCGCCGGGCACCTGGTCCGGGCGCTGAACGGCCCCGGTGTGCCCTGGGCCGCGCACGTCCCGATGGACGGCTTCCACCTGGCCGACGCGGAGCTGGTCCGGCTCGGCCGCCGGGACCGCAAGGGCGCGCCGGACACCTTCGACGCCGCCGGGTACGCGGCGCTGCTGCGCCGGCTGCGCGAGGAGACGGAGGAGACGGTGTACGCGCCCGGTTTCGAGCGGGTGCTGGAGCAGCCGCTGGCGGGTGCGGTCCCGGTGCCGCCGTCGGCCCGCCTGGTGGTGACGGAGGGCAACTACCTGCTGCTGGGCACGGGTGCGTGGGCCCGGGTGCGGGCGGCGCTGGACGAGGTGTGGTTCTGCGCGCCGCCGGAACGGGAGCGGATCCGCCGTCTGGTCGCCCGGCACGAGGAGTTCGGGAGGACCGGCGAGGAGGCGCGGGCCTGGGCCCTGGGCACCGACCAGCGCAACGCGGACCTGATCGCGACGACCCGGTCCCGGGCGGACCTGGTCGTCCCCGACTCCGCCACGCCCCCACGCGGCCACCGGCCGTCCCCTCCCCCGGGCGGGTCGCCCGGGGTGGACACGGGACCGGATACGGGGGCGGGGTCCCGGTCGTAGGGCCGGGACGGCGGTCGGCCGCACCCGGACGCACGCCGGCGGCGGCCCGGCCGCGGAACCCGGCGCCGGACGGCGGCCGCGAGGACGGGCCGCGTTCGGCTGCGTCCGGGTGTGGCCGGCCCGGCGGTGGGGCATGCATGGCGTGCCCGGCGGACCGCGGGACGGGCGGGGCCCCGCCGTGGTGGGATCCGGACGGTTCCCGGTGCGCCGTGAACTCCGGGGCGCCCTGGCCCGTATCCGTGGGCGCGGCAGAAGGTCTGCCGGTACGACGCGGGGCGGATGATGGCGCGCGAACAGCAGACGGTCCTGGCTCCCGAGCCCGCGGGCGGCACCGCTCCCCCCGGCCGCACACCGCCCGGGCCGCCTCTCCCGGCTCCGGCGCGCGCGTACCACGTGCTGCGGCGGCACCGGCGCCTGCTGGTGCCCCTCCTCGTGCTGCTGCTCCTGGCGCAGATGGCGGTGGCGATGGTCACGGCGGCCGCCGAGGAGACCCCGACCATCGACGAGCCCGTGTACGTCGGCACGGCGGCCGTCTACCTGCGGGAGCACAGCCTGGCCTACAACCCCGAACACCCGCCGCTGGGCAAGCTCCTGATCGCCGCCGGGGTCGCGGCCGCGCATCCCCGGTTCGACCCGTCCTTCACCGGCGACCAGGGGCGGCTCGGGCGGCACCTGCTCTACGAGTCCGGCAACGACCCCTGGCGGCTGATGCTGTGGGCACGGCTGCCGGTGATCGTGCTGACGCTGCTGTTCGGGCTGGTGGCGTTCGCGTTCGCCCGGGACCTCGCCGGTCCGGCGGGCGGCCTCGTCGCCCTGGCGCTGTACGCCTTCTCACCCGACCTGATCGCGCACGGCTCGCTGGCCACCCTGGACGTCCCGGCGGCCGGGTTCGCACTGACCGCGGCGTGGCTGCTGTGGCGGGCGCGCCGGCGGCCCGCGCGGTGGCTGCCTGCGGCGGGGGCGGCGCTCGGCGCGGCGGTGGCCACCAAGATGAGCACCCTGCCCGCGATCCCGGTGGTGCTCGCGCTCGCGGGGGCGGCCGTGTGGTCGGCGCGCCGCCCGGCCGGGCGGGCGGCGCGGCGGCGGACGCTCGCCGTGGGCGCGGGGTGGGCGGCCGTCGTGGCGGCGGTCGCGGTCGCCGTCGTGTGGGCGGTCTATCTCGTGGTCGACCCGCGGCTGCGGTGGACCTCCCGGGAGCCGGTGCCGGCGGTGTCCGGGCTGCGCGGCACGCTGACCGGCCTGCTGCCACTGCCCGCGGCCTACCGCGACGGCATGCGGATCCAGTTCGGGCTGGAGGGCCTCCCGTGGCAGGGCTACCTGTTCGGCCACGTCTACACCGGCGCACGCTGGTACTACCTGCCCGCGGCACTCGCGGTGAAGACCCCGCTCGGGATGCTGGCGCTGTGGGCGGCGGGCGCGGCCGTACTGCTGGTGGTACGCCGGCTGCGGCCCGCGGCGCCGTACGTGCTGGCGCCGCCGGCGGTGCTGCTGGCGTCCGCCATGCAGTCCTCGCGCGACTTCGGGACGCGCTACGCGCTGTTCCTGCCGATGTTCCTGGCGGTCGCCGCGGCCGGGGTGCTCACCGTCCGCCGGGGGCGGCGGCCGGCGCGGGTGCCGGCCGCGGCGTGCGCGCTGGCGGCGTGCGCGGCGCTCAGCTCGCTCCGGACGTTCCCCTACTACCTGCCCTACGCCAACGAGGCGTTCGGCGGGCCGGCCCGGACCCACCTGCTGCTGCACGACTCCAACGTGGACTGGGGGCAGGACCTCGGCAGGCTCGCCGACCGGCTGCGCACCCGGTACCCGGGCGAGCGGGTCTGGCTGGTCTACAAGGGCAGCGGGGTGCCGTCGTACTACGGCATCCGGGCGGCCGACCCGCGGGCGGCCGACCCGGGCCGGGTGCACGGGCTGCTCGTGGTGTCCGACTCGGCGGCGGCGAAGGCGAAGGGGCGGCTGGCCGAACTGCTCCGCGGCAGCCGCCCGGTCGACGAGGTCGGCCACTCCATCACGTTGTACCGGCGGTGACCGCCGCCGGTCAGGCCGGTTCGCGGAAGGCGCGGGCGCTGACGTGCCGCATGACCCGGCCGGCCACCCGGTAGCGGCCGTTGGGCACCTCGTCGGCGCGGCACAGGTGGACGGTGAGGGGGCCGGCCCACTCGTAGCCGTGGCGATCGGCGTGCCGGGCGAGGCTGTCGGTGAGCGCGCGTCCCACCCGGCTGCCGTGGCGCACCAGTTCGGCGTGGACGGCGGGGGCGAGTTCGACGTCGTAGGCGTTGGGCACGATCACCCGCTCCTCGCTGCACACGACGGCGTGGGCGTCGCACTCGCGGCGCAGCGCGTCGAGGAGCTCGACCTGCTCCGGCCCTCTCCCGGCCATGCGCGCCCACAGCGCCGCCCACCGGGTCTCCAGGGCCATTTCCAGCGCGCTGAGTGCGCTCATGCGGGGTTCACCTGCCGAAACTCGGGGACGTCTCCTGATCGTGGTGCCGGGTGCGCCGGCCGCTTCCGGGTCGGGTTCCCGCACGACGCCCGCCTATCCCTGCCCGACTGCACGGCGTCCGGTCCCATGGGCGTGAGAGCGCCGTACAAGCCCTGGTCACGACGGTGAGTGAGCTATGTTGAACCTCTGTGGGAGACAAAGGAGGCGCTTCGGTGTCAACGCCGCAGCAGGCCCGTGCACAGGCATCCGCGATCACCTCGGGGAAGACGCTTCCTCAGGCGGAAGCCGCGCCGACGTCCCAGCTCAGGGCACTCTTCGACGGACCGCACCTGTCTCCCGGCCAGCGCCGCATCGCCCAGTACCTGATCGAGAACATCGCGGAGGCGGCGTTCCTGTCGATCACCGAGCTCGCGGACCGGGTCGGCGTCAGCCAGCCGTCCGTGACGCGGTTCGCGGGCGCGGTGGGCTTCGGCGGCTACCCGGCGCTGCGCGAGAAGCTCCAGTCCATCGCGCTGCGGGCCCTCGCGGGCGGCGCGGCGGAGGAGGACCGCAGCAACGAGCTCCAGGCCGCGGTGGACGCCGAGATCGAGAACCTGGAGAACCTGCGCCGGGACTTCGCCGACCCCGACCGCGTGATCGACGTCGGCCGCCGGCTGTCCCGGTCGACGCCGCTGACGGTGCTCGGACTGCGCATCTCGGTGTCCCTGGCCGAGTACTTCGCCTATGCCGCCCGGCGCATCCACCCGGACGTCCGGCTGGTCACCCTCGGCGGCAGCGTCGCCTACGACGCGCTGCTGCAGTCCCGGGAGGCGGGCGGCACCTGGGTGCTGGCGTTCTCGATGCCCCGGCACGCCCACGAGACGCTGACCGCGCTGCGGGTCGCCAAGCGGGCCGGCCTGAAGGTGGCCCTGATCACCGACCTGGCGCTCGGCCCGCTGGCCGACGAGGCCGACGTCACCTTCGCGACCGGCACCGGTTCCCGGCTGGTCTTCGACTCCTACGCGGCGTCCAACGTGATGTGCGCGGCCCTGCTCCAGGCCATGACCGACGCCGACCCCGAGCGGACCCAGGGCCGCCTGGAGGAGTACGAGCAGATCGCCGACCAGCACCAGTTCTTCCTGAAGGACTGAGCCGCCCCGGGGGGAGCGGGCCGGCCCGCTCCCCCCTCCCGTGTCCGGCCGCTCCCCCGTCCCGTGTCCCGTGCGGGGGCAGACGGGGAGGATGCCGTTCAAAGCAGGCATGAATGTTTTCATACGCCTTGCAAACGGCTCGGCATATATAAATACTGCTCACGGATCGCGGGCCGGCCCACCCGTCCGGGCCCGATCCGCATCCAGGCAGCAGCACCACCCGCACCGCCCGAGAGAGCCGACGGACCGCCCATGCGCACGCCGCACCACACGCCGCACGGGCACCGTCCCCTCCCCGGGCAGCCGCACGGACATCCCGAGCCGCCGTCTCCTACCCACGTCGGCGCACGGGGTGTTCGGCCGGGCCTCGCCTGCGCGAGAGCCCGCCGTGGCGGCCCCGGTCATCCCCTAGACCGGGGCCGCCCCCTCCTCGTCGGACCACCCTCCACGACGCCGCACACCCGGAAGCGAAGACCATGCCCCTGACGACCACGCGCATCAGCCCGGACTGGCCCTGCCAGGTCAAGACCCCCGGGAGCTACGACTGGGAGCGCTCGGCGGCCAAGTGGCTGCGCGAGCTGGTGCCCGCCCGGTACGCCAGCTACCCCGCGCTGATCCGCCACCCCGTGCTGCTCGCCCGGCACGCCGAGCTCCAGGTGCAGCAGGAGATCCGGGTCGCCCGCACCGCCCTGCAGACCGCACGCGCCGACCTCCCCCGGCTGGGCATGCCCGAGTCGGTCATCGAGCACACGATCAAGCTGTACGCGGCCGAGGTCATGCAGCTCCAGCACATCGCCCGCAGTGTCCGCGCCGTGACCCGGGCCCTGGTGGAGCGCACCGCCTGCCGCTGAGGCACGGCGCCCGGACGACGCACCTCCACTTTTCCTTGCGATCCGGCAAGAATCCGAGGGCGCCACATCTGTGAAGGGACCGTGCACCCGTGCGATGCTCGTCGCGTGAGCAGCGAGACCGCCGTCCCCGCGGAGTCCGACACCGCGGCGCTCGCCCGGGTAGTCGCCCGGCAGCGCGCCGAGATGGACCGTTTGCAGAACCTGGCGGCCACCTCGGCCGTCGTGGAGCGGGCCAAGGGGGCGCTGATGGCGCTCACCGGCTGCTCGCCGCAGGCCGCCCACGAGGAACTGCTGCAACGCGCCCGAGCCGCGCACCAGACGCTGGTCGAGGAGTGCTGGGTCACCCTCGGCACCCTGGCCACCCCGCTCACCCACGCGGCGGACGAGGCGGCCGAGGAGCCGTGCGGCCCCGCCTCCCCCGCTCCGGGATTCCCCGCGGGCCCGCTGCCCGCCGGGTCGGTGCCGCCCGCAGGCCAGGAGGCAGGTGACGCCGCGGTCCTCGCCGGACTCGGCCGGGCCCTGGTCCGGGTCGGCACCCCGCAGGACCTGGCCCGCTGCCTGCTGGAGCACCTCGACGCCCCCGCCGCGGCCGACGGAGTGATGATCTACCGGCGGCTGCCCGCGGGCGGACTGGAACTGATCGGCCACGCCGGGATCGGCGAGACCGTCGCCGGGTCGTGGCGGCACGTGCCGCCGATGAGCGGGGTCGCCGCGCTGGAGGCCCTCGACGCCCGCGAGGAGCGGTGGCTGGAGGACCTCGCGGCGGAGGGCAGGCGCTACGCGCTGATCGGGGAGCCGCCCGAGCGGTGGCCGTCGCGCGCGTGGCTGCCGGTGGTCCGCGGGGGCTCCGCCGAGGTCGCGATCGGCGTGCTGCGCCGCCGCGGCGGCCCCGTCCCCGAGCGGACCCGTGAACTGCTGCGCGGCGCGGTCCGGTTGTGCGCGGGCCGGCTGCGCGCCTTCACCGCCCGCCCGGAACGCCCCGCGCAGGGTGCGGACCCGTCCGTGCGCGCACTGTTCGCCGCCCTGCCGGGCACCACGGTCCTGCTCACCGCGCTGCGGTCCGCGTCGGGCGAGGTCGAGGACTACCGCGTCGAGGCGGCCACCGCGCGGACCGTCGACGTCACCGGCCGCAGCGGCGCCGACCTGACCGGCCTGCGGGTCCTGGAGTGCTGGCCCGGCCTCGCCGACGGTCCGCTGTGGCGGGGCCTGCACGGTGCGCTGACCGGCGGAGAACCGTACGAGAGCAGGCCGTTCGCACAGCAGGACCTCGTGGCCGGCGGACAGGAGCTGTCGGCGTACCGGGTGCGCGCGGTGCGCCTGGGCGACGGGCTCCTGGTGACCTGGCTGCGTCACGAGTCGTCCGACCGGCAGGAGCAGCGGCTGGCCGACCTCCAGCGGCTGGGACGGCTCGGCTGGGCCAGCTGGGACCTGGTGACGCAGGAGGCGGTCTGGTCCTCCGAGGCCTTCGCGCTCTTCGGCCGCGACCCGGCGCGCGGCCCGGTCCGCCTCGCCGAGCTGGCGGACCTGGCGCTGCCCGAGGACGGGCCCGCGCTGGCCCGGGCGGTGCAGGAACTCCTCGCCGACGGCGAGCCGTTCGACGTCCCCTTCCGGATCAGGACGGCGGGTGGGCTGCGGCATCTGCGGGCCGTCGCCGAGGCGGTGCCCGACGCCGAGGGCACCCCCGTGCAGGTGCACGGCTTCGTGCAGGACCTGACCGCGCAGCGCAGCGCGGAGCTGGCCCTGGTCGAGAGCGAGCGGGCGATCCTGGCCCAGCACGGCGTCCTGCGCGCCGAGCGGACGCTGGCCGGACGGCTGCAGCACGCGCTGCTGCCGCTGCCGCGCCGGCCCGTGCGGCTGGCCGGGCTGCGGGTGGACGTGGCGTATCTGCCCGCCCAGTCCGGGATCCACGTCGGCGGCGACTGGTTCAGCTCCATCGAACTGCCCGACGGGGACGCCCTGTTCGCCGTCGGCGACGTCGCCGGCCACGGACTGGACGCCGTCGCCACGATGGCCCAGTTGCGGTTCACCGCCAAAGGCATGATCATCACCGGCTCGTCGCTGACCGGGGCGCTGGCCCGGCTCAACGCGCTGCTGCTGCACTCCCGGGACGCCCAGGCCACCGCGACGATGGTGCTGGCCCGCTACGACCCGCGGGCGCGGCGGCTGCTGTGGGCGCAGGCGGGCCACCCGCCGCCGCTGCTGCTGCGGCACGGCGAGCCCCGCTACCTCGACCGCCCGCGCGGCATGCTCCTCGGGGCGAGCCGGACGCCCGTCTACGAGGAGGCGGAGTGCCTCCTGGAGCCGGGCGACCGCCTGCTGTTCTACACCGACGGCCTGGTCGAACGGCCCGGGGAGGCCATCGAGCAGGGCCTGGAACGGCTCGCCCGGGCCGTCGCGGCCCACAGCGCGGACGGCTTCGGCTCCCTGGCGCCGCTGCTGCGCTCCACGCTGGAGGGCGTACGGCGCGACGACGTCTGCGTGCTGGACGTGCGGGTGCCGCCGCACGCGCCGTGAGCCGCTCGACCGCCCCGGCTCCCGGCGACCGCGCACGGACACGCGCCGCGGCCACCGCCCGCGCGCGTCGCTGCGCGCGACCGGGAAAACGGCTGGGCTCAACCGGGCAACTCGTGTTTGTCTCCTGCCATGACGGACGAGGACGGCGGGGAATCGGGGATGCAGCGTGACGGGCCGCGCCGGCGCGTCCGGCGGTGGGCGGACGGCGACACCGCGGACTGCGTGCGGGTCCTCGCGGAGGTCCACCGCGGGGACGGCTACCCGGTGAACTGGCCCGACCGGCCCGGCCCATGGCTGGCGGCCGGCTGTCCGCTCGGCTCCTGGGTCGCCGAGCTCGACGGCCGTCTCGCGGGGCACGTCGGCCTGTCGGACGGTGGCGACGGCGATCTGGCCCCGGCGCTGTGGAGCGCGCGCCACGGCGTGCCGCGCGAGGCGGCCGCCGTCGTCGGACGGCTGTTCGTCGCCCCCTGGGCGCGGGGCCACGGCTTCGGCGCGCTCCTGGTCGGCCGTGCGGCACGGGAGGCGCGGCACCGCGGTCTGCACCCGGTCCTGGACGTGGTCGCCTCCGACACCGCCGCGGCCGCCCTCTACGAACGGCTGGGCTGGCAACGGCTGGACACGGTGCGGCAGCGGTGGGGGCCGGAGCAGTGGGCGACGGTCCACTGCTACGCGGCGCCCGCGTGACGCGACCGTGCCGCGGGATGGCCCGCGGCGGCGCGAGCCCACGGCACGGTGCCGGCGCGGGGCGCGGTGACGGGCGGTCGGGCACCGGGCGCCACGACGGGCCGGAGTGAGACGGGGCCGGGCGGGGCGATCCGGACCTCGCCCCGCCACCGGGTCATGGGGCTCCGGGTCACCGGGGCACCCGGGCGCCGAGTCGCCGCTCCGGCGCCCCGACCGGACTGGGGGTGCGACACCACCCCCGCCGCCCGGTCGGGGCGCTGGAGCGGTCGGTCGCCGGGGCGACGCATCCCCCGCCACCGGGGCTCCGTACCGCCGGAGGGGTCGGTCGGTGGGGCGTCGCAGCAGCCGGTCGCCGGGGCGCCGTCCCTTTCAGCCCTGCTCTCCCCGCCGGTCGTCGTCGCCCTGGCCCGCTTCGCCGGAGCCGGCGTTCGCAGTCCGGGACTCCAGGGCCCGGCGGGTGTCGTTCCCGTAGACGCCGGTCTCGTCGCCGGTGATCCCGTACCAGAGCTGGAAACGGGCCACCGCGGCCCTGACCCCGGCGTCGTAGCGGCCGTCGGTGGAGCCGTCGCGGTAGATGTCGGGGACGTGCCGGAGGCGGTCCTGGAGGTCGGCGACCGCGGGGCCTGTGTCACCCAGGCGCAGGGTGCCCGGGCCGTCCGGGTCGGCCCGGCCCGTCACGTCCCCTCCGCTCGGCGCGGGGGCGGCGGACGGGGAGGCGGGTGCGGCCGCGGCGGGCGGACGCGCCGGTGCGGCGTCGGCCGTGCCGCCCCGGCCGGGCAGCAGCAGGGCCCCGCCGAAACCGGCCAGCGCGGCCCCGGCGACCGCGATCGCCGCAGCCACCCGGCGCGCACCCCGGCCGGTGGGCACCGGCCCGCGGCCGGGGAGCGGCGGCCGCCCCAGGGGCGCGGTGGCCGCTCCGCGGCCTGCCGTCCCGGGGGACGCGGAGGCCGGCTCCCGGCCCGACGACCTCGGGGACGGCACTCCCCGTCGACGGCCCGGCGGTCGCGGCGGCGCGGAGGCCGGTCCGGGGCCCGCCGCCCCCAGGGACGCGGACGCCGATCCGCGGCCCGGCGGGCCCGGGGGCGGGATCGCCGGTTCACCGCCCTGCGGGCGCAGCGGCGCGACGGCCGGTCCGCGCCCCGCCGTCCCGGGGGACGCGGAGGCCGGCTCCCGGCCCGCGGGTCCCGGAGGCGGGGCCTCCCACCCACGACCCGGCGGTCGCGGCGGCGCGGACGCCGATCCCCGGACCGCCGTTCCCCGCGGCGCGGACGCCGGTCCGCAGCCCGGCGATCCCAGGGACGCAGGAGCCTGTTCGCATCCCGGTCCCGGTCGCGCGGGGGCCGTCGGGGGCACCGGCGGCAGTTCCGCGGTCGCGTCCTCACCGTCTCCCGCGGACGGCGTCCAGCGGTCCACCCGCCCGGTCCGGCCGGACTCCCGCTGGAACTCGCGCACGAGTTCCGCGAGGGCGTCCGTCCGTCTCGGCCGTACGACGCGGATCGCCTCCGGGGGCGGTCCGTCGGGCTGCGTCCCGTCTCCACGCGGTGTCGGCACACTGCTCTCCTTCCGTCGCTGCGCACGGACCCGTCCCGGGGAGGGATACGGGGCCGCCGCGGCGCCGGTTCAGTCCGGCCCGCCACCGGAAGCCCGGCCCTCGCCCGCCGGCGCGGCCGCGCGCGCACGACGGGTGGTCACGACGGGGCGGTCGGGGCGCGGCGGTCAGGAGGCCGCGGTGAGGAAGGGGTGCAGGGAGCGGGTCAGGGCGCGGACGAAGGAGTCCCGGGCGGTGTCGTCGAGGGCGTCCAGCGACAGGTACGGGTTGAGGTCCTCCAGCTCCACCAGCAGCAGCTCGCCCTCCGGGGTGCGGCAGGCGTCGACGCGCTGGATGCCGTGGGCGAGGGTGTTCCAGTCGACGAACCGCCGGGCGAAGGCCAGATCCTCGCAGGACGGCTCGTACGGCCGCAGGTCCCAGCGCTGCCGCGGGTCCGGCGCGTACAGGGCGTACTGGAAGTCGTGGTCGACGAAGCAGAAGGACACCTCGTGGACGAAGTCGACGCGCGGCTGGGCGAGGACGGTGCCGTCGACCAGTGCGGGCAGCCGTCCGGGCGGGACGACCCGGAGCCCGATGGAGTCGGCGCCCTGCTTCGGCTTGACGACGTACCGGTCCGCCGCGGGCAGGCGGTGCAGGTCCTCGACGCGGTCGGCGGTGGGGATGACGGGCTCCCCGGCGGCGGACAGGTCGAGCAGGTACTGCTTCCCGGCCATGTCGCCGCGCCCGGTGAGGGGGTTGTAGACCCGGGTCCCGGCCGCCAGGGCCCGCTCCCGGAAGTCGTCCCACGCCTCCGGGTACTCCAGGACCGGTCCGCTGTTGCGCACGACGACGGCGTCGAAGGCGTCCATCAGCGCGGCCGCGTCCCGCGGGTGACACAGGGCCAGGTCGAAGCTGTCGCGCAGGCGGGCGGTCAGCTGCACGTCCTCGTCGCCGTAGCGGCGTCCGCGGGCCGGGTACGCCAGGTCCGTGACATAGAGGAGGCGGGGGCGGGCGGGCGGCATGCGGTGCTCCTGGTGCGAGGTGTTCCGGCGGGGACCGCGCCGGACGTCCGGGGCGCGGAAGGCCCGGGGAGGACGGGACAGCGGCGGAGAAAGGTTACTTCTCCCGGCGGCCCGGACCGCTCGGCAGGTGCCCGGCTCCTGTACGGCACTCGGTTCCCTTCGACGCCTCATACGCTGCACTGAGTGCCATGGCATGGGGTCCGGGATGCTACGTTCCCGTCCATGAGCTCCAGCAGCGCGGCCGCCGGCCCCGGCGGGCGGACGGAGGCGGCCGCGAAACCGCCCATGCGCGACGCCCTCGTGGCGGCCGCCTTCCGGCTGTTCACGGAGCGGGGGTACGAGCAGACCACCGTCGACGACATCGTGGCGCTCGCCGGGGTCGGCCGGCGTTCGTTCTTCCGGTACTTCCCGTCCAAGGAGGACGTGGTCTTCCCCGACCACGAGCGGTGCCTGGCCGACATGACGGCCTTCCTCACCGCCGGCACCGACGCGGACGAGCCGGTGCGCCGGGTCTGCGACGCCGCCCGGCTGGTGCTCCTGATGTACGCCGAGAACCCGGCCTTCTCCGTCCAGCGCTACCGCCTCACCCGGCAGGTGCCGGGCCTGCGGGCGTACGAGCTGTCCGTGGTGTGGCGCTACGAGCGCGCCCTCGCCGCCTACCTGCGCGCCCGGTTCGCCGGGCACCGCGACGGGACCCTGCGGGCGGACATGATCGCCGCCGCCGTGGTCGCGGCGCACAACAACGCCCTGCGTTCCTGGCTGCGTTCCGACGGGCAGGGGGATCCGCGGGCCGCGGTGGACCACGCCCTGGCGCAGGTGCGGGCCGCCTTCGCCGGGGCGCCGCCCGCGTCCGGGCCCCCGGCCGGAGAACCGCGGGACGGAGCGGAGGGGCCGTCGGAGCGGGGACCGTCCGCGGCCCGGTCCGGGGAGGACGTCGTCGTGGTGGTGGCCCGGCGGGACGCGCCCCTGTGGCGGGTCGTCCAGGAGCTCGAGACCGCGCTCGGACCCCGGTGACCCGGCCGGCCGGGAAAATCGAGGGTACGGAGTGCCTTTACCAGTGGCACTGAGTGCCATAAGCTGAGGCTGTGCACGGTGGCACGGTGAACCGGGCACGAGCGTGCGCGGGTGACCCGGCACGCGTTTTCCCGCCCGGCGCAGGGAGTTGACCAGCGTGTACTACCACTCAGGAAACGTCGTCGCCGAGCCGTCGGCCGGTTCCGCCACGGGCCTCCTCGACCCCGGGACCCGGGACGCGGACGCCCTCCTCTTCCAGCGCTGCGGCTGGTGCGGCACCGCCATGTACCAGCGGCTGCTGTGTCCGGTGTGCCGCGGCAGCGACCTGCGCACGGAGCGCAGCGAGGGCAGCGGCACGGTCCGCCACTCCACGGTGGTGCACCGCAACACCCCGGCCGCGCGCAACGTGTCGCTGGTGGAGATGGCCGAGGGATTCGTCGTCCGGGGCCGTGTGATGGGGCCGCCGATCGGCATTCACAGCGGCGACCGGGTACGGCTGTCCACCGCGCAGGACCCCGTGCGCGGGGAGCCGGTCTTCCAGTTGCTGGAGGAGCCCTGTCGCGCCTGGACCTGACGGGGGCTCACCCGGTGTCGCGGGGCAGCGGAAGCCGTGCGTCCCTCTCCTGCCCCGGCGCGCTCGTGCCGTCCTCGGGGGGCGCGGCGTCCCCGGCCGGTTCCGCGTCCTCGGGGGGCGCGGTGTCCCCGGCGGCCGCGGAGTCCCGTACGGGCCCGGACGCGAGGGCCGCGAAGGTCAGCAGCGCACACACCGCGTACACGGATCCGGGCCAGGCGAGCGGCGCCGGATAGGGGTCCGGGTGCGGCAGGCCGTCCTCCGCCCGGATCAGCAGCGGGACGAGCCGCGCTCCGGTGGCCGCCGCCCACGCGGCGAACGCGGCCAGGGCGACCGGCCGGCGCCGGTGCGGTCCGTGGGCCAGCCAGATCATCGCGGGCACGCACCAGATCCAGTGGTGGCTCCAGGACACCGGTGACACGAGCAGCCCGTACAGTTCCACGGCCACCAGGATGCCGAGCCGGTCGCCGCGCCGCACCGCCGCCCCGACGGCCCAGCCCGTGGCCGCGGTGACCAGCACCAGGGCCGCCCACCAGAGCGCGGTGGCGGTCGCGCCGTCGTGGCCGGCCAGCCGGGCGAGCGCGCCGCGCAGCGACTGGTTGCGCACCGACCAGAGCGGGCCGACCCGCCGGGTCTGCGTCACGAGCACGGTCCAGTAGCGGACGGACGCGTCCGGTGCGACGCACCAGGCGGCCGCCGTCGCCGCCGCGGCGGTGGCCACCGCCCAGGCCGCGGCCCGCCACTGACGGGTCGCCAGCAGGTACAGCCCCGCCACGGCCGGGGTCAGTTTCACGGCCGCCGCCAGCCCCACGGCCGCCCCGCGCACCAACGCCCCGCGCGGCAGGGCGAGTCCCGCGAGGACAACGGCGCCGAGCACCAGATTGACCTGACCCTGGTCGAGGGTGTGGCGCACGGGCTCCAGCCACAGACCGGCGGCCGCCCACAGCAGGGCGAGCGCCCGGTCCCGGCCGTCGGGGCGTGGCCGCAGCAGCCGCAGCGCGCACCGCGCGACGACGACCAGGGCGGCCACGGAGACCGCCTGCCACAGCGCGATCGCGGTCGGCCCGGGCACCCAGGACAGCGGCAGGAACACCAGGGCGGCGAACGGCGGATAGGTGAAGGGGAGCAGCGGGATGGGCGGGCCGGTGTGCACCGCGAAGTCGTAGAGCCCGCCGGAGAGCACGTGCGGTGCGGCCCCGCGGTAGACGGTCAGGTCCAGTGGCTCGGTGGGATGGGTGACGACCGCCAGGACGTGCGCCGCGAGGGAGACTGCGAGGCACGCGCCCGCGTGCCGGGTGAGCCCTCCGCCGATCCTCCGGCCCCAGGCACCGATCACGTTCACCCCGCACCCGCCCTGTCCCGTCCGCAGCGTGGGCAGCTTAGCCCAGCGCTCCCCGTCCACCGCCGTGCCGCGCCCCGGCGGTGAGGCCGGGACCGCGGGCTTCCGGGCCGCCCTCCCGCCCCTCGCGCCCGCCCGCGCCGAGGCCCCGGGCCCTCCGGTGACCTCGCCCTCCGGGGCCCGCCGCACCGGGCTTCCCGTCCGCCCAACCACGTGGCGGGATAGCGCCGTTGGGCCCCGCCCCGGGCATGTCACAGGCAACCCACAGGGTTCGCCCTCCGTCCTCCGGGGCGCGAGAGGCCCCCGGGACCGACGGGGTGCCCGCGCATCGGGTGACCAGGAGGAACCCTTGATCCGTGCCCGGCGAACAGGGATCACCGCCGCGGCGGTGCTCGCCCTCATAGCGGCCGCGCCCTGGCCCGCGCAGGCCCGGCAGGCCACCGCCACCGCGGCGTTCACCGCGGTGGACGCCGACGGCGGGCTGCCGCCGGGCTGGCGCGTCACCGGCGAGGGGGCCGATCGGGAGCTGGTGTGGCGTTCCCCGGCGCCGGTCGCCCTCGGGGACGCACGCGTCGAGTTCTACGCGGGCGGCCGCCTGCTCGGCCGGCCGCGGCCCGGTCCGGACGGCCGCACCTTCCGGCTCGGTCCGGACCGGACACCCGCCTCCGGGCTGACCGGGCTTCAGGTCCTGGCGTCCGGGCGGCGGCTGGACGCCCCCTCCGCATCGGCCGCCCCGCCCGGCCGCAGCGGCCCGACCGCCGCCCCGCCTCCGGCCCCGCTCCCGGCGAACGCCGTGGACCCGGGCCGGCCGGGCCGCTACGCGACCACCACCGGCGAGTACACCCTCGCCCCCGTCCGGCTGCCCGGCCTCGCGGCGCCGGTGGAGATGAAGGCCGTCGTGGTCGCCCCGCGCGGCGCCACCGGCACCCGCCCGCTCGCCCTGTTCCTGCACGGCCGCCACGCCACCTGCTACGCGTCGCACGGCAGGGTCTCCGGGGACTGGCCGTGCCCGGCGGGCACCCGGCCGATCCCGAGCCACCGCGGCTACCTCCGGGACCAGCGGCTCCTCGCCTCACAGGGCTACGTCACGGTGTCCGTCGCGGCGAACGGCGTCAACGGGCAGGATTTCGCCGCCGAGGACGGGGGTGCTCAGGCCCGCTCCTCGCTGGTGCGGCTGCACCTGGCCCACTGGGCCGACTGGGCCGCCCGCCCCGCCTCGGCCCCGGACGCCGTCCGCCGGGCGCCCCGGGCCGACCTCTCCCGCGTCCTGCTGGTCGGGCACTCGCGCGGCGGCGAGGGCGTCAACCGGGCCGCCCTCGACAGCCTGAACCCGCCGCCGGCCGGCCAGGACGGCTACCGCGGCGCGGTCCGCTGGCACATCCGCGGCACCGTGCTGATCGGCCCGACGGTCTTCGGTCAGAACCCGGTCGCCGACGTGCCCTCGACGACGATCCTGCCGGGCTGCGACGGCGACGTCTCCGATCTCCAGGGCGAGCTGTACGTCGACGGCACCCGGGGCACCGGACGGGGCACCGCCCTGCACAGTGCCGTCTACATGGTCGGCGCGGACCACAACTTCTTCAACACCGAATGGACGCCGGGCACGGCGCAGGCGCCGGCCGAGGACGACTTCTGGGACGACCCCGCACACCGCGACCCGCTCTGCTCGCCGGGCACCCGGACCCGGCTGACCGCGGACCAGCAGCACCGGGCGGGCGCCACCTACATCGCCGCGGCGGCACGGCTGTTCGTCGCCGGCGACGACCGCGTGCGCCCGCTCCTGGACGGCTCCGGCCGCCGCGCCCCGTCGGCCGACCCGGCCCGGGTGCTCACGCACGCCGTCGGCGCCGGGCGCGGCGGCGGCCTCCTCCCCGACGGGCCGGTCACGGTGACCGGCGGCCGGCTGTGCTCCGCGGTCGACCCGCGGCCCTCGGTCGCCTGCCTCGGCACCGGCTCGTCCGGCACGTCGCCGCACTTCGCGCGCTGGGAGACCGACCGGGAGACCGGGCGCCGCGCCGTGGCGCTGCGCTGGACCGCCGCGGGACGTCCGGTCGTGGTCCGGCCGGGCACGCCGCTGTCCCTCGCCGGCGCCACGGATCTGACGCTGCGTCTGATCGTGCCGCCGAACACCTCCGGGACACGGCTGGACGTGTCCGTCACCGACACCGCCGGCCACCGTGCCACGCTCGGGCGCGTCGACGCGGACGGGCTCCCGGGCACCGAACGGACCGCCTCCGCCTGGGCGCGCGAGCTGCGGGTCCCGCTGACGGCCGCCCGCGGCGCCGGAGTCGACCTGCGACGCGTGGGCGCGCTGGAGCTGACGCCCCGCACCCGGTCGGGCCGCGCCTGGCTGATGGACGCCTGGGGCTGGCGCGCCGGGACACCGGCGGTCCGGCCGGACGCGCTGCCCCGCGTCGACGTCGGCCGGCTCACCGTCGCCGAGGGCGACTCCGGTGTGCGCACCTACCGGGTGCCCGTCCGGGTGTCCGGGCACGGCCAGGGTCAGGTGCGCGTGTACGTCCTCGATCCGGCGACGGGCCGGAGCACGGAGCGGCTGGTGGCCGTGCGCGCGGGCGGCCCCGCCGTCGACGTGCCGGTACGGGTCGAGGGCAACACCCGCTACGGCCCGGACGTGTCCCACGACGTGCTGGTGAAGGCGGTGCGCCACGCGGTGGTCGGGTCCTACCGGGGCGGGGTGACCGTGCGGAACGACGATCCGCGGCCCACGGTCACCGCGACGCCGGTCGCCGGACGGGTCACCGAGGGCAGGTCCCTCACATGGCGGCTGACCCTGTCCGCGGCCGCCGACACCGGGGTCCCGCTCGCCTTCGCCGTGCGGCCCGTGCCGCACGGGCCGGAGCTGTCCACGAGGGACGTCGACCCGCGGTGGCTGCGGGAGGTCTCGGGCGCCTCGCCGACGCCGGAGCGCCCGCTGTCGAAGGTGCCGGGCCTGACCCTGCGGCTGTCCGTCCCGGCGGGCCGGCGCAGCGCGGACCTCGCGGTGCCGACGGTCCGCGACCGGGTCCGGGAGCATCCGGAGTCGGTGCGCCTGCAGGCCGTCGACGACGAGGGCAGGCCGCAGCCCGGCGGGCCCGTGCTGACCGGCACGGTCGTCGACGGCGCGTAGCGGGAAGCCGGACGGGTCCGGGCGGTGCGCCCGGACCGGTCCGGCACCCGACCCGTCCGGGCCCGCTCGGGCGGCGGCCGTGCGAGCCTGCCGGGGCGGCCGGCCGTGCGGGCCGGACGGGGTGTCAGGCGGTGGGCGCGAGCACGATCCGGATGCCGACGGTGCCCTGTTCGCCCCGGCGCAGCCGGCTGCCGAACAGGGTGAGGCGCCCAAGGATGCCGTACTTGCGGGCGACGAGACCGCGGTAGCGCGCGGTGGCGGCCGGGTCGCAGATCTCCGCCGTCGCCGGCATCTGGTCGCCGGTGGGGTTGCCCCGCACGTCGCACGGCCCGACCAGGACGTCGCCGCGGTTGCGGATCCGCTTGACCTTCCAGGAGTCGGCGGCCGTCCACACGCCGAGCGCGTCGCCGTCGCGGACCACCCACACCGGGGTGGCGACCGGAGTGCCGTTCCTGCGGTAGCTGGTGACCAGCAGGTACTTGCCGGCGCCGAGGCGCTCCAGCGCGGTGTCGTCCATGCCCGCAGTCTAAGCCGAGACGTGCGCACGGGCTCGCGGGGCGGCGTCCGGGCACGCGCACGCGCTCCCCGCGCGCCGTGAGGAGAGGGGACCACGGCGGCGGTGAACGCACGGGGTGCCGGGTGCGTATGGGAGTGGGGGCGCTCAACGACCGTGGCGCCCTGCGGTGTTGAGTCCGCGCGTTCGGGGTTCGGGAGCCACGCATGAGGCACGTACGACGACGGGTCGTCCGGCGGGTGACACGGCTGACGGCCGTCGCGGGACTACTGCTGGGAGGGGCGATGGTCACGCAGGCGGCGATGGCCGCCGAGTCCCCAGGCGCGACCGCCGTGCCGCGCAGCGCCCCGCCGTCCTCCGTGGACCTCGGCTCGGGCCTGGCGGCACGGCTCGGCGCCTCCCGCACCGCGGGCAACTGGATCGGCGCGGACGGCCGTCCGGTCGTCGCCGTGACGGACGCGGCGGCCGCCGCCGAGGTGCGGCGGGCCGGCGCCGAGCCGAGGATCGTGCGGCACAGCATGGCCGAACTGAGGTCGGCCGCGTCGACGCTGCGGGCGGCGCCCCGGGTGGCGGGCACGGCGTGGGTGATGGACTACCGGTCCAACCGGGTGGTGGTGGAGGCCGACCGCACCGTCTCCGTGAGCGACTGGGGACGGATGTCCCGCGTCGCCGGCGGGATCGGCCCGTTCGTGCACATGGAGCGCACCCGGGGCGCGTTCACCACCCGGCTCAACGGGGCGCAGCCCATCCTGTCGACCGGCGGCCGCTGTTCGGCCGGGTTCAACGTGACGGACGGGAAGACCGACTTCATCCTCACCGCCGGGCACTGCGGGCCGGCCGGATCGACCTGGTTCGCCGACAACCAGGGTGACCGGCAGTTGGGCCGTACCGTCCGGAGCACCTTCCCGGGCAACGACTTCTCGCTGGTGCAGTACGCCTCCGGGCGTGCGGGCGAGGGCGCCGGGATCGTGGCGATCGGCGGTGGCAAGGGGGTGCGGATCACCGGCACGGCGGACGCGTCGGTGGGGCAGCGGGTCTTCCGCAGCGGCAGCACCAGCGGGCTGCACGACGGCCGGGTGACCGGCCTGAACGCCACGGTGAACTACCCCGAGGGCACCGTCACCGGGCTGATCCAGACAACGGTGTGCGCGGAGCCCGGGGACAGCGGAGGACCGCTGTTCTCGGACGGCATCGCGCTCGGCGTGACCTCGGGCGGCAGCGGCGACTGCACGCAGGGCGGCACGACGTTCTTCCAGCCGGTGACGAAGGCCCTGTCCGCGCTCGGGATGAAGCTGCTCGTGTCGGCGCCGCAGTCCGGCGGCCAGGGGTCGGTGCCCGCCACGGCTCCGCCCGGCTCGGCGTCGCGCGGCTCGATCGCGCCGGGCGCGGCCTCACCGGGGTCCTCGGCCACCGCGGGCGACGGCACGAACGCCGCCACCCTGGTGTCCCGGCTCACGGACCCGGGCACCGTCGGCCCCGGCCTGCTGATCATCGCGGGCAGTCTGGTCGCGCTGGTCGCCACGCGGTGGATCCGTGCGGAGCAGGACCGCAAGGCGTACCAGCGGTACTACTCGGCGACCTGGGGATAGGCGGCCCCCTCCGGCAGGGCTGGGAAGTGACGGGGCTCATGCGGCGGACGCGGGCAGGCGTGACCGCGCCGACGGGTTCCGGCCCGCCGGCGGGTGCGATGCCGTGGTCGACGGCGAAGGCGTACGAGAAGGGCACCCTCTCGCTCGGGGTGCCCGGAGGCTGGTAACCGGTGCCCGGTGGTGGCTCAGGCCGCCCTGACCGTATGCGGAGCCGCCGCGGCCCACTCCATGACGAGCCGCTGGTATTCCTCGCGCTGCTCCGTGGTCAGTGTCCCGCCCGACCGGCGCCACAGGGCCCGGATCTCCTCGTTGACCTCCGCGGCCGATCTCTCGGAGACGGGTTCAACAGTGGTGGACATGCTGTGAAGCATATGCCGATCGTCGTGAAGGCGCTGTGAGTAAGTGCACGCCATAGGGGCATTTCGGACCGTGTTGCTCATCACGTCAACGAGCCGTTCCCTCACCGGGAGTTCACTTCCGCAGGTCATCGCGGGGCCGTGCCACACCCGAGCCGGCGGCGGCGCCGCCGGCCGGGCGCCGGTCCGTCAGGTGCCCGGCTTGCGGCCGTAGACGAAGACGTCGTCGCCCTTCTTCAGGAGCGACCAGTAGGACTTGGCGTCCTTCGTCGTCATGTTCACGCAGCCGTGGGACCCCGGCGGGTTCCACATGCTGAGGCCGACCGAGTGGAAGGCCTGGCCGCCGTCGAAGAACTGGCTGTACGGCATCGACACGTGGTACAGCGACGAGACGTGGTCGATGTCACGCCAGTAGATCTTCTTCAGGCCGGTGCGGGTCTCGTAGCCGTTCCGGCCGGTGCGCACGGGCACGGGGCCGTAGACCAGGCGGCCGCCGTCCTGGATCCAGCTCAGCTGGACCGTGAGGTCGACGCAGGCGATGCGGCCCTTGTCGACCGGGCACCTGCCGGCCCTGTTCGGCTTGTCGCCCACCGCCTTCTGCTTGTTCATGAGGTCCATCACACCCCAGGTGACGGATCCCGCGTAGCCGATGTTCGGCGTGATGCCGTGCTTGGTCTGGAAGGCCTGGATGGCCTTGCAGTCGGCGGCGGACTGGCGGCCGTCGACGGGACGGCCGAGGAACTTCTCCACCTGCTTCTGGTACGGCCCGGCCTGCGTCGTGCAGCTCGCGGCCTGCGCCGGCGCGGCGCCGAGTGCGAGACCGAGCGGCGCGACCAGCCCGGTGACCCCCAGCGCGACGACACTCCGTCTCGATATGCCCCTCATGTCCGGATATCCCCCTTCATCTGTCCCGCTGCTCTCCGAGAGCTAGACATCCGGGGGCCGGTGTTGGTTGTGGTGCCGGCCGGCCCGAGACGAAACGGTGGCACCGCGGACCCGGGCGGCGCGGCGGGCCCGCTACGGGCGGCCGGGCCGATCGGGGCGCACGGGCGAGCGGCGGACGGGCGGTCAGCGGTAGCCGGTCGTGTCCGCCGGCCGGCCCGCGTCGTGGACCTCGGCGAGGTAGCGCCAGGCGTCCGGACGGGTGCCGTCCAGGTCGGTGAAGCCGTACTCGCAGGCGAGGCCGCCGCTGGACAGCGACTGCCCGTTGAAGCGGGTCACCTCCGCGTCGGCGGCGAGGGCGGCCACCGCCCGGCCCACGTAGCGCGGGCTCTCGGAGATGGCGAAGTGCGGCACCTGCTCCAGGGCGTCGCGCCAGTTGTCCTCGCGGACACCGAAGTGCTCCAGCATGATCTCCGACCGCATCCAGCCCGGCGTCAGGGCGACGGCGGTGGCCCCACGGGGGCCCAGTTCGTGCCCGAGCGCGAAGGCCATCCGCAGTACGGACGCCTTGGCGAGGTCGTAGAAGAAACCGACCCGGTAGGTGTCGCGGTTGTAGGCGGCGGTGCCGTCGGTCATCTCGACCACCAGGCCGCCGGGGTGACGCAGCAGCAGCGGCAGGGCGTGATGGCTGGTGACC
Source organism: Streptomyces tropicalis (assembly GCF_029269835.1). Classification (GTDB taxonomy): domain Bacteria; phylum Actinomycetota; class Actinomycetes; order Streptomycetales; family Streptomycetaceae; genus Streptomyces; species Streptomyces tropicalis. The sequence goes on along the minus strand of NZ_JARJBB010000004.1, from coordinate 250,046 downwards.
GCGTGGGTCTCCACCGCCAGGCGGAGCAGCCTGAGCCCGGCGTCGAGGTCGTGCTCCCACAGCGGGGTGTCCCGGGCGAAGAGGTGCTCGGCGCCCCAGATGTCGTTCACGAGGACGTCGAGGCGGCCGTGGTCCGCGCCGATCCGGTCCACCACGGCCCGTACCTGGGCCGGGTCGAGGTGGTCGGCGGGGACGGCGATGCCGTGCCCGCCCGCGGCGGTGACCAGGTCGGCGGTGTCCTCGACGGTCTCGGGGCGGTCGTACTCCGACCGGCGGGCCCGGGTGCTGCGCCCCGTGACGTACACGGTGGCGCCGGCCGCGCCCAGTTCCACGGCGATCCCCCGTCCCGCGCCCCGCGTCGCCCCAGCGACCAGTGCGATCCTGCCTCGAAGCGGTCCCGCCATGTCCGGCCTCCCGTACGTGTCCCGTCGATGCCGCCGTCGAGGATGCCGTGGAATCCGGACATCTTCTGTCGCCTTTTCCGACGGACCTGCCGGAGCCCGCAGCCGATCTGGCACAGACTCCGAAGACCGCTCCCCCAGGCCGCTCCGGGCCCGTCGCCCGGGCCCGGAGCGCCAGTCCGCACCGGATCAGTGGCCCCGGTCGATCCACTCCTGCAGGTGCGGGGCCTCCGCACCGATGGTGGTCGCGTCGCCGTGGCCGGTGAGGACCTTCGTCTCGGGCGGCAGGGTGAGCAGCCGGTCGCGGATCGAGGTGATGATCGTCGGGAAGTGCGAGTAGGAGCGGCCGGTGGCACCGGGACCGCCCTGGAAGAGGGTGTCGCCGGTGAAGACGGTGCCCAGTCCCGGGTCGTACAGGCAGACCGCGCCGGGGGCGTGGCCGGGCGTGTGGATGACCGTCAGGTCCGCGCCCGCGGCCTCGATGACCTGACCGTCGGTCAGGTGCTCGTCGGGGTCGCGGTCCGGGTGGGTGAGCTTCCACAGCGGCAGGTCGTCGGGGTGCAGCCAGATCGTCGCGCCGGTCAGGTCGGCGAGTTCGGGAGCGGCGTTGACGTGGTCGTTGTGCGCGTGGGTGCACACGATGGCGCTCAGCCGGCGGTCGCCGACGGCCTCGGCGATGGCCCGGGCGTCGTGCGCGGCGTCGATGACGATCGCCTCGTGGTCGTCGCCCACGATCCAGACGTTGTTGTCCACCTCCCAGCTGCCGCCGTCGAGCGTGAAGCGGCCTGAGGTGACGAGGCGTTCGATGCGGGCGGCCATCAGAACACCACCACCGAGCGCAGCACGTCGCCGTGGTGCATCCGCTCGAACGCCTTCTCCACCTCGTCGAGCCGGATGGTCTCGGTCACGAACTTGTCCAGCGGCAGACGCCCCTGGAGGTGCAGGTCGACGAGCATCGGGAAGTCGCGGGAGGGCAGGCAGTCCCCGTACCAGGACGACTTGAGCGCACCGCCCCGCCCGAAGACGTCAAGCAGGGGCAGTTCGAGCTTCATCTCCGGGGTGGGCACACCGACCAGCACGACGGTCCCGGCGAGGTCGCGGGCGTAGAAGGCCTGACGGTAGGTCTCGGGGCGGCCCACGGCCTCGATGACGACGTCGGCGCCGAAGCCGCCGGTGAGGTCGCGGATCGCCTCGACCGGGTCGGCCTCCTTGGAGTTGACGGTGTGCGTGGCGCCCATGGTGCGGGCGGTCTCCAGCTTGCGGTCGTCGACGTCGACGGCGATGATCCTGGACGCGCCGGCGAGGTGCGCGCCGGCCACGGCCGCGTCGCCGACACCGCCGCAGCCGATGACGGCGACGGTGTCGCCGCGTCCGACGCTCCCGGTGTTGATCGCGGCGCCGATGCCCGCCATCACCCCGCAGCCCAGCAGCCCGGCCACGGCCGGGGCCACCGACGGGTCGACCTTGGTGCACTGGCCCGAGGCGACGAGCGTCTTCTCGGCGAAGGCGCCGATGCCGAGCGCCGGGGACAGCTCGGTGCCGTTGGTGAGGGTCATCCGCTGCCGGGCGTTGTGCGTGTCGAAGCAGTACCAGGGACGGCCGCGCAGGCACGCCCGGCAGTTTCCGCACACCGCACGCCAGTTGAGGATCACGAAGTCGCCGGGCGCGACGTCCGTGACGCCCTCGCCCACCGACTCCACGACGCCCGCGGCCTCGTGGCCGAGCAGGAAGGGGAACTCGTCGTTGATGCCGCCCTGTTTGTAGTGCAGGTCGGTGTGGCAGACGCCGCAGGCCTGGACGCGTACGACGGCCTCGCCCGGTCCCGGGTCCGGCACGACGATCGTCTCGACCCGCACGGGCTCGTTCTTCCCGGGCGCGATCACGCCGCGCACTTCCTGCGCCATGGTGGTGGTCCTTCCATCGGCCGGTGTTCGTCCTGCCGACCCTACGCGTGACTGATCGGTAAGGGCACGGAAGTACCGCGCACCGGGCCCGGGCGCGGCGCCGGGGCCCCGACCCGCGCCGCGCCCTCCGGACCGCGGCCGGTCCGGCGGATCCGGCGGACCGGCCGCCAAGCAGCCTTGACGCTTCGCCGGAGTCCGGGCAGGGAGAGCAGCGGCACCAAGTTGTCCGGCGGGGAGCGGCAGAGGGTGGCGATCGTCCACGCCCTGCTGCGCCGGCCGCGCCTGCTGCTCCTGGACGAGGCGACCTCGTAGCCGGACGCGGTGGACGAGGCGGCCCTGCGCGACACGGTCGCCGACGTGGCCCGGACGACCACCGTGCCGGTCGTCGCCCAACGGCTGTCCACGGTGACGGCGGCCGACCGGATCGTCGTCATGGACGCGGGCCGGGTCCGCGCGGTGGGCACTCACCGCGGCCTCGTGGCCGCCGACGCGCTCCACGCCGGGCCGGCGGCCACGCAGTTCCTCGCGACGGACGGGTGACCGGGGCGGCGCGGCGGGAGCGGGAGGACCGGCGCGCGGAGGCCCGCCCGCCCCGGCCGGGCGCCCGTGGGCCGGCACCGGCCGGCCCCGGCCCACGGGCCCCGTCCCGGCGGGGGCGTCCCGGCAGTCGCCGCGGTCCCGGCTCCTCACGTCCCGTCCGGGTCCCGGACACGCGGACGCCCGCCCGGTCCGGCGCGGGGCGCGCGGGGCCGGGCGGGCACGGGCGGGTCAGTGCTGGACGGCGGGGACCATGCCGAGGACCGGGGCGACCGGGTCCGTGAGCTGGTTCAACCGGTTCAGGTCACGGAGGTGGTCGAGCCCGCTGAGCTGACCGGCGACCGTGGGGACCTGGGCCCGCTGCGGGGCGGGGATGCTCTGGGCCGCCAGGGAGTCGAGCACGCCGAGGGGCTTGAGCGGACCGGCGACCGGGGCGGCGCCGGGAGCGGCACTGGCCGGCAGCGAGGCGAGGCCGGTGACCGAGGCGGCGAGACCGACGGCGGCGACGATGCGTCGAGTGGAGATCATGCCCTCAGCAACGGACTCGGCGGGCCCGGGGACACGGCCGGGCGGCGACGCTCACCCGTCAGGCGGAGCACCCCGGCTGCGCTTGCCCGGCCAGGAGGAGCGGAGGAGCCTCGGAGGTGAGGCCCGTCGCGGCCCTCCTCCCCGGGCCGCCGCCTTCGTAGGAGGTCACCATGGCTACCACGGCAAGCCCCGCCTTCGACACCGAGAGCCTGCGGCGGGGCATCGAAGGGGACGGCTCGTCCGCGTTGCTGTCGCTCTACGCGGACGACGCGGAGATCCGGATCATCGACCACCACACCCAGCCCAGCCACCCGAAGATCCTGCACGGCCGCGAGGAGATCGGCTCGATGCTGGACGACGTCTACAGCCGGGACATGACGCACAGGCTGGAGCAGTGCGTCGTCGAGGGCGACCGCGCCGCGTACGTGGAGTCCTGCGCCTATCCCGACGGCGTGCGCGTCCTGGCCGAGTCCATGATCACCCTGCGGGACGGCAAGATCGCCGAGCAGATCATGATCCAGGCATGGGACGAGGAGTGAGGCGGGCCGGGCGGGTCGCGGTCAGTTCCCGACTGACCTGGACCTTCTCGGCACGTGCCGGGTTCCGGCCGGGTGCGGTGCCGTGGCGGCGGCGCCGCAACTCCACGGCCGCCCGGCTCCTCTCCGCCGCCGCGCTGCGCTCCGCGCTGCACCCGCCGCGGACCGGCCGAGGTACCCGGCTGCCGCAGTGGCCGGGTCCGGCGAACGGGCGGCATCTGCGGCACCGGTGACCGGTCTGTGCGGGCACCGGTCCCACGTGCACCGTTTCGGGCGTGCATCTGCGCCGGCCGGGACGCGCGGCGCCAGGCGTGGGGGGCCGGTCTGGGGGGAGCGGGCGGTGCGGGTGTGCGGTGCCGGCGCGCGGGGCGCGGGTCGGCCGCGGTGCCGGGCGGACCACGGCCGGGGCGCGATGGGGGTGAAGGCCGGGGCGTCGGTCGGGTCGTTCCGCGGCGGCGGCCCGCACCGCCCGCATACTGACCGCGTGCGCGTAGCGATCATGACAGCGGGCTCCCGGGGAGACGTCGTCCCCTTCACCGGACTCGGGCACGGGCTGGCCCGTGCGGGACACGAGGTCACCCTGGTCACCCACGGCTGCTTCCAACCACTGGTCGCGGGCTCGGGCCTGAGCTTCCATCCGCTGCCGGTGGACCCCCGGGCCGAGCTGGACTCGACGCGCGGGCAGCGGCTGCACCGCAGTGCGACGGGCGCGGGCAAGATGGTCCGGGCCGTCGGGATCGTAAGGGCGGCGCTGGCGCGGATGACCGACGACCTGATCGCGGCGGCGGAGAAGAGCGACATCCTGCTTCTCTCCGGCTCCCTCGGGCCGGTCGGGCACGCCATCGCCGAGGCGCTGTCCCTGCCCAGCCTCGGCACGCACCTCCAACCGCTTTCCCCCACGGGTGAGTTCGCCCCTCCGCTGCTCGGCGGCGGTCAGTGGGGTGCACCGGTGAACCGGCTCGCGGGACACGGGGTGAACCTGGTCGTGGAGCGGGTGTTCTCGGCGGCGGTCCCGGCCGTGCGGGCCCGGCTCGGGCTGCCCCCGGCCCGGATCGGCACCGCGCGGCGCATCCGGTCGGGGCTGCGGCAGCCGGTGCAGCACGGGTTCAGCCCGCTGGTGGTGCCCCGGCCGCGGGACTGGCGGGCGGGGCTGGAGGTGTCCGGCTACTGGTGGCCGTACGACAACGGCGACCGACTCCCCCGCGTGCTGCGGGACTTCCTCGACGCCGGTCCCCCGCCGGTGTTCGTCGGGCTGGGCAGCGCCACCGTGCCCGACCCGGGCCTGCTGAGCGAGGTGATCGTGCGTGCGCTGCGCCGGGCGGGACTGCGCGGGGTGGTGCAGCGCGGCTGGAGCGGTCTGGAGGCGACCGGCGACGACGTCGTGACCGTCGGAGAGGTGCCGCACGCCGCGCTGTTCCCGCGGATGCTCGCGGTGGTGCACCACGCCGGGGCGGGCACGACCGCGGCGGGGCTGCGGGCCGGGGTGCCCGCCGTGCCGGTGCCGGTCCAGTTCGACGAGGGGTTCTGGGCCGCGCGGCTGGTCGGGCTCGGGGTGGCCCCGTGCGCCGTGCCGCTGCGCGGCCTCACGCCGGACGCGCTGGCCGCGGCCCTCGCCCGGGTCACCCGGGACTCCGCCCACCGGGAGCGGGCCGCGGCACTGGGCACCCGCATCCGCGCCGAGGACGGCGTGGCCCCGGTCCTGCGGGCGATCGACCGGCTCGCGGGGTAGGACCTGCTGCGGCCGATGCCGCCCGTCCTGCCGGGACGAGCGCCCCCACGGCATACGCTGCGCGTGTCCGCGCCGCGAGGCACACACCGCCACGCCCGCGCCCCGGACCGCAGACCGCAGACCGCAGACGGCACACGGCACACGGCACACGGCAGACCGCAGAGCGCAGAGCGCAGACCGCTGCACGGAACCCGCCGCACGGACCCCTGGGTGCGATCGCCGCACAGGGGCATGGGGCCTGGTCGCCGCGCACCGACGCGGGGCCCGGTTCGCCTGGCCGGCGTCGCGTGGCATGGACAGCCGCGTGCGGCCGGCCGCGTGCGGCCGGAGCGGCTCCTCCGCTCCGGCCGCGCATCACCGCGGCCCGGGGTTCCAGTCGCGGGGGCGCAGGATCGCGAGGAGCTGGCGGACGAGTTCGTCGACGACCTCGTCGAGGGAGGCGTCGACCCAGCCCGCGCTCCAGTCGTGCAGGAGTCCGTTGACGCTGCCGATGAACGCCGTGGCGGCGATGCGGTAGTCCCGCGGGGCGGCCTCGCCCCGGGCGGCGGCGGCCGCGGCCTCGGCGCAGACGAGGTCGACCCAGTGGGCGCGGCGGGCCAGGCGCTGCTCCTCCAGGCGCGGGCTGACGCCGATGATCTCGACGAAGGTGATGCGGATCCGGCGCGGGTCCGCTGCGACGCTGCCCGCGTACGCGCGGAACAGCGCGGCGACGCGTTCGTCCAGCGGCAGCGGTGCCGCGTCGGCCAGGGCGTCCCGGACCGCCTGCTCGGCCCAGCCGTTGACCTGGAGGTGGAGGGCGGCCAGGACGTCCTCCAGCGTGCGGAACTCCTCGTAGAACTGCCGGGTGGACAGCTGGGCGGCCTCGCTCAGCGCGGAGACGGTCGTGGCGCGGAAGCCGGGCCGGTCGCCGAAGAGCTGCAGCGCGGCCCCGAGGAAGCGCGCGCGCCGCTCGGCCTGCCGCTCCTCGGCGGACCTGCCGCCGTAACGGCCGGTCGGCGCCCTGAGTCTGCCCGTCACGGTCCCTCCCTCGCCGGGCCGGCGCGCGTCCCGCGCCGGCCCGGCGCCAATTTTGTCGTGTACGCGGTCTTGTGGTGAAGGCGCCTCCTCCCTATTCAGTAAGTCACTGTGAATGTGCGCGTGTTCACTTCTCCCGGCACCTTTCCGGCGTTCGCCCGGCCTGACCTCCGGGGTCCGCGCCGACACCCCCCTCCGCAGAGAGGAGAGCAGTCGTGCCTCCCTCCAGAACCGGGCTCCTGTGCTCCGCGGCCGCCACCCTGGCCCTGGCCCTCACCGCCGTCACACCGGCCGGCGCCGCCCCCTCCGGCGCACGGGGCTGCGCGAGGTGCTGTTCGTGGGCGACCACCCGCAGCGTGTCCGCCTCGGCCGTGTACCGGCGGACTGGACGGGCGCGTCAGCGAACTGACATTCCGTCAACAACGGCCCCGGTGCGCTCCGGGTCGCTCCCGGGCGCGCACGGGCAGGAGGTCGCCCGCTCAACCACCCACCCGGCGGGACACGTTGAGCAGGTACTCCTTACGGTCGACGGGGTTGAGGTCGGTGCGCGGACGCTCGGGGGGTGTGCCGCCCGGGACCGCGGCATAGTGGTCGAAGGCGGTCTCCAGCTCGCCCTCGCCCCGGGTGAGGCCCGGCAGCCGCTGCTCCAGTGCGTGCACCCGGGCCGCGGGGACCGTGCCGTGCAGGACGCAGGCGGATCCGTGGGTGCGGGTCGACTGCGGCACCGCCCGCAGCGCGGCCAGCGCCGGCAGCAACCCGCCCAGGGTGTCCGCCGGGGCCTCGACGCGGAAGCGGTGCAGGGGTTCGTGGACGCGGGTGCCCGCCCGGCGCAGCGCCTCGATCAGGACCAGCGGGGTGAGGCCGCGGAAGTCCGCCCCGGTGCTCGACATGCTCTTGTCGAAGCCCTGGTGGGCGTGGCTCTGGCGGGGCGAGTAGCCGGAGTGCGTCATGGTCACGGTGCAGTCGGGCACCTGCCAGCCGTACAGGCCCTGGGCGAGGGTCTCCCGCACGGTGTCCTCGACGGCCTTGAAGAAGGCGTACGGCATGGAGCCCAGCTCCACCTCCACACGGAAGCCGACGCCGGCGCCGGCCGGAGCCGGCTCGAGGCGCAGGCCGACCGTGGCGAGGAAGGGGTTGCCGTCCTTCTTGTTGAACTCGACGGCGGCACCGGTGCCCGCCGGCCGCTCGATGCACAGCGCGGTGGTCTCCCGGAAGGCGACCGCGAGGCCGAACGCGTCGGCGAGCGTGGCCTGCAGGACCTCCTTCTGCACCTCGCCGTAGAGCGACACCGAGGTCTCCCGGCGCACGGGGTCGTGGCGCAGGGCGATCAGTGGGTCCTGTTCGGCGAGCAGGGTCAGGGCGAGGTGCAGTTCGCGGCGTCCGGTACCCGGTGCCGGGACGACGACGGTCTCCAGGGTGGGCGGCGCGAAGGCGTGCTCGCGGGGTGCGACGGGTGCGCCGACGGCGTCGCCGACGCGGACGCCGGTGAGCCCCCACAGCTTGGCGATCCGGCCCGCGGGCGCGGCGTCGGCTCGGACGTCGGTGCCGTGGTCGAACACGCTGAGCGCGGTGATCCGGTGCTCGGCGCGGCCGGGACCGACGGGCACCCGGTCGCGGATGCGGAGGGTGCCGGCGAGGACGCGCGCGTAGGCGACCTTCTCCCCCGCCGGGCCCCGTTCGACCTTGAAGACGGTGGCGGAGGAAGGGGCGCCGGGGTCGCCGGCGGCCGCGGGCAGCAGGTCGCGGATGCCGTCGGCGAGGGCGTCGACGCCCGCGCCGGTCATGGCGGAGCCGAAGTACACCGGGTGGACGCGGCACGTCCGGGTCTGGGCGGCGAGGGCCGCGGGCAGGCGGTCCGCGGGGTCGGCGCCCGCGACGTAGGCGGCGAGCAGGTCGTCGTCCTGGTCGGCGAGGACGTCGAGGACCGCCGGCCCGAGGCCGGGCACGAAGCGGGCACCGGGGGTGCCGGGCGCGTGGGCGTCCCCCATCGGCACGACGGCGGCGCCGAGCCGGTCGGACAGGTCGCGCAGCAGCGCCTCGCCACGAGCCCCGCGCCGGTCGATCTTGTTGACGAAGACGAGGGTCGGGATGCGCAGCCGCCGCAGGGTGCGCATCAGGACGCGGGTCTGCGCCTGCACGCCCTCCACCGCGGAGACCACGAGGACGGCTCCGTCGAGCACACCGAGCACCCGCTCGACCTCGGCGATGAAGTCGGGGTGCCCGGGGGTGTCGACGAGGTTGACGGTGACGTCGCCGAGCGGGAAGGAGACGACGGCGGACTTGATGGTGATGCCGCGCTGCCGCTCCAGCGCGAGGGTGTCGGTCTGCGTGCTGCCGGCGTCGACGCTGCCGATCTCGTCGATCACTCCGGCGGCGTGCAGCAGCCGCTCGGTGAGACTGGTCTTACCGGCGTCGACGTGGGCGAGGATTCCGAGGTTGAGCAGATGCACGGGGCGTCATGTCCTTGGGCGTGGAAGGGATGCCGGTCGGGAGGGACATGAACGGTGCGCGCACGGGAGCTCCTCGCTGGGTGACGACGGGTGCGGGCAGTGCAGCAGAGCGGGACGCACCACGGCAATGGATTAACGCTCAACAAGAGGGGTCCGCAGCGCTCGCCGGCCGCCTGGAGCGGACCTAGAGTGACTTGCGTCATGAGCGGCCGCGGATGCCGCCTCGCATGGACGCCTTCGTCGCAGGGCGCAGCCCGGCCGCGCCGGTGAGCCCGACGGCGGGGCCCGGGGACGCGGGAGCGGCGGAGACGGCCGCCGCGGGGAGGCGGATTCCCGTACGGCTCCCGGTGCCGGGGCCTTCGGGGAGGCGCGGGCCGGTCCGGCTCCCCGGGTGGGGGCGGACTCCCGTACGGCCGCCGGCGCGGGGGCGGGATCCGGTACTCCCCTGCGGCGGGAGGTCCGGAGGGCTCCCACCGCAGGGTCCCCGACCGGTGCGGGATTCGCCGCCGGTGCCGAGAGGAAGGGAGCGGAGCGTGCGTGACATTCTCCGGGTGCTCGAGGGCTGGTACGCGGCGGACGTGCCGTTCGGTCTGGCGACCGTCGTCTCGGTCAGCCGCAGCGCGCCGCGCGACCCCGGGGCGGCGATGGCCGTGGGTCCGGACGACGAGGTCGTGGGCAGTGTGAGCGGCGGCTGCGTGGAGGGCGCGGTCTTCGACCTCGCCCGGGAGGTGGCGGCCGACGGCGAGCCGCGCCTGGCGACCTTCGGCTACAGCGACGAGGACGCGTTCGCGGTGGGGCTCACCTGCGGCGGCGAGATCACGGTGCTGGTCCGGCCCGTCACGGCCGCGGCCGACCCGGCCTTCGGGGCCGTGGCCGCCTCGGTCGCCGCGGGCGAGCCGGTGACCGCGGCCACCGTGGTCGACGGACCCGCGCCGCGCGGCGCGACGCTGGCGGTGTGGCCGGAGCGGGTCGGGGGCACGCTCGGCGCGCCGGGCCTGGACGTGGCGGTCACCGCCGACGCCCGCGGCGAACTCGCGCTCGGCGCCACGGGCCTGCGGCACTACGGGCCGCACGGCGAGCGGCGGGAGGACGCCGTGACGGTGTTCCTGCACTCCTTCGCGCCGCCGCCGCGGATGCTGGTGTTCGGCGCGATCGACTACGCCGCCGCGGTGGCCCGGATCGGCGCCTTCCTCGGCTACCGGGTCACGGTGTGCGACGCCCGGCCGGTGTTCGCCACGCCGCAGCGGTTCCCGGCGGGCGTCGAGGTCGTCGTGGACTGGCCGCACCGGTACCTGCAGGGCACCCGGACCGACGAGCGCACCGTGATCTGCGTCCTCACCCACGACCCCAAGTTCGACGTGCCGCTTCTGGAGGAGGCGCTGCGCCGGCCGGCGGCCTACATCGGGGCGATGGGCAGCCGCCGTACCCACGACGACCGCAGGAAGCGGCTGGTCGAGAGCGGGCTGGACGCGGCCGAACTGTCCCGGCTGCGCTCGCCTCTCGGCCTCGACCTCGGAGCACGTACCCCGGAGGAGGTGGCCGTGTCGGTCGCCGCCGAGATCGTCGCGCTGCGCTGGGGCGGCAGCGGAGCGCCGCTGACCGGGACCGCCGGAGCCATCCACGCGGGCGGCTCCGCCTGAGTGCCCGCACGAGGGCCGGGAGGAAGACATGGAGATGCACCACGAGTTCACCGCGCCGGGCGGTGTGGCGGCGCCGTGGACGGCCGAGCCGGAGCCGCTCAGCCTGCTGCGCACCGCCGGCCTTCCCGTCGCCAGGCGGGCCGCGGTGGCCGCCGGGGCGGTGGCCCTGATGGCCCTGCTGATCGCGGGGGTGCGCCGCATCCGCCACCACTGACCGGCACCGCCCGGCCGTTCGATCAAGGCTCCCATCAGGCAGAACGTCCGAGAGGGGCGACTTTGCCAGGCATTTACCGAAAAAGGTGGTGTGGAGTCGTGGAGGCAGGGGTACGCGCGCCTGCAACGGATGAGGCGGGTATCGCCTCCGCAGCACATGTGCCGCACATTCTCCCGCTGGAAGGAGGTCCGTGACAGCGCACACTCGCAGCGTCCGGGCCGCTTTCGCGCACGGAGCGGCTCGGAGCGCCTCCAGCGACCGAGAAAGGGAAGAGTGACCCCGGGGCGGCCCCCAGCGGGCCGCCCTTCCTTGTGTCCCGGGGCACCGCCTGGGCACCGTCCGGCGGATCAGGTGGCGGCCGGGGGGGCTGGTGCAACCCCGCGCGGAGAGGTGTGCAGGTGCCCGCGGATCGACAGCCGATGGATTCTGAGGCATACGTGGAGCGGACCCGGAGCGGGCCGTGCTTCGTGTGTGCGTTCCTGGCCGGGAACCCGGACTACCCGCATGCCACGGTTTTCGAGGACCCCGATCACGTGGCGTTCCTGGACCGGTGGCCCACGGTGCCGGGCAAGGTCCTGGTCGCACCGAAGGCGCACGTCGAGCACGTCGTGCGCGACCTGGACGAGGCGGCCTACGGCCGGCTCATGCTGTTCGTCCGGGAGATCGCCCTCGCCGTCGAGGCCGTCCTCGAGCCGGAGCGCACCTACCTGTACTCGCTCGGCAGCCAGCAGGGCAACGCGCATCTGCACTGGCACGTCGCCGCTCTGCCGGCCGGCGTCCCCTGTTCCGAGCAGCAGTTCCACACCCTGATGACGGAGAACGGTGTCCTGGCGCTGCCGCCGGACGAGGCGGCCTCGATGGCCGCACGTCTGCGCGAGGCGGTCCTCGCCCGGGGCGTCCTCGCGGGTGACTGACCAGTCCGCCGGGCAGTGCCCGGGCCCTGCATCCCACGCCCCGGGACCACGATCCATCTCTGGTTCCCGGCCTAACGCTGCGGCAGCCGGTGCAGTTCCACGTCGGTGAGGTGGCCGTCGGTGAGGGTCGCCGTCAGGTAGGTGCAGTGCGGCTGTCGGCGGCGGTCCGTCGGGGAGCCCGGGTTGAGCAGGCGCAGACCGGAGGGGGCGACGGTGTCCCAGGGGATGTGGCTGTGGCCGAAGACCAGTACGTCGAGGTCCGGGAAGCGGGCGGCGCAGCGCGCCTCGCGGCCCTGCGCGGCCCCCGTCTCGTGGACCACCCCGAAGCGCACGCCGTCCAGCTCGGCGCGGGCCACCTCCGGGAGCCGGGCCCGCAGCTCGGGGCCGTCGTTGTTGCCGTGGACGCCGACCAGCCGGCGGCTGCGCCGCTCCAGCAGGTCGAGGGTGGCGGCGTCGACCCAGTCCCCCGCGTGGAACACCACGTCGGCGCGCGGAATCTCGACCAGGAGCTGTGGGGGCAACTCCTTGGCGCGCCGGGGCAGATGGGTGTCGGACATCAGCAGCAGGCGCATCCGCCCAGCGTACGGCGGCACGTCGCGCCGCGCCCCCGGCCTGGCTCCATGCCCCTATGTTCAGGCTGGACTGTTCAGTCGGGACTGGACAGTCCAGCCTGATGGTCCTACGGTGGCGCCATGGAGCAGCAGCCCACCGAGGTGCCCGAGGGCATCTCCGCCTCCGCGGCCCGTGCCGCACGCGACCTGCGTGTGGCCTTCAGCCGGCTGCGGCGCCGGATCCGCGAGGTCGGACAGGACGAGGGACTCACCCCGTCGCAGGTGTCGGCCCTGACCCTGATCGGCAAGCACGGGGCGGCCACGGCGAGCGCGCTGGCGTCCGCCGAGGGCGTCCGGCCGCAGTCGATGGCGGCCACGCTCGCCGCCCTCGACCGGCACGGCCTCATCCGGCGCAGTCCCGACCCGGCCGACGGACGGCGGCAGCTCGTCACCCTGACCGAGGCGGGCCGCGGGCGCATCGAGGACGACCGGCAGGTCCGCGAGGAGTGGCTGGCCCGCGCCCTGACCGACCGGTACACCGAGGACGAGCGGCAGACGCTCATCACCGCCTTCGCCCTGCTGGAACGGCTGTCCGAGCAGTGATGTCCAGGCTTGCCGGCCTCGTGCGCGGGGACCGGCACCGCGGGGCCGCCGCGCCCGCCGGGTTCGACCGGCGGCTGATCGCGCCGCTGGCGCTGGGGTCCGTCCTCAACCCGATCAACTCCTCGATGATCGCCGTGGCGCTGGTCCCCATCGGCCTCGCCTTCGGCGCTCCCCCGGCACGGACGGTCTGGCTGGTGACGGCGCTCTATCTGGCCACCGCCGTCGGCCAGCCCGTGGTCGGACGGCTCGTGGACATGTACGGGCCCCGCCCGCTCTATCTGACGGGCACCGCGCTGGTCGGCGTGGCCGGGCTGCTGGGCGCGTTCGCGCCGACGCTCGGCGCGCTGATCGGGGCGCGGGTCCTGCTCGGCTTCGGGACCTCGGCCGCGTATCCGGCGGCGATGCAGCTCACCCGCCGCGAGGCCGAGCGGACGGGGCAGGACAGTCCCGCGGGCGTGCTGACCGTGCTCGCCGTCGCCAACCAGACGGTGTCCGTGGTCGGCCCCGCCCTCGGCGGCCTGCTGATCGGCCTCGGCGGCTGGCGCGCCGTGTTCACGGTGAACGTGCCACTGTCGGCGGCCTGCCTGGTCCTCGGCTTCCTGCGGCTGCCGCGGGACGCCCGCCCGGCCGGTGCGCGGCGCCCGGTCGACCTGCCCGGCATGGCGCTGTTCGCGGCGACGCTGCTGTCACTGATGGTCTTCCTGATGGACCCGCGGCCGGACCGCTGGTACCTGCCCCTGCTCTGCGCGGCGGCGGCCGGCGCCTTCGCCGCCCGGGAACTGCGCACCGCCGAGCCGTTCATCGACCTGCGCGTGCTCGGCGGCAACCTGCCGCTGCTCGCCACGTACCTGCGCCAACTGCTCGCCTTCACCACCTCGTACGCCTTCCTGTACGGCTACACGCAGTGGCTGGAGCAGGGCCGCGGGCTCGGCGCCTCCACCGCCGGCCTGGTGCTGCTGCCGCTGTCGGCGAGCGCGCTCGCCGTCTCCGGGCTCACCGGGCGCCGCGAGGCGGTGCGGGCGAAGCTGCTCGTCGGCGCGGCCGTGCAGATCGCCGCGTGCTCGGCGCTGCTGCTGCTCGGCTCCGGCACGCCCGTGTGGGTGCTGCTGGCGGCCGGGGTGGTGATGGGCGTCCCGCAGGGGCTGCTCGGCCTGGCCACCCAGAACGCGCTGTACCGGCAGGCCGATCCCGCGCGGATCGCCTCGGCCGCCGGGCTGCTGCGCACCTTCATGTACCTCGGCGCGCTGAGCGCCTCCGCGGCCACCGCGGCGTTCTTCCCCCACCGCGCCGACACGGCCGGGCTGCGCGGCCTGGCCCTGTTCATGCTCGCCGGATCGGCACTGCTGCTGGCGAGCGTCCTGCCCGACCGGTCCCTCCGTACGATCACCCCCCGAAAGGCCTGACACCCCCATGGCACTCACCGCCCTCGACCCCCGTACCGCCCTCGTCGTGATCGACCTGCAGGCCGGGATCGTCGCCGCGCCGACCGCGCCGCACCCCGGTGCCGACGTGCTCGCCCGCAGTGCGGAGATCGCCGACGCCTTCCGGGCCCGCGACCTGCCCGTCGTCCTGGTCCGGGTGTCCTTCGCCCCCGACTTCGCCGACGTCCCGCCCGGCCGCACCGAGGCGGCCGGCGGCGGCGCCCGCCCCGACGGCTGGGACGTGATCGTCCCCGAGCTGTCCGGTCACGACGGCGACATCACCGTCACCAAGCACAACTGGGGCGCCTTCCACGGCACCGACCTCGACGTGCAGCTGCGACGCCGCGGGGTGACGCAGATCGTGCTGACCGGCATCGCCACCTCCATCGGCGTGGAGTCCACCGCCCGGGCCGCGCATGAGCACGGCTACCACGTCTCCCTGGTCGCCGACGCCATGACGGACCTGGACGGCGAGGCGCACCGCAACAGCATCGAGCGGATCTTCCCGCGCCTCGGCGAGACCGGCACCACCGCCGAACTCCTCGAACTGCTGGCGAAGACGCACGGCTGACCCGTATCGCACGCCCCTCCCCGGGGCCCACACTGTCCGACGTGGAAACGGCACCGGAGACGGGGGCGGCGCCACGGCCCATGAGGCCGTGGCGCTTCGTGGTGTGGTTCGGCACGGTCAGCCTGCTGGCGGACTTCGTCTACGAAGGTGCCCGCTCGGTCACGGGTCCGCTGCTGTCCTCGCTGGGCGCCTCGGCGCTCGTGGTCGGGGCGGTGACCGGGGCGGGCGAGGCGGCGGCGCTGGGCCTGCGCCTGGTGTCCGGCCCGCTGGCCGACCGGACCGGCCGCTTCTGGGCGCTGGCCATCGCCGGGTACGCCCTCACCGTGGTGTCGGTGCCGCTGCTCGGCGTCGCCGGGACCCTGGGCGCGGCGTGCGTGCTGGTGGTGGCCGAACGGGTGGGCAAGGCGGTGCGGTCACCGGCGAAGGACACCCTGTTGTCGCACGCCGCCGCCGCGACGGGACGGGGTCGCGGCTTCGCCGTGCACGAGGCGCTGGACCAGATCGGCGCCCTGATCGGGCCGCTCACCGTGGCGGGCGTCCTCGCCGTGACGGGCGGCGACTACGGGCCCGCCCTCGGCGTGCTCGCCGCGCCCGGGGTCGCGGTGCTCGCGCTGCTGGCCTGGCTGCGGGTACGCGTCCCGGACCCCCGGGAGTACGAGGTCGGCGCCGGCCCCTCCGCCCCCGTCGCCGCGGCGGCCCCTGCCCCGGGCCGGCTGCCGGGGGTGTTCTGGTGGTACGCCGCGTTCACCGCGGCCACGACGGCCGGCTTCGCCACCTTCGGTGTGCTCTCCTACCACCTGGTCACCCGTCATCTGCTCGCACCGGCCTGGGTGCCCGTGCTGTACGCGGCCGCCATGGCCGTGGACGCGCTCGCCGCGCTCGCCACCGGATGGCTCTACGACCGGTACGGCACCGCGGTCCTGGTGGCGCTGCCGCTGCTGACCGCGGCCGTCCCGGTCCTCGCCTTCGCCGGCACGGTCGCGGTGGCGGCGGCCGGGGCCCTGGTGTGGGGCGCCGCGACCGGCGTGCAGGAGTCGACGCTGCGCGCCACGGTCGCCGACCTGGTGCCGGCCGGCCGGCGGGCGACCGCCTACGGCGTGTTCGCCGGGGTGGTGGGTGCGGCGAGCCTCGCGGGAGGCACCCTCACCGGCGCCCTCTACGACGTGTCCGTTCCCGCGCTGATCGCGCTGGTGGCGGGCTGCCAGGTGATCGCCCTGGTCCTGCTGGGCGTCACCCGGTCCCGGCGCGGCCCCGCCTGACCGCGGCCGCCGCGCGACGCCCGCCGGTCCGCACCGCACCGCACCGCACCCGCCTACACCTCGTCGGGTGCCTGCATCGCGCCGCCGGTGCCGGCCGCCCGCTCGACCTCCTCCTCCACCTCCGTGCGCTGCCGACCCGCCTCGCCCGCGTACTCGTTCACCGCGGCCTGCAGGTCACGGGCGAGGTCGCGCCAGGCCCGCCAGGCCGTCTCGTAGGTCTCGGTCTGCGTCCCGGTCCACCGCTCCTGCGCCGGCGGGCCGTAGTCGCCCCGCAGCCGGACGACCCGGTCGTGCGCCGCCGCGGCCGCGCGCTGCTTCTCCACGAGTTCTTCGAAGGTGTGTGACACAGCCCAGGACCCTAAGCAGGCGGGCCCGGCGCCGCGGTTGCGACCTGCCGGGACGGCCGCACGGCGCACCCGTGTGGCGGGACGGCCCCGGCCGCCGCGGGCCGGCGGCCGGATCAGTGGTCCAGCACGATCTCGCTCCACACCTGCTTGCCGCCGCCGAGCGGCAGGGAGCCCCAGGCCGCCGACATCGCCTCGACCAGGAGGATGCCGCGCCCGCCGGTGGCCTCCCAGCCGATGCTCGTCGGCTTCACCGGGGTGCGGGGCGATCCGTCGGCGACGGCGACGCGCAGGCGGTGGTTGACGAGGACGAGGTCCAGGCGGACCTGCCCCTCGGTGTGCACGAGGGCGTTGGTGACCAGCTCGGAGACGATGAGCAGCACGGCGTCGCCCTGGTCGGCGACGCCCCAGGAGCGCAGGGTGCGCCGGGTGAAGCGGCGTGCGTGCCGGACCGCCTCGGGCACCCGCCACACCGTCCAGCTCTCCCGCAGCGGGCGCACGGCCATGCCGTCGTAGCGCATGAGGAGCAGCGCGATGTCGTCGCTGCGGCGGGCGCCCGCGAGCAGGGCGTCGGCGACCAGGCCGAGATGAGCGGGGTCCGCTCCGGCCAGGGCGCGGCCGAGCCGGTCCATGCCGTCGTCGATGTCGGTTCCGGGGGCCTCCACCAGGCCGTCGGTGGTCAGCGCGAGGACCGTGCCGGGCTGGAAGCGCAGCGGCGTCATCGGGAACGCCGCCTGCTGCACCACCCCGAGCGGGGGTCCGCCCTCGCCCTCGACGACCTCGACGGTGCCGTCCGGGTGGCGCAGCACCGGCGGCAGGTGACCGGCGCGGACGCACCAGGCGGAACCGGCCTCCATGTCCACGTCGACGTAGGCGCAGGTGGCGAAGAGGTCCGTCCCCATCTCCAGCAGCAGCCGGTTGGAGTGCGAGACCACCACGTCCGGGGGGTGGCCCTCGGCGGCGTAGGCGCGCAAGGCGGTGCGCATCTGGCCCATCAGCGTGGCGGCACCGGCGCTGTGGCCCTGCACGTCGCCGATGACGAGGGCGACGTGATGGTCGGGCAGCGGGATCACGTCGTACCAGTCGCCGCCGACCTCCAGTCCCGCGGTGGCGGGCAGATAGCGGGCCACGGCCTCGGCGCCGGGCAGCTTCGGCAGGCGGCGCGGCAGCAGGGTGCGCTGGAGCATGCCGACGAGTTCGTGCTCGGCGTCGAAGGCGTGCGCGCGCATCAGGGCCTGCCCGGCGAGGGTGGCCGAGGCGGTCAGCAGGGCCCGCTCGTCGGATCCGAAGTCGTGCGGGGCGTCCCAGCCGATCAGGCAGGCGCCGGCCATCCGGCTGCCGCCGGGCAGCGGCAGCACGGCGAGACCGCCGGGGCCGACGTCGGCGAGGGCAGGCTCCAGCGCGGTTCCGGCCGGCCAGATCTGGGCGCGGCCCTCCCGGAGGGCGGCGGCGAGGGTGGGCATGGCCCGCACCGGCGCGTCCGGCCATTCGCTGCGCCACTCCAGCCGCCACAGCTCGGGCCAGGACTCCGGGTCGGGCGGGTCGAGGACGGTCACGACCAGGCGGTCGTTCTCCAGTTCGGCGAGGGCGATCCGGTCGGCCCGCAGCGGCTTGCGCAGGGCGGCGACGACGGCCTGGCTGACGTCCCGCACGGTGCCTGCGATGGCGAGGGTGGCGGCGAGCCGCTGCACGCGGGCGACGTCGGTGACGCCGGACCGCGCCGCGGAGGCGTCGGCGAGGGTGCCGGTCAACCGGGCGGGCCGGCCCTCGCCGCCGGCCAGCAGGCGCCCGCGCAGCCGCACCCAGCGGGGCGGCCCGGTCGGCTGGAGGATGCGGAACTCCAGCTCGCGCTCGCCGATGGACATGTGGTCGGCCTCCACCACCGACATCAGCGACGGCAGGTCGTCGGGGACGGTGAGCGACAGCAGGGTCTCGACCTTGCCGTCGAAGGCGGCGCGGCCCAGGCCGAACAGGCCGAGGATGCCGTCGCCGACGTCGACCCGCCCGGAGTCCATGGCCAGGCTGAAGGCATGCGGCGGAAGGTCCCCGGCGTCGGCGGTCTCGGCGGGCGCCGGGCAGGCCACGGCCGCGGCGATCAGCTCCAGGCAGGCGCGGTCCTCGGAGTCGAAGCCGCCGGGGCTCTCGGTGACCGCGAGCAGGCAGCCGCTGCCGCCGGGCAGCGGGAGCACGGCCAGACAGACGTCGCCGGCGGGCATCCGGCGGGCGTCGGCGCACCCGGCGAGCTCCTCCGGGCCGAGCCAGACGGGGCGGCCGGTGCGCAGCGCCCCGGAGGCCGGGG
This sequence comes from Streptomyces tropicalis, assembly GCF_029269835.1. Classification (GTDB taxonomy): domain Bacteria; phylum Actinomycetota; class Actinomycetes; order Streptomycetales; family Streptomycetaceae; genus Streptomyces; species Streptomyces tropicalis. The sequence goes on along the minus strand of NZ_JARJBB010000004.1, from coordinate 231,131 downwards.
CGCTGCCCTCGATCGGGTAGGAGTCGCGCAGCCCGTACAGGCTGCGCGGCACCCCGGCGGACTCGCACAGGCACAGCAGCTCGCCGCGATCGCCGCCGGTGGCGTAGACGGCGGCGAAGGCGGAGCCGGAGAAGACGAGGGCCTGTTCCAGGACGCGGCGCGCCCGGTCGGGGGAGGACGGTCCGGACGTGATCGATCCGAGGGCAAGTTCGGCACGCAGCGTTCGCGTTCTGCGTGTCGTAGCGCCCTCTCTGACCACGTTGGACATTACAGCGCGTATCGGCCGCCCGCGCAGCCCCTGCGACGGGTTCGCCGGGCGCCAGGGGCCGTCCGTCGAACAGCGCCGAACACATCTTGACACGTGCGTTCCGCACGCCGCTCTGGTGACAGGCGTGACTGTCGGCGCCCCGTGCCCGGCTGGAAGGCTCGGTGCCGACCAGGGAGGGGAGCCCACATGGACCAGCGGTACGAGGTGTACGCCCTCGCCGACCGGCACTTCTACGACACGCCGGAGCGGCTGTCGGGGAGCGGGCCCGACGCCACGCCGCTGTACGACACCGCCCGGCGCCCGGTGCCCGAGGGCTGGGACGCGGCGCGGATCGGCGACTGGCTCACGCTCACCCCGCTCGGCCCCGACCGGCGGCCCGTCCCCGGACCCTCGCAGGGCTGGAAGATCCACGCCTCGGCCACCGCGGCGAACGCCGGGCGGATCGCCACGATCGTGTGGGACTACTGCGTGCCCCGCCGCATCCCCTTCAAGTTCGTGCCCGGGCCCCAGCTGCTGCACCTGCGGAACACGAAGTACGCGGCCCGCGACGGCAGCGGCAAGTTCGTCACCGTCTACCCGGCCGGCGAGGAGCAGCTGCACACGGTGCTGCGCGAACTGGGCGCGCTGCTGGAAGGCTTCGAGGGGCCGTACATCCTCACCGACCTGCGCTGGGGCGACGGCCCGCTCTACGTCCGCTACGGCGCGTTCGCGCGGACCTTCGTGGTCGACGAGCGCGGCACGCTGGTCCCGGCGGTGCACGACGGCGAGGGGCGGCCGGTGCCCGACCGGAGGGCACCGTCCTTCCAGGTCCCCGAGTGGGTGACGCTGCCGTCCTTCCTGGCACCGCACCTCGCCGCCCGCAACACCACCACGGTCGGCGAGCTGCCGTACCGGATCGAGAAGGCGCTGCACTTCTCCAACGGCGGCGGGGTGTACGCGGGCACCGACACCCGTGACGGGCGCCGGGTGGTGCTGAAGGAGGGCCGGCCGCACGCGGGGCTGGCCGCGGACGGCGCGGACGCGATCACCCGCCTGGAGCGGGAGAAGGAGGCGCTGGAGCGGGTGGCGGGCACCGGGGTCGTCCCCGAGGTGCGCGACTGGTTCACGCTCGGCGACCACCGCTTCCTGGTCATGGACTTCGTGGAGGGGCGCCCGCTGAACTCCTACTTCGGCGAGCGCCACCCCCTGCTGACACCGGACCCGGACCCCGACGCGGTCGCCTCGTACACGGCGTGGGCGCTGCGCATCCACCGGGAGGTGGAGCGGGCCGTGGAGGCGGTGCACGCCCGCGGGATCGTCTTCAACGACCTGCACGTCTTCAACATCATGGTCACGCCGGACGAGCAGTCGGTGCGCCTCATCGACTTCGAGGCGGCGGCTCCGGTGGAGGAGCGCGGCCGGCAGGTCGTCGCCCACCCCGGCTTCTTCGCCCCGCCGGACCGCCGCGGCGCCGACGTCGACCGCTACGCCCTGGCCTGCCTGCGGCTGGCGCTGTTCCTGCCGGTCACCACGCTGTTCGTGGTCGACCGCGGCCACGCCGCCCACCTCGCGGACGTGATCGCCGGGCAGTTCCCGGACGTCCCGCGGGAGTTCCTCGACGAGGCGGTCGCCGAGATCACCCGCGACGCCTCCGTCCCCGTGGCGCCCGGGGCCCAGGACACCTCCGGCTCCTCGGCGGCCCGGGTGCGCACGACGGCACCGCGGGCGGCCGCGGCCTCCCTGGTGGACCCGGCGGACTGGCCCTTCAGCCGGGACTCGATGGTCAAGGCCCTCCTCGCCTCGGCCACCCCCGAGCGCGACGACCGGCTCTTCCCCGGCGACATCGCGCAGTTCTCCGACGGCGGCGGCCTCGGTCTCGCGCACGGCGCGGCCGGGGTGCTGCACGCGCTGGCGGCCACCGGTGCCGAGCGGTACGAGGAGGGCGAGCGGTGGCTCCTTGCGCACACCGCGCCGCCGCCGGCGGGCACCCCGCTCGGCCTGTACGACGGCCTGGCGGGCGTGGCCCACGTCCTGGACGGGCTGGGGCACCGGCAGCGGGCCCTGGACCTCGTCGACGGGATCCTGAAGGAGCGCTGGCAGAAGCTGTCCTCCGACCTGCACGGCGGCCTCGCCGGGCTGGGGCTGGTCCTCGACGCGCTGGCCCGCAGCACCGGGGAGGGGGAGCTGCGGGAGCGCTCGGCCGAGGCTGCGCGGCTGCTGGTGGAACGGCTCGGCGAACCCGTCCCCGACACGGCACGGCCGCGCGCCGGACTGATGCGCGGGGCGAGCGGTCCGGCCCTGTTCCTGATCCGCCGGTACGAGGCGACCGGCGAGCGGGAGCTGCTGGACGCGGCCGCCGTCGCCCTGCGCCGGGACCTGGACCGGTGCGTCGTGCAGAAGAACGGCGGCGGTCTGGAGGTCGACGAGGGCTGGCGGACCCTGCCGTACCTGGGCGACGGCAGCGCGGGCGTCGGCATGGTCCTCGACGACTACCTCGCGCACGCCGCCGACGAGCGGTTCGAGCGGGCCCGCGACGCCGTCCTCACCGCCGCCACCTCGCGCTTCTACGCGCAGCCCGGGCTCCTCCAGGGCCGCGCCGGGATGATCCTCCATCTCGCCCGCACCACCGCGCCCGGCGCGACCGGGCCCCGGCTCGCCGAACAGGTCGGCGCCCTCGGCTGGTACGCGATGGCGTACGAGGGCCAGCTGGCCTTCCCCGGACACCAGATGATGCGGCTCTCCATGGACCTCGCCACCGGCACGGCCGGGTGCCTGCTCGCCCTCGCGGCGGCACTCGACGCCGGGGCCGGGGCCGGACTGCCCTTCCTCCCGCCGCTCCCGCGGCCCCACGAACGCGGCTCCGCAATCTGACGGAGTCGTGACACCACCCCGTCCCCATCAAGGGAATCAACGGAAAGGACCTGACATGGCCCTGCTCGACCTGCAGACGATGGAGTCCGACGAGAACCACGGCGGCGGCGCCAGCACCGCGAGCCTGCTGTCCTGCATCAGTGCGGCGAGCGTTCTGCTCTGTCTCTGACGATCTCCGCCGATTCCGGCCCCGGGCGGTCCCTCCCCGTGCGGGAGGGGCCGCCCGCGGTCCGTTCCACCGAAGGATTGCGAGGCGGCAGGCGTATGACGACCCCCTCCGGCACCCGCACCGGGGCACGGAGCGGCCCGGCGCCCCGCCCGCAGGGCCCGGACTCGGGCCCGTCCCGGACCACGGACGGCACCCGCCCGGACCACGGGCTGCTCCGCTCCGCCGTCCGGTACGGCGCGGCCCGCTGCGTCGCGCTGAGCCTGGTGAGCACCGCGGCGACCGGCGCCGGACTCCTGCTGCCGGCGGTGCTCGGCCACACCCTCGACCTGCTCCTCGCCCACACCCCGGCCGCCCGCTGGACCCTGTACTGCGCGGGACTCGTCCTGCTGCTCGTGGTCCTCGACGCCGCCGGGGCGGTGCTGGAGGGCACCGTCCAGGCCGGTGCCACCGCGTGGCTGCGCGGGCGGCTGACCGGGCACGTGCTGGCGCTCGGCCCGCGCGCCACGGCGCGCTTCGGCTCCGGGGACCTCGTCGCCCGGCTGGTCGGCTCCGCCGCGCAGGCCGGCTCGGCGCCCGCGGCCGTCGCCGCGTCGGTCGCGGCCCTCGCCGGTCCCGTCGGCGGGGTGGTCGCCCTCGGCCTGGTCGACCCGTGGCTCGTCGTCGTGTTCCTGGCCGGGGCGCCCGTACTCGCCCTGGTCCTGCGCGCCTTCGCTCGGGACTCCTCCGACTGCGCCGCCCGCTACCAGGAGGTCCAGGGGCGGATCGCGGCGGCACTCGCCGAGGCCGTCGCCGGATCCCGCACCGTCGCAGCGGCGGGCACCGCGGACCGCGAGACGGCGCGGATCCTGCGCCCGCTGCCCGAACTGTCCCGCGCCGGACACCGGATGTGGCGGGCGCAGGGCCGCGCCGCCGCCCGCACGGTCGCCGTCGGGCCGCTGCTCCAGCTCGCCGTCGTCGCCGTCGCGGGACTGCTGCTGACCCGGCACCGGCTGACCGTCGGCGAAGTGCTCGCCGCGTCCCGGTACGCGGTGCTGGCCACCGGTGTCGGCGTGCTGGTCGGGCAGCTCTCGGCCCTGGTCCGGGCCCGGGCGGCGGCCGCACGCCTGAGTGAGGTCCTCGAGGAGCCCGCCCCGGCCCACGGCACCCGCCGGCTGCCCGCCGGGCCGGGACGGCTCGAGCTGCGCTCGGTGACCGCGCGGCGCGGCGGGCAGACCGTGCTCGCCGGCATCGACCTGGAGGTGCCCGGCGGGACCTCCCTCGCGGTGGTCGGCCGGTCGGGTTCGGGCAAGTCGCTGCTCGCCGCGCTGGCCGGGCGCCTGGCCGATCCGGACGCCGGGGAGGTGCTGCTGGACGGGGTGCCGCTGCGCGAACTCGCCCACGACGAGCTGCGGGGCGCGGTCTCCTACGCCTTCGAGCGGCCGGTCCTGCTCGGGACGACCGTCGGGGACGCGATCGGCTTCGGGCTCACCGCCCCCTCCCCCGCCCGGGTCCGCGAGGCGGCCCGCACGGCCCGCGCGGACGCCTTCGTCCGCCGCCTCCCCGACGGCTACGGCACCGCCTGCGCCGACGCGCCCCGGTCCGGCGGGGAGACCCAGCGCCTCGGCCTGGCCCGCGCGTTCGCCCGCGGGGGGCGCCTACTGGTGCTCGACGACGCCCTGTCCAGCCTCGACACGGTGACGGAGCACCACATCGCCCGCGCCCTGACGTCGGGCGGATCCGCCACGACCCGCCTGCTGGTCGCCCACCGCGCCGCCACCGCGGCCCGCGCCGACACGGTGGCCTGGCTGGACGCCGGCCGCATCCGGGCACTGGGCCCGCACCGGGAGCTGTGGCGTGACCCCGCGTACCGCCGGATCTTCGCCGACCCACCGGAGAGCGCACCGCCCCCTCCCACCGGGACGAACACCACCGCACCGCCCTCTCCCCCGAACGGCGCCCCCACCGGGCCCGCGCCCGGCAGCGGGACTGCGACCGCCCCGCCGTCGGACCGCACGACCGGGAAGGAGCGACCGTGACCACGACCGGACGGCGACCGGAGGACACCGACACCGCGGCGGGAACGGCGCGTGCCGCGGGGCACGGGGACCCGACGGGGGGCGCGGGACCCGGCGGTACGGGACCCGGCGTCGCGGACCGCGTCGTGGGACCCGGCGTCGCGGACCGCGTCGCGGGCCTCGGTGTCCCGGAGGGCGGCACGGAGGCCGGAGGCGCGGGAGGCGCCACCGTGACCGACGGCGCCGGACGGCTCGCGGAGCCCGGGGATCCGGACGGCGGCCTGCGCCCCGGCGGCGGGCACGGTGTCCCGGGGCCGCGGGGCGCGGAGGCCCCGTCGGGCCGTGGCGGCCCGGAAACCGCCGCGCGGCCCGAGGGCACGCAGGGCACCGATGGCCCCGGGGACGCACGGGACACGGCGCGGGCCGGGGAAGCGGAGGGCTGTGCGGCACGCTGCGGCGCGGAGCGCGTCGAGGGACCCGGCGCAGGCGGGGGTGCCGGGGCCGTCGGGGCGGTGTGGGGGCGCGGGCTGCGCTTTCTGCGGGGGCGGTGGCCGGTGCTGGTGCGGCTCGGGGGATGGTCGCTGCTGGAGGCCGCCCAGGCGTTCCTGCTGGGCTGGGCCGTGGCGCGGGCCCTGGACGCCGGGTTCCTCGCCGGGCGCCCGCGGACCGGGCTGGCCTGGCTGGCGGCGGCCGGGCTCGGCGCACTGGCCGGGGCGTACGGGACGGGACGGGTGTACGCGGCGGTCGCCGCGCTGGTGGAGCCGCTCCGGGACCGTCTGGTGCGGCACGTGGCCGCGCGCGGGGTGCGGGAGGCGGACGCGGGCGCACTGTCCGGGCTCACCCAGCAGGTGGAGATCGCCCGGGACACCTTCGCCGGTCTGGTGATGGTCTCGCGTTCCTTCGTGTTCACGGCGGCCGGCGCGCTGCTCGGCCTGTTCTCGCTGGCCCCCCTCCTGCTGGTGGTCGTGGTGCCGCCGCTCGCCGCGGGCGTCGGCCTGTTCGCGGCCACCCTGCGGCCACTGGCCCGGCGGCAGGAGGTCTACCTCGCCGCCGACGAGGCACTGGCCGGCCGGCTGGGCGAGGTGTGCCCGGGCCTGCGGGACGTCACCACGGCCGGCGCCGAGGCGCGGGTCGCCGCCGAGCTCGGCGCGGCCGTGGCGGCGGAGCGGGACGCGGCGCGCTCCCTGGCCCGGTGGTCGGTGGTGCGCGTCGCCGCTCTGGCGCTCGGCGGGCACCTGCCGGTCGTGCTGCTGCTCGCCGCCGCCCCGTGGCTGCTGGCGCACGGGGTCACCGCGGGCGCGCTGGTGGGCGCCCTGGCCTATGTGTCCGGGTCGCTGCTGCCCGCGCTGCAGAGCCTCGTGCACGGTCTCGGCACCAGCGGCGCCCGGCTCACGGTCGTACTGCGCCGCCTGGCCCCGCCGGGCGCGGCGCACGCGGAGCGGACGCCGGAGGAGGACCCGGCGGACGGTCCCGGGCCCGCCGGCTCCCCGGCCCCGGGTCCCGGCGGGCTCGCCCGCCCCGGCCGGGAATCGGTCGGGCCCGCCGCCCCCCTCCACGGACCGGCGGAACCCGCCGCGCCCTCCGGGGCGACCGGCGGGCACGCCCGGGACGTCGCCGCGCTCTCCCTGACCGGTGTCGCCTTCGCCTACGGACCGCACAGCGAGCCGGTGCTGCGCGGTCTCGACCTGGTGCTGCCGCCCGGTGGGCACCTGGCGGTGGTCGGGCCGAGCGGGATCGGCAAGTCGACGCTCACCGCACTGGCCGCCGGACTGCTCGTCCCGGACCGGGGCGGAATCACGGTGGCCGGCCTGCCCGTCGGCTCCGGCCCGGCCCGCGCGCGACGGGTGCTGATCCCGCAGGAGGCGTACGTGTTCACCGGCTCCCTCGGCGAGAACCTCACCCATCTGCGCCCCGGCCCGGTGGCGGACCGGGAGCTGCTCGCGGCCGCCGACGCGGTCGGCCTGACCCCGCTGCTGGAGGCGCTCGGCGGACTCGGGGGCCGGGTGGAGCCGGCGGCGCTCTCGGCGGGCGAGCGGCAGCTGGTCGCGCTGACCCGGGCCTATCTGTCCCCGGCCCCGCTCGCCCTGCTCGACGAGGCGACCTGCCATCTGGACCCGGACGCGGAGGCCCGGGCGGAGCGGGCGTTCGCCGCCCGGCCGGGCGGGTCGCTGGTCGTGGTGGCGCACCGGATCAGCTCCGCGCGCCGCGCGGACCGGATCCTGGTCATGGACGGGCGGGATCCGGCGTACGGCACGCACGAGGAGCTGCTGGAGCGCTCAGCGCTCTACCGGGAGCTGGTCGCCGGCTGGGACGGCACCGGGTCAGAGCCAGCCCTCCCCCTGGGAGATGCGGATGGCGTCGATGCGGTTGCGGGCGCCGGTCTTGCGGGTGATGGCGGCCATGTAGTTGCGCACGGTCCCGTGGGACAGGTGCAGGCTTCCGGCGATCTCGGCGACTGAGGCGCCCTCGGCGGCCAGGGACAGCACGCTCAGCTCCCGCCGGGTGAGCGGCATCTCGGCGGCCTTGAGGAAGCCGAACCCGAGCGAGTCGTCGACGAAACGTTCCCCCTCGGCGACCCGCCGTATGCCGCGCACCAGCCGGTCCGGGGAGCCCGCCTTGTCCACGTAGCCGAGCGCCCCCGCCTCGATGGCGCGTTTCAGGAGCCCCGGCCGGCTGGCCGTCGCCAGCACGAGTAACCGCGGCCGCCCCGCGCCGCCGGCCCGCGCGCCCAGCTCGCCGAGCGGGGGCAGCCCGTAGGCGTCGGAGCAGTCGAGGTCCACGGCGCAGACGTCCGGCCGTACCGACCGCACCCGGCCCGGCGCGCTGCGCCACGGGGTGTCGTACACCCCGAGGTCGGGCTCGCGGCGCAGCCAGTCCGCCAGGACCGATCTCACCAGACACGCGTCGTGCACCAGAAGTACCCGTATCACTGCCACCCCTTGCTCCCCCTCGACGTCGCTCGGTGTGATGGAGCGCGTGCCCATTGTTCGCGGGCTCGACCCTCCCGGGGCGCGAAGATCCGGCCATCGCGTTGCGCGGGGGCGCACGTGCGGCGCTCGTGCCCCGTCGCACGCTTCGAGTGAGGGGGCATGGCCGGGCTGCGGGCGGGTAAGGGCGCCGCCGCACCGCCCCGTGATCACTCGGCCCGCGGCACCGGCGGTCACCCCCGCTCCGACGGCGCACCGCTCGCCGTGCGCGCCGCGCCGCCAGGAGGGAGCCTTGAGCCGAGACCCGTCGCGCGGCCGGGCGAGGAGGTGGTCGGCGTGTCGATCGGTCGCACCCCCCGGACGGCGCCGGCGGCCCCGGATCCGCGCGGCGGCGGTCCGCTGCTGTCCCTCGCGCTGGCCTCGATGCTGGACGAGATCCACGGGCACTCGGGGGCCCTCTACCTCCTGGCGCAGGACCAGCCGGTGCTGGAGATGGCGGTGATGGCGGGCATGCCCCGCGCCTTCGCCGCCCCGTGGGAGCGGGTGGGGCTGAGCGCTCCCATCCCGGTCGCCCAGGCGGTCCGCGAGCGGCGGCTCGTCTGGGTGGGCGGCGAGGAGGAGATGGCCCGGCGCTTCCCGCGGATCGCCGTCGTCCTGCCGTATCCGTTCGCGCTCGCCGCGCTGCCGCTGGCGACCCCGACCGCGGCGTACGGCGCCGTCTTCGTCACCTGGCCCGCCTCGCACCCCCCGGTGCTCTCCGACTGGGAGCGGGAGCACCTGACCGCGGCGTGCGACCGGCTGGCGGTGCGGCTGGAGCGGGCCGCGGCGGAGCGCAGGCCGCTGCGCGGCGAGTCCGACCTGCTGCCCGCGCCCCCGGCGGGCGGGGCGCCCGGCACCCTCGGCATGGTCGAGGCGGCCCGGATGGTCATGCGCCTGCCCTACGGGCTCGCCTCGCTCGACCTGCACGGGCGCATCTCGTACGCCAACGCGGCCGCCGCCGACCTGCTCGGCCTGCCCGTCGGCGAGCTGCTGGGCACCCGGATGTGGACGTCGGTGCCGTGGCTGAACGACCCGATGTACGAGGACCGTTACCGGGCAGCCCTGATCAGCCAGCACGTCACGTCCTTCGTGGCGCTGCGGCCGCCGGGCGACTGGCTGTCGTTCCGCATGTATCCGAGCCCCACCGGGCTGAGCGTGCGGATCAGCCGGGCCCGGGCGGTGGCGGAGCTGGGCCGCCGGTCCGTGCCGGTGCCGGGCGAGGGGCCCTCCAGTCTGGTGACGATCTCTCAGGTACTGAGTCTGGCGGGGGCGCTGACCGAGGCGGTCGGGGTGCAGGACGTGATCCACCTGGTGGCCGACGAGATCGCCCCGTCGGTCGGCAGCCAGGCCCTGCTGATCCTCGGCTCGCAGGGGGGCCGGCTGCATGTGCTGGGCCATCGCGGCTACCGCAACGCGCGGGCCGTGGAGCACTTCCACGGCATCCCGCTGACCGCGCAGACGCCCGGTGCGCACGTGCTGAGCACCGGGGTGCCCGCCTTCTTCGACTCGCGGCCGCAGCTGGAGCGGCTGTATCCGGCGCGGCACGCGGTCCGCGACGGCTTCGCGGCCTGGGCGTTCCTGCCGCTGATCGCGTCCGGCCGCCCGGTGGGCACCTGTGTCCTGGCCTACGCGGAGCCGCACCACTTCCCGGCGGACGAGCGGGCGGTCCTGACCAGTCTCGGCGGGCTGATCGCGCAGGCCCTGGAGCGGGCCCGGCTGTACGACGCCAAGCACCGCCTCGCGCACGGGCTGCAGCAGGCGCTGCTGCCCAGCACGCTGCCGCGGCTGCGCGGGTTCGACACGGCCGCCCGGTATCTGCCGGCGACTCAGGGCATGGAGATCGGCGGCGACTTCTACGATCTGGTGCCCACCCGGCCGCTGGCGGCCGCCGTGATCGGGGACGTGCAGGGGCACAACGTGACGGCGGCGGGCCTGATGGGGCAGATCCGGACCGCGGTGCGGGCGTACACCACGGTGGGTCAGGAGCCGCAGGACGTCATGCGCAGCACCAACCGGCTGCTGATCGACCTGGGGGTGGAACTGTTCGCCAGCTGCCTGTACCTGCGGCTCGACCCGGTGGACGGGTCGGCCGTGATGTCCCGGGCGGGGCATCCGCCGCCGCTGCTGCGGCGGCCGGACGGGCGGGTGCGTGTCCTCGACCTGGCGGGCGGCCCGCTGCTGGGCATCGACGCGTCGGCGACGTATCCGACGACGCGGGTCGGCCTGGCGCCGGGATCGGTCCTCGCCCTCTACACGGACGGGCTGGTCGAGTCGCCCGGCGTGGACATCGAGGACGCGCTCGCGGAGCTGGGGCAGCGGCTCGGCGACGCCGGGGACGTGCCGCTGGACCGGCTGGCCGACTGCCTGGTGCGGCACAGTGCCGCGGCGCGGGAGCGGGCGGACGACGTGGCGCTGCTGCTATTGCGGGCGCGGAGCGGCAGCTGAGCCGCGGGCGCCCCGGCGGCGGCCCCGGAAAAGGGGGCGGTCCGGCCCTCCCGTCGGAGGGCCGGACCGGTCCACTGGCCGACCGGAACCGCTGGGCGGGCCGGTCAGTGGCGTGGGGTGCGCGGCTCAGTTGCCCGAGCTGATCCCGGAGCCGTCGCCCGTGCCGGTGCCCGTGCCCGACCCGTTGCCGGTGCCCGTGCCCGTGCCCGTGCCCGAGCCGTCGCTGGGAGCGGCCGTCCCCGCCCCGGACTGGTCACCCGCGCCCGCGCCGGACTGGTCGGAGCCCGAGCCGTTGCCGGGTGCGGCCGTCCCCGCGCCGGACTGGTCGCCCGGGTTCGCCGTGCCCGCGCCGGACTGGTCGCCCGGGCTCGCGGTGCCGGACTGGTCGCCGCCGGACTGCTGGCCGGCGCCGTTGCCGCCCGCGTTGCCGCCGGCGCCGAGCGTCGCACCGGTCGCCTGGAGCGCGGCGGTGACCGGCTGGAAGAAGGTCTCGCCTCCGTTGGTGCAGTCGCCACTGCCGCCGGAGGTGAGGCCGACCGCGCTGCCGTCCTGGGTGAACAGGGAGCCGCCGCTGTCTCCGGCCTCGGCGCACACGTCGGTCTGGATGAGGCCGTTGACGGTGTCGGTGCCGCCCGGGTTGGTCTCGCTCTGGAAGTTGACGGTGGCGTCGAGACCGGTCACCGATCCGTTGTGCAGGCCGGTGGTGCTGCCCATGCGGAACACCTGCTGGCCCACCGTGGCATCGGCCGCCTTGGTGATCTGCACGGTCTGCCCGTTGCCGACGTTGACCTCGCTCGGTGCCTGGGTGCTGGGGTCGTCGTACTTGACGAGCGAGAAGTCGTTGCCGGGGAAGGTGGCCTGGTCGACGGTGGCGACCGGCTGGCCGCCCTGCGCGTCGGACCACTGCTTGGCCGAGACCCCGCAGTGGCCGGCCGTCAGGAAGGCGGGACTGCCGTCGCTCGCGGTGACGTTGAAGCCGAGGGAGCAGCGGACGGTGCCGCCCTGCGCCTGGGCGAAGATGGCGTCGCCGCCGGAGGCGAAGTTCTTGAAGGTGCCGGTGGACTTCTTCAGCGTCGCCATGCCCGAGCCGAGGCCCTGGACGGTCGACTGCAGTCTGTTCCACCTGGTGCCGGTGACGGTGCGGTCGGCGGTGACGACGACCTTGTTCGTGCGCGGGTCCACGGCCCACGCCGTGCCGGGGATGGTGGCCTTGGTGCGCAGGGTCTTCGCGGCGGACTTCAGCTCGGTCCGGCTGTTGGCGACCCGGCGGACGGTCGCGCCGGCCTTCTCCGCCTGGGCGACCGTGCCGGCGTCGCCGCCCGCCACGTCCACGACGAGCTGCTTCTTGGCACTGTCGTAGTAGGACCCGGCGAACGAGTCGCCGAGGGACGTGGCGAGCCGCGAGGCGAGGTCCGAGGCGTCCGCCGCCTTGAAGGTCCTGGGCGCTGCGGTGTTCGCCGCGCCGTCCTGGGAGGCGTTGGCGTTGGGCAGCAGGATGGCCGCCGCGCCGAGGGCCGCCACGCCGCCCACCGCTATCGCGGCCTTGCGCTTCGGAATTCGCTTGTGACTCAAACTTCTCGACCTCCAAGGGACGGGGTCAGCAACGCCGTTCGGCAGCTGGTGGGGGACGCCTGGATGGCTGTTGGTACGGAGGAGGAGAGCGGGGCGTTCAATTCCGTTTGCCAACTCGCCCCGGGGAAAAGCGGAATCGGCCACCCTCGGCAGGGTGTCCGGGCGCGCGGCGGGCGGGTCGGCGGCGGGCGCGGGCGGGGGCGGAACGGCCGTCACGGATGGCTTGATCACAACGATGTGCACCGGTGCACCGGTCCGGACCGACACGGTCCGCAAGGGGTGGGTGACGCTCTGTTGCGAACGGCATCCGGAATCCTGCCTTCAGGGAATCTGCACATTGAATGCTCAACGAAGTCACCGAGGGCAGCGGATCTGCACATCCGCGCGCCCCCCGCGACGCCTTTGATGACGAGTGCCGGATTCGTCGCACCCGCCGCGGAGGGCGGCACGGACCGAAGCGGCGGGGCATGTGAAGAATTCGCCCCCAAGCGGTGCGCACTCCTGCACGTATGGCCGGGACCGGGCGACAAGTGCCCTGGTGAGAGCACGGGTTGGGTGGAATCGCCACGCAGCCGCGTGCTTTGATCCATGACGTCGCGGGGGCCACTGCAGGGTTCCGGAAACGGGCCTGCCCGCGGTGCCCGCGTCGCGGCCGTCCATCTGTCCCCAGAGGGGGCCGCTCCCCCCTTGTGAAATATCCATACGAAGGGAAGTTCCATCATGAACTCCACCCCCCAGGTTGAGACCGTCGAGATCTCCGACGCCGAGCTCGACAACGTCTCCGGCGGCCTGGCCGTGAACGCCCTCGGCACCGCCACCGGCCTGGTGGACGGCGTTGCCCCGGTCTCGGGCCTGGCCGACACGGCCGTTGGCACCGTCGAGGGCGTCACCGGCCTCAACGTCGCCCCGGTCTCGGGCCTGGTTGCCGGTCTCTGATCGCACCTCGTTGCCGGTGAGTCCCGGAGCCGTATGCCGGCTTCGGGACTCTCGGGTGCCGTAAAAGTCCCGCCTCCGGGGGCCGCGCATGGCCCGCGCCCCGGGTGCCGGTAGAGTTCCGTCCCGCACATCCGTACAGGTGAGGGAAGTTCCGTGCAGTTCCGCCAACAGGCCCTCGCCAAGCTCCAGTCTCCGGAGGAACTCGACCTTCCGGTGCGACTCGCCCGGCCCCAGGGCTGGCTCGTGCTGTCCGTCGCCCTGGTCGCCATGGCGGCCGCCTCGGTGTGGGCCGTGACGGGGTCCGTGAGCTCCACGGTCGGCGCCCCGGCCATCCTCACCCACGGAGAGGGCAGCTACCTCCTGCAGAGCCCGGTCTCCGGCCAGGTCACCGCGGTCCTCGCCCGGGAGGGCGAGCGCCTCGCCGCCGGCGCCCCGGTGGTGAAGGTCCGCACCCCCCAGGGCGAGCAGGTCGTGCGCACCGTCGCCGCGGGACGTGTCTCCGCGCTCGCCGCGACCATCGGGCAGATCGTGCAGACCGGCGCGAACATCGCCGCCGTCGAGAAGATCGCCCGCGCCTCCGACCCGCTGTACGCCACGGTCTACGTGCCCGCCCAGAACGCAGCCTCCATCCCCGCCGACGCCGCCGTCGACCTCACCGTGTCCTCGGTGCCGACCCAGCAGTACGGCGTCCTGCGCGGCCGGGTGAAGTCGGTCGACCGCTCCGCCCAGTCCGCGCAGCAGATCGCCGCGTTCCTCGGTGACGCCCAGCTGGGCGAGCAGTTCACCCGGTCCGGCCGCCCGGTCGCGGTGCTCGTCCGTCTTCAGACGGCACCGGGGTCCCGGAGCGGCTACCGGTGGTCCTCCGCGGACGGGCCCCCGTTCCGGCTCGACTCCATGACCCCGGCCACGGCCTCGATCCGCCTGGCCGACCAGCGTCCGCTCGATTGGCTGCTGCCGTGACCACCGCACAGGAGACCCGCAGCCGGCGGCGCGCCGCCCCGCCCAAGCGTCCCGTCCCCAAGGGCCGCGTCCGGACCGTCCGCACCCCCAGCGTGCTCCAGATGGAGGCCGTGGAGTGCGGTGCGGCCTCGCTGGCCATGGTGCTCGGGCACTACGGCCGCCATGTCCCGCTGGAGGAGCTGCGCATCGCCTGCGGCGTCTCGCGGGACGGCTCGCGCGCCAGCAACCTGCTGAAGGCGGCCCGCAGTTACGGCCTGACCGCCAAGGGCATGCAGATGGACACGGCCGCCCTCGCCGAGGTGCGCACGCCGGCCATCCTGTTCTGGGAGTTCAACCACTACGTCGTCTACGACGGGATGGGCCGCCGGTTCGGCCGCCGCGGGGTCTACATCAACGACCCGGCCAAGGGCCGCCGGTTCGTGCCCATGGAGGACTTCGACAGCAGTTTCACCGGGGTCGTGCTGGTGATGGAGCCCGGTGAGGGCTTCGCGCAGGGCGGCCGCAAGCCCGGTGTGCTCGGCGCCATGCCGGCCCGGCTGCGCGGCACCGCGGGCACCATGCCCGCGGCGGTGCTGGCGAGCCTGCTGCTGGTGGCGGTGGGCGCGGCGGTGCCCGCGCTCAGCCGCACGTACATCGACATGTTCCTGATCGGCGGCCAGACCTCGCTGCTCGGCGTGCTGTTCGCGTCGATGGGCGCGTGCGTGCTGCTGACGGTGGTGCTGACCTGGCTCCAGCAGGCCAACCTGCTGCACGGCCGGATCATCTCCTCCACCCTGTCCAGCGCCCGCTTCCTGCGTCATCTGCTGCGGCTGCCGGTCACGTTCTTCGCCCAGCGCAGCCCCGCCGACCTGGTGCAGCGGCTGCAGTCCAACGACCAGGTGGCCGAGACCCTCGCCCGCGACCTCGCGGCGGCAGGCGTCGACGCGATCGTGGTGGTGCTGTACGCCTTCCTCCTCTACACCTACGACCCGCAGCTGACGTTCGTCGGCATCGGCGTCGCACTGTTCAACGTGGTGGCGATGCGGTTCGTCGTACGGCTGCGCGCGACCCGCACGGCGAAGCTGCGCGCGGACACCGCCCGGCTCACCAACACCGCGTACACCGGGCTCCAGCTGATCGAGACGATGAAGGCGACCGGCGGCGAGGACGGCTACTTCCGCAAGTGGGCGGGACAGCACGCCACCACGCTGGAGGAGCAGCAGCGGCTCGGCGTTCCGAGCGCCTGGCTGGGCGTGGTCGCGCCCACGCTGGCGACGCTGAACAGCGCCCTCATCCTGTGGATCGGCGGCACCCGCGCGATCGAGGGCCATATCTCGGTCGGCCTGCTGGTCGCCTTCCAGGCGCTGGTCACCCGCTTCACCGCGCCGCTGACCCGGCTCAACGGCGTGGCGGGGCGCATCCAGGACTTCGCGGCCGACGTGGCGCGCCTGAAGGACGTGGAGAACTTCCAGGCGGATCCGCTGTACTCCCGTGCCGGGGGCGCCGACTCCACCCGCCGGCTGCACGGCCACGTGGAGCTGGAGAACATCACCTTCGGCTACAGCCCGCTGGACAAGCCGCTGCTGACCGGGTTCGACCTGACCGTGGGACCGGGCCGGCAGGTGGCCCTGGTCGGCGGCTCCGGCAGCGGCAAGTCGACGGTGTCCCGGCTGATCTCCGGTCTGTACACGCCCTGGGAGGGCGTGATCCGCATCGACGGGCAGCGCCTGGAGGACATTCCGCGCGGGGCGCTCGCCGCCTCCGTCTCCTTCGTGGACCAGGACGTGTTCCTCTTCGAGGGCACGGTCCGCGACAACGTGGCCCTGTGGGACCCGTCGATCCCGGACGAGGCCGTGGTCGAGGCGCTGCGCGACGCGGCCCTGTACGACGTCGTCGTGCGCCGCCCGGGCGGCATCCACAGCAGGGTCGAGCAGGACGGCCGGAACTTCTCCGGCGGTCAGCGCCAGCGGCTGGAGATCGCCCGCGCCCTGGTGCGGCGGCCCAGCATCCTCGTCCTGGACGAGGTGACGAGCGCGCTGGACGCCGAGACGGAACAGACGGTGATGGACAACCTGCGGCGGCGCGGCTGTGCCTGCGTGGTCATCGCGCACCGGCTCAGCACCGTGCGCGACAGCGACGAGATCGTCGTCCTCCAGCACGGCACGGTCGTCGAACGCGGGCGGCACGAGGAGCTGGTGGCGCGCGGCGGCGCGTACGCCGCGCTGGTCAGGGAGCGGTGAGATGACGTCCCAGCATGAGGGGCACCACGGGGACCTCGTCGTGGAGGCGCTCGGGTCCCTGGGCACGCCCGTCGACTGCACCGGGCTGAACCGGATCGACCTGGAGGGCCCGCAGGTGCTGTGGCTGGTCGCGGCCGGCGCGGTGGACCTCTTCGCGGTCGACTCGGTGCAGCAGGGCCAGTGGCACCACCTCGGCCGCCTGGAGGCCGGCTCGCTGATCCTCGGCCCGGTCGCGGGCCCGCAGCACACGCTGGTGGCGCGGCCGCTGCGGGACTGCGTGGTGCGCCGCATCGGCCTGCGCGAGCTGTACCAGCCCGCCGACACCCAGACCTGGTCGTACGACGAGTACGGCAACCCCCAGTACGTGCCGCCGACGTCCAGCCCGCTGGAGTACGCCCTCGCGCTCGGCGTGGGCCGCAGCCTGTCCGTCCTCTTCCAGGCCCCGATGGCCGACGACCGCGCCGCCGCGCCCACGGACGACGACGTCTTCTGGATGCAGGTGCCGCCCGGCAGCGTCCAGTACGGGGCGCTGTACGGCGCGGACGCGGCCGCCGACCTGCTGATGGACCCGGCCGTGTGGCAGAGCATGGTGGACCAGCAGTACCGGTTGCTGACCACGCTGGACCGCTGGATCGAGCAGCTGGAGCGCACCCACGAGACCCGGACCGCGGCCGGTATCAAGGCCGGTGAGGCGGTCCGCGCCCAGGCCGACCGGACGCTGTTGGCGTCCATCGGCCGCTCCTCGGACAAGCGCACCACGGCCGCCGACGCGGACGCCACGTACGCGGCGTGCCGGCTGGCCGCCCGTGCCGCCGGGATCACCCTGTCCGAACCGCCGCAGAGCGGCACCGAGTCCGACCGGCTGGACCCGGTCGAGCGGGTGGCCCTGGCCTCCCGGGTGCGCATCCGCGCGGTCCGGCTGGACGGCACCTGGTGGCGGGAGGACGTCGGTCCGCTGGTCGGCCACCGGGCCCTGTCGGGCGCGCCGGTGGCGCTGCTGTGGCGGCGCGGCGGATACGTCGCGGTGCACCCGGCCACCGGCCGGGAGACGCCGGTCGAGAAGGCGAACGCGGAGGAGTTCGAGCCGCGCGCGGTGATGTTCTACCGGCCTCTGCCGGACCGCGGACTCACCCCGTTCGGCCTGATGCGCTTCAGCCTGCGCGGCACCGGCGGCGATCTGCTGAACCTTCTGCTCAGCGGCCTGGTGACGGTCGCGATCGGCGCGCTGGTCCCGGTCGCCACCGGCCGGGTGCTCGGCCAGTACGTGCCCAAGGCGCAGCAGGGGCTGATCGTGCAGGTCTGCCTGGCGGTGATGGTCAGCAGCGTGGTGGCGGCGGCGTTCATGCTGCTGGAGAACCTGACGATCCTCCGGCTGGAGGGCCGTATCGAGGCCACCCTCCAGCCGGCGGTCTGGGACCGGCTGCTGAGACTGCCGACGAAGTTCTTCACCGAGCGGTCCACCGGCGAGCTGGCGAGCGCGGCCATGGGCATCAGCGCGATCCGGCGGCTGCTGGCGGGGGTCGGTCCGGTCGTCGCCCAGTCGGTGACGGTGGGCGTGATGAACCTGGTGCTGCTGTTCTGGTTCAGCCCGTCGATGGCGATGGCCGCGATCGGCATGCTGGTGGTCATCGCGGCGGCGTTCCTCGGGCTGGGCCTGTGGCAGGTGCGCTGGCAGCGGCGGCTGGTGGTGCTGGGCAACAAGCTGAACAACCAGGCGTTCCAGACGCTGCGCGGGCTGCCGAAGCTGCGGGTGGCGGCCGCCGAGAACTACGCGTACGCCGCCTGGGCCTCGGAGTTCGCCCACAGCCGCGAGCTGCAGCAGAAGGTGGGCCGGATCAAGAACCTCACCACGGTGATGGGCGCGGTCTACCTGCCGGTGTGCACGCTGCTGATGTTCATGCTGCTGGCGGGCCCGGCGCGGGGCTCGATGTCGGCGGCCGCGTTCCTCACCTTCAACACCTCGGTGACGATGCTGCTCACCTCGGTCACCCAGCTGACCGGCGCCTTCGTCTCGGCGGTGGCCGCGCTGCCGCTGTTCGAGGAGATCCGGCCGGTGCTGGACGCGGCCCCCGAGGTCCGCACGGCGAGCACCCGTCCCGGTCCGCTGTCCGGGGCGATGGAGGCCCGCCGGCTGTCGTTCCGGTACACCGACGACGGGCCGCTGGTGCTGGACGACGTGTCGTTCCAGATACGGCCGGGCGAGTTCGTGGCCGTCGTCGGCCCGAGCGGCTGCGGCAAGTCGACGCTGCTGCGGCTGCTCATCGGCTTCGACCCCCCGGTCTCCGGCAGCGTCCTCTACGACGGGCAGGACCTGGCGGCGCTGGACCAGTCGGCCGTGCGCCGCCAGTGCGGTGTGGTGCTCCAGCACGCGCAGCCGTTCACCGGCTCGATCCTCGACGTGATCCGGGGCACCGAGCCGTGCTCGCCGGAGGAGGCGATGGCGGCGGCCGAGATGGCGGGTCTCGCGGAGGACATCAAGCGGATGCCGATGGGCCTGCACACCATCGTCGCGGGCAGCGGCGCGGTCTCCGGCGGCCAGCGGCAGCGGCTGATGATCGCGCAGGCCCTGGTCCGCCGCCCGCGGATCCTCTTCTTCGACGAGGCAACCAGCGCCCTGGACAACGACACGCAGCGCACGGTGATCGAGAGCACCCGCAAGCTGAACGCGACCCGCATCGTCATCGCCCACCGCCTGTCGACGGTGCTGGACGCGGACCGGGTGATCGTGATGGAGGACGGCAAGGTCGCCCAGCAGGGCCCCCCGGCCGAGCTCCTCGCCGACACCGGCGGCCGCCTGCACGAGCTGGTACGGCGCCAGATGGCCTGACGGGCCGTCGCGCGACGTCGCTCACGGGGCACGGGCGGCCGCGCCGTCGGGCGCAACGCCGCGCCGCCCGCGGGACCCTCCGGTGGATGGGCGGAGGGATTCCGCGGACGGCGCGGTCGAAAGTGATACCAGGGGTCGGCGGGCGGCCCCACTCCGCCCGTCCGACCCCCGGTGCGAGATCGCCGGGGTCCTCGCGACAGGGTCCGCACTCCCCAGTTACAGAACCCTCGGTTGTGCACGAGGACCACGCGATCCCGGTCTCAGAACGAGAAGACGCTGCTGACGACGGCGTTCTTCACGCACTCGTTGGCGAAGGTGCGCTCGTAGGCGACGCGCTTGCCCTGCCAGACGCCGGCGGCCGTGACGACCACCGGGTTGTACTCCTTGGTGCACAGGACGTCCGGCCTGGGCACCAGGGCGTCGAAGTTCCCCCCGACCCCGCGCAGTTCCGCGCAGGCCTGGACCGCGGCCGGGTGCGTCCCGGAGGACGACGGGGCGCAGGTCAGGGTGACGGCGCGTTCGGGCGTCGCGGCCGCGGCGTTCTCGCCGTGGCCCACGGTGAGCACCAGGGCCGAGGGGGCGTAGAGCGAGGCGGGGGCGCCGGACGGAGCGGCGAGCGCGGCCCCGGTGAGGGGTCCGCAGACGGCGGTGGCCGTCAGGCCGAGAGCCGCTGCCCAGCGCGCGGTGTTCCGCATTGTGTGCTTCCTTCCGCTTGATGCGATGAGAGATACCGGGTCCGACTCGGTCGGTGCCGGACCGGCGAGCGGGAGTCTGCCGAGTCCGCAGCCGAAACTCACATCGAACCCGCAGGTTTCAGTAACCTTGCGTGTTGAAGCAGTGGCGTGAAGTCACAGAATTCGAACGTTCCAACCCCTGAACCACCGGGTTTTCGATCACCGATTCCGGCCGGATGGCCGGATTCCCTACGTTCGTTAATCGTCCTGAAACATACAGGCTCCGCCATGAGCGGACCCCTTCCAGGCCCTTTGTGTTCACGTTCGGGAAGAGTGAACGTCACTGTGTGATCACTGCCGGGCCGCACGCACCGATGTGCGGCATGTTCGCCGCGCAGTCGCCCGAAGTTCCCCTGTTCGGGGACGCGGTGGAGGCCTCGGGGACCGGGGGCGGGGCGCCCGCACGGGTCGTATACGAGAGCGAGGGAAGGGGCGTATGGAGGAACCCTCCATACGCGGCGCGGAAAGCGGATGATCCGTCCCCTGTCGCGGGCCCGTCAGCGCGCCGTACCGCCGGCGGACCCCGGACGCGGACCGGGCACCGGTACGGGCGGGGGCACGCGTGAGGTGAGACGCGGCGGCGGCCCACGCGGGCCGAAGGGCCGGGCGGCGGCGCGTGCGGGCCGGGGCCCGGGCCCCGGCGGGCACGGACCCGGGACTGTGGCACGCGCCGGCCGAGCCTGCAGTGGTGGCGTGCGGGTCACGCCCCGGTCCTCGCCGGGGTGCCCGCCCGTGTGCCCGTCGTGAGGCGTCGCGTCGGCGGTTGAGGATCCTGGTCGTCACGCTGTGGTCACGCGCCGTCCGCGGACCGGGCGGGGTCGGCCGGGTCGGCCGCACCGTGCGAGCGGCGGCGCAGGCTGTGGTCGAGGACGGTGATCAGGAGGTAGAGGACCCCGGCGCCGAGCATGATCCGGGCGAGGTGGTGCATCCCGGCGGTGCTCGCGTGCTCCCCGAAGGACGCGGCGGTGGCGGACGACGCGACCATCGAGCCCAGGTAGGCGAAGGTCCGCAGCAGGCCGGCGGAGGATCCGATGCGCCGGGGGTCGGCCTGGACGTACACGGAGTTCTGCAGGGCCAGGCTGTTGGAGCCCTGCGGCACGCCGAAGACCACGGCGAGGGCGACCAGCGTCCACAGCGGGCTGTCCGCGGTGAGGGTCAGCATCAGTGCGCAGGCGGCGATCTGGCCGACGGCGCCGAGCAGGAGCTTCCCGAGGAGTCCGCGGTGCCGGCCGACGGTGACGGACACGGCGATCCCCACGAGGAACATCGGTATCTGCACCAGTCCGGCGCGCAAGGGCGAGAGTCCGTAGCCCTCCTCCGTCCACTGGGTGAAGCCGTAGAGGAAGGCGTAGGAGACGACGTACGCCACCAGGGCCCGTGCGTAGGTGGCCAGCAGAGGCGCGTTGCCGCCGAGCACCCTGAGGTCGATGAACGGCGTCCTCGCGTGCAACTCCCGCACGGTGAAGGCGGCTCCGGCGGCGACGGTGATCAGCGGCAGGTACCAGGTGCCGGTGCGCAGGTCCATCAGGAACAGCAGCAGCGGGACCAGCATGGCCGCGAACAGGCCCATGCCCGGCAGGTCGAGCTGCGCGACCGTCCCGCCCCGGGGCGGCGTGCGCCCAACCGGCTGCCGGGGCAGCCGCAGCGCGCCGAGGACGACCGAGACCGCGGCCAGGGGGACGTTGAGCGCGAAGGTGCAGCGCCAGCCGCCCAGCCCGATCAGCAGCCCGCCCAGCAGGGGACCGATCACGGCAATGGCCTGGTTGGCGACCGCCAGCATGGTCAGCACGCCCGCCGGGCTGTCCCGGCCGGTCCGCTCGGCCTCGCTCCGGAGCAGCGCCATCGCCGCGGGATACCCGGCGCACGTGCCGAAGCCGAGCAGTACCCGCGCCGCGATCAGGACCCCCAGGCCGGGGGCCAGGGTGCCGACGACGCCGGCGACACCGACGAGGCCGGTGCCGAGGAGGAAGAGGCGGCGGGGGCCGAAGAGGTCGATCAGCCGGCCGACGACCGGCTGCCCGAGGGCGGTGGCCAGGTAGAGGGCCGAGACCAGCCAGGCGGTCTGCGACGGCGGGGCCCCGAAGGCGGCGCCGATGGGGACCAGCGCGACGGCGACGATGGTGGAGTTGACCGGGTTCAGGACCGAGCCCAGGATCATCGGGGGGACGAGCCGCCGGTCGAAGCCCGCCTTCCCGGTGTCGCCGCGTGCGGTGGCAGTCCGGTCAGTCACGGACGAGCCGCTCCAGGACGGCCATGGCCGCGATCACGGCCTGGCGCTCCTCCTCGGTGCACTTCTTCTGCAACTCGGCGGCGAGCCACTCCCCCCGGGCCTGCCGGCCTTCCTCGGCCCGCCGGCGCCCTTCGGCGGTGAGCGCGATCAGCAGGCGGCGGCCGTCGCCGGGGTCGCGGTGCCGTTCGACCAGGTCCAGGTCGGCCAGGGCGGCGACCGTGGCCGCCATCGACTGGTGCCGCATGCCCTCGGCGGCCGCGAGGTCGCTGGTGGTGAGCCCCTCGTCGTCCATGAGACGGGCCAGCACCGACGCCTGGGCGAGGCTGACGCCCTCCGTGCCCGCGGCGGCGCGGATACGGCGCCGCAGGCGCCTGATGACAGCCCGGACGTCCTGCGAGGCGCGGACGGCCGAAGGCGACACGCCCCGGTCTTCGCTCATGCTCCTACCCTAGAATCGTCAGTCCAGATTGTCCAGTTTACCTGCACAGGCGACCTGCACGACGGGCCGAGCCGGCCGGCGCAGTGCCCTGGCTCGGGCCTCGTTGTCGTACCCGGGCGCTACGTTGGCGGGCATGACCCATCTCGTACTGGTGGCAGGTGCGTGGCTCGGCGGACGGGCGTGGGACGGGGTGGTGCCCGGCCTGCGGGAGGCCGGGCTCGAGCCGCGTCCGCTCACGCTGTCCGGTCTGGCCGAGAAGAAGGGCACACCGGCCGGGCTCCGCACCCACGTCGAGGACGTCGTCGGTCTCGTCGAGGGCGAGGACCTGCGGGACGTGGTCCTCGTCGGGCACAGCTACTCGGGCGTCCCGGTCGGCATGGCGGCCGAGCGGATCGGGGACCGCCTGCGGCGGGTGGTGTTCGTCGACGCCAACGTCCCCGCGGACGGGGCGTCGTTCCTCGACGCCTTCCCGAGCGCGCACGTGCGCCGGGCGATCGCCGAGCACGGCGGCGCCTGGCCGCCTCCGCCTCCCGGCGACTTCGCGGGCCAGGGACTGAGCGAGCAGCAGATCGACCGCATCGTCACCGAGGGCACCCCGCACCCGGGCGCCTCGCTCACCGAGCCGGCCGAGTTGCGGCGCCCGCTCGGCGAGCTGCCCGCGACCTACGTCAAGTGCCTGCTGGACGGCCCGGATCCGGCGCCTGCCGTGGCCGCCCTGACCTCCGGCGGCTCCTGGGAGCTGGTCCGCATGGACACCGGCCACTGGCCGATGTTCTCGCAGCCGGACGCCCTGGCCCGGATCCTGGCCGAGGCGGCGGCACTCTGAACCCCGGCCCGCCGCCCGGCCGTTCGCGGTCGGGCGGCGGGCCGCCCGACCGCGGCTCCCCTGGCGGGGGCCCGCTCCGTACCCGCCAGTATCGTCGGGGTGCAACGCGTGCTCAGCGACGAGAGGCGGGACGGACGGATGGCCCCACACCGGGCGGACTTCCAGTACGAGATCTATCTGAACGGGATGACGGGGGCCGTGCCGCGGCTGCCCACCGACCTGACCCGCCTGGAGGAGCTGACCGAGCGGCGCCTCGGCCCCGGCCCGGTCGGCTACGTCGCGGGCAGTGCGGGCAACGGCAGCACGGCGCGCGCCAACCGGGCCGCCCTCGACCGGCGCCGGATCGTCCCGCGCATGCTGCGGGACGTGCACGAGCGCGACCTGTCCGTCCGGGTGCTGGGCCGGGACCTGCCCGCGCCGCTGGCACTCGCACCGGTCGGCGTCCTGTCGATCATGCATCCGGATGCCGAGCCGGCCGCCGCCCGCGCGGCCGCCGCGCAGGGCGTCCCGTACATCCTGTCGTCGGCCTCCAGCACGCCCATGGAGCAGGTCGCGGAGGCGATGGGCGACGCCGAGCGCTGGTTCCAGCTGTACTGGGCCAAGGACCGTGAGGTGACGCGGAGCTTCCTCCGGCGGGCGTGGGCCTCGGGCTACTCGGTCCTGGTCGTCACACTGGACACGCCCCTGCTCGCCTGGCGGCCGCGCGACCTCGACCAGGCCTATCTGCCCTTCCTGCACGGGGTGGGCACCGCCAACTACTTCTCCGACCCGGCCTTCCGGGCGGGCCTGGCCAAGCCGGTGCACGAGGACCCGAACGCGGCGGTGATGCATTTCGTCGGCATGTTCGCCGATCCCGGCAAGACCTGGCCCGACCTGGCGTTCCTGCGGGAGAACTGGGACGGCCCGATCGTCCTGAAGGGCGTCCTGCACCCGGACGACGCGCGCCTGGCCGCCGACGCGGGGATGGACGGCGTGGTGGTGTCCAACCACGGCGGCCGCCAGGTGGCCGGTTCCGTCGCGGCCGCCGACGCGCTGCCCCGGGTCGCGGAGGCGGTCGGCGACCGGCTGACGGTCCTCTTCGACAGCGGCATCCGCTCCGGCGACGACATCGTCAAGGCGCTCGCACTCGGCGCCCGCGCGGTGCTCGTGGGCCGGCCCTACGCCTACGGGCTCGGCCTCGACGGCCAGGCGGGGGTGGAGCACGTGATCCGCTGCCTGCTGGCCGAACTCGACCTCACCCTCGCGCTGTCGGGCCACACCGGGCCGGCCGGCGTCGGCCCGGACGACCTGGTCGAGGACGCGGTCTGACGCAGGGGTGGGACGGGCCGTCCCTGCGCCACGCCGCGGGCCCCCTCCTGGGGCCGCGGCGCAGGGACGGCCCTGCCCTCAGGCCCCGGCGTCCGGCTCCCCCGCCGGCCGGGAGGCCGCCGCTCCCCGGCCGGGGCCCTCCCCGAGCAGCGCGCCGGGGCTCGGCGGTCCCGGCGGGATCTGCCAGCGCTGGTCGTCGGACCCGTCGCGGACCTTGACGACGATGTCGGCACCGGCGGCGCGGGTGGTGGAGGTGAGGGCGAACCCCTCGTCCCGGCGGGGCAGCAACTCGCCCCGCACGGTCAGGTCGTAGCGCACGTCGGAGCCGCGTGCGGTGCCCGCGTCGGCGCAGGTGCCGAGGACGACGACCCCGGCGTCCGCGCGCGAGTCCAGGCACAGCCCCGGGTCGGCGGCGCTGCGCAGCAGACCGTCGTCCTCCAGGGACCACTGCTGGTCCCAGGCGGCGGAGCAGGACGCCAGCTCGGCCGCGGCACCCGCCTTCGGCTCGCCCCGGACGGCGAGGCACAGGCCGGCGCCCGCCTCGCGCAGCCGGGCCGGACCGCCCGGGTGCGGCACTCCCGCCGTGCCGGGCGCCGGGGAACCGGCTGACGGCGCCCGCGAGTCGGTGCCGGGTGACGTGCCGCGACCGCCGGCGGTCGCGCCGGGAGCCGCGCCGCCGTCGCCGCCGTGGGACCACAGACTGACACCGAGCACGGTGGCCAGCAGACCGGCCGAGACGAGCCCGGCCCCGGTGCGCAGCGCCCACGACGACGCCGGGCCGCCGGTCTGCGGCCGGGCCGGCGCCGGGACCGGGGAGAGCAGCCGGGCCCGGGACGGGACGCGCGACAGGAGCCGGTGGCGGCCGCCGGCGCGACCGCCACCCTGCCGGCTCCCGACCCGCGCGCACGCCCCGCGCTGTGTGCGGCCGGGGCGGGAGTCGAGGTAGCGGCGGGCACCCCAGCCGAGGACGGCCTCGGCCAGCAGGACGTCCAACGCGGATTCCACGTCGCGCAGTTGATCCGCGGCGTCCCGGCAGTAGCGGCACTCGGCCAGATGCCGCCGGACGTCGGGCAGCAGCGCGCCGCCGCGCCGGATCGGCACGTCCAGGAGACGGTTGTTGAACCGGCACTCGTCGGTCGGCGCGAGGTCGCGGTGGGCACGTACGCAGCCCTCGCGGAAGGTCTCGCGGGCCTGGTCGAGGGTGAGCCGGGCGGTGTCGACGTCCAGGCCGAGCAGTCCGGCCGGCACGGCGAGCGGCTCGGCCTCCACCTCGGTGTGCCAGAGGAGGCAGCGGGCGAGTCCGGGCAGGCCCTCGAAGGAGCGCTGGGCGAGACGGCGGTGCTCCGGGGTCAGGGCCACCGCCCTGCGCATGCCGCGGCCACCGGCCGGCTTCCGCAGCTCGGGGAGGATGGCGCAGATGTGGTCGTCGCAGGCCCACTGCCGGACGGTGTCACGGACCGTCAGCAGGAGCCGGGGGCGCAGCGCGATGCCCGGCTCGCCCAGCGTCAGGTGGTCCAGGACACGGTGGAAGGCGGCCGAGGTGGCCATGGCGGCGGCCTGGGAGGAGGACGCGAGGCAGATGGCGGCGTAGTCGTGGGCGGGTTGCCAGTGACGGGCGGTCAGCAGGGCGACGCAGTGCGCGGACTCGTCATCCGTACTGCTCCGAAGGCGGACCGCGAGGGCCTCGTCGGTCTCCTCGCGAAAGCCCCCGGGCGGCGGGTGGGCAGGAAGCGGGGGGTGGGGGGTGGGCACGGAGCGGGTTCCTTCGGTGCGTGACCGGTGCGGGGCGCCGGGGGGGGCGTCCGCTCGCCGGCGCATCGGCTGAAGTCCCCAACTATCCCTGCAGAAGCGGTGTTTGCCCCCGACGGGGGCACCCTTGCACAGATCTGCGACGGCCAAAAGGCCGAGGGGCGGACATCGGCCGCACGGGCGGGACGCGAGCGGAGGCCACGGCACCGCGGAGCGTCCGGCACGCGGGCGCGGCGCGCGCCCCGGACAGGCCGCACGACTCCGACCCACCCGGGTCCGGACGTGGCCGGGGGCCGGGCGGACCGGAGGGAGCGGGAGGACCGGGGGGACCGGGTCCGGACACGACCGCTTGCGGACATGGCTGGGTGCGGACATGACCGATTGCCAACGCGACCCGTGTCCGAGGCCGTCCGGACGTGCCCCGTGTGAACCCCGTGCACGCACCCGTGCGGCGCGCACGCTCCCGGCGCGGCGGGGCGCCGGGGTCCACTGGAAGCGGCCCCTCGGGAAAGGCCCCGCGCGGTACGGCGGCTCTCCCGCGCGCGCAGGCCGCCGGCCCTGTTCTCCCGCCCCGGCCCGGCGGCCCCGGGGGGACGCCGGGCCGGGACCGAGGGGACGCGTCAGATCTGCCAGGCGCGCAGCCGGTCGGCGGCGCCGTAGACGTCGTCCTTGCCGGACATCAGGTCGCGTGCGAGGTCCACGAGGGCGCCGTAGGGCGGGTCGATGCCCACTCCGCTGACGAACATGTAGGCCACCGCAGTCGCGCAGGCGAAGCGGGCGTTGGCCGAGGGCAGCGGCTTGAGCAGGGCGAGGGTGTGCAGCAGCGCGGCCGCACGCCAGGCCGGGTCGGAGTCGACCCCGAGACGGGGCGGGTCGACGCGGTGCCGGGCCACGGCGGCCACCAGCGCCGAGAAGTCGTCGACGGTGGGCTGGTCCGGGAGGACCTCCTCGTGCCGCTGGAGCAGCCAGGGCACGTCGATGTGGATGACGGGGGCCATGGGTCAGGCGGCCCGGCCCTCGCCCCGGGAGGGCGGTTCGTCGTCGGGGAAAGCGGCCGCGAACTCCTCGGCGTGGGCCGCGAAGAACTGGCGGAAGGCCTCGGCGCCCTCCTGCAGGGCGCGGTGCCGGGCTATGTCGGCGGCCGCCGCCTCCCGCACGAGCGCCTTCATCGACGTACCGCGCTCCTTGGCGATCTGCCGCAGATCCTCCAGCTCGCGGTCACTGAACTCCACATTCAGGGCTGGCATGCCCACACGGTACCGCTCGGGTACTCGCCCGTAAATACGTGCAGTTCAGCGCCATGATCGGCCGGTACCGCCCAAGTGCTCGGCAGTTCGGTGCCGAGCACCCGGCGCGTGCGGCAGCCGGGGGCACGGCCCGGCGTCCGGGGGTGCGGCTCGCCCGGACGTTCCCCCCTGACGGGGTCCCGGGGCCGGGACCCACCGCTCGTACCGGCGGGGAAAGCACTAGGCTGGAACTCAGGTGACGCGCCTGATCACTGTGAGTGTGCGCGATGGAGTGGCCGCGATGAGCCCGGTGTATCCCTTCGACGATGCCGCCACGGCGCGGGCCGTCGTCGACGAGCGCGGCCGGTTCGTCGAGTGGAACGAGGGCGCCCGCCGGCTGCTGGGCTGGGCGGCCGAGGAGGTCGTGGGCACACCGGCCACGAACCTGCTGGCCGACGGGCTGCCCGCCGTACTGCCGGGCCGGGCCCGCTGGGACGGCGTCCTCGCCTTGCGGCACCGCGACGGCCGCGAGGTGCCGGTCTGGGTGCTGGCCCACCACCGGCCGCCGGAGCACGGCGGCGGCTGGCTCCTCGTCACCCCGCTGGAGGGCGGCGGACCGCCGGACCCGGACGACCCGCTCATCCGGGCCGAGTTGATGCAGTCCCCGTGCGCCATCGCCCTGTACGACGAGCGGCTGCGCCTGCACGCGATCAACTCCGCCATGGCCGAGGTGATCGGGCTGCCCCCGGAGCGGCTGCGCGGCCTGCGCCACTCCGAGATCGGCGGCC
Organism: Streptomyces tropicalis; assembly: GCF_029269835.1. Lineage (GTDB taxonomy): Bacteria > Actinomycetota > Actinomycetes > Streptomycetales > Streptomycetaceae > Streptomyces > Streptomyces tropicalis. Next base: position 202,625 of record NZ_JARJBB010000004.1, on the reverse strand, counting down.
GGCCGCAGAGCGAGGACGTCGAACGCCACCTGCACCACGTGCTCACCACCGGCCGCGGCCACGACGTGCGCACCTACCTCCCGGTCGGCAGGGAGGGCCGGGTCAACGCCTGGCTGGCCCGCATGTCGCCGATCACCGACACCGCGGGCCGGGTGTGCGGCGTGTGCGTCGCCGCCCACGACTTCACCGAGCAGTACCTGGCCCAGGAGCGGCTGCAACTGGTCAACGAGGCCAGCGTCCGCATCGGGACCACGCTCGACGTCACCCGCACGGCCCAGGAGCTCGCCGACGTCTGCGTGCCCGCCCTCGCCGACTTCGTCAGCATCGACCTGCTCGACCCGCCGGAGCACGACGGGGAGATCCCGTCCGGGCCGCTGGGCGTGCCGGCACGCCTGCGCCGGGCCGCCCACCGGTCCGTCACCCCGGGCAGCCCGGAGGCCGTGACGCTGCCGGGGCAGACCGAGGTCTATCCCGCCGTCTCCCCGCAGGGCGCCTCCCTGCTGGCCGGCCACTCGGTCGTGGTGTCGCCGGAGACGGGCGACCTGGAGAAGTGGCTGGCGTGGGACCCGGTGCGCCGCCGGCGTGTCGAGGAGTACGGCATCCACTCCACGATGTCGGTGCCGATCCAGGCCCGCGGGGTGACCCTCGGCGTCGCCGCCTTCACCCGGTTCCAGCAGCCGGCCCCCTTCCTGCCCGACGACGTCCTGCTCGCCGAGGAGGTCACGGCCCGCGCCGCCGTCTGCATCGACAACGCGCTGCGCTACTCCCGCGAGCGGGAGACCGCCCTGGCCCTGCAGCGCAGCCTGCTGCCGCGCATCCTGCCGCGCACCGCCGCCGTGGACGCGGCGTCGCGGTACCTGCCCGCGGCGCGGGCCGGGGTGGGCGGCGACTGGTTCGACGTGATCCCGCTGTCCGGGATGCGGGTCGCCATGGTCGTCGGGGACGTCATCGGGCACGGCGTGCAGGCGTCGGCGTCGATGGGCCGGCTGCGCACCGCCGTCCGCACCCTCGCCGACATCGACCTGGCCCCGGACGAACTGCTCACCCACCTCGACGACCTGGTCGCGCGGATGTCCGCCGAGGCCGGCGACGAGGGCCGCCCCGGCGAGGTCGGCGCGACCTGCCTGTACGCGGTGTACGACCCGGTGTCGCGCCGGTGCAGCCTCGCCCGTGCCGGGCACCCGTCGCCGCTGATGGTCCTGCCCGGCGGTGCGCCGCGGCCGATGGAGCTGCCGGAGGGCCCGCCGCTCGGCCTGGGCGGTCTGCCGTTCGAGTCCGCGGAGTACGAACTGCCGGAGAACACCCTGCTGGCGTTCTTCACCGACGGGCTCGTGGAGAGCCGCGAGCGGGACGCGGACGCCGGGAGGCGGCTGCTCGGCGCGGCGCTGGCCGGGAGGCCGGGCGCCCTGGACGAGACCTGCGACCACGTGCTGCACGCGCTGCTGCCGCCGGGCGGTGCCGCCGACGACGTGGCGCTGCTCCTGGCCCGCACCCGGGGCCTGCCGCGCACCCAGGCGGCGAGCTGGGACATCCCCGCGGACCCGTCGCTGGTGGGACCGATCCGGAAGCAGGCGCTGGAGCAGCTCGGCGCCTGGGGTCTGAACGAGGCGGCGTTCACCACCGAGCTCGTGGTGAGCGAGCTGGTCACCAACGCGATCCGGTACGGCACCCCGCCGATGCGGCTGCGCCTGATCCACGACGACACCCATCTGATCTGCGAGGTGTCCGACACCAGCCACACCGCTCCGCACCTGCGCCGGGCCAAGACCTGGGACGAGGGCGGCCGCGGCCTGCTGCTGGTCGCCCAGCTCACCCGCCGCTGGGGCAGCCGGCACACCGCCGAGGGCAAGACCATCTGGGCCGAGCTGAGCCTGACCGGCGAGGGGTGACCCGCGCGCACCCGGCGCGCGGGTCACCGGCCGGCCGACACGCGCAGGCGGCGACCCCGGCGGAAGCACGGAGGCAACCGGCCGGATCCCGCGCCCCCCGCGCGCCCATTCGTGTCCCGCGCGGAGCGTCCGGATGATCGCCCGCGGGAAGAATCCGCAACGAACGAGAAGAATCGGTGGCGAACGGTCACCGCGGACGCCCGGCCCGGCCCGCCCGGAGGGGCCCCGAGGGCGGGCCGGGCCGCCTCCCGTACGTCCCACCGGCGCGCGACGAACTCCCAGGAGTGTGGAACATGGCGCACAGGTCCCCGATCCTCCACCGGTCGGCGCTGCTCGCGGGCGCGGTCGCCACGGCCGGACTGCTCACCGCGTGCGGCTCCGGCGGCGGCACGACGGCCGCCCCGCAGACACCGGCCGGCAGCACCGCGGCCGGCACCGGCGGCGCGCCCACCGGCCCGGCGCCCGCGACCGCCACCGCGCCGGGAGCGGGCGCCGGCGTCCCCGGCCGCACGGCCACGGCGTCGGCCGCGACGGGCGGCGGCCGCAGGGGCTCCGGTCCGGCCGGTACGCGCTGCCACACGTCGGAGCTGAGGGCCTCGGTCGGCCGCAACAACCCGGGCGCCGGCCAGGAGAACTTCCCGGTCGTGCTGACCAACACCTCGCACCGCACCTGCACCGTGCGCGGCTATCCCGGCGCCGCGTTCGTGGACGCCTCCGGCACCCGGCTCGGCCCGGACCCCCGGCGCTCCCCCGGCACCCCCGTCACGGTCACGCTGAAGCCGGGCGCGAGCGCCTGGGCCGGGCTGACCTTCTCCAACCCGGAGGTGAGCGGCGCGCGGACGGCGGCACCCGCCGCGCTGATCGTCACTCCCCCGGACGAGCGGGACCACCTCACCGTGCGGTGGACGGCCGGCCGGGTGCCGGTGGGCGGCAACGCGTCCTCGGTGTCGCTGTCCGTCGTCGGCCCCGGAACCGGCGGCTGACGGGCACGGGACCGGGGGTGGCCCCGTCCGCCCCGCCGCCCTCACTCCCGCGGGCGTGACCCGGACGCACGACGGGATGTGTTCGCCGCTCCGGTGGGCACAAGGTCCTCGTAGTTCTCTCACGCCCGTTTGCTTGGATGGGCGCGCACCACGCACATCGCGTCCGGAGGACCGAGCCCTGAACACCCCCCTGGCCGAGAGCCTGTCCGTCGTCCTGCTCGTCGCCGTACTGGCCTGGGCCGTCGTCCGCCCCTTCGGATGGCCCGAGGCGGTCCTCGCCGTACCCGCCGCCGCGGTCGCCGTCGCCTCCGGCGCCATCTCCCTGGACCACGCGCGGGAGGAGGCCGCCCGGCTCGGCCCGGTGGTCGGCTTCCTCGCCGCGGTGCTGGTGCTGGCGCACTTCTGCGACGTCGAGGGACTGTTCCGGGCGTGCGGGGCCTGGATGGCCCGGTGGGCCGGGGGGCGCCCGGTGCGGCTGCTGACGGCCGTGTTCGCGCTGGCGTCGGCGATCACCGCCGTGCTCAGCCTGGACGCCACGATCGTGCTGCTGACGCCGGTGGTCTTCGCCACCGCCGCACGGACCGGCGTACGGCCGCGGCCGCACGTGTACGCGTGCACCCACCTGTCGAACACGGCGTCGCTGCTGCTGCCCGTCTCCAACCTGACCAACCTGCTGGCGTTCGCGGCGAGCGGGCTGAGCTTCACCCGGTTCGCCGCGCTGATGGCGCTGCCGTGGCTGGTCGCGATCGGTGCCGAGTACCTCGTCTTCCGCCGGTTCTTCGCCCGTGACCTGGCGGCCGCGGCTCCCCCGGCGACGCCCGCGGAGCGTCCCGAACTGCCGCTGTTCGCGCTGGTCACGGTGGCGTGCACGCTCGCCGGTTTCGTGCTCACCTCCGCGGTCGGTGTCGATCCGGCCTGGGCGGCGCTGGCGGGGGCGCTCGTCCTCGCCGTCCGCGCCCTGGTGCGGCGCAGGGCCACCCCGATGTCGGTGGTGCGGGCGGCGGCGCCGTCGTTCCTCGCCTTCGTCCTGGCGCTCGGCATCGTGGTACGCGCGGTGGTCGACAACGGCCTCGCCGACGCGCTCGGGCACGTCCTGCCGGGCGGTTCGGGGCTGCCCGCGCTGCTCGGCATCGCGGCGCTGGCCGCGGTCCTGGCCAACCTGATCAACAACCTTCCCGCGGTGCTGGTGCTGCTGCCGCTGACCGCGCCGGCCGGACCGGGCGCCGTCCTCGCCGTGCTGCTCGGCGTCAACATCGGACCGAACCTCACCTACGCGGGTTCGCTGGCGACGCTGCTGTGGCGGCGGATCGTGCACCAGCACGAACACGGCGTCGATCTCAAGGAGTTCACCCGGCTCGGCCTGCTGGCCGTGCCGGCCGCCCTCGTCCCCGCGGTAGTGGCACTGTGGGGTTCGCTGCAGGTTCTGTGAGGCCGACCGAAGGAGTCCTGCCCGATGCGTGTGATCGCCTGGCTCGTGGAAGGCACGTGGCCCGCCTGCGTGGACGCGGTGCGCACGCAGGCGCCTCAGGCGTCCGACGTGGTGCTGCTGCACGTGAGCGGTCCGGAGGTGCCCGGCGTGGCGCACGGCGCCTTCGCCGGGCTGCTCGGCCGGGGCCACCCCGAGCGGGATCCGGGGGACCGGCTGGAGGACCTCGGCGGCACGTCGGCGGCCCAGCTGCTGGAGGCTGCCGCCGCACGGCTGGGGCGGCCGAGCACGCCGCTGGAGCGGACCGGGCGGGTGGAGCGCGAGGTGGTGGCGGCGGCCGAGGGTGCCGACCTGCTGGTGCTGGCCCGGGACGGTGACCGGGCCCGGCTCGGCCCGCACAGCCTGGGCCCGGCCGCCCGGTTCGTCGTCGACCACGCGCCGTGCCCGGTGCTGCTGGTGTGGCCGGAGGCGGCGCCCGACCTGACCACGATGCCCCCGCCCCCGCCGCACCCCCCTCACCACTGACGGGTCATCGGCCGGGGCGCCCTCCGTGCCCGGGCCGGTACGCGTGACCGTACCGGCCGTGGAGGTCCGGCCCGTCGTCGGTGCAGGCGCGGGACGACGCGCACGGGTCCGCCGCGGACGGGTCCACGGACGTGGGGGACGTGGGGGACACGGCGGCCGGGTCGCCGGGGGCCCGGAGCGGTGCGGCCGCGGTCCGGGCCGCGGAGGCCGACGCGGACGCCGACGGCCCGCCCGCGGCGTCCCGTTCGGCCCCCTTCGGCTGTAGGTCGGGCGAGGCCGCGTCGAGGGTCCAGCGCTGGACGCGCCCGTCGGTGCGGGTCTTGAGCACCAGGGAACCCGCTCCGTCGGTGGCGGCGGGGGTGAGGGCCAGGTTCTGGTCGAAGCGCGGGACCAGCGTGCCCTGGAGGGTGAAGTCGTAGCGGACGTTCTTGGCGCCGGCCCCGGACGCGCCCGTGCACGGGGCGAGTTGCACCGAGTAGCCGAGGTGGGAGTCCAGGCACAGGTCCGGGGCGGCGGCGCTGCGCAGCAGGCCGTCGGGCTCGTAGCTCCACTGCTGGCCGGGCGTCCCGGAGCACGCGGCCAGCTCGGCCTCGGCGCCCCGGACGGCCTTCCCCCCGGTCAGGCCGACGCAGAGGCCCGAGGCCGCGTTGCGCAGCCGTCCGCGCAGCGGGGCGGCCTGCCCGACCCTGCCGGACGCGGCGGGTCCCGGCCCGCCGGACGCGCTGCCCGCCGGGGCGGCGCCCGGGGTGCCGGAGGAGCGGCCGCCCGGCGCCGGGGCGTCGTCGGAACCCAGGACGGACCACAGGACGAGCGGGACGACGACCAGCCCGCTCACCGTCGCGACGGCGACCGCGAGGGTGCGCCGGCGGCCGGCACGCCGGGCCGCCCTGCGGGCCGCACGGCTGAGGGCCGTACGGGGACCGGACCCCTGGTTCCCGGACCGTGCCGGCGCCCCGGCCGGCGCGGATGCCGGCCCCGACCGCCGGGAGGGGGCCGCCGCCCGCCGCCCGGCCTCCCCGGACGGGCCCGGGCGGCCTGCCGCCGCGGACATGCCTGCCGCCGCGGACCGGGCGGCCGCGCCGATCCGGCCCGCCGCGGTGCGGCGCGCGGCCGCCCGGGCCGACACCCCACGGCCGGCCGCGGCCCCGGGGAGGGCCCCGGTACCGGCCTCGGAGGCGGAGCGGGAGCGGAGACCCGACGCGGCGTCCGGGAGGCGGCCCGGCGCGAAGCCGGAGGACCCGGCGCGCGGTGGGGCCGCCCGGCCGTCCTGCCGGGCGGCGGCCCCGAACGGCTCCCCGCCCACCGGACCGCCGAACACGTCGGCGCCCCACGGCTCCGCGCCCGCCGGATACCCGAACGCCTCCCCGGCGACCGGACCGCCGGAAGCGGGAGACCCGAACGACTCCCCTCCGAGGGGGCCGTCGGGCGCCGGGATCGCGGACGCCGTGCGGGCGGACGCGGCCGTCGACCCGGCCGCCGCGGCGGCGGCCCCCGGGGGCACCGCCGGTTTCGGCGGCACCGCGGGCGGCGCCTCGTCCGCGGCCGCCTCCTCCAGGCGCGCCGCACGGTACTCCCGGGCGCCCCAGCCGAGCACGCCCTCGGCGAGCGCCCCGCCGAGGTCCTCGGTGAACTGCCCCAGCTGCTCCGCGGTGTGACGGCAGTGCGTGCATCCGGCCAGGTGCCCCGCGAGGTCGGGGTCGAGGGCGACCCCCAAGCGCCGGTAGGTCACGTCCAGCAGCCGGAAGTAGCGCAGGCAGTCCTGCTCCGGGGCGAGTTCGCGGTGGACCTGGAGACACTCCTCGCGCAGCCGCTCGCGGGCCCGGCGGAGTTCGATGCGGGCGCCCTCCTCGTCGAGGCCGAGCAGCCGGGCGGGCGAGGCGAGGGGCTCGGCCTCGACCTCGGTGTGCCACAGCACGGCCCGTGCCGTCTGGGGCAGCCGCTGGAACGCCTGGGAGAGCAGCCGCCGGTCGTCCGGCGGGAGCAGGAGCGCGGCGGCCCCGGGGCCGTCGCCGGACGCGGCCCGCAGCTCCGGGTGGAGCATCTCCAGCCGGTGGTCGGCCGCCCATTCGGCGGCGATCCGGCGCACGGCCAGGAGGAGGTGGGGGCGCCAGGCGGCGGTCGGCCCGGACTGCCGCAGCGACTGCCCGAACAGGCGGGTGAAGGCCGCGGTGGTGAGCATGCCCGCGGGGTGCGGGCCGTCGGTGCACAGCCGCGCGTAGGCGCAGCCCGCCTCCCAGTGCCGGTCGAGGAGTTCGCCGACGGGACTGACCGCCGGGGTGCCGCCCGTCCATTTCCGCAGCTCGGCACTGAGTTCCTCGTCGGTGGTGTCGAACCGGCGCGGATGCTCGGCGGAATTCACCAGGCCAGGGTCATTCACGGCTGCATTCCTCCAGGGACGCCGCGGCATTCTGTCCGCACCGAAGGGGTACCACGTGGGGTGCCGGGCCCCTCGTCCGGCTACGGCGCAGCACGGGGAGCCTCATTGTCTGCACGCCGACAAGGCACACCTTTGCACAGGTCAACGCAACGTAACAAGTGATCGCACTGTTTTGCGAATCGCCCCCGCAGGGCAGGGCTATTGACGAATTGTCAATGCCGTCGGGCAAAAGGCGAACGCCGGACGGATTCGGCAATTGGCGGCGGCGGATTGGGGCCGCCCCGCCTCATTTCCGGTCCGGCGCATTCGCCGGGCGCAGCGGTCGCCGCGCGGCGGGTCCGACCGGGTCACCGGCGCCGCGGGGCATTGCTGCCCCCAGGTGACCGTCCGGCGCGGCAGCGGCCCGGCGGACGTCGCGGACCGCATCCTCGGCGCAGACGACCGGCGCCGGGCCGGTCGCGGCCGCGCGGGAGGAACCGGTGCCGACACGTCTGACCACCCTCAGGACCTTCGTGGGGGCGGCCGTGCTGCCCCTGGCCCTGGTGTCGCCCTCATGGTGCCGCGGCGACACGCCCCGGGCCGCCGGCGAGGCCCCGGCGACGCTGTGCTCCCCGGCGGGCGTCCTGCGCGGCGCCGCACGCCAGTGGGCCGCGATCAGCCTGTGCGCGGGCACCGGCGCGCCGGTCATGTCGGTCTCCGCTCCCGCGAACTGCGGCTACCCCTCGACCAAGGCCCGCTACCTCTGCCGCACCTCGGGCACCTGGACCGCCACCCGGAACGGCGTCCCCGTGGCCTCCGGCCCCCTGCCGGGCACCGGCGAGTACCCGGGGCCGGGCACCTACGCGTTCACGGCCCGGCTGCACGCGGTGTCCGCGCCCTCGGCCGTGGATCTGACCGGCACCGTCCGTGCCACCCTGACCCTGACCGCGCCGAAGCCCCGGGCCACGCACCGCATCAAGGTCGACCGCCCCTCGGTACGGGCCGGCTCCACCACCACGCTGACGTACAAGGTCTACCGGGACAGCGACGAGGGCGACGGCAGCGCGCGGCTCGGGCTGATCGCCGAGGAGGGGACGGGGGCGCGGATCACCACGGACGACCCGCGCTGCATCAACCCGCTGGTCGGGCGCCATCCGTCGCGGACCCGGCTCGCGTACTCCCTGGACTGCGCCCTGACGGACCTCCAGCCGGGGCACCCCGACACCGTGCGGGTCCGCCTGGCCCTCGGCCGGGCCTGCTCCACGGTCGTCTCGAAGGCCGGCTACTGGATGCCGAAGGGCCAGGCCCTGTTCACGGGCGGCATGCTGGCGGGGCCGACCGTCGCGTGCGTGTAGTCGGGTGCGTGCGGCTGCCGGGTGCTGCCGGGCTCAGGCCGGCGGCCCGGCCAGCAGGTCCAGTGCCTGCTCCCAGGCGAACTCGTCCGGGCCGCCGGCGTGCGGTGCGCCGAATCGGACGCCCATCCCCTGCAACCGGGTGAGGCTGTCCCGGTAGGCGGGGTGCGTGGCCAGGGCCCCGGCCACGCAGGGCAGGGCGGTGATCGGGACGCCGAGGCCGTACGCCTCGCACAGGGTGGCCACGGCGAGCGTGTCCGCGATGCCGGCCGCCCACTTGTTGACGGTGTTGAAGGTGGCGGGGGCGACGGCCACGGCGTCCGGCGGCGGGAAGGGGCGCGGATCGGCCGGGGTGCGCCAGGCGGAGCGGACCGGACGGCCCGTCTGCGCCTCCACCGCCGCCAGGTCGAAGAAGCCCCCCTGCGCGGCGACCGGGGTGGCGATCACGCCGACCTCCCAGTGGCGCTCCTGCGCGGCGGTGATCAGCCTGCCGACGCCCGCGGCGACGCCCGCGCCGCAGACGACGACGTAGAGGAAGGGGTGCTCGGTGCGGTCGGCCATCCGGGCACCCTACTGAACGGCCGGGCCGCGCGGGCCGGTGCGTCCGGGGCGGCGCGTGGATCCGGCCGTCCCGGCGGGCGGCGGCCGCGGCCGCCGGGGCGCACCCCGGCGGCCCGGGACCTCAGTCGTCCGCCTCCGACACCGTGATGGCTCCGACCGGGCAGGCGCGGGCGGCCACCCGGGCCATCGGGTCCCCGCCGCCGTCCTCCCGGCCGGGCACCAGGGTGCTGAAGCCGTCGTCGTCCTGGGTGAAGACGCCCGGTGCGGCCAGCGCGCACTGGCCGGCGCCGATGCAGCGGTCCGTGTCGATGTCGATGTGCATGACGGCAGCCTCTTACCAGGTCACGGGGAGTTCCAGCATCCCCTGGATCGTGTCGCCGGCCTTGAACGGGATCGTGTCCGGCTCGGCGGCGAGACGGAGGGTGGGCAGCCGGCCGAGCAGTGAGCTCAGCGCGATCTCCAGCTCGGCCCGCGCCAGGTTCTGCCCGAGGCACTGGTGGATGCCGAAGCCGAAGGCGACGTGGTGGCGGACCGGCCGGTGGAAGTCCAGGCTGTCCGGGGCGGAGTAGACCTCCTCGTCGCGGTTGATCACGGAGGTGGAGAAGGCGACGCCGTCGCCGGCCCGGACGGTGGTCCCGGCCACCTCGATGTCCTCGGTGGCGAGCCGCAGCAGTCCGTCGGCGATGGACAGCATCCGCAGCAGCTCCTCGACCGCCGCGGGCAGCAGCGCCGGGTCGGCCCGCAGCTCCGCCAGGCGTTCGGGGTGCTGGAGCAGGGTGAAGGTGCCCAGCGAGATCATGTTGGCGGTCGTCTCGTGGCCCGCGATCAGCAGGATGACCGCGAGGGAGATCAGCTCGTCCCGGTCCAGGGTGCCCTCGCGCAGCTGCTGGTGCACGAGTTCGTCGAGCAGGCCGTCGCCGGGCTCCTTGCGCTTGCGGTCGATCAGCTCGCCCAGGTACTGCTCGAGCAGTTCCCGCGCCTCCTGGGTGTCGGAGGCGTCCGGACCGCGCAGCAGCCGGCGGGACTGCTCCTCGAAGAACTCGTGGTCGGCGTAGGGCACGCCGAGCAGGGTGCAGATCACCATGGAGGGGACCGGCAGCGCGAAGGCGCTCACCAGCTCCGCGGGCGGGCCCTGGGCGATCATCGCGTCCAGCAGGTCGTCGACGATGCGCTGGATGCCCGGCCTGAGCGCCGTGGCGCGCTTCACGGTGAAGTGGGGGATCACCGTGCGGCGCTGGGCGCGGTGCTCGGGGTCGTCGATGCCGAGCAGCGCGATCGTGCGGTTGCGGACCGCGGCGAAGCGGGCGCTGGGCATCGGGAACCCGGGCCGGGTGCGGTCGGTGGACAGGCGCGGGTCGGCCAGCAGGCGCCGGGCCTCCTCGTGCCCGGTGACGAGCCAGACCGGGCGGCCGTCGTAGAGGGAGACGCGGCTGATCGGCCGGTCGGCGCGCAGTGCGTCGTAGCCGGCCGGCGGGTGGTAGGGACAGGTGCGGTCCTGGGGGAAGGCGACGGGTTCCGACAGTGCCGTCATGGAGACCTCGCAGACGAAGAGTGCGTCGTGCCGATCTTCATTAGATGCCCCAGGCATCTAAGGCACGACATGAAGTTCGGCCAGATCGGCGACCCGCGGGATCTGGCCGGGACATGCCGCTCCCCGGGCGAAATTCGGTTGCCGTCCGCGGGACGCGGACAGCAGGATCCGGCCATGTCCTCGATCCGGATCCCCCTGCTGCCACGGTACGCCGCTCACCCCGCCGCGGAGCACCGGCAGCAGCAGCCGGGCCGTCCGCGAAGGCACGGCACGGCGCGGCCGTGACGGGCGCGCTGGTCGCCGGGCTGCTCGCGGGCTTCGGCATCGCCGTGCCCGTCGGCGCCGTCGGGACCTACCTCGTTTCCCTCAGCGCCCGCAGCTCGCTGCGGACCGGATCGTGCGCCGCGCTCGGCGTGGCCACCGCCGACGGCCTGTACGCCCTGCTCGCCACCCTCGGGGGCGCCGCGCTGGCCGCCGCGCTGCGGCCGGTCCTGGTGCCGCTGCGCTGGGTGTCGGCCCTGGTGCTGGCCGGGCTGGCGGTGTGGGGGGCGCTCACCGCGCTGCGCCGGTACCGGGCCCGGCGGCTCGCCGTCCGGCACGAGCCGGCTCCGCCCGGTCCGGCGCGGGCGTATGTCGGGCTGCTCGGGGTCACGCTGCTCAACCCCGCCACGGTCGTCTACTTCGCGGCGCTGGTGCTCGGCACCCGCACCGCGCACGCCGTGCCGCCGGCCGACCAGGGCACGTTCGTCCTCGCCGCGTTCGCCGCGTCCGCGAGCTGGCAGCTGCTGCTCGCCGGCGGCGGCGCGCTGCTGGGCCGCGCCCTGACGGGACACCGGGGGCGCCTTGCGACCGCGCTCGTGTCGAGCGCGGTGATGGCGGGGCTGGCCGTGCGGACGGTCCTCGCACCGGGATGAGCGGTCGCGCGGACGGGGCACCCCGCGGTGGGACCGTGCCGGGTGCCGGGTCCACGGCCGGGGCCCGGCGGCCGGGGCCTGGCGCGATACGGCCGTCCGACGGGCCGCCCGGCCCCGCGGATTCCGCCACCGGGCGCGGTGCGTCCGCCCTCCGTGGGGAACGCGGTAGGGATGGATCCTGTGGGCACCGGTGTTGCAGGGCGGTGCGAGAACGGACGCAGGACACGAGAGAGGACGGAACGCCATGCCTCTGGAGGGCGAGTACGAGCCCAGCCCGGCCCAGTGGGTGCGGGACCAGGTGGAGTTGTACGAGAGCTCCGGCGGGACCAAGGGCACGACGCTGATGGACACGGGGCTGCCCGTGATCGTGCTGACGACCCTGGGTGCGAAGAGCGGCAAGGTCCGCAAGACGCCGCTGATGCGGGTGGAGCACGACGGCCGGTACGCCGCGGTGGCCTCGCAGGGCGGGGCGCCCAAGCACCCGGTCTGGTACTTCAACCTCAAGGCCGACCCGCGGGCCGAGCTGCAGGACGGGCCGGTCCGGCAGGACATGACGGCCCGTGAGCTCTCCGGGGCGGAGCGGGCCGAGTGGTGGGAGCGGGCCGTGGCCGCGTTCCCGCCCTACGCCGAGTACCAGGAGAAGACGTCGCGCGAGATCCCGGTGTTCGTGCTGGAGCCGGCCGACGGCAGTCACTGATCCGCTCCTGGCCCCCGGGTGGCCCACCGCGGTCCCCGGGGGCCAGGGGGCCGGCCGGGAAGAAATTCCCGGCCCGGGGCGCATGAAGCGCCCGGGGCCGGGAACCCGCCTGTCAGGCCCCGCCGCGTTCCCCCGTCGCGGCGGGGCTCTCCTGTGCCCGCTCCTCCGCCGGCCGCGCGGTGGCGGGACGCTCGCGCCGCTCCTCCTCCACCCGGTCGGTCACGTCGAGGAAGACCTGGTCCGCCTCGGAGACGGCGTCGCGCAGGGAGGCCTTGATGCGCACGGACACCCGCTCGACCTCCTCGCTGTCCAGGCCGGGCGCCAGGTCGATCCGGGCGGCCACCAGCACGGAGTCCAGCCCCATCTTCATGGTGAACAGCGACTCCACGCTGTCGATCTCCGCCTGCTCCTCGAGCATGTCCCTGATCCGGTCGGACAGCTCCGGGTCCGCCGCCTCCCCGATCAGCTGGTCGCGCGCGTCGCGGCCCAGCCGGTAGGCGACGTAGCCGAGCAGGGCACCGATCGCCAGCGAGGCGGACGCCTCCCACACGACCTGGCCGGTGACCATGTGCAGCGCCATGCCGATCATGGCGAGGGTGACGCCGAGCACCGCGGTGCCGTCCTCGGCGACCACCGTGCGCAGCGCCGGGTCGCGCAGCCCCTCCTTGCCGCCCTGACGGCGCACCTGGTGCAGCGCCCGCAGCAGGGAGACGCCCTCGGCGACCAGGGCCACGGCGAGCACGACGAGGCCCGCCACATAGCCGCCGAAGCTCTCCTCGGCGCCGTTGCGCAGCGCCTCGACGCCCTGGAGGACGGAGAAGCAGCCGCCCATGACGAAGATCCCGACGGCGGCGAGCAGCGACCAGAAGAAGCGCTCCTTGCCGTAGCCGAAGGGGTGCTTCCGGTCGGCGGGGCGGCGGCTGCGGCGCAGCGCGGTGAGCAGGAAGACCTCGTTCAGGCTGTCGGCGACCGAGTGGGCGGCCTCCGACAGCAGCGCGGGCGAGCCCGCGACGATGCCGCCGACGGCCTTGGCGGCCGCGATGACCAGATTGGCCGCGAGGGCCACCAGTACGGTGACCCGGGTGTTGCTGTCCGCCTGGTGCCCTTCGGTACCGCCTTCCTGGCTCCGCTGCGCGGTGCGGTCGGTCGTGTCGTCCGTGGTGTGTTCCGTGGATGTCCCGCTCACCCTCGCCGGATGCCCCGACCGCCCCCGCTCACACCGTGCGGCGGGGCGAATTCGGGGAACGCGTCCCCCAGGAGCCCCGTACGCCGAGGAGGACGCATGAGTGACGGGCCCGCGGGCAACAGTGCCTACGGCCACCGGCCCTTCAAGCGGTCCAGGAGCCATTTCGCGGACCGGATCACCGCCGACGGGCGGGACGGCTGGCCGGTGGAGGCCGGGCGCTACCGTCTGGTGGTGAGCCGCGCCTGCCCGTGGGCGAGCCGGGCGCTGGTCGCGCGGCGGCTGCTGGGGCTGGAGGACGCGCTGTCGCTCGCGGTGGCCGATCCGATCCAGGACGACCGCAGCTGGCGCTTCACCCTCGACCCCGGCGGCCGGGACCCCGTCCTCGGGATCAGCCACCTGAGCGAGGCCTACGACCGCAGGGAGCGCGGGTACCCGGGCGGCGTGAGCGTGCCCGCGGTCGTGGACGTGCCCAGCGGACGGCTGGTCACCAACGACTACCAGCGGATCACGCTCGACCTCGCCACCGAGTGGACGGCGCTGCACCGCCCGGGGGCGCCGGACCTGTACCCGCGGGCGCTGCGCGGGGAGATCGACGCGGTGATGGCGGAGGTCCACGAGGACGTCAACAACGGTGTGTACCGGGCCGGGTTCGCCTCGTCCCAGGAGGAGTACGAGGCGGCGTGCCGGGGCGTTTTCCGGCGGCTGGAGATGCTCGCGGAGCGGCTGGCCGGGCAGCGCTACCTCGTCGGCGACACGATCACCGAGGCGGACATCCGGCTGTTCACCACGTTGGTCCGTTTCGACGCCGTGTATCACGGACACTTCAAGTGCAACCGCTGGAAGCTGGCGGAGGATCCGGTGCTGTGGGCGTACGCCCGCGATCTGTACCGGACGCCCGGCTTCGGCGACACGGTCGACTTCGACCACGTCAAGCGGCACTACTACCAGGTGCACACCGGGATCAACCCGACCCGGATCGTGCCCCTCGGTCCGGACCCGGCGGGCTGGACGGTGCCGCACCACCGCGAGCGGCTCGGCGGCCGGCCCTTCGGGGACGGGACGCCGCCCGGCCCGGTGCCCGCCGGCGAGGAGGTGCCGGCGGGGCACCGCCCCTGACCGCTCCCCGCCCGCTCATCGACCAGTTCACGGAAGAAGGAGATACCGGTGGCCAAGAAGAAGAACAAGCTCTCGCTCGCCTACCAGCCCGTCGGGTTCGTGCTGGGCTGGGCCGGCGGCACGCTGGCCGGGATGGCGTTCCGCGCGACGTGGAAGGCGATCCGGCACGAGGACGACGCACCGGACGCCCTGGACGCGGACCGCCGCTGGGGCGAGATCCTGTTCGCCGCGGCCGTCCAGGGCGCCATCTTCGCGGTGGTGCGCAGCGCTGTGGACCGCGCGGGGGCCAAGGCCATCGAGCGGTCCACCGGCGTGTGGCCGGCGAAGGAACGCGGCGGCCGGGACTGACCCGGTCCGTGCCCCGGCCGGGACAGGCCCCCGCCGCCGGGGCGGGGGCCTGTCCCGGCGGGGTCAGCCCTGCTTCGGGGCCTTCAGGCGGGCGGAGCGCAGCGTGAAGGAATGGCCCGCGGGATCGGCGCAGATGCGCTCCTCGTACGGGCCGGGGCCCTCCTTCGCCTCCACCGGGCGACCTCCGAGCTCGACGACGCGGCGTTCGGCGGCGTCCAGGTCCTCGACCCGGAAGTCCAGGTGGGCCTGGAGCGAGTTCTCGGGACGCGGCCAGCTCGGCGGCGTCGCGTTGGCGTCGCGGCGGAAGGCCATCCGCATCCCGTCGGCGTTGCGGATCTCCACCAGGTTGGCGGTCGCCTCGGTCTCCTCCGCCTCCAGGAACTCCTTGTAGAACACGGCGAGTTTCTCGGGCTCGGCGCAGTCGAGCACCACGACGCCCGCGGTCACCAGTGGCATGTCCCCTCCGAAGATTCCGGCGGCCGGACGGGCCCGCCGCCCCTTCCCTGGCGGATATCCCGGTCCCGCGGATTCAGTCGGCCGGCCGAGGCGGAGCAGGGGAAGCGGCCGTCCTGCGCGCGAGCGCGTCCGGGCCGGGACGGCCTGCGGGCGCGTTGTCCCCGTGGCGCGTTTCCCGGCAGGCTGGGTGACCATGAGCACTGTGAACACCATGCGCGCCATCAGCCAGGACGTCCTCGGCGGTCCCGAGGTCCTGAAGGAGGTGGAGCTGGAACGGCCCGCGCCGCGGGCGAACGAGGTGCTGGTCCGGGTCCGTGCCGCCGGGGTCAACCCGACCGACTGGAAGCACCGGGCCACCGGCGCGTTCCTCGGCGAGCCGCCGTTCGTGCTCGGCTGGGACGCCTCCGGCGTCGTCGAGGCGGTCGGCGTCGGCGTCGCGCACCTCCGGCCCGGGGACGAGGTCTTCGGCATGCTGCCCTACCCGTTCGGCCACGGCTCGCACGCCGAGTACGTGGCCGGCCCGGCACGGGCCTTCGTCCCGAAGCCCGCCGGCATCGACCACACCCAGGCGGGAGCGCTGCCGCTGGTCTCGCTGACGGCCTGGCAGGCCCTGGTGGAGCGGGCAGGCGTGCGGCCGGGGCAGCGGGTGCTGATCCACGCGGCGGCCGGCGGCGTCGGGCACGTGGCGGTGCAGATCGCCAAGTCCCTGGGCGCGTACGTGATCGGCACCGCGAGCGCGCCCAAGCACGACTTCCTGCGCGGGATCGGGGTGGACGAGGCGATCGACTACCGGACGACCGACTTCACCGAGGCGGTGCGGGACGTCGAGGTGGTGCTCGACACCCTGGGCGGGGAGACGTCGGTCCGCTCGCTGCGGGTCGTGCGGCCGGGCGGCGTCGTGGTCTCGATCCTGCCGGTCGGCACCGACGCGTTCCCCCGGGAGGCCGAGCGGCTCGGGGTGCGGGCGGTCAGGATGCTGGTGGACGCCGACCAGCACGGCATGCGGGCGATCGCCGACCTGGTGGAGTCGGGCGGGCTGCGCGCCACGATCGCCGGGACCTTCCCGCTGGCCGGTGCCGCCGAGGCGCACGCGCTCGGCGGCACCGGCCGCACCACGGGCAAGCTGGTCCTGCTCGTCGACTGAGGGCCCGGCGGGCACGGCGGCTCCAGCAGGGGCGGGGTGCGGGCGGGGCCGTTCGGCACGTGCCGCGCGCAGGACACGGGCGGCATCGCCGGACATGTCACACGCCGTGCGGGGAGACGCTGTGTCAACCCGCCTGAAATCGATGACATATGTCAACCGAACATGCTGGAATTCACTCCAACGAGGGTAGCTTTCAGGGGTGGGGGGGGGGGTTGGGCGTGAGGCCGACCCATGGATCCGCGGTCCCCGCCGTATGCCGACCGGTTGGAGGCGAGGCGCCGTGCCGCAGGAACCCGCACCGCCCGACCGGCCGCTGCGCGTGCACCGGGACCGCGGGCACACCGTGCTGGAGCTGCGCGGCGAGATCGACATCGCCGCGGCGGTCCGCATCCTTCCCCATATGGACCGGGCGACCGGCGAACCCGGCGCCCGGGTGGTGATCGACCTGAGCCGGGTCGACTTCTTCGACTGCTCCGGACTGCGCCTGCTGTACCGGGCCCGCAGCCGGGTCCTCGACCACGGAGGCGACCTGCGCCTGGTGTGCACGCACCCGCTGACCCTGCGCGTCCTGCGCGTCACCGGGCTGGCCGCGCTGCTGCCGCCGCAGCCGACGCTGGACGCGGCCCTGGAGCAGCCCGAGGCCGCGTCCGGCCCGCTGTGAGCGGTCGGGCGCCGCGGCCCGGGCCGTCACCGTCCGGGTGCGGCGCCGGTCACTCCTCCTCGTCGCGCGGCGCGTCGAACAGGGCGCTGACGGACTCGCCGTTGTGGATGCGCCGGACGGCCTCGGCGAGCGCGGGGGCGATCGACAGGACCCGCAGCTTGCCGCGGAACTCCTCGGGGTCGTCCACGGGCAGCGGCACCGTGTTGGTGCACACGATCTCCAGCACGTCGGGCTGCTCCGTGAGCCGCTTCAGCGCGCCCTCCGCGAACAGGCCGTGGGTGCAGGCGACCCGGATCGACCGCGGCCCCGCCTCCCGCAGCCGGTCCAGGAGTTCCAGGACCGTGCTGCCCTTGGCGATCTCGTCGTCCAGGACGATCACGTCCCGCCCGGTCACGTCGCCGATGACGGAGTTGATGCTCACCCGGTCGTCGGCGAACCGCTGCTTGGCCCCCGCGGCCACCCGGGCGCCGAGCATCCGCGCGAAGGCCGCCGCCTCCTTGGCGTTGCCGAGGTCCGGGGAGACGACCGTGGTCCGGGACAGGTCGTACCGGCGGAAGTGCGCGGCCAGTTCCCGCAGCGCGTGCAGGTGGTCGACCGGCACCGAGAAGAAGCCGTGCACCTGCGGCGCGTGCAGGGTCATCGCGAGGACGCGGCCGGCGCCCGCCGCGACGAGCAGGTCCGCGACCAGACGCCCCCCGAGGGAGATGCGCGGGGCGTCCTTCTTGTCGGAGCGGGCGTAGGAGTAGTGGGGCATGACGACCGTGATCCGGGCGGCCGAGGCGCCGCGGGCCGCGTCGCACATCATCAGCAGCTCGACCAGGTGCTCCTGCACCGGCTTGACGAGCGGCTGGATCACGAAGACGTCCCGCTCCCGGCAGTTCGCCTGCAGCTGCACCTCCAGGCAGTCGTTGGCGAACCGGCTGACCCGGGTCGGACTGAGCGGGACCCCCAGGTGGGCGCAGACCTCCGCCGCCAGTCCGGGATGGGCACTTCCGCTGAACACCGCGATGTCTCGCACGAGCCGCTCCCCGCGTGATCAATTCCGCTGCCGGGCTCATGCTACTGACCGCCGCCGGGCGGGGCGCGCCGGACGGCGGTCCGTGTCCGCCACGGGACCCGCACGCCCCGGACCGGCGGCGGGCCCCTGCGCGACGCCGATCCGGGCGCGGGAGGCGGTCGGCACCGGGCGGGTCCGGCCGTGCCGGCGCCCGCTCCGCCGAGCGACCGGTCTGCGGAGGCGTTTGGCGGGCATCCGCAGAGGCAGGAAGGAGGGCCGTCGAATGACGACTTCGATCGGGCGCATGCCCGGCTGGGCCAAGGTGCTGACCGTCCTGGTGACGGTACTCGTGGTGCTGTTCGCGGGCATCCGCCTGGCCGTACTGCCGGGCCTCAGGGACGTGTTCGGCACCGAGACGCACGACCGCTCGGGTCCGGCGCTGCTGAAGTCCATCCAGGACATGAGCCGTTACGACGCCGCCTCCGGCAACTTCCAGGTGGTCGTGGACCTGGAGAAGGACTCCAAGTACCTGCCGGACGCGATCCGCGGCACCCGCACCCTGTACGTCGGGGCGGGCACGGTGGACGCCTACGTCGACCTCGGCCGCGTCGGCGGCAAGGACGTGACGGTCAACGCCGACCGCACCTCCGCCACACTGCGCCTGCCGCACGCCCGGCTCGGCAAGCCGGCCCTGGACCCGGACCACTCCTACGCCGTCTCCAAGCAGCGCGGGCTGCTGGACCGGATCGGCGACCTGTTCTCCGACAACCCCAACAGCGAGCGCGCGGTGCAGCAGCTCGCGGTGCGGCACATCGGCGACGCGGCCAAGGACAGCGGGCTGACCGCCCGCGCCGAGACCAACACGACCGGCATGCTCCAGGGCCTGCTGCGCTCCCTCGGCTTCCAGGAGGTGCGTGTCACCTACGGGACCTGATCCCGCTCGCAGGACGGCGCCTGCCCGGGGCCTGGGGCGGCCTCCCGGTCGCACCGGTCGCACCGGTCAGGGCATCCGCGCGGCTTTCAGGGGTAACCGCGTCACAACGCTGGGATGTTGACAACTGGAGGAGCCCATGGCTCGCGTGGCCCTGAGTCCGCGTACCGTATTCCGACCGCGGACCGCGAAGAAGGCGGGGCCCGCGAAGACGGCGGGACCCGCGAAGACGGCGCGGACCGCGAAGAAGGCTCAAACCCCGGAGCCGGCCGCCGAGGAGCGCCGGCCGCTCCCCTGGCCGCTGCGTCTGCTGGCGATGCTGTGCGCCTTCGTCTTCATGGTGGCCTTCGCGGTCGTCCTGGCGAAGCTGACGCTCGAACCGTCGCCCGCGTCCGCGTCCATCGCCCACACCAACCTGCATCCGGGGGCCTCGCTGCGGCTGTACCTGAACGCGCCGTCGCTGCGCGACGCGGTCAAGCAGCTCGGCGGGAACCTGGTGCTCGGGGTCCCCTTCGGCGTGCTGGTGCCGGTCCTCGCGCCGAAGGCACGGGGACTGCTGCGCGTGGTGCTGCTGACGGCGATGGTGATGCTCATGGTCGAGTTCGCCCAGGGGGCGCTCATCACCGGGCGCGCCTTCGACATCGACGACGTCATCCTGAACACCACGGGCGCGCTGCTCGGCTACCTGCTGCTCGGCCGGCGGCTCGGCCGGGCGGTGCACGCCCGCAGGCCCAAGGCCTGACTGGCACCCTGCCCGGCCCGCCGCGCCGGCCGGCACCCCGACCCCGGGGGCCGGCCGGCGCCTTCGTGCCCGCGCCCGGAGGGGAAGCGGACCCGGCCGGACCGCGCGGATCGGACGGGACCACGGCCGGGCCGTCCGGCGGCCGCGAGACGGCGTACGGACGCGGCACCGACGCCGGAGAACTCCTAGCGCGGCTGCCAGGTGAACTTGTCGCCGCCGACCCAGCGCACCACGTCGGGGTCGTCCAGGTCGTGCACCACGATGCCGAAGGCCGCGGCGACCTCCAGCACGTCCGTGATGGCCCGCGCCCGGCCCACCACCTCGCCGTCGACCTCCACGATGCGGAAGGGCGGGTCGCCCGGATGCACCCCGAGCACCAGGATCCGCGGACGGGACATGTACGGGCTCGCGACTTCGGTCATACGTCCAGCGTAGAACGCATGTCGCATCGGCGGGGGCCCGCGTCTCCCCGCCGCGGAGCGGCCTCCGCGGCCCGCCGGGCGTGCGGTGCAGGGCCCGGGCCTCCCCCTTCGCCCGGGCGGGTGAGGCCGGGCGGCACGCGCCCGCGCCTTCTTTCGTGGTGCGCCCCGGGAGGGCCTGCGGAACGCTGAGGGGTGGAGGTGGCGATGGACCCCCTGGAGGCACTGGACCGGATCGCCTTCCTGCTGGAGCGGTCCCTGGCCCCGACGTACCGCGTCCGCGCCTTCCGCACCGCCGCCCGGGTCCTGGCGGAGCTGCCGCCGCAGGAGGTCGCCCGGCGGGCGTCGGAAGGGACGCTGGAGTCGCTCAAGGGCGTCGGTCCGAAGACCGCGCAGGTGGTGCGGGAGGCCCTGGACGGGCGGGTGCCCGGCTATCTGCAGCGGCTGCGGGACGAGGAGGAGCCCGCACCGGGCGGCGGCGCCGGGCTGCGGGAGCGGCTGCGCGGTGACTGCCATCTGCACTCCGACTGGTCCGACGGCGGCAGCCCGATCGAGGAGATGGGCCGCACCGCGGCACGCCTCGGGCACGAGTGGGCCGTGCTGACGGACCACTCGCCGCGGCTGGCGGTCGCCCGCGGCCTGACGGCCGACCGGCTGCGCGAGCAGCTGCGGGTGGTGGCGGCGCTCAACGAGACCTGGGCGCCGTTCCGGCTGCTGACCGGCATCGAGTGCGACATCCTCGACGACGGCTCCCTCGACCAGGAACCGGAGCTGCTGGAGCGGCTCGACGTGGTCGTGGTGTCGGTGCACTCCAAGCTGCGGATGGACGCCCGCACCATGACCCGGCGCATGGTGGCCGCGGTGCGCAACCCGCACTCCGACGTCCTCGGGCACTGCACGGGGCGGCTGCTGTCCGGACGGCGGCGGCCCGAGTCGGACTTCGACGCGGACGCGGTCTTCGCCGCGTGCGCCGAGACGGGGACGGCGGTGGAGATCAACAGCCGCCCGGAGCGGCTGGACCCCCCGCGGCGGCTGCTGCGCCGGGCCGTCGACGCGGGCGTGCTGTTCGCCGTCGACACCGACGCCCACGCCCCGGGCCAGCTGGACTGGCAGGTCCGGGGATGCGCACGCGCCGAGGAGTGCGGGGTGCCGGCCGATCGGGTGGTGAACACGTGGCCCGCCGAGGCCCTGCTGGACTGGGCCCGGGAGCGCCGGACGCGGGCCCGGGTCCGACGGGCGGACACGGGCGGGCCCGGGCGCCGCGAAGACGCACACGGCCGCGCTTGACTTGGAGCGCACTCCAATTCGTAGCGTGCGGAGCATGAGCACTACGCCACAGCACAAGATCGGATCGGGCTTCGGCGCCACGAGCACCGCCGGGGACGTCCTGCAGGGCCTGGACCTCACCGGGAAGCTGGCCGTCGTCACCGGCGGCTACTCGGGCCTCGGCCTGGAGACCACCCGCGCGCTCGCCGCGGCGGGCGCCCACGTGGTGGTCCCGGCGCGCCGCCCCGACGCCGCCCGCGAGGCCCTGGCCGGCATCGACGGGACGGAGGTGGACGAGCTCGATCTCGGCGACCTGGACAGCGTGCGCGGCTTCGCCGAGCGGTTCCTGGCGTCCGGCCGCACGATCGACGTCCTCATCGACAACGCCGGCATCATGGCCTGCCCGGAGACCCGTGTCGGACCGGGCTGGGAGGCCCAGTTCGCGACGAACCACCTGGGGCACTACGCCCTGGTCAACCGCCTGTGGCCGGCGATCGAGCCGGGCGGCGCCCGGATCGTGTCGGTCTCCTCCCGGGGCCACCACCTGTCCGGCATCCGCTGGGACGACCTCCACTGGCGGCAGGGGTACGACAAGTGGCAGGCGTACGGGCAGGCCAAGACCGCGAACGTCCTGTTCGCCGTCCACCTCGACCGGCTGGGCCGGGACGCCGGGGTGCGGGCCTTCGCGCTGCACCCCGGCGGCATCCTCACCCCGCTCCAGCGGCACCTGGCCAAGGAGGAGATGGTCGAGCGCGGCTGGATCGACGAGCAGGGCAACCCGCTGAACCCGACGGGCTTCAAGACCCCGGAGCAGGGCGCGGCGACCCAGGTGTGGGCGGCCACGTCACCGCAGCTCGACGGCCTGGGCGGGGTCTACCTGGAGGACTGCGACATCGCCGGGCCCGCGCCGGAGGACGGCGCCGGGTTCGGGGTGAAGCCCTGGGCCACCGATCCGGAGCAGGCGGCCCGTCTGTGGGCGCTGTCCGCGGAGCTGACCGGCGTCGACGCCTTCGCCGGGCGGTCCGGCGTCTGACCGGGCCGCGTCCGCGGACCGCTTCCCTCACCCGTCCGCCCCGGGGCTCCGCTCACCGGTCCCTGGGCGGACGGCCGGCGCCCACCCCCACGCAGGCCCGCAGGTCCACGGTCAGCAGCACCTTCGACCGGCGCCGCACCCGTCCGGAGGAGCCGTGCGAGGCATGAGGCCCTGCGCCGCTTGCGGCGCCCGGTCCTCAGCCGGGTCGCTCGGCCATCACGACCACACCCGGCCCCCATTCCTCGCCTGCAGGGAGCCGAAGTTCGGCCACCGGGCGCAGTCCGGCCTGCTCGATCAGGTCCACGAGTCGTCCCGGCCGCCACTTGTGCGTCGTCCAGCGAACGGGTACGCCTCCGTAGGCCTCGGTGCGCACCGCGTCCTCGTCACCGACGTGTGTTCCGGTGATGAAGTGGCCGCCCGGCTTCAACGCGCGCGCGAACAGGGCGAGAACCTGAGGAAGGACGTCCCGGGGGAGGTTGAACAGCGACCACCACCCGAGCACGCCGCCCAACGTCGCTTCACCGAGGTCGAGCTCCGTGGCGGAAGCGACAGCGAAGCGGCACTCCGGATGAAGGCGGCGCGCGTTCTCGATCATGCGGGGCGAGAGATCCACCCCGGACACATCGAGTCCGCGTTCGGCGAGGTAGGCGGTCACCGTTCCGGGCCCGCAGCCGACGTCGAGGACGGGCCCGAGCCCGCGCACGGTGTCGGCGAAGGCGTCGATGGACGCCTTGAGCCACGGATCGCTGCGGATGTCGCCGACTCCCGTCGTCACCACCATGTGGGCGTAGTCGTCGGCCACCCGGTCATAGGACTCACGTACCGCGTCGAGATCGGCCGGGCGGTCGACATGGTGTGCACGCATCGATCAACTGTAGGGCGGTGCACCGGACTTGCGGTAGGTGCAGCGGTCGACGCCGAGCCGTTGCCCTCGGCCCGGCCGTCCCCGCAAGGGGTCCGGTACCCGTGGCGTCATGCCTCCAGGAAGGCGGACAGGGCCTCCAGGAGGCGGTCGGCGTCCTCGTCGCCGGTGTACGGGGCCAGGCCGATGCGCAGTCCCCCGGTGTCGCCGAGGCCGAGCCGGCGGGACGCCTCCACCGCGTAGAAGGACCCCGACGGCGCGGCGATCGACCGCTCGGCCAGGTGGGCGCAGGCGTCGACCGTGCTGCGTCCGTCGAGGGTCAGCAGCAGGGTGGGGGTGCGCTCGGCGGCCCGCGAGTGCACGGTGACGCCGGGCAGGGCGGCCAGCGCCGACTCGATCCGGCGGCGCAGGGCGCCCTCGTGGGTCTCGAGCGACCCGAGGGAGGTGAGCAGCCGGGCGCGGCGGGTGCCGGTCGCCTCGGGGTCCATGCCGGCCAGGAAGTCCACGGCGGCCCGGGTACCGGCGAGCAGTTCGTAGGGCAGGGTGCCCAGTTCGAACCGCTCGGGGACCTCGTCCGAGGACGGCAGCAGCTTGTCCGGGTGCAGCGTCCGGAGCAGCTCCGGGCGGCCCGCCGCGACTCCGAGGTGCGGGCCGAGGAACTTGTACGGGGAGCAGACGAAGAGGTCGGCGCCGAGCGCGGCCACATCGATCGGGGCGTGGGCCGTGGCGTGCACGCCGTCGACGTGGACCAGTGCGCCCCGGGCGTGGGCGAGGGCCGCGATGGCGGGCACGTCGGGGCGGGTGCCGATCAGGTTGGAGGCGGCGGTGACCGCCACCAGCCGGGTCCGGTCGGTCAGGAGGGCACCGATGGCGTCCGGGGCCAGCTCGCCCGTGGCCGGGTCGAAGTCGGCCCAGCGGACCACGGCGCCGGCGGCCGCGGCCGCCTGGACCCACGGGCGGATGTTGGCGTCGTGGTCCAGGCGGGTCACGACGACCTCGTCCCCCGGCTCCCAGGTGCGGGCGAGGGTGCGGGCGAAGTCGTAGGTCAGCTGGGTGGCGCTGCGGCCGAGGACGATGCCGGACGCGTCGGCGCCGAGCAGGTCGGCCATGGCCCGCCGGGCGTCGCCGACCAGGGCCTCGGCGCGCCGCTCGCCGGCCGTGACGTGCCCCCGGTTGGCGAGCGGTCCGGCCAGAGCGTCGGCCACGGCGTCGATGACGGGCTGGGGCGTCTGGCTGCCGCCGGGGCCGTCGAAGTGGGCCCAGCCCGCCTTCAGCGCGGGGAACTGGGCGCGGACACCGGCGAGGTCATGGCTCACGGACGACTCCTTCGTACGACCGGCACGGGCGGGCGTCCCCATGATCCCCAAGGACACGGCCGCGGGGAACCCCGCCGGGCGGTCCCGGCACGGGCGGGCGCTCGGGCCGGGTGGCGCGACGACGCGGCGAGGCGCCGTACCGGGCGTCGCGACCCGGTGGGCCCCGCCGCCCGCAGCGCTAGGGTCCGCGTTCCTCCAGTGCCGCCCGCCAGGCGGGGTGCCGGTCCCGGGGTGCGGGGTCGGGGCGGCGGCCCCCGCGGGCGAAGAAGTCGGCGAGGGGCAGGATCGCCGCGCCGACGGTGACCGCGTCCGGGCCGAGGCGCCCGAGGTCGACGGTCACCTTCCCGGCGGGGTGGCGCAGCGCGTACGCCGTGGCGTGCCGGCGTACGGCGGGCAGGATGCGGGGGCCGAGCTGGAGGCCGGCCCAGCCGCCGATGAGGATCCGCTCGGGCTGGAAGAGGTTGATGAGGTCCGCCAGGCCGGCGCCCAGGTACTCGGCGGTCTCCTCCAGCACCGCGAGCGCGACCGGGTCGGCGGCGGTGCCGGGGGGCGGGTAGGCGGCGGCGAGCATGGCGGTGAGCGCGGTCTCCTCGTCGGCGCCGCGCGGTGGGCGCCCGCCCTCCTCGCGCCAGCGCGCCAGCAGCGACTCCGCCCCGGCGTAGGCCTCCAGACAGCCGAGGGCGCCGCACCGGCAGCGGCGGCCGCGTACGCGCACGGTCAGGTGCCCCCACTCGACGGCCCGGCCGCGCTCGGCCTCGGGGGTGACCAGGCTGGCGCCGACGCCGGAGCCGAAGAGCACCACGACGGCGTTGCCGGCGCCACGTCCGGCGCCGAACCACATCTCGGCCTGGCCGAGCGTCCTGGCCCCGTTGTCGATGAAGCAGGGCACGTCGTCGGGGAGCCGGGAGTCCGCCCGGAGCAGGGACTCCAGCGGGACCGCGTCCCAGCCGATGGTCTGGCCGTGCACGACGGCGCCGCGGTCCGGGGTGCGCTCGACGATGCCGGGGACGCCGACACCGATGCCGAGGAGGCGCTCGGGTGCCTGGCCGGCGGCCGCGAGCACCTCGGCGATCCCGTCCCGGACGTGCCCGGCGATCACGTCGGGGTCGTAGCGCTGCGCCTCCAGCGGCCTTTCGGTACGGGCCAGTTCGGTCAGGGTGAGGTCGAACAGCTCGACGCGCACCCGGGTTTCGCCGACGTCCACACCGATCATGCGGCCGCTGTCCGGGGCGACGCGCAGCAGGGTGCGCGGGCGGCCGCCGTCGGAGTCGACGGAACCGGCCTCCTCCACCAGGCCGTCGGCGGCCAGGTCGGCGACCACGTTGCTGACCGAGCCGGAACTCAGGCCGGTGGCCGGGCCGAGTTCGAAGCGGCTGAGCGGGCCGTCGAAGTACAGCCGCTCCAGTACCGCCGTGCGGTTGCCCCGCCGGAGGTCGCGCACCGTGCGCCCGTTCCGCCCCGCCATGTGGCCCCCTCGCTCGTGCCCCTG
Organism: Streptomyces tropicalis; assembly: GCF_029269835.1. Lineage (GTDB taxonomy): Bacteria > Actinomycetota > Actinomycetes > Streptomycetales > Streptomycetaceae > Streptomyces > Streptomyces tropicalis. The sequence goes on along the minus strand of NZ_JARJBB010000004.1, from coordinate 176,425 downwards.
CCCGCGGTGCAAGATACCGTCGCGGCCGTCCGCCGCGCGACTTTCCCGCCCTCTTAGTCCACGCAATAAATTAAGACGTGCCGGGGAGTCGTGACCGGAGGCGGGCGGGCGCGCGTCCGCCCCCGGTCGGCGGACCGGCAGGGGGCGGACCGGCGCGGGGCCGGGGCGGGACGGCGGGCGGTCCGGGGCGGACGGCGGCGTCAGCCGGCCGCGTAGACGTCCTCGACGTAGCGGCCGTCGGCGACCAGCGCGTCGAGCCACCGCTCGGCGGACGGACCGTCGGCGCCGGGCGTGCGCTCCCGGTACAGCGTGCGGAACGCCTCACGGACGCCGGGGGCCATGCGGGAGCCGTCACCGCACACGTGCACCCGGGCGCCGGCGTCGAGCAGCGCCCAGACCTCGTCGCCCTCCGCGGCGATGCGGTGCTGGACGAAGGCGGCCCCGTTCTCGGGGGCGGCGCTGAAGGCGGGCCGCAGCGCGAGGGCACCGACCCGCTCGGCGGCGCGCAGCTCGTCGGCGTGCAGGAAGTCGGCGTCGGGCGCGTCGCAGCCGACGTAGCAGAGGGCGGGGGCGAGTTCGCAACCCCCGGCGAGGGCGGCGACGCGGTCGGCGACGGCACCGCGGAACGGGGCGAGCCCGGTGCCCGCGGACACCATGATCACCGGCGCCGAGCCGTCGACGCGGAAGACCTCCCGGCACGGCTGGACGCGGGCGTACAGCGTGTCGCCGGGCGCGAGGGAGGCCAGGTGGCCGGACCCGGTGCCCCGGTAGACGCCCTTGCCCGAGCGCGCCGGGGCCTGGAGCAGGGAGACCATCAGGTCGGCGTGGTGCGGGTCGGCGGCGGGCGCGGAGGAGATGGAGTAGTGCCGCGGGCGCAGCGGGGCGAGCACCTCCAGCAGCCGCGGCCAGTCGAGCGCGCCGCGCAGGGCGGGGTGGTCCTCGAACAGCTCCACGAGGGTGCGCGGGTCGTCGGCCCCGGCGGCGAGGGCGGTGAGGGCGGCGCGCTCGGGCGGGCAGGGGTTGGCCGCGGCCAGGGCGGCCAGCCGGTCGGAGCCGGGACGGTCCTGCAACTCCACGTAATGCATCAAAAGTTGACGTACCGTCACCGGACGGTCCACGGCCAGTCCGTCGCGGCGCGGGCGGGTGGCACGGACGTCGAGCACGGTGCCGAGGTCGACGCCGAGCGCGGCGGCGGCGCGCTCGACGAGCCCGGGGTCGTTGGCGGGCAGCACGGTGAGGTGGTCGGCCGTGCGGTAGGTGACGCCGTCCGGCAGCGCGACGCGCAGGAAGCGCTTGCGCCGCGGGTACCCGGGCGCGGTGAGGTCGTAGGCCTCGGTGACCGTCATCGGCACCAGGCCGTGCCGGTCGGCGAGCGCGTCCAGCGGGCCGCCGCTCAGGGTGCGGACCTCGTAGGCGGTGTCCGGCCCGGCGGGGGCGTCGGCCGCGGCGTCGGGGTCGCTGTGCCGCTCCAGCAGGGCGGCGCGCAGCCGTACGGTGAAGTCGCGGACGGTGCCCGTGAGATCGCCGGAGGCGTCGGCGGCGGCGCGTCCGGTCAGGCGGGTGGCGCCGCCCGCGGCGAGGCGCTCGTCGATGCGGGTGGGGACGTGCTGGTAGGTGGCGGCCCAGTTGCGGTCGCCGACGCCGAGGACGGCGTAGGTGACCCCGGTGGTGTCGGGCGCGCTCTCCAGCCAGGCGTCGAAGGCCGTCGCGTCGTCGGTGGGACGGCCGTTGTAGGAGGCGGCCGCGACGACCACGGTGCGGTCGGCGGGCAGGCCGCCGGCGTACGCGTCCAGCGGGGCCACCTCGGTGTCGCAGCCGATCGCCGCGGTGTCGTCGGCGAGTTGGGCGGCGAAGTCGCGGCAGGTGCCGTAGTTGCTGCCGTGCAGCAGCAGGACCCGGGTGCCGGGGCGGACGCGGGCGGGCAGGTCCTGCGTCCGTGTCCGCTCCGGCGCGGACCGCGCGGCGCCGGGCAGGGCGGGGTGGACGCGGTCGGCCGGGGTGCGCGGCGTCAGCGCGAGGGTGAAGCCCTCGGGCTTGAGGGTGAGGGTCTCCTTCACCGCGAGGCGGTATCCGGCGTGGTCGTGCAGCCGGTAGCGGTGCACCAGCATGGCCAGCAGCATGGTCGCCTCGTGCAGCGCGAACTGCCTTCCGATGCAGGCACGTTCGCCGGTACCGAAGGGCTTGAAGGCGTGCACGGGGCGGGCGGCCTCCGCCTCGGGCGAGAAACGGGACGGGTCGAACAGCCCCGGGTTGTCGCCCCACACGGGGTCGCGGTGCAGCATCGGGGTGAGCACGGTGACCGGCTGTCCGGCGCGCAGCGGGATCCGGCCGCCGAGCAGGGTGTCCTCGAGGGCGTGCCGGCTGAAGGCGGCGGCCGTCGGCCACAGCCGCAGGGCCTCGTTGAGCACCTGCCGGGTGTAGGCGAGCCGGCCGACCTCCTCATAGGTGGGCTCGGGGTCGGCTGTGTCGCCCCACAGGGCGTCGGCCTCCCGCTGCACGAGCTGCAGCGCGGTCGGGTGCTTGGCGAGGTAGTACAGCGCGAAGGACATCGCGCCGGAGGTGGTCTCGTGGCCCGCGATGAGGAAGGTGATGACCTGGTTGCGGATGTTGGCCGGGTCCAGGGTGGCGCCGTCGGCGGGGTGGGCGGCGGTCAGCATGAGGCCGAGCAGGTCCTCGGCCCCGCTCTGGTCGGTGCCGGAGCGGGCGGCGATGACGTCGTCGACGACCTGGGCCAGGTGGGCGGCGTCCGTCCGGAAGGCGGCGTCGGCCGCGGAGTGGTCCCGGCCGGGCGTGCGGGCGAGCCGGGTCATGCTCCATTCCAGGCAGCGCACCATCGAGTCGACGAAGGGGTGGGGGTCGTCCCGGAGGAAGGAGCCGAAGTCGTAGTCGAAGCCCGCGAGGCCGATGGTGTCGAGGGTCATCCGGGTCATGTCGTCGGCGACCTCGACGGGCCGTCCCTCGGCGGCCGCGCGGTCCCACGACTCGATGAGGCGGCGGGCCACCTTAAGCATCACCGGGTGGTAGGTGCGCATCGAGCCCAGCGCGAAGGCGGGCATCAGGATGTCGTGGGCGCGCGCCCAGTTGGGTTCGTCGTTGTACGCGGTGAACAGCCCGTCGGCGGTGAACTCCCGCACGTTCTCCAGGGCGGGGCCCACGTGCTTGGCGAAACGCCGCTCGTCGGCGAGGTCGGAGACCAGCTCCAGGTCCGAGACGAACAGCGCGTCCCGGCCGTGCAGCCGTCGCACGAGGGCCGGCCCGTGCGTGCGCATGAGGTCCATGACCTGCTGGATCGGGGCCCGGCCCGGTCCGGTGGCGGAGATGTCGACGACGGGGACGCCGGGGAGCGTGCCGTCGGTCGTGGGGTGCGGCGCGGTGGGGGACATGGCGCGACAACTGCCTTTCGCGGTACGGACGTACTGCGGTCCAGCGTGGTCCACGGGGCCCGGCGGGCCGCACCGGAGTCCTGCATGATTGTGTAGTGCGTGTTCGTGGCCGGGCCTTGTGCGCGGTGCTCCGGGTGTGGCAGGAGGCAGCAGTGGACGCGGCGCAGCACGGGGTGGTGCTCTGGCGGAACCGCGCGCTGACCCTCTTCGACCGGATGGCGATGCCGGTCGCGGTGTGCGACGTGTACGGGCTCGTCGTGCTGGCGAACCCGGCGATGGCGGCGGAGTGCGGGACGACGCCCGGACGGCTGCGCGGCCGGCAGGTGCTGGAGCTGTTCACCCCTCAGGAGGCCACCCAGGTGGACCGGATCGCCGAGGCGCTGCGGCTGCGGCACCGCTCGCGCTACCAGGTGTCGGTGCGCTGGCGGACCGCGGACGGGACCGACCGGCGCGGGGAGCTGACCGCCGATCCGGTCAGCGACACGGTGGAGGACACGCCGGCGCTGCTGGTGACGCTGCGGGTGGCCTGCGAACACCGGGCGCCGACGGTGGCACCGGCCCGGGTGACCGGGGTGGAGGCGCGGATCCTGGCGCTGCTGGCGGGCGGGGCGACCACGGCGCGGGCCGGCCGGGAGACCGGCCTGAGCCCGGACGGGGTGACCTACCATCTGCGGCGCCTTTCGGCCCGGTGGGGCGCGGCGAACCGGACGGAACTCGTGGCGCGGGCCTACGCACTGGGGGTGCTGGCCCCGGGGGTGTGGCCGCCCGCCCCGGCCGAGGAGGAGTCGGGCGCCCGGTAGTGGACCGCGGGAGCGGGACGGTCGCCGCCGTGGCGGGCGGAGCGGCGGCGGCCGACCGGAGGACGCGGCGCCGGGCTCCACAGGCCGCAGGACGTGGCGCCGGACCCGGCCGGACCCCGTCACCCGGGGCCGGATTCCACCGGAGCGCGGGACACGAGACCGGATCCCACCGCACCGCAGGACGCGAGACCGGATCCCACCGCACCGCAGGACGCGAGACCGGATCCCACCGCACCGCAGGACACGAGACCGGATCCCACCGCACCGCAGGACGCGAGACCGGATCCCACCGCACCGCAGGACGCGAGACCGGATCCCACCGCACCGCAGGACGCGAGACCGGATCCCACCGGGGCCGGAGGGCGTACGGCCCCGCTTCCGCCGGGCCGGGCGCCGGCCGCGCGGTGCCTGCGCCTTCCGGCGCCCCGAAGCGGGCCCGCGTGTGCCGCACCGTCTTCAGGTCCTGGAGGGCGTACCGGCCGCCGCGGGCGGCGTCGCCGATGATCCGCGGGTCGATCCGGCCGTCCTCGGCGATCCCCGCGCCTGGTGCTGTGGCCGAAAGGTTTTCCGACCACAGCACCAGATAGGCGAACCGCGGGCCGCGGAAGCCGGCGTGCCGGCGCAGCCCGGGGACGGTGATCCGGTGGCCGGGGTGCCACTCGGCGGGGCGGGGCAGGCGCCGGGCGTCGGCCTCGACGGGCGTGCCGCGGTGGCCCGCGTAGAGGACGAGCGCCTCCACGTCGCGGGCGAGGCCGACGCCCGCGTGGACCTGGGCCTCGACGCAGTCGCCGAGCGCGTCCCGGTCGTCGGCCGAGGCCAGGGCGATCAGGGACATGCCGGCGGCCACGCCGAAGTCGCCGGGCTCGGCGGCGCCGTCCGGGTGGCAGAGGATGGTCCGGGCTGTCGCCGCGGGCCCGAGCCGGACGTGCGAGGAGCCGAACCTGGGGGCCGCGCCGACCGCCTGGCGGCAGAAGCTCAGCGCACCGTGCACGGGGCGCTCGGCCGGGGCCGCGCCGTCGTACGCGCCGCCGAGGATCCGGCTCTCCCAGCGCCGGCGGTCGCCGCCGGGGTGCGCGGTGAGGCCGCCGTCGCCGGCGCCGGTGGCGAACTGCGAGTGGTGGACGCCGTCCCGGGCCGTCGCCGGCAGGGCGGTGTACCGCCGGACAGGCGGTCGGGATGGAAGTTGAGGGTGAGGTGACGCGCAGGTCCGGGTCGGCGGCCGGGCCCGCGGAGCGCGCCGCCACGTGGCGCAGCGCCTCGCGGGCCCGTGGTGCGTGCCGGAAGCCGAAATCCATTGGCTCCCCCTCCTTTGGCTGACTACCCTAGCCGAAAACCTAATACATTTAGGTTCGTGTCATCGAAAGACCACCGACCCCGGGAGATCCCGTGCGACCGCTCACCGAGCAGGACATCCGCAGCTCCTTCGTGAACTGCTCCAAGGGCGAGGCCAAGCGCCTGGCCGTCCCCCGCGACCTGGACCAGCGCCCCTGGGACGACCTGGACTTCCTGGGCTGGCGGGACCCCGGGGCGCCCGACCGCAGCTACCTGGTGGTCCCGCGGGACGGACGGCCGACCGGCGTGGCCCTCCGTTTCCCGACCTCGCAGCGGGGTTTCCTGCACCGCAGCATGTGCTCGCTGTGCCTGACGACCCATCGCGGGGGCGGGGTGTCCCTGATGACGGCCCGCAAGGCGGGCGCCGCCGGCCGCGAGGGGAACTCGGTCGGCGTGTACATGTGCGCGGACCTGGCCTGCCCGCTGTACGTGCGCGGCCTCCGGGTCCCCGACTCCGGATCGCGCCTGGAGGAGAGCCTCACCGTGGAGCAGCAGATCGCGCGCACCATGGGAAACCTGACCGCCTTCCTCGACAGGCTCACGGCCTGACCCCGGCGAGGAGACCGGGGCCCCGCACGACGGAGGACGAAACGGTCGCATCCGGTCGGCCGTGATCATGTTCGACCCGTCGGTGAACGGGGAACAGCGCAAGAGATGCAAGTTGTACGTGAGTGGACGTCGTCGTGCGCGGAGTGGCTGAGGCGGCACCGGGACCCGGTGGTGGTGCAGGCGCTCAGGTCCACGGCCGCGGCGACGATCGCCTATGTGATCGCGCTGCGGCTGAGCCCGGAACCGGCGCCGCTGACCGCTCCCCTGACCGCGCTCCTGGTCGTCCAGGTCACCCTGTTCGCCACGCTGAAGACCGGCATCCGCCGGGTGAACGCCGTGGTGGCCGGTGTCCTCGTCGCCATCGCCTTCTCCCTGCTCGTGGGACTGACCTGGTGGAGCCTGGCGCTGGTGATCCTGGCCGCGCTGGGCGTGGGCCATCTGGTGCGGGTGGACGAGTTCGTGCCCGAGGTGGCGATCAGCGCGATGCTGGTGCTCGGTGTGACCACCGTCGGCAGCACGGCCTGGGCGCGGGTGGTGGAGACCCTGATCGGCGCGTCCGTCGGCATGGCCTGCAACCTGGTCCTCGCTCCCCCGGTGTGGACCGAGCAGGCGGGCGAGTCGATCGAGGACCTGGCGCGCCGGGTGCGCCGGCTGATGCTGCGCATGGGCGAGGAGGCGGCGGGGCCCACTCCGGTGGAGCGGGCGGCGGCCCGGCTGCACGAGGCGCGCCGCCTGGACCACGAGATCTCCGACGTCGACACCGCGCTGCGGCGCGCCGAGGACAGCCTCCGGCTCAACCCGCGGGTGCGCGAGGGCCTGCTGCACCGGGTCGTGCTGCGCACCGGACTGGACACGGTGGAGATCTGCACGGTGGTCCTGCGGGTGCTGGCGCGCACCTTCACCGACCTGGCCAAGCAGCGCGATCCGGACCCGCTGTTCCCGCCGCCGACGGGTGCCGTGGTGGAGCAGTTGCTGTCCGAGGTGGGCGACGCCGTGGTCAGCTTCGCCGTCCTGGTCACCAGTGACGTCAGCGTCAGCGCCGAGTCGGCGGAGTCCCGTCTCGCCGCGGGGCTGCGGCAGGCCGCCGCCACCCGCGACAAGCTCGCCCAGCACCTGCTGGAGGAGGTGCAGCGGGACGCCGGGCACTGGCAGCTGTACGGCGCGGTGCTGACCGAGGCCGACCGGATCATCGACGAGCTGGACACCGAGCACCGCTCGCGCCGGCTGTTCGAGGAGCTGGACCGCCACACGCAGGCCCGCCGTGAGCGCATGTCCCGGCTGACCCGCTACCGGAACCGGCTGGGGGTGCCGGAACGGCTGCGCCGGAACCGTACGGACACCCCGGGGCGTTCTTCGTGAGGGGCCGCCGGGGACGGGCCGGGCGGCCCGGTCGCCCGACGGGCGCCGCGCCGCGCAGCCGCGGGGCGGTGCCGGACGGCGCTGGACGGAGGGGAGTGCGCGGATGACCGACACGACGGTGCGGATCGAGGGGGACACCCTGCGCCTGCCGGGCGGTGTGGCGGTGCGGTTCGTCCGCACCCTGCGCCTGCCGGAGGAGGGCACGCACCCGCTGCCGCCGGGACTCGGCGAGTTCCCGGTCCGCCGGGTGGCGGACTACGGGGACGCGGTGCCCGAGCAGTGGCGCGCCCGCGGCGGCGTGATGCTGCCGGTGTACCTGCGTGAGGCGATGTGGCTGAGCTTCGCGGGCACGACGGAGCCGGCCGCGCTCCAGGTGGGCGTGGGCAAGGTGTGCGCGGTCTCCGGCAGGCCCTGGAGCGACCGCCTCTCCCGGAATCCGCAGAACTACGTGGTGCTGCCCCGCCAGCCGTGGCTGGACGGCATCAACTCGGGCAGCGGCACGGTCCGTCAGTTCGTCGCCGTGCCGCTGGGCCTCGGCGCGACGGTCGAGGGCCAGGTCACGGGCGAGGAGACGTGGGGCGGGGTGCAGCTGCAGTCGTTCCCGCTGCGGGCCGCGGAGCTGGCGAGGTGGCGGGAGGAGCAGCGCCGCATGGCGGAGCGGCGGCGGATGCCGCCGAAGTCGCTCGGCGGATTCGGCGGGGCGTACCCGATGGCCGCCCCGGGTGCGGCCCCCGCACCCGGCGCCGCTCCGGCGGCACCCGCGAGGTCCGGCGGAGCCCGCGCCGCGGCCATGGGGCTCGGCGTCGGCGGATCGATGCGCCAGGAGGTGTACCAGGACGAACGCCCCCTGCGGGCATGGTCGGAGGAGCCCGCCGGGCGGGTCTTCGTCCATCTGGTGACGCCGCCCGAGTGGCGGCGCATCACCGGCGAGGCTCCCCCGCCGTCCCCGGTGGACCGCGCGGCGTACACCCGCGCCGGCCTGCCCTGGTACGACTACTACGACTCCGACGCCGAGGACCTCGCCCCCAGCGACACCCTGACGGAGGTGCAGCCGGTCGGCGAGTGGCTAGGTGACGACCACGAGCCCTGGCAGCAGCCGTCGCCGGGCCAGGTCGCGCCGCTCGGGGACGCGCCGGGCAAGCCCGTGCAGGACGGGGACTGGTAGGCCCGCACCCCGTGCGGCACCGGCGGGTCGGCCGGAGCGGCCGGGGCGTGATGCCGCCGCTCGGCCGGGTCCGGCGTGCCCCGCCGGGCGGCGTGCACCGGGCCGCACTTGCCGTCGTGCCCGGGCGCACGCCAGGGTGGCGGACACGACCGGCGGCCGACGACCTGAGGTGCGGGCATGGACAGTGGTGCGCAGGCGCGGGCTCCGCGCGGCGGCTGGAGCAGGCGCCGGCTGGTCGGCGCCCTGGCCGGGGCCGCGGCGGTGACCGTGCTCCCCTCGCCCGCGGCTCCACGGCCCGGCGCCTCCCCCGCGGGTGCGCCGAAGGCCCCGGAGGCGGCCGAGGGGGGCCGCCGGGCCGACCCGGCCCCCTCCGGCCCGCGCCCGCTGTACCTCGGCACGTACGCCTCCGCCGAGGGAGGCGGGCAGGGCATCGGCGTCGCCGCGTACGACCCGGCCTCCGGCGCGGTCACCGGCCGGGGCACCGTCACCGGTGTCGGCGACCCGTCGTACCTCGCCGTGCATCCGGACGGGCGCACGCTCTACGCCGTCGACGAGCGGGCGGAGGGGGCCGTCACCGCCGTGCGGCTCGCCGACCGGACGGTCCTCGGCACCCGGAGCACCGGCGGGTCCGGCACCTGCCACCTCTCCGTGCACCCCGGCGGCCGCTGGCTGCTCAGCGCCGACTACGGGTCCGGGAGCGTCACCGTGCACCCGATCGACGCGACCGGTGCGCTCGGTGCGCGCACCGACCGCGTGACGCACTCCGGCCCGCCGCCCGGCCCCGGGCAACAGGGCCCGCACGCACACCAGTTCCTCACCGGTCCGGACGGCGCCCACGTCCTCGCCGTGGACCTCGGCACCGACACCGTCTACACCTACCGGCTCGATCCACGTGCGGGGACGCTGACCGAGACCGCGCGGGCACGCACCCGGCCGGGCGCCGGACCCCGGCACCTGGCCTTCCACCCGGGCGGCCGCCACGCGTACCTGGTCAACGAGGTCGACGACACCGTCGCCGTCTGCGCCTACGACCCGTCGAGCGGCCGGCTGACCGTCGGAGCACCGCAGTCCACGGGCTCCGGCGGCGGCACCAACCACCCCGCTCAGTTCCTCGTGACGGCCGACGGCCGGTACGCCTTCCTCGCCAACCGCGGCCACAACAGCATCGCGCGCTACGCGGTGGAGGCGGACGGCGCCCGGCTCCGGCTGCTCGGCACGGTGCCGGTCGCGGGGGACTTCCCGCGGCAGATCGCCTTCTCTCCGGACGGCGCGCTGCTGTTCGCGGCGAACCAGAAGTCGGGCACGGTCAGCGTCTTCCACGTGCACCGGGGAAGCGGCGCCCTGCGGCTCGCGGGCGAGCCGTTCGTCTCACCGGTCGCGGTCTGTGCGCTGCCGCTGTAGGGAGCGGGGGCAGGACGCGGTCCCGGCCCGGGCGAGCAGGGCGTGGAGGCGCTCGGTGAGCTGGGCGACGTCGTCGGCCGGAGCAGGGAAGGGCAGCCGGGCGTCGCCGTGACCGCGGGCGCGTTCGATGCGCAGGGTGAGCCCGTGCCGGTCCAGGGCGAGCGGTCGCACCCGGACCGCGCCGAACAGGGCGTCGGCCCCGACCAGCCGGGTGAGCCGCTCCACCGCGTCGGGGTGGGCGTCGGCGAGGTGGGTGAGCAGCCGGGCCTCCGCGGCGGTGAGCGGGTCGGGGGCCGCGGCGGCGAAGTCGTCACGGTCGACCAGGACCGCGCCGGACGGTTCGCGCAGCACCACCCGGGTGGGGTGGAACACCAGGCGCCCCTCCCCCATGGCGCACCATCCGGCGAGCCACAGCCGGGCGCGGATCCGGTCGCGCACCGGCACGGGTGCGACGTCGGCGAACTCCAGCACGGCGGAGGGCTCTCCGCGCGGCGCGCAGACCGCGGCCACCCGGAGCGGGCTGTCCTCCGGCACGCTCAGCAGGATCCTGCCGTCCGCCGTCACGGAGTGCGCGCCCACGAACTCCTCCCGGCCGCCCTCCGCCGTCACCGCGCAGGACCATGCCGCCGCGAGCACCGACCGGGCCCGCACCGCCGTTCCGGGCGCGGCCGCCCACGTCCGGGTGCCGTCCATCCCGACCTCCTTAGGTAAGCCTCACCTAACTTACCGGACATCGGGACGAACGCCAACCGGACTCCCGCTGCCGGGCGCGCCGGGCGATCGCCGGAGCCGGCGGCGCTAGGGCGCGAGAATGCCCAGCAGCGTGCGGGCGCACAGGTCGCGGACCTGGTCCCGGGTCAGGTCCTCGCCGTCCAGCCACTCCAGGCAGACCGTCGCGGTGAACGCCAGCCAGCCGCGGACGGCGACGGGCAGGTCGGGGCGCCGCTCCGCGAGCGGACCGAACTCCGGGTCCGCGGCGACCGTCTGGAGGATCTGCTCCTCCTGTGCGGCGAGGTTGCGCCGGTAGACGCGGCGCACGGCCTCGTCGCCCGCGTTCTCGGCGCCGTGGAAGGCGCGGTAGCCGTGCGCGTGGGCCAGGACGTAGTCGAGGTAGGCGTCCAGGCCCGCGGTGAGCTGCTCGCGGACCGGCAGCCCGGGCACGGCCGCGGTCATCCGCAGCATCCGCCCGCTCTCCCGCTCGACGACCGCCGCGAAGAAGTCCCGCTTGGTGGGGAAGTAGTGATAGAGCAGCCCCCGGGAGACCCCGGCGATCTCGGCCACCTGCTCGATCCACACATCGTCGTAGGGGCTCTCCGAGAACAGCCGCGCCCCCACCGAGAGCAGCTGTTCCCTGCGCTCCTCGGTACTGAGCCGGCGACGCGTGCGCTCCCCCTGGTTCGCGGCCATGCCCTCACTTTACTTGACGTCGGTTCAACAAGCGGCCCACACTGATCGCGCTATTGAACTCACGTACAACACCTGCAGCACACGCTCAACGGTCCGCTGGATCAAGGGAGATCGCGTCATGGCGGAGACGAAGACCGACGCCGGCCGGACCGGGGGATTCCGCAGCGCGGAGCTGGGCTGGCCCGCACTGCACCGCATCCCGCACCCGCCGCACCGCGTCCCGCTGCTCGGCGACGTGCTCGGGGTCGACCGGCGCACGCCCGTGCAGGACTCGATGCGCCTGGCCCGGCGGCTCGGCCCGATCTTCCGCCGCCGCGCCTTCGGCAACGAGTTCGTCTTCACCTGGGGCGCCCGGCTCGCCGCGGACCTGGCCGACGAGACCCGCTTCGCCAAGCACGTGGGCCTCGGCGTCGCCAACCTGCGCCCGCTCGCCGGGGACGGGCTCTTCACCGCCTACAACCACGAGCCCAACTGGCAGCTGGCGCACGACGTGCTGGCCCCCGGCTTCAGCCGCGAGGCCATGGCGGCCTACCACCCGGTGATGCTGCAGGCGGCCGCACGGCTCACCGGTCACTGGGACCGCGCGGTGTCCGCGGGCGACACCGTGGACGTGCCCGGGGACATGACCCGGCTGACGCTGGAGACGATCGCCGGCACCGGTTTCGGCCACGACTTCGGCTCCTTCGACCGCGACCGCCCGCACCCGTTCGTCACCGCGATGGTCGGGACCCTGCGCCACGCTCAGCGCCTCAACACCGTCCCGGCCGTGCTGGCCCCGCTGCTGCTGCGCGGCGCGAGCCGGCGCAACGCCGCCGACATCGGCCTGCTCAACCGCACGGTGGACGACCTCGTCGCCGCCCGCCGCACGGCCGGTGGCGGCGCGGGGGACCTGCTGGACCGGATGCTGGAGACCCCCCACCCCGTCACCGGCGAGCACCTCTCCCCGGAGAACGTGCGCCGCCAGGTCATCACCTTCCTGGTGGCGGGCCACGAGACCACCTCGGGTGCGCTGTCCTTCGCCCTGCACCACCTCGCCCGGCACCCCGACGTGGCCGCCCGCGCCCGCGCCGAGGTCGACCGGGTCTGGGGGCAGGGCCCGCCCGGCTACGAGCAGGTGGCCAAGCTGCGCTACGTGCGCCGGGTGCTGGACGAGACACTGCGGCTGTGGCCGACCGCGCCCGCCTTCGCCCGGGAGGCGCGCGAGGACACACTGCTGGCCGGCGAGCATCCGATGCTCCGGGGCGCCTGGACACTGGTCCTGGTCGCCATGCTGCACCGCGACCCGGAGGTGTGGGGCCCGGACGCCGAGCGCTTCGACCCGGACCGGTTCGACGCGCGGGCCGTGCGGGCCCGGCCACCGCACGTCTTCAAGCCGTTCGGCACGGGTGCCCGCGCCTGCATCGGCCGCCAGTTCGCGCTGCACGAGGCGACCCTGGTGCTCGGCCTGCTGCTGCGCCGCTACGACCTGCACGCCGACCCGGACTACCGGCTGCGGGTGACCGAGCGCCTCACGCTCATGCCGGACGGGCTGCGGCTGCGCCTGGAGCGCCGGACGCCCGCCTCCGGGGCCGCGGCCGGCGCCCCGGTGCCTGCCGCGGCCGACGCCCCGGTGCCGTCGGCCTCCGAGGACAACGACCCGGCCGGCCGCTGCCCGGTGCACCCGGCGGTCGACTGACACCCGGCACGGACGGGACGGCGCCCCGTCCGGGAAGGCGCCGGCAGCCTTGCCGCGGGCCGCCGGGTGGCGGCGCCACGGGTGGGGCCCGGCACCGGCCTGGACGGCCGTCCCGGCGTCGGGGAACGGTCCGGCGTACGCGGCCGTCGCGGCGGGCCGGGAGTCGAGTTCGCACTCGCCCGCGAGCACGAGCACCGGGGCGGGGCGGCGGGCGAGCAGGGCGAGCCGCTCCGGCCCGGGGTGCGGTTCATGCGTAGAGTCCGGGGAGGTGCAGCTGCTCCAGTCGTGCCGGGTCGGCCAGGATGTACATGCCGGTGATCCGGCCGTCGGCGACGGTGAAGCTCGTGACCGACATCGGCCGCCCCTCGGGCGCGGTGACGTAGCCGAGCGCACCGTTGACGAGTGCCGGGTGCGCGAATCGGCTGAACCGGTGGAAGAGGACGGCCTGTTCGGCCATCGGCCGGGCGCCGTGCACCAGCTTGGACGCGGCCGCGCCCCGCACCAGGGCACCGGAGTCGACCCGCAGCACCGCGTCGGGGTGGAGCAGCGCGAGCAGCCCCTCGAAGTCTCCGGCGCGCGAGGCGGCGAGGAAGGCGTCCAGGACCTCCCGCTGGCGGCCGAGGTCGGGCTCGACGGCGGGGCCCGGGACGCGCACCCGGCGCCGGGCCCGGCTGGCGAGCTGCCGCGTCGCGGCGGAACTGCGCTCCAGGATCGGCGCGATGTCGTCGAAGGGCACGGCGAACATGTCGTGCAGCACGAACGCGAGCCGCTCGGCCGGCTCCAGGGTGTGCAGCACGACGAGGAGGGCGAGCCCGACCTCGTCGGTGCGCAGCGCCTCCTGCTCCGGGTCGGTCCCGGACAGGGGCCGGACCACGGGGTCGGGGACGAAGGTGTCGTCCATCGGCTGCTCCCGGCGGGCGGTGCGCGAGCGCAGCGCGTCGAGGCAGACCCGGCCGACGACGGTGGTCAGCCAGCCGCCGAGGTTGTCGATGGTCCCGGCGTCGGTGCGGCCGAGCCGCAGCCAGGTCTCCTGCACGGCGTCCTCGGCCTCGGACAGCGACCCGAGCATCCGGTAGGCCACTGCGCGCAGATGGCCGCGGTGCTCCTCGAAACTGCGTGCCAGCACTTCCGTGTCGTTCACAGGTCCCCCGTCCGTCGCGATCATCCTAGGCGGTCGAGCGGGGCGGCGGCGGAGCAGCGCGCCCCGGCCGCGGGCGCCGCGCGGGCCCGGCGGGCCGACGGAGCCGGCAGCCCGTCGGCCCCGGGATTCCGGGTCCGCCCGCGAACCACGAACCGCCCGACGGCGTTGCACCGCGGCTCCTTCGGACGGGGCCGTCCCCCGTACCGGCCCGGCGGTGACGCCCGCCCGGCCGGGCCGGACCGCCGACGCGAAACCGGGCACGCCCGGCACCTCACCACGGCGCCTCACCCGCTCCGGCGCTCCCGGCGTCGGCCCCGTGGCTCACACGTCGTCGCGGGCCAGCGCCAGCAGCCGGTCCAGGACGCGGGGGCCGCCGGCCCGCACCCCGTCGTGCTCGAACTCGTCGGTGACACAGGTCCGCAGGCCGCGCACGGCGCGGGCGGTGGCGAGGGAGTGGGCCGTGTCGACGTACATGTCGTCGTGGTAGACGGCGGCGGCGACGGGGACCTCGTTGGCCGCCAGCCGGGCCGGGTCGTAGAGGGCGGGCCAGTCGGTGCGGGCCGCGAGCAGCTCCGCGGTCTCGCGCAGCGGGCGCAGCGCCGGGTCGCAGTCGAAGGTCCACGGGTGCACGGACTCGCCGGTGAAGAGCAGCGGTCCGTCGCCCGCGAGTGCCTTCGCGGCGTCGAACTGCGGGAACTCGGCGCGGACGCGTTCCGCCGCCCAGGCGGTGGGGCGGGACCCCTGGCCGTAGATCGCCTCGTGGACGAGGGCGTACAGGGGGTGTCCGGCGTACGACAGCAGGCCCTGGACCTCCTCCTGGAAGGCGTCGGACAGGGCGGGGCCCCGGGCGGTGCGGACGAAGGCCTGCTCCAGCAGGAAGTGCAGGCGGTGGCTGCCGTCCGCGCCGCCGAGCAGGATGCCGAGGGACTGGAACGCCTCGGCGGTGAGACGGTAGCCGTTCGGCAGGACGACGTCGTGGGTGAGGAGATGGTCGGCGATGCGGCGGGCGCGCTCGACGTCCTGCGGGTAACGGGCGTAGTGCGCGGCGACCTTGCGCTCGATCCGGGGGTAGGCGGCCCGGTACACGTCGTCGGCGTGGGCGTCGAGGGACGGCAGTCCACCGGTCAGGAGGGCGGCGCTGAGGCCCTCGGGGTGGGTGGACAGGTAGGTCACGGTGCAGAATCCGCCGAAGCTCTGGCCGAGCACCGTCCAGGGTGCGCCCCCGGTGACCTCCGGGCGGACGGCCTCGCAGTCGCGCACGATCGCGTCGGCGCGGAAGTGGGCGAGGTGGGCGGCCTGTTCGGCGGGGCCGCCGCGCAGCGGCAGGGTCTGGCGGTTGGCGGGGGTGGAGTGGCCGGTGCCGCGCTGGTCGAGCAGCAGTACGCGGTACTCCTCCAGGGCGCGGCCGAGCCAGGCCTGCCGTCCGACGAAACGATTCGCCCCGAACCCCGGACCGCCCTGGAGGTAGACCAGCCACGGCAGGTCCTGGCCGGCCCGGTCCCGGGCGACGACCTCCCGCGCGTAGAGCTCGATCGTCTCCCCCGCCGGGTCGTCGTGGTCGAGGGGCACGGTGAAGCGGCGGTCGGTGAGGACGACGCCGGGCTGGCGGTAGCTGCCGGTCAAGAGGTCTCCCGGGACGTACGGACGGGACGCGACACAGTTCAGCACATCGCCGGCGGCCGCAGGGGCGCCGGGATCACGCACGGCGCCGAACGGGGGACCGCAGCGCCGGACCGCTGGAGACGCGCACCAACCGGCTCCGGCCGCGGCACGACCCGCCGGTGCTCGTGCACCGTCCCCGTGCGCTGCGCCTCGGTCTCCTCCGGCAGCAGCCGTGCGGCCGGCCCGTGGAGTGGGCGGGCCGGCCACCGAGGGCCGCCGCGGCGGCGGACTCGATGCCGTCCTAGCCGACGATGGCGGACTGCACCCGGGCCCGGGTCCCGGTGGCGACGCTCTCGGGGCGGTTGATGACGTGGGAGACTGCGCCCGCGGAGACGCCGGCGGCGCGTACGACGTCCTTGACACCCACCGGCCGGGTCACCGGTCGCGGACCTCCGGGAGAACGGGGGCGGCGCACGGCACTTCACACTGCCGTCACCGCACCGCACTCCAGGCCGATCGGTCGGACGGTTCGGGACCGCCGGGCGGCGCGCCGCCGCCGGGGTCTGCCCCACGCGCCCGGCGGAAATTAGGCTGCCTGCGTCCGTCGTCGACCACGAGGAGCCGCGATGCGTGTCGCCCTGTTCCTGACCTGCGTGAACGACACGCTCTATCCGGACACCGGGCGCGCCGTGGTGAGACTGCTGACCAGGCTCGGGGTGGACGTGGACTTCCCGATGGGGCAGACGTGTTGCGGTCAGGCCCACTACAACACCGGCTACCGGCACGAGGCGGAGCCGCTCGCCCGGCGCTTCGCCGACGTCTTCCGCGGCTACGAGGCGATCGTGACACCGTCCGGTTCGTGCGGGGCGATGGTGCGGGAGCTGTATCCGCGGCTCGGCGAGCGGGCGCGGGCCGAGGGCCGCGGGGACACGCTCGCGGCGGCGCTGGCGCCGGTGGTGCCGCGGACGTACGAACTCACCGAGTTCCTGGTGGACGTGCTCGGGGTGACGGACGTGGGAGCGTGCTACCCGCACCGGGTGACCTACCATCCGACCTGCCACGGGCTGCGCGCGCTGGGCCTGGGCGACCGGCCCGGGCGGCTCCTGCGCGCGGTGCGCGGGCTGGATCTGGTGGAGCTGCCCGGCGCGGAGGAGTGCTGCGGTTTCGGCGGCACCTTCGCGGTGAAGAACCCCGACGTGTCGGCGGCGATGGGGGCGGACAAGGTGCGCCACGCGGAGTCGACGGGCGCGGCGGTGCTGTGCGCGGCCGACAACTCCTGCCTCATGCACCTCGGTGGCACCCTGACCCGAATGGGCTCCGACGTGCGTCCGGTGCACCTGGCGGAGATCCTCGCGAGCACCGAGAAGGAGCCGGCCGTATGAGTGAGACCTTTCTGGGCATGCCCTCCTTCCCCGCGTTCCCGGTGGCCGCCCGGGCGGCCGTGCAGGACGGCACCCTGCGGGGGAACCTGCGCCACGCCACGCACACCATCCGCGCCAAGCGGGCGAAGGCGGTCGCGGAACTGCCCGACTGGGCGGAGCTGCGGGAGGCGGGCCGCCGGATCAAGGACCACACGCTGCGCCACCTGGACCGCTACCTGGTGCAGGTGGAGGAGGCGGTGACCGCGGCGGGCGGCACCGTGCACTGGGCGGCGGACGCGACCGAGGCCAACCGGATCGTGGCGGGCCTGGTGAGGGCCACCGGGGAGAGCGAGGTCGTCAAGGTCAAGTCGATGGCCACCCAGGAGATCGGGCTCAACGAGGCGCTGGAGGCCGAGGGCATCCGCGCCTACGAGACCGATCTCGCCGAGCTGATCGTGCAGTTGGGCCGGGACCGGCCCTCGCACATCCTGGTGCCCGCCATCCACCGCAACCGGGGCGAGATCCGGGACGTCTTCCGCTCGGAGATGGGGCGGTGGGGCCGGGCCGCCCCGGACGGCCTGACCGACGAGCCCGCCGACCTCGCCGAGGCGGCCCGGCTGCACCTGCGGGAGAAGTTCCTGCGGGCCCGGGTCGGGGTCTCCGGGGCGAACTTCGTCGTCGCGGAGACCGGCACCCTGGTGGTCGTGGAGTCCGAGGGCAACGGCCGGATGTGCCTGACCCTGCCCGAGACGCTGATCTCGGTCGTCGGCATCGAGAAGATCGTCCCGACCTGGCGCGACCTGGAGGTCTTCCTGCAGACCCTCCCCCGCTCCTCGACGGCGGAGCGGATGAACCCGTACACCTCGATGTGGACCGGCACCACGGACGCCGAAACGGCCGACGGGCCACGGGAGTTCCACCTGGTGCTGCTGGACAACGGCCGCACCGACACGCTCGCCGACGAGGTCGGCCGGCAGGCCCTGCGCTGCATCCGCTGCTCGGCCTGCCTCAACGTCTGCCCGGTGTACGAGCGGGCGGGCGGGCACGCGTACGGCTCGGTCTACCCGGGGCCGATCGGCGCGATCCTCAGCCCGCAGCTGCGGGGCACCGCCTCGGCCGTGGACGCCTCGCTGCCGTACGCGTCCTCGCTGTGCGGCGCCTGCTACGAGGTGTGCCCGGTCGCCATCGACATCCCCGAGGTGCTGGTGCACCTGCGCGAGCGGGTCGCCGAGGGCGGGCGGGCGACCCGGGAGGGCAGCACGGTGGTGCTCCGGCCCGCCCGGGGGCACGCCGTGGAGCGGGCGGCGATGCGCGCGGCGCGCTGGGCGCTCACCCGTCCGGCGGCCCTGCGCACCGGTCAGCGGATCGCCGGGCGCGCCCGGCGCCTCCAGCCCCGCTCCCTGCCCGGACCCGGCCGGGCCTGGAGCGCCTCCCGGGATCTGCCCGCGGTGCCCGCGGAGCCGTTCCGCGACTGGTGGCGGCGCATCTACGGCGCCGGCGGCACCGCCGCCGCCCGGCCGGGTCCGGGCGGCGACACGGGAAAGGACACGCGATGAGCAGCAGGGACCGGATCCTCGGCCGGGTGCGGCGCGCCCTGGCGGACGTGCCGCGCGACGACACGCCGTACGAACAGGCGGTCCCGCGCACCTACCTGCGGCGGCACGGCGACACGGACGCGGGGCGGACGGTCGCTCTGCTCGCCGCCCGCCTCGCCGACTACCGCGCGGACGTGCACCGCACGGACCCGGCCGGACTGCCGGAGCTGGTCGCCCGGCTGCTCGCGGCCCGCGGCGCGGACTCCGTCGTCGTCCCCGCGGGACTGGATCCGGGCTGGCTGGCGGCCGCGGCGGCGACCGCCGTGCCGGACCGGCCGGAGAGCACGCCGCGGGAGCTGGACCGCATCGACAGCGTGGTCACCGGCTGCGCGGTCGCGGTCGCCGAGACCGGGACGCTCGTCCTGGACGGCGGCCCCGGCCAGGGCCGCCGGCGCATCACACTGGTCCCGGACCACCACGTGTGCGTGGTCCGGGTCCCCGCGCAGGTGGTGTCGTCCGTGCCCGAGGCCCTGGAACGCCTGGACCCGGCACGCCCGTTGACGTGGATCTCCGGTCCCTCCGCGACCAGCGACATCGAGCTGGACCGGGTGGAGGGCGTGCACGGCCCGCGCGCACTGGACGTGGTGCTGCTCGCGGACGGGGACGGCCCGCCCCCGGAGCCGGCCGCCTGAGCCCCCGTGCGCCCCGGTGCGGCACCGGGGCGCCGTCCGGGAGCGGGGGCGGGGCGGCGCCGTTAGCGTGAGGACATGATCCGCTTCGAGCAGGTGGGCAAGGAGTACCCGGACGGCACCACGGCCGTGGACGGCCTGAGCTTCGAGGTGTCCGAGGGCGAGCTGGTCACGCTCGTCGGCCCCTCGGGCTGCGGCAAGAGCACCACCCTGATGATGGTGAACCGGCTGATCGAGCCCACGGCGGGCCGGATCCTCGTGGCCGGCGAGGACGTCGCGGCGGTCGACCCGGTCCGGCTGCGCCGCAGGATCGGCTACGTCATCCAGCAGGCGGGCCTCTTCCCGCACCGCACGGTGCTCGACAACACCGCCACCGTGCCCGCCCTGCTGGGCTGGAAGAGGGCCACGGCCCGGGCGCGGGCCGCCGAACTGCTCGACCTGGTCGGGCTGGACCCCGCCCGTTACGGGCCGCGCTACCCGCACCAGCTGTCCGGCGGGCAGCGGCAGCGGGTCGGGGTCGCACGGGCGCTGGCGGCGGACCCGCCGGTGCTGCTCATGGACGAGCCCTTCGGGGCGGTCGACCCGGTGGTGCGGGAGCAGTTGCAGGACGAGTTCCTGCGGATGCAGGACACCGTCCGCAAGACCGTGCTGCTGGTGACGCACGACATCGAGGAGGCGGTCCGGCTCGGCGACCGCATCGCCGTGTTCGGCCAGGGACGCATCGAGCAGTTCGACACGCCCGGCGCGGTCCTCGGCAGCCCGGCGACCGCCTACGTCGCCGGGTTCGTCGGCGCGGACCGCGGCCTGAAGCGGCTGTCGGTGACCACGCTCGAGCTCGGCGACCTGGAGCAGCCGCCGGTCGTCCGCCTCGACGAGGACGCCGCGACCGCGGCCGGCCGGCTGCGCGAGGCGGACGCGCGCTGGGCGGTCGTGCTCGACGCCTCCGGCGACCTGCACGGCTGGGTCGGCCTGGACGCCCTGGCCGACGGGCGCCCGGTGGGCCCCCAGGCGCACCGGATGAACGCGTGGGTGCCGGTGGGCGCGCCCCTGAAGCAGGCGTTCGGGGTGATGCTCCAGCACGACGCCGGCTGGGTCGCCGTCCTGGACGGCTCCCGCTTCCTCGGCGTCCTCACCCCGTCCAGGCTCCATGAGGCCCTGCGCCGCTCGGTGGACGCGGACGCCCGCGGGGTGGCCCGCGGCGAGGTACGCCTGGACTCGGTGGCGGACGCGTAGTCAGGGGGTCCCGACCGTAGGGGAATCAGAGGGCCGTGCAGGGGCCGTTTCGGCGGACGCCGCCGCGCGAGGGGTCCGGTCGTCCGTGGAGGAAGCCGGGCGCAGGAGGGAGAACCCACTCCTCGCCACTCTCAACGTATAGCGCACAGGGGGGCTTGCGGCAAGGCCCCGGGGGTGGCGCAGAATCGCCGACCGAGACCGGAAACTGCGGAAGCCCGCGAAATGAGGAGAACCACCACGTGTGTGCGCTTGTGTCGATCGACGGGTCGTACGAGGACACGGGAGCCGGTGACGGGAAGCCGTCGGGCGGCAGCGCGTTCGATCTGCCCGGCCGGCTGTCCGCCAAGGCGGATCCGGCGCTGATCGCCCGGGACGAGGAGCACTTCGGGGCGATCGCCGCGTGCCTCGACGAGACGATCGCCGACCTGTCCGAACGGCTCGGCGCCACGCTGCGGGCGCCCGGCGGCGCCGGCCGGGAGGCGATGGACCGCGACGCGGAGGTCCACCGGCTGACCGCCCGCCTGCGTACGCTGCGGCGCTTCGGGCTGGACCTGTGCCTGGGTCACATGGCCGGCGCGGACGGCTCCGAGCCCGTCTACGTGGGCCGGCTCGGCCTCACCGACAGCAGCGGGCGCCGGCTGCTGGTGGACTGGCGCTCCCCGGCGGCCGAGCCGTTCTTCGCGGCGACGCACGCCGACCCGATGGGGCTGGCGAGCCGCCGCCGGTACCGCTGGACCGGCGGCCGGGTGGCCGACTACTGGGACGAGGTGTTCACCGCCGACGGGCTGGAGCGGCGCGCCGCGCTCGACGACCAGTCCGCCTTCATCGCCGACCTGGCCGGCAGCCGGTCGGAGCGGATGCGGGACGTGCTCGCCACGATCCAGGCCGACCAGGACGCCGTCATCCGGGCGGGATCGCGCGGCGCGCTGGTCGTGGACGGTGGACCGGGCACGGGCAAGACCGTCGTCGCCCTGCACCGCTCCGCCTACCTCCTGCACGCGGACCCGCGGCTGCGCGGGCGGCGGGGGCGGGTGCTGTTCGTGGGCCCGCACCAGCCGTATCTGGCGTACGTGGCCGACGTCCTGCCCAGCCTCGGCGAGGACGGGGTGCGGACCTGCACCCTGCGGGACCTCGTCCCCGAGGGGACCCGGGCGGCCGACGAGGCGGACCCGGCCGTGGCGCGGCTCAAGTCGTCCGCGGACATGGTGCGGGCGATCGAGACGGCCGTCCGGTTCTACGAGGAGCCGCCGACGGAGGGGACGACGGTCACGACGCCCTGGGGCGACGTCCGGCTGACCGCGGGCGACTGGGCCGAGGCGTTCGAGGCGCCGGAGCCGGGCACCGCCCACAACGAGGCGCGCGACCGGATCTGGGACGCCCTCGTCGACACCCTGCTGGACCGGCACGGCGGCGAGGTCCCGCCCGACCTGTTCCGCAGGGCGCTCCGGCCCGACCGGGAGCCGGCCGTGACCCTCAACGGGGCCTGGCCGCTGCTGGAGGCGGCGGACCTCGTGGGGGACCTGTGGTCGGTCCCCGCGTACCTGCGGCTGTGCGCGCCCTGGCTCGGCCCCGACGACGTACGCCGGCTGCAGCGCACGCAGGCGCAGGCCTGGACCGTGTCCGACCTGCCGCTCCTGGACGCGGCCCGGCGGCGGCTCGGCGATCCGGAGGCGTCACGGCTCAGACGCCGGCGCGACGCCTCCGTGGCCGCCGAACGCGCGCGCATGGCCGCCGTCATCGACAACGTGCTCGCGGCCGACGACGACGGCGAGGGCGCGGTGACGATGCTCCTCGGGCAGGACCTGCGCGACAGCCTGGTCGACGAGAGCGCCCTGCCCAGCGCCGTACGGGAGCCCCTCGACGGGCCGTTCGGGCACGTCGTCGTGGACGAGGCCCAGGAACTGACCGACGCGGAGTGGCAGATGCTGCTGCTGCGCTGCCCGTCCCGGAGCTTCACCGTCGTCGGGGACCGCGCCCAGGCCCGGCACGGGTTCACGGAGTCGTGGCGGGAGCGGCTCCGGCGGATCGGTCTGGACCGGGTCGAGGTGGCCTCGCTGACCGTCAACTACCGCACGCCGCAGGAGGTGATGGCGGAGGCGGAGCCGGTCGTGCGCGCGGTGCTCCCGAACGCCAACGTGCCGGCGTCCGTCCGCAGCAGCGGCATCCCCGTCGTCCACGGATCCGTCACGGACCTGCACGGGATCCTCGACGCCTGGCTCGCCGAGCACGCCGAGGGGACCGCCTGCGTCATCGGTGACCCCGCGTTCCGCGAGCGGCCGCGCGTCCGGTCGCTGACACCGGAGCTGTCGAAGGGCCTCGAGTTCGACCTGGTCGTCCTCGTCGCCCCGGAGGCGTTCGGCGACGGCGTCGAGGGAGCGGTCGACCGCTATGTCGCGATGACCCGGGCGACCCGCCAACTCGTCGTCCTCAGCGAATCCTGACACCGAGGGATCTTCGCCCTACCGGCCGGTAATTCATTTAAATCACTATAAACTCCGGCTGCACTTGTTCCGTTCAAGGGGGAGGGAATCCTTATGCGCGCACGTCTTGCGGCTCCGGCCGTCGCGGTGGCCATGGCCGCCGTCTTCTTCGGGGCGCCGAACGCCTCGGCGGCAACTCTGCCGTCCACCAACACGTCCCACCACTGCAGCCACCACACCACCGGGCTGTGCGGATGGACGCACCACCAGAAGCCGAGAGACAGGTACGAGACGGCGAAGTGCACGGACGCCTCCGTGTCGTACTCGCAGCACTCGCAGGGCACCTGCTCGCACCACCACGGTGTCCGCTACTGGTTCAAGTAGGCCGCGGCGCCGCGCGGTTCCGTCGCAGGCCGTCGTCTCCGGGGAGGGAGGCGGCGGCCTGCCGCCGCTCCGGCCCGCCACGGGTCGTGGGACGCACCGGGCGCGGGTCGACGCCGGCGCGGGCCGCGGCCCGCGCTTCCGCAGGCCCCCGTGCCGCGGGACGCGTCACTTCAGCAGGCCCTTCTGCCGCAGATACGTGCGGGCCACGTCGGCGGGCAACCGGCGCCGGCTGTCCACCTTCTCGTTCAGGAAGGCCAGGTCGGCCGTGGTCAGGACGCGGCCGAGCGGGTCGAGGGCACGGGCGACGCCGGGGCCGCCGGCCCGGGCGCGGTTGGCGACGGGAACGACGTAGTCGGCGTTCTGCAGGTGCCGGTCGTCGGTGAGCAGGACCAGGCCGAAGTCGTCGAGTGTGGCGTCCGTGGTGGTGGTCAGCACCATCTGGTCGCGGCCGCTCTGCACGGCCTGCTTCGCCGGGGTGGTGCCGACGCCCTTGGGGTCCACACCGGTGACGTCGATCCCGTACGTCCGGCGCAGTCCCGGTGCGCAGTAGGGCCGTTGCACGCACTCGTCACCGGCCGCCAGGCGCACCTTCAGGCCGGCGGCGCCGACGTCGCCGAGGGTCCTCAGGTGGTGCTGCCGTGCGTAGTCCCGGCTCACCGCGAACGCGTTCTGGTCGACGGCGCGGCCGGGGTCCAGCACGGTGAGGCCGCGGGGCGCGGCGAGCCGGCGCAGCGCGCTCATCGTGGTGCCGAGGTCGGGCGAGCCGGCCGGGGGTGCGCCGGGGCCGTTCTCCTTGGCGTTCAGCCAGTCGGCGAGGGTGGCCGCGTACTCGGGCACGATGTCGATCTGCCCGGACTCCAGGGCGGGTTCGTACAGTTCGCGGTTGGCGACGGTGATCAGGGAGGTGTGGTAGCCGGCCTGGTTCAGCAGCAGTGCGTACATCTGGGCGAGCAGGTCGCTCTCGGTGAATCCGGCGGATCCGACGGTGAGGTGGCGGCTGTCGCCCGGCGGGGCCGTGACCCGCCCGCGGTTCTCCAGGGAGGGCCCGGTGGAGCAGGCGGCCGGCAGGAGCAGCACGGCAGCGAGCGGCAGGGCCCCGGCGGCCCCTGCACGCGGGCGGCGGCGCGGGGGCGCGGGCCCGCGCCTCACCGCGGGTTCCTCGTCCAGGCGGGGCCCAGCCGTTCGGCGATCTCGAAGACGCCCTCCACGACCAGCGCCAGCGCGGCGACGAGCACGGCGCCGGCGACGACCTGCGGGGTGCTCGCCAGGTTGAATCCCGCGGTGATGATCCTGCCCAGTCCGCCGCCGCCCGCCAGCGCCGCGATCGTGGCGGTGGCCACGAGCTGCACGGCGGCGATGCGCACCCCGTTGAGGATCATCGGGGAGGCGAGCGGCACCTCCACGCGCAGCATGCTCTGCCGTCCGGTCATGCCCATCCCGCGGGCCGCCCGGACGACCCCGCGGTCCACCTCGCGCATGCCGACGTAGGCGTTGGTGAGCAGCGGCGGCACGGCGAACAGCACCAGGGCGACGACCGTGGGACCCTCGCCCCAGTTGCCGACCGGGGTCAGGAGCAGCAGGACGAGCACGGCGAAGGTGGGGACGGCGCGGCCGATGTTGGAGATGTTGACGGCGAGGGCGCCGCCCCGGCCGAGGTGGCCGAGGACGAGGGCGACGGGCAGCGCGATCGCGCAGGCGACGGCCAGGCACACCGCGGTGAGCACGACGTGCTGGAGCAGGCGGTGGGCGACGCCGTCGGCGCCGGACCAGTGGGCGGGGTCGGTGAGCCAGTCCCAGGCGCCGGTCACGGTGCTCATCGGCCGCCGTCCCGGGTCCAGGGGGTGATGAGGTGCTGCACTCCCAGCAGCAGGAGGTCGGCGGCGACGGCGATCAGCACGCACAGCACGGAGGCGGTCAGCACCTGGGCCTTGAAGTAGGTGTTCATGCCCGTGTAGATGAGGTTGCCGAGGCCGCCGAAGCCGACGATCGCGCCGACCGTGACCAGGGAGACCGCCGAGACGGCCGCGATGCGCAGGCCCGCCATCGCGGCGGGCAGGGCCAGCGGGAGTTCGACGGCCAGCAGCAGGCGGACCGGCCCGTACCCCATGCCCCGCGCGGCCTGCCGGGTCTCCTCGGGGACCGCCCGCAGGCCCGCGAGGATGTTGCGCACCAGCAGGGTCAGCGAGTAGAGCACGAGCCCGGCGACGACCAGGGTCGCGGAGAGCCCGTAGAGGGGCAGCAGCAGGGAGAACATCGCGAGCGACGGGATGGTGTAGAGGATGGTGGTGACGCCCAGGACGGGCCCGGCGGCCCATCCCCAGCGCCGGGCGAGGACGGCCAGCGGGACCGCGAGGGCCAGGCCGATGAGCACGGCCAGGCCGGTCAGCCGCAGGTGCTGCAGGACCGCGTCCAGCAGGATGTGGCGCCGGGTGGTCAGGTACGCACCGCAGATCCACTCGTTGCGCGCGAGGCAGTCGTCCGGGGGCGCCGTCACGCGTCCATTCCAGCAAAGGGGCGGCGCGGACGGCGCGTCCTGGTGACCCGTACGGGGTGCGGGGGTCCGGACGGGAGCGTGCGGCGCCGCGGGCAGGGGCGTGCGGGGCCGATCCGCGTGACAGACAGCCTGAACAAGCGCTTAGATAGTGACTCGGACGCCGTATCGCCCGCACCGCGCTGGAGGCCCTGTTGTTCCGCTCCGTCGACGAAGTCTCCGCCCGTCTCGCCGAGACCGGCTACCTCGCCTCGCCCGCGGTCGCCACCACCGTGTTCCTCGCCGACCGCCTCGGCAAGCCGCTGCTGGTGGAGGGGCCCGCCGGGGTCGGCAAGACCGAGCTGGCCAAGGCGGTGGCCGAGGTGTCCGGCGCCCGGCTGGTCCGCCTGCAGTGCTACGAGGGCGTCGACGAGTCGCGCGCACTGTACGAGTGGAACCACGCCAAGCAGCTGCTGCGCATCAGCGCGGGCCGCGACGAGAGCTGGGACGCGGCCCGCACCGACATCTTCGGCGAGGAGTTCCTGCTGACCCGGCCGCTGCTGACGGCGATCCGCGGCGACGACCCCAAGGTGCTGCTGATCGACGAGACGGACAAGGCCGACGTCGAGATGGAGGGCCTGCTGCTGGAGGTGCTCAGCGACTTCCAGGTCACCGTGCCCGAGCTGGGCACCATCACCGCGACCCGCCGCCCCTTCGTCGTGCTCACCTCCAACGCCACCCGCGAGCTGTCCGAGGCACTGCGCCGCCGCTGCCTGTTCCTGCACATCGGCTTCCCGGACGAGGAGCTGGAGCGCAGGATCGTACGCCTGAAGGTGCCGGGCCTCGACGGGACGCTGGCCGCATCGGTGGTGCGGGTGGTGGGCGCGCTGCGCGCGATGGACCTGCGGAAGGTCCCCTCGGTCGCGGAGACCATCGACTGGGCGCGCACCCTGCTGGCGCTCGGCGCCACCACCCTGGACGAGGACGTCGTACGGGACAGCCTCGGCGTCCTGCTCAAGCACCAGGAGGACCTCCAGAGGGCGGCGGCCAAGCTCGACCTGGACGCCGTGTGAGCGCCGGCGCCCCCGCCGCCGGGGTCGCGGAGCGGCTGACCGGGTTCGTGGCCGCGCTGCGCGGGCACGGCCTGCGCATCGGCACCGGCGAGAGCGTGGACGCGGCGCGGGCGGTCCGGGAGCTCGGTCTGGCGGACCGGGAGCTGCTGCGCGAGGGCCTGGCGGCCACCCTGCTGCACGGCGGCACCCAGCGCGCGGTGTTCGACCCGGTCTTCGACCTCTTCTTCCCGCGCGTCGTCGGCGCGCCCGAGGGGCCGGCCGCCGACCGGGAGGACCTGCGGGACCGGCTGGCCGAGGCGCTGGCCGCGGGCGACACGGCCCGGCTGGAACAGCTCGCGGCGGAGGCGGTCGACGGCTTCGGCGGCTACGGCTCCTCACCGGACTCCGACGGCTGGTCGGCGTACCAGACACTGGACCGGATCCGTCCGCAGACCCTGCTGGCCCGGGTGCGGGCGGGCGTCCGCGGCGAGCGGGGCGACGGCGACTTCGCCGACCGGCTGCTCGACGACGAGATCCGGCGCCGGATCGAGATGTTCCGCCGTCAGGTCGGCGCCGAGGCGCGGCGCCGGGTCGCCGAGCGGCGGGGGCGCGAGGAGATCGCCCGCCGCGCGGTCGCGCCGAGCGCGGACCGGGTCGACTTCCTGTACGCCGGGCGGGACCGGCTCGCCGAGCTGCGGCGGACGGTGCAGCCGCTGGCGCGGAAGCTGGCCACCCGGCTGGCCGCACGGCGACGCCGCGCCGCCCGTGGCTCGATCGACCTGCGCCGCACGGTGCGCGGCTCCCTGTCGACGGGCGGGGTGCCGATGCGGCCGGTGCTGCGGCGGCGCCGCCCCGCGCGGCCCGAACTGGTGCTGCTGTGCGACGTGTCCGGCTCCGTCTCCGGCTTCTCGGACTTCACGATGCTGCTGGTGCAGGCGCTGCACGACCAGTTCAGCAAGGTCCGCGTCTTCGCCTTCGTCAACCGGATCGACGAGGTCACGGCACTGCTCGGGCACGGCACGGCCGACCCGGAGGGCCTGGGCGCCCGCATCCAGGAGGAGGCGCGGCTCACCGGCTACCACGGAAGCAGCGACTACGGCGTCTCGCTGGGCGAGTTCGCGGAGCGCTACGCCTCCGCGGTGGGTCCGCGCACCACGGTGTTCGTCCTCGGGGACGCCCGCACCAACTACGGCGACCCCCATCCGGCCGCCGTGCGGGAGATCACCCGGCGGGCCCGGCGGACGTACTGGCTCAACCCCGAGCCCCGCGCGCAGTGGGGCACCGGCGACTCCGCCGCGCCCGCCTACGCCGAACTGGTCGAGATGCACGAGTGCCGCAACGCCCGCCAGCTCGGCGCACTCGTCTCCCGGCTGCTGCCCGTCTGACCGGCGCCCGACCGGCCGGCGAGGCGGCCCGCCACCGGGGACGGGGCCCGCCCGCGGACCACGGGCCGGGAGACGGGCCTCAGGTTCCGGCAGTCCTCCTGCGATCGGGCCGGTCCCCGCCCTCTC
Source organism: Streptomyces tropicalis (assembly GCF_029269835.1). Taxonomy (GTDB): domain Bacteria; phylum Actinomycetota; class Actinomycetes; order Streptomycetales; family Streptomycetaceae; genus Streptomyces; species Streptomyces tropicalis. The sequence goes on along the minus strand of NZ_JARJBB010000004.1, from coordinate 147,956 downwards.
CTCCGCGGAGGAGCGCACACCTCGTCGCGGGGCCGCGCCCCTCGCCCTTGTCGTCCCTCCCCCGCCGGGGCGCCGCCATCGGGGCCCGACGCGCCCGGCCTCGCCCCGGCGCGACGCACGCCATACCCCCTGGGGGGATACTGCTCGGGACGCGGGCCGACACGGCGGAGGGTGCGGACGGTGGATGCGATCGGACATGCGCTGGCCATCGCCGGGGCGATGACCTGGGAGGTCACCTGGGCCCTGATCCTGGGGTTCACGCTCTCCGCCGTCGTGCAGGCGGTGGTGCGCCGGTCGACGGTCGTCCGGATGCTCGGAGACGACCGGCCCCGGACGCTCGCCCTGTCCGCGGGGCTCGGCGCGGCCTCCTCGTCGTGCTCGTACGCGGCCGTGGCGCTGGCGCGGTCGCTGTTCCGCAAGGGCGCCGACTTCACCGCCGCGATGGCCTTCGAGATCGCCTCCACGAACCTGGTGATCGAACTGGGCGTGATCCTGGCCCTGTTGATGGGCTGGCAGTTCACGGCGGCCGAGTTCGTCGGCGGGCCCATCATGATCGTCGTCCTGGCGGTGCTCTTCCGGGTCCTGCTGCGCGAGCGGCTGCTCCGCCGGGCGCGGGAGCAGGCGGACCGGGGCCTGTCCGGCTCCATGGAGGGACACGCGGCGATGGACATGTCCGTGCAGGGCGAGGGCAGTTTCGGCCGGCGGCTGCTCTCCCGCGCCGGCTTCACCTCCGTGTCGCACATCTTCGTCATGGAGTGGGCGGCGATCCTGCGCGACCTCGTCGCCGGGCTGCTGATCGCGGGGGCGATCGCCGCGTGGGTGCCGGACGCGTTCTGGCACACCTTCTTCGCGGCCGGCGACCCGCTGGTGGCGAAGCTGATCGGGCCGCTCGTCGGACCGCTGGTCGCGATCGCGACGTTCGTCTGCTCCATCGGCAACGTGCCGCTGGCGGTGGTCCTGTGGAAGGGCGGCATCAGCTTCGGCGGCGTGATCGCCTTCATCTACGCGGACCTGCTGATCCTGCCGATCCTCAACATCTACCGGAAGTACTACGGGGCCCGGACGGCCGGCTTCCTGCTGGTCACGTTCTACGCGGCGATCGTCGTCGCCGGCTACCTCGTCGAACTGCTCTTCGGCGGCCTCGGGCTGATCCCCGACCAGGCCGGCGCGCGGATCCCGGAGGGGGGCATCCGCTGGAACTACACGACCTGGCTCAACATCGCCTTCCTGCTGCTGGCCGCGGTCCTCGTGGTCCGCTTCCTGCGCACCGGCGGGCGGGACATGCTGCGCATGATGGGCGGCGGCCCGGACCACGGCGACCGTGCCCCCGAGCGCTCCGGGGCACGCCCCGGACACGACGCCTGAGGCGTCGCACGGCAGGCGCCACGTGCGCAACAGGCCCTCAGGGAGTCACGCGGAAGCGGAAGGCGCCGGTGCCGCCGCCGACCGTCAGCCAGACGTGCTCCCCCTGGCGGACCAGCCGCAGCGCGATGTACGCGCATCCCGGGCACCGTGCCGTCAGGCCCGGCTCGGGCCCGTACACGTGCAGCCCGGCCAGCGGCCCGGACCGCGCGCACTGCGGGCAGCGCCACCAGGCGGTGGTCGGCTCCAGGGCGAGGATCTCCGAGAGCGGGCCGGCGAGGCAGTTGCCGTCGAGGTGGTCACTGGTGTCTGCCATGGGGACCTCCGCGCGGTGCGGGACGTGACGGGTCAGCCGAAGCGTTCGGTGCGGACGGTGGCGGGATCGCGGCCGAGGCCGACGAGCAGGTCGGCGACGGACTCCACGAATCCGGTCGGCCCGCAGACGTAGGCGGGGCTCGCGGGCTCCAGCCGGGCGGTCGGGGCGCGCAGGTCGGCAGGCAGGACGCGGCCGGGCTCGCGGTCCGCTTCCTGCGGCGAGCGCCGGGTGTAGACGATGCGCACGTCGAGGAGGGGGTCCTCGTGGAGCAGGTCCTCGCGGTACCACAGCTCGTCCGGCCCGCGCACCGAGTACAGCAGGTGGAAGGCGCTGGGCGAGCCGGTCGCGCGGCGCGCGCGGACCATCGACGCCAGCGGCACGACACCGGATCCCCCGGCGACCAGCAGCACCGGTTCGTCTCCCGCGCCGCTCCACACGAACCAGTTGCCGAGGGGGCCGCGCATCTCGACGGCCGCGCCGACCGGCAGTTCGTCGGCCAGGTAGGGCGAGACCTCCCCGCCGGGCACGGCCTGCACGCCCAGTTCGACGCGGTCGCCGTCGGCCGGCGCGGCCAGGGAGTAGCTCCGTACGGCCTGGTAGCCGTCGTCGGCGGTGAGCCGCACGTCGAGGTGCTGGCCGGGCAGGTGGCCGGGCCAGCCGGGCACGGTGAAGACCAGGGAGCGGCCGGACCGGGTCTGGGCGTGGCGCTCGGCCAGCCGCGCGGTGCGCCAGACGGTGCGCACGGTCAGTCGCCCCAGGTGCGCTGCTCGCGCCACGGGTCGCCGTAGTCGTGGTAACCGACGGACTCCCAGAACCCGGGTTCGTTCGTGGTGGTCAGCCGCAGGGCCCGCACCCATTTCGCGGACTTCCACAGGTACAGGTGCGGCACGAGGAGCCGGGCGGGGCCGCCGTGTTCGGGCGCCAGGGGGTGGCCGTCGTAGGTGTGGGCGATCCAGGCGCGCCCGCCGAGGAGGTCCGCCAGCGGGAGGTTGGTGGTGTAGCCGCCGTGGCTCTCCACGACGACGTGCTCCGCCGCCGTCTCCAGGTCTTCCAGGAAGACGTCCAGGGGCACTCCGCGCCACCGGGTGTCGAACCTGGACCAGCGGGTCACGCAGTGGAGGTCCTGCACCGTGTCCTGCTGCGGCAGCTCCATCATCCCGTCCCAGGTCCAGCGGCGGGTCTCGCCGTGCTCGGTGGTCACGGTCAGGTCCCAGGCGGCGGTGGGGACGTGCGGGGTCGGCCCGGTGGACAGCACCGGGAACGCCTCCGTCGGGTACTGGCCGGGCGGCAGGCGGTCCGCCAGGGGGCGCGCCCGCCCGCGGAAGCCGGGTGAGAAGGAGGTCACGGCGTCATCCCCTCGGCACGGGCGGCGCGGACACCGGCGGCCGGGGGTGCGCACGGCCCGGCCGCGGTCCGCGGGTGCACCTCCAGTGTCGGCGGCGGCGCGCACCCCGACCACTCGGCCGTCCGGGGGACGGGCGGCGCCGCGCCGGCACGGGTCTCACCGCCGCACCGGCGGGTGTGCCGGGGGCGCGGCCCGTCGGCCCGTGGCCGGGCCACGCGGCGCCGGGGCCCGTGAGGTCGGCCGCGTACGGCCGGGACACGCCCGCCCGTGAGGCCGGGCCGGGCCCGTGGGTCGGCGCGGGGGCGGCTCAGGCCGGGTGCAGGGCGGACCGGAGGGTGGCGGCGGCCTGGCCGATGGCGGCCTCCGCGGCCCGGGTGCCGCGCAGGGTGTTGAGCATGACGAAGTCGTGGATGATGCCCTGGTAGCGGACGGCGGTCACCGGGACGCCCGCCTCGCGGAGCTTGGCCGCGTACGCCTCGCCCTCGTCGCGCAGCACGTCGGCCTCGGCGGTGATGACGAGGGCCGGGGGCAGTCCCGCGAGTTGTTCGGTGGTGGCACGCAGCGGCGAGGCGGTGATCCGGGCGCGGTCGGCCTCATCGGTCGTGTACTGGTCCCAGAACCACTCCATGCCGTCGCGGCGCAGGAAGTAGCCCGTGGCGAACTGGTGGTAGGAGCACGTGTCGAAGCCCGCGTCGGTGACCGGGTAGAACAGCACCTGCTGGACCAGCGGCAGGCCGCCGCGCTCCTTGGCCAGGAGGGTCAGCGCGGCGGTCAGGTTGCCGCCCACGGAGTCCCCGGCGACGGCCAGCCGGGCACCGTCCAGGCCGCGCGCGGCGCCCTCGTCGGCGATCCAGCGGGCCACCGCGTAGACCTGTTCGAGGGCGACCGGGTAGCGGGCCTCCGGGGACAGGTCGTACTCGGGGAAGACCACGGCGGCTCCCGCACCGACGGCCAGTTCGCGCACCAGGCGGTCGTGGGTGTGGGCGTTGCCGAAGACCCAGCCCGCGCCGTGCACGTAGAGGATCACCGGCAGGGTGCCCGCGGCCCCGGCGGGCCGGACGACGCGGGTGCGGACGCTGCCGGTGGGACCGCCGGACACGGTGATCCACTCCTCGTCGACGTCGGGCAGGTCGACCGGGCCGGACTGCACCTCGTCGACGGCCTTGCGTCCCTCCGCCGGGGGCAGGTCGAAGAGGAAGGGCGGGTTGGCGGTGGCCCGGGCGAAGTCAGCGGCCGCGGGTTCCAGCACCGGCTGGACGGGCTCGTCGGTGGGGGACATGCGCTCTCCTGCGTTTTCGTCGGTGTGCCGGTTCTCGGCGGCCGGACGGAGCCGTCCCCTGGGGGTGCCGGCCTGCGCCCGTCCGGACCGGCGGGACGGGCCGGTGCGGCCCTTCCTCCGTGCCGCCATTGTTGGTTCCGGGCGCCGCCGCCACCACCGCGCACCGTAGGGATCCGCCGGTCCCGCTTCCTCGGTCTGTAGCACCGGTACGGCGTCCGCACGCGCTGGATCGGCCCCCCGGACGTCCCTGCCCGGCACCCCGGTCGCGCCGGGCGGCAGGCCGGTCGCGCCGGGGACGCGCGGGGTGCGGACTCCTCCCGCTCCGGCACCGTGGGCTCAGGCTCCGGCACCGTGGGCTCCGGCACCGTGGGCTCAGGCTCCGGCGTCGTGGGCGCGCGGGGCGAGGAGGTCGCCGATGCGCAGTCCCAGGTGCAGGAGGAGCCGGTGCCCGCCGTCGTCCAGGTCGAGCCCGGTGATCTCCTGGATCTGCCGCAGCCGGTAGTACAGCGAGGTCCGGTGGATGCCGAGCGCGTCCGCCGTCCGCGGGACGGACCCGGCGTGTTCGAGGAAGCAGCGCAGGGTGTCCCGCAACCGTGGGCCGCCGCGCCCGGACGACAGGGCGCGCAGCGCCTGCGGCAGCAGTGCTTCGGTGAGGACGTGGTCCGGCAGTTGCAGCAGGACGGTGTACTCCCCCAGTGCCTCCCAGTCGCCGATCCGGTGCAGGGCGGGCAGCCGGCGCGCCGCGCGGGCCGCCACGAGCGCCTGCTCGTACGACGCCCAGGCGTCGGCCGGGCCCGACCGGCGGCCGCCGATGCCGACGACGGGGGCCGCCGAGGCGTCGAGGAAGGTGCCGAGCGCCTCCAGCACGCGGGCGGACTGCTCGGCGAGTTCGCCGGGCGCCGGGGGCCGGTCGCGGAGCTGGAGCAGGACCGCACGGTCCGGACCGACGGCGACCGCGCCGCGGGCGCCACGGGTCTGCCGTAAGCCGTCCATGGCGCCGCGCAGGGCGACCTCGACCTGCCCGGGGGGCTCCTCGCAGCGGGCCACCTGCACCACGCTCACCACGACGTGCGGGGCCTCGCGCAACAGGCCGCGGTCCAGGGCCCGGCGCAGCGCGGCGCTGCGGGCGTGCGGGCTCGCCCCGAGCAGGTCGAGCACCAGGTTCTCGGTGACGCGTTGCTCGGCGTCGGTGGCCAGGTGCTCGGCGTACATCTGCGCGGTCATCTCGCGTGCGGCCCGGCCGATGGCCGCGGTCTCCCGCGGGGTGAGCGTGCGGCCCGGCGCGATCACCACCAAGAGGCCCAGCAGATGGCCGCGTTCACGCAGGGGTACGACGTAGCGGGGCAGCAGTCCGAGATCGTCCCGGCCGTCGACGAAGCCGGGCGCGGACCAGCGGGCCACCCCCTGGGCGAGGACGTACCGGATGGGCTCGGCGTCCGCACGGCCCTGGAGGAGGGTCCGGACCCGCACCGCGTCCTCGTCGCCGAAGTGGCGGCTGGAGCAGATCATTCGCACCAGGGGGTCGTCGACGACCACGGAACGCCCGATGTCCTCGGCGAGTTCATCGACCAGCGCCCGGAGCGCGTCACTGCCCGCCCGGGCCCGCGGCAGCCGTTCGGTCATCCGGCATCCCCCTCTCGACGCCCCCGTCGTCACAGTTTCTACACACTGGTGAACTTCATGATCAAGTTCACCGGAGTGTCGACCTTGACGGCACCGGTGACGGAGACCCCGGCCGGGCGGTCCGTGCGCGGGTGCGGCAGGGAGCCCCCGTATCGACGGCGTCGGCCGACCGGGCTGCGGACGCCGTGGGCGGCGCGGCTCGGTCAGCTGCCTTCCCGGTAGTTCATGAACCAGTGGGTGTCGAAACAGCGGGCCATCGTGAACGGGTGGTGCGGGTCGACGAGGATGCGGCAGACGAACTCCGCGGCCTGGCACTGGAAGGGGACGTCCTGGCCGTCGAAGGACCGGACCACGACGGGCCAACGGCCGGGGTCGTCGCCTTCGGTCCTCCAGCAGTACAGGTCCTCGTGCTCCGTGCCCGCCCAGATGAACAGACCGTCCTCCCCGAGATCCGTCCCCGGCTCCTGGTTCAGGTCCAGATATCCGTCGAAGGCACCCTCGCCGAACGTCTCGACCATGCGCCTGTAGTCGCTCGGCAGCGCGGTGCCCAGGCGCGACTCCATCTCCGCCCAGTCCACGTCCGGCCGCTGTGCGGGCTGTGTCCAGCCGGTGATCCGGACGAGCCGCTCCACCCAGTCGACGTGCTCGTCCGGAGCCGCCTTCACGAGTTCGGGCACCTCCCTGTGAGCGACCACCAGCACCGGCCGCTCGGTCCCCTCGGCGTCCCGCGCCGTACCCGTGCCGACCCACCGGTCCCCGTACGCCCACGCCCGCATCCTCACGGCCCGGTCCTCGAAGGGGACGAGGAGGGCCGCACCCCTGGACTCGTCGACCGTCGGATCGGTGAAGCCGTCGAGGACGAGGGTGCGCGGGGCGCCGTACCTGCCGGCGAGCAGGTCGGTCAGGTCCTGCGGGTCCAGCTCGCCGGGCAGGTACATGTAGCCGTCGGCCGGGCCGAGTCGGGCCAGCAGGTCACTGAGGGTCGCTTGCGTGAGCTCCATGGCGAGCAGTGAAGCGCACCGCACCGACAACGGGGCCCGAGCCGAGTCGTCCCTCGCGTCACCTTCGCCAGAACAGGTGGTGCGTCACGCCGCTCGGGCTGGGCACGACCTCCAGATGGAACCGGTCGAGCAGCTCGTCGGGGGACTCCCAGAGTCGCAGTCCGGAACCGAACTTCATCGGCGAGACCGCCACGTGCAGGGTGTCGACGAGCCCGGCGTCGAGGAACTGCCGGACGGTCGCGACCCCGCCGCCGAGTCGGACGTCCTTGCCCTGCGCCGCTTCCCGCGCCCGCTCGAGGACCGTCGCCGGGTCGCCGTCGACGAAATGGAACGTGGTGTCGGAGAGCGTGAACGACGGCCGCTCGTGGTGGGTCATGACGAACACCGGCGTGCGGAACGGGGGCTCCTCCCCCCACCAGCCGCGCCACTCGTGGTCCGGCCAGGGCCCGCGCTGCGGCCCGAACTTGTTGCGGCCCATGATCTCGGCGCCGATGTTGCGTGCGAAGTCTCGCGTGAAGTAGTCGTCGAGACCCCGGCTCCCGCCGGGATCCGTGCGCATGGGCCAGCTCGCCGTGGCTCCGGCCCAGGCGAACAGCCTCTCGGGACGGTCCAGGCCGAACGGCCGCTCGAGGCTCTGGTGCTCACCGGCACCGATTCCGTCACTCGAGACGTTGAAGTTCATGACTCTCAGCAGTTGATCCACGTGATCCCTCGTCCGGTCCTGTCGCGTCGTCGTGCGGCGAGGCGCCGCACATCATGACGTCGAACGGGACGTGGCCGGATCGACAGCGGGCCGCGACTTTTTCCCAGGCGCTTCGGGAAGCGGCCCCGCCGGCGGTGTGGCCGTGGCGGACGCGCACGGCATCGACGTGGCCGCGGGGCCCTCCGCCGGCGGCCGAACAGCTCCGCCCCCGGCGGCCGTCGCGTCGGCCGCCCGGGGATTTCCGGGGCGTGCTCAGGAGGCGGCGTGGGCGCCGGTGGGCCCGGCGGTCAGGAGCGGCGCCAGAGCCCCGGTGCGCAGGCGGGCGACGAACGGCACGGCGATGCGGCCCAGGATCCGACCGGCGAGGTGGGCGACGGGCACGGCGAGTACGGCGGCACCGAGGACGTCGTGGGGGTAGTGGTCGCCGAGGTAGACGCGGGTGAACCCCTCGAAGAGGGCGAAGACGGCGGCGACGGCGGACAGCCGGCGGTCGAGCAGCCACAGGGCGGCGACGGTGGCGAAGGCGGTGGTGGAGTGACCGCTGGGGAAGGCGTAGTCGGTGGGGGCCGGGCACACGTCGACGAAGTAGTCCCGCGGCAGCGAGTGGCACGGCCGCACCTCGCCGACGACCTTCTTGACCACCTCGGCGACGGCGAAGGCGGCCACCACGGCGACGGGGGCGGCCAGGGCGAGGGTCATCGCGGAGGTGTCACGACGCCGCGCGTTCCACCAGCCGATGACCATGAGCACGGCGAACACGCCCAGGCCCGCGTTGGTCCACAGCTCCAGCGGCGTGTTGAGCCAGCGGGTGTCGCGGGCGAAGTCGGTGACGGTGGTGAACAGCGAGCCGTCGAGGCCGGAGCCGTCGAAGGCCAACTGCACGGAGTGGGCTGCCATCGGGGCGCCTCCAAGCGCTCGGGGTCGCGACGTCGGATCGGCGGCGCTGTCGCGTGAACATCTACATCTCTGTAGATGTTCACGGGACAGCGCCGCCGGCTCGCCCTCCGGGGTGTGCCCCACCCGGCGGGGCGTGGCACACTCGGGGACGAGCCAACGTCTACATGCTCGTAGAATTTCTACAGGACTGTAGACGACGAACGAGGGGAAGCCAACTCGTGAACACCGGACCCATCCCGGCAGAACGCAGGCCGGGCGGCGCGCTGGAGGCCGAGGTCCTCGCCCTGCTGCAGTCCTCCCGCCGGCCGCTCACCCCCGGGGATGTGCTGCAGCACCTGAGCGACGACCTGGCCTACAGCACGGTGGTGACCGTGCTGTCCCGCATGTTCGAGAAGGGGCTGCTGACCCGGGAGAAGCAGGGCCGTGCCTACGCCTACACCCCGGTGACCGACACCCACGGGTTCGCCGCGCGGCGGATGCGGCAGGCCCTGGAGTCCGACCCGGACCGGGAGGCCGTGCTCACCCACTTCGTGGAAGACCTGTCCACCAGCGACGAACAGCTGCTGCGCCAGCTCCTCGGCGGCCTGCCGGACCAGGGGTGAGTGCCGTGGTCATGCACCTGCTGGCCTACCTGCCCCTGCTCTTTCCCGTCCCGGCCGCGCTTGCCGCCCGGCCCCTCGCCGACCGTCTGGACCCGCGCCTGGCGACGTGGCTGCTGACCGTGGGCGCCCTCGCCCTGGGCGGCCTCGGCTGCGCCGCCCTGGGGGTGGTGGCGGCAGCGGGCGTGGTGCGCCTGCAGCCCGCGGCGTGGGTGGGCCACTGGTCGGCCTCCGTCGTGCGTGCCGGCGACACGGTGACGACCGTCGAGGCGGGTGCGGCCGCCGCGATACTGGCCGCCGCCGTAGGGGCGGGGGCACGACTGCTGTGGCGGCGGATGCGGGCGCTGGCGTCCGCCGCCCTGGAAGCCGCCTGCCTGCCCGGGCACGAGCAGCTGGCCGTCGTCGAGGACGCCGCCCCGGATGCCTACGCACTTCCGGGCCTGCCCGGACGTGTCGTGGTGTCCACGGGCATGCTCGACGCCCTCGGCCCCGCCGACCGGGAGGCCATGCTCGCCCACGAGCGCGCTCACCTGACCTGCCACCACTACGCGTTCGTCGCCGCCGCGCACCTGGCCGCCGCCGTCAACCCGCTGCTGCGTCCGGCGGCCACGGCCGTCACCTACACCGTGGAACGCTGGGCGGACGAGTACGCCGCCGCCACCTGCGGCGACCGTCGGCAGGTCGCCCGCGCGGTCGGCAGGGCCGCCCTGGCGACCGCCCACCACCCCGGCCGCCGACGTCTTCCCAGCGCCGTGCTGGGGCTGCTGGGACGACGCGGCCCACTGGCCGGCGCCGGGCCCGTCCCCCGCCGCGTCGCCGCTCTGCTCGCCGAACCCGCCCCCTCCACCACGCTGTTCCGCCTGCCCCTGCTGCCGCTGGCCGGGGCCGCCGCCGTCGTCGGCTCCAGCGCCCTGTGCGCGTTCGCCGCCGCCCACGACCTGCACGTCCTGCTCGGAGTCGCCGGCACCTGACCGGTATCCAGCCCGCCCTGCCCCAGGAAGAGCCACCGGTGCCGCCCACCACCAGCCATGACCGCCCACGGGGTCGCGCCCGGGCGTGGCCGCTGTACGCGGCCGGGTTCACCACCGCGTTCGGCGCCCACGGCGTCGCGGCCAACCTGGGCCGCTTCACCCTCGCCCACCACGAGTCCCTGCTCGTTCTCGGCGGCCTGCTCGCCCTGTACGACGGCGCGGAAGTGCTGCTCAAGCCGGCGTTCGGCACCCTGGCCGACAGGGTCGGAGCCCGACCGGTGCTGCTCGGCGGTCTGGTCGCGTTCGCCGCGGCCTCGGCGCTGTTCGCCCTCGCCGGCGACACCGCACTGCTGTGGGCGGCCCGCCTCGGGCAGGGCGCCGCGGCCTCCGCCTTCTCCCCGGCCGCCTCCACCCTGGTCGCCCGCCTCAACCCGAGCGCCCGGCACGGTCGGGCGTTCGGCTCCTACGGCTTCTGCAAGAGCCTCGGCTACACCGCAGGCCCCCTCCTCGGCAGCGCCCTGGTGGCCCTGGGCGGACTGCAGCTCCTGTTCATCACGACGGCCGCACTCGCCGCCGTCGTCGCCGTCTGGGCGGCCCTGGCGGTGCCGACCGTACCGCCGCTGCCCAGGGCCCGGCAGACGGTGATCGACCTCGCCCGGAGGCTGGGCCAGGGCGGTTTCCTGAAGCCGACCACCTCGCTGGCACTGGCCACGGCCGCGCTCGCCGTCGGCGTCGGCTTCCTCCCCGTCGCCGGAGCCGCCGCCCACCTCGGGCTCCTCGCCACGGGTGCGGTCGTCTCCCTCCTCGCCGCCTGCGCGGCCTTCGTCCAGCCCCGGGCCGGAGCGGCCCTCGACACAGGCCGGATCACCACCGCGGCCGGCATCCGTACGGGACTCGCCCTCACGGCGGCCGGACTCGCCGCTCCGATGCTGCCCGGCCCGACGGGGCTGCTGCCCGCCGCGGTCCTCATCGGCACGGGAACCGGGCTGATCACCCCACTGGGCTTCGCGGCCCTGGCCGGGGCCGGCCCACCCGAACGGCTCGGCCAGACCATGGGGGCGGCGGAGCTCGGCCGTGAACTCGGCGACGCCGGCGGCCCCCTCCTGGTCGCCGTGGTGGCCGCGGCGACCACGCTCACCGGCGGCCTCGCCGCACTGGCCGCCCTGACCGCCGCCGGGCTCCTCACCACCCGCCCCGCCGCCCCGTGGACCGACCGGCGGCCGTCCCACTGACCGGCGCGCTGCCGCCCCCATCGACCGGGTGCCGTCGGCGGCCGTGGCGGGGTGGATGTTCCGGAAGCCGGTCAGGTCGGAGCGGACGACCGTGAAGGTCACGCCGGAGCGGCTGGTGAACCACAGGCTCGCCCACGGCCACAGGTCCACCACCGCCTCGACGGCTGGAACCACGTCACCGCCCTGCAGGAGATCCACCACCCGTGGAGGACTCGGAGTCCCGCCCGAGCACCACCCCACCCACCCCGGCCTGCGCCTGAGCGGCTGGTTGACTTTCTACGCCTCGTAGTAGCGTGGACGGCTTGCTGACGGGGAGCTGAGAGGCGGTGCTGGGTGACGGGCGGTAGGGACGGTCGGGGGGAGCCCCGGCGGCGTGCGCGGGGCGAGCTGGAGGGGGAGGTGCTGGCTGCCTTGTGGACGGTCGGCGGCCCCGTGTCGGCGGCGGTGGTTCAGGAGAAGGTGGCCGGTGCCGCGTACACGACGGTGCTGACGATCCTGACCCGGCTGTGCGACAAGGGACTGGTCACCCGGCGGCGGGAGGGACGCAGCCACGTGTACGCCGCCGTGGACGATCAGGCCGGGCTTGCGGCGGCGGGGATGCACTCCCTGCTGGACGAGGGCGGGGACCGTGCGGCGGTGCTGGCCCGCTTCGTCTCGGATCTGTCGGCGGAGGACGAGCAGATGCTGGAGCAGTTGCTGCACGGCGACCCCGGCCGGGGGTGAGACGTGTTCTGGCCGGCGCCGATGTATCTGCCGTTGCTGGTGAGCGCGGTCCTGGCGCTGGTCGCGCCGTGGGTGGGTCGCCGGATGCCACCGCGTGCGGGGGCATGGGCGATGGTGTGCGCGGCCGTCGTGGCCGCCGGGACCTGGCTGACCGAGCTGGCGATCCTGGCGTTCACCGCTGTGGGCCAGCTGCCGCTCGTGGCGGCGCAGGGGTCGTGGTCGGTGACGGTGCTGGCGGCGGAGGACCCGGTCAGCCGGACGATCGCCGCGGTGTGCGCCGGGGTGGTGCCGGTCGTCGTGGTCAGTCTGACGGCGGCGTCCTGGCGCCGGGGGCGGGCGCTGGTCGGCGCCTGGCGGGATTACCGGAAGCTGGCCGCGGGCGGTGATCTGGCCGTGATCGACGACCCGGTGCCGGCGGCGTTCGCGGTGCTGGGTCTGCCCGGCCGGGTGGTGGTCTCCTCGGGGATGCTCCGGGTGCTGGACGCACCGGAGCGGCAGGCGCTGCTCGCCCACGAACGAGCGCACCTTCGGCACCGGCACCACCTGTTCTCGCTGATGCTCCATCTGACGGCAGCGGCGAACCCGTTGTTGCGGCCGCTGGAGCGGGCAGGTGCGTTTGCCGTGGAGCGGTGGGCGGACGAGGAGGCCGGGGTCGCGGTGGGCGACCGGTCGCTGGTCGCCCGGGCGATAGCGCGGGCCGCTCTGGCGTCGAGCCGCGCCCGGCAGGCGGCCCTGTCCGCGACCGGCGGGCCGGTGCCGCAGCGCGTGCGGGCGCTGCTGGCCCCGCCGATGCCCCGTCGTGACGGCGTGGCGGTGGCCTTCACGGTTCTCATGGCGGCCTGCTGCGCGAGTCTGGCCATCACGGCGCACGACACGGAGCGGCTGTTCGAGGCCGCCATGCACGCACACACCACCGCCACGCACCTGCGCACCCGGTGACCGTCCGCGTCCCGCGGATCCCCGTGGGACGTGACGGCCACGGGTGTTCCGCGGGGCAGTGCGGTGTTCCGCGGTCAGCAGTGGGCGCGAGCGGCTCGCGGTGTTCCGGAAATCAATGACCGGTCCGGGGCGTTGCGACGCAGACGGGACGTTGCGGACACGCCCTAGGATCTGTCCGGACCTGCGCCTCTCCCTCGGCCACCGCCGAAGACGTCACGGCCCGCCCCGGACGGGACCGGCCGGGATCAGCGCGGCGACTCCGCGGCACACACGGCCCGGCGGGCACGGAGCCAGTGGACGGCAGGAGGCACGAGCCCGGCTGCGACGACCGCGGCGACGGCGGGAGCCAGGTACGCCGTTCCACGGCGCCCGCTCTCGCCGAGGACGTACCCGACCAGCACCAGTGACTGCGACCAGGCGAGTCCGGCCACCGCCTGCCACAGGGTGAAGGACGCCCCGGACATGCCCAGCACGCCGGCCGCCGGATGGACGAGGGTGCGGACCACCGGCACGAACCGCCCGAGCAGCACCGCGCGCCGGGGCCCGTACCGCGCGAACAGCGCCTCTGCGCGCGCCATGCGGGCCTGCCCACGACCGTCCGTCCCGCGCAGCCGCATCGACCTGCCACCGCGCCGGCCCAGCCAGAACCCGGTCTGGGCGCCCGCGAGGGAACCAGCGCCCGCGCACACGAGGACCAGCGGCAGCGAGAGACGGGCCGCGCCCAGCGTGCCGAGCGAGCACGCCAGACCGGCCGGCAGGAGCAGGGTGTCCCCGGGCAGGAAGACGCCGACGGCGGGCAGCCCGGTCTCGGCGAAGGCCACCACCAGCACCGCCCAGGCGCCGAATCTCGCCAGCATCGCCTGCGGATCCATGGCCTCCGCGCTCATGGGACCGGCAGCCATCAACGAATCCTCCCTCTCCGTACACCCCTGCACCCGCATGTATTTCTACATCTAGTAGTAGATTTGGCGGCGCCCGGCCCCGGCCCGTTGCGCGCGGAGTTCCGCTCCGAACTCGTCACCCCGCAACCGTCGTTCCCTTATTTCTACATCATGTAGTAGCTTCGGCTGTCGACGCCACCGCAGTCGCGTCCTGGACCGCATCCGCCCACAGGTGCGGCCTCGGTCTGCGCCCGGTGCCGTCCCGGCCCGGGACATGCCCGGCCGCCCCGTGTCCCGTCAGGAGGCTGATCGACCGTGCCCGAGCGCCACGACCCGTTGCCGGGGCCACTGCCTTCGCCCTCCACCGCGCCGGCCCTGGGCGCGGCCCCCCGGCGGGTCGTCGTCATCTCCGCGAGCGTCGGCGCGGGGCACGACGGGGCGGCCGCGGCACTCGTCGACCGGCTCACCGCGCACGGAGTCCCGGTGGACCGGTGCGACTTCCTCGACCTGCTGCCCGCGCGCACCGGCCGGCTGCTGTGCGGCGGCTACCACCGTCTGCTGACCTGGGCCCCGGAGGGCTACCAGCGCCTCTATCGGGCAACCGAGCAGGCCGCGCGCCCCGGCGCGGTGTGGCGGGCGCTGTTCCGCGGCGCGGAAGGCCGCACCCTGGCGGCACTCCCGCCGGACACGTGCGCCGTCGTCTCGACCTATCCGGGGGCCAGTCAGGTCCTCGGCGCACTACGGCAGCGCGGTCTGCTGACGGTGCCGGCCCTGACGTACCTGACCGACTTCTCCGTTCACGCCCTGTGGGTCGCCCCCGGCGTGGACGCGCACATGGCGGTGCACGCGGTCCCGGCGGCCCAGGCCCACGTCCAGGGTGCGGCCGCCGTGACGGTCGTGGGTCCCGTCACCGATCCGCGCTTCACCCCCGCGACGGACGGGCAGCGGCTCGCCGCGCGCGCCCGGTTCGGGCTGCCCGGGCAGGCACCGCTGGCCCTGCTGGTGGCGGGATCGTGGGGGGTCGGACCGGTGCGCCGGGCAGCCGCCGAGATACGCGAGACGCAGGCGGCGGTGCCGGTGGTGGTGTGCGGGCGGAACCAGGCCCTCGTCGAACAACTGCGGCGGGACGGTGCCGAGTACGTCTTCGGCTGGGTGGACGACATGCCGGGCCTGATGCACGCCTGCGACGTGCTGGTGCAGAACGCCGGCGGGCTGACCTCGCTGGAGGCGTTCGCGGCCGGGCTGCCGGTGGCGAGCTACCGCTGCATCCCCGGTCACGGCCGCACCAACGCCCAGGCGCTGGAGGAAGCGGGCCTGGCTGCCTGGATACGCACCCGCGAGAACCTGGCCCCCACGCTCACCGACCTCCTGCGCGGGCCGCGCGGCCGCGCCCAGCGCGCGGCGGGAATCGCGCTGCACCGGTCCGCGCCCGGCCCGGTGCCCGTCATCGCCGCGAGAACCGGCATTCGCCCTGCGTCCCCCGCCGTGTCCCCCACCGTGCGCCGCAGGAGCAGGCTGCGGTTCGCCCTGTCCGCCGCGGCCACGGCGGCGACCCTCGCGCTGGGCGTCGCCGCCCCGCTCGCCCACGCCTACGCCGAGGCCCCCGCCCGCTTCATCGCCGTCGCCCACTGCCTGGACGGAGACAGGCGATGACCTCAGCCCGCTCCGCCCTGTTCGCCTCCGCCGCGGTCCTGCCCGCGCTCGCGGCGCTGCACGCCGCACCGGTGATCTCCACGTTCGGGCCACTGCGCAACACGGCCATGCCGCGTCTGGCCGGGAAGGGCCGTCCCGACCACGTCGCCCTCACCTTCGACGACGGCCCCGACCACCTGTCCACCCCGCGCTTCCTCGACCTCCTCCAGGCGCGCGGGCTCCGGGCCACGTTCTTCCTGCTGGGTTCGATGCTGGTCCGCTCGCCCGGGCTCGCGCAGGAGATGGCGGCCGCCGGGCACGAGATCGCCGTCCACGGCTGGCACCACCGGCCCCTGCTGGTGCGCGGACCCCGTGCGACGTACGACGACCTCGCCCGCGCCCGCGACGCCGTGGCCGACGTCACCGGGCGGCCGCCCGCGCTCTTCCGGCCCCCGTACGGAGTCATGACCACCCACGCCCACCTCGCCTGCCGTCGCCTCGGCCTGACCCCGGTGCTGTGGACCTGCTGGGGCGAGGACTGGCGCAGACGGGCCACCCCCCGGTCCGTCCGGGACACCGTCCTGCGGGACCTGCGCGGTGGCGGCACCATCCTGCTGCACGACTCCGACTGCACCTCCGCCACCGGCTCCTGGCGCACCACACTGCGCGCACTGCCTCCGGTCCTCGACGCCTGCCGGTCGCGCGGCTGGCAGGTCGGCCCCCTGCGCGAGCACGGCCTTCCCCGGTACGGGACCGATCTCCCGGACCTCGGCCCGGAAGGCCCGTGAGGGCCTGGCAGCACCCGGAGGGAAGGAAACCGGCCCGGCATCCGCGGACCAGGGGCCTGCCGCCCCTGGTGGGAACTCCCCACACCCGTTGCGGCGAGCGCCGGGTGCGTCCGCGGGAGGCCCGGATCCCCGGGCCTCCCGAAGCGACGACGCCGCCACGTCACCGCCCGGTGCGGCCGCAGGGAGACACCGGACGTGCCCGGCACGCCGAGGAGGCTCGAACGGGCCCCGGCCGAGAGGACGTTGCAGCTCGACCGGGCGTCCTACCGCCTGGTCGGGATCGAGCTGTGCCGCGGCACGTCACCGGCGACGGCGCCCTGGCGCAGGGGATTGTTCATCGCCACCTCCTCCATGACCGCCGACGCCGCCGAGTGCTGCGGCCTCCCCCGCAACCGCACGGTCGTCATGGGCACGCACGCCGAGGTGGAGGGGCGCCCGGCCGTCATCAGCCGGACGGGGCCCGCGCTATGGGGTGGGGGCGCAGATCACGTACGCCTGGTACGGCCCGCCACCGATGCCGGCGGTGGCAAACCAGCCGTTGGCCGGGGCGCCGCTGTTCGACGCTCCTCCGTCGGTGGTCGGGATGGACGTGATCAGCGGTGTGTGCGAGCCCGTGCCGGAGGGGACACCGCCACCGCCGAGTGCGACGTGTCCTGCCGCGCAACCGGCGAAGGCGAATGCAGCAGGCTGCCCGACCACCACCCGGGCGCCGGCGACGCCCGACGGCCCGGCGGGACCCGACGGCCCGGGCGGTCCCGAGGGCCCGGGTGGATCGGACGGGCACGATCTCGGGCAGTGCCCGGACGGCTTCGGGTGGCCCGGAACCGTGTCCCGCCCATGCGGACCGAGGGTGCCGACCGCCCTGAAGACTCGGGATCGGGTTGCGGTCCACGTGACTTCGGTTTCGGTTGCGGGCCTGCACGCCTCCGGCGACGGCCCCCCGAGGTCGATCATGTGCAGCTGTCCGGTCCGGAGGTCGACGCAGCCGCCGAGGGGGCCACCGTTTCCGGAATTGACGGAGTGGGCTGCGTGAACGATGCCCGCGCCTGCCACGGCGGTGACGAACACGGTGCCGGCGATCATCGTCGAGCGACGCTGCGAACGCCGGCCCCGTGGGGATCCGGAGCCGCGCGGTGAGTCGAGGGTCGCGTCCATACGTTCGAGTCGGCAGGCCACGCTCCTGCCGTGGGCAGGGCGAAGCCACCTTCCCCTTTCTGCGGAATGGCCAACGAGCATCGACGATCAGCGGTACGACCGTATGAAGAAAGCCCGCTGCCGGACTTGTCCGGCCCTGACGACACGCCCTGGTGTCGCCCACACGGTCCAAGGGGGCCCGTCGATCACCGCTGGAGCCGGACAGGGCTGCCGGTCAGGAGCCCGGTTCCGCGACGGGCCGCCTCGTCCCGGCGATGCTCCAAGCGGCCGTGGACCACAGGGTCGACGCACAGCCGACCCCTACGAGGGCGGCAACGGGTCCCGGTGAGGCATCCACGGCTCGCGCCAGGAGGCCGACGACACCGAGGACGGTCAGAACCGCGCCAGGGACGACAAGCCGGCGGTCGGCGATCAGACGCGCCAAAGGGAGGAAGTGAAGCCCCGCCGCGACCGCGACCAGCGGCATGATCAGTTCGGGGACCCCGCCCGCCCTGCACCCTGTGGCGATCGCGACGATGAGGAGCCACTGCACGGCATTGACCTGCACGAACCGCCGTCGTACCCGGCGTGGCAGCGGCCAACTCGCCCCACCGGCCGGCTCCGGCGACCGGCTGCGCGCCACCAGCACCAGGGTGAGCGCGACCACCAGTCCCAGCAGGCAGGCCGCCCGGCGACGCTGCGTCTCCGAAGTGCCCCAGTCCGGCGAGCAGCCACCCCGGCCCGAAGAACGCGTGGAAACCGACCCCCGCCCTGATCACGCGGTCAGTGGAGTCACGGAACCTGGCGGCCTGTCCGTTTTCGCAATGCACTGGCATCAGCGCGACCCGCGCCGCGCGATGGCGCCGCGCGGCCCTCCGGGGGGAGACGACACCGGTGGCGCCGACCGACGTCCGAAGAAGTCGGTGCCTCCGCGGTGCTTGCCCACCTGGAAGTGCGCGGCGGGTGGCCGGCGCGGGATCTCCCACCGGACGTGGCTCACGTGTCCCGTCCGCCGGCCCGGACCCGAGCGGGTCCGGGCCGGCAGACAGGGGCCGTCAGTCGTAGGGGAGGTGGACTACGGAGAGGTTGCCGGTGCCCAGTGTGCTGGGCTTGTTGCCGAGGGCGCTCCAGACTCTGACCTGCACCCTTCCGTCGTGCAGGTCGCAGGCGGTCCCGGTGGACGACACCAGGCCCGCGCCGTCGGTGTAGTGCTCCCAGCCCGGGAGCGGGTCGGTGGCGTAGTAGCGGTAGGTCTCCACTCGGTCCCAGTTGCCGTCACCGGTGCAGTCGTAGGCGATCTGCGCCTGCACCGCGTTTCCGACCGTGCCGTCGGCGTCGACGGCCAGATCGAAGGCCGTACTGCCGGCGCGGTGGGTGAGGTCCAGGCCGGTCGCCACGAAGGTGAGCGGATTGTAGGGGTCTCCGTCGTGATTGACGCCGTCCGCGGACGGCACGGTGACGCCGGCGGCGGCGCGCGTGGTGGAGGTCAGTTCCCCGCCGGGCTGAAGGTAGAGCGTGGGTGAGGATCCACTGCCGCCACCAGGCGGTGTCGCCGTGTCGGTGGGGGTGGGGGCCGGTGTCCCCGTGGGGGTGGGGGTCGGTGTCCCCGTGGAGGTCGGGGTCGGTGTCCCCGTGGAGGTCGGGCCGCCGCCTCCGGTCGCGCTTCCACCACTCCAGTTCTGGGCCCCGGTGGCCACGGTCCGGCCGGCGGGTACCTGGACCGCGGTGCCGTCGGAGAAGTGGACGGTCGCGTCCTCGCCTGTGGCGTTGGAGGCGACGAAGGTGCGCTTGCCGTTCTTCACGAACACGGACGCCAGCGGGGTGTCGGCGGTGACCGCGGTGTCGACGGTGCCCAGGGCGGCGAGGTTGCGGATCCAGTGGAAGGTGTGGGCCTTGCTCTCGCCCTCCTCGGAGGTGAAGGAGTTGTCGGCCCTGAAGTCGGCGAGTGCGGCGTCACCGTCGCCGAGAGCCAGGTACTCGTACCAGATGTCGGTCCAGATGGTGGGCCGTGTCCCACCGCTCTGGTGAAGCATTTCCTGGTAGTTGGCCTTGACGTAGTCCGGGTCGTGGCCGAGGTAGAGGTGGCCGCCGGTCACCGGCAGCAGGTTGATGCCCTGGATCTGCTCGGGGGCGCTGGAGAACCAGGTCGAGTAGGCGCCGCCGTTGCCCCAGACCATACCGACCCCCTTGTGCTTGAAGTCGGCCGGGTAGATCTGGTCGTGGATGTCGAACCAGTAGTCCTGGATGGCGGCAGCCTGGGTCGTGTACATGTAGATGCCGGCGTCGCGGACGGTCTTGTTCCCGGTGGCGACGCCCCACTGGATGAGGGCGTTGTCGAAGTTCATGCCCTCCGACGAGGACTCCTGATTGTTGCCGGCGGCGAAGGAGCCGTGGCCCGAGGCCCAGTCGTGGCCGCTGTAGATGTCGAAGTCCCGCAGGTACGGGAAGCGTTTGTCGCTGCGGTCGTAGTTGTTGGCGTCGCGGATGAGCAGGTCGACCATGCCACCGTAGTGGCTGGGGCTCGCCCAGGCGGGATCGAACTTGGCCAGGGTCGCGGCGGCCGCGACGTAGTAGCCGTAGTGGAAGTGGTGGTCGTTGAGTTCTTGGTCCGATCCGTACGACGCGGGATATCCGATCAGAGCGCCCCACTTGTCGTCGTAGTAGAAGAGGTGCCCGGTCTCGTCCTGGGAGGCCGTGAACCAGTCCGTCAGTTTCGTCCGGATCGCGGACAGGGCCGCGTCGCGGACGTCGGTGTTGCCGGTCTGGTCCGCGATCTCCGCGAGGCGTGCGGCCCGCCCGAGTCCCTTGCCGGTCCAGTAGGTGTCGTCGCTCTGCTGCCGGGTGGGATCGGCCTTCTCGGCGTTCAGGTAGTTCTGCAGGGTCGTCGCGTCGGTCCCCGAACTGTCCGCGACGGCGGGGATTTCCGGCAGGACGCCGTGGAAGACCATCGACGTGGTGAACGACTGGATGCCCGGGAGCACCTTCAGCGGCCCGCGGGAGGAGACGTAGGTCTGGGCGAGGGGGCTGCCGGAGGCGAGGAAGCGCCACTGGTGGGGCAGGAGGGCGGCCACGGTACCGGTCGCCGAACCTTCCATCGCGGTGGTGGTGTAGCGGTAGGTGGTGCTGACGGTGCTCTCACCCTCGTCGTAGCGGTAGGAGACCGAGGTGCCGGTGACGTGGTTGTGAGCGTACTTCGCGTACTCGTCGGCGAGGGCGGCCCGCTCGGAAGCAGGGGTGGAGGAGGTGGTGGGCAGCACCGCCACCGAGAAGTAGTCCTTGCCCGCGAGGGTGGAGGCGAGCGTGGAGCCGCTGACCGACCAGGTGGCGCCGGCCGGGGCGAAGGCGACGTAGTCGTGCCCGTTGACCCGGTAGCCGATCGTCCCGGCGGTGTTGGACCACACGCCGAGGTCCGAGCCGGAGTCCGCGCGTATCTGCGCGTCGCCGCCGGTGGCGCGGTAGTAGGAGAACGGCAGCCCCGATCCGATGGTGGCCCGTAGGGTGTGTGCCCCGTCGCTGAGCAGGGGACTGACAGTCCAGTCGCTCCAGTCGTCGACCTTCACCTCGGGAGCCGCCAGGCCCGCGACGCCGACGGTGAAGTCCTGCGCGTAGGTGTAGTGGTACTCCCCCACGCCCTTGGCGCTGCCGGATATCGCCGGCGTGGTGCTGTAGGAGACCCCGAGACCGCCCGACTGTGCGCGGTAGCCGAGCGGCTGGGCGAACAACGGCTCTCCGTAAGCGCAGTTGGTCCGCTTCCACAGGATCGACGACCACCAGTCGTTGGTGGGGACCGCTCCTGACGGTGCGTTGGACGTCACCCAGTGCCGCGGGTTGGTGGAGATGTCGGCGCAACCGGAGGGCAGCGGCCCGGGCGGCTGCGACGTGTAGCTGCCCTGGCCCACGGTCCCGGCCCGGGCGGCAGGAGAGGCGAGGACGGCCAGTGCGGCGCCGAGGAGGGCGAGCACCGTACCGATCACCAGGGCACGCACGGGTCGGAAGGGCCTTCCGACCCGAGCGGCGCCGGCACCCGTCGGGGCGGCAGGGGGCGGTAATGCGGGTCGCCTCGCCGTGGCACGAGGTCGTGGGGTGATTCTTCTGAGCATCCGACATCTCCTGTGGGCTGGATGTCGCGCGCGAGCCGCACGCGGCGGTGGGGGATCACGTGCACGTGCGTGGGGCGGGGGACGCAGGCCACCAGTGGTGGCGCGTCGAGTGCGGGTTCCTGTCCGGGTTCCGCATTCTTCGTGAGAGCGCTCTCACGACGGGGAGGCTAAGGATCCTTCACCGGGAGTGTCAACACTTCGCGCAACCGGCGTTCACCGATGCGTCATCACGCCGAAACGGACAACCCGAGACCGGGCTGCACTGCCGGCGGTGGGTGGCGGCACGCGGGCGGGTGGGGGCGTGCAACTGCCGGCGGCCCGCGGACGCACGCCGGCACCGCGACGAGTCGGGGCTCGGGGGCATGTGGAACTCCTTCGCCCGGCCGCCCCTGCACGAGTCGTCCACGACCACGGCGCACGGCGGGAGCGGGAGGCCGCTCGAGTACGCGCACTCGGGAGGTGGGCAGGACGAGTGCGGCGGCAGGGTGGCCAACGGGCCCTTGCACCGGCGGGGTTCACACCGCGCAGCCGACTCCCGCGCCGCCGCGCCCCGTCCCTCAACCGGATGCCATGCGGACCTCGACCTGGCCGTCGCCCCTGATGCGGGACTCGAAGTGGGGTTGCGGTGCGGTCGCCGGGCCGGCGATGTTCTCACCGTCCGCGAGGCGGAAGCGGCTGCCGTGCCAAGGGCAGACGATGCAGCCGTCTTCGATCTCCCCCTGGTGCAGCGGCCCGTCCAGATGGCTGCAGCGGTCGGCGAGGGCGTACACCTCTCCGTCGTCCTGGCGCACCAGTACCACCGGAACCTCCCCGGCCATGCGCCGAACCGGCACGCCGACGGGGAAGTCCCCGTCCGGGCCCACAGGACACCACTCCTGGCTCGCCACCACCGGCACGGCCTCGGCGTGATTGCTTCCGGCCGCCTGGCGGTAGGCGAGGTGTCCGCCCACCACACCTCCCGCCGTGGCCAGGGCCAGTCCCCCGAAACCGAGCAGGCGCCCCAGGAGGGGACGGCCGCGCAGCCGTGCCACCAGGGACCCCTCGTAGGTCACCACGGCGGCGAGATTGGCCGCGGCATGGACGAGGCCGGTACGGGCCTGGCGCGGGCGCTGCTCCGCCCAGTCCACCCATCCGGCCAGAGCGGCGGGTGCGGCGGACGCCAGGCCCAGCCCGACGAAGAGGGCCGCCGCCCGGCCGTGGCCGGGAAGCAGGTCCAGGACGCCGGCGGCCGTCCAGGCGCCGATCGGAAGCTGCACCAGCGCCGGGTGGACCGGGTGCCCCAGCCATACACCGTGCAGCACGTCGCGGCCGGCTCCCAGGGGGAGGGCGCGCACCACGCGGCGCGCTGCGTCCGCGGTGGAATCCAGCCACGCCTGCTCGTCGAGCACGTCCAGCGCGGCGGCCGGCTTCCTGCTCCTCGGGCGGGATACGTCCATACCCGCCGACTAGCCCTCACCGAGAGGCCCAAACACGTCCTCGGGGCCCGCGCCGGACGCAGTACTCCCCGCGTCGTCGAACCGTCGGAGAGCGGCCCGGTGACGCGTGTACGGCCAGGCGCCTGCCCGCGCTCCAGCCCGTGTCGGCGTCGGCCGGCGGACCGGCCGCGACCAGGCCGTCGGCACCCGCCACGACCACCGTCGCGTCAGGCGCACCCACCGCGTCGGGCGCGACCGCCGCCTCCGCGTACGCCCGCGCTCCTGCCCGGGCCGACGGCTCGTGGCCGACCGGGACGGGCGTCCCGCTCGCAGAGTCCGGCGAGCCGGGCGAGCATCGCGCGGTGGCGCAGCTGGATCAGGGACTCCACCGCCGCGTTGTGCAGCACGCCCCCCGCTCCCCGCAGGGGATGCTCGTCGACGATCACCAGGCAGTGCTCGCCCCAGTCGCGCAGTTCCACCGCGATGCGTGCCGTGCCCAGCGGTCCGGCCTTCGCCTCCAGCTCCAGCACCCGGCCCACCTCGCAGCGACGGACCACCGTCTCGTTGTCGAACCGCCAGGGCCCCAGTCGCACCTCGTAGCGGAGAGCCGACCCCACCTGCGGCCACCGTCCGCGAAGGGGATGCGACGTCGAGGTGCCCACGACTCACTCCGCGTAGCGGTCGCCGTCCGCCAGGACGGACCACACCCTGTCGGGATCGGTCTCGATCAGACGATGCCGCACGGCCACGACTGCCTCCAGAACCACCGGGCCCCCGCCGTCGGGCCGGGTTCCCCACCCGCGCGCAGTCAACCCGGACGTCCGGCCCCGCTGCGGTGGCCGCACCGGCGGTGACCGGGGGCAGGTGTGGCGCGTGCGCCCGGAGGGCACTCAGCGGAACATGAGGGAGGCGCCGTACGGACATGTGTGCCGTACGGACGTGTTCCGCACGTCCGGAGGGTGTCATGAGAACACCTGCCAGAGCACCGCTGCTCACCCCACCCGGTGTCTACGCGCCCCACGCCGACACCGAACTGCTCGCCCGCGCGCTGCGCAGCGAGTCCGTCGGCGCGCACACCCGGGTCCTGGACCTGTGCACGGGGAGCGGCGCCCTGGCCCTGCTCGCGGCGCGGCGCGGCGCCCGGGTCACGGCGGTGGACATCTCCTTGCGCGCGGTCCTCACCGTCCGGCTGAACGCCTTGTTGGCGCGGCGGCCGATGACAGTCCTCCGGGGTGATCTCGTCTCGGCGGTGCCCGACCGGACCTTCGACCTCGTCGTGACCAACCCGCCCTACGTACCGGCGCCTGCGCCCGCTCCGCCGGCCCGGGGCGCGGCCCGTGCCTGGGACGCGGGACCCGACGGCCGGGTCCTCCTGGACCGCATCTGCGACTCGGTGCCCCCCGTGCTGCGCGGCGGCGGGATCCTGCTCCTGGTCCACTCCGCGATCTGCGGAACCGTGCCGACCCTGGAACGGCTGGCCGCCGCCGGCATGGACGCCGAAGTGACCGATCGCGACGCCGTTCCGCTGGGCCCGGTCCTCCGCGGGCGCCGGGACTGGCTGCGCAGCCACGGACTGTTGCCGGACGGCGACAGGGAGGAACTGGTGGTCATCCGTGCCCGACATTCCTGAACGACGCCCCCGCCGCGTCACGATCGACCCCGAGGGTCCGCTGCTCGTGGAGGGGCCCGTCGAAGTCGTCCGGGAGGACGGATCGACGGTGACCTCCCACCGGTTCGTGACCGCGATCTGCACCTGCCGGCGGAGCCGCACCCACCCGTGGTGCGACACCAGTCACCGCCGCCGAACGGGACAGGGCTGCGGGAAGGCGAGGGGAAGCCGGTCATGAACGGCCCCCGGCTCCCCTCCCCGCGCGGAGCGCTGTCCCACGCGCTGGTCTCCGCTCTCGGCGGTCCGGGCCGGCCCACGAACGTCGAGCAACCCGCCCACGACGCCGACCCCTTCGGCGACGACCTCCAACTGGCCCTCTACACGCTCTACGAGCTCCACTACCGCGGCTTCCGCCAGGTCGCCGACGACCTGGAATGGGATCCACGGCTCCTGGCCCTCCGACGGACCCTGGAGTCGCGCTTCGCGGACGCTCTGCACGAGGCCGTCCCGGCTGAGGCGAGCGCCGCGGCGGCGCTGGAGGCGCTGCTCGTGGAACCCGCAGGACACGTGGGCACCAGCGTCAGTCACTACCTCCAGCGCGAAGGAGACCTCCGGCGGCTCCGGGAGTACGCGGCCCTGCGCTCCCTCTACCACCTGAAGGAGGCGGACCCGCATGCCTGGGTCATTCCCCGCCTGCGCGGCCGGGCCAAGGCCGCTATGGCCGCGGTCGAGTTCGACGAGTTCGGGGCCGGTCGAGCGGAGGAGGTCCACGCGCAGCTCTTCGCCCGGTTGATGGAGGACCTCGGACTGTGCTCCGACTACGGCCACTATGTCGACGCCGCACCCGCCGAGGCCCTCGCCACCGTCAACCTCATGTCCCTTCTCGGCCTGCACCGCGCTCTGCGTGGTGCGCTGGTCGGTCACTTCGCCGCCGTGGAGATCACGTCCTCGCCGGGCTCGCGCCGGCTGTCCGCCGCTCTGTGCCGGGCCGGAGCGGGGCCGGCGGCGCAGCGCTTCTACGACGAGCACGTGGTCGCCGACGCGGTGCACGAGCAGGTCGTACGACGGGACGTGGTCGGCGGCCTGCTGGACGACGAACCGGAGCTGGAGGCCGACATCGCCTTCGGCGTGCGCGTCACCGGCTTTCTGGAGGACCGCCTGGGCGATGCGCTGCTCGCGGCCTGGAGAGCACGGCGCAGCGCTCTGCGCCGGCCGCTCGAGTGATCGGCGGGCTGCGGCTGCGTGCGGCTGCCGAGGGGCGGCGCATCGGGGGCCGGGCGGGCGACCGCGGCATCGCCGAAGTCGCCCCTGCCGGACCGTCCGTCCGGTTCAGGAGGGCGCGCCGTCCAGGACCTCCACCTTCCCGGTGTCGAGCGAGTAGTAGGCGCCGACCACGGCGAGGGCGCCCTTTTTCACGAGCGGGGCGAGGTCGTCGTTGGAGCGCAGGCCGGCCGCGGTCAAGGCGACC
Source organism: Streptomyces tropicalis (assembly GCF_029269835.1). Lineage (GTDB taxonomy): Bacteria > Actinomycetota > Actinomycetes > Streptomycetales > Streptomycetaceae > Streptomyces > Streptomyces tropicalis. Next base: position 121,939 of record NZ_JARJBB010000004.1, on the reverse strand, counting down.
TGGGCGCGGGCCATGGTCTCGACCGGGTCGGTGCCGCCCTTCCGGGCTGCCTGTTCGTAGGCCGGGTGGAGAGCCGTGACGATCGCCTGCAGGTTGCCGGGCAGCGGTTTGCCGTCACGGATCGACCCGTACGCCGCCTTGACGGCGCCGCAGCGCTGATGGCCGAGGACCACGACGAGCGGGGTGCCGCTGGTCACGGGTCCGTACTCGACGGAACCGGTGACGACCGGGCCGATCGTCACCCCGCCCGTGCGCATCACATAGAGGTCGCCCAGCCCGGTGTCGAAGAGGAGCTCGGGCGGCACCCGGGAGTCGATGCACGAGAGGACCGCCCCGAAGGGTTCCTGCTGCTGCGCCAGGAGCTGACGCCGGTTCGGATCCCGGTCGGGGTGTTGCAGGTCCCCGCTCACCCAGCGCTTGTTGCCTTCCCCCAGTCTCGCCCATGCCGCGGCGGGTGTGGTCGGGCGCGGGCTCGGCGAAGCGCTCGCCGCGGCCGGGGCGATCCTGGTCGACGAGCACCCTGCGAGCGCGACGGCGGCACCCGCGAGTCCGCCGGCAAGCAGCGCTCTACGATCCAGGCGTCCTGCTCTGTCCATCGATGTCCCCTCGATGCCGCTCACGCACGTCATTGCGTGGCAATTGTCCAGCGCGGCACGGGTGACCCGGCGGCAGGCGCAAGCGGGCTCGGGCCGTCTTGCCACGGACGGCCCACAGACGGGCTCGGCCGGCGGCGTGGGCGTCCGGGCCGGGACCTGACCTGCCATGGCGGAGCGCGCAGAAGGAGCAGGCGCCGAGATTCTCCAGCCGCCGAAGGGCATGTTCCACGGTGACCGCACCGTCGTCCTCCAGGACCCTTCCGGTCACCTGTGGGTGTTTCTCACCCACGTGGAGGACGTCTCGGAGGAGCGGCGGCGGAGCCGTCTGCACGCCGCCGGGTGACTCCGGCGAGTCGGCGCCGCCCGGTCGGTCCCGGCCGACGGCCGGGAGTACGTGCCGGTGGCGCGCAGCGCGCTACTCGCCTCCCACGCCATGCGTACCGGCGCCGGGCGCCTCCTCGGGGGCACGCGCCACCGCGTCGGCCGCGACGCTCCAGTTGTCCCTGAGCCGGCGGAGATAGGACCGCGCCATCGGCCCCGGCGGAACACCCCGCGCGAAGGCCCGCATGTTGCGCTCCCCCGCGTTGTAGCCGAGCGCGAGCAGCTCGTCCCGCGTGTAACGGCGGGCGCGCCGGCGCGGGAGGGCGCGGTCGAGGTCGCCGAGGTGCAGGGCGGCCGCGTGCACCGCGAACGCGGGGTCGTCGCGCAGGTCCTCCCAGCGTCGCCCGGACAGGTCGTGCATACGTCTCACCTGCTCGAACGTGGCCCGATGCATGTTGGCCACGCCGAACGACGCCTCCGGCTTCCACCACTGCCACAGGCGTTCCAGCAGCGGATGGTGCGGCTTGTAGGCCTCGTTGTGCAGCACGGCCATCAGCAGAACCGGAGAGACTCCCGCCGCACCGGCACTGCGCACGGCGCAGTCGACATAGTCGGCGGGGTCGTAGCCGCCGGGCCGCAGGGGCGGGGTCTGCCCGCCCGCGCCGGGCGCGGTCCGTTCTCCCGGCACCGCCGACGGTTCCTCGGTCACCCTCGCCACTCTCCCTGGTCGCCTGTTCGAACCGGGCGGCGCCCCACCGGGCCCGCCACCTCAGCGAAGGGCTCGTGCCCCGGTTCGCCCACTTCATCCGCCGGTCCGGGCCGGCGACCGCGAGCCGGTGCACCATGGCGGCCGCTACGGGTACCGGCTGCCTCCGTCCTGCTCGTGCGGCCCGACTCGGCGCCGGCCGCATCCGTCACGAGCAGCTCTCGCCGAACTTGGCCGCGTTCAGCGTGACCGGCTGCCCGCGCAGTTCGCGCCCGCGGCCGGCTTTGGCGCCGGCACGAAGCCGGCGCCCACTCCCAGGACGACGACGCCGACTGGAACTGGGTCCACTGGGTCCACTGGGTCCACTGGGTGAGGAACTGCTGACGTCAGGCGGTCGGACCGTCTCCGGTGCTCCGTGCCGAGATCGGCACCACGGTCCCCGCCCAGGAAGACCCCGTCGGGGCAGCGGTGACCCGGGAGGGGTTCCGTGCGCGCGAGCGATCAGTTCCGCCCCGCCGGGTCGTCCGCCGAAGGGGCGCCGCCGACCCGCTGGACCACCTGACCGCGGTCGCCGCACCGGCATCCGATGTCACGATCCTGTAATACTCAGGATCCTACGGGGCTGGAGCCTGAAATTTGAAGGCACCTTGCTGAATCAAGTCGTAGAATCTAACCCTCAGAGCGGTTCCTGGAGTCGGTATCGTGGGATGCCGACGGGCCGTCACCCGAGGGGGAGAACACCATGTCCTACGAACTCGAAGCCCGCGCTCTGCTCAACGAGCGCCTGCGGGAGGCCGAGCGGGAGCGCATCGTTCGCGCGTTCCAGCTCAAGAGCCGCGCCGAGCGTGCCCAGCGGCGTGCCCGCAGGGCCCTGGCCTCCCTGGCCGCGTGAGCATCCGCCTCGTGGGCCGCCACCGAATCACCGGTGGCGGCCCACGCGCGTTCCCGGGACCGGGACCGGGTAGAGCCGGTCCCGGTCCGGCCTGCGAGGAAGCGCCGAGCCGAGTCCCGGCCACCCGCAGCAGCGGCCTCCGGTCCACCACGCGGCACATCGGCTGCGGCCTGCAACCGCGTGCACCGCCCCTCTGCACCCGTTGCGCCCGGGGCGCGCCCTGTCCCCCTCGCGCAGGCGCCCGCACGCTCAGCAGCATGGGGGACTACCACCACGACGACAGCGTCATCCCGTCGATCGGCCCCGACGGATCCCGGCAGCGCCCCGCCGACGCGCCCCGGCCCTGGGAAAGGGCGGACCGCGCCCAGGCGGCCCGGGACGGCGCCGCGGGGCCCGAGCCACCTCGTCCGCCCGTCTGCCCCCAGTGCGGGCTCACCGGCGACCGCGCCCCCACCTACACCGGGCAGCACGTCCTCCTCGAACCCCGCCTCACCGTGCCCGCCCACCTCCTCCCCGGCGGACACCGCTGGCACGTCGACGGCAACGGCACCGCTTGGAACGGCGGCCTCGACGAACCCCCGGCCGGGACGACGTGCCGGGTCCCTCATCAACTGGCCTGCCCGGGTCTCACCCTGGACGAGATCCAGCCGTGGCGGTGGCTGACCACCGTGCGGGACCACAACGCCCGCCTGGCGCAGCAGCGAGCGGACGACGCGGCCTGCCAGGAGACGCTGCCGGACGTCGGCTGACGCTTCCGTGGCGCCGTGCGTCCCCCGCCCGGAAACTCCTCCCGCCTCAGCCGTTCACCCGGATACCTGCCGGAAGTCGCGGCGACGCGCCGTCCCGCGGATGCTGAGAAGCGGCCCTCTCCGCCTCCGGCCCCGACGGCATCGCCATGGCGATCACCGGAGGCACGGGATGCCGCCGCCCGGCACGGGGGCCTCCTCCACGCCGTCAACGCCAGTGGGCGCGACACAGAGTTCACGGTCCAGGTCACCCGCCGGGCTCGACCGTCGGACCGTCAGACACATCTTCAGGAGGTTGGTGACATGGTTCCCCTGCTGCTTGTTCTGCTTCTCGCGGTGATCCTCTTCGGCGCCGGTTTCGCGGTCGAGGTCCTCTGGTGGGTAGCGGTCGTCGTCCTGGTGCTGTGGCTGCTCGGCTTCGTCATGCGCTCCACGACCACCGGCGGCGGCCGTGGCCGCTGGTACCGATGGTGAGCTGACGCCCCCTCATCCGCACCCCTGGCAGCATCGTAAGGCACGGGCCTCGGGCCGGGCCTTATGCTGCCGAGGTGATCACACCGATTGAACTGGTGATATTCGATTGCGACGGAGTGCTGGTCGACAGCGAGCGCGTCGCCGTACGCGTCCAGGTCGCCCTCGGTGCCGCACTGGGATGGCCACTCACTGCGGAGGAGGTCACTGCACGGTTCATCGGGCGCTCGCACGCCGACATCCGCGAGCAGGTCGCCGCTCGGTTGGGTGAGGAGACAGCCGCGACCTGGTCGAAGCGGTTCGAGGAACTCCACCGCGACGCCGTGGATTGCGAGCTCGTCCCCGTCGAGGGGACGCCCGAGGCGCTCGACATGATCACCCTGCCGACCTGCGTGGCCTCCAGCGGCTCGCACGACAAGATGAGGCACACCCTGGGTCGCACCGGGCTGTACGCACGCTTTGCCGACCGCATCTTCAGCGCCACCGAGGTCGCCCGCGGCAAGCCCGCCCCGGACCTCTTCCTGCACGCGGCCCACCGCATGGGCGTCGATCCGGCCGCCTGTGCGGTGGTCGAGGACAGCCGGCCCGGCGTCCAGGCCGCCCGCGCCGCGGGCATGCGTGCCTTCGGCTACGCCGGTGGACTCACCCCGGCCGACCGGCTCGAAGGTCCCGGCACCGTCGTCTTCCACGACATGCGCGAACTGCCCGCCCTGCTCGGCGAACAGTGACCCTCCACCGGCCCTCGATCGTCACCGCGGAAACGGGCGACACCTACCTGCCCCTGGAGCCCGGCGACGCCGACAGCGACGACCACCGGGGCGGCGCTCCCACGGTCAGCCATGGGGGTGCTCCCCACCCTTCACCCCGCCGTTTCTGACGCGGGAAACGCTACGTTGCATTCACTTGTGGAGCAATCAATTCGTCGCACGGCTTCATCGTCCATGCTGTTCGAAGCCAAGAATTCATTGCAATGAATTGCAATCCAACGCAACAAACGCACTCTCCATCGTTGCAATTGATGGAGAGTGAACGCTATGGTCTAGCCTTCGTCGACCCCCGAGGAGGCCGCGATGCCGGGAGGCAGGCTCACCCAGCAGGAACGCCAGCAGATCGCGCTGGGACTGGCCGACGGCCTCGCCTACGCGGAGGTCGCCAGGCGCCTCGGCCGCCCGACCTCGACCGTCACACGCGAGGTCATGCGCAACGGCGGTCCCACCGCCTATCGCGCCGACCTCGCCCATCGCGCCACCGAACGCCGCGCCCACCGCCGCAGAGGAGCCACACCCCGGGACGCCGGCACCTCCCCGCAGCCCTACGGGCGCGACGCCGCGGCCGTACGCGAGTACGAGGAGACCTTCACCACCGTCTTCATGCAGTCGGGCCTGCCCAAGATGACGGCCCGGGTGCTGGCCGGCCTCTACACCACCGACGCCGGCAGCCTCACCGCCGCCGAGCTCGCCGAGCGCCTCCGGGTGAGCCCGGCATCCGTCTCCAAGGCGGTCGCGTTCCTCGAAGGCCAGGGCCTCATCCGCCGGGAGCGCGACGAACGCCGCCGGGAGCGCTACGTCGTCGACGACGACGTCCTGTACCAGTCCACCATGGCGGGCGCCCGGTCCACCGCCCACCTCGGCGAGGTCGCCCGGCAGGGCGTGGGCGTCCTCGGACCGGGCACCCCGGCGGCCGCCCGCCTGGAGAACATCGCCCGCTTCGTCGACTTCGTCTCCGAGAGCATCGCCCGCGCCGCGGACCAGGCCCGGGAGATCCTCCACACGAAATCCGGAACGTCCCCGGACCGGGCCACCTGAATCACCGTCACACGTCGTGCATCGGCCGGGTGCCCGGGCGGAGGTAGACCGCCCAGGTCACGGTGGCACAGACCGCGTAGGCCGCGAGGAACGCGCAGTAGGCGGCGTCACCGTGCCCGGTCGTCAGGAAGGACTGGCGGAACGCCATGTTCACCAGCACCCCGCCGAACGCACCGATCGCGCCGGCCATGCCGATGAGCGCCGACGCCCGGCGCCGGGCGTCGCGCTGCGCCGACTCGGGGTCCGCGCCGGCGGCGACGGCGGCCCGTGCCTTCATCTGGAAGACGGCCGGGATCATCTTGTAGGTCGAGCCGTTCCCGACGCCGCTCAGCAGGAAGAGGGCCGTGAACCCCGCCAGGAACAGCGGGAGGGACTGCATGCGGGAGGCCGCCAGGACCGTTCCCGCCCCCGCCGCCATCCCCGCGAGCGTCCACAGCGTCACCCTCGCTCCGCCCAGGCGGTCGGCCGCCCGGCCGCCGAACGGCCTGGCCAGGGAGCCCAGGAGAGGACCGAGGAAGGTGAGGCAGGCGGCCTTCGTGGGGGTGTCGAACTGCTCGTGGAACTGGACCTGGAGCACCTGGCCGAAGGCGAAGCCGAAGCCGATGAACGAACCGAACGTCCCGATGTAGAGCAGTGACATCACCCAGCTGTGCGGTTCCGCGGCGACCTCCCGCAGGGCCCGGCCGCCCCTCCCGGGCGGCGACGCCAGGTTGTCCATCCCGAACACCGCGCCGGCCGCCGCCAGCAGGACCAGCGGGAGGTAGACGAGCAGGAGCAGCCGGGGGTGCGCGGCGCCGGCCGTGGCCAGGATCAGCAGGCCGAGGAGCTGGACGACCGGGACGCCGAGGTTTCCGCCGCCGGCGTTGACTCCCAGCGCCCATCCCTTGAGCCGCTCGGGGTAGAAGGCGTTGATGTTCGCCATGGACGAGGCGAAGTTGCCGCCGCCGACGCCGGCGACGCAGGCGACGGCGAGCAGCGTGCCGTAGGAGACGCCCGGCTCCAGGACGAGGCCGGCGAGGATCACGGGCACCAGCAGCAACAGGGTGCTGAAGACGGTCCAGTTGCGGCCGCCGAACCTCGCCACGGCGTAGGTGTAGGGCAGGCGCAGGACGGCGCCGAGCGCCGTGGGCACCGCGGTGAGGGTGAACTTCTGCGCGGGGTCGATGCGGTACTCCGGTCCGAGGAAGAGCACGAGCACGGACCACAGACTCCACACGGAGAAGCCGATGTGCTCGGACAGGACCGAGAAGGCGAGGTTGCGGTGGGCGATACGGGCTCCTGTCGTGTGCCAGAAGCCCTCGTCCTCGGGACGCCAGGTGGTGAGGGACCGTGTCCTGCGGTGGTGCACCTCCGGGTCGGGGATTCCGGTGGTCTCTTCCGGTCCAAGGGCCGTACTCATCAGCTTCACCCGCTCGTTCGTAGGGAGGGCCCGCGCGATCCGGTGTGCCCGGTGCACGGCGTCGCCGTCGTGCCGGACGCTACGAACGGCGGGTTTCGCCGGACGTCCGCCCGGCGTTCGGCCGTGCTACGCCTTGCGCACGTCGCGCGCGGCGGGCCGTGAGACGGAGTGGTCGCCGGTGCGCGCGGGCCAGACGCGCAGCCGGGCGGGGGTACCGTCGGGTGCGGTGTCCTCGTCCAGGCACCGGCCGTCGCGCAGGTCGAAGACCTGCTTGTACATCGGGGAGGCGAGCGTCGGGGTGTCGCCGCGGCTGCCGAGGATGCCGCGGGAGAGCACGTGGGCACCGCTGAAGGGGTCTCGGTTGTCGATCGCGTACAGCTGCCCCGCCCGGTCCCGGAAGAGGGCGATCTGCTCGCCGCCGGGGCCCAGCACGGCCACGCCCCGGCCGGGCACCAGATGGGCGTACGTGCAGGCGGGGAACCACTGCGTCCCGTCGAAGACTTCCACGAACTGCGTCATGCCGGTCATGCCGTGCGTACCTCCAGTCGGGGTCCGGCGACGAGCGCCGCGGTGAGTGCCCGGCCGTTCTCGCCGGGGCGGGCGGGGCGGATCTGCCCCCGTTCGGACACGAAGGTGACCGCCGGGTCGGGTGTGCCGGGCGCGTTGGCGAAGGAGACGAAGCGCCGCATCCGTTCGGGATCGTCGAGCACGGCGGCCCACTCGTCCCGGTAGGCCGCGACGTGGTGCTCCATGAGCGCGTCCAGTTCGGAGCAGATGCCGAGGCTGTCGTCCAGGACGACGGCTCGCACGTGCTCCAGGCCGCCCTCGATGCGCTCCAGCCACACGGAGGTTCGCTCCAGCCGGTCGGCGGTGCGGATGTAGAACATCAGGAACCGGTCGATGGTCCGGACGAGGGCCTCGCGGTCCAGGTCCGCGGCGAGCAGGTCGGCGTGGCGCGGTGTCATGCCGCCGTTTCCGCCGACGTAGAGGTTCCAGCCCGTCGAGGTGGCGATGATGCCGAAGTCCTTGCTCTGTGCTTCGGCGCACTCGCGGGCGCAGCCGGAGACGGCCGACTTGAGCTTGTGGGGCGAGCGCAGGCCCCGGTAGCGCAGTTCCAACTCGATGGCGAGTCCGACGGAGTCCTGTACTCCGTAGCGGCACCAGGACTCGCCGACGCAGGACTTCACCGTGCGCAGCGATTTGCCGTACGCGTGGCCGGACTCGAATCCGGCGTCCACCAGGCGCCGCCAGATGAGCGGGAGCTGGTCGACGGCGGCGCCGAAGAGGTCGATGCGCTGGCCTCCGGTGATCTTCGTGTAGAGGCCGAAGTCCCGTGCGACCTCTCCGATGGTGATCAGGTCGGCCGGGCTGATCTCCCCTCCGGGGATGCGGGGGACGACGGAGTACGAGCCGTTGCGCTGGAGGTTGGCGAGGAAGTGGTCGTTGGTGTCCTGGAGCGCGGCCTGTTCGCCCTCCAGGATGTGCCCGTTGCCGAGACTGGCCAGGACGGAGGCGACGACGGGCTTGCAGATGTCGCAGCCCTCGCCGGAGCCGTGTCCGTCGACGAGTGCGGAGAAGCTCGTGATCCCGGTGACCCGGATGATCTCGTACAGTTCGGCGCGGGAGTGGGTGAAGTGCTCGCACAGGCCCCGGTCGACGCCGGCGCCGGTGGCTTCGAGTTCCTCGGTCACCAGGGCGGCGAGCAGGGGGACGCAGCTTCCGCAGCCGGTGCCGGCCCTGGTGCACTTCTTCACCTCGGGTACGGAGGCGCATCCCTCGTCCCGTACGGCTGCCCTGATCCGGCCCTGGGTGATGTTGTGGCAGGAGCAGACCGTCGCGTCGTCGGCCAGGGCCGGCGGTCCGGCCGGGCCCGCGCCGGCGGGCAGCACGAGGTGCTCGGGCGGTGTGGTCAGTGGTTTTCCGCTCAGCGCGAGCGGCCTGAGGGTGGCGTAGGAGTCGGTGTCGCCGACCAGCACGCCGCCCAGCAGGTGACCGCCGCTTCCGATGACGAGTTTCTTGTAGACGCCCGAGCGGCTGTCGCTGTAGAGCACGTCGAGTGCGCCGTCGGCGGTGCCGTGGGCGTCGCCGAAGCTTGCGACGTCGACGCCCAGCAGTTTGAGCTTGGTCGAGGTGTCGGCGCCGGTGAAGACGGTCCGCCCGCCGGGTTCGCCCGCCAGCAGGCGGGCGGCGGTGTCGGCCATCGCGTATCCGGGGGCGACCAGTCCGTAGACCCGGCCGTCCGCGGCGAGCGCGCACTCGCCGATGGCCAGCACATGGGGGTCGCCGGTGCGGCAGTGCTGGTCGACGACGATGCCGCCGCGCTCGCCGACGGCGAGTCCGCTGTCGCGGGCCAGCTGGTCGCGGGGCCGTACCCCGGCGGCGAACACCACCAGGTCCGTCTCCAGCTCCCGGCCGTCGGACAGCAGCATCGCGCGGACGCGGCCGTCCTCCCCGGTCGTGAGGGACTGGGTGCCCGCGGCGGTGTGCACGGTCACGCCCAGTTCCTCGATCTTGCGGCGCAGCAGCCTGCCACCGCCGTCGTCGACCTGGAGCGCCATCAGCCGGGGCGCGAACTCGACGACGTGGGTGGTGAGGTCCAGGGCGGTGAGGGCGCCGGCCGCCTCCAGGCCGAGCAGGCCGCCGCCCACCACGGCACCGGTGCGGGCGCCCGCCGCGTCGGCCCGGATGGCCTCGAGGTCCTCGATCGTGCGGTAGACGTGACAGCCGGGAGCGTCGTGCCCCGGTACCGGGGGGACGAAGGGGTAGGAGCCGGTCGCCAGCACGAGCGCGTCGTAGCGCAGCGTGTCACCGGAGGCGGTGGTGACCGTGCGGGCGGCGCGGTCCAGGGCGGTGGCGGGGTCGGCGAGCCGCAGCTCGATGCCGTGCTCGGCGAGGAATCCGGGCGGGGTGAGGGACAGCTGCTCGGCGCTGGTGCCGGAGAACCACGACGTCAGGTGCACCCGGTCGTAGGCGGGGCGGGGCTCCTCGGCGAGCACCGTGATCCGCCACTCGTCGGCCCCGGGCTGGTCGGTGAGCGTCTCCAGGAATCGCTGGCCGACCATGCCGTGGCCGACGAGGACCAGGTCCTTGGTCGGTCGGGGCCGGCGGCCGGGTGTCGGGCGATGCGTCATGGGCGGACTCCGTCGGTGATGAGGTGCAAGGGGGTCTCGGGCACGGCGGCGTCGGGTGCGCAGGCGCGGGTGAGGTCGCCGACGGTGGCCAGGTCGCCGACGAGGATGGCGCCGACGAGGCGGTTGCCGCGCAGGACGAGCTTCTTGTAGCTGCCGCGTGTGGCGTCGGCCAGTCGCAGGATGTGCAGGGCCGGGTCGGCCTCCAGGTCGTCGTTGTCGCGGTGGCCCTCGCCGAACGCCGCGTATTCGACGGGAGGGGCGCTGAGCCGGGCCAGGGGACGCGAGCCGGTGTGGCGGGCGTGGGGGTCGGCGCCGGACAGGCGGGCGGCAAGGACGTCGGCCTGTTCCCATGCGGGTCCCGCCAGGCCGTGCACCGATCCCCGGTGCTGGACGCAGTCGCCGATGGCGTGGACGTGCGGCGCCGAGGTGGCGAGTGCGTCGTCGACGCGGATCCCGGTGTCGACGTGCAGACCGGACGCGCGGGCCAGCGCGGTGCGCGGGCGGACCCCGCAGGCGAGGACGACGAGGTCGGTGTCGAGGCGGTGGCCGCCGGCCAGTTCGACCTCGCCGTGCTCGGTGAGCGCCCGAGCGCGGTTGAGGAGATAGGTCTCCACACCCAGCCGGCCCAGCGCGGCGCGCAGTGCGGCGGCGGCCTCCGCGTCGAGCTGGCGCTCGATCAGGTGGGGTGCCTGGTGCACGATCTCCACGTCCAGTCCGAGTGTGGCCAGCGCCCTCGCGACGCTGACGCCGAGCACGCCGCCGCCGATGACGACGGCCCGCCGCGCGCCGGTCGCCGCGTCCGCCAGCCGGGCGCAGTCGGCGAGGGTGCGCACCGCGTGCACGGAGGGGTGCAGGCCGCCCCCGTGGGGCAGGAGCAGGCCTCGGATGGGGGGCAGTACGGGGTTCGCTCCGGTGGCGAACACCAGGTCGTCCCAGGGCTCGGTGCGGCCGTCGTGCAGGGTCAGCGTGCGCGCCGTGGTGTCGACGGCGCAGACCTCGTCGGCGATGCGCACCTGCGCGGCGCCCGTGGGCAGACCGATGGCCTCGGCGTCGTAGCGGCCCGTCAGGACGTCGGCGAGGAGGACCCGGTTGTAGGGGGTACGGGCCTCCGCGCCGTAGAGGACGATCCGGTCGCGGCCGCCGAGTGCGTCGTAGCGTTCGGCGAAGCGGGCGGCGGCCATTCCGGCGCCGACCACGGCGATGCGGCGGCCGGTCATGGACGGTTCCCGGAGGCGGTCGCGGAGCCGGTGGGCGTGCCGGCGCCCTCGGCGGGTGCCGCCGTGGCCGAAGCGGCTCCGTCGCGCTCCCGGGCCGGCTCCACGCGCACGGCGCAGACCTTGAACTCGGGCATCTTCGACACGGGGTCGAGTGCCGGGTTGGTCAGCGTGTTGGCCCGGCCCGCTCCCGGCCAGTGGAAGGGCATGAAGACCGTGTCGGGCCGGATGGTGTCGGTGATCCGTGCCGGGGCGACCGCCCGGCCGCGCCGCGAGGTGACCTGCACGGGATCTCCTTCCCGCAGCCCCAGGCTGTGGGCGAGCACGGGATGCAGTTCCACGAAGGGACCGGGGGCGGCGGAGTCCAGGGCGGGGACGCGGCGGGTCTGGGCGCCGCTCTGGTACTGGGCCAGCACCCGCCCGGTGGTGAGGTGGACCGGGTACCGGGCGTCGGGCTCCTCGGCCGGGGGACGGTGGGTGACCGGGAGGAAGCGGGCGCGGCCGTCGGGGGTGGCGAAGGCGTCCAGGAACAGGCGCGGCGTCCCGGGATGGCTCTCGTCCGGGCACGGCCAGAACACGCCGTCCTCGGCCTGGATGCGCTCGTAGGTGATGCCGGCGTAGTCCGCCGGGCCTCCCGCGGACGCGCGCCGCAGCTCCTCGAAGACGGTGCGCGGGTCGTCGTCGAAGCCGTGCGCGGCTCCGAGCCGCTCCGCCAGATCGCGCAGGATGCGCAGGTCGCTGCGCACGCCTTCGGGCGGGGGGACCGCGCCGCGCCGCAGGACGACCCGTCCCTCCAGGTTGGTCATGGTGCCGGTCTCCTCGGCCCACTGCGTGCCGGGCAGGACGACGTCGGCCAGCTGCGCGGTCTCCGACAGCACCAGATCGCCGACGACCAGCAGGTCCAGGGCGCGGATCCGGTCGGTGACGTGGGCGGCGCGGGGTGCGGAGACGACCGGGTTGGAGCCCATCAGCAGCAGTCCCCGCAGGCCGGCCGGGCGTGTCCCGGCGGCGGGCTGTCCGAGGGTGTCCAGCAGTTCGTACGCGGAGCGGCCGGCGTGCGGGAGGGTCCGGGGGTCGACTCCCCAGACCTGCGCCACGTGCGCCCGGGCCCGGGGATCCTCGATCGAGCGGTAGCCGGGGAGCTGGTCCGCCTTCTGGCCGTGCTCGCGTCCGCCCTGCCCGTTGCCCTGGCCGGTGAGACAGCCGTACCCGCTGTGCAGGCGCCCGGCCTTGCCCGCGGCCAGGCACAGGTTGATCCACGCGCCGACAGTGTCGGTGCCCTTGCTGTGCTGTTCGGAGCCCCGTGCCGTGAGCACCATGCCCGTGGCCGCCTTTCCGAACATCCGTGCCACCGTGCGCAGTCGGGACACCGGAATCCCGGTGAGCCGTTCGACCCGCTCGGGCCAGTGGGCCATCGCCGCGGCGTGGACGCGGTCGTATCCGGTGGTGCGGGCGGTGACGAAGGCGTCGTCGACCAGATCGTCGGCGATCAGCAGGTGCAGCAGGCCGAGGGCCAGCGCGAGGTCGGAGCCCGGTGCCGTGCGCAGGTGGACGTCGGCCAGTTCGGCGGTGCGGGTGCGCCGCGGATCGACCACGATCAAGGTGCCGCCGTTGTCCCGCAGCCGGCGCAGGTGGCGTACGGCGGGCGGCATCGTCTCGGCCGGGTTGGCGCCGACCAGGATCAGGCATCGGGTCCGCTCGATGTCCTCCAGGGGGAAGGGCAGTCCGCGGTCGAGTCCGAAGGCCAGCCGGTTCGCGGCGGCGGCGGAGGACATGCAGAAGCGGCCGTTGTAGTCGATGTTGCGGGTGCCCAGCGCCACGCGGGCGAACTTGCCCAGGAGGTAGGCCTTCTCGTTGGTCAGTCCGCCACCGCCGAAGACGCCGACCGCGTCCCTGCCGTGCTCGGCCTGGAGCGCGGCGAATCCCTCGGCGGCCCGGTCCAGGGCCTCGGTCCAGCTCGCCGCGCGCAGGGGGCCCCTGCCGCCGTCCGCTCGGCGTTCCCGCATCAGCGGTGTGGTCAGGCGGTGTGCCGGCCCCAGCAGTGCCGCCGCAGTCTGTCCCTTGCCGCACAGTGCGCCGCGGTTGACCGGGAAGGCGGGCCGTTCCACGACCTCGACCACGCCGCGTTCCGTCTCGTTCAGACGCATGCCGCACTGCAGGGAGCAGTACGGGCAGTGGGTGTCGGTCGTCGTCATGGCTCCGACCTTCGCCGCGGTGTGTTTCACCGGCCTCTCGCACGTGTTGCGGAGGAGGTACGCCTCCTTCACGGCGCGGACACGACGGGGTGATGGCCAGGACATGCGCCGTAACACGGGACCGCCAGGGACTAACCCGCCCGTGACCGGCGCGCAACCCGTCGGTAACGGCCCGGCCCGAGTCTGCGTCCATGGCCACCCGTGCACTTGAGAACCCGAGCACTCCACCGGGACCGCTGACCGGTTTCACGGTGGGCGTGACCGCCGACCGGCGCCGCGACGAACTCGTCGCCCTCCTGACGCGGCGCGGAGCCCGCGTGGTCCAGGCCCCGGCGCTGCGCATCCTCCCGCTGGAGGACGACGTCGCGCTGCGCCGGGCGACCGAGCAGTGCCTGACCGCTCCGCTCGACTACGTCGTGGCCACCACCGGTGTGGGCTGGCGCGGCTGGATGAGCGCGGCCGACGGCTGGGGGTACGGCGCGGCGCTCTCGCTGGCGTGCCGGAACGCCGTCGTCCTCACACGCGGCCCGAAGGCCACGGGCGCGGTGCGCGCGAGCGGCCTCGACGAGGGGTTCTCCCCCTCGACCGAGGCCACGGACGAACTCCTGACCTGGCTGCTGGCCCGTCCTCTGGAGGGCCGCCGCATCGCCGTGCAGGAGCACGGGATCGCGCTCACCTCGTTCGCCGCCGCGCTGCGCGAGCGCGGCGCGGACGTCGTCCCGGTGCCGGTCTACCGATGGGCACCACCGGAGGATCCGGGGCCGGTGCGGCGCCTGGTGGAGCAGACCGCCCGCCGTGAGGTCCACGCGCTGACGTTCACCAGCGCGCCGGCGATCAGCGCCTTCCTGGAGACCGCGCGCACCGACGGGCTGTACGACCAGGTCCTCGCCGCGCTGGCCGACGAGGTGGTGCCGGTGTGCGTGGGCCCGGTCTGCGCCCGCCCGCTGCGGGCCGCCGGGGTCGACCCGCTGTGGCCGGAGCGCGGACGGCTGGGCGCCCTGGTCCGTACCCTCACCGACACCCTGCCCGCCCGCAGTCGCCGCGACATCCCGCTGGGGCCGTGCACGCTGACGCTCCAGGGCAGCGCCGTCTGGGTGGGCGAGGACAGCTACTGGCTCTCCCCGAAGAGCGCCTCGCTCCTGCGCGCACTCGCGGAACGGCCGGGCTGGGTGCTCAGCCGGGCCCAGCTCCTGCGCCGCGCCTGGGCGGGCTCCGACGCCGACGAGCACGCCGTGGAGGGGGCGATCGCCCGGCTGCGTGCCTCCATGGGCCCGCACGGCAGGCTGGTGCGGACCGTCCCCAAGCGCGGCTACCGGCTGGCGGCCGCATGAGCGCCCGGTCCCGCACCGCCGCTGCCGTGGAGCGGCGCGGCGTGCCGCCGACGCTGCTGGCCGTGGCACACGGGACCCGGGATGCCGACGGCGTCGCCGTGGTCGAGCGCCTCGCCGCCCGCGTGCGCGCGCTGCGGCCCGAGCAGAGGATCGAACTCTGCTCGCTCGACCTCGTCTCCCCCGACCTGCCGCAGGCTCTGGCGCGCCTGCGGGGAGAGGTGATCGTGGTCCCGCTTCTGCTGGGCACGGGCTACCACGTACGCGTCGACATCCCGGGCGCCCTGGCCGCCGCTCCCCGGGTGCGGGCCCGCCTCGCCCGCCCCCTCGGGCCCCATCCCCTCCTGGCCGACGCGCTCGCCGACCACCTGGCCGCCGCCGGACGGCCCCCGGGAGGCGGTCCGGTCGTGCTCGCCGCGGCCGGGTCCAGCGATCCCACCGCGAACGCGGACGCCGCGGTGATGGCCTCCCTGCTGCACCGCCGCCTCGCCGCCGCGGGGCCGGCCGGGCCGACCAGGGGCCGCGGTGCAGGCGGCGACGAGGTGATCCCTGCCTACCTCAGCATGGCCTCCCCCACCCCCGCCGAAGCCGTCGCGGCGCTCCGCTCGCAGGGGCACCGGCACATCACGGTCGCTCCGTACCTGCTGGGCCCGGGCTTCTTCGCCCGCCGCGCCGCAAGCGCCGGAGCGGATGTGACGTCGGCCCCCGTGGGCAGCCACGAGTCGGTCGCCCGGCTGGTGCTCCGTCGGTACGACGAGGCCAGGGGCGCCCTCCGGCCTGCCGCACCGGGGTCCGCGCACGGGCAGGGCCGCAGGGGTGCGGGAGCGGCACCCCTGAGGCGCCCGGGCGAGGTGACGGCCCCGCCGGGCAGCGGGCTGCCTCCGGGACGGATCGCTGCTTCCCGGCGCTGAACATCCGCCTCGCCCGAGGTGTCCGTGGTGGGCACCTTGCCGTCGCCCGGCGTGCAGGACTCCGGTCCGGGGACGGGGTGGGCCTTCCCGTAGGTCCGGACGACGTCCCCACCGCGATCGATGGAGATCGCCCCGCCGCGCCCGTACGCCGGTGCGGCCCGCCGGCATCCGGTCCCCGCTGGGCCCTGGGGCGTGTCCGCACCGTGGCGACGCGCCCCCGGTGCACGGGGAATCACCCGGGGCGCGGGGAGAGCCTCCGCTCGGGGCACGGGCGCCCGGTGCGCCGGACCGACGGTGCTACCGCTGCGGGTCCGCATCCGCCGAATCGGCGGCGGCCACGGCGAGGTTGTGCTCCAGGCGCTCCAGGGTGCGCAGGGCCGCGGCGCGTTCGTCGTCCGAGAGGCCCGCGGTCGAGATGTCCTCGAGCCGGCTCCACACCTGCTCGACCTCACGGCGCAGGGCGTGGCTGGCCGCGGTGGGTTCGATGAGCGAGGCACGCCTGTCGGTGGGCGAGGGGCGGCGGCGGACGAAGCCGGCCTGCTCCAGGCGCCGGACGGTGCGGGTCATGGTGGCGGCGTCGGAGTCCAGCAGCCGCACCAGGTCGGTCTGCCGCTGGGGGCCGAGTTCCCACAGATGCATCATGACCAGCTCCTGGCCCGGATGCAGGCCGATGCGGCGCAGCAGCTGGCCCGCGAACATGCGGTGCAGGCGGGCCAGTCGGAAGATCGCGTGGCTGATCGGACCGCTGCCGGCCGCGGCGGGCACCGGGACGGTGGCCTCCTGCACCGCCTCGGCGGGAACCCGTCCGGATCCGGCCTCCGGCGTGGACTGCGCCATCTCTTCCTCACTTCCCTGTCCGAGCAGCCTCACCCTATCGCCCCGCAGCCCCTCTCGCCCGCACTCGTTTCGGCGGAGGCACCGCCAGGCAGTACAGCCGGACAGCAGGGCATGACGGGCGTCACATGAAGAGCCGGGAATGAGTCCGGGGCATTTACCTGTTCGGACAGGTGATTTACTTGTTCAGACAGGCAATCGACGCGGTCCAGTGTGCCCGGACCGCGCTCACCCCGAGGAAGAGGACCATGACCACGGCATTCGATCCGATCGAACTGGGCGGCAGGCGCCTGGCCAACCGCGTCGCGATGGCGCCGATGACCCGCAGCCGCGCCCACGGGCCCGGCGCCGAGCCCACCGAGCTGATGGCGGCGTACTACGCGCAGCGTGCCGGCGCCGGGCTGATCGTCACCGAGGGCGTCCAGCCCTCGCCGGTCGGCCAGGGCTACCCCGACACCCCCGGCCTGCACACGCCGGGGCAGGTGCGGGCGTGGCGGACGGTGACCGACGCCGTGCACCGCGAGGGCGGCGTGATCTTCGCCCAGCTGATGCACACCGGCCGGATCGGCCACCCGAGTCTGCTGCCCGACGGCCTGGTGCCGGTGGGCCCGTCCGCGGTGGCCGCCCGGGGCCAGGTGTTCACCCACGAGGGGCCGAAGGACTTCGTGACGCCGAGGGAGCTGAGCGGGACGGAGATCCGGCAGACGATCGCCGACTTCGCCGCCGCGGCCCGCAATGCCGTCGAGGCCGGGTTCGACGGCGTGGAGATCCACGGCGCCAACGGCTACCTGGTCCACCAGTTCCTCGCGTCCGGCACCAACCGGCGCACCGACGCCTGGGGCGGCGGCACCGAGGGCCGGATCCGCTTCGCCGTGGAAGTCGTCACGGCAGTGGCCGAGGCGATCGGCGGCCACCGGGTCGGCCTGCGGATCTCGCCCGGAAACCCGTACAACGACATGTCCGAGGACGATCCGGGCGAGGTGTACGGGGCCCTGCTGGACCGGCTCTCCGGCCTGGGGGCGGCCTACCTGCACCTGATGGAGGGCCCGGACCGCGGCCTGACGGCGCGGCTGCGCAAGGCCTGGCCCGGCGTGTTCGTCCTCAACCCCTTCACCCACCCGGCCGCCACCGGCCCCGAGGCACTGGAACTGATCGAGGAGGGCGGCGCGGACATGATCGCCTACGGGGCGCTCTTCCTGGCCAACCCCGACCTCCCCCGGCGCCTGGCGGCCGGCGGTCCGTTCAACACCCCGGACCAGGTCACCTTCTACGGCGGCGACCACCGCGGCTACACCGACTACCCCGCGCTGACCGCCTGAGCGGCGCGTGCGCCGGCACGGCCGCACCGTGGACCAGAGCACGTGCGGCCGCCTTCCCCACCTGCCACCACCAGGGAGTTCCCGATGTCCAAAGCGATCACTTTCTCCGAGTACGGCGCACCCGAGGTGCTGCGGCTGTCCGAGGTCACCGCGCCGGAGCCCGGGCCGGGCCAGGTCCGGATCCGGGTGCGGGCCGCCTCCGTCAACCCCCTCGACCTGAAGATCCGGTCCGGTCTCATGGCCGGCGTCGTGCCCGCCCGCTTCCCCGTGACCCCCGGCATCGACGCCGCCGGAGTCGTCGACGTCGTCGGCGAGGGTGCCGACGCGGCCGTCGGGGACGAGGTCCTCGGTTCCACCGCCGGCGGCAGCTACGGCGAGTACGCCCTGCTCGACCGGCCGGTGGCCAAGCCCGGGGCACTGTCGTGGGAGGGCGCCGCCGCGCTGGTCGCGGTCGGGCAGACCGCGTTCCGTGTCCTCGATCAGCTCGGAGTGCAGGCGGGCCGGACCCTGCTCGTGCACGGCGCCGGCGGCAGCGTGGGCACCCTCGCGGTGCAATTGGCCGCCGCCCGCGGGGTCACCGTCGTCGGAACGGCCGGTGAACGCGACATCGAGCGCGTCACCGCGCTCGGGGCCACCGCCGTCCGCTACGGCGACGGCTGGGCGGACCGGGTGAGGGCCGCGGCCCCGCAGGGGGTCGACTTCGTCCTCGACGCCTCGGGCGCCGGTGTGCTCGCCGAGTCCGTCGCCCTGACCGGTGACGGCGCCCGCGTCGTCACCATCGCCGACATGTCCGCCGCGCAGCACGGCGTCCGCTTCAGCGCAGGCGGTGCCGAGGAGGACGGCCGGTACCTGCCGGAGCTGGTGCACCTGGCCGCAGCCGGCAGCCTCACGCTGCCGATCTGGCGCACCTATCCCCTCGCGGACGCCGCACAGGCGCACAGCGATCTGGAGGCCCACCGCAACCACGGCAAGGCGGTCCTGCTGCCCTGACCGGTCCCGCGGGGGCACGCTCAGTCCGGGTCCGCGAGCCGTGCGCGGGCCCGGAAGAGCCGCTGCGCGGTCCGGACGGCGGCGGTCACGAGGACGCCCCCGGCCCTCGCGACCGCCGCACGCACCGGGAGGGCCGACTGGATCGCTGCAAGCAGCAGGCCCGGTCGAGACGTTCGCCTCTGCCGTCGCCCGGGCGGACCGGAAGGAGGCGAGCGGATCAGGCGCCGGGAGACGGCGTGCCGGAGTCCAGCAGGGCGAGGAAGGCGGAGGCTGCGGGCGACGGGGTGAAGCGGCTCCACACGAGGCGCTCCACCCGTACCGGTCCGTCGGTGATCGGCACGCACCGCAGTCCGTGCAGTTCGGCGGTGAAGGCGGCGGGCAGCAGGGCGATGCCCAGTCCGTGGCGCACCATCCGGACCATCAGCTCGACGCCGGACACCTCGAAGGCGACCTCGCGCCGCAGGCCGACGGCTGCGAACGCCCGGTCCGACTGGGCGCGGGCGGCGCTGCCGTCGGCGAAGTCCACGAACACCTCCTCGGAGAGGAGGCGGAGGTCCACCTCGTGCCGGGTGGCCAGGGGGTGGCCCGGGGCGACCACCGCGACGTGCCGCCCGTGGGCGAGTTCCCTGTCCCGGACGCCCTGCGGCCGGAATCCGGGCTGCACGCCGAGGAACGCCACGTCCAGCGCGCCGTCGCGCACCTGCTCGACGAGCCGCTCGCTGGCGCCGGTCCGGAGGCTGATCCGCACCTGCGGGTGGCGCAGGCGGTAGTCCCGCAGCACCGCGGGGAGATCGACGGCCGCCACGGTGGGGATCGAACCGACGGTCAGCCGGCCCCGGATCTCACCCGTGGCCGCGGCCACCTCCGCCCGGGCCCGCTCGGCTGCTTCCAGGGCCTGGCGGGCGGCCGGCAGGAACGCCTCACCCGCGGGGCTCAGCCGCACCCGGCGGCTGGTCCGCTCGAACAGCCGGGCGCCCAGTTCCTTCTCCAGCCGGGCCACCTGGTGGCTGAGCGCGGACTGGACGACGTGGCACTGCTCGGCGGCGCGGGTGAAGCTGGCGGTCTCCGCGACCGCGACGACGTACCGCATCTGCTGGAGATCCATTGATCCATCGTGCAGCACGATGGATCGGATGAAAAACATGTATTGGATCAATGGATATGTCCTCGGCGATGCTGGAGGCCGCACCGCCACCGGCGCCCCGGGCGCCCCGACACCGCGGAGTCGTCCATGCGCGTCATCGCCTTCGACCACCTCGTCCTGAACGTCGCCGACATCGAGCGTGCGCTCACCTTCTACACCGGCCCGCTGGGCCTGGAGCCGGTCCGGGTGGAGGAGTGGAGAGCCGGCAAGGCTCCCTTCCCGTCCGTGCGGGTGAGCCCCACCACCATCATCGACCTCGTGAAAGCACCCGCGGAGCAGCCGGAGGGCTCCAACGTCGACCACATCTGCCTCGTGGTGGAGCCGCTCGACTGGCAGCAGGTCGTCGACTCCGGCGTCTTCACGGTGCTGGACGGTCCCGGCAAGCGCTTCGGCGCCCGGGGCACCGCACTCTCCCTCTACGTGCGGGACCCGGACGGCAACACCGTGGAGCTGCGCTGGTATCCGCAGGACGCCTGACGGGGGCACGCCTCCCGGCGATCCCGGAGCGCGCGGCCGTGCGCGGAGCCCCGGGGCGGGTACAGGGATCGTCATGAGGATCATCAGCGAGCGTACGCAGCCCGGCCGGCGCGCGGCCTGGACGGCCGGCGCGGTCGCCGCCGTGTCCCTGACCGCCTTCGCGGGGGCCCGGGCCGTCGACGCGGACAGCGACTGGTACCGATCGCTGGACAAGCCGGCCTGGCAGCCGCCCTCCTGGGCGTTCGGCGTGGTGTGGACACCGCTGTACGCCTCGATCGCCTGGTCCGCGGGGCGAGCACTCGACCGGGCCGGCGGCCGGGAGCGGACGGCGCTGGCGGCCGGCCTGGCGGCCAACCTGGCGCTGAACACGGCGTGGAACCATCTGTTCTTCGGCCGCCGGAGCCCCCTGGCCGGGCTGATCGGAACCGTCCTCCTCGACGTCAGCAACGCCCAGCTCCTGCGCCGGACGGCGGCGACCGACCGCCCGGCCGCCGCCGCCCTGGTCCCCTACGCCTCCTGGTGCCTGTTCGCCACCGCGCTGAACGCCTCGCTGGTGCGGCGCAATCCGGCCGGCCGGGTCGGCCGTCTTCTCGCCCCGGCTCGGTGAGCCGCCTTCCCGGCGCCTGACGCAAGGCCGCACCGCGCCGCGCCCGCGGCCGGCGGATCTCCCCGGCGGCCGCTGTCCGCCGAGGGGTCCCCCCGCTTACTCGGTGGCGGACCCGAGCCGCCGCCCATCACCATGCTCCGCATGACTGACCAACCCGCGCGATGGACCCGGGCGAACGCCTACCCCGACATGTGGGCCGACCCGGACGACGACCCCCGCAACAACGAGGACAGCCCCGACGGCGAACTCGCCACACTGCAGGACTTCCTGACGAACTACCGCCTGACCCTGCGGATGAAGTGCGACGGACTGGACGCGGGGCAGCTGGCCCGCCGGTCGGTACCGCCCTCGACGATGTCGCTGCTCGGCCTGCTCCGGCACCTCGCCGAGGTGGAACGGGACTGGCGCAACTGGCTCGGCGACGGCGAACCGCTGCCGAAGCTGTACGGCGCGAAGGACGCGGACTTCCACGGCGCCGTCGCCGAGCAGGCCGTGGTCGACACCGCGTACGCCGATCTGGAGCGCGAGCAGGCCGCCACCGACGCCGCGCCGGCCCGGTACGCCGACCTGGGCGAGCGCGTCGGTAAGGACAGGATCTCGATCCGGGAGCTGATGGTGCACCGGGTCGAGGAGTACGCCCGCCACAGCGGCCACGCCGACCTGCTGCGCGAGCGCGTCGACGGAAGGGTGGGCCAGTAGGGGCGGCGCCCGGTCACCGGTCCCGCGGCAGGACGCACCCCGCGTGAGGGCGGCCCTTCCGAGGGTGGGACGGTCCGGCGCCTGCGGTATCGTCTACACCAATGTAGTCAGCTCGGAGGGCCGCTCGCCCCCGCACCGGCTGTTCACCGGTGAAGCACCTGCCACCACCTGCGACGACGCGCGCACCCCGGCGACCGCCGCACCGGACCCCGCCGGGTGCGCCGAGGCGCGGGTGGTACGGCCCGACAGGGGGTCGTGAGGGAGAGGAATGCGCCGCAAGATCCTGGTCGTCGAGGACGATCACGCCCTGCGCGACGTGCTGCGCCGCGGCCTCTACGACGAGGACTTCGAGCCCGTGCCCGCCGCCGACGGGGCCACCGCGCTGCGGCTGGCCACTCCGGACGTCTGCGCGGCCGTCCTGGACATCGGGCTGCCCGACGCGGACGGGCGGGACGTGTGCCAGGCCCTGCGCGCCAACGGCTTCCTCGCCCCGGTGATCTTCCTGACCGCCCGGCACCAGCTCACGGACCGGCTGTCCGGCTTCTCCGCGGGCGGGGACGACTACCTGCCCAAGCCCTTCCACCTCGCCGAGCTCGCCGCCCGCCTGCGCGCGGCCCTCAAGCGCGCCGCGCCGCCGCCCACGGCCGCCGTCGGAGACCTGGTGCTGGACGCCGTCCAGCACAGCGCGACCTGCGGCGGCACCGCCGTCGCCCTGTCCCCCACCGAGTTCCGGCTGCTGGCCACGCTGGTCGCCGCGGGCGGCGAGACCGTCCGCCGGCGGGAGCTGCTGCGGGCCGGCTGGCCCGAGGGCGCCCAGGTGAGCGACAACACACTGGACCAGTACCTGACCCGGCTGCGCCGCAAGCTGCGGGAGGCCGGCAGCGCACTGACCATCGGCACGGCGCGCGGGATCGGCCACCGGCTGTCATGAGGACCCTCGTACGCCGTCTGGCTCCCCGTACGCTGCGCGGCCGGCTGTCGCTGGTGGCGCTGACCACGGCCGCGCTGCTGATGACCGTGCTGACCGTGGTCTTCAACGCCGTCATGGACCGGCATCTGCAGCACCAGGCGGACGACGAGCTGCGGACCCGCGCGGCCGCCGTCGCCACGACCGTCGACACCAGCGGGTCCCGGGTGCGGGTCGTGGAGACCGGGAACGACCAGTTGCTCGACACCAACACCTGGGTCTACGCCGGTACCCGCCCGGTGGAGCGGCCGCCGTCCGCGACGGCCGGGAACCCGCTGACCCGGGCGGCCGACCGGACGGCGGCACGGCGGGGACCGGGCTGCGCGACGGTGGGGAGCGGCTCCCGCTCGGTGCGGATGTGCGCCCAGCCCGTGCCCGGCGGGCGGGGCACCGCCACCGTGGTCACCGCCCTGGACCTCGCCCCGTACCGCAGCTCGGCCGACACCCTGCTGTTCGGCTCGCTGGTCCTGGACGCCGTGATGCTGGCCTGCACCTACGGACTGACCCGGCTGGCGGTCGGCCGTGCGCTGCGGCCCGTGGGCACGATGACCGACCAGGCCACCCAGTGGAGCGCCGTGGCCTCCGACGAGCGCTTCGGGGCAGCGGACCGCCCCGCCGAGCTGGCCCGCCTGGGCCACTCGCTGGACGCCCTGCTGGACCGGATACGGGCGGTGCTGCGCCACGAGCGCCGGCTCACCGGCGAGCTGTCCCACGAGCTGCGGACACCGCTGACCCGGATCGTCATCGAGCTGGACTGGTGGCGTTCCCGTCCCCGCACCGCCGCGGAGACCCGGGCGACGCACGAGACGATCGCCGAGGCCGCCCAGTCCATGCGCAGCATCTGCGACACCCTGCTCAACGACGCACGGGAGAGCGCGCTGAACCCGGCGACGGCCTCCGACACGGCCGACGTCGTCCCCGTCCTGCGCCGGCTGACCCGGCAGCTGGAGGCGCCGGGACACGTGACGGCCGCGGTCGAGGCGGGCTGCGCCGTGCCCGCCGGGGCGGCGCGCGCGCAGGGCGGGCGGCCCGGCGGCGGGCGGGGCCGGGAGCGGCGGCCGGAGCGGCCCGCCGTCAGTGCGGCACCGGAGGGCTCCGGTGCCGCACTGACGGCGGGCGTGGCACCGGCCGTGCTGGAACGCATCGTGAGCCCCCTGCTGGCCAACGCCGTCCGGTACGCCCGCTCCCGGGTGACGGTGTCCGTCCGGGGCGCGTCCGGTGCGGTGCTCATCGACGTGACCGACGACGGTCCGGGAGTGCCGGAGCAGTTCACCGGCGACCTCTTCCAGCCGGGCCGGCGCGCCGACGCCGGCGACGGCCACGACGGGGCCGGGCTCGGGCTTCCCCTCGCGCGGCGGCTGGCCCGCGCGGTCGGCGGCGAGGTCGCGCACGACCCCGGCCATCGGCCCGGCGCCCGCTTCACGGTCCGCCTGCCGGCCGGCTGAGCATGTCTGCTGCCCGGGTTCCGAAGAACCCGGGCAGCAGACATGCTCAGGCGTGGGCTACAGGCCCGACGGCAGCGCGGCGTGCGACCAGGACGACGGGGCCGCGGGCGCCGGGCCGGAGGGGAGCGAGCCGATCGACTGCCCCATCACGCCTTCGAGTTCGAGGCGTATGCTCGCGGCCGCGTCGCGCACCCGGGCGGGTATGTCCCCCCGCTCGGCGACGAGTTGGTGATAGATGGGGGCGTCTTGGAACACGTTGACCGGACCTTCCCGTCTGCGGTTTGAGGCAGTATTGCAACGGCTGCCGAGTGTAGGGGCAGTCGCGCGCATCCCTGACAACGGTACGGAGTTGAGGGGTTTGTCCGGGCACGGACCCGGACACCGCGGACACGCCCGGCCCTCTGCCGCCCCGCACGGGCCGGCGGCGCCCGAGGCCGGCAGGACGGCGCACGGGAGACCGGCGGACGCCCGGGCAGAAGGCGCCGGAGGCCGCGGCCGGGAAAGGGGCCGGAGGGTCCGGGCGGAGCAGCATGCTCCCGCGGCACATGCGGGATCACGGTTCGGTTCCGGTCGCCGCGGGGGTCGTACCGGAGGCGCCGGCCGCACCGTTGTCGAGAGCATGAGCGACGATCTGACGCCTTCGACGCACACCCAGCTGCTGGGCGCCTACTGGCTGGACTCCCCCTACCTGCACCGGGATTCCTGCTGCTGCTTCGAGCACCCCCGGCCCCGGGTGCGGGCGGGCCGGGTCGCCCGGGCGGCGCTGACGGTGCTCGCCTACGCGGCGATCGTCACCGCTCTCGCCGTCACGGCCGGGACCTGAGGACGGCGGCCCCGCGCACCCCGGAGGCGTCGCGGCTCCCGGAGTTCCGTCGGCGCCCCGCTTTCCCTTTTCGACACGACGACACCGGTGCACGCGCCGCGATACCACCGTCACCGGGGGTGAGTATTTCCTCCGCGTGAATGCACCGCAGCACCGGAATGACACGCGCGCAACTCCGCCGAATCATTGGGGGGCGACGTAGCGGGGATGTGCGGATCGTGTGGTCCCCGGCTCCACAGGTACGGCTTATTCGCCTGTCGGCGGGGATTCGCCGCGCACCCCACCCCGGCGATGACTTGCGGCGATATCAGTGGTGCAGTAACTAGGTCGTCCATGAACCTGTTCAACCGCGGTGGATCCGCTCGCCGCTCGACCCCCACCCTCGTCCGTCCCCGCGCCGCCGAGCGTCCGGGATCCGCCCCGGCCGCCGGGCCCGAGCCCGCCCTGGCCGCGCTGTCGGGCGACTGGCTGATCGACCCCGCGCACAGCCGCATCGGCTTCTCGGTCCGGCATGCCATGGTCACGACGGTGCGCGGCGCGTTCACGGAGTTCACGAGCCGGCTCCGCTTCGACGGTGTCGACCCCACGCGGTCCCAGGCCGAGATCACCCTGTCGACGGCCAGCGTGGACACCGGCGTGGAGCAGCGCGACGCGCACCTGATCGGCCGGGACTTCCTGGACGCCGCGACCTTTCCGCATCTGACGTTCGCCAGTACCGCGGTGCAGCTCCTCGGTTCCGACGTGTACCGCATGACCGGCGATCTCACCATCAGGGACGTGACGCGTCCCGTCGTTCTTGATCTCACCTATATCGGGCACGTCACCGATCCGTTCGGCTATCAGCGCGTCGGATTCGACGGCACCACCACGATCAATCGCTCCGAATGGGGCCTGACGTACAACGCGAAGCTGGCCGAGGGCGGGGCCATGGTGAGCGAAAAGGTGCGCCTCCAATTCGACATCGCGGCGATCCGCACTTCTCCCGCCGGCTGACCGGGAGTTCCGGCCGGGTCGGGCGCCGCGGATCCGGACCGCCGTGACCGCGGTGGGTCCGCGGGGCGACGGCGGTGGATACCCTGGGGCGCATGCCGAAGCTGGAGCGCCTACGGGCCGACCACGCGCCCGCCCTGCTGGCCTTCGAGCGGGAGAACCGCGCGTACTTCGCCCGCTCGATCTCGGACCGCGGCGACGCGTACTTCACCGAGTTCGCCTCCCGGCACCGGGCGCTCCTCGCCGAACAGGACGCCGGAGTCAGCCACTTCCACGTCGTCGTGGACGAGGCGGGCGAACTGCTGGGCCGCGTCAATCTCGTCGACGCCGTGGCGGGGAGCGCCGTACTCGGGTACCGCATCGGTGAACGGTCCGCCGGCCGGGGCGTGGCGACGGCCGCGGTCGCGGAGGTGTGCCGGCTGGCCGTCTCGG
Source organism: Streptomyces tropicalis (assembly GCF_029269835.1). GTDB lineage: Bacteria > Actinomycetota > Actinomycetes > Streptomycetales > Streptomycetaceae > Streptomyces > Streptomyces tropicalis. The sequence continues at coordinate 95,497 of NZ_JARJBB010000004.1, read as the reverse complement.
CGTACGGGCTCCGTGCGCTCACCGCGATGACCACCCTGGACAACGCGGCGTCCCGGGCCGTGCTGGCGCGCTCCGGGTTCACCGAGGCGGGCCCTGTGGACATCGGGGGCCGCCCCGGCGTCCGCTTCCACCGCCGGCTGACCGCATCGGGCTGACCGGACGGGCCGGGACGCCCGCCCCGGTCCGCCCCTGCATGCCGTCCGGGTCCGCTACCCGGACCCGGCCTTCGCGGGCACGCACCGCCAGGCGAGGGCCGCCGCCGCCAGGTAGGCGAGCGCGCCCGCGGCCATGGAGGTGCGCAGCCCCGCGCCGAAGCCGCTGTGCGTGGCGAGCAGGCTGCCGCCGAGTGCCACGCCGGTGGCGCTGCCGATCTGGCGGGTGGTGTTGAACAGGGCCGAGGCGGCGCCCGAGTACTCCGGGGGCGCGGCGCCCATCACGGTGGCCGTCGAGCCGGTGAGGGCGAAGGACGTGCCGAAGCCGGCCGCCATCATCGGAGCCACCAGCAGCGCGTAGGCGGCGTCGGCCCCGGCGACGGCCCACCCGCCCAGTCCCAGCGCGGCCAGGACCATGCCGGAGACGACCAGCGGCCGGTGACCGGTGCGGCGGGACAGCCGCCCGGACACGACCGAGGCGAACATGGTCATGGCGACCGCCGGGAAGAGCGCCGCCCCGGCCGCCAGGGCGCTGAAGCCGCGGTCGTGCTGGAAGTACAGGCTGGCGGTGAACACCATCCCGTAGAAGCCGAAGTTGAACAGCAGGCCGATGACCGCTCCGCCGCTCATCTCCCGGGAGCGCAGCAGGGTCAGCGGCAGGGCCGGGGCGCGGGCCAGCCGCTCGCGTGCGACGAACGCGGCGGCGGCCGCCGCGGCCAGCGCCAGCCCGGCGAGGACGGCGGGGTCGGACCAGCCGCGGCGCCCCGCCTCGTTCAGTGCGGCGGTGAGCAGGGCCACCGCCGCCACCACCGCGCACTGCGCCGGCCAGTCCAGCGCGCGGTCGGCACGGCGCGGGGAGGGCGTGACGTGCCGCAGGGTGAGCAGCAGGCACGCCGTCCCGACGGGCAGGTTGATGAGGAACACCCACCGCCAGCCCACCGTGGTGACCAGCAGCCCGCCCAGCAGCGGCCCGGCGGAGGCGGCGATGCCGGCCATCGAGCCCCACAGGCCGAAGGCCCAGGAGCGGGCCGCGGGCGCCGGGTAGGCCTGCTGCAGCAGGGCGAGCGAACCGGGCACGATGAGGGCCGCGCCCAGACCCTCGGCGAGTCTGGCCGTCACGAGCGCGAAGGTGTTCGGGGCGAGCGCGCACGCGGCGGAGGCCAGGGTGAAGACCACCACGCCGGAGCAGAACACCCGGCGGTTGCCCAGCCGGTCCCCCAGCGCTCCGCCGGCCATGAGGAAACCGGCGAGGACGAGGGTGTAGCCGTCCGTGATCCACTGGATGCCGGTCAGCGAGGCCGACAGGTCCCGGCCCACGACCGGCACGGCGACGTTGATGATCGTCACGTCCAGGATGACCATGAAGTACCCGGCGCACACCGCGAGCAGCGCCGCCGGGGACCTCCGCCCGGGCCGTACGGCCGGCTCGGCGGCGGGCAGGGGCGCCCCGGTCACGGCGGCGCCGCCGGCCTGCGCCCCCAGGCCGTGAGCATGCCGGGGGACAGTCCGGCGTACGCCGGCGACTCCAGCCGGCGCTGCGCCTCGTCGATCCCGGCGTCGTCCACCAGGCCGGTGCCCACCATGGCGATGCGCGCCCGGTCCCAGGTACCGGCCCAGAACCGACTGATGGGGCTGCCGGGCAGCAGCGGCGGCACGTGGATCTCGGCGGCCACCTCCTCCAGGCCGGCGTCGGCGAGCAGCCGGGGGCAGCCGGGCACCCAGGACACGTCGGTGCCGATGGTCTCCCGCAGGCCGCGCCACATCGCCCGCATCGCCGTCGTGTACGGCGTCGGCGGCGCGTTCTCGGTGGTCAGGTCCACCGCGTCGCTGAGCACGAGGATCCCGCCGGGCGCGAGCAGGGCGGAGAGCCGTGCGGCCATCCGTGCGGGGTGCGGCAGGTGCATCAGCACGAACCGGGCGTGGACGAGGTCGAAGAGGCCGGGGGCGAAGTCCGGGGAGGTCGCGTCGGCCTCCAGCGGGGTCAGTCCGGGGACGGGCTCGGCGGTGAGGAAGCGGATGTCCCGGTCCACCGCGACGACCTCGGCCACGCCCGCCTCGCGCAGCAGTGCGCGGGCCACCGTGCCGGTGCCGGCGCCCACGTCCAGGCAGCGTGTGCCCGGCCCGGCGCCGAGCTGCGTCAGGCGGGCGAGCGTGGTCGCGTCGTAGGCGAGCGCGCCGAGGTCGATGCGCTCCGCCTCCCCCTCGTCCTGGGGGCGGAACACCCGCTCGCCGTAGAGTCCCGGGCCCTGCGGCGCCCGCGGGGCCGAGGTGCCCTCTTCCCGTGCCACCCGTCCAGTCTGGCGGCCGGGCGCGGACCGTACACGTCGGGACCGCACGGCACGGGCCGCGGGCCGCGACCGCGTCGGCACCGGTCCAGCCGGCTTCTCGCCCGGCTCCCCGCGCCGGGGCGCACCGTGCCCTCCTCCGCTTCGCCGAGTGCGTTCGGCCGTCGGGGTGGTTGTCCGGGGCGGAGGGTGCCGCGGCGGACGCGGGCCGTCGCGACGCCCGCACGATGGGGCTCCGCGCCACCGTGACCGGCATGGTGGCACCGCCCCCGGGAGGGCCCGTGACCACCTCGCCGCCGACCTCCAGCACTCCGCCCGCGCACTACGACGACCTGCGCGCCCTCTTCGTGAACTGCACGCTCAAGCGCTCACCGGAACGCAGCCACACCCAGGGGCTGGTCGACCGCAGCGTGGGCATCATGGCGGAGCAGGGCGTCCACGTGGACGTCGTACGCGCCGTGGACCTGGACCTCGCGACCGGCGTCTGGCCGGACATGACGGAGCACGGCTGGCCGAGCGACGCCTGGCCCGAGCTGTACGAGCAGGTCCTCGCGGCCGACATCCTCGTCCTGGCCGGCCCGATCTGGCTGGGCGACAACAGCTCGGTGACCAAGCGTGTCGTGGAGCGCCTGTACGCCTGCTCCAGCCTCCTCAACGACGCCGGGCAGTACGCCTACTACGGCCGGGTCGGCGGCTGTCTGATCACGGGCAACGAGGACGGCGTGAAGCACTGCGCCATGAACCTCCTCTACAGCCTCCAGCACCTCGGCTACACCATCCCGCCCCAGGCCGACGCGGGCTGGATCGGCGAGGCGGGCCCGGGGCCGTCGTACCTCGACCCCGGCTCGGGCGGCCCGGAGAACGACTTCACCCGCCGCAACACCACCTTCATGACGTGGAACCTGCTGCACCTGGCCCGGCTGCTCAAGGACGCCGGCGGCATCCCCGCCCACGGCAACCAGCGCTCCGCCTGGGACGCGGGCTGCCGGGACGACCGGGAGAATCCGGAGCACCGCTAGTCCGCCAGTCCGCTTCTCCGCGGCCGTCCTGGCAGACACCGCCGCGGAGAACGCCCCGCGGCGTCCCGCGCACACCGGTGTGGACGCCGCCGGTTTCGGCGGGTGTCCCGGATCGGGAAGGGGGCGCCGTCGGGAATACCCCCTAGGGGTATGGTGTTAGTGTCGTCGTCACAGAGCCCAGTATCCGGAGGCGGAGACGATGACCGAGCAGGCGACCCAGGCGACCACCGGCCTCGCGCAGGCGCCGCACGGCGCGGCGCCTGCATCCGCCCGCGAGGTCGAGCTCCGCATCGGCGGAATGACGTGCGCCTCCTGCGCCGCCCGGGTGGAGAAGAAGCTCAACCGCATGGACGGAGTCACCGCCACGGTGAACTTCGCCACCGGCAAGGCACGGATCGCCTGCCCGGAGGACGTCGGGGTCGCGGACCTGATCGCCACCGTCGTGAAGACCGGGTACACCGCCGAGGAGCCCCCGCCGCCGGAGCCGCGGCCCGACGAGGCTCCGGCCCAGGACCCCTCACCGGACCCGGAGCTCGCCTCCCTGCGGCAGCGGCTCACGGTCTCCGCGGTGCTCAGCACCCCGGTCGTCCTGATGTCGATGGTGCCGGCGCTGCAGTTCGACAACTGGCAGTGGCTCTCGCTGACCCTGGCGGCGCCGGTCGTGGTCTGGGGGGCGCTGCCGTTCCACCGGGCGGCCCTCACCAACGCCCGCCACGGCACGGCCACCATGGACACGCTGGTCTCCCTGGGGACCCTGGCCGCCTTCGGCTGGTCCCTGTGGGCCCTGTTCCTGGGGCACGCCGGCATGCCGGGGATGCGCCACGCCTTCAGCCTCACCGTGTCCCGCACCGACGGCTCCTCCTCCCTGTACCTGGAGGCGGCCGCCGGGGTCACCGCCTTCATCCTGGCCGGGCGGTACCTGGAGGCCCGTTCCAAGCGGCGGGCGGGGGCGGCGCTGCGGGCCCTGCTGGACCTGGGCGCCAAGGAGGTGTCGGTGCTGCGCGGCGGCACCGAGGTCCGCATCCCGGTGGACCGGCTGGCCGTCGGGGACCGCTTCGTCGCACGGCCCGGCGAGAAGATCGCCACCGACGGGACGGTCGTCGAGGGCACCTCGGCCGTGGACGCCTCGCTGCTGACCGGCGAGTCCGTGCCGGTGGACGTGTCGGTCGGCGACCCCGTGACCGGGGCCACCGTGAACACCGCGGGCCGCCTCGTCGTGGAGGCCACCCGGGTCGGCGCCGACACCCGGCTCGCGCGGACCGCCGCCCTCGTGGAGGCCGCCCAGCACGGCAAGGCCGAGGCGCAGCGCCTCGCCGACCGCGTCTCCGCGGTCTTCGTACCCGTGGTGCTCGTCCTCGCGCTCGCCACCCTGACGGCGTGGCTGGCCCTCACCGGGGACGTCACCGCCGCCTTCACCGCGGCCGTCGCCGTCCTGATCATCGCCTGCCCGTGCGCCCTCGGGCTCGCCACGCCGACGGCCCTGATGGTCGGCACCGGCCGCGGGGCGCAGCTCGGCATCCTCATCAAGGGCCCGGAGGTCCTGGAGTCCACCCGCCGGGTCAACACCGTGGTCCTCGACAAGACCGGTACGGTCACCACCGGCCGGATGACCCTGCACGCCGTGCACACCGCCGCCGGAACCGGCGAGCAGGAGCTGCTGCGGCTGGCCGGCGCCCTGGAGCACGCCTCCGAGCACCCCGTCGCGCAGGCGGTCGCCACCGCCGCGGCCGAGCGGACGGGCACGCTGCCGGGCGTGGCGGACTTCACCGCCGTCCCGGGGCTGGGCGTCCGGGGTGCCGTCGAGGGGCACACGGTCCTGGTGGGGCGCGAGGCCCTGCTCGCCCAGGAGGCGATCACGCTCCCCGCGGAGCTGGCCGGAGCGAAGGCCGCCGCGGAGGACGAGGGGCGCACGGCGGTCGTCGTCGCCTGGGACGGCGCGGCCCGCGGTGTCCTCGCGGTCGCCGACGCGGTCAAGGAGACCAGTGGCGAGGCGGTCGCCGAGCTGCGCCGGCTGGGGCTGCGGCCGATCCTGCTGACCGGTGACAACCGGCGCGTCGCGGAGTCCGTCGCCCGGGCCGTCGGGATCGACGAGGTGATCGCGGAGGTCCTCCCGCAGGGGAAGGTGGACGTGGTCCGGCGGCTGCGGGCCGAGGGACGGACCGTGGCGATGGTCGGCGACGGGGTCAACGACGCGGCCGCGCTCGCCACCGCCGACCTCGGCCTGGCCATGGGCACCGGCACCGACGCGGCCATCGAGGCGAGCGATCTGACGCTCGTCCGCGGCGATCTGCGGGTGGCGGCGGACGCCATCCGGCTGTCCCGCCGGACCCTCGCCACCATCAAGGGCAACCTGGTGTGGGCCTTCGCCTACAACGTGGCCGCTCTCCCCCTGGCCGCCTTCGGCCTGCTGAACCCGATGATCGCGGGCGCGGCGATGGCCTTCTCGTCGGTCTTCGTCGTCACCAACAGCCTGCGGCTGCGGTCCTTCACCTAGTGCTGTGGCCGGAAAGGTGTGCCGGGAAGCCCGCGGCGTCCGGTGCTGGGGGCACCCCCCGCCGTTCAGGCTGTGGGGGAGCATCGCACGGCGGAGCGTCGCCCGCGGACTGGATGTACCCGGGTGAGGCGACGACGCAGCGAGGTGCCGTGCCGGGCGTCGCGAGCCGGTGCCCCTTCCGGCCACAGCACTAGCCGCGCCGGGCGGACGCCGGGCGGGCCTTCCGTCAGGCAGCCGCACCGGGCGCGTCCCGGAGACGCCCGGGACACCGGGCGGACTCAGCGGACTCAGGGGGACGAGGGCACGGCGGGTCAGCGCGCGCCGTGCCCGGCGACCTCGGCGAGGGTCCCAGCGAGCGGGATGCGTGCGGTGATGCGCTTGCCCACCGGCTCGCGCCGCACCTCGAACTCCTGCACCACGGCCATCACGATCTCCAGGCCGTGCTGGCCCACGCGGCCCGGGTCGGCGGCGCGCGCCACCGGCAGCACCGGGTCGCTGTCCCAGACGGCGACCTCGACCAGGTCCAGGTCTCCGAACACGATCCGCAGGTCCAGCAGCACCGGACCGGGCGCGTACTTGCGGGCGTTGGTGACCAGCTCGCTGACGACCAGCTGGGTCAGGTCCACCGCGCGCTGCGCGACCGCGAGGCCGTACGGGCCGCGCGCCCGCGCCAGGAAGTCGCCCGCGATGCGGCGGGCCTCGGCGATGCACGCGCCGTCCCCGTCCAGCGCGGCACCGGTCTCTATCACGTATGCGCCCGGTGCATCGCCCGCCTCGCCCAAGGGGACAGATTCCATCCGGACCGCCTTCATCACCCCGTTCACGAAACGGCGTGTACCCCCGCCCCCGCGATCTACGCCCGCTCCCTCCCCGTCGTCCGCGTCACACCGGAGGGAGCGGTCGGGCCGTACGGGCGTCAGCGGGCGAGCAGGGCCGCGCGGGCGGCGTCGAGGTCGGCGGCGCGGGGGCGGTTGTGGGGCAGCTTGCCGAGGACGACGGCCATCCCGCAGGTGTCGGTCAGCGCGGAGAAGACCAGCCCGCCCGCGATGGCCGCCGACAGCAGCTCGAAGGCCGGGTGCACCAGGAATCCGAGGAGGAGCCCGGTGAGGACCAGCGCGCCGGCGGTGAGACGGACCTGGCGCTCCATGCTCCAGGTGGTGTGCGCGCCGGGCGCCTCGGAGCGGTGCAGGGCGTGGCCAGCGGCGGCCCAGGCGCCGGTGCCGCCGGTGAGCGTCGCCGCGGTGACGCCCGCGTCGGCCAGGAGCCGGGCGGCGCCCTCGGAGCGGGCACCGGAGGCGCACACGAGGAGGACCTCGCCCTGCCCGGCCGCGTGCCGGATCTCCGGCAGCGCGTGCCGGAGGCGGTCCAGGGGGATGTTGAGGGCGCCGGGCAGGTGGCCCTCGGCGAACTCGCCGGGCGTGCGCACGTCGATGACGGTCAGTTCGCCGAGCCGGGTGCCGGCCTGGTCGGCCGCCAGGGCCTCGGGGGTGCTTGAGGAGGGCATGACGGTGGTCCTTTCGCGTTCCCGGGGGCTGTGGGCATCCGCATCGAGGACGCACCGTACTCCCGGGGATACGGGGTGGGGAAACGGGAGCCCCGCGGCATTCCGGTGGGCGAGACAGCCCCGGGGGGCCTCGTGGGCCCAGGGACCTCGTTCTCTCGGCCGAGCCGCCGCGACCTGGGGGCGGCGCCGTCCCGTGGGCCGACGGCCTGCGGGCCGGGAGTGGAAATGCGGGAAGGTGCCGACGGCCCCGGACGCGGGGAGGCGGCCCGGGGCACGTCCAGGAGGATGCCCGCCGGCTGCACCGCCCGGCGTCTCCTGACGGGACGCTGACGCCCGTCGCCGTCGCGCTGACGGAACGCTGGCGCGGGGCCGCGCGGCCCCGGCCGACGCTCGGAGTGACGTCACGGTGGGGCGTACGCCCGGATCGCGCGGGCGCGGCGTGGTGGGGACGTGGGCACGGGTCCCGCACACGGGGGGGGACGGCGCCCGACTCGCGAGGAGGGGATGGACCGGCCCGCACACATCACATACGGTATGAATCCTGCGTATATCGCATGAAGAGCGTCGCCCGGTGTGTCCGGACGATCGCGGAGGAGGTCGCCATGGCACCCGCATCCCATCCCGCCCCCGGGCTGCTGCCGACGGTGGCCGTCACGGCGGGCGGCCGGCGGGCCGAGCTGACGCTGACCGGCGACCTCGACGCCGCCACCCTGCGTGAGCTGGAGGAACGCCTCGTGCGACCGCCGCTGGACCGGGCCGGCGAATGGGTCCTCGACATGAGCGGGGTCAGCCACCTCGACCTGGCCTGCGCCTACGCGCTGCTCCGGGCCGCCACCCAGCGCCCGGAGATCGCGGCGCTCACCATCCGGGGCGCCCGGCGGCCGGTGCAGCGCACCCTGCGCCACGCCGGGATCGACACGATCGCCGAGATCACGGACTGACGCGGCCGCGGGGACCCGGCCGGCCGCCCCGCCGCGCCCCGTGCCGTCCGCTCAGCCCACGTCGGGCCGGACCAGTCCGAGGTCGTAGGCGAAGATGACGGCCTGCACCCGATCGCGGGCCCCCGTCTTCGCCAGGACCCGGCCGACGTGCGTCTTCACGGTGGACTCGGACAGCACGAGACGGGCGGCGATCTCACCGTTGGTCCAGCCCCTGCCGACGGCGACGAGGATCTCCCGCTCCCGTTCGGTGAGCGAGTCCAGCCGCCGGTCCGGGCCCGCGCCACCGCCGCGCGCGGGCACGAACCGGGTGAACTCGTCCAGCAGACGGCGGGTCAGGGCGGGCGCGATCACCGCGTCGCCGCCCGCGACGGCGCGGATGCCCGCGAGGAGTTCCTCGGGGTGCGCGTCCTTGAGGAGGAAGCCGCTGGCCCCGGCGCGGAGGGCGGCGTGGACGTACTCGTCGAGGTCGAAGGTGGTCAGCACGAGCACCCGCGACCGGTCGCCGGAGGCGACGATGCGGCGGGTCGCCTCGATGCCGTCCATGCCGGGCATCCGGACGTCCATCAGGACCACGTCGGGGCGCAGTTCGGCGGCCATGCGCACCGCCTCGGTGCCGTGCCCGGCCTCGCCGACCACGTCGGTCTCCGGCACGGAGTCGAGCAGCATGCGGAAGCCGTAGCGCTGGAGCGGCTGGTCGTCGACGAGGAGCACCGTGGTCATCGCGCGCCCCCCGCGGGGGCGAGGTCGAGGGTGGCCTCCACCCGCCAGCCCCCGCCGCTCGCCGGTCCGGCGCTGAGGTTCCCGCCGTAGAGAGCGGCTCGTTCGCGCATGCCCACCAGGCCGTGTCCTTCCTCGTTCCGCGGTCCTGGCCGTCCGGCCGGTCCGGTGTCCTGCACCCGGACGGTCAGCCGGGTGTCCTCGACGACGATCGCCAGGCTCACCCGGGTCTCGGTGCCGGCGTGCTTGAGGGTGTTGGTGAGGGCCTCCTGCACGATCCGGTAGACCGTCAGCTGCACGCCGCCGTCCAGGGCCTCCGTGGTGCCCACGGTGCGGTAGACGACGTCGAGGCCGGCGGCGCGCACCCCCGCGCACAGGGCGTCGATGTCGACGATGCCCGGCTGCGGACTGAGTTCCGGGCCGTCCCCCGGGGTCCCCGTGGTCTCGCGCAGCACGCCGAGGACGCGCCGCAGTTCGCCGAGGGCCTGCCGTCCGGCGTCGCCGATGAGCAGCAGGGCCTCCTTGCCGCGCTCCGGGGCCGTGCCGGTGGCGTAGGCGCCCGCGTCGGCGAGCGTGATCATGACGGAGAGGTGGTGGCCGACGATGTCGTGCATCTCGCGTGCCACCCGCGCCCGTTCGGTGGCGGCGGCCAGTCTGCTGCGCTGGTCCCGTTCCGTCTCCAGGCGGGCGGCCCGCTCCCGGAGCCCGGCGAGCTGGGCGCGGCGGATGCGGACGACGAGGCCGAGGGCGAGGGCCGCCGTCGCCGTGCTCAGCAGGAAGAACAGCGCGTCCCAGACGGACACGGCCCGGGACACACGGAGGGCGACCAGCACCATGCCGGCCGCCATGGCCCCGCACGCCCAGGGCAGCTGCCGCAGCCGGCCGTGCAGGGCGAGGCTGTACAGGGCGACGAAGAGAGCGACGTCCGCGCGCAGGGCCGCGCCCAGCGCCCACTGGAGCGCGAACACGGCGGCGACCGCCCCGAAGGCCGCAGCCGGCCGGCGCCGCCGCCACAGCAGGGGCAGCAGCAGCCCGGCCTGGAGGGCGGCGATCGCCGCCGTCGGCAGCCGGTGCGGCGCCAGCCGGAAGCGGTGCGGGCCGCCGCCGTCGGCGTCGCCGGCGTGCAGCAGCTCCGGGAGGCAGAACAGCAGCAGGAGCAGCACGACGACAGCCGTGTCCAGCGCCCACGGGTGGGCGCGGTCGGCCTGCCGCAGCCGCCGGCCGGCCCGGCCGAGCCGGGCGACCAGCGGCCCCATCCCGCCGACGTCGTCGCTGATCGCCAAGGAGGTCACCCGCCCATCATGCAGGGGTCATACGTCGCTGCGCACGAGCCGGTACGCCGCCCCGGCCAGCGCGAGCACCGTCCAGCCGAGGAAGACCAGCAGCCCGGCGGCCGGCGACAGGGTGGTGGCGTCGTGGGTGAGCGAGAACACCGCCTGCCCGGCGTTGCTCGGCAGATAGGGGCTGATGTCGTCCTGCCAGCTGCTGGGGAGCAGCGAGACCAGGCCGGGCACCAGCATGAGCGCCGCGACGAGCACGGAGATCCCCCCGGCCACCGACCGCAGCAGCGCGCCCAGGGCGGTGCCGATCACGGCGACCAGGGCGAGGTAGAGGCCCGCTCCGAACAGGCTGCGCAGCACACCCGGGTGGGAGAACGTCAGCGCGGCGGACGTGCCGGCGACGATACGGCTGCCGAAGAGGAAGGCGGTGAACGCGCCGAGGGTGCCCACGACCAGCACGACCAGGCCGTACACCAGGGCCTTGGACCACAGCACGGGCAGCCGGCGCGGGACCGCGGCCAGCGTCGAGCGGATCATCCCGGTCGAGTACTCCCCCGCCGTGATCAGGACGCCGAGCACGCCCAGGGCGAGCTGGGCGAAGTTGGTGCCGAAGAGGGACAGGCTGACGGCGGTCGAGCGGGCGAAGTCCCGGTCCATGCGGCCGGAGCCGATGCCGGACTTGAAGCGGGCCGAGGCGATCAGGCCGAAGGCCACGAGGAAGAGCAGGCCGAGGCCCAGGGTGATCCAGGTCGAGCGCAGGGACCACAGCTTGGCCCACTCCGAGCGCAGCACGCGCGGGCCGGTCACCCGGTACGCGGGGCGGGCCGGGGCGGCCCGGGAGGTGTCGGTGGTGGCGGTGAGAGTGCTCATGCCGGGCTCCCGAGGGTCTCGAGTGCGGTCGCGGACCCGTGGTACTCCACGGCATCCCGGGTCAGGTCCATGAAGGCGTCCTCCAGGGACACGGTGCGCGCGGTCAGTTCGAACAGTGCGATGCCGTGCTCCGCCGCCTTGAGGCCGATCTCACGGGCGGTCAGACCGGTCACCTGCAGTTCCTCGGAGCCGATGCGGCCGGTGACGTCGACGCCGGGTCCGGCCAGGACGTCCCGCAGCCGGGCCGGGTCCTGCGTGGCCACCTTCACGGTGTCGCCGCCGGCGGCGCGGACCAGGTCGCCCACGGTGGTGTCGGCGAGCAGGCGGCCGCGGCCCACCACGATCAGGTGGTCGGCCACGAGGGCCATCTCGCTCATCAGGTGGGAGGACACGAACACCGTCCGGCCCTCGGCGGCGAGCGCCTGCAGCAGGGTGCGGATCCACCGGACGCCCTCGGGGTCGAGTCCGTTGACGGGTTCGTCCAGCATCACCGTCTGCGGGTCGCCGAGGAGGGCGGCCGCGATGCCGAGCCGCTGGCCCATGCCGAGGGAGAAGGCGCCGGCGCGCTTCTTGGCCACGCCGCTCAGACCGGCCTGCTCGATGACCTCGTCGACCCGGCGCAGCGGGATCCCGTGGGTCAGGGCGAGCGCCTTGAGGTGGTTGTGGGCGGAGCGTCCGGGGTGGATGGACCGGGCCTCCAGCAGCGCCCCGACCTCCTGGAGGGGGGCCCGGTGCCGGGAGTAGCGGCGGCCGTTGACGGTCACCGTGCCGCTGGTCGGGGCGTCCAGTCCGATGATCAGGCGCATGGTGGTGGACTTGCCGGCGCCGTTGGGCCCGAGGAACCCGGTCACCGTGCCCGGCTTCACCACGAAGTCGAGCCCGTCCACGGCGGTCTTCTCCCCGTACCGCTTCGTCAGCTGCTGTGCCTCGATCATCCGCGCTCCCTCGTCCGGGGTACGGCGCCGGAGTGCTCCGGACGCCCCACTCGCCACGCTAGAAGCTGCGGGGCGCGGACCGGTGGTACCGGGGGCCGAACTGCTGCAGGCGGGTGGTACCGGGGTACCACCCGCCCGTCGCCGGTCCGCGCCCGGCGGACGGCCGGGGTGTGCCGGTCAGGCGCCGCGCGGACCGCCGGTGCGCGCGGCGGCGGCGGGCGCACCGGTCCGGCGCTCCCGGACGTGGGCCCAGGCCATCATGCCGAGCAGGACGGCCAGCAGGACGGCCGAGGAGCCGGCCGTGCCGAGGTCCAGGCCGCCCTTGGCGGCCGGCTTGGTCAGGAAGTCCCCCGCGGTGGCGCCGAGCGGCCGGGTGAGGACGAAGGCGATCCAGAACAGCAGCACGTTCGGCACGGCGGGCACCTTCATCAGCGCGACGAGCACCAGCAGCAACCCGGTGACCAGGGCCGCGCCGCCGGCGTAGCCGAGTCCGGAGGAGTCGGACAGGAAGTCGCCCGTGGAGGTGCCGAGGGTGTTGGAGACCAGGATGGCCGACCAGAACAGCACCTCGCCGCGGAAGGTGACGATGTCGCGGATCTGGAAGGTCATGCCGCTGAACCTCCAGACCGCGAAGACGACCATCAGGATCGAGATCAGGATCGCCGCGCCGGCCGGGTAGCCGAGGCCCAGGCCCTGCGGGCCCCAGCCGAGCGAAGTGGCCCCGCCGGAGAGGTACTTGGCGCTGGCGTCCCGGTTCATGAAGTCGGACATGGTGGTGCCGGCCATGCTGGTCGACAGGATCACCGTCCAGTAGAAGAACGGGTTGTAGCGGCGCGACCGGAGCTGGACCACCAGGGTCGCCACGAACACCAGGAACAGGGCGACCGTGGTGAGGAAGTAGCCGAGCTTCAGGGTCTGCGCGAAGAGGTCGCCGGCGGTCTCGCCGAGGGTGGTCGCCGCGATCTTCATGATCCAGAAGGCGAGGGTGACCTCGGGCAGCTTCTTCATCACCGACCGGGTGGTGCCCCGTGCAGCCGCGCGGCCGCCGGCGACGTCGAGGTCGGTGAGGACGTCCGGTTGCTCCACCGTGGAACCTTCCTGTGGGGGGAAGACACCGGGGCGCCCGCCCCCGAGCGGGGACGGGCGCCCTGGTGGGTTGCTCGACCGCCGGACCGGGCGGTCGAGCTTCCACGGTGTCAGGCCGAACCTGAATTTATCCTGAATGGCCCGATATGTCCGGTCAGGCGGGTACCTCGTCGGGCTGCCGCCGCTCGGTGACGTCCTTGCGGGTCACGGCGAGGAACACGACCGGACCGAGGATGACCGCGAGGAACAGGGCACTGGTGATCACGGTGCCGAGGCCGACGCCGCCGCCCCCGGTGGGCTGGGAGAGATAGTCGCCGATCGAGGCGCCGGGCGGCCGGGTGAGGACGTGGGCGATCCAGAAACTCCACACCGCGGAGAGGCCCAGCGCCCGGTGGGCGAGGTGGACGGCCGCGACGGCCAGGGCGAAGAGCACGGCGGACAGCCAGTGGCCGAGGTCCGTCCGCTCGGAGACCAGGTCGCCGGCGGCGGTGCCGAGGGCGAAGGTGAAGAGGACGGCGAGCCGGTGGAAGGACTCGCGGGACGGGGTGTCGATGTGGTGGATCGACGGGTCCGCTCCCGCCGGTACCGGACGGCGAAGACGACCGCGAGGGCGATCGCGAAGACGGTCGTGCTGGTCTCCAGCGACACCCCCATGTTGTCGGTGAGGTCGTCGCTGATCAGGGTGCCGACGACGCTGATCAGCGCCACCGCGAGCCGGTACACGCCGGGCCGGCTGCCGTCCACGGCCGCCCCGGGCGGTGCGCCGGGACCGTCGCCGCGCGGGGCCAGGGGCCGGGACCCCGCTCAGGCCGGGGCCGGCAGCGGCGGCAGGCGCTTCTCGTACAGCCAGGCGTGCAGCAGGGGCTCGGTCGCCGCCGGCGAGGAGCGTCCGGCGTGGGCGACGAAGGCGGCGGTGTCGGCGCTGCCTCCGCGGTGTGCGCGGTGCCAGCCGCGCAGCATCGCGAAGAAGCGGTCGTCGCCCGTGGTCAGGCGCAGTGCGTGGAGGGTGCAGGCGCCCCGGTTGTAGACGCGGTCGTCGAAGATGCGGTCCGGGCCGGGGTCGGCGATCCGCAGACTCTGCGGGCCCGCGGCCAGCCTGCGCCACTCCGCCCGGGCGATGGTGTCGGCGGAGTCCTCGCCGATGTGCTCCGACCACAGCCATTCGCCGTAGGTGGCGAACCCCTCGTTGAGCCAGATGTCGCGCCAGTCCCGCAGGCTCACGCTGTTGCCGTACCACTGGTGGACGAGTTCGTGGGCGACGAGCGTCTCCCAGGTCCGCCGGCCGTCGACGTGGTTGCGCCCGAAGACGGACACGGTCTGGTTCTCCACGGGCTGGTCCAGGTCGGCGTCCACGACGACCGCGCCGTACGTCTCGAAGGGGTACGGCCCGAACCGGCCGGTGAACGCGCCGAGCATGGCGGGCTGGCGGCCCAGGTCGTGCCGGGCCGGGCGCTCCAGCCGCTCGGGGAAGGCGTTGTGGCCGTGGACGTCCCGGCCGGTCGCCGTGTCCCGGGCCAGCCAGGTCTCGCGGGCGAAGCGGCCGGTGTACAGGGCGGCGAGGTAGGGGGCCATGGGGCCGCGGTGGTGGTAGGTCCAGCACTCGGTGGCCGCCGTCGTACTCCGGTCCAGGAGAGCGCCGTTGGCGAGCACGTGCTGTCCGCGGGGGACGGTCACCCGGAGGGTGTACTCGGCCTTGTCGTCCGGGCGGTCGTTGCACGGGAACCACGACGGGGCGCCGAGGGGCTGCGCGGCGACCATGGTGCCGTCGTGCGGGTCGCCGGTGCGGTCCCAGCCGATGGGGCCGAACGGCGTGCGCACCGGACCCGGCCGGCCGCCGTAACGGATCTCCAGGGTGAAGGGGGTGCCGGCCTCGATCGGCCGCGGCGTCGGCAGGAGCAGCTTGTGCCGCCTGCGGGCGGTGCGCACGGCGGTCCCGTCGACGCGTGCCTCGCGCACGGCCAGCCGGGCCAGATCGAGTTCGACCCGGTGCAGCGGCCGTTCCGCGACCGCGAGGATGTGCGCCCGCCCGTCGAGCGTGCCGGCCGCCGGGTCGTACGCCAGGTGCAGGTCGTAGGCGAGGGTGCGGTGGTCGTAGGTCCCGTGGGTGGCGAAGTAGCGGGCCGCGCGCCCGGGTGAGCGGTCGTCGGCCGTCGCCACGAGCGGGGCGAGCGCCGCGCCGCGGATCAGCGCGCGGCGGCTGCACCGCGTCATGCCGCCTCCTCCACCGGTGGGGCGGCGGCGCCGGTCGCGGGGACGCCGGCGATGGGGTTGCCGGCCCAGCGGGTGCCGTCGGGCACGGTCTCGCCGCGCATCACGAGCGAGGACGCGGCGATGGACGCGCCGGTGCCGATCGTGGTGCCGGGCAGGGCGATGCTGTGCGGGCCGAGCGAGGCGCCGGCCGCCAGGTGCACGGTGTCCATCCGCATGATCCGGTCGTGGAAGAGGTGGGTCTGCAGCACGCAGCCGCGGTTGACGCTGACGCCGTCGCCGAGGCTGATCAGGTCCGTCTCCGGCAGCCAGTACGTCTCGCACCACACCCCGCGCCCGATGCGCGCGCCGAGGCTGCGCAGCCACCAGTTCAGTGCGGGCGTCCCCAGGTGCGCCCCCGCTCCCCACGGCACGGCCAGCACCTCGACGAACGTGTCGAACAGCTCGTTGCGCCACACGAACGACGACCACAGGGGGCGCTCACCGGGCTGGAAGCGGCCCACGAGCAGCCACTTGGCGCCGGTGGTGATCAGGCAGGCGACGAGGGACGCGGCCAGCAGCAGCGGGGCGCCGAGGAGGGCCGCCAGGGGCAGCCCGCCGAGGTCCAGGGCCTCCTGCTCGGCGAGCAGCACGCACTCGGCCAGCAGGGTGCCGGCGATCACGGGCAGCAGGCGGCACAGTTCCACGGCCGCGCGGGCCACCACGAGCCGCCGGGGTGGGGCGAACGTCCGTGCCGGGTCGGCGGCTCCGGGCTTGCGGGGCAGCGGCATCGCCGGCCGTCCGATCCAGGACGAGCCGGGCTCGCCGTGGGCCGGCGCGTCGGACAGGACTCCCACCAGCGCGTGGTCGGCGACGTCGCGGCCGGGGCCGACGATCCCCGAGTTCCCGACGAAGGCGCGGGTGCCGATACGCACCGGCCCCAGCCGCATCCACCCGCCGCGCAGTTCGAAGGGGGCGACGAGCGTGTCGTCGGCGAGGAACGCCCCGTCGTCCACCTGGAGCAGGGACGGCAGCGGCAGGACGGTCGAGATCTCCGCGCCGCGGCCGACGCGGGCGCCGAGCAGCCGCAGCCAGTGCGGTGTGGCGAGGCTCGCGTAGAGCGGGAAGAGGCTGCCCCGGGCCCCGTCGAGCAGGCGGGTCACCAGCCACGCCCGCCAGGCGACTCCGCCGTCGGCACGGTGCAGGCCGGGTGTGAGGGAGCGGTTCAGCAGACGTACGGCGAGCACGGTGAGCAGCATCCCGCACGCCGTGGTGAGGACCGCGAACACCGGTGCGGCGGCGAGCAGGCGCAGGGCAGCTCCCGACAGGGTCGGCGTGCCGCGCACCAGCAGCCAGGTGCCGCACAGTGCGGGGGCCGCCGCCAGCAGGGACAGCAGCGGCAGGCCGGCGAGGGAGAGCGCGTACGCCAGGTGCCAGCGGCGCCGGCGGTCCTGCGGCGGCGCGGGCCATCCGGTGCCCGCGTCGCGTGCGCCGTGCTCGGCGGGCCGGGCGGGCGAACCGGTCCACATCCGGCCGTCCGGGACGCGGGCGTCCAGGCAGCCGCCCGCGGCGAGTTCGGCGCCGCGCCCGAGGACGGCCCCCGGCAGCAGCGTGCCGCGGTGGCCCACCCGCGCGCCCGCGCCGACGGCGACGGGACCGATATGCAGCGTGTCGCCGTCGAGCCACCACCCCGCTATGTCCGCCTCGGGTTCGACGCTGCAACCGTCACCCAGCTCGGCCAGGCCGGTCACCGGCGGCATGGTGTGCAGCCGGACGTCGCGCCCGGTCCGGCAGCCCAGGAGGCGGGCGTACCGCGCGGCCCACGGGGTGCCGAGCAGGGACGGGACGCCGAAGGCGGCCACGGCCCGTTCCGCGGTCCACAGCCGCAGATGGACCCGCCCGCCGCGCGGGTGGGCGCCCGGCGTGATCGAGCCGGCCAGCGCGCGGGCGAGGGCCGCCCCGAGCAGGCAGCGCATCGGGGCGCTGAACAGCACCACCCACCCGGTCAGGACCAGCCACCACGCCGTGTGCGGGGCCCAGGCGTGCGGTGCGATCCGGCCGAGCACGTCGTCGGCGGCCGCCAGGCCGACCAGGCCGCGCAGACCGGTGAGGCCGTATCCGGCCAGGGAGACGAGGAACTGGACGACGGAGGTCCGGCGGGGCACCGGCCGGGCGGGGCGCGCCTCCTCGGCGGGCCCGGCCAGGGAGTCGAGGTGGGCGGCCATGCGGTGCAGCACGGAGTGGCGGTACAGGTCGGCGACGGACAGCCCGGGAAAGTCCTCGCGGAGCACCGACGCCATCCGGGCCGCGGTCAGGCTGGTGCCGCCGAGCGCCACGAAGTCGCTGTCCGGGCCCGGCCGCAGGCCCAGCAGCTGCTCCCAGACGTCCGCGAGCCGGGCGGCCGTCCCGTGCAGCCGGTGTGCCGGGTCACCGGCGCGGTCGTCCGCCCCGGCGAGGGCCACCGGCCAGGGCAGGGCCGTGCGGTCGACCTTGCCGGAGGCCCGCGTGGGCAGGTCGGCCACCTCCGCCAGCAGCGGCACCAGCGGCGCCGGGAGCCACTCGCCCAGGGTCGCCCTGGCCTTGGCGGCCTCGAAGGCGGACCGGCCGTCCGGGGCCTGCTCCGGGACCACGTAGCCGACCAGCACCTGGGCCCCGGCCGTCGTCGTCCGCACGGCCGCGGCCGCGCCGCGCACCCCGGGGAGCGCGAGGAGGGCCGCGTCGATCTCGCCGAGCTCGACGCGCCGTCCGCCGATCTTGACCTGGTCGTCGACGCGTCCGAGGAAGACCAGTCCCTCGGCGTCGGCGCGCACCAGGTCGCCCGACCGGTAGGCACGCGGCGAGTCCAGCGCGGGGCACGGCCGGAAGCGTTCGGCGTCCTTGGCCGTGTCGAGGTAGCGCGCGCTTCCGGCGCCGGCGATGACCAGTTCGCCCTCCTGGCCGTACGCCACGGGCTCTCCTGCCTCGTCGACGACGGCCAGGTCCCAGCCGGCCAGCGGCAGCCCGATGCGCACCTCGCGCCGGGGCTCCAGCAGAGCGGCGCACGCCACGACGGTGGCCTCGGTGGGGCCGTAGGTGTTCCACATCTCCCGCCCGGGACCGGCGAACCGTTCCACGAGGCCCGGCGGGCAGGCCTCGCCGCCGAGGATCAGCAGCCGCACCCGCCGCAGGGCGTCCTCGGGCCACATGGCCAGCAGGGTGGGCACGGTGGAGACGACGGTGATGTCGCGGGCGTCGAGCCAGGCGCCGAGTTCGTGGCCGGCCCGCACCAGGGAGCGTTCGGCCGGCACCAGGCAGGCGCCGGAGCGCCAGGCCAGCCACATCTCCTCGCAGGAGGCGTCGAAGGCGACGGACAGCCCCGCGAGGACGCGGTCGCCGGGGCCGAGCGGCCGCCCGCGCAGGAACAGGCCCGCCTCGGCGTCGGCGAAGGCGGCAGCGGAGCGGTGGGTGACGGCCACGCCCTTGGGGGCGCCGGTCGAACCGGACGTGAAGATGATCCACGCGTCGTCGCCCGGTGCGGGCGCCCGCCGCTCCCCCGGCGTCCCGGACGGGGGAAGGAGTCCCTCGGGCTGCGGGTGCGGTCCGAGGACGCGGCACACGCCCGCCTCCCGGAAGACGGTGGCGGCCCGCTCCTCCGGGTCGTCCGCGTCGACCGGCACGTAGGCCGCTCCGCAGTGCAGCACGGCGAGGATCGACAGGTACAGATCCGCGGTCCCCGACGGCACTCTGACACCCACCCGGTCCCCGGCGCCGACGCCCCGTTCGGCGAGCCGGCCCGCACGGTCGAGGACGCGGGCGCGCAGCTCGCGGTAGGAGAGCACCTCGCCGCCCGTGTCCAGGGCGGGCGCGTCGGGATGCAGGGAGGCGGTCGCCTCCAGGACGTCGACGAGCGTCCGCGGCGGCGCGGCCGGCTCCGAGCGGTAGAGAGCCCGGCCGCCGGACGGAATTCGCGGGGGGAAGGACGCATCGAGTGTGGGCGAAGACAAAGCCGTGCCTCTGGTGTTCGGCCCCGACGGGCTTGGATTTCCTTACGGCCTGTCAGAGCCCCGCCGATACGGCGAAGTTCACCAACTCATCGCAATTGAATCACGACCTCCCCATGGGTGAAATTTGATGAATCGCAGACCTCGCCCCCGAAGGCCCTTATCGCATACGTACGCACCCTGTGAGCCGGGAAAGAGAAGGATGAGAAAAGGGTTTGATTTCCTTCGGTGGAATGCGGCTTCGCGCCGATCGGATCCCCTCCGCCGAAGCGCCGGACTGCGGTCAGCCGGCGGTGGCCAGGAGGGCGGGGCGGCCGCCGAGGGCGACGGAGAACTGGTCGGTCACCTGGGCCAGGGCCTCGGCGGCGGGGGGAGCCACGGACAGGGTGCCGTCGGTGGCCACGGTGAGGTCGCGGTCGAGAGTGAACCGGCCCCGGACGATGGGGGCGGCCCCAGGAACGGGTCCGCGTGGGCCACGCCCGCTCGGCAGGTGCGCGAGGACCACCCGTACGATCGGCGACGGACCGGCTCCGCCCGACTGGCAGCCCGTCCGGCCGCGTTGAGGGACGCGGCGAGCGTGACGACGCCGGACCCCGGCGCACCGTACCCCGCGCGACGACTGCGCGCCGGCGTGTGGACGGCTGCCTCCGGGGCGTCCTCCCCGCCCGTGCCGCCCCTCTCCGGAGAGCCCCATGGCCATGCCGTTCCCTCTCACCTCACCCGACGCCCCGTCCGTCCCGGCCGACCGGCGCCCGCCGGAGGCCGCATTCGGCCCGGCGCCCGGCCGAATTCCGACCTGCCCGCAGCCTGGCGGCCCCGCGCCCGAGGACCTGCCGCGGATCGTGCCCCGCCGTCGCCCGGGCCGGGCCGTCGCCGCCGCGGCCGCACTGCCCCCACGGGCCGGTTCGCCCCCCACGGCCGAGCGGGGCGAACCGGCCCGGTGAGGGCGGAGGGGCCGCCCGGGCGGCGCGGGCGGCCCCGCACCGGGACGGGCGGCCGGACGGACGCACCGACGGGCGGACGCACAGGGGGTACGAGCCCCCGTCCCACCCCCACGCACGCACGCGGCCGCGGCTCGGCCTCATCAGCCCCAACGCCCGGGATCCGCGCGGACGCTGTTCAGGAAGTGGTCGCCGATGGCCCGCAGGGTGGGGCCGGTGGAGCCGCGGCCCGAAAGGGTGCGGACGTTGCGCCAGAAGCGGTCCAGCCCGTCGCCGTCGGCCAGTTCCAGGACGCGTTCCCCGATCAGCAGGGCGGCCCTGACCGTGGCGGCCTCGGCGGCCGCGACGAGGGCCGCGGTGTCCGCGCACCGCTCGGCGTCGAGGTCGTGCCCCGCCCGCAGGGTACGGGCCATGGCGGCGGTGGCACGGTCGGCGACCGCGGCCGCGCCGTGGGCGGCGAGTGCCAGCTCCCCGAAGCCGAGCAGCAGGTCGGCGTCCGTGCCGGGGACGGGCGCGAACCCGTGGGCGCCGCCGTCCGCGTGCCGGGTGTGCACCGCCGCGCGGCTGAGGTCCCGGGCCTCGGCCAGCGCACCCTCGGCGATGCCCAGGACGACATGGGCGAGGACGAGACGCAGGGTCAGCGGGGCGGCCGCGGCGAACGGCGCGGCCCCGTCCTCGTCGTGGGGCACGGGCCCGAGCACGTCGCCGGGGCCGACGGGCACGTCGTCGAAGTGGACGGTGCCCGCTGCGGCGAGCCGCTGGCCCAGCCGGTCGGGCAGCAGGTCCCGGGTGACGCCCGGGTGCCCGGGGTCGACGAGCACGACCAGCGACTCGCCGGTGGTGGCACACACCGCGTCCAGGACGAACCGGTCGGCCACGGCGACCGCGGCGGCGAGGGTCCGGCGGCCGGTGAGGAGGTGCCCCTCGGCGGCGGGGCCGAGGACGAGGGAGGGCCTGCCGCCGCCGGGGCGGCCGACCGGCGGCTGCGGTGGGACACCGGTGCCGCCCGCCCACAGCCATCCGTCCCGCACGGCTCGGGCCTCGATCGCGGTGGCCTGCTCCGGCGTACCGAAGAAGCGGGCGCTCCACGACAACGCGTAGTGCCGGCCGAGGAGTTCGCCCATCGAGCCGTCGGCGGCCGCGATCCGGCGGACGACGGCGCAGGCCGCCTCGCAGTCCGTCCCCGCGCCGTCGGCGCCTGGCGGTGCGAGGACGGAGGGCAGCCCGGCCTCCCGCAGGCGCGCCACCTCGTCGTAGGGCGGTTTGCCGGCGCGGTCGCGCTCGGGGGCGTCCACGGCGAGGTCGTCCGCGACCTCGTGGGCCACCCGCTGCCAGAAGTCCCCGGGGACGGCGACGGCCTCCGTCGCGGCCCTGCTCACCGGCGCTCCCCGCATCCCGTCCGGGTCAGTCCCCTCGCGGTCATCCACCATTCCCCGTTTCCCTATTGGATTAGTAGGGATTAATCGTGTGCACACGACAGGTGTCAGGCAAGGGCGCATCCAGCACCCGGACAGGCCCGTCTCGCGGACCGGGAAGTGAGACGCCGGGCCCGGCGCGAGGGGCCCCCCGGACGGCTCCGCACGAAGCGCGACCGGGGCTACGGATTCGCCCAGGCGGCCGGGGACTCGGTGAGGGCGACGACCTCCGCGGGCAGGTCTCCCGAGACCACGTCGGCGAGCGTGACGCCGTCGAGGATCTGGCGGACGTTCGCCCGCAGGGCGACCCACAGCGGGAGCAGCGACGCGGCGGGGCCGGTGTACGACAGGTCGGGCGGGCGCACGCCCTGCACCGACACGAGCGGCCCGTCGACGACGCGGATGACGTCGGCGACCGTGACGGAGTCCGCCGGCCGCGCCAGCCGGTAGCCGCCGTTGACGCCCCGCTGGCTCAGCACCAGGCCGCCCCGGCGCATGTCGTTGAGGATGCCCTCGAGGAACTTGTGCGGGATCGACTGGGCCGCGGCGATCGCCTCCGCCTTGAGCGGGTCCGCGTCGGGGGACGCCGCGAGCTGCAGCGCGGCCCGCACCGCGTAGTCCGCCCTCGCCGAGATCCGCATGGCCGCATTATCCCGTAACGCGGCGCGGCCCCGCACACGAGCGGCCCGACCCCCGCGCGCCCTCCCCGCTCCTCCACGACACCCACCGCTCGGGACATGCCGTATCCCACTCGCATCGGTCCCGCGGGCTCGTCCGCAGGCGGGATGCGGACCTCCGATGTGCTGATGGAACATCAGCCGGCACGAGCGGCGGGCGTACGACGGCCTCCGGGAGCAGTCCGAAGAGGCCGCCACCCGGCTGCACCGGAACCGGTCTTCCTCCACCGAGGACTCCCGGCTCCGTGCACCGCGGCACGCGGCCCTCTCCCACACCTCCGCCGTCGACGTGCCGAACGCGTCGTACCTGCTGCCGCGCGGCCGTGCCGGGGAGTTCGCGGCGCGGGCGGGCCGGGCCCGGGGGCCGGCCGTCCCGCCACCGCCGGGCGGCCCCGGCCGCGGGTCAGTCGCCCGGGCGAGCGACCAGGTGGGCGAACACCACGAGGTTTGCCTCGTAGTCCTTGGTGGTCCGGTTGAAGGTGCCGCCGCACGTGATCAGGCGCAGCTCCGGTGTCGGCGTGTCGGAGTACACCTCTTCGTCGGGGAAGTCTGCCTTGCTGAAGGTGTCGGACGAGTCGATCTTGAAATGTGCGACGCTGCCGTCCTCACGCGTGATGTCGATGGTGTCGCCGGCCTCGAGCTTGTACAGGTTGGCGAAGACCGCGGGTCCCGTCTTGGTGTCGACATGTCCGACGACGATCGCGGACCCGCGCTCACCGGGGGACGCGCCCCCCTTGAACCAGCCGACGAGGTTGGTGTCGTCGAGGGGAGGTGCCTCGAGCTGCCCGGACGCTGCGAGGCCGATTTTCGTGAAGGGTGCGCTCACGCCGATGGACGGGATGGAGAGCCGCATCGGTGCGGACCGCTTCAGCGCCTTGTCGTCGTGGTCCGGCTGCGCGCTGATCACCGGGGCGGGTGCGGACTGGATCTGGTGCGTCCGGGTGGTGTGCGTGGGGCGCCCGATGCTCTCGGCGGGCAGACCCAGCGACTGGTGGATCAGCAGTGCGCCGAGACCCATCGCGGCAGCCGGCCACAGGAGGCGGGTGCGACGGGGCGACGTGGCCTGCCCGGTCCCGGACTGGTCCGTCCGAGGCGGCTGCGGGGATTTCATGCGCGGTGCCTTTCATCGACGCGGCAGGAGTCGAGGAGAAGGGGGGATCGAAGGGTGTGGGCCGAAGGGCGGGTGCCGCTGTCGCGGTGTCCGACGTCCCCCGACGGGGTGACGAACACCGCGACAGCACAGCGGTCGGGCGGAGGATCGACTCAGACCGCAGCACCGGAGCCGTTGCGGCGGCGCAGCATGTACACGCCGGCGCCCAGGCCACCGAGCATCAGCGCGGCACCCGCGGTGAGGCTGCCGGTGGAGTCCGCCAGACCGCCTCCACCGGCGTGGACACCACCGTGCGGCTTCTCGCCACGGTCACCACCGCGGTCACCACCACGGTCCTCACCGCGGTCACCGCCACGGTCGCCACCGCGGTCACCGCCACGGTCCTCACCGCGGTCACCGCCGCGGTCGCTGTCCTCGTCGCTGTCGCCACCGCGACCGTTGGTCAGGGCAAGGGCGCCACCACCGGCGTGAACGCCACCGCGCGGCTTCTCACCACCACGGTCACCGCCACGGTCGCCACCGCGGTCACCACCACGGTCGCCACCGCGATCGCCACCGCGGTCGCCACCGCGATCGCCACCGCGGTCACCACCGCGGTCACCACCGCCCTTTTCGGAACGGTCGTCACCTCCACGGTCACTGTCCTCGTCGTCGTGCGAGCCACCGCGGTCGGCGACCACTGCGTGGGAAGTCCCGAGCGCGGAGGCGCCCAGGGCGCCCGCGGCCGGAGCGGAGAAGGCCACGGCCGAGGCGATCGCCGCGGCGGTGAACAAGGTACGGGTGATACGCATGGGTGTTCCTTCCGTCGCCGCTACGAGAACCGGCACATTGCCGGCTCACTCGGGATCGCAGAGGCAACGTGATCACTTTGAGACGATTTGGGTGGATTCGCAACGCACGATCGCGACGGAAGCCGCATACGGACTACGGCCCCCTCCCCCGTGCGGCCCATCCTGACCCTGCGAGCCGGGAGCCCGATGGCCCGTCAAGGGCTGATGCCGAGTGCGCCCTTGGGAGCGCGTGCGCGGGCCACGGAAGCCCGGCTCCGGGGCCCCTCCCGCTGACTCTTACTGCACCACTGCAGGGGTCCTGACCGGGGATCACACCCTGTCGAGGCCCTCCGCGCCGGGGGGCGGGGGCCCTGCCCGCCGGAGTGGTCCGGCGCGGCCGCGCGGCCACCCGGGCAGGCGATGGCCCATCAGACGACGCGTGCCACGACGCGCAACCCGCTGCCGGAGGGACTGCCGTCACCCTGTGGGGTGGCGCGGACGGCGGATGGCCCCGGGCGCGCCCGGCCCGCGACACACGTGCCCGGTGCTTGTTCGTGACGGCGAAGTTCTGGACCGCGGCATCGAGTTCGACGGCTTCCGGCACGTGACGCGGCGGGCGGCCTCCGGGACCGCCGACACGGAGCCGGTCGTCGTCCTGGGCGGTTCGTCGCAGGACGGACACCGGCTCGACGATCCGGCACAGGACATGGCCGAGCAGCTCGTGGCCCCTGCGGAGACCGGGACGGTGCGCCGCAGGGCGGCCGTCGCCCGCCTCGTGCGGCAGCGGTTCGCGGCCCTCGGTGACCGTCGGATCGCCGTGGACATCACCCCCTCACGAACGGCTGCTCACCCATCCGTGGAACGTGCCCGGACCTGCCCCGCAGGTCCCCGTGCCGGTGTTCACCGGTGAGCACGCCACCCTCGCGCCTCCCGCGGAGGGCCGGGGGCGCCCGGCAGCCGGGCGGTGCCTTCACCTCGATCCGTGCGGCGGACCACCTGGCCCAGGTCGAACGGGACGCCGACCCGGCCGGCCTGATGCCCCGGATCCTCACCGACCGCCCGTGGACGGCCTGCCCTGCCTCACCCCCGTCGAACGCCTCCCCCGCCGGCGGGCCCGGACGCCACAGCCGCCCGCCGACCGCCGCCCGCCGCACCGCGCCGTGGAGGAGCTGACGTGCCATCACGTGGCGTGCCGTCACCGGTCCGGCGCGGAGGTGACCACCTGGCCGTCGGGGGGTCACTCCGGCGACCCCCGCCGCATGCCCTCCGCTACCGCTGCCGCCCGGTCGGACACGTTCAGTTCCTCGTAGAGACGCTGGGCGTGGGCCTTGACCGTGCTCGTGCCGAGGCGGAGCTCCTGGGCGATCCGCGGAATGCCCAGGCCCGAGCCGTGCCGTCGAGGACCTGGTGCTCCCGCTCGCTGAGGGCCGGGGCGCTCTCGGACCGCCGCATGCGGATCTCGTCGGTCAGTCCTCCGGTCAGCTCGGGCGGAACGACGCTCTGCCCGGGGGCGACCGCTCGTACGGCGTCCACGACGTCGCAGCGTCTGCTGTCCCTGGTCAGGAATCCGGCCGCGCCCTCCTCCAGGGCGCGGTGGACGGAGGAGCTGTCGGTGAAGGCGGGGAGCAGCAGCCAGGTGGCGGCGGTCGGAGCGGGCACGGCGGCGATCACCGGTCCGAACCCGTGCCGAGGGGAGCCCGGGCGTCCAGCACGGCCAGGCGGCCGGCACGAGGGCGGGTACGCCCGTGCTCCGCAGCGCTTCGGGCACCACGCACCGTGGGCGGGTATGCGGACGAGCCGATGCACGGCCACGGGTGTCTCCTGCAACAGCGGTCCTGCGGGCTTCTGCCTCCGGCAGTGGGCGTGTGCACGCGGTGTCGGCCACGCGCAGCGCCCCAGGGGGCACGGGTGCACCACCGCCACGCCCGGATGCGGCCGTTCCGCCGACGAGCGCTCTCAGCTTCGCCGCGGTGCCCGGATCCGGGCATCCGCCACTGGGCGGACCCGATGGGGAAAGCGCCGGCCCCGGGAGTGCGGCCGGGGCTGCGGTCCCCCGTCACCCGCGCCCGGCGCGGTGGCTCGGTGCCGTACGACGTACGACCGGGTCCGGCACCGGTCGACGGGTCAGAGGCTCAGGGTGACCGCGGCGGCGATGCCGCCGAGGCCCAGGGCGAAGGCGGCCTCGGCCCAGCCGCCGCGGCCCCAGGGGAGGAACCTGTCGACGGCGAGCCGGCCCGGGCCGAGGGCGGCGACGGCCAGGGCCACGACGGCGATGCAGACGCTGTACTCCACACCGCCCTCCGCCTCCCACAGGCCGTGCGCGCCGGTGACGGCCGCCATCGCGTTGATCATCACGCCGATCAGGGCGGCGGCCGCCAGCGGGGTGCACAGGCCCAGGGCCAGGCCGAGGCCGCCGAGGAACTCGGACCCGCCCCCGAGCACCGCGAAGAGCGTGCCCGGGTGGAACCCGATGGCCTCGAAGCCCTTGGCGGTCGCCGTGAGGCCTCTGCCCCCGAAGAGCCCGAAGAGTTTCTGCGCGCCGTGCCCTGCCATCAGCAGGCCGAAGGTCAGCCTGAGGAGCAGGAGACCGCAGTCCCCGGCGGACGCGAGGGGCGGCGGCGCGGTGCCGTCGCGCGCCGCCGGTTCCGCGGGACGCGCGGGACGGAACGGGTTGCGCCTGGTCATCATGGGAAAGCTCCGATGGAACGCCGGAAGCGGGCGTCACCCCCAGCTCGGCCGGACGCCGAGGCACCGGTCGGCGGCAGGCCCCACGCATGTCCGCGGGGCGCACGCCACCCCTCTCCGATCCTTTCGCAGCCCCCGGGACCACGCATCCGGACGCCGTCCCGGCGATCCGGCTCCCCGCTCCCGCCCGTGGACGGGCCGCGCGCCCTGACGCACGGCCCGCCCGGCCGGGGTCAGCGGACCGGCAGCACCCGGGTGTGCTCCTTCCGCACGGCCTGGAGTTCCTCGGGGTCCAGGCCCAGCAGCGCCAGGATCGTGGGGGCGATCTGGGTGGTCCGGACCGGCCCGGACCTGGTCACGCCCGCCGGGGTGCCGGCGCCGGAGACGACGAGGGGGACGTTCAGGTCGTCGGCGTGGGCGCCGCCGTGCTCGGCGATCTTCTTCGTGCCACCGGTGTAGACGACGCCGTACTGGGCGATGCCGAAGAGGTCCGGCACGCGCGCGTCGCCGGGACGGACGCCGAAGTACGCGGCGGCGTCCCTGCCCGCGTAGACCTTGCCGAGGCCGCCGGCGGTGAACCCCCTGGCGTTGCCGTCGATGTCGGTGCCCTGGCCGCTGCGGGCGAGCAGGTACCGCTGGGCGAAGGACGTGGCCTGGGCGGAGCGGTCGTTGAGCCACAGCAGCATGCCGTCGTCGTCGACGGAGTGCGCGACGAGGTCACCGGCGCCCGGATGCTGCTTCCTCCACGCCGCGTCGAGGCCGTCGAGCAGCGGGCCGTCGTCGATGCGGGTCAGGGCACGGGGGTCGGTCGGCGACTGGCCGTGCTTGGCGGACAGGATGATGTCGGTGCGGGAGGCCAGGCCCTCGGCCTTGATCTCCCGGACCATGGCGCCGACTTCGGCGTCGACGAAGTCGAGGTTCTGCCGCAGCAGCGGGCCGGGGACTCCCTTCGCCGCGTAACCGCCCTGGAACCCCTCGGACGCGGGGAGCTTCTGGGCGGTCGAGACCGACTGGAAGTTCATGCCGAAGACCGCGGGCGTCCCCGTCCTGCGGGTGCGGGAGTGGTCGTAGCCGTCGATCTCGTTGAGCACGGCCCGGACCTTGTAGCCGTCGTACTGCCGGGTGGCCTTGTTGTCGGTGGTCCAGTCGCCGCCGGCCGGGTAGCCGTCGGCGTCGCTGTTGATCTCCGGGGAGAACTGGTCCTGGATCCCCGTGCCGGACGGGCCGTTGAGGATGTCGTAGGCGATGTGCTTGTCCGACCAGGCGGTCCGCAGGCCGGCCCTGCGTGCCACCTCGAAGACCGTGTTCACCTCCAGGTAGGAGTGCGGCAGGATCGGCTTGCAGGTGGCGGGATCGACCGGCAGCCTGCCCGGGTCGAGCAGGCTCTGCGGCCGGCCGGTCATCCGCAGGATGCCGCCGGGCAGGTCCTTCAGGCCCTGGCCTGCGTCCAGGCGGGACTTGTTCCTGTCCAGGTCCTCGGTGAGGTCCACCTCCGCACCGGGTTCCGCCGTCCTGCAGTCGGTGGTTCCGGCCGGGAGCAGCGCACGGTCGTAGGTGTCGTCGTAGTACACGCCGGTGGTGCCCGGGCCTCCGCCGGTGAGCTGGGCGGTCATGCCGGGGAAGGAGTCCGAGGGCGTGGTGGTGCGCGCGTCGGTGTACTGCACGCCGCCGCGCACCAGCCGGGCCAGCGCGGAGGACGGGTGCCGGGCGGTGTACCAGGCCAGGTCCGACTGATGCAGGCCGTCCACGGAGAGAAGCAGGACATGCCGCACGGGCGCGGCCCTCCCCGACACGGCCGGGGTGCCGGTGCGCTCCGACGCCGCGGCGAACGCGCCTCCGCCGAGGGTCACGGCGACACCGAGGGCGGCTGCCAGCCGGAGGGAACGTCGGTTCAAGGGAATTCTCCTGACGGTGAGCTGACACGGGTGACGATGCAAGCGTCATCATGAGCCCGAGGGCCACATGCGTGTCACAACCATCAATTGAACTCTCGACGAACATGCCGTCCGGGCGAGTGGTCCGGGCACCACCGGGGGTGCTCCCCCCGCGCCGCCGCTGCGCGACGGACCCGGCGGGGAACCACGACGGCGGCCGGCCCTCACCCGGCGGTTCGGATTGCCCGAATTGCCATCCGGATGCCGGTACGGACCGAGGCCGTGAGGTTCCCCGCACCTCGGTCCGTCCCGGTGGCCACATCAGACGTGAACGTGCACGGCTACATGGCCATGAGGGTGCGCCTCAGCCAGGTGGGGTGGGGAACCCCGGCCCTCCACGAGCGGGCCGGGGTGGGGTGTTGTTGGGTAGGGGTCGATTTACCAGTCGTCGCCGCCGCGGTCGCCGTCACGGCCGCCACGGCCGTCCCAGCCGTCGACGACGCGGAAGCTGCCCACCACGCCGTCCTCGACCTTGACGCCCCTGGTGCAGCCCGGGTGGACACCGTTGCTGGAGCTCCAGGGACCGACGGTGGCGATCGGCGCACCGTTGTCGCAGGTGGCCCCGCGGAAGACCTCGACGGTCCGGCGCGAGTCGTTGCGGACGTTGAGGCTCCGCGAGCCGAGGCCGCTGACGACGGTGATGCAGCCGCCCGGGTGCGCCGAGTAGGAGCGCTCGTTGATGCTGATCCAGCCCTCTTCGAAGTGACGCTGCCCGTGGTTGTTGCCTTCGTTGCCCTTGCCTTCGTTGCCCTTGCCCTGGTTGTTGTTGTTGTTGTTGTTGTCGCCGCCCATGGGAGCCTGGACGGGGACCGACTGCGCGACGACGGGAGCCGCAGGCAGCGCGGGCGCGGCCACGGCGTACGTGAGGCCCGTGGCGGTCAGGGCGGCAGCGGCGGCGACGGCGGCAGTGATCGCGTGAGAACGGGTCATGGCCATGTCGTTCTTTCTCCTGTCTGAGAGCCATCGGTCTTTGGTGACCGGTGCTGAGGTAGAACATACTGATTGTCCTATTTGATGTCGTATCAGACAGGCCGGAAGGTGTGTCGCGAGGGGGCCGATCGGGTTACCCGGGTGCCCTTTTCGCCACCTCGACTCGCAGCAAGTCACCTTTTTCCAGGGGTGGTTGACAGCTCATTAGGCTTCCGGAGTGACGTCTGACGCCCGATCACCCGTGTGGCAGCAGATCACCGGGAGGCGGAGCCCGAGCCCGGTGCCGCGGGACACCCGGAGACGGGTCGCGGGACGCCCGGGAGGCGCCCGAGACGCCTGACGTGACGTCAGCGGATGTGGCGTCAGATCGGCTGCGAGGACGGCCGGAACCGCCGGGGCCGGGTGCCTCCGCGGACGCGGCGGCCGTCAGTCGGCGGGGGGCAGGAGCGTGCCCAGCGGACCGAGATCCAGGTTGAGGTCGTCCATGGTGAGTCCGTACCGGGCGCACAGGTCGTTCATGCGGTCGTGCAGCACGAGCAGCGTCGCCCCCAGCCGTTCCTCCTGTTCCTCGGTGAGGTCGCCCTGGTCGACGCGGTGCAGCGCCTGCCGCTCCATGAGCTGGCGCAGCAGCTCGACGAGGGTGAGGACGAGCCGTACGAGGTCGCGCTCCACGGTGTCGGGGTCCGTGGCGATGCGGTGGGGCGGCGCGGCGGAGCCGGGGGACGAACGCAGGTCGCGAGGGGTGGCCGGCAGCAGGTGCAGCGCACGGGTCGCGGCGTCCGCCACCTCGCCGAAGCGGTCCTGCGGACCGGCGGACCGCGGCGGCCGCCCGGAGCCGGCCGGGCGGTCACCCGGCGTCGGCATCGCCGTCTCGCGGGGTCAGGGCGCCGGCGAAGGGGGACTCGTCGCCGGAGCGGAACGAGACGACGAGGGCACGCAGGGAGATGCGGACGAGGTCGATGTCGGCGATGGACAGCACCACGTCGCCGGTGAGGACGACTCCCCCGCTGAGCAGCCGGTCCAGCAGGTCGATCAGGGCGACCTGACGGTCCGCCAGCGGCTCGCTGCCGTACGAGGGGCCGTGCGAGGGGCCGTACCCGTTCATGTGGCGTGCTCCTCGGCGGGTGACGCGGCGCCGGTGGGGGGCGTGACGAAGGAGTAGGGCGCCCAGGGCCCCGTCACCTCCACCCGTACGCCCGGCAGCCCCTCCGCGGCGCGGCTCGCCTCGTCGTGGAAGGCGGCGGCCCGGTCGCGGTGCACGAGGTAGGCGTCGTTGACGACGTTCTCGCCGGGCGCGTCGGCGAGTTGGCCCTGCTGGACGCGGTGGCGGGCCCGCTCGGCGGCGTGCCGGCGCCCGGCCGCCTCCACCCGGGCGGCAGCTTCCTCCGCAGCCCGGTACACGGACTCCCGCACACTGCGCTCCGTCCTGCGGGTGCGCAGATAGGCGCGTCCGGGCGAGAGGTCCCCCGCGGGCGCGGGCCCGGCGGGCGCGGGGCGGCGCTCGACGTAGATCTTCACGCCCCACTCGGCGTGCCCCGCGAGGTGTTCCATGCGCTCCGCGAAGGAGTCCCAGGAGGCGTCGAGCACGGCGCGGGCGCGGTCGTCGTCGAGGTACACGGTCGCGAGCCGCAGCGGGAGGACGTCGGCGCGCGCGGCGAGCGCCTCGATCACGCCGTGGTGGGCGCGGGCGACCGACTCGAGCCAGTCCAGGTCCTCGAAGTGGCGCCTGAGGGCGTCCTCCCGGAAGTCGTCCTCGGGGACGGAGCTCACCGCGAGGACGAGGGCCGTGCCGCGCGTGCCCGGCACGGTCCGCACCTCCCCGCCGCCGACGCCGGCGAGGTGCGCCGCGGCGTCCGCGGCGTCCGCGGCGTCCGCGGCACCTCCGGCGGCGCGGACCACGGCGTACACGTAGGTTACCTGCTCATTCATCGCGTTCCTGTGCCTCACGGCGGCGGGAGCGGGGCGCCCGGTCGGTGCCGGGAAGCGCCTCGCGGGCCCGGGCCGCGCGGGATCCGGACTCGGCCTCGACCGGCTGCTCCTCGTGCCGCAGGGCGTCGATCTCGGCCCTCAGGCGCCGGTTCTCCTCGGCGAGCGTGTCCTTCCTGCTGCGGGAGGACAGTGCGGGGTCGTGCTCCCACCAGTCGATGCCCATCTCCTTCGCCTTGTCGACGGAGGCGACGAGCAGGCGGAGCTTGATGGTCAGCAGCTCGATGTCGAGCAGATTGATCTGGATGTCGCCCGCGATGACGATTCCCTTGTCGAGGACGCGCTCGAGGATGTCCGCGAGGTTGGCGGAGGAGCCCTGCTGATACGGGGGCGCCGCCCGGGACGGGTAGGAGCTCAGCCGGTTGGCCATGGGGTCAGTCACGGGGGCGGATCCTCCCTTCCTGCCGGAACTCCCTGATCTCGTCCAGGCGGTCGAGCAGTTCGTCCTCCCGCCGGTCGAACGTCTCCTCGTCGATGTTCCCGGCCAGGAGTTCCGCCTCCAGCTCGGCAAGTTCCTTGTGCACGGGGGCGGGGTCGTAGTACGCGTCCTCCGCCGCCTCCAGGGCGCGGTCCATGACCCAGGTGACCCCGCGGACCGGGGCGAACGGGAGGAGCAGGATCTCGGTGAAGAGTCCCATGGGGCATCCCTCAGACGAAGCTGTACGGGGGCAGGGGGCCGCTGAGCCGGAACTTGAACTCCTCGCCCATCCGGCGGGCGAGGTCCAACTCGGTGGTGAGGAAGGCTTCCTCGTGCTCCGCGTCCACCAGGAACGACACGCTCAGGAAGTCGTCGCCGGTCGGCCGGGAGGTCTCCTGTTCCCGGGCGTGGGGCCGCAGGGCCTCGACGATGCCGTCGGCGAGGGCCTGCTGGCGTTGCTGTACTTCGTGCGTCACCAGCTCACCGAGCTGGAGCGGCAGTTCGGGTCCGGCGGCGCCGCCGCGGATGCGGTCGTTCAGCGCCCGGGCGACGGGGGACTCCTCGAGGATCCGGCGCAGCAGGAAGTCCTCCTCCTGCAGCGTCTTCAGGTGGTACTCGACGCAGCCGTCCAGCGCCCGCAGCCGCTCCTCGTAGGCGGCGCCCCGCTCCCGGAGCACCTCCCGGACGGCGTCGTCGTCGGGCGCCGTGTAGCCGAAGCGCAGGGGGAGCACGGTGCCGTCCTCCATCAGCCGGCTCTGCACCCGCTGGTGCGCGATGAGGTCGCGCCGTTTGGGGCGCAACTCGTCCGGAGCGTCGCTGATCACCGCGCCGAGTGGTCCGACGGTCACGGTGCGCAAGGAGGCCGGGGGGTCTCCCACGCCGGTGATCCCGTCGAGCCGGAGCGGGTGCGACGCACCGGTGATCGCATAGACATACACCGCCATGGCTCACTCCTCGTCGCGCTCCCTGCGGCGTGCGGGGCGCCGCGTCGGGGCCCGGCGCCGCCGGTCCGCCGGTTCCCGCCGTCTGCTGCGCGTCTCCTCGCGGTCGTCCTCCTCGTCCTCGTCGTCACTCCCTCCGCCGAACTTCTCGGCCACGGCCTCCACGGCGCCGCCGAGGGCTCCCTTGGTCTTGCCGCGGGCGCCGCTCTCCATCGTGTCCCCGACGATGTCGGTCAGCTGCGCCGGCTTGCGGCTTCCGGCTTCGAGATCGAGGCGGTTGCATGCCTCGGCGAAGCGGAGGTAGGTGTCGACGCTGGCCACGACGATACGTATGTCGATCTTCAGGATCTCGATCCCGACGAGCGAGACGCGGATGAAGACGTCGATGACGAGTCCGCGGTCGAGGATCAGCTCCAGCACGTCGTAGAGGCTGCTCGAACCTCCGCCGCGGGAGACGCTGCCCCCGCCCTGCGGCACCACGGTCATGGTGCCTCCCTTCCGCTGGCCCCGCCGGTATCTCAGGACCGCCGGTCGATCTGTCCACGGGTGTAGCGCCGCGTCCGCTCGTAGGACACCAGGTCGCCCCGCTCGTCCAGAGCCACGCGGTAGCTCGCCATGACGCTGGTGGTCTCCGGTATGCGCTCCAGTTCGAGCACCTCCACATCCGCCTGCCAGCCGCCCTCGTCGGTCGGCCTGAGCGCGGAGACCGACTCGGGTGCGCGCCCGAGCAGCTCGGCCAGTTGCTCGGCCGCGGAGCGCATGGCGTCCGCCGCCCTGCCTCTGGACTGCCGTGGTCTGCCGGACTCTGCTGCTGCCATCGGTGCTCTCCGAGTGGACGGACCGGACGCCACATCCCGTGCGCGAAACTATAATTACACCATACAGGGACATATTACCTACCGGTTTCAACGATCTCCTCGGGCCGGCCCTCCCTCCCCCATCCCCCTTTGCGAAGGGATCAGTTCATGAATGACACGACCAAGATCGCCCTCGCGGCCGCGGTCGCCGGCGGGTATGTGCTCGGCCGGGCGAAGA
This sequence comes from Streptomyces tropicalis, assembly GCF_029269835.1. Taxonomy (GTDB): domain Bacteria; phylum Actinomycetota; class Actinomycetes; order Streptomycetales; family Streptomycetaceae; genus Streptomyces; species Streptomyces tropicalis. Next base: position 61,204 of record NZ_JARJBB010000004.1, on the reverse strand, counting down.
AGGGTCGGCTCGCGTTCGCCATGGCCACCTACCTCGCCGGCCGGCGGTTCGGGCTCGACCCGCAGCAGCTCGCGACGGAGGGGCTGCGCAGGCTGAAGGACGTGCCGCAGATCGCCGACCTGAACGAGCAGATACGGGGCGAACTGCTCGGAGCCGGCCGGCGCGCCCTGGCCGCCGAGGCCGACCGCCGCCTGACCGGCCTGGCCGGCTCCCTCCACGACCGCACACGCCGCATGAGCGGCCGGCACGAGGAGGAGTACGGCGAGGAGGAGTACGGCGAGGAGCCGGAGGAGGAGTACGAGGAGGAGCCGTACGAAGAGGAGGACGAGTACGAGGAGGAGGGCGAGGAGGGCGAGGAGCCGGAGGAACCCGAGGAGGCGGAGGAGGAACCGGAGCCGGAGGAGGCCGAGGAGAGGCCGTCGCGGCGGCGCCGGGCCCCGGCCGGGAAGACGGCCGGTCGCGCGCCCCGGAAGGCGGCGTCCGAGAAGCGGCCCGCGGGCCGGAGCACCGCGAAGAAGGCCCCGGCGAAGAAGGCGCCGGCCAAGAAGGCCGCAGCCAAGACGTCCGCCCGGACGGCCGCCAAGAAGACGGCCGCTCGCAAGGCCGCCTCCCAGAAGACCGCCCCGGCGAAGAAGACCGCCGCCAAGAAGGCCGCCGCCGGGAAGAAGGCGGCGAAGAAGGCTCCGGCCAAGAAGACCGCGGCACGGCGGAGGTAGCGTCATGCCCAGAACAGAGCAAGGCTCCGGCGGCAGGACCTCCTCCGGGCTCGACGCGTTGCGCGACGAGGTCACCGACTTCCTCGGCAACCAGGTGGGAAACCTCGCGGACCGGGCGGGCGACAAGATCACCGACCTCACCGACCGGCTCCTCGACAGCGCCGACGGAGTCGGCCCCCTCTTCCCCGGCGGGCTGGTCAAGGCGTTCGTCGGCGGCAAGGCCAAGAAGGTCAAGGACAACGTGCTGGGAAAGGCCAAGGGCCTCCTCGGCGGCGGCGGTCGCGGCTCCGGCGGCGGCACCAAGTCGATGAACATCATCGAGGTGCTCGACGTCGGCGTACCGCTGCGCACGGCGTACAACCACTGGACGGAGTACGAGCGGTTCAGTTCCTTCACCAAGGGTGTGCGCAGCGTGTCGCAGAGCGACGAGACCTCGAGCGACTGGAAGGTGAAGGTCGGACCGTCGACCCGCGGCTGGAAGGCCACCGTGCAGGAGCAGGTCCCGGACGAGTACATCCAGTGGACCTCGGAGGGCGCGAAGGGCAGCACCCGCGGCCGCGTCAGCTTCCACGAGGTGACCCCGACGCTCACCCGCATCGTCCTGGTCGTCGAGTACTACCCCTCCGGTTTCTTCGAGAAGACCGGCAACCTCTGGCGCGCCCAGGGCCGCCGACTGCGGCTGGACTTCAAGCACTTCGTACGCCATGTCAGCTTCACCGACGAGGAGCCCGAGGGCTGGCGGGGCGAGATCCACGACGGGGAGGTCGTCCGCACCCACGAAGAGGCCCTCGAGGAAGAGGAGTCGGAGGAGGGCGAGGAGGGCGAGGAGTACGAGTACGACGAAGAGGACGAGGAGGACGAGGAAGAGCCGGAGGAGGACGAGTACGACGAGGACGAGGACGCGTACGACGAGGAGGACGAGGGGGACGAGGAGGAGTAGCCGTACGGGTGCGGGAGCGCCGACCGGGTTCGACGGGCACGGGCACGTACGTTCACACGGAAGCCGGTTGCTCCCCGGACGACGGCTCTGCGGGTCGGGCGCGCTGCGGCGGGCCCTGCGTACGCGAACTCCCCCACGCGGACGGGGCGGGGTCAGGCCACGGCCCGGGCGAGGGAGACCCGGGCGCTGCGCACGGTGGCCGCGAGCGCGGTCATCAACCTCACCCCCGTTCCTTCGACTGCCGGTTGAACACGAACCCGCGCCACTCTACCGGTGCTCCCCGAAGCGTCGCTCCGGAACAGGGCGGCCCGGACTCCGGACGGTCGAGGTCCGGACAGTCGAGGTCCGGACGGCCGAGGTCCGGACGGTCGAGGTCAGTCGGTGAGAACGGCCCGGGCGATCGCGTCGGGCTCGCCGCCGGCCTCCGCGACCGCCTTCCCGGCGGCGGACCAGATTCCGGAGCGGCCGGACGTGCGGTCGAAGCCGCCACCGGTGGGTCCCGCGAAGGCCGCCGTGGCGGCCCACACGCCGTGGTCGGCGGCGACCCGGCGGGCGCGCTCCCCGTGGACCCCGGCCTCGTGGTCGGCGTGGACGACCCCGGCGACGTAGGCGTCGATGCCCAGTGCGGCCGTCCTCGCCGCGTGCTCGGGGATGCCGGTGTCGCGGCAGACGGCGAGCCCCAGCCGCCACCCGTCCACCTCGATCACGGTGGGCTCACCGGGCACGAAGTGCGCGGCCTCCGTGTGGTGCAGGTGCACCTTCCCGTAGGCGACGCGCGCGCCCTCCCCGTCCACGGCCAGGATGCCGATGTGCGGGCCCGGTACCGGCGCGCCGACCAGCGCGAGGGTCCCGGTCCCGGCGCAGGCGGCGACGACGGGGGCCAGCCGCTCGTCGTCCGGGGAGACGGGTACCGCGTCCAAGTGGTACCCCGTCAGCGACATCTCGGGGAAGACCACGACCCGTGCCCGTGCGGCCCGCACCGCCTCCGCGTGGGCCTTCGCGTTGGCCGTGACGTCGTGCGCCGCGCACCGCGGTTGTGCCACCGCGAGGCTCAACGTCCGCCGCACCCCGAACTCCCCTCGCCCCTCGCCGACCTGCGCGATCACCCTACACAGAGTCGGTGCGGGCCACGGCGTCGTCCCTCGGGGCGCAGGGCCGTGCGCGGGCGGAGGGCGCCACGGAGGCGGGCCCGGCTCGTCGCCCCCGCACCCGGCTCGTCGCTCCCGCGGCCGGGAAGCCCGTCCGGCCGTGTGGAGGCGCCGGCGAAGATCACGGAGCGTACCCTCCTGCACATGGTTGAGCATCGATCGGTCGACGTGAACGGGGTGCGTCTGCACATCGCCGAGCAGGGCGAAGGCCCCCTGGTGGTCCTCCTGCACGGCTTCCCCGAGTCGTGGCACTCCTGGCGCCACCAGTTCGGTCCCCTGTCCGAGGCGGGCTTCCGGGTGGTCGCCCCGGACCAGCGGGGCTACGGGCGCAGCGATCATCCCGACGACGTCGGCGCGTACAGCATCTTCCACCTGGTCGGCGACGTCGTCGGCCTGATCCGGGCGCTGGGCGAGGAGCAGGCGTACGTCGTCGGGCACGACTGGGGTGCACCGGTCGCCTGGCACACCGCCCTGCTGCGGCCGGACCTGGTGCGCGGGGTGGCCGGCCTGAGCGTGCCGCCGCCCTTCCGGGGAGACGTACCGCCGCTGGCCGCGATGGACGAGAGGTTCGGCGGCCGCTTCTACTGGAACTACTTCGCCCGCCCCGGTGTCGCCGATGCCGAGTTCGCCGCGGACACGCGGACCACGCTGCGGAAGTTCTTCCACTCGGCCTCCGGTGACGCCCCCGGCACGGTCCAGCAGCCGCTGGTCGACCCCGAGCGGGGCTGGCTCGCGTCCATGCCGGACCCGGAGTCGCTGCCGGAGTGGTTCACCGAGGACGACCTCGACGTGCTGGCGGAGAGCTTCTCGAAGGGCTTCACCGGGGCCCTCAACTGGTACCGCAACCTCGACCGCAACTGGGAACTGACCGCACCGTGGCAGGGCGCCGTGGTCACCCGGCCCGCCCTCTACGTCTACGGCGACCGCGACCCCGTGGCCGCCTTCCCCGGCACCCCCGAACTGATCGAGCGCCTGCCCGGCCTGATGCCCGGCCTGCGGCGCAGGCCCCTGGAGCTGGCGGGCTGCGGCCACTGGACCCAGCAGGAGCGCCCGGCGGAGGTGAACGAGGCGCTCATCGACTTCCTCACCGGCTGCTGAGAGGCGCGCGACGCGGGCGGGCGAGTGCGCCACCGGCCGTGGCCGGCGGGCGGTACCCGGGAACGTCTCCTGCGGCAGGTTCGGGCCACGGCCGCGCGCTTGACCCTCACGTGGCGTCATGCCGCATGGTCGGTGGCGTGGAGGAACACCTGACCGTGGGGCGCGTGGCCGAGCTGGCCGGCGTGAGCGTCCGCACACTGCATCACTACGACGAGATCGGCCTCGTGCGGCCGTCCGCGCGGACCGCGGCCGGCTACCGGGCCTATGCGGCGGGCGACGTGGAGCGACTGCGGGAGGTACTCGCCTACCGGCGGCTGGGCTTCGGGCTGCGCGAGATCGCGGATCTGGTCGACGACCCGGCCACCGACGCGGTCGCGCACCTGCACCGGCTGCGCGGCCTGCTGCTGCAACAGCGCGACCGCGCTGCCGCCATGGTGACGGCCATCGACACGGAACTGACGGCACGGGAAAAGGGGATCAGGATGACGTCGGAGGACCAACTGAAAGTGTTCGGAGCTCAGTTGTACGAAGTCATCGGGTCCGCCTACCCGGCGACACGGCGCACCGAGCCGCGGATCGCCGCGAGGGTCTGGGAGGCGCTCGGGGACGCACGGACGGTACTGAATGTCGGGGCCGGCACCGGCTCCTACGAGCCCCCCGACCGCGACGTGACCGCGGTGGAACCGTCGGCGGTCATGCGGGCACTGCGTCCCGCGGGCGCGGCGCCGTGCGTGGCCGCCCGTGCGGAGAGCCTCCCGTTCGAGGACCAGTCCTTCGACGCCGCGATGGCCTTCAGCACCGTTCATCACTGGCACGACCCGATCGCCGGGCTGCGCGAGATGCGGCGCGTCGCCCGCCACGTGGTGGTGTTCACGCACGACGCCAGTGACACCGGCTGGCGTCACCGGTTCTGGCTGACCCGCGACTACCTGCCCGAGGTCGCCGGCCTCGTCGTCGGCCGGCCCTCGGTGGACCGGCTGGCCCGTACGATCGGGGCCCGTATGGAGCCGGTGCTCATCCCGTGGGACTGCGCCGACGGCTTCTTCGAGGCCTACTGGCGCCGGCCCGAGGGGTATCTGGAGGAACATGTGCGCCGCGCGGTGTCGGTGTGGGCCAGAGTCGGGCCCGAGGCCGAGCAGCGGGCGGTGGACGGGCTCCGCGACGACCTCTCCTCGGGCCGGTGGGCGGAGCGCAACCGCGACCTCGTCGATCTCGACGCGGCAGAGCTCGGCCTCCGCCTGCTCGTGGCCTGAACCGTCCTCCGCGAGGACGGCTCCCCCGGGATGTCCCCTCATCCCCGGCGGGCGCGCGACGACGGCTGCGGCACCTCGCCGGTGATGCTCCTCGGCGTGTTCCTCTCGACCCAGGCGGTCGACGCGCCGCAGAAGGTCGACCGGCTGCTCGACCTGATGGTCGACGCGCTGCGTCCGCCGCGGGAGGAATCCCCCCGCTGACGCCGGGCGGGCCGGTCCGCCGGCCTGTCAGGCCCAGCCGTGGCCGCCGCCGTTGTGGACCAGGGCCAGGACACCGGTGGCCGCGACCAGGTACTGGGTGAGGCGGTGATGGCGGAACAGGGCCGCGGGCGCGCAGGCGAGGGCCGCGTACCAGGGCATCGACCACGGTGCCGCGAGGATCCAGGCGAAGGCGAGCACGAACGGAGTGGCCACGACGGCGGGGACGTCCGGCGGCAGCCGCCGGTGGAAGAGCCAGGCCAGTGCGAGCATCAGGGCGGGCCACAGGACGGCGATGGCCGCCGAGGACGCCCGGGAGCCGAGGAGCGCCGTCGCGACGTGGTCGAACCCCGCCCACAGCGAGGGACTCGACACCATGTGCGAGGCCGCGGAGAGCGGGCCGAGGGCGTGCAGGCCGCAGGTGCCGTAGAGGACGGCCAGGGTCAGCGCGGCCGCGGCCGTCACGCACGCGGCACGCGCCCAGGCCCTGCGGCGGAGCAGCGGCCACACCAGTCCGGCGCCGAGCAGAGCGGCGCTGACCTTCGCACCGCAGGCCAGTCCGATCAGGACGCCGACGGCCAGGTCGTGGTGCCGTCCGCGGGCCCGGCGTGCCAGGTGCACGGCGCACACGGCCAGCCCGGCGACGAGGGTGTCCAGGTGCCCGCCCGCGACCAGCACGCCGATCAGCAGCGGATTGGCGCTCCACATGAGAGCCGCCCGGACCGGGTCGTCGGCGACCCGGATCAGTATGTGGCCGACGCCCAGGAACACGGCCGCGTTCGCCAGCATCAGCACCCATATCGTCAACCACGGCCGGTCGCCCCCGACGTACGCGGCGGCGGTCTGCCACCACATGGCGACCGGTCCGTACACCGACGGCGTGTCCCGCCATGCGTCGCTGACCAGGTGGGCGTACGCGTCGCCGAGCTGGACCGGCGTCGTCAGGTAGGGGTCTCCACCGAGAGCGGCGATCCGGCCGTAGGCGGCGTAGCTGGCCGTGTCGGAGGAGCCGACCGGTGTCAGCTGGGCGACCAGCAGCGCGGCGCATGCCCCGTAGCGGAACAGGGTGCGCGGATCGGGACTCCACCCCCGCCCCTGGGCGTCGAGGAGGCGGAGCGTGCCGACGCACGACAGCAGCACGGCGAGGCACGTGACCACTTCGGAGACGACACCGGGCAGGGCGGGCAGCCCGAGCCAGGTGGTCGGTGCCCTGAGCGTGTTGTAGTTGGGCGCGGTCGCCCCGACCAGCACGAACAGGGCGAGGCCGGCCACGGCGGCGGATAGGGCCGCGCGCGGCCGGGGCGGTCCGTCGGGCGTTCCGGCCGTCCCGCGTGATGCGGTCGTCCCGCGGGCCGTGGGTGTCCGGGCCGCGCCCGGCGCCGCTCCGGACCGGCGGTCCGGCCGCAGGGTCCCCTCGCTGCTCTCGATCGTCAAGGTCGGCCTCTGCGTCGTCCTACGGTCATGGCGGTCGGGCGCGGACCGGGACGGGACGAGCCCTCTGTGCGGCAGTACGCACGCCGGGAAGCCCCCGCGCACGACCCCGCCGGTCCGGTCCGCGGCGGACCCTACTGCCTCGGTGATCCTCCCGGCGAACCGGTGCCCCTCTCCCCGGTACCCCGTCCGCCGCCCGGCACCGCGGCTGCCGCCGGGAGGCCGTCGCCGTACGCGTCGAACCAGCGGTCCGGCCGCGAGGACGTCCCGGGCCGGCTCCCCGCACGACCCGCACGACCCGCACGACCCGCACGACCCGCACGACACTACATCGGACACCGAAGCTTTCGATCGCGCGGACGGGCCGTGTGGCCTCACACCCGCACGGAAATACCCCCGGGGGTACTCATGTTATGGTGACGACAGATACCCCCCGGGGTACTTTTCACGGAAGGGAGCAGCGTCGTGTTCTTCATCGACACCATCGAGCTCGAGGGCCTCGGCAACCGCCACTACCTGGCCGGCGGCCGGCGGGCGGCCGTGGCCGTCGACCCGCCCCGCGACGTCGACCAGGTCCTGGCGGCGGCCGCCCGGCGCGGGGTGCGGATCTCCCATGTCGTGGAGACACACGTCCACAACGACTACGTGACCGGTGGTCCGGAGCTGGCCCGGGTGACGGGTGCCGCCTACCTGGTGCCCGCCCAAGCACGGGTGTCCTTCGCGCGGGTGCCGGTGTCCGACGGCGACACCGTGACCGTCGACGCCGGCCTGGAGCTGCGTGCGGTCGCCACCCCCGGCCACACCCCCCACCACACCTCCTACGTGCTCACCGAGAACGGCGTGCCGGTGGCCGCCTTCACCGGCGGGTCGCTGCTGATCGGCACCGTGGGGCGCCCCGACCTGGTCGAGCCCCGCCTGACCGAGACCCTGGCCCGCGCCCAGCACGCCTCCGCGCACCGGCTCGCGACGGAACTGCCCGACGAGACGCCCGTGCTGCCCACGCACGGCTTCGGCAGCTTCTGCTCCTCCGCGCAGGCCGAGGGCGACGCCACCACCATCGGCAAGGAGAAGGCCCTCAACGCGGCGCTGACCACCGACGTGGACACCTTCGTGATGCGGTTGCTCGCCGGCCTGGAGGACGTCCCGGCCTACTACGCGCACATGGGCCCGGCCAACGCCGCCGGTCCGGCCCCGGTGGACCTCACCCCGCCGGCCGTCGCGGACGCCGAGGACATAGCGGCCCGGCTGAGGGCCGGCGAGTGGGTCGTGGACCTGCGCAACCGCGTCGCCTTCGCCGAGGGCCACGTCGCCGGATCCCTCAACTTCGAGGCCGACGGCAAGATCGCCACCTACCTGGCCTGGATGATCCCGTGGGGCAAGCCCGTCACCCTCCTCGCCGAGTCCCCCGAGCAGCTCGCGGCCGCCCAGCGCGAACTCGTCCGGGTCGGCATCGACCGGCCCGCCGCGGCCGCGACCGGCACACCGCAGGAATGGACACCGGCGGGCGACACCCCGGCCTCCTTCCCCCGCTCGACGTTCGCCGGTCTGGCCGGGCGCGGCACCCACGGCATCGTCGTCCTGGACGTCCGCCGCGACTCCGAGCGGGCCTCGGGCCGCATCGAGGGCTCCGTGCACATCCCGATCCACCAACTGCACCAGCGGCTCAACGAGGTGCCTCCCGGCACCGTCTGGGTGCACTGCGCCGGCGGCATGCGGGCCGGCATCGCGGCCTCCCTGCTGGACGCGGCGGGACGCGACGTCGTGGCCGTCGACGACGGGTTCGACTCCGCCGCCGTCGCCGGACTGGCCGTGGTCACCGACTGACCGTCCGCCCTCCCCCGTCCGACCCCTTTCTCCGACTTCCCGAGAGGCTGTGTGATGTTCCTCTTCCGACCCGGCAAGGACCGCGTCACGGTGGACGAAGCCGTCCGGCGGACGCAGGGCGCCGACGCCCCGGCCGTACTGCTGAACGCGCGCGAACAGGGCGAATGGGCCGCCGGGCACGCGCCCGGCGCCGGACACGCGCCCCTGTCCCGCCTGCAGGGGGGTGCGCCGCTGCCGGACGCGGCGCAGGACCGGCCGGCGGTGGTGATCTGCCGCAGCGGGCACCGCTCACGGCGGGCCGCCGAGCTGCCGACCGGGCGCGGTGTCGACGCCGTCGGCGTCAAGGGCGGCATGCAGGCCTGGGCCGCCGCCGGGCACTCCGTCGTCGACGCACGAGGGAACAACGGCTCGATAGCATGACCGCACTGATCCTCGCGCTCGTCGCCGGCGCCGTCATCGGCCTGGCCCTGGGCGGCCTCGGCGGGGGCGGCAGCGTCCTGGCCGTGCCCGCCCTCATCTACCTCCTCGGCTTCACCCCGGCGGAAGCGACGACGGCCAGCCTGGTCATCGTGACGCTGACCTCGGTCACGGCCCTGGTCGGGCACGCCCGGGACGGCAACGTCGCCTGGCGCACCGGACTGCTGTTCGCCGCGGCGGGCATCGTGCCGGCGATGCTCGCCGGCGCCGCCGCCGGGCACCTGCCCCAGACCGTGCTGACGGTCGCCTTCGCCGTCGTAGCCGCGCTGGCCGCCCTGCGCATGCTCCGGCCCGCCGGCACCGAGACCTCCGGCCGGGTGAGCCCGGGCAAGGCCGGTGCCGCGGGCGCCGGGCTCGGCGCCGTGACCGGCTTCCTGGGCGTGGGCGGCGGCTTCCTCGCCGTACCCGCGCTGGTGAGCGTCCTGAGCCTGCCCATGCGCCGGGCGGTCGGCACCAGCCTGCTGGTCATCACGGTCAACTCGCTCGCCGCGCTGGCCGCCCGGGCCGGCGCCGGCACACACCTGGACTGGGCGGTCGTGGCACCCTTCACCGCGGCCGCCGTCCTGGGCGCCTGGGACGGCAAACGCCTGTCGAAGAAGATCAAGGGCAAGGCGCTGCAGCGCCTCTTCGCCTACGTGCTGCTCGCGGTCGCCGCGTTCATGCTCACCGACGTACTCACCTGACCACACCGCGCACCCCGGCCCCGGGGCCGCGCCCGACCCGAGTCCTCCACGGCCCCACTCTCTCCGGGGCGCCCAAGACCCAAGGACGGCACCTGCCATGACCACCCCCGCGACCCTCGACCCCGGCCAGGCCCGCACCCGGCTGCACGAGCTGACCGTGATCGACGTGCGCACCCCCGGCGAGTACGCCGGCGGCCACATCCCCGGCGCCCTCAACATCCCGCTGGACCAGCTGGACCGGGCCCTGCCCGACATCCGCACCGCCGCGGAGCGCGGCGAGGTCCTCGTCGTCTGCGCCTCCGGAGCCCGCTCCGGGAACGCCTGCCGCACGCTCACCGAGAACGGCATCCGCGCCGCAACCCTCGCCGGAGGCACCGGCGCCTGGGCCGCCCAGGGCCACGGCCTGGACCGCCCCGAGGGAGCGGGCAGGGCCGGCTGGGGCATGGAGCGCCAGGTGCGCCTGACCGCCGGCTCCGTCGTCCTGCTCGGCCTGGCCCTGGGCGAGTTCGTCCACCCGGCCTTCCGGCTGCTGTCCGCGGGCATCGCCGGCGGCCTCGTCCTCTCCGCCGTGACCAACACCTGCGGCATGGCCGCCCTGCTCGCCCGGCTGCCCCACAACCGCCCCCGCCGGGCCGACCTCGACGCCACGCTGACACGCCTGCGCGGCAACTGACCCGAGGGGCCGCGACCGTTCGGCGCGACCGCCCCGGACTCCCCCGGCCGCCCCCGCGCTACCCCCGCGGGATCGCGCCCGACGTCCCCGGTGACACTCGGCGGGGGCATCACGCACCGGGCGTCGGACGCGGTGGGCGTGCCATGCTGGAACCCTGGAGGGCGCCGGGCCCTTGGACCCCGCGTCCTCACCGGGCGTGCCGGCCCCAGGGCGGCGATGCGTATGGCCGAGCAGCAGTGCCGAGATCGTGAGACCCGGTGCGGAGATCGTGAGACCCGCCGACGCCGCGGTGCGAGGCCCGGTCGGGGTGCGTCCTGCCCGCAGGGCGGGACCGGGTGAGTGCCCCTGCTCCGGCGCACGAGCCTGTGCTCGCGCCCGGGGTGATGTCGGCGGCGGCCCTGTCACGGGAAGAGGTCCTCCGTGAACTCCGTGTCGGCGCCGGACGGGGCCTCGGCAGCGAGGAGGTCGCACGGCGGCAGGCGCGGTTCGGCCCCAACGCGGTCGCCACGCACCGTGCCCGGGCGTTCCCCGTGCTGCGGCATCAGCTCCGCTCACCCCTGCTCGGACTGCTGGTGGCGGCCGCCGTCGCGTCCTTCCTGGTGGGCGAGCGAAGCGATGCGGTGATCATCGGGCTGATCGTGAGCGCGTCCGTGGGACTGGGCTTCGTCAACGAGTACCGGGCCGAGCAGGCGGCCGAGGCCCTGCACTCCCAGATCCGCCACCAGGCCGTGGCGCTGCGCGACGGCCGGGCCACGCTGGTGGATGTCACCGCGCTGGTCCCCGGTGACGTGGTGGAACTGCGTCTGGGCGACGTCGTTCCGGCGGATCTGCGGCTGCTGGAGGCCACCGGCCTGGAGTGCGACGAGTCGGTGCTGACCGGCGAGTCGCTGCCGGTGGACAAGAACCTCGCCGCGGTGGCGGCCGGGACCCCGTTGGCCGAACTGTCCGGCTGCGCTCTCATGGGCACCGTCGTCCGGAGCGGGGTTGCCGCCGGGGTGGTGGTGGCCACCGGGGCGCACACCGAGTTCGGCAGGATCGCCGCCGGTCTCGACACCCATCCGCTCGACACCGAGTTCCAGGTCGGTCTGCGGCGCTTCTCCCTGCTGCTGGTGTACGTCGCAGGCGCGTTGACGACCTCGATCTTCGTGATCAACGTGGCCCTGCACAAGCCGATCATCGACGCGCTGCTGTTCTCGCTCGCCATCGCGGTCGGTATCACCCCGCAGCTGCTGCCCGCGGTCGTCTCGACGAGTCTTGCCGCCGGGTCACGCAGGATGAGCCGGCGCAAGGTGCTGGTCAAGCGGCTGGTGTGCATCGAGGACCTGGGCGATGTCGATGTCCTGTTCACCGACAAGACCGGCACGCTCACCCTGGGCCGCATCGAGTACATGCGCGCCGTTCCGGTCGGCGACCACCGTGCCGAGGCGGTGCTGAGGTGGGGGCTGCTCAGCACCGAGGACGCGGCGCGGGACGCGCACGATGTCGGCGGGAACCCGCTGGACCAGGCCCTGTGGCGGTCTCCGGCCGCCGCGGGCGAGCGGGCCGAGCTGGACGGGTACACGCGGGTCGCGGTGCTGCCCTTCGATCACGAACGGCGCATGATCTCGGTCCTGGTGCGCGACGGGGACGGCCGCTCCAGCCTGGTCACCAAGGGTGCTCCGGAGACCGTCCTGGACCGCTGCGTCGAGGTCCCTCCCGGGGTCCGTGACGCGCTGACGGCCGAGTTCGAGGCAGGCAACCGGGTGGTCGCCGTCGCCACCCGGCCCCTCGCCCCCGGAGCACGGGCGGTCGGGCCCGAGGACGAGCGTGGGCTGGCCCTGGCCGGGCTGCTGGTGTTCCTCGACCCGCCCAAGCCGGACGCCGCGACGGCGCTGCGCAGGCTGGCCGACCTGGGCGTCGCGGTCAAGGTCGTCACCGGCGACAACGCCGCGGTCGCCGCCAAGGTCTGCCAGGACCTGGGGCTCACCGTCGCGGGCGCGATGACCGGTGGCGAGGTCGACGCCCTGGACGACGCCCGGCTGGTCGAGGCGATCACCAGGACCACCGTCTTCGCACGGGTGAGTCCCGAGGCCAAGGCCCGGATCGTGCACGCGCAACGGCGCAGCCGCGGCGGCGTGGCCTTCCTGGGCGACGGAGTGAACGACGCACTGGCCCTGCACGCTGCCGACGTGGGCATCTCCGTCGACTCGGCCACCGACGTCGCCAAGGACGCGGCCGACGTCATCCTGCTGGAAAAGGACCTCAACGTCCTCGCGGACGGGGTGGTCGAGGGCCGCAGGATCTTCGCCAACACCATCAAGTACGTGTTGATGGGCACCTCGAGCAACTTCGGGAACATGGCCTCCGCCGCGGGTGCTTCGCTGTTCCTTCCGTTCCTGCCGATGCTCCCTTCCCAGATCCTGCTGAACAATCTTCTCTACGACAGCAGTCAGCTGGCCATCCCGACGGACAACGTGGACGAGGAGCAGCTGCGGAAGCCCTCACACTGGGACATCGCCTTCATCCGCCGCTTCATGATCTCCTTCGGGCCGCTCAGCTCGGTGTTCGACTTCGTCACCTTCGGCGTGATGCTCTGGGTCTTCCACTCCGGTCCGGCCCAGTTCCGCTCCGGCTGGTTCGTCGAGTCACTGGCCACCCAGACCCTGGTGATCTTCGCCATCCGCACCCGGCGCATCCCGTTCCTCCGCAGCCACCCCAGCCTGCCGCTGACTCTCGCCGCGCTCGGCGTCGTCACGGTCGGCGCGGTGCTGCCGGCCACCCCACTCGCCCGCACCCTGGGGTTCCAGCCTCTTCCCGGAGCGTTCTTCGCCACGCTGATCGGCATGATCCTGGCCTACCTGGCCCTCATCGAAATCGGCAAACGGCTCTTCTACGGGGCTGCCGTCGCGGCACCTCCGGTTCCCGGACGCTACGCCGGACGTCGTCACCAGCGGCGCCGGGCCGGCCGCTTCAGCACCGCCGCGCACCGTCCCACGCCCGCCGACGGGCCGCCGTGACGCGGACCGCCGGCCGTGCGGTGAGCGCGGCATGAGCGGACCGCGAAGCGAGACACCCTCCGGGGGACCAGCAGTCGGATGCGCGCCACGGCCAGGCAGGGGCAGGGACCACGCTCCACCGACGAACCGACCGGGTGCGACGCCAACCGACGTGAGGGGGTCCCCGGTCCGGGGTGTCCACGACGTACCGGTTCGTCGTCCGGCCGCCGGTGGTGGTGTGCGCGCCGCGCCGTTCACGTTCCCCCGCCCGAGCCACGGATCACGACGACGGGACACGGGGCGTGCTGCACGCAGTGCATGCCGACCGAGCCCAGCAACGCCTCGCGGAATCCGCCGCGGCCCCGATTCCCCACGACCAGCAGCTGAGCTCCTGCGGCGACGTCGAGCAGAACGGCTGCCGGTTGACCGTGCACCGAGGTGGGGCGAAGGGCGACCGCACGTTCCGGTCCGGGACCCAGGGCCTCGTCGACGGCGCGGTCCAGGATCCTCCGCGCATGCACCTCGAAGTCGCCCGATTCCTTGTCCGTGGGCGGGACCATGCCGAGCCAGGGTGTCGGATACTCCCAGGCGAAGACGGCCTCGACCGCGGCACCGGTCAGTTTCGCCTGGCCCACCGCCCATCGCAGAGCCTGCTTCGAGGGTGCGGAGCCGTCGACGCCCACCACGATGCGCGGGGCGAGTGTTGCTTCATTGCTCATCAGGCACACCTACCGGATCGCGCTGCTTCACTTCCCACCATCCCCGTGGCAGCGAGGGACCGCCACCTCGGCCGGGGCATGCGCACCCGGCACCGGGGATGCCCGCTTTCCGGACTTCAGCCCGCCGTCCTGCCGGGCTTCCTCGGTGGCAGGCCCCGCTCGTGCGCCCCACCGCCCGGCCGGCCTCATCCGGCCGCACCGGTGGCAGGCCCCGCTCGTGCGCCCCACCGCCCGGCCGGCCTCATCCGGCCGCACCGGTGGGCCCGGAGCGTCCGAGCCGCCTCTCGGGGGGCGGAGCCGTCCCGCCCGCTCCCGGGATGCGGAGCCGTCCCGACGGCGTTCCACTGGGATGGTGGACGAGGGGGTCGGCTGCGGTCCACCGGTTGCCGCCGGCGTGACGGATGCCGGACGAGCAGCGCCGGGGCCGCCGCCCGCACGTGAGCCGGTGCCGGGTACCCCCTCCGGCGGCAGGCCGAGCAAGAGGTGGCCGATGAAGCCGGAGAGCCGCGCCGCGGAAGGATCGTCCCCACGGACCCCGGCGTCCGAGGTCGCGATCGTCACGACCGGTCTCACGAAGGTCTACCCGAAGGCGGACTTCCGGGCGGTCGACAGCCTCGACCTGCTGGTGCGCCGCGGGGAGCTCTTCGGGCTGCTGGGCCCCAACGGGGCGGGGAAGACCACGACCGTCGGGATGCTGACGACCAGGGTCGTGCCCACCGCCGGGTCCGCCCGCGTCGCGGGGGTCGACGTGGTGCACAAGCCCACGCTGGCCAAGCAGCTCATCGCGGTGGTCTCTCAGCAGAATACGCTGGACAGGGCGTTGACGGTCCGGGAGAACCTCTATTTCCACGGGCTCCTGTTCGGGTTTCCGCGGCGCGAGTCGAGGAGGAGGGCCGACGGACTCCTCGACGATTTCCGCCTGTCCGGGTGGGCCGACTCCTCCGTGTATGCGCTGTCCGGCGGGATGGCGCAGCGGCTCATGGTGGCACGGGCGATCTTCCACCGTCCGGCGGTGCTCTTTCTCGACGAGCCGACCGCCGGCCTCGATCCGCAGAGCCGGCTTGCTCTGTGGGAGATGCTCGACCAGTTGATCGCGGAAGGGCAGACGATCATGCTCACGACCCACAACATGCAGGAAGCGGACCACCTCTGCGACCGCGTGGCGATCATCGACCACGGCAGGATCCTCGCCCTGGGCACCCCCTCCGCCCTCAAGCAGAGCCTGGGAGCCGACACGATCGTCACGGTCGCCACCTCGGGCCGGCCGGAGCAACTGGCGAGTCGGCTCGACCACGACATCCGCGACGTCGTCCGGACCAGGCTGCTCGACGACCGCGTCGAACTCCAGGTCAAGGGCAACGACCGCCTTCTGCCCAAGGTCGTCGCCAGTGCCGAACGGGGCGGGTTCGACCTGGTCGACCTGTCGATCACCGAAAGCACGCTGGAGACCGTCTTCATCAGCCTCACGGGAAAGGACCTGCGGGACTGATGTCCGGTGCCCAGGCTTCGTCCCGTTCCGCGGACCCCGCGGAGCCCGGACCCGGTCCCCGGACGAGGACCGCGACGGCGTCCAGCCGTACCGCGCTGTCCGCGCTCGTCCAGCGCGATCTGACCGTCCTGAGGAAGAACTTCGGTGAGTTCGTGGGACGCACCGTCATGCAGCCGTTCCTGCTCGTGTTCGTGTTCCTCTACGTCTTTCCCTCGATCGGGCAGGGCGTCGGCTCCTCCGGGGGAGCACACGGGGAGTCTGCGTTCGCCACGGTGCTGGTGCCGGGAGTGGTCGCCATCGCGATCATGTTCCAGGGCATTCAGTCGGTCGCCATCCAGATGTCCCAGGAGTTCGGCTTCACACGGGAGATAGAGGACCGGGTGCAGGCCCCCTGTCCCCTCTGGCTGGTGGCCGTTGCCCGGGTGCTCTCCGGGGCGGCCCAGGGACTGACCTCGGCCGTCATCGTGCTGCCGATCGCCGCGGTGGTCCACGCACCGGGCGTCCACCCCGACCTGAGCATCCACTGGTGGATCGCGGTCACCCTGATCCCGTTGTCCTGTGTCGCGATGACCTCACTCGGGCTCTTCCTGGGAACCTCCTTCGAACCGCGGAACATCGGCGTCATGTTCGGCTTCGTGATTCTGCCGCTGGTCTTCCTCGGCGGCACCTACTACCAGTGGACCAGGCTGTCCACGCTCGAGGTCGGCGGCTTCCCCTGGCTCCAGGCCCTGGTGCTCCTCAACCCGCTGATCTACATCAGCGAGGGCATGCGGGCCGCGTTCACCGACATCTCCCACATGCACCTCTGGATCATCTACCCGGTCCTGTCGCTGTTCTGCGTCATCTTCCTCGGGCTCGGCCTGCGCAACTTCCGCCACCGGGTCCTTTCCTGACCCCGACCGCCGGCTCCCGCCAAGGGGTGTCCCCGGCCCCGCCGAGCCCCCCGCAGATCGACGCGGTGCGCGCCGACGCGTCATCCCCCTCCCTGATCAGCGAGCTCTTCCTCGCGACTCGAGAGGCGGGAGTATGCCCGGCAGGGGAAGGTGCGGCAGCGTGACCTGGGGCCGGTCTCCGTGGTGCAGGTGGAGCCGCTGCTGAACATTCACCTGCTGCCGCTGCTGGGCAGCCGGCGGATGCACACCTTCGACCACGAGGTGGTGGAAAGGCTTCATCCAGAGCATGGAACGCCACAGGGTCGGCCTGGCCGCGCAGGCGAACGCGTTCGCGTGCCGGCCCGACAGGCTCCATTCGGTCTGGCAGCGAGTCCCCTTGCCTCGGGGGAAGGCTGGTGCCGTGACGGCGGCGAAGCCGATGGCCGGTACCGCCGGGCACAGGCCGACGGCGACCACCGTGCCCACCCGTGAGGCGGAGGGTGTGCAGGCGATCGTGGCGGCCTTGGCTGCGGTTCAGGCGGTTGAAGTGATCGCTCGGGCAACGGCCGTGATGGCCGGGGTGGGGTGGCCGGGGAGGCGTGCCACGAGCACCCGGCGGATCTCGGGGGGTGCGCCGTCCACGCGCAGCAGGCTCACCCCGGGCAGCAGTACCGGTGAGAGCCGGGACGGCACCGTCGTCACGCCGAAGCCGCCGGCGACCAGCTGGAGCTTCGTCAGCCAGTCGCGCGCGGAATGGACGATGCGCGGCCGTCCGGGCAGGCCGGGCCAGACGCCGAGCAGCGGCTCGGAGCTCGATGACGGGGTGGCGATCCACGCGGCGTCGACCAGCTCGTCGACGTGCACCGTGGTGCGTCCGGCGAACTCTCCGGTCGACTGCACCGCCACGACCAGTTCGGTGTCCGCGACGGTCTCGATGTGCAGGCGTGGTGGGTCGCCGTCGAAGGGCCGGTGGGGCGGGCGGGATGTCAGCACGGCGAGGTCGAGCGAGCCCGCGCGCAGCGCCCGGATCAGAGTGGGCGTGGTGCCCTCGCTGGTGGTGACCGTGATCTGCGGGCCGGTCGCCGCGAGGTGTGCGAGTGCAGCGGGCAGGATCGCCGCGCCCGCGCTCAGGAACACCCCGAGCCGCACCGGTTCGGCCCGGGGGGCGGTGCCGGTGAGCTCACGCTCGGCCGCGGCGAGAGAGGCCAGGACCGTGTGGGCGTGCCGCAGCAGGGTCAAGCCGGAAGCGGTGAGCCGTACCCCGTCCGGGCGGCGTTCGAACAGGGTGGTGTGGGCGCTGCGTTCGAGGGCGGCGGCCTGGCGTGAGACGGCCGACTGCGTGTAGCCGAGTCGGGCAGCTGCCGCGGTGAAGCTGCCGGACTCGGCGATCTGCCGCAGAACCCGCAGTCCCGCGCTGGAGATGTCCATGCGGCATACGCATACCACGAATGCCGGATCATCGCTTCCTGCATGCTCACCCAGCTCCTAGTGTCGATCCGACAAGGCCGGACGAACACGGAGGTCATCACGTGCGAGCAGCAGTTCTGACGCAGTTCGGCGCCCCTCTCACCGTGCAGGAGATACCCGACCCCGAGGCCGGGGGCGGTGAGGTGCTGGTCGAGGTCCTCGCCGCCGGCGTGGCGCCCTACGCGGCCGAAGTCTTCGGCGGCGAGAGGAACTACCCCCTGGTCCCTCCCGTCGTGCCCGGTGTCGGCGGCGTGGGTCGGATCGTCCAGGCAGGCCCGGACGCCACCCGCCTGCGCGCCGGCGACCTGGTCTGGTGCGACTCGACGGTGCGCTCGCGGGACGACGCGCTGACGCCCGACATCACGCTCCAGGGCTGGAGCGCGCGCGGCGAGGGCGGCGCGCGGCTCGCCCGTCACCTGCACGACGGTTCGTTCGCCGAGCTCATGCGGGTCCCGACGGAGAACGTCTTCCCGCTGCCCGCCGTGGCAGGGGACGACCCGGCCCGCTGGGCCGCACTCACCGTGCACGCCATCTCCTACGGCGGGCTGCTCGCAGGCGGCCTCGCAGCCGGTGAGACCCTGCTGGTCAGCGGGGCCACCGGCAACCTCGGCAGCAGCGCGGTCGCGGTCGCGCTCGCGATGGGAGCGGGTCGCGTCATCGCCCCGGGCCGCAACCGGGCCGCGCTCGACCTCCTCGCCGACCGGTTCGGTCCGCGTGTGCGCCCGGTCCCGCTCACCGGGGACGAGGCCGGCGACCGCGCGGCGATGTCCGAGGCGGCCGACGGCCCGATCGACATGGTGATCGACCTGCTCCCGCCGAGCGCGCCCAGCTCGGCGTCGCGCGCGGCGGCGATGACCGTGCGCGAGTACGGCCGCGTCGTCCTCATGGGCGGCGTCGGCATGCTCGGTGGCGACGACCTCGCACTCCCCTACCCATGGATCATGCGCAACTCGGTCACCGTGCGCGGGCAGTGGATGTACCCGCGCACCGCCAATGTCGGCATCATCCGGCTCCTCGCCTCGGGCACCCTCGATCTCGCCCCCGAACGGGTCCGGTCGTTCGGCCTCGATGCCGTCAACTCCGCCGTCGCGTACGCCGCCGCGCACGGTGGCCCGTTCGACCGCACCAGCCTCACCCCGTCGACGGGCTGAGCCGGCCCACTGGTCCCCACCACCCGCACCCTCCGCCACCATCACGAGCAAAGGCGGCCACCCTGCTGCTGTTTGACGTGAACGAAGCCGATCGGCCCTCGGCCGGCTACTGCTTCCTGGCGGCGCTGCCCGTATCAACCTCGGTGAGGACGCCCGGCTTGACCAGGCGTTTCAACGCGGCTCGGGTGCCTTCAAGGGTTCTTCGGCAGCAGGTCGTGGTCGAGGCGCCCGGACTCATCAGCAGCTGAAAACGGGGCGTGCCGGCCCAGGGGCCGTGCAGTCGACCCGGGTTCCATGGCCCATCGGGATGTCGCCCGAGGCACGGTCAGGAGTTGACGATGCGGCGGACGTTGTCGACCGAGCCGCAGCCGGACTTCAGCTGACGCTCGCGCTCCTCCAGAAACGCCATTCCCAGTTCTTCGCGACGTTCCATCGCCACGTTCTCACGCGCCCCGTTGAGGATGGTGCGCTCCTCCTCATCGGCGTGGTGGGTCACGGCCTCCACCAGGTTCTCCAGCTTGGTGTCCCACTCCTCGGAACCGACCTCCTCCACCTCAAGGAGTTCCAGAAGAGCCTTGTTGCCCTCGTCGTGTTCGTGCTCGCCGTGTTCCACTTCTTCGTTGTCGATGTCCTTGTACCTCTTCAGTGCGGGATAGACCTTGGCCTCTTCGGCCAGCGCGTGGGCGATCAGCAGGTCCGCGAACTCCTGGAGCGCGACGGCTCGATCGGCTTCGACGCTGCGCATCAGGCGGAACAGGTCCTCCATGCGCCGATGATCCTGGAGGATGAGATCGACGGCGTCCTGAGTCTCGGCCATGACGGGTACCACTTTCGTGCGAATCGGTTGGACGAACTACCGCCTACCCTCACGGCCTGCAGTGATGGCTTCCCGGCTGCGCGGCCACGACACCGCTTCGATGCACCCGTCCGGCCGAGCTGTATGTACTTCCCCGCACGGAACGGCAGAGCCTCCCGGAGGCAACGCCTCGACCGTGCCGCCGGGCCCGTCGTTTCCTGATCCGCCCAGTGGGCACACGTCGGGTATGGATCAGGCGCGGATGCCGTGGGGCGCAGGCCCCATACGGTGCAGGCGAGCGGAGGGTACACCCTGCTCGAGCCGGCCCGGTCCCGCCCTCATGTGCCCGTCGTCGGCACCCCGGGCGACCGCCTGACCTCACAGGGCGAACGCGTGACAGCCATGTGGAACCGGCGCGCCTGTGCGCCGGTCAGCCACCGAATCCGAACGGACGAGAGGGGCCGAGTCATGAGTACCTCCGAGGAGAACGACACCCCGCAGGTCGACGAGGAAACAAAGGAACGGTCCGCGGAGCAGCGGAACATCACCGCGCCCACCCCGCCGGACGTGCGGACCGACGGCGAGGACGACGACGAACCCGACCCGCCGAAGGCTGAGACCCGGACCCCGTAACCGCGGGCTGGTCGGGGTCCGGGCACGCGTCGGCGATGCGGATCTCGCGGCTGGTCTCCACCACGGGGGACGGCGAGGTGGACACCGGACCGGTGTGCGGGCCGGGCCGCCCCCGCCCGCCACGCGGCAGGCCCGCGTCAGCCGATCTGTTCGGCCAGGGCGACGACGATGCCTGCGGGGCCGCGGACAGCGATTCGACGTCGGGGACGACGGCACCGATGCCGGTGCGGGCCGAAAGCCCCGCGAGCCCGTGCGTCCCTCCTGCCCGAGCAGCTCTTCGCGCGGGCCGGCGCCAGGGCCGGAAGACCCCTGTGCACCGAGTCCGGGGCGGCCCCCTCCCGGCGGAACCACCGGTCAGTCGTTCACACGGTGCAGCGCCGGTCCGTCGGCCCGCGCGGTCCATGTCGCCGGGCGCACGGGCAAGCTCGAGAGCGATCCGTTCGATGTCGTTCAGCAGCGCCCCGCGCAGGACCAGACAGGACCGGCAGTCGGCAGCGCTCGCCTCGGAGAGCGTGGAGAGACCTTCGAGCGACTCGTGGGCACGGTCGAGGAGGACCGCGACCTCCTCCGGATCCGTGTCCGCCACCCGGCCTACGTGTTCGGCGGCTTCGGCCAGGTGGGTGAGCGCGGTGGCACAAGCGTGGCGGAAGGACTGCGTGAGGCAGTGTCCCTGCCCGTGGGCGGCGTGGTCCAGCGTGCGGGTCAGCGACCGCAGGTGCCCGACGCAACTCCGGACGATCTGCACGGCCGCTTGGGACCGCTGCAGCAGACGGCGCGAACCGACCCGGTCGGGACGCGGGTTGAGCCAGTCGTTCTCCTGCTCGGCGGCCACGGCCGCGGCCGTCCGCTCGGTCTCCTCCGCCAGCTGTGCCGCTGCACTCCTCCACGCGGCGCTGTCCGTGAGGTCTCCGGTTTCCTCTCCCCCACGCAGCCCGGCCGCCACGGTGAACAGGTCCTCGGTGAGCCGCAGATGCAGGTCGGCCACGGCCTTCATACGATCCAGCGGCCTTCGAGCCGGAGCGACCACGGACTGCACCACAGCGCCGCACACCGCTCCGACACCCACTGAGGCGACCAGGGCCCCTACGTAGCCGAGGCGCCCGTGACCAGCGTTGAAGGCGAAGATCGCCACGACGACGACCTGGAGCCCGTACTCCCCCAGCCGTTTGGAGCGAGCCAGCACCAGACCGGCCAGGGTCAGCAGGGCGAATGTCCAGACGCGCACACCGGCCAGCGACGCGAGCCCTGCGGCGAGCGCCGCGCCCAGCGCCAGTGCCGCGCCGTACTGCGTGCCGTGGCGCAGCGACCGGTACAGGGTGGCCTGCAGTACCAGTATGGCTGTGAGCGGCGCGAACGAGACGACGGCCGAGGGCAGGAGCGCCCCTGCGGCCCCCCAGGCAAGGGTCGCCGCCAGCACGGTTTTCGCTACCAGTACGAGATCGTCCCGCTCCGCGCCCGGCGCCCGCAGGCCGGCCCGCACGGACTGGCCCAGTTTCCTAGCCGGGAGAAGCGCCCCCTTGATGCTTGCTTCCACGCTTCCTGCCTGAGCCTTGCGTTCTCCATGCCGTGTCGGCCCACCGCCTGACCAGGGCCCGCGCACGTGCTGAGGCCCGGGAGCACCGGTCACCCGGCGCGGCACGCGGGCCCCTGCCGTGCAGCCGAGGCGACCGAGAGGTCGAAGTCCGCCGACTCGGCGGGAGCGACATGGTCCACGAGGTCACGGGGACCGGCCTGCTCGGTCATCGTCGCGTGTCCGAGCCGACCATGCTTCAGGAGTCCCCACTCGGGAGAAGAGGAAACGGGTGCGCGGTCCGTGGCCCGCAAGGCCGCGTAGCAGGCCCGATTTTCGTGCGGCGGAGAGCTTCTCGAGCCACCCGTGGGTACCCGGTGCCGACGGACCGCGCGATCCGGCGGGCCGACCAGGAGCGAACGGGAGGCGGGCATGACCAGGACCAGGGAGACACCGGCTGCGGTGCTCTTCGACGTCGACGGCACACTCATGGACACGGTGCCCCTCCACACCGTCGCGTGGTGGGAAGCATTCCGGCAGCAGGGGCGGACCGTCGCGATGTCGCGCATTCACCGCGCCATCGGGATGAGCAGCGGGCATCTCCTGGACGCCCTGCTGGGTGAGGACCGGCCGCGTGACGCCGACGGGGTGGTGAAGGCGGCCCACGACGCGCTCTACGCGCAGTACTGGTCGCGCCTCGCCCCCCTGGACCGGGCCGGCGACCTGCTGCGGGCGTGCGCCGGCCGGGGAATCCGGGTCGTTCTGGCGTCGTCCGCGTCCGGGCCGGACGCGGACGCGATGCGCAAGGCCCTCGACGCCGACGACGCCATCCATGCGATGACCACGGCGGACGATGTGAAGGCCGGCAAACCGGCGCCGGACCTCGTGCAGCGGGCCCTGGAGAAGAGCGGCTCCTCCGCCGAGCGGGCCGTGTTCGTCGGCGACGCCGTGTGGGACGCAGCGGCGGCGGGAAAGGCGGGTGTGCGCTGCCTCGGATTGCTGTCCGGGGGCGGATTCTCCAGCGAGGAACTGCGTGCCGCAGGTGCGGAGGCGGTGTACGACTCGCCGGCCGATCTCCTGCACCGCATCGACGAGAGCGCCATCGGCGAGCTGGCTGAGGCACAGGGCGGCATCTGACGAGGTCCTCCCCCACGGCGTTCGTTCAGCGGCCCGGCCGTCCAGCGCTGCGGACTTCTGCCCGGTTGCGCGCGCGGCGAGACGCCGCTGGACGCCGGACAGGCCCGGTGGCAGGTGCCGCTGAAGGGCGGCCCGAGCGGCGTTGGCTCCGGGAGCATCGTGCTCCGTGTGCGGGGGCGATCCGATGTCCCCGGGGCGGCGCGCGGGGACCCGACCGGAAGCTCCTGGGGGGACTCGACGCGCGCGCCCCGCCTCAAGGCCGCGTCGTCCGCAGCCGCAGGTCCACCTCCTTCTCCTGATCCCCCGACGCCTGGCCCTCCTCATGGACGTCGAACGCCGCGCGCAGGACCGTGCAGAGCTGGTCCACAGCGGCGTAGCCGCCCTGGAAGTCGAGCGGCAGCACCCGACGGGCCTCCCCCGCTCACCCCGACGCCCCTGCATTCCTCCAGGTCAGCGAACCCTTCCTCGCGGTTTGAGGGGCACCTGCGGCAGCTCGGGGGCCGGCAGCGGAGCCCCGTCGTACCCCTTCACCTCCCCGAATCGCGACCCTTCCTCCCAGTCCCGCCGGGCCTGGACGATCTCCTCCTGCGACCGTCCGATCCAGTTCCAGAACATGAGGATCTCCTCGTCGAACGGCTCGCCGCCCAGGAGCATCAGGCCCGCGTCGGACGCGGCGCGCAGGGGGAGTTCGGTGCGGCCGCAGCCGAGGTAGAGCATCGAGCCGGGCAGGACGGGGACGCCGTCGACGTGGGTCTCGCCGGACATGCACAGCACGGCGTACTCGAAGTCCGGCTCGAGCGGCAGGCGGACGTCCGCTCCGGCGGTCAGGGCCAGGTCGGCGCCGACGACGGGGGTGTACGCCGTGCCCGGCGACGTCGCGCCGTCGAGGGTGCCGAGGATCGGGGTGGCCGTGAGGCCGGGCGCCGTCACGGTCGGCAGGTCGGCGTGGTGCTCGAAGTGCGGGTCGGTGTGGCGGTGGCGGTCGGGGAGCGCCACCCAGAGTTGCGCACCGTGCAGCAGACGGGCGTGCGAGGCGGGGCTCTCCTCCGAGTGGCTGATCGCGCGGCCGGAGGTCATCAGGCCGAGCTCGCCGGGGCGGATCATCTGCAGGCTGCCGGTGGAGTCGCGGTGCAGGACCTCGCCCTCGTGCAGCCAGCTCACCGTCTGCAGGCCCATGTGCGGGTGCGGGGGCACCTGCATGCCGGGCTCGTCGGCGATGTCGTCGGGGCCGTAGTGGTCGACGAAGCACCAGGCGCCCACCATGCGGCGGCCCAGGTTGGGCAGCAGCCGGCGGACCTCGGTCGACTCGCCGAGGCGGACGCGCCGGGGGCTGAGGAGTTCGCGTACGGGTTCCGCCACCACGAACCCACGGCCGCCGCACACGGCGGGGACCGACTCGCGATCAAGATTGCTCATGGCGCCCAACCTAGCCGCGCGGGCGGCGCGCCGTCAGCGTGTCGTCCGGCCGGTTCCGGCACGCCGTCGCCACCCGGCCGCTCCGCGGCGTGCAGGGGAATATGCGATCGAGGGGGGCCGTTGTGGGGCGCGCAGGTCACCACCTCGTGCGGAGGAGGTCGGGCGTGGACACGACGTACTACGGCCACGGAACGCCCGCGGAGCGCTGGGAGCGTGCGCGGATGTTCTTCGACGCCCGGGACTACGCCGCCGCGGCGCGCGTGCTCGGCGGGCTGGTGGAGGAGGTCCCCGAACAGACCGGGCCGCGGCTGCTGCTGGCGCGGGCCTACTACCACTCCGCCCAACTGAAGCGGGCCGAGGCCGAGTTGCGGATCATCGTCGAACGCGATCCGGTGGAGGCGTACGCGCGGCTCATGCTGGGCCGCACGCTGCAGCGGCAGGGGCGGCACGAGGAGGCCGGAACGCATCTGCGGATCGCCTCGGCGCTCTCCGGTGACGTCGACCGGTCACCGGGGCCCGTGCGGTGACGGCTCGGTGGCCCCGCCCCGGGGCGGCGGGCGCCGTGGGCCACGGACGCGGGGCCGCCTGCAGCGGTGTCGCCGCATGCGGGACCGGGATCAGCGTGACCGCGGAGCCGGCCGACGGCGTCGCCGGGACCACCGCCCCGGCGGCGGCGCCCCGCACGGCGGCGCCGGCCGCCGTCCACACCGGCGGCCGGTGCCGGGCGGCGGGCGGGGGCGCCGGAAGGGCGGCGACCCGGCGCGGCACGGGTCCGGCCGCCGCCGCGGCGGGCGCATCCGCAGCGCGGCCGGGCGGACGGCGTCCGCCGTCGGCGTCCCCGCGAAGGAACGGCCCCCGCGTGCGCGGGAGACGGCGGCCTTGGCGAGCAGCCGGGTCAGGAGGGTCACGGCGGTGGTGTACGCGAGGTCGCCGCCGAGCCGCACCTGCGCCCGGGAGGCGGTGACCGGCCCCTCGGCCTCTCACAGGGCGGCGGGCGCCTGGTCCTCCGGCTCGCCCGGCCGGCGGCGGGCCCGCCGGCGCTCCGTCGCCGTGTCCCGTCTCCCTCCGGCCTCGCTCCTTCACGCCCGCGGCCGGTCCTGCGTCCCGCCGAGCCGCCGAGCCGCCGAGCCGCCCGGAGCGGTCCCCGCGTGCGGGAGCGCGCCCGACCGCGGCCGTGGCATGCTGGCGCGATGGCATCAGGCGACGCGTCCGCACCCCTTGCCGAGCAGATCGAGCAACTCCTGGCCCCCGGCGGCCCGTTGCCCATCGTCGCCGCGGGTGACCCGGTGCTGCGGCGGGGTGCGGTGCCGTTCGACGGGCAGGTGGAGCCGGCGCTGCTGGCCCGGTTCGTGGAGGCGCTGCGGGTCACCATGCATGCGGCGCCGGGCGTGGGCCTGGCCGCGCCGCAGGTCGGCGTGGGGCTGCGGATCGCGGTCGTCGAGGATCCGGCGCCGGTGCCGGAGGAGGTGCGGCGGGCGCGGGGGCGGGTGCCGCAGCCGTTCCGGGTGCTGGTCAATCCCGCGTACGAGGCGGTCGGCGCGGACCGGGCCGCGTTCTTCGAGGGCTGTCTGAGCGTGCCGGGGTGGCAGGCCGTGGTGGCGCGGCACGCCGCGGTGCGCCTGCGGGCGCTCGACGAGCACGGGCGGCCGGTGGACGAGGTCTTCACCGGCTGGCCGGCGCGGATCGTGCAGCACGAGACGGACCATCTCGACGGCGTGCTCTACCTCGACCGGGCCGAGACCCGCTCCCTGTCCTCCACCGAGGCGCTGGCCCGGTACTGGTCCCAGCCGACGCCCGAACGGGCCGCCGATGCCCTCGGGTTCCGCCTGCCGGGGGCGGACCCGTCCTGAGGGGCGCGCCCCCGCCCTCCTCCGCCCCGCTCCCCGGCAGGGGCCACCGGCCGCTCCGCCCGGCGGCGAGGGCGTTCAGCCCCGGTACGCCTCCAGCAGCCGCAGCCACACCTCGCTGATCGTCGGATACGACGGGACCGCGTGCCACAGGCGGGCGACGGGGACCTGCCCGGCGACCGCGACGGTCGCCGAGTGGATCAGTTCGCCGACGCCGGGGCCGACGAAGGTGACGCCGCGCAGGATCTCCTCGTCGAGGTCGACGACCATCCGGGCGCGGCCCCGGTAGCCGTCGCCGTACAGGCCCGCCCCGGCGACCGAGGCGAGGTCCACGTCGACGGCGCGCACCCGGTGGCCGGCCTGCTCGGCCTCGGCCAGGGACAGGCCGACGGCGCCGGCCTCGGGGTCGGTGAAGACGACCTGCGGGACGGCGTGGTGGTCGGCGGTGGCCGCGTGCGCGCCCCACGGGCCGGTCTCCAGCGGGGGCGCGCCGGCGGCGCGCGCGGCGATGGCGGCACCGGCGATCCGGGCCTGGTACTTGCCCTGGTGGGTGAGCAGCGCACGGTGGTTGACGTCGCCGACGGCGTACAGCCAGTCGGTGCCGTCCACCTGGAGGGAGTCGTCCACGGGCAGCCAGGAGCCGGGTTCGAGGCCGACGGTGTCCAGGCCGATGTCGTCGGTGCGCGGGGCGCGCCCGGTGGCGAACAGGATCTCGTCGGCCTCGATGCGCTCGCCGGAGCCGGTGACGACCACGACGGTGCCGTCCTCCCGGGTCACGGACTCCACGGAGGTGGCGGTGCGGACGTCGGCCCCCGCCTCGACGAGCGCCTCGGCGACGAGCTCGCCCGCGAAGGGCTCCATCCGGGACAGCAGCCCCTTGCCGCGGACCAGGACGGTGACCCGGGAGCCGAGGGCCTGCCAGACGGTGGCCATCTCGGTGGCGACCACGCCGCCGCCGACCACGATCAGCCGGCCGGGCACCTCCGGGGAGCTGGTGGCCTCGCGGCTGGTCCACGGCTCGACGTCGGCCAGGCCGGGCAGCGGGGGCAGCTGGGCGCGGGTGCCGGTGCACACGGCGACGGCGTGCCGGGCGGTGAGCACGGTCCGCTCGCCGTCGGGGCCGGTCACGGTGACCGTGCGGGGGCCGGTGAGGCGGCCGTGGCCGCGATGGAGGTCGGCGCCGATGCCGTCGAGCCACTGGACCTGGCCGCCGTCGTGCCAGTGGGAGGTGTACTCGTCCCGGTGCGCGAGGACCGCGGCGGCGTCGAGGGGGCCCTGCACGGCCTGGCGCAGGCCGGGCACGCGGCGGGCGTCGGCGCGGGCGATGACCGGCCGCAGCAGGGCCTTGCTGGGCATGCAGGCCCAGTACGAGCACTCGCCGCCGACCAGCTCGCTCTCCACGACCGCGGTGGACAGGCCGGCCGCGCGGGTGCGGTCGGCCACGTTCTCCCCCACGGGCCCGGCACCGAGCACCACGACGTCGTACGCGATGGATTCCGTTTCCGTCATGGGGTCAGTCTGGTGGGTGGTGTGCGTACCGGCCACACGGGTACGCGCGCGGAATACCCGTAGGGTCGGCCGTGTTGTGCCGACGGCTTCACCCCACACCAGGAAGAGGAACGTGATGAGCAGCACCGTGGAGCTCACCAAGGAGAACTTCGACCGGACGGTCACGGAGAACGAGTTCGTCCTCATCGACTTCTGGGCCTCGTGGTGCGGGCCGTGCCGTCAGTTCGCCCCGGTCTACGAGAAGGCTGCGGCGGAGAACCCCGACCTGGTGTTCGGGAAGGTCGACACCGAGGCGCAGCCCGAGCTGGCGGCGGCCTTCGGGATCCAGTCGATCCCGACGCTGATGATCGTCCGGGACCAGGTGGCCGTGTTCGCGCAGCCGGGCGCCCTGCCCGAGCCGGCGCTGGCGGACGTGATCGGGCAGGCCCGCGACCTGGACATGGACGAGGTGCGCAAGGCGGTCGAGGAGCAGCAGGGGCAGGCCGCGCAGGACGGCCAGGGAGGTCAGGACGGCCAGTAGGACGGTCCGGGGCCCCTCCTCCGGGGTGCCGCCCTCCGTCGGTGGCCCGCCCTCCCCGGAGGGCCCCGGCCACCCGGTCCCGACCGTGCGCACGACGGGCCCCCTCCGGTGTCGGAGGGGGCCCGTCGGCGTGGTCGGGGGCCCTCGGCGTCAGCCGGCCCGCGCGCAGCCCGTCACACGGGTCACGAGGTCGTGCCAGCCCTCCTGGAGGCGCTCCATGGGGACCTGGCACTGGCGGGTGAGGTGGTGGATCAGGGCGGGTTCGAGGTAGCCCAGGAGCGTGTGGGCGAGGAGTTCGCTGTCGCCGTCCGGGACCGCCTGCCGCAGCAGCATGGCCACGTGCGCGTACTGCACCCGGCGGGCCGGCACCAGGAAGCGGCGGTCGGGGACCGGCTCCGCCGCCATCTGGAGTTCCAGGTCGTCGGCGGCGCGGCGCAGGGCGGCGCAGCCGAACGCACCCAGCCGCCGGGCGGGCGGCGCACCGGGGCCCAGCGGGGGCGGTCCGCTGAGGAGGGCGGCCTGGAACTTGCGCTCGGAGTGGTCGAGCAGGGCCCGCAGCAGGCCGGTGCGGTCGCCGAAGCGCCGGAAGACGGTGCCCTTGCCGACCTCGGCCGCGGCGGCCACGGCCTCCATCGTGACCCCGGCGGCGCCGTGCTCGGCCACCAGTCTCGCGGCCGCGTCCAGCAGCCGGGCCCGGTTGCGGGCGGCGTCGGCGCGCAGGCAGGGCTCGTCCGCCTCGGTGCCGATGTCGAGCAGCACCGGGACACCCAGGGGCTCCTGGGGCTCGGTCTGGGGCGGCAGCGCGCTGGACATGACGACAGCGTAAAGCATCGGGAATGAAACTGGACCGCGGTCCGGTTAGTTTGGTAAGAGTTAAGCGGACCCCGGTCCGGATCGAGACCGCACCGTCTCGACGTGCATACCAAACCCCCCTGGAGACCCCCATGTCCGTCCGTATCCTCGCGCTCGTCGGCAGCCTTCGCGCCGGTTCGCACAACCGCCAGCTCGCCGAGGCGGCCGCCAAGCTCGCGCCCGAGGGCGTCGAGGTCGAGCTCTTCGAGGGCCTGGCCGAGGTCCCCTTCTACAACGAGGACCTCGACGTGCCGGACAGCGTGCCGGCCGCCGCCGCCCGGCTGCGCGAGGCCGCCCGGGCCTCCGACGCCTTCCTGTTCTTCTCCCCCGAGTACAACGGCACCATCCCGGCCGTGCTGAAGAACGCCATCGACTGGCTGTCCCGCCCGTACGGCGCCGGCGCCTTCGACGGCAAGCCGGCCGCCGTGGTCGGCACCGCGTTCGGCCAGTACGGCGGTGTCTGGGCGCAGGACGACACGCGCAAGGCCGTGGGCATCGCGGGCGCCAAGGTGATCGAGGACCTGAAGCTGTCCATCCCGGGCTCCGTGACCCGCTTCGCCGACATCCACCCGGTCGACGACGCCGAGGTCGCCACCGGGCTGACCGAGGTGGTGGCCCGCCTGCAGGGCACCGTCGGCGGGTCCGCGGCCGCCTGATCCTCCCGCACGCAGGAGGGCCGGTACCGGGTGCGGGCCCGCCGAGCAGGCCCGCGCCGGGAACCGCCCCTCCTGCGCGCCGCGGGCCGGGGCCGGCCCGCGGCGGTGTGAGCTGCGTCCTCCGTGCGCGGGCCCGGGTGTGAAACGGGGGCCGCGGGAGCACTCGGATCCCGCCGGCCTCGCACCGGCCTCGCCGTACGGGCCGCCGCGGCCCCCGGACCAGGAGCCGCCATGACGTCCCTCCCGCCCCCGTTCGACCCCGAACTCGCCGCCGCGCTGGAGCCCGTGGGGGAGCTGCTGCGGTCCGGATTCACCCCGGCGGACATCGAACCCGCGCGGCAGGGCCCCTACATGCAGCTCCTCGCCGTCCTGGACCTGACCATGGGCGGTGCCTTCGAGGTCGAGGACCGCACGGCACCCGGGCCGCCGGGCGCGCCCGACGTCTCCCTGCTGG
Organism: Streptomyces tropicalis; assembly: GCF_029269835.1. Taxonomy (GTDB): domain Bacteria; phylum Actinomycetota; class Actinomycetes; order Streptomycetales; family Streptomycetaceae; genus Streptomyces; species Streptomyces tropicalis. The sequence goes on along the minus strand of NZ_JARJBB010000004.1, from coordinate 30,760 downwards.
TCTGCCGTCCCACCGCAGGGCCGGCCGGTGTGCCGCGGCCGGTGATCTACCACGTCCACGGCGGGGGCATGGTGCTCGGCACCAGCCGGCTCGGGGTGAACGTGGTCCTGGACTGGGCCCGGGAGCTCGGCGCCGTCGTCGTGTCGGTGGAGTACCGGCTCGCGCCCGAGCACCCGCATCCCGCGCCCGTCGAGGACGTCCACGCCGGACTGCTGTGGACGGCGGAGCACGCCCGGGAGCTGGGCGGCGATCCGGACCGGATCGTCCTGGCGGGCGCGAGCGCGGGCGGGGGGCTGGCCGCCGCGCTGGCGCTGATGCTCCGGGACCGCGGCGGCCCCCGGCCGGCCGGGCAGATGCTGCTCTGCCCGATGCTGGACGACCGCAACGACACGCCGTCCGCGCACCAGATGGCGGGCGTCGACGTCTGGGACCGCGCCGCCAACGAGACCGGCTGGACGGCCCTGCTCGGCGACCGGCGCGGCGGCCCCGACGTGTCGCCGTACGCGGCACCGGCCCGCGCGGGGGACCTCGCCGGTCTGCCGCCCGCCTTCCTGGACGTCGGGTCGGCGGAGACCTTCCGTGACGAGGTCGTGGACTACGCCTCCCGCATCTGGCAGGCCGGCGGCGTGGCGGAGCTGCACGTCTGGCCGGGCGGGTTCCACGGCTTCGACGGCTTCGCCCCGGAGGCCGCGCTGTCCCGCTCCGCACAGGCCGCCCACCTGGACTGGCTGCGCCGGCTCCTCGGCGAGGCCGGGGACACCGGGGGCCTCACGGACGCCGGGGGCCCCGGGGACGTCAGCGGCCTCGGGGGGTGAGCCTCCGGGGGGCCGGGTTCGCGATGGTCCCGGCGGCCGGCCGCGGCGGAGGGTGCGCCGGAGTTACCGTGGGGCTGTGGCCTCCGACCCGTCGGCGGCACCGGCCCCTCCTCCGGCCGCCGCCGACCCCATGACCGCGCTCGCCGTGCTCGGCGACGCGTCACGGTGCCGGCTGCTGGACTTCGTACGACGGGCCCCCGGGCCGGTCACCCGCGAGGAGGCCGCGGCCGCCGCCCGGATCTCCCGCAAGCTGGCCGCCCACCACCTGGACCAACTGGTCGCCTCGGGCCTGCTGCGGTCCCGCCGCGGCCCGCAGGGACACCGGGTGCTCGGCCGCGCCCCGAAGGTGTACGAGCCCGGCCCGCACGTGGCGGTGATCGGCCCGCCGCAGCACGGGCACGAACTGCTGGCCTCGCTGCTGGCCGGGACGCTGGCCGGCCTGAGCCCGGGCGAGGACGCCCGCGGCGCCGCACTGCGGGCGGCCCGGGAGCGCGGCGCGGCCCTGGGCCGCGGCCTGTCCCCCGCCGACGCCACCGCCCTGCTGGAGTCGCTCGGCTATGCGCCGGCGAAGAGCACGGACGGGCGGACCGTGCTGCACACGTGCCCGTTCCGGCAGGTCGCCGCCGAGGCGCCCGGGCTCGTCTGCGGCCTCAACCTCGCGTTCCTCCGCGGCTGTTTCGCGGCCTGCGGCGACGGCGCCCTCACCGCCGTCCCGGTGCCGCACGCCGGCCTCTGCTGCGTCGAGCTGCGCCCCGCCCCGGTCCGCCCCGACGTCCCCCACCCCGGCAGCGGCGACGGGCCACCGGGCCGAGGATCACTCCCGGCCCCGGCCCGGCAGGCGCCCCCACGCCCGGGGGGCGCAGGTACGCACCCGGGCCGGGCACCGGATCCGCGCCCGAGCGAGTAGACCCGCCCGGCCGGCCGGCGGGCCGCAAGCGGACGGGCCCATCCGTCTCACTCCGCGCACCACCGCTCCTCGGCCAACGCGGCGCCGTACGCGCCGCCCCTCGGCCAACGCGTCGCACGACCGTTCCCCTGCGACCGCCGGGAGGTTACCGTTCGGTAGACCACGCGCTCCCGGAGGTGCCGCATGCCGCTCGACCGCGCCGCAGGGCTGGCCGAGACCGCCCGATTGCTGGCCGCCGGGGAGGTGTCGTCCCGCGCGCTCGTGGAGGCGGCCCTGGCCCGGATCGAGGCGACGCAGGGCACCCTGAACGCCTTCCGGGTCGTACGCGCAGAGGCGGCCCTGGCGGAGGCCGGGGCGGCGGACCGCGACCTCGCGGACGGGGTGCGCAAGCCGCTGCTCGGGGTGCCGGTCGCCGTGAAGGACGACATGGACGTGGCGGGCGAACCGACCGCGTTCGGCTGCCCCGGTGCCTTCCCCGCCGTGGCCGAGGACGGCGAGGCGGTCCGGCGGCTGCGGGCGGCCGGGGCCGTGATCGTCGGCAAGACGAACACCTGCGAGCTGGGGCAGTGGCCGTTCACCGAGGGGCCCGCCTTCGGCGACACGCGCAACCCGTGGGACACCGGCCGCACCCCGGGCGGCTCGTCCGGCGGTTCGGCAGCGGCGGTCGCCGCCGGGATCGTCCCGGCCGCGCTGGGCTCGGACGGCGCCGGGTCGGTGCGCATCCCGGCCGCCTGGACGCACCTGGTCGGCATCAAGCCGCAGCGCGGCCGCATCTCGACCTGGCCGCACGGCGAGTCCTTCCAGGGCATCACGGTCAACGGCACCCTGGCCCGCACGGTGGCCGACGCCGCGCTGCTGCTGGACGCCGCGGCCGGCAACCATCCGCGGGACCCGCACCGGCCCCCGGCGCTCGACGTCTCGGCCGCGGTGGGCCGCGACCCCGGACGGCTGCGGATCGCCCTGTCGCTGAACCCGCCGTTCACCGCCGTACCCGCGCGGCTCGATCCCGAGGTGCGGGCCCGGGTCGTCGAACTCGCCGGCCTGCTGGCCGCGTCGGGGCACCACGTCGAGGAGGCCGATCCGCCGTACGGGCAGATCGGGCTGACGTTCGTGCCGCGGGCCACCGCCGGGATCGCCGAGCGGGTGCGCGGGACGCCGGAGCCCGCACTGCTCGACCGCCGCACGCACGCGGCCGCCCGGCTGGGCCGGCTCCTCGGCGGGCCGCCGCTGCGCATCGCCCGGCGTGCGGAGGCGCTGCTGCACCGCCGGATCGGCGCGTTCTTCGACACGTACGACGTGGTGCTCGCGCCGACCACGGCGGCGCCGCCGCTGCGGATCGGCGCCCTGCGGGACCTCGGCGGACTGGCCACCGACCGGGCGATGATCGCCGCCTGCCCGTACGCCTGGCCGTGGAACGTCCTGGGCTGGCCCGGCGTCAACGTGCCCGCGGGCTTCGTCTCCGGCGGCCTGCCGGTGGGCGCCCAGCTCCTCGGTCCCGCGCACAGCGAGCCGCTGCTGGTCTCCCTGGCCGCCCGGCTGGAGGAGGAGTCGCGCTGGTTCGAGCACCGGCCGCCGGACCACACCCCGGCTCCCCGGCCGGCGGCTCCCTGAGGGGTGTGGCCTTCAGGATCTATGCGGCCGGCCGTTCCAGCCGCGCGGCGATGGTGCGCGCGCACGCCAGGGACTCGGTGTGCGCGGTGTCCACCTCCAGGTCGTAGTGCACGCCGTCATGGACCGCGTCCGCCTGGAGCGCGGCCATCCCCCGGGCCCGGTCGCCCCGGGCGATCTCCCGGCCCGTGGCGACCTCGCTCGCACACCGTACGCCCACCCAGAGCACCGGCAGTCCGTCCAGCGCCTTCCGCCACCGCTGCTGGGACCCCGGTCCGCCGAGGAAGACGTCGTCGACGACGATCCGGGCCCCGGCGCGGGCCATCGCCGCGATGCCCTCCGTCCAGGCCTCCTCCAACGCCCGGAAGACCGACCCGACTTCGACCCCGCCGTCCGCGCCGATCGCGATCCCGGCCTCCGCGTCCCGCATCCTCGCCGGCAGGGCGTCGACGAACGAGTCGCACCCGAACGCCAGCCACGGATCCGGCAGCACGTCCTGCAGGCACCGCACGATGCCGGACTTCCCGGAGCTGGAACCGCCGTTGAGAATGATCACCCGAGTCTGCACCGCGCCACCGTACGCCGGAGCCGGGACCGTCACGAAACGACTTTCCGACCGTACCCTGTGGCCATGGACGATGCGTCGATGGTGGGGCTCATGGGGCGGGTCACCGGCACGGTGGGACCCGGGCTCGTCGGTGAGGTGATCGTCCGTGTGCGGGGCGGGGCCGAGCACTTCCTCGCCCACCCGGCCGACGGAACCGGCCGCCTGGAACGCGGCACGGTCGTGATGGTGGTGGAGCATCTCCCGCCCAGGACGGTCTACGTCACTGCCGCGTACGACAGTTGAGCACGGTTCGTCGCAGGTGAGAGCCGTACGCGTCAAGATTGCAACAAGGATGCGTCAGTGTCTTCACCCGCGGCCGGGGCAGGAGCACACTCCCCTTCGTTCGGTGCCGAAAGGGCACCATCCAAAGGGGGCGCATGCCGATGATCGTCGGCGTAGTGGCGGGGGCGGCGGTCGCTGCCGTCCTCGTTCTGATCGGTCTGTTCAAGCTGATGTGGCGGGTCGCCGAACCGAACGAGGCACTGATCATCTCGGGGTCGAAGCACCGGACCGAGGGCCTCGAGGAGGGCATGGGCTTCCGCATCGTCACCGGGCGCGGCACGCTGGTGCTGCCCGGGGTGCAGGCGGTGCGCAAGCTGTCGCTCGACCTGAACGAGACCGAACTGCACGTGGACTGCGTGACGCACCAGGGCATTCCGCTGAAGGTGCGGGGCGTGGTCATCTTCAAGGTGGGCGACGACTTCGTGTCGATCGCGAACGCGTCCCGTCGCTTCCTGGACCAGCAGCGGCTGATGGCCGAGCGGGTGCACAACGTCTTCGCCGGCCATCTGCGTTCCATCGTGGGCGGGTTGACGGTCGAGGACATGATCCGCGACCGGGAGAAGCTCACCGGCCAGACCCGGGCCGCCTGCGGAACGGAGATGGAGAAGCTCGGCCTGATCGTCGACTCGCTGCAGATCCACGAGATCGAGGACCCGACCGGCTACATCCAGAACCTGGCCATGCCGCACGCGGCGGCGGTCCAGCGGGACGCGCGCATCGCGCAGGCGGAGGCGAACCGTCTCGCCACCGAGGCGGAGCAGCAGTCGTACGCCCGGATGGCCGAGGCCACCCGGGACAGCGAGATCCTGCAGGCCGGTTACCAGGCCGAGCGGGACAAGGCGGCGGCCTCCGCACGCCAGGCCGGGCCGCTCGCCGACGCGGGCGCCCGGCAGGAGGTCGTGGTCCAGGAGACGCGGGTGGCCGAGCTGGAGGCCCACCGGCGCGAGCAGCAGCTCCAGGCGGACGTGCGCAAGCCGGCCGACGCCAGGGCGTACGAGAAGCGCACGCTGGCCGAGGCGGAGCGCGACGCGCGCATCTCGGCGGCGCAGGCCAAGGCGAAGGAGACGGAGCTCGCGGCGGCGGCCGAGGCGACCCGGGTGAAGGCGGCCGCGGGCGCGGAGGCCGAGGCCACCAAGACCCGGGGCGCGGCCACCGCGGCGGCGACCCGGGCGACCGGTGAGGCGGAGGCGGCCGCCGCCCAGGCGAAGGGCCTCGCGGACGCCGAGGCGACCCGGGCCCAGGGTCTGGCGGAGGCGGAGGCGATCAAGGCGCGGGCCGCCGCCCTCGCCGAGAACCAGGAGGCCGTCGTCGCCCAGCAACTCGCCGAGAACTGGCCGGAGATCGTCCAGGCGGGCGCGTCCGCGTTCGGCAACGTGGACAACATGGTGCTGCTCAACGGCGCCGACGGCATGGCCGAGTTGTTCGCCAAGGCGCTCACCATGGGCGGCACGGGGCTGGGCCTGGCGCGTCAGCTGCTGTCGTCGATGAACCAGAACGACCGGAGCACGAGCGGGCCCTCCCCGTCGCTGAACGGGGTCACGGCGCCGCCGTCGCAGAAGGTCCCGGTGGAGCGCGAGGAGGACTGAGCCCGTGGGGCGGGGCCGCTGACGCCCGCCCCGCCCCACGGGCGACGGCCCGCGGACCCTCCGCACGGAGGGTCCGCGGGCCGTCGTCGTCACGCCAGTTCGATTGCCTGGCATCGGACATGGCGTTCCGTCAGCGACGCGTCCCGTCAGGGCGTGCCGCGATCGACGGGACCTGCGCGCGAGGCACGGCGGACAGACGTTCTAAGGTGCCCCCGTGACTGCGTTTACCGATGAGAACGTCCCCGGCCGGTACGGCCCGACCGCGACCACCGAGGCCGACCCGCGCGAGGTCGGCCGGGTGCGGACCGAGTACGCGCCCGACCACGACGGCGACCCCGATCCCGGGGAGATCGTGTGGACCTGGGTGCCCTTCGAGGAGAACGACGGGCGGGGCAAGGACCGCCCGGTGCTCGTGGTGGCCCGGGAGGCGGGGGGCACGTTCCTCGCCGTGCAGCTGTCGAGCAAGCGGCACGACGGCGACCGGGAGTGGGTGGCCCTCGGCAGCGGCCCCTGGGACCGCACGGGCCGCGACTCGTGGGTCGACGTCGACCGGGTGCTGCGGCTGCACGAGGACGGCATGCGGCGCGAGGCGTGCGCGCTGGACCGGATGCGGTTCAACTCCGTGGTGCACCGGCTCCGGGAACGCTACGGCTGGAACTGAGAGCCGTCCCCCGGGCGGTGACGGCTCTGCGCCGGGGCGTCCGCCGCACGGTCCGTACGGGACGCGCGGGCGGCGCTCCGGCTCAGCCGGCGGGCCGGTCCCCGGGAAAGGTGCGGGCGAACGCGGCCCGCACCCGGTGGTCCGGCGTGCGGTCCAGGACCGCGAAGACCACCTGCGCGAAGGTGCCCGCGAACCGGCCGCCGGGCCCGAGGAGGTCCCGGAAGGCGGCCGCCACCTGCACCGGGTCGTTCCGGAACACACCGCATCCCCAGGCGCCGAGGACGAGCCGGCGGTAGCCGTGGGCGGCCGCCGTCTCCAGCACCCGCCCGGCCCGGGAGGCCAGGGCGGCCGGAAGCTCCACGGCCCGCTCCGGGGCCCGCTGCACCACGACCCCCGCGTTCGGAGCCGCCGCGGTCAGGAAACCGGCCGTGAACGGCTCGTCGAGCAGCCGGCCGCGGTCGTCGCGGAAGACGGGAACCGCGGGCGAGTGGATCACCCGGTCGGAGTAGAACGGATCGCGCTGGGCGCGGTGGTGGTCGTAGTACTCCGGGGCGCGCAGCAGGCACGTGTACAGCGCGGAGGCGCGGCACAGGGCCTCTTCCTGGGCCTGGGCGCCGTTGAGGTAACCGCCGCCGGGATTGCGGGCCGAGGCGAAGTTCAGCACCGCCACCGGGCCGCCGGTGAGGCGGCGGGCTGCCACCAGGCTGCTCTCCCCCGTGACCTCGATGCGGGTGTCGTCCGCCGGGGCGCCCGGCGGTACCGGCACCGGGTCCGGGCCGTGCATCCGGGTGCCGCCCCGGGCGGCCTCGACGGCCTCCACGAGGGACACCTCGCGCCCGTCCGCGGTGCGGTAGCCGCCCGCGGCGACGACCTGCTCCGTCTGCTGGGCGATGCCGCGCAGCCGCGCGCTCATGGCGCCACCCCCGTGCGCGCCATGGCCGGGGCCGGCGAGATGTCCCCCGTGGTGCTCATGCACGCATCGTGAGCGATGCTGGACGTGCGGTGCAACGGAGTTTTCCGGCTCCGGTGCGTCCGGTGCACACGGCTGGAAGGAAGCGCACGTCAGGGCTTCGTCATGATCTGCCCCCTTGTGCGGATCGACCCGAGCGTCTTGGGTAGACGATGCTGTGCCGGGCGGGTCCCTCGGGATCCGGACCGGCGACGTCGTGGAATCTCAGGAGGATCCCGACATGTCCGATGCGGAGAGCGGCTGTGCGAGACCGCGTACGGCCCTGAGTGAGGCAGAGGTCGAGGCACTCGTCCACGGCATCTGTTTCAAGACCGGACCGCCCCGCACCCTCGGGGTGGAAGTCGAATGGCTGGTCCACGAGCTGCGGTCCCCGCAGCTCCCCGTGACGTCCGAGCGCCTGGCGGCGGCCTACGCCGCGCTGCGCACACTACCCCTGAGGTCGGCCCTCACCGTGGAGCCGGGCGGCCAGCTGGAGCTGAGCTCGGCCCCCGCCTCCTCCCTGATGGAGTGCGTCACCGCCGTCTCCGCCGACCTCGCCGCCGTCCGCACACTGCTGGCCGGTGACGGCCTGTGCCTGGTCGGCATGGGCCACGATCCCTGGCACGCGCCCCGGCGGTTCCTGCGCGAGAAGCGCTACGACGCGATGGAGACGGCCTTCGACCGCACCGGCCGTGCCGGGCGGCACATGATGTGCGCGTCCGCGTCGGTGCAGGTGTGCCTGGACGCCGGCCACGAGGAGCCGGGGCCGCTCGGCCACGGGCGCCGGTGGTGGCTCGCGCACCAGCTGGGCGCGGTGCTGGTGGCCGCGTTCGCGAACTCGCCGCTGGTCGGCGGGGAGCCCACGGGCTGGCTGTCCACCCGGCAGCTGGTCTGGACGCAGATCGGCGCGGGCCGGGCGGGGGCACCGCCGCTGGACGGCGACCCGCGGGCCGCGTGGGCCCGGCGCGTCCTGGACGCGCCGGTGATGTGCGTGCGCGGCGACGACGGGCCGTGGGAGGTGCCGGACGGGCTGACCTTCCGGGAGTGGACCCGCGGCGGTGCCGCGCGGCCGCCCACCCGGGACGACCTGGACTACCACCTCACGACGCTGTTCCCGCCGGTCCGGCCGCGCGGCCACCTCGAGTTCCGCATGATCGACGCCCAGCCCGGCGACGACGGCTGGATCGTGCCGCTGGCGGTGACGGCGGCGCTCTTCGACGACCCCGCGGCGGCGGAGACCGCCTACCGGGTGGTGAAGCGGCTCGCCGAGCGGGCCGCTCCGCTGCCCGCGCCGCACAACCCGCTGTGGATCGAGGCGGCCCGGAGCGGGCTCGCCGACGCGGAGCTGCACGAGGTGGCCGTGGCCTGCTTCGGGGCGGCGCTGGAGGCCCTGCCGCGGCTCGGGGCCACCCGGGAGGTGCTGGAGGCGGTCGGCGCCTACACCGACCGGTACGTCCTGCGGGGCCGCTGCCCCGCGGACGACGTGCTCGACGGGCTGCGCGGCCCGGACCGCGCCACGGCACCGTTCGGGGCCGGAGAGCCCCCGGCCGTCTTCGGGAAGGACTTCCGCTCATGACCGACCCCGTTCCCGACGCCGAGCTGCTGCGTGAGCGGGCGCTGGCCTCACTGGTCACCGCGCGCGACCGCACCACGCTCCTGACCTCCTGTGTCGAGGAGCCCGACCTGACGGCGCAGCACTCGCCGCTGATGTCGCCCCTGGTGTGGGACCTCGCGCACATCGGCAACCAGGAGGAGCTGTGGCTGCTGAGGAGGGTCGCCGGGCGGGAGGCGATACGCCCGGAGATCGACGGTCTGTACGACGCCTTCGAGCATCCGCGCGCGGAGCGTCCCTCGCTGCCGCTGCTGCCGCCCGAGGAGGCCCGGCGGTACGCGGCGGAGGTGCGCGGCCGGGTGCTCGACGTACTGGAGGACGCGGCCTTCCACGGAACCCGGCTGACCGAGGCGGGCTTCGCCTTCGGGATGATCGCCCAGCACGAACAGCAGCACGACGAGACCATGCTGATCACGCATCAGCTGCGCAGCGGCCCGCAGGCGCTGACCGCGCCCGACCCGGATCCCGCGCCGCCGTACACCGGCCCGGCCGAAGTGCTGGTGCCCGGCGGGCCGTTCACCATGGGCACCTCGACCGAGCCGTGGGCGCTGGACAACGAACGCCCGGCGCACGTCCGCGAGGTGGCGCCGTTCTGGATCGACACGACGCCGGTGACGAACGCCGCCTACCAGGAGTTCATCGACGACGGCGGCTACGACGAGCCCCGCTGGTGGGCGCCGGACGGGTGGGACCACGTCCGGCGGCACGGCATCCACGCGCCGCTGTTCTGGCGGCGTGAAGGCGGTCGGTGGCTGCGCCGGCACTTCGGCGCCACCGAGACGGTCCCGCCCGACGAGCCGGTGCTGCACGTGTGCTGGTACGAGGCGGACGCCTACGCCCGCTGGGCGGGGCGCCGGCTGCCCACCGAGGCCGAGTGGGAGAAGGCCGCCCGGCACGATCCCGCCCACGACCGCTCGGCGCGCTACCCGTGGGGCGACCAGGACCCGACGCCGGACCACGCCAACCTCGGGCAGCGGCACCTGCGCCCTGCGCCCGCGGGCAGCTACGAGGCGGGCGCCTCGCCCCTGGGCGTACGGCAGTTGATGGGTGACGTGTGGGAGTGGACGGCAAGCGACTTCCTGCCGTACCCGGGCTTCACGGCGTTCCCGTACAAGGAGTACTCGGACGTGTTCTTCGGGCCGGAGCACAAGGTGCTGCGCGGCGGTTCGTTCGCCGTGGACCCGGTGGCGTGCCGGGGCACCTTCCGCAACTGGGACTATCCGATCCGGCGGCAGATCTTCTCCGGTTTCCGCACGGCCCGCTCCGGAGGTGCCTGATGTGCCGTCACCTCGCCTACCTGGGGCCCGAGGAGCCGCTCGGGCGGCTGCTGGTGGAGCCCCCGCACAGCCTGTACACCCAGGCGTGGGCTCCCCGGCGCCAGCGGCACGGGACCGTCAACGCGGACGGTTTCGGCGTCGGCTGGTACGCCCCGGGCGACCCGCTGCCCGCCCGCTACCGGCGGTCCGGGCCCGTCTGGGCGGACCCGTCCTTCGCCGACCTGGCCCGGGTGGTGCGCACCACCGCGCTGCTGGGTGCGGTGCGGGACGCGACCCTGCCCGGGCCGGACGCGGAGGCCGCGGCGGCGCCGTTCGCCGCGGACGGCCTGCTGTTCAGCCACAACGGCGCCGTGACCGGCTGGCCCGGCTCGCTCGCCGCGCTGTCGCGGACGCTGCCGCCCCAGGACCTGCTGGAGCTGGAGGCCCGTACCGACTCCGCGCTCGTGTGGGCGCTGGCGCTGGCCCGGCTGCGCGCCGGCGACCCGGCGGGGCAGGCGCTCGCCGACACGGTGCTGGAGGTCGCGGCCGCGGCCCCCGGCTCCCGGCTGAACCTGCTGCTCACCGACGGCGGGACGATCACCGCGACCGCCTGGGGCGACACCCTGTGGCATCTGACGGAGCCCGGCCACCGCACGGTCGTGGCGTCCGAGCCCTACGACGACGACCCGCACTGGCAGGAGGTCCCGGACCGCACGCTGCTCGTGGCGAGCCGCACGGACGTCCTGCTCACCCCCTTGAAGGATCCCGCCGAGGACCCGGTCCCCGCACCATCCGAGGAGCCCCGTACGTGAGTGAGTTCCGCATCACCCGCACCCTGCCCGAGGACGCCATGGCGGCCGCGCTGCGCGCCGATGTCCAGAGCGGCCTGACCGCCGCACCCAAGTCGCTGCCGCCGAAGTGGTTCTACGACGCTTACGGCAGCGAGCTGTTCGAGCGCATCACCGAGCTGCCCGAGTACTACCCGACGCGCGCCGAGCGCGAGATCCTCGCCGCGCGTTCGGGCGAGGTCGCGGCGGCGCTGCCCGCCCGCACGCTCGTCGAACTGGGCTCCGGTTCCTCGGAGAAGACCCGGTTCCTGCTGGACGCGCTCACCGGCCTGCACACCTACGTGCCCGTCGACGTCAGCGACAGCGCGCTGCGGCAGGCCGGGCAGGCGCTGGTCTCCGAGCGGCCGGGGCTGCGGGTGCACGCCCTGATCGCCGACTTCACCGCGGGCCTGGAGCTGCCGGACACGCCGGGGCCGCGCCTGGTGGCGTTCCTCGGCGGCACGATCGGCAACCTGCTGCCCGCCGAGCGGACCGCGTTCCTGACCGGGGTGCGGGCCCTGCTGTCCCCCGGGGACGCGCTGCTGCTGGGCACGGACCTGGTCAAGGACGAGGAGGTCCTGGTCCGGGCGTACGACGACACGGCGGGTGTCACGGCCGCGTTCGACAAGAACGTCCTGACGGTCGTCAACCGCGAACTCGGCGCCGACTTCGAGCCGGACGCGTTCGAGCACGTCGCCGTGTGGGACCCGGAGCGCGAGTGGATCGAGATGCGGCTGCGCTCCCGCGCCACCCAGACCGTGAAGGTGCCGGCGCTCGGCCTGGCGGTGGACTTCGCGGCGGGCGAGGAGATGCGCACCGAGGTGTCCGCGAAGTTCCGCGAGGAGGGCGTGCGCCGCGAACTGGCCGCCGCGGGGCTGGAGCTGGCCCACTGGTGGACGGACGCCGCGGGCCGGTTCGCACTGTCGCTGAGCATGGCGGGCTGACGTCCACGGACCGGCTGCCGGGCTGCGGGGTGATCACCTCCGGCCCGGCAGCCGGCCGTTCGGTGATCGGGCGTGGGGCGCGGCGGGCCTCGGCCCGTCCTTCCGGCGGACGGGGCGGGGCCCGGCGCGGAGGGGGCGAACCGGGGGCTCGCACGTGCGCCCGGGGTTGTGGTGGGGACCCTTGCCGGAGGGCAAGGGCCGCGGGACCGGCAGGGCGCACGCCTCGCGCTCCGCCTCCGCATACGGCACCGTGGAGGGACGCGCGACATACGCCGCGGCAGGACGGCTGGCCCGTCGGCGGCGGAGAGGAGCACCCTCATGTCCGACCACACCTACCGCCTGACCGAGATCGTCGGCACCTCGACCGAGGGGGTCGACCAGGCCGTCCGCAACGGCATCCGGCGGGCGTCGCGCACGCTGCGCAACCTGGACTGGTTCGAGGTCAGCCAGGTCCGCGGCCAGATCGAGAACGGCGAGGTCGTGCACTTCCAGGTCTGCATGAAGGTCGGCTTCCGCATCGAGGACGCGGACTGACCGCTCCGGCTCGCGCCGGAGATCCCGCCGCCGTCGCGCCGGAGGGCCCACCGCCCTCAGGTGCGGCCCTCGCCCTCCTGGGCCGCCTCCAGCGCGGCCGACGGGGTGGCCCAGCGGGCCCGCAGGACGCGGAATCCCGCCTGCTCGGCGTCCTCGCACACCAGCAGGTCGTCGTCCACGAGGACGCGGACCTCGCGGTCGCGGGCGAGCCTCCGGAGGATCTCCAGCTTGGTGCGCCGGGCGGGCCTGCGGTCGCCGTCGCGCCGCATGAACACCCGGCCCTCGGGCAGCCCGTGCGCGGCCAGCCAGTCGAGCGTGTCCCGGCGGCACCGCTCGGGGCGGCCTGTGAGGTAGACGACCTCGCACTCCCCCGCGCTGTCCCGGGCGCGCCGCACGCCCTCGGCGAGGGGCGGATCCGCGGGCGCCGCCGCGAAGAAGGCGTCCCAGTCCCGGGGCCGGCACTCCAGGAACCGCTGCCGGTGGGCCGTGTCGGCGAGGGTGTTGTCCAGGTCGAACACGGCCAGGGGCCGCCCGCTGTCGTCCGTCACGCGGTCAGCCTAGTGCTGTGGCCGGAAGGGTGTGCCGGGATGCTCGCGGCGTCCGGTGCCGGGGGCACCTCCCACGCCGTTCAGGCTGCGGGGAAGCATCGCAGGGCGGAGCGTCGCCCGCGTACGGGAGGTACCCGGGTGAGGCGACGACGCAGCGAGGCGCCGTGCCGGACGCCGCGAGCCGGTGACCTTCCGGGTCACAGCACCAGGCGTATCGACCCGGGGCGTGGGGTCCGGCGGCCGTCGTCGGCTGCGGGCGGCCACGGGCGGCACGCCGGCCCGTACGGGTGCGCCCGGATGCGGGGCGGGACCGGACGCCCGATCCTGGGAACATGTCAGGTTCACTGCCGGTCGTCGTGCACCCGCCCTCCCCGACGGGTGGCCGCCGCGTCCGGGTGAACGGCGAGATCCTCGGCCTCGCGTACGGCGTCTCGGACGTCGCCGAGTTCCTCCGCCGCGCCGGGCTGGACGTCGACCCCATGCAGGTCGCGGTCTCCCCGCTGATCGACTGGCGCGGCGGCGGCCCGGAGTACTGGGGCCCGGAGCCGGACGCCCCCTCCTGACCGCGGTCGCGGGAATCCCCCGCGGCTGGGTGCGTTGAAGGGGAGGTGAGTGCTGCGATCTCCTCCGTCGGGTCCGTCCGGTTCTCCGTGCTCGACCGCTCCCGGACGCGTGAGGGGCGACCCGGCGCCGAGGCGCTGCGGGACACCGTGGCCCTGGCGCGGGAGGCCGAGGCCCTGGGCTACCACCGGTTCTGGGTGTCCGAGCACCACGGGGTGCCGGGCGTCGCCGGGTCCGCGCCGACCGTCCTCGCGGCCGCCGTCGCCGCGGCGACCCGCACCATCCGGGTCGGCACGGGCGGGGTGATGCTGCCCAACCACCGGCCGCTGGTGGTGGCGGAGCAGTTCGGCGTGCTGGAGGCCCTGTATCCGGGGCGCATCGACATGGGGCTGGGCCGCTCGGTGGGCTTCACCGGCGGCGTGCGCCGGGCCCTGGGCCACGGCACGGAGGACGCCGACGACTTCGCCGCCCAGCTCGACGAACTGCTCGGCTGGTTCCGGGGGACCTCCCCGACGGGGGTGCACGCACGGCCCGCGGAGGGTCTGAGCGTGCCGCCGTTCGTGCTGGCCACGGGCGAGGGGGCCTCCATCGCCGCTCGGGCGGGCCTGCCGGTGGTCGTCGGCGACCTGCGCGACCGCGAGCGGCTGCTGCGCACCGTCGACCGCTACCGCACCGGCTTCCGGCCCTCCCCGTGGGCGGCGGAGCCCCACGTCGTGGTCTCCGGCACGGTCGCGGTGGCCGCGACGTCCCAGGAGGCCCGCCGGATCCTGGTCCCGGAGGCGTGGTCCATGGCACAGGCCCGTACCCGCGGGACCTTCCCGCCGCTGGAGCCGGCCGAGCGGATCGAGGCCCTGGCGGCCGCCGGGCGGATGACCGGCAAGGAGCGCGACCTGTTCGAGTCGGCTCTGGCCGGGCACGTCGCCGGCACCGAGGAGCAGGTCGCGCACGAACTCGGCACGGTCCTGAAGGAGACCGGCGCGCAGGAGGTCCTCGTCACGACCAGCACCTACGACCGGACGGCTCTGCTGGACTCCTACCGGCGCCTGTCCCGCATCATCGGAACGGCACGGCACGGCGGTGTTTGACCCTCGACCTGGTCGAGGGCCCAGAGTGCGGGACGTGGAGAGCGGGATGCGCAGCATCGGCGAGTTGGCGCGGGACAGCGGGCTGGGCGTGAGCGCGCTGCGGTTCTACGACCGGGCGGGCGTGCTGGTGCCCGCCCGGGTGGATCCGGTCAGCGGCTACCGCTGGTACGGGCCGGAGCAGCTGGAGGAGGCCCGGGTCCTGGCGCGGCTGCGCCGGGCCGGGATGCCGCTGGCGGACGTCCGGCTGGTGCTGGCCGCCTGGCCCGGAGCCGACACCGGTCTGGTGCGCGGGCTCCTCCAGGCGCACCTGCGGCGGCTGGAGACGGGACTGTCCGAGGCCCGCGGCGAGTTCTCCGCACTCCGGAACCGACTCGACCTCAAGGAGCACCCCATGACATCGCCTCGCACCGCCGCCGTCCGGCTGACGCTGTCCGCGCCCGAGTTGGCCGCGGCGCTGGACGCGGTCCGGTTCGCGGCCGGCGGCGATCCCGAACTTCCCGTGCTCGGCGGGGTCCTGTTCGACGCCGAGGGCGACGCGCTCACGGTCGTGGCCACCGACCGCTACCGGATGGCCGTCGCCCGGGTGGGCACCGACGGCCACGAAGGCCCCCGTGCCCAGGCCGTCGTACCGGCTCCGCTCACGGACGCGATGCGGGCGCTGCTGCACGGCGGCGGGTCCGCCCGGCTGACCGTCGTGGACGGCCGCGTGGCCCTGGAGACCGCCGGGCGCGAGACGGCGGGCCCCTGCCTCGACCACGACTTCCCCGACTACCGGCGCCTGACCGTCCTCCCGGCGGGGCGGCGGGCCGAGGTCGAGGTGCCGCTGTTCCGGAAGCAGGTGGAGACGGGCCCGGACCGCGCCGAGCGGGTGCGGGAGCAGGACGGCGCGGCCTACGCGCTGAGCGTGCTCCGGTTCACGGACGACGGCGGGGTGACGGTCTGCGCGGACGGTGACGACGGTCCCGACCGGGTCGCCGTGAACCGGGAGTTCCTGCTGGAGGCGCTCACGGCCGGCGCCCGCGACCGGCTGATCCTGGAGTGCGGCGCCCCCACGGCGCCCGTCGCGGTCCGGCGGCCCGACGACGAGGACACGTTCTCGGTCCTGATGCCGGTGCGTCTGGAGGACTGACGGCGGCCGTCGTCCGGCTCGGAGCCTCGGGCCTCGCGCCGGTCCTCGACCGGCGCGTCGCACGGGGGTCGTGTCACGGAAGCTCCGCGCGGACGAGGGGCCGCGCCAGGGGTCCGCCGGTGCGGCGGGCGTGGGCCGTGCGCTCCCCGACCTCGCGGAGGGTGCGGGGACGGTGGCCCGGTCCGCAGGAGCAGCAGTCCGTGCGGAACCCGATGCCCGTCTGGAGCAGGACGGAGAGGACCCGCCAGGCCGCCCGGTCCCGGCGCGGCGGCGCCGCGAAGGCCGAGCCGACGTGGATCAGGGGCCGCGCGCAGCGGGGGCAGGTCCGGCCGGTCCGGGTCGGGGGCCTGCTGTACGAGGCGCGGCAGGGCAGGCAGACGTACGACGTCCGGGCGGGAGGGCAGCGGTCACGGTGGGCGCGGTGTGCGGGCGGGGCGACGTGTCTTTCCGCCCGCACACGTCCCGGCGCGATGAACTGCGCCGATGTGACCGGACGTTCACCGCTGCGGCCGCTGCGCCGGCCGGCCCGGCCTCAGCGGCTGCCGCGGTAGTAGGTGATGTCCCAGTGCGTGCCCTCGCCGGCGTAGACGTTGCCCGCCGGGGACTGGTACTGCTGCGCGTGGTCGCCCGGGCGCGGACCGATGTGGCGGAACCGCGTGGTGATGTAGGCGCTCACGCACGACGTCGGGCTGACGTCGACCTTGTAGCCGTTCCAGTGGCTGTACGTACCGGGCGCGTGCCCGGTCTCGGTGCCCCCGGTGACGGTCACCGCGCAGTTGCCGGCCCTCCTGAAGTCGATCACTCCGGCGACCGTGGTCCGGTTGATCTGCTCGAAGGACGTGCACCTGCCGTTGGTGCGGTCGGTGCAGCCGCCCGACGAGGTCCAGGCGATGCCCGCCTGCCGCAGCATCTGCGCGGCGGCCGCCTGGGAGTACTTCGCGGGGGCGGCGGACGCGGCCGGCGCGGCCGCCGTCAGGAGGCCTCCGGCCAGCAGGGTCGCGGAGGCGGCCAGGGCGGCGGGACGGACCGGGCGTCGCATCATGCGGTGGCTCCTGTGGTGAGCGGTGGGGTGTCGCTCCGGTCACTGCCCCGCCCGACTCGCGGCCACCCCCGGCGAGCAGGGGCGTGCGGAGGTGCCCGGCGCGGCACGGCCGGAGCCGCACGCGGCCGGTCTGCCGGGGCGCGCCGGCACCCTCGCGTAGGATCCCGGGGTTTGCCCTGACTGCCCGCAGCCCGCACGGAGCGCCTCGCCATGCACAGCCCCCACGACCCGTACGTCCGTGTCCGCGGCGCCCGGGAGCACAACCTCCGCGGCGTCGACGTCGACGTCCCCCGCGACGCGCTGGCCGTGTTCACGGGGGTGTCGGGGTCGGGGAAGTCGTCGCTGGCGTTCGGCACGATCTACGCCGAGGCGCAGCGCCGCTACTTCGAGTCGGTCGCCCCGTACGCGCGCCGGCTGATCCACCAGGTCGGGGCGCCCCGGGTCGGTGAGATCACCGGCCTGCCGCCCGCCGTGTCGCTCCAGCAGCAGCGCTCGGCGCCGACCTCCCGCTCCTCGGTGGGCACGGTGACGAACCTGTCCAACTCGCTGCGGATGCTGTTCTCCCGGGCGGGCACGTACCCGCCGGGCGCCCCGCACCTGGACTCGGACGCCTTCTCCCCGAACACGACGGCCGGGGCCTGCCCCGAGTGCCACGGCCTGGGCCGGGTGCACCGCACGACCGAGGAACTCCTGGTCCCCGACCCGTCGTTGTCGATCCGGGAGGGCGCGGTCGCCGCGTGGCCGGGCGCCTGGCAGGGGAAGAACCTGCGGGACGTGCTGGACGCGCTCGGCCACGACGTGGACCGGCCCTGGCGGGAGCTGCCCGCCGCCGAGCGCGAGTGGATCCTGTTCACGGACGAGCAGCCGGTGGTCACCGTGCACCCGGTGCGGGACGCCGACCGGATCCAACGACCGTACCAGGGCACGTACATGAGTGCCCGCCGGTATGTGATGAAGACGTTCTCCGACTCCCGCAGCGCCACCCTGCGGGCGAAGGCGGAGCGCTTCCTGACCGGCGCCCCCTGCCCGGCCTGCGGCGGGAGCCGGCTGCGCCCCGAGGCGCTGGCGGTGACCTTCGCGGGCCGGACGATCGCCGAGCTGGCCGCGCTGCCGCTGGCGGAGCTCGCGGACGCCCTGCACGGCGGTTCCGGGGCCGCGCGCGTCCTCACCGACGACGTGAGGTCCCGGATCGTGCCCGTCACCGAGCTGGGCCTCGGCTATCTGAGCCTGGACCGGGCCACGCCCACGCTCTCGGCGGGCGAGCTGCAGCGCCTGCGGCTCGCCACACAGCTGCGGTCGGGGCTGTTCGGGGTGGTCTACGTCCTCGACGAGCCGTCGGCGGGACTGCACCCGGCGGACACCGAGTCCCTGCTGACGATGCTGCGGCGGCTGAAGGCGGCGGGGAACTCGGTGTTCGTCGTGGAGCACCACCTGGACGTCGTGCGCGGCGCGGACTGGGTCGTGGACGTGGGCCCGCGGGCCGGGGAGCACGGCGGGCAGGTGCTGTACAGCGGCCCGGTGGCCGGGCTGGCCGGGGTGGCCGGCTCGGCCACGGCCCGGTTCCTGTTCGACGGCGCGCCGGCACTCCCGCGCGCGGTCCGCGAGGCGCGGGGGTGGCTGACCGTCGGGCCGGTCACCCGCCACAACCTGAACGCCGTGACCGCACGCTTCCCGCTCGGTGTCCTGACCGCGGTGACCGGCGTGTCCGGGTCGGGCAAGTCGACGCTCGTCGGTGAGATCACCGGGGAACTCGACGGGGTGGAGCGGCTGGTGGCGGTGGACCAGCGGCCGATCGGCCGCACCCCGCGCTCGAACCTGGCCACGTACACCGGGCTGTTCGACACCGTGCGCAAGGTGTTCGCCGCGACCGGGGAGGCACGCGAGCGCGGTTTCGGTGTGGGACGGTTCTCCTTCAACGTGGCGGGAGGCCGCTGCGAGACCTGTCAGGGTGAGGGGTTCGTGAGCGTGGAACTGCTGTTCCTGCCCAGCACCTACGCCCCCTGCCCGGACTGCGGCGGGGCCCGCTACAACCCCGGGACGCTCGCGGTGACCCACCGGGGGCTGAACATCGCGCAGGTGCTGGACCTGACGGTGGAGGGGGCTGCCGACTTCTTCGCGGACACGCCCGCCGTGTCCCGCAGCCTCGGCGCGCTGCTCGACGTGGGCCTCGGCTACCTGCGTCTGGGCCAGCCCGCGACCGAGCTGTCCGGGGGCGAGGCGCAGCGGATCAAGCTCGCGAGCGAGTTGCAGCGGGGGCGGCGGGGCCACACCCTCTACCTGCTGGACGAGCCGACGACGGGCCTGCACCCGGCCGATGTCGAGGTGCTGATGCGGCAGTTGCACGGGCTGGTCGACGCCGGGCACACGGTCGTGGCAGTGGAGCACGACATGGCGGTGGTGGCGGGCGCGGACTGGGTGGTCGACCTCGGTCCCGGAGGCGGCGACGCGGGCGGCCGGATCGTGGCGTCGGGCCCGCCGGAGCGGGTGGCCGGGGCGGCCGACAGCGCGACGGCGCCGTATCTGACGCGGGCGCTGCGCGGCCGCGGCGGGCGGCCCTGACCGGAACTGTCCGGGTGCCGGCCGGCCGGGCCGTGCGGCACCCGGACCCCGGGGGGCGCCCCACCTCCACCGGGCGCCGCCCCGCGCGCTATGCCACCAGCGCCGCGTGGGTCCAGCGGGGCTCGACCGCGCGGGGCGACTGGGCGGCGCGGGCCAGGGCGCGGCGGTCCGGTTGGCTGCCCGGGGCGATGACCGGCCGGACCTCCACCTCGGCGAGCAGTTCGCGGGCCGACGCCACCCGCCACAGGGAGGCCGGCAGGGTGTCGTCGCCGACGAAGGCCGCCGCCGTGGTGGGCGGCCCGCCGGCCAGGCGGTAGCGGATGCGGACCGGCTGCACGGGGACGCCCGCGTCGAGCGCGGCCTGGAAGACGGCCCGGCGGAAGCGGCCGCGGGCCCGGCCGCACCAGGTACTGCCCTCGGGGAAGGCCGCCACCGCGGCGCCCTCGCGCAGCGCCCCGGCGATGCGGGCGACCGTGTCCGGCAGGGCGCGCAGCCGGTCCCGCTCGATGAACAGGGCGCCGCCCAGGGCCACGAGCGGGCCGGCCAGCGGCCAGCGGCGGATCTCCGCCTTGGCGAGCATCCGAGCGGGCCGCACCGCGGCCAGCAGCGGCACGTCCAGCCAGGAGATGTGGTGGGCGACCAGGAGCAGACCGCCGGTGGGCGGTGCGGTCCCGGTGATGCGCACCCGGACGCCCGCCGCGCGGACGAGCGCCCGGCACCAGAGCCGCACGACGGAGGCCGGGAGCCGCCCGCCGAGCGGCGCAGTCACGATCCCGGCGAGCAGCAGCAGGGCGACCGCGGTGAGCCGCAGGACGGCCCGGAGCGCGCCGGCCCGGGTCCGGGTCGCCTGCACGCACGCCTGCGGGGTGCAGGGCGCGCCGGGCAGCCAGACGCTCATCAGGCCGGGACGAGGGAGAGGAAGTGGCGCAGGTAGCGCGGATTGACCCGGCGCATCGACAGCAGCACGTAGAAGTCCGCCACCCCGAAGTCCGGGTCGTGCGCGGGCTGCCCGCACACCCAGGCGCCCAGGCGCAGGTAGCCGCGCAGGAGGGCCGGGAGCTCCCCGCCGGACACCGGCGGGGTGGTGTCCGGCGGGGTCCACGGCAGCAGCGGGCCGACCCGGAACTCCTCGGGGGCGAGGTGCTTGGCGCGGACCCGCTCCCAGGTGGCGGAGGCGAGCGCGCCGCCGTCGGCGAGCGGGACGGAGCAGCAGCCGGCCAGCCACTCGTGGCCGCGGTCCAGCATGTAGCGGGCGATGCCCGCCCAGATCAGCCCGATGACGGCGCCGTCGCGGTGGTCGGGGTGCACGCAGGAGCGGCCCACCTCGACCAGGCCGGGGCGGAGGGCGTCCAGGGCGCCGAGCCCGAACTCGCCCTCGGCGTAGAGGCGTCCGGCGACTGCGGCCCTCTCCGGGGGCAGCAGGCGGTAGGTGCCGACGACCTGGCCGGTGGCGGTGTCGTGCACGAGGAGGTGGTCGCAGTACGCGTCGAAGGCGTCGATGTCGTACCCGGGTTCCGGTGTGGACAGCAGGGCCCCCGCCTCCCCGGCGAAGACGTCGTGCCGCAGCCGCTGGGCCGCGCGGACGTCCGCCTCGTCGCGGGCCAGGGAGACGGTGTAGGGAGCGGGGGCCGCGGACTGCGGGGGGCGGTCGAGCGTGGTGGCACCGGTCATGGCTCTCTCCTGGTCACGGGCCGGGTTCGGCGGGGCGGCGGCGGTCCGGTGGCGGGTCCGCCGTTCCCTGTTCTTCCGGGACCGGCTGACCGGCGCGTGACCGGCGCGGAGAGGCCGGGTGTGGGGTGGCTGAATGCCAGGAGCGGCCGGGAGTGCCTGGCGGGGCCGGGAGGAGCACCTCTCCCGGCCCCACCCGTCCGCACCTTCCGGCGAACGTTTCCGGGGCCCGCGGGGGCCGGCTGGGGCCGCTAGCGGTCGGACGCCTTGCGGGTGGCCCGCAGCCATTCCCTGTTCATGCGGGTGATGGAGGTGAGCGGGATGCCCTTCGGGCAGGCGGTGGCGCACTCGCCGGTCAGGGTGCAGCCGCCGAAGCCCTCGCCGTCCATCTGCGCCACCATGTCGAGGACACGGGTCTCCCGCTCGGGTGCGCCCTGCGGCAGCACGTTGAGGTGGTTGACCTTGGCGGAGGTGAACAGCATGGCCGCACCGTTGGGGCAGGCGGCGACGCAGGCGCCGCAGCCGATGCACTCGGCGTGCTCGAAGGCCTGGTCGGCGACCGGTTTGGGCACGGGCGTGGCGTGCGCCTCGGGGGCGGATCCGGTGGGGGCGGTGACGTAGCCGCCGGCCTGGATGATCCGGTCGAGGGCGGAGCGGTCCACGACGAGGTCCTTGACGACGGGGAAGGCGGCCGCCCGCCACGGCTCGACGTCGATGGTGTCGCCGTCGCGGAAGGAGCGCATGTGCAGCTGGCAGGTGGTGGTGCGCTCGGGGCCGTGGGCGTCGCCGTTGATGACGAGGCTGCACGCGCCGCAGATGCCCTCGCGGCAGTCGTGGTCGAAGGCGACGGGGTCCTCGCCGTCGAGGGCGAGCCGTTCGTTGAGGACGTCCAGCATCTCCAGGAAGGACATGTCGGGCGAGACGCCGTCGACCTCGTAGGTGGCCATGGCGCCGTCGGCGCGGGCGTTCTTCTGGCGCCAGACGCGCAGGGTGAGCTTCATGCGTAGCTCCGCCGGGTGGGGTGGACGTACTCGAAGGCCAGGTCTTCCCGGTGCAGGACGGGGGCCTCGCCGGTGGCGGTGAACTCCCAGGCGGCCGCGTAGGAGAAGGTGTCGTCCTTGCGGGCGGCCTCACCGTCGGGGGTCTGGGACTCCTCGCGGAAGTGGCCGCCGCAGGACTCGGTGCGGTGCAGGGCGTCCAGGCACATCAGCTCGGCGAGTTCGAGGTAGTCGACGACGCGGTTGGCCTTCTCCAGGGACTGGTTGAACTCCTCTCCGGAGCCGGGCACCTTGATGCGCCGCCAGAACTCCTCGCGGATCTGCGGGATGCGTTCCAGCGCCTTGCGCAGTCCGGCGTCGGTGCGGGCCATGCCGCACAACTCCCACATGAGTTCGCCGAGTTCGCGGTGGAAGGAGTCGGGCGTGCGGTCGCCGTCGACGGCGAGGAGCAGGTGCAGCCGGTCCTCGGTCCCGGCCACCGCCTCCTGGACGGCGGGGTGTTCGGCGGTGACGGCCTCCTGGTGCGGGTTGCGGGCCAGGTAGTCGTTGACGGTGGCGGGGAGGACGAAGTAGCCGTCGGCGAGACCCTGCATCAGGGCGGACGCGCCGAGACGGTTGGCGCCGTGGTCGGAGAAGTTGGCCTCGCCGATCGCGAACAGGCCCGGGATCGTCGTCTGCAGGTCGTAGTCGACCCACAGGCCGCCCATCGTGTAGTGCACGGCCGGGTAGATCCGCATCGGCACCTCGTACGGATCCTCGTCGGTGATCCGCTGGTACATGTCGAAGAGGTTGCCGTACCTGGCCTCGACGGCCTTGCGCCCCATGCGGCGGATCGCGTCGGCGAAGTCGAGGTACACGCCCTGGCCGCCGGGGCCGACGCCGCGGCCCTCGTCGCAGACGTTCTTCGCGGCGCGGGACGCGATGTCGCGGGGCACGAGGTTCCCGAAGGCGGGGTAGATGCGCTCCAGGTAGTAGTCGCGCTCGTCCTCGGGGATCTCGTTCGGCGGCCGCCGGTCGCCCTGCGCCCTGGGCACCCAGATGCGGCCGTCGTTGCGCAGCGACTCGCTCATCAGGGTGAGCTTGGACTGGTGGTCGCCGGTGCGCGGGATGCAGGTGGGGTGGATCTGGGTGAAGCAGGGGTTGGCGAAGTGGGCGCCGCGGCGGTGCGCCCGCCAGATCGCGGTCGCGTTGGAGTTCATGGCGTTGGTCGACAGGCGGAAGACGTTGCCGTAGCCGCCGGAGGCGAGGACGACGGCGTCCGCGACGTGGGTGCTGATCGCGCCGGTGACCAGGTCGCGGGCGACGATGCCGCGGGCCCGGCCGCCGGCGACGATCAGGTCGAGCATCTCGGTGCGCGGGTGCAGTTCGACGTTCCCGGCGGCGATCTGCCGGGACAGCGCCTGGTAGGCGCCGAGCAGGAGCTGCTGGCCGGTCTGGCCGCGGGCGTAGAAGGTGCGGGACACCTGGACGCCGCCGAAGGAGCGGGTGTCGAGGAGGCCGCCGTACTCGCGGGCGAAGGGGACGCCCTGGGCGACGCACTGGTCGATGATCTCCACGGATACCTGGGCGAGGCGGTGCACGTTGGACTCGCGGGCCCGGAAGTCGCCGCCCTTGACGGTGTCGTGGAACAGCCGGTGCACCGAGTCGCCGTCGTTGCGGTAGTTCTTCGCGGCGTTGATGCCTCCTTGCGCGGCGATGGAGTGGGCGCGGCGCGGGGAGTCCTGGTAGCAGAACTGGACGACGTGGTAGCCCTGTTCGGCGAGGGTGGCGCCCGCGGAGCCGCCGGCCAGGCCGGTACCGACGACGATGACGGTGTGCTTGCGGCGGTTGGCCGGGTTGACCAGCTTCGCCTCGAAGCGGCGCCGGTCCCAGCATTCCGCGATCGGGCCGTCGGGGGCCTTGGTGTCGGTGACCGGTTCTCCGGTCGTGTAGTCGGCGTACGAGGTCATCTCCAGCTCACCACTCCGGTCATGACGCCCACGGGTACGGCGATGAAGCCGGCCGTGAGCAGCAGCGCGAGGACGTCGGCGACGGTCTTCAGGGCGCGGTCGCGGGCGCCGCTGCCGACGCCGAGGGTCTGGGCGGCGCTCCAGAAGCCGTGCCGGACGTGCAGGCCGAGCGCGAGCATGGCGACGATGTAGACGACGTCGCCGTACCAGGTGGAGAAGGTGTCCACCACGTTCTGGTAAGGATGGCCCGGCTGGAAGCCGCCGGCGTGCACGGTGCCGGTGGTCAGGTCGAGCAGGTGCCAGACGACGAACAGGCCGAGGATGATCCCGCCCCAGCGCATGGTCCGGGTCGCGTAGCTCGCCCGGCGCCTGCGGTGCACGTACGGGGTGGGCCGCGCCCTGATGTCGCGGCGGCTGAGTTGGTAGGCGGAGACGGCGTGCGCGACGACGGCCGCGACCAGCACGACGCGGACGAGCCAGAGCGTCCACTCGTCGTGCATGAACGGCTCGCCGACCGTGCGCAGCCAGTGCGCGTAGGCGTTGAACTCGCCGGCCCCGAAGTAGATCTCCAGGTTGCCGATCATGTGGACGACCAGGTACAGCAGCATGACGAGTCCGCTGACCGCCATCACGGCCTTCTTGCCGACGGTGGAGTCCCACGCGGTGCGTGCTCTGGACGGCCGTCGGTCCGTCCGCGTTGCCAGTGCCATGGGTCAGCACGCTAGGGCCGCCGAACCCCATCGGTCCAAGACATGGTCCGGCTCGTTTCGATAGACACGGCCTATGATGGGAGGGTGCAGTTCCAGCAGCTCCAGTACTTCGTGGCCGTCGCCGAGACCCGGCACTTCACCCGGGCCGCCGAGCGCGTGCATGTCGCGCAGCCCTCGCTGTCGCAGCAGATCAAGGCGCTGGAGCGGGAGCTGGGCGCCGACCTGTTCCGGCGCGCCCGGGGGAACATCACCCTCACCGACGCCGGTGAGGCGCTGCTGCCGCCGGCCCGCCGTATCCTCGCCGACGCGGACACCGCCCGGCAGGAGGTGCAGGAGCTGGCCCGGCTGCGGCGGGGCCGGGTGCGGCTCGGGGCCACGCCGAGCCTGTGCACGGGTCTGCTGCCGGACGTGCTGCGCGCCTTCCACGACCGGTATCCCGGCGTCCGGCTGCTCGTCGAGGAGGGCGGCTCCCACGACCTGGTCCGGGAACTGGCGCGCGGGGCGCTGGACCTGGCGCTGGTCGTGCTGCCGCTGCCCAGCCCGTCGCCCGCGCTGACCACGGTGGAGCTGCTGCGCGAGGACCTGGTGGTGGTGTCGTCGCCGGAGGCCCCGGCGCCGGGCGCGGGGCGCCGCACCGTGCGGGTCGCGGACCTCGCCGGGGAGCGCCTGGTGACGTTCCGGCACGGCTACGACCTGCGGGAGCTGACCGTCGCCGCCTGCCGGGCCGAGGGGTTCGAGCCGGAGTTCGCGGTGGAGGGCGGGGAGATGGACGCGGTCCTGGGCTTCGCGCGGGCGGGTCTGGGGGTGGCCGTGGTGCCGCGCATGGTCGCGACCCGCTCCGGACGCGGGCTGCGCGTCACCCCGCTCACCCGTCCCGGCCTGCACCGTACGATCGCCCTCGCCCACCGCAGCGACGTGGCGCCACCGCGGGCGGCACGCGAACTGCAGCGGATGCTGCTGGAGCGATGACTCCGGACGCCGCCGGCGACGGTGCGGCACTCCCGGCGGAGGCCGGCAGCGCGCGATCGCGGCGCAGGACCGCTGCCGGGCGGCACCGCCGGGGACGACCGCGCGGGGACGGTCGACGACGGAGCTGCGCGGGGCCGGGCCGCCGAAGCAGGGCTGCGCGGTGCCGGCCGCCGGGAGCGGAGGCGTGGGACGGCCGCGGGACGCGGCCACCGGGGCTTCCCCCGGGCGTCAGCCCGCCGCGTCCGCCAGGGCCAGTTCGTGCAGGCGCTCCGGCGGGCCGGGGCGGGCGTAGTACCAGCCCTGGGCGGTGTCGCAGCCCAGGATGCGCAGCTGCTCGGCCTGGGCGCCGGTCTCCACGCCCTCGACGGTGACGGCGAGGTCGAGGCTGTGGGCGAGGGAGACGATGCCCTCGACGATCTTCAGGTCGACGGGGTCGGCCGGGAACTGCTGCATGCCCCGGGTGAAGGAGCGGTCCAGCTTGAGCACGCTCACCGGCAGGCGCCGCAGGTTGGCGAGGTTGGAGTAACCGGTGCCGAAGTCGTCCAGGGCGATGTCCACGCCCATCTCCGCCAGCCGGCGCAGCGGTTTGAGCAGGTCGTCGTCGGCGCCGATGAGGGCCGACTCGGTGACCTCCAGGCACAGGGCGTCGGGTTGCACCCCGGCCCGCTCCAGGATGTCGACGGTGTCCTGCACCAGCCCGGGGTGGGTGAGCTGGCACGGCGAGAGGTTGACGTTGATGCGCAACGGGCAGCCGTCGCCGTGCCGTTCGCGCCAGGTGCGGGCCTGCCGCACGGACTGCTCCATGACCCAGCGGCCCAGCGGGACGATCAGCCCGGTGTGCTCGGCCAGCGGGATGAACCGGTCGGGCCCGAGGATGCCGTGCTGCGGGTGGAGCCAGCGCACCAGCGCCTCGGCGCCCCGCACGCTGCCGTCGCCGAGATGCACCAGCGGCTGGTACTCGATGAAGAACTCGCCCCGGTCCAGGGCCGCGGGCAGCGCCGTGGTCAGCCCGTGCCGGGTGATGGCGCGGGCGTCGGCCTCGGGGTCGGCCAGCTCGTAGCGGTTGCCCCCGGCCGACTTGGCCCGGTACATGGTGATGTCGGCGCTGCGCAGCACCTCCGCCGCGCTGCGCTCCCCCGCCGGGCCCTCGACGACGCCGATGCTGCCGCGCACGGTCAGCTCCCGGCCGTCGATGCGGATGGGCGCCACCAGGACGTTCATGATGCGGTGGGCCAG
Source organism: Streptomyces tropicalis (assembly GCF_029269835.1). Classification (GTDB taxonomy): domain Bacteria; phylum Actinomycetota; class Actinomycetes; order Streptomycetales; family Streptomycetaceae; genus Streptomyces; species Streptomyces tropicalis. The sequence continues at coordinate 3,718 of NZ_JARJBB010000004.1, read as the reverse complement.
TTCGTCGACCTCGCGCTCGGTGCCGGGTCCGGTGGTGAGGGCGACGAACTCGTCGCCGCCGAGGCGGGCGACCATCTCGCCGGGCGCGGTCGCGCACGACTGGAGCCGGTCGGCGACCTCGACGAGCAGCCGGTCTCCGGCCGCGTGCCCGAGGCTGTCGTTGATGGTCTTGAAGCCGTCGAGGTCGAGGTAGCACAGGCCGAAGCGCTGGCCCGGGCCCGCGTTGAGCGCCTTCTCCAGGCGCTCGAAGAACAGCGTGCGGTTGGGCAGGCCGGTGAGCGCGTCGTGAGTGGCCTCGTAGCGCAGCCGGAGGTTCAGCAGCCGCCGCTCGGTGGTGTCCTCCATCAGCGCGAGCTGGTACTGGGGGCGGTCGTCGGCGTCGCGCAGCAGGGACACGGTGAGGTTGGTCCACAGCGCCGTGCCGTCGGGCCGGGAGAAGGCCTTCTCCACGTGGTAGTGCTCGCGCTCGCCGCGTACCAGTTCCTCGTACAGCCGCCACACCTGCGGGGCGTCCTCGGCGTGCGTCCACTCCTGCACCCGGCGGCCGCGCACGCTCTGCTCGGAGCCGCCGAACATGCGCAGCAGGGCGCCGTTGACCTGGAGGATGTTGCCGTCAAGGTCGGCGATGCCGATTCCTATCGCCGCGCCCTCGAAGACCGCGCGGAAGCGGGCCTCGCTCGCGTGCAGCGCCTGGGCGACCACGCCCTGGGCGCGCAGCGCGGCCTGGGAGATCGCCTCCTGCTCGGCGAGGGTGCGTTCGCGCAGCGCGCGCGCGAACCCGGCGGCCATCGCGTGCTGGAGGCGCGCGGAGCGGGCCCGCAGGTCCTCGAGCGGGCCGTCCTCGCCGCAGTAGAGCACCAGGTAGGCGTCGACGCAGTCCAGGGAGCGGCTGAGCGCCTCGGGGGCGGTGCAGTGGGCGGCGACGAGCGCGGCGCCGACCGCCTCGCCCTCCTGCGCGTCGAAGTCGCGGGCGTGCAGGGCGCGGCTCAACCGTTCGGCGAGCGGGAGCAGTTCCGCTTCGAACTCCGGCCGGGTGAGCGAGGTGGAGGTGACCGGGAAGACCGCCCGGCTCCAGATCGTCGTCAGCCGGCGCAGTCTGTCCTGTGGCCCGTCCGGCTCCGCGCTCACGCCGAACGCCCCACGCCCGCGTACCCGGAGAAGGCGTACGGATCCTCGTCCTCCGCCGCCGTCTCCGGCCGCCATTCCGGCATCGGCACCAGTCCGGGCTCCACCATGTCGTACCCCTCGAAGAACCGCGCGATCTCGTCGCGCGAGCGCATGATCAGCGGGTTGCGGATGTCCTTGTACACGTCGACCGCGCCCTCGCTCCGCTCCGGCGGCAGCGGGATCCGCTCGTACGAGGCATGGGTGAGCACGAGCAGGCTGCCGGGCGCGAGCGCGTCGCGCAGTTCGGCCACCGCAGCGCCGGGGTCGTCCGCATCTTCCACGAAGTGCAGTATGGCAACGAGAAGCAGCGCCACTGGCTGATTCAGGTCGATCAGGTGCTGCAACTCGGGGCTTTTCAGGATCTCATGGGGCTTGCGCAGGTCGGCCGCGACGACGTCCGCGTCGTCGTTTCCGGCCAGGACGGCCTGGCTGTGGGCGACCGCCACCGGGTCGTGGTCGACGTAGAGCACGCGGGCGCCGGGCCGGGCCGCCTGCGCGACCTCGTGGACGTTGCCGAAGGTCGGGATGCCGGAGCCGATGTCCAGGAACTGGGTGATGCCCTCGTCCGCGGCGAAGCGCACCGCGCGGCGCATGAACGCCCGGTTCGCCTGCATGATCTTGGGCAGTCCCGGCAGGAACTCCATGGCGCGGCGGGCCGCTTCCCGGTCGGCCTCGAAGTTGTGCGAACCGCCCAGGTAGTAGTCGTAGATGCGCGCGACGCTCGGCACCGAAACGTCGATGCTCCGCGGGGCCCAGGCGGGACGCTCCATCGATCTCTCCAAGGCGTAGGCGATCCGGTGTTCGACCAGAGGCTACTGATCGCCTGCCGAAGGAGCGAGTAAAAACGGAAATTGACCATCCGTTCCCGGTCACGGCCTGAGATGCTGACCAGCAGGTCAGTACGCGGGCCGGGCCGGGCCGGATCCGGGCGCAGCGAACCGCCCCCTCCGTGCGGTGCGGAGGGGGCGGTCCGGTCCATGCGCGCCGTCGTGCTCGTCCGGCACTCTCGCCTTCTTCTCGTCGCCCCCTTCCGTGTCCCGGCACCGTGCGGAGGGTGATCGACCCTGGGGGAGGTGATCCCTACTTGGCCGGCGCGCCGACCGGCTTTCCGTCGGGGGAGACGGCGTACCAGGTGCCGCCCACGCCCTGACCGTTGACGTCTCCGGGCACCTTGTCCCCGGAGAAGGTGTAGATCGGCCAGCAGTCCACCGTCATCTGCTTGGTGCCCTCCGGCCGGGTGAAGCCCATCAGGCCCTTCTTCTGGACACCCTTGGTGTCGGAGGCGGGCACGGGCGCGACGGCCGGCCACTTCTCCAGGCAGGCGCCGGTGCAGTGGGACACCGACTTCGGCCACGCCTTGTCCTTCAGGAAGCGGTAGACCGTCATGCCGTTGTGGTCGACGACGATGTCGCCCAGGTCGGACTTCTTCACCGACAGGCCCGGCAGGTCGGCCAGCGTGGCCTTCTTGCCGTTGGGCGCCAGCGCGTACCACTTGCCGCCCACGCCCTGGCCCTTGGTGTCGCCCGCCTGGGCGTCCTTGGCGTAGCGGTACGCGGGCCAGCCGGCCACGGTCAGCTGCTTGGTGCCGTCGGAGCGGGTGACCTCGCCGAGCATGGCCTTGTCGATGCCGGCGCCGGCCGTGGCGTCGTCGGCCGGGACCGGGGGCCACGTCTTGGCGCAGTCGCCGTCGCAGCTGGACTTGGGGGGTTCGGCCGTGTCCTGGTCGAAGCGGTAGAGGGTCATCCCCGCACTGTCGGTGAGCACCTTGCCGAGCCCGGCGTTGGTGGAGACGGCGAGCCGCCCGGCGGACTTGGAGCCGGTCGCGGCCTGCTGGCCGTCGGCCCCGTAGCCGTTGCCCGCGCCGGCGCCGTTGCCCGTGCCGGAGTTGCCGTAGTCGCCGGCCGCGGCCGTCGCTCCGACGTTCTGGCTGCCCGCCGACGGCGTGCTGTCCTGACCGCACGCCGCCGTCAGCGCCATCACGGCCGCGGCCGTCGCCACGAGCGAGGCGCTCCGCCAGGAGGTCTTCATCGTCAACTCCCCAATATGATAAGGGTGTTGCAGCGCCCTGCTGCGCCGCCGCACGACACTGGGTACGCACGGCGAGGGTGGTTGCGTTCAACGCCGCGGCGAATTTCTTTCCGAGCCGCCGCGGGTGTTTCGCGCCGCGCCCCTCGCTCCTTCGGGGCATTCGGCGGCCCGGGCGGCGTGCCGGGCCGTGCGGCGGCTCATGATCTCCGTCGTGCATCGACCCGAACCGACCCGATTCGCCCCGCTTCTGAGGGTGTTGGTCCCCGTCGCGCTGGCGTGGACCTGCGTCGGCACGCCGGCGGCCGACGCCGCGGCCGGCGCCTGCGCGTACGCGTCCACGGGACCGGACGGCATGGTGGCCGCCGCGGCCGCAGGACCGGACGGCCCGGGCGTCGTGGCGTCCGAGGGACCGGACGGCCCGGCGGCCGTCGTGTCCGCGGGACCCGACGGCGCCCTGGTGGCGGCCGGCGACGGCCCCTGGCCCGTACCGCCCCCGCCCTGCCCGGAGCCGCCACCCCCGCCC
>NZ_JARJBB010000049.1 GCF_029269835.1 Streptomyces tropicalis | reverse complement strand
GAGGGCGGGCATGAGCCAGCTCCTGGAAGGCGTGGCCGGAGTCGAGGAGTCGCTCCTGCCCGCCCGCAGCACCGCACCAACGTCGTCCGCCGCCGGATCCGGCGAGCGTCGGCCCGTTCCTGCGGCGGAAGGCTCGCGCTGGCTGAGCGCTCTGCGGCTGCACATCCTGCGCTCGCTCACCGCGACGATCTCCGGCCGGCCCCGCGTCGCCTTGTACGTCCTGGTCAAGGACAGCGGCAGCGCCACTGACCGGCGCGCCATAGCGCTCGCCCACGCCGCGCGGGCGGGCTTCGAGGTCGCCGAGACCTACGTCGACGACGAGTGGAGGGCCGACCCGGCTGCCCGGTTCGCCCTGGCCCGCGCCTACACGGCGCTGCGCCGAGGGGAAATCCACGGTCTTGTCGCCGCCTCGCGGGTCGACATCTCCTCCTGCGACTCCGTGTACGAGCAAGAACTCCAGCGCCTCCGGGCCGCCGACGGCTTCCTCGCCCTCGCCCTCGACGAGACCCGCATCTGAACAGGACACACCATGCCGAACGACACGAACTCCCCCGCCCCTCAAGCCGCGCCGGCCGCAGCACAGAAGGTACCGCCAGTGAAGGTGAAGCCGGGCCAGCGCCTGACGGGCGAGCGCAAGCAACGCTTCACCGCCTATGTCATCTCCCTGTACTCCTCCGAGCCCGAGCGCATGGCGATCCGGGCCATCTGCGAGAAGACCGGACGCTCTTACGGCAACATCCACCGCATCCTCACCGACGCCAAGGTGCCCATGCGCAACCGCGGCTACCAGAAGCCGTCCGGCCGGGAGGTGCACCATGACGACGTCGAATGAGATCAGCGGGCGCGCCCATCTGTCCGGCCTCGTCGTCCAGGCCCGGGACGTCCACGGCGGCCTCCACTACCACACGGCTCCTCAACCTTGGCCCATACCGCACCAACTGCCGCGCCTCACACCGCACTTCGTGAACCGCATCGCCGAGGTCAACACCTTGGACGAGGTCCGCCGCGGTGGTAGCAGTCTGGTGGTGATCACCGGGCTCGTCGGGGTCGGCAAGTCCGCTCTTGCCGTGCGGTGGCTTTCTTCCGCGACGGAGGCGGACAGGCCGGAGCTTTACGCCGAGCTGAGCGGACTCGGGGGTCCGGCCCGGCCCGAGGACGTACTGCAGCAGTGGCTTCGCGCCTCCGGGATCGACCGGCCGCCGGCGGACTTGCGGGAGCTGAGTGCCCTGTGGCGCTCGATCACCGCGGCCCGTCCGGTCTCGGTCCTGCTCGACAACGTGCGGGAAGCCGATCAGGTGCCGCCGCTCCTGCCCACCGGACCCGCCAGCATGACCGTCGTCACCAGCCGGCGGCTGTTGTGGGAGCTGGCGGTGGACGGCGCGGCATCCCTGCCTCTCGGCGCGCTCGCCCCCGACTCCTCGATCGCGCTGCTGGCCCGCTTCATCGGCGAGGAGCGGATCGCGGCCGAGCCCGCGGCCGCCGCCCTCCTCGCAAACGGGTGCGCACACCTACCCCTTCCGCTCACCCTGGCCGGTGCCCGGCTGAAGTCCCGGCCCGAGCGCGGCCTCGCCGCGGCCGCCGCCGTCCTTGTCCGCCCTCGCAGTGAGGACCCCGCACGCATGGCCGTCTCCGCTGGACTGACCGAGACCTACGACTCCTTGGGGGCGACCGCACAGTTCGTGTACCGGTCGCTCGCACTCCTGCCTGTCGGCGCCGTCGATCCGGACATGGTGAGCGCCGCCTGCCGTCTCCAGCGGAACGACGCTGAGCGGCTGCTGGACGTGCTCGCCGACGAGCAGCTGCTGACCCGGGGCACGTCCTACGTGGGCCCCAGGCCGCGGTACCAGATGGCCGCGGCCGCGCACGAGCACGCCCTCGCGCTCGCCGAACGGGTCGACGGGGCGGACGAGCGGCAGAGGCTGGTCGGGCGGCTGTGCGAGTGGATGCTCGCGATCGCCACCCAGGCCCAACGCCTTCTGACTCCTGCCCAGGCCACGCTGCGCAACCAGCTTCCCGCCCGGGCGGACGCCCCGCCCGTCTTCCACGACAGCCGCGGCGCGATGACCTGGCTTGAGGAGCACGAGGCCGATCTCCCAGCCGTACTGGAAGCAGCCGCGGCCGGTGGCGCGGACGAGGTCGTCTGGATGCTCGTCGACGCTTTCTGGGCCTTGTTCCTGCGCCGACATCCCTACGCACTGTGGATCCAGGCCCACGAGGTCGCTGTCGCCGCCGCGCGCCGTACCGGAAACGCGGCCGCCGTACGGCAGATGCTGCTGTCCGGCGCGATCGGCCTGAGCTCGGCCGGCCGCCTGGAGGAGGCGCTCACCCGGTACGCCGAGGCCCGGCAGGCCGCGCAGGCCGACGGCGACGTGCGCGACGAGGGACAGGCGCTGCTCGGGATCGGCGCCTGCCACCACGACGGCGGTCGCCCCGCCCAGGCCGAGCCGTACCTGAACCAGGCGGTGGCCGTGTGGACGGCTTGTGGCTACCGACGCGGTGTCGCGCTGGCGACGGTCCTGCTCGGCGAGATCTCCCTCACCCGTGGTGAGCCGGCCGAGGCTCTCGACAGGTTCGCTGCGGCGCACAGCGTCCTCGCGGGTATCGGCGACTCCTACGACGCGGCGCGCGCGCTCGCTCTGCAGGGCCACACCCGAGTCCTCCTCGGCGATCTCGACGCCGGTGTCACCGAGTTGCAGGACGCGCTCGCGGTCTTCGCCGCGGCAAGCAGCACCCGCTGGCAGGCGCGCACGCTGGAGCTGCTCGGCGACGCCTACCGGAAGCGCGGCAGCGAGCAGGCCGCCCTGGACTGCTTCCGGCAGGCCGCAGAACTCCTCGAGGTGATCCGCCCGGAAGAGGCGCAACGGCTGCGCCGGCAGGAGAACGGCCGATGACGGCCCCATCCCCCCGGCCGGGAGCCGGAGCGGGATCCCAGACGACCAACACCATGCGCGACGTCACCGTGCACGGAGCGGCCATCCAGGCCGGCAGCATCACCGGCGGCGTCCATGTCCATCACAACCCTGTCGGCCCGCCCACCCCGTGGCAGGTCAGACCGGTGCCCGCCTCCTTCACCGACCGTACCGAGGACCTGGACGGGCTCACCTCGTGGATCCGCGGCAGATCACCGTACGTCGGCGTCGTGGCTGTCCACGGTCCGCCCGGAGTCGGCAAGAGCACCCTGGCCCAGCGCCTCCTGGACGAACTACGCGACGAGTATCCCGGCGGTCAGCTCTACGTTGACCTGCGGGGGTATGACCCGGCGGGCCCGGTGCGGCTCGACGAAGCCCTCGGCCGGCTGCTGCGCTCCCTGTACGGCGGTGCTCTGCCCTCCGGGGTCGAGGAACGCGCCGCGTGGTGGAGGTCGGTGACGGCCGAGCGCTCCCGACGGCCGGTCGCCGTGCTTGTGGACAACGCCGTCCATGCGGATCAGGTGCGCGCGCTGCTACCCGGCGGGCGCGACCACCTGCTCGTGGTCACCAGCCGGCTGCCGCTGACCGATCTCGGTCGCGACGGAGCCCGCCACCACCACCTTCACCCGTTCTCCCCCACCGCCGCCCAGGAGTACCTGGCGGCCGTGGCCGGCGAGCACCGCGTCGCGGGCGACCGACGTGCCGCACACGCCATCGCATCCCTGGGCGCCGGACTTCCCCTCTCCCTCGCCCTCGCTGGGAGTGTGCTCGCCTCCCACCCCGAGCGATCCCTGGCCGAACTGGCCGCCGCACTGACCGAACGGCGCGAGCAGGTCAGCGCCTCGCCGCACGGCCTCACCCCCCTCGGAGTCGCCATGACCAGCTCCCTCGACGAGACCTACTGGGGCCTGCCCCGACCGCGCGCCCGCGTCTTCCGCAGCATGGGCCACCTCTTCCCCCGCGACGTGGACGCCGCCGTGACCGCCGCCGTCTGCGGCCTCACCCCGGAAGACGCCGAGCAGGAGCTGTCCGCACTCGCGGGTGCCGGCCTGCTGATCACGATGCGCGAGGACGCGATCCGCGGCACGGTGTACAGCTTCCACGACGAGGTCCACGCATACGCCCGGCACCGCGCGGTGACCGAGGCAACGGACGGCGAACTCGACGAACAGACCCGCCGCGCATTGGACTTCTACCTGGCCACCATCACCGCGGCCGAACGCTTGTTGACGGACACCCACCGCCGCCTGGCCCGCGACTACCGCTTCAAGCCCGACGGCCCCGCTCCCTTCAGCACGAAGGACGAGGCAGCCGCATGGCTCCATGCCCAGAGCATCAACCTGATGCCCGCCGTGCGCACCGCGGCGGCCGCCGCTCTCCCCCAGACCTGCTGGCAACTGGTCCACGCGCTGTGGGCCTACCTCCGCCTCTCCCACGATCACGCCCTCTGGGGCGAATCGCACCAGCTCGGCCTCACAGCCGCGCGCGAGTGCGGCGACCAGCTCGCCGAGCAGGAGATGCTGAACACCTGGGGCATCGGCATGAGAGGCGACAACCAGTTCGAGGCCGCCGTCGAGCGCTTCGAGCAGGTCCTGCAGATCGCTCGTGCCGGCGGCGACCGGCGCGGCGAGGCCCAGGCACTGCATGAGATCGGCTCCACCTACCTGGCCGCCGACCGCCCGAACGCGGCCCGTCCGCCACTTGAGCAGGGACGCGCTCTCCGCCAGATCCTTGGCGCCGAGGCCACCGACCCGGACGACCAACGCGTCTACACCCGCGCGGTCGCCCTCAGCGACACCGCCCTCGGACAGGTGGCCATCAGCCTCGGTGACGCAGCCGGAGCCCTCAGCCGGCTCGCCTCCGCGCGTACGACGCTCCTCGACCTCCAGGACGATCTCGACGCGGCCCGGGCCCTGGCCTGGCTCGCACGCGCACACGCCCTCGCGGGTGACCTCGACGCCGCCGAACGCGAAGGGCGACAAGCCGTCGCCGAGTGCACCGCGATCCGCTCCGCGCGCTGGACGGCCCGCAGCCTCGAACTCCTGGGTCGCACCCTGCGCGAGGCGGGCCGCGACGACCAGGCCCGCGACGCGTTCGAGCAGTCGCTCCAGATCTACACGGCCCTCAACCCGCGCGACGCCGACCGTGTCCGCCGCCAGCTGCCGGCCGATGCGTAATCCACCACTCCACCCTTCAGCGGCTCGGAAGCGCCACTCGACGCCGTCTTCTGCACCTGCTCCCCACCGAGACTCCGGAGGCATCCCATGACCCAGCGGACCACTCCCGTCATCACCCCCCTGACCCCCACCGAGCGCAAGGTGCTGGAGCAGGTCTCCTTCGGCCGCGCGCCGACGGACGGCTCCGCGAACCTGAACATGGCGCCGGGCACCTTCAGCCGGCACTCCACGCTGGTCGGCCACAAGCTGCAGGTCAAGAAGCCCCCACTGAAGGTGCAGATGGGCTTCGTGACCGGCGAACTCCCCCTGCCCGAACGCCTGCCGACGCCGGCGCCCTTCACCGAGAAGGAACGGCTGCTGTGGCAGGCCCATGCCCTGCACCACACGGCGGCCGCCATCGCCCAACACGCCGGGATCGACCAGTTCGACCTCACGGGCGAGACCGCCCGCCTCATGGCTAAGGCGAAGGCGGACAACGAGGCGCACCTGATCCGCCTTGGCCACTCCTACGGAATCCTCACCACCGACGACGTCCCCACGCCGTCACCGACGTGAACCAGAGATCCGTGCTGTCCCACCACCCACCCAGCCCCGAAGGGACTCAGCTCCGTGTCATCACCGGCCCGACCGCGGACCTGCGGAACGCGCGTACGCGTCACCGACGAGCTCCGCGGCGCCTCCTCCTCCGAGCGGCGCGGCATACCGGGCATCGCTCGGCGCTCGGTCGTCTGCGCCCTCGCGGAGCACGACGCGGGCCCGCACCACGGAATCCTTGTCGAGCTCGCTGACCCGCACGGTGATGCTGTGTGGGCCAGCTGGACCGGTCGGGAGGCGCTTCGCTGCTCCGTCCTGCCGGTGTGCGACCAGCACGGGCCGGACCCGCGCACGTTGTGCGACGCGTTCTCCGGCCACCCCGGAGCCTGCTCCTTCGACCAGCAGGACGCCTTCCGCCAGGACCCGGAGCGGGCGGAGCGGATCGACGCCGCGCTGGCCGTCCTGGCCACCTGCGACCATCTCCGTGCCGAGCACGTCGCGGCGGCCGCTCATGACGCCGTCCTGTTGACCTGGGACGAACTGCGGGCCCGCCGCATCTGGACCGCGCTGCCCGAGTGCGATCATGCCGCCGTGTACCGGCTGGTGAGCCGCGTCGACGCAGCGAGGTGGAAAGCAGCGCGCGTCGTCACTCCCCTTGCCCGTGACGCTGCGGAGGTCGGACTGCTCTGGGCCCCCGGCTCAGGTGGCCGGCTTCCTCACGGGGAGAGGGCCGAAACCCTCCTCAACGCCCTCGAACACCTTCCCGATGCGTGGCGGGCCGTGGTCCTCGGAGGACAGCGGGAGCCCCAGCAGGTCGAACGGAGCTGGTACTTCGACTCCGAATCACCAACCGCTCCCGCCCGCCCGTCACTGGACGACGCGGTCCATGACGCCGTCCAGCAGGCCCGCGCCGGGCAAGATCCTCCGCCCGCCGCTGACGACTGGTCGGGCGAGTGGGACTGCAAGGAGAACCGTGCCCGAGGGCAGGTCGTAAGCGAGCGCCTCGCGAAGCTGCCGTACGGCTGGCGGGTCGACACTGTGCGCAGCATCGCGCAGGGCACCCCGGCGATGAGCGCCGTGGGTGACGCGCAGACGGCCATCAACATCATCCGCAGCTATGGCGTCCATCTCGCCTGGAACGCACGGTGTCGCCCTCGCGCTACCGGTCAAGGGGACAACCGGTAGCGCGAGGGCGACACGTGCCCGGACTCACCCGGGGTGCGGTCCCTGGCGCTCGGCCGGTTCGCACCGGTCCGTGAGGGCGAGGGCGGCGGCGCGGAGAAGGAGACGCAGGCCGTCACCGGTCTGCGGCGCGTTCGTGCGGGGAGCTCGGCGGACGAGGGAGTCGGCGACCGCGAACGCGGCGGCGGCTGGGACCTTCCGGTAGCGGGTGACGGCCAGCACGCCGGCCGCTTCCATGTCGGCGACGAGGGCTTCCTCCGCCGCGTACTGCTGGACCTCGGCAGCGCTTTCCCGGTAGAGCGCGTCGGTGGTCCAGGCGCGCCCCCGGTGCGCGGCGGCGCCGAGAGCGTTGGTCGCGGCCTCTAGTCGGCCGGTCAGGTCGGGGTCGGGGTCGGCGTAGCGGCCGGGGGGAAGGTAGTGGTGGGAGAGGCCTTCGCCGCGCAGGGCGTCCTGGCAGATCACCAGGTCGCCGGGGTGGAGGATGTCGGTGAGCGTTGCGGCGGTGCCGATTGTGATGATCGCGCGGGCGCCGAGGGCGATGAGCTGTTCGACGATCAGTCCGGCGGCCGGGGCGCCGCGGCCGAAGCCGGAGCACAGGACGACACCTTCTGCTGTGCGGTGGAGGTCGGCCGACACCCAGCGCTCCAGCGGCCGGGTGCCGGGGCGGCGGGTGGCGTGCGCGGCGAGCGAGGACTGGTAGAGCAGGATCACCCCCGGGCTGTGGGCGAGGTCGGCGCCGGGGTGGTGGGCGCGGATGTAGTCGGCGTGTTCGGCCGGGTCGGTGAGGGCGGGCAGGAGGTGCTTGTCCGCGGGCAGCGGCACGCCAGGCGCCGGAGCGCTCACCGGGTAGCCGTTCGCTGCTCGATCGCGAGCAGCAGGCTCTGCTCTGCGGCGGGGTCGACTTCGTTGACGGCGTGCCAGGGCAGGACGGGGTCGTCGATGAGCCGTAGATGGCGCTCGAAGTCGAGGCCGTGGTCCGCCAGTGCCTTGAGCAGGACCTCGCGGTCCAGGCGGGTGAGGTCGGTGCCGCTGTCGTAGAGGTTCTCCAGGACGCGGCCGACGCGCCGGTCGCCGCGCAGGCAGACGGCCTCCAGGTAGAGGCGGTTGGTCTCGCCGTACTGGACGCGGTAGTGCTCGTCGAAGATCTCCTCGCCGACGAGGTCGCGCAGGCGTTCGGTGATCTGGGTGACGTAGCCGTCCAGGAGGGCGGGGTCGGTCATCGGCAGTCGCTGGGCGGGGGTGCCCGGTTCGGGCATGAACTGGTGCAGCTTGACGATGACGGAGGCATCCGGCCGGCCGAGGCGGTCGCGGATCTCCCGGGCGCGGTCGGCGATCGCGAGCCGGTCCTCCTCGCGTTCGCCGGGGGCGCCGACGATGAAGTACAGCATGATCGTGTTGATGACGTCGGAGGTCTCGCGGCACCGGTCGATGGCCTGGTCGACGCGCTCGGGCGGCATGGTCTTGCCGTACAGGGCGACCAGGTCGGCGGCGGCGAACTCGGGGGCGATGGTGACGATGCCGCGGGCCTGGGTCAGGCTCAGCTCGGTGAACAGGTGCCCGAAGTCGCCGAGTTCGTTGACGTCGCGGAGGTAGTCGGCGGTCATCTCGTCGGCGCGGACGGAGCCGATGATGGTGCTCACCTTGATGCCGCGGGCCGCGGCCCGGTCGCGGTAGGCGCGGATCCTCTGGAGGATCTCCGCGCGGTGGCGGTACTGGGTGAAGGTCGGGGCGCTGATGATGATCAGCGGCACACCGAGCTCTTCGAGGCGGTCGATGTAGGCGAGCATCTTCTCCAGCGGCGCCTGCCGGAACGGCGGGGTGCCCAGGGTGCAGAAGAAGCAGCTGTGGCGGCAGCCGACCAGCGGGATGATCCCGGCGGCCGTGCCGTCGGTGACGGGGTAGGCGAAGTGGGCATCGTGGAAGTCGGCCAGGGCGAGCCACTGAGCGCTCACTCGTTCGGGCACGGTGAGCGAGGTAGGCGTCACCGCGCTCACCCCTCCGCCGTCGACCAGGTCGCACGCGTACAGCGAGGGCACGTACAAGCCGGGGATCCGGGCGAGTTGCACCAGCAGCGGGGTGTCGGGGGTGGGGTCGGCCTGTCGGTAGGCGTGGACGGTGCGCAGGAGCTGGGGCAGGGACTTCTCCGCCTCGCCGAGGGCGACGACGTCGAGGTAGTCGGCAAGGACCTCGGGGTTGGCCAGGCCACCCTGTCCGCCGATGACGAGGGGGTGGACGCCGGCGACGCGGTCGGCGGTGCGCCGCGGGATGCCGGCGAGGTCCAGGAGCCGGAAGACGGAGTGCAGGTCGCCGGCGTTGGTCACCGACACCCCGATGACGTCGGCCTCGCGGACCGGGGCGGCGGACTCGATGGTGCGGTACGGGGCACCGGCGCGGGTGTACATGCGGTTGCCGTCGCGGACGAGGCTGTCGTACTGGACGGCCCGCTCGGCGTACGCGGGC
>NZ_JARJBB010000048.1 GCF_029269835.1 Streptomyces tropicalis | reverse complement strand
CGAAGAAGTGCACAGCGATCGCCCCTCGGTGCTCTCCAGCAAGCTGCGGGAGCTGTTCGGTGCCTACACGTCGTGCCCCACCTACACGATGACATCGGGGACCACCCCCATCGAGGTGAAGGTGTCCAAGTCGGTCACCCCGGAACTGGGCGACGAACAGTTCGCCTACACCTCGACGATGGAACTGCCCTCCGGGGCGCAGGTGCTCAAGACCATGGCAGTCCGTGAGGGCAATGTCGCGGTGATGCTGGTGGGCGCCCCCGCTCTGGTCGACCGCCATATCAAGACTGCCGTCGGCAAGCTCCCCGCAGGCAGCTGACCGAGACCGGCGCCGCGGCGCCGGCCACCGGCAGGCGCGCTACGCGGCGCTGGGAAACTCCTCCAGGAGCTTGGCCCGCTGGGCAGGTCCCAGACCCTGGACACGGCGCCCCTCGGGGATGCCCAGGGCGTTCATCGACCGGGTGGCGCGGACCTGGCCGATGCCGGGCAGCGCGGTCAGAAGCTGTCGAACCGGCATGCGGCCGACGACGCTGTCCGCTCGGTCCAGCACCTGGGCCAGCGTCAGGGTCCCGGCCTTGAGGCTCGCCCGCACGGCGCTGCGCGCCTGCCGGGCGAGGATGGCCTTCTGACGTGCCGCGTCGCGCTCGCCATTGGTGAGGGCGGGAAGGGCCATGGTGTCCTACCTTTCGGGGCGAGATCTCGCGGTCGCGGACCTCAGGAGAGTGGGGCGAAGCGTCGTCGTGGCCCCGGTCGGGGCCAGGACGTCGGCGGGGTCATGTACGAGGACCGCGCCGACCTCGCGATGGCGTCGGAAGGGATCTCCAGCGGCTCGACGTCCGTGTGGGACGGCACCCGCTCACGCCGCCTGGCGGTAGCGAGGGAGGAGGTCCTCGCGCAGTGAGGCGAAGACGCCGATCGCCGCCTCCAGCACATCGGGTGTGTGCGCGTCTGTGCACGCGATCCTCAGCTGGTGGCCCTCGCCGGCGGGCGGGAGTACGGCGTTGGTGTAGATCCCGTGCTCGACCAGGAGGCGCTGCGCCGACAGCATCGAGAGCTGGTCGGGGAACCGCACCGGGATGACCGGGCCGGCGCTGTCGGCCACGTCGTAGCCCAGTGCGTCCAGGGCCCGGCGCAGGTACGCGGCCGCCGCCAGCGCGTCCGGCTCCGCCTCCGCGTGCCGGCGGACCTCTCGCAGCGCAGCGTGCGCGGCCGCAGTGTCGGCCGGGCTCAGCCCGCTGGAGAAGATCTGCGTCCGGGAGGTGTGCCGCAGGAAGTCGATCGTCTTGGCATCCGCCAGTACCGCGCCGCCCTGCGACGCCAATGCCTTGCTGAACGTCAAGGTCATTAGCGGCACCCGGCCCCGCATTCCGGTCTGCTCGACCACCCCGCGGCCCCGCCCGAACACTCCCACCCCGTGGGCGTCATCAACCAGCAAGGTGGCGCCGAACTCCTCGCAGATCGCGACGAGCTCGGCCACCGGTGCCAGGTCGCCCTCCATGGAGAACACCCCGTCCGTGGCGACCAAGGAAGAGGTCGACGGCGCGGCCGCCAGCTGACGGGCTAGATCGTTGGGGTCGTTGTGAGCGAAGTGGCGTACCACCGCGCCGGAGGCCTCCGCCAGCCGGGCGCCGTCGATCAGCGAGGCATGGGCCTTTTCGTCCAGGAACACCTGGTCGCCGGGCCCGGCCAGGGCGGATACGACACCCAAGTTGGTCATGTAGCCCGTGCTGAAGACAAGGGCCGCCTCGTAGCCGAAGAAGTCGGCGAGGTCCGCCTCGAGGTTCTCGTGCAGATCCAGGTTCCCGCTCAGTAGCCGGGAACCGGTCGCGGACGTCCCGTACAACGCGATCGCGTCCTGCGCGGCACCGATCACCTGTGCGTTCACGCTCAGCGCCCGGTAGCCGCTGCTGCCGAGCATGCACACCTCGGCGCCGTCCAGCACCGCCTGCCCGCCCTCGGCCGGACCCTGAAAGGCCGGGTAGAACGGATAGAGCCCAACATCGCGCGCCTCGTCAGCCCGGGTATAGGCACGGCACTTCTCCAGCAGGTCCATCAAGGGGTCCGATCTCTCACGCGGGTCGGCCGAGTCCGCACCACTCTCACCCCGCCGCACGCCGAACCGGCTCTCCAGAGGTGAACGTCCCACGCCCTGGCCTTGCGAACCGACTCCGCGTTCCGCCCCGCGGGACAGACGCGCCGAACTGCAGTCGTGATCCCTCGTGGCCGACAGTCGGATCACGGTGCCACCCCCCTGCGCACCCACAGCACGGACCGCGCCACGGACCGGGCACGAAGATCGACTCCCGCCGGGTGGCGCCACGGGCAGCCGCCCACCCCGATCTCTTCACGGCCCCCGCATCCTCAAACCGAACCCGCCGGCCCCGCCGCGCGGCAGACGCAGCGCACATCTGCGCCTCCAACCCGCCAGGATTCGCTCAAGATCAAGGAGCAGAGGTGGCCCGTGACAACCGCCCCACCCTCCAGTCCCGCCCCGCTCCGCTCCGGGTGCCGGCCGCCTACTGGACGCTGGTGGCCGGCTTCACCATTTGCCGCAGCGGCTGCGTCGTCGTGCCGTTCCTCTCCCTGTACCTGGTGCGCCAGCAGCATTTCAGTGCGGCGGACGCGGCTCAGGTCAGTGCCGCCTTCGGGGCGGGCTGGGCCATTGGACCCGGCATCGCGGGATGGCTGGCCGACCGCATCGGCCGACGCCCGACCCTCCTGGTGACCCTGTCCGCCGTGACGACGGCGTACCTCCTGTTCCCCGCCCTGCACACGCTCCCCGCACTGACCGCCGCCGCGTTCGCCGTCGGCCTCCTCTTCGACGCGCCTCGCCCGGCCGTCCTGGCGCTCGTCGCCGACCTGGTGCCCGAGGAGGCCCGCGGACGGGCCTACGCCCGCCTCTACTGGGCCTCCAACATAGGGGCAGGCGTGGCTGGTGCCGTCGGCACGGCCATCTCCGACCGGCACATGACCGCGCTCTTCTACATCGCCGCAGCCTCCAACCTGGCCTTCGCGGTCACCGTACTGATCCGCCGGATCGGAACGGCCCCACGCCCTGCAACACCCCGTAAGCGCCCCGACTCCCCGGCCACGGGCTACCAGGCCCTGCTCCGCGACGGACGGTTCCTCGCGCTGACCGGCCTCACGCTCCTGTACCTCTGCTCCTACCAGCAGGTCTTGTTCGGACTGCCCGTGGCCATGGACCAGGCCGGCCTGAAGCCCTCGGCCTACGGGATCATCAGCCTCATCAACGCGATCGGCGTCGTCGCCTTCCAGCCGCTCCTGCAGCCCTGGATCGACCGCCGTGCCCCCCTGGTGGTGTGCGCCACCGGCGCGATCACCCTCGGCCTGGGCATGGGCGCAAACCTCGGCGCCCGGCAGTCCCTCATCGGCTACGGTCTCGCCGCCGCCGTCTGGACCCTGGGCGAGGTGCTGTTCTTCAGCAGCGTCATGACGGTGGTCGAACGTCTCGCCCCCGCCGATGCGCGCGGCCGCTACACCGGCATCTGGGCGTCCACCATGGGCATCTCCGCTCTAATCGCCCCCCTCATCAGCTCCGCCGCCCTCGATTCCGGCGGACCGGAACTGATGTGGACGACGAGTCTCGCTCTGGGGGCTCTCGCCGCTGGCGGCCTCCTCGCACTGAAGCGGCGGATCGACACCACCCCCACCGCGCCCGAGCCCGAAGCCGTGGACCTGGACCTCGCGCCCAGCCGTACGTGACGGTTGCCCGGCTAACGCGGGCGCTCCCTAGCGTCCCCTCGCGCCTGCCGGACCGACCGGCAGCACCGATAGCGAGGAACGCATGACGGCCATCACCCGCATCGACCAGATCCCGACGTCCCACACGATCTTCCCGGCCAGCAGCCACCCCGACCTGCAGCAGCCTGGAGCCGTGCACCACGGATGGAACACCGGCCGCCAGCTTCTGCTGCACGCCGCGGGAAGCCCCCTGGCCAAACCGATGACCAGCCAGCCCCACCCGCTCCGGCAGCAGGCGATCGCGCACCTGCGCGCCCTCACCGAGCACCTCGACGAAGTGGCCGGACCGCTGACACTCGCCCTCCACGTCAGTGCCGTCCAACAGCCTCCCGCCGACGCGGACACCACCACCCTGCTCCCGCTGATCGGCGAAGCTCTCGCCGATCTGGGCGACTGGGGCGTCCGTGCCCCGCTGCCCGAACAGCTCGACCTGATCACCCGAGCCGTCCAGGCACTCCAGCCCTCCATGCCCCACTGACCGCACCCTTCGACGGTTGGAGGGTGCTGTTCCGCGCGGCGGAACAGCACCCCCGACCACGGAGCCGAGCGGTGAGACGCTCACCCCCGAGCGCCGTCCCGAGCCCGCGAACTCTGGTTGCCTCCCCGCATGAACGCGACACGGCGCGGAACTCGCCAGCCACCGGCCGGACCCGTGCCCAACGCACACGCCCGCTTCGACCAGGTGCTCGCGCAAGCCCGCGCCAGCAACCGGGCGGCGCTGGCCACCTACCTGCCCGCCGGTTACCCCACCCAGGCCCAGAGCCTGCGGATCTTGCACCGCCTTGCTGAAGTCACCGATGTGATCGAGCTCGGCTGGCCCTACAGCGAACCCAGCCTCGACGGCCCGGTGATCCAAAGGGCCGCCGCTCAGTCGCTCGCGGCAGGGTTCCGCGTCCGTCACCTCCTGGAGAGCATCCACTTTCTGGCCGCCTCGCCCGCGAGCGTGCTCGTCATGGCGTACTACCCACCCCTGTTCAAGTACGGCCTCGACCGCGCCGCCCATGACCTGGCGCAGGCCGGCGCCGCCGGGGTGATCCTGCCCGACCTGCCGATCGAAGAGGCCGACGGCTGGCTCACCGCGGCCCGAAGCGCCGGACTGCACACCGTATTCGTCGTCGCCCCCTCAACAACCGACGCCCGCCTCACCCGCATCTGCAGCGCCGCCGGCGGCATGTTGTACGCCCCCGCCGTCCCGGGAGTCACCGGCTCCACCGGCCCCCTCCACGATGCGCTTCCCACCTTCGTGAAGCGCCTGCGGGCCGCCAGCGACTTGCCCATCGGAGTCGGCATCGGCATCTCCACTCCCGCGCAGGCCCAGGAGGTCAGCCGCATCGCCGACGTCACCATCGTGGGATCCGCCCTCATCCGCACCATGGAAGCGACGCATGGACCCCGGCAGCAAGCCGACGCCGTGGCCAGCCTCGCGCGCACCCTCACCGCCGGGCTTCATCGCCCAGACACCCCGCAGGCCGCAGCGTGACGCGACCGCCGAGCAGAGACACACCACGATCGCCCCTCCGGTCTCAAGACCGCGGCGTTCGGCCGTACTTCCCCTGTAGGCACCCGGAGAAGGCGCCGACGAAGGCGATCTCTCGACAGCCGCTCCTGGACTGCCTGCCCCCTGGCCGGTGTACGCCGCCGCCCCCCGAGGACCCGAGGAGGCCATGCCCATGCTCTATGACGACCGAGGTGCCTTCGCCCAGCGCCTGATTCGTGAGATCACCCTGAGGCTGCTGGACTCTGCGATATCCGCATCCTCGCTCGCCGTGGCGACCACAAGCGGCACCGCCGCCTATCGAAGCGTGTCGGCACACCACGGCCACTATGTCCGCCTCGCTGCGGGCCTGGCTGCCGCCTTCACCGGCGGAGTGATCACCGACGGCCTGCTCGACGTCGTCACCGCCCGAGCGCGTCGGCGCCTGAACGGCAGAGATCCCAGCGAGCCCCAAGCACACCGGGCCGCGATGATCGAGAACTCGAGGCCGGTTCCTCACAAGACTGGGAAGAAGAACGCCGCAGCCGGGCTCCGGGCCTCGTCGGTCGACGACGGGCAGCTGCCGCTGGTGGCAGCGCCACGAGAGTCCGAGGACGGGGGAGTGGCATCGGAAGGCGAGAGGACCGCTGGCGTCCCCGACAAGTCCCCGTTCGCTCCGGGCGATGAGGAGGAAGACATCGTTGCGTCCCCCTCATCTGCGGGGGATCACGAAGTGGTGCTGCAAGCTTTGTTCACCAAGGCTGACGCTGTCCGGTACGCGATCGAGGTGCTGGACAGCACCCATACCCCGAAGATCGTGAAGTGGCTCAAGGGGCATGGGCGGGATGTGAACCGCGGCCAGGCGCACAAGATCACCAAGGCGGAAGCTGCCAAGCGCCAGAAGTCCCGCACGCGGATGGTCACGACCGCAACCCCTCCCCGCTGACGGCTTGTCTCTGATGACGAGCCGCACCCTGGACTTCGAGCCACACCGCCCCGCCATGACCTACCCGGATGAATGGCGATGGGCCATCCTCGCAGTGGGGCGTCCTCTGGTCCCAGAGGGAGGGACGGACGCAGCGACAGCGGAGCCACCGCCCGGGAACGCAGGCCCGCAGCTCTCTCCTGCAGGACTGAAGGGTTGCCCGGTCACTGCCCCGTCGCGACGCTGTTCTGCACACGATCGCGGTCGGCGCCAGAGCCGGTCCTGTCCTCCAGGAAGGTCCGTCGTGAACCTCTTTCCCCTCGTCCATCGCACGGCCGACCCCGCGCCCACGGAGACGCCTGCAGCCGCAGTCAGCTACCTCACGCGGTATGTGAACCGCGACGCCGTCTCCGCTCGCTCCGGACCCGGCCCCACCTTCGCACCGATCGGGCAACTCTTCTATCTCGACCGCGGGATCAAACTGCGCGAGGCCGACGGCTGGGTCCAACTGCGCCTGCGCTACCGCTCTGCGTCCGGCCTGGCGGAAGGCACCACGGCCTGGCTTCCCGAGGCATGGACGAGCCCTTGCACACCCCCGGGGCACTGACCCGCCCGCACCGCGTACGTGGCCGGCACCCCTGCCCCCTGCCCTGGCAGCCCACGCCAACTTCCGTACACGTACGGCATGCCGGGAGCCCTGTGGCAGTGTCGGTGCACTGTGTGAAGTCCGGCGCCCGCCCTTGGCCGCCGATCACCCGCCCTCTCCGAGGAGGACCCGGTGCCTGAAGCGCACCCCGCCCATGCGGACCTGCCCGCCCTCTACCGCGCGGAGGCCGGTGTGCTCCGCCGGCGATGGACGATGTCGGTCATCGGCCCGGATCTGGACGTGACCGTCGGCCCGAACGTCGACCTCGGTCCCGCCGAGGAACTCACCACCGCACAGCCAGGCGACCCGGGGCGCCACCTGATCTCTGTCAGCGGCCGTGTCCCGATCCTGCCGCGGGAACGGGCCGTACAGGTACTTGAGTCGCATGGATACGTCGTCGAAGCCGCCGCCCGCGAAGACGTCCGAACCGACCGCGGGTGGACTCAGACCTCCATGTCGCAGTGGACAGCTCCCTGCCAGCCCATGCACGAACAGACAGTGTGATCACCACGAACCCACGGCAACACGGCCTGCACGCGCCGGACGGACTGGATGAACCGAATGACTCGGACGAAAAGGGTGGACAACCAGCGGAGCCGTACGGCCGATGGCCATCTCAGCGTCTACGCCCCCCTCACACTGCTTATCGGCCGCAGCCTGCACGGGGAGGAGGTCTGGGCAACCATCCAGAGGGCCGATGACCAACTGCTCGGCGCCCACGGGTGCGTGAACGAGCAGCACGAGTCCTGACCCGCAGGGCGCACCGCGGCTCGACGCCCGCGGCCGCCGTTGCGGTGGGCTCGCCGGGGACTACTGGATCCATTCGGTGGCGGACCACCGCCCCCGCGGATCCATGAGGTGCCCCCCCACATCAAGGGGCCCGTACGCGACCCAAGGGCCCCGGGGTCCGCCGGGACAAGGTCAGGGGCCGGTTGGTTCCTGCGGCGCAGGCGTCTTTCCGGCCTCCACGGAGGCAACCGCTATCTCCACTTGCTGACGGATGTAGGCGGACAGCCTTCGCATGGCTTCAGGGTCATCCGGCAGGCTCCCCTGACACGCCTGAATCTCGAAGCCGTCCCGGCGAAGATCCAGCCGGATGCCTTCCGCTTCTATCCGGCGCAGCATCTCTGCATGGGGTTCGTCGGCGAGCACGTACGAAGCCGGGATGCCTCCCAGGTAGCTCATGACTGCCTCCTGCTCGCCGGGGCCGAGGTCAACGGTGCGCCCAGCACGCAGCTCGCCGAAGAAGACCGGTTCAGGCCCCGCCGCCTCATCGAGGGAAAACCCGGCAGCCCGCAACGCTGCCCGAAGGCGCTCCACCCGGACGAGGACCTCGGCGTCCCCCAGCGCGGGCGGGGCAGCGGCCGGCGCGACCCGCTCCGGCTCATGAACGGTGGTACGGCGCTGACGACGGCTGCGGAACTTGGTGAACATCCCCCGATCATGCCGATGTAATCCAGCCAAATCCACTGTCTGACTCTCTGACCTGCTGTGATGCGGCCCACGCGTGTGCTGTCCCTGGCGTGAAACCGCCTGAGCTCGGAGGTACTTCGTCGCGTTTGCCGGGCTAACCCCCGCGCCTCCTACCTTCGCCGTCATCGCCCCGCTCCTGCAGCGAGGGCACACCGCAGGTGGCCGGAGATGCCGCCCTCACCAGTAGCCCACTCACCCCCTTCAAGAAGGAAATGTCATGCACTCGACAACTCTCATGGTGGCGGACTCCCGCTTCCTCAAAGCCCGCGAAGCCGTCACGCAGGCACTCGCCTCGCAGAGCGGCACCACCCAGGACATCAGCGCCGACGTGGCACTCAAGGCCGCCCTCGACGCCTACGCCATCCCCTCCGAGTTCTGGCACACCGGCGGCGGTTGCACCGCCCGGTACGTCGCCTTCGGTCCCGACGGCCACTCGTCCGAACACCAGCTGCACATCGCCATCACGGACGACGCCTCCGTGGACCACCCCGTCGCACACCACAGCGGCTGGCTCGCCATGTGGTACGGCCCGGAATTCGACGGCTACGCCGACAATGAGCTGTACAACCGCGAGTCCTCTCTGACCAACCCCACCCTCGCCGACATGGCGCACGACAGTGCCAGCTGCGCGCGAGCCATCCGGGACTGGTTCGACGGCTCCGCCACCCAGTGGATCAGCAACGAGGTGAGCCTCGAGGGCATCGCGGGCCCCTACCGCGGACAGACCCGGCCGGAGCACTGGAACGGATACTGCGCCCCCCGCTTCACCCGCGCCGTGATGCGGAAGATCTGCGCCGACACGCAGACCGCACACCGCGCAGGCCACTGGAACGCACCGGCTCACTTCGAGGGCGACACCGTGGTGATCGTGACGCCACACGGCCGAGCTGAGGTCCTCCCGGACCAGGACGGCTACTACCGGCCCGGAGCCTTCCTCTGGCCCTGGACCGAGTACACCGACCGCGACACCGCCGAGATCAACGAATTCGTCCGGACCCTCCGGTGGAGCTACGAACGCGAGACGGACTCCTGGACCGTCCTCGCCGCCGACCACGGATGGCGAGTGAAGGTCATCGGCGTCCTCCCCACCCCCTCGCCCCAGAAGGCCCCGCACGTCGCGGACGCCCTCTACAACACGCTCCACGAGGCGGCCCTGTCCTCCTACCAGGTCACCGCCAACGGCCCGGGCGACGCCGCGGCCGCCGTCCGCGCACACTTCGCGACCACCCGCGCCGACCGCGACCCGGACGACACCGTCGTGACCTTCGACCTGCCCGGCGTCCACCTGCCCATGCCCCACCCGTAACCCCCGGCAACGCCGCGCGGCCGGGCCGATCCGGTCCGGCCTGCACCGCCCAACCGCCTTGACAGCCAAGGAGACCGCCATGAGTACCAAGAACGCCCTGCGCACCATCGACGTGATTCGCTGCGCCGGCAAGGCCGCCGACGCCTACCGGACGGCGCAGCACGCCGTCCGAGAAG
>NZ_JARJBB010000047.1 GCF_029269835.1 Streptomyces tropicalis | reverse complement strand
GGTCGCGGAGCTGGTCGCCGGCTTCCTTGACGGCCATCGCCGCGGCGGCAGGTGGCGCGGCCTTGCTGGCTGCTCCCGTCGCACCGCCTCCGCCGCCGGCCGAGGGCTTGGACGCGGCCTGCGTCTGCAGCTCGTTCTGCTTCTGCTTTCCCTGTTGATGTGCGGCCTTGGCCCGCTGGCCCGCCTCGTCCTTGACCTGGGCCATGGCCTGCATCTCGTCACCGACGATGGGCAGCCACTTCGCGATCTGGAAGGGCATGAAAAGGGCGATGAAGAGCAGGGCAATGAAGGTGATGCAGGAGCCGATGGCCTGCGGCAAGGTCATGTCGTGGCTGGGGTCGGCGACGCCGTCCAGGAGGGCGCCGGCCAGGGCGAGGGCGAGGTAGATGCCCAGCTTGCTCGCGATGATCCCGCCCATGATCCCGACCCATTTGCGGGTGTGGCCCCACAGGTCCTTGTCGACCAGGCCGGAGAAGACGATCGGGCCGAAGATCAGTCCGAGGAGGATGAGGGCGTCGCGGACGACGAGCATGACCCACAGTCCGAACACCGCAAACAGGATCGCCAGGCCGATCGGAATGGCGATGACCACTCCGAAGCCAGGCACCAGAACGGAAATGGCGGCCAGGGCGGAGAAGATGACCAGTCCACCGACGAATACTTCGGCGATGTAGTCGCCGAGGATCGCCTCGGCCGCACTGTCGATGAAATCGACTGTGGTCATAACCATGGCCGGCATGAATCCCGCCACGGCCACGGACATCAGCAGATAGCCGACGTTCTCCATAGCGGCCTGGGCAACAGGCACACCCCGGACCACCCGCTTCACCACCGAGATCAGCCACTGGACCATCGTGAAGACGACCGCGAGGGCAAAGACGAGACCATAGAGGCGAATGAATCCGGGGTTTCCCCAGTCGATTTCCGTCACGACTAGTCCCCCTCAACCTTTTTTGGCTTCTTCTTGGGCTCGTTCGGATTTTTTCCGGTGAGTTCTTCACCGAAGGCGCCGAACATGCTCTTGGTGCCGGAACGCAGCTTCTGTTCCATGTAGCCGAGCGGGTCACTTGCGAAGTCGATGGCCTCAGTCACGCCCTCGACAACGGAATCAGCGCCCGACTTGTCATAGAGCCACTTGGCGCCGTCCTCCACCTTTTCGCACACGGTCCTGCCGCCGGGCATGTTGCAAGGGTTCGGAATTGCTTGGGCCTTCGGGGCTGCCGGACCCGCCACTACCAGCAGGCTCGCGAACATGGCGGCGACAAGGCCCTGCGCCAGCCGCCGTCGCATGAATTCAGCCTGCATAGCGGGGCGCCTCGAATTCCTTGTTCGCCAGGCGCATTTCGTCGGTAGACGAGGCCGACTGGTCAGGAGCGACGAGGGGAGTGGGGCCATCCGCCAGATCGATCGTCGCGACCTTCCAGTCGCCGTCCTGCCACTGCAAGATCATCGTGTAGGTCGACCAGCTGCCGGAGACGGGCATCTTCGACTTCTCCGTCGGGACCCCGACGACCTCGCTCATCCAGACCTTGACCGTCGCCGTGTCCTGGGAGAACGAGCGCACGCTGGTGCCGAGCGAAGCAGCGCGCATCACCATGTCCGGGGCCGTCTTCTCGGTCACGCCGAGGGCCGCCATCAGAGCCTTGGTGGACTGGTCGTCCTGGGCCTGCTGATTGGCCAGCGCGGACGACGTCATCACCGTCTTCAGCACCTGGTGGCGCAGCGCCGGGTCGGTGAAGTACCCCGGCGACGAGCGGGCGACCTGGTAGTTGACCGCGGCCGCCGCGGCGCCGTCCTTGGTGCGCGGATACCCCACCGGGACACCGCCCTTGACGCTCTTCGCCTTGGCGCCGGGCCCGCTGCCGCCTGCCTGGGAGGAGGGCGTGGAGTCGGCGGGAGCCTCGGGGGTGCCCTTGTCGTCCGTGCCTCCACCGCCGCCGAACAAGGTCAGCACCAACCCGAGCGCCAGCACGACACCGAAGATGATCGAGCCGACCTTGAGCCTGCGCCAGGGGGATGCCTCTCCGGTGCCGGGAGTCTCCGACGCCTTCGGCGTCAGGCTCCGCGTTCCGGTCTGCTTCTGGTTCCCGGCCATTAGATTCCAAACCCGTAGACGATGCCGAACAGGGTCGACATGGAGGCGACTGCAAAGAGACCGAGAAGGGAACTGGCGACCATGGTCTGCCCCTTCTTCGTCTCCATCGTGTTGTGCTGCTGATTTCCGACGCGAATGTGTACGGCGCCGACGATGGCACTACCGAGCAGGAAGAGAATCGCGCCGGCCATGACCACGCCGACGATGATCTTTGCCTTGGTTCCGACTTCGCCGAACACGTCCCAACTGGGCGTAATGCCATCAGTAATGGAACCGATGCCGCCTTCGGCTGCGAGCTGCACCACTTGCTGTGTTACCTGCACGAATCCCTCCCAGGCCGCGAAAGCCTGCCCCAGTCCGCGAAGGACCTGGACAACTGGTTGTCGACAGAGCGGAATGCGAACTTCGCGCCGAATAATCTCCAGCCGAATATAGGGAGGCGGCTAAAACACCTCCCCAGCAGATGCGTTGACGCATCGGCAATTCAATGCCTTAGAATTCAGCGCAAGTTGTCGATTCCCTGCTGCCTTCACTCGGCGCAGACGCTAGCCGCGCAAAACACGGCTATGTAGAGGCGCATTCGCAGCCCTGGGACGCCCGGCTAAACGGGCTCACCCCATGGCACGGGAATTGCGGTTTCCGTCCCTCGTGGCGGGATGCGCATCGACGACTGGGGATCGAGACATGAGCACAGCCATACGCATCGCCGGGGGTGGCATCGCGGCGATGTTCGCTGGCGTTCTCTGCCTGCCGCTGATGCTGGGCGCCGGCGGATCGGACGACGGACCGGCATGGGAGGACTCCTGCACATCCGGCGACGGCGCCGCCATGCAGACGGTCAGCAAGGAACAGGAGATACCGGCCGCAGAGCCCGGGGGGCAGGTCACGGTGCCCCTGAACCCTCAAGGCAAGCAGCAGAGCGTCGACTGGACGGAGGAGCAGAAGCGCAACGCGAGCGTGATCACCAACGTCGCACGCAGCCGCAACCTGCCACCCCGCGCGGCGGTCATCGGCGTCGCCACCGCGATCCAGGAGTCGATGCTCAAGAACATCCGACACGGAGACCGCGACTCCCAGGGCCTCTTCCAACAGCGCCCCTCACAAGGTTGGGGCACGGTCGCTCAGGTCACCGACCCCATCTACGCGTCCAACTCCTTCTTCGAACGCCTGGCCAAGGTCGACAAATGGCAGGTCAAACCGCTCACCCAGGCCGCTCAGAACGTCCAGAGATCCGGCTTCCCGGACGCATACGCCAAATGGGAGAAGACCGCCGGTGAACTCGTCGTCAAGAGCTGGGGCAAGAAGGCCGTGCTCTCCAGCACCTCCGGATGTGACGCGGTCGAGAACGCCGCCAACGCCACCGATGCCAAGGGGAAGGGCGGATGGGCACTGCCCGTGGAGAACTCCCGCGTCACCACCCCGTACAAGGCCGGCGGCGGTATGTGGGCCTCCGGCAGCCACACCGGCATCGATTTCCCCGTCGCCACCGGCACCCGCGTCCAGGCCGTCGGCACCGGCACCATCGTCGAAGCCGGATGGGGCGGCGCGTACGGCAACAACGTCGTCATCAAGATGAGCGACGGCAAGTACACGCACTACGCCCACCTCTCGAAGATCACCGTGAGCAAGGGCCAAACCGTCAAGGCCCGACAGCAGATCGGCCTCTCCGGCTCCACCGGCAACTCGTCCGGCCCGCACCTGCACTTCGAAGCCCGCTCCGGACCCGCGTACGGATCCGACATCAACCCCAGCGCCTATCTCCGCAGCCACGGACTCTCGCTCTGACCCACCTGAAGGAGGAGTGCCCGCGGAGCCATGCCGCGGGTCACACACCATGAACACCAGCACTCGCTACCGGGTCCACATCAGCCGCGACGGCCAGCTCCACATCGACTCCGAGCCGCACGTCGTCCCCGACGGAGTCGATCCCTCGCAGGTCGTCGTCCAGGTCCTCCACATCGAGGCCGCCGGCAGCGGCCAGCCTGTCCTCGTCCACGTCCAGGACGAGCGCACCGCAACCCGCTTCGACATGCAGGTCATGCCCGACGGCACCACCCAGGCGGCAGGAGCCCCGCCCGCAGCCCCGCAACCGACGCCCGCCGGGACGGGACAGCCGCCGAGCAGCCTCTTCGAGCGGCTCGCCGCCGCCCAGGCCGCAGGCCGCGCCCACAACTTCGATGCCGCCATAGTCGCGGCCGACGACATCCTGCAGCAGCTCACCGCCGAGCAGGGCGAGACTGCCTCCGCGACCCTCGAGGCGGCACAGTTCCGAGCCGACCTGGCGTACCTGAGCGGCGAGTTCGCCTTCGCCACCGTCTCGTGGACCTGGCTCGCCCTCGCCTGGTTCGACCGCCTCGGGCCCGGCAAGCGGCGCACCCAGATCGCGGCGCAGAACGCTGCCCAGGCATGGATGCACCTCCCCCCGCACGAGGCCGGCCCCCTCGCCTCCGACCTGGTCAACATGCTCATGGAAGTGGCCGCGCCCGAGCGGACCGCAACCATCCGCGCCCAGATTGCCCAGCGGCTCGGGCAACCAACCAACTAGCAAGGTTGCCTAAGGCCCGACGGGCCTTGACAACCTTGCAACATCAACAGACTGCTACAGTCGTCTGTCACGAGCACAACAACCCCTATGCGCGCAAGAAGCTCGACGACAGAGGAGGCAGGACCAACCATGTGGCGCCTAATGGTGTTCTTCCAGGGTGTCCTCGGGCTCGGCGTCGTCGTCATGTCGCTGGTCAGCGGCCTGATGGTGCTCCGCCACGACGGCCCGAGCACCGAGCTGGCACAGTCCGTCGGCCTGCTCGTCCTGCTCCTTGGTCTGCTTCTGGTCACCGGGCGCCGGATGACCGGTCGTTGGTTCAGGTGGTCGCGCCGCTGACGCCGGCCCTCCCCGGCGCGGTGGGCGAACAGCCCCGCCCGACCACCGCGCATGCCCGCACGTAGAACCCGACGGAGCCCCGCCCACCGGCGGGGCTCCGCCATTGCGGCCGTCGCTCGCTCATACCTAGGCACCGCGATCGTGGCCGTCTGCATCGCGAGCTGAGGCGCGGGCGCGTATGCGGTCAGAGCAGTGGGGGTGCCGATCCGTCATCCGAGAATGGGCCGGTCAATGTGCCGGTGCTCGGTCTCCACGCCGTAGCCGAAGGCCCGTAACAGGGAGGCGAGTTCCTCGGCGACCACCACCGACCGGTGCCGGCCCCCACCACACAGGACATGGATGTCAACCCGGAGGTGGCCGGGCAGAGCCAGAAGCGCCGCGGCGCGGCCGACGCTGCGCTCGATGAGCCGGTCGGTACCCGGGGTGGCCAGCACGTAGGCGCGCACGTCGGGGTCGAGACCATTGGCGCGCAGCATCCTTTCGCGGACGGTGGAGTCCTCCGGAGGGTTGCGCAGAGAGCGCGCATCGACGCGGAGGGCGTCACCACGAGGAGCGTCGTGATGGCCGTCGCCGTAACTGGTGATGACGGACCGAATCAGGGCAGGGGAGGGCGGGGCGCATACGCCAGCGGGAGTCATGAACCAAGTCTCGTGGCCGTGCACGCGGGAGGGGAAGGCGCAGCGGCTTGTTGCATGTTGCCAATTCAACGCTGCTGGTCAGCACCCAGAAGCTCGGCATGCCGAGCGGTCCTGAGGCAACCGCCGGCATCCTCGGCCCGGCCGGTGCGGGCCGTCGCCGGAACAAAAAAGAGAGACCAGCCACAACTGCAACCGCGAAGGCCGCAGAACTACATATGCCCAACTCGTCGGATGGGCTCTGGAGATGGCTGGTCTCGAGAACCAGTTAAGCACACAATCCGCGCCGACGGTCAAGCCGGCGACTCCAACCGCCTCGCGACGAGGTCCCACCGTCGTCCTGCCGAAGGCCACTCGCGAGCCTGATTCCCGCGGGGTGGGACGCGCGACGAAGAATCCGCGCCCATCGCACTCACCCCTTGGACCGCACTCCGGATTCGGCTGGCTGGCCGGTGGATCACGACGCAGCCTGTCTGGAGTCCACCGTCCTCATCCGAACGGAGCCGACCATGACCGAGCCCGGCAACCCCACGGTCACCTGGGCCGAACGCATGGAGCTCCTCAAGGACTCGGCACAGCAGAGGGTGTTGACCGCACCGATGCCGCCAGCCGCCATGGAGCAACTCATCGCGGACGAGAAGGCCGCTGTGCTCGGCCGATTCGAGGGCAGCCCGGTGCGCTACATGGACCGGTGGTGGCGCCACAACGATGAGGGCTGGGTGGCGCTCGACGAAGCCGGATCCACCCAACTCGATCTCCATGCCGAGCGATACCGGGCCGCGACCGCGGCCACCGCAGCCGCAGCCGCAGCCACGCCTCGGCAGGCGGATGCCGACCCCGACGGGACGCAGCTTGACCGGACCGAAACGGGGGTCGTGTGAACAACGACCAGTACGGCGCCCCTCAACACGAGCTCAACGTCCTGTCCAGCCTGCTGCGCGACCGCTCCACCGTGAACCAGCTCGTCGACTGGAACCGCCCCGACCCCCAGTACTGGCTCACGCCCGACCACTTCCAGACGGCCTGGCTGCAGGACGCCTACCGCGCCCTCCTGTCCGGCGGACTCGACGCCATCCAGGAGCGGCTTCGCGCCTACCCCAACGCCGACCCCGCCACCGTCACAGCAGACGCCGTCATGGCCACCATGGCGCTGCCCTACCAGCAGCGGGCAGCCGCGGGAGACCCCACCGCGCAGGCCGCACTGAACGACTCGGGGTACTGGGCCGCCGTCCACAACGCGGTCCGGCAGATGGCACAGCCCACATGGCCGGCCAGCGCGCAGTACGCACGCCACGATGCCTACGTCACCGTCCGAGCAGCTCAGCACCCCTCCACCGCCAAGGACGTCCCGTTCTCACTGTCCCGCGGACGCGCCAACAGCAACGACACCCTGGTCCAGGAACTGGCCGTCATCGGAGCCGTCCTCAACAACCCCGCCCGCGCACAGCAGTTCCGGTACACCCCGTCATCCCCCGACGCATCGCCCTACTGGCTCCAGCCCCAGGACTTCGCCGATCCCTCGACGGCCGAGATCTGGGACGCCCTGGTCACCGGCCCCGACCCCGCGATCGCACTACCCGCAGCGACCGACCCCACCCTCACGCCCGAACAGCGTGCCGCAGCCATGATCCAGCACGTCACCCTGCGGCTGGACTACAGCGACTACCACCGCTCAACCGGCGATGAGGGCGCCAAGGCCCGCCGCGAGGCCAACGCCAATCAGGTCATCGCCACCTACCTCGCGAAGGCGAGCGCACCGGACTTCAGCCCCAACCCCGACAACGCCGCCGAATACGCGGTCTCTTTCATCCTCGAGCCGAGCATCCCCGCTGCCGTCGAGGACCTGGCCGGCCGCGTCCGCGACCACGGACTGGCCGACACATCCCTGGGCCGGGTCGCCCTCGAACTCAGCACCAACGAGTACGCCCTCGACCAACTCGCCGAGCGTCTCGACGCCGCACCCCGCACCCTGGCCGGATACAGCCAACAGCAGGCTCCGACAGTGGCACCCGAGCCATCCGAAGGACAGCCGAGCTACACCTCCCGCCCCATCGAGCGCCGCGTCCTGCTCTCGCTCATGAAATACCCAAGTCAGCTGCAGAGCGGCCCCTCCAGCACCCTGGCCGCACAGGACTTCACCCAGCCCGAGCACGCCTACATCTTCAAGGCCATCCAGTCCCTGCCGCCGCATGCCGCCCATGACCCGTGGCTGCTGACCAACCAGGCCAACCAACTAGCCCGCTATGACGGCGCGCCCGCACTCGACTTCCAGGAACTCAACAACATCTCCCTCGCCGCGAGCACCCTGGACGTCACCCCCGCCGACCAGGGAGCCAGCCACCTCGTCACCATGACGGTCCGCCGCACCGCACGCGACGCCAGCTCCGCGGTCGAGGCGGCCGCGAAGGAGACACTCGACCCCCGTGCCCTCATCGATCACAGCCGCGCGCAGTTCCAGCAGGCCACCCGCGAGGCACTGCGCCATCACGAACAGTCCGTTCCGGAGCCCGCTCCCTACAGCACCCAGCAGGCGAACGTCGCGTGACCCCGACCGCCGCAACCAACGAAGCGCCCCGTGGCTGCTGACGAACCCCGTGCCCCCGGGGCGGGCGGTGACGCCTCCCGCCCCTCGGGGGACACCATCCACAACGCCATCGAGTGGTTCACCAAGGATCGCACCCGAACCCGCCAGAGCATCGAGCACCCCGACGGTGCGATCGCCCCAGGGCGACTCCTCGAATCGGCCCGCTTCGACGTCCAGGTCAACGGGCTCCTGGACGGGCGCGCCTCCGAACAGGCCCAGGCCCTGGTCCACGCCCAGGCAGAGTGGCTCATCCGGCAGATGCCGAGCAACCACCAGCCGCTGTCCCTGGACAGCGCGCAACAGGCCGGCCGGGCCTGGGGAATCCTGATCACCTCCGACACCGACGTCCTGCCCGACCAGGACGTGCTCGCCGAAGTGAGGAAGCGCACCGGAATCTCCAAGCGCGCGGCCGAGGAGATCCGCTACCAGGCCCGGAGCACCAGTGCCTCCTACAACCGGGCCGACATGCTCATCCCGTACGACAACGCTCCCGACGAGGTCCTCAGCGCCGACTGGAACCGTCTCGCCGCCTGCGGACCTGAGCTCCCCGAGGCAGCCGAACGCACGCAGGACGTCCTGGAACTGCTCACCGCCCGAGCCACCGGCACCGACGACCACGACTGGATGGAGGCCACCGCGCAGCACGCCGCGCAGGTCTACGCCAGTGTCATCCGCGCACAGCCGCTCCTGGCCGTCGTCGCCGCGGTGATTCCCCGCCGCAGTCATCCCGATGCCGAAGCCGACCAGGCGCGCCTGGTCGAGCTCGCTCAGCAGGGCCACCTCGGCATCGCCGCCACTGCGGCCGCCCGTGCCCGGGCGGTGCAGGAGTGGGTGGGACCGGCAGAGGCAGCTGTGCCAGACCGGACCAGGACAGTGGAGGCGGGAGCTCCCGGGGCTCGGACCCTGCGGGAACTGAACGAGGCGCTGGCCACCCTCGACCCGGGCCTGGCCTCGTCCGCCTTCACCGCGCTGGACCCCGAGCGTGTCGCGGAGGTCGTCGACGCGATCGGTCAGCTGTCCGCCAGGATGAGAACGGTCTTCCGGACGGCCAGCGCTGCTTCTCCGGCATCGCGCGAGCAGTCCGCTCCGCAACGCCCGCAGCATCAGCAGCCGCCCACCCCCGGCCAGAACCCGGGAGGCACTACCCCCAGGGCCGGGCCCTGAACGGCGAGGCTGCGGCCGCCATCCGAGGAGGCGCGTCTGTACAGCGGAGCCCTCGGGAGCGCAGCACCAGCCGGACGCCGCCCTACCTTGCGAGACCAGCCGGGGAGCGTGGGGGCGCGGTCCACCGCTGCGGATCACCTCCGCCACGACGGTCAGCAGCAGGTGCGGCCGCGATCCGGCGGATGCCGGGCATCGGGTCGTCCGGCTCGAACAGAATCTCGCCCCGCGTTTCTCCTGCGACCCACGCGTTCCAGCAGGTGATGATCAGGCCCAGCTGGTGGGCTGAGGCCAGCCTCCCGCGTGCCCCGACACCGTGATCCAGGAACCAGGCGCGCACGTCCCAGCGCGGGTCCTCAGGCTCCAGGTGGGATGCAGAGATCAGCCCCTGGAGGAACTCGCCCGCGAGCGGGCGGTTACTGGATCCGGCCTGACTGATCAGGTAGGTGATCGCGAGCGAAGCGGGCGGGGTGGACCCGAGACCACTGCGCAGCGCGGTCATGAGCGGTGTGAACTGCGGAAGGTCCTCGTACCGGCTCTGAAGGAGCCGAACCGTCTCGGAGTTCGTGAAGATGCGCCTCGCCCACCCTTCCCACGGAAGGGCGTTGCGCTGGTCCTCGTAGAGGTGGACCAGGTGGACGGCCGCAGCGAGCTCCTGGCGGTGTGAGGCCACCCCGAGCGCCCCCAGGGCGTCCGCCG
>NZ_JARJBB010000046.1 GCF_029269835.1 Streptomyces tropicalis | reverse complement strand
AGGTCCACCTGCCCGGCTCACTGGCGGGAGCGAGCAGCCCCAGTGCGAGGAGCCGACGGCCGAGGGCGGGGGCGATGCGGTTGCGGTCCAGGACCCCGGTACGGGAGAGAGCGTTCCACTGGTCTGCGGCCGGGGGCTGGAGGGCTTGGACGTTGCCGGTGCGGTAGTCGATGAGGACCAGGACGTGGCCGAAGTCGACCGCGCGGACGTACTTCGGGCAGGTGACGAACGTTGGCAGGTCATCCACGACGGTCTCCTTCGCGGGGGCGCGACCACGGGGTGGCCGGGCGGTCGAGGGTGCGCAGCCACGCTTCGGCAGCCAAGGCCTGTTCCAAGGGCGCGAGGGGCATCGGGATCCCGGCGGCAGCCTGGGCGAGGTGCGCCCGTAACAGGGCGGGATCGGCGAGGCCGAGAGCGGCCAGGCGCCCGTCAACCAGACGCTGGAGGTCCGGCAGGTTGGCGCGCAGCCCGGTGTAGTGGTCGATGTTGAAGCTGCCCTTGGTCGTCCGAGCGGCCAGGGCGTCCGGCAGGACACCGGACATGGCGCGGACGAGTACCGGCTTGTAGGTGTGGACCGGGGGCCGGGCCCGGACCTCGGTGCGCAGTACGGCGTCGACGACGGACCCGTCGAGGAACGGGTTGTGCAGCTCGATCCCGGACGCGGCGGCCAGCTGGGCGTCGGCTGCCGCGGTCCGCGCGACCTCCCTGACCTCGTCCACCAGAATCCGTGCCGCGAGGTCCAGGCTGGGCAGCGGATCGGCCGCCGCGGCGACATCGTGGACGGCGTCGGACAGCATGCCGGCGGCGGTGCTCGTGGCCCACCGGGGAAGCGGCACCGCCGGGAACCAGCGCACGTCCCCCTGTCCGGCCGGCGCGGATCCGCTCTCCAGCGCGGCGGCCTGGTCGGCCAGGGCTTGGGCGCGGCTGGTTCGGGTCAGGGTCCGTGCCTCGCGCAGCAGCGGCAGGACGGGGCGGTGGCGCAGCCGGGCCCAGCCCGCGGCCTCGGCGGCGGCCCGCCGGTGGAGGCGGTGGCGCAGCAGGTCGGCCAGGTGCGCGGCCGGCACGAACAGGACGCTGTCGCCGCCGTCGCCGGTCAGGTGGGTGCGGCTGCCGAGCTGGTCGCGCATCCAGCGCAGCTGCCCTTCGAGCCGGGCCCGGGTCAGGGTCGACGGGGCCGGCTCATCGGTCGCCGGGACCGTGGTGATGTCGGTGTAGGGCAGGTGCTCGGTGCCCAGGGGAAGAAGGTGGTGGACCAGGCGCGGATGGTGGGCGGCGGCCAGCCGTGCGTACGTGAGGTCGGCGCCGTCGGTCTGGCCGGCCGGGTGGACGGTGACCGTGTGCAGGGTCTCGCCGTCGGGCCGGGCGGTCGCGGCGAGCAGGGCGAGCGAGGAGGAGTCCAGACCGCCGGACAGATCGCACGTCAGATCAGGATCGCTTGCCACCCGCAGCCGTACGGCTTCCTCCAGGGCGGAGCGGAGCCGGTCGTGGGCCGGCCCCGGGACGGGGTCAGGGCGCCATACCGTCGCGCATCGCAGATCCCGGCCCGCGGTGAGCTCGATCCGGGCGCCGGGTGGGAGCTGTTGCACGCCGGTGAAGAACGTCCGGGGCCCGACCGCGGCGGGCACATGTGCCAGGAACACCGCGACCGCGACCCGTATCGGGTCCACCCCGGCGCTGGTGAGGTCGGCCAGGGCGCGCGCCGAGTTCGACCAGGCCCACCCGGCCTCGTAGCGGGTGGCGTACAGCGGCACCGCTCCGGACGGATCGGTGTGCACCACCGTGTGCGGCCCGCGCTGCTCGACCACCGCGTACGCGCCGGACCACCGCCAGGCGATGTCCTCGGGGAGCAGGCGGCGGGACAGCGAGTGCAGCTCGGTGTCGGTGGCGCCGCAGCAGCCCAGCACCGTGACCCGGCCTCCGTCGGGCGCGGCGAACGACCGGATGTCGGCCGGTCCGGTCTGCCAGAGCAGTCCGCCCGGGTCGGATGTGGCTCCGGCCAGCTGGCAGCCGCCGGAGCCGAATGTGAACCCTCCGAAGATCACGATGAATCCCTTCCTGGTTCTGGAGCCGGCCGTGGGGGGGGGGGGGGGGGGGGGGGGGGGGGGGGGGGCCCCCACCGCACGGGCACGGGGTGTTCGGTCAGGCGTAGTTGTAGGCGCGGCGCTTGTCCTCGCTCTGGCCGCCGCCCTGGCCCTGGGTCAGGGCCATGAGGCCGCCGAGCTCGACGAGTTCGACGAGCTTGGGTTCGTTCGTCGGGGATACGGGGGTGGCGGGGTGTGCGGTCGGGTCGTTCATGACGACTCCCTCCATCGGAAGAGCGGATCGTTGCCGCCGAGCGGTGCGCGGCGGCGGTGGTGGTGCCTCACCAGGACACCGCTGGATGGGTCCGATGCCGAGCGAACTCCCCCTGTGCGCACGCCGTTTGCGCGTCGCGCACACGGTCTCGACCGGGTGTCACCGCCCGGCTACCGTGAGCAGGCTGATGTCCGGTGGTCCCGGAGGGAGCGGCCATGCGTGCTCAGGTACCGGACTGGAACTCTCCGCGTGCCCAGCAGCTCATCGCCGACGGCGACGTCGGGGGCCTGATCCGCTGGGCACGCCAGCAGCGCGGTTGGCGGCAGGCCGACCTCGGCAAGGAGACCGGCTACTCCGCATCGGCGGTCAGCCGTCTCGAGACCGCAGACCGGCCGGCGACCGATCTGGACATGCTCAAGCGGTTCGCCGACGCGCTCGTCATCCCTGCGGGGGTACTTGCCGCGGTTCTCGGCGTAACGCCTCCCCGGGCCACTACAGTTGCCAGCGCCCAGCGCCCGGCCGCATCCGAGGAGGACCCGATGAAACGCCGGTCCCTCCTCGCCGCCGGACTGGCCGTTCCCGCGCTCGCCCTCGATCACCTCGACGAGGCCCTCGCGCTGCTGCCCGCGCCCGCCTTCGCGCCGAGTGCGGACCGTCTGGCCGCGCAGTACCGCCGGGCACGTGCCCAGTTCAACCGCGGCGCGCACGCCGACCTTATCGAGGCGCTTCCCGACCTCCTGGCCACCGCAGAGGCCTGCGCCGACCAAGGCGAAGCCGCCGACTACGCCCGGCTCGCCGCCTGCTACGACCTGGCCACCGAGACCCTGTCCAAGGTCGGTCGCTACGACGCCAGCCGGATCACCGCCGACCGGTCCAACACCTACGCGCGGCTCTCCGGAGACCCGCTGGCCGGTGCCGCGTCCGCCCGCGCCTTCAGCATCGTCCTGCGCCACGGCGGCCGCGCCGCGACCGCGCAGCGCGTGACCCTTCACGCCGCCGCCCAGGTCGAGACCACCGGGCTCGTCACCCCCGCTCAGGCCAGGACCTTCGCGCAGATGCTGTGCACCGTCGCCTACGCCGCCGCCGAGGCTGGCGATCGCGACCGTGCCCTGGAGATGATCCGCGACGCCGAACGGGCTGCGGCCCTCCTCCCCGAACAGCCGGGTGTGCCGACGTTCTCGGTCACCCCGGCCTCCGTCACCCTCTACAAGGTCGGCGTCCTGTGGTCCCTCGGTGACGCGGGCGCCGCCGTTCACGCCGGACGGAACCTCCGCCCCGGCCAATTCGCCACCGCCGAACGCCGCGGCCGGCTCCACACCGATATGGCCCGCGCCTGGTGGCGCTGGAACAAACCCGAGCAGACCGCGCACGCTCTCCTCGCCGCCCACCGCACCGCCCCCGCCGAGGTCCGCGACCGCCCCAGCATCCGCGCGATCGTCACCGACCTCGCCCACCATCACCCCCGCTCCAGCGCTGTTCGCGAACTCGTCGCCGCGACCCGGGTCCGCACCACCGCGTAGTCACGCCCGATCGCTCGTGAGGGTGGACTTCAGGCGGTCTCCGCACCATCAGGCCCGACCTTCGATACGTTCGTCCCCGGCCGGCGAAGCGCATGGCGGTGCTCGGTCGTGAGCCTGCGGGCAGAAGACGAAGGAGCGCAGCATGGCCATCTCGGGCCCGCACATCCACGACACGGTCATCGCCTACCTCCAGCGGCGCCCCGCCGAACTTGAAGTGCTCCAGCCTCTCCTTGACCGTCTCGCGGGTGGTGTGGATGTCACCGACCGCTCCGACTTCGCCGGCCATGTGACCACGTCGGGCGTTGTCGTCAACGATGCGGACGAGGTTCTGCTGATCCATCACAAGGCGTCGGGTCGCCGCATCCAGCCCGGTGGCCACTGCGAGCTGTCCGACCGCACTCTGATCGCTGCCGTACGGCGCGAGATCGCCGAGGAGACCGGTATCACCGCGCTGGAGCCGCTCTGCGGCGGCGAGCCGGTCCAGATCGACGTCCACTCGATCGGGGCGCGCCCCGATCGAGGCGAACCGGCACACCACCACATCGACGTCCGGTACGTCTTCCGCACCCGGGGCACGCCCACACTGACCCTGCAGCTCGAGGAAGTTGCCGGCGCCGAATGGTGCGGACCGTCGCAACTGGGCGACCCGGTGCTGCGCGCCCGCGTCCTGGACGTGCTGGGACGGCCACGAGAAAACCGCCCGGTCGAGGAGGACCCGTACGGCACTCTGGTGGTAATCACGAACCGGGCCGGTGAGGTCCTCATGCACCTGCGCGACGACAAGGAGGGCATCTGGGCGCCGGGCACCTGGGCTCCGCTGGGCGGCGGCGCCGAACCTGCCGACGCCGACCCTCACGCCACTGGTGTCCGCGAGCTCCAGGAGGAGGTGGGCCTGACCGGCATCGAGCTGACGCCGATGTTCCGCGTCGACTCCGACGGCTACCCCGTCTACGTCATGCACGGCCGGTGGGACGGAGACCCGGCCACGCTGGTCCTGAGCGAAGGCACCGATCTCGCCTTCCTCGCGTCGACGGACTTCGACCGGCTTCCGATGAACGCCTCCGTGAAGCAGGACACCCGCCGCGTACTGGACCTGATCATCCCCAAGCCGGCCCCGCACCGGTGATCCGGCTGCCGGAGGAGTTCGCGCGGACCACGCTCGCCCGTGAACGCGCGAGCGAGGAGGCCACGGGCTGGCTCACCGGGCTGCCGAACACGGTGGAAGAACTGCTCGGCCGCTGGGAAAGCCGGCCGGACGGCCCCCCGATGCACGGGGGCATCGGCATCGTCCTCCCCGTACGACGCCAAGGGGAACTGCCCGCGGCGCTGAAGATCTCCTTCCCGCACCCCGGAAACCGCCATGAACCGGACGCGCTGGCCACTTGGGGCGGCCACGGCGCGGTGCAGCTGTACGAGCGGGACGACGAGCACTTCGCGATGCTGCTGGAGCGTGCCCGCCCGCTCACCCTCGCCCAAGTCGGCGACGAGGACACGGTGGCCGAGATCGCCGGACAGATCAGCCGCCGCCTCGCCGTGCCCGCACCCGAGCACCTTCCCCGGCTCCAAGGACAGGCCGATACCTGGCAACGGCAGCTCCAGGAGGACGCGGCCGAGATGCCGCACGTGCTGACGCCCTACGTCGTCGCCGCGGCGCTCGCGACCGTACGCGAGCTCGCCTGTGCCCAGCCCGACACGCTCGTGCACGGCGACCTGAACGCCCGCAACGTCCTCGCGGCGGACCGGGAGCCGTGGCTGGCCGTCGACCCCAAGGGATGGGCCGGAGATCCCGCCTTCGACGCGGGCACGCTGGTCAAGTCCCGCTCGGTCGTCCTGGCCGATCGAGGCACCCTGGGGCCGGCCGTCGACCGCGTGCTCGACGTCTTCACCGAGGCAGCCGGCCTCGACCGTGAACGGGCCCGGCGCTGGGCGCAGCTCAGCACGGTGCAGGCCGCCTTCGCCGGACGGCGCCGCGGTTTCCGCCGGGCTCGCAAGGGGCCGGAGCTGAACCGGCTCCTCACGATCGTCGACGAACTGGCGATGACCCTGACGACACCCCGCTGACGCCGCTCCGCAGCAGGTCGCCCCGTGCGCCACCGCCGGGTGCCACCCCCGGCCAGCCGGGCAACGGTCCGTTCGAGCCGAACGCGGCCCCCGCAGCGAACCACTCCACGAGCCCGGCCTCCCCCGTGGCACATCGCCCGCGGGAGCTGCCGTCGACCATCGTGTTCAGCTGATGTTCGAAATTGCGCCACATGGCCAACCTGCTGAGTTCTTCCACAGGTGCTGCGGGCGTTACGCTGCGCTGGGCCGTGCAGTCAGGACAAGCTCCGAGACCACCTTGTGCCCCTCGACAGCAGCGAGCGCCCTCGCGGAGACGGCATCGCAGGCCCAGTGAACGAAGGACAGGTCCAGGTGAGCAGGGAAGCGCCCAAGCGCACGGTCGACGTCGTCGTGCTCACCATGAATGACCGTGACGAGGAATTCCGCACGGCGATGTCCTCGGTTTTGGCCCAGGAGGACGTGGACCTCCGTGTCGTGATCGTCGGGAACGGCGTGGAACCCGACTACGTCCCCGACGGGGTGCAAAGCGTCACACTTGCCGAGAACACCGGCATTCCGGAAGGCCGCAATGTCGGAGCGGACGCTCTAGCTGCGCACGGTGCCGAGTTCGTGCTGTTCTTCGACAACGACGCGGTCCTGCCGACCCCCGACACCATCTCTCGGCTGATCGCCGAGTTCGACCGGCACCCGCGGGCCGCGTACGTCCAGCCCCGCATCGCCGACCCCGCCACCGGCCAGACGCTCGGACGGTGGGTTCCACGGCTCCGGTCCGGCGACGCCCGACGCTCGGGGGTCGTCACCGTCATGGCCGAGGGCATCGTCCTCGTGCGCCGCGCGGACTACGAGAAGGTGGGCGGCTGGCCCGGGCACTTCTTCCTCTTCCACGAGGGCGTCGACCTCTCGTGGCGCCTGTGGGACCTCGGTCGGGTCGGCTGGTACGCCGGGGACATCGAGGTGCACCACCCCGCGACGAACCCCGCCCGGCACAAGCCGTTCTACCGGATGGTGGCCCGCAACCGGGTCTGGGTGGCGCGCCGCCGCCTGCCCGCTCCGCTCATCCCCGTCTACCTGGCCGCCTGGATCCTGATCAGCATCTGGCGCTTCCGGTCCTCGGGGAACCTCGGGGTGTGGTTTCGGGGGTTCGCCGAGGGACTGCGCGGGGGTGCGGGGGAGCGGCGGGCGATGTCGTGGCGCACGGTGTGGCGGCTGACGCGCGCCGGCCGCCCACCGATCGTCTGACCTGCCCGGCCCGCGCCCTGGGGGCGTGCGTCAGCCGCCGGCGGCGATCCGTTCGCGGAGGTCCCGTACGGCCGGCAGGGCCTTGTGCGCGGCCATGGTGGCGACGAGGTTCTGGAGAGGGCCGACGGTGCGCTGCGAACTGATCTGGTCGGTGAGGTCCAGGGCCTGGTGCGCGGTGCCGCACGCCTGCTCGTGATGCCCCTGGAGCCACTGCGCGCCGGCCATGCGGGTGAGGTAGAGAGCGTGGGTGCGCACCGCGCCGCCGTCGAAGGCGCGGGCTGCGGCCGCGAAGGTGGCTTCCGCGTCGCCCGGGCGCCCCATGGCCAGCTGGGTGGAGGCCCGTGAGCCCTGGAACTCGGCGAGGTCCATCCAGTACGCCCACTCGGGCTCGTGCTCGTCGGGGTGCTGCTCCGCGCGGTGGAGATGACGCTCGGCCTGGTCGAGGTCGGACCAGCAGCGCTCGTCCCCGAGGTGTGAGCGGGCGCGGGCGCGGCGGGCGTGGACGAGGGCCTGCACCCGCGGGGAAGCCTTACCGCGTACGGTGCTCAGGGCCGCGCTGGCGATCGACTCGGCCTCCGCCGGCCGGTCGCAGTTGTAGGCGGCGGCCGCCCAGAAGGTGAGGATGTGGGCTCCCAGGGCCTGGTCGTCGGCGCTGTGCGCGGAGTGCAGGGCGGACTTGAAGATCCGGTCGTCGCAGGTGCCGTGGATGTCGAAGATGGCCCAGGCGCGCATCCGTTCCAGGTCGGCCGCCGCAGCGTAGAGGCGCCGGCCGTGGTCGAGGGAGTAGCTGCGGTGCGTCAGTAGGTCGGCGACCATGTCGTTGGCCGCCGCGGTCTCATGGATCAGGGTGCCGCCGCCGTCCTCGTCGTCGGTGCGGCGCAGCGCGCGGACCTTGCGCTCGATGTGGGTGACGGCGGCCTCGCCGATGCGCTTGCCGCTGGTGATCTCGCCCGCGGCTGCCGGGTCGGCGGTGAGCCAGGAGAACAGGCCGGCGGTCAGGGCCGACGAGCCGAAGATGAAGGACCGGCGATGCATGTCGCTCCCGACTGAGTCTCTGAGCGCGTCCAGCGCGCCTTGCGGGGTCCAGGGGAAGTCGCTGTACTGCTGAAGCGGGTCGAACTCGAGCCACAGGGGCCAGGGGTGGGTGTCGACGAGGTGCGGGTCGATGTCGAACAGCTCGGCCAGCAGCTTCTGCGTCTCCACCTCCGGTTCGCGGCCGTCCTCCCAGCGTAGGACGCCGGACGGGGCGGTTCCCAGAGGGCGTTTGCGCTCGATGCTCAGTCTGCGCAGTGCGCGGGCGAGATCAGGCCGGTTCATGTTCCGGGCCTGACGTGCGATGACTAACCGGTGGATCTTCCCCACTGTTCCTCCTGCAAGAGCCCCGCGCGGGTGGATATCCGGGCGACGCTAGCGGCTCGGACCTCGGCGCGGAAGAGCGTCAAACGGTGC
Organism: Streptomyces tropicalis; assembly: GCF_029269835.1. Classification (GTDB taxonomy): domain Bacteria; phylum Actinomycetota; class Actinomycetes; order Streptomycetales; family Streptomycetaceae; genus Streptomyces; species Streptomyces tropicalis. The sequence goes on along the minus strand of NZ_JARJBB010000046.1, from coordinate 2,149 downwards.
TCCGATAGTGCTCCTCACCGCACCCCAACGGCACCGCCGAACTGGCTTCCACCCGTGGCCGGGCGGAAGTCAGGGTGAGGTCAGCCCGAGGTCGCGGCAGTGGATCTGCCACCGGGCGCCGACGCCCCGGACGGCCACGATCGGAGCACCGCCTTGTCGTTCACCGAGACCCCCCTGGACTTCAGCACCCCGGAGCTGGCCGCTCTGGCTCTGAAGGTCATCCCCGAGCAGCACTTCGAGCTGCGGGCCGAGGACGCCCGCGACAGCTACTTCACCGACACCAGCAAGCTCGACGCGAAGCAGTTGGCCCACGACCGGTTCCGCACCAACCCGCTGGCCCTGCACGACCACTTGATCAGGGCCTTGGACCTGCGCGGTACCGAGGAACTGCTGGACCTGGGCTGCGGCAACGGCGAGATCCTGGCGCGGATCCGCCCCTACCTGGCCGCTGGCCACCTCACCGCCTTCGACATCGCGCCCGCCGCTCTGGAGGCCGCCCGGCAGCGACTGGACGGCGTGGCCACCCCGTGCGAGTTCGTCGAGGGCAGCGCGGACGACCTGAGCGCCTTTGCCACCGGCAGCTTCGACCGGGTCATGGCCGTTTACATGGCGCACTACGTCACCGACCTCGACGTCTGCTTCGCCGAGGTACGCCGGGTCCTGCGTCCCGGGGGCCGGTTCGTGCTCGCCACCGACCGCAACGACTCCATGGTCGAGATGTGGAACGTCCACTTCGCCGCGCTGCGCGAGATGAACGCCCCGCAGAGGCTGTTCCGGGCCACGCCGAAGGCCCGGATCTCCCTGAGCAACGGCGCCGAGCAGCTCGCCGGCCACTTCGCGTCCGTCGAGCGCGTGGACTGGCAGGACCAACTTCAGTTCGGCAAGGCCGAGCACTTCATGGCCTTCTACCGCAGCTGCAACCACTGCTGCGCCGGCTCCAAGCCGGGCGAAGGGCTGCCGCCGGCGTTCTTCACCGAGCTCGAACACCGCGTGCACGCCCACGTCCAGGCCGCCATCGACGCGATCGGCTACTTCGCCCTGACCAAGTACACCGGCCACTTCATCTGCTCCTGACCCGCTCCACCTCTCCGAGGAGACCCCGTGCCTGCCCAGACGAACGACCTGACCGGTGCCCGTGTCCTGATCACCGGCGGCGCCGGGTTCATCGGCACCGCGTTGCGCGCCACCCTGACCCGCGCCGGCGCGCACCCGGCCCTCCTGGACGACCTGAGCGCCTACGGGCCCACGACCCTGACTCTGCTCGGTACCGGCCCCACCGACCCGGACCTGACCGTCGGCGACATCAACGACGAGCCGCTGGTGCGCCGCATGGTCGCCGAAGCCGACTACGTTGTCCACGCCGCCGCCCACTCCTCCGTCCACGGCTGCACCACCGACCCGCACAAGGCCGTCCGCTCCAACCTGACGGGCACCGACACCCTGCTGCGCGCCGTGGCCGCCGCGCCCCACGTGCGCCGCTTCGTCCTGCTGTCCACCGCCCAGGTCTACGGCCACGGCGCCCCGTACGCTCCCCGCGGCGAACAGGCCGGCTACTTCACCGAGGACCAGCCGCTCAACCCCCTGAACATCTACGCCAACAGCAAGCTGTGGGCCGAGGGACACACCCGGCACCTTCTGGACCTGGCCGAACAGGACTACACGATCCTGCGGCCGTTCTCCGTCTACGGGCCTGGGCAGGTCCCCAAGCCGGGCGCCGCCTCGTGGGTGGTGGCGCAGTTCACCATGTACGCCGCGTTGAACCAGCAGCTGCTGCTCAACAATGGCGGTCGGCAGGTCCGCGACTTCATCCACCGCGACGACGTCGCCGACGCCCTGCGCATCTGCCTCACCGCGCCCGCGGCATCCGGGCAGACCCTCAACCTCGGCACCGGCGCCCAGACCGCGGTCCGCGAGGTTGCCGAGCATGTGGCCGGGCACTTCCCCGGCGCCCGGATCGTCGACGCCCCCCGCGTTGCCCAGGACCCGCTCGGCGCCTGCGCCGACACCACCCGCATGCGCTCCGTCCTGAACTGGCAGCCGGCCATCGGCGTCGCGGACGGCATAGACGGCTACGTCGAGTGGGTGCGCACCACCCCCAACGCGATCCCCGACTGGATGCGCGCCGAGACCAGCACCAGCCGCATCGCCG
>NZ_JARJBB010000045.1 GCF_029269835.1 Streptomyces tropicalis | reverse complement strand
GGTCAGCGCCCCGCAGTCGACGAGATCGGCCAGCAGGACCTTGGTCACCGCCGCCGGCAGCTTCAGGTGGGCGGCGTGCTGGTCATCCGGGGGGGGTGCTCCCGTCGTGCCGGACGCCGTGGGGGTGCCGTCCGGGCGGCGTGTCGGCGGGTCCGGTCGCCGTGTCGTGGGGACCGGGGGACTCGGCGGGAGGCGCGGGGACTACGTGCGCGTCGAGGGCCCGGGGTACGGCGGGCGCCGGGAGCCGGGCCGGGACAGCGGTGCCGGGGGCGCCGGGCGGCAGGCCGTACGCGCCGGTCGAGGGGGCGGCGGGCAGCTGCGGTGCGGCCGGGGGCGGGACCGCGGGGCGGCCGCCGTCGGACGGGTCCCCGGGATCCCGGTGCTGCTGGGCCTCGGCCAGGCCGAGGCCGCGCTGGAAGGCGGCCATCAGGCCGGGGTCGTGGCCGACGGCTGCGTCGGTGTCCTGGCGGGGCGCGGGGCCGCCACGGAGCTGGGGGACGATGTGCTGCTGGGCGCGGCGCCTCGGCAGCTGCGGCCTGTCCATGGTGCCGCGTACCGCGCCGGTGCGCGGGACGGGCAGCACGCCCGCGTTCGCGGCCGCCGCGGACCGGTCCTCCGCCCGGATCCCGGGGACGGCGTCCGCGGGGTTGGGGCGTGGGCGGCCGGCTCCGCGCCGGGGCAGGGGCGCGGGCGCCCCGCTGCCGGCCGGGGGTGCGGCGGGCGCGCGCCCGCCGGCTCCGGGGCCCGTGTCGGCGGCGGGGCGGGCTGCGTGGCCGTTCGCGTCCGGCGCCGGGTGCTGCCCGTCACCGGGGGTGGAGCGGGCCGGCGCGGAGGGGGCCTCGCCCCGGGCGGCGGCCGGGCCGGGGCGCGGGTCCGCACCCCGGGGGCCGGGTACCGCGACGGGGACGGGACCGTCGTCCGGGGCCGTGGCGGCGGGCAGGGGGCGCGACGGCGCCGGGTGGGGCGGGGCGCCGGGGTCCGGCGCGCCGGGTGCGCCCGGGGGGACGGACCCGGGCGGCCGCGCGGCCGGGGCCCGGTGCGCTCCGGCCCTCGCGGGCACCGCGGCCCCCGGGGACGGCTGCGGGCGGCCCGGCGGGCGCGCGGCCGCTTCCGGCGTCACCGGGGCCGGTCCGACCAGGTCCTGGGGCACGACGAGGACGGCCTGCACACCGCCGTAGATGTTGCTCTGCAGGCCGACGGTGATGCCGTGCCGGCGGGCGAGCTGGGACACGACGAAGAGGCCGATGCGGCCGTCCGCAAGCAGGCTTGCCACGTTGACCTGGTCGGGGTCGGACAGCAGGGCGTTCATCCGGGTCTGCTCTTCGAGCGGCATGCCGAGACCGCGGTCCTCGACCTCCACGGCGAGCCCGGAGGTGACGAGGTTGACGCGCAGCAGGACCTGGGTCTGCGGGGCGGAGAACACGGTGGCGTTCTCGATGAGTTCGGCGAGCAGGTGGATGACGTCGGAGACCGCGTGGCCGCGCAGTTCGCCGTCGATCGGCGGGACCAGCTTGACCCGGGAGTACTGCTCGACCTCGGCGATGGCCGAGCGCAGCACCTCGGTCATGGGGACCGGGTTGCTCCACTGGCGGCGGGAGACGGCGCCGCCGAGCACGGCGAGGTTCTCTGCGTGCCGGCGGATCCGGGTCGCGAGGTGGTCGACGTGGAAGAGCCCCTTGAGCAGGTCGGGGTCCTCGATCTCGTTCTCCAGCTCGTCGAGGATGGAGATCTCGCGGTGCACCAGGGACTGCAGGCGCCGGGCGAGATTGACGAAGACCTCCAGTTTCTGCTCGCTGTCGGCCTGGCTGGAGAGCTGGGCGGCCTGCACGACCGCGGTGACGGCCCCGTCGTGGGCGCGGGCCAGGTCGGCGGCGAGCAGTTCGAAGTCGTCGGCGTCGCCGGGGGGTCCGCCGCGGGACCGCCGGGGGGCCGGGGCGTCGCCCTGGCGCAGCGCGTCGACGAGGGCGCGCAGGTCGGCCTCCCGCCGTGCGGTGCCGCGGCGCAGGGCGTCCACGCGGTCGTGGACCGAGCGCGCGGCCCGGTCGGCGGCGACGGCGGCGATGCCGATGCCCGCGAGCGCCACCGCGAGGGTGCCGGCGAGCACCGCCCACAGGGTGAGGCCGGGCCGGATCCCGGTGGAGCGCACGGTGAACAGCACGGCCGCGCTGCCGCTGAGGGCGACCGCGACCGGGGGCAGTACCGCCAGCCGCATGAGCTGTGGCCGTATGTGGGCTTCGGGCAGCGAGGGGGCGGTGCGGGTGACGGGTCGCCCGTGCCGCCCGCCCTCGCGGCGGTCTGCGCGTGCGGCCGGTGCACGGAGGTGAGACATCTGTTCCTCGTACTGGTCCGTCGGGCCCGTGTGCGTGCGCCGGGTGCGCGCGCGGGCATGCGCCATCGCTGAGCCGGCCGGGAGGACGGGGGGAGCTCGGCCCCGTGTCGCCCGACCGCCACTCACCGTAGTCACCAAGGCATCAAGTGCGGTGGGCAGTTGACAAAAACCTGCGGGCAGCGTCCCGCTCTGGTATGAGGGTTCGCACACCCGACCGAGCATCGACGGGGCGACACCGCGCCACGGCGTACCGAATCGATCGGAGCCGGTCGGATGCGGTCACGAAAAGACGGCGGGGGCCGGGGAGTCGATGACTCCCCGGCCCCCGCCGTCCGCTCGCGCGCCTCCGGCCGTCAGCCGGCCGGCACCGCCTCGGGGTCGCCGGCCCCCTCCCCGGTGTCCCCCTGAGCATCACGAAGCGTGACATCCGTGGGCGCCGTGACCGCGCCGGCCGTGGACGGCGCGGCGTCCGCCGCGGGCCAGCCGCCGGCCGGCGGCCGCGCCACCTGGCGCCACCACCGGGCCGACGGGACGGCCTCGCCGGTCGGCTCGAAGGGCTCCCCCGGCCGGGGCAGGGCGATCCGGGCGCCGGCCGCGCGGGCCGCGGCGACCGTCCCCTCGCCGGGCTCGGCCCACGGGTGGGGTGCCAGGTTGAAGGTGGCCCAGTGGATCGGCAGCATCGGACCGGCCGACGGCTCGCCCTGGAGGTCGAGATGGGCCCGCATGCCCTCCTCCGGGGTCATGTGGATGTCGGTCCAGAACTCCGAGTACGCGCCGATCTGGATCATCGTCGCGTCGAACGGGCCGTGCTCGGCGCCGATCTCCTTGAAGCCGTCGAAGTAGCCGGTGTCGCCGCTGTGGAAGACGCGGTGCTCGTCCCCGGCGACGACCCAGGACGCCCACAGCGTGTGCTGGGTGTTGCGCAGGCCGCGCCCGCAGAAGTGCCGGGCCGGGGTCGCGGTCAGCCTCAGCCCGCCGACCTCGGTCGTCTCGTGCCAGTCCAGCTCGCGCAGACGCCCGGCGGACACGCCCCAGTGCTCCAGGTGGGCGCCCACGCCGAGCGGCACCGCGAACAGGGTGTCCGTGCCCGCCAGCGCCTTGATGGTGGGCATGTCCAGGTGGTCGTAGTGGTCGTGCGAGATGACGACCACGTCGACCGGGCCGAGCGCGGCCAGTGGCAGCGGCACCGGGTGCAGCCGCCCGGGCCCGGCGAAGGGGAAGGGCGAGCAGCGCTCGCCCCAGACCGGGTCGAACAGCACCCGGCGGCCGTCGATCTCGGCGAGCACGCTGGAGTGGCCCATCCAGGTCAGCCGCAGGCCGGTGGCCGGCGGCCGGGCGAGGTCGGCGACCGTGGTGGCGTGCACCGGCACGGTGCCCGCCGGGGTGCGCAGGGGACGCTCGTCCTTGTCGAAGTAGAGCCTGGCGAAGTCCAGCATCGAGCCGGAGGGCCGGGTCCGTGCGACGCCGCCGGGGTTCTGGAAGACGCCGTCCTTGAAATGGGGCGATCTGCGGATGCGCGCCAGGCGCTCACCGCTGGGATCCGCACCGAAGGCCGCGGGCTGCAGTGCGCGGAGCCCGGAGCTCAGGGGACGGAAACCGGCCACGATACCTCCCGGTGGAGTCGGTCAGGCTTTCCATTATGGAGGGCTCGCGTGCGCCCCCTCCCCGGGCCCTGCCCGAAGGCCGGGGCCCGGGGTGCCGGGGCGGGGCCGGAGACCGCAGCGGGGAGGCGCCCGCGGGGGGTGTCCCCGGTCGGACGGGAGTTCGAGGAGCCGGGCTCGGTGACGGGCCGGGCACGCTAGGGTGACCGCGTGGCGAGAGTGCGGTTGAGCGTGGCGGAGCGGCGCGCGGAGTTGCTGCGGGCCGCCATCGGGCAGATCGAGGTACGGGGTGTGGCGGCGGTACGCATCGCCGACGTGGCCTCGGCGCTCGGGGTGAGCAACGCCCTGGTGCTCTACCACTTCTCGACCAAGGAGAAGCTGGTCGCCGCCGCCTTCGCCCACGCGGCCGAGGGGGACCTCGCGCATCTGCGCAAGCTGCTGGCCCGCCGTACGACGGCCGTGCGCCGGCTGCGGACCGCCGTGCGCTGGTACGCGCCGACCGGGTCCGCCAAGGGCTGGCGGCTGTGGATCGAGGGCTGGGCGGCGGCACTGCGCGAGCCGGCGCTGCGGGAGGTCGCGCAGGACCTCGACCGGCAGTGGAAGGCCGCGATCGCCGAGGTCGTCGCCGAGGGCGTGGCGGCGGGCGAGTTCCGCTGCCCGGACCCCGGCGCCGCGGCCCTGCGCCTGACGGCACTGCTGGACGGTCTGGCCGTGCAGATGACGGCCTACGGCGGCGGGGTGTCCCGGGCACGGGCCCAGCAGTGGGTGGACGAGTCCCTGGCACGTGAACTGGGCCTGGAACGGGAGGCGTTGACGGCCGCAGCGCGGTGAGGACGACCGGGGCGCGGGCGGGAGCGGGCCGCCGGCCCGGCGTCGCACCCCGGCCGCGGCGCGGGGAGGGGGCGTGCCGCCGCCCCCCTCCGGCACCGCGTCCCCGGCGTCCTCACCCCCGCCCGGGCTCCGGAGTCGTCAGGCCACCGAGGCGATCCGCATCCTGATGTCGCCGGGCGACAGCGTGCCCTTGGCCGTCACGTGGTCGCCGGAGGACTCGCCGCGCAGACGGCGGCCGATCCACGGCACCAGGAACTCGCGCGCCCACTGCACGTCGTCGCGCCGGGTGCCGAGGGCGCCGCGCGGCGGCAGCGGCGGCCAGGGCTGCTCGGGGTCGGCCGGCACCTCCAGGCCGAGGACCTGGCCGGCGCGCAGTGCCACGCGGGTGTGCCCCTCGGGCGACAGGTGCAGCCGGTCGTGGTCCCAGGCGCGCCGGTCCTGCACGGTCTTGAGGGACCACAGGTCGAGCACCGGGCAGCCGTGGCGGTCGGCGACGGCCCGCACGTGCCCGTTGTACGTGGCGATCTTGCCGCGCAGGTGCTTGAGCACGGGCACGCCCCGGGTGTCGAAGCCGGTGGTGACCAGGACGGTGCCCGCGGCCGCGGCGAGGCGGGCCAGCGCGGACTCGAACCGCTCCGCCACGTCGTCCGGGTCGGTGCCCGGACGAATGATGTCGTTGCCGCCCGCACAGAACGTCACCAGGTCGGGGGCGAGTTCCACGGCCCGCTCGACCTGCTCCGACACGATCCGGTCGAGCAGCCTCCCGCGCACCGCCAGGTTGGTGTACGCGAAGTCGCCCTCGGGCCGCAGGTCCGCGAGGAGCACCGCGAGCCGGTCGGCCCAGCCCACGAACGCCCCGTCGGGGCCCGGGTCGCCGACGCCTTCGGTGAAGCTGTCCCCCAGCGCCACGTACGACCCGATCACTGCTCTGCTGTCACTCTTCGAATCGTCTGCCACGTCGGCCCATGATTCACCCTCGAATGTGACCTACGCGACCGTAAGGAAGGGTTGACGGACGGTGAGATAAGCCACTGCGCGGGGGCGGGGCCGGGCGGAATAGGCGGGCGCTCCGGGATGTTTCCGGCGACCCGGCCCCCGGCCCGCCGAAGTCCCCCGAAGCGGCCCGCGATTGCCCGGACGCGCGACATGGCGCCGGCGGCGGTGGACGCCACATCGCCGCAGGCAGCGATGTCGTATCGTCGGAGTCGTGCCCGCCGGCGAGCCGTGACGGCGGGGCCGGGGCCCGCCGAGCGGGCCGGGCCGACCGAGTGGGAGGAGCCCCCGTGACGCAGCAGGTCCCGTCGACCGAACCCGAGCTGGCCGGAGTACGCAACTTCCGCGACGTGGGCGGACTGCCGACGGTGGACGGACGGCGGGTGCGGCAGGGCGTGCTGTTCCGCAGCGGCCACCTCGCACACGCCACCGAGCAGGACACGTCCTTCCTCTCCGCGCTGGGCCTGCACACCGTCTTCGACTTCCGCAACGCGGCCGACAAGAAGCTCGAGGGCCCCGACGTCGAGCTGCCCGGCGTGCGCAATGTGAACCTGCCGCTCAGCGACCCGGCCGACGGCGCCGAGTTCTGGAAGATGGTCCGCGACGGCGACCTGGCGCAGCTGCGGTCGATCCTGGCGGACGGCAAGGGCGCCGACCGGATGATCGCGTCCTACCGCCTGATCGTCACCGGGCGCACGGCCGAGCACTCCCGCGTGCTGCACGCCCTCGCCGAGGACAGCGTGCCCGCCCTCATGCACTGCGCGGCCGGCAAGGACCGCGCGGGCCTGTCGATCGCGGTGACCCTGCTGGCCCTGGGCGTCGAGCGGGAGGCCATCCTGGCCGACTACCTGCAGTCCAACGCCAAGCACCGCCGCTACAAGGTGCACCGCAGCGCCGACACGTCCGACGCCTACTCCCCCGAGGTCATGGAGCTGCTCAGCCCCCTCTTCGACGCCCGCGCCGAGTACCTGGCCGCCGCCCTGGAGACCGTGGAGGACACCTGGGGCGGGGTCGAGACCTATCTGGAGCGCGGCCTCGGCCTCGCCCCGCAGACCCGGGAGCGGCTGCGGGAGCGGCTCCTCGACTGACGCCCGCACCGTTCCCGCGGGCCCGGTGGCGGCTACTTCGCCCCGACCTCGAACAGCAGCCAGACGAAGGCCGCGAAGAGGTGCCCGACGGCGATGTAGATGAGCAGCCGCACCCACAGGGCGCGGGGGAACTTCTCTTCCATGGTGCTGTTGCTCATGGCGTGCCTCCGGTGAGGGGCCCCAGGCACAGGGTGGCCGTGGGGCTCTGCAGCAGGGTGTGGACGAAGAGCAGCTCGAGTCCGTCGCGGTCCTCGGCGGCGATGCGGTGCGGGGTCAGCGAGTCGAAGTGCGCGCCGTCCCCCGGTCCGAGCCGGTGCGCGGTGTCACCGAGGCGCAGCAGCAGCCGCCCGGACAGAACGTACAGCCACTCCTCGCCCGGGTGCACCCGCACGATGTCGCCCTGGGAGCCGTACGGGACGCGGACCCGCAGGGCCTGCATCCCGCGGCCGGGCGCACCGGCCTGCCAGTAGGTCCAGCCGCCGGCCCGGGTCGGTTCCATGTCCGCGGCGCGCACCACGGCGTCCCGGTCGGAGACCGTCTCGCCGAGCAGCTCGGAGACCGTCGTACCGTAGATGCGGGCGAGTGACAGCAGCATCGGCAGCGAGGGCTGGCGCTGCCCGGTCTCCAGCCGGGAGAGATGGGCGGGCGACAGCCCGGCGGCGCGGGCCGCGGCCTCGAGGGTGAGCGCGGCACGACGGCGCAGCGCCCGCAGCTGCGGGGCGACGGAGGGCAGTTCCTCGGCCGGCCCCGGCGGAGGCGCCGGCCCGGCCGAGGCGTCGGACTCGGGAGTGCTCATGCCTCCATTCAGCCGGAGCTTTGCCTTTCCGGCAAATTTCTTGCCCCAGAGGCAAAGCCCTCGGCCTACCGCTGGGCCACGGCCTGCTTCACCAGGGTCTTCCCGAAGTCCCACATCAGACCGCCCTCGTGCGCGTCGTCCATCACCGCGGTGAAGGCGTCCACGAAGCGGGCGACCTCCTGCTCACCGATCACCAGGGGCGGGATCAGCTTGATCACCTCCAGGTGGTCGCCGGACACCTGGGTGAGGATCCGGTGGCGCTGGAGCAGCGGCACGACCACCATCTGCGCGAACAGGCCCTTGCGGGCCGCCTGGAGCATCGTCCAGCGGCCGCGCAGCTTCAGGGAGCGCGGCCTGCCGAACTCGATGCCGACCATCAGTCCGCGACCGCGGACGTCGGCGAGGAGTTCGTAGCGGTCGGTGAGCGCCGCCAGCCGGGACCTCAGCAGGTCGCCGGTGGCCCGTGCGTGCGCCACGACCTGGTCGTTCTCCATGACGGACAGCACGGCGAGGCCGGCCGCCATGGCCTGGGCGTTGGATCCGAAGCTCGCGGAGTGGACGAGCACGCGGTCCATGGACGAGTAGACCTTCTTGAAGATCCAGTCCCGGCCGAGGGTGGCCCCGACCGGCACGTACCCGCCGGACAGCGCCTTCGCCACGCAGACCAGGTCCGGCTCGACGCCGTCCTCGTGCTGATAGGCGTAGAAGTCGCCGGTGCGGCCGAGCCCGGTCTGCACCTCGTCGGCGATGAGCAGCGCCTTGTGCCGGTGGAGCAGCTCCTGGGCGGCGCGCAGATAGCCGGGCGGGGCCTCGTGCACGCCCTTGCCCTGGATCGGCTCCACGATCAGGGCGGCCACGTCCCCCCGGCGCAGCTCCCTCGCCAGGGCGTCCAGGTCGCCGAGCGGGACGGCGGTGTCGGGCAGCAGCGGGGCGAAGCCGTCGCGGAACCCGTCCTCGCCGTTCACCGAGAGGGACCCGGCGGTCAGGCCGTGGAAGGCGTGCTCGCAGTACAGGACGCGGGGCCTGCCGGTGGCGCGCCGGGCGAACTTCAGGGAGGTCTCCACCGCCTCGGTCCCGCTGTTGCCGAAGAAGACCCGGTCCAGGTGGGGGCTGTGGGCCAGCAGCCGCTCCGCCAGCAGCCCGGGCAGCGGGGGGCAGTCGAAGCGGGTCAGGTCGGCGAGCTGCGCGTCGAGCACGTCGTGCAGGGCGCGGCGCACGACGGGGTGGTGGCGGCCGAGGCCCATCACGCCGAAGCCGGCGAGCATGTCCAGGTACTCGTTGCCGTCCGTGTCCCAGAAGTACGCGCCCTCGGCCCGCTCGTAGACCTTGTCGAAGCCGATGGTGTGCAGCATGCGCGGCAGTTGGTGGTTGAGGTGCCGGGCGTGCAGCTCGTAGCGCTCGGCTCCGCGTTCGGACAGGAGCCTGCCGAGGTCGAACTCGTTGGTCATTCAGCTCTCTCCTTGACGTGCGCGGGGTCCGCGCCGGTGTCCCGCCCCCGGTCCGTCCCGGCCCCCTCCCCGGTGGCCAGGCTCGCGCCGATCCGTCCGGCGATCTCCACCGGGGTGAGGCCGATGTCGGCCAGCACCTCGGCGCGCTTGGCGTGCGCGAGGAACTGCTCCGGGATGCCGAACCGCCGCACCGGCACATCGACGTCGGCGTCTCCCAGTGCCAGGGCGACCGCCGAACCGACCCCGGCCGCACGGCTGTTGTCCTCGACCACGGCGACCAGGCGGTGGCGGGCGGCGAGGGTCACCAGGGCCGGGTCGACGGGCTTGACCCAGCGGGGGTCGACGACGGTGCAGCCGATGCCGCGGGCGGCGAGGAGCTCGGCCGTCTGGAGGCAGACGGGCGCCATGACGCCGACCGCGACGAGCAGGACGTCCGCGTCGTCGGCGGCGTGCAGCACGTCCGTGCCGCCCACCCGGCCGACCGCGGGGATCCGGGGGCCGGCCGACTCCTTGGGGAAGCGGACCAGGGTCGGGGCGTCGTCCACGGCGACGGCCTCGCGCAGCTGGGCGCGCAGCTGGTCGGCGTCGCGCGGCGCGGCGATCCTCAGGCCCGGGACGACCTGGAGCACGGACAGGTCCCACATGCCGTTGTGCGAGGGCCCGTCGACGCCGGTGACACCGGCCCGGTCCAGGACGAAGGTGACCCCGCAGCGGTGCAGGGCGACGTCCATCAGCAGCTGGTCGAAGGCCCGGTTGAGGAAGGTGGCGTACACGGCGACGACGGGGTGCAGGCCTCCGGTGGCCAGGCCCGCCGCCGAGACGGCCGCGTGCTGCTCGGCGATGCCGACGTCCCACACCCGGTCCGGGAAGCGGGCGGCGAAGCCGCCGAGGCCGACGGGGTGCAGCATGGCCGCGGTGACGGCCACGACGTCGTCGCGCTCCTCCCCGATCCGCACCATCTCCTCCCCGAAGACGGAGGTCCAGGAGGGTCCGGCGGCCGGTGCGAGCGGCTCGCAGGTGAGCGGGTCCATCACCCCGACCGTGTGGAAGTGGTCCTCCTCGTGCGCGAGGGCGGGCTCGCAGCCTCGGCCCTTGACGGTGAGGCAGTGGACGAGGACCGGCCCGTGGAAGCGCTGGGCGCGGCGCAGCGCGGACTCGACGGCGCGGATGTCGTGCCCGTCGATCGGGCCGAGGTACTTCAGCCCGAGGTCCTCGAACATGCCCTGCGGGGCGAAGGCGTCCTTGAAGCCCTTCTTCGCGCCGTGCAGGGACTCGTAGAGGGTGCCGCCGACCACCGGGGTGCGCTGCAGGACGTCCTTGCCCCAGGCCAGGAGGCGCTCGTAGCCGTCGGTGGTGCGCAGGGTGGCCAGGTGGTTGGCGAGGCCGCCGATGGTGGGCGCGTACGACCGCTCGTTGTCGTTGACGACGACGATCAGCGGGCGGTCCCGGGCGGCGGCGATGTTGTTCAGCGCCTCCCAGGCCATCCCGCCGGTCAGCGCGCCGTCGCCGACGACCGCGACGACGTGGCCCCGGCCGTCCTGCACCTGCCGGGCCTTGGCGAGGCCGTCGGCCCAGCCCAGCGCGGTGGAGGCGTGGCTGTTCTCGATGACGTCGTGCTCGGACTCCTCCCGCGAGGGGTAGCCGGACAGGCCCCCCTTGCCGCGCAGCTTCGAGAAGTCCTGACGTCCCGTCAGCAGCTTGTGGACGTAGCTCTGGTGGCCGGTGTCCCACAGGATGCGGTCGGCCGGTGACTCGAAGACCCGGTGCAGGGCGACGGTCAGCTCCACCACGCCCAGGTTGGGTCCGAGGTGCCCGCCGGTCCGTGCGACCGCCTGCACCAGGAATGCGCGTATCTCCTCGGACAGTTCGCCGAGTTCCGCCTCGGACAGCGCCTTCAGGTCGCGCGGTCCTCCGATGTTCTCCAGAATCGTCACGCAGGGCCCCCTCTAGGTCCGTGTCGTCTCCCCGTCCACCGTCACCGCGGGCGCCCCGGCGGCGCGCGGGGCGGCGCCTTCGGCGGTCATCCGCTCCGCGAGCTTCATGGCCTCCTCGATCAGGGTCTCCACGATCTTCGACTCCGGCACGGTCTTGATGACCTCGCCCTTCACGAAGATCTGCCCCTTCCCATTGCC
>NZ_JARJBB010000044.1 GCF_029269835.1 Streptomyces tropicalis | reverse complement strand
CTTGATGGGGTAAGGCTCCCAGTAGACGACTGGGTTGATAGGCCGGATCTGGAAGCACGGTAACGTGTGGAGGTGACCGGTACTAATAGGCCGAGGGCTTGTCCTCAGTTGCTCGCGTCCACTGTGTAAGTTCTGAGACAACGAACAGTTGTCGGCTTTGAGCAGAACCACCAATTGAAAAGTGTGCTTGTTCGCTCGAAACCATTAGGGTTTCGGTGGCCATAGCGTGAGGGAAACGCCCGGTTACATTTCGAACCCGGAAGCTAAGCCTTACAGCGCCGATGGTACTGCAGGGGGGACCCTGTGGGAGAGTAGGACGCCGCCGAGCAATCTTTGGAAGGACCCCTGGTCCCAGCGTTCAGCTGGGACCAGGGGTCCTTTTCTTTTTTCCAGTGCGCGTCGAGTACCCGGCTGCGCGAGAATGACTTGCGGTACCGAAGACAGGAGTCACCGATGTCCACCAACTCTCCCGACGAGCGTCCGGAGCGGGATCAGCGCCGCCGGGACGGTGGTGACCGCGGTGACCGTGGTGGGTACCGCGGAGGCCCGCGCCGCGACGACGAGCGCCCCGGCTACGGCGGCCGGCGCGACGACCGCAGCGACCGCGGTGACCGCGGTGGACACGGTCGCCGTGACGACCGCGACCGCGGCGACCGGGGGGGCTACCGCCGTGACGACCGTTCCGGCGGCGGCCCGCGTCGTGACGACGACCGCGGCGGCTACGGCGGCCGGCGCGACGACCGCAGCGAGCGCGGCGACCGGCCCGAGCGCGGTGGGTTCCGTCGCGATGACCGCGGCGACCGGCCCGAGCGTGGCGGCTTCCGCCGTGACGACCGCGGCGACCGGCCTGCGTACCGCCGCGACGACCGGCGGGACGACCGCCGTGACGACCGGCGTGGATTCCGCCGCGACGACGAGCGCCCCGGCTCCGGCGGGCGCCGTGACGACGACCGTCCCGGCTACGCCCGCCGTGACGACGATCGCGGTGGCTACGGCGGCCGGCGCGACGACCGCAGCGACCGCGGTGACCGCGGTGGGTTCCGTCGCGATGACCGCGGCGACCGGCCCGAGCGCGGCGGGTTCCGGGGCGACGACCGCAGCGACCGCGGTGACCGCGGTGACCGCGGTGGCTTCCGTCGCGATGACCGCGGCGACCGGCCCGAGCGCGGTAGCTTCCGTCGCGACGACCGCAGCGACCGGCCCGAGCGCGGCGGGTTCCGGGGCGACGACCGCAGCGACCGCGGTGACCGCGGTGGGTTCCGTCGCGATGACCGCGGCGACCGGCCCGAGCGTGGCGGCTTCCGCCGTGACGACCGCGGCGACCGGCCTGCGTACCGCCGCGACGACCGCCGTGACGGCGGCGACCGGGGCGGCTACGGGCGCCGTGACGGAGACCGCGGTGGCTTCCGCCGTGACGACGACCGTCCCGGCTACGCCCGCCGTGACGACGACCGCGGCGGCTACCGCCGGGACGACCGCGACCGGGGCGATCGCGCGGACCGCGGAGAGCGCGGCGGATTCCGCGGCCGCGACGACCGGGGCGGGCGCGGGCCCCGCCGGGACGACCGGGGCGGCCGCCCCGGTGGCTTCCGCGGCCGGGACGACCGCCGCGGGGACGACCGCCGTGGCGGCGGCTTCCGCCGCGATGACCGGGACCGCGACCGCGACCGGGAGCCGATCAAGCGGCTGCCGATCCCGGAGGACGTGACCGGCGACGAACTCGACCGGGACGTGCGGCAGGAGCTGCAGAGCCTGCCGAAGACGCTCGCCGACGACGTCGCACGCAACCTGGTGATGACCGGCCGGCTCATCGACGAGGACGCCGAGGGTGCCTACGCGTACGCGAAGATCGCCCTGCGCCTGGCGTCCCGTGTCGCCGCCGTCCGCGAGGCGGCCGGGTTCGCCGCGTACGCGAACCAGAAGTACGAGGAGGCGCTGGCCGAGTTCCGCACCGCCCGCCGGATGACCGGCAACGTGGAGCTGTGGCCGGTCATGGCCGACTGCGAGCGCGGCCGCGGCCGCCCGGAGAAGGCCCTGGAGATGGCCGGCGCGCCCGAGGTGCACAAGCTCGACAAGGCCGGGCAGGTCGAGATGCGGCTCGTCGCGGCCGGCGCCCGCCGGGACATGGACCAGGTCGACGCCGCCATCGTGACGCTGCAGAGCCCGGAGCTCGCCTCCCACTCCGTCCAGCCCTGGACCGCACGACTGCGCTACGCCTACGCCGACGCGCTGCTCGCCGCGGGCCGGCAGGACGAGGCGCGGGAGTGGTTCGCCAAGGCCGTCGAGGCCGACCGCGACGGCAGCACCGACGCCTCCGACCGGCTGGCCGAGCTGGACGGCGTGGAGTTCGTGGACGCCCTCGACGAGGACGGGAACGGCGCCGCCGAGCCGTCCGAGGCGGGCGAGGACGCCGGTACCGACCGCGACTGACGACCGGCACCGGCTGCCGCCGCGCGTGTGTGCGGCGGCGGTCGAGGCGTGAAGGGCGGGCCCGCACCGGACCCGCCCTTCCGCATGTCCGAGGGCCGTTCCGTACCGGCGCCCGCGCCGCGGGCCCCGCGGCCCCTACAGGTCCAGCGCCCGCAGCACCAGCCCGGACGCCGGCTTCGGGCCGAACGACGTGGACTTGCGGGGCATGGTGACGCCCTGGCGGGCCAGGTCGCGGACGACCTCCTCGCGCACGGGGTGCATCAGGACGGCCGTACCGCCGTCGCGCTCGGCCTTCTCCACCGTGGCGACGGTGTCGTGGATGTAGGCGATGCGGTCCGGGGAGTCCTCCGGGATGCGCCAGACGTGCTCCAGCAGGGTGGCGTGCAGCACCGTCGCGTCCAGGGTCCGCCAGGCGACGGGGCGGTCGGCGGGGACGGTGCGGGCCAGCAGCTCCGGGTCGGGGCGGTCCACCAGGTGGAAGGAGCCGTCGCCGGCGAGCAGGAAGGCGTTGCCCTCGCAGGCGGCGTCGGCGAGCGCCGCCAGCGCCTCCGCCAGGGGCACGGCCATCGGCCGGATCCGGAACCGGCCCTTCAGTGCGGACAGCGCGTCGGCCACCGGAAATCCGTGCAGCAGGCGGTGGATGGCGCGCACGCGCAGGGGGTAGCGGGCCGTGTCGACCAGCAGGACCAGACCGTAGTCCCACGGGCTCGGGGAGGCGTGCTCCGCGCGCAGCGTGCGGTAGGTGGCCCAGCGGTGGTGGCCGTCGGCGATCAGGGCCTGGTGGCCGGCGAGGTCCTCGCGGACCGCCGCCACGTCGGCCGGGTCGGTGACCGCCCACAGCCGGTGGCTGAAGCCGTCCTCGGTCGTCGTCGACAGCAGGGGCGGCTCGGCGGCGGTGCGCTCCACGACCACCGTCGTGGCGGCCGTGGAGCCGTTGCCCCGGTAGGTGAGCAGCAGTGGTTCGAGGTTCGCGGAGGTCGCGCGCATCAGCGCGGCGCGGTCCGCGACGACGTGCGGCATCACGTCCTCGTGCGGCAGCACCACCCCCTCCGCCGGGTCCGACACGCGCAGCGCACCGATCAGGCCGCGTTGCAGCAGGCCTTCGCCGTCGTGCTGCTCGTAGACGTAGAGCCCCGGCTCGGCGTCCGCGGTCAGCACGCCCTCCGACAGCCAGCGGTGCAGGGTGTCCGCTGCCTGTGCGTTGCGGGCGCCGGGGGTGCCTGCCTGCGGCAGGATCAGGCGGACGATGTTGTAGGGGTCCGCGCACTCGAGGTGGTGCAGGCCGTCCGGGCGCACGACGACGTCGTACGGCGGGGACGTCACGGCTGCCAGGCTGCCGACCCGGTCGGGGTCGTATCGAAGGCCCCGGAACGGGGTGAGGTCGAGGCCTCGGCGCGCCGTCTCCGGCGAGTGACCTGCTGTGTTCATCCCGGCATCGTACGTGCGTCGGTGCCATGGGGGATGATCGGGGGAAAACCTGTGATTCGAGGAGCGATGCGGAATGAGCCAGGGCGTCAGGACGAGTCCCGAGGGCAGTGGGCGGGCCCTGAGCGAGGCGTACGACACGGCCCTGCTCGACCTGGACGGTGTGGTGTACGCGGGGGGCGCCGCGATCGCGCACGCCGTCGAGTCCCTCGGCTCCGCCCGCGAGGGCGGCATGCACCTGGCGTACGTCACGAACAACGCCCTGCGCACGCCGGACGCGGTGGCCGCGCACCTCACGGAGCTGGGGATACCGGCCGGGGCACCGGACGTCATCACCTCCGCGCAGGCCGTGGCCCGGCTGATCGCCGAGCAGGCGCCGGCCGGTGCGCGGGTGCTGGTGATCGGCGGTGAGGGGCTCCGGGTGGCGCTGCGCGAGCGGGGCCTGGAGCCGGTCGACTCGGCCGACGACGACCCGGCGGCGGTGGTGCAGGGCTACGGCGGTCCGGAACTGGCCTGGGGACGTTTTGCGGAGGCCTGCTACGCCATCGCGCGCGGGGTGCCGTGGTTCGCGTCCAACACCGACCTGACGATCCCGGGTGCCCGTGGCATCGCCCCGGGCAACGGTGCGGCCGTCGAGGTGGTCCGGATCGCCACGGGCGCGGAGCCGCAGGTGGCGGGCAAGCCGCTGCCTCCGATGCACCGCGAGACGATCCTGCGCACCGGGGCGGAGCGGCCGCTGGTCGTCGGGGACCGGCTGGACACCGACATCGAGGGTGCGTTCAACGGGGAGGTGGACTCCCTGCTCGTGCTGACCGGCGTCACCGACGCCGCGCACCTGCTCGCCGCGCCCCCGCGGCACCGGCCCACCTACGTCGACGCGGATCTGCGGGGACTGCTCGCCGGACAGCCGGAAGTCACCCGTGAGAGTGACGGATTCCGGTGCGGCGGGTGGACGGCGACGGCCGGCGCGGAGCAGCTCGACCTGAACGGCGACGGGGAGCCCCTCGACGGGCTGCGCGCGCTGTGCGCCGCGGCGTGGACGGCGGCGGGCGACGGTTCCTGCTCCCTCGACGCGGGGAAGGCGCTGGCCCGGCTGGGGCTGTGAGGAGGGCCGGCTCGGGGACGCCTGCGCCGCCGGGCCGGCCGCTCTGGGACGACGCGGTCCGGTGTGTCCTCATACGTGCCGGTCCGTCGATGGGTGAAGCGCCCTGCCGCGTCGAGTGATTGGCGAGGGTAGGCTAACCTAACTTCGTGTTGGTCGAGACTCCTCCCGAAGAGCACGCGGCGACGGCCGCGGCACCCCCGAGCCGCCGGGCGGCACGAGCCGCGGGCCTCGTCGCCTCCGCCGCGATCCTGGTGCTCGTCGCCCTGGTGAGCATCGCGGTGGGGGCGAAGGAGCTGTCCCCGGCCCAGGTCTGGCACGGCCTGCTCGAGCACTCGGGGACGTACGGGGACACCGTCGTGCGCGAACGGCTGTCCCGTACCGTCCTCGGCCTGCTCGCCGGAGCCGCGCTCGGCCTGTCCGGGGCCGTCCTGCAGGCGCTCACCCGCAATCCGCTGGCGGACCCCGGCCTCCTCGGCATCAACGCGGGCGCGTCGGCCGCCGTCGTCACCGCCATCACCTTCCTCGGGGTCACCGGCCTCCAGGCCCATGTGTGGTGCGCGTTCCTCGGCGCGGCCGCGGTCGGCGCCCTGGTGTGGTTCCTCGGCGGCAGCCGGAGTGCCACACCGGTCCGGCTCGCCCTCGCCGGCACCGCGATCAGCGCCGCGCTCTACGGCTATCTGCAGGCCGTGATGATCACGGACGACGCGGCCCTCGGCACGATGCGCTTCTGGACCGTGGGATCGCTGTCCGCCGCCACCGGCACGACCGTCGCGCAGGTGCTGCCGTTCCTCGTGGCCGGCACGCTCCTCACCCTGCTCCTCGCCCGCCCGCTCAACGCCCTCGCGCTGGGCGACGACACGGCCCGGTCCCTCGGCGCCCGCCTCGGCCGGACCCGGGCCCTGGCGATGCTCGCCGCGACCGTGCTGTGCGGTGCGGCCACCGCCGCGTGCGGTCCGATCGCCTTCGTCGGGCTGATGGTCCCGCACGCGGTCCGTTCCTTCACCGGGCCCGACCTGCGCTGGATCCTGCCCTACGCCGCCGTCCTGGCGCCGGTGCTGCTGCTCGGCGCCGACGTCGTGGGGCGGATCGCGGCCCGGCCCGCCGAGGTCCAGGTCGGCGTCGTCACCGCGGTCATCGGCGGCCCGGTGTTCGTCCTGCTCGTACGGCGACGGAGGACGGCGCGGCTGTGACATCCACGACCACCCCCGTGCGCCGGGCCGCACGGACCGGCCGGACCGTCCGCCGGGTCCGGGTCCTGCGTGCCGGCGGCCTGTCCCTCCGCGTCGACCTGCGCGCCGCCGCCGTCGTCGTCCTGCTGCTGCTCGCGGCGCTCGCCGCGGGCGTCCTGCTGATCGGCACCGGCGACTTCCCGATCCCGGCCGGGGACGTGCTGCGCGCCGTGGCGGGCGGCGGCAACCGCGGCCAGCAGTTCGTCGTCCGCGAACTGCGGCTTCCGCGCGTCCTCGTGGGCCTCCTCGTCGGAGCCTGCCTCGGGCTCGGCGGCGCGGTGTTCCAGGCCGTCTCCCGCAACCCTCTCGGCAGTCCCGACGTGCTGGGCCTCTCGCAGGGCGCCACGGCCGGCGCCCTCGTCGTCATCGTCGTGTTCTCCGGCAGTGCCGCCGCCGTCACCCTCGGCGCCCTCGCGGGGGGCCTGGTCACCGGCCTTGCCCTCCACCTCCTCGCCTGGCGGCAGGGCGTGCACGGCTACCGGCTGGTCCTCGTCGGCATCGGCGTCTCGGCCGTCGTGACCGCCGTCGACGGCTATCTCGTCACCCAGGCCGACTTCGTCGACGCGGCCCGCGCGGTGGTGTGGATGACGGGCTCCCTCAACGGACGGGACTGGACCCAGGTCCGGCCGCTTCTCGTGCTGTGCGCCGTCCTCGTGCCCGTGGTCCTCGCCCACGGGCCCGGCCTGCGGATGACGGAGATGGGCGACGACGTCTCCCACGCCCTCGGCGTGCGCGTCGAACGGACCCGGCTGGTGCTCATGGCCTCCGCCGTCCTGCTCACCTCCGCGGCCACCGCCGCCGCCGGTCCCGTCGGCTTCGTCGCGCTGACCGCCCCCCAGCTCGCCCGGCGCCTCACCCGCTCGCCGGGACCGAACCTGGTCCCCTCCCTGTGCACGGGCGCCGCCCTGCTCGTCACCGCCGACTGGGTCTCGCAGCGCGCCTTCGGCGCCGACCAGCTGCCCGTGGGCGTGGTCACCGGTGTGCTCGGCGGTGTCCACCTGCTCCGGCTGCTCGTCACGGAGCGCCGGGCGGGCCGGGCATGAGCGCCGCAGCCGCCCCGCCCGGACCCCACGACCCCGGCCGCCGCACCACCGAAGGAGCACCGTGAACCGCCTGTCCGCCGACGACGTCACCCTCGCCTACGACCGCCGGGTCATCGCCGAACAGCTGTCGGTGGAGATCCCCGACCACTCCTTCACGGTGATCGTCGGCCCGAACGCGTGCGGCAAGTCGACCCTGCTGCGGGCGCTGTCCCGGATGCTCAGGCCCAGCCGTGGCCGGGTGCTGCTCGACGGACGGGTCATCCAGTCGATGCCCGCGAAGCAGGTCGCCCGCACCCTGGGCCTGCTGCCGCAGTCGTCGGTCGCACCCGACGGGATCACCGTCGGCGACCTCGTCGGCCGCGGCCGCCACCCGCACCAGGGCATCCTGCGGCAGTGGTCGGCCGAGGACGAGCGGGTGGTGCGCGCGTCCATGGCGCGGACCGGGGTCGCC
Source organism: Streptomyces tropicalis (assembly GCF_029269835.1). Classification (GTDB taxonomy): domain Bacteria; phylum Actinomycetota; class Actinomycetes; order Streptomycetales; family Streptomycetaceae; genus Streptomyces; species Streptomyces tropicalis. The sequence goes on along the minus strand of NZ_JARJBB010000044.1, from coordinate 5,141 downwards.
GAGCTCAGCGACCGGTACGTCGACGAACTGTCCGGCGGCCAGCGGCAGCGTGTCTGGCTCGCCATGGCCCTCGCCCAGCAGACCCCGCTGCTCCTGCTCGACGAGCCGACCACCTACCTGGACATCCAGCACCAGATCGACGTGCTGGACCTGTGCGCCGAACTGCACGAGGAGCAGGGCCGCACACTCGTGGCCGTCCTGCACGACCTCAACCACGCGGCCCGCTACGCCACCCACCTCGTCGCCCTGAAGGCCGGGAAGGTCGTGGCCTCGGGCGCCCCCGGGGACATCGTCACCGCCGAGCTGGTGGAGGAGGTCTTCGGGCTGCGCTGCCAGGTCGTCGACGACCCGGAGACGGGGACTCCGCTGGTGGTCCCGGCCGCGCGCCGGGCCCGCGCCCGGGTGCCCGCCGAGGGGGCGTCCTGAGCCCCCGGCGGCCGCGCCCGGCGCCGGGCCTGCGCGGCACGTCCGGGTACGCGGGTGCGGCACCGGGACAGCCGGCCGCCGCACCGGGCCCGACGGCTCCGCTACAGCAGCTTCCTCAGCCGGAACAGGTCCAGCAGACCCGCCTCCAGCCGCACCCGGCCCGAGCCCCAGGCCCTGGCGAAGTGCAGCTCCCCGCCGACCAGCGACACCAGGTCGTCGCCGGTCATCGCGAGCCGGATCTCCGCCCGCTCGGCCGGCGGCCCCGGCAGCGTGTCGCGCACCTCGATCCGGCCGTCCGTGAGGCGGCCCGCGAAGGTGACGTCCAGGTCGGTGATCCAGCAGCTCACGGAGCGGTCCAGGGCCGCGGCAGCGCGGACGTCGCCCTCGGCGCCCTGCAGATTGTCCGAAAGCTTTTCCAGTGCCGTGCGGCACTCCTCGGTCGTGGCCATCGCGACCGACGGTACCGCAGCGCTTCGCGGTAGCGTCGGGGCATGACCGACTCCGTGCCCGAGGCCGCGCCCCCCGCCGCGGTCGTACCGGTGCCCGACCCGGACCTCCCGGCCGCCGGGGCGGACGACGACCCGTCCGCCCCGGCCCCGCTCGGCGTGCCGCGCACCCCCACCGGCCATGCCGGCGTCGACGCGGCCCTGGAGCGGCTCGGCGACGCCGACCACCTCGCCACCGACGGGCACGTCGCGGTGTACGAGGATGTACACGGGGGCCTGCGCGACGCGCTCGCCGCGCTCGACACCCGCCCGGGACCCCCCGTCCCCGCACGACCGCACGACAACAGGAGCTGAACCGAACGTGGCAGGAGTCGCACGTCGCCGTCTCGACGCGGAGCTGGTCCGCCGCAAGCTCGCCCGCTCGCGCGAGCACGCCGGCCAGCTCATCGCCGCCGGGCGGGTCAGCGTCGGCAGGACCGTCGCGACCAAGCCCGCCACCCAGGTGGAGACCGCCGCCGCGATCGTGGTCGCGGCCGACGACAGCGACCCCGACTACGTCTCCCGGGGCGGCCACAAGCTCGCCGGCGCCCTGGAGGCCTTCGTGCCGCAGGGCCTGCGGGTGGAGGGCCGCCGGGCGCTGGACGCGGGCGCGTCCACCGGGGGCTTCACCGACGTCCTGCTGCGGGCGGGCGCCGCGCACGTCGTCGCCGTGGACGTCGGATACGGCCAACTCGCCTGGTCGCTGCAGAGCGATGAACGCGTGAGCGTCAAGGACCGTACGAACGTCCGGGAGTTGACGCTCGAGGCGATCGATGGGGAACCTGTGGATCTTGTGGTGGGGGATCTGTCCTTCATTCCGCTCGGCCTGGTGCTGCCCGCCCTGGTGCGGTGCGCGAAGCCGGACGCCGACCTGGTGATGATGGTCAAGCCGCAGTTCGAAGTGGGGAAGGAGCGGCTGGGCAGCGGAGGCGTCGTCCGCAGCCCCGAGCTGCGCGCGGAGGCCGTGCGGGGCGTGGCCGGCCGGGCCGCGGACCTCGGGCTCGGGGTGCGGGGGGTCACCGCCAGCCCGCTGCCCGGCCCGTCCGGGAACGTCGAGTACTTTCTCTGGCTGCGGGCCGGTGCACCGGAAATGGACCCGGCCGACGTCGACCGTGCAGTGGCGGAGGGGCCGCGTTGACACAGAGCCGAGCTCGAACCGTGTTCCTGCTGGCCCACACCGGCCGGCCCGCGGCGATCCGAAGCGCCGAACTCGTCGTGAAGGGGCTGCTGAAGTCCGGTATCGGCGTCCGCGTCCTGGAGGCCGAGGCGTGCGACCTGCCGCTGCCCCCGGAGGTGGAGCTGGTCAAGGAGGCCACTCCGCAGTGCCTGGACGGGTGCGAACTGCTCATCGTGCTGGGCGGCGACGGCACCCTGCTGCGCGGCGCCGAGTTCGCGCGCGCCTCCGGGGTGCCGATGCTCGGGGTGAACCTCGGCCGCGTCGGGTTCCTCGCCGAGGCCGAGCGGGACGACCTCCACAAGGTCGTCGACCGGGTGGTGAGCCGGGCCTACGAGGTCGAGGAGCGCATGACCGTCGACGTGGTCGTGCACCGCAACGGGGACATCGTGCACACCGACTGGGCGCTCAACGAGGCCGCCGTGCAGAAGGTGTCCGCCGAGCGGATGCTCGAGGTGGTGCTGGAGATCGACGGCCGCCCGGTCACCGGCTTCGGCTGCGACGGCATCGTCTGCGCCACCCCGACCGGCTCGACGGCGTACGCCTTCTCCGCGGGCGGGCCCGTGGTGTGGCCGGAGGTGGAGGCCCTGCTCATGGTGCCGATCTCCGCGCACGCCCTCTTCGCCAAGCCGCTGGTCACCTCGCCGGACTCGGTGCTGGCGGTCGAGGTGCTGCCGCACGTGCCGCCCGGGGTGCTCTGGTGCGACGGGCGGCGGACCGTCGAGCTGCCGCCGGGCGCGCGGGTCGAGGTGCGGCGCGGCGCCGTACCGGTGCGGCTCGCCCGGCTGCACCACGCCTCCTTCACGGACCGCCTGGTGGCCAAGTTCGCCCTCCCCGTCTCCGGCTGGCGGGGAGCGCCCCACTAGTGCTGTGACCGAGAAGGGCCACCGGCTCGCGGCGCCCGGCCCGGCACCTCGCCGCGTTGCCGCAGCACCCGAGTACATCCCGTACGCGGGCGACGCTCCGCCGTGCGATGCTCCCCCACGGCCTGAACGGCGTGGGAGGTGCCCCCGGCACCGGACGCCGCGAGCATCCCGGCACACCTTTCCGGCCACAGCACTGGACGAAGCCCGCAGGGAGACCCGTGGGGCCACTCCCGCGGGTGATATACGACCGCGGTGGGCATTCGTCCACCTGCGACTTCCCACCCGAGCCCCGGGGGCCGTCGCACGGTGCGCCCCCGACCTCGTAAGGTCGTGTCCGTGTTGGAGGAGATGCGGATACGGTCGCTCGGAGTCATCGACGACGCCGTCGTAGAGCTGTCGCCCGGCTTCACCGCCGTCACGGGCGAGACGGGCGCGGGCAAGACCATGGTGGTCACCAGCCTCGGGCTGCTGCTGGGCGGGCGCGCCGACCCGGCGCTCGTCCGGATCGGCGCCGGGAAGGCCGTCGTGGAGGGGCGGGTCGCCGTGCCCGCGCACACGGCTGCGGTCGTCCGGGCCGAGGAGGCCGGGGCGGAACTCGACGACGGCGCGCTGCTGATCAGCCGGACCGTTTCCGCCGAGGGCCGCTCCCGGGCGCACCTCGGTGGGCGCAGCGTGCCCGTCGGGCTGCTCGCCGAGCTCGCCGACGACCTGGTCGCCGTGCACGGTCAGACCGACCAGCAGGGCCTGCTGAAGCTGAACCGGCAGCGGCAGGCGCTGGACCGGTACGCCGGGGACGCGGTCGCCGCCCCGCTCGCCAAGTACACCGGCGCCTACCGCCGGCTGCGGTCCGTCGCCGCGGAACTGGACGAGATCATCACCCGCGCGCGCGAACGGGCCCAGGAGGCCGACCTGCTGCGCTACGGCCTGGAGGAGATCGCGGCCGTGGAGCCGCGGGCCGGGGAGGACACGGAGCTGGCCGAGGAGGCCGAGCGGCTCGGGCACGCCGAGGCCCTGTCGTCCGCCGCCACGGCCGCGCACGCCGCCCTCGCGGGCAACCCGGAGGACCCCGAGGGCATCGACGCGGCCACGCTCGTCGCGGGCGCCCAGCGGGCCCTGGAGGCCGTGCGCGCCCACGACCCGGCGCTGGCCGCGCTCACCGACCGGATCGGCGAGATCGGCATCCTCCTCGGCGACGTGGCCGGTGAGCTCGCCGGGTACGCCGACGACCTGGACGCCGACCCGCTGCGGCTGGCCGCGGTGGAGGAGCGGCGGGCCGCGCTGACCGCGCTGACCCGGAAGTACGGCGAGGACGTGGGCGCCGTCCTGGAGTGGGCCGAGGGCGGCGCCGCGCGCCTGACCGAGCTGGACGGCGACGACGAGCGGCTGGAGGAGCTGACCGCCGAGCGGGACGCCCTCCGCGCCGAACTGGGCGGACTGGCCCAGGAGCTGACCGGCGCCCGGGCCGAGGCGGCCGAGCGGTTCGCCGCCGCGGTGACCGCCGAACTGGCCTCGCTGGCGATGCCGCACGCACGGGTGTCGTTCGACCTGCGGCAGAGCGAGGACGCCGAGGGCGTCGAGATCGGCGGCCGCACCGTCGCCTACGGGCCGACGGGCGTCGACGAGGTCGAGCTGCTGCTCGCCCCGCACCCCGGCGCGCCGCCCCGGCCCATCGCCAAGGGCGCCTCCGGCGGTGAGCTGTCCCGGGTGATGCTGGCCGTCGAGGTGGTCTTCGCGGGCACGGACCCGGTGCCGACGTACCTGTTCGACGAGGTCGACGCGGGCGTCGGCGGCAAGGCGGCCGTCGAGATCGGGCGGCGCCTGGCGAAGCTGGCGAAGACCGCGCAGGTCGTCGTGGTCACGCACCTGCCGCAGGTGGCCGCCTTCGCCGACCGGCAGCTCCTGGTCGAGAAGACGAACGACGGGTCGGTCACCCGGTCCGGGGTGAAGGTGCTGGAGGGCGAGGACCGCGTCCGCGAGCTGTCCCGGATGCTGGCGGGCCAGGAGGACTCCGAGACGGCCCGCGCCCACGCCGAGGAACTGCTGGCCGCGGCCCGCTCCGACGTCTAGTGCTGTGACCGGAAAGGTTCACCGGCTCGCGACGCCCGGCACGGCACCTCGCTGCGTTGTCGCATCACCCGAGTACATCCAGTACGCGGGCGACGCTCCGCCTTGCGATGCTCCCCCACAGCC
>NZ_JARJBB010000043.1 GCF_029269835.1 Streptomyces tropicalis | reverse complement strand
CAGCAGGGACACCTCGACGGCGCCTGCGAGACCTGGAATCAGGCCCTCGACGCCATGACAGGCGTGCAGTCCGGCCGGGCCCGGGAGTCCGTGACCCAGATGCGCCGGGCACTGTCCCCCTTCCGAAACCGGGCCGGAAGCCAAGCCGCGGAGCTGGACGCGCGCGCCCGCTCCCTGCTGAGCGAGGCCTAACCCGCGGCGGCTCCCTCCTTGCGCGGGTGCCCGCCGAACGCCCCCTCTACGGAACGCGTTGCGGTGTTCGGCACTGAGCCCCCGCCCGCCCCACGAAGGCTTGGGCGATGCCCCATAGGCTGACCGGGTTGGAGCGCTGATGAACCTCGCCCGACGCCGAGACGGCCCAACGGGCAGAAGACGAAGGGGATACTGATGACCAGCCCAATGCGGATCGAGATCAAAGCAGTCGCACAGGTCGTCGCAGGTCACAAGGACCCATCCGACGGCTACCAGGGCGGCGTGGTTTCGATCATCCGCATGAACGAGGACTTCCCCCTGGAAACCCTTCAAGGACTCCCTGAGTTCTCGCACCTGGAGATCCTGTGGCACTTCCACCTGGCCAGCCCGACGGACGTTGCCCTCCACGCACGAAGCCCGCGGAACAACCCCGCCTGGCCGCCCACAGGCACCTTCGTCCACCGCAACCACCGACGCCCGAACCAGCTCGGGACGACCCATCCGCGGCTGCTGCGAATCGACGGACGCGACCTCCACGTCACCTACTGCGACGCGGTCGTCGGCACACCGATCTTCGACGTCTCCCCCTACTTCCCGGTCATGGGCCCGCAGGGCGAAGTACACGTCCCGGAGTGGGTCGACGAGATGCTCGGGGACTACTGGGACGCCCCGCCCGTAACGCAGTAACTCGTGCCGGGCGCATGCCATCCCAGCAGTCCTTCCAACGCTCGGCGTGCACCTGGTGCGGGACGAGGGAACGCCGTACCGCAGGTGCTGGCGCCGGCCGTGCGGGGAAGCCGCACGGTGTCGACTACTCGGCACGGTCGCTCGCTCCTTGCGGCTCCAGCTCGTCCCGGGCGGCCAGCCAGCCGTCCCCGCCCGACAGAGGGCGCACCCACCACTTGTTGATGTCGTACACCCCGGGCGGCACGACGAGCTGAACCCAACGCTCTCGTACCGTGTCGTACGCGACGGTGTCGATACGGCGCTGATCGGTGCTCTTCGTACGCTCCTGCGGGCGGCTCTGCGTGGAGGCGTCCCGCGTCTTGTGTGCCGGGGCGGTCGGGCCGCAGACCGTGTGCAGGCTGAGGGGGGAGTGCGCATCAAGCGAGGTGGGGGGCATAGCCGGTCCTCGTCGGTTGGCGGAGGGCAGCGCAGCGCGACTACAGAAAGTGCGCGAACGGCTGCCAACTGTTGCGACGGATTGAGTATGGCAGTGACTTCTTCTTTACGTAAAGCGATGCTGCGAAAATTTCTCAGCGACTCTTTTCGCGTTCACAGGGCCGCCAGCAGAGGGCTATCGTCATGTCGACACGTGATGAACCCTGCGCGAGGCCCGAGACCAAGTCCCCACCGAAGGAGTCGAGATGGCTGCCGTTGACGACAGGTCAGTTGCGTTGTGCCGCATCCTGCTCAGGCTGCAGCTCCGCCGGCTGCGCCAGGACCGAGGGCTCAACGCCTCGGCCGTCGCCAAGGTCTTCGGCTGGTCGACAGCTCGCATGACGCGTCTGGAAACGAAAGACACCGCGGTCGAGGTAGGCGACGTCCGGCTGCTGTGCGACTACTACGAAGCGCCGCTCGAACTGCGTGACGAGCTCGAGAACTACGCTCTGATCACCAAGACCAGGAAGGACTGGTGGGAGGAGAAGCCCTACAAGGGCAAGATCCCGCCGTGGTTCCAGGCGTGTCTCGGCCTCGAAGCCGCGGCTCGGACCATCCGTATCTATCAGTCCGAGTTCGTGCCCGGCCTCACCCAAGATCTCGAGTACGCCAGGGCCATCCTTGCCCTCTCCGACGCTGACGAGGAGGTACAGCGCGTCCACGCTGACGTCCGGGCAAAACGGCAGAGCATCCTGGAACGCTCCGACGACCCTCCTGCCGTCACCGTGATCCTCAACGAAGGAATCATCCGCCGCCCCGTTGGCGGACCCACGGTCATGCGGCAGCAGCTGTCGCGTCTCAGCAAGCTCGCCGCCAAGCCGCACATCACGGTCAGGGTGCTGCCGTTCGCAGCTGGCGCCCATCCCGCTATGCACGGTCCGTTCACGCTCTGGGACTTCGAGGATGAGACCGTCGGCGAGCTCGCCTACCTCGAGACCCTCGGCGATGGCGGAGTCCACTCAGATGCCGAGTAGGTCGCGCCGTTTGTCGACGCCTTCGAGCGGCTCGACGCGCTGGCCGCAGATGCCGAGCTCTCAGCTTCGATGATCGACGAGGCCGCGGCCAGCTTGTGACACCAGCGACATTGGCCTGGCCCGACCACGAGGCTGGCCACCCGCAGACGCAGAGGAGACTCTGGGAAAATGCCAGGCACCAGCCTGGAAGGCCTCCGGGTGGGGGGCCATCGGCAATGAAAGTAAGGAGAGTCTCCGTTGACGCAGGAGCTCACATGGCGAAAGAGCAGTTACAGCGGCCAGAACGGAGGTGACTGCATCGAGTGGGCAGTGAACCCGTCGCCCGGCTCGACAGGGCCGCAGCAGGATGACGTGCTCGTTCGCGACTCGAAGAACAAGTCCGGACCACGGTTTGCGTTCTCCGCCGCAGCATGGAACGGCTTCGTGACCGCGGCTGTGAACGGGGAGTTCGGAGACGTGTAGGGCCAGTTCGAAGCCTACGAGCCAGCAGTCCAGAAGCGTCCCTCCTCAAGAGTGGTGAGGAGGGACGCTTCGGCGCTCTACCTTCCCCCCAGAAGGCTATGAGAGCAACTACCCCATCGCGTCGTCGTGGCGTGCCTGTCTCGCTCTCCTTCCGGGGGAGGGGGCGTCCCCTCGTACCGGGGCTGCGGATGGGTCACGTCATCTCCAAGTACAGAAAGCGGACAGGGTCGGTGTCGGGGCGAGGGCCCCCGGCGCGGGCGCGGTGACTGCGACGATGGACCCCGGGGTTACTCCTCGGCGGCCTTGCAGGGGCAGGGGGAGAGGTCGGCGCCGGAGGTCAGCCTGGTCCTTCACTAGACCGTCTGCTGCCCAGGAGCGTTTGCTGCTCATCCATCCTGCGGTAGCCGGCGACCCTGCCACGGGACCGCCTGGTGGGACCGAAGGGGCGGGACCTGTTCCACAGGCTGACCCTTTCCCGGCCAGGGCTCCCGTCGACGGAGATGGTGCGTTGCGGGCCTTCGCGGACTCGTTCAGCGTGGCCTCCGACGCTCACCTTGCCCGCGGCCCTGCGCTGCTCCGGAGGAATCTGTGCCTGCCATGCCCGCCGACGCCCGTCCCCTGCTGCACCTGGTCCGTCAGCACCCTGCTGGGCAGGCCTGCGGCCGATGAGCGGAACATCGTTGCGAAAGACGAGCGCGGCCGTCAGGGAGAGGCGGAGGAGTCCAGCAGGCCGTTGGCGTGGGACACGGCGCTCCTCCAAGAGCGAGGCCGGATTCCTGCGCAGGCTCGGGGAAGGGCTTGCTCTCCCCGTTGCCGCTCTCCCCGCAGCTGGACTTCTCCTGCGCATCGGGCAGGAAGACCTCCTGGGCGGTGTCGGCGCGATCGCTCCGGCCGCGACTGTCGTCTCTGCTGTGGGTGGAGCTGTGCTCGGCTATCTCCCGCTGCTCTTCGCTGTTGGTGCGGTCTCCGGACTGCAGCGTGATCGTGACCCGCACGCCGTGCTGGCCGCGATCGTCGCCTACCTTGCGATCAGCCACGCGTGCCTTCAGCTCAATCCGCTGCCCTCCGACAAACTGGACACGCCTCCAAGCCAGCAGCCGTACGGAGCCCTGATCGGCATCCTGGCCGGGATCCTGGTCGCCATGGTCTGGCGGAGGCTGACCGCGCGGAAGCTCCCGCCCTTTGCCGCGCACGCCGTGGTCCTCGTTGCGGCTCTCCTGCTCGGCGCGGCACTCGGTCTCGCATTCCCGGCGGTGAACGAGGGCCTCGTCTGGCTGGCGAAGCAGCTGACCGCCCAAGCCGTCATCGGAGGCGGGGTGTTCGGCGTCCTCAACCGAGCACTGCTCCCGATCGGGCTACACCAGATCCCGAATACGATCATGTGGTTCGTCGCAGGCGAATACGCAAATGGTGTGCGTGGCGATATCCCCGGATTTCTGGTTGCGCACGATCCGGCTGCAGGGTCATTCACCACGGGCTTCTATCCGATTGCGTGCGGCGCGTTGCCGGCCGCGGCGATCGCCATGTGGCGCACGGCCCTGCCCGAGCAGCGCAAGCGAACCGGTCAACTCCTGGGCACCGCGGCCCTGATGTCGTTCTGTTTCGGGGTCACCGAGCCCATCGAGCTCCTGTTCGCCTTCGCCGCCTGGCCCCTGTACATGGCGCATGCCGTGCTCACCGGGACCAGCCTCGCCCTCGTCAACGCCCTGGGCATCAAAGAGGGCTTCGTGTTCTCCGCCGGTGCGCTCGACTTCGGCCTCAACTTCCCCATCGCGACCCGCCCGATCCTGCTCGTGCCGATCGCGGCCGCGTACGCGGCGATCTACTACGTGCTGTTCAAGTGGGCCATCCTCCGCTTCAACCTTGCCACCCCCGGCCGCGGCGGCACTCATGCCCCGGAAGACGACGAGCACACCGCAGGCACACACCAGGCCGGGCCGAACCCGCCTCCCGAAGGGCCCGAGGAACGACACCGGGACCTACCCCCGGCCGTTGCTGCACCGCCGCCGAGGCCGCAGCCCGCACACGCCCACAGCACGGAGGAGTAGTAGTACGTGATTCCCGACGAGATCCAGACCGGGCACTACGGCATCGGCGCCTTCTTCCCTCTGGTCGTACTCGACCCGGCGACGCACTGGCAGAGCCAGGCGCCCGGCAACATCCCTGTGCGGTGCACCGACGACACCGGCGGGCTGCTCGCCGTGCGCTGGTGCGCGCCTGAGAGCGCAGGTGCTCAAGCACCCGGCTCGCTGGCCGAGGTGCTCGCGACCGCACCTCCTGTCCACGAACTGCACGACACGGAATGCCTCCAGGCCTTCCACCGGGCCCTGCCGCAGCATCTGCACCTGATCGCGCTCACCGCCACGTCCGTGATCGGTCCCTGGTCGCGGCGCCCGGGCCAGCACGTCGCGGCGATCCACCCGACCCGCACCCCGCCGGTAGGCGTCCCCCGCGCGGCATAGCCCACCCAACCTCACCCAACCGATTCCCGGAGGACCAGTGCCCTTGACCACTCCCCAGACCGCTGTCATCACCCCGACAGGCCTGCACCCCACCCGACTGCCCTTCATCGAGGAGCTCTACGAGAGCCTCTGTGCCCAGGAAGGCGTCACCTGGGAGTGGATCGTCGCCCCCAACGGCCGGCGCGCCGAACCCGACCTCATCCCGCGGGCGATCGCGAAGGACCCCCGGGTCAAGGTGATCGCCAGACCCGAGCCGGGTCCGGCGCCCGCCCGCAACACGGGCCTGAACTACGTCGAAGCGCCGCGCTGTACCTTCGCAGACGATGACGACCGGCTCGACGCCCCCTTCAGCCTGGCTGTCCGGCACGAGCGCGCCACCGTCACGGGACTGCGCTGGGTCGCCGGCCGATCGGCCGACTGGGACTCCGGATCCGGAAGGCTTTCGACGTGGATGAGCCCCACCCCCGTCGGCCCGCTCGCGGCCGGCGAGGTGCTGGACTACTGGCCGGACCCGCTCGCCAGCAAGCCGCCGCTGGGGCACTGCATGCTGTTGACCGATACCGCGCTGGCCCGGGCAGTCGGACATGGAGGGCTCCACAAGGGCGAGGATTACGCCTATATTACTGGCATTTGTTCCCGTTGGGCGGGGGAGCTTCTGCCCGACGTCGTGTACCACCGGAGGGTGCACGCCGGGCAGTGGACCGCCGAGGACTCATACCGTGACCAGGCCGAATTCGACGCTCGAACACATGCGTGGTTGAAGGGGCATGCGGAGCGCCAGTTGCTGGCTGAGCAGGCGGTATCACAAGCTGCCTGACATGGCTCTCGGCCCGCAGCTGTCGTCGCTCCTCGCGAACGCCTCACGCTCATGGAAATGGTGCTCGGCATCCCGTCCGATACTCATCGGACCGGGTGACGGCTAGGTTGTCGATATGGCCGCCGCTTCCTTGCCCAGATCGTCATTCCGAACCGCCGAGTACTGGGCGGCGCTGGAGGCCATCGCGGACGGCCTGATCAACCACGCCGCGGACGACGCCGCGCGCCGCTCCTGGGACGCTCCCGGCACCCTCCGGAGGCTGTCGAGCCGGGGATTCGGTCCTGTGAGCCTCTTCGACCTGTGCGCCTTGCTGGTCCTGGCAGCTCCCCGGCCGGCCACGGAGCCTGCCGTCCCCGCGGCCGGTGCTCCGGGAGTTCCGCCTCACGTCGCCCCACCGCCGGTCACTGCCCCGATCACGGAAGTCAAACGGGGCCCTGTGACGGTGGCGGCCCATCCGACGGACCGCAACGTCAAGCACCTGCAGGAACTCGAAGACGCCGTGGCTGAGGCCCTGTTGGTCGACCCGCAACACCCCAGGGCGCGCGACGCTGCACGCCGCGCGCTCATGGCCAGAGGCCGGACAGTCCAGGATGCCACCACGGTCTACGGGATCGTCTGCGAACTGTTTCCTCCAGCAGCCACCTGATCTGGGCTCCCACGGTGGCGCTGCGCGACGGACTGGCCGAACGCCCTCGGCACACACTCCCCGGCACAACGAAATCCGTTGAGAAGCACCTGAGACCCGAGCCAAACCAGCCAAACTGGCAGCGCTCCACTGTGCAAAAGTCCAACACTGTGCCACTGTCACCGGCAGGGTGAACAACGCCGAACAACAGGCTCGAAGGTCAGTCTGACCTGGAGTGAAGCGTCTGCACCGTGCTCTTGAGCGGCGATGTGGTCCGCGATGCCGCCACGGATGTGACTAATCGTTGTCTGGGTGCGCTATACACGCGCTCCTTCCACTGAGACCGTACGGGGCAGTAGAACAGTCCGTACAGCGCTGGTGGAACACCCGAACCGGGTGAGTAGATAGTCGAAGTCAGGAGCCGAGCATGGTGATCGCCAACCTTGCGGAGGTAATCGCGGTCTACCGAGCCCGAGCCGCTCTCGAACCCTCTCATGTCGCCGAGCGGGCAGGCATCTCCATAGCTCAGTACCTCGCCCTCGAGCAGGGCACCGCCTGGCCGGGCACCAAAGCGGTTGAGGCGATCATCGAAGCCCTGCAGATCCCTCACAGTCACCGAGTCCGCCTGACCGCGGCCGGCGCTCCCCTCGACATCTACCTGCAGCGCATGCTGCACCGCTACGACATCCCGGCCCTCATCGTGGACAGCGCCTGGCAGACGGTAGAGGCGAACACCTTTGCCCGCGCGCTGCTGCCCGACTCGGCCCGGCCGGGCTGGAACCTGATGCGTTGGATCCTGCTGGAAGCCGACGCACGAAGACGCCTGGCCAACTGGGACGACGTCGCCCAGGGCTTCTCCGTTGCTCTCCATGCCGCCATCACCGCGGCCCCACGCAGCCCCGAATTGCTCGCCATCCGCGACGACGCTGCCAAACTCGGCCTCTCCCCGCGCCCCACCTCGCGGGACTGTCCCGACGGGCAGGTACTGGTCTGGCGTACGGACAGCGGCGCGTACCCGATCTCCGCCTGCATGGTCACCATCCCCAGCGGCCGCCCGGACCTGCAGCAGATCATCTTCGTTCCGCGCAGCACCCACTCTGTACCCGTCCTCATGGCCACGCCGACGACCCCCGCCCTCTGGTACGGCCCGCTGCTGACCGACCTGCTCTCCTGCGGGCTGTGCGGCCTCCTCCTGACCGGCGGCGGCCAGCCGACCACCTACAGCTGCGCCACGGGGTGTGTGCCCGAACTCCCCGCCGGCCAGCTCGAACTCCGCATAGCGCAGCAAGTACTCGCCCGCGCCTTCTCCACCGAGGGCTGCCGCGAGCTTGGCCTGGCACAGGAGATCCTCCTGGCCGACGGGCTCGAGCTGGACCTGAACGTACCCGTCTCCCCCCAGCACGCGCTGAATCAGTGGCAGCACTCGATGAACGACACCCAGCGCCGAGGCATTCTCACCACGACCCTGAGGTCAGCAACGGTCCATCGGTCGCTGCACCACGACGGCGTCGACCTCACCTACAACTGGCTCGAGCGGATCTGACCCAAGACCGCGGGCGCGCATGCCCACTGGCTGCTCCAGTTGCCGGGGCAGCCTCCGTCACGGCGAGGCCATCCAAACCCCTCGGCCGCCCCGGCACGCGCCATCCTCTCAGCTGGCCCTGGCGGCCGGAGCCGAAAGCCCCCATCGTCCTCCGCCAGGCCCTCGCCCCGGCAACGCCCGCGACTGCCGGCACAACCGTCCGCCGGACGGGACGCCCGCCAGATCGCCGCAGCCCGGCGGCCCGCCTCGCGGGACGAGGCCGCTCCAAGTCCACCTGCTCCGTCCACCGACACCTAGCGTCCCCTCCTAAAGAGCTCGCCGCCGCTCACCGGGAGATCAGATGGGCCGCAGGAAACCGACACGCACGCGTCGTCCCCGCCAGGACCGGGAGCTTGAGCGTACGCCCGGCGACCTGTTCCCACCCGGGACGATCATCCAGATACTCACCGACTCCACGGCGCAGGCACACACCACTGCGCTGGCCCAGGGCATGGCACACCCGCCCGCCCTCACCGCCCTGCGCGCCGGCCGCGTCATCGCCGTGGCCCACACCCGACCGCTCTACACCGGCACAGACGCACACAAGGGCATCGAGGATCTGTCCCTGCTGGCCGCCGCCGCGGCCGCCGACTGCGTCGTCCTCAGCTGGGAAACCTGCGATACCAAGATCGCCTGCGGCATCCCCCTCGACGCCCCCAACCCAGCCCTCAACGTCCTCATCGCGGGTGAAGACGGCCAGTACATGCACGCCGAGTTCCCCTACACCGCGCACCCCATCGGCGGCCACACCCGCACCGGTCTCCAGGGCTTCCGCCCGCAATGGCACACCCCCATACAGTCCACGAACTCCCCGGTCCTGGAACCCGTCCAGCGGGCCATGGAGCAGTCCTTCACCCACCGGGCAGCCGTCGCCCCCTCCGGGCTGGACGCCACCGTGGTCTGGATGCAAGGGCTCGGCTACACCGTCAACCTGATCGACGCCCGCCCGCCCGCCGAAGCCGAATGAGGTCGAGCGCACAGCGCACCACCCGAGCCGAACGCGCACAGCACCGCCGGCCCCACTGGGTACCGATTCCGTGCTCCAGGGCCTGTGCGGAGGCGTCGAGCGGAAGACCAACGGCAGCGCGTTGCCGTTGGTCTCAAGGCCGCATCGATCAAGATTGGTGATGTGGGGCCCACCACCGTCCGTGAATACGGTCGGCTTCCACTTGCCGTCGCTCGTGCGGGGATACGGCTTGTCCTGCACGGTCGGTGCATGGCCGCCCGGAGGAGGCGGAACAGTGCGGGCATGAGGTGTTGAGAGTCTCCTCAGCACGGCGGGCTGCCTCTCGTGCTTCGAGCAGTTGCGACCAGCGCTCGTGCTCGGCCCGGTAGTGTGCGCACTGGTTGGCGGTGAAACGGCGTACCGAATATCCGTGGCAGTAGACGCACCAGCGACGTTTCAGGTCTTCGTCGCTCCGGGACAAGCCACCAGTGAGCAACTCCTCCAGATCCATGGGGGGTTGGTCCCGGTGCAGGGGGCGAAGGATGTCGACGAGTTCAGCCAGTTTCAGGATCTCGTGCCGTTCCGAGGGAAGAGGCCCATAGCCGCCGCCCTCACGGGTGTCCGCGTAGCGGCACAGAGCCCCGTGCGAGGACCCGCGGTACTGTCCACGGGCGTTGGTTGCGTACACCTGTACATCAGCCAGCGGCCCGAGCTTGGCGTCCTCGAAGAACGGCGTAAGGTCCAGGACGTTCCGGCTGTCCTCGAAGGAGCGATGGTCGAGCCGTGCGAACAGCGGGTCCGCGTCGTGGCTACGGCGGAACTCCTCCGGAAGCGACCGAAGGTCGGTGTCGGGCCGGATCGAGTACCAGACGGGCTCGGGCCACGGTGTCCAGCCGAATTCTTCCACGCTTCCACTCAGGCAGTAGCTGCGGCCGCAGCCGCACACTGCCTCACTCGGCGCCGCATCCGGGTCCAGGACAAAGGGCACAGCGGGGGCCGAGTCCTGTGGTTCACGCTTCACGGTCTTGTACGGGCCCTGGTTGTTCACCGTGATGAGCTGCTCGGGGTGGCCCTCGGGCCGGTAGATCGTCACCCGGAGGCTGATCCGTAGCTGCCGGCCCGCGCTCTTGGCGGCCTTGCGCAGAGCCTGTGCTCCGCCGAACTGGGTGATTTGCGGCTCAATGAACGACAGGGTCCAGGGAGACGACGGAGGGAGCCCTTCGGCTTGAGCTTGATCACGGGCATGCTCCAGTGCCTTGCGGAAGTACTCGACCACCTCGTCGAGTGGCGCCGCCTGGGCCGGCTTCTGCCCCGGAGGAATCGCGGCCATAGCGCGAGCCGCTTCGGCATCGATCCCGGTCGCCGCGCACAGCCGTTCCACCGTGCGCTCGGGCATGTCGGCGGCCAGCTCCCGCAAGCGGCCAGCGGCAGAACCCCCGGGCTCAAGGCCAAGGGCGTCCATGGCCTGATGGCGGCCGATCTCGGAGTGGGCGGCGACCTTGTCGACCCAGGCTTCCAGCGACTGGCCGGGGACGGGGACCGGTACGGAGGGGAGCCGGCGCGGCAGCGGCCTCTGTTCTTGCTCGGCTGCTCGCTGCACGGCCCGCCGGGCGTCGCTCAGCGACATGCCCGGATGGTCCTTCTTGTACTGGCGGATCGCGCGGTCGCGGGCACGGTCGTTGCTTCGGGTCATGCGATGTCTCTTCCTCCACCAACTGGCTGCCCACGCTCCGCAGCTGGTGACAAAGGTGACATCACACGGCATTACGGACTGCAGTGCGCGAGTCTGCGACTCTTGGTCTCGGCGCTCCCGGCGACGTGGGCGGGGGAGCAGGAGCGCGGGCGTGGCGCGGATGTGCCCTGCGCCGATCGTACCCGGGCGGCTCGCTGGCCTTCATGGGGATGGGCGGTCCCGTTGAGCAGCTGGGCCACCGCGAGCTGAGTGACCACCGACTCAGCGGCAGGACATGCACGGACACGGCCGAGCCTGGTCTCCTTCGCTGAGCCTGTTGTGAAGGATTCGGAAGACCTGGGCATCGCGGTCCAGCGCACGCCGACCCCACTACGCTCTGTACTCTGTCCGCCCAGCACCAACCCCGGGAAACCTCGATGCCCACACCGGCGCCGGATCCACGCCGCGATGCCATGATCACCGTGCTCGTTCCGCTGCTCCAGGCCAGCTGCCCACCGCAAGGAGGCGGCTACGGCGGCAGCGTCGAACTGCGCATGCCCGATCAGGAGGCGGAGGAGCTCGGCGGCGCCGGCCTCCTCCGGTCAGCGCTCCGTGCGGCGGCACGTCAGCTCGCCTGGAAGGTGGAGACCTACGCCTGGGTCGGGACCCAGCACGGGACCATGGTGGGCGTGGTGGACCGCCGCGATGTACCGAGCCGGTTCGCCAAGGCGGTCCGCGACGACATGGCCCTCCGGGCACGAGCCGCCGTCAACCGGGTCGGCCGCCCAGGCGCCCCGGCGCAGCATGCCTCAGCCCCGGCTGAAGCCGACCCGCACATGCCCACCGCCGCCTTCAGAACCGCGTACGAACAAGCCCAGCGGTCCGCCGCCTCCAGCGGCGATTCCAGCAGAAGCCACAGCAATGCCCCAGGCCGTGGCGACGGCGTCCGCCAGGATGGGGGAGTCTAGGCCGCGAGCGCAGCGGGCTCCCCGAGCCGGGTGGCCGCCGTCCGCCAAGCAGCGGTCACTGCGGAGTGCGCTGTGGCCGAGCGCCCGGCCCGGTCACCGGTGAGCTGCAACGGCTCCCCGACGTGGACGTGAAGTCCCGGGCGGCGCAGTGGCGCCGTAGCCAGACCAGCGAGCTGCTTCACCGTGCTGCCCGAGGTGACTCGGCGTGCCCCGGCCTGCCCGACCGGCACAAGGGGCGCTCCCGTTCGCTCGGCCAGCCGGACCAGGCCGCTGCGAAAGGCCCCGGGGGCCGCTTCGCCAGCGTCCCTACGGAGGGGCAGGCCCCCTTCGGCGTAGATGAGCACCGATCGGCCTTGTTCCAGGGCCTGAACGGCGGCATCGAGTGCGTCGCCTGCCCTCCGGTCGCCTCGATGCACCGGGATGTGGCTTCCGCGCGCGAGGAGACGGCCGAGCAGGGGGACGCGCCACAGACCGGCGGTCGCCATCACGACCGGATCGGCGCCGATGCGGTGCAGAGCAGCAAGCACGATCGCCGGGTCGGCGAGCGAGGTGTGATTCGCCGCGTACAGACTGCCGGTCATGATCTTGAAGCCAGGGTCGGTCGTCACCGACAGGCGGCCGATGGAGGGAAGCAGGACGTCGGCGATGCGACCGAACATGAGAGTACTCCCGTCTCGAAGATGTTGATCTTCATGTTCGTCATCGGCCGGCACCACGGCATGAGCATTCCTACTCATCCGCGTGTCCGTACGCACTCCTCGTGAGAGGGCCCGAGCCCCCGGGTTCGCCTGGCGGCGTCCATGGCGCGACATGACGAGACCGGCCGAGCACGGAACAGCTCGAACCTCACCGCGCTGCCGCCGCTGTCGACCCCGTTCTCGGCCCGCTCAGCAGCGGGCGATCCGGCCCTTGCTCCCGGAGCTGGACCAGCACGGACAGCGACATCGAGGTACGGGCGGAGATGCTCGACCGCCGCTCCGCGTGCCGAAGGGGAAAAGGTCGCGCTC
>NZ_JARJBB010000042.1 GCF_029269835.1 Streptomyces tropicalis | reverse complement strand
GAGCACGGACGCCGAACGACTTGGCCACAACATCAGCCTCATCAAAAACTCGATCAAGGAATCCGGACTGCTCAGCGAATGACACGGGAAACACCTCGCCACCATCGACGCCCCTCCCCGGGCCGACTCGGCCCCGTCCGCGCGAGGCGCTGGAGCGAGGCCAACTCCAGGTCCGTCGTCGAATACTCCCCATCAGAGCTTGAACACTCCGCGCCAGGTCCATCCGGCGCCGAGAACCGTGTTCTGAAGTGGGTCGGTCATCTCCCGTGTATCGAAGCGGAAAGCCTCGACCCCGCGCCGCTTTCCGCCGGGACGCTGTTCCTTCTCCCACTGTCGGTACACAGCAGGCGCGTGACCACGTCCGTACTGGGCATGGGCGTCATCAGACGAACGGTTCTCCCACCGTTCATGGAGGAAACGGACCTCTTGCGTGTCCGAAAGCAGCCGCATCCTCGTCTTGAGTCGCACGCCCACCCTTCGGATCTGGCACTCCGCCACCAGGTCGGCCTTCTCGGCAGGGAGAGCGTTGCGCACGCGGAAGGGCACATCCGGCGCGTTGAGCGCGAGCAGCGCGCCCCGGACCTCCAATGGCGCCAAGGGCGCGACACCACCGTGGGGGTACTTGGTACCGCTCAGCTTGTCCCAAAGTCGTCCCATCCCTATGCCTCAACCCCGATGTTCGGTCGAACTGTGCGAACGAAGGCCTGGAAGCCTCTCAGGACGGCGTCGCGCTGGGCCGCAGCGGTGGTCAGAACCAGCCGGATCGCCGCACGCTTGTGTGGTTCCTCGACAGCCTTGCGCAAGACTTCACGGGTGAGGCCACGGAACCTCCCAGCTTCGGCATGTGCCTCTAGATCGTCGAACACATGCTCGCCCGGCTCCGTGGATTCCGCCGCCTGAGGAGAGCGGAGGCGGCCGCAGACCGGCTCGGCCGCGGCGCCCGCCTCGCCGCGCCCGCTCTGGGCGACCCGGCATCCACGCCGCCGCCAACGAGACTGCGCCCACCCAGCGCCCGAACGAGATCAGCCGAGACCATGATGGGCGGCCCACAACGCCCCGGCACGGCTGGCAGCATCGGAAACCAGGGCTGCCAGTTCGGGCTTGTCGGGGACGGGGAATGAGACGTACGCGCCCCGACCACCAGCGCCTGGCCTGCCGTAGGCCTTCACCGCGAGGTGACCGTCCGGGAGAAGCCGGACATTGAGCGTGGCCAACGTGAACGCTTCACCGCACCGAGAGTCCGCCCAACGGAGGGCCTGCGCGATCGTGACATTGATCGCCAGAGCGCTTACTTCCAGGTCGCCGCCCATGGACGAATGATCCCACGCGAGTCCCGCCACAGACGGCCGCCACCAGTTTGGGGCAGCGCAGGCTCCGGACGGTGGCCCCCCGCCGGCGATCCGGATGTGGGGCGGTCGTCGGCGGGCGCGGGGCGGGTTCGAGGTCGGCCAGCGACCAGCGGGCGGTGCAGAGGCGGTAGGCCGGCATCCGGCCGCGCAGCGTCCTCGGCTCGCTGATGTCCAGGCTGTACGTGGCGAGCGCGGCGTCCACGATTCGCTTGTTCGGGCCCACCTCGCGGCGGCGGCCGCCCAGGCCGAGAGCGAGGGGCGGCGGGCTTCGACGAGCAGGTGCCGACGGTGGAACCAGCCGCCGTGGTTCATCACGAACACCTTCGCGGTCACGTCGACGGCCGCCAGGGGGCATCGACCACGGCACCGACCCTGGCCCGGATGGCCGCAGCCGCGGCACGGGCGTACTCAAGGCTGGATTGTTTCCGGGGTGCTCACGAGCGCTGTACGGCACTGGTTCACCGTGATGGCCGGGTGCCGGGGCAGGTCGTCCGCTCTCGGCCGTGGTCCGGCAGGACTACGGCACAGGGCCGACCGAGTGCGGAGAATTCGG
Organism: Streptomyces tropicalis; assembly: GCF_029269835.1. GTDB lineage: Bacteria > Actinomycetota > Actinomycetes > Streptomycetales > Streptomycetaceae > Streptomyces > Streptomyces tropicalis. Next base: position 11,870 of record NZ_JARJBB010000042.1, on the reverse strand, counting down.
CGTACGCCGGGCTGCGCGAGCGGTCAATGGGAGGGCGACGCAGACGGATTGGGCACCCGGTCCGGCTCGCGTTCAGCGGCGTCCGTGGCGGCGCTCGGCCCGGTTGCGGGGCGGGAGCGGCCGGGCGGCCTCGGCCCGCTCCTCCTGCTCGCGCACCCGGCGCTCGTAATCTTCGCGGGCGCCGATCTCGGCGGCGGTGCGGCGTGCGAGCGTCGGGGCGGCCCAGGTACCGATCGCCCAGGCGACGGTGGCGGGCAGGACGGGCGCGAGGAGCAGCAGCGTCCAGCGGCCGCCGGCGGCCGAGGCGGCGTTCCTGCGCTGCCGGGAACGGTGCTCCCGCCATGCCTGTTCGGGGGTGGGGATCTCCACCGGTGCGCGACGAGTGCGCACGAAACCCGCGACGAGGCTGAGCAGGCAGGCGACCGCCGTCACCGCGTACACCGCGGTACGTGCGGAGCGAGGCACCCCCACCGCCTCCCAGAACCCCACGTAGAAGGCGGTCACGACGAGCCCGGCGAACAGCAACAGGGCGAGTTGGAAGCAGCCATGTGCGATCCGGCGCAGCCAGTACCCGGCGCCCCGGTCGAACCAGGTGGTGCCCAGACGCGGAATCGTCGCCGGCTCCACCTGCTCCCCGGGGACGCTGTCCGCCGTGCTGTTCATGTCGTCCCCACCAACATCAGAAGATCTTGTGCCACAGTGCCGTGGACTTGTCGCCGATCCAGTGGCCGGCGCCGGTCACCATACCCTCGCCGGCGTGCCATGCCTGGGCCCCGGAGTGGCCGATGCCGTACAGCGTGCCCATGGCCGCGCCGTGGTCGTCCCAGTCCTCGCTCCAGTGCTCGTGGAACAGCTTGTCGGCGAAGGTTCCCACGCCCACGACGACCGCGCCGCCGACCGCGGCGGTGGCGACCACCCCGTCCACCGGGAGCGAGGCCGCGAGACCGACACCGGCACCCAGGGCTACCAGGCCGCCGCCCACGTCGACGAGCACCGAGTGGCCCCAGGACCAGCCCTCGTCGTGGTCCTGCTTGGCCTCCAGACCGCCGACGGCCACCGTGGCCGCGACGTCGATGACCGGGATTTCCTTGAGGAACCGGGGAGCGCCCTCGGCGAGTTCACTGCCGCGCAGGACGTCCGCCATCTTGTAATTGAGGAACCGGTCGTACGGCATATGAGAGCTGCCGTTCTCCAGCCCGGCCAGCCGCCCTTCCAGGCTGTCGAGTTGGTCGGCGGCAGTCTGCCACTCCCCGCGCAGTTTGAACGCCTTGGGGAGGTTCGCGTCCGCCGTCCGGAACTTGGCCTCCTCGTCCTTCAGCGCGGACAGGGCTTTGCCGTGTTCCTCCTGGGCGTGCTTGACGTCGTCGGCCATGTCCAGGCCGAGCGCGCGGTCGCCCTCCGCCCCAGCGGTCCACAGGCCGCGCAGGTAGTCGGCGACCACGATCTTGTCGCCCTTCTGCATCGGCTCGCTGGGGTCGATCTCGGCGTAGAGCTGGCCGATGCGCTTGGCGGCGAGGAGCCGGGCACGCTGAGCCTGGTGCATCAGCTCCGCGTAGAGGGTGGTGTAGTCGTTGTTGTTCTTTGCTGCCTGCTCCTCCTTCTCGGAGGGCGGGTTGTTCGTCGCGAGGGGGATGGGCTCCCCCTTCGGTCCCATGGACACGCCCTTCTTCTGGGCGACATGGGCGGCGTTCTGCAGTGCCGTGTTGGCCGAGGACAGGTTGGTGGCCAGGTCGGTGAGCTCTTTACCCACCGCGTTCACCAGTTCGGCGAAACCGCCGGCGGTGATCGCGTCCTTGGTCCAGGCGGCCTCGAACTTGTCAGCGGCCTCGCCTTTCCAGCCCGCGTCCTTGACGAGCTTGTCGACTCCCTTGCTGAGCGGTTTGACGATGTCGTCCAGGTGCTCCTTGGCATTGGTGAGGGCGGTGCCCATGGCGGCCAGACCGTCGATGTCGCCGCCCACCCAGGAATCCGTCACAGTTGGTGTCCCCCGTCTCGCTATCCCATCAGGTCTTCGAAGAGCCCGTGCACGTCGATGTCGCGGTGCGTCAAGTGCTTGACCGCGGCGTCAAGGAGATCCCCGTGCTCCTCGATCCGGCCGGCGAGTCTGGCATGCAGACCGGAGATCGCGTCCATCATCGACCGGATCGTGTGGTCTAGACCGTCATCGCCCGACCTTGCGACAGCGGGGCTCACGGAGGTGTGGAGTTTCGCGTAGGACTTGGCCTCCGCATGAAACGTGGACGACATTTTTTTCACGTCCGACGTCACAATTTTCAGGTCGGCCACTGGACTGCCTCCGTGTAGGTTCTGATGTCCTCGGCGCTCCAGACCCGTACCCCGGGCGAGAGTTGCGGGTCTACGCGAACCGGGCCGAGTCCGTTGTCGTGCATCGCCCGGGCGAACCATCCGACGGGCACCGCTACCCACGGCTGCGCATCACCGAGCGCGGCGACCAGCTTCGCGGAACTGGTGAACGCCACCGCCACCGGGTTTCCGTCGGCCCCCTGGAGGAGTTCGAAACCTATCGCGGGGCGGCGCCCTGGATCCGCGGCGTACCGCGGGTGGGCGGGGACGAGTACCTCCGCGTCCGGTTCGATCGGTGCCTTCGGACGCTTGGCGGGCGGCGTCAGATCTCGGTCGTAATCATCGAACGGAGAGGAATATGAAGTAGACATGCGCACCTGGGATCGACACCTGCTGTCGGTGTAATTACGGAATCCCGACGGCGACTTGTCACTTTACGCGCAGTCGAACACAGGGGAACGCGAGGCAGAGCGACACCCCTTCAAAGTTTACTAAAAAGGAGAGTCGACAGCGCCCTTTTACAGCCCATTCGCGCCATTTTCCCACTGAAAGGCAATCCGCGGGAAAGGGCGCGAATCGCATCTTTTGCCCTGCTGAAACAGGTACTACAGCCGAAGACCTTGTGCCAGATCCCACGCGGTGTCGTTGACCGGGCATGATGCTGGGTGTGACGACTGAGCAGACAGCCGGGTGGGGTGCTGAACTGGCCACCGTGACTGATTCGTTGGGGTACTCGTTCAACCGGCCGGATCACCGTCTGCAGTCACGGCAGCACATCGATGAACAACGCGCCTTGGCGCCACTCCTCCAAGCGCCGGCATGACCCGCAAGCCCGCCCGGCTTCGTCAACGAGGACAGCCGCACTGCCACAGATCCGCCCTGTCGAGCGCGAGTTCAATTGGAGGACGTGACCGGGACCCGCATGCCGAGCCACTGATCGGCGTCCCAGGCCCGGAACCGCTCCACTTCGGTGAAGCCCAGCTTTGCCGCGAGGCGCATCGAGCCGACATTGGCAGTCTGGGTGGCGAGCACCACCGGCTCACCAGGAAGGACGCCGTGGAACCAGTCGAGTGCCGCTGCGCACGACTCGGCGGCATACCCGAATCCCCACGCCCGCGGCAGGAACAGGTAGCCGAGTTCGGCCTTCCTCGCGGCAGCCGGGCGATGGTACTCCGATGCTCTCCTGAGCTGGATCTGACCGATCATCACCCCGTCGAGATCAACGACGAAACTCCCGGGCCACCGCTCGGGCACCTCGGGCAACTCGAGCTCGAGCTCGTCACGTGGCCGGGGGCCACCGAGGTATGTATGCACCTCCGACGACGCCAGCAGCTCGACGAACGACGCACGGTCCCGGGCCTCGGGCACACGGAGCACGAGCCGCTCGGTCCTGATCGGGGCAGGAGGCCAGGCGACGGGCCCGAAGAGCTCAGTCATAGCGGCAAGCCAAGCAGCAGGCTCGTCAGCGATCAAGGCTTCCTGGAACACCACCGGTTTCGTGGTCCCCAGGCCCGACCACAGGGGCCTGCTGGACCTCTCAGCCCTCTGAGATGTCCAGTGCTCTGACCGAGAAGGTTCGCCGGGGTTGGTGATGGCGACGGTTGGATATTGGGGTGACGTCCGTCCGATCGTTGGGGGTGTGGTGGCAGAGCCTGTTCGTGTGGCAGGTTGACCGATCAAGAGGGGCAGAAGCTGCAGCAGATCGTGCGCCGTGGCAGCTCCAGTTCGGTGCGTTATCGGCGCGCGATGATGCTGCTGGCCTCGGTCGGCGGGAATCGGGTGCCGGTGATCGCACAGTTGGTGCAGGCCGACGAGGACACCGTTCGGGGCGTGATCCGCCGATTCAATGAGATCGGCCTGGCCTGCCTGGACCCTCAGTGGGCGGGAGGCCGTCCCCGCCTGCTCGGTTCTGACGACGAGGACTTCGTCGTCCAGACGGCCACCACCCGCCCGACCAAGTACCTTCTCCCGGGGTTGCGTTGTGGTCACGAAGTGCAGTGCGCTGCGAGGTGTACTGCCGCAGGAACCACCCTGACTTCTGGCGCACGGGTCCAAAGGGCGTGACTCAAGCACCAGCGACGAAGCCGATCGCGGGTCACGTACTCAACGATGGCCGTCGGTGCCTCTGATGCTCATGGGCGTTTATGAGCGCCGGGCGAACGAGCGACAAGGCACCCCAGCGAACCGCAGACCGCCACCGGGCTTCACCTCCGCCGGTCTGGTCACTGAGAGTATGGGCGGGTGAGTACTGACGTATTGGGACGCTGGGTACCGGATCGTCCCGAGGATGTGGCCGCGGTCTTCGCCAAGGCGGACTTCCCGTGGTGGATCGCCGGTGGCTACGCGATCGAACTCGCCGTCGGCCGCGAGCTGCGCGCACATGGCGATCTCGACGTCCTCTTCCTTCGGCGTGACCAAAACCGCGTACGGGATCTCCTCGCCGGATGGGACCTGTACGTGGCGGACCCGCCCGGCCAAGGGGAGTCGCGACCGTGGCGTCCTGGAGAGGTCCTTCGGCCTCCGCTCCACGACATCTGGTGCCGGCGCAAGCCGGATGCGCCCTGGTCCGTGCAGCTCATGCTGGACGAGGCCGAGGGCGCTCAATGGGTCTCGCGGCGCCACCCCGCGATCCGCCTCCCGATCGACCGGCTCGGGCGGACGAGCAAGGCGGGTATCCCCTATCTCGCGCCCGAGGTGCAGCTCTTCTACAAGGCGAAGGCAACCCGAGAGAAGGACGAAATCGACTTCGAAGCGGTACTGCCGTTGCTCGACGCTCCGACACGCGCCTGGCTGGCAGACGCGATCAAGGTGATCGCGCCCCACCACCCCTGGCTTCGCCGGCTCCTTCCGGTCAGCCGAACGTGAGCAGCGGAACGTCGTAGAGGTCGGGGTTCCGGGGCCGGGTCATCGTGGGCGACGTGACCTCCACGATCAGCAGCTCGCTGAGGAACTGGACCTTGGCGCTGAGGAGATGACTCGTCCTGCCATCGGCCGACTGGGCCTTCAGGCCGGCGGAGACGTGGATGTGCGGAAGTATCCCGCCGGTGGCCGGGTCGTGGGCGAGCGTGCCCGCGCCGAACGCCTCGACGTTGGTGACGCACGTCTTCGCCCAGACCGGTGCGTCCGGGTCCGTGAGCTTCTCGCAGGCACCCACGATCTCGGCCTCCGCGAAGGCCCCGATGAACGAAGGGATGTAGCCCTGCCGTATGCCGTTGTCCCGGCAGAAGGTGGACAACGCCTCGAAGAAGTCCTCCCCGTGGTCGAAGGTGACGCCAAAGGTACGGCCGACGGTCAGCTCGTGAGCACGCATGTGTGGGTGTCTCCTGATGAGGTGGGATCAGCGGGCGGAGGCGGTGGGGAAGGTCTCGCGGACCGTCGCTCCGTCGGCGCCCTGGGCGAGCAGGGCGTGCAGGAGGAGCCGCGCCTGGTACGGGCCAAGGTCTCCAGCGCCGATGAGCCCTCGCCCGAGGAGGTCCCTCCCGGAGCCAGGGATGCCGTACGTGTCGAACAGGACGGGTCCGGGACTTTTCAGGGACTTTCACCGCTGTCCGAGGGACTTCCGAGGGACTTTCCGCCGCCTTAGACGTCGTTTTCTTTGGCGGTTGGGGTCGTTGTGTTGGTATGGCGAGTCTTGCTGAGCGCCTCGTGCCGGATGAGTTGTGGGAGTTGTTCCGGCGGGTGGTGTCGGAGACGGTGGTCATACGGCCGCAGTGTGGTGGTCGACGGCGGGCGGGGGACCGTGAGTGTTTGGCAGCGATCGTGTTCGTGGCCACGTCGGGGTGTTCATGGAGGCAGGTGCCGCCGGTCTTCGCGCCGGCTTGGCCCACGGTCTACCGGCGCTTCGCCCGCTGGAGCCAGGCCCGGGTGTGGGCCCGTCTGCACCGCGTCATCCTCGACGAGCTCGGAGCGCGGGGCGAGCTGGACTGGTCGCGCTTTGCCATCGACTCCGTCAGCATCCGTGCACTCAAAGGGGGGAGCTGGCCGGACCGAATCCGACCGATCGGGGCAAGAGCGAATCGAAAATCCACCTGGTCGTGGACCGCAACGGCCTGCCCGTCGCCGTCGCCGTCTCAGCTGCCAACACGCACGACAGCCTCACCCTGCAGCCCCTGATCGCCTCGATCCCTCCAGTGCGCAGCCGACGCGGCCCCCGCCGGCGGCGGCCTGGGAAACTCCACGGGGACAAGGGCTACGACTACCCCCACCTGCGGCGATGGCTCCGGGAACGCGGCATCGCACCCCGCATCGCCCGCCGCGGTACCGACTCTTCGCAGCGACTGGGCCGACACCGCTGGATGGTCGAGCGGACCATGTCCTGGCTGGCCGGCAGCCGCCGCCTGCACCGGCGCTACGAACGGAAACCCGAGCACTTCCTCGCGTTCACAGCCATCGCCACCAGCCTCATCAACTACCGACGACTCACCAGATGAAACGACGTCTAAGCCTCAGCGTACGTGGCTCGGCGAACCGCCTGCAGGTATGGCGAAGGGCCAACGCGGTGAACCTGGTCCGTCTGAAGGCAGTAAAGGCGCCGGACATTGCAGAGAGGGAGGTCTGATTGTGCCGATCCACTCTGACGGTTGGTTCGGTGCAGATCTGTCCTGATGCTGCCGATAGGCCGTCGCGCCTCCACACCGGCAAACCTCCGAGGAGCAGGAACCACGATGGCATCCGATCCGGCAATCGCCCAGGTGACCATGACGCTGGCTGCCCTTGCAGCCACCGGGAACACGCCGCGTCCGTCAGGGGAAACCCTGGAGCAGCAGACCAACCGCATCATCACCGGCATCAACGCGCAACTGCACGATCCCACCCTGGCGACCCAGGACGAGTGGGAGCTGGTGTGGCTCGCCCTGAGCGAGGCCAACGCCAATATGGCCTACCTCGTACGGAGCACCAACGGCTCGAACGAGTTCGCCGTGATCGCTCGCGGAACGGACGCCGATTGGACCGACATCCTCGAAGACCTCGAGGTCGGCACGGTCGTCTCGTTCCCCGAAAGCGGATCGCCGAAGCCGGTCTACGTCTCCAGGGGGGCAAAGGACGCGTTCACACGAGTGGTCACCACCCGCTCGATCGCCTCTCCCTCCCCGAACGCCACGCTCGCTCAGGCGCTCTCCGTCGCGCTCAAGGCGGCGCCCTCCTCGCCGCAGCCGACCGTCTATCTGACCGGTCACAGCCTGGGCGGTTGCATCGCCAGCATGCTCGCGCCGTACCTGCAGGCACAGACCTGGCCGAAGCAGCCGAAGTTCGCTGTGATGACCTATGCCGCTCCCACCGCCGGCGTGCAGAGCTTCGTCGACTACTTCGACTCCGTGCCGTGGATCATCGACGAGCGCCAGAACAACGCCTACGACCTGGTACCGCACGCGTGGGCCGATCTCGACACCACCACCGGCTGGTACCCGAGCCCGGGGCCCCAGGCGACCGAAGAAGTGAAGCTGCTCATCGGGTCGATCGCCAAGCGCACCAACGGCAACATCTACGTCCAGCCCGGCACGCTCTGCCTGATGAACACCGGATACACGAGCCTTTCCGAGAAGCTGGTCAACAAGACCACCCAGGACTTCCTCGGCCAGGTCGCCTACCAGCACGCCAACTCCACCTACCTGGACCTGGTGGGGGCGTCACCCGTGCCTTCGCCGCCGGTGGTGACCGACGTGACTCCCGCCTTCGGCGCCGCAGGCGACACGGTGACCATCAACGGCAGGTATTTCAGTCCGGACAGCAAGGTCGACTTCGGGCAGTTCGCCTGCGCCGACCGCGACACCGTCATCGACCCCTCCGGCCTCAAGATCACCACCAAGGTCCCCAACGGAACCGGCGTCGTCCACGTTCGCGTCACCAACACCCTCGGCACGTCCCCGGCCATCGCCATGAGTCAGTTCGCCTATGGCGGACCCGCACCTGTGGTGGTCAGTTCGGTCAGCCCGACCAGCGGAAAGGTCGGCACCCCGGTCACCATCAACGGCTCGGGTTTCGCCAAAGGTGCCACCGTGCACTTCAAGGACAAGCCATCCGACTCGGTCTCGTTCGTCTCCACCGGCCAGATCACCGCAACAGCGCCCGGTCTGCTCGACGTCCAGCAGACGGTGAACATCACCGTGACGGTGGGCAAGGCCACCTCTCCCAACAGCCCGGACGACGAGTTCACCTACACCGGCCGGTAGCGTCCGCACGCCCCGGTCCCGGCAGAGGTTCGCCGCAGGGCAGTTGCCCTGCGGCGAGAGGCCACGGAGCTGTGCGGCACGGCGAGCAGCCGCCGGGCGACCAGGGGTAAAGCCCCGCAGAGGCGCGGTCAGGCTGTGCTGAGCGCCGCACCGTCCACCCAGCTGATCGCCTCGATCCCGCCGGTGCGCAGCCGACGCGGTCCCCGCCGGCGGCAGCCTGGGAAACTCCACGGGGACAAGGACTACGACTACCTACGGCGATGGCTCCGAGAACGCGGCATCACACCCCGCATCGCCCGCAGCGTCACCGACTCCTCGCAGCAGCTGGGCCGACACCGCTGGGTGGTCGAACGGACCATGTCCTCGCTCGCCGGCAGCCGCCGCCTGCACCGGCGCTACGAACGAAAACCCGAGCTCTTCCTCGCCTTCACAGCCATCGCCACCAGCCTCATCAACTACCGACGACTCACCAAATAAAACAACCTCTTAGGACCGTGTCCCACATGGTCAGCTTGACGAGCCCGTTTGTAGCAGCAGAGGGCAGCTACCAGTCCGAGAAACGCCAGGTAGGTGCCGGGTTCGCGCTCGTAGCGGTGGTTGAGGCGACGGTAGCCGGTCAGCCAGGACGTGGTCCGTTCGATGACCCGCCGGCGGCGGCCGAGTCGTTCACTCGAGTCGATGCCCTTGCGGGCGCTGCGTACGCCGATGCGCTTGCCGCAGAGCCATCGTCGCAGGTGAGGGATGCCGTAGGCCTTGTCCGGCGAGTACCGAGGGAGGGCAGATCAGCGAACGCAACGCGGCCTCCCACATCAGGACGTGGAGCTTGCGGCCGGACCGGTACAGCCACTCCTGGCGCTGCACCCGGGCACGCACGGCGTCCTCGATGTCGCTGGCCGAACCCAGCAGCTCCGCGTAGCGCCGGATGACGCAGCGCGCGCACTCGGGGGTCTGCATCAGACCGGCGACCACCGACTCTTCCCACACCCATATCTCGGAGGTGCTGTCGCTTATCTCGGAGGTGCTGTCGCTCTCCTTTGTCGAGCTCTCGTGTAGGGGCTTGAAGCCCTTCGCCAGAGCCCGGCGCCACGACCTGATGTGACTTTCGAAGCCGGCAAGCCTCGCCGCGAGTTCGGGATACGCGTCTGGCTGAGCTACCCGTGACACCGCCAGCCTCCTGCTGCTGCGGCGTCGGCTCAGTGAGGACCTGCACCGCTGACCGGCCCGGAGCAGGCCGCGCCCGTCCGGGCCGGCTGGCGACGCCGATGGGAGACGGCCGTGGTCATGCGGCGGATTTGAGTTCGGCCTGGCCAAACAGCAGGGCGTAGCCAGTGGGGAGCTGGTGGAGGATGCGGGTGATCAGGTCGGGGCCGGCGCTGGCGACGACGGCTGCGAAGACGGATCCGGTGTCCCAGCGGGTGGTGGCCGGGGAGGCGCCGGAGCGCGCGGCGAGGTCCTTGACGAACGCCCAGCCGGTCAGCGGCTGGATGTCGGGGACCTGCATGGTCAGAACGCGGGCGGCCTCCAGGGGCAGCCGGGCGGCCAGGTCGACGCGTTCCTCGCCGGTCAGCTGGCGTCCCAGCCCCGAGAGGACCAGGCGGACGACTTCGTCGGCCTTCTCGCGGGTGGGGTAGGCGCCTTCGTAGCGGACCTTCTCCAGCATCTGCTCATACGCCGTCCCGGACGGCTGGGGGTGTTCAAGCGGTGCGCGTGCGTCGGTGATCACTGCGGTGCATGCCTTTCGTGGATTGCAGGATGGAGGCCTGGGGGTGTCGGTCAGGTGGGGCGGGGCGGCCGAAGAGGAGGTCGTAGCCGGCGGGCAGCTGGAGCAGGATCTGCCCCAGCAGGTCCTCGCCGGCCGCGTCGGCAACGGTGGACAGCACGGCGCTGACGTCCCAGGTCGCGGTCTGTTCGGTGGCGCCCTCGATCCAGGCCGCGGTCGCCCGCACGAACCGCGCCGGTGGCAGCGGCTCGGCGCTGGTCAGCGGGTTGAGCAGGATGAGGGCGAAGCTTTCGGGCAGGCGTGCCGCAAGCTGGGCGCGGACCTCGCCGACCAGATGCGCGCCGAGCAGGGCGAGGACCACACGGGCCGCGCGCTCGCCTTCCTCCACCGTGCCGTACTCGCCGCGTTCCTCCACTCGATCGAGGAACGCTTCGCGTCGCAGAGTCATGGTGGCCATCACCCCTTTGCTTCCTTCCGGACTGCCCGAAGGGGGTGCGGAGGACGGGTGAGGGGGAGATCAGGTGCCGTCCTCCGCACCGGTCCGGCCGTGTCAGCCGGAGATCTCCTTGCGGCCGGAGCCGACGCCGATGGAGATCTTGCGGGGCTTGGCGCGCTCGGCGATCGGGATCCGCAGAGTGAGCACGCCCGCGTCGTAGTCGGCCTGGATGTGCTCGGTGTCGAGGGTGTCGGCGAGCACGATCTGCCGGGAGAAGACGCCCAGCGGCCGCTCGGACAGTTCCATCTGCACGTCGTCGCCCTTCGCCACCGGCCGGCGCTCCGCCTTGACGGTGAGCATGTTCCGCTCGACGTCAATGTCGATCGCGTCCGCGCTCACACCGGGCAGGTCGAATGCCACCACGTACTCGTCGCCGTCGCGGTACGCGTCCATCGGCATCGCCGACGGCTTCGACCAGGTACCCGGCCCCATCAGCTGCTGCGCCAGCCGGTCCAGCTCACGGAAGGGGTCAGTGCGCATCAACATCGTAAACACCTCCAGCAGGTTCGGGCAGTTGCTGCCAATGCGCTGCACTGACACCGTTGTAACATGTCATCCAATAGATGACAAACACGATGTCGTCCACATGATGACAACGAGAGGGAGGTACCCATGACCGCAGCCGACCAGCCGTCCACGCCCCGCACCGACGCCCACAGCCCGGCGTCGTTCCTCGCCGCGGCGGCCGCCCTGAGCGCCATAGAAGACGCCCTGCACACAGCCCGGAACGAGACCCCCGACACCCTCGGCTCCCCCGCTCCCGGCGCGGAGGCGGCCCTCGCCTCTCTGATGCTGCTGCGGCAGGTGCGCGAGCAGCTCGCCAGCTGGGAGACGGGCCTGATCGAAACCGCCCGCGACTCGGGCGCCAGCTGGGCCGACCTCGCCCACCCCCTGGGCGTCGCCAGCCGCCAGGCCGCCGAACGCCGCTACCTGCGCGGCCGCCCCGGCCCCGCCGGCACCACCGGCGAACAGCGCGTGACGGCCACTCGCGAACGCCGCGCCGCCGACCGCACCGCCGCCGCCTGGGCCCGCCGCAACGCCGCCGACCTGCGCCGCCTCGCCGGCCAGATCACCGCCCTCACCGACCTCCCCTCCTCCGCCCACCGGCCGCTCGGCGAGCTCCACGCAGCCCTCGCCCACGACGACCCCGCCGACCTCCTCGCCCCCCTGACCGCCACCC
>NZ_JARJBB010000041.1 GCF_029269835.1 Streptomyces tropicalis | reverse complement strand
GTCCCAGGTCTCCCAGGCGGCGGCGCTGAGCGCGATCTCGGCGGCATCCACCCGGACGAAGGCGTCGTCCCACTCCTTCTGCGTGGTGAACACGGGCACCGGTGTCGGCGACGGCGCGGTGGCGGGCGGCTGCGGCGCTGCCGGGGCGGGAGCCGCCTCGTCGGCGGGCGCCGGAGTGGCGGCATCGCGCCGAGGCCTGGACGCGGTGGGTGGCGGGGTGGCTTCGACCGAACCTCCTGCGACCGGGCTCTCGGTTGGAGGCTCGTCGGCGCCGGCCTCGGTGGTGGTGGACGGTGCGGCGCGGCGGGCCAGGCCGGTGAGGCGGGCGTCGTTGGAGACGGCTTCGAGGCGTGAGCTGTCGCGGCGGCGGGCGGTGAGCTGGCGGCCCTGGCTGGTGACGGCGTGCAGGACGGGGCTGTCCTGCATGAGGCGGCGCAGCAGGGCGTGGGCGGCGAGAGTTTCGGTGCCCACGGTGTACTTGGCGGACAGGCCCAGGTCGTCGAGGCGGACGTACTCGCGGCCGTCCTCGGCGCCGGACTGGTCCGGGCGGGGTTCGTCGGAGTCCTCCCACTGGGCCAGCGCGGCGGGGCTGTCCAGGGTGGCGGTCCACCGCTGTTCGTGCTGGGCGGCCAGGCGGCCGAGCCGCTTGAGATCGGTGGCCATGGGGTTGTTCTTGCCGAGCGCCTTGGTGGCGTCCTCGATGGCGGTGCGCCACAGCTCGGGCGGCACGATCGCGGCGGCCGGTGCCAGCACCTCGCCGGCCAGGCGCTTTTCGCGCAGGCTGCGGCTTTCCTCGTGCAGCTGGGCGAGGGCTTTGGTGAGCTTGCGGGCACCGGGGCTGGTGGCCGCGTCGGGGTGGGATTCGATGACCGCGCGCAGGGCTTCGGCCATCAGCCGCTCAGCGATCCACGTGCCGAGGCGGTCGGTGTAGTGCGGGAAGTCCTCCTGCTGATCGTCGGCTGGGGCGGGGCCGTCGGCGGACGCTCCGGCGCCTCCGCTGCCTGTTCCGGAGCGGCTGCGGGAGCGTCCGCCTCCCCCTCCTCCCCCGCCGGAGCGGGCCATGGCTGCTCCGTCCTCGGCGCCGCCCGCGTAGCTGGGAACGCCACCGGCTGGGCCGCTGCTCTGCACCGGGGCTTCGGTCTCCAGCTCGGCCATCAGGGCGGCCAGCTTCGCCTTGGCCTCCACGAGGTTGTCGTCGTCGTGGTAGACGGTGCCGAGGTAGGACTGCGCGTTGGCGACTTCGGCGAGCGCGTGGGCGTGCTGTTCCTGGGCCAGGGCGAGGTCGTCTTCGAGGTGGGCGAGGCGGTATTCCAGGGACTGGATGGTGCCGGAGACGGAGGCGGGATCGGCGGTGAGCTTCTTGCGGTCGACGGGTACGGACTGTCCGGCGCCGAAGTCGAGGTGGAGGTCGAGGAAGTCCAGTCGGGCGAAGATGGGCACGCCGCCGAGTTCGGCGATCTCCAGTGGCGGGGGGTTGCGCTGGCCGCGCAGCTCGTCGATGGCGTCGACGAGACGGAACTGGAGGGCGGCTGCGGCCTCCTTGCGCTTGGTGTAGGTGCGCGTGGTGCCGGTGGGCCCCACCACGGTCATGGAGAAGTCGGTGTCGCGGGTGGAGCGGCGGGTGCCGGGCGTGGTGGCGTCGCCGAGGACGGTGGTGAGCAGCGAGATGCCGGCTTCGAGCTGCTCGGCGCGCAGGGTCTCGGTGTCGATGGTGTGGCGCAGGCCGTACTGGGCGGCGTTGTGGGCGTGCTTCTCGGCTTCCATGCCGAGGATCTCGTTCTGCAGGGTTCCCACTTGCTGCAGGCGCGGGTCGCCGGCGCCCATGGCGACGGCCTCGACCATGTACTCGTTGAGGTCCATCGCGATGTCTTCGATGGTGCGGTCGGTGAGCTTGCCGCTCATCAGCTGCTGGATGAACTTGGCCTTGCCCAGGACGAGTTGCCACACGTAGGCGTCGAAGGAGTTCTCGGTGACGTAGTTGTAGACGTGGACCTCGCGCTGGAGGTCGTAGTTCAGGTTCTTCTGGCGGACGACGCGGCCGGTGCGCTGGTGCAGGTCGACGGGGCGCCAGGGGCAGTCCAGGTGGTGCACGGCGATCGCACGCCGCTGCACATTTGTCCCGGTTCCCATGGTTTCCGTGCTGCCGATGAGCACGGAGATCTTGCCGTTGCGGGCGTCGCGGAAGAGGGCGGCCTTCTCCCGGTCGCTCTGGGCTTCCTGCATGAAGCGGATGCCGTCGGTGGGCACGCCGCGGGCGGCGAGCTCCATGAAGAGCCCGTCGTAGACGGTCCACTTGCCCTGCTTGAGGGCGTCCTTGGAGGGGGTGCCCAGGTCGGCGAAGACCAGCTGCAAGGACCCGGGGAGTTCGTCGGGGGCCGCGTCCTTGGGGCCCTGGTAGACGTCGTCCTTGTGCTTGAAGTACAGCTCGGCGATCTTGTCGGCGGCGATCGAGATCTTCGTCTGCTCGCCGTCTTCGAGGGCGTAGCCGATCAGCCGCGGGTCGAGGGCGGCCTGCCGCATCCAGGACGCCAGCTTGAGCATGTTGTCTTCGCTGGGGTCGACCGCGCGGGAGCGGATGTCGCGGGCCCGGCTGCGGGCCTTCTCGGCGATCTCGGCGTTCACGCTGGTGGGCGGGCAGTTGATGATCTGCGGGCCGCCCTTGTACACGTCGGGCACGGGGAGCCCGAGGTCTTCGGCGGTCTTGACGTCGGTGGGCACCCACCAGGCGGTGAGCAGTTCGGGCATGTTGGTGAAGCGCGCGAACCGGGACTTGGTCTGCAGGCCGCCCTCGGGGGCGATTTCGATCTTGGTGTCGATCTCGGCGTGGTTGGCGACCCAGTCGTCGAAGTTCTCCAGGCCCTCGGCTTCGAGGATGTCGGGGCGCAGCAGCTTCATCCACACGTACGCCTCGGCGATGCTGTTGACCACTGGGGTCGCGGACGCGCCGGTGATCACGCGGGCCCCGTACTTGCCCCGCATGTACTCGAGCTTCATGTGCAGGTCGGTCGCGCGGATCGACCCGGCAATGCTCAACCCGGCGTTGTTGGACGGGTTGTACAGGTTCTTGAAGTTGTGGATCTCGTCGACGAACAGGTAGTCGATGCCGAGCTGCTCCCACGACAGGCCGCCTTCGCGGATGGAGCGCATCCGGGCGCGCAGGGCCTGTTCGCGGACGAGCTTCTTGCCCTCGACCTCCTTGACGGTGTCGTCTTTCTCGGGGTCTTCGCCCTTGGCGATGATCGCGGCGCGGCGCCGCTGGAGGTCGCGTTCGAAGTCGGCGAGCTGGTTGGCGATGTAGTTCTCGTGCTCGGCCGCGGAGAGCGGGATCGCCTTCATGACGCCGTACGTCATGATGATCGCGTCCCAGTCGCCGGTGGCGGCCTTGGCCGCGAACCGCTTGCGCTTGCGGCGGGTGGACAGGTCCTTGGTGGAGGCGGTCAGTACCTTCGCGCCGGGGTAGGCCTGCAGGAATTCCCGCGTCCACTGCTCCGCCATGTGGTTCGGGACGACGATCGCCGGCTTGCGCGCGAGGCCGAGGCGGCGCAGTTCCATGGCGCCCATGGACATCTCGAGCGTCTTGCCGGCGCCGACCTCGTGGGCGAGCAGCGCCGAGGGTTCGTTGAGGATGCGGGAGACCGCGGCCTGCTGGTGCGGGCGGGGGGTGAACTCGGTGGACAGGCCCGGGAAGGACAGCTTCGGGGCGTCGTCGTAGTTGCGCAGGACGAAGCTGTTGAAGCGGGTGTTGTAGAGGCCGGCGAGGTGCTCGGCGCGCTCCTCGTCCTTCCACAGCCAGTTGCGGAACTCCTCGTTGATCTTCTCCGCGTATTTGTTGGCGACGGTCGTCGCGGTCATCGCCTCGGCCCGTATCTGGGCCTTCTCCGCGGCGGTGGCCTCGTCGGGGAAGGTGGGGACGATCCGGATGGGCCGCTGGTTGAGCAGGGCGCGCACGATCTGGACCGCGTTCATCTCCTGGGTGCCCCAGACCGCGGTCATCATGACGTCGTTCTCGTTGTGGCAGTCGACCGTCCACGTGGACCCGGCCGCCCGCTCCACCTTGATCGACTTATCGCGCAGCAGGCCGCGCAGGAACTCCTGAACGTAGGAGGCGTCCACCCAGGGGGCGCCGAGCTTGACGCGGATCTCGCCGGGCGGCACGTCCTCGGGCTGCACCTCGTTGAGCGCGGCGACGTTCGCGATGAACCGCTGATCGACGGCGGCGGCGTCCTGGGCCTGGGTGAGCTTGAGGCGGACGTTGCCCGACAGGTACTCGGCGGCCGGGACCAGGCGCCCGGTGTGGGGCTCCTCGAAGACCACTCCGATCAGCGCGTCGCGCGCCGCTGCCTCACTGTCCAGCTCAAGCAGCCGGGCGATGACGTCGAGGCGTATCGTCCCGTGCAGGTCGAGGCTGATCGCGGCGGCCTCTTCGGGCGTCTCGGCCTTCTCGGGCAAGGTGCGCGGCGCGGCGACGCGCTGGGTGAAGATCTCGGACTTGCGGGCGGTGCCCGTTTCCTCGTCGTAGTCCTCGAGCGCGTAGACGAGGGGGGCGTGCGGGTCGTCGGCGAAGCCGCCCTGCGGCGGCGGGACCCGCGCCCAGACCTTGAGCTTCCCGGCGTCGCGCAGCTCATCGCGCACCGCCTGCACTTCGGCCAGCGCCTCGCGCAGCGCGGCCGGGGCCTTGGTGGCGTCCCAGCCGAGCAGGACCTGCAGGTCGGCTTCGGTCATCACGCCGTCGCCGAGGTTGTCGATCGCGGCCTGCTGCTTCGAGCCGAGCCGGCCCGTCACCTCCAGGGCCGCGTCCATCAGCTGCTCGGACAGCTCCTCGGGCACGTCGTCCCAGGTGAGCTTGCGGGTGCGCTCCTGCCGGGTGAACCGGCTGACCGGCCCGTATTCCTCGACGTACGCCTCGTAGTGCGCGTTCAGGGTCGAGCGTAGGAAGGTCAGCCAGGCGTCATCGGCGTCCGGCGAGGTCTCGGCGTCCAGGAGCTCGGAGACCGCGTCACGTATCAGCAGCAGAGCCCGCAGCTCGTCACGCTGGGTCTTGGGGCAGGGGTGCGGTTCGCTGTCCTCCAGCCGCGCCGACCAGAAGCTCCCGTCGTCGAGCTCGATGATGCGCCCGTCGAACCGTTCGGCGTTCTCGCCGAACAGCTCCCGCGCGTCGGGGCCCTGGACCTCCTCCTCACGCCGGGCCGGGTTCTCGGTCATCCCCAGACCGGCCTCGACGGCCGCCGCGATCTCCCGCTGCAGCTCCCTGTCCAGGCGCGCGGCGGTGTCACCGCTGCCGGCGCGGACCTCCGGCCGGTGCTTGCCGCCCCGGGCACGCCCGGGCACCAGGGTGCCCAGCACGTTGCGCGGATGGGCTTGGAAGTACTCGTTGACGTCCATCCGCTTGTCGTCGGAGGCCTTGACCTCTTCGGTCTTCGCGAAGGCCTTGCCCTGCTTCTTGTGGGAGGGCGCCTTGCGGCGGAAGACCAGCAGGTCGGTCGCGACTTCGGTGCCGGCGGCCGCGGCGTGCGCGCCGTTGGGCAGCCGGATCGCGCACACCAGATCCGCGAGCTCGCCCATCTCCGCGCGGGCGGCCTTGGAGGACTTGTCGAGGGTGCCGGTGGAGGTGATGAACGCGGCCACTCCCCCGACCCGCACCCCTTCGAGGGCCTTGATGATGAAGTGGTCGTGCATCGGGAAGTTGCCGGGGTTGTGCCGAGGGTCGTTGAGCCGGGCGGAGTGGAAGGGCACGTTGCCGATCGCCGCGTCGTATTCGCCGGTCTTGACCCGCGACTTCTCGAAGCCCTCGTTCACGATCCGGGCCTGCGGGTACAGGGCCTGGCTGATCGCCGCGGTCACCGGGTCGAGCTCTACACCGGTCATCTCAGCCCCCTCGGGGGCCATCCCGACGAAAGTGCCGACGCCAGAGCCCGGCTCCAGAACGCGGCCGCCCTTGAACCCGAGCGCCTGCAACGCCCGCCAGATCACCTCGACGAACGCCGCGTCCGTGTAGTGCGCGTTCAGTGTGGTCCGCAGCGCGGCGGCGTACTCCTTCTCGCTGAGCAGCTCCCGCAGCTCGGCCTGGGCCGCTTCGTACTTCTGACGACGGGCCTTGGTGCGTTCGCGCGACGGGTCGAAGACGTTCGGCAGGGCACCCCACGACGACCACCGGGCCAGGACCCGACGCTCTTCATCGGTCGCTTCCCGCTCCTCGCCCTGAATCCGGCGCAGAACACGCAGCGCAGCGAGGTTGGCCTCCAGCCGCGGCATCGCCATCGCCGGAGCAAGATCGTTCTGGCTCTCGGGGCGGAACGCCCCCTCCTGCGCCGCCATCAGAGCAGCCCCTGCCGGGCCAGGTCCTCATCCGAGAGCCCGGTGAGCTCCAGCAGACGGGGCACAGCACCCGCACGAAGCCGTTCACGCTCCGCGGCGCTGAAGTCCCCCGGCCGACTGCGACCGGCCAGCAGGTCGTGAAGGTGCTGCTCCCGCCACTGCTCCTCGGCCACCTCGGCTTCGGTGAGGTGCGGGTCGTCGGCCAGGTCGACGTCGTCCTCGGCAGGCAGGAGAACCAGCTCGCGCAGCACCTCGCGCTCGGCGTCATGGCGTAGCTGCTGCAGACGGCCGACCCGCTCAAGGAAGGACTCCCCCGCAGGCGCCAGCGAAGTCACACGCTCAGCAGTCCAGCGGATCCGCACCTCGTCCTGGACATCGCCGCCCAGCTCAGTGAAGAAGGCCTCGGGGTCATCGATCTCCGCGATGCTCCCGGGCCGGAACTCCTGCCAGTGCTGCTGCGCGAGCCGCCCGTACTGATTCACGTCCACACTCCCCACGTCCGGTGGGCAGCGCAGAACGATCAAGGACTAAGAGAGGCTCCTCCTACGCCGCCAGCAACCGATGCTTGGTGGACAGAGAGGGCAGAAACGGGCGCGCGCTTCTTGGTCCCGCGACGCGGGAGCGATTGGCCTCGGACTTCATGCTTCGTTCCCTGCTACGGGACGGGTCCCTGCTCGCGGCATCCGCTCCTCGGGCCCGGCACGCCTCTCGCCGCAGAACCTTGTCCCTATGGGTAGCTCGTTAAAGGAAAGGGAGAGCCCCTCCGTGTTTCCTTTAACGGATGGCCAGCGGGCTTAAGGATGAAGCTCCTAAAAAGGGCAATACGGGCACCCGGTGCATGATCGTACTGCAGGCGCCACTGGATTCTCGGTAGTGACCCTCCGCCTGTCTGCACTTTCACGCCACGTTGCCGATCCATACCGGCCTCATCGGGTCACTGACGTTCCATCCCTCCCATCCAGGTACCGGGCGCCCTTGTTGAAACGCCATCTGCACCTGCTCCGGTACGGAGGGGGTAGGCATCCACCCCCTCGACGCAGCCTGCCGCCGTGCAGCGGTCCACAGACGAAAGCCCTCCCTCTGCTGCTGATGCCGAGACCGCCTTAGTTCAGCACGACCCGAGGTGCCTGCCCTCTCTGCTGCGGCGTCCAACTGATGATGCGAAATCTCCAGGTCAGAGAGGTAGTACAGCCCTTCCAGCTCCACCACCAATCCGTCCTCCTCCAGGGCCCGAAGCCGCCTTCGTACCGTGGTGGGGTGGTGACCACAGCCTTGAGCCAACTCCGAGACTGAGGCCCCCTCCGTCACATCCAGGGCCGCCAGAATCCGGGCCCCCGTCACCCCATGCGCGAAGTAGTGGAAGGCGTCATGCGCCATGATCGCCGCAAAGACGAGCGAATCCGGTACACGCCCCATCTGCCGGGGAGGGGGGGCGGTGACTGTACCGACTTCGCTTCGTGTGTCTGTGTCTTGGACATGGAGAGGCCGAGTGAGCAGCCAGGTGGCTGAGTCTGACTCGTTCCCATGGTCGAGCTGGCGGAGCAGGCCTCGCTCTTGGAGGCGCTTGTTTGACAACTGGGCGGTCGAGTCGGCGCTGCCCATCAGCTCTGCAAGCTGACGAACCGAGAGAGTGTGCTCGAAGCCGCCTGCCTGTTCTGCGATGGACAGTCGGGCTAGCAGGTTCTTGATGTCTGTTGGGTAGCTGCGGCCCCACCGAGGCAAGTTCTCGACGTACGTACGGTGTTCGGCGAGAGCGATGCCGGCGTCGGGACGAGATTGGATGGGCGAGCTGGAGGCGACGAAGTCACGCGCGCGGGAGAGCATGCCAGCGAGCTTCTGGACGACGTACTCGTCGCCCTTGCGAACCCGTAGACGCCGGACCCACTCCCCGCCTCCAGAGGGACGTTGGACCAATGCCTCGACCAGGTCAGCAGGTCGCCACTCGCGGCCAGGCTGTGAACACGCCACAGCGATGGCCATGGTGATCCGGTAGCCGTCGGCGTCGTCGTCACCGGTGACGTACCGGCCACGAGTATCGCCCTCCAGGATCAGTCGCGTGGCTCGCCCCGAGATTGAAGGCTTCCTGCGGAGCCACAGTGGGACTTCTCGGAGATCGTCCCCACCCCTCCGTGCCGATAGCGAGACACGCCGATGGCCAGGGGTGGTCGAGGCGCTCACGCACTCCGCTGCCGGGCCTGCGGAGGCATGAGGAATCAGGGAGGGGGCAGTCTCTGAAGCAGGCGTTGACGCGCCGTAAGAAGGCAATAGGAGACTAGCCCTTTGGCTGGTGGCTATGATTTGCTCCAGAACTCAAAGGGGTGAAGGCAAAACGCAACCCGCCGCTCGACCTGTGTCAGCGTTTTCGCAGGTCAGCGGGTGGCAGCGATCTTCAGTTGGCTGTCGCTCGCGGCGACTCGGCTCCATCCAGGTGTCGGGACGGTGTGGCTAGTTGGGTTGAAGGACTCCTCCCTTGGCGGCGATCACGGTTGGCCCCGCGACTCGCCCCGGATTTGTTGAGAGCAGTGAGGTGAAGGTGCCCAGGGTGGCTCCCTGGGCCATGAACGGCTCGGCTGAACCGCAATGAAGGCGACCTGATGGGTCGCCTTTCGTGCGTCGTGGGCGGAGAGCACAGACGGCCCTGGCTGGAGCACCATCTCGCTGAGCCTCTGCACGGCGTGGCTGCGCCGGCATGAGACCCGCCCGGAAGCGTGGGACGCTGACCAAGAGCTCAGGGCTACTCGCCACCGGCTCGTTGGAGGTCTGCGTCACCTTCAATCTCACAAGGCACACACTATCCTTTAACGATGCCGGTGCTGGTTCTACCTTGGAGCGTGTCCCGTTGGCGTTCGCTACCTACATGCCCGACCTGCTTCTCGGTCGCCCTGTACGCCTCTCGAAGGAGCTGGCCGCCGAGGTTGCGGAGGTCGAGGCGCTCGTACGCGAACTCAACGCCGCAGAGCCGACGAGCCCGCACCTCGAGTCCTTCGCTCGCTTCCTTCTGCGTAGTGAGGCCGTCGCCTCGTCCCGGATCGAAGGAGTCGTGGCCTCGGCACGAGCCATCGCGCTCTTGGAGCTGATGATGGGCAGGAAGCCGGGCGAGGCGGCAAGCGCCAAGGGGATCGGCGAGGGCGCGCGTGAGGTTGTCAACAACGTGCTCACGCTGAGGGAGGCAGTGTCGACTCTGACTCAAACCTCAGCCGTAACGGCAGATGACATCCATGCTCTGCAAGCAGCACTGTTCGCTGGCACAGAAGTCTCCGAACTGTCAGGACGACCGAGAGACAAGCAGAGCTGGGTGGGCGGAGACATCACGAGCCCACGAAATGCCGAGTTCGTCCCTCCCCCACCCTCAGCCGTGCCGGACCTTATGGACGACTTGGCCGCATTCTTGTCGAAGGATCACCCACACCCCCTGGTTCACGCTGCTCTGGTGCACGCGCAGTTCGAGACGATTCACCCATATTTCGACGGAAATGGGAGAACTGGGCGTGCACTCATTCACACGGCGTTGGCGCGACAGCGAATCGCCACAGGACACGTTCTCCCGATCTCTCTGTCTCTGCTCGCTCATCCGGCCGAGTACATCGCAGGCCTGAGCGCCTACCGCTACGTAGGGGCTCCAGACAGCACGGCAGCAGCGGAAGGCACGGAGGCATGGATCAGGGTGTTTCTCGCTGCCACCAGGGATGCCGTCGAGGAAGCCAAACGCTTCACCGACGAGCTCGCCGAGATGCGCTTCCGGTGGGACCACAGGCTGGCCGATTTCAGGGAGAGCGAAGGACTTCGCCCTCAGCCACGGAAGGGCGCGGCTGTGCTCCGCTGCATGGAGCAACTTCCGGGAGTCCCCATCGTTACTGCTCGGGCCGCCGAGGCACTCCTGGGGGTCACCTTCCCGTCAGCATCAGGTGCACTGGAGGAGCTCGTGGGGGCTGGCATCCTCACGGTAAAGGACCCTGTGAAGGGCGAGCGGGGCGAGCGTGCCTTCCTCGCTACCGAGGTCCTGGACCTCATCAACGGAGCCGAGCGACGTCTCCGCTACACGCGCTGGGACCTTCCGTCGGGGTAGCAGACTGACCGGCGATGGAGTGTAAGCAAGTCCGAAACCGGCGCCTCGGGACCATCTGATGCCCATCACGGCCGGCCGCCGTCGACCTGTACGCGGTCGGCGCCCAGAGGCCCTTGTCGATGTGGGCGCCGCGCTCGACGAGCGTCGCCAACCAGTGGACGCGACACTCGTCTCGCCGGATCTCGCGTCGATCGGGTCGCCTCGCGCTAAGTACCCTCCGGCCTGCGCTCGGGCCAGTGTCTACGGATGCCGCCTGCCGCGCCGCCAGCCTGATTCCGCATGTTCTACAGTCGCCAAGCCCGCAGAGCCGCCCCTCAGAGGCCGCAGGAGCCCGTCTGCGCGCCTAACTCGCGCCGGACGGGGAATTCCATCACCGTCCCCGAGATCGTCGATCCTGCGCGAAAAGAGCAGGTCAGGAGGGGCGCGGAGGGCGCTTCTAGATGGGATATATAGGGCAATTTAGACCTCCGACGGGTTCCCCCGCCCCGAGTACTACCGACTCAAGGGGACCGCAAAGCGCCCGCCGACTCGCCGCTTCCCGCTCGTTGAAGATGCGCACATGAGCAGTCGGCGTGAAGTGTCAACCAGGATGGCAACTGATGTTGCTACCTCCCTATCGAGCCCTTAGCTTCGGAGCGAATCCGGTGCGCGAGCACCCTGCGAGATGGAAGGCGGCACCACTGCACGACAGGAGCTGCATGGCGGAAGGGACCGTGCCGGTGGGCGGCCTCTTCGCGGGCTCGGCGGTTCCATCTGGCTCTTCCGGCATGTCGTGGTGGAGTGCTGGTACTCGCATGTCGCACCAGGAGCTCAGGCAGGTGGAAAGTCGCCAACTGGCGCGATGGCTAGCCGCCACCGGCTCCCCTCCCCCACGATGCATGGCAGCAGACCCATGGCGGTGCATGGGAACGTGCGCCGTGACGACGGCCATTCGCTGCGGGTGACTGACGGCTCTTGAAGTGCCTCCGGCCCAGCTAGCAGCGATCGAGGCGATCCACACGCCATCCCCGACCCGTCAGGGGAGGCTGGCCTCAAGCTGCCCGTAAGCGAGACGGTCAATCAACATTGCCGGCGGAGCGTCTGGTCTGAGGTCTGCTTGACCTTTCTGCGGTGGCAGACCGGTTGCTGGCCGCGGACACATGCGTAGCTCGACTTCTACGTTGCTCTGAAGCCCTTGCGAGGCCCTTCCAGAGTCGGGGCGGCCTTACTTCTGCGTTCTCAGTTGGCCGAGGCAGCGTGCTTCGCTGCCTCCGAGCGCTCAGAGGGCCTCCTGACGGCATAGAAGCGAGGCTCGGCATTGCCGATGCCCCCCGGTCACGCAAGGGGCATCGGCAATGCCCTCGGTGAAGTGTCACGCTGTTGTCTCCACCAGAAGATGGCTTGCGTTTCGTGAAGCGTGGCTCCCTTCGGCTCGCACGAGACGGTGGGCAAGAATTCCGCTTTCGAGCCTTCCGGCGGCGGCGGGCGAACTCGGTCCTGGCCTCGCGCCGTGTCTGCGCGCTTCTGGGCCATGTTGGTCGGCGCGATGGGAGCTCCTGGGCGATCGCCGGGAGCGCTTCCGGCTACGAAGGTGCTGAACCCCAGCGGGCCGCTCTCCCGGTCCTTCGGGTGCTCGGATGACGGTGGCTGACGTGAGCGCGGCGGCACTGGACGTAGAGATCATCGCTGGAAGAACGGCCGATTCCAGTGGATCGCATGCTTCGGAGAGGGATCCAGCTTGCCACCAGACACCGCCGTCTCCGTCGATGATTCTCTGAGGCCCTGTACGCCCGCGTGAGGGCCTCAGAGACGCTCCCGGGGGGATCACCCCAGCGCATCGACCATAGGACGCCCAGGCGCATTTCCGCAGGTCAGAGGCGGTTTACTGGCCTCGTCAAATGCATCAAAAAGGGGCAATTTGACTTGCGGGCGAACGGTCGCTGTGTGCAAAATTTTCCTGTGTACACCCTGACGTGAATGGAATGGACCCCCCTTGTTTCAACGGCATGCCACCGACCTTTCCTAAGTAATGGGAGGCAGGTTGAGTAAAGCCACTAGAAGCAAATGTGTTGAAGGCAAGTTGGGCAGGGCTAAGACCTACTGTTGCGACGTGAAGCTAACTCCCGGTGGCAAAGCCTGAATCGCAATTTGTTACTAACTAGGTTGTACCATCGATCTCAACTTCCCTAGACATGTCGCTCCCTCCCAGTTAGTCAACATAGATCCAAGACTAGGTGAGCCCTTCAATGTGCGCGGGGATGATAGCCGTATGTTTACCTCGATGCCAGACGACCGTGTCAAAGCTGGCTCAATCAAAAGTTTACCCGCATGATGCCCAATGAAATATGCAGGTGCTCCTTCACGGAGAACTGACTTCAGGTGACACTTCAGGTTCACTTCCTTTGCCGCTAGCCTTGACGAACCTCTTTCCACGTCAGTTACTCCACTACGGTTTAACTAGTTTGTGACCTGCTGAGTTCGACTCAGTATCAGCAAAATTGTCAGCTTCCATTGCTGCTCATGCTTCAACGCGTATTAACAATTCCGCTGTCATATTTGAGGTAGCACACTGCGTGTAACGGTGTAACTAATGCCTAACGGCATGATGAGTCGAAAAGGGTGGACAAGCAGGTTCTCCAGTGAGTGACCCACACGTGCACAGGCGTAGCCTGTCAAAGATCGTTACACACGGTGATCACGCAGATGCCTCTTGAGTGGCGGCACAGTGCAGTAGGTTCGTGTCGAGAGCAGTTGGAACGCTGTGTCATCAAGGATGCGTGAAGGAAGGCATGCAGGTAGTGATGCAGGAAGCAATGCAGGACGTTTGTGCAGGTCAAACCTCATGCGTGCTGATGAAACTCGCAAACGTTGCTGAACCGCAAGTGAGCCATCCGGACTGTCGCCGTGGCGTCACGTCGTGAGAGCACCTTGGGGAGACTCGGTTACAGCGCGTAGCGGCATCGCGCGGTACGACAGTGGGTGACCCCTTGCGTAGTTCTGCCGGGCCCTACCAGGCTGCTCCGGGATTTGGAGCGGCCTTGTCTGCGTGTTGTGAGCACCTGGATGTGATCGCCGTGGTTCAATGCGTCCTGCGTGCCATCGCTAGCCCCTGGATGTCCCAGGGGTAGCAGGCTCGAAGCGTGGAGCGGGACCGCTCCAGACCTGAGCGGAGGATGACGAGTTGAGCCTGACCTTGCCACAGAGCATCGTGTTGACCGAGTACGACAAGGACTATCCAGTCGAGGTGCCGTGGCTGGACTTGTGGCACGTCTACGTCGTCGCGAACGACAAAGGCGGGGCCGGCAAGACCTCGACGGTGGCAAACCTCGCCCTCATGATCCTCAAGAAGTTGCGTCGCGGGGACCCGAGTAAGGGCATCCCCGGCGACCCTGACGCTCGGGTGCTGGTCATCGACCTCAACGCTCAGGGGAACCTGACGGTGCACGAGTTCGGTGCCAGTGAAGAACAGAACGACCACGGCAAGGGTCTCTATGACTCCCTGCACGCTGGCACGGCGCTCAAGCCCGTCACTGTGCGCCCCGGCCTTGACCTGGTCCCGGGTGGAGGTGAGTGGTTGAAGGACGACGTGGCGACGCTGTATCGCCGCCTCCGCGACAAGTACGACGCAAACGCGGACCTCCGCCTGCTCCAGTGCTTGCTGCCAATCGCAGGCGACTACGACTTCATCCTGATCGATACACCGCCGGAGAACCCTCCGCTGCAGCGTCTGGCCATGGGGGCGGGGCGATGGATCATCACGCCTGCCAAGACGGACAACGGCTCCCTCGATGGCGTGAAGGAGATGAGCGAGCAGTTCAAGAAGGTGCGGAAGGTCAACCCGCTCCTCACCCTCCTCGGAGTGGTGCTATTCGCCACAGGGCGGAAGTCGACGCAGATTCATCAGAAGGCGGAGAAGCGCCTTCGGGAAATCCTCAAGGGGCGATACTTCAAGTTCCGCACCAACATCGGCCACAGCGAGGCGGTCGCCCAAGAGTCGCGCGACGTGGACGGTGAGCCGCTGGTGGCGCTCTTCGATCGTGCGGAAGGGGGAGACACCAGCCTCCCGGAGACTGTGCGATCAGTGCACGAGGACTACCGCAAGCTCACTGACGAAGTGATCGCTCGGTCCGCTGAGATCAAGAAGGCGATTGAGGAGTCCTGACGATGTCAACTGAGACCGAAGCGACAACCACGAACCAGGAAGGGGAAGACGACCTCTTTCCCCAAGCTTCCCTGTCATCTCTCACTGGGATGAGCGGGCGTCGCAGGAATCCTGAGGCGAGTGCTCCGCCTGCTGCTCGTGCTCCTGAGACTGAAGATCTCACGGCAGACTCTGGCGGTGGAGCACAGCCCCTGGACGACGATGAGCCGGCTCGGGAGCCTGCCCGTCGCCGTCGTGCTCAGCAACGCCCTCGCAGCAGGCAGCCGCAGCCAGATAGCGGTGAGTCGACCGATGTTCCGGTGAGTTTCCAGGTTTCGGAAGGCGTGCGTCGGCGTCTCGACAAGGCTCAGTCGCAGGCGCTTACGAGCAGCCGCACCCGCAAGGGGCACCTGGAGTTCATCCTGGAGGCGTTGGACGCGGGAGCCGAGGAGGGCTGGGAGGTCGTCGTCAAAGCATCCGTTCCTGATCGAAAGACATCTCGATTTGGTGGCGTGCGGCCCCTGAAGGATCGGGACTATGCCGGTACAGGGTCGGAGAGCCTGTACGTACGAATGGATCCTGAGATGGTGGCGGAACTCGACAGTGCCCTTCAAGAGGCCAAGGTTCCTGATCGAAACAAGCTCGTCGCCATGTGCCTGAACCGGTACCTGCCAGGGCGGAAGGAACGACCCGCGGGCGGCAGCTGACGCCCTCACCGTTGTGCCCTCCGGCGGCCCACCCCCATTCCCGGGGTGGGCCGCCGGAAGTTTTCCTGCAGAGGACCAGCACGGTGCTGGCTCACGAGCGCTGAACGGTCCGTTCGGTCACTCACGCCTCCGGCTCCGCCCAGACCCATCGTCCGTCCGACGCGGCGTAGAGCCCTGGGATGACCTCGCCGGTGGCGGGGTCGATGGCGCAGCCGTCGGCCCGCACGTACTGGGGCAGAGCTACGGCTGGGTGGGGGAGGGGGGACTGCTGTGCGGCGCGGCGGCGCTCGGCGAGGCGTACTTGTTCGAGGCGCCAGTGGTCTCGTTGGGCCTCGTGGTGTTGGCGTCGTCGTTCTGCTGTGCCGGCGGTACCCAGGCGCTCGGCGGTCTCGGTCCAGCTGGCTACAGGGTCGGGGCAGTGCTGCGTCGGCGCTCCGGTGCCTTCCAGGGCGGCGGGGGAGAGGTGGTAGAGCTCTCCTTCGTGGCGGACGAGGCCGAGGTTCTTGAGCTTGCCGAGCTGTCGGTAGGCGGTCGGGCGGGAGATGGAGGCGCTGGCCTGGAGCTCGATGATGCTTTGTCCGTCCTGCTCGGCGAGGGAGGCAAGGACGGCGAGTCCGCTGCCGCCGAGTCCGTGGTGGGCGAAGGCGTCGAGGCGCATCAGCCGGCTCGCCGTCCGGGAGTCGAGGTTGGCGTCGGTGTCAGTCTGTCTCACGGCTGAGCCACTCATGGCCCCCCCAGCCTCCGGCCCTTTGGGGGTGGACCAGTGGTGAGACGTGGTGGAAGGCAGGCGGGAGATGAGCATCCAGCCGGCACCTTCGGTGGGGGAGCCGTTGTCGAGCTGGCGCAGCAGCTTGGCGTCGAGGAGGCGTTGGTTGGAGTTGTGGGCGGTGGTCCGGCTGCAGCCCATCCGTTCGGCGAGGTCGCGTTCAGAAACGGTGTGGTCCCAACTCCCGGCCTGGGCGCAGATGTCCATGCGGGCGATGAGGTTGCGCAGGTCGGTCTTGCCGGTGATGCCCTTCCAGGGGGTGCACTCGATGCGGGAGCGGAAGGCGGCCAGGGCGGCGTGGAAGTCCTGGCGGGTGGCGAGCGGGTCGGTGGAGTGGACGTACTGCTGGGCGCCGTCCCAGGCTCGCTGGAGCCATGCGGCGGCCTTGTCGTAGCCGCGCCGGTGCTGGAGGGTGCGGGCGTGCTGGCCGGCCTTGTAGGGGCCGTCGAGCATGACCTGGACGAAGGCGGCGCGGTTCCATCCTGCGCGGACGGCGTCGGCGGCCACGGCGCGGGTGGTGGCCCAGGCGTGGTCGGATGCGGCGGTGTTCCTCCCTCCGCGCTGGAGGTTGCCCCTCGCGTACGCGGCATCCTGGTCGCCGAGGACGAGGAGCTTGTGCATCCGTGCCGAGAGGGGCGGGAGCGGGGCGAGGAGCCCGGTCCGCGGCAGCGGCTGCGCCCCAGGGCGTGCGTCCGCGGAGGGCTTGGCCTGTCGGCCCGTCAGGTACGTGCGCCGGGAGGTCAGCACGACCGTGTTCGGAGTGGGGGAGCGGAGGGGCGCAGGGACAGGCAGAGTGGTTGCTGCGGGGAGGACGGCTATCGCACTGTTCATGATCACAGCGCCCCTGCAGAGATCCTTGAGACAGCGATGGAGCCCGCCGTCGGGCGCGGAGGAGGTGCTGCGACACCGGCCCGTGCACCGTGGGGCGGAAGGTGGAGATGCAGGCTCAAGCAGAGGACATAACTGGATGATTCGGGCAGGGGTGGGTGACAAGCGGCAGCCGTCTGCTGCATCATGAACGCGATCCGTTCCCGGTGTCGTTGTGGAACGTCGAGGCCCCCTGGCAGGGGCGCGAGCTCCGGAGTGGGAGTGATTTCGCCCGGCCTCTCCGGAACGGAGACGCCGGGACTCGCTCGACTGGCAGGTCGGGCGATGACGTTGGGCCGGCGGTTGATGAGGTGGTGGCACACCGCATCGGTCGCGAGGCCGGGCCCGGGCGTTGGGCAGACAGCACCGGGGCCTCAGGGGGCTAGGCCATCGGACGCTCCCCGAACGGGGGTCTGCCGTTCCTCACCGACACGTCGTCCTCCTTGACTGGTTGTGGCC
>NZ_JARJBB010000040.1 GCF_029269835.1 Streptomyces tropicalis | reverse complement strand
ACCCCACCCACCCGTCCACCCGCGCCCCGCCCCCGGCATTCCACGCCGGCACCGTCACCCCGCTTCCACCCCTGCCTCCCCCTCCGCCATCACCCCATCCGTCCTGCCGCCACCCCATCCGTCCTGTCGTCACGCCCCCGGCCGGGACGGCGGGGGTTCCCCCAGCACCGGCAGGAGTCTGGGCGGTCCCGGGGTGAGGAGCCACGGGGGCAGGAGGGACAGCGGGTTCAGGTAGGTGTCGCCGCTGAGCAGGCCCCAGTGCACGCAGGCGGCCGGGCAGTGGGAGCCGGTGCCCTCCACCGTGCCGACCACAGCCCCGGCGGCGACCTGGTCGCCCGCGGTCACCGAGGGGTGGACGGGTTCGTAGGTCGTGCGCAGGGGCGGGCCGCCCGGGAGGGTGAGTGCCACGGAGACCACTCCGCGGCCGGCGACCTGGCCCGCGAACACCACCCGGCCCGCGGCCACCGCGCGGACGGGGGCTCCGGCCGGGGCCGCCAGGTCCACTCCGCGGTGTCCGGGGCCGTAGGGCGTGGCGGGTGGTTCCCAGCCGCGCAGGACCGCCGGGCGCACCCCCACGGGCCACACCCGGCCCACCGCCGGCACCCCGGCCGGCGTGCCGCCGGGCGCCCCGGGAAGGCCGGAGCCGCCCGGCCGACCCGACAGGCCCGACGGGCCCGGCGGGCCGGACCGGTCCGACGCGCCGGGTGGCCCCGATCTCGCCGACGGCCCCGACGTCGCCGGGGGCCTCGACGGTGCCGAGGCCCGCGATGCCGCCCGGGACCCCGGTGGTGCCGGGCCGCCGGTCGCCCAGGCCGTCGAGGCCAGGGCGGTCAGCAGCCACGCCGCCGCCAGTCCCTGCCGCACGAGTGACGGGGGCACCCCTCGCATTCGCGTGTGATTCATGGGTTCACGGTCCCGTACGGGCGCCGGTCACGGCCGGGATCTGTGGACAACCCCGCCGTTGTGGACAGTGGCGTCACCCGGGGGCCCCCGGGTCCCGTACACTTCTGGTGGCGATCCGGGTCACCGGGTCGACTTCGCACGCCCCGACACCCGAGCCGGCAACGGCCGGTGTCAGCGCCTCTCGGTCCTTCGTGGCACGGCGCACCGCGGGCGTCAGGCGCGGGAGCCGTCCGGTTCCCGCGGCACAACCGAGAATTTCAAGGAGATACGGCTATGGCCGTCGTCACGATGCGGGAGCTGCTGGAGAGCGGCGTCCACTTCGGTCACCAGACCCGTCGTTGGAACCCGAAGATGAAGCGCTTCATCTTCACCGAGCGCAACGGCATCTACATCATCGACCTGCTCCAGTCGCTGTCGTACATCGACCGCGCCTACGAGTTCGTCAAGGAGACCGTGGCCCACGGCGGCACGGTCATGTTCGTCGGCACGAAGAAGCAGGCGCAGGAAGCCATCGCCGAGCAGGCCACCCGCGTCGGCATGCCCTTCGTCAACCAGCGCTGGCTGGGCGGCATGCTCACCAACTTCTCGACCGTCTACAAGCGCCTGCAGCGCCTGAAGGAGCTCGAGCAGATCGACTTCGAGGACGTCGCGGCCTCCGGTCTGACGAAGAAGGAGCTCCTGGTCCTCTCGCGTGAGAAGGCCAAGCTGGAGAAGACCCTCGGTGGTATCCGCGAGATGCAGAAGGTGCCGAGCGCCGTCTGGATCGTGGACACCAAGAAGGAGCACATCGCGGTCGGCGAGGCCCGGAAGCTCAACATCCCGGTCGTCGCCATCCTCGACACCAACTGCGACCCCGACGAGGTCGACTACAAGATCCCGGGCAACGACGACGCCATCCGCTCCGTCACCCTGCTCACCCGTGTGATCGCCGACGCCGTCGCCGAGGGCCTCATCGCCCGCTCCGGTGCCGCCACCGGCAACAAGGGCGAGAAGGCCGCGGGCGAGCCGCTCGCCGAGTGGGAGCGCGACCTGCTCGAGGGTGAGAAGAAGGCCGACGAGGCCGAGAAGCCCGCCGAGGCCCCCGCCGCCGAGGCCGAGAAGCCCGCCGAGGCCCCCGCCGCCGAGGCCGAGAAGCCCGCCGAGGCCCCGGCCGCTGAGGCCGAGAAGCCCGCCGAGGCCCCGGTCGCCGAGGCCGAGAAGCCCGCCGAGGGCGAGCAGGCCTGATCCGCCGGCGTTGACGGCGGGAGCGGTGTCCCGGCCCCCCGTGCCCCGAGGGCATGGAGGTGTCGCCATCGCTCCCGCCGTTCACCCGTAGGCCAGCGGCGTGTCAGCGGCCTCGTGCTTCATGGGACCGCTGCCCCCCTGATCTTCGAATCTCCAGACTTCGAGAAAGACTCACAGACTCATGGCGAACTACACCGCCGCCGACGTCAAGAAGCTCCGGGAGCTCACCGGCGCCGGCATGATGGACTGCAAGAAGGCGCTGGACGAGGCCGACGGCAACGTCGAGAAGGCCGTCGAGGCGCTGCGCATCAAGGGCCAGAAGGGCGTCGCCAAGCGCGAGGGCCGCTCCGCCGAGAACGGCGCCGTGGTCTCGATCATCGCCGACGACAACTCCTCCGGCGTCCTCGTCGAGCTGAAGTGCGAGACGGACTTCGTCGCCAAGGGTGACAAGTTCCAGGCCGTCGCCCGCACGATCGCCGAGCACGTCGCCAAGTCCGCCCCGGCCGACCTCGAGGCGCTGCTCGCCTCCGAGATCGAGGCCGGCAAGACCGTCCAGGCGTTCGTGGACGAGGCCAACGCCAACCTCGGCGAGAAGATCGTCCTGGACCGCTTCGCGCAGTTCACCGACGGTTTCGTGATCGCGTACATGCACCGCACGATGCCCGACCTGCCCCCGCAGATCGGTGTCCTCGTCGAGCTCGACAAGCCCAACGCCGAGGTCGCCAAGGGCATCGCCCAGCACATCGCCGCCTTCGCGCCGAAGTACCTCTCCAAGGAGGAGGTCCCGGCCGAGGTCGTCGAGTCCGAGCGCCGCATCGCGGAGGAGACCACCCGCGCCGAGGGCAAGCCCGAGGCCGCGATCGCCAAGATCGTCGAGGGTCGCCTGAACGGCTTCTTCAAGGACGCCACGCTGCTCGGCCAGCCCTACGCGCTGGACAACAAGAAGTCCGTCCAGAAGGTCCTGGACGAGGCCGGTGTCACCCTGAAGCGCTTCGCGCGCATCAAGGTCGGCATCTGAGTCCGTACCGCGACGGACACCCGACCCGGATAGGGTCGACAGCAGCCGTCCCGGTCGCCCGCGCAGGCCGAAGCGCCCGCGCGAGCGGCGGACGACAGCAGATCTGACGAGGAGGCCATTGCCGCGCATGGGTTGCGAAACACACCCCACCGGCAATGGCCTTCTTCGTATGTGCACCACGTAACAGAGGCGGGATCTCCATGACCACCAAGGCCCAGAAGAGCGACGACGGCAAAGTACCCGGCCGGTTTCTGCTGAAGCTGTCCGGAGAGGCCTTCTCCGGCGGCGGGGGCCTGGGCGTGGACCCGGACGTGGTGCACGCCATCGCCCGTGAGATCGCGGCCGTCGTCCGGGACGGCGCGCAGATCGCGGTCGTCATCGGCGGCGGCAACTTCTTCCGCGGCGCCGAGCTCCAGCAGCGCGGCATGGACCGCGCCCGTTCGGACTACATGGGCATGCTCGGCACCGTGATGAACTGCCTCGCCCTGCAGGACTTCCTGGAGAGGGAAGGCATCGACAGCCGGGTCCAGACCGCCATCACCATGGGCCAGGTCGCCGAACCGTACATCCCGCTGCGCGCCGTGCGCCACCTGGAGAAGGGCCGCGTGGTCATCTTCGGCGCCGGCATGGGCATGCCGTACTTCTCCACCGACACCACCGCCGCCCAGCGTGCCCTGGAGATCGACGCCGAGGCGCTGCTGATGGGCAAGAACGGCGTGGACGGGGTGTACGACTCCGACCCGAAGGCGAACCCGGACGCCGTCAAGTTCGACTCCCTCGGCTACGGCGAGGTGATCACCCGCGACCTGAAGGTCGCCGACGCCACGGCGATCACGCTGTGCCGCGACAACAAGCTCCCCATCGTCGTCTTCGAGCTTCTGACGGAGGGCAATATCGCCCGGGCCGTCAAGGGTGAGAAGATCGGCACGCTCGTGGGCGACCACGACAGCCGGGACTGACCCGGGACCACCGGTCCGAGGACGGCACCTGTCCGGGCGACGGACGGGACGGACCCGGGCCGGGGGATGGACAATGTCCTGCCGGTCGGGAACCGTGCAGGAAGAAGACGCGACGCAGCCGGCCGCCGGCACCGACCAGGACCGCAGCCGGGCCTACTTCAAGACACGCAGGAGCAAGTGGTGATCGAAGAGACCCTCCTCGAGGCCGAGGAGAAGATGGAGAAGGCCGTCGTGGTCGCCAAGGAGGACTTCGCCGCGATCCGCACCGGCCGTGCGCACCCGGCGATGTTCAACAAGATCGTGGCCGACTACTACGGCGCCGCGACGCCGATCAACCAGCTGGCCTCGTTCTCCGTGCCGGAGCCGCGGATGGCCGTGGTGACCCCGTTCGACAAGACCGCGCTGCGCAACATCGAGCAGGCGATCCGCGACTCGGACCTGGGCGTCAACCCGAGCAACGACGGCAACATCATCCGGGTGGTGTTCCCCGAGCTGACCGAGGAGCGCCGCCGCGACTACATCAAGGTCGCCAAGGGCAAGGCCGAGGACGCCAAGGTGTCCATCCGCTCCGTGCGCCGCAAGGCCAAGGACGCCATCGACAAGATGATCAAGGATGGCGAGGTCGGCGAGGACGAGGGCCGCCGTGCGGAGAAGGAGCTGGACGACCTCACCACGAAGTACGTGGCGCAGGTCGACGAGCTCCTGAAGCACAAGGAAGCGGAGCTGCTCGAGGTCTGATGAACGACACTTCCTGGGGAGCGCCGCAACAGGCCGGGTACTGGGGGCCCGTGGACCGGCAGCCCGCGCAGGGCCCGGTCCGGGGGGCCGTCCCGGCGGGTCCCGCGTACGATGCGCACAACGCCCAGCAGACTCGCCCCATGCCCATCGTGCCCGAGGTGCCCGGACCCGGCGGTGACCAGGATGACGACCGGGGGGCCGCTCGGCTGAGCGGCCCCTTGTTCCGCGACGACGTGCCGCAGCAGCAGCCCTTCCGGGCCCCGCAGCCGCGGCCGCACGACACGCCGCAGACGCCGCCCTTCGACGGGGCGGCGCCGCAGAATCCGGAGCCCATGCCCGACGCCCCGCAGCCGGCGCCCGTGCCGCAGAAGAAGAGCGCGGGCCGCGACCTGGGCGCCGCGATAGGGGTCGGTGTCGGCCTCGGCGTGGTGATCATCGCGTCGCTGTTCATCGTCAAGGCCGTGTTCGTCGGCGTGGTCGCGGTGGCGGTCGTGGTCGGCCTGTGGGAGCTGACGCAGCGGCTGGAGGAGCGCAAGGGCATCAAGGCGCCGCTCGTGCCGCTGGCCGTCGGCGGCGCCGCGATGGTGGTCGCCGGATACGTCCGGGACGCCGAGGGCGCCTGGGTGGCCATGGCGCTGACCGCGCTCGCGGTGCTGGTGTGGCGGATGACGGAGCCGCCCGAGGGCTATCTCAAGGACGTCACGGCCGGTGTCTTCGCGGCGTTCTACGTGCCGTTCCTGGCCACGTTCGTCGCGATGATGCTCACGGCGCACGACGGGCCGTTCCGGGTGCTGACGTTCCTGCTGCTGACCGTGGTCAGCGACACGGGCGCCTACGCCGTAGGCTGGCGTTTCGGCAAGCACAAGCTCGCCCCGCGCATCAGCCCCGGCAAGACCCGGGAGGGCCTGGTCGGGGCGGTCGGCTTCGCCATGGTGGCCGGGGCGCTGTGCATGCAGTTCCTCATCGACGGCGGCCAGTGGTGGCAGGGCCTCGTGCTGGGCCTCGCGGTGGCGGCCAGCGCCACCCTGGGCGACCTCGGCGAGTCCATGATCAAGCGGGACCTGGGCATCAAGGACATGGGCACGCTGCTCCCGGGCCACGGCGGCATCATGGACCGGCTGGACTCCCTGCTGCCCACGGCTCCCGTGGTCTGGCTGCTGCTGGTGCTGTTCGTCGGAGGCGGCTGACCGGGACGCCGCGGCGCGTATCGGCGCCGTGTGCGGCGCCGGGACGGGCACGGCGGTGGACGGAGGAAGGGCCCGCGGCGCGATCGCCGCGGGTCCTTCCTGCAGGCGCGCGGGGTGCCCCGGTGTCCGGGGCGCCGTAGGCCCCCGTGGATCTCAGACACGGCGGTGCGCGTCGGTGAGTTCGACGGCCGCCACGGGCGCGGGGGACGGTACGGGCGCCGGTGCGCGGCGGACCGCGACCATGGCCACGTCGTCGGCGAGCCGGGCCCCCGCGTACTGCCGCAGATCGGCGTGCACGGCGGCGAGCAGGGCGGACGGGGGCAGGGAGGTCCAGGGCCGCACCCGGGCGGCGAGCGGGTAGAAGTCGCCGGACGGGTCGCGGGCCTCGGTCACCCCGTCGGTGTAGAGCAGGAGGGTGGCGCCGGGCGGGAAGTCCGCGTCCTCCACCACGACGTCCCCGTCGGCGAGGTCCCCGAGGCCCAGGGGCGGCACCGTCACCGCCGGCTCCAGGGCGGTCACCTTCCCCTCGTGCAGGAGCAGGGGCGGTGGATGTCCCAGGTTCGCCACCCGCATCGGCCCCTCGTCGGGCAGTTCCAGGACCACCGCGGTGACGAAGGACTCCTCCCCGCACGGGCGGTCGGACTCCGTGAGGACCCCGTCGGGGTGCGGTCGCTCCTGGTCCCGGCAGGCCCGGCCCGGTTTCCCGCACGGCAGGCCGGGGTCCCCGAGGAACCCCTCGGCGCAGGAGGTCGCGTCCGCGGCGGCGGACAGCTCCCGCAGCTCCTCGCGGAACGTCGCCTCCAGCTCGCGGACCAGCTCCGCCAGCCCGTTGTCGTGCCGGACGGACTGCCGGAAGCCGTTGAGCACGCAGCTCACCAGCTCCAGCGAGGCCAGCCCCTTGCCCTGGACGTCGCCGAGCAGGACCCGCGCGCGGGTCCCCTGGCGGGCGGCCGCGTAGAGATCGCCGCCGATGGCGGCCTCCTCGTCCGCCGCCAGGTACAGCGAGGCCAGGTCGTACGGGCCGACGCGCGGCGGCAGCGGATGCAGCAGCACCCGCTGGGTGACCTCGGCGACCCAGCGGGACCGGGCCAGCTGCCTCTCCCGGCGCCCGCGCACCGCGCTCGCTGCCGCGGCGGCCGCGCTGATGAGGGCGATGCTGATGAGCTGTACGGGGAAGTTGGCCTGGTCCAGTACCTGGTTGACCAGCGAGGCCAGGATCACGCAGGGCAGTGTCACGGCGCTCACCACCAGGACTCCGGCAGGAGTGCAGAAGACGGCCGCCAGGGCGGGGGCGGCCACCATCAGGGGGCCGAAGCGGATGTACGGCGGCGTCACCAGGTCCACCATCAGCAGGATCACGGGGAAGAGCGACAGCAGTGCCACCAGGGTCGCCGGGCGTCGCCAGACGGCGGCGCGCGACAGTCTGTCGATGACGTCCCGCACTGCGACCACCTCCGGCCCCCGGCACCCCGTGTGCGACGTCGGGGAACAAACCCGGCGCCTGCGGCTCCCGGGCCGTTCGGTCCCGTGATAGGGCAATAATCCCACTTGGTCACATTGTGGGCTCCGTCAGCCGCTGAACCGTGACCTGTCCGGGCCGCCCCCGGAGCCGTCCCGTCGCGGAAACGCGTTGAGGCCGGGGAGCCGTTCCCGCGATACTCCCGGCAGGCCCGGCCCCGACAGGACAGGACGGTCGCAGACCGGATGAGCGGCACACGCAGGATGCACGCGGACGAGGCGCACACCGACGAGGATCTGGTACGGCGCCTGCTGCGGGCCCAGTTCCCGCAGTGGGCCGAGCTGCCGGTGCGCCGTCTGGCGTCCGGCGGGACGGTGAACGCGATCTACCGCCTCGGCGCGGCCCTGACCGTGCGGTTGCCGCTGCTGGAGGGCGGGTCGGAGTCGGTGGACCAGGAGGCCCGGTGGCTGCCGCGGCTGGCCCCGCTGCTGCCGGTGGCCGTCCCGGAGGCGGTCGCCCTGGGCGAGCCCGGTGAGGGCTACCCGCACCGGTGGGCCGTGCACCGCTGGCGCGAGGGCGAGGTGCTGACCGAGGGCGCCACGGCGGGGGCCGAGGACCTGGCCCGGGACCTGGGTGCCTTCGTCTCCGCGCTGCGCACGGCCGACCCCGCCGGTGCGCCCGAAGCCCACCGGGGCGGCGCGCCGGCCCTCATGGACGCGGAGACCCGGTCCTCGATCGAGGCGCTGCGCCGCACGGACGAGCCCTTCGACGCCGACGCCCTGCTCGCCGCCTGGGAACGGACGCTGACCGTCCCCGCGTGGTCGGGGCCGCCCTGCTGGACCCACGCCGACCTCATGCCGTCCAACCTCCTGGGCGCGGACGCCCGGCTGGCCGCGGTCCTCGACTTCGGCACCGCGGGTGTCGGCGACCCGGCCGCCGACCTGATCCCGGCCTGGAACCTGCTGCCGCCCGCCGCCCGCGGGATCTTCCGCGACGCCGCGGGCCTGGACGACGCCGCCTGGGAGAGGGGCCGCGGCCGGGCCCTGTCCATGGCGGTCGTCCAGCTCCCGTACTACCGGCACACCAACCCGGTCATCTCCGCCAACGCCCGCCACGTCCTCCACCAGGTCCTGGAGAGCCCCTGACCGCGGTTCGCCGGGCGGGCGCCGCTCCTGCCTCCGCCCCGGCTGCGCCTCCGCGCGCAGACCCGGGGACGGGTCCGGCGGCCGCGAGCCGGGCACGGCGTGGAGCGGGCCGCGGTCAGGACGATGCCTCCGGCGGGGGATCGGCCGAGCGCGGCGGACGGCCGCTCGGGCCGAAGCAGGGGAAGCGGTCTTCGTCCAGGTCCCGTTCGTGAAGGACGCTGGATCGCGGGGCGCGTCCTGTCCCATAGTGGCGCCATGAGTAATCACTCCGCAGTGCCTGTCACGCCCGTCGAGGCCTTTGAACCCCCCTACTACGTCGCCGTGTTCACGGCGGTGCCAACCGAGGACCAGAGCGGCTACAGCGAGACCGCCGCACGCATGGAAGACCTCGTGAAGGACGTCCCCGGCTTCCTGGGAATGGACCACGCGCAGACTCCCGGCGGGCTCTCCGTCACCGTCGGGTACTTCCGCGACGCCCACGCCCTCACGGAGTGGCGGAGCAACGCCGAGCACCGTGCGGCGCAGAAGCGGGGGCAGGCCGACTGGTACCGGAGCTACACGCTGCATGTGGCGAAGGTGGAGCGGAGTCACGGGTTCGTGCGAGCGTAGGTGCCCGCCGGGCCCGACGGCCGGATGACCGACCGAGGTCACCCGAGCGACCGTCCTGCGACGAGCGTGCATCGAACGGGTCGGTGTGCCCCCCGTGTCCGGCCCGGTGCGCGACCCGCTCAGCGCCCCGGTGTTCCCACGATGCTGGTGCCCGCAAGGACGCAGGCCGTCACATAGCCGACCAGGGCGGGTGTGCCGAGGGCCGCCATCGTGATCCAGAACGCCCACAACCTGTGCACTCCCTCGGGGAGGCGGGAGCCTGGCTCCAGACCGAGGCCGGTGCGGGCGTGACGGGTCACCGCGATCGTGCGACCCGGGCGTGATTCCGCGCGCCGGACGGCCTGGCGGACCTGTGTACTGACCGGATGTTCGTTGCCGACGGTGAGACGGACCTGCTGCTCGTCCCGCAGGTGCAACTCGTCGATGCAACCACCGGAGCGGGCGATCGTGGTGAAGCGGCGCACGCTGACCAAACCGTCCAGACGAAGCGTGCGCACCCCGGTCATGGTCCTGGCGGAGACGAAGTACCGGCCGCTCTGCACGACCATGGACGGGCGACCCGCGAATCCGTACCGGATCGCGACCAGGGCGGGGCCGGCAAGGGCACCGGCCAGGGCGGAGACGCCCGTCCAGCTGCCCTCGAGCACGTGGGACCGGATCAGCCCCGCGTCGGCACACACGATCGCCGCCCAGAGGGACGACACGGCCCACGCCCCGCGCAGTGTCCGCCGCCGGGCATACGACGCCTTCACGGGACCCGGGGCTCCTCGGGAACCCGGCCGCCGCCGGGTGCGCCGTGCCCTTCGAGCGGGCCGATCCGGCTCACGCGTCGGATCGGCCGCCGGATCCACTGCGCCACCATCCCGCCCCGCCACCGGCCGATCATATGCCCGCACGCTGCCTGTGCTCACGGCATCTCCGCTGTCACGCCATGACCGTTCCCGGCTGCGCCGGACGTGCACAGCCGCGTCGGACCTCCCTGCGACGCCGTCCGACGCCGCTCGGGGACCACCGGTGACGCCCACCGACGAGAGCCGTGGAGAGCGACGGCCGCAGTTCACCCGGGCATCCGCTCCTGGACGTCGACGTCGCCACGCCGCTGGTGGTGATGCCGCCATGGCCCCAACTCGCCTAGCAGTATCGGTTCTCCGCACGAACGAATCCGGAGCTGTACCCGTCGGCGAAGCCGCGGGCGTAGTCGCTCAGTCTGCCGTTGGCACGGTTGTGGCCATAGCCTCCACTTCGCCGGCAGTCGTCCCGAGCGTCCTGGTAACCCGCACTGAATCCGTCACGGAAGCCTTGCCTGTAGCTCCGCTGGTTCTCGACGGCGCTGGTGTGCGTCCGGCTCGGCGTGGCGGCGGCCGCGGCCACCGGCTGCAGGCCAAGCGGGGCAAGGGCGAGGATGAGGACTGAACCGGTGATGGCAGAGCGCTTCCAGTGCCTGGCGTCCATAGCCGTACCCTCCTGCAACGTTGGTCACATTCGGCTACTCCCACCGTAGTAACCCGTACAGCTCCCGCAACTTGCCACTCGCAGCCCAGCAGTTCGCAACGCTTCGTTCGCACGCAGCCGCCCGGGAGCAGGCTGCTCGGTACCGCGGCCGCGGCACCGACCGTCGGGAAACGTCTCGCTGGAAGGGCGATCACCCACTCGCCCCAGGGCCTCGCAGTGTCCTGGCCGGGGTCTTCGTCGCACCCGCCCCGACATCCACGAGCCACATCGAACGACCCCGTCCGCCGGCGCACGGGCACGGCCCGGCTCGACCGGGGCGACCACGCAGTTCCACGGCCGAGCCGAGCAGTGCCCGAACCCCTCGAGCGGGTGCCGGACCTACCTGCGACGCCGGATGTACCAGCCCACCGCCAGCACGACGAGGAGGGAAACCACGAAGGCCCATACCGTGGTTGCGGTGTCGTACGAGGTGTACACCAGAGCGAGCATGCTCAGACCGTTACCCGGGACGGCAGACCGTAGCCGGGCTGCCCCCGTGTGCCCTGTGCCGGCGGCGCGGAACGCCCGGGACGGCGTGGCGAACGCCATAGCGGGCGGAGATCACGGCCGTGCCGCACGGGATGGGCCTCCCGGCCCTCGGGGCCGTCGCCGGTGGGGAGGTCCTCCGGCACGCCGCCCGCAACCACCAGGCCAAGGTCCGGCTCGATGAGTGGCCGGCAGCCGACGGGTGCCCTCCGCCGGGCCGTCTCCGGGCCGTCCGAGGGCGCTCAGGGGCGACCGGGGATGGCTACTAACGGCAGTCGTAGCGGGCGGCAGCCGCAGGTCACCCGAGTGGATCTGCGACACTGGTACCGCCATGCCTAAGCCCGGAGAACTCACTTTCGTCGCGCCGCGCGGAGCCAAGAAGCCGCCGCGGCACCT
This sequence comes from Streptomyces tropicalis, assembly GCF_029269835.1. GTDB lineage: Bacteria > Actinomycetota > Actinomycetes > Streptomycetales > Streptomycetaceae > Streptomyces > Streptomyces tropicalis. Next base: position 5,909 of record NZ_JARJBB010000040.1, on the reverse strand, counting down.
TGCCGATCTCACGCCCGCCGAGCGCAAGGAGGCGGTCGCCGCGGTCGGCGAGAAGCCGTTCCGCGCCAAGCAGCTCTCGCAGCACTACTTCGCCCGCTTCGCCCACGACCCCGAGCAGTGGACCGACATCCCCGCCGGGTCGCGCGCCCGGCTGCAGGAGGCGCTGCTTCCGGAGCTGATGACGGTCGTCCGGCACCTGTCGACGGACCAGGGCACGACGCGCAAGACGCTGTGGCGGCTGTTCGACGGCACCCTCGTCGAGTCCGTGCTGATGCGCTACCCGGACCGCGTCACCATGTGCATCAGCTCCCAGGCGGGCTGCGGCATGAACTGCCCGTTCTGCGCGACCGGCCAGGCCGGCCTGGACCGCAACCTGTCCACCGCCGAGATCGTGCACCAGATCGTGGACGGCATGCGCGCGCTGCGCGACGGCGAGGTCCCCGGGGGTCCCGCCCGGCTGTCCAACATCGTCTTCATGGGCATGGGCGAGCCGCTCGCGAACTACCGGCGCGTCGTCGGTGCCGTCCGCGCCCTGACCGACCCGGAGCCCGACGGCCTCGGACTGTCCCAGCGCGGGATCACCGTGTCCACCGTCGGACTCGTGCCGGCCATCCACCGGTTCGCCGACGAGGGCCTCAAGTGCCGGCTGGCGATCTCGCTGCACGCACCCGACGACGAGCTGCGCGACACCCTCGTCCCGGTCAACACCCGGTGGAAGGTGCGCGAGGTCCTGGACGCCGGATTCGAGTACGCGGCCCGCTCCGGGCGCCGGCTCTCCATCGAGTACGCGCTGATCCGGGACATCAACGACCAGGCCTGGCGCGGCGACCGCCTCGGCCGGATGCTCAAGGGCAGGCCGGTGCACGTCAACCTGATCCCGCTCAACCCGACGCCGGGGTCGAAGTGGACCGCGTCGCGGCCGGAGGACGAGAAGGCCTTCGTCGAGGCGATCGCCGCCCACGGGGTGCCGGTGACCGTCCGGGACACCCGCGGCCAGGAGATCGACGGGGCGTGCGGCCAGCTGGCTGCCACCGAGCGGTAGCCGGACGGTACCCTGGTGCCGTCCTCATCTCCATATCTTCATATTCCGACAGGGGAGCGCCACAGCGCTGAGAGTGCGGCACCGGGCCGCAGACCCTCCGAACCTCGCCCAGGTCATTCTGGGTAGGGAGATCGGTCTCCACTCGAGCTGTTGCGCCCTGCCCGGGGCCGGCCGGCACCGTCTGCCGCCCCGGGCGGGGCCGCGTCTCTTCCTGGTCATCCAGGAGGAAAAACCAGTGCACACCAAGACCTTCACGGCCGCGGCCGTCGGGCTCGGCCTCGTCGCGCTGTCCGCGTGCGGAGCCGGCCACGGCACCGCGGGCGGCGGCTCCGACTCCCGGACCGTGACCCTCGTCAGCCACGACTCGTGGGCCGTGTCGAAGAACGTCCTGCAGGACTTCGAGAAGCAGTCCGGCTACCGGGTGCGGGTCCTTCCCGACGGCGACGCCGGCCAGGCCGTCAACAAGGCCATCCTCACCAAGGACAACCCGCAGGGCGACGTCCTCTTCGGCGTCGACAACACCCTGCTGTCCCGGGCCCTGGACAACGGGCTGTTCCAGCCCTACCGCGCCAAGGGCCTCGACACCGTCGGCAGCGCCTACCAGCTCGACGGGGACAGGCACCGCGTCACCCCCGTCGACTACGGCGACATCTGCGTCAACTACGACAAGGCCTACTTCAGCAAGCACAGGCTGGCACCGCCGCAGAGCTTCGACGACCTGGCCAAGCCCGCGTACAAGAACCTGCTGGTCACGGAGAACGCGTCCACCTCCTCGCCCGGCCTCGGCTTCCTGCTCGGCAGCGCCGCCCACTACGGCGACGACGGCTGGACGGCCTACTGGAAGAAGCTCCGGGCCAACGGCGTGAAGGTCGTCGACGGCTGGGAGCAGGCGTACAACCAGGAGTTCTCCGGCTCCGCGGCCGGCCGCAAGGCCAAGGGCGACCGGCCCCTGGTCGTCTCCTACGCGTCCTCCCCGCCCGCCGAGGTCGTCTTCGCCAAGCCCCGGCCGAAGACCGCGCCCACCGGTGTGGCGAGCGGCACCTGCTTCCGGCAGATCGAGTTCGCCGGGCTGCTGAGCAACGCGCGCAATCCCAAGGGCGCCAAGGCGTTCCTCGACTTCCTGGTCTCCCGCGAGTTCCAGGAGGACATGCCGCTCAACATGTTCGTGTACCCGGTCGTCCGGGGCGCCCGGGTGCCGGCCGACTTCACCCGGTACGGCCCGCCCGCGGCGAAGCCGCAGACCATGACCCCCGGCGCCATCGCCGGCCACCGCGACCAGTGGGTCAGGACGTGGACGTCGCTCGTACTGAAGTGACCGGGCGCGGACGCCTGGCGCAGAACGCGGTCCGGCTCGGTCTGACGGCCGTGCCGGTCGCGTTCTTCGCCGTGTTCTTCGCCTACCCGGTCGCCGCGATCGTCCGGCGCGGCCTCGCGGACGGCGGCACCTGGCACGTCGGGCGCCTCGCCGAGGTGCTCGGGCAGTCCGACATCCGGCACGTGCTGTGGTTCACCCTCTGGCAGGCCGCCGCCTCCACCGCGCTCACCCTGCTCGTCGCGCTCCCCGGCGCCTACGTCTTCGCCCGCCTGGACTTCCCCGGCCGCGAGGTCCTGCGCGCCGTCGTCACCGTTCCGTTCGTGCTGCCCACGGTCGTCGTCGGCGCCGCCTTCCTCGCCCTCGTCGGCCGGGGCGGCCTGCTCGACGAACTGTGGGGCGTCCGGCTGGACACCACGGTGTGGGCGATCCTGCTGGCGCACGTCTTCTTCAACTACGCCGTCGTCGTGCGCACCGTCGGCGGACTGTGGGCCCAACTCGACCCGCGCCAGGAGGACGCGGCGCGCATGCTCGGCGCGTCCCCGCTGCGGGCCTGGCGGAAGGTCACCCTGCCCGCACTCGCGCCGGCGGTCGCCGCCGCCGCGCTGATGGTCTTCCTCTTCACCTTCACCTCCTTCGGGGTGGTGCAGATCCTCGGCGGGCCGGCCTTCTCCACCCTGGAGGTCGAGATCTACCGGCAGACCACGGACCTCTTCGACCTGTCCACCGCGGCCGTCCTGACGATCGTGCAGTTCCTCGCGGTGGGCGCGATCCTCGCCGTGCACGCCCGGACCGTGCGGCGGAGGGAGACCGCCCTCCGGCTCGTCGACGCCTCCGGCACCGCGCACCGGCCGCGCGGCGCGGGCCAGTGGGCGGTCCTCGCCGGTGTCCTCGCCACCGTCGCCGTGCTGCTCCTGCTGCCGCTGGCGGTGCTCGTCCAGCGGTCGCTGGACACGCCCGGCCTCGGCTACTACCGGGCACTGACCGACGCCGACGGCGGCATCTTCCTGGTGGCGCCGATCGACGCCGTCGGCGCCTCCCTGTCGTACGCGGCCGCCGCCACCGCCCTCGCGGTGGTGATCGGCGGGCTCGCCGCCGCCGCGCTCGCCCGGCGGGACGCGGGCCGGCTGGTGCGCGGGTTCGACGCGCTGCTCATGCTGCCGCTCGGGGTGTCCGCGGTCACCGTGGGCTTCGGCTTCCTCATCGCCCTGGACCGGCCGCCGCTGGACCTCAGGTCCTCGTGGATCCTGGTACCGCTGGCGCAGGCCCTGGTCGGCGTGCCCTTCGTGGTGCGGACCATGCTGCCGGTGCTGCGGGCGGTGGACGTCCGGCTGCGGGAGGCCGCCGCCGTGCTCGGGGCGTCGCCGTGGCGGGTGTGGCGCGAGGTCGACCTGCCGCTGGTGCGGCGGGCGCTGCTGGTCGCCGCCGGTTTCGCCTTCGCCGTCTCGCTCGGCGAGTTCGGGGCGACGGTGTTCATCGCCCGGCCCGACAACCCGACGCTGCCCGTCGCCGTGGCCCGGCTCCTGTCGCGGCCCGGCGACCTCAACTACGGGCAGGCGATGGCCCTGTCGACGATTCTGATGGTGGTGTGCGCGGCGGCGCTGCTCGTCCTGGAGCGGCTGCGCACCGACCGGAGCGGGGAGTTCTAGATGCTGCTGAGCCTGGCTGCCGCGACCGTCCGCCTCGGCGGCCGGCCGGCCCTCGACGGAGTCGACCTGGACGTCGCCGAGCACGAGACGGTGTGCGTCCTCGGCCCCAGCGGCAGCGGCAAGTCCACCCTGCTGCGGGCGGTGGCCGGACTCCAGCCGCTGGACGCGGGCCGCGTGCTCCTGGACGGCCGGGACCAGCACGCGGTGCCCGCCCACCGGCGCGAGGTCGGGCTGATGTTCCAGGACCACCAGCTCTTCCCGCAGCGGGACGTCGCCGGGAACGTCGGCTTCGGACTGCGCATGCGCGGCGCGCCGAAGGGCGAACGGGCCTGTCGAGTCACGGAGTTGCTGGAGCTGGTCGGGCTGCCCGGCGCCGGGCAGCGGGCCGTGGCCGCCCTGTCCGGCGGGGAGCAACAGCGGGTGGCGCTGGCCCGCGCCCTCGCGCCCCGGCCGCGGCTGCTCATGCTCGACGAGCCGCTCGGCCAGCTCGACCGCTCGCTGCGCGAACGGCTCGTCGTCGAACTGCGCGAGCTGTTCGGCCGGTTGGGCACCACCGTCCTCGCCGTCACCCACGACCAGGGGGAGGCCTTCGCCCTCGCCGACCGGGTCGTGGTGATGCGCGACGGCCGGATCGCGCAGACCGGCACCCCGCTCGAGGTGTGGCAGCGTCCCGCCGACGCCTTCGTGGCGCGCTTCCTCGGCTTCGACAACGTCGTCGACGCGACGGTCGAGGGCGCGGCCGCCGTCACGCCGTGGGGCAAGGTGCCGGTGCCGGAGGGCGCGCCGCAGGGCGCGCGCACCCTGCTCGTCCGGCCCGCCGGGGTCCGCCTGGTCCCCGCCGGGGAGGGCCTGACCTGCACGGTCGCCGCGCGCACCTTCCGCGGCACCCATGTCTCGGTCCACCTCCAGCCGCAGGACGCGCCCCGCCTGGAGGCGGCCTGCGCGCTGCGGCACGCGCCGGAGACCGGCCGGCGGGTCGGGGTGGAGTTCGACGCCGCGGAAATCGTGGTGCTGGACGAGCCGTCCCGGCCTTAGAGTCCCGATCATGACGCTCCTTGCACATGATCGCTACTGCGACGAGATAGCCCACCAGGTCGACCGGTTGAGGTCGGTGGTGACGTCCGGCACCGATCTCTCCGCGACGGTGCCGACCTGCCCCGAATGGTCCATCGAGTACCTCGTGCGCCACACGGGCGGCGCGCTGCGCTGGGTGCACGCCCTGGTGTCCACCCGCGCCCAGGAGGACATCCCCGAGGAGAAGATCCCTCTCGTCGCGGGACCCGAGGAGCAGGGGGACCCGAAGGCCCTGGACGCCTGGCTGGAGGAGACCGGCCGGATGGTCGTCGACGCGCTGCGGGAGGCCGGGCCCGACGCGGCGGTGTGGTCCTGGACCGAGCAGCAGAACGCCGGATTCTGGGCCCGGCGCATGACCCACGAGATCACCGTGCACCGCGCCGACGCCACCCTCGCCGCCGGGCTGCCCTACGAGGTCGCTCCCGAGGTGGCCGCCGACGCGCTGGACGAGTGGCTCCAGATCGTGCAGTTCGTCCAGCGCGCGCGGCCCGGCAAGGACGCCGACGAGCTGCGCCGGCCGGGCAGCAGCATCCACCTCCACGCCACCGACACCGGTCCCGAGCTGAACGCCGAGTGGGTGCTCGAGCTCGCCGAGGAGGGCCTGGACTGGCGCCGCGGCCACGAGAAGGCGACGGTCGCCCTGCGCGGGCCGCTGACCTCGGTGCTGCTCGCCTTCTACACCCGGCTGCCGCTGGACGCCCCGGGCCTGGAGGTGGTCGGGGAACGCGAGCTGCTGGAGTTCTGGCTCCAGCGCGCCACGTTCGGCTGACCGCACGGCCGTGGGGGGCCCCCCCCCCCCCCCACGACTTTGTGAAAAGCTTCACCCACCCTC
>NZ_JARJBB010000003.1 GCF_029269835.1 Streptomyces tropicalis | reverse complement strand
CACCGTCACCGTCGCACTGCCGACGTAGCTCCCGGAAGCGTCCTTCGTACCCGACACCGACGCCGACGTGTCCGGCGGAGTCGTGTCGTTCCCGGGGGCCGCGGTGACGGTCAGCTCGCCCGACATCATGTGGCCCGGCATGGCGCAGTAGTAGTGGTAGACGCCGGGGGTCAGGGTGACCTGGGCCGTGTGCCTGCCTCCGCTGGAGTCCGACGGGCTCGCCTGGATGTTGAGGTCGACGTCGGTGTTGTAGTCGGGGTTGGACGTGTCGAACGTCAGCGTGTGCGGCATCCCCGTCGTGTTGCCGGTCGCCGCGCTGTTCTCGAACACGATCGTCGCCGGGCCGGCCACCGCGGTGGTGGGGGCGGACGTGTAGCCCATGTAGCCGTCGCCGGCCGTCCAGGTGAGCACCTGGGTGTCCGTCGCGGCGGCATCGCGGCTCTTCGCCGCCCATGCGGCAGGCGCGGCCAGCGAGAACGCCGTGAGCACGACGGCCACCAGCGCCACCAGCACCGAACGCGGGCCGAAGCGGCCCTGTGGCGCGGATCTCGAGGGGGGCGGATCCGTCTGGGTATGGAGCAGTCTTCTGAACACCGCTGCACCTTTCGCGAATCGCTGGTTGCGGGACCGCGCACGGATCCGCGGTCCCGCCGGATGGACGACCAGCCGCCGGGACGACCACGTCGGGGCCCGTCCGGCCGGGTGCCGCGCGGAGCTCGGCCCGGGGCGGCGGTGGCGCACGGTCCGTCGCCCGGGCGCCTTGAACTCAAGAGGACCGAGAGGGGCTGGGGGTGGTCGCCGGGCAGTGACGACGGCGACCGGCCGACACACGAACGAGCGGTGTCAGCTCCGCCTCGGACCGAAGCGGTGACGCCACAGGCCCGCGCGCGGACCTCACCCACCTCTCCTGGATAGCGGCAACGAGGGGAAGTTAGCCGTCTTTTGATGGACAGCCAAGACCTATGACCACAACCCAACGAACTTTGACCTGAGTCTGGAAAAACTGGTGAAGCGCCGTTACGGTGGGGCCGTTCCGAGACGCAGTCCGCCTCGCCGAGCCGAGCCGAGCCGGACCCGGACGTACGGCCGGACCGCTCCCGGACCGGATCCAACCCGACGACCTCTCCGCCGGCCCCGCGGGGCCGGAGGCCCGGCGCACCACCACGACCAGCCCGTCCGTATGCCGTGCTGCCGGGGCATCGCACCTCACGACCACGAAACGCCGTCAGGCACCCACGCCTGTCGAGGATTGGAGAGCGATGACCGACTCAGGCGTAGGCACGCGACGCCTCTTCTCCCGGCGATCGTTCGCCACCGGAGCCGCGGCCGCGGCCGTCGTCCCCGCGGTGCTCGGCACCATCGCCGCCGCGCCCAAGGACAAACCCGCTTCGAGTGGCGGCGGCGAGGTCCGCAACCTGACGCTGTACATGGAGAAGCTGCCGAACGGGGAGATGGGCTACGGCCTGCATCCCGGTCAGGCGACGATTCCGGGCCCGCTCATCGAGCTGACCGAGGGCGACACGATGAACATCGAGGTGGTCAACAACCTCGACGTCGCAGCCAGCCTCCATGTGCACGGCCTGGACTACGACACCGCCAGCGACGGCACCAGGATGAACGACAGCGTCGTCCAGCCCGGCGCCCGGCGCACCTACGTCTGGCGCACCCACGCGCCGAGCCGCCGCCACGACGGGACGTGGGAGGCCGGAAGCGCCGGCTACTGGCACTACCACGACCACAACGTGGGCACCGAGCACGGCACCGACGGGATCAGGAAGGGGCTCTACGGCCCCGTGGTGGTGCGCCGCAAGGGCGATGTGCTTCCGGACAAGACGTTCACGGTCGTCTTCAACAACATGACGATCAACAACAGGACCGCCCCCGACACCCCCACGTTCAAGGCCGTCCGCGACGAGCGGGTGGAGTTCCTCGTGATCACCCACGGCGACTTCTTCCACACCTTCCACGTGCACGGCCACCGCTGGACGGACAACCGCACCGGGATCTGGCAGGGTCCGCAGGACGTCAGCCAGGTCATCGACACCAGGACCACCGGCCCCGCGGACTCCTTCGGGTTCCAGGTGATCGCCGGTGAACGGGTCGGTGCGGGCGCCTGGATGTACCACTGCCACGTCCAGAGCCACTCGGACATGGGGATGTCCGGGGTCTTCGTCGTGACCGAGGCCGACGGCACGGTCCCCGGCGACCCGCACCCCATGTAGCGGGCGCGGCCGGTGCCCGTCCCGTTCCCACCCCCTGAGCCACGCCCGTCACACCTGACCGGACGGTCTGCCGGGCGTGTACCACCTGCCGCCGGCCGGTCCCGGGCCGTGAGGACCCGGGGCGTCCGCGATCCCACCGGTTCCGGCGCCCCGGCCGCCCTCGGACGTGCCGCGGCCGATCCGGACCTCCTCGCCCGGCGCGTCCGGGCGAGGCCGTGCGGCAGCCCTTGCTCCACCCCCTGGCCACTCTCCCGCTGTCGGATCGAGTCAAGGAGCAATCATGGGCCGAAGAGACCGGTTCACGATGTCACGACGAAGCGGGGCGCCGCCGTCGCGTCCCGCGCGGATCCCCCGCCACGCCTCGCCCTGGCGCCGCGCGGTCGTCCTGCTGTCCAGCTCGGCGCTGGCACTGGGACTCTCCGCGCTGCCGGCCGTGCAGGCACAGGCGCAGGCGCAGTCCGCGCACGGTCGGGGCCAAGGCGCCGAGACCGAAGCCCCGGTGAACGTCCTGGTCTTCCACGGGCCCGCCGCCCAGCAGGACGACCCGGTCGGGGCCGCCGTCTCGACGATCAAGGAACTCGGGCAGAAGAACGGCTTCACCGTGGACGAGTCGGACGATCCGGCCGTCTTCACCGCCGAGCACCTGGCCCGCTACCGCGGCGTGGTCTTCCTGTCGGCCAAGGGCGTGTCCCTCACCTCCGACGAGGAGTCCGCGTTCCAGGCCTACGTCAAGGGCGGCGGCGGCTTCGTCGGCGTCCACGACGCCGCGCGCGCGGACGCCGACTCCACCTGGTTCACCGGCCTGATCGGCACACGCCCGGCCTCCAGCCTCTCCGCCTCCGAGAAGGTGGCGGAGGTCACGGCGAGCGACGACAACCCGCCGAACGAGACGAAGGACAAGCTGTTCGACGGCAGCAACAACACCAAGTGGCTGGCCCACCAGCCGACCGGCTGGGTCACGGCGAAGATGCAGAAGTCCGTCGCCGTGGCCCAGTACGCGCTGACGTCGGCCAACGACTATCCGGGCCGGGACCCCAAGGACTGGAACCTCCAGGGCTCGCAGGACGGGAACACCTGGAAGACGCTGGACACCCAGACCGGCCAGAACTTCCCCGACCGTTTCCAGACCAGGCAGTACACGTTCTCCAACACCACGGCCTACCAGTACTACCGGCTGAACGTCACCGCCAACTCCGGTGAGCCACTGATCCAGCTGGCCGAGCTCCGGCTGTTCGGAGCCGACCCGGCGCCCGCGCCGGAGGCCAAGGTGCAGCAGGCGGTCGTGGACCTCACCGACCGCCGGCACCCGGCGAACAAGGGCCTGCCGCTGAAGTGGACCCGGTCCGACCAGTGGATGAACTGGGACCCGAATCCGAACGGCAAGGTCCAGACGGTCGCCCAGGTCGAGGAGAACTCCTACGACGCGGGGCCCGCGGGCAACGGCCCGTTCCACCCGATCTCCTGGTGCCGGGACTACGACGGCGGCCGGTCGTTCTACACCGGCATGGGCCGCACCGAGGACAGCTACACCTCGGACACCAAGTTCCGCAGTCATCTGCTCGGTGCCATCGAGTGGACGACCGGCATGGTCCGCGGTGACTGCCAGGCGACCATCGCGTCGAACTACTCGGTCGAGCGGCTCACGGGCAAGAACCAGCCGGGCCGGCTCGACCAGATCGGCGAGCCGCACGGTCTGACGATCGCCCCCGACGGCAAGGTCTTCTACATCGGCAAGGCGGCCTGCCCGAGCGGCCCGATCCCCGACTGGAACGACCCCGAGGTGGGCCTGGGCTGCGGCACCATCCACCAGTGGGACCCCAAGAGCAAGCAGGTCAAGCTGCTCACCACGCTCGACGTCATGGGCAACCGGGGCAGCGGCAGCGAACTGGTCAAGAACGAGGAGGGTCTGGTCGGCATCACGCTCGACCCCAAGTTCGAGCAGAACGGCTGGATCTACGTCTACTGGATGCCGCACGAGTCGGTCGACCGGGACAAGCAGACGGGCCAGCGCACCGTCTCCCGGCTGACCTACGACTTCAAGGATCAGTCGATCGACAAGAGCACCCGCAAGGACCTGCTGCACTGGACCGCTCAGATCCACAGCTGCTGCCACACCGGCGGCGGCATGACCTTCGACAACGACGGCAACCTCTACGTCGGCGTCGGTGACGACAACTCCTCCCAGGGAGCCGGGGCCGGCTACTCCGGGAACAACTGGACCCAGGACTACAAGGGCCTGTCCTTCCAGGACGCCCGCCGCACGGCCGGCAACACCAACGACCTCAACGGCAAGATCCTGCGGATCCACCCCGAGCCCGACGGCACGTACACGATCCCCAAGGGCAACCTCTTCACCGGCCAGGAGGAAGGCGGCGGCAAGACCCGCCCGGAGATCTACGTCATGGGTGTCCGCAACATCGCGCGGATCGCCTGGGACAGGACCAACAACTGGCTGACCGCCGCCTGGGTCGGCCCCGACGCCCCGCAGCCCGACCCGGAACTCGGCCCGGCCAAGTACGAGACCGCGACCGTCATCACCTCCGCGGGCAACCAGGGCTGGCCGTACTGCATGGGCGACAAGCAGCCGTACCGCGACCGCAGCAACACCGACGCCAGCGTGCTGACCGGCTGGTACGACTGCGACCACCTGAAGAACACCTCGCCCCGCAACACCGGTCTGGTGGACATCCCGCCGGCCCGCGACAACATGATCTGGTACTCGCCGCAGGGCGGCGGCGTGGTCTACCCCCGGCGCAGCGACGGCAGCGGGCTGCCCACGTACGTGCAGAGCGACGAGAAGTACACCGAGCCCTACCTCAAGGGCGGCGGCCAGGCCATCATGGACGGCCCGACCTACCACCGCTCGGAGGTGGACACCGGCAGCGGTGTCGCCTGGCCCTCGTACTGGGACAACAAGTGGTTCATCGGTGACGAGTCCAACGCCAGCAACCGGGTCGCGGTCACCGTCGACCAGGACAAGGTGAAGGACCAGGGCCCGCCGGTCTTCGGCGAGGACCTGCGCCAGACCCTCCCCGGCGGCAGCGGGGACAACAAGGTCCAGAGCTGGATGGACGCCAAGTTCGGCCCGGACGGCGCGCTCTACGTGCTCGACTACGCCGGCGGCTTCTTCAGCCTGGACCCGAACCAGAAGCTGGTCCGCGTCGCCTACCACGGCGGCCCGGCCACCCCGAACCCGAGCGACGCCTCGGGCCGCCCGGTCGCGCAGAGCAAGCCGCGGACGATCCAGTTCTCGGCCGCCAAGGCGGGCGGCATCGCCTGGGAGTGGGACTTCGGTGACGGCAGCCAGCCGTCGCACGAGCCCAACCCCGTCCACACCTACGCCTCCTACGGCACCCACCACGCCACGCTCAAGGTGACCTACGCCGACGGCGAGCAGTCCACCGGCAAGATCGACGTGACGGCGGGCTGCACGGCGCCCGACGCCCGTTCCACGGTCCGGCTGCTCGACAGCGACACCGGTGTGGCCAACCACGAGGCCGGCGGCGGGTGCACGATCAACGACCTGATCGACGACGAGGGCACCTGGGCCAACCACGGCGCGTTCGTCAGCCACGTCAACGACCTGGTGGACCAGTGGCGCAAGGACGGTGTCCTCGACAACCACGAGGCGGCGGACCTCAGCAAGGCCGCTGCCCAGTCGCCGATCGGCAGGACACCCGGGTACAAGTCCCTCTTCGACGGATCGGCGGCGAGTCTCGCCGGATGGAGCCAGGCGGGCGCGGGGCAGTTCTCGCTCCTGCCGGACGGCACCATGCGCAGCTCCGGCGGTATGGGCATGCTCTGGTACAGCAAGCAGGAGTTCAAGGACTACTCGATCCGGCTGCAGTTCCGGGACGTCGCTCCGGACGGCCACCGGGCCAACAGCGGTGTCTTCGTGAGGTTCCCCGACCCGCGGACGCCACTGGACCAGCGGCCTGCCGGAAGCTGCGGCACTCAGGGTGCGGCTCGCACCGCTCCGGAGTGGGTGGCGATCTACTGCGGCAACGAGATCCAGATCTACGACGGTGACACCGGCGAACCGCAGAAGACCGGCTCGGTCTACAACTTCGATCCGCTCGGCCTGGACCAGGCGAAGGTCACCCCGAAGGACCAGTGGAACGACTACGAGATCCGGGTCGTCGGGCAGCACTACACGATCATCCGCAACGGCGTGGTGATCAACGAGTTCGACAACACGCCCGGCAAGTCGTCGTCGCGTGCGGGCGACCCGCCCACGGACCTGCGTCAGTTCTTCAGCGGCTACGTGGGCCTGCAGAACCACAGTGACAACGACCTGATCGAGTTCCGCAACATCCGGGTGCGGAACCTGTAGCACGGGAGCGGCCGGTGCCGGGTTCGGGGCGGCTGTCCCGAACCCGGCACCGCCGCGAGTCGGCGTGCTCGAGCGCCGGCGGCAGACCCTCCCGGGCCGTTCCGCCAGCGGATCGACCCGTTCGATCCGGCAGAAGTTTTCGTGTAGAGCGCACCAAACCCGGACCCATGCAGCAGCGCGGCTCTTGACCGTGCGCTGGCGAACAGTTACGCAAGCTACAGCAGTTACCCACTTGACACGTGATAGGCGATTGACATCCCGCGGTCGATCACGGGTTCGGGCCTCCCGTCCGGGTGGCGGCCTCCCCCGCGTTCCCTGCCGGCCGCACTCGGCGAAGGAGGACGAACGTGTCCACGCTCAGCTACGAGACGGACCGGCAGCCCCAGCCTGACAACGTTGCCCTGCGCGGCGACGAGGTGCATCTGCTGTCGCTCCTGGCAACCGGCCTGCCGGTCGAGTCCGTCGCCCGACGGCTTCATGTCTGTCCCCGCACGGTGCGGCGACGTTGCCGGGGCGTGTGCGACAAGATAGGCGTCAGCAGCGTCATCGAGGCCGTCGCGTGGGCGGCGCGACGCGGACTGATCTGAACCCGCCCCTGAGAGCCGCCGGGAGTCCCTGAAGTCCCCAACGCGCCCTGGCGCGCCCTCGAGGGCGCGCCAGGGCGCGACAGGGTCTGACGGGGCACGGTCGGTCCCCGCAGGGGCGCCGCGCGCGAGGGCGACCGGGGCTCAGCCCGCGGGTCCGCCGTAGGCCAGCTCACTCGCCAGCACGGCGGCGCCGACGACCCCGGCGCGGGCGCCCAGCTCGGACAGCACGATCGGAAGGTCGCCGGTGGCCAGCGGCAGCGACCGCTGGTAGACGACGCTGCGGAGCTCCGCGAGCAGGATGTGCCCGAGGTCGGCGAGGTCGCCGCCGATGACGATCATGGACGGGTTCATGAAGCTCACCAGCCCGGCGAGGACCTGTCCGACCCGCCGCCCACCGGCCCGGACGATGCCGATGCAGACCGCGTCACCGGCCGCCGCCCCGTCGGCGACGTCGCGGGCCGTGAGGGAGCCCTTGGCCGCCAGGCGCTCCGCCAGCACCGGGGACCGGTCCCCGTCCGCGGCGGACTCGGCGTGGCGCGTCAGCGCCTCCCGGCTGAAGTGCGCCTCCAGGCACCCTGCGTTCCCGCAGAGGCAGACCGGGCCGTCCCCGTCGACCTGGATGTGGCCGATGTCCCCGGCGCAGCCCGTGGCGCCGCGGTAGACGCGGCCGTCGATCTGCACTCCGCAGCCGATGCCGCTGCCGATCTTCACGAAGATCAGGTTGTCCACGGTCCGGGCGACGCCGCTGTGCCGCTCGCCCAGGGTCATCACGTTGACGTCGTTGTCGACGGCGACGGGGCAGCCGTGCTCGCCGGAGAGCACGTCACGCACCGGATGGCGGTCCCATCCCGGCATGAGCGGCGGGGAGACGGGGATGCCGTCGCGGAAGCTCACCGGGCCGGGCAGGCCGATCCCGATGGCGTCCAGCCGCGTGAAGCGGCCCTCGGCGCGGATCTTGTCCAGGATCTGCGTCACCCGTCCCAGGACGGTCTCGGGACCGGTGCGAATGTCGCAGTGCTCGCTGTGCGACGCCACTGTCCGCAGGCAGCCGTCGGTGACCTCGACGCCGACCGCGCGGGCGTCGAGGTCGATCGCGGCGAAGCGCAGGCCGGGGTCCAGCTTCACGAGAGTGGAGCGGCGTCCGCCGCGGGAGGCGGTCGGGCCCGCCTCCACGATCGTCCCCGCCGCCGTCAGGCGGTCGAGCTCGGCCAGCACACGCGGCCGCGGCACCTGGAGACGGCCGGCCAACTGGGCGCGGGACTGCGGCCCGTGGTCCCGCAGCAGGGCGAGCAGACCGTAGCGGACGCTCACTTCGCTCACCTCCTGGTGGAAGGCACTGCTCGCCGGGCCGCGTGGTCGGGGCCGGCGAGGGCATGAGAAGCGTCCACCCCGTTCCGCCGCTCGCCCCGGCACGTGCGGGGGAACGGCGGAACGGGGCGGTGACGGCAGGTCAGGAGAGCAGGTCCGCGAGCGCCGTGTAACTGCGCTGCGCCGCTCCGAACGAGCCGGGCGGGTCGGGCTGGGTGTCGGGGGCGGTGTCCTGCTCCCAGATGCCGTGGTGGTTGCCGAACGGACCGATCGCGTGGATGAACCGCTGGTAGGGCATGTTGCCGGCGCCGAACTCGGTCATGTCGTAACCGTCGCCGACGTCGGGGTCGGACGTGCCGTCCTTCATGTGGAACAGCGTGTACCGGTAGGGGTGCTCGCGCACGTACGCGGCGGGGTCGAAGCCGGGGTAGCGGTACTGGCCGACGAATGCCCAGAACACGTCCATCTCGAGGAAGACGTTGGCGGGGTCGGTGTTCTCCAGGAAGACGTCGTACAGACGCACCGCGGGCTGGTCGGTGGCGAAGGCGAACTCCGCCCAGTGGTTGTGCTGGTAGAGCTTGAGTCCCCGCGCCGACGCCGCCGCGCCCCAGCGGTTGAAGTCCTCGGCGGCCGCCTGGTACCCGGAGACCGTGGCGGTGTCCGAGGGGGCGTTCGGGGTCCCGATGTTCGGCATGCCGAGGATCTGGGCGTTGTCGAGCTCCTTCTGCAGGTTGCTGCGGAAGCTGCCGATGCCGATGTGGCTGCCGATGGCTCGCAGGCCGTTGTCGTCGAGCAGCGTGCGGATCTCCTGGAGGGTGATCTGCCGGCCGAGGATGGACGGGTCCTGGGTGTAGCCGGCGAACTCGACCTCCTTGTAGCCCATCCGCGACAGCTCCTCGAAGACGACGCGGAAACCGAGTTGGTAGACCTTGTCGCGGACGCTGTAGAGCTGGATGCCGATGGCGTCCTTGGGGATGCTCAGGCCGGCGCCGTGCTTCTCGGCGCCGGGTCCGGGCGTCTGGGCGGCGGCGGGGAGCGCGCCGGCGAAGGTCGCCGCACCGATGGCCACGGTGCCTGCGGCTGCCGCGCGCAGGAAGCCTCTGCGGTCGAAGTCATGGGCGAACTGACCCATCATCACTCCTTTGTTGTGGAGCACCGAGCCGCGATGGGGCCGCGGCAGGGGCCGTCAGGGGAAGACGTCCTCGCTCGTTGTCCGGACGGGGCTGGTCGTAGGGGGCGTTCGTCGGCCCGGAACGCCTGGCGGACGGGCGGTCGGCGGAACTGGTGCCGGGGCGAACGGAGTCGCGGTCGGTGAGCGAGGGCGGTACGGCTCGCCGGGGCTCGGTCTCCCCGCGGACCGCGCGACGGCTACGGGACGGCCTCGACGATTTCTCAGAGGACGATGAACGTCTGAGACCGCCGATAGTTCACCACGAACGGCTGTGACTTTTCACCGGATGAGCAAAAGATGTGGCCACTTCAGGCCATGAAACGCGGCTACCGAGCAGTACCTGCTTGACAGTCCATCGTCACGGCCACACGCTCATGACGCTTCTTCAGGGGGCCGCGAACCCCTCCGAGCCCTCTCTCCACGTCCCGCCCCGGACCGCGCGACCGCATCCGCCTCCGTCCGCGGTCACATCACCCCCGAGACCCGTCGCCGGCGGCGTGCCCAGCAGGCCCTGTCCATCGCTGAACCGGCGTACGCGGGCCCGGGCATCCGGCCCCGGCCCGCCGCCCCGCGCGACGCGACCGCTCGCACGACGTGCGGCGCAGTGCCCCAAGAGAGGTAGGCAGTCACGTGCGTACACCAGTAGGCCGACTACTCGCCGCCACGTTGAGCGCAGCGCTCAGCGTGGGCGTCGCGGTGGCTGGATCGACGTCCGCGCACGCGCGGACCCAGGCATCAGGCAGAACGGCTGCGGCCGCCCCCGCGGCCGCAGCGTCCGACTTCCAGCAGGTCACCCTCGCCAAGGGAGCGGACCAGGTGGGCGAGCCCATGGGGCTGGCCGTGCTCCCCGACGGCAGCGCTCTGCACACCTCCCGTGACGGCACCGTCTACTACACGACCCTCGACGGTCTCACCGACGTGGCGGCGAAGCTGTCGGTCTACACCCATGACGAGGACGGGTTGCAGACCATCGCGCTCGACCCGCACTTCTCCAGGAACCACTGGGTCTACGCGTACTACGCGCCGAGACTCGACACCCCCATGTCCGACGCCCCGGACAACGGAACGGCCGCCGACTTCGCGCCCTACAAGGGCCACAACCAGCTGTCCCGGTTCACCTTCACCGACGGCAGGCTCGACCTGTCGAGCGAGAAGAGGATCCTGCAGGTCGGCACCGACCGCGGGCAGTGCTGCCACGTGGCGGGCGACATGCACTTCGACGGCAACGGCAATCTGCTGCTGAGCACCGGCGACGACTCCAACCCCTTCGCCTCCGACGGCTACGACCCCATCGACCGGCGGCCCGACCGCAACCCCGTCTACGACGCGGAGCGTTCGACGTCCAACACCAACGACCTGCGGGGCAAGCTGCTGCGGATCAAGGTGCACGACGACGGCACGTACACCGTTCCGGACGGCAACCTGTTCCCGAAGGGCACCGCGAAGACCCGTCCCGAGATCTACGCGATGGGCTTCCGCAACCCCTTCCGGTTCAACGTCGACAAGAAGACCGGCGTCGTCTACCTGGCCGACTACGGTCCGGACGCCGGCAGCGCGAACCCGCAGCGCGGGCCGGAGAACACCGTCGAGTACAACCGGATCACCAAGGCCGGCTACTTCGGCTGGCCCTACTGCATCGGTGACAACACCCCTTACGTCCAGTACGACTTCGCCACCAAGAAGTCCGGCCACGCCTTCGACTGCGCCCACCCGGTGAACGACGCTCCCCTGAACACCGGTCTGAGGAACCTGCCGCCGGCGCAGCCGGCCTGGATCTGGAACCACTACGCGGGCAACCCGAAGTTCCCCGAACTCGGCGGCCAGGGCGCACCGATGGGCGGCCCCGTGTACAACTACGACGCGGGGCTGAAGTCGGCGGTCAAGTTCCCCCAGAGCTATGACGGCCAGTTCTTCGCCTACGAGTTCAGCGACCACTGGATCAAACCGATCTCCTCCGACAGCAGCGGGAAGATCCAGTCGATCAACACGTTGACCGACGGCCACGACTGGGCCCACCTGGTCGAGCCCATCGACACCCAGTTCGGTCCGGACGGCTCACTGTACGTGCTCGACTACGGCAGCGCGTGGTTCGGCGGCTCTCTGGACGCCGGGCTCTACAAGATCGAGTACGCACCGGGCAACAAGGCGCCGACCGCGGTGATCAAGACCGACACCTCGTCGGGCAAGGCGCCGCTGGCGGTCACGTTCGACGGTACGGGCTCGACCGACCCGGAGAACGACAACCTCACCTACGCATGGGACTTCGACAACGACGGCAAGACCGACTCCACGAGTGCCGACCCGACGTACACCTACACCGCGAACGGCCAGTACCACGCCAAGCTCACGGTGACCGACCCGAGCGGCAGGACGGGCGTCGCCGCCGTCCTGGTCACGGTGGGCAACACCGCGCCGGTGCTGTCGTTCTCCCAGCCGCCGAACGGGCTGACGTTCAAGGACGGGGACCAGGTCGCGTGGAAGGTCGACGTGAACGACCCCGACGGCACTCCGGTGGACTGTTCCAAGGTCCAGGTCAGCTACTCCCTCGGCCATGAGATGCACTCCCACAACCTCTCGCAGGCGACGGGGTGCAGCGGTACGTTCTCCATGACTGCGGCGGGCCACACCGACGCCGAAGACTTCTACGGCATCTTCTCGGCGAGCTACACCGACACCTCCCCGACCGCCGGGGTGCCCGACCTCACCGGCACGACACAGATCGTCCTGCAGCCCAGGTCCCGGCAGGCCGAGTTCTTCCGCACGCAGTCCGGCGTGCAGACGAGCTCCGACGCCGGCGCCCAGGGCAACGCGGCGGTCACGTCGATCGACAACGGTGACTGGATCGAGTTCGACCCGTACGACCTCCAGGGTGTGAGCAAGATCGACTTCCGGGCCGCGTCGAGCGGTGGCGGCGGCACCATCGAGGTCCACACCGACGCGCCCGACGGCCCGCTGGCCGGCACGGCGACGGTCGGCGACACCTCCGGCGCCTACACGACGGTCGGTGCACCGGTGACCGACCCGGGCGGGACGCACAAGCTGTACTTCGTCTTCAAGGGCGGCAGCGGCGACCTGTTCCGTCTGGACTCCTTCACGATGAGCTGACACCGCGGTCCCGTCCGCCCCGCCGGGCCGTCACCGACGGCCCGGCGGGGCGGTCCGTCGGTGACGGCCCGGGTGACGGGCAGGCGGACCGGACGGCGTACTTCCGCGTGCCCTCCGCCCGTCGCGACGCCACAGTGGGACCGGAGAGGCCTGTTGGAAGGGAGCGCCCACCCGTGGGGATCCGGAGCCTGCATCGCTTCCCGGGGACGGGCGCCGGCAGAGGGCCACGCCGGCCGGGCAGTCCCCGGCTGCGCAGCGCAGCGGTCACGGTCGCGCTCGCCGCGGCGGCGGGTTGTCCCGTCTCCGGTCCGACGGGCCGTACGGCGACGTCCCACATCGCGGCGGAGCGGCGTATGACACCGGCCGTGACCAGGGTGGACCACACCTATCAGGTCCCCGATCCGCTGCCGGCCGCGGAGCCGGGCACGCTGATCGCGGCCACGGACCACGGTCGCGACGCACGGCTGGAGGGCGCCCGGCGCTACACGGTGCTGTACCACTCCACCGACGCGCGCGGTGCGGACGTCGCCGTCAGCGGCACCGTACTGCTGCCGTCGGGCAGCCCGCCCCGGCAGGGCCGGCCGGTGGTCTCCTGGGCGCACGGCACCACCGGCGTGGCCGACGCCTGTGCCCCGTCCCAGTCGCCGAACCTGGGCCTGGACGTCTTCGCCGAGGAGCTGCGCGCGCTCCTCCGCGCCGGGTACGCGGTCACCGCCTCGGACTACCCCGGACTGGGCACCCCGGGCCCGCACACCTATCTGGTCGGCGCGGACGAGGGCAACTCCGTGGCCGACATCGTCACCGCGGCGCACCAACTGCTGCCCGGCCTGGCGCCGGTGTGGTTCGCGGTCGGCCACTCACAGGGGGGTCAGGCCGCGCTGTTCGCCACCCACGCCGCGCGCCGGACGGGCGCCCAGCGTCTCGGCGCGGTGGTGGCCGTCGCCCCCGCCAGTCACCTGGAGGCGATGCTCGCGGGGGTGAAGGCCTCCCACGTGCCCAGCGAGCTGTCGTTCGCCTTCTACTCGCTGGTCGGCCTGGCCGCCACCGAACCCCGCGGCCGTGCGACGGACCTGTCCTCGCTGCTGGGGCCCTCGGCGGCCACCACGGCCTCCCGGGTGATCGCCGACTGCGTGACGGACAGCGACCCCGCGCTCAGGGGGGTGAGCACCGAGCAGATGCTGCCGCTGCCGGGGGACCGGTTGCGGCGCATGGGCGAGCGGATGGGCGCCTACGGCGATCCGGACCGCTCCGCCCTCACCGTCCCCACGCTGGTCGTCCAGGGTGACGCCGACGAGGACGTACCGCCCGCCTGGACCGACGAAGTGGTGGCCCACCTGCGCCGCCTGGACTCCCCCGGGCTGATCTACCGCACCTATGCCGGTGCGGGCCACAGCCAGGTCCTGGGCCGGTCCGTCTGCGACGTCCTGGCGTTCCTCCGCTCCCACGGCGGAGCCCGCTCCGTCGCCTGCACCCCGCCGCCCAGCAGCCGCAGTTGAACCGGCCGGGCGGCCCGCGGCCGTGCTCCGGGCCGCGCCCCGACCCACTCGTCGGCAGCGCGAGCCGACCTCCTCCTCGAAGCGGCGGCTCCGCCAGACCGACGCTCGGTCATGAGTCCACCATCTGGCGGGAGTTCGCCTGCAACGCAGGCCGCCTGTGACCCTTGACACAGCTCCTGCACCATTGCATTCTTCCACCATTCGGTTGGTGTCTACCGAGTAGTGGAATCGACCTCGAACTCGGCGAGCGCATCACGGTGCCGACCCGTCGCGCGGCCCAGCCCCTCCTCTCCGGTGTCGTAGAAAAGGGTGCTCCATGACTCTCGCCAACTACCGGCAGGACTACAGTCCGGTGAGCCATTCGCTCGGGCTGTCGTCCGCCATCGCCATCCTTCCCCTGCTCGTGCTGTTCGTCCTGCTCGGCGTGGTGCGGATGAGGGCGTGGCTCGCCTCGCTGATCTCCCTCGCCGTCGCCGTGGTGCTCGCGGTCGCCGTGTACGCGATGCCGTTGGCCGACGCGCTCGACAGCGGGCTGCTGGGTGCCGCGTTCGGCTTCTTCCCGATCATGTGGATCGTCATCAACGCGATCTGGGTCTACAACCTCACCGTCGAGACCGGTCACTTCGACGTACTGCGCAGGTCGTTCGCCTCCATCAGCGACGACCAGCGGGTCCAGGCGATCATCATCGCCTTCTCCTTCGGCGCCCTGATGGAGGCGCTGGCCGGTTTCGGCACGCCCGTCGCGATGAGCTCGGTCATGCTGATCGCCCTGGGCTTCAGGCCGCTCAAGGCCGCCACCGTCGCCCTGGTCGCCAACACCGCACCCGTGGCGTTCGGCGCGATAGCCGTGCCGATCACCACGCTGGCGGGCGTCACCGGCCTGCCCGTGGACGACCTGGGAGCGATGGTCGGCCGGCAGACGCCGATCCTGGCGCTCTTCGTGCCGCTGGCTCTGGTGTTCATCGTGGACGGCCGACGGGGGCTGCGTCAGACCTGGCCGCCGGCGGTGGTCTGCGGCGCGTCCTTCGCGGTCTTCCAGTATCTGTCCTCGAACTTCTGGTCCGTGCCGCTCGCCGACATCGTCGCCGCGCTCGCCTCCGCGCTGGCGGTCCTGGCGTTCACCCGGGTGTGGCACGCCGAGGAGACGTACCAGGAGAGCGACGAGGACGACGGCCTCGGCAGCGGCCTCGGCGGTGCCGGGGCCGCCTCTCGCGAGCCGCGGACGCCCGGCGGCGAACCGGACTCGGGCGGCGACGAGTTCGTGGACACCCGGGTGCTGACCCGGGCCCGCGCGGACGCCGACCGCGACACGCACGACTCACCGCTGGACGTCTTCAGGGCCTACGCGCCCTACCTGGCCATCATCGTGGTGTTCGTGCTGGCCACCCGGGTGCCGGCGATCACCGGAACGGCACCGGCCAAGGTCGGCATGACCGGTACCGGCCTGGAGTCGGTGACGCGCATCGTCAACTGGCCGGGGTTGCACATCATCAAGCCGAACGGCGACCCGGTCGCCACCACCTTCAAGCTCAACTACCTCTCGGCGGCGGGGAGTCTGCTGCTGATAGCCGGCCTCATCAGCATGGTCCTGCTCCAGGTCGGCCCGCGCCGCGCCCTGCGCGCCTACGGACGCACCCTGAACCAGCTGAAGTTCGCGGTGCTCACCGTCATGCTGGTGATCGGGCTCGGCTACATCATGAACGAGTCCGGTGAGACCACCACGCTGGGTCTGTGGGTGGCCGGCGCCGGCGGGGCCTTTGCCTTCCTCTCACCGATCCTCGGCTGGCTGGGCGTCGCCGTCACCGGCTCCGACACCTCCTCCAACTCCCTGTTCGGCGCCCTCCAGATCACCGCCGCCCACCAGGCCGGCCTGTCGCCCACCCTCATGGCCGCGGCCAACTCCTCCGGTGGCGTGCTCGGCAAGATGATCTCCCCGCAGAACCTCGCCATCGCCGCGGCCGCGGTCGGTTTCCAGGGCCGCGAGGGGATCATCTTCCGCCGGGTCATCGTGTGGAGCGTGGTGTTCATGCTCTTCATGTGCGTGCTGGTCTACCTGCAGAGCACCCCGGTGCTGGACTGGACGGTCGTGAGCACACCGACGGCGGCTCCCTGACAGGGACGGGTGCCTCGCCCCGTACGGGGCGAGGTGACGTCCCGGGCCCGGCTCGGCATCGTGCTTCGGGCGGGCGAAGCGGTGATCGGCCCGCCGGGTCCCGGACGTACCGGCGGTCGTCAGCCGCGTGAAGGCGGCGTCGCGTCCAGGAATACGGGGTTGGTCAGCGCGGCCATCGGGCCGAACATCAGCGCGGCCCCCATGGTGTTGCCCTGTCCCGGGGTGCCGTCCGGCATCGGGTGCCGGACTTCGGCGCGCACGTACGCGGCGAGCGAGGCGGTCGTCCGCCACACCACCGTGCCCGAACCGGAGGCGTCCACCGACTCCTGGTGCATCTGCCCCTCGTCCGTGATGAAGCGAACCGTCCCGCCGGGCACGCCCCGGACGTCGAGGCGGACATCCACCGGCGCGTCGGCGGGCACACCGAGCCTCTCGCCGATGCCGGCCTGCCTGCCGTGGCCGCTGGCGGTGAAGGTCAGCTCGACGGAGGACGACTCCGCGATCCAGTTCCGGCCGGCGCGGATGCCCTCCATGAGGGAGTCGGTGGCCAGGTCGTCCGCGAGGACGACGTTGTGCGGCAGGCCGATGACCTGCGGGTCGCTGTGCGCGTCGCTGTTGCCCATGGCCGGCAGCCAGCGCCTGCCGGCGCGGACGGCCTCACCGAGCTTCTGGTCCCAGGTGCTGACCGCGTGCTCGTCGTCGTAGGTCCACGGACCGGTCCACACCTCCGTGGCATCGGCGTCGTCGAAGCCGAACTTCCACTGGCAGGCCACGTACGCGCAGTACATGTGTGCGGGCACCACGAGGCCGCCGCCGCGGTGCACCTGTCGCGAGAAGCGACCGAGCGCGTCGTCCCGCGAACGGTAGCGCCAGTCGATCCACTCCCCCGCCGGGATCCCGAGGGCCAGCCAGTGCCCATTGCGGGTGGTCACCTCCTCACCGGTGATGATCAGCAGGTCCGGTCCGGCGTACCGGCCCCACACCGCGTGCGAGGCGGGTGTGTTGTGGTCGGTGGAGACCATGAAGTCGAGCCCGGCCGCACGCGCGCCGGACGCCACCTCGGCCGGCAGGCGCTTGCCGTCGGAGTACACGGTGTGCAGGTGGCAGTCGCCGCGGTACCAGTCGCGACCGCGCCCCTTGGCCCGCTGCGGAGGATAGTGCTTCACGTAGTCGGGCCCGGGCTCGCCGTAGGTGAGGGTCACCTGGACCTGGTAGTGCATGCCCTGCGGCGCCACCTGGTACGGGCCGAGCACGACGTTCCAGGTTCCGGCGTTGACGGGGCCCGGCAGATAGCCGGGCGTGGCATCGCTGTTGCTGATCTCGAACGAGGACCGGGAACCGCCGGACCAGCCGCGGAAGCCGCGGCCGCCGAGCGCGGTCCCCCGCTCGTCGAACACTC
This sequence comes from Streptomyces tropicalis, assembly GCF_029269835.1. Classification (GTDB taxonomy): domain Bacteria; phylum Actinomycetota; class Actinomycetes; order Streptomycetales; family Streptomycetaceae; genus Streptomyces; species Streptomyces tropicalis. The sequence continues at coordinate 547,082 of NZ_JARJBB010000003.1, read as the reverse complement.
CGACGTCACAGGCGTTGCCCGGCGTGCCCGCGGGGACGGCGGGCTTGTCGTAGGAATACGAGACGGCGATCTTCTGCACGCCCCGGGGGACCTCCACCGGCAGGTGGACGAAGTCCGCGGCCCCGGTCTCCAGGAAGCCGGTGATGGTGCGGGTCGCCTCGGTGCCGGCGGCAGGTGTGCCGCCGGAGGTACCGTCGGCCGCCTGCGCGAAGGAGACCGGGAAAAGGGTCAGCGCGGCCGCACCGGCCATCCCCGCGCCGAGGAGCCGTCGCCGGCCCAGTCCCGCACCCGAGTCGTTCGCGGCCACGGCGTCGGGCGGGAGGGGGTCGGCGTTGTGCTCGCAGTGTCCGTCAAGGCACATGTTTCCTCAGCAGGGTCGGTGATAGGTGCACGATGAATACACCCGAAGCCCCCCAGATGCTCATCCGCCTCCGTGGACGGTCGATGGCCTCGGAGTGACGGCACAGCGGCGAGCGGGCATCGACCTGCTGCCCAGAGGTGGGGCGCGGTGACGACCCCGGCGTCCGCCCGGTACCACCCGGACCGTCCGGCCCGGCGCGGAGACCGGGGCCCGATGCCGCGCACCCGCTCCATCAGGGGTGACGCCCTTCAGACGCCGCGTGCGGTACCGGCCGGCTCGGCGCGCCCCCAGACGCTCTCGAACGTCAGTCGCAGGCAGTGGGCGAGCGCCGGGTGCTCGATGTAGAGCGCGGTGGTGGCGCCGGTGCCGGCCACCGGGTCCGGCATGTCGCAGAGCACGAGCGAGGCGTCGGCGATGATCAGCTTGAGCGGCAACTCGGAGGTGAACCGTGCCTCCTCCCCGGCCTCGCCGAAACACCGCACGTGCTCGAGGACTTCCGCGTCGCCGAGAGCGTCGTGGGTGTAGACGGCCCGGGCCCGGCCGCCTGCCCTGCGCAGCCGGCGCACCGCCGCGATCCCCTCGGTGTTGGCGACCGGGGCGAGGAAGGGCGGTCGGCAGAAGCTCAGCAGTTCGCGTCCGGCCTGTTCCTGAATGTCGGCGAAGCGCTCGGCGATGGCCTTGGGGTCGCGCAGCACCTCGATGTAGTCGAGCGGGTCGGTCTTGGTGCGCCCGTCGGACCAGACCGGCAGCAGAGCGGTGACCAGCGCCGAGGACACCTGCTCGAGCCGTTCCAGGGACTCGCGTTGCAGCGCCATGAGCCGGGCGGTGGCGAGTTCGGGTGCGACCGCGGAGAACGTGGCCACCCGGCCCTGGCGGACGGTGGCGAGCCGGCGCCGCACCAGGCCGTCGAGTACGTCGTAGACGCGCTGGCGGGGCACGTCCGCCTCACGCGCCACCTCGGTGGCGGTGTACGACTCGCGCCTGACCAGCGCGAGGTAGACCCGCGCCTCGTAGCGCGCCAGGCCCAGTGCCGTGAGGTCACCGACCGATCCGTCATCCACGTCCATGGGGTCACACGCTATAACCGTTACGCTCCGGACCCCCCGTGAAGGACGCGCGACATCAAATCCGTCCCGATTCCGACGGGTTGGGGCTCGCCTGCGCCCCTTGAACGAGGGAAAGACTTTGCCGTCGGCGGATAGTCGACCGGGGTGGAACTCAATAGCATCACATCCGGCCACCACTCTCCGGGGTGGCAGTACAGCTCACATCGAAGAACGTGCGCTCCCCCAAGCCCCCCGGCACCAGTTGACCAGCGTCGTAGCCAACAGGCGACTTGTCATGCTCTGGTCACCCCCGCTTCTCGCCGTGGGGCGCCGACTCCCCAGGAAGGTCAGTCTTTTGCGATCGCAGAACCCGGACCACGCGAGACCCCACCCGCTCCGGCGGTTCACCCGCCACGGATCCGCCGTCCTGATGTCGGCCGCAGCACTGGTGGTCGGCGGCATGGTGGCCGCCGCACCCCAGGCGGCAGCCGCCGCGCCGAAGGCGTCGAGCCACTCCGTCGTCAACCCGTACAGCCCCGCGTACAAGCACGCGTACCGGCACGGCGTCGTGCCGACCCTCCAGCAGCACGCCAAGATGAAGGCGTGGGCGAAGTCCCAGCCGTCGACGGCTGCCGCGACCGGGCCGGAGACGCTCGCCTACGGCGGCGGCATCGACGGCATCGGTGTCCAGAGCGGCCACTCCAAGGTCTACCTGGTCTTCTACGGCAACCAGTGGGGAACCCAGGGCACCAACAGCAAGGGCGACGCGACCTTCACCGGTGACGCGGACGGCGCCGCGCCGGTCGCCCAGGAGATGTTCAAGGGCATAGGCACCGGCAACGAGCTGTGGTCGGCCGACCTGACCCAGTGGTGCGACGGCCCGAACGTCTCGGCCGGCGCCACCAGCTGCCCCTCGAACGCCAACTACATCCCCTACCAGAGCGGCGGCGTGCTGGCCGGCGTCTGGTACGACAACTCGACCGCCTCGCCGAGTGCCGCGTCGGGACACCAGCTCGGCGTGGAGGCCGTCAACGCGGCCGCCCACTTCGGCAACACCACGGCCGCGTCGAACCGTGACGCGTACTACGTGATCCTGTCCCCGCACGGCACCAACCCGGACTCGTACCAGGGGCAGTACTGCGCCTGGCACGACTACAACGGCGACTCCACGCTGACCGGTGGCGCGGTGACGTCCAACTACGGCGACATCGCGTTCAGCAACCAGCCGTACAACATGGACTCGGGCGCGGGCTGCGGCGTCGGCTTCGTCAACTCGCCCGGAACGCTCGACGGCTGGACCATGACCCTCGGCCACGAGTGGCACGAGATGATGTCGGACCAGAACCCGGCGGGCGGCTGGACCAACCAGACCGGCAGCTCGTACAACGGCCAGGAGAACTCCGACGAGTGCGCCTGGATCTCGCCGGGCTCCACCGGCGGGGCGGCCAACATCACCATGGGCACCGCCGGCACCTTCGCGGAGCAGGCCAGCTGGTCCAACGACACCAACGCGTGCGCCATCTCCCACCCGATCGTCGGCGGCGGCAGCTCGGGCAACACGGTCACGGTGAACAACCCCGGCAACCAGACCTCCACGGTCGGCACCGCCGTCTCGCTGCAGATGAGCGGTTCGGACTCGGCCTCGGGCCAGACCCTCACCTACAGCGCGACGGGGCTCCCCGCCGGGCTGAGCATCTCCTCCAGCGGCAAGATCACCGGCACCCCGACCACGGCCGGCACCTCTTCCGTCACGGTGACCGCCAAGGACACCACGGGAGCCTCCGGCAGCACCTCCTTCACCTGGACCGTCAGCAACACCGGCGGCGGCTGCGCCAGCCCGGGTCAGAAGCTCGGCAACCCCGGCTTCGAGACCGGCACCGCCTCGCCGTGGACCGCCAGCACCGGCGTGATCGACAACTCCAGCGGTGAGCCGGCCCACTCGGGCAGCTGGAAGGCCTGGATGGACGGCTACGGCAGCGCCCACACCGACACCCTGTCCCAGTCGGTGACCATCCCGTCCGGGTGCAGCGCCACCTTCTCCTTCTACCTGCACGTCGACACCGCCGAGACCACCACGACCTCGGCCTACGACAAGCTGACCGTCCAGGTCGGCTCCACGACCCTGGCCACCTACTCCAACCTGAACGCGGCGAGCGGCTACGCGCTCAAGTCCTTCAACCTGTCCAGCTACGCCGGCCAGACGGTGACCCTGAAGTTCACCGGCACCGAGGACTCCAGCCTGCAGACCAGCTTCGTCGTCGACGACACCGCCCTCAACGCCTCCTGACCTTCTGAGGCCCCCGGGCACAGTTCGACACGCTCCGCCCCGGCAGGGAACCACGGCCGGGGCGGAGCCGTCCCATCGGCACAAGAACGCCCGGAAATGAGGAGGGGCTCGTTCATGACGCTCCCGCGCACCCACGTGGCACTCCGCTTCGGCGCATGCCTGGCTCTCGCCACCCTCTCGGCCTGCGGCGCCGACACCGTGCAGCCCGCCGCGCCGGCCACGCCCGCACCTCTCCGGCTGGACGAGCACGCGAACCGCACCACCGTCTCGGCCACGGTGGGCACCCCGGTGGTGGTCACGCTGCACAGCACCTACTGGTCCGGCCTCACCAGCAGAACACCGGCCGCCCTGGCCGCCGCCGGCACCCCTCGGGTCGCACCGGCCCACTCCTGTGCCCCGGGCGCCGGATGCGGCACCGTCGAACTCGACCTGCGGGCCGTCCGGTCCGGCTCGGCGGAGATCACGGCCCACCGCACCAGTTGCGGCGAGGCCCGGCCGTGCGTCGGCGGCGCGGGCACGTACACCGTCACGGTGAAGATTCGCGGATGAGCCGGACACCAGCAAGACCCCTGGTGAACAGGGGCCTTGCTGGTGTCCGAGGGATGATTCGACGGCTGACGACACGGTCGTGGTGGCGCAAGAGAGGCTCTACCTCTGATGAGGTGCGTTCGGGAGACAGGGTGACCCGCAGGATGGCGTGAGCAGCGGCGTGGGATCCGGTGATCACGTAGATGCCCACGGCGGCCGCCGGCAGCACCATCGCCCGGAGCGCCCTGCGGACGCGCCGTCGGCGCACGAGGCGTTCTTTCCGGGGATCCTGGGCCGGCGGCAGCTGGGTGTGCCCAACCGTCGCAGGCGGAAACGGCGGCGGCAGGGTGACCGTCGTGGCACGGCCTGCCAGTACCTTCCCGATGGCGTCGCGCATCTCTTCGGCGGTCTGGTACCGGTCCGCACGATCCTTGGCCAGGGCGCACAGCACCAGGGTGTCGTGGGCGGCAGGCAACGGCGGGCCCGAACAGCGAGTCAGGCCCGCACCGGACCCTGGCGGCGCCGCCAGGGTCCGGTGCGGAATCGCGTCGAGCAGGAGCATGAACTGGTTGAAGCCATGACGGTTCCCTCCGGTTGGCGGGACGGCGACCGGAGTGCCGTACACATCGGTGATCAAGCCTTTCGGTCCGGCAGTTGCTTGCCACGCGGGTGGCGAGAGCAGCGCTCGCGGTTGGCCTGCGGCGGCACCCGGGCCAACAGCAGAGGCAACCCCACACCTCCGCGAGGTGTCCGCCGAGCAACGAGCCGATCCGCACCAGCCTCATGGTGACGGCCGCAGGCATGATCCTGTCCCCCCGTGCTCGTGGCCGTGTACGCGCGCGACCGGGACGGGCGCGCCGAAAGCGAAGTCGAAGGACAACGGTTCGATCTCTGTGCGCGCCAGGGGCTGACACCGGAGTCCTGGTACGCGGTACCGTGCGCGCTCGGTCCGATCATCGTACTGTCCGGGGACTGTTATGCCTGAGCCTTCCACGCCGCCGGACGACCGGCAGGTGTCACCCATGACCGCCCGGACGGCCGAGTCACGAAGTGGATTCCTGAGGCGGCGTCAGGTGCTGGCAGCCGTGCTGCCGCCGGGCGTGGTCGCCGTGACCGGTGTGGTGGCCACCGCGCTGGTCAGCGATGGCCACCTGGACCGGGCGGACCAGGGAGCGGTGTTCACCGCCCTGGTCCTCATCGGCGCCGTGGCGTCCGGGATCGCGGGCATACGGGCTTCGGCGAAGGCCCGAGCAGTCACCAGGCACTGGGCGGAGTTGTCCCGCGCGGCCGACCGGAACCGTGCCGAGCTGGCCGAGCTGACCCGTGCCACGGCGGAGGGCAGGGCCGAACTGGAGTCGCTGTGCCGCCGGTTGCGGGCTGGGGAGCGGGCTGTGCGGCGCCGGCCGGAACTGCCGCCGCAGACCGGCCCGGACGAACTCTCCCGCCTTGGATTCGAGATCGCTGCGGCCCGGCACGAGGCGGAGGCAGCCCTGCTGGAGACTGCCGCCTGTGCGGTCGGTGCGGAACACAGCTCCCGACTGGAGCAGCTCGAGGTGTTCGCCAACCTGGCGCACCGCCTGGAGTCCCTGGTGCACCGCGAGATCGGCCTGCTGGACAACCTGGAGAGCGAGGTCGAGGACCCCGACCTGCTCAAGGGGCTGTTCCGGGTGGATCACCTGTCCACCCGGATCCGCCGCTACGCCGAGAACCTGGCCGTGCTCGGCGGCGCGAACACCCACCGCCAGTGGACCCGCCCGGTCGGCCTGACCGACGTGCTGCGTTCCGCCGTCGCAGAGATCGACCAGTACGCTCGGGTCAAGCTGGTGCCGCCCATCGATGGAACGGTCAGCGGCCACGCCGTGGTCGACGTCGTCCATCTGCTGGCCGAGCTGCTGGAGAACGCCACGGTTTTCTCACCGCCCCAGACCACCGTGCACGTGCGGGTGGAGCCCGTCGCCGCGGGGGTGGCGATCGAGGTCGAGGACCGGGGCCTGGGCATGTCCCCGGCCGAACGCAACCAGATGAACACCGTTTTGAGTGCACCCGACAAGGTAGCCCTCGGCGAGCTGCTGCAGGACGGCCGGATCGGCTTGTACGTGGTCTCCGCCCTGGCTCAGCGGCATGACATCGCCGTGCAGTTGCTGAGCAACGTCTACGGCGGCACGCAGGCCGTCATGGTGCTGCCCAAGGCACTGCTCGGCCCGCAGCCCGCAGCTCCCGCGTCCGTCCACCACACCGTCCCGGCCTCTGACGCCGGGCCGCAGGACCCGGTGGAACCTGGGACGGCGGACCCCCGTGCCACAGTGGTGGGTGTCCTTGCGGATCCGCTCGTGTCCGAGTCCGGAATCCAGCCCGCCCCGGTGCCCTCCGACGGCGAGGACGACCGTCCGCGGCTGCCTCGGCGACGCCGCCAGGACCACGCCGCCGAACGGCCGCACCCGGTCCCCAGCGCCGGTGCCGCCGAAGACATCGCACACGACCCGGGCCTGATGGCCGCGTTCCAGACCGGACTGCGCAGAGCCGAGGAAGCGGAGACGCACTGACAGCCGAGCAGCCCCGAAGGCCCGGGGCCCCGTCCAGCAAGCCGTTTCCTTCCGTCGAAGAGGAGTACACGATCGTGGCGAGCGAAGACCTTTCCTGGCTGTTGACGGGTCTGGTGAACCGGGTGCCACACACCCGAAGTGCCTTGTTGCTGTCCTCGGACGGGCTGGTGAAGGCAGCGGAGGGACTCGACGAGGACGCCGCGGACCAGTTGGCCGCCCTTGCCAGTGGGCTGTACTCGTTGGCGCGCAGCGCGGGCCGGCACTTCGACGACGGCGGTGACGTGCGGCAGATCGTGACGGAACTCAGCACCTCGCTGCTGTTCGTCTCGGCCGCCGGGCACGGCGCGGTGCTGGCGGTGCTGGCCGGACGCGAGGCGGACGCAGCGGTGCTGGGCTACGAGATGGGGATGATGGTGAAGAGCGTGCGCCCGCACCTGGCCACACCGCCCCGGCACCCGGTGGGGTAACCGATGACGCCGGTCCTTCCGGACGGACCGCTGATCGACGAAGCGGTCGGGCGGCTGGTCCGTCCCTACACCGTGAGCGACGGCCGGACCAGGGCCACGTCCCACTTCACGCTCGTGACCGTGGTGCAGGCCACTGGCGCCCAGACGCAGGGCGCCTTCGGACTGGACCATGCGCAGGTGCTGGCGCTGTGCGAGCGGCCTGTGAGCGTCGCCGAGGTCGCGGCCCGGATGCAGGTGCCCGCCGCCGTGGTCAAGGTGCTGCTGTCCGATCTGGCCGAGGGAGGAGCGGTGGTCGCAGATGATGCGCCCCCGCCTTCCCCGGGCCACTGCGCACGACCTGATCGAGACCTCCTGGAAGCGGTACGCGATGGCCTCCTCAAACGACTGTGATCCGCTGCCCGCCGGAGTCCTGCCGGTGGGAATCAAGGTGCTCATCGCCGGCGGGTTCGGCGTGGGAAAGACGACCTTCGTCAACGCGCTCAGCGAGATCGAGCCGCTGAGCACCGAGGAGATACTGACCGCCGTCAGCGCGGCCACCGACCGGCTGGACGGAGTGGAGAACAAGGCCACCACCACGGTGGCCCTGGACTTCGGCCGGATCACGCTCAGTCCGTCCCATGTCCTGTACCTGTTCGGCACGCCGGGGCAGGAACGCTTCTGGTTCATGTGGGACGAGCTCTCCGAGGGAGCGCTGGGGGCGGTGGTCCTCGCCGACACCCGCAGGATGGAGCACTCCTTCGCAGCGGTGGACTTCTTCGAGCGGCGTGGCATCCCCTTCGTCGTGGCCGTCAACGAGTTCGACGGCGCCCACCGCTACCGCGCGGAGGAGGTGCGGACCGCTCTCGACCTCACGCAGGAGGTGCCGGTCGTGCTGTGCGACGCCCGCGTCCAGAGCGCGGGCATCCGCGTGCTGCTCGAACTGATTCAGCATCTGCTCACGACAAGGAGTTCCCATGGCAGCGACACCGACCAACTCCTCCGGGCCTGAGTCCGGGATCGCCCTGCGCCACCTGCTCCTTCCCCCGGAGGACCCACAGGTGCGTACCCGAACCGAGCGGCTGCGCGAGCTGGGCATCGAAGCCCGTCCGGATACGGAACTCGACGCCTTCGCACGGAATCTGGCACACCGTACCGGTGGCTGCTACGCCGGCGTCAACTTCTTCCTCGACGCCGACCGCCAGTACTTCGCAGGGCTGTACAGCATCGCACAGGACACCACGGTCCACGTGGGACCGCCGTTGCTGGAGGACCCGGTGCCCGGCCGCGTCATGCCCCGCGACATCGACATGGGCATCTGCCCGCACGTGGTCAAGCGCCGCCGGGCGCTGGTGCTGGAGGACATCCGGGACTTCCCGCGGTTCGCCGGCAACCCCGTGGTCGACGCGATCGGCGTCCACTCCTACCTGGGCGCACCGCTGATAGACAGCACCGGCGTGGTGCTCGGCACGATCTGCGTAGTCGACCAGGACCCGCACCCCTGGGGGCGTACGGGGCTGGAAACGATCAAGGCCATGGCCGCGGAACTGGTCGAACAGCTCGAGGAGTCGGCGCGCCGTCGGATCTGACCGGCGCTGCCGAACCCGCACGCGGCCGCCCCGGAAAGTGCCCGGCGCGGCCGTCCAGCACCCGCCCATAGCGAAAATTGAGCCTTCGAAGCCGCCCAGCGGGCCCGCAGGCAACGCGCCCGCACCTACCAGCGGCAGGAACGCCCTAACCGGCGAAGCAGCCGGCGGGTCTACGTCCTACGAGGCCGGGCGAAGTGCACTCCGTGCGGACGCAAGATGCAGCCCTCTGCGATCCGCGACCGCGTCTACTACCGATGCGAGTACGAGGAACAGGAAGCAGCCCTCTACCCCGGACTCGATCATCCGCGCACCATCAACCTGCGCGAAGACATCATCTGCCGGGCACGGGATGCATGGATCGCCCGCGCCTGCACCCCCGAGCGGCTCACCGCCACCATCACCGCACTCAGCCAGGCCGGCATCGCGGCAAACGCCGCACAGCCCCAGACCCCCGAGCAGGCCCAAGCCCGCCCGGCGATCAAGGAATGCGAGCGGCGCCTCGCCCGCTACCAAGCCGCCCTCGGCTCCGGAGCCGACCCGGCCGTCGTCACCCAGTGGATCAACGACGCGCAACTGACAGACTCGGAAACATCGCACAACGTGTCCAAGCCGCCGACGCCGAGGAGAGAGAGCCCCTTTACGACGTCCTGGGCGTCACGATCATGTACGACAACGCAACGAGGACCGCGACCGTTAGGTCGAGGCCCTCGATTCCGCATCGCTATAAGGAGTAAGGAGTGTCCGAGGGGCGAGTCGACCGCTGACGATACGGTCGTGGTGGCACGAGGGATTCTCTACCTTTGATGAGGTGTGCGGGGAGGCAGGATGACCCGCATGATGGCGTGACGTAGCGCCCGGCTGCGAGGCGAGGGTGTCTGCTCACGCACTCGGTCGACGGGCGTGCCAGGGTGAGGGCACACTCGGTGCCGGATGGGCTGGACGCGTACGCCGACTGCCTGAGCGCTCGATCGGGCTTCATTCATCGTCTCGCCGATCAGCGAGGGTGCCGCGACCCGGGGACGACAGGGGCCCACTGCTGGTGACGTCTGCACCCCAAGCCTGAACGCCACAGGGCGGTTGGGCCCCCCGGCAACCTTCCCATCGTGGAGGCAACGCTAGTGCACCTCGCGGTAGAACGCCTGCCCGGCAACCTCGGCCCGAAGCCACTGGCCGTGTGGTGCGCCACGTTCGGTGGCCGGGATGACGCGGCGTTGGCCCTGGTCGACGAAGACGACAGATGGCGGGCTCCCTGCCGGCCCGGTGCGCTGGGGCCGGATGGTCACCGACCGGCCGGGCACCGCCTGTGAGACCTGGGGCGTCCCCGACATCGCCCAACGCTCCAACACCAGGCAACGCCACGAGCGCCTCGCCCGCCTCACCGCACAGGAAACGGCCCGAGCCTATGGACTGATCGGGCGTTGCTAGGGTCTGGTGGTGATCTCCCTCCGTGAGCCCGTCTTCTTCACCCGCCTGCGCGAGGCGGACCGGGTCCTCGTCGCCGGTGCGGGCGGGGGCTTCGACGTCTACGCCGGACTACCCCTGGCCCTCGCACTGCGGTCGGCCGGCGCCCAGGTCCACATGGCCAGCCTGTCCTTTTCCGACCTGTACGGCCTGGACCTGGGATCCTGGGTGGCGGAAGACGTCGCCGCCGTCCGCCCGGACACCCCACTGCGTGGCGACTACTTCCCCGAGCGCTCCCTCGCCCAGTGGCTCCACTCGCAGCAACTGCCCGACACCGTGTACGCCTTCCCCCGCACGGGTGTCCAGCCGCTGCGCGCCGCCTACCGGGCCCTCCTGGAGCACTTGGGCGGCGTGGATGCGGTTGTACTCGTGGACGGCGGAACCGACATCCTGATGCGCGGGGACGAGCACGGCCTCGGCACTCCGGAGGAGGACATGGCCAGCTTGGCGGCCGTCGCCGGGCTCGACGAGGTCCCGCACCGGCTCGTGGTCTGCGTGGGCTTCGGTGTGGACGCCTACCACGGGGTCAACCACTCTCTGGTGCTGGAGAACCTGGCCGCCCTGGACCGCGCCGGAGGCTACCTGGGTGCGTTCTCACTCCCCCGCAAAAGCCCTGAGGGTGCCGCCTACCTCGACGCGGTGGCCCATGCCCAGCGGTGCCACGCAAGTCATCCGAGTATCGTGCACGGCTCCGTTGCCGCCGCCGTGCGGGGAGAGTTCGGCGACGTACGCTTCACCGAGCGCACCCGCGGCAGCGAACTGTTCGTCAACCCGTTGATGGCACTGTACTTCTGCGCCGATCTGCCCGTCCTCGCACGCGCAAACCTCTATCTCGATCAACTGGAGGACACCGTTCTGATGCGCCAGATCAGCTCCGCCATCGCTGCCTTCCGCGAGGAACTGCCCAGGCAGCGGCCGCCCCGGGCATTCCCGCACTGAGCCCGGCAGCAGCATGAAGACTCCTGTACCGATGAGCGAGTTTGCGATCCTCTCGCGCAGCGGCACAGGAGTTTTGCATGAACTTTATGGATCTCAGTCCGTCGGCCTGAACGGTCCAAAGCGGGAGGGCGTCATGGAGTTCCCCTCATCTTCGTGCCATTGACAGTGTGTCGCATGGACATAGCCAACACCCTCGTTGACGATGAACCATTTTCCTCGCGGGCTCTCGATCTCCACCCCCGGCATGATGAACTGATCGTCCTCGTGCACCTCAAACCGGTCGAAATCGGTGGGTAGATGCATAAAGTTGACGTTTGAGAAGAGCACGTCCACTCGAGTCGGGGAGTACTCGGTCAGGCTGCGCAGGAGCAGTCGCTGATAGCTTACCGAGTAGTCCCACACCCGAAACCTGCGTTCCCATCGAGCAGGAGGCATTTCAAGAACCCCCTAGGTACTTGGATCCCGAAAAGACTTCATCGGTGACGTCTTTTCCTCCCAGATAGAAGGTGAGCCTGTTCCGGGGCAGCTCACCTACGCGGTAGGCTCGTTCCAGGTATGCCATCTCCTTCTGCGTGGTATACCAATATTTCCCCTGGCCTTCCTTGACGGCGTCGTCGAAGAGTTCGGCGGGGGTTCCACCGGCCTTGCCTCCCGACAATTTGAAGCCATCAAGGCGCACATGTACGTGCGTTTCGGGATGGCCGTTCAACACATCGCGAACGGCAGCCAAAGCGTCCTCCATGGAATTGCCCATGAAATGCGTGTAGCCGTTGCCGTTCGCCCAGTCCTCAAGCCCGTGATCGGAAGTCCCGAGCGCGACATCGGGAATTTTCGCGTCACAGTTGTGCACGAGGATCGGCGTCGTGCCGGCCAGCACATAGTACGTGTGGAAGCTGTCGACTGTGAGGTTGTAGGTGCGAGTGTGCTGGTCGAAGGGGCGGTTGGCCTGGACCCGGACGGGGGCGTTGTGGGTGCTGAGGAGGGTGGTGCCGGGTGTGAGGTCGTGGGCCTTGATCCAGTGGTGTGCTGAGGGGCTCCAGAAGGGGTGTTCGTAGGTGGCGGTGAGTTTCCGGGGGCCGTCGGGGGTGGCGATGGTGAGTTCGTCGAAGTGCTTGTCGCCGTCGGTGATGATGAGACGGCTGACCTTGCGGGGTGCGGTGCGGCCGGTGAGCGGGTCGGTGGCCAGGACGGTGTCGCCCGGGTGGATCGTCTCGATGCTCCGCGGGCCGGCGTTGGCCATGAGGACTTTGGTGCCGGCTGGGAAGCACTGGGTGCACGCCTTCAAGTAACGGAGGCGGCGCAGGTCCTGAAGCGCTTCCACGCCTTCTTCGAGGAGCTTCCACTTGCTGCGGAACGCCTGGTCTTCAGCGAGTTGCGTGCAGGCTTCGAGGTCGCCCTTGCTGCAGGGGTACCAATTTCCGAGGCCGAAGTCCTTCTCCACGGTCCACAGCTCTTCGGCCGCGACCTCGGCGCCGGGGCCCATGGAGGCGAGGTCGCACAGCACCTCGTTGTGCTGGCAGTAGCGGGCCGGGTGTTCCACGGGGTCGCAGCCGAGCATGCCGCACCGGTAGCGTGCTTCATCCTGGGCCCCGGTGTCCTTCTCGGCGGCCTTGCGTTCGGCTTCCTTCTTCTGCACGGCCGCCTGGAAGGCGTCCGCGAAGGCCTGGTCGGCGGCCTTGGAGTCCTTGCCTGCCGCGAGTTCGGAGGCGCGGCCCTGCTCTCCGGCGGTGTAGGCGGCGGTGGCGGAGGCCTGGGCCCACTGGGCGGAGCCGGCGGCGTCGACGGCGGAGGTGGCCGCGTCGCTCGCGGCCTGGTTGGCGGAGGCGGCGGCCTTGGAGGCGGTGTGGGCGGAGGCGGCCGCCTGGTCGGCGGAGGCCTGCGCGTCCTTGGCGGACTGGGCCGCCTGGTCGGCGTAGCCCTTGGCCTGCTTGGCCGACGCATCGGCCTTCTTCGCCCAGTCGGCAGCCTTGTCCTGGGCCCTGGCCGCGAGAGCGGCGGCCCTGTGGGCCTGGGCGGCGTTCTGCTGGGCGGTGGCCGCAACCCCGGCGGCGTCCGCGATCAGCTGGGCGATCTGCGCGGTGTGGGTGGCGCCGAGGAAGTCCTGCCGCTGCGCCTTGTACTGCCCGACGTGGATGAACTGGTCCATCAGGTCATCGGGGCCCTCCAGGGCGATGCGGGCCGCGGACTTCACGTCCGGGCCGCTGGCGCTGTTCTTGGGGTCGGCGAGCTGGGCGGCGCGGACACGTTCGTCCTGGTTGCGTGCCTGGTACTGGCCGGTGGTGAGGAACTGCCGGTATTTCTGCGGGTCATTCGAGTCCAGTGCGGCGCGGCCGGTCTGCTGCACCACAGGTCCGCTGGCGTCGATGATTTGGGCGATGGCGACCCGGAAGTCCTGTGCCCCGGCCTCGTACTGCCCGGTGGCGAGGAACGCGGAGACCTGGTCGTCGCTGCCCTTGAGCGCGTCCTCGGCGGCACTGCGCACCGAGGCCAGGGAGCTTTCCTGGGCCAGGGTCTGCACGCGGTAGCGGTCGTCCTGGTGGGCGGCCTGGTCACGGCGGGTGGTGAGGTAGTCGAGGACGTCTTGGTCGGTGCCGGTCAGGGCGTTCTCGGCGGCGCCCTGGCTCCACGGCCCACCGGTCTGCATCGTCGCCAGCGCGACCTTGCGGCCGGCCGGGGCAATGGTCTTGGGGTCGGCTCCGGGCTGGGCGGCCTGCGCCGCCAGGCTCTTGGCCTGGGCGTCGGTGTCCTTGGCCTGCTGGGCGGCTGCCGTGTCGGCGGCTGTTTGCTGGTCCTGCTGGGCCTTGAGGTCCTTGGCTTTGGCGATGCCGAGGTTGGTGCGCTCGGTCAGCTCCTCCGTCTCGATCTTGACGGTGGTGACGTGGGTCTTCTGGGCTTTGGCGACGGCCGCGGTGGCGGCGTCGGCCGCGCCCTGGGCGGCCTTGGCGTGTGCCGCGGACTGGGCTGCGGCAGTGGCAGCTTCGCCGGCGTGCTTGGCCGCGTCATCGGCGTCCTTGGCGGCGTTGTCCGCATGCGTGGCCGCCGCGTTGGCCGCGTCCTCCGCGTCGCTGGCCGCGCTGGCCGACTCCGCGGCCAGCGACGCAGCCGAGTTGGCGGCGCGGTTGGCTTCCTGGGCGTGGCGGTGGGCCGCGGCTGCTTCGGCACCGGCCTCGGAGGAGTGGACGCCGGCCTGGTTGGCGTAGGTGTTGGCCTGGTCGGCGGCGTCGGCGGCGGCGTCGGCGTTGGTGCCGGCGTCGGCGGCGGCCTTGGCCGCGTTGCCCGCGTCGGCCGCCGCGTTGCCGGCCTGCTTGGCGGCGTCCGCCGCCAACCGTGCGCCCTTGGCTGCGGTGCGGGCGTCGTCGGCCGCCTTGCGCGCCGCGGAGGCCTTGCCCGCGTCCGTGGCCGCGTCCGCGGCGGCACTCTGCGCGCGGGATGCGGCCTGCGCGGCACCCACCGCCGCCGAAGCGGCCTGCTCGGCGGCGCTCGCCGCCAGCCGGGCGGAGTTGTTGGCGGCGGTCGCCGCGTCGATCGCTTCCTGCGCGGCCTCCGCGGCCTGCTTGGCCGCCGACGCCGCCCGGCTGGCCGCCGAAGCGGCGTGCACCGAGTCGTTCTTCGAGGCCTGGGTCTCGGCCGCCGCCTTCTGTGCAGCCTCCTTGGCCAGCTTCGCCGCCGTCACGGCGCGCGCGGAGGCGTCCTTGGCCGCCTTGGTCTGCGCGGCCGCACTGCTCCCGGCCTTCGTGGCCTGCGCCGCCAGCTGGGCGACCGTGGCGTGTTCCTGGTCGCGGGCGCGCGCCACGTACTGGCCGACCTCCAGGAACTCGTGGATGTCGTCCGCCGAACCGTTCAGCGCGATCCGGCCTGCCGCCGCCACGTTGGAGCCGCCCACGCTGATGATCTGCGCGACCTCGACCCGCTCGTCCTGCGCCCGCCGGTCGTATTGGCCAGTCGACAAGAACGCCCTGATGTCGTCCGGCGTCCCGTTCAGCGCGGCCTGCCCGGCCTTCTTCACCTCCGGACCGCCCGCATCGATGGCCTGCGCGACCTGAACCCGCTGATCCTGAAACAGCGGGTCCTGCCAGCCGGAGTCCAGGAAGTCCTCGAGGTCGTGTTGTGTTCCGTCCAGCGCCTTGCGGGCCGCGTCCTGCAGACTCAGTCCGCCCACGCTGGCGAGCTGGGCCACGGCGACACGCTCGTCCTGGAACGTGGCATCCTGCGCTGTGTCGAGGAAGTGGCGTACGTCATCGTCACTGCCGGTCAGAGCGACTTCCGCGGCGGCACGCACCTCGGGGCCGCCCGTCGACCACAGGTCGAGCGCCCGACCGCGGTGGGTCACCTCGTCGGTGGCCGAAGTGCCGCCACCGGTCGGAGTGCCGTCGGCCATCGCACGGGAGGCAGTGCTCCCGAGCAGGCCGATTATGAGTGCAAGAGGCAGCAGACACAGACAGAGCATCCGTGTCGTATGCGCAACTCTTCTCACCGCGATGCTCGCGGGTTTCCTTGTTTTCAACTGTCTCTCATATCGTTCGTGGTCACCTGACAGTCACGCCGGAGACGTCGGAGCAGGCGACGACTAGGGGGCGGCTCGACGGTCGTCCGCGAGCCGCCCCCTCGCCCGTAAAGTGGCCGTGTCCAAGTGGTTCAGTTGGCGGGTGCGAGCTGGATTTCGTCGTGGAGGCCCTTGGCGTCGACGCCGGTGAAGTAGCTGACGTGGCCGTCGTTCCAGCGGACGAGGATGTCGTTGGCGGTGGTGTTGGTACTGAAGGCGCCGACGGTGACCGCGGCTGCGTTGGTCCAGTACGACTTTTCGGGCCGGATCCTGATCTCACCGGGCAGGGCTTTGCCTGTCATGCCGGGGTAGATGGTGGTCTCTCCGTCGATCCAGCGCACCAGCACATCGTCGGTGGTCTTGCCGGTGAAGGAGCCGCTGGCGAGTTTCTCGGCGTAGGGCCAGGTGTTGTTCTTGGCGACCGTCTGGGTCTGCTTCTTCAGCCCGTTGACCGCCAGGTCACTGAAGACGGAGACGTGGCCGTCCTTCCAGGTGACCAGCAGGTCGTCGCGCAGGCCGTTCGCGGTGAACCGGCCCGCGGTCAGCTGCTGGGCGTCGTTCTGCCATTCGGCGGTGTGGGGCGGGGCGAGCTGCTTCTCGCCGTGGAAGCCCTTGGCGTCGACCGTGGTGTAGAGGGTCATCTCGCCGTCGGACCACCGCACCACGACTCCGTCGGTGCCGCCGCCGGTGTTGGTGCTGGTCACGTTGACGGCGTGGGTCCAGATGCTCTTCTCGGGCTGCAGTTGGTGTTCTGCGGCGAAGGGGCGCGCGGGGTCGTTGCCGTAGCCGCCCTGGTAGAGGGTGACCTTGCCGTCGTCCCAGACGACGATCAGGTCCATGTGACGGGTGCCGCCGGCCGAGTCGCCCGCGTAGTAGCCGGCCGTGATCTGCACGGCGTGCTTCCACGGTGCTGCCGCGAAGACGGGGGCGTAGGCGACCTGCTGGACCCAGGAGGACAGGTCGTCGACCCGGGCGGCCACCGCGCCCGTACGCGTCTCGGCGGGGTCGGTACCCAGGCAACCGCCCTGCCAGGACAGGCTGCTGACACCCACGACCGCTCCCGTGGTGCTCAGGACCGGACCACCGGTATCGCCCTTGCAGGTCGCCGCCCCGTCCGACTTTGCGGCCAGATCGAGAGTTGTGGCGGCGGTGTCCTGGACGGTGAAAGCAGCCACGTGGACCTGATCGGGCACCCACTCCTCGTGAGTACGTCCATAGCCCGCGGCCTGGACCTCGTCCCCGGCGGCAGGCGCGGCGCCAGTCACCGGGATCGGGGTGATACCACTGGCGGGCTTGGCCAGTTGGGCCATCACCACGTCACGGTCCGTGCGCGGCACCAGATTAACCACCTGCTGGGCGCTACCGCCGATGGTGGCGGTCGTCTTCAGCTTCGGCGCACCGGACGCGAGCGTGCCGCCCGAGGCGTCGGCGAAGCAGCTCGCGGCGGTCAGAAGCCACTGCGCGGCGACCAGGGTGGCTGAACAGCCGCGCTGGCCACCGACATCCAGGCGTGCGGTGGCGGCCGAGACCGTGGCAGAAGCCGTGGGGCCGGACACGGCACTGGCGGGTGTGGCGATCAGGGAGACGGCCAGCGATGTGGCGGCGATCAGGCCGCCGGTCCACGCGACGCGCGGACGAAAGCCAGACATGGAAAAGTTCCTTGCTGTCGTGCGAAAGCGGAGAGAGGGCGGGCAGACGTGCCGGTCAGCCGGTGACTCGGAGTTCCAGCAGCACGGCCGGGGAGCCGCCGGCGGCTCCCTCGCCCACGCTCTGGTAGGCGTTCTTGTCGACAGTCACCGTCTTGGTCGGCGCGGAGGGATCGGCCTGCGGCCGCAGATCGGCGCTGATCGGGTGGTCGGCGGTCTCCAGGGCGAACACCCGCGGGAGTTCGAGGGTGAGATACCCGGTCTTGGCGCTTGCCTTGAAGCAGTAGGCGCCCTGGGTGTCGCCGCTGGGCCCCTGCACGGTGAGGACCTTGATCTGCTGAGCGGAGTCGCCACATGTGGCGAGGGTGATGTGCCCGTCCCCCTTGATCAGCTTGATGCCCTGATCGTGCTGGATCTGATCCGCGTTCGGATACGCGTAGTCCTCCACCGCGGACGGCGGCGTGGCCCCGGTGGTTCCCCCTGTCGGCTGCGGGTCGGCGGACGCGAGCATCGGCGTGCCCGCCAGCGCCAGGACGGCAGCAACCCCCGCGACGGGAAGCATCCTGCGCATTTGAGGATTCACCCGAAGTCCTTTCCAGGCACGGGTGACGGCATGACGAAATAACATCTGCAGCCCCCATGCACAGATGTAAAGCAAAAATAAGTGGTCGATCAAGACCCTAAAACGGCGTCAGATCCGAAGGCAACGTGACCATCGTCATGCCCAGTTCACGGAACCTGTGCAGCAAATTCACAGTACGACCTGGGCATAACTCCACACACTTCGCACTCTACGACCAAGGCCGACGCGCGAGCCGTCGAGCTGCACTAGATGTCACCACGATAGTTTTAAGCTGCATATATTTAGCGAAGTCTTACCGTAAATTAGAGATGTGGAAGGAACGAGAGACATCCCTCGCTACCTCTCTCCTACTCAACACACGCTGGCGACACCGTTGCCGCTAGACCGTCCATGAGGCTCATTCCTCCGCGCCATGTCGTGAACGGTGCCTTCCCCCACGCTATCGGCGGGACGTGCACGCGAGGCGGCCGGACACCGCGGGAAGGAGGTGCCCGTGCCGTGTCGCCCCGCCGCCTGCAGGAGACACCACCGATACTCGCGGCTCTGGCCATCGCCCTGATTCCCGCTGCGGCGGCACCAGCCCAGGTGCCGGGCCGGTCTCAGTCCCAGGTTCTGGTGAACCAGGGGAAGTCATCGGGATTGCGCATCTGGGTGAGAGACCAGAGCAGGCCGATGCCGTCTTCGACGTCGCGCAGCCAGGGAACCGATGCAAGGAGTGCCGCCAGGTCGTCGGTGACCGCGGTGTCAAAGAGGGTGCCGAGGTCGGCGGGGATGGGGTCGTCGACGAGGCAGAGCCAGGCGAGGACCGCGCTCACGCGCACCTCCGCCGGCCGGGCGGGGTCCTGCCACCATTCGCTGGTGCGTGCAATCGTCGCGGGTTCGCCTTCTTCCCATGCCAGTTGGCCAATCGCCAGGACGAGACACGAGCGCACCACGGAGTCGTCCTCGCCCTGAAGCCCCGCGTGCAGGGCGGCCGGGTACCGGGAGGGCGGCCGCCAGGGCGTAGGCAGCGGCCGCGCGGACGGGCGTTTCGGGACTGCCGAGCAGAGAGAGCAACAGGTCCGTGTCCCCGGCGACGGCCCGCCGTGCGGCCTGAATCGCCCAGTTTCCCAGGTATCCGCTGGGTTCGAGGGAAACCCAGTCGGAGGGCTCGCCGACGCGCAGGAACCCGGTGCGGGAGCCGTCGCCGAAGTGGGGCCGGCGCGCGAGGGCCGCCACAAGGAGCAGAAGGGCCGCCCTGTGGCGGGGTTGCGTGAGGGCGGTGCGGATGAGGAAGGGGACTGCGAGGGCGCCGGGAGCGGAGGTGCCGCCCTGGTGGCAGATCCGGTTCCACAGCGTTTCCAGGGCCCGGTCGGCGCTCCGCACGTCGCCGCCCCGCATCTGCGTCAGCAGGCCGGGTACGTCATGGCCGGGGCCGTAGGAATGGTGGAACCGGGCCCACGGCACGGCGTCGCATCGCAGGCCGTCCTAGACCTCCACGGGCATCACGGCCACGACCGTACGCACGTCCTCGGGCGTGCCACCAAAGGTGTCCCAGGAGGAACACGGCGTGGGTCGCGCTGCTGGGCACTTGCTGGCTGGAGCTGCTGCTCGTGGAAGAGCGGAGCCTCACCTGTTCTGGATGCGCCGGGCTTCAGCCTCGAGTTCTGCCGACAGGGCGGGATCAGCAGGTCCGGCACCGCGCCCAAGACCTGTACGAGCCGCCCCGCCCAGGACCATCACGATCACGCGTACGCGAGTTGCGGAAGGCCCGGGGAGTGTCATGAATGACTTCGGCAACTCCAACATCCTCAGTAGAGTCAAGCTCAGACGCGCAGCCTGGGATCGGTCAGGAGTACGGCGTCAAGTGGGTCAATCTGCCCTGCGACTTCCCGTCGTACCGGCGGGTGCACGCGTTCGCCCGACGCTGGCAGGTGACGGGCCTGCTCACCGAACTCCACGACCGGCTGCGTGACAAGGTCCGCCAGAAGGAAGGCCGTTCGCCGGACCCGACGGCCGCCATCGTGGACTCGCAGTCGCTGCGGGCGGCGGCGAACATCCCGCGCTCGACGTCCGGGTGGGACGGCGGGAAGAAAGTGGGTGGCCGCAAGCGGCACCTGGTCGTGGACTGCCTCGGCCTGGTCCTGGCCGTCGCAGTGACCGCGGCGAGCGTGCAGGACCGCGACGCCGCCGTCCCGCTGCTCGAGCGGCTGCGCACCATGTACTTCTCCATCCGCCTCGTCTGGGCGGACGGCGGTTATGCCGGTCGGCTCGTCGACTGGGCGGCCGAGAAACTCCAGCTCGCCCTTGAGATCGTCAAACGCACCGACGACACCAGCGGGTTCGTGGTGCTGCCGCGCAGGTGGGTGGTGGAGCGCACTCTGAGCTGGCTGATGCGATCGCGCCGCCTGGTGCGCGACTACGAGACACTGCCCGCCATGCACGAGGCCATGGTGCTGTGGTCCATGACCATGCTCATGAACAGCCGCCTGGCCCGGCGCCGCCCCTGCGCCTTCAGCCGGCCGACGCCCCGAGCGGGGTGAACACCCCCGGCCACACCTGGAGCGCCCACCCCCGCTCCACCAGGCGTTTCGCCTTCGACCGCAGCCCCTCGACCATCGCTGGAACCGCCTGAAGGCCCAGGGCCACGGCCAGCTGCTGGCACCGCATACCCTCCCGGGCCGCATCCGACTCCAGCACGGACATGATCCGCTGGTAGTCCGGAGGCAGGACCGTCGCTGTCATGCCCTCGGTCCGTCTGGGCACCACCGACCCCGCCACCGCACTCACCACCGGCTCCGCGACCGCGACGGGCGGCTCGGCCAGCACCTCAGTCACCGTCACACGGGCATCCGCCAGACGCTGAAGTGCCCGTTCCACCTGGCCGAGGGCAGCCTCCACCCGCTCGGCCTCCTCCCACAGCCGTGCCACCCCTTCCCGGACCTTCTTTTCCCGGGCCTCCAACAGACCGAGCACCGACGGCACCAGCCACCTCCACAAACAGGACGAGCAGACGAACCACGCCCATCTCTCCCGCCACCAGCCGGAGTTTCATGCCCACCCAGCCCGAACCAAATGATCACGTTCGGAAAGCGGATGGCGTCTTAGGAACCAGGTGAGCTCACAAGCCCAGCTCCAGGGCCGCTACCTCGGAGGGCGACCGCCCTACGGCTACCGGATCGCCGACGCCGGCATGCACCCCAACCCCGCCAAGGCAGCCGCCGGACAGCAACTCCACAAACTCGAACCCGACCCCGCCACCGCACTCGTCGTCCTGCGCATCTTCACCATGTACGTCGACGGCATGAGCGACGAGGCCATCGCCCTCCGACTCAACCACGACGGCATCCCCTGCCCTTCCGCCCACGACGCCGCCCGCAACCCCCACCGGACGAAGAAGGCATGGCAGGCCGGTGCGGTCAGGGCGATCCTCCACAGCCCCCGCTACACCGGCCACGAGGTCTGGAACAAACAGCGCAAGGAAGAACGCCTCCTCGACATCGACGACGTCACACTCGGCCATCGCACCACCATGACCCACAACCCCAGCGACGAATGGATCTGGTGCAACGAACCGGCACACGACCCACTCATCACCAAGGAACTCTTCGAAGCCGCCCAGCGGGCCCGCAGACAACGCGCCCGCGCCTACCAGCGGCAAGAACGCCCCAACCGGCGAAGCGGTCGGCGGCCCTACGTCCTGCGAGGACGGGTGAGGTGCACTCTGTGCAGACGGAAGATGCAGCCCTCTGCGATCCGCGACCGCGTCTACTACCGATGCGAGTACGAGGAACAGGAAGCAGCCCTCTACCCCGGACTCGACCACCCGCGCACCATCAACCTGCGCGAAGACATCATCTGCCGGGCACTGGACGCATGGATCGCCCGGGCCTTCGACCCGGACCGGCTCACCGCCACCATCACCGCACTCAACCAGGCCGGCATCGCAGCGAGCGCAGCACAGACCCAAACTCCCGAGCAGGCTCAAACCCGCCAGGCGATCAAGGAATGCGAGCGACGCCTCGCCCGCTACCAAGCCGCCCTCGGCTCCGGAGCCGACCCCGCCGTCGTCACCCAGTGGATCAACGACGCGCAACGTGACAGGGAAGCGGCACAGAAGAAGCTTGACGCACTGCCCACCGTCACCCGGAAGAAGGAACCACCCCTCACCGCCGACCAGATCCGGGTGATCACTGACAGACTCGGAAACATCGCACAACGTGTCCAAGCCGCCGACGCCGAGGAGAGAGAGCCCCTTTACGACGCCCTGGGCGTCATGATCATGTACGACAACGCAACGAGGACCGCGACCGTTAGGTCGAGGCCCTCGATTCCGCATCGCTGTAAGCGAGTGTCCGAGGGGGGACTTGAACCCCCACGCCCGATAAAGGGCACTAGCACCTCAAGCTAGCGCGTCTGCCATTCCGCCACCCGGACCAGGTGTGCCGCCCGGCGAGGTGTTCCCCGCGGCGACGAGACAACAATACCAAGGTTTCGGGGCGCCCTTCACCTGCGTATCCGGGCCGTTGCCCGGGTGGGCACGGCCGGTGGGCGGGCGGAAGGTGCGCAGGTCACGGCAGGTGCCGGGGGTGTCACGCTGCGGAATGTCCGGCCACTGGCGGCACGCTCGCGGGCAGGCGGACCGCACGGCCGGGGCGGCGGTCTCAGGGGCAGCGCACGACCTGGCCGGCGTAGGAGAGATTGCCGCCGAAGCCGAACAGCAGGATCCGGTCGCCGGTCGACACCGCGCCCTGCTCGATGAGCTTGGACAGGGCCAGGGGGATGCTCGCGGCCGAGGTGTTGCCGGACTCGGAGACGTCGCGGGCGACGACCGCGTTGACGGCGCCGAGCTTCTCGGCGAGCGGCTCGATGATCCGCAGGTTGGCCTGGTGGAGCACGACCCCGGCGAGGTCCTCGGGCGTGACGCCCGCCCGCTCGCAGGCCTGCCGGGCCAGCGGCGGCAGCTGCGTGGTGGCCCAGCGGTAGACGCTCTGGCCCTCCTGCGCGAACCGCGGCGGGGTGCCCTCGATCCGCACCGCGTGGCCCATCTCCGGCACCGATCCCCACAGCACCGGCCCGAGGCCGGGCTCCTCCCCCGGCGCGCACGCCTCGACCACGGCCGCCCCGGCGCCGTCGCCGACGAGCACGCAGGTGGTGCGGTCGCTCCAGTCGGTGACCTCGGACATCTTGTCCGCGCCGATGACCAGGGCGCGGGCCGCGGCACCGGCGCGCACGGTGTGGTCGGCGGTGGCCAGGGCGTGGGTGAACCCGGCGCACACCACGTTGACGTCCATCGCGGCCGGCCGGGGCACGCCGAGCCGGGCGGCGACGCGGGCGGCGGTGTTCGGGGAGCGGTCGACGGCGGTGGAGGTGGCGACCAGGACCAGGTCGATGTCGCCGGGCGTGAGGCCGGCCGCCGCGAGGGCCTTGGCGGCGGCGTGCGCGGCGAGCTCGTCGACCGGCTCGTCGGGTCCGGCGATGTGCCGGGTCCGGATGCCCACCCGGGACCTGATCCACGCGTCACTGGTGTCGACGATGCCCGCCAGGTCCTCGTTGGTAAGCACCCTGGCGGGCTGGTAATGGCCGACGGCGGCGATGCGCGAGCCGTTCATGGGATCCCCCTCGGTGCCGTGGGTAGCGGGATCCACCAGTCTGTTCGGTGACTCACGGGTACGGCCGCAGGCGAAGCCACAGGAAACGGGCGTCCGACTTGTCGGCTTCCGTCATGCCGCCGGCTCGTGCGCCCCCCTCGGGGGTCCGGCCGCCCCCCGGTGACCGGCCGGACCCCCGAGGGGCCGGCCGCGTCACCCGGTGAAGAGCTGCGTCGCCTTCCGCACCAGCTCGTAGAGGCCGTAGGCGAGGGGCGCCCCCACCCACAGCCAGGCGAGGACGGTCAGGGCGACCCTGCGGTCAGGCGGACTCTGGCTGCTGTCGTGCGTCATCGGGGGCCCTCCCGGGGGCGGGGACGTGGTGGCGGGGGTGGACGGGCCGGATGAACTCGTTCGCCGCGAGGCCGACCACGAGCAGCCCGATCATGATGGCGAACGACAGCCCGTACAGGGACGCGCCGTGCCGGCCGGCCGCCTTCTGGTGGTCGGCGATCCGGTTGACGATCAGCGGGCCGAGTACGCCGGCCGTGGACCAGGCGGTCAGCAGGCGGCCGTGGATGGCGCCGACCTGATGGGTGCCGAAGAGGTCCTTCAGATAGGCGGGGACGGTGGCGAAACCGCCGCCGTAGAAGGAGAGGATCACCAGCGCGCACACCACGAACAGGGGTTTCGAGCCGTCGCCGAAGAGCGCGATGAGCAGGTACATCAGCGCCCCGGCCCCCAGGTAGAGGCGGTAGATGTTCTTGCGTCCGACGAGGTCGGAGGCCGAGGACCAGCCGATGCGCCCGGCCATGTTGGCGGCCGAGAGCAGGGCGACGAAGCCGGCCGCGGCGGAGGCGGAGACAGGGGTGGAGGAGGTCCTGAAGAAGTCCGTGATCATCGGGGCGGCCTTCTCCAGGATGCCGATGCCCGCGGTCACGTTCGTGCACAGCACGACCCACAGGCACCAGAACTGCGGGGTCCGCACGGCACTGCGGGCGGAGACCCGCACGCCCTCGACGGCGCCGGGAACGCCGGGCACGGGCCGCTCGCCGCTCGGCACCCGCACCAGGAACACGCCGAGCGACATGAAGACCGCGTACGACAGTCCGTGGACGAGGAACGCCAGCGCGATCCCGGTGGAGTCGGTGCCGAAGGACGCCAGCATCTGCGCCGACCAGGGCGAGGCGATGAGCGCGCCGCCGCCGAAGCCCATGATGGCGATCCCGGTGGCGGTGCCGGGCCGGTCCGGGAACCACTTGATCAGGGTCGAGACCGGCGAGATGTAGCCGATACCGAGTCCGGTGCCGCCGACCGCGCCGTAGCCGAGGACGATCAGCCAGAACTGGCCGGTGTACGCGCCGAGCGCGGAGATCAGGAAGCCGGAGCAGAAGCACACGAGGGCCACGGTCATGGCCCACCGCGGCCCCCTGCGCTCGACGAGCGTGCCGCCGAACGCGGCCGACAGGCCGAGCATCACGATGGCGCACTGGAAGGGCAGCGCGCTCTCGGTGCCGTTCAGGTGCAGGGCGGACTCGAGGGGCGGCTTGAAGACGCTCCAGGCGTAGGCCTGGCCGATGGCGAGATGGACGGAGAGGGCGGCGGGCGGGACCAGCCGGCGGCTCCATCCCGGGGGTGCGACCGGTGGGCTCATGATCCGGAACCGTAGGCACCGGCCGGGGAGTTGGGAAGGACTCGGGGCGGCCGGGTGCGACGAGCGGTATGCAGCGCGCGACGAACGGTCGCCCTCCCGCGGGTGCGCGTCGCCCCGTGCCGTGAGGGGACGGCGCCCGCGGCGGCGCCGTCCCGCCCGGACGCTCCCCCCGACGGACCGGCGGACCGGCGGACCGGCGGACCGACGGACCGGCGGACCGGCGGACCGGCGGACGCGGGCCGTCGTGGATTCCGTGCGTGCAGGACAATGGCACGGTGCAGGCCGTCCGCCGCGCGCGGGCACGAGGACGGGGGCACGCGTTGCGCCGAGGGCCGGGGCGGCGACCCGTACGGACAGGAACCGGGGCTGATCACGACATGGGACGAGTCACGGAACGACGCAAGGTCGTCCGGATCCGGGACGGGGCGGTCTCCTCGCGCCCGGACACGCTGGTCGCCGAGGAGCCGCTGGAGATCCGGCTGAACGGCAGGCCGCTGGCGATCACCATGCGCACCCCCGGCGACGACTTCGCGCTGGCCGCCGGCTTCCTGGTGAGCGAGGGCGTGCTGGCGGCCGCACCGGACCTGGTCAACATCGTCTACTGCGCCGGTGCGACCGAGGACGGCTCCAACACGTACAACGTCGTCGACGTGCGGACGGCCCCCTCGGTCGTCCTCCCGGACATCACGCTGGAGCGCAACGTCTACACCACGTCCTCGTGCGGTCTGTGCGGCAAGGCGAGCCTGGACGCGGTCCGTACGACGGCCCGCTGGCCGATCGCCGACACGCCCCCGGTCCGGATCTCCCCGGATCTCCTCGCGCGGCTCCCCGACCGGCTGCGCGCGGCGCAGCGGGTCTTCGACCGGACCGGCGGGCTGCACGCGGCGGCCCTGTTCACCGCGGACGGCGAGCTCGTGGACGTACGGGAGGACGTGGGCCGGCACAACGCCGTCGACAAGCTGGTCGGACGCGCCCTGCAGAGCGGCGACCTGCCCCTGTCCCGGTCGGTGCTGCTGGTGTCGGGCCGGGCCTCCTTCGAGCTGGCGCAGAAGGCGGTCATGGCGGGCATCCCGGTGCTGGCGGCGGTGTCCGCGCCCTCCTCGCTCGCGGTGGACCTGGCGGCGGAGACCGGGCTGACCCTGGTGGGTTTCCTGCGCGGCAGTTCCATGAACGTGTACGCGGGCGAGGACCGGGTCGCCCTGCCGGCCGCCGCCGCCCGGGACTGAACCACTCCGCCGGCGCTCCCCCCGGGCCGGGCCGCCCCGGAGCCGTGCCGCTTCAGCAGGTCTTGAAGCGGAGGCCCGCGACGCGGGCGGCCGTGCCCAGCCGGGGGAAGTCGAGGCCGGCGGACGCCTCGTGCTCGGCGGCAGTGAAGGCGGCCATGGCGTCCTCGGCGAAGACCAGTTCGCAGCCGAGGTCGGCGGCGGCGCGTGCGGTGGACTCCACACCGAGGTTCGTGGCGATGCCACCGAACACGCGGGTGGAGACGCCGTGTTCACCCAGCCACCGGTCGAGCCCGGTGCCGCGGAAGGCACCGAGGGTCCTTGACGATCTCGAGGTCGCCGTCGCGGCGCAGTCCGGCGACGAGCCCGCTGCCGGGCGGCTGCTCGGCGGCACCGGGGCGTTCGACCCGGACCGGCACCACGGGCGCCCCGGCCGTACGGAAGCGGTCCGCCGGCGTCTGCGCCGCGGCGAGGACGCCGGTGCCCGGCCGGGGTCGCAGCGGCAGGGCGACGGTGCGGTCCGTCAGGTCGACGAGGTAGAGGGCGCGGCGCGCCGGATCGAGGGCGTCAGGCGCGGTCAGGACGGAACGTTGGCCGCCGCGACCTCTCCGTACCGGGAATCGGGTCAACGGGGCCGGGAGCCGGGCCCGTTCGGCCCGTGCGGCACGGGCCGCCGGTCACCGCGGGCGCGGGCCCGCGGCGGCGTCCTCGTCGTGTGCGCCGCGTACGTCGTCCACGTCGCGCGCCTCTCCCGCGCCGGACTCCTGGTGCACGTCGGGCGCCTCCTGTGCGTCGCGGGCCCGGCGCTTGGCGATCACCGCGCACACCATGAGCTGCATCTGGTGGAAGAGCATCAGCGGCAGGACCGCGAGCGAGGCGTGGGCGCCGAACAGCACGCTGGCCATGGGCAGTCCCGAGGCCAGCGACTTCTTGGACCCGGCGAACTGGATGGCGATCCGGTCGCCCCGGCCGAAGCGCAGCGCCCGTGCCCCGTACCAGGTCAGGGCGAGCATCACCCCGAGCAGCACCGCCTCCACGGCGAGGAGCGCGCCGAGCCGGGCCGGGCTGACCTGGTGCCAGATGCCGCGCACCATGCCCTCGCTGAAGGCGGTGTAGACGACCAGCAGGATCGAGCCGCGGTCGACCAGTCCGAGCACCTTCCTGTGCCGGGCTACGAAGCCGCCGATCCAGCGGCGCAGCACCTGCCCGGCGAGGAACGGCACGAGCAGCTGCAGGACGATCGTGACGAGCGAGTGCGCGGAGAAGCCGCCGCCGCTGCCGCCGAGCAGCACGGCGGCGAGCAGCGGGGTGAGCACGATGCCCACCAGGGACGAGAAGGACCCGGCGCAGATCGCGGCGGGCACGTTGCCGCGGGCGATCGAGGTGAACGCGATCGACGACTGGATGGTGGACGGGACGAGTGCGAGGAAGAGCAGCCCCTGGTAGAGCGGCTGGGTCAGCACCATCGGGACCAGGCCGCGGGCGGCCAGGCCGAGCACCGGGAAGACCACGAAGGTGCAGGCGAGCACCGTGACGTGGAGCCGCCAGTGGCGCAGCCCGTCGAGCGCCTCACGGGTGGAGAGCCGGGCGCCGTAGAGGAAGAACAGGAAGGCGATCGCGGCGGTGGAGGCGCCGGAGGCCACGTCGGCGGCCGCCCCGCGGGCCGGGAACAGCGCCGCGAGGCCGACCGTCCCGATCAGCAGCAGGATGTACGGGTCGATCGGCATCCAGCTCGGCCAGCGCAGGCGACTCACGGTGCTCCACTTGCTCGGTTCGCTCGTAACTCGTTGTGCTCGTACTCGGCGTGCTCGTACCCGGATCGTTCGTGCTCACGGCGGCCGGGCAGCCGGACGGAGGGACCCCGGGGGCCGGCGCGGCCACGCGTCCCCGGCCCATGCTCCCCCGTCGGGCAGCGATCGGGAAAGCGTCATACCACTCTCACTGTCATCACGTATCGCGATAACCTGGGCTCGTGTACGACCCCGCCCAGCTGCGGACCTTCCTGGCCGTGGCGCAGACGCTGAGCTTCACGCAGGCCGCGCGGCGGCTCGGGCTGCGCCAGTCCACGGTCAGCCAGCACGTGCGCCGGCTGGAGGACGCGACCGGGCGGCCGCTGTTCGCACGGGACACCCATTCGGTGGAGCTGACCGAGGACGGCGAGGCGATGCTGGGCTTCGCCCGCCGGATCCTTCAGGTGCACGAGCAGGCGGCGGCCTTCTTCACCGGGACGCGGGTGCGCGGGCGGCTGCGGTTCGGCGCGTCGGAGGACTTCGTGCTGACCCGGCTGCCGGAGATCCTGGAGGGCTTCCGCTCGGCGCACCCCGAGGTGGACCTGGAGCTGACGGTGGAGCTGTCCGGCACCCTGCACGAGCAGCTCGCCGCCGGGCGCCTGGACCTGGTCCTGGCCAAGCGGCGGCCGGAGGACCCGCGCGGGGAGCTGGTCTGGCACGACCGGCTGGTGTGGATCGGCGCCGAGCGGCTGCGGCTGGATCCCGACCGGCCGGTGCCGCTGATCGTCTACCCTCCGCCGGGCATCACCCGGGCGCTGGCCATGGAGGCCCTGGAGCGGCAGGGGCGGGCCTGGCGCGTCGCCTGCACCAGCGGCAGCCTGAACGGCCTCGTCGCGGCCGCACGGGCGGGCCTGGGCGTGATGGCGCACTCCCACGGGCTCGTCCCGCCCGGCCTGGTCCGGATGCCGGAGCGGATGGGGCTGCCGGAGCTGGGGCGGGTCGACTTCGTGCTGGTGCACGGCCGGCGGCGGCCCTCCGCCCAGCACGCGGCGGACGCCCTGGCCGCGGCGATCCTCACCGGCGGCGACCGCCTCCACCGCGGCTGACACCCCGCCCGGGCCCGGCCGCCCCCGGCGGTCCGGACGGGCACGATCGGCCGACGGGCTCGCACTGCCGTGCCGCCCGGCCCCCGGCACGCCCCGGTCCCCCGGCGTCCGGCCGAGCGCGGCGGAGACGGCCGGTCCGGCCCGTCACGGCCGACGGCTCCGCACCACCCGAAGCCCCACACGGCCCGGCCACCATGCCGCCCGGACCCGATGCTCCACCGGCGTCCCGGCGACCGACGGGCCGACCCCGTCCCCGCCCCCGCCCCCGTCGTGCCCCGGCCCCAGTGCGCACGCCGTCACGCCCGCGGGGTCGGGCCCCACCGGCGCCGCGCCGCAGCCCTGCGGCCCCCGAATGCACCGCCGCGGACCCCCGCCGCGGCCGGGCGGGGCTCCGCGCGGGGGCGGAACGGCCGTAGTCGCGTCGTACAGATTCGGTGGAGATTGCGGCACCGAAACTTACTGAACCGTAAGGATTTCTGTCCGACCCTTACCCATGTGAGGGCATTTTCCGTCACTGACCAGCGCATACCCGAGCACTGCCCGCCTTCGTCCCCCCTCCCGCCCCGTCCGGCAGTGGGGTAGCTTTCACGGCGCTGTGCGGAGCGTCACAAAGAGCGGGAGCGGGGTTTGCGCGAGTTCACCAGCCCTCCGTCCACCTTGGCACCGCCGGTGGGCGGACTGGCAGATGTCGTGTTCCAGCGTGCCCTGGACGATCCCCTGCACGTCGTGCTCGGCCGCAAGGACGAGTCCGGCGAGTGGCGGGACGTCACGGCCGCGGAGTTCCGGGACGAGGTCCTCGCCCTGGCCAAGGGCCTCCTGGCCCGGGGCGTCCGCTTCGGCGACCGGGTCGCGATCATGTCGCGCACCCGCTACGAGTGGACGCTGTTCGACTTCGCGCTGTGGACGATCGGTGCCCAGGTGGTGCCGGTCTACCCCACGTCGTCGGCGGAGCAGTGCTTCTGGATGCTGTACGACGCCGAGGTGTCCGCGGCGATCGTCGAGCAGGAGGACCACGCGATGACGATCGCCACCGTCATCGACCGGCTGCCGCAGCTGCGCCAGCTGTGGCAGCTGGACGCGGGCGCCGTGCAGGAGCTGTACGACGCGGGCGGCCACATCGACGACCAGGTGGTGCACCGGCACCGCGAGGCGGTCACCCCCGAGTCGATCGCGACGATCATCTACACGTCGGGCACCACCGGCCGCCCCAAGGGCTGCGTGCTGTCCCACGCCAACTTCATGTACGAGGCCGACACGGTCATGGACGGCTGGGAGCCGGTGTTCCACTCCAAGCGGAACGACCAGGCGGCCACGCTGCTCTTCCTGCCGCTCGCGCACGTCTTCGGGCGGATGGTGGAGGTCGCCACCATCCGCGCCGGGGTGCGCCTCGGCCACCAGCCGCAGCTGAACGCGGCCGCGCTCCTGCCCGACCTGCAGGCGTTCAAGCCCACGTTCATCCTCGCGGTGCCGTACATCTTCGAGAAGGTGTTCAACGCCTCCCGGCGCAAGGCGGAGAAGGAGGGCAAGTCCGGGCCCTTCGAGAAGGCCGTCGACGTGGCCGTGAAGTACGCGGACGCGGTGGAGGCGAAGGCGTGGGGCGTCGGGCCCGGCCCGACGGCGGGACTGCGCATGCAGCACCAGCTCTTCGACAAGCTCGTGTACGCCAAGGTGCGCGCGGCACTCGGCGGCCGGCTGCGCAACGCGATGTCGGGCGGCTCCGCGATGGACCGCCGGCTCGGCCTGTTCTTCGCCGGCGCCGGCGTGCAGATCTACGAGGGCTACGGCCTGACCGAGTCCACGGCGGCCGCCACCGCCAACCCGCCGCG
This sequence comes from Streptomyces tropicalis, assembly GCF_029269835.1. Classification (GTDB taxonomy): domain Bacteria; phylum Actinomycetota; class Actinomycetes; order Streptomycetales; family Streptomycetaceae; genus Streptomyces; species Streptomyces tropicalis. The sequence continues at coordinate 516,007 of NZ_JARJBB010000003.1, read as the reverse complement.
GCGCACCCGCTACGGCACCGTCGGGCAGCCCATCCCCGGGGTCACCGTGCACATCGCCGACGACGGCGAGGTCTGGCTGCACGGCGGCAACGTCTTCCAGGGCTACCTCAACAACCAGAAGGCCACCGACGGCACCCTGCACGACGGATGGCTGGCCACCGGCGACCTCGGCTCCCTCGACGAGGACGGCTACCTCACGATCACCGGCCGCAAGAAGGAGATCCTGGTGACCTCCGGCGGCAAGAGCGTGGCGCCTGGCGTGCTGGAGGAGCGGGTCCGCGACCATCCGCTGGTGTCGCAGTGCATCGTCGTCGGCAACGACCGGCCCTTCATCGCGGCGCTGGTCACCCTGGACCAGGAGGCGGTGGAGCACTGGCTGCAGATGCGCGGCAAGCCCCCGCTGTCGTCCGCCCAGCTGGTGCGCGACTCCGACCTGGAGACCGAGGTCAGACGGGCGGTCGTCGCCGCCAACACCCTGGTCTCGCAGGCCGAGTCGATCCGGACCTTCCGCATCCTGGGCCAGCCGTTCACCGAGGAGCACGGGCTGCTCACCCCGTCGCTGAAGCTGAAGCGCAAGGCCATCGAGAACGCGTACGCCAACGAGGTGGACGCGCTGTACCGGGCGTGACCCGGCCGGACGGCGCGCCGGATCCGGGGCGCCGGCCGGCCGGCCCCCCGAAGGGCGCGCCGTCCCGGTCGCCCCGCGCGGAGCGGCCGGAGCGGCCGGTCAGGAATGCACGGGGACCCGTGATCGTTGACGATGGTGAGTACCACCTGACGACAACCGAAGGATCAAGAGCTCGTGAGCAGCAAGGTCCCCCCGATCAACCTCAACAACGGCGTCGCGATGCCCCAGCTGGGCTTCGGTGTCTGGCAGGTGCCGGACGACGAGGCGGAGCGGGCCGTCGCCACCGCTCTGGAGGCCGGGTACCGCAGCATCGACACAGCGGCGATCTACGGCAACGAGGAGGGCACCGGCAGGGCCGTCGCCGCCTCCGGCCTTCCCCGTGAGGACCTCTTCGTCACCACCAAGCTGTGGAACAGCGACCAGGGGTACGACGCCACGCTGCGCGCCTTCGACACCTCGATGCGGAAGCTGGGCCTGGACTACCTGGACCTCTACCTGATCCACTGGCCGGTGCCGGCCAAGGGGACGTACCTGGACACCTACCGGGCGTTCGAGAAGCTCCACGCCGACGGCCGGGTCCGCGCGATCGGCGTGTCGAACTTCCTGCCCGAGCACCTGGAGCGGCTGATCGCGGAGACCGCGATCGTCCCGGCGGTCAACCAGATCGAGCTGCACCCGCACCTCCAGCAGCACGCGGCCCGCGCCTTCCACGCGCGGCACGCCATCGCCACCGAGGCCTGGTCCCCGCTGGGCCAGGGCAAGGGGCTGCTGGAGGTTCCGGCGATCGTGGCGATCGCCCAGAAGCACAACCGCACCCCGGCCCAGATCGTGCTGCGCTGGCACCTCCAGCTCGGCACCGTCGTGATCCCGAAGTCCGTGACGCCCTCCCGGATCAGGGAGAACATCGACGTGTTCGACTTCAGCCTGGACGACGAGGACCTCGCGGCCATCAGCGCGCTGAACGAGGACCGGCGTCTGGGCCCGGACCCGGCGACGTTCGACATGGGCTGACGGGTCCGTCCCGGGCCGCCGCCCGCCGCGGCGGCCCGCACCGGCCGTCCGCCGACGGCCTGCCGTGCCCCACGGGCGCCCCGGACCGCCGCTTTCCCGCGGTGGCCCGGGGCGTCTCCGTGTGCGGCTCCGGGCCTGCACCGGCGGGCCGGCCGGTGCAGGCCCGGGCGGGCGACTCCGCGGGCGCGGGGCCGGGTCACGCTTGACGAGGCCATACGGACGGGCCACGTTGGTGCGCGATCGGTAAGGGCTTGTCCCGTTTCCCGTCCTGTGCGGAACCCCCGGAAACCTTCCTGGCAGAAAGGCCCCGACGCACCGTGCGCATGCGCATCCTGATCCTCGCCGTGGCCTCCGGCGCCGCCCTGCTCGCCGCGGTCGCGCTGCCCGCGAGCGCCCTGCCCGTCCCCGCGCCCGCGTGGGAGGGCTCGGTCTCCGCGGCGGATCTGCTGGCCCGGACGGCGTCCTGCCGGCAGGTCTCGAACGGTGCGTACCGCACGGACGAAGGGGCGCCGGCCACCGTCCCCGTGTGCGGCGCCAACGGCGCGGTGTTCTTCAGGGCCGACCTGGACATCGACTGCGACGGGCAGAGCACCGTGCACTGCAACCGGAGCAGCGACCCCTGGTTCCTGGGCGACACCGCCTTCCACCAGTCCGACGGCAGGCCGCCGGCCGCGGAGTCCCTGCCGTACGTCGTGGTCCCGGGCCCGAGCGGCATCTGGGACCACGCCGGCGCGGGCATCCGGGGCGGCGGCGTGGCCGCCGTCGTCCACGGCGACCGGGTCGAGTACGCGGTGGTGGGCGACACCGGTCCCACCGGCATCATCGGCGAGGCCTCGTACGCCACCGCCGAGGCCCTCGGCATCGACCCCGACCCGGTGTCCGGCGGCATCGGGTCGGGCGTGACCTACCTGCTGTTCGAGGACGCGCAGGTGTCGCCGATCGAGAGCCACGAGGCGGCGGTGGCACTGGGCGAGCGGCTGGCCCGCCAGTTCCTCGCGGACAACTGACCCGCGAGGCGGTGCGGCGCGGTCAGGCCGGCCGGACCGCCGTGTACACGGTGTGCACCTTGAGGACGAACACGTCGCTCCTGCGGTGCACGCTCGCCTCGTCGTCCGGGTCGAGCAGGCGGTCCAGCGTGGCCCGGTCCCCGGCGTCGAGGGCGTCCCCGAGTCCCTCGCGGAACCAGTCCAGGGAGTTCACGACGTGGGCGCGGGCCTGCTCGCCGACCGGTGCGGGCAGGTCGAGGAGGAAGCTGCGGGTGCCGGTGTGCCGCAGGCCCGCGGCGGCCAGCAGCGCCGGCCAGTCCTCGGTCTCGGCGACGTGGCCGGGGAGTTCGGCCCGCATCCGGGCGAACCACTCCGCCTCCACCGCGTCGATCCGCGCCTGGAGGCCCGGGCGGCCGATCCCGATGTCCCGGGGCAGGAACCGTGCGGACAGGCCGCCCTCCAGCAGCGCGAGCGTCCCGCCGGGTGCCAGCCGGGCCGCGAAGGCGCGGAGGGCGGCCCGCTGGTCGCCCACGTGGTGCAGGCTGTTGCTGGCCCAGAGCAGATCGGCCGGATACTCCAACTCTTCCAGCACATCGGGGAGTTCACCGGCGAGGGTGGTGAGGCGGTCGGCGAGGCCGAGGCGCGCCGCACGCTCCGCGGCGCGCTCCAGCAGCGGAGCCGAGCCGTCCACGGCGACCACCCGGGCCTTGGGGAACGTCTCGGCGAACTGGCAGGACAGGACCCCCGGCCCGCTGCCCGAGTCCACGATCAGGCCGGGCTCGGGCGCGCGCTCGGCCAGCCACGCCATGACCCGCCCGTACAGCGGCGCCAACAGCTCCGCCTGCGCTTCGAGCCGGGGTGCCATCACCGCCCAGTCGAGGTCGGTGCCGTGGTGGTGCCCGTGGTGGGACGCGTGGTCGTGGGTCGCCTGCGGCCGGGGGCCGTGGTGGGCGTGGGGCTCGTGCGCCATGGTGGTCAGCCTCTCCTGTCGGTGCGCCCAGCCTGCGCCGACGCACCGCCCGGGGGCCAGCGGCCTTGCCGGGACGGCAAAAAACCGGGTGCGGCGCTCCCGGCGGCCGGCCCCGCTTCATGGCCCGGCCTCCGCTGCACCCGGCGGTGCCGCTGGAGCCGGAGCGGGCGGACGGCGACCACTCGGCGGTGGAGTCCGCGATCCTCCGGGGCCTGCCCGGCGCACCGGCGGCCGGGTGACGGAGCGGACGGGACGGCTCAGGCGCCGGGGGGCTTGCGGAAGGCCCGCAGGCTGAAGACGGGGTCGGGGCGGGGGCGGTCCTGGTCGGGCAGCCGGGCCAGCCGGGCGGCGAACTCCTCGGTCAGCGGGTCGCCGGGCGGCAGCGTGACGAACCAGCCGCGGCGCAGGTCGGCGATGGTGCGGCGGGGACTTCGCCCCTGACCGCGGCCCGGGAAGCGGGCGCGACCGGCCGGGACCAGCCGGTGCGCGGCGGCGTACCGCTCGATCAGGGCGGCGGAGTCGTGGACCGGGCCGGGCGGCCGGGCGGTCAGCACGGCGTCGATGTCGCTGCCGACGTTGTGCGCGGCGGCCTTGTCGACGGTGGTGACGTACACCCCGCCGGGCCGGAGGACGCGGGCACACTCGGCGACGACGCTGCGGGCGTCGTCGGGGCTCGCGGTCAGGTGCAGCAGCCACACGCTGGTGACGGCGTCGAACCGGCCGCGCGGGAAGGGCAGGCGGCGGCTGTCGCCGAGCACCACGGAGCCGGGCAGCCGGGCCGACGCCTGGCGGGCCATGGCCGTCGCCCGGTCGACGCCGGTCACCCGGGCGCCCGCGGCGGACGCGAGCCTGCGGGTGACGATGCCGGTGCCGCAGCCGACGTCGAGCAGGGTGCGGGTGCCGGCCGGCAGCAGGCCGGCCACCGCGCCGGCGGCGGCCTGCGCGCGGGGCTCGCCGCCGCGCGAGGCGTCGTAGCGCTCGGCTTCCTCGTCGTAGTCCAGCACGCCGCTCCCCCTCCAGTGCCCGTCGTGGCGCCGGTGTCCCGGACGGGTCAGCTCGCCCCGTGCCCGGGGGCGAGGTCCTGCACCCGGCGGGCGAGTTCGAAGTCCTTCCCGGTGACGGCGCCGCCCGCGCTGTGCGTGTGCACGCTCAGCGACACGGTGTTGTAGCCGAGGGTGAGGTCGGAGTGGTGGTCGAGCTCCTCCTGCACCTGGGCGACGTGCACCACCATCGCCGTCGCCGCGAAGTGCGAGCCGAGCCGGAAGGACCGGGTGAGGCGGCCCTCCTCGAAGGACCAGCCCGGCAGCTCGGTCAGCCGGTCCTCGATCTCCTTCGGCGTCAGCGGTTCGACGGCCATGGGGTCGCTCCTCACCTCGGTGTCGCGTCCCGCCTCAGCCTGCCACAGACGGGCCGCCGCGTCCCCGGCCGGCCGGGGGCGCGGGGGTCACCCGCGGACGCACTCGGCGGCCAGGTCGTCCGCCAGCGCGGCGATCCGCGCCCTCCCCTCGACGCGCTCCACCCAGGCGTGCGGCAGTCCGTGGTCGCCGTGCCGGGTGCCGAGGATGTTGCCGCAGACGGAACCGGTGGAGTCGCTGTCGCCCGAGTGGTTGACGGCCAGCAGGAGGGCGTCCTCGACGCGGTGGGCGGCGAGGGCGCAGTAGACGCCGATGGCCAGGGCCTCCTCGGCGACCCAGCCGGCTCCGAGCCGCTCCACCTTCCCGGCGTCCGGGCCGCCCTCGGCGGCGAGGTCGACGGCCCGGGCGAGGGCGGCGGTGGTCTCCTCGTGGCCGGGGTGCCGGGCGAGCAGGCGCAGGGTGCGCAGCACGGCGCCCTCGACGGAGTCCCCGGTCACCAGGTACGACACGATCGCGGCCAGCGCACCGGCCGGGTAGTAGCCGGTGGGGTGCCCGTGGGTGGTCTGGGCGCACAGCGCGGCCGTCCGGAAGGCCTCGGCGGCGCCGGCGCGGGTGAGGCCGAAGGGCGCCGCGCGCATCACGGCGCCGCAGCCCTTGGAGTCGGGGTTGACCGGTCCGGGCGGGCCGAGCTCGGCGGAGGGCGAGGGCACGAAGTCGCGGGCCAGTCCGGACAGGCACGCGTTGCCGGGTGCGCGGCGGGCGTAGAGCCAGGCCTCGTCGACCAGGCCGCCCCGCGGGCCCTGGTACGTGCCGGCGGCGGTCCGGTCCGGGCCGCCCGCGCCGGGGCCGGACGCCTGCTGGGTGTGCAGCCAGCGCTCGTACGCCCAGCGCACCATGCGGGACCAGCCGCCGCCGATGCCCTTGAGCCGCTCCCGCTCGTGGGCCTGGCGGAGGCCCTCGGCGCTGAACAGCGTCATCTGGGTGTCGTCGCTGACCAGGCCGGCGACGCCGTCGGCGCCGGGCACCAGGTCGCTCACGCCGCGCGGGCCGTGCACGGCGCGGATGCGGTCCAGGGAGTCGAACTCGACCGGGTAGCCGAGGGCGTCGCCGACGGCGCCGCCGAGGAGGCACCCGCGCACTCTGGCCCGGTACACCGCCGTCGTCTCCCAGGACAGTTGCCGCGGTTCGTTCATGCGCAGGAATCCTCCGGTCTCCTCGGCGGTGCTCGACTACCGTCGTCGGCATGTCCATTGTCGCGTCCCGTCCCGCTCCCCCGTCCGCCCCGTCCCCGGGTGCGGGGGTGGGTGCGCTGCTCCGCTCCTGGCGGGCGCGGCGGAAGGTGAGCCAGCTGGAGCTGGCGCTGCGCGCCGAATCCTCGTCCCGGCACATCAGTTTCATCGAGACGGGCCGGTCCCGGCCGAGCGAGGAGATGGTGCTGCGGCTGGCGGAGCACCTCGACGTACCCGTGCGGGAGCGCAACGCGCTGCTCCTGGCGGCCGGTTACGCCCCGTACTACCCGGAGACCCCGATGGACGCCCCGGCGCTGGGTGCGCTGCGCGACGGCCTGGAGCGGCTGATCCGGGGCTACGAGCCGTATCTGGCGCTGGTGGTGGACGCGGCGTACGACGTGGTGACGGCGAACCGCGGCATCGCGATGCTGCTGGAGGGCGTCCCCGCCCCCCTGCTCGAACCACCGCTGAACGCGATGCGGCTGACGCTGCATCCGCAGGGGCTGGCCCCGCGCATCCGCAACCTGCGGGAGTGGCGCGGGCATCTGCTGGCGCAGATGGAGCGGCAGCTCGCGCTGCACCGCTCGGCCGTGCTGCGCGCCCTGTACGAGGAGGTGGCGGCGTACCCGGTCGAGGAGGGCGGGACCGAGGAGGAGCAACCGGCCGGGGAGGTGCCCTGCTTCGCGCTGCCGCTGCGGATCGAGCACGCGGGCCGGGCGCTGTCGTTCGTGTCGTCGATCTCCACCTTCAACACGCCGATGGACGTGACGGTCGCGGAGTTGGCCATCGAGACGTTCCTGCCGGCGGACCCGGCGACCGTCGCGTACCTGCACGCCATGGCGTCCTGAGACGGGCGGGCCGCACGGGGGTTCGTTCACCTCCTGTGCGGCGCGGTGACGCGTGGCACACTGCTCCCAGACTTCGGCGTGCACGGCCGTCGGGGGTGTGCCGTGTGCAGGATGTGCAAGGGGAGGGCGGCGTGAGCGAGCGGCGGCCCGCGCCCACCGTGGGCCAGGTGGTGCTCGGCAGGCGTCTGCAGGAGCTGCGGGAGGCGTCCGGCCTGCGGCGCGAGGAGGCCGCGCGGGTGCTGCGGGTGGCCCCGGCGACCGTGCGGCGCATGGAGACGGCCGAGGTGGCCCTGAAGATCCCCTACGTGCAGCTGCTGTTGTCGGCGTACGGGGTGCCGGAGGCGGAGGCGGCCGCGTTCGTGGCGCTGGCCGAGGAGGCGAACCGGCCGGGCTGGTGGCAGCGGTTCCACGACGCGCTGCCGGAGTGGTTCAGCCTGTACGTCAGTCTGGAGGGCTCGGCCCGCCTGATCCGGTCCTACGAACCGCACTTCGTCCCGGGACTGCTCCAGACCGAGGCGTACGCGCGGGCCGTGCTGGAGTCGGGGACGGTCGGGCAGGCCGGGGCCCGGGCCGTCGAGCGGCACGTGACGCTGCGGCTGGAGCGGCAGCGGCTGCTGGAGCGCGAGGACCCGCCGCACCTGTGGGTGATCCTCGACGAGACGGTGCTGCGGCGGCCGGTGCGGGCGGACGGCGCGGTCATGCGCGAGCAGGTGGACAAGCTCCTGGAGTTCGGCGCCCGGGACCGGGTGACGGTGCAGATCGCCGAGTTCACGGACGGCCCGCACCCGGGGACGTCCGCGCCGTTCTCACTGTTCCGCTTCGCCGAGCCGGAGCTGCCCGACCTGGTGTACACCGAGTACCTGACCGGCGCCCTCTACCTGGACGCGCGGAGCGAGGTCTCCACGCATCTGGAGGTCCTGGACCACATGACGGCGCGGGCCGCGTCGGCGCAGCGCACCCGGAGGATCCTGCGCGCGTACCGGGCGTCCTACTGACCCGGTGGGCGGCGCGGACCGGGGGCGGCACGGCGGGCGGTCTGACCCGGACGGGTGCCGTGAACGGGTGCGCTCCCGCGCCCGCCCCTAGGTTCGAACCGCGGGCGGAGGGGAGCGCTCGCGGCCGGTGCACGGCCGCCGCGCGGCGCGCCCCGCACGGGCCCGACCCCCGAAGGAGACCCGATGCCCTCGGATGCCGTGCTGTACCAGGCGGCGGCGCTCTGTCTGACCCGTCCCGACGGTGACCTGTGCGCCCGGCTGCCGCTGCTGCGCGAGGCCGCCCCGCAACTGCGTGCGTTCACCGATCACGCGGCCGTCACCCCGCTGCCGGAGCTGACCGCGCACTACGCGCGGGTCTTCGGCCGGCGGCACCGGAACAGCCTGTACCTGAGCCGGTGGCCCGGCGGCGGTCGGCCGTCCGTGCGGCTGGCGCGGTTCCGGGAGCTGTACCGGGCGCACGGCCTGGAGTTCACCGGGGAGGAACTGCCGGACTTCCTGCCGTCGGTCCTGGAGTTCACCGCCCGGACCGGCGACACGGGCCTGCTCGTGGAGCACCGCGAGGGGCTGGAGCGGCTGCGGGCCCGGCTCGCCGGGGAGGGCACGCCGTACGCGTGCGTCCTGGCCGCGGTGTGCGCGGCCCTGCCGGCCGGGTCCGCCGGGGCGCGCCCGTGACGGGTGCGCCCCGGCGCTGCGGCCGGCAGCGGCACGTCCCGTCGGTGCGCCCGTGACGGACGCGCCCCCGCCGTGCCGCCGGCGGCGGGCCGGTCAGTCGGGCAGGCGGTCGAGGAGCCACACGGCGAGCTCCTCGGTGACGGCCGTGTGCGCCGTGGTGGCGAAGGAGCAGCAGTAGTCGTCCAGGTCGGACTCGTCCGGGCTCAGGTCGTCGACGGCGGCGTAGAGGTCCTTCTGCTGGTCGAGGTCGCGGACGGAGACCGCGCTGACCGAGGGGACGAAGCAGACGTCGCCGTGGCGCAGGGGGGGCGCCGAGCGTGAAGGCGCCGACCTCGCCCTCGGGGCGGTCGCTCCTGGATGTCGACATGATGGTGGTTCCTCCCTGCCGCGCGCCGGGGGCAGCAGCCCGACGGGTCCGGGCTGGACGGCTGCTCAGCGGGTGCGCGACGCCACCCATCCCGGTGTCCGGGGCCGTGACCCGTGCTGCCGATTCGCCCCGGTTCACCCCTTGAGAGCAGTGTGCCGACTCAGCGACTCTCTGCACGAATTGAGCCATTCGTGAAAACGGACTCATGTACGGTGCGGGACTGGTGTTCGTAACGTGCAGAACTGGTGTCGCAAGAACTGTTATCCGAGAAGCCCCCTGCGGTCTCCCAGGTGTCGGACGACGTCGACGCGCATCAAGGACAGGGACTTTGTGATGAGTGCACAGCACACGGTGGACCCGGCGGCGCTGGTGGAGGCCGCCCGGGACGGTGACCCGGAAGCTCAGGACGCCCTGGTCAGCGCGTACCTGCCACTGGTCTACAACATCGTGGGCCGGGCGCTGAACGGCTCGGTGGACGTGGACGACGTGGTGCAGGACACCATGCTGCGGGCCCTGGACGGGCTCGCCGGTCTGCGCGACCCGCAGAGCTTCCGCTCCTGGCTGGTGGCCATCGCGATGAACCGCGTCCGGGCGCACTGGCAGGACCGCCGGGGGGCGCCGGGCGCCGTGGAGGAGGCCGCCGAACTCGTCGACCCGGGCGCCGACTTCGTGGACCTGACGCTGGTGCGGCTGCAGCTGTCCGGGCAGCGGCAGGAGACCGCGCGCGCCACCCGCTGGCTCGAACCGGACGACCGGGGACTGCTGTCGCTGTGGTGGCTGGAGTGCGCGGGCGAGCTGACCCGGGCCGAGGTGGCTGCGGCGCTGAAGCTGTCGCCGCAGCACGCCGCGGTCCGGGTGCAGCGGATGAAGGCGCAGCTGGAGGCGGCCCGCGTCGTCGTACGGGCACTGGACGGGCAGCCGCCCTGCGAGGAGCTGCGGACCGGCGTGCTCGCGGGCTGGGACAGGCGGCCCTCCGCGCTGTGGCGCAAGCGAATAGCCCGGCACGCCCGCGACTGCCTGCACTGCGCGGGTCTGTGGAGCGGCCTCGTGCCCGCGGAGGGGCTGCTCGCGGGGCTGGCGCTCGTGCCGGTGTCCGCCGCCCTGGTGGCCGCGCTGCGCTCGCCCTCGGCGGGACTCGCGTCGACGGCCGCGATGACCCCCCTCGGGGCGGCGGGACTCGACGACGGCCCCGGTGGAGCGGCCCGGCACCGCTCGCCGGGCGGGCGGGCCGGAGCACCCGGGAGCCGTGCCGCCGCGTCGGCCCGGCGGCGGAGGCGGACGCGGCGGCGCGCGGTGGGCGGCGCGGTCGTGGCGGCCTGCCTGGCCGGCGGCGGACTGTGGTACGCCGGGTTCGGCCCCGGCTCCCCGCAGGAGACGGACACCGCGGCGCGCACCCCGGTGGCGCCCCTCACCGGCCGCGCGACGCCGGACGGGTCGGCGTCCGCGTCCGCCTCGCCCTCCCCCTCGGCGTCCCCGTCGCGGTCCGCGTCGAAGAGCCCGAGCCCCTCCCGCAGTCCCCGCGCCACCCGGACGAAGGCGTCGTCGGCGCCGAAGCCGAAGCCCCGGCCGACGCACCGGGCATCCAGCGCGCCGCCCGCCCAGCCCGCCCCGTCGGGCACGGTGGCGCAGGTCATCGCCCTGGTGAACAAGGAGCGCGCGTCCGCCGGCTGCAGCCCGGTCACGGAGGACCGGCAGCTGGACGCGGCCGCGCAGGGCCACTCCGACGACATGGCCGCCCGCGGCTTCTTCGACCACACCAACCCCGACGGCGCCGGTCCCGGCGAGCGCATCACCGCCGCCGGCTACCGCTGGTCGACCTACGGGGAGAACATCGCCCAGGGGCAGCAGACCCCGGAGTCGGTGATGACCTCGTGGATGAACAGCCCGGGCCACCGGGCCAACATCCTCAACTGCTCGTTCAAGAACCTCGGAGTAGGTGTCCACAAGGGCTCCGGCGGCCCCTGGTGGACGCAGGACTTCGGCGCCCGGATGTGACACCGCACCGATGCCGGCTCGGGTGGCTGCGCGCCGGTCCCGGCTCGGGTGACCGCACGCCGGTCCCGGCTCGGGTGACCGCACGCCGGTCCCGGCTCAGGCGGCGCCGCCCCGCGCGTCCCGCTCGTCGTCGACGATCTCCGCGTCCACCACGCCCTCCTCGTCGCGGGGCGGCGGGGTGCCGCCGTGCCCGGAATCCGGTCCGGTGTCCTGTCCGGCCGCCGCGTCCCCGGTCTGCGCCTGCGCGTACATCGCCTGCCCCATCCGCTGGCTGACGGAGGCGAGCCGCTCCACGCCGGTGCGCAGGGCGGGGGTGTCGGCGTGCCGCTCCAGCAGGTCCTTGAGCTCGGCGGCCGCCTCCTCGACCTCGGACCGGGTGTCCTCGGGGATCCGGTCCCGGTTGTCCTGGACGAACCGCTCGGTCTGGTAGACGAGCTGCTCGGCCTGGTTGCGGGTCTCGGCGGCCTCCCGGCGGGTGCGGTCCTCCTCCGCGTACCGCTCGGCGTCGCGGACCATGCGGTCGATGTCGTCCTTGGGCAGCGCCGAGCCGCCGGTCACCGTCATCTTCTGCTCGCGTCCGGTCGCGAGGTCCTTCGCGGACACGTGCATGATCCCGTCGGCGTCGATGTCGAAGGCGACCTCGATCTGCGGCACTCCGCGCGGGGCGGGCGGCAGGCCGGTCAGGTCGAAGACACCGAGCTTCTTGTTGGCGGCGGCCATCTCCCGTTCGCCCTGGTAGACCTGGATGCCGACGGAGGGCTGGTTGTCCTCCGCGGTGGTGAAGATCTCCGAACGGCGGGTGGGGATCGTCGTGTTGCGGTCGATGAGGCGGGTCATGATGCCGCCCTTGGTCTCGATGCCGAGGGACAGCGGGGTGACGTCGAGCAGCAGGACGTCCTTCACGTCGCCGCGCAGGACACCGGCCTGGAGCGCGGCCCCGACGGCCACCACCTCGTCGGGGTTGACGCCCTTGTGCGGGTCCTTTCCGGTCAGTTCCCGCACCAGGTCGGTGACGGCGGGCATGCGCGTCGAGCCGCCGACGAGGATGACGTGGTCGATCGCGGACAGCTCCACCCCGGCGTCGCGGACCGCCTGGTGGAAGGGCGTGCGGCAGCGGTCCAGGAGGTCGGCGGTGAGCTCCTGGAACTGGGCGCGGGTGAGCTTCTCGTCGAGGTGCAGCGGGCCCTCGGCGGAAGCGGTGACGTAGGGCAGGTTGACCGTCGTCTCGGAGGACGAGGACAGTTCGATCTTGGCCTTCTCGGCAGCCTCGCGCAGCCGCTGGAGCGCCATCCTGTCCTGGGCGAGGTCGACCCCGTACTGCCCCTTGAAGCGGTGGGTCAGGTGGTCCACGATCCGCTGGTCCCAGTCGTCGCCGCCGAGGCGGGTGTCGCCGTTGGTGGCCTTCACCTCGATCACGCCGTCGCCGATCTCCAGCAGGGAGACGTCGAAGGTGCCGCCGCCGAGGTCGAAGACGAGCACGGTCTGCTCCTCGCCCCGGTCCAGGCCGTAGGCGAGGGCGGCGGCCGTCGGCTCGTTGATGATCCTGAGGACCTTCAGACCGGCGATCTCCCCCGCCTCCTTGGTCGCCTGCCGCTGGGCGTCGTCGAAGTAGGCGGGGACGGTGATCACCGCGTCCGCGACGTCCTCGCCGAGGTACGACTCGGCGTCCCGCTTCAGCTTCTGCAGGACGCGCGCCGACAGCTCCTGCGCCCGGTAGCGGGTGCCGTCCACGGAGCCCTGCGCGGGGAAGCGCCAGGCGGTGTCGCCCATGTGGCGCTTGACGGAGCGGGCGGTGCGGTCGACGTTCGTCACGGCCTGCCGCTTGGCGACCTCGCCGACGAGCACCTCGCCGTTCTTGGCGAACGCCACCACCGACGGTGTGGTCCGCGCGCCCTCGGCGTTGGCGACGACGGTGGGCTCACCGCCCTCCAGGACGGCCACCACCGAGTTCGTGGTCCCGAGATCGATCCCCACCGCACGCGCCATGGCCGTCCCCTTCCGCCCGGAGCCCTCTTCCGCTTTCCAGCACAAAACTTGAGCGGCTCGTTGTCAATGCCGGCGGGGCGGGACGACGGGGAAACGACGGTGCCGCGCCCCGGGGAGGGGCGCGGCACCATGGGGCCGGTGGGCGGCCGTGGTCAGGCGAGCTTCGCCGTCAGGGTGATCGTCGTGCCCGTCAGGGCCTGGCTGACGGGGCAGTTCTTCTTGGCGTCCTCGGCGGCGGCGAGGAAGGCGGCCTCGTCGATGCCGGGCACGGTGCCCTCGACGGTGAGGTGGATGCCCGTGATGCCCTCACCCGGCTGGAAGGTCACGTCGGCCCTGGTCTCCAGCGTGGTGGGCGGCGTGCCGGCGCCGGCGAGGCCGTGCGAGAGCGCCATGGAGTAGCAGCTGGAGTGGGCGGCGGCGATCAGCTCCTCGGGGCTGGTCTTCCCGTTCGCCTGCTCGGCGCGCGACGGCCACGACACCGGCTGCTGGCCGATGCCGGAGGAGTCGAAGGAGACGACGCCGCTGCCCTGGAGCAGGTTGCCCTCCCACACGGTGTGTGCGGTACGCGTGGTTGCCACGGTGGTCCATGCCTTTCGCCTAGGGTCCCGGTGCCCGGGTTGCGTACCCGCCATCCGACCACACAAGCACCGCCTCCACCCGCAGAACCGGCCGCGACCTGCCGGAGCGGGCGTGGGTACGGGCCGGAGCGGGCGGCGGAGCGGCCGGGCGCGGGACCGGGGATGCACGGGGCGGCCGCGGGCACGCCCCGGGACCGGTCGGGCTCAGGCAGCGCGCCGGTCCGGCTGCTCGCCGACCGGGATCCGGGGGCCGTCCGCCTCGCGCAGCCAGCGGCGCAGTACGCGGTGCACCTGCTCGGCGCCGACGACCTCGCCGTCGGTGCCGTCCGCGCCGCAGGGCGGGGACAGGGCGAGCGGCGAGAGCAGGAAAGGGTGGGACTGGGCGCCGCCGAGGCCGCCGTGGGAGCCGATCTGCTCCTCGAAGGCGAGGACGTCGCCGCCGGCCGGGTCGTGGCTGGAGTTGACCATGATGTCGGCGGTGTGCGGGAAGGAGTGCGTACGGCGGACCGCGTCGGCGGCGCCGGGGCCGAAGGCCGCGAGAGGGCCGGGACGGGCGTCGAGGTCGGCCAGCGGGATCCGTGCCCCGTGCGCGCCGAGGACCAGGCCGCCGTGCTCCTCGCTGGCGACGAGCAGGAAGCCGACGCCGGGGTGGTCGGCGAGAGTGCGCAGCAGACCCGGGTGGCGGGCGTCGATCTCCTCCTCGGTCATCCGGTGCGGGACGTCGGGGAAGGACACCAGGCCGAGGTTGCCGGAGGCCAGCACCACGGGCTCGGCGCGGCGGCCGGCGGGCCGGTCGCGCGGCGAGGGCTCCTCGGCCGGGCGGCGCAGCGCCGCCCGCACCGCGGCCCGGGCCTCGGCGCCGCTGCGGGCGCTGTCCCGCTGGCCGGCGTCCACGCGGACGTCCGCGGCCCGGCGCGGCACGGGCAGTCCGCAGCCGGCCCGCACCAGGTCGCCCAGGGTCAGGCCGTGGCGGGCGCGGAAGGTCTCCCCGGGGCTCTGGCCGTGGTCGGAGAGCACCACGATCCGGTACGGGCGCGGGGCGTGCTCGGCGGCCTTCTCGATCAGGGCGAGGCAGCGGTCGAGCCGGTGCAGCACGCTGCGGGTGTCCCGGCCGAGCGGGCCGGAGTGGTGGGCGACCTCGTCATAGGCGACCAGGTCGGCGTAGACGGCGGTACGGCCGGCGAGCAGGTCGCCCATCACCGCGGCGGTGACGACGTCGCGTTCGACGACGGTGGCGAAGGCGCGGACCAGGGGGTACAGCCCGCCGCGGCCCACGCGGGGGCGCTGCCCGCGGAACCGGGCGCGGAGCGACTGGCCGATCTCGCGGGCGACCTCGGCGGTGAAGGACAGGGCGGTGCGGACGGCGTTGGCGGGGTCGGAGAAGTAGGCGAAGTAGCCGGAGCGGGACCGGGTGCGGCGGCCGCGCCGGGCCGACACCGACAGGACGAGGGCGAGTTCCTCGGCGCCGCCGCTGAACAGGTTGCCGCGGCCGGCGCCGTCCACGGCCAGCAGACCGGCGTCGCCGGTGCGTTCGACGGCCCGGCGCTGGAGTTCGGCCGCGCTCGCCGGGCGGTTGCTGACCATCACCTCGCCGGTCTCCTTCTCGTACCAGCGGAAGGCGGGGACGTCGTGGTTGGAGCCGTGCAGGATGGCGAGCTGGCTGGCCCCGGTCTGACTGGACCAGTCGGTGCGCCACGGGGTGAGGCGGTGGCTGGGCCGCTGTCCCGGCGCGGCGCCGAGCCAGCGGGCGACGGTCGGCATGAGACCGGCGCCGACGGCGTCCCGCAGGACGTCGTGGCCGACGCCGTCGAGCTGGACGACGACGGTGCCGGGGGCGGACGGGCCGGGTGGCAGCCGTCTGCGGCGGCGGTCGGAGAGCCGGTACAGCCGGCGCCGGTAGGCGTCGTCGTCGCGGACGGCGAGCGCGCCGCCGGTCGCCGAGGCCACCGCGGACATCACCGCGGCCACGACGACGGCGGTCTCGGGGGCGGCCTGCGGCTCGCCGGAGGGGTTCAGCCGCAGTGCGAGCAGCAGCAGCGATCCGTTGAGGAAGAACACCAGCAGCCCCAGCACGAGCGCCGGCACGAGCAGCAGCAGCCGGATCAGCAGCGGCCAGACGACGGCGGACAGCATGCCGAAGGCGCCGGCGCCGAAGGCCGCGGTCACCGCGATGCGGGTGGCGCTGTCGCCGCTCGGGGACTGGAGCCGGAAGTCGGGCAGGATCCCGGCGAGTACGAGCAGGGTGAGCGTGGAGACCGCCCACACCGTGATGCTCCGGCCGGCCTGACCGCCGATCCGCCGCCACCGCCCGCCCTGCACCCCGCACACCTCACGTCCCGGCCCGGTCCTGCGCACGGGCCCCCGCCAGCTTGCCACACCGCCCGCGACGGCCCGGGGCGCCGGGCACGGCGCCGCTCGGCGGCCGGCACGTCACCGCCCGGCCGTCTCGGTCCGGGCCGAACCCCGGCTCCGTGCGCGGGACCTGAGGTCTTTCGTTTGGATCATGCCGGATCAGAGAGCGGGGTCCGGTGCCGTGCATCGCGGGGCGGAGGAGAGGGCGCCGTGGCGGAGCCATGGCAACCGACGGCAACGCGGCGAGGCGCGGTGCCAGGGCCCGCGAGCCCGGCATGATCCGGACGAGAAACCCTAGCGGCCGTCGTACCCGGCCGTCGGCATGGACAGGCGGCGGTGGACGTGGGCCTTCATCCGGGCGTCGTAGGACGGCTCCGCCCGGCCCACCGTCTCCACCCGGACGCCGCGGCGCGCGCACTCCGCGGTGAACTCCTCGACGGAGGACAGCGCGCGCTCCAGGACCCGGCGGCTGGGGGCGACGAACAGGTCGACGCCGGGGCGCACCCCGTCCCACAGGGCGCTGTGGTCGGTGCGCAGTCCGCGGACGAGCAGCTCGCGCGCGACGACGTAGCCGTGCTCGGCGGCCCACCGTGCGCACATCGCGTGCTGGCTGCGGGAGTCGACGAGGAACGGGTCGTCGTTCAGCTCCTCCAGGGGCGTCAGGCTCGCGATCGCCGTGACGCGGACCGGCGCCGCGACGGCGCCGGAGGCATCCCGCTCCTCTCCCATGGCGTCCCCCTCACCTCCGGGATGTCGCCGCCGACCTTACCCCCGCACGTAGGCTCGGGGGGAGTCGCGCGAAGGAGGCAAAGAAGGTGCCGCTGGAGATCACCTGGTGGGGTCACGCGACGTGCACCGTCGAGGACTCGAACGTCCGCGTGCTCACCGATCCGCTGTTCACGCGCCGGCTCGGGCACCTGCGCCGGCGCCGGGGAGCGCTGCCGCCGCCGGACGCCCGCCGTGCGGACGTCGTGCTCGTCTCCCATCTGCACGCCGACCATCTGCACGTGCCCTCGCTGGCGCTGCTCGCGCCGGGCACCCGGCTGGTCGTCCCGCGGGGCGCGTCCCGCGCGGTGCCGGGGCTGCGGCGTCTGGGCGGCCGACTGAGGATCACCGAGGTGGAGCGCGGCGACCGCGTCGGCGTCGGCCCGCTCGCGGTCCGGGCGGTCGCCGCGCACCACGACGGGCGGCGGCTGCCGGTCGGGCCGCACCGCTCCCCCGCGCTCGGCTACGTCGTCGAGGGCGCCGCGCGGACGTACTTCGCCGGGGACACCGGCCTGTTCGACACGATGGCCGAGGAGGTCGGGCCGGTCGACACGGCGCTGCTGCCGGTCGGCGGCTGGGGGCCCTTCCTGGGCCCGGGGCATCTGGACGCGGGGCGGGCGGCCGAGGCGCTGGCCCGGCTGGCGCCGCGCAGCGCGGTGCCGGTGCACTACGGCACGTACTGGCCGATCGGCCTGGACGCGGTGCGCCCGCACGAATTCCACGCGCCGGGCGACGAGTTCGCGCGTCTGGCGGCCGGAGCGGCACCCGGGGTGGCGGTGCACCGGCCGGGGCACGGCGAGAGCCTGCGCCCGGAAGTCGCGCGGTGATGCGGCTGGCCGCCGCGGTGACGACGGTCGCGCCGCCGGAGTCCACGCAGCAGGCCGTCGGATACCCCTCGTTGTTCCTGCTGGTGCTGATCGGGGCGCTGGTGCCGGTGGTGCCGACCGGCGCGCTGGTGAGTTCGGCGGCGGTGGTCGCCTTCCACCAGTCGGCGCCCTTCTCCCCGGTGCTGGTGTTCGTCACGGCGTCGGTGGCCGCGTTCTGCGGGGACGCGGCGCTGTACTGGCTGGGACGGCGCGGCCTGGGGTCGCGGAACGGCTCGCGGTGGCTGGAGGCGATCCGGGCCAGGGCCACGCGGGACCGGCTCGCACAGGCGCAGGACAGGCTGGCCGCGCACGGGGTGGCGGTGCTGGTGCTGTCGCGGCTGGTGCCGGCCGGGCGGATACCGGTGATGCTGGCCTGCCTGCTGGCGCGGTGGCCCCTCGGCCGCTTCTCCCGCGGCAACCTTCCGGCGTGCCTGGCGTGGGCGTTCACGTACCAGCTGATCGGTGTGCTCGGCGGTTCCCTCTTCC
Organism: Streptomyces tropicalis; assembly: GCF_029269835.1. GTDB lineage: Bacteria > Actinomycetota > Actinomycetes > Streptomycetales > Streptomycetaceae > Streptomyces > Streptomyces tropicalis. The sequence continues at coordinate 497,918 of NZ_JARJBB010000003.1, read as the reverse complement.
CCGAGCCGTGGGAGGGGGTGCTGGCCGCGGTCCTGCTGACGGTGGCGCTCGGCGCGGCGCCGGGGATGTGGCGCCGGCTGCGCCGTACGCCCCCGGCGCCCCGGCACGAGCCGGGGTCCGGGCCGGGCTGAGCATCGGGCCGGGGCGCGCTCAGGTCAGGACGCGGGAGGCGCCGACCGGGAGGTCCCACAGGTCGTCCCGGGACAGCCCCGCCTTGTCCCAGGCGGCGCGCACCCGGGTCAGCGGCTCCAGGACGGGCTCGGCGGAGAGCACGAACGTGCCCCAGTGCATGGGGGCCATGCGGCGCGCACCGAGGTCCTGCGCGGCCTGCACCGCCTCCTCCGGGTCGCAGTGGACGTCGCTGAGCCACCAGCGCGGGTCGTAGGCGCCGACGGGGAGCAGGGCGAGGTCGATGCCCGGGTAGCGGCGGCCGATGCGGGTGAACCAGTGGCCGTACCCCGTGTCGCCGGCGAAGTGGACGCGCAGGCCGTCGGGGGCGGTGAGCACCCAGCCGCCCCACAGGCTGCGGCAGGTGTCGGTGAGGGTGCGCTTGGACCAGTGGTGGGCCGGGACGAAGTCGAGGCGGACACCGCGCAGTTCGGCCGCCTCCCACCAGTCCAGCTCGGTGACGCGGGTGAATCTGCGGCGCTGGAACCAGCGGCCGAGCCCGGCCGGCACGAACACCGGTGTGTCGCGCGGCAGCCGGCGCAGGGTGGGGGCGTCGAGGTGGTCGTAGTGGTTGTGGCTGATGACGACCGCGTCGACGGGGGGCAGGTCCTCCCACTCGACGCCGACCGGTGTGATGCGGGCGGGCGTGCCGATGATGCGGCGGGACCACACCGGGTCGGTGAGCACGGTCAGCCCGCCGATCCGGATCACCCAGCTGGCGTGTCCCGCCCAGGTGACGGCGACGGTGCGTGCGTCCACGCGGGGCAGCGGGGCGGGTTCGTACGGCAGCAGCGGGATGCCCGCGAGGCCCTCCCGGGCCGGGCGGACGGCACCCTCGCGGGCGAACCGGGCCAGGCCCTTGAGCCCGGGCAGCGGGGCGGTCAGCCGGTCGTGGAAGGTGCGCGGCCACACCCGGAGCTCGCCCAGCGGTCTGGGCGCGGCCAGCGGCGGCACCGGGGGCGGGGCCGGGTGCGGGGAGCGGGCCGTGGGGCCCCCGCCGGCGGACGGGGAGGCGGGCGTGGTCGACTCGGACTGCTGCGTCATCGGGGCGGCTCCCGTCGCTGAGCGTCGTCGCGGAGATCGTCGAGTACCGATGTCAGGGAGATCAACGCGCGTTGCACCCGGGGAAGTTCCCACGGCCGGGCCGACGCGAGCAGGTCCGCACCCTCCTCGTCGCCGCCGAGCAGGTGCCCGGTGGAGAGCCGGACGCGCAGCGCGCCGAGATCGTCCCCGAAGCGGTGGCCGCCCGGAGCGGCCGTGCCGAGGCGGGAGGTGAGGAAGTCCTCCAGTTCCTGTGCGTCACCGACGCCGCGGGCGGCGAGCGCGGAGCGCAGGGGGCCGAGGTCGGCGTAGAGGTGGCGGCCGGCCTGCGGCGGCCGGGCCAGTCCGCCCGCACCGACCACGGCGCTGTGCGCGGCGCGGGCCACGCGCGCGTGCAGCGCGACGGAGGCGGCCCGCCGCGCGGTGACCGGCCCGGGTTCGCCCAGTGCGTACGCGGCCGCGGCGGCGACCGGTTCGGCCACGCGGGCGTCGAGTGCGGTGAGCACGTCGAGCACGCGCGCGTGCAGGGCTTCCCCGCCGTCGCCGGCGGGGAAGCGGGCGACGGCCGCGGGCCAGCCGGTGGGCAGCAGCGCACCGGCGAGGTCGCTGACGACGGTGACCCGGCCGGGCAGCATCTCGGCGGGGCTGAGGAGCATCGTGGCCTGCGGGGTGTGCACGGTGTCGCGCCAGGTCTCGTCGCTGACCAGGTGCAGCCCCTCGGCGGCCGCGGCCTCCACGGTCTCGTGGAGCACCTCGGGCGGGGCGACGGTGGCGGTGGGGTCGTCGGCGACGGACAGCACCAGCAGCCGCGGGTCGCCGCCCTCGGCCCGGACCCGGCGCACGGTCTCCAGCAGGGCGTACGGGTCGGGCACGCCGCCGCACTCGGCGGGCGTCGCCACGTGGAAGGCCGGCCGGCCCAGCAGGCGGGCGTACGGCGCCCACCAGGCGGCGCACGGGCGGGGCACCAGCACGTCGCCGCCGAGCGCGGCAGTCAGCGCGACCAGCAGGGCGGGCGCGCCGGGGGCCGCCGCGACCCGGTCGGGCGCGGTCGGCAGGCCGCGCCGCGTCCAGTAGCCGCAGGCCGCGTCCCGCAGGTCGGTGCCGCCGCCGACCGGGCCCTGGACGGTCCGGTCCGCGGCGGCGGAGAGCACCGCGGTCAGTTCCGGCAGTACGGGCAGGCCGTCGCCGGGGAGGACGGGCCCGTACCGGACGGGGCCGTGTCCTTCCGGGTCCGTCCGCCGCATGGCTGCCTCCGCGCAGTCCCTGGTGCCTGCCGTGCCGTGTCCTGGTGCCGAGTTCGGTGGTGCCGTCTCCTGTGGTCGTGTGCCGGGTCGTGGGGCCGGTGGGGTGCCGTGGCGTCCTGCGGCGCCGGTGGTCCGTGCGGGGCCGCACGCGCCGTCCGTGCGGTCCGGGACGGGCGGCCTCCCCGGTAGGGGGACCCTTCGTCCGGTCCGTCTCGGGCGGGCCTCCGCTCCGCGGGAGGGCGGCGCGCGTGCCGTCCGGGGCGCGGGGGCCGTGGCCACGGCCTCTGCGTACCCATCAGGACGCACCCCCATGGGCGGCGGTCCGGGTCGTGAACATCACACGCCCGGGGCGGTTGACCCGCCCGCGGCCGGGCTCCGGGCCGTCCGGGGCCGGCCGGGTGCCCGTCCCACCGGGTACCCGGCCTCGGCCGCGTTCCTCGTACCGGGGGTCCGCACGCATCGTGACCGGGCTCAGCCGTGGAGGCCCCGGTGCCGCCACAACCGGTGGGCCGCGGCGGCGCACCCCGCCGCGATCATCAGGGCGCCGGCGACCAGCGCGGGCACGGACTCCGTGAACACCCCGCCCTCACCGGCCTCGACACCGTGCTGGACCGCGGCTCCGTCCCCGGCGCCCGGGACCCGGGAGGCGTCGCGCGACGCCCGGCCGTGCCCCGGTTCGCCGGTGGCGTCGCCGCGGGACGCGCCCTGCGCGCTCTGCTCCCCGGACGGCGCGCGTCCGGGGCTGCGGGACGCGCCGGGGGACTCCGCCGGACGGGTGGGCTCACGCGATCCGGGGGCCTGCGCCGCCGGAGTGCGTGCCCCGGGGTCCTCGGGCACGGCGTCCAGCAGCGCGGCGTCCGGTACGGCCGGGGCCGCGCCGGGATCGGCGGCACCCGGGTCGGTCGCGCCGAGGCCCGCGCCGTCGGGCTCCGCGGCGCCCGGCTCGGCGGCCTCGGGGGCGACCGCACCGGGGTCCGCCGGGGCGAGCCCGGCCAGGCCCGGCGCTCCCGGGTCCCGCGGCACCGCGTCCTGGCCCGCCGGATCCGCCGGGTCGGCCGGATCCGGCGCGGCCGGGTCCTGCGCCGGCCGGTCCCGCACTCCGGGGCCGGGCGCGGGGGGACCGGGCATCGGCGGAACGGGGAGACCGTGGGCAGCGATGCCGGCGGCCCGGTCGCGCGCCCCCGTGTCGCGGGCCGGCTGGGCCGGAGCCATCCCGGCGGGAGCCGTCCGGCCGCGACCCGTCACGTGCGGGGATGGCGAGCCGACCGCCGTCGACCGCCCGGGCTCCCCGGGCGCCCCCGGGTGCAGTGGGGCGCGCGGGAACGCCGGGGACTTCCCGGACCCGGACTTCCCCGACTTCCCGGACGCGGACTTCCCGGCGGCACCGCCCGGGTCGGCGCCGGCGGACCGGGCCGGGGCGGAGGGGCCGTCCGTCCGTGCGGTGCCGGCACCGCCCGTCCCGGCCGGGTCCGCCCACACGGCCGGGGCGGAGGCGCCCGCTATCACTCCCGCCAGGACGACGGCGGACAGGGCACTGGACGTACGGCGCATGAGGTCGACTCCTCGACGGGGCGGACGGGCGGAGCGTGCATCGGACGGGCAGGGCCTTCGTGCCCTCCGCAGCCATCACAGCCCGAGGCGCGGCGGGCCGCGCGCGGCCGAGCCCCATTCGCGGGACACGGACGGCCTGTCGGGTGACACCCGGGCCCGGGCCGTGTCGGCGCCCCGTCCCCGGGTACGCGGTGGACGGCCGTGCCTGCGCGCGGCTCCCGGCGACGCGGCAGGGCAGGGAGGGCCTCGGACGATGGCTGGATCCGTGAGGGACGTCATGACGCCCGGGGTGGTCGCCGTGCGGCCCGGAGCCTCGCTCGCCGAGGCGGCGCAGCTGATGCGCGCACAGGGCGTCGGAGGCGTGGTCGTCGCCGACGGGCAGGGGATCGTGGGCGTGCTGACCGACCGGGACATCGTGGGGCGGGCGGTGGCCGAGGGCCTCGACCCGCAGACCGCGACCGCACGGTCGGCGTGCACACCGCACCCGCTGGTCGTGGGCCCGCACGACCCGGTGTCGCGGGCCGTGGCGCTCATGCGCGCGCACGCCGTACGCCGCCTTCCGGTGGTGGAGGACGGGATGCCGGTCGGCCTGGTCGGCCTGGGGGACCTCGCGGAGGCCCGGGCACCGGAGTCGGCACTCGCGGACATCGGCCGGGCCGAGCCCGACACCGCACCGTACGACGAACCGGACGAAGGATCGGACGCGGCACCCGGCGACGGGTCGGGCGCCGGACCGACCGCACCCGCGGGACCGCCTGGGCCGACCGGGTGAACGGGCCCGCGGAGGGCGGCACGTCCCCCCGCGGCCCCTCGCCCGTCCCACCCCGCCCGACGGTCCCGACGAAAGGAGCCGAACCATGCGCATCGCATTTCTCACCGCCCCCGAGGGCGTCGAGCAGGTCGAGCTGACCGAGCCCTGGAAGGCGGTCCTGGGCGCGGGCCACGAGGCCGTGCTCGTGTCGACGCGGCCCGGCGAGGTCCAGGGCTTCCATCACCTGGACAGGGCGGACACCTTCCCCGTCGACGAGGTCGTCGGGGAGGCGTCCGCCGCGTCCTTCGACGGACTGGTGCTGCCCGGCGGCGTGGCCAACCCGGACGTGCTGCGGACGGTCCCGGAGGCCGTGGCGTTCGTCGGGGACTTCTTCTCCCGGGGCCTACCGGTCGCCGCGATCTGCCATGCGCCGTGGACGCTGGTCGAGGCCGACGTCGTGCGCGGCCGGGTCCTCACCTCGTGGCCGAGCCTGCGCACGGACATCCGCAACGCGGGCGGCACCTGGGTGGACGAGCGCGTGCAGGTCTGCGACCAGGGCCCGAACCGGCTCGTGACCAGCCGCAACCCGGGCGACCTGAAGGCGTTCTGCGCCGCCGTCCTGGACGCGCTCGCGGACCGCGCCTGAGCCCGCGGCCCCGCGTCACGCGCGGGGCGCGCAGCCGACGTCGCGCACCAGGACCGTCACGCGCGGGCGTCGCCGTCACGCGCTCGGTGTCGCCGACTCCCCGCACCCGCGCTCCCGCGCGCCCTCGCGGGTGCGGCCCGAGGCGACGGACCGGCGCGGGTTGCGCCGCAGCCACTCGCCCTCCAGCTGCGCCATCCGCTCGTTGTGGGCGCGCAGCGCGTCGTTCGAGCCGTACAGCAGCGTGTCGTGACGGGTGCGGTGGATGGTCTCCAGCTCCTTCATGAGCTGCAGGTCGTCCAGTCGCCCCGGGTCCACTCCGGTCATGGTGTCGCCCCGCTCGTCGTGTTCGTTGCCGCGGTACGGGTACCCGCCCCGGAAGAATGCCCGAACGGGATCGAGCCGGCATCCGGACGGCATCCGGGAGGGAGACATGGATCTCGCCTTTCTGCATCCACTGTACGAACACCCCGGCCCCTGGGCCTCCGTGTACGTGGACACGTCCGGGCGGCCGCAGGACACCCCCCGCCGGCTCCACCTCGCCGCCCTGGCGGCCGTGCGGGAGCTGTCCGCGCAGGGTGCGGACCGGGCGACCTGCTGGGCCGTGGAGGACGCGATCGAGGAGATGCGGCTGGGCCCCGAGCCGCCGGGGTGCGCCCTGTTCGCGCGGGACGGCGGGATCGCCCTCGACGCCCGCCTGACCCGGCCCCCGCGCGACGGCGGCACGGCCGCGTGGGCCGCGCTGCCGCGGGTGGCGCCCCTGCTCGACCTCACGGGCGAGGACCCGGTCGTGATCGTGGCGTACGTCGACCGGCGGGGCGCGGACTTCGAGCTGCGCGGCGGCCCGGCGCCGTGGCGGCCCGGCCCGGCCGCGGCCCGCTGCCCCGCGCTGTTCCGCGGGAGCGGTGCGGGCTGGTCGGAGCGGCAGTTCCAGCTGAAGGTGGAGAACACCTGGGAGCACAACGCGGCGGAGATCGCCGACGCGCTGAGCGTGAGCCAGGAGGAGGCCGGGGCCGACCTGCTCGTGCTGGTGGGCGACGCGCGCACGCGGCGCGAGGTCGGCGAGCGGCTGCCGCGGCGGCTGGCCGGGCGCGTGGTGGAGTCGTCCCACGGCGTCGGCGGCCGGCTCTCGGACGACGAGGTGGAGCAGATGCGTGCCGCACACGTCCGCCGCCGGGTCGCGGCCGAGCTGGACCGGTTCCGGGCGGCCCGCACCCCGGACGCCGACGGGCGGACGGGAGCGGTGGAGGGGGTGCCGGCGCTGGTCCGGGCGGCCAGGGACCACCGTCTGGAGGAGTTGCTGATCCGGCCGGACGGTCCCGATCCGCACCGCGAGGTGTGGATCGGCGAGGCCCCGGACGAGCTGGCGGTGCGCCCGGCGGAGCTGCCGGCCCGGGACGGGCGGCGCTCGTGGCCGGCGCACGCCGACGACGCCCTGATCCGCTCGGCGGCCACCACGGACGCCACGGCGCTGTCCCCTGCTCCGGTGAGCGCCGCGGCGGACGAGGACGTCCCGCTGGGCGGACTGGGCGCGCTGCTCCGGGACACGTAGCGTCCCGTTCCGCGCGGTGGCGCCGCGCGGGACGCCGCGCCCGGCGGGCGGGTCAGCGGGCCCGTTCCACCCGGCGTTCGTCCCACACCGGCTCCGGTGTCTCGCGGACCCGGCCGTCGCTGCCGAAGACCAGGTAGCGGTCGAAGGAGCGGGAGAACCATCGGTCGTGGGTGACCGCGAGGACCGTGCCGTCGAAGGCCTCCAGCCCCTCCTGGAGGGCCTCCGCGGACTCCAGGTCGAGGTTGTCGGTGGGCTCGTCCAGCAGGAGGGCGGTGGCGCCGGCCAGTTCCAGCAGCAGGATCTGGAAACGGGCCTGCTGCCCGCCGGAGAGACGGTCGAAGGACTGCTCGGCCTGGCCCGTCAGCTCGTAGCGGCGCAGCCGGGACATCGCGGCGCCGCGGTCCTGGGCGTACTCCGTCCACAGGATGTCGAGCAGGGTGCGGCCCCGGAGCTCGGGGTGCGCGTGGGTCTGCGCGAAGTGCCCCGGCACGACCCGCGCGCCGAGCTTCCAGGCGCCGGTGTGCGCGACCTCGTCGCCGGCGAGCAACCGGAGGAAGTGCGACTTGCCGGACCCGTTGGAGCCGAGGACGGCGACCCGCTCGCCGTAGAAGACCTCCAGGTCGAAGGGTTTCATCAGGCCGGTGAGCTCCAGCTGCGCGCAGGTGACGGCGCGCACCCCGGTGCGGCCGCCGCGCAGCCGCATGGTGATCTCCTGCTCGCGCGGCGGCTCGGGCGGCGGGCCCGCCTCCTCGAACTTGCGCAGCCGGGTCTGGGCGGCCTGGTACCGGGAGGCCATCTCGTGGCTGACGCTGGCGGCCTGGCGCAGGTTCAGCACCAGCTTCTTCAGCTGCGCGTGCTTCTCGTCCCAGCGGCGGCGCAGTTCCTCGAAGCGGGCGAAGCGCTCCCGGCGGGCCTCGTGGTAGGTGGCGAAGCCGCCGCCGTGCACCCAGGCGTCGGCGCCGGCCGGCCCGGGTTCCACGGAGACGATCTTCTCGGCGGCACGGGAGAGCAGTTCGCGGTCGTGGGAGACGAAGAGGACCGTCTTGCGGGTCTCCTTCAGGCGCTCCTCCAGCCAGCGCTTGCCGGGCACGTCGAGGTAGTTGTCCGGCTCGTCGAGCAGCAGCACCTCGTCCGTGCCGCGCAGCAGCGCCTCCAGGACGAGCCGCTTCTGCTCGCCGCCCGACAGGGTCCGTACCTGCCGCCACTGGGCCTTGTCGTAGGGCATGCCGAGCGCGGCCGTGGTGCACACGTCCCACAGCGTCTCGGCCTCGTAGCCGCGGGCCTCGGCCCAGTCCGAGAGCGCCTGCGCGTACCGCATCTGGGCGGCCTCGTCGTCGACGGTCAGGAGGGCGTGCTCGGCCTCGTCGACGGCCCGTGCGGCGTCGCGGACACGGGGCGGCGACACGGACACGAGCAGGTCGCGCACGGTGCTCTCGTCGCGTACGGACCCCACGAACTGCCGCATGACGCCGAGGCCGCCGCCGACGGTGACGGTGCCGCCGTGCGGCTTCAGCTCACCGGAGACCAGCCGGAGCAGGGTGGTCTTCCCGGCGCCGTTGGGGCCGACGAGGGCGACGACGGCCCCTTCCCCGACCCGGAACGAGACATCGCCGAGCAGCGTCCTCCCGTCGGGCAGGTGGTACTCCAGGTGCGCGGCTTCCAGATGTCCCATGGGGAGGCATTCTGCGCGGCCCGTCCGACCTGCGGCAAACCCATATCCGCGGCGGCCCGTCCGACCTGCGGCAAACCCATATCCGCGGCGCGGGGCGGCCGCGGCAAGGTACGGCCGGTTCAGGGTAACGGTCCCTGTATGAGTCCTGACGTCGACCTGACCGCCCCGGTGCACGGCGCCCGCACCGTCTTCCGCCGGCTGCTGGACCTGGACAGCCGCCTCTTCGAGTTCGCCGCCGAACGCGACTGGCCCGCCGCCGGGCCCGTGCTGCCGCGGCTGAGCCGGAGCGCCAACCACGGGCTGCTGTGGGGCGCGGCGGCGGCCGCCATAGCGGTGAGCCGCACGCCGCGGGCCCGCCGGGCCGCCGCACGCGGTCTCGCCTCGCTGAGCCTGGCCTCCCTGACCATCAACACGCTCGGCAAGCGCTCGGTGCGCCGGGCCCGGCCGCAGATCGACCCGGTGCCGCTGATGCGGCGGCTGAAGCACCAGCCGATCACCACGTCGTTCCCGTCGGGGCACGCGGCCTCCGCGGCCGCCTTCGCCACGGGGGTGGCCCTGGAGTCCCCGGGCTGGGGCGCGGTGGTCGCCCCGCTCGCCGTCTCGGTCGCGGTGTCGCGGGTGTACACCGGCGTCCACTTCCCCAGCGACGTGCTGGCGGGTGCGGCGCTCGGCGCGGGGGCCGCGTTCGCGGTGCGGGCGATGGTGCCGACCCGCGCGCAGGCCGTCCCGCCGGCCCGGGAGCGGGCGGCGCTGCCGGCGCTGCCCGAGGGCGAGGGGCTGGTCCTGGTGGCCAACACCGCCTCGGGCACCGCGGAGCGGGCGGGTGCGCTGCGGGACGCGCTGCCGCGGGCCGAGGTCCTGGAGTGCGCTCCCGACGACGTGGCCGCCGAACTGGAGAAGGCGGCGGCGCGGGCCCGGGTGCTCGGGGTGTGCGGGGGCGACGGCACGGTGAACACGGCCGCCGAGATCGCCGTGCGCCACCGCATCCCGCTGGCGGTGCTGCCGGGCGGCACACTGAACCACTTCGCGTACGACCTCGGTGTGGAGGACGCGCGGGACCTGGCCCGGGCCATCGAGCAGGGCGACGGCGTCCGGGTGGACGTGGGCCGCTTCGTCTCGGGACACCGGCGGGGCGTCTTCGTGAACACCTTCAGCCTGGGCGTGTACCCGGAGCTGGTGCGGGAGCGGGAGCGCTGGTCCGGCCGGATCGGCGGATGGGCGGCCGGGCTGGTCGCGGCCGCGCGGGTGCTGCGCGCCGACCGGCACCCGCTGGAGGCGGAGTTCGAGGGACGGCGCCGCCCGCTGTGGCTGCTGTTCGCGGGCAACGGCACGTACCACCGCATCGGGCTCACGCCCGGCCGGCGGCAGGACCTGGCGGACGGCAAGCTCGACGTGCGCGTGGTGCACGGCGGGCGCAGGCCGGCCCTGCGGCTGCTCGCGGCCGCGTTCGCCGGCCCGCTGACCCGCTCCCCCGCCCACGCGGCCGTGCGGGTCTCCCGGCTGCACCTGGCCGGCGTCGCCCCCGGGACCCTGCTCGCCTACGACGGCGAGGTCATCGAGGTGGACCACGAGGTGTGGCTGGAGAAGCTGCCCCAGGCACTGGAGGTGTACCGCCCGATGTCCGGCGGATGACGGTCCGTCAGTCGGCACCGCGGGACGCAGGTCTCACCATTCGGCTGGCGCGCGTACGGTGGCCCTCACCGGACCCGGGCTCCCGGGGAGCCCGGGCGACACGAGGAGCACGCCATGCCGAAGCCGAGGGAAACGGCCGTCTACACGCACGGGCACCACGAGTCCGTGCTGCGTTCGCACACCTGGCGCACCGCCGCCAACTCGGCGGCGTACCTCCTCGGTTCCCTGAAGCCGCACATGCGGATCCTGGACATCGGCTGCGGCCCGGGCACCATCACCGCCGACCTGGCGGAGCGGGTCCCCGACGGGCGGGTGACGGGGGTCGACCGGGCCCCGGGCGTCCTGGAGCAGGCCCGGGCGACCGCCGCCGCCCGGGGGCTCACCAACGTCGACTTCGCGGTCGCCGACGTGCACGCCCTGGACTACCCGGACGACACCTTCTGCGTGGTCCACGCCCACCAGGTGCTGCAGCACGTGGGCGATCCGGTGGGGGCGCTGCGCGAGATGGTGCGGGTGACCCGGCCGGGCGGCCTCGTGGCGGTGCGCGACGCGGACTTCGCGGCGATGGCCTGGTACCCCGAGGTGCCCGGCATGGACGCCTGGCTCGATCTGTACCGGCGGGTGGCCCGCGCCAACGGGGGCGAGCCGGACGCCGGACGGCGGCTCAGGTCCTGGGCGCTGCGCGCGGGCCTGACCGACGTCACGGCGACCTCCGGTACCTGGACCTACGCCACCGGGGCCGAGCGGCAGTGGTGGAGCGGGCTGTGGGCCGACCGCACGCTCGCGTCGGCGTACGCGGAGCGCGCCACCGGGGGCGGCCACGCCACCGAGCGGGAGCTGAGGGCCGTGTCGGAGGCCTGGCGGGAGTGGGGCCGCCGCGAGGACGGCTGGTTCGCCGTGCTGCACGGGGAGATCCTGTGCCGCAAGGAGGACCCGCGCGACACGGACGCCTCCGCGGGGACCGGCGGCGCGACGGGCGGGGCCGGAACCGGCGGGCCCGGGGCGGACGGCGACGGCGGCCGCGGGGCCTGACGCGGCCCCGCACCGGCCCCGGCCTGCCGCGCTCCCGGGCTCAGGCCCAGACCTCCTGGGTGGCGGGCCGGGCGAAGGAGTAGGCGGCCCAGGGGCCGGCCAGCTCGACACGGAGCGCCGGGGCGTCTGCCCGGACGCGCTCCAGCGTCTCCACGAACTCCTCGGAGTGGCCGCGCGGCACCAGGTAGGAGGCGTCCAGCACGGTCCGCGCGGCACGGCCGGACGGATCGCCGCCGTGCGGTTCGTGCAGCCGGCTGTCCTCGGCGAAGGAGGACAGCGTCTCGTGCAGACGCGTGGCGGACCGCTCCGCCTCGAGCCAGGGGTCGCCCGGCGCGTCCTCCGCGACGGAGGCGGTGACGCTCCACTCCACCCGCCCCTGGATCCGGTCCAGGGTGCTCAGGAACGTCCGCTCCCCGGACTCGATCATGGAACGGACGCCGCTGTCGTCGGGGAGGACGGTCGCCAGGCGCAGCGGCAGCGGGGTGGTGACCGCGGTGAGCGCGTCGACCACGCCCCGGTGCGCCCGCGCGGTCTCGGCGAGCCATGCGTCGTCCATCAGGTGCGCCCGCAGCGGCTCCTCGGCGAAGTCCCGCTCGGGGACCTCGCTGAGGACGGCGACCAGGCCGTGGTGGTGCAGCAGTTTCGCCGGAGCGCCGGCCACACCGGTGAGCTGGGCCTGCAGGGGTGCGTCGAGGGGGCGGCAGACGGCGTAGACGTACCGCGGTCCGGTCATGGTGCCTCCTGTGCCTTCGGCATGATCTTCCGCACCTACCGGGTGGCCTGCGCGCAGGCGGGCCAAACCTGCCGGGGCACGCATGTCCCCCGCACGGGGCGTCCCCCCTGCGCACAGCGGTACGTGCATGCCCCACGCACCGCTCCCCGGCGCCCGTCGCCACGGGTGGCCCCGGCTCGCGGGAGCCGCATGCGGCAGCCGGCCGCCGCTCAGGGCACCGTCACGGCGCCGTTCACGGCACCGCCGCCTGCACCGCCAGCAGCCGGGCGGACGCGGCGATCGACTCGGCGTCGATGCCCGCGGCACGCAGCTGCTCGGCGGGCGTGGCCGAGCCCGGCATGGTGCGGACGGCGAGCCGCACCAGGCGCGGCACCGGCCGCCCGTCGAGGAAGGCGTCGAGGACCGCGTCGCCGAGACCGCCCTCCTCCCGGTGGTCCTCGACGGTGAGCAGGGCCCCGGTCTCCTCCGCGGCCTGCCGCAGCGTGCCGCGGTCGACGGGCTTGACCGAGTACAGGTCGATCACCCGCACCCCGGTGCCCTCCTCGGCCAGGGCGTCGGCGGCCCGCAGCGCCTCCGGGACGGTGACGCCCGCCGCGACGACCGTCACCCGGTCCCGCCCGGAGGAGCGCAGCACCTTGCTCCCGCCGACCGGGAACTCCTCGTCGGGCCCGTAGAGCACCGGGCCCGACCCGCGGGAGGTGCGCAGGTAGCGGATGCCGTCGAGGTCCGCCGCCGCCGCGACGAGGCGGGCGGTCTGGTTGGCGTCGCACGGGTACAGCACGGTCGAGCCGTGGACGGCCCGCATCATCGCCAGGTCCTCCAGCCCCATCTGGCTCGGCCCGTCCTGCCCGATCGAGACGCCCGCGTGCGAGCCGTTGAGGGTGATGCCGCAGCCGCTGACGGCGGCCATCCGCACGAAGTCGTGGGCGCGGGTCAGGAAGGCCGCGAAGGTCGAGGCGTACGGCACCCAGCCGCGCACCGCGAACCCGGCGGCCTCGGCCACCATCTGCTGCTCGGCGATGTAGCACTCGAAGTAGCGGCCGGGGTGCTCCTTGGCGAAGAGCTCCGTGCGGGTGGAGTCGCCGACCTCGCCGTCCAGGGCGACGACGTCGCCCCGCGCGGTGCCGAGGGCGGCGAGCGCCCGTCCGTAGGCGTCGCGGGTGGCGGCCTCGTCGCCCCGCTCCCAGCGGGGAAGCTCCAGGACCCCGTCGCCGACCGCGTGCAGCGACCGGGCGGCGGGCGGCTCCTGCACCCGGACCCGCAGGTCGCGGACGCCGCCCAGCTCCGCGACGGCCGCGTCGGGGTGCGGCAGCGGCTTGCCGTGCAGCCCCTCCCGGTCCTCGGCCTCGGCGACCCCGCTGCCCTTCAGGGTGCGGGCGACGACCGCGGTGGGCCGGCCGTCCGTCGCGGCCGCCTCGGCGAAGGCGCGGTCGACGGCGTCGACGTCGTGGCCGTCGACCTCGACGGTGTGCCAGCCGAAGGCGGCGAAACGCCGGGCGTAGGCGCCCAGGTCGTGGCCGTGGCGGGTGGGGCCGCGCTGGCCGAGCCGGTTGACGTCGACGATCGCGACCAGGTTGTCGAGCCGCTCGTGGCCGGCGTGCTCGGCGGCCTCCCAGACGGAGCCCTCGGCCATCTCGCCGTCTCCGCACAGCACCCACACCCGGTAGTCGGCGTGGTCCAGCCGCTTGCCGGCCAGGGCGATCCCGACGCCGATCGGCAGCCCCTGGCCGAGCGAGCCGGTGGCGGTCTCCACCCAGGGCAACTGCTGCGGTGTGGGGTGCCCCTCCAGACGGCTGCCCAGGGTGCGGAAGGTGAGCAGTTCCTCGTCGCCGAGGGCGTCGGCGGCCTTGTAGGCGGAGTAGAGCAGGGGCGAGGCGTGCCCCTTGGAGAGCACGAAGCGGTCGTTTCCCGGGTGGTCGGGGCGGTCGAAGTCGTAGCGGAGGTGGCGGGCCAGCAGGACGGCCATCAGGTCGGCGGCGGACATGGAGGACGTCGGGTGGCCGGAGCCCGCCGCCGCGGCGGCACGGATGCTGTCGACACGCAGCTGCCGTCCGAGTTCGACGAGTTCGGCGGTGTCCATGCGTCTCCCTCCGGGGGATGCCGGCCCGCCCGCGGGATCGCGGGACGGGGCTCGCGCCGTCCGGTGCGGAGCCTTCCGCGTCCCCCGGCCCGGGCGGGGCAAACCTGCGCGGGCCGGACCCGGCCGGGCGGCCGCGCGATCACAGGAAGCGATCTCGCCTCCGCGCCGTGGCAACTAGGCTCGGCCGCATGGAGATTCTCGGAGCCACCCTGCGGGTCTGCGTCGACGACCTGGAGCCCGCGGTCGCCTTCTACGAACGTCTCGCGGGCGGCAGAGCTCTCCGTTTCGAACGGGCCGGGGTGCAGGTGGCCGCGGTCGGCTGCTTCCTGCTCATGAGCGGCCCCCCGCAGGAGCTGGACCTGCTGCGCAAGGTCACCGCCACCATCGCCGTCGAGGACGTGGACGAGGCGCACCGGATGCTGACGGAACTGGGCGCCCGGGTGATCGCCGGCCCGGTGCCGACGCCCGTGGGCCGCAACCTCATCGCGATGCACCCGGACGGAACGGTCTACGAGTACGCGGACCGCACGGGCTGACGACACGCGCCGGAGCCCGGGCGGACGCCCGCGCCCGTCCGCGCACCCCTCGACCCGGCGCATGCCCCTCGACCCGGCGCGCCCCTCTCGACCCGGGCGGACGCCCGTCCGCCCGGGCGCGGCGCGCCCCGGCGAGTGGCGCAGCCCCGGCCGACACCGCTCGCCCCCTGGATGCGTCGTCGGCGTCCCCAGCCGGTGCCACCGGGCCGAGGGGGCGCCGCCGGACCCGGGCGGGCGCCGCTCAGACCGGCGGGCGCATGCGGAAGTCGAGGCGTGCGGGGAGTTCCCCGCCGCCGGCCCGCTCCCAGACCTGTCCGATCCGTTCCTCGCCCTCCCGCAGGTCGGCGACCTCCAGGTCCGTCTCCAGCACCGCCCGCGCCCGGTCGGGCAGGCCCTCGGCGAGCAGCAGTTCGGCCTCGAGCAGCCGGAAGCGCCCACGGGCCCGGGTCGCGGGGTGCAGCCGCCGCCACACGGCCCGCGCGGCAGCCGCGCGCCCCACCCGCAGCAGCGCCTCGATCGCCTCCCGGCCGAGCGCGGCGGTGGCGGCGGTCCACACCTCACCGCCGTCGCGGCGCTCCTGGCACAGGTCGTCGAAGGCGTCCGCGTACCGGTCCGCGGCCCGCTCGTGGTGCCGGTCCTGCTGGTCGGCGACCGCCAGGCAGCGCAGCAACGGCCAGACGGACGGGGCGAGTTCCAGGCCCCGCTCCCAGCTGCGCACGGCCTGCGCGCGGTCGCCGGCGTGCCACTGGGCGACACCGAGGTGGTACTCGGTGAGCGGGGTGGCGGGCGCCGTCTCCAGCATGTCCCGCCAGTGCGGGGCGACCAGGGTCGGGCCGGGCGGGCGGACCCGGCGCGGCTCCGGGAGCGCGCCGGAGCGCAGCAGCGCACGCCAGGGCTCCTGCTCCGGGCCGATCATGCTCTCGGGGAACGGCGTGCCGGGCAGCTTCCAGTCGGCGCGCAGCGCCTCCAGGGCGCCCCAGCCGGAGCCTGCGGCGAGGCGTTCGCCGGGCTCGGTGTCGGCGTGCGCCCGCCAGGCGGCGTGCGCCTCCTCGACGGCGGCGGGCGGCAGGGCGGACGCGAGTGCGGCCTCGGTCCGTCGCACCGCGGCGTCGAAGTCCCCGTCGGGCTCCGGCACCGACAGCGGCCCGTACGCCTCCAGCCAGGTCACCTCGCTCTCGCCCGCGAGGGGCACGTGCTCCAGCTGGGTCCGGGCGAGTCCGGCCTGGATCTCGCAGTACCCGCCACCGCCCGGTTCGGTGAGCCAGCGCTGCCAGCGCCGCCCGCCGCGCCCGGCACCCCACACGAAGAGCTTGCGGCCGCGCAGGCCGCCGGTCGAGGTCTGCACCAGCCCGTCGCCGCGCGCGTCCAGGGCGGCGATCCAGCGCCTGCGGCCGTCGGGCACGGAGTAGAAGTAGTCCGCCGCGTAGGGGCTGTTGAGCGGGCGGGTGCGGTCGGCGCCGTCGTGCACCGGCACGGGGACCCGGGTGAGCCGGCGCTCGGGGCCGAAGTGCCAGGCGCCGTCGGCGGGGGCGAGGACCCGGCGTTCCTCGGGGACGGCGGTGTTGGACCACCAGTAGGTGGGGACCGGCGTCTCGTGGGGGTTGCGGATGCGGACGCCGACGAGGAGGAAGTCCGAGCCGTCGGGCAGCCACAGGTCGATCTGGAAAGGCAGGTCGCGCAGGCGCTCCCACTCCCACAGGCGCAGCATCTCCCCGCCGCCGGGCGCGGGGACCCGGGCGGCGTGCAGGGGTGCGCAGGACAGGGCGGTGTGGCCGGTGGCCCCGATGTTCCACTCGATGCCGCCGGAGAACCAGGCGCCGTTGAGTGCGAAGTTGGCGGGCTGGAGGACGGGGTTGCGGTACAGGAGTTCGCGTTCGGTGGGCTTGTGGACGAGGGAGGCGACGCGGCCGCCGAGGCCGGCCAGCACGGTGGCCCGCAGCCGGTCGTTCTCCAGCACGAGGGCGTCGACCGCGCGGGGCGCTCGGGTTCTGCCGTAGCCGTCGCGGACGCGCACCGGGAGGAGGCTGCGCAGCGGCGCGTACCCGAGCTGCCGGGCCATGTCGCGCGGCAGGGCGGACGCCTCCGGGACGTCCTGGACTTCGATGCGGTGGACTTCGTCGAGCGGCGTGAGCGGGGGCAGCGGGTTGTCCGGCCCCCACTCCGCCGCGGGCAGGGTCAGTACCTCGCGTCGGATCGTCGTCACGATGACCATGGAACCCGTTCCCCGGTGAGCTGACCAGGGGCGCTGCCGGTCAGGATTGCGCAAAGGCGCCGGACGGCGCGGCGTTCGGGCGGGTGTGCCGGGCCGGTCCCGGGCGCGGGGAGATTCCGTCGTGGGGCGCCTGTCCGCCGACGTGGGGTCGACCGGCGGCGTCCGACGGGACGGCCGCCGGGCCCGAGCGGAGCGGGCCGACGGACCACGGGCACGAGGGAGCGGCCGGGCGGATGAGCGAGCAGCACACCTACCGGGTGATCGTGCGGGGCGCCTGGGACGCGCTGACGTAAGGAGGCCCGCGCGCGGCTGCTCGCGGAGGCGGACGCGCACGGCCTGACGAGCACGTGTTTCACCCCGGAGGGGTCGCTGTCCTACGAGCGCGCGCCGCTGAAGCACTTCTCGATGCGCTTCGTCGTGGTGTGCGACGCGGCGGACGGCGGGGAGATGGCGGCGGCGATCGCCGAGGACCGCGCCGCGACGGCGCTGCGCGGCCTCGGCGCCCTGCGCTCGACGGTCACCGACCTCGACACGGTGAGAATCAACCGGAAGTCCGCATCCCGGCGGTGAGCGCCCACCGCTCGTGGTCGCGCCAGACCCCGTCGATGCGGAGCATCTGCGGGGAGAAGCCCTCCAGGCGGAAGCCGCAGCCGCGGGCGAGCGCGATGGAGGCGGTGTTGAGGGGCTGCACGTTGATCTCCAGCCGGTGCAGTCCCATCGGGCCGAAGGCGTGGCCGGCGACGAGGCCCAGTGCCTCGCGCATCAGGCCGCGCCCGGCGGCGTGCGCGAAGGCGCCGTAGCCGAGGGCGCCGTTCTGGAAGGCGCCGCGGACGATGTTGTTGATGTTGACGAATCCGGCGATGCGCCCGTCCTCCCGGTCGCAGACCAGGAAGCCGGCCCTCGCCGGGTCCTCGATCAGAGCGGTGGCGTACGGGGCGAACGCCTCCTCGGTGGTCGGCGGGAACAGCCACGGGTGGTGCAGGTCCGCGCTCTCCCGGGCCCGGGCGGTGAACTCGGGCCCGTCCTGCAGGGTGAAGGGGCGCAGGAAGACGCGGGGGCCCGCGGCGAGGCGGACGGCGGGGGTGGTCTGCGGCATCCGGGCAGCCTATGCCCCGGCCGCGCGGCGAGGCGCGGCCCGTCAGCGCAGGGCGGGTTCGTCCAGCGTCAACGTGCCCGCACCCGCGTCGAGTTCGGCGCTGACGCCGAACGGTACCGTGAGCGCGCCCGCGCAGTGCCCGAAGCCGAAGTCCTCGGCGACCGGGACGCCGAGCCCGCCGAGCCGGTCGGCGAACAGGTCCCGCAGCCGGTCGGCGCTCCCGCACTCCTCCCAGGAACCGAGGAGCACCCCGCGCACCCCGTCGAGCCGGCCCGCGCGCAGCAGCTGGGTGAGGCAGCGGTCCAGACGGTACGGCTCCTCACCCACGTCCTCCAGGCAGAGCAGGGCGCCGTCGGCCGTGGGCCGCGCGTGCGGGGTGCCGAGTTCGGCGGCGAGCAGGCTCAGGCAGCCGCCCTGGGTGACGCCCCGGGCCCGCCCGGGCACCAGGGCCGACCCGCCGGAGGCGAGGACGCGGACCGTCTCCGGCGCGAACAGCGTCGCCCGCAGGTGCTCCTGGGACCGCGTGTTCTTGACGAAGTCGACGCCGGCCGCCATCGGCCCGTGCAGCGTCACCAGTCCGAGCCGCACGGCGAAGGCCTCGTGCAGCGCGGTGATGTCGCTGAAACCGACGAACACCTTGGGGCCCGCCGCCCGCATCGCCGTCCAGTCCAGGAGGTCGGCGAACCGCTGCGCCCCGTATCCGCCACGGGCGCACAGCACGGCGTCCACGGAGGGGTCGCACCACGCGTCCTGGAAGTCGGCTGCGCGGTCGGCGTCCGTGCCGGCGAGGTAGCCGAAGGTGCCGTGCCGGTCCAGGACGTGCGGGGCCACCACGGGTTCGAGGTCCCAGCCGCGCAGCACGTCCAGACCGGCCTGGAGCCGCTCCTCGGGGACCGGCCCGCTGGGTGCGACGACGGCCACGCGGGCGCCGGGGGCGAGTCGGTGCGGGCGGACGAGCGGTGTCACGTGACGGCTCCGGTGTCGTGCGGGTCGGTCGTGGGGGTGAGCGGTCCCGGCGCCAGGGCGAGCACCGGGACGTCCGGCCGGTCGAGGCGGAAGACCTGGGCGTACAGGGACAGTTCGGCCTCCAGGGCGCGCACCATGGTGTCGGCCCGGCGGAATCCGTGGCCCTCGCCCTCGAAGGCGAGGTAGGCGTGCGGCACCGGGCGGCCCCGCAGCCGGGACAGGAACAGCTCGCACTGGGCGGGCGGGCAGATGACGTCGTCGAGTCCCTGGAGCAGCAGGAAGGGCGCCGTGATCCGGTCGGCGTGCTCGACGGGCGAGCGCTCGGCGTACCGGCCCGGCACCTCGGCGCGGGGCCCGACCAGGGTCTCCAGGTACCGGGACTCGAAATCGTGGGTGGCTCCCTCGCCCCAGGACGCGAGGTCGAGCACCGGGTAGAGGACGGTGCCGCAGGCGTAGACGCCGGTGGTGGTGAGGGACGCGGCCGTGGTCCAGCCGCCCGCGCTGCCGCCGCGGATCGCCAGCCGGGCCCGGTCGGCGGTGCCCTCCTCGGCGAGCGCCAGGGCGACGGCCGCGCAGTCCTCGACGTCGACGACGCCCCACTGCTCGCGCAGCCGGTTGCGGTACTCCCGGCCGTACCCGGTCGAGCCGCCGTAGTCGACCTCGGCGACCCCGATGCCGCGGGAGGTGAAGTAGGCGATCTCCAGGTCGAGCACCAGCGGCGCCCGGCCGGTGGGCCCGCCGTGCGCCCAGACGACGTACGGGGGCGCCTCGCCGCCCGGCGCCACGCAATCGGGGTGGTGCGGCGGGTAGATGTGGGCGTGGATGTCGCGCCCGTCCGGCCCGGTGAAGGTGCGGATCTGCGGCTCCGGGTAGTACGCCGGGTCGACGGGGTCGGCGTGCGCGGCGCCGATGACGCGGGCCCGGCCGACGGAACCGCCGCCGGGTGCGCCCGGCCGGGCGGAGGCGTCCAGTTCGACGACCTCCGCGGCGCTGCGGGGGCTGGAGCCGACCGCGACCACCCGGTCGCCGCGCACGGCCAGCGTGGCGCCGAACTCGGTCCAGGGGCCGGCCGCGTCGACGATCTCGCCGGTCTCCGGGTCGAGCAGGCCGAGCGCGGTGGAGCCGCGCCCGTGCACGACGGCGATCAGGCCGTTGTCCAGCGGGGCGAACCACTGCTGCCCGATCGTCCACAGCGGCCCGCCGAACTCCTCCTCGCGGGGGCACAGGGGCTCCCCGTCGCGATAAAGGTTCCACCAGCCGCTCCGGTCGCTGGCGTGCAGCAGGGCGCCGTCCGGCGCCCATTCGGCCTGGCAGACGGATTCCTCGGGGCCGCCGGCGACGGTGCGGGGCGTGCCGAGGGTGCCGTCGGCGGCCACCTCGGCCAGCAGCAGCTCGGTGCCGTCCCACGGCATCCGCGGATGGTCCCAGCCGAGCCACACCGCCCGCCGCCCGTCCGGCGACAGACGGGCTCCCGTCACGAAGCGGTGCCGGTCCTCGGTGAGTTCGCGTACCGCGGACCGGTCCTCGGCGGCGGAGCCGTCGAGCGGGACGGCGGCCGGCACCCGCCGTACGTCGGTGGGGCTCTCGCCGGTGAACTCCTCCAGGACGCACCAGACTTCGCCGCGTTCGGGGCGCGGCTGCGGGTCGGCCCACCGCAGCCCGCCGCCGACCGGGGAGACGGGGGTGAGCGGTCGGGGCTCCTCGCCGGGGCGCCAGAGGTGGAGGCGCTGGTCGGCGAAGTTCACGAACACCACCAGCGGCGTTCCGTCGTGGAGGAGGCCGGTCCAGGGCCGCCCGCCGTACTCGACGACGCGGCTGCGCACGTTCCACGGTGCGGGCAGCACGGACTCCTCGCGGCCGTCGGCGTGCCGGCGGACCAGGGTGCGGCGGCCGCCCTCGGCGGGCCGCGGCGCGGTCCACCACACCTCGGCCCCGACGAGGCCCACGTACTCCGGCCGGCCGTCGTGCGCGGCGGCGAGCGCCGCGTCGACGGGGGACGGCCAGGAACCGTACGGCAGGGTCTGCACGTTCTCCTCCACTCGCCCGGGGCAGGGCGCCCCCGTCCCCGGCCCGCCCCGCGGACGGCCGACGCGCGCTCGACGAGAGCCTAGGCGGTCCGCAGGAACCGGTCGAGGACCCGGACGCCGAAGTGCAGCGCCTCCACGGGGACCCGCTCGTCGACGCCGTGGAACAGGGCGTGGTAGTCGAAGCCCTGGGGCAGTTTCAGCGGCGCGAACCCGTAGCCGGTGATGCCGAGGCGGGCGAACTGCTTGGCGTCCGTGCCGCCGGGCATGCAGAAGGGCACCACGTGCCCCTCGGGTGCGAAGGCCTCCACGGCGGCGCGCATCCCGGCGAACGCCCGGGAGTCCACCGGCGCCTCGAGCGCCACCTCGCGGTGCTCGAACTCCCAGTCCACGTCGGGGCCGGTGAGCCGGTCGAGGGTGGTGGTGAACTCCTCCTCGCCGCCGGGCAGATACCGTCCGTCGACGTGGGCGACGGCCTCGCCCGGGATCACGTTGACCTTGTAACCCGCACTGAACATGGTGGGGTTGGCGCTGTTGCGCAGGGTCGCCTCGACCAGGGCGGCGGCCGGGCCCAGCTTCTTCAGGAGGGTGTCGACGTCCTGAAGGTCGGCCTCGACGCCGTGGAGGGCGGCGAGTTCGGTGAGCGCGGCCCGTACGGTGGGGGTGATCCGGAGCGGCCAGGTGTGGGCGCCGATCCGGGCGACGGCGGCGGCGAGGCGGGTCACCGCGTTCTCCCGGTTGACGCGGGAGCCGTGCCCGGCGCGGCCGCGGGCGCTCAGCCGCAGCCAGGCCGTGCCGCGCTCGCCGGCGGCGATCGGGTAGATCTCCCGTCCGGCGCCGTCGTGGAAGGTGAACGCGCCGGACTCGCTGATGCCCTCGGTGCAGCCCTCGAACAGTCCGGCGTGCCGGTCGGCGAGGAAGCCGGAGCCGTCCTCGGCGCTGGCCTCCTCGTCGGCGGTGAAGGCGACGACCAGGTCGCGCCGGGGCCGCACGCCCTGCCGGGCCCAGGAGCGGACCACGGCGAGGATCATCGCGTCCATGTTCTTCATGTCGACCGCGCCCCGGCCCCAGACGACGCCGTCGCGGACCTCCCCGGAGAGCGGGTGGACGCTCCACTCCCCGGCCTGTGCGGGTACGACGTCGAGGTGGCCGTGGACGAGCAGGGCGTCCGCCGACGGGTCGGTGCCCTCCAGGCGGGCGACGACGTTGGTGCGGCCCGGGGTGCGCTCCAGCAGCACAGGCTCCAGGCCGGCCTCGGCGAGCCGCTCGGCGGCGTACTCGGCGGCCGGGCGCTCGCGGCAGTCGCCGCCGCCCCGGTTGGTGGTGTCGATGCGGATCAGGTCGGACGTGAAGCGGACGACCTCGTCCAGCGCCTGAGCGTCAGCCATACTGCTCCTCCACCGCGGCCGAGACGATCGTGGTGACCGCCTTGAAGGTACGGATGCCCTCGTACATGGTGCCGCTGGTGTAGGCCACCCGCCGCTCCCCCACCCGTTCCACGCCCGGTACGACGCAGGCGGACAGCGCCAGGTGCTCGGCGTCGAACTCCAGCGCCACGGTGAACGGCCCTGCAAAGACCGGGTCCTGACGGACCGCCAGGGCCGCGGCCTCCTTCGCCGCGGCCCGGATGTCGGCGGCGGTGCGTGCCGGGGTGCGGCACACCGCCGCGTACCGGGAGACGTGGTCCTTGACAGCCACCTTCAGCGCCCCGGGGGCGTACCCGAGCGCGTCCTCGCAGGCCACGTCGTCGCCGGTGACGAGGACGACGGGGACCCCGTACTCGGCGACCACGTGGGCGTTGAGGAGTCCCTCGCTGGCGCGCACGTCGTCGAGCCACACCCCGGTGATGGAGTTGGCCAGGTAGGTGTGGGCGAGGACTCCCTCCATGCCGGCGCCCGCGTGGTAGCCGACGAAGGCGACTCCGTCGACGTCGCCGTGCTGCACGCCCTCGACCATGGACAGCGACTTGTGCCGTCCGGTGAGCAGCTGCGCCCGGTCGTCGAGGCGCTCCAGGAGCAGGTTGCGCATGCTCCAGTGGGCCTCGTTGACCACGACCTCGTCCGCGCCGCCGTCGAAGAAGCCCTGCACGGCGGCGTCGACGTCGGAGGTGAACAGGGTGCGGCAGCGTTCCCACTGGGGCGTCCCCGGCAGCACGTCGCCGGGCCAGGTGACCCCGGTGGCGCCCTCCATGTCGGCGCTGATGAGGATCTTCATACCGCGCACGGTACGCGTCGCGGCGGAAACGGGCCATGGCGGCACCGGTCGCGGGCCGAAGGTCCGCCGACCGGCCCACCGCGGCCGGATCCGCCGACGACCCGGTCCCGCAGGGGCGCCGGAACACCGACGGGCGCCCCCGGCCGCGGTGGTCCGGGGGCGCCCGTGCCGGTGCGCCGGAAGGGGGTCGGCCGGTCAGCGCTCCAGGAAGTCGAAGAGGTCTTCCCACCGCTGGGTGATGGCCTCCGGGTCGAAGCGCCGTGCGTTGTGCAGGGCCTGCTCGCCCATGCGGTCGCGCAGCCCGTCGTCCGACATCAGCCGCACGAGGTGGCGGGCGAGTTCGGTGGTGTTGCCGGGGCGGGCGAGCAGCCCGTCCTCCTCGTGCCCGACGATCTCGCGGACGCCGGGCGCGCAGTCGAACGCGACGCACGGCAGGCCGCAGGCCATCGCCTCCAGCAGGACCAGCGGGAAGCCCTCACCGCGCGAGGACTGCACGAAGAGCGACGAGGAGCGCAGCGCTCCCGGCACGTCCCCGGTCTGCCCGGCGAAGTCCACCGAGTCGTCGAGGCCGAGGTCGGTGCACTGGCGGCGCAGCTCCGCCTCCGCGTCTCCCCTGCCGTAAAGGCGCAGGGTCCAGCCGGGCTGCTGAGGGGCCGCCTCGGCCCAGGCGTCCAGGAGGAGGTCGACGCCCTTCTCGTGGGAGAGCCGGCCGATGCTCGCGACCACCTTCTCGGTGCGCGGCGACGGGGTGTCGGGGACGATCGGCAGCGGGTTCGGCATGAAGCCGACGTTGTTCATGCCCTCGCCCACCCAGCGGTCGGCGTCCTCCTGGGTGAGGGCGAGCAGCCGGTCGACGTCCTTGTAGTACTTCTTCACCCGCTCGAAGCGGGACGACTTGCGGGCGGTCTCGAAGGACTCGTGGGTCATGCCGATGACGGCGTGTCCCGCGGTGTCCGAGAGCGCCACCCACTCCATCGCCCACACCTGGCCGACGATGATCATCGCGCCGGGACGGGCCGCGCGGAACAGCTCCGTGAGCCGCTCGGCGGCGGTCCGCATGTGCGTGTCGTGGCGGCGGACGGCCGGGTCGGCGGAGCCGAGCAGGCGGCGCGGCCGGGGGCGGCCCGGGGGCCGCTGGGCGTGGAGGGTCACCGTGCGGAACGGCGGGTTCTCGCCGAGGTCCATCGGGTGGTTGGCCGGGGCGATGCCGACGATGGTGACCCGGTGGCCGCGCTCGGCCAGCAGTCCGGCCATCTGGGCCTGCCAGCGGCCGACGCCGCCGAGCTCGTCGACCTCGTTGGCCACGAAGAAGATGTCGCGCTGGGTCATCGGGCCTCTCCCGCAGGTCCGAAGAAACGGTCCACGATCTGTGCCGCCGCGTCGCCGCGGTCGTACTCGCCGTACTTGTCCACGAACTCCTTCAGCCGTGCCTCGTACTTGGTGCGGACCGCGCCCAGGTCGCCGAGGGCGGCGAAGAGGTCGTCCTCCGTGCGCGGAACCGGGCCGGGCGCCTCGGCGAGCAGGTCGAAGTAGGTGCCGCGGGTGTCCTCGGCGTACTCCTCCCAGTCGTAGGCGTAGAACACGATGGGGCGCTGGAGCAGCGCGTAGTCGAACATCACCGAGGAGTAGTCGGTGATCAGCCCGTCGGCGAGGAGCATCAGCGGAGTGATGTCCGGCTCCCCGCTGACGTCGATGACGCGCCCGGCGACCGACGGCGGCAGGGTGAGTCGGTTGAGGTAGTGCGCCCGGACGAGCAGCGTGTACCGGTCGCCGAACTCGGCGGCGAAGCGCTCGACGTCGAAGGGGAACTCGAAGCCGCGGACCCGGCCGTCGGAGTTCGCGCGGAACGTCGGCGCGTAGAGCAGCACGCGCCGGTCGGGGTCGAGGCCCAGGCGCTCGGCGAGTTTCTGCGCCTCGGCGTCGGGGGCGGCGCCCTCCCGGGCCCGCACCAGCGCGTCGTTGCGCGGGTAGCCGGTGCGCAGCAGCTTCTCCTCGGGGATGCGGTAGGCACGGGCGAGGGTGCGCACGTCGTGCTCGCCGCGGACCACGAAGTGGTCGAAGCGGTCCAGGGCGCGCTGGTAGGCGCGCTGTTCCGGCTCGGACATCATCCGGTGGGTGGGCTCGTGGAAGCCCATCCGCTTCAGCGCCGAGCCGTGCCAGGTCTGGATGTACGTGGTCTCGGGGCGCTTGGTGAGCCGCAGCGGGTAGCCCTGGTTGTCGATCCAGTACTCGGCCTGGGCGAGCGCGCGGAGGTAGCGCCAGGACCAGCGGCGGACCAGTTCGACGCCCTCGGGGAAGCCCTCGGGGCGGTCGCCCGCGTACGACCAGATCGCGGTGATCGGCGTGCCGCGGCGGCGCAGCTCCTCGTAGACGGCCCGGGGGCTGTCGCTGTACTGCTTGCCGAGGTGGCTCTCGAAGACCACGGTGCCCGTGCGGACCGGCAGCTTGCGCAGCATGCGGTCGTAGACCTGGAGCTTGCGGTCGCCGGAGCTCAGGTCCTTGCGCACGGCCCGCAGCGAGCGGTAGGCGCCCTTCGCGGCGCGCGCGGGGCCGCCGTGCAGGTTGCGCTCCACGGCGGCGCGGCCGGTGCGGGCGAGCTGGCCGTGCTGGGTGAGCCGGAAGGCGAGGTGGCCCTTGGCGGACACCTGGGCCTCCAGGCGGTCGGCCATGAGGCGGGTGAGCCGGGGGCGCACCGGCACGGCCTCGGCGTGCTCGAGGTCGACGGTGCCGACGGTGAGCCGGCTGGTGGTCCGCCTGCCGTCCGCGGTCAGGTGCAGCCGGATGTCCCAGACGTCGTCGACGATGCCGAGCGGCCGGAGCCTGCGGGCCAGCGGGACGGACGCCTGCCAGGCGATGGAGTCGCCCTCGTGGCGCAGCGTCGGCACGGGGAAGCGGAAGGTCTGCAGGCTGCGCCGGCGGGCCTTGAACTCCAGCTCGGCGGTCAGCTTCGCGTCGGGGGCGATGGTGTGCAGCGGGTTGACGATCTCACCGGCCAGCTCGACGTCGCCGCCGTGGGCGACGTAGTCGGTGAGCCGGTTGCGCAGGGACATCTGGTTCAGCTGCTTGGCGTGGTAGCCGAGCGGGGTGACGTCCAGGACGGCGCGCATCTCGGGGTCGTCGAGGTAGCGGTCGGTCCAGAAGATCCGGCCGTCCCGCTCGACCAGCGGCGCGGAGATCTTGTGCCGGTTGATCAGGGTGTCGATGGCCGGCATGAGGTCGGTCCAGTCCTCGCGCAGCAGCAGCTGGGCGCAGATGGCGTGGACCCGGTCGAGCTCGTCGTAGGCGGCCTGGGGGAAGTCCTGGACGTAGCTGCGGGCGAGTTCGGCGAAGTGGTGCCGGTACTCGTTGTCCAGGAAGGGCAGTTCCCGCAGGTAGAGCACGAGGTCGTGCTTGAGGAACTTGATGTCCTTGCGCAGCTTCAGCTCGTCCTGGCCCTGGCGGTCCAGGATCGCGTCGATGCGGCGGTGGATCTCGACCCGGTCGGCGAAGTTGTTGATCTCGCGGCGCCGGTTGCTGATCGACTTGACGTCGGTCTTCTCGACGACGTTCCAGAAGTAGACCGTGTTGGGGATCAGGGTGATCCGCCGGGCGGCGAGGTAGGCCTGCGCGGAGAAGAGCAGGTCCTCGTAGTGGATGCGGCGCGGGAAGGTCAGCTCGTTCTCGAGGAGGTACGAGCGCCGGTAGCACTTGTTGGTCGACAGGGTGTCGAAGACGAGCAGGTCGGGCAGCTCGCCGACGTCCTCGAGGGTGCGCGTGGTCCGGTAGATCCACGGGTACCAGGGCACGCGCTTGTCGTGCCGGCTGTCGGTGTGGACCCGGACGCACAGACCCGAGATCAGGTCGGCCTCGGTGCGGTCGCCGGCCTCGACCATGTTGCGGCAGGCGTTGGGTTCCAGGGTGTCGTCACTGTCCAGGAACATGACGTAGCGGCCCCGGGCCACCTTGATGCCCTGGTTGCGGGGCTCTCCGCAGCCCCCGCTGTTCTCCGGGAGCCGGATCGCGCGGACCCGGTCGGGATGGGCCGCGGCGAGTGCCTTCGCGACCTCGTGGGAGCCGTCCGTCGAGCAGTCGTCGGCGATGATCACCTCGACATTGCGCAGTGTTTGCTCAAGGACGGAACCAACGGCCGTCGGAAGTCGGTCTTCGTCGTTGTAGACGATGACGACAACACTGACGTCCGGCTCGGGCGCGACGCTCGACACGGCCACCTCTCGTCTCTGATCCGTTCGGTGTGCGGCAGGTGAACGCAACCCTACAGGTTGTAGGGATCACGGAATTCCCCGCCCTCTCCAAACTACGTCAATGCGACAATACGCCGCTCTCGTGACACGCTTGCGCCGCTCCGGCCTGCGCCTGCCCACGGCAGGGCCTGCCGAAAACGGGGCGAAGGAGCTCCCGATCCGGACGTCGGCGTGTGTGAACTCCGTCACGGGCAGGGGAGTTTCACCGGGCCGAGCCCCGGCGGGGCCGGCGGCGCTCGGCCCCCGGGCGCACCCGTCCGCCCGGTAGCAGCGGACCGCACGGAGGGAGCGGACCGCCGCAGGGTCCGGGCGCAGGAGTCCGACCGTACCGCGCACCGGCTTGCGTCAGCACACGTCGACACGGCTCACGGCCGCACCCCTATGACTGGAATCACAGCACCCACCCCGCCCGGTATGCGGAGTTCGCCACGACTTCGGGGGAAGCGGGTGGCGTGTGTCCGGCCCGCCCTCAGGAACCGGCTCGGGGGCAGGGCATCAGCAGGAGGAACTCCGGGCGCCCGTGGGGAGCGGTGTGCTCCGGCTCCCCGGCGTCGCCTCCGGGCTCCCGGGCCACGGGTCCGCCCTCGGTGAGGGCCCGGCCCTCCCTCACGCGGCGGGGCCGGTGCCCTGCGCGCCGCGGGACGCCCCCGTCCGGCACCCTTTCGTGCCGGCCGAAGTCCAGGTCCGGGTAGCCCAGTTCCAGCGCCTGCGCGGCGATCCGGGCGCTCCCGGCCGCGCTCATGCCCGGCAGGATGCCCGGCAGCCGGCGGGCGAGGTCCTCGGCGCCGGGGAAGCCCGCGTGCCGGGCGGAGGCCGGCGCGAGCCGCTCGGCGGCGCGCGCCGCACCGGGGTCCGACGGGTCCGTGCCGCGCAGCCCGCCCGCGTCGGCGGCGAACACCAGCAGCCGCGCACCGCCGGGCCCCACGAGCGGGTAGGCCCACCACAGGACGTCGATCCGGCCGGGCTCCCCCGACCGGCGGGACCCCTCCCCGGCGAGCCGGGGAACCGCGTGCCCGGGCACGCTGAGGCGGGCCCGTCCGGCGGCCGCGCGGGACGGGCTCCGTCCGCGCACCGGCCACGGGCCGCAGCCCTCGGCACCGGCGCGGTACGGGGCCTCGTCCTCCTCCGGCAGCGCGCCGGAGACGGGCAGCAGGTCGACCGCGGGGCGGCCCACCGCGTGCTCCCGCGGGACGCCGAACAGCCTCCGGGCACCGCTGCTCCAGTGCGACACCAGGCCCGCGCGGTCGACGACCGCGACGGCCGGCGGCACCCGGCCGGCCGTGGTGTCCGCGTCCGGCGCTCCCGGTCCGGCCGCGCGGCGGCCGGCGTCTCCCTCCGTGCCACGGTCCATGTCCGGACCCTCCCTCCCCACGGCTCGGCACGCTCCGTCCCCCGCCGACCACGGTACGGCGGCGGCCACTCGGGATGTGCGGCAACGGAGGAATACGGGGGAAATCCAGACGAACACGCGCGTGTCCGTGCCCGCGCGCGGACCATCGGGCGCGCGCCGCACGACAGTCCGGCGCGCGCCCCGTGACGGTCCGGCACGCGCCCAAGACGGTCCGGTGCGGGCGGAGGGCGCGGCTCAGTGACCCAGTTGCAGGTCCCGTTCCGTGCGGCCGCCGCCCGCGACCTGGAGGACGGTGGCCACGGGCGGATAGCCGGCGGCGATCACCGTGTACTCGCCGGAGGCGAGGTCGACGAACCGGAACGTGCCGTCGGGACCGGTGGTCAGGGTGTCGACGACATTGCCCGCGGCGTCCAGCAGGGTCACCCGGGCCTCCTCGACGGGCCGTCCGCCGGGGGCCCGGACGGTGCCGCGGAGCACGGCGCCGCCCGCGAGCTCGACGTCCTGCCGGGTCTCCCGCGCCGCCTGCACGCTGACCGGGAGGGCGGCCGGGCGGAAGGCGGGCGCGCTGGCGGCCAGCGTGTACTCCCCGGCGACCAGTTCACCGATCACGTACCCGCCCTCGTGGCCGCTGCGGGTGGCGGCCACGACCTCGCCGTGCACGTTGGTCAGGGTGACCGTGGCGTCCTGCACGGGGGTGCCGTCGGCGGTGCGCACGGCGCCCGCGAGGCGTCCGGCACCGCCGAGGACGACGTCGAGGTCGACGGGCCGCTCGCCGACGGTCACCGACACCGCCTGCGGCTGGTGGCCGCCGGCCGCGGCGATCAGGACGTAGGCGCCCGCGCCCGGGGTGGACAGCGCGTACCGGCCGTCCTCGCCGCTCGCGCCCCGGCCGATCTGCCGGCCGGTGGCGTCGATGAGGGTGAGGGCCGCGCGGGGCACCACGGTGCCGTCGGCGTGCTGCACGGTGCCGCACACCGGGACGCCGGCCGGCTGGGCCGAACGGGCCTGCGGGACGGCGGTGTTCGCCGCCGGGGTCCGGGTCTCCGGGGCGGGGGCGTTGTGGGACACCAGGGGTCTCTCCTTGAGGAAGCAGGCGATGAGCAGGCCGAGCACGAGCACCGGCACCAGATAGAGGAAGATCCGCGGCATGGCGTCGGCGTACGCCCGGACGTAGGCGTCGCGCAGGGCGGGCGGCAGTGCGCGCACCAGTTGCGGGGTGATCGACTCGGGGTCGAGGAGCCGGGCGCCCGCGCCGGCGGGGACGCGGGCGGCCAGCGCGTCCCCGAGCCGCCCGGCGAAGAGGGTTCCGAAGACGGCCGCGCCGACGCTCCCGCCGATCTGCCGGAAGTAGTTGTTGGCGCTGGTGGCGGTGCCGAGGTCGGCGGGGCGCACGGAGTTCTGCACGGCGAGGACGAGGACCGGCATCACCAGGCCGATGCCGGCGCCGAGGACGGCCATCCACACGCTGTACTGCAGGCGGGGCGTGTCGACTTCGAGGCGGGAGAGCAGCCACATGCCGACGGCCGCCAGGGCGGCGCCGAGGACCGGGTACGCCTTGTAGCGGCCAGTGTGGCTGATGAGCTGCCCGGAGACGACGGAGGCGACCACGACGCCGCCCATCATGGGCAGCATCAGCAGGCCCGACTCGGTGGCCGAGGCTCCGTCGACCATCTGCAGGAAGGTGGGCAGGTAGCTGGCGGCGCCGAACAGCGCGACGCCGATGACGAGTCCGACCAGGGCGCTGACGTCGAAGACGGAGTCCCGGAACAGCCGCAGCGGGATGAGGGGTTCGGCGGCGCGGCGCTCCGCGGCGACGAACAGCACGGCGGCGGCCACGGCGCCCGCGCCGAGGCCGAGGATCGTGCCGGAGTCCCACGCGTACTCGGTGCCGCCCCAACTCGTCAGCAGGACCAGGCAGGTCGAGGCGGCGGCGAGGAGCAGGGTGCCGAGGACGTCGAGCCGGCCCCGGACCGCGGGCCTGGGCAGCTGGAGCACCA
The DNA here is from genome assembly GCF_029269835.1 of Streptomyces tropicalis. Taxonomy (GTDB): domain Bacteria; phylum Actinomycetota; class Actinomycetes; order Streptomycetales; family Streptomycetaceae; genus Streptomyces; species Streptomyces tropicalis. Next base: position 467,182 of record NZ_JARJBB010000003.1, on the reverse strand, counting down.
CGGTGACCACGGCGAGCGTGACCAGCCCGAAGGGCACGTTGACGTAGAAGCACCAGCGCCAGGAGAGGTGGTCGGTGAAGTACCCGCCGAGCAGCGGCCCGGCGACGGAGGCGAGGCCGAAGGCGGCGCCGATCAGTCCCATGAAGCGGCCGCGCCGCCGCGGCGGCACGATGTCGGCGATGATGGCCTGCACGCCGATCATGAGCCCGCCCGCGCCCACGCCCTGGACGGCGCGGAAGGCGATCAGCTGGTCCATGGACTGCGCCCGGCCGGCCAGCGCGGAGCCGATCACGAAGACGGCGATGGCGAACTGGAAGACGCCCTTGCGGCCCAGCAGGTCGCCCAGCTTGCCGTAGACGGGCAGGCCGACGGTGGAGGTGAGCAGGTAGGCGGTGATCGCCCACGACATCCGGTCCAGGCCGTGCAGTTCGCCGACGACCTTCGGGAGGGCGGTGGCGACGATCATCTGATCCAGGGCGGCGAGGAGCAGGGCCAGCATGAGCCCGGCGAAGACCAGCCGGGTGCGGCGGTGGCCGAGCGGGACGGCCGGGGGCGGTGGCGGCGCGGGGACCTCCGGCGGCGCCGCGGCCGCTTCGTCCTTCACCAGAGTGGTCCCGGCCACGTCCCCGCTCCCCTCGTCGTGCGCGCCGCACGGTTGCCGCGTACAGCGACAACCGCGGGCGGGCACGGCGGGTTACGGCGCCCCGGTGGGGCCGCCGGGAGATCCACTCGATCCGGTGAGACGTCAACGCCCGCCGGGGCCGGACCTGTTGGGCGGCCGTGCGGGGGCGGCTCGGCGGGGCGGCCCTTCGGGCGGGGACTACTTCTCGGTCTCGGCCGCGAGCCGGTCGAGCATGGCGTCGTAGATCCGGGCGAGGCCCTTGGGCGCGAAGGTCCGCTCGAAGAAGCCGCCGATGCCGCCGGCGCCCTTCCAGGTGGTGGTGACCACGACCCGGGAGCCGCCCTCGCCCGCCGGGGTGACGCGCCAGGTGGTGACCATGGAGGAGTTGCGGTCCTTCTCGACCAGCTCGCCGTCGGTGGGCTCGGTGACCTCCATCAGGCAGTCGCGGATCCGCTTGCTGGTGGCCTGGAGCTTCCAGTGGACGAGGGTGCCCTCGCCGTCGCCGCCCTCGCGCACCTCGTACTCGCTGAAGTGCTCGGGCAACAGCCGTTCGCGGGTGCCGCTGTAGTCGGCGAGGGCGTCGAACACCTTCTCCGCGTTCGCCGCGACGACCCGCTCCGTAGTGGCCTCGACCTGCGCCATTGCGTTCCTCCAGGACATCCGATCTCGGGTTTGGGGCAAGCCAACCACCCCGCCGCCCGGCCGCCCAAATCGGGGTGCGGCAACCGGTCGCGCCCGGCACCGACCCGGTCGGGAGCGACTCCCGCACGATCATGCGAACGAATGTTCTATTCTGTGCGCCAGTGCTACCGAGGAGGGCTCATGCGCTGGGAGAACCTCACCGCGGACCAGGACCGCAGCCGTGTCGACGCCGCACTGTTCGGCGCCGACACGGTGGTCACCCGCACCGTCGACACGCCCGAGTTCCGCGGGGTCACCTTCCACGAGGTCCGGGCCCGCTCGATCGTCAACCGGGTGCCGGGCGCCTCGCGGATGCCCTTCGAGTGGACGGTCAACCCCTACCGGGGCTGCACGCACGCCTGCGTGTACTGCTTCGCCCGCAGCACGCACGGCTACCTCGACCTGGACACCGGCATCGGCTTCGACACCCAGATCGTCGTCAAGGTGAACGCACCCGAGCTGCTGCGGCAGCGGCTCGCCTCGCGCTCCTGGCGGGGCGAGCACATCGCCATGGGCACCAACGTCGACTGCTACCAGCGCGCCGAGGGCCGCTACCGGCTGATGCCGGGCGTCCTGGCGGCCCTGCGCGACCACGCCAACCCGTTCTCGATCCTGACCAAGGGCACGCTGATCCTGCGTGACCTCGATCTGCTCCGGCAGGCCGCCGAGGTCACCGACGTCGGCGTGTCGGTCTCGGTCGGCTTCACCGACCCGGACCTGTGGCGCACCGTCGAGCCGGGGACGCCCGCGCCCGAGCGCCGGCTGGACGTGGTGCGGGCCCTGGCCGCGCAGGGCATCGGCTGCGGGGTCCTGATGGCGCCGGTGATCCCCTTCCTGAGCGACGGCCCGGACCAACTGCGGGCGACCGTACGCGCGGTCGCGGAGGCCGGGGCCACCTCGGTCACGCCGCTGGCGCTGCACCTGCGGCCCGGGGCCCGCGAGTGGTTCACGGCGTGGCTGGCGCGGCACCATCCGCACCTGGTGCGCCGCTACGAGCGGCTGTACGCCGACGGCGCCTACGCGCCGAAGTGGTATCAGCGGCGGATCACCCGTCAGGTGCACGAGCTGGCACGGGAGTACGGCATCGGCCCGGCCCGTGCGGAGCTGCCGCGCCGGATCCGCCCGGCCGCGCCCACGCCACCCCGCATGACCGAACCGACCCAACTCACGCTCATCTGAGATCGTTCGAGGGCATCAAGCGATCCAATTGGGTCAACAGTTGTCGGAACGTGCCATGACGGCCGTGCTTTCCGGGACGATGCCGCGAGGATCGTGAGACGCGCGGTCCGCAGCATCCTCCTCCTGGGAGCCCGTATGAGAAAACGCGCTGCCGTTCTGTGCGGCACCGCGGTCGTCGTGGCCGGATCGTTCACCGCCGTCCCCGCCGACGCGAGCACGTCCCCCGCCGCGGTCACCGCACCGGTCGCGCAGGTGACCTGGAAGAAGTGCGCCACCACCAGCCACCCGACCCTCCAGTGCGGATCCCTGAACGTCCCCCTCGACTACCGGCACCCGTCCGGGCAGCGGATCACCCTCGCCCTGTCCCGCGTGCCGCACACCGCGACGACGTACCAGGGCCCCCTGCTGGTCAACCCGGGCGGCCCCGGCGGCAGCGGCCTGTCGCTGGCGGGATTCGTCGCCTCCTCGCTGCCCAAGGCGGTCGCCGCCCAGTACGACGTCATCGGCTTCGACCCGCGCGGGGTGGGCCTGAGCCGTCCCGCGCTCGACTGCCGGCCGGGCCACTTCAAGCCGGTGCGCCCGGACTCGCTCCCGGCGACGCCCGCCCTGGAGAGGACCAACCTGGACCGCGCCCGGTCCTTCGCCGCCGCCTGCGGCCGCAGGTACGCGAACCTGCTCCCCTACATCGACACGGTCAGCGCCGCCACCGACATGGACTCCGTCCGGCAGGCCCTGGGCGCGCAGCGGATCAACTACTTCGGCTACTCCTACGGCACCTACCTCGGCGCGGTGTACGCCAAGCTGTTCCCGCAACGGGTCCGCCGTCTGGTGCTCGACTCGATCGTCGACCCGAGCGGCGTCTGGTACGACGACAACCTCCGGCAGGACTACGCCTTCAACGACCGCCACCGCGCCTTCATGGCCTGGGTCGCCAAGTACGACGCGACCTACCACCTCGGCACCGACCCGGCCCGGGTCGAGGCCTCGTGGTACGCGATGCGGGCGGCGCTCGCCCGGAAGCCGGCCGGCGGCACGGTCGGCGCCTCGGAGCTGGAGGACACCTTCATCCCCGGCGGCTACTACAACGGCTACTGGCCCGGCCTCGCCAAGGCGTTCGCCGCCTTCGTGAACCACCAGGACACCGCCCCGCTGGTCGCCGCGTACAAGACCTTGGGCGCCGTCGACGCCTCGGGCGACAACGGCTACAGCGTCTACACCGCCGTCCAGTGCCGGGACGCCGCCTGGCCGCGCGACTGGAACCGGTGGCGCCGGGACACCTGGTCGGTCTACGCCAAGGCACCCTTCATGGCCTGGAACAACACCTGGTACAACGCGCCGTGCGCCTCCTGGCCGACGAGGACGCTGAAACAGCCGGACATCGCCAACGGCAAGCTGCCGCCGGTCCTGCTGTTCCAAGCGACCGACGACGCGGCCACCCCCTACGAGGGCGGGGTGACGGTGCACCACCTGCTGGCGCGCTCCAGCCTGGTCGTCGAGCAGGGCGGCGGGAACCACGGCATCACCCTGAGCGGCAACTCCTGCCTGGACCAGCGCCTCGCGGCCTACCTGACCGACGGCACCGTGCCGCGCGGGCACCACGGCGACGCCGACGCGGTGTGCCCGAAGCTGCCCGACCCGACGCCGGGGAGCACGACGAAGGCGGCCCCGTCCTCCGGCGCGTCCGCCGCCCCGGCCCGCGGCGCGACGCTGCACCGGCTGGTCGGCTTCCGCAACTGACCGCGCGGGGGCGGGCGACGGCCCGCCGCGTCCGTCCGGAGCATGCGGACGGCGCGGGGGCGTCCCCGCCCCCTGCGGGGAAGCACCCGGGTCAGCGCGGACCCGGGATCCGGGCCAGCGCGTGCACGGCCGCCTCGGCCAGGGCCGGGTGGGCCAGGGCCTCGTTGAGGACCGGACGGGCCCGCCTGTCGCCCAGGGCGCCGAGGCCCGCCACGCACTCCAGCGCCACCCGCCGGTAGGGATCGTGCGGGCGCAGCCGCCTCTCCAGCGTGGTGATGAGCGCGGGGACGGCCTCCGGCGCGCGCAGGGCCACCAGCAGCCGGACGGGGTGCAGCGCATAGGCCACCCGCAGCTCGTTGGTGGCCAGCGCGGCCGCCGCGCGGGCGGTCCGGGGATCGCCGAGGCGGGCCAGCGCGTACGCGGCGGAGGCGCAGCGCTCGGCGTCGCGATGGTTCAGCAGCAGCACCAGGGACTCGAAGGCCCGCCGGTCCCCCGCCACCCCCAGCCGGAACGCGACCAGTTCCCTGGCCCACAGCGGCTGCCCGGGCGCGGTGAGGACCTCCGCCAGCTCGCCGGTGTCGCCGGTGGCCACCAGATGCCCGTACGCCGTCGAGCCGCCGGACTCCCGCCGTAGACGCTCCGTGAGCGATCGCAACTCTTCGTCCACGAGGCCCACCTTAGGGCCCGCCGCGGGTGCCGCGGGACCCACGTCACAAACCCGGGGGCTGGCGCGCTCGTTACCCACGAGTTAAGCTCAGACGAGCGAGTACCCCTCGCACTGCTTGCAGTGGCCTGGTGACGCAGCCGCTGCGAGTGTTGTCGGTTCGGTACCTCATGTACCGCAGTACGACCCGGCCCCGGGACAGGGCCGGTCGGTTCCCCCGTTCCCCGGGCGTGTGCACGCCCGCGGCGAGCGGCCCCGGGCGTGTGCGCTCGCAGCCCGGCAACACCCGCACTCCTCACCGCCCCCGGCGCGCCCCTTCGGGCGCACCGGGCGCGTTCCCAGCCGTCACCCTCATTTCTGGAGTCCCGCGATGGCCACTCCCCTCTCCGACACCCCTCTGTCCCCGCTGAAGACGATCGCCGTCGTCGGTCTGGGCACCATGGGCACCGGCATCACCGAAGTGCTGGCCCGCGCCGGCCGCGACGTCGTCGGCATCGACATCAGCGAGGCCGCCGCCGCCCACTGCGTCGCCGCCCTGGAGGCGTCGACGGCCCGCGCCGTCGAGCGCGGCCGCCTCACCGAGCAGGAACGCGCCGACGTCCTCGGCCGCGTGCGCACCGCCACCGAGCTGACGGCGGCCGCCGACGCCGACCTGGTGATCGAGGTGGCGCCCGAGTCGTACGCGATCAAGCACCAGATCCTGCGCGAACTCGACGGCGTGGTGCGGCCGGAGACCATCCTGGCCACCGGCACCAACGCGCTGTCCGTGACCCGCCTGGCCGCCGACTCCGCACGCCCCGAGCGGGTGCTCGGCCTGCATTTCTTCAACCCGGCGCAGGCGATGAAGCTGGTGGAGGTGGTCTCCTCCGTGCTGACCGCCCCGCAGGCCGTCGCGGCCGTCACCGACCTCGCCCTGGAGCTGGGCAAGGAGCCCGTCGCGGTCGGCGACCGGCCCGGTTTCGTGGCCGACGGGCTGCTGTTCGGCTACCTCAACCAGGCCGCCGCCATGTACGAGGCGAAGTACGCCTCCCGCGAGGACATCGACGCGGCGATGCGGCTCGGCTGCGGCCTGCCGATGGGCCCGCTGGCGCTGCTGGACCTGATCGGCGTGGACACCGCGCGCACGGTCCTGGAGGCCATGTACGCCGAGTCCCACGACCGTCTGCACGCCCCGGCACCGATCCTGAAGCAGCTCAGCGAGGCGGGCCTGACCGGCCGCAAGTCGGGCCGCGGCTTCTACACCTACGAGGCGCCCGGCAGCGGCACCGTCGTGCGGGACGTGCTGACGCCGCTGGACGGCGACTCGCTCGTCGCCGGCCGCACCGTCCGCTCGGTGGGCGTGGCCGGCTCGGGCACCATGGCCTCCGGCATCGCCGAGGTCTTCGCCAAGGCCGGCTACCGGGTGGTCCTGGCCGCCCGCAGCGAGGAGAAGGCGCAGGCCGCGAAGGCCCGGATCGGCAAGTCGCTGGCGCGCTCGGTGGACAAGGGCCGGATGCCGGCGGAGGCCGCCGCCCAGACCCTGGACCTGATCACCACCTCCGGCTCCTACGACGACTTCGCCGACGTGGACCTCGCGGTGGAGGCGGTCGCCGAGGACCTGGAGATCAAGCAGCAGCTGTTCGCCGCGCTGGACAAGGTCTGCAAGCCGGGCGCGGTGCTGGCCACCACCACCTCCTCGCTGCCGGTGGTCGCCTGCGCCCGTGCCACCTCGCGTCCGCAGGACGTGATCGGCATGCACTTCTTCAACCCGGCGCCCGCGATGAAGCTGGTGGAGGTGGTGCGCACGGTGCTGACCGCGGACGACGTCCACGCCACCGTCCGGGAGGTCTGCGCCCGCATCCGCAAGCACGCCGTGGACTGCGGCGACCGGGCCGGCTTCATCGTGAACGCGCTGCTGTTCCCGTACCTGAACAACGCGATCAAGATGGTCGAGGAGCACTACGCGACGCTCGACGACATCGACGCCGCGATGAAGCTGGGCGGCGGCTACCCGATGGGGCCCTTCGAGCTGCTGGACGTCGTCGGCCTGGACGTCTCGCTCGCCATCGAGAAGGTCCTCCACCGCGAGTTCCGCGACCCGGGCCTCGCTCCGGCACCTCTCCTGGAGCACCTGGTGGCCGCGGGCTGCCTCGGCCGCAAGACGGGCCGCGGCTTCCGCGAATATGCCCGGCGCTGACGGGCAGCGCGACGGGCGCCGGGCGGGGCGGGAGTGGGGCGGACTGCTCGACCCCGCCTCCCCGGCCCCGCCCGCCGGGGCCGGGGATCGCCGGGGACATGCGCACCAAGCTGCACGGATGCAGTACGTTCGGGTCATGCCCCAGCCCGCCAAGTCCTCACGTACACCCGCGGCGCACGACGCGCCGGAGAGCGCCGCAGGCTCCCGTGCCGCCGCCCAACGGCTCAAGATGCGCCGGGAGCTGGCGGCCGCCGCGATGGAGCTCTTCGCGACGAAGGGGTACGAGGCGACCACCGTCGACGAGATCGCCGCGGCGGCCGGCGTGGCCCGCCGGACCTTCTTCCGCCACTTCCGCTCCAAGGAAGAGGCGATCTTCCCCGACCACGACGACACCCTGATCCGCGCCGAGGCGGTGCTGAACGCCGCGCCCGCGCACGAGCACCCGCTGGACACCGTGTGCCGGGGCATCAAGGAAGTCATGAGGATGTACGCGGCGCGGCCGGAGATCTCCGTCGCCCGCTACAAGCTGACCCGCGAGGTGCCCACGCTGCGCGAGGCGGAGATCGCCTCCGTGGCGCGCTACGAGCGCCTCTTCACGCGCTATCTGCTGGGCCACTTCGACGAGCGGGCGCACGCCGACGACGCCAACGACGACCCGCTGCTCGCGGAGGTCGCCGCCTCGGCCGTGGTCACCGCGCACAACCACGTGCTGCGGCGCTGGCTGCGCGCGGGCGCCCAGGGGGACGTGGAGGCGCAGCTCGACCACGCCTTCGCGATCGTCCGCCGCACCTTCGGCACGGGGATCGGCGCCGGCCGCGGCGCGGCCCCGGCGGCGCCTCCGGCCGCGGTCTCCCGGCAGGGGGAGGTCCTGGTGGCACTCGCCCGCACCGACGCGCCCCTGGACGAGGTCATGCGGACCATCGAGGAGGCACTGAAGGGCCAGTGAGGCCCGCGCCGGGGCCCGGCGGGCCGCTGGGCACCCGTACGCCGCTGTGATGACGGCCACCCTTCGGGGTGGCCGTTTTGGCATGTCGGAGCCCCTTTTCTGGCGGCTCCAGGACACCATTCGATCGATCATCGCTCATATGTTGCGTAAAAATTTCATCTGAGAGAAAGTTCTGGCACTCAGTGCCTTGCGAGGTGACACGCGGTGTCATACGTTGAAGGAGTCCGGGCGGCCGGCGTGCAGAGACCGATCGCACGCCGGCTGTCCCAGCAAGCCACCCCTGGCTCCCGGAGCAGGGAAACCCCCGGCCTGCCCGCCCGGACGCCTGCGTCACAGGCACCTCCCGCGCCACAAAGCGCTGCCGAAGTACCACCCGCCGAACCGACGGCACCCCCTCACCGACCCTCAGCAGCACCGACGTAACCCTCAGCGCCCCTCCCTCAGGGCGCTCTTCGCCGGAGGCAACACCGTGACCGTGAAGGACATCCTGGACGCGATCCAGTCCGCGGACGCCACGTCCGCCGACATCGCCGCCCTGCCGCTCCCCGAGTCGTACCGCGCGATGACCGTGCACAAGGACGAGACGGAGATGTTCGCGGGGATGCCCACCCGCGACAAGGACCCGCGCAAGTCGCTCCACCTGGACGACGTGCCGCTGCCCGAGCTGGGCCCGGGCGAGGCCCTGGTGGCCGTCATGGCCTCCTCGGTCAACTACAACTCCGTGTGGACCTCGATCTTCGAGCCCCTGTCGACGTTCGGCTTCCTGGAGCGCTACGGCCGCACCAACGAGCTGGCCAAGCGCCACGACCTGCCGTACCACATCATCGGCTCCGACCTGGCCGGCGTCGTCCTGCGCACCGGCCCGGGCGTGAACGCCTGGCAGCCGGGCGACGAGGTCGTCGCGCACTGCCTGTCCGTCGAGCTGGAGTCCTCGGACGGCCACAACGACACGATGCTCGACCCCGAGCAGCGCATCTGGGGCTTCGAGACCAACTTCGGCGGCCTCGCCGAGATCGCGCTGGTGAAGTCCAACCAGCTGATGCCCAAGCCGGACCACCTCAGCTGGGAGGAGGCCGCCGCCCCGGGCCTGGTCAACTCCACCGCCTACCGCCAGCTGGTCTCCCGCAACGGCGCCGGCATGAAGCAGGGCGACAACGTCCTCATCTGGGGCGCCAGCGGCGGCCTCGGCTCCTACGCCACGCAGTTCGCGCTGGCCGGCGGCGCCAACCCGATCTGCGTCGTCTCCAGCCCCGAGAAGGCGGACATCTGCCGCTCCATGGGCGCCGAGGCGGTCATCGACCGCAACGCCGAGGGCTACAAGTTCTGGAAGGACGAGCGGACCCAGGACCCGAAGGAGTGGAAGCGCTTCGGCAAGCGCATCCGCGAACTCACCGGCGGCGAGGACATCGACATCGTCTTCGAGCACCCCGGTCGCGAGACCTTCGGCGCGAGCGTCTACGTCACCCGCAAGGGCGGCACCATCACCACCTGCGCCTCCACCTCGGGCTACATGCACGAGTACGACAACCGGTACCTGTGGATGTCCCTGAAGCGCATCATCGGCTCGCACTTCGCCAACTACCGCGAGGCCTGGGAGGCGAACCGCCTCATCGCCAAGGGCAAGATCCACCCCACCCTGTCCAAGGTGTACTCCCTGGAGGACACCGGGCAGGCCGCCCACGACGTCCACCGCAACGTCCACCAGGGCAAGGTCGGCGTGCTGTGCCTGGCCCCCGAGGAGGGCCTGGGCGTGCGCGACCACGAGATGCGCGCCAAGCACCTCGACGCCATCAACCGCTTCCGGAACATCTGAGTGCGGCGGAGGCCATAGATGACTGAGCGTCAGCCTGCCGAGGCGAGGCGGGAGAAGGACCGGCCGTGGCTCATGCGCACGTACGCCGGCCACTCCACGGCCGAGGCGTCCAACGAGCTGTACCGGCGCAACCTCGCCAAGGGCCAGACCGGACTGTCGGTGGCGTTCGACCTGCCGACCCAGACCGGATACGACTCCGACCACATCCTCGCCCGCGGCGAGGTCGGCCGGGTCGGCGTGCCCGTCGCCCACCTGGGCGACATGCGCCGGCTGTTCCAGGACATCCCCCTGGAGCAGATGAACACCTCGATGACGATCAACGCCACGGCCATGTGGCTGCTGGCGCTCTACCAGGTCGTCGCCGAGGAGCAGGGCGCGGACGTCACCAAGCTCCAGGGCACGACCCAGAACGACATCGTCAAGGAGTACCTGTCGCGGGGCACCCACGTGTTCCCGCCGGGGCCCTCGCTCCGCCTGACGACGGACATGATCGCGTACACGGTCTCCCACCTCCCGAAGTGGAACCCGATCAACATCTGCAGCTACCACCTGCAGGAGGCCGGGGCCACGCCGGTGCAGGAGATCGCGTACGCCATGTCCACCGCGATCGCCGTGCTCGACGCCGTGCGCGACAGCGGCCAGGTGCCGCAGGAGCGCATGGGCGACGTGGTCGGCCGCATCTCCTTCTTCGTCAACGCGGGCGTCCGCTTCGTCGAGGAGATGTGCAAGATGCGCGCCTTCGGCCGCATCTGGGACCAGGTCACCCGGGAGCGGTACGGCATCGAGAACCCCAAGCACCGCCGCTTCCGCTACGGCGTCCAGGTCAACTCCCTCGGTCTGACCGAGGCGCAGCCGGAGAACAACGTCCAGCGCATCGTGCTGGAGATGCTGGCCGTCACCCTCTCCAAGGACGCCCGCGCCCGGGCCGTGCAGCTGCCCGCCTGGAACGAGGCGCTCGGCCTGCCCCGCCCCTGGGACCAGCAGTGGTCCCTGCGCATCCAGCAGGTGCTCGCCTACGAGAGCGACCTGCTGGAGTACGACGACCTCTTCGAGGGCTCGAAGGTCGTCGAGGCGAAGGTGGACGAGCTCGTGCGGGCCTCGCTCGCCGAGATGGAGCGCATCCAGGAGATGGGCGGCGCGATGGCGGCCGTCGAGTCCGGCTACCTCAAGTCGCAGCTCGTCGCCTCGCACGCCGAGCGCCGGGCCCGCATCGAGTCCGGCCGGGAGAAGATCGTCGGCGTGAACGCCTTCGAGGGCACCGAACCGAACCCGCTGACCGCGGACCTGGACACCGCGATCCAGACGGTCGACCCGGCCGTCGAGGCCCGTGTCGTCGAGTCCCTCCAGCACTGGCGCGACACCCGCTACCAGCCGCCCTTCAACCACCCGCGCCCCTGCAAGGCGCTGGAGCGCCTGAAAGAGGCCGCCAAGGGCACCGGCAACCTCATGGAGGCCACCCTGGAGTGCGCCCGCGCCGGCGTCACCACCGGCGAGTGGGCCGGGGCCCTGCGCGAGGTGTTCGGCGAGTTCCGGGCGCCGACCGGCGTGTCGTCCGCCCCGGTGGCCGTCGCCGCCGAGGAGGGCACCGCGCTGGCGGAGGTCCGCCGCCGGGTGGACGCCACCGCCCGGGAGCTCGGCGTCGGCAAGCTCCGCTTCCTGGTCGGCAAGCCCGGCCTGGACGGCCACTCCAACGGCGCCGAGCAGATCGCCGTCCGGGCCCGCGACGCCGGGTTCGAGGTGGTCTACCAGGGCATCCGGCTCACGCCGGAGCAGATCGTCGACGCGGCCCTCGCCGAGGACGTGCACGCGGTCGGCCTGTCCATCCTCTCCGGCTCGCACGCCCAGCTGGTGCCGGACGTGCTGGAGCGGCTGCGCGGGGCCGGCGCGGCCGACATCCCGGTGATCGCGGGCGGGATCATCCCGAACGCGGACGCCGACCAGCTCAGGGCCGCGGGAGTGGCCGCGGTCTTCACCCCGAAGGACTTCGACATCACCGGGATCATCGGCCGTATCGTCGACGAGATCCGGAAAGCGAACAAGCTCGACCCCCTGGAGGTCCCCGCATGACGACCCCTGTCAACCGCCTTCGCCCGCGGCGCTCCTGCCTGGCCGTTCCGGGCTCGAACCCCCGCTTCCTGGAGAAGGCCCAGGGCCTCCCCGCCGACCAGGTCTTCCTCGACCTGGAGGACGCGTGCGCGCCGCTCGCCAAGCCCGAGGCGCGGCACACGATCGTCAAGTTCCTCAACGAGGGCGACTGGACCGGTAAGACGCGGGTCGTGCGGGTCAACGACTGGACGACCGAGTGGACGTACCGCGACGTCGTGACCGTGGTCGAGGGCGCGGGCCCGAACCTCGACTGCATCATGCTGCCGAAGGTGCAGACGGCCCAGCAGGTCGTCGCCCTGGACCTGCTGCTGACCCAGATCGAGAAGACCATGGGCTTCGAGGTCGGCAAGATCGGCATCGAGGCGCAGATCGAGAACGCGCAGGGCCTGAACAACGTCAACGAGATCGCGCAGGCCTCCCCGCGCGTCGAGACGATCATCTTCGGCCCGGCCGACTTCATGGCGTCGATCAACATGAAGTCCCTCGTCGTGGGCGAGCAGCCGCCCGGCTACCCGGCGGACGCCTACCACTACATCCTGATGAAGATCCTGATGGCGGCCCGCGCCAACAACCTCCAGGCGATCGACGGCCCCTACCTGCAGATCCGCAACGTCGAGGGCTACCGCGAGGTCGCGCAGCGCGCCGCCGCCCTGGGCTTCGACGGCAAGTGGGTGCTGCACCCGGGCCAGGTCGAGGCGTCCAACGAGATCTTCTCGCCCTCCCAGGAGGACTACGACCACGCCGAGCTGATCCTGGACGCGTACGACTACTACACGTCCGAGGCGGGCGGCAAGAAGGGCTCCGCGATGCTCGGCGACGAGATGATCGACGAGGCCAGCCGCAAGATGGCCCTGGTCGTCTCCGGCAAGGGCCGTGCCGCCGGCATGCAGCGCACGTCGAAGTTCGAGATCCCGGAGGCCTGAGGCGATGCAGTTCGGACGCACCTACGAGGAGTTCGAGGTCGGGGCGACGTACAAGCACTGGCCCGGCAAGACGGTCACGGAGTACGACGACCACCTGTTCTGCCTCCTCACCATGAACCACCACCCGCTCCACATGGACACCAACTATGCGGAGAGGACGACGGACTTCGGCAAGAACGTCGTCGTCGGGAACTACATCTACTCCCTGCTGCTCGGCATGTCGGTCCCGGACGTCTCCGGCAAGGCGATCGCCAACCTGGAGATCGAGTCGCTCAAGCACGTGGCGCCGACCTTCCACGGCGACACGATCTACGGCGAGACGACCGTCCTCGACAAGTGGCCGTCGAAGTCGAAGAACGACCGCGGCATCGTCCACGTCGAGACCAAGGGCTACAAGCAGGACGGCACGCTGGTGTGCGTCTTCCGCCGCAAGGTGATGGTGCCCACCGAGACGTACATCAAGGAGCGCGGCGGCGAGCAGCCGGGCCGCCCCGAGCCGAAGGCACAGGAGAAGTAGATGAGCCGTCTCGCCGAGACCCACGGCCTCACGGACGTGCAGCGGGAGATCGTCTCCACCGTCCGCGACTTCGTGGACAAGGAGATCATCCCGGTCGCGACCGGGCTGGAGCACCGCGACGAGTACCCGCAGGCGATCGTCGACGGGCTGAAGGAACTGGGCCTGTTCGGCCTGATGATCCCCGAGGAGTACGGGGGCCTGGGCGAGTCGCTCCTCACCTACGCCCTGTGCGTGGAGGAGATCGCCCGCGGCTGGATGTCGGTGTCCGGCATCATCAACACGCACTTCATCGTGGCGTACATGCTCAAGCAGCACGGCACGCAGGAGCAGAGGGACCACTTCCTGCCGAGGATGGCGGCCGGTGACATCCGGGGCGCCTTCTCGATGTCGGAGCCGGCCCTCGGCTCCGACGTGTCGGCGATCTCCTCGAAGGCGGTGAAGGACGGCGACGAGTACGTCCTCACCGGCCAGAAGATGTGGCTGACCAACGGCGGCACCTCGTCCCTGGTGGCCGTCCTGGTCCGCAGTGACGAAGGTCACCCCGAGGGCACCGCGCCGCACAAGTCCATGACGACCTTCCTGGTGGAGAAGGAGCCCGGTTTCGGCGAGGTCCGGCCGGGGCTCACCATCCCCGGCAAGATCGAGAAGATGGGCTACAAGGGCGTCGACACCACCGAGCTCATCATGGACGGGCTGCGCGTCCCGGCCGACCGGGTGCTCGGCGGTGTCACCGGCCGCGGCTTCTACCAGATGATGGACGGTGTCGAGGTGGGCCGTGTGAACGTCGCGGCCCGTGGCTGCGGTGTCGCGCAGCGCGCCTTCGAGCTCGGTGTCGGGTACGCCCAGCAGCGCCACACCTTCGGCAAGCCGATCGCCCAGCACCAAGCCGTGCAGTTCAAGCTGGCGGAGATGGCCACCAAGGTCGAGGCCGCGCATGCGATGATGGTGAACGCCGCCCGCAAGAAGGACTCCGGGCAGCGCAACGACCTCGAGGCGGGGATGGCCAAGTACCTCGCCTCCGAGTACTGCAAGGAGGTCGTGGAGGACGCCTTCCGGATCCACGGCGGGTACGGCTTCTCCAAGGAGTACGAGATCGAGCGTCTCTACCGCGAGGCGCCGATGCTGCTCATCGGTGAAGGTACCGCCGAGATCCAGAAAATGATCATCGGCCGCAGGCTGCTCGAAGAGTATCGGGTCCAGAGCTGATTGTCCGGGTACGGGGTGTTTTCTTCGAGAAGAAGATCACACCCCGTCATGGACCGTCGGCAGCCGACTCGGCTGCTCGGCTTACCCAGTTACGGCCCTGAACCGCTACGATCGCCGGAAAGCCGCCGTCCCCCGTCGAGAGCGCGGCATCATCCGCTACGAAGGTCATCCATGCCCCACAGCCAAACCTCTGCACCACGCGACAGCCGAGTCGGCGTACGCCTCGCGCGCGGAGCATCGCCGTGGCTTCTTCCGACCGTCGCCACCGCAGCCCTCAGCCTGGCCCGCGCCCGCCGCTCGGGCGCAGCCAAGGCCGTGGCCCTCCCCGCCACCGCGCTCGCGGCGGGGATGCTGTGGTTCTTCCGCGACCCCGAGCGCGAGATCGCCCCCGGCCGGATCATCTCCCCCGCCGACGGCGTGGTCCAGAGCATCATGCCCTGGAAGGACGGCCGCACCCGCGTCGCGATCTTCATGAGCCCGCTCAACGTCCACGTCAACCGCGCTCCCCTCGCCGGCACCGTCACCTCCGTCGAACACATCCCCGGCGGCTTCGTCCCGGCGTTCAACAAGGAGAGCGAGAACAACGAGCGCGTCGTCTGGCACTTCGACACCGAACTCGGCGACATCGAGATGGTCCAGATCGCCGGAGCCGTCGCCCGCCGCATCGTGCCCTACATCCCCCGCGGCACGAAGGTCGAGCAGGGCGACCGCATCGGCCTCATCCGGTTCGGCTCCCGCGTCGACATCTACCTCCCCGCCGACGTCGAGGTCGCGGTGGAGGTCGGCCAGAAGACCACGGCTGGGGTGACTCGCATTGACCGTGATTGATCCCGACACACAGGCCGGCTGGGTGCCCGAGGCCGACGAGGGCGACGGCGAGGAGGAGATGCCCCTCTCGCTCCGCCTGTCGATAGCGGACACCCTCACCCTCGGCAACGCCACCTGCGGGTTCATGGCGGTGTACTTCACCACCACCGGCATCCTGATCCCGCACCTGACCGGCAACGACGAGTCGACGGGCATGGCCCGGCACAGCGCCGCCACGGCGGTCATCCTGATGCTGTGCGCGGCGGTCTTCGACCTGTGCGACGGCCTGGTGGCCCGCAAGCTGCGCTCGTCGCCGATGGGCGCCGAGCTGGACAACCTGTCCGACCTGATCAGCTTCGGCCTGGCTCCGGCGTACTTCGTCCTCGTCTACGGCATGGTCGCCGACGACGCCCACCAGCGGGTCGCCGCGCTGGGCGCCATCGTCGTCCTGCTGGCCGTGGTGCTCAGACTCGCCCGCTTCAGCTGCGTGACGATGAAGGACGGCATGTTCCAGGGCATGCCCTCGCCGTTCGGCGCGCTGACGGTGGTCTCCATCGTCCTGCTGGAGCTCCCCTTCGTGGCGACGCTCCTGGCGATCCTGGGCATCGCGTGGCTGATGGTGAGCCGCGTCGAGTACCCGAAGCCGCGCGGCCGCCTCGCCGTGGCGATGCTGTCCTGGATCGTCCTGTCGATGGGCCTCCTGGCTGCCTGGGCCTTCGACGCCCCCAGCGGCCAGCTGCTCCTCCAGACCGGCTGCGCCCTCCAGCTGGTCATGGGCGCGGTGATCCCGCTGTTCGCCACCGCCCGCCGGGTGAACAACTTCCGCGACAACCGCCGCGAGGCGAGGGCAGCGCAGCTGCCGTAGCGCGTGGGACGCGCACCGGAGTGACAAGGGGTGGGCCCCGGACCAGTGGTCCGGGGCCCACCCCTTTCGGCGTGCGGCACGCGGGGTCCCCGCGCAGGGTCCGGGGCGAGGCCCGGCCGGCTACGGGGGGGGCGGCACGTCCCGGGGGTCCGGGGCGGGGTCTCGGCGGGGGCCGTCCCGTCAGGACAGGACGTCCCGGGCGATCCCCGCCGCGACGTCCTCCAGGATCCGCCCCGCCTCCGCCACGCACCGCGCGACGTCCGGCTCGGCGTCGGTCAGCGCGTACGCGCGCCGGATCCCGGCCCCCGCGAGCTGCTCCGGGGTGAGGGCCAGCCGCCCGCACACCGCGACGACCTCCTTGCCGGCCGCCCTCGCCGCCGCGGCGACGCCCGCCGGCGCCTTCCCGTGCAGCGTCTGCTCGTCCAGCGACCCCTCGCCCGTGATCACCAGGGACGCCCGCGCCAGCGCGGGAGCGAAGCCGAGGACCTCCAGCATGACCTCGATCCCGGCCCGGAAACGCGCCCCGAGCAGCAGCGCCCCGTACCCGAGGCCGCCCGCGGCCCCGGCGCCCGGTGCGAGCGCGTGCCGGACCGCCCGCTCCCCCACGGCCTCCTCCAGCACCTTCACGTAGTGCGCCAGCGCCGCGTCGAGCGCCGCCACGTCGTCCGGCGAGGCGCCCTTCTGCGGCCCGTACACCGCGGGCGCCCCACTGGGCCCGGTCAGCGGATTGTCGACGTCACTGGCGAGCACGAGGTCGACCCCGGCGAGCCGCGGGTCGAGCCCGGACAGGTCGGCCCGGTGCAGCCGGGCCAGTCCGCCTCCGCCGGGCGGGACGGGCTCGCCCCGGGCGTCGAGGAACCGCGCCCCGAGCGCGCGCAGCATCCCCGCGCCGCCGTCCGTGGTCGCGCTGCCCCCGACGCCGAACACGACGGTGCGGGCCCCCGCGTCGAGGGCGGCGCGCAGCAGCTCCCCGCTGCCGTACGTGCAGGCCGTGAGGGGGGCGAGGGCGCCGGCGGGAAGCCGGTGCAGCCCGCCGGCCTCCGCCATCTCCACGACCGCGGTGTCGCCGCGCAGCGCGAACGCGGCCGTCACCTCGTCCCCGAGGGGGCCGGCGACCCGTGCCTCGCGCCGTTCGAATCCGGCCGCGACCGCCGCGTCCACGGTCCCGTCGCCGCCGTCGGCCACGGGCAGCGCCTCCACCGGGACGTCCGGCACGACCCGGTGCAGTCCGGCCGTCACGTGCTGCGCGACCTGCACGGCCGTCAGTGATCCCTTGAACTTGTCCGCGGCAACCAGCACCCTGCGGGTGCCCTGCTCTGCAGCGTCCGCCACCTTGCGTCCCCTTGCTCTCCGGGCCCCGCGCGGCGGGGCCAGTCGCGCCGCTGCGACCCTAACCGCACACCGCCTCCGCCGTCATGCCCCGGCGCCGCACCCCGGACCGCACGGACCCGCCCCGAAGCGGCCGATGACGCTCGGACCCCGCCCGGGGCGGGTAGAACCCCGCCATGACCCCTGCACGCACGGAGCCGGACGTCCCCGCGGGCCCGGACCTCGCCGACCGCGTCCACGGGGGCTGGCTGGGCCGGATCGCGGGCAACATGCTCGGCAAGCCGGTCGAGCAGGGCGAGGTGTGGACCCGCGACCGCATCGACCGCTACCTGCGACGGGCCGCGGCCCTCCCGCTCACCGACTACCTCCCGGAACCGGCCACCGACGACGACGCCCGGGCGCTGCGCCCCGAGTGGCGCGCCTGCGTCCGCGGCCGCGTCCACGGCAGCTGCCGCGACGACGACATCGACTACTCGATCCTGGGCCTGGACCTCCTGGAGACGCACGGCTTCGGCTTCGGCACCGAGCAGGTCGGCGACCTGTGGCTGCGCCGGCTGCCGTACCTGCAGACGTTCACGGCCGAGCGGGCCGCGTACCGCAATCTCGCGGCCGGTCTCCGACCGCCCGTGACGGCCACGTACGGCAATCCGTACCAGGAGTGGATCGGCGCCCTGATCCGCGCCGACGTCCACGGCTGGACCAGCCCGGGCGACCCGCGGCGGGCGGCCGCCCTGGCCCGCCGGGACGCGGTGCTGTCGCACACCGGCAACGGCGTCCACGGCGCGATGTGGGCGGCGGCGCTGATCGCCGCGGCGTTCACCGCGCCGACGGTCCGCGACGCGATCGACACCGCGCTCGCGGTGGTCCCGGCGGGCTGCCGGCTGGCCCGCACCGTGCGCCGGACCGCGTCGCTGCACGAGGCAGGCCTCTCCTGGGAGGAGACGCTGGCCACGCTCGCGGAGGAGACCGCGGGGCTCGGCTGGATCCACGTCGTGCCGAACGCCGCCGTGCTCACGGCGGGCCTGCTCCACGGCGACGGCGACTTCACCCGCACCCTCGCGCTGACCGTGCGCGGCGGCCTGGACACCGACTCCAACGGGGCGACGGCGGGCTCGGTGGCGGGGGTGATGACGGGGGCGCGGGCGATCCCGCCGCAGTGGAGGGACCCGTTGGAGGACACGGTCCGCAGCGCGGTGTTCGGCTTCGACGGCGTGCGGATCAGCGAGCTGGCGTCCCGCACCCTGCGCCTGGCCACGGCGCGGGGCGCGGACGCCGGTACGGGTGCGGGCCCCGGCGCCGCTGCGGCCGGCCCGGTTACCCTGCGCGCATGACGACTTCGGACTTCGCCGCGTACATCGCGGGCCTGCCCCGGGTGCTCGCCGGTGCCGCCGTCCTCCTCCGCGACGCGGCGGGGCGTGTGCTGCTGGTGGAGCCCAACTACCGTGACGGGTGGGCACTTCCGGGCGGCACCATCGAGTCCGACGACGGGGAGACCCCGCGGCTGGGGGCGCGCCGGGAGACGCTGGAGGAGATCGGCCTGGACCGCGAGCCCGGCCGTCTGCTCGCGGTGGACTGGGTGCGCGGGCCCGGACGCCCGCCCCTGGTCGCGTACCTGTACGACGGCGGTGTCCTCGGCGAGGACGAGCTGAAGGCCATCCGGCTCCAGGAGGAGGAATTGCTGTCGTGGCGGCTGGTGCCCCGGGAGGAGCTCGCGGCGCATCTGCCGGGCGCGCTGGGCGGCCGGGTCCTGGCCGCCCTCGACGTCCTCGCCGGCGGTACGGGCACGGCCGAGCTGGAGAACGGGCACCGCGTCGCCTGAGGCGCGGGCGCCGGCGCCTCGGCAGGGGCCGACGCACCGGCGCCGTCCTGGGCCGGCACGGCGCCGGGACCGCGGCCCGGGCGTCACCCGGCCGCGGCCCGTGCAGCGCGGGCGCCGTGCCTCAGAAGAGCCCGGCGCCGCGTTCGAATTCCAGCAGGCGGCGCTTGCGGGGCAGGCCGCCGCCGTAGCCGGTGAGGTCGCCGCCCGCGCCGACGACGCGGTGGCAGGGCACGATGATGCCGACGGGGTTCCTGCCGTTGGCGAGGCCGACGGCGCGGGACGCTCCCGGATTGCCGAGGGCGCCGGCCAGCTGGCCGTAGCTGCGGGTCTCGCCGTAGGGGATGCGGCGCAGCTGGTCCCAGACGCTGCGCTGGAACGGGGTGCCGTCCAGGCGCAGGTCGAGCGTGAAGTCCTTCAGGTCGCCGGCGAAGTAGGCCGCGAGCTGGTCCTCGGCCTCGCCGAAGGGGCGGTCGTCGCGTTCCCCGAAGGTCTCCTCGGGCGGGCGGTGCCGCTGGTCGGTCATGTAGAGACCGCACAGGACGCCGTCGTCGGCGACAAGGGTGAGGGGGCCGTAGGGGCTTTCGATGACGGTGTGCTGTTTCACGGGACGTCCTCAGACGGGAAGGAAGTTGATCGGGTGGCTGTCGGTCGCCCACAGGTACTGGACGGCGTACGCCCGCCAGGGCCGCCAGGCCGCGGCGCGCGCGGTGAGCGCGGCGGGTGTCGAGGGCAGTCCCAGCTCCCGCGCGGCGCGGCGGATGCCGAGGTCGGTGGGGAGGAAGGCGTCGGGGTCGCCGAGGGCGCGCATGGCGACGACGTCCACGGTCCACGGGCCGAGGCCGGGCAGCTCCAGCAGCCGGGCGCGGGTCTCGTGCCAGTCGCTCTCCACTCCCACCTGGATGCTGCCGTCGGCCAGATGCCCCACGAGCGTGGTGAACGTGGTGCGGCGGGCACGCGGCATCGCCAGCGACTCGGGGTCGAGCGCGGCGAGCGCGCCCGGTTCGGGGAAGAGGTGGGTGAGGCCGCCCTCCGGGTCGTCGACGGGGTCGCCGTGCGCGGTGACCAGGCGGGCGGCGTGGGTGCGGGCGGCGGCGGTGGAGACCTGCTGCCCGAGCACGGCGCGCAGCGCGAACTCGGCCTCGTCGACGGTGCGCGGCACCCGCCGTCCCGGTGCCTTGTCGACCAGGGGCGCGAGCACCGGGTCGGTGCGCAGCTGGTCGTCGACGGCGACGGGGTCGGCGTCGAGGTCGAGCAGGCGGCGGCAGCGGCTGATGGCGACCGGCAGGTCGCGCAGGTCGCTGAGCGTGAGGCGGCAGGCGATGTGGTCCGGTGTGGGCGTGAGCGCGGCGATGCCGTGCCCGTACGGCAGGCGCAGGGTGCGCCGGTAGGCCCCGTCGCGCCATTCCTCCACCCCGGGCACGGCGGTGGCCGCCAGGTGCCCGAAGAGGTTGTCCGGGTTCAGCGGGGCGCGGAACGGCAACCGCAGCGAGAGGGCCGCGGGGGTGGCGGGGCGCGGGCCGGCCGGGGCCGCCGCGGTACGGCGTGCGGGGACCCGGGAGCGCAGTGCGCTCGGGGAGAGCGCGAAGACCTCGCGCACGGTGTCGTTGAAGGTGCGGATCGAGCAGAAGCCCGCGGCGAAGGCGATCTCCGCCATCGGCAGCGCGGTCGTCTCGATCAGCAGCCGGGCGGTCTCGGCGCGCTGGGCGCGGGCGAGCGCGAGCGGTCCGGCGCCCAGCTCGGCGAGGAGCTGGCGTTCGACCTGGCGGGTGCTGTAGCCGAGGCGGGCGGCGAGGCCGGGGACGCCCTCGCGGTCCACGACGCCGTCGGCGACGAGCCGCATGGCGCGGGCGACGAGGTCGGCCCGCTGGTTCCGCTCGGGCGAGCCCGGGCTGGTGTCGGGGCGGCAGCGTTTGCAGGCCCGGAATCCGGCCTGCTGGCACGCGGCCGCACTCGGGTAGAAGGTCATGTTCTCCGGCTTGGGCGGGACCACGGGGCAGCTGGGCCGGCAGTAGATGCGGGTCGTCAGGACGGCCGTGAAGAACCATCCGTCGAACCGCGCGTCCTTGGACTGGACGGCGCGCACACAGCGCTCGCGGTCGGAGTGCATCCCGTTCTGCATGCCTCCAGCATCGGTCACCGGCGGCCCTGCGGCTGGCGGGAATCCGACATCAGCCTGCCCTGTCCTGCACCCGCCCGGATCACCGCCGCCGTGCCGGGCCCGCCGCGCGTCCGAGCGCAGCCCGCTGCCGCGGCCGCCCCGTCCGCCGAGGCCGCCCCGTCCGCCGGGGCCGCGCCGCGCAGCACGTCTGACCGGCCCGGCGTCAGCCGATGCGCTCGGCGAAGGCCGTGTAGGCCGCGTCGTCGAAGAGCACGAACCTGACCTCCTCGACGGCGGTGACCGTGGCGCGCACCTCCTGCACGGCGATGCGGGCGGCGTCGTCCATCGGCCAGCCGTAGGCGCCGGTGGAGATGGCGGGGAAGGCGACCGTCCGGGCGCCGAGCTCGTCGGCGACCCGCAGGCACGCGCGGTAGCAGGACGCCAGCAGGGACGGATCGGCGGTGGCCACCCGGTAGACCGGTCCGACGGTGTGGATCACCCACCGGGCTTCCAGGGCGCCCGCGGTGGTGGCGACGGCCTGTCCGGTGGGCAGGCCCCTGCCGTAGTGGGAGGCGCGCAGCTTCCGGCACTCCTGAAGGATGGCGGGGCCGCCGCGGCGGTGGATCGCGCCGTCCACGCCTCCGCCGCCGAGCAGGGAGGAGTTCGCCGCGTTGACGATCGCGTCGGCGCGCTGCCGGGTGATGTCGCCCCGGACGAGGGTCAGAGTGGTCATGTCTGCCTCAGTCTCCGCCAGACGGCTCTGGCCGCGTTGTGCCCGGACATGCCGTGGACGCCGGGGCCGGGCGGCGTCGCCGACGAACACAGGAACACGGCGGGGTGGGGGGTGTGGTACGGGTGCAGCGACAGCCTGGGCCGCAGCAGGAGCTGGAGCCCGGAGGCCGCCCCGCAGGCGATGTCCCCGCCGACGTAGTTGGCGTTGCGGGCGGCCAGTTCGGGCGGGCCGGCGGTGGCGCGGGCGAGGACGCGGTCGCGGAAGCCGGGCGCGAAGCGCTCCAGCTGGCGCTCGACGGCGTCGGTGAGGTCGCCGGTCCAGCCGTGCGGCACATGGCCGTAGGCCCAGAAGACGTGCTTGCCCGCGGGGGCGCGGGTGGGGTCGGCGACACTGGGCTGGACGGTGATCAGGAAGGGCCGGTCCGGGGCGCGGCCCTCGCGGGACACGGCGCGCAGCGCGCCGCCGATCTCGGCGCTGTCCGCCCCGACCTGCACCGTGCCCGCGCGGCGCGCCTGCCCGGCGGTCCAGGGCACCGGGCCGTCGAGCGCGTAGTCGATCTTGAAGACGCCGGGGCCGTACCGGTAGCCCTCGCAGTACCGGCCGAGGCCGGCGATGCGGGCCAGGGCGGTGGGCGAGGTGTCGAAGACGTAGGCCCGTGCGGGCGGCAGGTCGTCGAGGCGCTTGACCTCGTAGTCGGTGTGGACGGCGCCGCCGAGGTCCCTCAGGAGGCCGGCGAGGGCGTCGGAGACGGCCTGGGAGCCACCGCGGGCCACCGGCCAGCCGCGGGCGTGCGCCGCCAGGGCGAACATCAGGCCCACCGCGCTCGTGGCGAGCCCGCCGAGAGGGGCGATGACATGGGCGACGAGGCCGGCGAACAGGGTCCTGGCGCGCTCGTCGCGGAAGCGGCGCATCAGCCAGGTCGACGGGGGCAGCCCGGTCAGGCCGAAGCGGGCCAGGGTGACCGGGTCGTGCGGAAGGGGGGCCGCCGGCAGCGACATGAAGTCGCGGACCAGGGTGTCCCAGCGGGGCAGGAACGGCTCGACCAGCCTGCGGTACGTGCCCGCGTCCCGCGGTCCGAGGGAGGCGGCGGTCTCGGCGACGGACCGGGCCAGCACCGCCGCGGTGCCGTCCGGGAAGGGGTGCGCCATGGGCAGCTCGGGGTGCACCCACTCCAGTCCGTGGCGCTCCAGGGGCAGGGCGCGGAAGGCGGGCGAGCTGATGCCGAGGGGGTGGGCGGCGGAGCAGGGGTCGTGCCGGAACCCGGGGAGGGTCAGCTCCTCGGTGCGGGCCCCGCCTCCGACGGTGCCGCGCGCCTCGAACACGGCCACGGAGAAGCCGCGGCGCGCGAGCTCCACGGCAGCGGTCAGCCCGTTGGGCCCCGCGCCCACCACGACCGCATCGAGCATCGACGGCACCTTCGGACCCCTTCGTCAGCCGGTGGCAACTCGGGGCCAGGATATGCCGATGGACCGACACGGCCGGGCCGCGGGACGGAAGATCCCCGCGGCCGGTCCGGGCCCCGCCGGGTCACCGGGAGAGCAGGTCCACCACCCGCCGGGCCGTCGCGGCGTCCCGGGCCGCGGTGAAGGGCAGGGTGTTGCCTCCGGTGACACGGAAGGGGACGCCGTCCCGGGTCAGGTGGGCGCCGCCCGCCTCCTCGACCAGCAGCAGACCGGCCGCGTGGTCCCAGGCCGCCTCCCAGGAGAAGGCGGTGGCGTCCAGCTCCCCGCGCGCCACGGCGAGGTACTCCAGGCCCGCCGAGCCGCAGGGGCGGGGGGCGACCCCGTCGGACCGCAGGCCGAGCAGGCCGCGCTTCTGCGCGTCGGTGGTGTAGTCGGGGTGGGAGGTGGCCACGCGCAGGTCGCGGCCGGGCTCGGGGGCGCCCGCGTGCAGCCGCTCGCCGTCGAGGAAGGCGCCGCGGCCCCGGACGGCCCTGGCGAGCCGGTCCGGCACGGGGGCGTACGTCCAGGAGGCCACCACGACGCCGCGCACGGCGAGGGCGACCAGGGTGCAGAAGCCCGGGTCGCCGTGCACGAACTGCCGGGTCCCGTCGACCGGGTCCACGATCCAGACGGGACGGTCGCCGCGGATCGCGTCGTAGACCGCGGGGTCGGCGTGGACCGCCTCCTCACCGACCACGACCGAGCCGGGCAGCAGAGCGGCCAGCGTGTCCGTGAGATGGCGCTCGGCCAGGCGGTCGGCGTCCGTGACCAGGTCGTGCGGCCCGCTCTTCTGGTCGATCTCGTGCTCCGCGAGGCGGCGGAAGCGGGGCATGATCTCGGCCGCGGCCGCCTTGCGGACGGCCTCCTCCACGTCGACCGAGCGGCGGGCGAGAAACTCGTCGATGGTTTCCGTCTCTTCGATCATGTGCTCCATGAGAACACGCGCCGCTGACAGCGCCCGCCGCCCGGGTGCACCTCCGGTGGAATCGGGATGAACACCACGTGCCGCCGGGACCGCGGAACGCGGGCCTCCGGCCACCGGCCATGGGCGACCGGCGGCGGGCCCTGCGCTCAGCGCCCCACCGCGTACCCCTGCATCCCGCGCGGGTTGGCTGCCGCGGACAGCACGCCCGTCCGCGGGTCGCGGGCGACCGCGCACAGGCGGCCCTCCGACCAGGGGTGGCCGAGCACCACGTCGTGGCCCCGGCGCCGCAGCCCGTCGACGACCGCCGCGTCCGTCCGGGACTCCAGGACGACCCGCCCGGGCCGCATCCCGCGCGGGTAGAAGGAGCCGGGGAAGCTCTCGTTGTGCCAGTTCGGGGCGTCGACGGCGCCCTGGAGGTCGAGGCCGCCGCGCACGGGGCCGCGCCGCGCGACCTCGAGCAGGAAGTGCAGCTGCCACTGGTCCTGCTGGTCCCCGCCGGGGGTGCCGAAGGCCATCACCGGCACACCGTCGCGCAGCGCGAGGGACGGGGTGAGGGTGGTGCGCGGGCGGCGGCCCGGGGTGAGGGTGTTGGGCAGCCCCTCGTCCAGCCACGCCATCTGGAGCCGGGTGCCCAGCGGGAAGCCCAGCTCGGGCACGACGGGGTTGGACTGGAGCCATCCTCCGCTGGGCGTGGCGGCGACCATGTTGCCCCAGCGGTCCACGACGTCGAGGTGGCAGGTGTCCCCGCGGGTGCCTCCGTCGGACCCGACGCCGGGCGCGCCGGCCGCGGTCCGTGCGAGGGTCGGCTCCCCCACTCCGAGGGCGCCGAACTCCGCTTCCCCGGCCGGAGCGTGGGCGTGGGCGCTGAGCCGCGGGAAGCGCCCGCCGGGGCTGCCGGGCCGCAGCTCGGACGAGGCCCGCTCCCCGACCAGCCGTCGCCGGCCGGCGTTGTACCCGGCGGACAGCAGCTCGGCGAGCGGCACGTCGGCGGCGTCCCCGTACCAGGCCTCCCGGTCGGCCATGGCGAGTTTGCAGCCCTCGATCAGCAGATGGAGGCGGTCGGCGGTGCCGTGGGGAGGCAGTTCGGGCGGCAGCAGCGCGAGCTGCTGGAGGAGCACGGGGCCCTGGCTCCAGGGTCCCGCCTTGCACACCGTCCAGCCGTTCCAGTCGTACGCCGCCGGCGCCTCGTAGGTCGCGGACCAGGCGGCGAGGTCGTCCGCGGTGAGTGTGCCGGTGTGGTGCTCGCCGCTGGTGTCGAGCGTGGGCCGCCCGGCCTGGCGGACCAGGGCCTCGGCGACGAACCCGGACCGCCATACCGCGCGGGCGGCCTCGATCTGCGCCTCCCGGTCCCCGGCCCCGGCGGTCTCGGCGAGCAGCCGCCGCCAGGTGGCCGCGAGCGCGGGGTTGCGGAACAGCTCGCCGGGCCGGGGGGCGCGGCCGCCGGGCAGGTACACCGCGGCGGACGAGGTCCACTCGGTGGTGAACAGCTCCCGCACCGTCTCCACGGTCTCGCCGAGGCGCTCCACGGGCGGGTGTCCGTCCTCGGCGTAGGCCACGGCATGAGCGAGGACGTCGGCGAGTGACTTGGTTCCGTGGTCGCGCAGCAGCATCATCCACGCGTCGAACGCGCCGGGCACGGCGGCGGCGAGCGGCCCGGTGCCGGGGACGAGGTCCAGCCCGAGGCCCCGGTAGTGGGCGACGGTGGCCCCGGCCGGGGCGACCCCCTGCCCGCACAGCACCCGGACCTCGCCGCCGGCCGGTGCCAGCAGGATCGGCACCTCCCCCGCGGGCCCGTTGAGGTGCGGTTCCACGACGTGCAGGACGAACGCGCCCGCCACGGCGGCGTCGTAGGCGTTGCCGCCGCCCTCCAGCACGGCCATCGCCGCCTGGGAGGCGAGCCAGTGGGTGGACGACACCATGCCGAAGGTGCCCTGGAGGGTGGGGCGGGTGGTGAACAAGCTCTCTCACCTCGCTGCTGGAGCGCTCCGGCCGGTGGGGGCGGGCGCTTCGGTCCGACGCTCGGGACGGCTCCGGAGGGGGCCTCCGGTCGCACGCGAAGCATCCTGCCCATGGAGGGCACCTGTCATGGCCCCGTCCTCCGGCGGTGCGGGCGGACCCCACCGCGGCCTCCGGCGGCGGTTCCCGGCGCCGAGTGCGTGCGGGGCGGTCCCTCAGGGCGTCCCGGAACTCCGCACGCGCGGGTCGTGGCGGGAGGGCGGCGCCCCGGACTCCCCGGCCTCCGTCAGCGCCTGGAGCAGACCCCTGCGGGACGTCAGCCGCTCCTGCCCGCCGGCGGCGGTCCAGGCCATGTGCGGGTGGGGACTGCGCGGGTCCGGTGCGGCGAGCCAGCCGCCGGACGTGACGGCGTGCGGGACGGGAGGGCAGGGGAGGCCGGGCACGTCCGGCGGCACGAGGAAGTAGACGGTCCGGTACCAGCTGTCCCGCAGCGTGACCCCGACCGGGCACCCGCGGCGCAGCAGCGAGCGGTGGATCCGGTCGGCCCGCTCCTCGTCGAGCTTGACCGCGTCCCAGGCGACTCCGGCCGGAAGCAGGGCCAGGCCCTGCTGCTGACGACGCCATTCATTGAACACTCTTTCCGGATCACCGGCCGATCGGGCCAGCCAGCAAGCCAGTTCAACGGCAGGAAAGACCATCGACTTCTCCACGGAATGTACGCCATCGAATCGGCAGAAAGGTACCAGCGGGAACATCCGCCCAGGAACCCCGCGAACGACATCGGAAGTAATCGCAAGAATTGAACCGGGGAGCCCTCGAAGAAGTGGCATAAAGATGCCGCGCGAGAAGAATCAATTCCCTCGCACGGCGCGGCGGAATAGCGGCCCCAAAGGCGGACGCACCCGATCCTCCACTGAAGGAGGCGGGCACCGCTGCGTCCGCGGCCGGCCGCGTGCGGCAGGTGGTGGTGCCCGTGGCGGCCGTCGCACCGCCCCCGTCTCCTCGGCCGCAGGGCTCCGCGGGCGACCCGGGCGCCCAGGTCAGGGTGGCGGAACAGGGCGAATGGAAGAACATGCGGAACGCCCCCTGTATGGGGCCGTTAGACTCATTGACAGGCTGCCACTCCCCCGACAGGAAGAAGCGGCGGTGCCCAACACACTGCAGGAAATGATCAAGCGCAGGCTGGACCAGAACGGCTGGTCCTACAACGACGTGGCGCGCCGTGGCGGCATCTCACGTTCGACGGTGCATCATCTGGCCACGTCGGTCCGGCTGGCCCAGGTGCCGCAGCAGACGACCCTGGAGGGCCTCGCCAAGGGGCTGGGCATACCGGTGGCTCCGGTGCAGCGGGCCGCCGCGGAGGCGGCGGGGGTCAACCTCTACTTCGAGGACTCGCCCGAGATCACGGATCCCGAGGTGGAGATCCTCATCGCGAGTGTGCACAGGCTGAGCCCGAAGGACCGGCGGCACGTGGCCGTCCTGGTGGAGTCGCTGCTCGAGGCGGACGGGCACGGGGCCGACCAGGGCTGACCTCCCCGGGACGACGGCCCTTCCGGGGCCGGCCGCGCGGGACGGCGTCCCGGTCGGTCATCGCACGAAGCCGGACGTGCCCGCCGAGGCGATCCAGGCGATGACGGCCTGGACGGTGACGTAGTCCAGCTCGGCCACGTCGAAGACCGCCTGGACGTCGCCGACGTCGAGCGGGACACCCGCACCCTCCAGGGCGCAGTAGAGCAGCATCCGGTGCGCCTGGGGCGCGGACAGGCCCCGGGCCGCGCGCGACCGGGGGCCTGCGGGCAGGGGCAGGGGCAGGGGTGGGGTGAGGTCCATGTGTCCGCCGTTCTAGAGGGTGAGGTCCGGTCCGTGGACCGCGTGCCCCTGCTGGGCCAGGCGGTTCAGGACCCTGGACAGTTCCGGGCCCAGCGGGGGGAGGCCGGGAGAGGTCCACAGCGCCGCGAGCGCACGGTGCACGTGCTCCCAGAAGGCCTCGGCCACCGCGTGGTCGTACCAGTCGCCCACGGCCGCGCCGGGCGGCGCGCCGCCGGAGCGCACCGCCCGCTCGGTGAAGGCGCAGCTGAAGCCCGGGTCGCCCGGCGTCCGGGCGGGGACGTCGCCGTGCCGGTTGAGCGCCGTCCGAAGAGCCCGCGCGAGGAGGCCGGGGTCCGGCGCGGCGGCACTGCTCCAGCCGAGCAGGCGCCGTCCGGCGGTGTCGAGGACGACCGCCGTGCACAGGTCGCCGTCCCGCGTGCGGCATGCGAAGGTGTCCAGGACCCACCCGGCGCCGGGCGCGGCGCGCCGGACGCCGCCGGGCGCGGCCCGCAGGCGTCCTCGCGCCCCGCGGATTCCCGCCCGCCGCATGAGGCGTTCGACCGTCCCGTGGCTGACTCTGATCCCGAAACGGTGGTCGAGTTCCTGGCGGATGCGCCGATAGCCGTAGGCGGAGCCGGATTGCCGGTGGATGTCGATGATCAGCCGGGTCAGCCAGACGTGCCGCATGTCCCGGTCCGAGACGGGGCGTTCGCGCCACGCGTAGTAACCGGATTCGGAAACGTTCAGGAGAGCGGCGACCCTGCGCGCGGGAAATCCCTGCTCCACCACACGCGCGATCACCTCGTAACGCCTTTTGGGGGCATCACGTCGTTCAGGGCGTCGATCGTCCGGCGGCACAGCAGGAGTTCGGCCTCGAGTTCCTGAATGCGGCCGCGCGCCAGGGGCAGGCTCGACGGGGCGACGAGGGTGCGGCGCCAGCGGTAGACGGTGCTGGGCGGAATATCCAGCATGCGCGCCACCTCTCCTGCCGGGTGTCCTTCGCTGAGGAGTTCCAGAACACGGGTGCGCGATGCTGCGGGGTGCGGGGTGGTCACGGTCTCGGACCTTCCAGGTCGTGCGGTGTCGTGGGGGCTCGGGGGCGTCCGTGGGGACGCGACCGCCACGGCCGGACGCGGCCGCCCGGTGCCGGACCGGCCGGTCCGGCACCGGGCTCGGTCTGCCCCGGTTCCAGGGCCTGTGGCCGGACTCCCGCCCGCCCCAGGGCGGGCGGGAGTTCGACGACAGGTCCTAGACCACGTGGCGGTGCATCGTCACCGTGGGGTCGAAGTCGGCGCCGGGGTCGCTTCCGCCGCCCCGGGGAGCCCGTGCGGCCTCCCGGTCGAGAACGGCCTTGATCTGACGGGCGATGTCGTCGGCGGACTGCCGGATCCGGGAGACCGGCAGCGTCGAGGAGCGCAGGGCCGCTGCGCGGCGGGCCAGCCCCGCGAGTTCGCTCCGGGCGCTCCCGCCGAGGGTGAAGGCGCGCGGTGTGGCGACGACGAACTGGTAGGCGCCGGCGAAGGTCTGGCACTCGGGGCAGTGCTCGTTCACCGAACGGCCGATGTTCGTGGCGTTGATCAGCCGCGCGTTGCGGCCGGAGGTGGTGACGATCTGGAACGACAGGGCGACGGACCGGCACGGCGCCAGCGGAGAGCATCCGACCGACTCGGCCGTGGCCCGGTTGTTCGCCGTCACGGCGATGGACGGGCCGTACTCGTGGATTCTGAACGTCTCGTCGAACTGGCTCAGATGGACCCGGTCGGCGCGGCTGTGGGCGAGGTCCACAGCGGTGGCGACGTCGTGGGAGATGCCGGGGCCGGTGGCGGCCGAGGCCATGGTCGTGGTCATGACCAGACCGGCGCCGGCGGCCATGCTGATGCTCACGGCGGTCCTGGCGACGGTGCTCGTGCGGGGCTTGCGGTGGTTCATCTGCCTCTCCTGAAGTGGTGGGCGGGTCGGGGTCAGGATGTGCTGGGGCTCGGCGACGGGAGCGCGGTCAGCGGCGGGGACGGGGACGCGGGGACCGTCGCGGAGGGGGACGGCGGCACGGAGGCCGACGCCCCGGGCGAGGTGCCGGGTACGGGCGGGGTGGCCGTGGCGGACTCACGGGCCGTGGGCGGCGCGGGAGCCGTGGAGCTCGTGCGCGGGGACGCCTGCGCCGGCGTGGGCGTGGGCGGCCCGGCGGGCGTGGGCGACGGAGAGGGGACGGCCGTACGGCCGGTTCCCCCCGTGCCGTGGCCGGTGGTGCGCCCCGTGGGATCCGGGGCACCGGAGGGCCGTGCCACCGGGTGGCTCCCCGGCAGGCCGGCGGGCGGGTCCTCGGCGGCCCGGACGCGGGGAACGCCGGGCTGCAGGAGGGGAGTCACGGGCGCCGCGGGGGGAAGCGGCGCCGGTGTCATGCCCTGCCACCAGGCGGTGCCCAGGACACAGGCGGCGCCGCAGACCGCGGCGGCGACGGACAGACGCAGGGCGGGTCTGCCCCGGGTCGTCCGGACCGCGGCCCCGGCGAGCCGCACCAGCACCCGTCCCGCGAGGTAGGAGCCGCCGGCCATGGGGCAGGCGAGCATGAGGGCGCCGACGACGCCGACGGTGCCCGCGGCCGGGTGCCCCTCCCCGAAGGCCTGGACGGTTCCGGCCAGTTGTTCGGCGAGGCTGCGGAACGCGGTCGTGGCCAGCCGGGGGAGGTTCCACAGCGCGTAGCACGTCTCGGCGAGGAGCAGCGGGATCATCGTCAGGACCCAGGAGGCGACGACGACGCGTGCGGAGCGCTTCAGACCGGCCGCCTCGGCGGGCCTGCGCCCGGGAACCAGGCTCATCAGGATCGGCTTCACCTTGCCGAACAGGTCGGGCACGCCGGCCAGGTCGCCGAGGATGTAGTAGCCGTCGAGCCGGAGCGCGGGCATCAGTTGTTCCAGGACCTCGAAGTGCGCGAGGTAGACGGAGGCCAGGAAGAACGGCTGCCCGGTGAGCAGGTAGCCGGCGGTGAGCGCCAGCATGAAGACGGCGTTGAAGTAGACACCGCCGAAACCGGTGCGCAGCCGGCCGCGCCGGCCGATCCGGTACACGTCCGTGACGTCGGTGTACAGCGCGGGCCAGATCAGGTAGATGCCGCACCCGATCTTCCCCGGGACCGCACCGCTGTACCGGCAGGCGGAGGCGTGGCCGAACTCGTGGAAGACGAGGGAGAGGATCGTCAGCAGGAACACCGCGAGCATCCAGAGCGGCTGCTCCAGCACGCGCAGCAGCGGCGTCATCGCGCCGTGGACGGCGAAGAGCCACACGTCCACGGCCGCGGTGGCGCTCAGCACCAGCGCCACCACCGGCGGTCGGTGCAGCCAGCTCAGCGCGGCGGCGACACGGGCGACCCGGGCCTCGTCGAGGATCACCCGGTGGCCGCGCAGGGCCAGCAGGAGGTCGGACGTGGGGGCCTTGTCACACGTTCGCGGGGGTTCTCCGAGGGGGACCGTGACCCCGAGCGGGGTGAGCCTGTTGTCGATGAGGTAGGCGACGTCGCCCTCGGTGACCTCCTCCCCGTACCGGCCGCTGACGCGGTGGGAGATGGTCTCCGTGTCGCGGACGCCGTCGACGGAACTGACGACGAGATAGAGCAGACGGGAGAGCATCAGGACCTGACCGTCGCCGCGTCGGACGACGTACTTGCGGTCGGTGAAGCCGGAGCCCTGGTACTGGCCGAGGGCGCGCAGGCCGTGGGTGAGATGCGGGACGGGCCCGGCGGGCGGTGCGGACTCGGACGCCATGACCTGCGTCGGTGCGGTGGCCGGTTCCCGCGGCCTCACGGGCCGCCCTTCGGCCGGGGGCGGAGGGTCGGCCGCGACGGCGGTGGACTGGTTCCGGGCGTGGGACGTGCTGTGCTCTGCGGGAGGCGTCATAGTCTTCTCCACGGCGCGGGGTTCGCTCGGGCTCCATGCGGCGCCTGCGAGGGACCGCCGGGGGGAGCCGGGAGCACCGCCCGCCGGGTGCGACCCGGTGCGGACGGTGCCCGGCGGGCGCCGCGGGGCAGATTCCGGCTGCCCCGCGGCGTCGGCGTGCTACTGGTGGACGCTGATGGCCTGCGAGGCCTGGGACTGCGCGACGGCCAGCGGCGAGAACTGGTTGACGGCCGCCGACTCGTTGTGGGCGTTGAGGTTCACGAGCTTCTTCGAGATGGAAGTCGTCCTGGCCAGGTTGAAGGAGAAGCGGGCCAGCGCCTCGCGTCCGGGGAGCAGTTCCGCGGTCTCGGCCTCGAGCTGCTTGATGTCCATGGGTGTTTCCTTTCACTGGTGTGAGGGACGTGCGCCGCGGATGCGGTCGCACGACGGTCGGGAGACGCCCGCCGCGACAGGGTCGGGCCCGGGGTGGCCGCCGAGTTGCTCGCGCGACGTCCACGACGAGCACCGGTGCCGTCCGACGGGTTCTCCCTCTGCTGCGGCCGGCGCGTGGGGCGCCCGGCCGCAGCGGCCTGAACAGCGGTACTACGAGAAGGAACGCGTAGTCGTGCGTCAACCCCGCCGTCCAGACTCTCCGGACAGTTCGTCCGGAGGCCCTGGACGGTAGTGGAAAGCGGAGCTCTTATGCAAACCCCCTATGTCCGACATGTGTTCAAAATCGTTCGCCAGTTCAATGGTTGAGATCTGCACCACCGCCGCGCCGGCACGGCACTCCCTCCGCACGACCCGGCGGGCGCCCTCGGCGGAACGAGGGGCGGTACCGGCGGGGCGCTGCCACGACCGGAGCCGCCCGATCCCGCCTTTTGCCATTTCACACTCCGCGCAATGAGGGGCGCCAAAGGCGCGGAAGCGGAATCGGCCCGGCTTTTTTATCAATACCGGGGCCACCGGGGCATTCACCTGTTGGAGTGTCCAAAGAATTAAGAGCCGGAACCGGAATGCACTCCCGACCACGGCTTTGACCTGCACTTTCCCCAGCCGACGCACCGGACTCTCCGTAAGACGCGGGAATTCCGCCTTCCATGACGGCCGCGAAATGTGGGGTAACGTCGGCCCGGCCGGCGGAGCAGAAAATCGCTCCGCCCCGAAAGGAGATAAAGTGAAGAGTATTGCCAAGGGAGTGGCAGGCGCGCTCCTGGCCGTGGGTGCCGTGATGGCACCGCTGGCCACCCAGGCATCCGCCGCCACGGCCCCGGCGGCCGCGCACCGCGACCCGTCCCCGGTACGCGACCACACCGGTGACCACCGCGGGGACCGCGACTTCGGGTGGCTGCGCCACGGAGGCCGTGACGACGACCGCCGCTACGACCACGACGGGCGCCACGACCACGACGGGTGGTTCGACCGCGACCGGTACGACCGCGACGGGTGGTTCGACCGCGACCGGTACGACTTCCGGGAGTCCTGCCGGCGGTACGACGACCGCTACCGCATGACCTACCGCTACCGGTGGGACCGCCGCCACCACAGCTGGGAGTGCTACCCCTACGGGCGCCGGTAGCCGGTCCCGTTCCCCGCGCCGCCCGTGGTCAGGATTCCCCGACCACGGGCGGCGCCGTTGTACGCCGGCCCACGGACGCGGCGCGCAAGAACGACCGGGCCCTCCTGGTGCCGGACATCAGGCCGACGGCACTTTGTAGAGGGCGAGTACGTTTTCCTCGGCGGCGACATAGGAATCCGGCGTCCGCATGCTCAGGGTGCACATCGCACCCCACAGGCATTGCAGCTCGGTTGCATCCAGTACGACGGCCGCCGCCCGGACCACGTCGATCCAGCGCGCATCCAGCATTCCCGGGCACGATTCGCCGGGAAGCAGGATCACCGGTTCTCCGAGACTGCCGCGCACAACAGCGGTCACCGACGCTCCCTGCACGAAGAGCACCTGCAACTCCTCTCGCCGGGGCGTAATTCATGACCTGCCGCACCTGGCATCGCACGAGGATATCGGGAGCATCGATCCTTTTCGGCAAATTCCCCACAACAGTCCGCAGGGAACACATGGCCGACCCGAGCACGGACATCCACGGCGGCCGGGCGCGGACTCCACCCGGCCGGACGGGGGCGCAGACATATGGGGGAAAAGGAACATTCACGGGCGAGTCGCCGTAACCGCGCGGCCACGGAGCGGAGTTCACCCTTCCACCCCACCTCCGGCCGTGTGAGACTGGCGTTCCGTCCGCGGCGCGGACCCCCTCCGCACCGTCCGTCCCCCACGAGAAGTGCGCCGTGCCAGAATTCCCCCTGCCGCTCGCGCTCACCGCGAGGCTGAGCCCGGTCGTCGTGCTCGCCTGCGCGGGCTGGGCGCTGACCTCCGGCCCGTTCGCCGCGGCGCCGGCCGCCGACCACAAGTCGACCCCGCAGTCGCAGTCCCAGGACGCCGGGGGGTCGTCGTCCTCGGCCCCGTCCTCCACCGCGGCCACGAAGACGTACTCCTCCGCCCCCGCGCCGTGCGGCAGCATCAGCACGAAGACGCTCAAGTCGCTGGTGCCCGGCGCCTCGACGGCGGGCAAGGAGATCGCGTCGACCAACTCCAAGCTGCGCCGCACCTGCTCGTGGAACGCCCTCCAGGGTTACGACTACCGCTGGCTCGACGTCTCCTTCGAGCTCATGCCGTCCGACGCGGAGGCGCAGAAGGCGTACGAGGAGCGCACCGCGGAGAAGAGCGGCGGCGGCCAGGTCCCCGGCGTCGGCGACGCGGGCTACTCGGTGGTCAACCTGACGACCCAGGACAAGCAGCAGACCCGGGACGGCGAGGTGATGGTCCGCGCCTCCAACGCGCTCGTCGTCGTCACCTACAACGGCAGCAACTTCGAGACCAAGAAGGCGCCGAGCACGGACGAGATCAACACCGGTGCCATCAAGGCCGCCAAGGAGGCGGTGGCGGCCCTGGAGGGCGGGCGGTCCAACTGACCGTCCTCCAGGGCCGCCCGGCCCGCGGGCCGGTCAGGCGGTGGTGACCCGCCGCCGGCCCGGGGCGAGGAGCATGAGCACCAGGTACACCACCAGCGACGTGGCCAGGCCCACGGCCCATCCGTAGTCGGCGAGCGGCTTGAGGGCCGCGAGGGGACGGCCGTCGACCAGGGGGTGGAAGTCGGCGCCGCCGACGGCGAGGACACCGCCCGCGGCGAAGGCCGCCACGGCCCGCCAGTTCCAGCCGCCCGAGTACCAGTACCGGCCGCCGCCGCGGTAGAGGTCGGCCAGGTCCAGGGAGCGGCGGCGCAGCACCCAGTAGTCGGCGATGAGGATGCCGGCGACCGTGCCGAGCAGGCCGCCGACCAGGCCCAGCCAGGTGAAGATGTAGCCCTGCGGGTCGGCGTAGAGCTTCCACGGGCAGATCAGGACGCCCAGCACGCAGGTGACGAGGGCACCGGTGCGGAAGCTGATGCGGCGCGGCGCGATGTTGGAGAAGTCGAACGCCGGCGAGACCAGGTTGGCCGCGATGTTCACCGACAGGGTCGCCACCAGCACGGTGACCAGGGCGTAGAGCAGGCCCACCACGTTGTCGGTCTTCGCTGCCAGCTGCACCGGGTCCCAGACCGGCTTGCCGTACACCGCCTGCGACCCGGACGTCACCAGGACCGACAGGAAGGCGAACAGCGTCATCGTGGTCGGCAGCCCGAGGGCCTGTCCCCAGGTCTGGGCCCGCTGGCTCTTCCCGTACCGGGTGAAGTCCGGGATGTTCAGCGACAGGGTGGACCAGAAGCCGATCATGCCCATGAGGGAGGGCCAGAACAGCTTCCAGAAGCCGCCGCCCCAGCCCAGCCGCGACGGCTGGTCGAACAGCGGGCCGAAGCCGCCGGCCCGGTTGCTCATCCACCACAGCATCACGAACGCGCCGACGAGCACGAAGGGCGCCGCCCAGTTCTCGAAGCGGCGGATGGTCTCCATGCCCCGGTAGATGATGCCGACCTGGATCGCCCAGAAGATCGCGAAGGACAGCCACATCGTCCAGGGGTGGCCGCCGACCTGCGCGGCGCCGGACCAGCCGGTCCCGATCAGTTTCCCGGCGAGGAAGAAGATCGCCTCGCCGCCGATCCAGGTCTGGATGCCGAACCAGCCGCAGGCGACCAGCGCCCGTACGACGGCGGGCAGATTGGCGCCGCGGACGCCGAAGGAGGCGCGGGCGAACACCGGGAAGGGGATGCCGTACTTCGGTCCGGCATGCCCGGTGAGCAGCATCGGGACGAGCACGATCACATTGGCCAGGGCGATGGTGAACACCGCCTGCTTCCAGTCCATGCCGACGGCGATCAGACCGGAGGCGAGGGTCCAGGAGGCGGTGTTGTGGGCCATGCCGACCCACAGGGCGGAGAAGTTGTACGTGGTCCAGGTGCGCCGGGCGACGGGGACCGGGAGGAGGTCCTCGTTGGCGTACGGGCCGCTGGGCGGCGGGGTTCCGGCGGGGATCTCCACCCGCCCGTCGGGGAGGGTGGTCTGGTGGGACGGCGGTATCGCGGTGGGAGCGGTGTCGGTCATGGGCAGCCCAATCGATGAGGTGGGTCGATGTGAGGCGGTGCGGGCGCCCGGCCCCTTCCCGGGGAGGCGGGGAGGGGGGACTGGAGTGGGGGGCGGGTCGCAGGGTCGGGTGGGGATCACGCGGGCGGGCGGGAGTTGCCGGATCGAGAGGGTGGACAGGGGTCGCGGGAACGGGTGGGCGGGAATCGCAGGTCGGGCCCGGGGGGCGGTCCGTGGCGCATGGCCGGCGGGACGGCCCCCGGGGCGGACCGGGGGCCGGGATCAGGAGTTGACCGCGGGAATGATCTTCTCTCCGTAGGCGTCGATGACGGCCTCCCGGGCGTCGTGCATGTCGTACAGGGCGAACTGGTCGACGCCCAGGTCGCGCAGGGCGTCGAGCTTCTCGATGTGCGCCTCGGCCGGGCCGATCAGGCAGAACCGGTCGACGATCTCGTCGGGCACGAAGTCGGCGTCCGGGTTGCCGGCGCGGCCGTGGTGGCTGTAGTCGTAGCCCTGCCGGGCCTTGATGTAGGCGGTGAGTTCGTCGGGGACGGCCGCGGAGTGCTCGCCGTACTTGGCGACCAGGTCGGCGACGTGGTTGCCGACCATGCCGCCGAACCAGCGGCACTGGTCGCGCGCGTGGGCGAGCGCCTCGGGCGCGTCGTCGGCGGTGACGTAGGCGGGGGCGGCGACGCAGATCGTGACGTCGTCCGGGTCGCGCCCGGCCGCGGCCGCCGCGTCCTTGACCGCCTTCACCATGTGCTGCGTCAGATACAGGTCGGCGAGCTGGAGGATGAAGCCGTCGGCCTCCTCGCCGGCCATCTTCAGGGCCTTCGGCCCGTAGGCAGCCATCCAGACGGGGAGTTCGGCGCCGGGCGAGATCCACGGGAAGCGGACCGTGGAGCCGCCGCCGAGGTCGGCCTCCTCGCCCCGCCCGAGGGCCCGGATGACCTTCATCGCCTCGCTGATCCGCGCGAGGGTGTTGGGCTTGCGGCCGGCCACCCGCATCGCCGAGTCGCCGCGGCCGATGCCGCAGACGGTGCGGTTGCCGAACATGTCGTTGAGGGTGGCGAAGGTGGAGGCGGTGACCTCCCAGGTGCGGGTGCCCGGGTTGGTGACCATCGGGCCGACCGTCAGGGAGCGTGTGTTCGCCAGGATCTGGCTGTAGATGACGAACGGCTCCTGCCACAGCACGGCGGAGTCGAAGGTCCAGCCGTGGCTGAAGCCGTTGCGCTCGGCCCGCTGCATGAGCTCGATGACGCGGGAGGCCGGCGGGTCGGTCTGCAGGACGAGTCCGAAGTCCATGGGCGCCACTCCTAGTTGAGGTACTGACAGGTGGAGCGCGGGGTGTAGACGCCGTGGCGGGCGCGGCCGGTGTACTCCCGCTCGGTGATGACGGGCTCGCCGCGCGAGAGCACGGTCTCGACGCGGCCGGTGATGCGCCGCCCCTCGTAGGCCGAGTAGTCCACGTTCATGTGGTGGGTCTCGGCGGAGATGACCTGCTCGGCGTGCGGGTCGTAGACGACGACGTCCGCGTCGGCGCCCGGGGCGATGGTGCCCTTCTTCGGGTACAGGCCGAACATCCGGGCCGGGGTGGCGCAGGCGATCTCGATCCAGCGGCGGCGGGAGATGTGGCCGTCGACGACGGCCTGGTGCAGCAGGTCCATGCGGTTCTCCACGCCCGGCATGCCGTTGGGGATCTTGGAGAAGTCGCCGCGGCCGAGCTCCTTCTGGCCCACGAAGCAGAAGGGGCAGTGGTCGGTGGAGACCACCTGGAGGTCGTTGGTGCGCAGGCCCCTCCACAGCGCCGCCTGGTGCTCCCTGGGACGCAGGGGCGTGCTGCAGACGTACTTTGCGCCCTCGAAGTCGGGCTCGGCGAGGTTGTCGGTGGACAGGAACAGGTACTGCGGGCAGGTCTCGCCGAAGACGTTCAGTCCGTCGTCGCGGGCGCGGGTCAGTTCGGCGACGGCCTCCTGCGCGGAGACGTGGACCACGTACAGCGGCGCTCCGGCGACCTGTGCGAGCCGGATCGCGCGGTGGGTGGCCTCGGCCTCCAGCAGCGCCTTGCGGACCTCGCCGTGGTGGCGCGGGTCGGTCTCGCCGCGGGCGAGGGCCTGTTCCACGAGCACGTCGATCGCGATGCCGTTCTCCGCGTGCATCATGATCAGGCCGCCGTTCTCGGCGGCGCGCTGCATGGCGCGCAGGATCTGGCCGTCGTCGCTGTAGAACACGCCCGGGTAGGCCATGAACTGCTTGAAGGAGGTGACGCCCTCCTCCACCAGCAGGTCCATCTCCTTGAGGGTGTCCTGGTTGACGTCGGAGACGATCATGTGGAAGCCGTAGTCGATCGCGCAGTTGCCCTCGGCCTTGGCGTGCCAGGCGTCCAGGCCCTCGCGCAGCGAGCCGCCGACGCTCTGGATGGCGAAGTCGACGATCGTAGTGGTGCCGCCCCAGGCCGCGGCCCGGGTGCCGGTCTCGAAGGTGTCGGCGGCGTAGGTGCCGCCGAAGGGCATCTCCATGTGGGTGTGGCCGTCGACGCCGCCCGGGATCACGTACTTCCCGGTCGCGTCGATGGTCCGCTCGGCCGTGAAGGCCTCGGCGGCCGGGGTGCCGGACGCGGCGAGGGCGGCGATGCGGCCGTCCTCGATCAGGACGTCGGCGTGGAGCTCGTCGGAGGCGGTGACGACGAGGCCGCCGCGGATGACGGTTCGGCTCATGCTTCCTCTCCTTCCGGTCGTGGGTGCACGGGAGGTCACGCGGGGCACCCGGGGGTCAGGGGGCGGTCAGCGGGGAGTAGGTGCCGGGCTCGCGGTCCCGGTAGAACTGCCAGCGGTCGCGGACCTCGCGCAGCTTGGCCATGTCCAGGTCGCGCACGACGAGTTCGGTCTCCTTGTCGCTGGCGACCTCGCCGATGAACTGCGCCTCCGGGTCCACGAAGTACGAGGTCCCGTAGAAGTCGTTGTCGCCGTACTCCTCGACGCCGACCCGGTTGATCGCGCCGACGAAGTACTCGTTGGCGACGGCGGCCGCCGGCTGCTCCAGCTGCCACAGGTAGCCGGACAGTCCGCGCGAGGTCGCCGACGGGTTGAAGACGACCTCGGCGCCGCCGAGGCCGAGGGCCCGCCAGCCCTCCGGGAAGTGACGGTCGTAGCAGATGTAGACGCCGATCCTGCCGACGGCGGTGTCGAAGATCGGCCATCCGCCGTTGCCCGGACGGAAGTAGAACTTCTCCCAGAAGCCCTTGACCTGCGGGATGTGGGTCTTGCGGTACTTGCCGAGGTACGAGCCGTCCGCGTCGATCACGGCGGCCGTGTTGTAGAGCACGCCGGGCTGCTCCTCCTCGTACATCGGTAGGATGAGGATGATGCCCAGCTCCCTGGCCAGCGACTGGAAGCGCTGCACGATGGGGCCCTCGGGGATCTGCTCGGCGTACTCGTAGAACGCCGGGTCCTGGACCTGGCAGAAGTACGGTCCGTAGAACAGCTCCTGGAAGCACAGGACCTGGGCGCCCTGGGCGGCCGCGTCGCGGGCCGCCTGCTCGTGGACGCGGATCATCGACTCCTTGTCGCCGGTCCAGGCGGTCTGGAAGAGGGCGGCTCGGATCACTCTGCTCATCGGGACCTCCACTCGTTCGGTGTGCGGCGAGCGTAGGGAAGGGGGCGAGCCCGCTTCGATGTGCACCGTGTCACGTCTGCGCGGGTGCGGCGTGCCACTGTGTCACTCTGGCCCTGCCCCATGTTTCACCGCCGTTTTCCCAGCTCGTGCCGCGTTGCCCGGCTGTTTCGGACGTCGGGGTCACTGTTGTTGCGCATCGTGCGCGAGGAGCGCGATGTGCACCGAAGCGGCCTGCTCGAAGTCGTCGAGGTCGACGCCGAGCCGGCTCTGTATGACCTCAAGGCGGCGGTAGAGCGCGGGCCGGGAGACGTGGTGCAGCTGGGCGGTGCGGGACTTGTTGCGGCCGGTGGCGAGGTAGGTGCGCAGCACGGACAGCAGGTCGTCGTCGCCGGGTTCGAGCAGCCCGTCCAGCTCCCGCTCGGCGAAGGACTGCACGTGCGGGTCGTCGCGCAGCAGCCGGACGAGGCCGCGCAGATGGACGTCCCGCAGGCGCACCACGGGCGGCAGGGCGAGGCCGGCCGCGGAGTCCGCGACGGCGTCGGCGACGTGCCGGGCCTCGCGCAGTCCGGCGGGCACGTCGTCCCACGCGGTCCGGGCGTGCGCGGCGGCCACGACGGTGCGGGCGGTGCCGGACTCGGCGCGCAGCCGCGCCGCGAAGTGCGTCGTGAGGGCGTCCGCGTCCTGGTCGCGGGCGAGGCTGAGCAGGACGGCGGTGGCGTCGTCGGCGAGTTCGGCGACCAGCCCGGACAGGCCCAGCAGGCGCAGCAGGCGGTCGAGTTCGGCGGGTGAGCCGTGGCGGACGACGAGGGGGACGAAGGTGCGCCGGTTGACGGGCAGTCCGGCGGCGCGCGCCCGGGGCAGCAGCTGCCGGGCCGGTACCACGCCGCTGACCAGGTCGGTGAGCAGGCTCTGCGCGGACTGCTCCTCCCACGAGCAGGCGACGGTCCCGCCGAGCATGCGGTGCAGGACGAGGGCCTCGGCGGCGCGGTCGGCGAGCAGCCGTCCGGTGGCCGTGTCGCCGCGGTGCCCGCAGAGCAGGATCCGGCCCCAGCGCTCGCCGCGGCCGCCCAGCTCGGCGCGGATCCAGCCGTCGCCCTCGCTGCCGCCGGCCTGCCGGGCGATGCGTTCCCAGTCGCGCAGCACGTCGTCCACCGCCGGACGCTCCCCCGCGGTGGCGAGGACGCGGTGGGCGAGGTTGGTGACGACGACGGGGCAGGCGCTGTGCGCGGCGACCTCGTCGAGCAGCCGCTGCAGCGGGGCGCCCGCGGTGATCAGCGCGGTGAGCGCGGTGCGCACGGACTCCGACAGGCTGACGGCGGCGAACTTCCGCCGCACCAGGCGGGACTGGACCTCCTCGGTCAGCTCCGCGAAGGGGAAGGGGCGGTGCAGCACCACCAGGGGCAGTCCGCAGCGTTCGGCCGCCCGGCGCATCACGTCCGGCGGAGCGGGGAAGGCCCGGCCGAGGCCGAGGACCACGGCGGCCGCCTCCGCGCGGTGCAGCGAGCGGATGTACTCGGCCTGCTTGTCCTCGTCGCCGGCGAGCAGCACGCCGGTGGTCAGCACCATCTCGCCGCCGCTGAGCATCACGCCGACGTCGGCGGCCTCGGCGACGTGCACCCAGCGCACCGGCCGGTCGAGCTGACCCGCGCCCGCCACGACCTCCGGCTCCCCGGCCAGCACCCGCTCCAGGGTGAGGACCTGGCGGACCGACAGGGCGGATTCGGGCTGCCCGGTGGGCTTCAGGGCTTCCGAGGCGGTGGTCATGGCGTGTTCCCTTGCTCGGACCGGCTCGGACCGGTGCTTCCGACCCGGCCCCCGGTCGCCGGTCGGAGCCGGGGGCCGGGGGCCGGTTGCTACTGCGCGCTCCGCAGCGCGCGTTCGAGGATCGCGGCGCCCTCCTCGGCCTCCGCGACGGTCAGGGACAGGGGCGGGGCGATGCGCAGGGCGCTGGTGTCGTGGCCGCCGCCCTTGCCGATGAGCAGGCCGTCCGCGCGGGCCGCCTCCAGCACGGCGGCGGCCGCCCGCGGGTCGGCGCGGTCCGTGCCGGGTACGGCCATCTCCACCCCGATCATCAGGCCGCGCCCGCGCACCTCGCGCACCCCGGGAAGCTGCGCGGCGACGGCCCGCAGCCGCTCGATGAGCAGGCCGCCGACCCGCCGGGCGTTGCCCTGGAGGTCGTGTTCCAGGAGGTACGCGAGGTTTGCGAGGCCGGCCGCCATGGTGAGCTGGGTGCCGCCGAAGGTGGAGATGCTGTTGGCGTCCAGGCAGTTCATGATCTCGGCGCGGGCGACGACGCCGCCGATGGACATGCCGTTGCCGACGCCCTTGGCGAAGGTGAGCATGTCCGGCGGGCCGTTCTGTCCGTGGGCCTGCCAGCCCCAGAAGTGGTCGCCGGTGCGGCCCCAGCCGGTCTGCACCTCGTCGGAGATCCACAGCACGCCGTGCTCACGGAGGATCTCGCGGAAGGCGCCGAGGAGTCCGTCCGGGCCGGAGGTGAACCCGCCGACGCCCTGCACGGGTTCGGCGATCAGGGCGGCGGGCGGCCGGGTGTGGCCGAGCAGGTCCCG
Source organism: Streptomyces tropicalis (assembly GCF_029269835.1). Lineage (GTDB taxonomy): Bacteria > Actinomycetota > Actinomycetes > Streptomycetales > Streptomycetaceae > Streptomyces > Streptomyces tropicalis. The sequence continues at coordinate 424,245 of NZ_JARJBB010000003.1, read as the reverse complement.
CAGGTCGTCGGTGCAGGCGGCGACGAACGCGTCGTCGTCCAGGTCGGCGAACGGGCCGCGGGTGCGGACGCCGCCGTGCACGTAGAGGGTCTGCAGCGGGGACAGCGAGGTCGGGGACCAGCCGCGGTTGCCGGTGATGCCCACCGTGCTGAAGGAGCGGCCGTGGTAGCTGTTGCGCAGGGCCAGGATCGCGTTGCTGCGGCGGTGGGCGGTGGCGAGCAGCAGGGCGGTGTCGTTGGCCTCGGTGCCGGAGGTGGTGAAGAAGACGCGGGCGTCCGGGATGCCGCTCACCTGGGCGATGCGTTCGGCCAGTTCCACCATCGGGCGGTTGAGGTAGAGCGTGGAGGAGTGGATGATCCGGCCGGCCTGCTCGCTCACCGCCTTCGTCACCTCGGGCAGCGCGTGCGCGGTCATGGTGGTGAGGATGCCGCCGAAGAAGTCCAGGTAGCGCCGCCCGTCGGCGTCCCAGACGTGGCGGCCCTCGCCGTGGGTGATCTCGATGGGGTCCTCGTAGTAGAGGGCCAGCCAGTCGGGCAGGACGGCCCGGTGACGGGCGTACAGGTCGCTCATGGCCGGACCAGCCCTTCGTAGGCGTCGGGACGGCGGTCGCGGTAGAAGGCCCACTGCTGCCGGACCTCGTCGATCAGCTGGAAGTCGAGGTCGCGGACGAGGAGTTGCTCCTTGGTGTCGTCGGCGACGTCCCCGACGAACTGCCCGCGCGGGTCGACGAAGTACGAGGTCCCGTAGAAGTCGTTGTCGCCGTACTCCTCGCGGCCCACGCGGTTGATCGCGGCGACGAAGTACTCGTTGGCGACGGCGGCCGCCGGCTGTTCCAGCTTCCACAGGTGGGCGGACAGGCCGCGGTGGGTGACCGAGGGGTTGTAGACGAGCTGGGCGCCGCCCAGACCGAGCTGCCGCCAGCCCTCGGGGAAGTGGCGGTCGTAGCAGATGTAGACGCCGACCTTGCCGACGGCGGTGTCGAAGACGGGCCAGCCGAGGTTGCCGGGGCGGAAGTAGAACTTCTCCCAGAAGCCCTTCACCTGGGGGATGTGGTGCTTGCGGTACTTGCCGAGGTAGGTGCCGTCGGCGTCGATCACGGCGGCGGTGTTGTAGTAGAAGCCCGCCTGCTCGACCTCGAAGACGGGCACGACGACGACCATGCCGGTCTCACGGGCGAGGTCCTGCATCCGGCGCACGGTCGGCCCGTCCGGGACCGGCTCGGCCCAGCGGTAGTGCTCCGGGTCCTGGACCTGGCAGAAGTAGGGCGCGTTGAAGACTTCCTGGAACCCGATGACCCGGGCGCCCTCACGGGCCGCCGCCCGGGCGTGCTCCTCGTGTTTGGCGATCATGGACGCGGTGTCGCCGGTCCAGGTGGCCTGGACCAGGGCCGCGCGGACGACGTTGGCCATGAGCTGCTCCTTCGGCGGTACGTCACAGCCTCTACGCACGTAGAGCAGGGCGTAGAGGGTCGAACGTAAGCCCCCGGGACCGCCTTGCCAAGACCATCGTCGCGAACCCGCGGAGTCGATCACGATTCACACCCCTGTGGGTGAGTGAGGGGTGACCGGGCGGGACGTCCCGCCCTGCCCGGGAGGGCCGGACGGGGTCTGAGGGGGGTGTGGGACGGGTGGGCCCGGGAGGTGTCCCGGGTGGTCGGCCGGCGCGGCCCGCGACGCGGAGAGCGTGCACGAGGTCCCCGAGGGGCTCCCCGGACACGCCCCGGGCGGCCTCCAGGAGCAGGGGGGCCGGCCGCCGCGGGCCCTCCCCCGCGCTGCGCGCCGCCCCCTCCGGGGTGCGCGCCCGGACGTAGGCGTCGAGCAGGACCGGCACCTCGCGGTGGCGCCCGAGCGCGGCGAGGCCCAGCACGGCCCTGCCGACCTCGGCGGCGGGGCGTGCGACGCCGTGCCGCGGGATGCCCTCCGCGCCGCCGGGCCGGCCCCTCGGACGGGGCGGCGTCAGACCGGGAGCGGCGTGCAGTGTTCGGCCAGCTCGTCCATGGACAGGCCGAGGGCGCGGGCCAGCGCCGCCACCGTGAAGAAGGCCGGTGTCGGGGCGCGGCCCGTCTCGATCTTGCGCAGGGTCTCCGCGGAGATCCCCGCACTCGCCGCGACCGCGGTCATGCTGCGGCCGCCGCGGGCCTCGCGCAGCAGCCGGCCGAGCCGCTCGCCGCGCTCGCGTTCTTCGGGGGTGAGGGGGGTGCGCACCATGCCGTCATTCTAATACCGGTATAGTAATTGGCATGGTGGAGCTGAAGACGGACACATCGATCGAGGCCATGTACGAGGCGGGCCAGGTGGTCGCGCGGACGCTGACCGCCGTGCGCGAGGCCGCCGGCGTCGGCGTCTCCCTGCTGGAGCTTGACGGCCTGGCGCGCGGGACCCTGCGCGAGGCGGGCGCGACGTCGCCGTTCCTCGGCTACCGCCCCTCCTTCGCCCCGGTCCCCTTCCCGGCCGTCCTGTGCGCCTCGGTGAACGACGCGATCGTGCACGGCGTCCCCACCCGGTACCGGCTGCGCGACGGCGACCTGGTCTCCCTCGACTTCGGCGCCGAGCTGGGCGGATGGGCCGGCGACTCGGCCGTCAGCTTCGTCGTGGGCGAGCCGCGCCCGGCCGACGTCCGTCTGGTGGAGACCGCCGAGCGCGCGCTGGCCGCGGGCATCGCGGCGGCCGTCGTCGGCAACCGCATCGGGGACATCGCGCACGCCGTCGGCACGGTGTGCCGGGCGGCGGGCTACGGCATCCCGGACGGATTCGGCGGCCACGGCATCGGCCGGCGCATGCACGAGGACCCGCCCGTGCCGAACGAGGGGCGCCCCGGCCGGGGCCTCCCGCTGCGCCACGGCATGGTCCTCGCGATCGAGCCGATGCTGATCGCCGGCGGCACCGACGGCTACCGCGCGGCCGCCGACGGGTGGACCCTGCGCACCACCGACGGGTCCCGCGCGGCCCACGTGGAGCACACCGTGGCCGTCACGGACGCGGGCCCGCGCATCCTCACGGAGCGGCGTCCCGACTGACCCGGCCCGCCCTCCGGGACGCCTCCTCCAGCCCGCGCCGCCCGGCGCCTTCCGGACATGCCCCGCGGTGCAGATCGTGACATCGTGGCAGGAACCACCCGGCCGGGTGACCGGCGCCGGCATGTCGTCAGGCACGGAGGGACGCGATGACCAACGGCTTCATCGGCCCGGAGGACGACCCCTTCGGTGAATTCCTCGCCCGCTTCTTCAGCGGCCCGCGCCCCGGCCCCCGGCAGATCGACATCGGACGGCTGCTGAGCCAGCCCGCCCGGGAGCTCGTCCGGGGCGCGGCCCAGTACGCAGCCGAGCACGGCAGCCGGGACCTGGACACCGAGCACCTGCTGCGCGCCGCACTGACCGCGGAGCCCACCCGGAGCCTGCTCAGCCGGGCCGGCGCGGACCCGGAGTCGCTGGCGACGCAGATCGACGAGCGGTCCGGTCCGGTGCAGCACCCCCCGGGCGAGGCCCCGCCGCCCACCTCGCTCTCGCTCACCCCGGCCGTCAAGCGCGCCCTGCTGGACGCGCACGACATGGCCCGGGCGAGCGGCGCCGGGCACATCGGGCCCGAGCACGTGCTGAGCGCCCTGGCGGCGAACCCGGACTCCGCGGCCGGCCACATCCTCAACGCGGCCCGCTACGCGGCCGGCAGCGGCCTGCCGCCGGAGCCGGCGGAGTCCGCGCAGCAGCGCGTCGAGGGCCGGCGGCCGCGGCACTCCGCGACGCCCACCCTGGACAAGTTCGGGCGGGACCTGACCGATCTGGCCCGGCAGGGGCGCATCGACCCGGTGATCGGGCGCGACCAGGAGATCGAGCAGACCATCGAGGTGCTCTCCCGCCGCGGCAAGAACAACCCCGTGCTCATCGGCGACGCGGGCGTCGGCAAGACCGCCGTCGTGGAGGGGCTGGCGCAGCGGATCGCCGACGGCGACGTGCCCGACGTGCTGGCCGGCCGCCGGGTCGTGGCGCTGGACCTCACCGGGGTGGTGGCGGGCACCCGCTACCGGGGCGACTTCGAGGAGCGGATGACGAGCATCGTGGGCGAGATCCGCGACAACTCCGACCGCCTGATCGTCTTCATCGACGAGCTGCACACCGTCGTCGGGGCCGGGGCGGGCGGCGAGGGCGGGGCGATGGACGCGGGCAACATCCTCAAGCCCGCGCTCGCCCGCGGCGAGCTGCACGTGGTGGGCGCGACGACACTGGAGGAGTACCGCCGGATCGAGAAGGACGCGGCGCTGGCCCGCCGGTTCCAGCCGATCCTGGTGTCCGAGCCGTCCGTCGAGGACGCCGTCGAGATCCTGCGCGGGCTGCGCGACCGCTACGAGGCGCACCACCAGGTCCGCTACACCGACGAGGCGCTGGTGGCCTCGGTGGAGCTGTCCGACCGCTATCTGTCCGACCGGCGGCTGCCGGACAAGGCGATCGACCTGATCGACCAGGCAGGCGCGCGGGTGCGGCTGCGCGCGCGGACCAAGGGCACGGACGTCCGGGCCATGGAGCGCGAGCTCGAGCACCTCGTCCTCGACAAGGACCACGCGGTCGCGGACGAACAGTACGAGCAGGCCACGCAGTTGCGGGACCGGATCAACGAGCTGAAGCAGCAGATCACGGCGGCGAGCGGGGACGAGGAGGCCGACGAGGGGCAGAACCTGGTGGTCACCGCGGAGGCGATCGCCGAGGTGGTCTCGCGGCTGACCGGCATCCCGGTGAGCAGCCTCACCCAGGAGGAGAAGGACCGGCTGCTCGGCCTGGAGGAGCATCTGCACCGGCGGGTCGTCGGGCAGGACGAGGCCGTCGCCGCCGTCGCCGACGCGGTGCTGCGCTCCCGCGCCGGGCTGGCCAGCCCGGACCGGCCGATCGGCAGCTTCCTGTTCCTCGGCCCGACCGGCGTCGGCAAGACCGAGCTGGCCCGGGCGCTGGCGGAGGCGCTGTTCGGCAGCGAGGACCGGATGGTGCGACTGGACATGAGCGAGTACCAGGAGCGGCACACGGTCAGCCGGCTGGTGGGCGCCCCGCCCGGATACGTGGGGCACGAGGAGGCCGGGCAGCTGACCGAGGTGGTGCGGCGCCACCCGTACTCGCTGCTCCTCCTGGACGAGGTGGAGAAGGCGCACCCGGACGTCTTCAACATCCTGCTGCAGGTGCTCGACGACGGGCGGCTCACCGACGCGCAGGGCCGCACGGTGGACTTCACGCACACCGTGATCGTGATGACCAGCAACCTCGGTTCGGAGGCCGTCTCCCGGCGCGGCGCCGGGATCGGTTTCGGGGCGGGCGACGGCGAGGCGGACGAGGAGGCGCGCCGGGAGCAGGTGCTGCGGCCGCTGCGCGAGCACTTCCGCCCCGAGTTCCTCAACCGGATCGACGAGATCGTCGCCTTCCGCCGGCTCAGTCCCGAGGAACTGCGGCAGATCACCCAGCTGCTGCTGGAGGGGACCCGCAGGCTGCTGAAGGCGCAGGGCGTGGGCGTGGACTTCACGGAGGCCGCGGTGGACTGGCTGTCGCGACGCGGGTTCCAGCCGGAGTACGGCGCGCGTCCGCTGCGCCGCACCATCCAGCGGGAGGTGGACAACCACCTGTCCCGGCTGCTCCTCGACGGCCGCATCGCCGAGGGCGGGCGGGTCATGGTGGACGCGGTGGACGACCGGCTGACCTTCCGCACGGACGGCACCGGGGACCCGGCGGCCGCACCGGCCCCGTCCACCCCCTGACCCGAACCCGGCGCCGCCCGGGATCCCCCGGCGCGTCCGGCGCGCGGCGCGCCCGCCACGGCCCCGGTATGCGGCCCCGCACGATCCGACGGCGGATCGTGCCGGAAGGCGCCGGAAGCCGGACGGCGGCCACCACGTGACCCGCTCGGCCCGGTGCCGGGTGGTGCGGCGGGGCGGACCGACGACCGGCCCGCCCGCGACGTCGTCACGGGGCCGGGTCCACCACCATCGCCGAGCCGCCGCCCCGGCGCACCTTCTCCGCCGCGGCCAGCCACTTGCCGTTCGGCAGCCGCTGTACTCCGGTGGCGGCGCCGATCTCGGGGTTGAGGGTGAAGGAGTGCCCGATCGCCTCCAGTTGCCTGCGCGTCGCGCTGTCGTACAGGCCGGGTTCGAGTTCGGTGGTCGCCGCGTTGCGCTGGCTGGCGCGCGGCGCGGCGATCGCGTCGACCAGCGGCAGCCCTCGGTCGAGGAACTCGGTCAGCGTCTGGAGCACGGTGGTGATGATGGTCGCGCCGCCGGGCGAACCGAGCGCGACCACGGGCCGGTCCTGCCGGTCGAGGACGATGGTCGGCGAGATCGACGAGCGCGGCCGCTTGCCCGGACCGGGCAGGTTCGGGTCGTGCACGGCCGGGCTGGCCGGGGCGAAGGAGAAGTCGGTCAGCTCGTTGTTGAGCAGGAATCCCCGGCCGGGGACGGTCATGCCGCTGCCGCCGGTCTGCTCGATGGTGAGGGTGTAGGACACGACGTTGCCCCACCGGTCGGCGACCGTGAGGTGGGTGGTGTTCTGCCCCTCGTAGGTGGTCGGGGCCGCCTTGCCGCCCTTCTGGCAGGGTGCCGGGTGGCGCGGGTCGCCCGGGGCGAGGGGGCTGTGCAGGACCGCGTCGTCCTTGATGAGGCAGGCCCGCGAGTCGGCGAACCGCTGCGACAGCAGCCCCTTCGTCGGTACGTCCTCGTAGGCCGGGTCGCCGACCCAGCGTCCGCGGTCGGCGAAGGCGATGCGGCTGGCCTCGATGTAGTGGTGCAGGTACTGGACCTCGCTGGCCTTCGAGAGGTTCGTCCGCTCCAGGATGTTGAGCGCCTCGCCGACCGTGGTGCCGCCGGAGGAGGAGGGCGCTATGGAGTAGACGCCGAGGCCGCGGTACGAAGTCCTGGTCGGTGCCTGGTACTTGGCGCGGTAGGCGGCGAGGTCCTGGTCCGACAGCTTGCCGGGCCGGGCGTTCCAGCCGGACTTGGGGTCGACCGGCGGGTGGTCGGCGGTGCGGGTGATCGCGTCGCCGATGTCGCCGTGGTAGACCGCGTCGGTGCCCTTGTCGCCCAGTTCCTCGTAGGTGCGTGCCAGTTCGGGGTTCTTGAAGGTGGAGCCGACGGCCGGGAGCTGCCCGCCGGGCAGGAACAGGCGTGCAGTGTCCGGGAAGTAGCGGAACCGGGTCTCGTTGGCGGCCGTCTGCGAGCGGAAGGTGTCGTCGACGGTGAAGCCGTCGCGGGCGATCCGCTCGGCGGGCCGCAGCACCGAGCCGAGCCGCCGGGTGCCCCAGGCGTCCAGGGCGGCCTGCCAGGTGGCGGGGGTGCCGGGGGTGCCGACGCTGAGGCCGCTGCTGACGGCGTCGTTGAAGGCGAGGGGTTTGCCGTTCTCCAGGAAGAGGCCGGAGTCGGCGGTCCGCGGAGCCGTCTCGCGCCCGTCGATGGTGTGCACCGAGCGGGTCCGGGCGTCGTAGTAGACGAAGTAGCCGCCTCCGCCGATGCCGGAGGAGTAGGGCTCGGTGACGCCGAGGGCGGCGGCGGTGGCGACGGCCGCGTCGACGGCGTTGCCGCCCTTGCGCAGCACCTCGATGCCGGCGGCGGAGGCGTCCGGGTCGACGCTGGCCACGGCGCCGCCGTAGCCGACCGCGACGGGAGTCTTCTCGGCGGCCGGCCGGGCTCTGCCGTCCGGGGGCGCCGTGGCCCCCACCGACACCAGGGCGGCCGACACCGCGAGAATGGCCAGTTTGCGTGCGACAGGGCGACGCATCCGCACCTCCAGTCCGAGACCGTCCGCGCAGCCTAAACCATTGCCATGGCCTCGTCAGGACCGTCTCGAACACTGTTCCGCCCGAACCGCTAGCATGCGCGGGCATGACCGACGACGTGCGCAACATCGTCCTGGGTGTGATAGCCGCCGGCATCAGTGCCGCGCTGGGCTGGCTCGCCCGCACCTACCTGTGGCGGCGCAGGCTCCGCCGCAAGCAGGCCTTCTTCGGGATGCCGGACAACTCCGAGTCGCTGCTCGTGGTCAACCGGGACGCCGGCGGGCCGGAGTTGACGGTGACCCGGCACGACGTGTTCGCCCTGCTGGAGCTGTCCGCCCTCATCAAGGACTGCCACGCCGCCGCCCAGGTCGTCGCGCACGACGCGACCCAGCAGGGCTTCGGCGAGCGCACCGAGTTCTGCGTCGGCGGGCCCGCCTCGAACCGCCGGATGGCCGCACACCTTCACTCCCTGCTGCCCGGCGTCCGGGTGAACGTGGAGGCCGAGCCGGGGCCGGACCGCGGCGCGTTCCGGATCGGCGGCGAGCAGTACCGGATGGAGGCCGGGCGCAGCGAGTACGTGCTGCTGGCGCGCCTGACCGTCGGGGAGCGCCGCACGTCCCGGCCGGTGTTCCTGTTCTGCGGCCAGCGGGCGATCACCAACCAGGCCGCCACCCGCTACCTCGCCCGCCACCACGAGCGGCTGACCCGCAAGTACGGCAACGGCTCCTTCGTCCTGCTGCTGAAGGTGGTCAACTCGCAGGCGTACGGCCCCGACGTGGTGGAGCTGGTCGCGGACGTGACCCGCGCGGCGCAGACGCCGCTCCCGGAGCCGGAGCAGGCGCCGGCCCGGCCCCCGGCCCGCACCTCGCGCGCCTCGCGTGCCTCGCACCGCGCGGCCGACTGACGGGCGGGCGGTCCGCCGGGCCCGGCGGACCTGTGGTGGAGGCGTCAACAAGCTTTACCCGTACGTAACTTACCGACAGGTTACTTCCGGTAAGGCGCCGAGGTTACCGTCTGGTCACTTTGCACTGACACGAGTGAGGAGTGGTCCGTGGGAACCCACCGCACGAAGACCCTGCGCACGACCGCCGTGGGCGCCGTCTCGGCCGCCCTGATCGCCGGCGGCGTCCTCGGCTCCGCCCCCGCCGCGCAGGCGGCCCCGGGCGGCGTCCGCTTCGTCGACATCACCGGCGACGGCGGCACCGTCCTGAAGTGCAACGTGGTGACCCCGGCGGGCGCCGACGGCTCCCGCCGGTACCCGCTGGTCGTGATGCCCACGAGCTGGAGCCTGCCGCAGGTGGAGTACCTCGCCCAGGCGCAGAAGCTCGCCGACGCCGGCTATGTGGTCGTCAGCTACAACGTGCGCGGCTTCTGGCAGTCCGGCGGGCAGATAGAAGTGGCCGGCCCACCGGACTGGGCCGACGCCTCGAAGGTGATCGACTGGGCTCTCGCCCACACCCCGTCGGACCCGCGCCACATCGGCATGGCGGGCGTGTCGTACGGCGCCGGCATCAGCCTGCTCGCCGCCGAGCACGACCCCCGGATCAAGGCGGTGGCCTCGCTCAGCGGCTGGGCCGATCTGATCGCCTCGATCTACTCCGGCCGCACCCAGCACGTCGAGGCCGCCGCCCTGCTGGACGGCACGGCCACCGTCACCGGCCGCGAGAGCCCCGAGGTCCGGCGGGTCTTCGACGACTTCTACGCCGGCGACCTGGCCAAGGAGCCGCAGTTGATCGCCTGGGGGCGCAAGCGCTCCGCCGCGACCTACGTCGACCGGCTCAACCGCAACGGCACGGCGGTCATGCTCGCCAACGCCTGGGGCGACAGCATCTTCTCGCCCAACCAGTACACCGACTTCTACGAGAGACTGACCGGCCCCAAGCGCCTGGAACTGCGGCCCGGCGACCACGCGACCGCCGAACTGCCCGGCCTGTTCGGACTGCCCAACGACGTGTGGAGCGACACGCGGCGCTGGCTCGACCACTACCTGCGGGGTGTGGACAACGGCATCGACCACGAGCAGCCGGTGCAACTGAAGTCCCGCTCCGCGGGCGGCTACGAGGGCTACCCGGACTGGAAGTCGGTGGGCGCGACCCGGCGGAAGGTCGACCTGGCGGGCACCTCCACCGTCCACGCCAACGTCGACTCCGGGGCGGACGGCGGGGTGGTGTTCCTCTCCAGCACCCTCGACCAGGTGGCGAGGATCCCGCCGATGGCCTGGATGCCGCTGCTGCCGCGCCGCTGGGCCGCGGTGTGGCAGTCGGAGCGGTACGCCGCCCCGCAGCAGGTGCGGGGCGCCGCCACGGTCCACACCACGCTCACCCCGAACCGGGAGCGCGGCACCTTCATGGCCTATCTGTACGACGTGGGCCCGCTCGGCCTCGGCAAGCTGGTCACGCACGCGCCGTACACCTGGTACGGGCGGACACCCGGCCGCCCGTTCGGCGTCGACCTGCCGTTGTACTCGACGGCCTACGACGTCCCGACCGGTCATCGGCTGGCCCTGGTGGTCGACACGGTCGACCCGCTCTACAGCGAGCACAACCCGTCCGGCGCGCAGCTGACCTTCTCCTCGCCTGCGGACGATCCGTCGTACGTGTCCGTCCCGCTGCGCGAGAAGTGATCTCCGGCTGCCGCCGGCCGGGTATGGCTCTGTGGACTGCTGCCCCCTGCGGTCGAGGGCCGTGGGGGGTACCCACCCGGCAGCAGCGTCCCGTTCCCCGTGGAGTTCGGCCGGATCACCGACAGCACAGGGATGAACGGCACATCCTAGTCGAGGTCCGACGCGTCGGGCCGGGCGGTGGGGCAACCGCTCGTCGGCGAGCGGGAAGCGGGACGTGGCGCGCCCTTCAGCGGCACCACCAGCCGCTTGATGAGGTGACGTCACGCAGCTCGATCAACGGATCGACGGCCATACCCAGCCCCACTCGCTCTCAGCTGTGTCGTGGTTGCCGCAAACTATCCAGCTCCGACCGGACTTGACACCCGACACGCACCCTTCTGGCATTAGCCGTATTTACGTGGTGCCGTCGTGCGAGGACCCCGGGGCTATGCCTCGGCGGCCTCCGCGTACACCTGCGAGAGCTCCGGGACCCCGGCGACGGCCCAGCCCTGACCGGCCGTCACCACGTCGACCTCACGTCCGGACGCCAGCCGCACGACCGGCGTCCCGCCCGGCAGGATCCGCCATCCGGCGCCGGGGACGGTGCGCACCACGACGGTGCCGAGGTAGAGCCCCGCGTCGTTGCCCAGCCGGGGCAGGGTCTCCTCGTCGTCGCGCCAGCGCGGCAGCAACTGGTCCAGCGCCTCCAACGAGGCGGCGGTGTCGTCGAGTCGGAGTCCGGCCCCGGCCGCCTGGGAGCGCAGCAGCTCGCATTCGGAGAGCAGTTCGGCCGGGCTCTCCCGGCCCCCGGTGTCCTCGGCGTCCTCGGAGAACACCGCGACCGCCGAGGCGGACCCGTGCCTCCTGCGCCATCTGCCCAGAAAGGGGATGTCCATCACCCCAGCGTGGCACTCCCACCGGCCTCCGCACCACAGGCGCGCGGCCCTGGTTCCCGCAGCCGTGCGGGCCCGGCACGCGGGGGCCTCAGTCGGGACCGGCCGGCTCCAGGGCGGGCCGGAGTGCCGGGTCCGGGAGGGGCAGCGGGGGTGCCGGGGGCGGAAGCGGGAGTGCCGGGGCACGGAGCGGGAGCGGGGATGCGGCCGGTGCGGGGCGGCCGCGGCCCCGCTCGGCGCGGGACAGCATGATCGTGCGGGACAGCAGGAAGGTGACCGGGACGGCCGCGGCCGACGCGAGCAGCGGGCCGAGGCGGCTCCCGGTGTGCAGGAGGTCGACGCTCACGTACACACCGGCCGTCGTGACGAGGAAGGTGGTCGCGTTGGTCAGCGGGAAGAGCAGGAACTTCCGCCAGGTGGGCCGGGTGCGGTAGGTGAAGCGCGCGTGCAGGAAGAAGGCCGTGGTCATGCTCAGCAGGAACGCGAGGACGTGCGCGGCGAGATACGGCAGGGCCGTCAGGAGCAGCAGGTAGAGGCCGTAGTACGTCGCGGTGTTGACCGTGCCGACCAGGACGAAGGCGAGGGCCTGGCGCCGGATCAGGTGCGGGGGCGCGGTGCGCGCCGGGGGGCGGGGCCCTTCGTGGTGCCGCACGGCGTCCGGTTCTCCGTTCCTCGTGTGCCGGCCGCCTCCGCGCGGAGGTGCGGGCGCCCCGGGGCTGCGTCGCGGGAGGGGCACGGCTCGGCGCCGGGCCCCGATCCCTGGCGGATCCGGCCGGGGTGCGCCGGGGGTCCGCCGTAGGAGACGGACGGCGGGCCCGGAGGGTTGCACGGCGGGGGCACGGCGGCCGGAGCGCCGGACGAACCGGGGCGCGCGGGCGGCCCGGCGCGCCGTACGGTCCGCTACGCGTCCAGGTCCACGACCACCGGTGCGTGGTCGGAGGCGCCCTTGCCCTTGCGCTCCTCGCGGTCCACGTAGGCGTCGGTGACCGACTTGGCGAAGGGCGCGTTGGCGTACACCAGGTCGATGCGCATGCCGCGGTTCTTCGGGAAGCAGAGCTGGCGGTAGTCCCAGTACGTGTACGGCCGGTCGTACTTCAGGGGGCGCGGGACCACGTCGCTCAGGCCGGCCTCGCGCAGGCCGGCCAGGGCGGCGCGCTCGGCGGGGGTGACATGGGTGCTGCCCTCGAAGGCGGCCGTGTCGTAGACGTCGTCGTCGGTGGGGGCGACGTTGTAGTCGCCGAGGACGGCGAAGGGGCGGTCGCCGGACGCGTCGCCCGCGACCGCCGCGCGCAGCGCCTCGAACCACTGGAGCTTGTACGCGTAATGGGGGTGGTCGACCTCGCGGCCGTTGGGCACGTAGACCGACCAGACGCGGACCGGGCCGCAGGTCGCCGCGAGGGCGCGGGGCTCCTGGACGCCGTCGTAGCCCGGGTCGCCGGGCAGGCCCTTGACCACGTCGGTGAGGCCGACGCGGGAGAGCACCGCCACGCCGTTCCACCGGCCGGTGGCGTGGACGGCGGCCTCGTAGCCCGCGTCGCGCAGCTGCTCGAACGGGAACTGCTCCTCGGCGATCTTGGCCTCCTGGAGGCACAGCACGTCGGTGCCGCTGCTCTCCAGCCAGGCCAGGAGCCTCGGGAGGCGGGCGGTGATCGAGTTCACGTTCCAGGTCGCGATGCGCATGTCCTCCAAAGTACCGGGCGGGTACGACAACGCCCCCGTCCGGCCGCCGCGCCCCCCGGCCGCCGCTCCGGGCGTCAGACCTCGGCGGACGTGCCGGGCGCGAGGCGCAGGTGCTCGGCGCCGCCCAGGGCGCCGATCTGGCGGTCGTAGATCGGGCGGGCGAGGTCGGTGAGGAGGGCGTCGTGGACGTCGTAGGCGCGCTGCGGCGCGACCTCGCGGACGTAGTCGATGACTTCGGCGATCTTGTTCCAGGGGGCGTGCACCGGCAGCATCAGCGTTTCGACGGGGCGGCCGGGCACGGTGAGCGCGTCGCCGGGGTGGAAGACGCGGCCGCCGTCGATCAGGTAGCCGACGTTGGTGACGCGCGGGATGTCCGGGTGGATCACCGCGTGCAGCTCGCCGTGGACCTCGACGTCGAAGCCGGCGGCGGTGAAGGTGTCACCGTGGCCGACGGTGCGGACACGGCCCGGGAAGGCCGCGGTGAGCTGCTCCGCCACGGACCTCAGGGTCCAGATCCGGCAGTCCGGGTCGGCCTCCAGCGCGGCGCGCAGCCGGCCCTCGTCGAAGTGGTCGGGGTGCTCGTGGGTGACGAGGATCGCGTCCGCGCCGACCGCTGCGTCCTCCTCGCTGAACCCGCCGGGGTCGACGACGAGGGTCCGCCCGTCCTTCTCGAGGCGGATGCAGGCGTGCGACTTCTTCGTGAGCTTCATGCGTCCCATCCTGCCCCGCGGGCCCGCACGCGGGGCGCCGCCCGGGGGTGTTCCCGGTCCCCGGACCGGGCGGACGCCGGCCGGGGGGACAGGCGGCGGGGCCGCTCACTCCGTCGGGGTGGTCTCCTCGCGGATCACCTGCTGGGCCACCCGGAAGGCGCGGCCGGCGGCCGGGACGCCGCAGTGCACGGCGGTCTGCAGCAGCACCTCCTTGATCTCGCCCGGGGTGAGGCCGGTGCGCAGGGCGGCCCGCAGGTGGGAAGCGAGGTCGTCCTGGTGGCCGCCCGCGACCAGCGCGGTGAGGGCGACGGCGCTGCGGGTGCGGCGGTCGAGGCCGGGCCGGTTCCACACCTCGCCCCAGGCGTACCGGGTGAGGAGCTCCTGGAAGTCGCCGGAGAAGTCGTCGGCCCCGGCCAGCTCATGGTCCACATGGGCGTCGCCGAGGACCTCGCGGCGGAGCTTGAGCCCGGCGTCGTGGGGGTCCGGACGGCCGCCGCCCGCGACGGCGGGCGGCGCGGCGGCCGGGGCGATCTCGGCGACGGGTACGGGCTGCGGGGGCGCGGCCAGGACCGGCTTGACCGGGGGCGCCACGATGGCCATGTGGCCGGTGCTCCGGTCGTAGCCGGGCTGCCATGCGGTGGAGAAGTGCCGCACCAGCAGGTCGGTGACGGCGCCGGGCTGTTCGACGGGCACCAGGTGGGAGGCGCCGGGGACCACCGCGAGGCGGGCGTCGGGGACGCCGGCCACCAGGGTGCGGGCCTGGGCGGGGCCGGTGACCTGGTCCTCGGAGCCGACCAGGACCAGCGTCGGCACGCCGATGCGGGCGAGTTCGGCGCGGACGTCGAAGGAGGCGAGCGCCTCGCATGCGGCTATGTAGCAGCCGGGGTCGGTGGTGCGGACCATCTGCACGGCCCACTCGGTGATCGCGGGCTGCGCCGCAGCGAAGCCGGCGGTGAACCAGCGGTCCGGGGAGGTACGGGCGATGGGGTCGAGTCCGTTGGTGCGGACGATCACCCCGCGCTGCCGGAACTCGTCGGCGGTGCCGAAGCGGGGCGATGCGGCGATCAGCGCGAGGGACGCCAGGCGCTCGGGGTGGCGGAGCGCCAGCTCCATGCCGATCGCGCCGCCGAGGGCGCAGCCCGCGTAGCCGACGCGCTGCACGCCGAGCCCGTCCAGGGTGGCGAGCAGACGGTTCGCCAGGTCCGCGACCGAACCGGTGGGGTGCGCGGGGGCGCCGCCGTGGCCCGGGAGGTCGAAGCGGAAGACGCGCCACTGCTTGGTCAGTTCGGGAATCTGCCGGTCCCACATGTGCCAGGTGGTGCCGAGGGACGGTCCCAGGATCAGGACCGGGGCGTCTTCCGGTCCGTCAAAGCGGTACTGCAGGGGTGCGGCCGTCTTCTCACTCACTCGGCTCACGCTCTCATGCCCCACGCATTCTCACGCGGCTGGGTGCGGTTGCCGCGCACTCCCTCCCAGATTGTGGCGAGTTCGCGGAGATCCTCTGCCTGCCCACCTCCCCTCTGTCGCCCGTGGGCCGTGGCGTGATAAGCGAGTTCACCCGCCGGTCCGGGTGCGGTGCCGGGCCAGGTCCCGGACGCGGCGCCAGTCGGCGGGCGGGCGGCGGGGCGGGGTGCCGGGGCGGCGGCGCGGGACGCGGACCCGCAGGGCCCCGGGGACGATCCGGCACACGACGGGTGCGGGCAGCCGGACGGACTCGCCGTCGATGCCCACCGCGACCGTGGGGGTGTCGGCCTCGACGACGACGTCGGGCGCGGTCAGCCGCAGCACCCCGGCGGCCGGCCCCTCGCCGGGGCCGTCCGGGGTGTCCGGGGCGTGGGCGCCGGCCAGGACGCCGACGGCCTCGGCGGCGTTGTCGACGCGGACGCACAGGACGCCGAGCAGCCCGGAGTCCAGCCGCTCCCGGCGCCCGGGGTGCGCGGTGTCGACGAAGCGGCGGTAGGGGTTGTTGCTGACCAGCAGCGCCTGGAGGCCGTCGAGGCGGGTGGCCCCGGCGCGCATCCGCAGCCGGGGCGCGGCGTCGCCGGTGAGGAGCGGCGGCAGTGCCTGCAAGGTGGTGCGCAGCTTCTCCTCCCGGTAGGCGGGATCGCCGACCACGGCCGCGTAGACGCCGAAGGAGGCGTTGTTGACGAACACCCGGTCGGCGGCGAAACCGAGGTCGACGCGGAGTTCCACGCCGTCGGTGAGGGCCTCCAGGGCGGCCGCGGGGTCCTCGCGGTCGAGGCCGAGGTCGAGCGCGAAGTGGTTGCGGGTGCCGGCCGGGATCACCAGGAACGGCAGGTCGTGGGCGGCCGCGACCTCGGCCACCAGCGCCTGCGTTCCGTCGCCTCCGGCCACCGCGAGCAGGTCGGCCCCGTCACGGACCGCCTGCCGGGCCCGCTCGGCGACGTCGTCGTGGCCGCCGGGGTCGAGCAGGACGACGTCGGCTCCCGCCGCCCGCGCCCGCTCGGCCAGCCGGAACCTGGCGACCTTGCCGTCGCCCGAGCGCGGGTTCATCGCGACCCAGGGCCGCAGCGGCGGCGCGACGGCCGCCTCCGGAGGCGGGGACGCGGCGGCGCGCGGGGTCAGCGCGACGCGCGCGGCCGCCAGGGCCAGCGCCCAGAGCGCCAGGGAGAGCACGGCCGGCATCAGCAGCCCGTGCCGGGCGTAGAGGGCGAGGACGGCGAGCGGGGCCGCGACGACCAGGACGAGGCCCGCGATCCGTACGAGTCCGGCGTGGGCGAGCGCCCACCACAGGCCGGCGGCCGCGAGGACCAGCCCGGCGACGCCGAGCAGGACCCACGCCGCGCCGGCCGCGCCGGCCGCGGCCGGCGGGACGAGTGCGGCGGCGAACAGGGTGATCAGGGCCAGGCGCGCCCAGACCGCGGGGGTCCAGCGCGAGGCCGCCGCCGGCCGTCCGGCGGACCGCTCCCGGCGTCCGGTCCGCACCGCGCTCCTCCTTTCCCCGGCCGGGCCCCGCACGACGGAGGGCGCGGGGGCCTCGTCGGCCCGCCGCACCCTCCTCCGGCGCAGCCCGGTCCCGGTCGGCACGGGGCCTACCGGGCGCCGGCGGGTCCCTCGGGGCGCACCACGCAGAGCGCCCAGATCACGAACCCGGAGATGGCGATGGCCACGATGGACCACACCGGGTAGTACGGCAGGGAGAGGAAGTTGGCGATGATGATGAGCCCGGCGATGACCACGCCGCCGACGCGTGCCCACATCGCTCCCTGGAACAGTCCCAGGCTGACGACCACGGCGGCCGCTCCGAGGAGGAGATGGACCCAGCCCCATCCGGTGAGGTTGAACTGGAACACGTAGTTGGGCGTGGTCACGAAGACGTTGTTCTTGGCGATGCCCATGATGCCGCGGAAGATGTCCAGCACGCCGCCGATCATGAGCATGACGGCGCCGAACATCATCAGCCCGGTTGCCCACTGCTGCTTCGCCGACTCCGGCTGAGCGTGGTGTGTGGTGGTCATCCTGGTGCCTCGTTTCCTTGTCGTCCGGCGTGTTCTAGCGGCCGGGGGTGGAGGGGGTGGAGGAAGGGGTGGAGGAGGAGGCCGGCCTGCCGGCGGGTGCGCCGCCGCTCAGGAGCTGGTCCTTGGCGCGGCCGAACTCCTCGTCGGTGATGTCGCCCCGGGCACGCATCTCGGAGAGCCTGGCGAGGTCGTCGACACCTCCGCCGCTGCCCGCGGTCTCGCGGATGTAGGAGTCGAACGCCTGCTGCTGGGCGCGGGCCTGCGCGACCTCGCGGCGGCCCATGTCCTTGCCGCGGGCGATGACGTAGACGAGGACCCCGAGGAAGGGCAGCAGGACGCAGAAGACCAGCCAGCCGGCCTTGGCCCACCCGCTCATGGAGTCGTCGCGGAAGATGTCGACGATGATCCGGAAGAGCAGGATGAACCACAGAATCCACAGGAAGAACCACAGCATGGTCCAGAAGGCGCTCAGCAGCGGATAGTCGTACGCCAGGTAGATCTGTGCGTTCATGTCTCTCCTCCGTTCCGGTCCTCGGCCCGGCTGCGGCTCGGTGCCGTTCTCAGCGTGCGCACGGCAAGAACCCCTCGGCCTCACCCGGGACGGGTGAGCGTGGGACGGCGCGAGCCCGGACCGCCGGACCCGCCGCCCCGCACCGTCGCAGGGGCCGCGTCGCGGCCCCGGTCACGGCACCGCACGGCCCGCTCCGCCCGAGGCCGGGGCGGCGTCCGGCCCGGCCGCGTCCGCGAGGACCGCCAGGGCGAACAGCACCACCAGGACGACGGCGAGGACGAGCGCCACCACCGCCGTGGTCGGGTAGTTCCAGAGCACCAGGGTCAGGGCGCCCGCGCCGATCACGATGCCGGTGGTCCAGGCGCGGTGGGTGTCCAGCCAGTGGCCGGCCGTGCCGGTGTGCAGGCCGCCGCGCTCCAGGGCCCGGCCGGTGGCGCCGGTGCCCTTCCGGGTCAGCGTGCGGACGCCGCGCGCGCCGCGTCCGGGTCCGTACAGGTAGGCGGCCAGGGCGGTGATCACGGCGACGACCAGGAGGGTGCGCGCGCTGTCGCGCAGGAAGCGGACGAAGGTGTCGAAGACGGCCGCGGCGGCGTCCGCAGGCAGGGCCGTCGGGGGGACGCTGTTGAGGTAGATCTGGCGCGCGACCGCGAGGGCGACCAGCAGCACCACCATCATCACGCCGATGCCGGAGGCGGTGACCAGCAGCATGAAGCGGTGCGCCGGGGCGGCCCAGACGGCGGCCGCGGCGAGGACGACGGCCAGCACCGGCAGCCAGATCCCGACGATGTTCAGCAGCCGCACCGCGTTCTGCGCCTTGGTGAGCTGTTCGGTCTGGAAGAGGGTGATCTGGCGGTCGGGGGTGGGGATGGCCGACGCCTTCTGGAAGCCGGCGTTCACCAGCTGCTGCTTGACCTGGTCCACGACGACCCCGATGTCCAGCTTCACCGTGTCGCCCTGGGCGCGCAGGGCGCCGTTCTGGTTGCCCGAGAGCATGCCGACCACCGCGGAGTGCGCACGCCGGTTGGCGTTCACCCACACCTCGCGGAACAGGTCGCTGGTGATCACCTTGTTGACGGTCCGGCGCACCACGTCGGTGACGGCGCTGCGCAGCGGACCGGTGAGCACGGTGGAGGCGTCGACGACCTTGGGCGGCGCCCCGGCGTTGGCGAGCGCCTTGGTCAGCGAGGCGGTGATCGCCTGCACGTCGATCTCGTCCACGACGCGGGTGGTCAGCCGGTCGGTGACGGCGTTCTGCACCACCGGGTCGGAGGCGAGCGGGGCGACGGTCTGGACGTAGCGGCCGGTGTCGAAGACCTGCGAGTGGACCCAGGCCGCGACGACGGCGAGCGGGGCGAGGACCAGCGTGAGGACCAGCAGGAGCGACGCCCCCACGCGGCGGGACCGCCGGTGGCGCAGTGTCGCGGCCCGGCGCAGGCGCTCGTACTCCTCGCGCTCCGCGGCGGACAGGGCGGGCCCGGGTTCCGGGGTGCCGCCGGGATCCGGCGGGCCGGAGGCTGGGGTCGGGGCCATGGGTCCTCCTGGGTCGTTCGGGCCGGCCGGTGGCCCGGCGGTGCGGGACCGGCCTCGTCCCGGGTGCGGTGCGGGGCGGCCCGGTCCCGGTGCGGTGGCCGCCCGGTCCGGTTCCCGGGCGGCGCGTGGCCCGTCGCCCGTGCGGTGCGTGTACGGTCCGTGCTTCGGTGGTGCGTGGCCGGTCCGCCGCCCGCGCAGGATCCGGGCGGGCGTGGCCGGCCGGGGCCGGCCCGGCTCAGGCCGGTGCGTGCGTGCCGGGCGGGGGTCCGCCGCCGTCCCGGCGCAGCGCGGCCCGCAGGGCGAAGGCGACGCCGATCTCCACCAGGCCGAGCAGCACCAGCCACAGGCCGAGCAGCCGGGTCAGCGCGACCGCCGACTGGAGCGGAAGCGCCAGCACCACGATCCCGGCGATCACACCGAGGGCCGCGGTGGCGAGGACGAGACCGCGGTGCGGCAGGTCCTTGGCGCCGATGGCCGTGTACGCGGTGAGCATCCCGGTGACCAGCCAGACGATCCCGACGATCAGCGACAGGGCCGCGACGGTCTGCATCGGGTGGCGCAGGCAGAGCACACCGGCGAGGACGAACAGCACCGCCATGAGCAGCCGGGGCAGGCGCTCGCCGTGCTCCGCCCGGGAGAACGCGGCGACGAACCGGAACGCGCCCACCACCAGCAGGTACAGCCCGATGACGACGGCCAGCACGTGCAGGGTCTCGTCGGGCCAGACCAGGATCAGCACGCCCGGCACGAGCGTCGCCAGCGCCGAGCCGAGCATCCAGCTCCAGGACCCGCCGAGTCCGGCGAGCATCTCCTCGGGGTCGCCGGCGGCACCCGTGGCCGTCCCGCCGGGGGTGTGTTCCGGCCCGGGTCGCGGTGCCGGATCACGCGATACGGTCATGGCTCCTCCTCGCGTGATCGGATCGGGTCGCTGCCCGGGCCGCCGACGGGACGGCGTGCGGGGACCTCACCCGGTCACGCTCCCTCGGCCGCGGGACGGCCGGGTCACCCGTGACGGGTGATTCGTCCGCACCGCCGCCGGAGTGAGGTCGCGGCCCGCCCCGCGCGGCGAGCGCGCGTACGGGGAACGGAACAGGTCGAGATGACCGAACCACCAGGTGCCGGGGCTCACGGCGCCCCTCGCGAGCCGTCCACGGGCCCGCCCGACCGCCGTCCTCGCCGGGGCCGGCGGGACGCCGTCGCGTCCGTGGTCCGGACCGTCCTCATCACCAGCGGCCTGGTGGCCACGTACTACTGGCTGCCGATGGACCAGGCCAACACGGTGACCACGTCGCTGATCCTGGTCGGCGGCCTGGTGGCGGTGGCCGCGGTGTTCGGCTGGGAGATCCGCGTCATCGTGCGCTCGCCGCACCCGCGGCTGCGGGCCGTCGAGGCGCTCGCCGCGACGCTGCCGCTGTTCCTGCTCCTCTTCGCCAGCGCCTACTACCTGCTGGAGCGTGCCGTGCCGGGGTCCTTCACCGAGCCGCTGACCCGGACGGACTCCCTGTACTTCGCGCTGACCACCTTCACCACGGTCGGCTACGGCGACATCGTCGCCCTGACGGAGCTGGGCCGGGTGATGGCGATGCTCCAGATGCTGGGCGGGCTGCTGCTGGTCGGCGTCGCGGCGCGGATCCTGGCGGCCGCCGTCCAGACGGGGCTGCGGCAGCGGGACCGGCGGCCGCCTCCGTAGCCGGGGCGTCCCGGCCTCACTCGGGCAGCCGGCGCATCTCCAGGACCTTCAGGCCCAGGGACTGGCAGCGGGCGAGCAGCTCGTAGAGGTGGGCCTGGTCCACGACCGGACCGAACAGCACGGTCTGGCCGGAGATCACGACATGGTCCAGCTCCGGGAAGGCTTCCGCGAGCGTCTCCGAGATGTGCCCGTCGACGCGGATCTCATAGCGCATGAGCTGCTCTCCCACGCGCGGCCCGGGGGCGGACCGCGCCGTTGCAGCGATCGTGCGCCGGACGCACCCGGCGGGGCCTCACCCGGCGCAGGTGATGCCGCGGCACGCCACCGGTCCGGACGGGCGTTCAGTGCTTGAGAGCCAGCTTGAAGGCGATGATCAGGAGGCCGATGACCAGGTTCACCGCCGCGCTGGAGGCGACCATGCCCCACGAGGCCCCGGCACGCCGCGCCGCCGCCGCGGACCAGCCCACCTGCCCGGCGACGGCGACCGCGAGCGCCAGCCAGACCGTGCCGCGCAGGTCCAGGCCCAGCAGCGGACTGACCGCCACCG
Source organism: Streptomyces tropicalis (assembly GCF_029269835.1). Lineage (GTDB taxonomy): Bacteria > Actinomycetota > Actinomycetes > Streptomycetales > Streptomycetaceae > Streptomyces > Streptomyces tropicalis. Next base: position 402,870 of record NZ_JARJBB010000003.1, on the reverse strand, counting down.
CGAGCGCCGGGGGCACCGCCGCCTTCACGATGGGCCACTCGTCGCGGCACACGCGCAGCACGGTGCGGCGGTCCAGGGTCCGCTGGGCCAGCCGCGCGCCGAACAGGTGGGCGTGCACATGGGCGATCCAGAAGACCACTCCCGTGAGCAGCAGCAGGACGACCAGCTCCAGGCGGGGGAAGGCACCGAGCGCGCCCGCGCCGACGATCACGGAGGCGGCCAGCAGCGATCCGTAGACACCGCCGGTGTAGTCGGTGCGGGCCCGCCGCTCGGCGGTGCGGGCCTCGGCCTCGGCGGTACGGGTCCTGACCATGGCGGCGCCTCCGGGGGACGGCGGGTGCGCTCAGCGGTCCGTGCCGGGCGCGGCGCCGGCCTGCGGCCGGGGCTCCTTCGGCCGGGCGGTGCGGCCGGTCCGTCCGCCGGGCAGGTCCCCGGTGAACAGGAAACTGGCCAGCGTGATGCCTCCGGTCACCAGGATCGCCGCCTTCAGCCCGGCCAGCTGCGCGGCGGCGTAGGAGTCCGTGACCGCCTCCACCTGGGACGGGGGCAGGCCGGCCTGCTGGGCCGCGGTGCGGACCTGGGCGGTGGGCACGAAGCTCACCCCGGACTCCAGCGCGATCCCGGTCTGCCGGCGCGCCTCGTCGGACAGTGCCGGGTTCCCCGCGACCTGGGTGGTGAAGGCCTGGGCGAGGGCGCCGATGAGCACCGATCCGATGAGCGCGGTGCCCAGCGCGGAGCCGAGGTTCTGCGCGGTGAACTGCAGCCCGCCGACCTCGCTGCGTTCCTCCTCCCCCGCGCCGGACTGGACGACGTTGCCGAGCTGCGAGGCGAGCAGCCCCATGCCGATGCCGAGCAGCGCCATCGCCCCGGCGAACTGGGCGTCGTCGATGACCGGCTTGATGGAGGCCAGCAGCCAGGCGATGGCGCCCGCCAGGCAGGTCAGGGCGAGCCGGACCATGCGCCGCGGGCCGACGGACCGGCCGAGGCGGGAGGCGATCGCGGACGCCAGCAGCATGGTCGCCGAGACGGGCAGCAGCCGCAGGCCGGTCTGGAAGGCGTCGAAGCCCTGCACCACCTGGAGGTAGAGCGGGATGGCGAAGAACAGCCCGAGCAGGATCAGGTTCTGGTTCAGCAGCGACGTCAGGCCCGAGCGCAGGACGGGGCGTCCCAGCAGGGCCAGGTGCACCAGCGGGTCCTCGCCGCGGGACTCGCGGCGGCGCTCCCAGCCGCGGAAGCCGGCCAGGACGAGCAGGCCGGCGGTGATGACGAAGGTCGTCGGCGCGAACCCGAAGACGGTGAAGGGGGCGTTGCGGGGCTGGAGCCACCCCCAGGTGCTGCTCTGCAGCACGCCGAAGACGCACAGCGCGAGCCCGAGGGCGGACAGCACGGCGCCCACGGCGTCCAGCCGGGGCCGCGGCCCGCCGCGGCCGGAGGCGGTGAGCACCCGCTGGAAGCACAGCATGACCACCACGACGACGACCTCGCCGGCGAAGACGAGCCGCCACGTCAGGTACGTGGTCACCCAGCCGCCGAGCAGCGGGCCCACGGCGATGCCCGCGCCGGCGAGGCCGCCGATCACGCCGTAGGCGACGGCCCGGTCGGGGCCGCGGTAGGTCTCCGCGACGAGCGCGGCCATCGCGGGCAGCACCAGGGCCGCACCGAGCCCCTCGATGAGGGACCAGCCCAGGGTGAGCACCCAGAGCGTGGGGGCGACGGCGGTCAGGGCCGAGCCGGTGCCGTAGACGACGAGACCCAGCAGGAACAGGCGGCGCCGGCCGAAGATGTCGCCGAGCTTCCCCCCGACGATCATGAAGGCGGCCATCACCAGCGCGTACAGCGTGATGACCGCCTGGATGGCGGTGACCTCGGTGTCGAAGTCCTTCACCAGCCGGCTGATGGACACGTTCATCACCGAGGTGTCCAGCACCATCAGGAACTGGGCCGTGCCGAGGAGGATCAGAGCCCGCCAGTGCCTCACCGTGTCCACCTCGCCGCGTCGTCCCGAGCGCCGGCCGCCGGTCCGGGTCCGTTCCCCGGTCCGGGGCCTCACATGAGGCGGAGTTCGCGGGCGCGGCGCACCGCGTCGTTGCGGCGGTTGACGCCGAGCTTGCGGTACGCGGTCTTCAGGTGCGTCTTCACCGTGTTGACGGAGACGAAGAGGTCGGCGGCGATCTCCTCGGTCGACATCATCTGCGCGAGGCGCTGCAGCACGTCCCGCTCGCGGGCGCTGAGCGGCTCGACGACGGGGGCCGGGGAGAGGGCCCCGTCCGGTGGGCCGCCCGCGGGCGGGCCGGGGCGCTGGGTGAGCCAGTCGGCGGCGAGCTCCTGCGCCGGTTCCGCGGCCAGCAGACGGCGGATCCAGGGGCCGGCTTCGAGGAACGGACGCCGCAGCAGTTCGCGGCGGGCCTGCCGGAGCGCCTGCACCACCAGGCGCAGGGCGGCCACCGTGTCCCCCGCCAGGTCGGCTGCCTGGGCCCGCACCAGCAGCGCCCGCACGGTCACGGCGGGGCCGCCGGGCTCCACGGTGCGGACGTCGTCGAGCAGGCGCAGTGCCTCGTCGGCCCTTCCGGACGCCAGGAGGGCGCGGGCGGCCGCGGCCGCGCAGGCCGGGTGGAGCCGGGCCGCGTCGTCCAGGACCTTCGCCGCCGCCTCGGGGCGGCCCTCGGCGAGGTGGGCGGCCGAGGCGATCAGCGCCGCCTGCTGCTCGGCCCACGGCGAGGACACGGCGGCGGCGACGGCCGACTCCGCGGTCTCCAGGGCGGCGGGGGCGTCGCCGCGGGCCAGCAGCAGCCGCCCGCCGGCGATGACGTGCGCCGCCGCCGCGACCGGGTCGGGCGCGCCGTGCCGCGTCGCCGCCTGGTCCAGCAGGGCCTGGGCCTCGTCCAGCTCGTTGCGCTCGACGGCGACGGCCGCCAGGACGAGCTGGCCGAGGCCGGACCCGGAGGGCTGCGGCACGCTGAAGCGCTCCGCGTCGCTGATCGCCGCGCGGGCCTTGCGCTCGGCGCGGCCGGGCCGGCCGTCGATCTGGTCGATGAGCGCGAGGTGGTTCAGGGCCTCTTCGCGGGGGAGGGCGGTCGCGGCGCCGCCGGGGCTCGCGACCGCCGCGGACAGGGCGGTGCGCGCCTCCTCGAAGCGTCCCGCCCACAGCAGGGCGGAGCCGAGGTGGGTCTGGAGCAGGGCGGGGAGCTCCGGGTGCCGCTCCAGGGTGTCGGCCGGGACGTCCTGCTCGGCGAGGCGCGCCTTCCGCGCCGCCTGCTCGGCCCGTCCCGGCGAGCCGGTGAGGCGGGCCGCCAGGGCCTCCAGCAGGGCGCAGTTCAGCTGGACCGCCGCCGTGTCGGGGGCGGGCAGGTCCGGCGCGGTGCCCTCCTCGGCGCCCCGCAGATGGGCCAGGCCGTGCTCGATGTCGCCCGTGGACAGGGCGCGTGCGGCACGGACCAGGTGTGCCTGGGGGCCGTCGGCGTCCGGGGCCATCCGGGAGAACAGCTCACCGAGGTCGTCCGAGCGCAGCCCCAGGAAGAGCTGCCCGATCGCCAGGTCGTCCACGAGGACGCGGGCCGTGAACTCCCAGTCGCCCGCCGCGGCGCCGTGCGCCAGGGTCTCGGACAGGGGGCCGGAGCGGTGCAGCCAGGCGGCGGCCCGGCGGTGCAGCTCGCGTTCCAGGCCGGGGAGGCGGACACGCTGATGGGCCCGGAGGATCTCCGCGAACAGCGGGTGCAGCCGGTACCAGGAGTGGCCCAGGTGGTGCACGAAGGCGTTGGCCCGGTGCAGTGCGGCCAGCCGGGGTTCGGCGTCCTGCTGCCCCGTCACCGCGTTCGCCAGGTCGGGGCAGAACCGGTCCAGGACGCTGACCCGGAGCAGCAGCTCCTGCGTCTCGGGCGGCTGCTGCTTGAGCACCTCGGCCAGCAGGAAGTCGGCGACGGCGCTCTGCCCGGCCTCGAACTCCTTCAGGTACGTCTCCGGGTCGTTGCTCTCCTGCGCGGCCAGCGCGCACAGCCGCAGGCCGGCGGCCCAACCCTGGGTCCGGCCCACCAGGGCCCGCACACCGGCCCCGCTCAGCCGCAGGCCGTGCAGGTCCAGCAGGGTGGCCGCCTCCTCGGGGGTGAAGGCCAGCTCGGCGTCGCGGATCTCGGTGAGGGTGCCCAGGGCCCGGTAGCGGTGCAGGGGCAGCAGCGGTTCGGTGCGGGTGACGAGGACCAGGCGCAGGCCCGCCCCGGCGTGGCGGAGGACGAACTCGAGCTGGTCGGCGATCTCCGGTGTGGTCACGAGGTCGTACTCGTCGAGGATCACGACCGCGGGCCGTTCGCGGCCGCTGAGCCCGGCGGCCAGCCGGGCCAGCAGGGTGTGGTCGACACGGCTCGGGTCGGCGGGGCTGCCGACCTCGTCGGCGGTGCGCACCCCGCTCGCGCGCAGGGCCTGCAGGAGGTACGCCCAGAAGACGCCGGGGGCCCGGTCGGCCGGGTCGCAGGTCAGCCAGGCGACGGGCTGCCCCAGGGTCTCCGCCCAGTCGGCGGCCAGCAGGGTCTTGCCCGCCCCGGCCCCGCCGTTGATCATCGTCAGCGGCGTGTCGAGGGCCCGGTCCAGGTGTGCGACCAGGCGCTCGCGGCGGATGAAGGTGTCCGGGCGGAGCGGAAGGGCGAACCGGGTGCGAAGGAACGGGTCGCCCACCGGATCCATCCGCGGACCGCTCGGTTCCCGGGGGGTGTCACCGAGTGCAGCCACGACGCTCACCACCACTGTTCGTCAGGCCATGGGCAGCGCTCTTTAGGCAATGATCCCAGTGTTCGCGCCGACGGGCGCGCGGAGCAGGGCCCGACGACCTGTGACCTGGTCCGACCGGATACCCCTGCGGGGTTTCCATGCGCCGCCGTCGATCTTCCGGACGGGGGCGACGGGGCGGGGGCCGCCGGGGCGGGCGGGGCGTGCGGTTCACGGGGGCCGGTGGGGCGTCCTGGCCGTCCGCGGTGCGGGGGGTCGGCGGGTCGGCCGATGCCGGGCGTCGGGCCGGTCGGCGGTCAGGGGTACGTGACGGCCGCCAGGCCGGTGAGGGCGCCGACCGGGTCGAGGTCGGGGGTGCCGCGCGGCCACCAGTCGTCGTGGCCCGGCTCGGACTCGTAGCCGTACCAGAGGCCGTCCCGGCCGAACCGCAGCTGGACGTGACCGCCGGGGTGGGTGAGCCGGTTGCGCACCGGGCGGAAGGCGGGGAGGTCGGCGGCGAGGAGGAGGGAGCGGGCCCGGTCGAACCGCCCCGCCGGCGGGTCCCAGGGCTCCTCCAGGACCGCGAGCCCCTCCGGCCCGCCCTGCCGCCAGGCGGCCACCGAGCGGGCCAGGTCGCCCGTGGTACGTCCGGTGGCGGTGGCCAGCGACGCGTACAGCGAGCGGGTGGCGGCGGTCAGCCCGGAGCCGGGGCGTGCCGCGGCGAGGCGCACCGCGTCGGCCCAGAGCGTCAGCCCGTCCAGGGGGTCGCGGCCGGTGGTCAGCAGGGCGTGCGCGCGGGCGGCCGCGTCGGTCGCCAGCTGGTCCAGCGCGAACGGGTCCGGCCCGCCCGGGGCAGCCGGGTACGCCGGCGGCTGCTCGGGGTGCGGGGGCGGCGGCAGCGGCGCCGGAAGCGGCGGCAGGCTGCGCGGTGCGACGGCCTCACGTGCGCGGAGGCCCGGCAGGGGCGCCGGACCGCGCTCCTGGGCGGCACGGGCCGCGCGGGCGGCGCTCAGCCGGGACAGCGCGTCCAGCAGCTCGCGCTCGCCCCGGCCGCGGAGCAGGAGCAGCACGAAGGGATCCGCGTCCAGGAGGCGGGCGGTCTGGTAGCAGAGCGCGGCGGCGTGCTTGCAGGGGTGGCCGCGGTCGGGGCAGCTGCAGTGCGGCTCCAGGTCACCGGGCCCGGGGAGCAGGGGCACCCCGCAGTCGGCGAGCGAGTGGGGCATCTCCCGGTCCAGGAGCGCGGCGATGTGCCCCGGCCGCTCGGCGGCGGCGTCCAGGAAGCGGTCCCACGCCGCGTCGTCCAGAGTCCGCAGCCGCACCTGCACCCGGTACGGGCGCGGGCGGCTGCCCTGCACGTACGCCAGGACCAGTCCGGGCGTCACGGTGATGGCGTCGACGTGTCCCGTCTCCGCGTATCCGCGCCCGCGGGCCAGCCGGGCGGCGTCCAGCGCGCCCTCCTCCAGCGCGGAGATCCAGGCATGCCCCCACCAGGTCGAGGCGAGCCCGGGACCGCCGGCCTCCCGCGCCCCGGGGGCGGCGAAGGTCCGCCGCAGCTCGCCGTCCCGGCGGGGGTCGGCCATGGTGCGGCGAACCCGGGGGGCGGCAGGGGCTGCGGCGGAGCCCGGGGCGGTGGCCCGCGGCGCAGTGGTGCCGCGGCCGGCCCCGCCCTCGGGGGCGGGGACCGGGCCACCACCGGCGGCGGGTACGGGTCGTCCCTCGGCGACGGGGGCGATGCCCGTGCCCGTGGCGGGGGCGGTGCCCGTGGCGGGGGCGGTGCCGCGGTCGTCGGGGTGGACGGGGTGGGGGACGGAGTCCGGACGGGAGGTGGACGCCGGGGACGGTGGAGCGTCTGCCGCCTGTGCCGCCGCGCCCGCGGGCGGGACAACGGCCCCCGCCCCGCCACCTGTCGTCTCCGGGGGCATGCCTCCCGGTGGCATCTCCTCCGACGGCATCCGGAGGGCGCCCGCGATCAGCTCCCGCACCTCGCGGGCCCGGCGCCCGGGATCCCCGAGGGGGGCGTCACCGCGGGTGCGGCGGGGGGCGGACGGGGTGCGGCGCGTCCGGCCGCGGCTCCCGCCGCGCGGGTCGGCGACGCCGGCCCCGTCCTCGGCCCGCCAGGAGTCCACGGCAGGCCCGGCCTCCCGTGCCGCCGGCTCCCCCCTGCCCGGGCCTCCGGCCGTACCGGGAACTTCGACGGCGGGCGTGCCCGCCTGTGCCTCGCGCCGGGACCTGGCCAGCCGCAGGGCCTCACGGGCGGCGTCGGCCGGGCGGACATCCGGGACGCGCGCCCCGCTCCCGCGCGGGGGTGCGGGACTGTCCGACGGCTCACCGGAGACGTCGGCCGAGGGCCGGGCCGCCCGGGTCGAGCCGTCGGAGGCCGCGCGTCGCAGAGCCGCGCGGGCGGCGTCACCGGGCCGGGCGGGCCGGGCCGCCGCCGCGTGCACCGCCGGATCGCCGGGCGGCCCGTCGTCCGCCGAGGCCTCATCCGTCAGCGCAACGACCGCTGAAGCAATGTCCGCTGACGCGACGTCGGTTGACGCAACATCCGCTGACGCTGCACCCGTTGAGGCTGCGTCCGTCGGCGCTTCCCCTGTCGCGGACCCGCCCGTCGCGAAACTGTCCGTCGCGGAGCCGTCCCTCACGGAGCCGTCCGCCGCCCGCTGCTCTGCCGCAGGAGTTCCCGTGACCGATCGGTCCGTTGCAGGAACGTCCGTGACCGACCGGTCCGTTGCCCAGCCGTTCGTCTCCCGCGTGCCGTGCGGGGACCTGTGCGACGCAGTTGCGCCCTGCGAGGGTCGGCCCGCCTCCGCTACGCCCTCGGCGTCCTCCACGCCCTGCGACGACCGGTGTGCCGCGGGACCGTGCCCGGGTGGGGCCTCCCCCGCCCCGGTACCAGCCGCCGCACGGGCCGCCCGCAGCGCCTGCCGTGCCGCGTCGGCGGGCCGCGCCTCCCCCTCCGAGCCGCCCTCCGGAGAGGGCCCGCCGGCATGCGTCGCGCCGGCCGAGTCCGCCCGCTCCCCAGGCGCACCCCGACGGGCCGGGCGCCTCGCGGCCTCCCCCTCATCCCCCGCAGCGTCGAACTGCTGCCGCGCGTCCGGGGGATCGGAGGCGCGGGCCCACTCAGGGGTGTCCATCACGCCTCCCTGCGCAGCGACACGAGGTCGGTCAGTTCACGGTCCGTCAGCTCGGTGAGGGCGGACTCGCCCGAGCCGAGGATCGCGTCGGCGAGGGCGCGCTTGGCGGCGAGCATGTCGGCGATGCGGTCCTCCACGGTGCCCTCGGTGATCAGGCGGTGGACCTGCACGGGCTGGGTCTGGCCGATGCGGTAGGAGCGGTCGGTGGCCTGCTCCTCCACGGCCGGGTTCCACCAGCGGTCCACGTGGACGACGTGGCCCGCACGGGTGAGGTTGAGGCCGGTGCCGGCCGCCTTCAGGGACAGGACGAGCACGGGTGTCGCACCGCTCTGGAAGCGGTCGACCATGCGCTCGCGGTCAGGCACCGGTGTGCCGCCGTGCAGCAGGTCCACCGGGACCGCGCGCGCCCGCAGATGCGCGGTGACCAGCCGGGCCATGCCGACGTACTGCGTGAAGACCAGCACGGAACCGTCCTCGGCGAGCACCGTGTCCAGCAGTTCGTCCAGCAGGGCGAGCTTGCCGGAGCGGGCCACGAGCCGGTCGCCCGGCGGATGCTCCTCCTTCAGGTACAGGGCCGGGTGATCGCAGATCTGCTTGAGCGAGGTCAGCAGCTTGAGCACCATGCCCCGGCGGGCGATGCCCTCCGCCGTCTCGATGGCCAGCAGCGCCTCGCGCACCACCGCCTCGTACAGCGCGGCCTGTTCGCGGGTGAGCGGGACGGGGTGGTCGGTCTCCGTCTTCGGCGGCAGCTCCGGGACGATGCCCGGGTCGGACTTGCGGCGGCGCAGCAGGAACGGGCGCACCAGGCGCGCGAGCCGCTCCACCGCCTCGGCGTCCTCGCCGTTCTCCACCGCGCGCGCGTGCCGGGCGCGGAAGGACTTGAGCGGGCCCAGGAGGCCGGGGGTGGTCCAGTCGAGGAGCGCCCACAGCTCGGAGAGGTTGTTCTCGACCGGGGTGCCGGTGAGGGCCACGCGGGCGGGCGACGGGATGGTGCGCAGGGCGCGGGCCGTCGCCGAGTACGGGTTCTTCACGTGCTGTGCCTCGTCGGCGACGACCATGCCCCAGGGGTGCTCGGCGAGTCGGGGCGCCGTGGACCGCATGGTGCCGTAGGTGGTGAGGACGAACCCGCCGTCCGCGCCGTCCAGGGTGCGGTCGGGTCCGTGGAACCTGCGGACGGGCACACCGGGCGCGAAACGCTCGATCTCCCGCTGCCAGTTCCCGAGGAGGGATGCGGGGCAGACCACGAGCGTCGGTTCGCTGCGGGCGCGCTTCAGGTGCAGGGCGATGAGGGTGACGGTCTTGCCGAGGCCCATGTCGTCGGCGAGGCAGCCGCCGAGGCCGAGGGAGGTCATGAGGTCGAGCCAGGCCAGGCCGCGCAGTTGGTAGTCGCGGAGGGTGGCGTGCAGGCCGGGGGGCGGTGCGGCGGGGTGCACACCGGCCGTGAGGCGGGTGCGCAGTGCGGCCAGGGCGCCGACCGGCACGGCCTCGACCGTCTCGCCGTCGACCTCGGCGCTGCCGGTGAGCGCGACGGACAGCGCGTCGACCGGGTCGAGCAGGCCCAGGTCGCGGCGGCGGGCCTTGCGGACCAGCGCCGGGTCGACGAGCACCCACCGGTCCCGCAGCCGGACGACGGGGCGGTGCGCCTCGGCGAGGGCGTCCATCTCGGCCTCCGTGAGCGGCTCCCCGCCGAGTGCGAGCTGCCAGCGGAACCGGAGCAGCTCCTCCCCTTCGAAGAAGCCGGTGCCGTCGGTCGCGGAGCCGGGCGCGGGCCGCACCTCCGCGGTCGCGGTCAGGTCCTGCGCCAGGTCGCGGGGCCAGTGGACGGCGACCCCGGCGGCCGAGAGCCGGGTCGCGGCCACGCCGAGCAGCTCCGTGACCTCCTCCTCGGACAGGGCGAGCACGTCGGGCACCGCCTGCTCGGCGAGGCGGTCCAGCGGTGGCCAGACGCGGGCCGCGCGGCGCACCGCGAGGGCGGCGTCGACCCGCGCGCGGGGGCCGAGCGCGGCGTCGGCCTCGCCCGCCCACAGTGCCGCCGCGTCGGCGACGAGCGTGGGGTCGGCGAGGCTGTGCACCTGCACGATCGCGGCGCCCGCGTGGCGTGTGGGGCCGGTGGTGCCCGTGTCCTGCGAGGCCTGGTCGCGGTCGAAGAGGCTGTGGGCGGACAGGTCCAGGCGGAGCGAGATCCGCACGCCGGCGTCCATGCCGGCGGCGACCTCCGCCGCCCAGTCGTGGGCGGCGGGGAGGTGCTGGGGCGCGCGGTCCGCGAAGGGGCGGCCGCAGGCGTGCGGGGCGGCAGGGGTGCGCGGCAGGGTGTCGGCGACGGCGTCGAGGAAGGTGCGCAGCAGCGCTTCCGGCTCGGGCAGCCGGAGCGGTCCGGAGCCGGGCAGCGGGACGGCGTGGCCCTCGAAGGGCAACGCGGCGGCGATCGCGCGGAGATGGGCGATGTCGTCGGGGTCGAGGGGGCCGGCGCGCCAGGCGTCCTGTCCGGCGGCGGTCAGGCCGGGCAGCAGGCGGCCGCGCGCGGTGAGCCGCAGCGCGTGCAGGGCGGCCGCGCCCCAGCAGGCCGTGGCGGGGTGGGCGGCCGGGTCGTGCCGCGCCCGCACGAGATGCGGCAGCGCCTCCTCCAGGGGCAGGGAGAGCGCGGGGGCGGAGGCCCGGCGGGCGCCCGCTCCGTGCCTCCGGACGACCGTGAGCTCGGTGTCCTGCGGCGGGGTGTCCGCGGGCCAGTCGCGGCCCTCGGGGTCCCAGAAGGCGACGCGGCCCTCGCGCGGGAGGGGTGCGGGCAGGAAGACGGCGGCCAGCCGCACGGACACGGTGTCCGCGGACGCGGGCGCCTCCTGCACCGCCGTGTCGCTCATACGTCCTGTCACCTCCCGCTCCGCCGGTCGAACCGATCGTCCTCGACTCTACGGGCGGGGTCTGACAACCGGCTCCGCCGCCGAGGACCCGGCAGGGTCCGCCCGGGCCCGTCAGGGAACCGTGCGCGAGACGACGTAGACCATCGGCAGCACCGGGTTGGACAGGTTCACGACGACGTCCTGCGTCGGTGCCGGGTTCTTCTGGGCGTGGTGCAGGCCCCACCAGGGGCCGGCGGACGTGAAGGTCCAGCCGGTGACCTTCCGGTCGCGGGCGCCGACGGTGACGGTGCCCTTCTTCAGGTCGCTGCGGTTGACGCCCATGGCGTTCAGGAAGGTCTCCAGGCCGGGCTGGGTGGTCCGGAACCGGACGTAGAGCCTGCTGGTCTTCCAGTTGTTGGTCTCGTAGGAGGCGACCCGGTCCGCGGGGTGCGGCATGGGCACCTGGTAGAGGCGCTGCTGCACCTTGGAGGGGTACGTGGCGGTGAGGCCGGTCGCCGCGTACTTGGCCTCCTTGTCCTTGCCGCTGTTGCGGCTCTGGTTGGCGGAGATCACCAGGTAGCCCGCCGGGACGCCGATCAGCAGCACGATGATCAGCAGGGTGAGGGTCCTGCGGCGGTTGCGGTGGCGGCGGTCCTCGGTGGGCCGGGGAGGCGGTTCGTCCGGGGGTGCCGCCTGGCGGGGCAGGGACATCGTCACAGCGCCCCCCGGGTCGCGCGGCGGGCCTGCGCGTAGCGCTCGTACCGCTCGTGGCGCTCGGCCCGGCGCCGCTTGGCGCGCCGGAAGCGGCGGGCGACCAGCCGCGCGAGGTCGGCGGCGCCCACCATGCCAGCCTCCGGGCCGAGCTGGGCGCGGACGATGCGGGCCTCGGGGCGGTAGCCGCGGCCGGTGAGGTGGCGCTTGAAGGCGTCCCGGGCGGGGCCGATGAGCAGGTCGTCGGCGGCGGAGACCCCGCCGCCGATCACGAAGCAGGACGGGTCCAGGGCGGCGGCCAGGTTGGCGATGCCGACGCCGAGCCACTGGCCGATGTCCTGGAGCAGTTCGATGCACATGGCGTCGCCCTCGCGGGCCAGCTCGGTGATCATCGGGCCGGTGATGTCGGCGACGTTGCCCTTGACGTGCTCGATGATCCCGTAGGCGACCGGGGAGTCCGCGGCGGCCAGCTCGCGGGCCTCGCGGACGAGGGCGTTGCCGGAGCTGTACTGCTCCCAGCAGCCGCGGTTGCCGCAGGGGCAGCGGTGGCCGCCGGGCACGACCTGCATGTGCCCGAACTCCCCGGCCACCCCGTACTTGCCGCGCTTGACCTGGCCGTCCTCCAGGATCGCGCCGCCGATGCCGGTGCCGAGGGTGATCATCACGAGGTGGTCCTCGCCGCGGCCGGCGCCGAAGCGCCACTCGGCCCACGCGGCGGCGTTGGCGTCGTTGTCGACGAGGACCGGGACGGAGAGGCGCTCGGAGAGGCGGTCGCGCAGCGGCTCGTTGCGCCAGGCCAGGTGGGGGGCGAACAGGACGCGGTTGCGGTCGGCGTCGACCCAGCCGGCCGCGCCGATGCCGACCGCGTGCACGTCGTGCCGGTCGGACAGGTCCAGGACCAGCTCGGAGATCGTGTCCTCGACGACCTGGGGGCTCTTGGACTTGTCCGGCGTCTCCGCGCGGAGCTTCTCCAGGATGTTGCCGTCGGCGTCGACGACGCCCGCCATCACCTTGGTGCCGCCGATGTCGATGCCCACCGTGGGCACCCGGGGTGCCGTCAGGTGGGAGCGGCGCTCCCGCGTGCCCACCGTGCGCAGGACGGGGGTGCGCCGGGAGCCGATGGGGGCGGAGAGGTCGCGGTAGGTGCTCATCGCGCCCGATTCTGCCGCACGGCCGGTAAGGACGCCGTACGGGGGAGGCGGCCCGCGGGCTGCGCGGAGGCCCGGTGTGCGGGCGTCGTGCCTGGTCACGCCGCCCGCGCCGGAGAGGGGCCGGTCAGCGCCCCGGGCCGTCAGGTGTGCCGCAGCTCATGGCGCAGGTCGTCGAGGTCGCTGCCGCCCGCCATCTGCCGGGTCAGCTCGTCCAGGGTGATGTCGTCCCGGGTGTGGCTGCCGGCCATGGTGCCCCGGCGCAGCAGCACGAACCGGTCCCCCACCAGGTACGCGTGGTGCGGGTTGTGGGTGATCAGCACGACGCCGAGGCCCTGGTCGCGGGCCGCGGCCACGTACTTCAGCACCACTCCGGACTGCTTCACGCCGAGGGCCGCGGTCGGTTCGTCGAGGACGAGGACCTTGGCGCCGAAGTACACCGCCCGCGCGATGGCGACGCACTGCCGCTCACCGCCGGACAGGGTGCCGATGGGCTGGTCGACGTCGCGCAGGTCGATGCCCATGCGCAGCAGCTCGGCGCGGGTGGTCCGGCGCATGAGGTCGACGTCCAGGCGGCGGAAGGGGCCGGCGCCCTTTCGGGGCTCGGAGCCGAGGAAGAAGTTCCGCCACACCGGCATGAGCGGGACGACCGCGAGGTCCTGGTAGACGGTCGCGATGCCGCGGTCCAGGGCGTCGCGCGGGGAGGCGAGGCGGGTCTCCTCGCCGTCGATGCGCAGCACGCCGCCGTCGTGCCGGTGCAGGCCGGAGATGATTTTGATCAGGGTGGACTTGCCGGCGCCGTTGTCGCCGAGGACGCACGTGATCCGGCCGGGGTGGACCTCCAGGGAGACGTCCTCCAGGGCGCGTACGGTGCCGTAGTGCCGGCTGACGCCGGACAGCTCCACCAGGGGCGCGGACGGGTCGGTCGCTGTCATGCCGTGGCCTCCGCACGCTTGCGGACCCAGGCGTTGACCAGGGTCGCGAGGAGCAGCATCGCTCCGAGGAAGAACTTGAACCAGTCGGGGTTCCACTCCGCGAAGACGATGCCCTTGCTGGTCATGCCGAACAGGAACGCGCCGACCGCCGCGCCGACGGCGCTGCCGTAGCCGCCGGTGATGAGGCAGCCGCCGATGACGGCGGCGATGATGTAGATCAGCTCGTTGCCGACGCCCTCGCCGGACTGCACGGCGTCGAAGGAGAAGAGCAGGTGCTGGCCGGAGATCCAGGCGCCGAGGGCGACGCCCATGTAGAGGCCGATCCGGGTCCGGGTGACCGGCACGCCGACCGCGCGGGCCGCGTCCTTGTTGCCGCCGACGGCGAAGATCCAGTTGCCGGTGCGGGTGCGCAGCAGGATCCAGGACCCGAGGGCGACCAGGGCGAGCCACCACACGATGGTGACCTTGAAGTCGACGCCGCCGATCGTCAGCGTGGAGGCGAAGACGGCGTGCGCGGCGGGGAAGCCCTCCATGTCGCCGACGGTCTTGGTGGAGACCGTGCCGTCGATCAGCTTGGTGAAGCCCAGGTTGAGGCCGGTCAGCATCAGGAAGGTGCCGAGCGTGACGATGAAGCTGGGCAGCCCGGTGCGGGTCAGCATGTAGCCGTTGAAGGCGCCGACGGCCAGGGTGACCAGCAGGGAGACGCCCACGCCGACCCAGACGTTCGCCGTCATCTGGTAGCTGGACATGGACGAGACGAGCGCGGAGGTCGTGACCAGCACGCCGGCGGAGAGGTCGAACTCCCCGCCGATCATCAGCAGCGCCACCGGGACCGCCATGATGCCGATCGTGGAGGATGCGTAGAGCACGGTGCTGAGGCTGGAGGCCCGCAGGAAGCCGTCCGCGGCGCAGGCGAAGAAGACGAGGACGGCGAGCGCGCCGACCACCGAGCCGAGTTCGGGCCTGGCCAGCAGTCTCCGCAGCGGCGAGCTCGGCAGGATCCTTTCATCGGAGGGTGCGGCCGGGGTCTCCGTGGTCGTGCTCATCGGGTGCCCCGCTTGGTGTACTGCTCCAGCGCGGCCGCCTGGTCGCGGGTCACGATCTGCGGGCCGGTCAGCACCGGCCGGCCGCCGCCGAGGACGTCGCCGTTGTACTTGTAGAGCCACAGCAGGTCGACGGCCTGGTAGCCCTGGAGGTACGGCTGCTGGTCGACCGCGAAGCCGAGCGTGCCGTCCTTCAGCTCCGACGCCACCTGGGCATTGAGGTCGAAGGTGTCGATCTCGGCCTTGCTGCCCGCGTCCGCCTTCGCCTTCACCGCGGTGTCCGCGTACGGGGCGCCCAGGGTCACGACCGTGTCGACGGACGGGTCGGCCTGGAGCCGGGCCTCGACGGCGGACTGGACGTCGGGCATGTTCGTGCCGTTGACGTAGAGGTTGTCGACCTTGCCCCTGAAGGTCTTCGCGACGCCCGCGCAGCGCTGCTCGTGGCCGACGTTGCCCTGCTCGTGCAGGATGCACAGCGCCTTCCTGCGGCCGCGCTTGTTCAGTTCGTCGCCCACGGCCTCGCCGGCGACGGTCTCGTCCTGGCCGACGTGCGTCAGCGCGCCGAACGCCTTGGACTCCGCGGAACCGGAGTTCACCGTGATCACCGGGATGCCGGCCTTCTCGGCGCGGGCCACGGACGCCTTCAGCGCGTCGGGCTTGGCGAGGGTGACGATGATGCCGTCCACCTTCTTGTCGACGGCCGCGTCCACGAGCTGGGCCTGCTGCTGCGCCTCGGCGTCGTGGGAGTACAGGAAGGAGACGTTGTCCTTGACGGCGGCCTGCTTGGCGCCGCTCTGCACGATGTCCCAGAAGGTGTCGCCGTCACCGGAGTGGGTGATCATCGCGAAGGTCCAGCGGGGCGTGTTCACCGCCGCCCTGCCCTGGGCCGTGGCGGCGTTGCGGGCGTCCTCCGCGCGCTTGCCGCCGGTGCTGCTGCAGCCCGCGAGGGACATGGTGAGTGCCCCCGCGAGCACGATGCCTGCCCAGGTTGGAAACCGTGCCACGAGGCCGTGCCCTTCTTGCCGTGTTCGAACGTACGCACGGGGCCGATGAACCTCGCATCAGCCCCGAACAGTGCATTATCGAACACCGGGCCGCACGGCCGGCGACCGGGGAGCACCGTCCGGTCACCTTGTCCGGACATGAAGGGGGAGGGGCCGTGACGCCGCGGGCCCGCCCGCGTCAGGACCGCACGAGCAGCTGGAACTCGAAGGAGTAGCGGGAGGGGCGGTAGAGGTGGGTGCCGAACTCGACCGCGCGGCCGGTGTCGTCGAAGGTGGCGCGCTCCATGGTGAGCAGCGGCGCGCCCTCGGGCTCGCCGAGCCGCTCCGCCTCCTCCGCGGTGGCGGCGCGGGCTCCGATCGACTGGCGGGCGCTGTGCAGGGTGATCCCGGACGCCCGCATCAGCCGGTACAGGCCGGTGGCCTCCAGCTGTCCGGTGTCGAGGTCGATCAGGCCCGGCGGCAGGTGGTTGACCAGGTACGCCATCGGCTCGCCGTGGGCGAGGCGGAGCCGCTCCACCCGGTGCACCTCGCCGCCCTCGGCCACCCCGAGTGCCGAGGCGACCTCGGCGGACGCCGGGACGACCGTGTTGACCAGGACCTTCGTGGCGGGACGCCGGCCGGCCGCCTCGAGGTCGTCGTAGAGGCTGCTCAGCTCCAGCGGGCGCCTGACCCTGCTGTGCACGACCTGGGTACCGACACCGCGCCGGCGCACCAGGAGGCCCTTCTCGACGAGGGACTGGATGGCCTGGCGGACGGTCGGCCGGGACAGGCCGAGCCGCCCGGCGAGCTCGATCTCGTTGCCCAGCAGACTGCCCGGGGTGAGGGTGCCGTGCTCGATCGCGGCCTCGAGCTGCTGCGCCAGCTGGAAGTACAGCGGCACCGGCGAGCTGCGGTCCACGCCGAGCTCCAGCGACAGGGTCGGATCCACTCCTGGTTTGGGCACGCGCCGAGCGTAGCCCCGTGGCCGGTTGACGGGAAGTCGTGTAGTCAGATTGTCCGGACATTCCCATTGACAGGGCGTGGGGTGGGGCCCCACGTTGTTCCCATGCGCATCGGGGTCATCGGTACGGGTCGCATCGGTGCGATCCACGCCCACACGCTCAGCCGTCATCGCGAGGTCGGTTCGCTGATCCTCACCGACCGGGATCCGGCGCGGGCGCAGGAGCTCGCCCACCGCCTCGGCGAGACCGCGGCACCGGGCACGGACGAGATCTTCCGCTGGGGCGTGGACGCCGTGGTGATCACGACGGCGACATCGGCGCACGCCGATCTGATCGGCCGCGCCGCGCGCTCGGGCCTGCCGGTGTTCTGCGAGAAGCCGATCGCCCTGGACCTGCCCGGCACACTCCACGCGCTCGCCGAGGTGGACACCGCGGGGACGGTCCTGCAGATGGGCTTCCAGCGCCGCTTCGACAGGGGCTACGCGGGCGCCCGGGAGGCGGTGCGCTCGGGCCGGCTCGGCCGGCTGCACACCGTCCGGGCGGTGACCTCCGACCAGGCGCCGCCCCCGCCGTCCCGTCTGCCGCTGTCCGGCGGCCTGTTCCGGGACGCGCTGATCCACGACTTCGACGTCCTGCGCTGGGTGACGGGGCGTGAGATCGTCGACGTGTACGCGGCCGGGTCGGACGCCGGTCCGGCGATGTTCCGTGAGGCGGGCGACGTCGACACGGGCGCCGCGCTGCTCACCCTCGACGACGGCACCCTGGCGACGGCGACGGCGACCCGGCTGAACGGCGCCGGGTACGACGTGCGCATGGAACTCGCCGGGGAACGGGACCAGATCGTGGTCGGCCTGGACGACCGCACGCCGATCGCGTCCACCGAGCCGACCGGTCCCCCGGCGGCGGACAAGCCGTGGACCGGCTTCCTGGAGCGCTTCGCGCCGGCCTACGAGGCCGAGGTGTGCGCCTTCGTCGACGTCGTGCGGGGCGAGCGGCCCAATCCGTGCGACGGGCGCGAGGCCCTGCAGGCACTGCGGGTCGCCGAGGCGTGCGAGCTGTCCCGGCGCGAGCGCCGCCGGGTCGCGCTCGCCGAGATCCCGGGCGGGACGGCGGCCGCGTCCCGCTGAGCGGGGCGCGCGGGCACAGGGACACGCGCTCGGGCGCAGGAACGCGTGGGGGCGTGAGCGCACAGGCCCACGGGTGCGCGAGCGCAGGGGGCGCAGGCCCCGCCGGCCCCTGCCTGTCGGCCCGCCCACTCCCGTGCACCGGCCCGGCCCGCTCCCGCTCACCCGGCAGCCCGCTCGCGCTCACCGGACCCGCCGCTCGCGCCCACCGGCCCCCCGTGCCGTCCTGTGCCGCCCGCGCCCCGGCTGGGCGGTGGCCGGCGGGTGTGCCGTGCGCGGCTACCAGCGCACCGGAAGCGTCCTCCTCCCCCGGATCAGCATGCCCGGGAGCCACTCCCCCGGCGGGCCGTCGAGGGCGAGGTCCGGGGCGCGCCGCAGCAGGGTGCGGATCGCGGTGCGGGCCTCCAGGCGGGCCAGCGGTGCGCCCAGGCAGAAGTGGATGCCGTGCCCGAAGGCCAGGTGCCCCCGGGACTCGCGGCCGATGTCGAAGCGGTCGGGGTCCGGATACCGCCCGGGGTCCCGGTCGGCGGCGGCCAGGGCGACCACCACCGCCTCGCCCTTGTCGACGAAGGCACCGGCGATCTCCATCGGCTCCGCGGCGAAGCGGAACGTCGCCGTCTCCACCGGGCCGTCGTACCGGAGCATCTCCTCGACCGCGTCGTCGATCAGCTCGGCGTCGGCCCGCACGGCCGCCAGCTGATCGGGGTGCGCCAGCAGGTCGTGCACCCCGTTTCCGATGAGGTTGACGGTGGTCTCGTGGCCGGCGACGAGGAGGAGGAAGGCCATGCCCCGCAGCTCCGTGGACGAGAGCCGGTCGCCGTCCTCCGCCGTCGTCCGGATCAGGACGCTGAGCAGGTCGTCGGCCGGTCCGGCGCACCGCTTGTCCTCGATCAGCCCGTCGAGGTAGTCGCCGAGACGGCCGAAGGCCCGCTCCATGGCCTCCTCGCTGCTGGGGGCGACGACCTCGTTCGACATCTCCCGGAACGCCGTCCGGTCGACGTCGGGGACGCCGAGCAGCTCGCAGATGACGGTGATCGGCAGCGGATAGGCGAACGCCTCGACGAGGTCGGCGCGGCCCCGGGGCAGCATCGCGTCGAGCAGGTCGTCGGTGATCTCCTGGACGCGCGGGCGCAGGGCCTCGACCCGGCGCGCGGTGAAGGCGCGGGAGATCAGCGACCGCAGCCGGGTGTGCTGCGGCGGGTCGGTGTTCAGCAGGTGCCGGCCGATCAGCCGGGCCTCGGCGGCCTCTTCGAGGGCCGCGCCGATGTCCTTGGACAGCCGGGGGTCGGAGAGCGCGGCGCGCGCCTCCTCGTATCCGACGACGAGCCACGCCTCGTATCCCGCGGGCCGGGGAAGGCGCACCCGGTGCACGGGTCCGCGGGCGCGCAGCTCGGCGTAGACGGGATACGGGTCCGCGCGGAACCCGGGTCCGTACTCCTGGAGGTCGATCACGACTGCCTTCACCCCTGATCCTCCGGCGCGCCGCCTGCGGCGCACCCGGTGTCCGTGTCCCTCGACGGTCTCCGGGGCCGCGTCCCCGCGACGCGTCTGCGCGCCCCGTGTCGCCCCGTTCCCGGACAACGCGTGGGGCACCCGCAAAGTGCCTCGGCCGGCTGCCTTTCCCGGATCGGGCGAGCCCCGCGGGAGCGTCCGGACGCGGCCGCCGCACGGCGGGGCGTGGAGCAGCGCGACCGGCGGGGAGACGGGCGCGACCGCTGCCTACGGTGGCGGGGAGACGGAACCCGCCGCCGGAGGCGTCAGCCGGTACGGCGCTCGGCGAGGTCGAGCCAGTGCTCCACGTCGACCGGGGTGAAGTGCCGCACGGCCCAGTCGACCATGCGCAGGCTCATGTGCGCCCACAGCGGACGCAGGACGTCCTCGGGGTACGCGTCGAGGACGTCGTCGAGCCGGGCCGTGACGTCGGGGTCGGTCTCCTGCGCATGGATGCCGAAGCGCAGGGTGACCAGGTCGAGGCGGCGGTCGCCGCGGGCCGCGCCGTCCCAGTCGACGACGCCGGTGACCGCTCCGCCGCTCGCCAGCAGGTTGCCGGGATGGAAGTCCAGATGCACGGCGTCCGTCCCCGCCATGCGGGGCCCGGCGTCGGCGCCGACGGCGGCGACCCAGCGCTCCAGTGCCGCGCTGCGGCGGTTGTGCCGGCGCAGCGGCTCGTGGAGGCAGTACCCGGCGCCGTCGTCCCGCAGGTGGAGGTCCACCGCGGGAATGCCGGGGTGGTCGGCGAGCCGGCCGGCCTGCCGGGCGTTGAGGTCGAGCACCTGGTCCAGGGTGCGGTGGTCCAGGCGGTCGACCTTCGTGCCCGGCAGCAGTTCCTGCACGATCACGACGGCGTGGCCGATCTGGGCGACCAGCTCGGTGGCCGGAGCCGGATAGCCCGCCGACCGCAGCGCCTCGGCGACGGCCAGCGGTCCCGCCCGCATCTCCTCGGCCGAGGCGTGGGGCCGCCAGGTGAGGACGGAGCGGTGGCCGTCCGCCCGGCGCACGTAGGCGGCGCCGACCTGCCCGCCGGGGCAGGCGCCGTCGAGGGTCAGGCGGACGCCGGTCCGCGCGTGCAGGGCGTCGACCGCCCGGGCGGCGTCGAGCCGCTCGGCCCGCTCCCACCGCCCGGCGGCGGGTGCGGCGCCGGTGCCGCGGCCCGGAGGGACGGGGGTCAGGGGGTGTCCTCCTCGGTCGGTCCCGCATCGTGGGCGGGGAGGGCGATCTGCACCCGGTCGCTGAGGCCGAGCTCGGCGAGGACGCGGGAGACGCGGGTCTCGACGGTGGCGACGCCCGTGAACAGCCCTGCCGCTGACTCCGCGTCGGCGGGACCCGGTCCGCCGTGCACGGCGAGGTCGCGCTCCCGGTCGTCGAGGGCGTTCAGGCGGGCGCGGTCCCGCCTGCCGCCGGCCGCGGTGCCCGCCGCGTGCCGCATCAGCCGGCGGGCGGCCGCCGGCGGCAGCACGGGGTCGCCCGCCGCGACCTGGCGCACCGCCTCGGCGATCTCGGCGTCGTCGGCGCCGCCCGGCAGGACGCCCGGCCCCGCCCTCACCAGGGGGTCGTCGTCGACGAGGAGCACCCGGATCGCGGTCATGGCACCCACCCAACCAAAGGACGGCGGTGCCGACCACACCGGCGCACGGACCACGACCGCGGCGGCGCGGCGGCCGTGTCCCCGCCGCCGGCGTCCCGACGCCGGCGTCCCGCCGCCCGCAGTCGGCGCCGCGCGCCCACGGGCCGCACGGGGGCCACGGCCGCCGTCGCCGGGACGACGGCCGCGCGTTTCACAGGCGGCCACCGTGCCACGCCGCCCCCGGGGCGGATGCGGAGCGGGGACGACGACGGCCGTCCGTCACGAGGGGGCGGGCCTCTCCCACGGCAGTGCGGCCCGTACCTCGAAGCCGCCGTCCGGGATCGTCCCGTGGGTCGGGGTGCCGCCGGCCAGGGTGGCCCGTTCGGTCGGCCCGATCAGGCCCGTCGTCGTGCCGCCCTTCACGGTCGACCGATCCACGCAGCGGCCGGGCAGGCCGGAGGCGTCGGGCGCGGCGGATCGGCCCCTCGGGTCGCACCGGCGCCGACTTCCGTCGCGCCGGCCGGTGCCGTCCCGCGCGCCCTCCGGGGCCGGTCGGCGACTTCGGCCGCACGGGACTCGCCCCGCGGCCGAGGTGCGAGGGGGGTCCGCGGGGCGAGAGTCGTGCCGTGAAGCAGGTGCCGGAGTTCCTCGGATGCGTCGCCCCGGTGCAGGGCGTCTTGGGCCTGGTGCGTTCGCCCACCGGCGGGTCCGGTGCGGCGGCTGTCCTTCCTGGACGGCCACGGGGTGTGCGCGAGCGTCGGCCTCCCGGCGCTGTCCGACACCCTGTTCGCCGCCGCGGAGCGCCGCGGTCCGGGGTGGCCGGACCGCCGGGCCGGGTCCGGGGCCGCGGGCCGGAGGCCGCGCCGGCTCGGCGGGCCTCCGGCGCGTCGCGCCGTTCCTCGGGGCCGGTGCGGCCCGGTCAGCAGCCGAAGTCGACCAGGTCGAACGTCGCGTAGTGGTCGGAGGTGTAGTAGTCCTCCCGGCTGCGCTCACCGGTGACGATGCGTCGCGCGCCGCGGGTGGGGGAACCGGGCGTGATCACCGTGTACTCGTGGTAGTAGCCGCCCGACTGCTGGGGCAGCACGCTCTCGCGGTTGTCGAAGACCGTGCCGTCCTGCGCGTACGGGTAGGGCCCGCCCTTGGCGATCAGGTCGAGCGTGTCGTGCGCCTGGGAGGGCAGCGCGCCGTAGCAGATGCTGCCGACCGAGGCGGGGGCCGCGTCCGCCGTTCCGGCGGTGACGGTGCCGCCCACCAGGAGGGCGGAGAGGAGGGCGCCCGCGGCGCCGATGCGGATGATTCGTGGGGGGAATCTCATGACGTCATGATGACGCGCGTAGACAGTGGCATGTCAACGACAACTTCATGGATTTTCCCGTCAAGTCCGGTGAGTTTTCGTGAAGTTAACCCGGGGCGGACCGCACTCACGGCTCCCCCACATCCGCGGGGGCTTCGGCGCCCGGCCGCCGGTCAGGACGGCCGGGGAAGCTCGTAGGAGCCGTAGCGCGCACGGCCCGCGAGGTCGTACGACTGGATGGACACGCCCGCCGCGGTGACGTGTCCGCCGGTGTGGGTGAAGGCGGTGGGGACGGCGCCGTCGGCGAACAGCCGGCGCCCGGCGCCCAGCACGACGGGGAACGTCACCAGGTGCACCGTGTCGACGAGGTCCCGGGCGAGCAGCCCGCGGGCGAGGGCGCCGCTGCCGTGGACCTGGAGCTCGCCGTCGGTGCGCTCCTTGAGAGCCGGGAGTTCCTCGGCGGGATCGCCGGCGAGCACGGCGGTGCCCTTCCATTCGGGGTCGGTCAGGGTCGTGGAGACGACGTACTTCGGGAGGGTGTTCAGCCGGGTGGCGACCGGGTCGGCGGGGTCGGTCACCCGCGGCCAGTGCCCGGCGAAGATCTCGTAGGTGCGGCGGCCGAGCAGGAAGGCGCCGGCGCGGCCGAAGACCCCGGCGACGAAGCGGCCGAAGTCGGCGTCCCCGTACGGCACGCTCCAGCCGCCCTGCGTGAAGCCGCCGGAGAGGTCCTCCCGGGGGCCGCCGGGGGCCTGGTGGACGCCGTCGAGGGTGACGAAGGAGGTGAGGACGAGCTTGCCCATGGCGGTGCCTCTTTCCCGGTGGCGTGGTGCGCTGTCACCGAAGAAGACCCCGCCGGGCCCCGCGGCTCATCGGTCGCGGGCCGCACCGCCCCCGGCCGCCCGGCCCGTCCGTGCGCTCAGCCCACGTGGGTGGAGAACAGGCCGCCCGCCGGTCCCTGCTTGTCGCCGCCCTGCGCCTTCTTCAGGGCGTTGGCCAGGCCCTCGATGGTGAGGGACTGCAGGATGACGCGCCCGTCGCCCTCCAGGGTGGCCAGGGAGAGGCCCTCACCGCCGAACACGGCGTTCATCAGGCCCTGCCGGTTCAGTCCGCCGATGCGCTGGACGCCGTACTGGATGCCCTCCTCGAAGGCGACGACGCAGCCGGTGTCGACCTCGATGCGGCCGCCGAAGTCCGCGGGGTTGAGGTCGATGAAATTGCCCGCGCCCGCGATGACGACCGTGCCGTGGCCGGTGAACTTCTCCAGGATGAAGCCCTCGCCGCCGCTCATGCCGGTGCGGCCGCCCGCGAAGGCGATGCCGAAGTCGACCGTGGACTCGGCGGCGACGAAGGCGTCCTTCTCCGCGAACCACGCGCGCGTGCCGTCCAGTTCGAGCGCGCGCATCTCGCCGGGCAGCACGCCCGCGAAGCCGACGGTGCCCTGGCCGCCCTGCGCGGTGAAGTGCTGGAAGGCGAGCGACTCCCCCGCCAGCGCGCGCTGGCCGACGGCCATGGCCGTGCCCATGGCCTGGCGCAGCAGCCCGCCCATCCCGCCGGCGCTGCCGCCGCCCGTGGGCTGCCCCCCGCCGTTCGACGAGCCGGACAGGCGGGTCTCCATGGTCACGTTGGCCGTCTTGAACAGGAACTTGCCCGCCTCGCAGTACACGGTCTGGCCGGGCTGGAGGCTGACGACGGCCATCTGCATGGCATTGCCGACGATCTCTTGCTGAAGGGTCACGCCGGGACAACGCGCGACGCACGCCGAAGAGTTCCGGCCGCCCCGGCGGGACCCCCGGTATCAGCCGCCCAGTTCCTGGTGCCGTGCGGCCAGACGGGCGGCACCGTCCTCGGTGAGCGCGCCGAACAGGCGCAGCCGGGAGATGCCTCCGTCCGGGAAGATGTCCACGCGCGCGTGGGTGCCGACGGCGGGCTCGGGCAGCACGAAGCGGTGGTCGGTGTCGGGCTGGAGGCGGGTGCGCGGCAGGATCTCCGTCCAGTCGCCGTCCTCCCCGTCCCGCACGGAGACCGACGCCCAGCCGGCACTGTTGCCCTTCAGGTACGCCGTGTCGATGCCGACGGCGCGGATCCGTGCCTGCGCGGACAGCCGGTAGCGGATCCAGTCGTGGCCGCGGTCGCGGCGGCGGCGGGTCTCCCAGCCGTCCTCCATCGTGCGGGAGCGGCCGGGCCGGATGGTGTTGGTGGCGGGCGAGTAGAAGCGGTCGGAGGCGTCCTCGACCAGGCCGCCGTTCTCCAGGGCGACCACGTCGAACGTGCCGAGCGCGGCGAGCCACTCCGGATCCGGCACCACCTCGCCGTGGACGCGCAGGCGCGCGATGCCGCCGTCGGGGTGCTGGTTGAGGCGCAGGTGCGTGAAGCGCTGCCGCACGCCCACCTCGAACCCGTTGGCCGCGTGCCCGCCGACGGGGGTGCGCGGGACCAGGGGCGTCCACGTCACGTCCTGCGCGAGGAGGTCCTCGGGGGACGGGGAGCCCGGCAGGCACGCGCCCTCGACGGACACGGCCTGCGGGTGGTTGCCGCGGAAGTGGGCGGTGTCGACGACGATGCCGTGGACGACTCCCGGCGCGCCGAGGCGGACCAGTGCCCAGTCGTGGTCGTCCTCGGCGGGCCAGGGTTCGCCGGCCGAGGCCCCGCGGCGGCGGCGGGTCTCCCAGCCGTCCATGACCTTGCCCTTGTGGCCGAAGCGCTCGGGGTCGAAGGCGGCGCGCCCGGGCACCAGCAGGTTCTCCCGCTGGGCGAAGAACTCGTCGTTGGCGGCCACGACGCCCGCGCCGAGGCGCCGGTCGGCGAGGTCGGCGTGGTGGGTGAACGGGAAGTCGGCGGTGCGGTAGTCCGCGTACGGGTCACCGCCCGCGTAGGGCTGTGCGTCGCCGGTGAATCGGGCCGGTGCCGCGTGCTGCTGGGCCGTCACGGTGATCAGGTCGTCCTTTCGGGGGTGGGGACGGTACGGGTGCGGACGCACGGTCAGCGGGGCCGGGTGAGCAGCCTCCCCCTCGGCTCGGTGAAGTCGCCGTCCGCCACGATGCACTCGCCGCGCAGCCAGGTGGAGCGCACCACGCCGTGCAGGGTGCGGCCCGCGTACGCGGTGACGCGGTTGCGGTGGTGGAGGGCGGCCGGGTCGACGGTGAACGTCTCCTCGGGGGCGAGGACCGCGAAGTCGGCGTCGCGGCCCGCCTCGATGGCGCCCTTGCGGTCGAGGCCGACGAGGGCGGCGGTGCGGGTGGACATCCAGCGGACGACGTCCTCCAGGCCGTGGCCTCGCCGGCGGGCCTCGGTCCACACCGCGGGCAGGCTCAGCTGGAGTCCGGAGATACCGCCCCAGGCGGTGGCGAAGTCGCCGGTCTTGAGGTCGGCCGTGGACGGCGAGTGGTCGGTGACCACGCAGTCGACGGTGCCGTCCGCGAGCGCCTGCCACAGCAGGTCCTGGTTGGCGGCCTCGCGGATGGGCGGACAGCACTTGAACTCGCTGGCCCCGTCCGGGACTTCCTCGGCGGTCAGGGTCAGGTAGTGCGGGCAGGTCTCCACGGTCAGGCGGACGCCCTCGGCCTTGGCGGCGGCGATCAGCGGCAGGGCGTCGGCCGAGGACAGGTGCAGCACGTGCACCCGGGCGTCCAGCCGCTCGGCCTGCTCGATCAGGGCGGCGATCGCGGTGTTCTCGGCGTCGCGCGGGCGGGAGGCGAGGAAGTCGGCGTACCGGGGGCCGCCGTGCTGCGGGGCCGCGTCCAGGTGGCGGGGGTCCTCGGCGTGCACGATCAGCAGGCCGCCGAAGCCGGCGATCTCGGCCAGCGAGCGGGCCAGTTCGTCCTGGGTGAGGTGCGGGAACTCCTCGACGCCGGACGGCGACAGGAACGCCTTGAAGCCGAACACCCCGGCGTCGTGCAGCGGGCGGAGGTCCTTGACGTTGCCGGGCAGCGCGCCGCCCCAGAAGCCGACGTCGATGTGGGCCCTGGCACGCGCCACCTCCTGCTTGGTGCCCAGGTGGCCGACGGTGGTGGTGGGCGGGAGGGAGTTCAGGGGCATGTCGACGAGGGTGGTGATGCCGCCGGCCGCCGCGGCGCGGGTGGCCGTCCAGAAGCCCTCCCACTCGGTACGGCCGGGGTCGTTGACGTGCACGTGGGTGTCGACGAGGCCGGGCAGCAGCACGTCGTCGCCGAGGTCCTCCAGGCGGGCCCCGGTGGGTACCCGGGCGCCGTGCGGCAGGACGGCGGTGATCCGGCCCCGTGCGACCGCGACGGACGCGGCGCGCGTCCCCTCGGGTGTGATGACGCGTGTGGAGCGCAGCACCAGTTCAGCCTCGGACACCCCGACCCCTCTCCTCTGCCGCCGTGCACCGCCCGGACCGCTCCGGGAAACGGGAGACATGCCCACGTACCGGACTTCAACGTTCTGTTGAAGGAGTCTTCCCCGCCGCCCGCACCCCGTCAAGAGGCGTCCCGCGCCGGACACCGACGCTCCCGCTCTGGACGTTTCCACAAGACGGAATTAGAATTCCAATAACCAGAACGTAGTTCCGCACGATCAGGGAGTCAACCGGCTCCCGGGTACGCTTTGGCCCTTGCCAGTCCCGAAAGGAACGTGCCGTGCCGACGTCCCGCGCCAGCACCACCGACTCCGCCAAGTCCTCCGCCGGCGGCGGGGTCCAGTCGCTGGAGCGCGCCTTCGATCTGCTCGAACGGATGGCGGACGCGGGCGGCGAGGTCGGCCTCAGCGAGCTCTCCGCGAGCAGCGGACTGCCCCTTCCGACCATCCACCGCCTGATGCGCACGCTCGTGGTCTGCGGCTATGTGCGCCAGCAGCCGAACCGGCGGTACGCGCTCGGCCCCCGCCTCATCCGCCTCGGCGAGTCCGCCTCCCGGCTGCTGGGCACCTGGGCCCGGCCGTATCTGGCGCGCCTGGTCGAGGAGACGGGCGAGACGGCGAACATGGCCCTGCTCGACGGCGACGAGATCGTCTACGTGGCGCAGGTGCCGTCCAAGCACTCCATGCGGATGTTCACCGAGGTCGGCCGGCGGGTCCTGCCGCACTCCACCGGGGTGGGCAAGGCACTGCTCGCGCACACCCCCGACGACGAGGTGCGGGCCCTGCTGTCCCGCACCGGGATGCCCGCCGCGACCGAGCGGACGATCACCACGCCGGACGGTTTCGTGGCGGCGCTGGAGGAGGTACGGCGGCTCGGCTACGCCCTCGACGACAACGAGCAGGAGATGGGCGTCCGCTGCCTCGCGGTCTCGGTGCCCGACTCCCCCACCGCCGCCGCGATCTCCATCTCCGGCCCGGCGGGCCGGGTCACCGAGGACGCGACGCAGAAGATCGTGCCGGTGCTCCAGGAGGTCGCGGTGGACCTGTCCCACGCCCTGGCGAGCTCGGGCACGGCGGGCTGACCCGGCGGGCGGGGCCGGCTCGGCACCCGGCCCCGGCGGGACCGGCCGCAGGACGGCCGGGGCGGTCAATCCGGTCGAGTCGGGCGACTCGGCCGGATTGACCGGCCCGGCTGCTGCACGGGGCGCCCCCGGGCCCGGGTCAGCCCGAGCGCACCCGCAGGGGCGTCAGGCGGCCGTCGCGCATCTCGTGGGCCGTGTCCGCCGCGTCCAGGTGGGTGTGGTCGTGGGTGACCAGGACGGTCGCCGTGCCGCGTTCCCGGGTCAGCCGGGCCAGGAGGTCGAGGACGGCCGCACCGCGCTCGTGGTCGAGGGCGCTGGTCGGCTCGTCGACGAGGAGCACCGACGGCTCGTTCACCAGCGCGCGGGCGATGTTCACCCGCTGCCTTTGCCCGCCGGAGAGCTGGTGCGGGCGCCGGTGGGCCCGGTCCCCCAGGCCCACCGCGTCGAGCAGTTCCCGCGCCCGCCCGGCGGCCGCGCGCCGCCCGTCCAGCCGGGCCATCACCTCCAGCTGTTCCAGCGCCGTCAGCGACGGCAGCAGGTTCGGCTGCTGGAAGACGATGCCGATGCTCCGCCGCCGCAGCACGGCCCGGTCGGCTGCCGACAGTCCGGCGGTCGGCACGCCGTCCACGGCGACCCGCCCGCCGTCCGGCGTGATCAGCGTGGCCGCGACCGCGAGCAGGCTCGACTTGCCCGAGCCGGACGGCCCGACGACCGCGCCGAGGGTGCCCGCGGGCACCTCCAGCCCCACCCGGTCCAGGGCGGTCAGCCGGCCGTCGCCGTCCGGGTAGGTCAGGGTGACGTCGTCGAGGAACAGGCTCATCGCACGCCTCCCAGCGCGGTCAGCGGATCGACGGCGGTGATCCGCCGTACGGACAGGGCGGCGCCGGCCACGCCCAGCAGGACGGTCACGGCGGCGGGCAGCAGCACGGTCGGCAGGTCCAGGGCGAAGGGCACGTCGCCGCCCCGGACCGCGGCGCCCGCGGCGACGGCGAGCCCGGTCCCGCCGAGCGTCCCCGCGGTGAGCAGCAGGACGGCCTGGCCCAGCGCGTCGCGCAGCAGGTACGGGGTGGAGGCGCCCAGCGCCTTGAGCACGGCGATGTCGGGCGCCCGCTGGATCGTCCACACCGTGAAGAAGGCCCCGACCACCAGCGCGGAGATGGCGAAGAGGAAGCCGCGCATCAACTGGAGGGAGCCGTTCTCGGCGCGGTAGGAGCCGATGGCGCTCAGGGCGTCCTGCCGGGTGAGGGTGCGGGTGCCGGCCGCGCGGTCCGCGGCCGGGACGTCCGCGCCGTGCGTCCGCAGGGCGATCACGGTGGCCGGGCCGCCGGCCCACGCCGTCCAGACCACCGGGGTGTGACTGTACGAGGCGCCGCCCGCGACGGCCGCCACGGTCCACTCGGCGGCTCCCAGGCGCACCCGGTCACCGGCGGTGGCACCGAGCGCGGCGGCCGCCTTCACGGACAGCACCGCCCGGCCGGGGGCGACGCCGCGGGGCGCGATGCCGGACTCGGGCCGGACGGCGAAGACCGACACCGCCGCGGTCCGGCCCTGGGCCTGCGCCTGGAGGGTGCGGACGGCGACCGGCTCGGCCCAGGCGGCCCGCGCCGCCCAGCGCTCCACCGCGCCCGGCGGCAGCGAGGACCCGGTGAACGACACGGGCTGCCCGCCGGGCGGCGCGGCGAAGGCGAGGTGGTCGGCGGGCAGGTCCCGGACCGCCGAGGTGTTCTCCCCGGCGAGCCCGGCGGTCAGCCCGGACAGCAGCCCCACGAGCAGGGTGATCAGTACGACCACGGTTCCCATCAGGGCGAACCGCCCCTTGGCGAACCGGAGGTCTCTCCATGCGACGAACATGACCCCACCCTGCGGCGCGCGGCCCCGGCCGGGCATCGGGCGGCGGCACGCACCTGCCGGTCCGAAGGGCGCACCCCGCTTTCCACCTTTCGGTTGACGGGCACCGGCCGCGGTCCGCTTACGCTGGACAGGCCATGGACCTCCGCCCGCACACCCCCGTCGTCGTCGCCCTGCGCCTGTGCCTGTACGCGCTGTTCGCCGGCCTGCTCGTGCTCGCCGCGGTGCGCGCGGACGGCCCCGCCGCCGTGACGGCCGCGCTCGGCACGGGCGCGGTGCTCGCGTGGGGCGCGCTGAGCCCGGCCGTGCGGAGCTCCCGCCGGGCCGCCGCGGGATGGGTGGCGGCGCTGACCGTGTCCTGGCTGGCCCTGCTGGTGCTGTCGCCCGACGCGCTGTGGGCCGCCTTCCCGCTGTACTTCCTCCAGCTGCACCTGCTGCCGGTGCGCTGGAGCCTGCCCGCGGTCGGCGGGACCGCCGCGGCGGCCGTCGCCGGGTTCGTCGGGCACGGGGCGCGGCTCACTCCTGGTGCGTGCATCGGCCCGCTGCTCGGCGCCGCCGTCGCGGTCGCCACCGTCCTCGGCTACGAGGCGCTGTTCCGGGAGAGCGAGCGGCGGCGCGAGCTGATCGAGGAGCTCGTCGCCACCCGGGCCGACCTCGCGGACGCCGAGCGCACGGCGGGCACCCTGGCCGAGCGGGAGCGGCTGGCCCGGGAGATCCACGACACCCTCGCGCAGGGCCTGTCGAGCATCCAGCTGCTGCTGCGGGCCGCCCAGCGCGAGCTGCCCGCCGGGTCCCCGGCCGCCGCCCACATCGAGCAGGCCCGCTCCGCCGCCCAGGACAACCTCGCCGAGGCCCGCCGCTTCGTGCACGCGCTCACCCCGCCGGACCTGGAGCACGGCTCCCTGGCGGGCGCGCTGGAGCGGCTGTGCGCGGCCGCGGCGGGCCCGCCGGCAGTCCGCTTCTCGGTGAGCGGCACACCGGTCGAGCTGCCCACCCCCTACGAGGTCGCACTGCTGCGCATCGCCCAGTCCGCGCTCGGCAACACGCAGCGGCACGCCCGGGCAGGCCGCGCGGAGATCACGCTGAGCTTCATGGACACGGCGGTGGCGCTGGACGTCGTCGACGACGGCGCCGGTTTCGTGCCCGGGGCAGAGCGGGCTCCCGTCCCCGGCGCCGGGGCGGACGGCGGCTTCGGGCTGCCCGCGATGCGCTCCCGGGCCCGGACGCTCGGCGGGACGTTCACGGTGGAGTCGGCGCCGGGCGAGGGCACGGCGGTGGCGGTCACGCTGCCCTACCCGCCCCTGGAGGCGGGCCGGGAGCAGGCCCTGGCGGCCGGGGGACGGGCATGACGATCCGGCTGCTGCTGGCGGACGACCACCCCGTCGTACGGGCCGGACTGCGGGCCGTGCTGTCCGCCGAGCCCGACTTCGAGATCGCCGGTGAGGCGCCGACGGCGGAGCGGGCGGTGGAACTCGCCGCCGCGGGCGATGTGGACGTGGTCCTGATGGACCTGCAGTTCGGCACCGGGGCGCACGGGGCGGAGGCGACCGCGGCGATCACCGCGCGGCCGGACGCCCCGCGGGTCCTGGTGCTGACGACGTACGACACCGACGCCGACATCCTCGCCGCGGTGGAGGCGGGCGCGGCGGGCTACCTCCTGAAGGACGCCCCGCCCGCGGAGCTGGCCGCCGCGGTGCGCACCGCGGCGTCCGGCCGCTCGGCCCTCGCGCCCGCGGTCGCCCACCGGTTGATGGACCGGATGCGCACCCCCGCGGCCGCACTGAGCCGCCGCGAGCTGGAGGTGCTGGAACTGGTCCGGGAGGGGCTGTCCAACCTCCGGATCAGCAAGCGCCTGTTCCTGAGCCAGGCCACGGTGAAGTCCCACCTGGTGCACATCTACGCCAAGTTGGGCGTGGAGTCGCGCACGGCGGCGGTGGCGGCGGCCACGGAACGCGGCGTGATCCGCCGCAGCGGACCGTGACCGGACTCCACGGAGCACGACCCTCCGGCCCCTGACCGGCCTCCGCCCGGCGTGACCTCCGGGCCCGCGCCGGTGCCCCCGGCGGGGACATGCGCGGAGCGCAACCCGACGGCGGGGACGGGCGTGCACGGCCTCCTCGCTCGGTGCACGGACCCGCGAGCCGGAAGCCGGGCGGCGGTCGGCCGCGGTACGCCCCGTTGTGCGGGCCGCGCACCGGCCGGCCCGCCCGTCACCTCCGCCGCGGCGCCCCGAACAGCTCCACCGCGGCGCGCAGTTCCGCCATCTCGGGGGCCAGGGCGCTGACCGAGCCGATGGATCCGGCGACCAGCAGCAGACTGCGGCGCAGGCGCGCGGCCTCGGGCGTCCCGTGGCCGGTCATCGCGGCGAGGGCGGCGAGTTCGTCCTCGCCGGTCGCGCGGTCGGGGAAGTCGACCGGATGGGCCGCGAGGCGGCGGCGCAACCGGGAGACGGCGCGGCGCAGTTCCGCGGTTCTCGGGTCGTCGGTGCCGCCGGTCGCCGGCCTGGGCTCCACCTGCTCCGAGCTGCGCACCACGGCCCTCCCCTTCGCACGCCCCGGCGCGCGTACACGGTGCCCCCGCCCGGGCATCGCTGCCGGCCGGGTGGGCGCCGGGGGCCGCGGGCCAGTAAACGCCACCCCGGGCGGGCCGCGCCACCACGCGGACCGAAATTCAGTCCTCGGTCAAACGCACGATCGAGCACGGATCGGGGGCGGCTCGGGTATGCAGGACCCATGAGACGGACCGGCGAGGAGCAGAGCGGGGAGACGGGCGCGGAGATCGCGGGCCTGGTGCTGGCCGCCGGCGGAGGGCGGCGGCTCGGTGGCCGCCCCAAGGCGTTGCTCACCCATCGGGGGCGCCCTCTGGTGGAGCACGCGGTGGGGGTGCTGCGGGCGGCCGGGTGCAGCCCGGTCCACGTGGTTCTCGGGGCGCGGGCCGACGCGGTGCGGGAGCGTGCGGAGCTGTCCGGATGCGTCCTGGTGGACAACCCGGACTGGGAGCAGGGCATGGGGTCCTCACTGCGGGCGGGACTGGACTCCCTGGCCCGGACGGCCGCCCGTGCGGCCCTCGTGCTGCTCGTCGACCAGCCCGGCGTCGGCGCCGAGGCAGTGGCCCGGGTGTGTGCCGCCGGACGCGGTGCGGACTCGCTGGCGGCGGCCGCCTACGACGGGGTGCGGGGCCATCCCGTCCTGCTGGGCGCCGACCACTGGCCGGGCATCGCGGCGACCGCGACCGGCGACCGGGGTGCGCGCGCCTACCTGAAGGAGCACGAGTCGGCGATCACCCTGGTGGAGTGCGGGGACGTGGCGCGGGCGTACGACATCGACACGGAGGCCGACCTGCGGCATCTGGAATGAGCGGGGCGGGGCACCCGGTGTGAGCGGGGTGGCACCGAGCGCCACCGCGCCCCCACCCGGAGACTCTCGACATCAACAGACCATTGACTTCCACCATGAGGAAACTAGTATCCACTGATCAGAAGCACCCGTCCGCTCCGCGCGCACGCTATGCCCCCTTCACGCAGGTTGGCATCCCGTGCCACGGCAGGGTGGCGACGCACGTGGTCCGCTGAAGAAGCCCGAAGGAAGTGACAGCTCATGTCCGCACCAGCGCCGTCCCCGCTGGCCATCGTCGACGCCGAGCCCCTGCCCCGGCAGGAGGAGGTCCTCTCCGACGCGGCACTCGCCTTCGTGGCCGAGCTGCACCGGCGGTTCACCCCGCGCCGCGACGAGCTCCTCGCCCGCCGCGCCGAGCGCCGCGCCGAGATCGCCCGCACCTCCACCCTCGACTTCCTCCCGGAGACGGCCGCGATCCGCGCGGACGACTCCTGGAAGGTGGCTCCCGCCCCGCCCGCCCTGCAGGACCGCCGGGTGGAGATCACCGGCCCGACCGACCGCAAGATGACGATCAACGCCCTCAATTCGGGCGCCCGCGTGTGGCTCGCCGACTTCGAGGACGCCTCGGCCCCGACCTGGGAGAACGTCGTCCTCGGTCAGCTCAACATGATCGCGGCCTACACCCGCGCCATCGACTTCACCGACGCGGCGTCCGGCAAGTCGTACGCCCTGCGCCCCGACGACGAGCTGGCCACGGTGGTGATGCGCCCGCGCGGCTGGCATCTGGACGAGCGCCATCTCGTCGACGCCGACGGGACACCGGTCCCCGGCTCCCTGGTCGACTTCGGCCTGTACTTCTTCCACAACGCCCGGCGCCTGCTCGACCTCGGCAAGGGCCCGTACTTCTACCTGCCGAAGACGGAGTCCCATCTGGAGGCGCGCCTGTGGAACGACGTCTTCGTGTTCGCGCAGGACTACGTCGGCATCCCGCAGGGCACCGTCCGCGCCACCGTCCTGATCGAGACCATCACCGCGGCCTACGAGATGGAGGAGATCCTCTACGAGCTGCGCGACCACGCCTCCGGCCTGAACGCCGGCCGCTGGGACTACCTGTTCTCCATCGTGAAGAACTTCCGTGACGGCGGGCCCAGGTTCGTCCTGCCGGACCGCAACGCGGTCACGATGACGGCCCCGTTCATGCGGGCGTACACCGAACTCCTCGTCCGCACCTGCCACAAGCGGGGCGCGCACGCCATCGGCGGCATGGCCGCGTTCATCCCCTCCCGCCGGGACGCCGAGGTCAACAAGGTCGCCTTCGAGAAGGTCCGCGCCGACAAGGACCGCGAGGCCGGCGACGGGTTCGACGGCTCGTGGGTGGCCCACCCCGACCTCGTGCCGATCGCGCTGGAGTCCTTCGACAAGGTGCTCGGCGACCGGCCGCACCAGAAGGACCGGCTGCGTGAGGACGTCCACGTCGAGGCCGCCGACCTGATCGCCGTCGACTCCCTGGAGGCGAAGCCGACGTACGCGGGCCTGGTCAACGCCGTGCAGGTGGGCATCCGTTACATCGAGGCCTGGCTGCGCGGCCTCGGCGCGGTCGCCATCTTCAACCTCATGGAGGACGCGGCCACCGCCGAGATCTCCCGTTCCCAGATCTGGCAGTGGATCAACGCGGGGGTCGAGTTCGAGAACGGCGAGAAGGCCACGCCGGAGCTCGCCCGCCGGATCGCCGCGGAGGAACTGGACGCCGTCCGCGGGGAGATCGGCGACGAGGCCTTCACCGCGGGCCACTGGCAGCAGGCCCACGACCTGCTGCTCCAGGTCGCCCTGGACGGGGACTACGCGGACTTCCTGACCCTGCCGGCGTACGAGCAGCTGCGGGGCTGAGCGCCGCTGCGGCCCGCCGGGTCCCGGCGGGCCGGTGCCCCGGCCGGGGCGTGCGCCTCATCCCAGGTGTGCGGACCAGTCCCGCTCGGCGGACGGCTTGCCGTGCAGGTCGGGGACCTGCTTCAGCCAGTCCGGCCGCTGCTGCCGGGTCCGGTCCGTGCGCCGGGCCTCCTCCGCGGCCAGTTCCTCCCGGCTCGGGAAGCCGTCCGGCAGCCAGGACGCGGAGGCCCGCGCCCGCGCGAGCAGGTATCCGGCGTAGGCCTCCCGCAGCTCGCCGGGGCCGGCGAACCCGGGTTCGTCCTGCAGCCAGGCGTCCGGCACCCGCGCCGTGACGCTCCGCAGCAGGTCCTCGGTGACGCGCGGGGCGAGTTCGGCGTCGGCGGCCCGGACGTCGGGCGCCGCATGGCCGAGGGCGTGGTGGCGGAAGTCGTACGCCTTCGCGGGCTCGGAGGCGTCCCAGCGGTGGTGGAAGACCAGGGCGGCCCCGTGGTCGATGAGCCACAGCCGCGGCGGCACGGTCCCGAGCGTCGGCCACACCATGAGGTTGGAGCTGTGCACGGTGCGGTCCACGTTCACCGTGAGGGCGTCGAGCCAGACGATGCGGCCGGCCTCCCGGGCGTCCACCGGGAAGCGCGCCGCGACCTCGGGGGTGTAGTCGCGCGCCCCGGGGAGGAGGTCCATGCCCAGGTTCGTCCCGGGGCTGGCGTCCAGCAGGTCGCGCACCTCCTGGTGCGGCTCGTGCGCGCCGAGCCGCGGGTCGAAGTGGGCGAGCACCAGTTCGGGCACCCGCAGCCCCAGGGCCCGCGCCAGCTCCCCCACGATCACCTCGGCGACCAGCGCCTTGCGCCCCTGCGCGGAGCCGGTGAACTTCACGACGTACGTGCCGAGGTCGTCGGCCTCGACGACGCCGGGCACGGAGCCGCCGGAGTGCAGGGGCGCGACGTAGCGGGTCGCGGTGACCTCTCTCAGCATCTTCCCGGGCCCCGTTCTCCCCGCCTCCCCGGTCGTCCGTCAGTGGCGGTACATCCGTTGCTTTCCAGCTTCCGGCATGACGTGAACATAGTAACCAAGCGTGACAGCGGGGCAGCCGCGGCCGAGCCGTCCAGCAGGCGGCAGTCTCGCCCGGCGGGGCCGGGACGCACCAGGTGCGGGCCCGACCCCGCGCCCGGGCCGGGGCCCGTCCGGCGGATCATGGACGGCGCCGGGGCGGGATCGTGGCGCCGGTGGCGGTGCCGTGGAAGACGTCGGCCTCGCTCCCCCGCCTTCCGTCAGCTCCTGACGACGGGTGCGGACGCGGGCGCGGGTCGGGGGATGTCGCGCAGGCGGCGGAGGGGGAGAAGAACACGAACCAGCCGGCCGCCCAGGAGCCGACGAACGCCAGCCGGAGTGCGGGCCGCACCCCGATCAGCGTGCCGAGCAGCCCGCCGAGGACGCCGCCGATCGGCAGCGTGCCCCACACGACCCAGCGGACGGCCGCATTCGTCCGGCCCATCATCTCCGGCGGGGTCACCGACTGCCGGTAGCTGAGCTGGGCGATGTTGTAGACCATCCCGGCGAAGTACGGCCGGACCGCACGGCGGCGGCCCGCCGGCCGGTCGCAGCCGTGCCGGCGCCGCTGCGGGCGTACCGGCCCGGTGTGATGCCCGGCGCGGCCGCCGCGTCCACACCGGCAGCGGGCGCATCGGTGACGGTCGAACAGGTGCCCCACCGAGACGAGGCGGGTACTCCGGCGTGTACTCCGATTCGGCGGCGGGGCGCCGGAACCGGCCCTCCTGCTGCTGTTCTCAGGATGCGGTCCGGGCCCCCGGGCCCGCGGCCAGGGGGTTCGGGAGGGGGAGGTAGCGGGCGGCGGCGCCGTCCGCACCCGTCCAGCGCAGGAGGAGGTTCGTCTTGCCGGGGAGGGTCGGTGCGGTGAGGAGGGCGGTGATCTCGGGGAGGTCGTGGCGGGTGAGTGCGCGGCGGACGGCGGGCCACGGGTCCAGTCCGGGGTGGCGCTCGGCGAGGGCGGCGGCGATCTCGGCGAGGTGGTTCACGACGAGGCAGTACACCAGCCGCTCCCACCCGGCGTCCCGGGAGACCTCCGGGAGCAGTTTCACGCCCTCGGCGTCCCGGAACAGCGCCTGGACGGGCAGGCCGTCGGCGTCGACCGCGACCAGCGCGTTCTGCAGGTGCGCCTCCAGCACCACCCCGTGCCGGGCGAAGGCGCCGATCACCGGGGGTACGACGTGCGTCAGATACGCCTCCCACCAGTGCGCCGGGTCCGCGGGCCCGTCCAGCGGGTTGCCGTCGAAGCCCTCGGCCAGGGCCGCGGCCAGCAGCGGGGTCGCCCCGGGGCGGACGTGGTCGCGCACCCCGTCGCGGACCAGCACGGCCAGTTCCTCGAAGGCGAAGGCGGCCGTGCGGTAGCCGCGGTCGCTCAGCCAGGCCGCCGGGCCGGACCCGGCGAAGGCACGGGTCACGGCGGCGTCGGTGCGGCGCAGCCGCAGCAGATCGCGGCGCCACAGCCGCCGCACGTCGTTGGTGATGCGCACGTCGAGGCTGAACTTGAGGAACAGGTCCCGCCCGGGGGCCTGTTCCGGGGCGTACGCGGGGGCGTGGACCGTGCGGACCGCGGCCGTCGGCCAGACCGTGCACGCGGTGGAGCCCAGCCGCAGCAGACGGCCGTCCGCGAAGGCTCCGGCCAGCTCGCGGCCGGCGAGGTCGAGCTGCCAGGGGTGGGCGGGCAGCAGCCGGTAGCCGGCCGGGGCCCGGCCGAGGGCGTCCAGGGCGGAGGTGTCGCCCTCCTCGACGACCTGGTCCTCGCGCACCCCGAGGAGCGCCAGCGGGAAACGGGCGTGGGCCTCGGGGGCGTAGGGCAGCCAGGAGGCGAGGGGTCCGCCGCCGCGGGCCTTGGGCGCGGGATGGTAGGGGTGGCCGGTGACCAGCGCCTGCTCGGAGCGCAGGTACGGGTCGGCGGGGGCTGCCGCCGTGGCGCGCGCGGCCAGCAGGGCCGCGACCGCGTCCCGGCTGTCGATCATCTCGGCGGGCAGCTCGTCGTTGGTCAGGCCGGTGTGCCGGCGCAGTTCCTCGGCCACCAGCTTGACCAGTTCGGTGTGGCCGATCCGGTGCCAGGCGCCCGCCGCGAACACCTCGGGTTCCGCGGGGCGCCGCCCCCCGCGCACCCGCAGCAGCCGGCCCCCGCCGGGCAGCCGGTACCGGCGCCGCCCGTCCGTGTCCGGGCAGGGCTGCGCCACCTCCCGGAGCAGGCAGTTCAGCAGGGGCGCGGCCGCGTACGCGTCGGCGCGCGCTCCGACGTCGTCGCTGGGGGGCATGAGCTCCACGCGTTCCATTCGTTCCATACGTCCACACGGTGCGAGGGTGATCAGTATGTCCGGCCGGAGCCCGCCGCCGAGACGCCCGACCCGTGTCCGCAGCCGAGGAGCCCGACCGTGCACCGTCCCCCCACCGCCGAGGCCGAGGTCGCCGAGGAGCTGGCCGTCACGCGCCCCGGCCTCGTGCCACGCTACGCGCAGGAGCTTCCCGGTGCCCGGGCGGCCGTGCTGACCCGGCTGTGGCGGGCGCTGGCCCACGAGCCGCTGCCGTGGGTCGCCGGGCGGGAGCCCGTGCGCGACGGGCTCGTCGTGCGGCTGGCCGACGGCCGCCGGCTGCACGGCCCGGTTCCGGACCCGTACGCCACCGGCGACCGTGTCGCCGTCCTCGACCTCGACGGCACGGCGTACGCCGATCCCGTGCGCCTGACGGTGGACCTCGGGGTGCCGCACAGTGCTGCGCTGGCTGGCGAACTCGGGCACAGCGTCGCCTCGTTGGCGCTGTCCCGGGCCAACCGGGCCGCCCCGGAGGCGACTCACCCGAAAGAGTGGCCGAGCGCGGACTGGGAGTGGGAGCAGCGCGTGGTCGACGGCCATCCTTTTCACCCCAACTGCCGTTCCCGGCCGGGTTTCTCGGTGGCGGAGCAACTGGCGTACGCGCCGGAGCACCGGCCGGTGGTGGAGCTGGGCCTGGTGCCGGTGCCGGCGGAGGAGTGCCTGGTGACCGGGGTCTGGCCGGCGGAACTCCGGGACGGCGGGCGGCTGCTGATCCCGGTGCATCCCTGGCAGGCTGCTCACGTCCTCAAGGACGCACCGGTCTCGGGCGGCCCGGCGGCGCATCCGCTGATGGCGCTGCGCACCCTGGCCCTGCCGGACGGTCCGCACGTCAAGACCGCGCTCAGCGCCCGGCTGACGTCGTCGGTGCGGGACATCTCGGTCGCCTCGGTGGCCGCGTCGGCGGTGCTGTCGGACTTCGCGGAGGACCTCGCGGCCCGCACCGGGGGCCTGCTGCACATCACCCGCACCCTGTCCGCGGCGACCGCGCACTCCCCCGACCTGGCGGCCGTCCGGCGCGAGTCCCCGCAGGCGTACGCGGCGCCCGGGGAGCGGGTGCTGCCGGTCGCGGCCCTGGCCACCACCGGCCTGCCCCGCTCGCCCGGGTGGCTGGACGGGTTCGCCCGGCTGGCCCTGACCGCGGGACTGCGACTGCTGGACCTCGGCGTGGCCCTGGAGGCGCACGGGCAGAACCTCCTGGTGGTGCTGGACGCGTCGGGCACTCCGCTGCGGCTGGTGTACCGGGACCTGGCCGACGTCCGCGTCTCGCCGTCCCGGCTGGCCCGCCACGGCATCCCGGTGCCCGATCTGCCCGCACGCATCCTCACCGACGATCCGGTCGCGCTGCGGCGGAAGTTGTTCGGCTCGCTGGTCGCGGGCGCGCTGGCCGGAGCGGCGGGCTCGGCGGGGGCGCTGGGGACGGCGCTGGCGGCCGCGACGGCGGCCGCGGAGCCCACCGACGACCTGGCGGCACTGCGCGAACGCCCTGTACCCGCGAAGGCGCTGACGCTGATGCGGCTGTCACCCGGAACTCCGGGAGACCAGTGGGCCGAGCTTCCGAACCCGCTCGTTTTGGATCCCGGTCCGTCCGGTCAATAGGATCCGCCGATGATCACAAGACAACGGCTGGCGGCAGGGGTCTGTGCTCTGCTCGCCGCCCTGGCGGCCGGGCTGGCCCTCCCTGCCGGCGCCGCCGCCGACGACACCGGCGACCGGCCGGACCCGAA
The DNA here is from genome assembly GCF_029269835.1 of Streptomyces tropicalis. Taxonomy (GTDB): domain Bacteria; phylum Actinomycetota; class Actinomycetes; order Streptomycetales; family Streptomycetaceae; genus Streptomyces; species Streptomyces tropicalis. Next base: position 363,385 of record NZ_JARJBB010000003.1, on the reverse strand, counting down.
GGTCGAACTCGTCCTGGACGTCAGCGGTTCCATGCGCACGCGGGACATCGACGGCGGTACCCGGATGGCCGCGGCCAAGCAGGCCTTCGACGAGGTGCTCGACGCCACGCCCCAGGAGGTCCAGCTCGGCATCCGCACGCTCGGTGCCAACTACCGCGGGAACGACCGGCGGACGGGCTGCAAGGACACCGCACAGCTCTACCCGGTCGGCCCGCTGGACCGCACCGGGGCCAAGACCGCGGTCGCCACGCTGGCGCCGACCGGCTGGACGCCGATCGGACCCGCGCTGATGAAGGCGGCCACCGACCTCCAGGGCGGTGGCGGAACCCGCCGCATCGTCCTGATCAGCGACGGCGAGGACACCTGCCAGCCGCTGGACCCGTGCGAGGTGGCGCGCGAGATAGCCGCCAAGGGCATCGGCCTGACCATCGACACCCTCGGCCTGGTCCCCGACGCCAGGACCCGCGACCAGCTCAGCTGCATCGCGGACGCCACCGGCGGCACCTACACCTCCGTACGGCACAAGGAGGAACTCACCGACCGTGTGGGCCAGTTGGTGCACCGGGCGGCCGACCCGGTGGTGACCCCGGTCGCGACGCAGGGCGCCGCCGAGTGCACCGGCGCGCCGGCCCTGAAGTCCGGTCTGTACACGGACCGGGAGGAGTTCGGGCAGCAGCGCTGGTACCGCGTGGACGTCCCGCCCGGCAAGGAGCTGCGGACCTCGGTGAGCGTGGCGGCCGACCGGGCCGTGAATCCGGCCTACGGGGTGCTGCTGCGCGCCGTGACGCTGCACGGCCGGGAGATCGTGCGCGGCGAGGCCGAGGGCAACGGCCGTACGGACGTGGTCTCCACCGGCCTGCGCTACCCCAAGCCGGCGGCCGACGACGACAACGCCCCGGCCGAGACCGTGTGCCTGCAGGTCACCCACTCCTTCTCGGCGGCCGCCGGGGTCAGGACCGCGCCGGGTCTGCCGCTGGAACTGACCGTGGACGTGGTGGACGCGCCGAGCCCGGCCCACGACGTGGCCGCCTTCGGGCTGGGCCGCGGCTGGTGGCTGCTCGGCGTGCTGGTGCTCACCGGCTTCGTCGCCGGTCTGCTGTGGGGCTGGCTGTCACGCTGGCGGGTCGCGGTCTGGAGGACGAACTGATGCGCTTCACACATGTGCTGAGCACGGCCCTGCTGGCGGTCGGTCTGGCCGCGGCTCCCGCCGCGGCCGACCCCTCGCCCTCGGCGAGCCCCTCCGGCGACGGCGGCGCCCCGACGCAGGCGGGCACCTCCTTCCGTACGGCGACGGGGATCGAGCCGGGGCAGCGGGCCACCGCGAACGGCTCGACCGGCGACTACCTGTACTGGTCGTTCGCCGCCGACGCCGGTGTGCGCCCGACCGTGCGGGCGACCGTCAAACTGCCCGCCACCCACGCGGCCCAGACCTGGCAGGTCGACGTGTACGACGGTCTGCGCCGCCGCCAGGCGTGCCAGTACGGCGCCCAGACCCGCACCGCCGACGCGGGCAGCGCCTCCGTGGACCTCGCGTGCACGCTGCGCACGGTGCGCGCCTGGTCGGAGCCGTGGGCCGACGACCCGCTGCCGGGGACGTACTACGTCCGGCTGACGGTCGTCGGCCTGCAGCCGTCCGACCTCGGTCAGCCGGTCGGTGCCGAGGTGCGCGTCGACAGCAAGGACGTCGGCGGCGCGGCCGCCGTGGACGGCTCGCTGGCCGAGCCGCTGGTGCCGGGCATCGCCGTCACCTCCCGGCAGCACCAGGAGGGTTCGTCCGAGTCGGCGGTCCTGTCGGCGGTGGAGCCGGACGGCGGCTGGTCCTCCGGCTGGTGGTCCGACCGCTGGGTGTGGACCGCGCTCGGCGGCGCGCTGGCCGCGCTCGCCGGTGTCGGCGGGTACGCCCTGACCCGCGGGTCCGGGCGGCCCTCCCGGGTGCCGCCGGGCGCCTGACCGCAGCGTCCGGGGAGGGCCCGCCGGTGTTCCGGCGGGCCCTTTGCCGTGCCGGGGCCCTCCGTCATGCCGGGAGCGTCCTCGCACCCGGCCCTCCGTTGCGGTGGGCATCCGCGGGAGCCGCCGTCCGGGCGAGTCCGTTCTGCGGGCGGCGGTCGGGGTGTGCCACGGTGCTGGGGAGCACGGTGAGGAGGGGCAGGACGTGAGTGATCTCTTTCTGGTCCGGCACGGCGAGACCGAGTGGTCGCGGACCGGGCGGCACACCGGCCGGACGGACGTCCCGCTGACGGAACGCGGCCGCGAGGAGGCGCGCGGGCTCGCGCCGCTGATCCGCTCGCACCGCATCGGTGCCGCCTTCGTCAGCCCGTCGCAGCGGGCCCGGGAGACGGCCGAGCTGATCGGCGTGCCCGACGCCCGGATCGACGCGGACCTGCGGGAGTGGGACTACGGCGGCTACGAGGGCGTCACCACCGTCGAGATCCAGCGCACCCGGCCCGGCTGGTTCCTGTTCGCAGACGGGGTGACGCCCGGCCCGCCGGACCACCCCGGGGAGACACCGGAGCAGGTCGGCGAGCGCGCGGACCGGATGCTCGCCAAGGTGGACGCCGCGTTCGCCGAAACGGAGGGCGTCGTGCTGCTCGTGGCGCACGGTCATCTCCTGCGCGTCCTCACCGCCCGCCGCCTCGGCCTGCCGCCGTCGCAGGGCGCGCTGTTCCAGCTGGCCACGGGCACCCTGTGCCGGCTGGGCACCGAACACGGCCGCCCCGTGATCGCGGGGTGGAACGTCCGTTCCGCCGCGCGCTGACCCCGCCGGAGCCACCCGCCCCGGCCGGGCCGGGGACTCCCTCCGGAGGACCCGGGTCCGCCGCCGGCCCCGTCCGGTCCGAGTCCCCCGGGCCGTCCCGGGAGGACCGGCCCGGCCCCGTTGTCGGACCCCGGTCGTAGGCTTCCCTCAGTCGGCCGGGTGTCGGTCGGCCCGTCGGACGGGGCAGGCCTCCCGCCCGCCGCAGCGACCGGGAGGAGCGCGCCGTGACCCGACCTCCGACCGCCGCGCAGCAGCGCCTCGTCGACGCCGCCGACCCCGTGACCGGGCGGCTCGGCGGCACCCCGGCGCAGCTCGCGGCACTGGTGCGGCGGGGGCTCGCCTTCCGTCATCCCCGGCCGCCGCACGACCACTTCCTCACCCCGGCGGGGCACCGGACGCGGGAGGCACCGGCAGCGGGTCCGGCGGTTCCGGCCGCCGGCCCGGACCGGACGCCCGCACCGGCCGGGGCGACCGGGCCCGCCGGCGCGTCCGGTGCGGTCGCGGCGACCGGGGCCTCCGCCGCTCCCGGGGTGTTCTCCGCGCGGGTGGGCGGCGAGCCGGAGTCCGGCGCCGGCGGTCCCGCGCGCGCCCGGGAGGTGCACAGCGCCTGGCAGGGCCTGCTGGAGCTGCGCCGGATGACGGGGGCGCACGGCGCCGTGGACCGTCCGTGCGGCTGGGAGCGCAGTCATCTGGTGCAGGCCGCCGCGCTCGCGCTGGAGGCCGGCGGCCACCCTCCGGCGGGACCGGACACCGACGGGTACCGGGTCCGGGCGACCCCGCAGCCGGAGGCGGTGGCCGTGTACGGCACGGAGGGAGGAGCGGGGCCGGCCGGCTGGGCGGCCACCCTGGAGCGGGCCGGATGGCAGGTCGGCGAGCACGCGGAGCCCCGGACGGGCCGCCGGTACCTGCTGGCCTCCCCGCGCCGGGCGTGACGGACGGGCCGGGCCGCCACGGGCGGACGGCGCGTGCCAGGATCGGTGGGTCGAATTCTCCGCGGGCGGACGCGCCCCGGGGCAGAGCAGACGAGAAGGGGATGCAGTGAGCGAGCCGTTTTCCGTCCGGGTGACCGTCCGCGGGTACGAGACCGACGTCCAGGGCCACGTGAACCAGGCGGTCTACCTCAACTACGCCGAGCACGCCCGCTGGTCGCTGCTGCAGGCGGCCGGCATCAGCCAGGCGCGGCTGAACGCCCAGGGCATCGGCCCGGTGGCGCTGGAGACGACCATCCGCTACCGGCGGGAGCTGCTCGCCGGTGAGGACGTGGACGTGACGTGCGCCTTCGTCTGGGACGGCGGCAAGACCTTCCGGATCGAGCAGACGGTGCGCAGGACGGACGGCACGGTCGCGGCCGAGATCACCGCCGTGGGCGGGCTGCTCGACCTCACGTCCCGCCGTCTCGTCGCCAACCCCCAGGACGTCTTCAAGGAGTTGGCGACGGATCCGGGGCTGTTCGGCATCTGAGGGGGCTCCCGGGATGCGTCGGCGTCAGTCGCGCAGGGCCTCGAAGGCGTGGCGGGCCGCGGTGCCGATGGCCAGGTCGATGTCCGGGGCCAGGGCGGCCCGGCGGCCGGAGCGGGTGAGGGCCGCCAGGGCCACCCGGTGGCCCGACGCGGCCTCGACCACGCCCACCTCGTGCCGCAGGTGCAGGAAGGTACCGGTCTTGCCGCTGACCCGGAGGGTGTCCGCACGCAGATCGCTCGACAGCCGCTGGGTGTAGACCTGCAGGCCCATCGCACGTCGCAGCCCGGCGGTCGCCTCGGGGTGGGCGATCTCGTCGCGCCACACCCGCTGGAGCAGGTCGACGAGCGAGCGTGCGGTGCCGAGGTTGGCGTGCGCGGGGTCCAGCGTCCCGATGGTGTGCCGTCCGGAGTGCTCGTCGCGGACGGCCAGTTCCAGCGCGAGGGAGAAGTCGTCCCCGGCGACACCGGCGGCGCACTCGTACAGGCGGTTGAGCCGGTGCCGCATCCGGATGTCCGGGCACCCCCAGGCCCGCAGGGACGCGTCGACCGCGTCGACGGGGACCAGGTCGAGCAGCGCGTCCGCCGCCGCGTTGTCGCTGACCGACAGCATCAGGAGCACGAGATCGCCGACGGCCACGGTGGCCGGATGCCGGAAGGCGGACAGGCCGGCGGAGCCGACGCTGCTGGTGGCCGGGTCCACGGTGACCGGCCGCGCCGCGTCGAGCTCCCCGGCCGCGACGCGCTCCAGTACGGCGAGGGCCAGCGGCACCTTGACGACCGAGGCGAGGGGCACCGGTGTGTCGGTGTCGAAGCCGAGCTGCACGCCGGTGTCGACGTCCCGGGCCAGGAACGATCCGCGGATCCCCAGCCCGGCCCAGTCCGCGGCGATGGTCTCGGCGACGTCGAGGAGGGCGCCGTCGTCGGCCGTGAACACCGGCCGGTGCGCGGGCCCCCCGGTGGCCGGCGCGCTCATCCGCGTGCCGCCAGCCGGGCGGATGCCTCGTCGCCGGCGGGGCGGGAGGCGCGCGGGGCGGGTGGGGCGACGGCGGCGCCCACGGCGGCCGCCAGCAGCGGCAGCAGCCAGTCCGGCACCCGTGCCTCGCCGTGCGGGCGGGGCGCCGCGGCCGGGTCGTACCCGCGGTGCAGCGAGACGTCGGCCAGCGGGGCCCAACTGGCGCCGTGGCGGCGGGCGAACGGCTCCGTGCACAGCAGCGTCGCGCGACCGGCGAGGGTCTCGGCGAGCGCGGTCGCGGTCGCGGCGGCGGGCCGCAGCAGCCCCTCCGGGAGCCCGGCCCGCACCGTCGCACGCTCCAACCAGTCCTGCGCGTGGGCCACTTGGTCCTCGGGGAGGGTCAGGAGGGGCAGTGGGGCGGGGGGTCGGCGCGAGGTCCCGGGCGTACGGCGGGGACGCAGGTTCTCCAGGTGCACCGGGCGCGGGCCTCCGGCCCGGCGGGCAGCCCGGCCACCCGGGACGAGCGGCGCACCCGGGACGAGGGAGGCATGCGGGGTGCCCCGGCCGACGGTGACACCCGGCCCACCGTGGCCGTCCGCGCCGTCCGCGCTGCCCGGGCCGACCGCGTCATCCCGGCCCCCCGGAACTGCCCCGCCGTCCGGGCCGTCCGCGCCGACCGGGCCGAGCGGGTGGTCCTCCGCGTGCGGACTTCCCGCGGCCCCCCGGCCGACCGCCGCCGGGGCCGACGCGAGGCCCAGCGGGACGCGCAGCGCGGCGTGCTCCGGCGGCACGCGGAGCAGCGCGTACGTCAGGGAGCCGTCGGTGAGGCCCGCCGCCCGTGCGTCCGGCGGGAGTTCGTGCACGCCGAGGACGGTGCCGCGGTCCGCACCGGCGCGGATGACGCGGGCCAGCGCGTCCGGGCCGCAGTCCGCGGGCACCGCGACCGCCCGCACGGCCGAGCGCCCCGCCGACTCCGCCGCCTGCCGCAGCCGCTGGGCGCGGTCCAGGACGTCCTGGGCGTACGGCAGCAGCAGGACGCCGAGTTCGGTGGTGGCCACCTGGCGCCGCGAGCGGTCGAAGAGCAGGCCGCCGAAGTGCTCCTCCAGCGTCTTGATACGGCGGCTGAGCAGCGGCTGCGCGATGCCGAGCCGGTCGGCGGCTCGCGAGAAGCTCGCCTCGTCGACGGCGGCGACGTACGCCTCCAGGTGCGCCAGCAGATCCATCCCGCATTCATACCAATAAGGCATGAGGCCCTCAAAGTTCACTCTTGGACATGGACGGGGGGCTGCTGATTCTCTGGGCCCGTCGACGCGGCGCGGTGCCGGGACCGGACCGGCACGGTCACCGCGCCCACCGGACCGAACGGGAGAGCTCCGCACATGACCAGTGCCACCCCCCTGCCGCGGCGCGGCCTGCTCCAGGCCGGCCTCGCCGCCTCCACCGCCCTGCTCGTCCCCGCCGCCGCGGCGTCGGCCGCGCCGGGCACGGCCGGTCCCGCGGCGGGGTCCGCGGCCGCGTCCCTGCGCGCGGGCGAGGCCGCGCTGCGCGAGCTGGAGCGGCGCCACGGCGCCCGCCTCGGCGTCTACGGACGCAACGTCCGTACCGGCCGGGTCCTGGCGTACCGCGCCGGTGAGCGGTTCGCGATGTGCTCGACCTTCAAGGCGCTCGCCGCCGCCGCGGTGCTGCACGGCCGGGTGCCGCTGGACCGGGTCGTCGTCTATCCCCCGGCGGACCTGCTGCCCAACTCCCCGGTCACCGTGCGGCACGTGGCCGACGGCATGACGGTGGGCGACCTGTGCGCCGCCGCGATCCGGTACAGCGACAACACCGCGGGGAATCTGCTGCTGCGCCAGATCGGCGGCCCGGCCGGCCTGACCCGATTCCTGCGGCGGCTCGGCGATCCGGTGACCCGGCTCGACCGCTGGGAGCCCGACCTGAACGCGGCCGTCGCGGGCGACCCGCGCGACACCACCACGCCGGAGGCGCTCGCCCGGTCCGTCGAGCGGCCGGCGCTGGGCCGCGTCCTGCCGGACCGGGACCGGGCGCGGTTCGTCGACTGGATGCGGGGGACGACGACCAGCGGGGAGCGGTTCCGCAAGGGGCTGCCGGCCGGCTGGACCGTCGCGGACAAGACCGGCACCGGCGACTACGCGTCGGCCAACGACGTCGGTGTCGCCTGGACGACGCGCCGGACCCCGCTCGTGCTGGCCGTGCTCACCACGAAGCCGGACCGGGACGCGGCCGCGGACGAGCCGCTCGTCGCCGCGGCGGCGCGGGTCCTGGCGCGCACGCTGGCCCCCGGGGAGTGACCCCGGGCGGCCGCCCCCGGGGGATGCCCCGGCGCGGCCGCCCCCGGCGACGGGCTCAGTGGACGGCCGCGATCTCCTCCGCCGCCTCCCTCGACTGCATCGCGTCCGCCGTCCCGCGGCCCCGGCCCAGGTGGTTGAATACGAGGTTGAGCAGGACGGCGGTGACGCAGCCGGTGGAGATCCCGGAGTCCAGGACGATCCGGGCGGTCGCGGGGAAGGCGTGGTAGAAGCCGGGGGTGGTGATCGGGACGAGGCCGGCGGCCAGGGAGACGGCCACGACGACCGCATGGCCGTCCTGGTCGAGACCGGCCCGCACCAGGGTCTGGATGCCGCCGGCGGCCACCGAGCCGAAGAGCACGACGCCCGCGCCGCCGAGCACGGGGCGCGGGACGACGGCGATGAGCGAGGCGGCCGCCGGGCACAGTCCGAGCAGCACCAGGAAGCCGCCGCCGCAGGCGACGACGTAGCGGCTGCGGATCCGGGTCATCGCGACCAGGCCGATGTTCTGCGCGAAGGCGCTGCACATGAACCCGTTGAACACGGGGCTCAGGGCGGAGCCGAGGGTGTCGGCGCGCAGGCCGGCGGCGATCGTCCGTTCGTCCGCGGGGCGTTCGACGATCTCCCCCAGCGCCAGCATGTCCGCCGTGGACTCGGTCATCGAGACGACCATCACCACGCACATGGACAGGATGGCGGCGAGGTGGAACTGCGGGGCGCCGAAGTGGAAGGGGGTGGGGAAGCCGAGCAGCGGCGCACCGGCCACCGGGCCGAGGCGGGCGGCGCCGAACGGGAGGGCGAGGAGCGTCCCGGCGGCCAGGCCGAGCAGGACGGCGATCTGCTGGACGAACCCGCGGGTGAAGCGGCGCAGCAGCAGGACCGTCAGGAGGGTGCCGCCCGCGAGCGCGAGGTGGGCCGCCGAGCCGTAGTCGCGGGCGGACGGATCGGGGCCCTGCGCCCAGCCGAAGGCGACCGGGAGCAGCGAGACCCCGATGAGCGTGATGACCGTGCCGGTGACCACGGGCGGGAAGAAGCGGACCGCCTTGCAGAAGACGGGGGCGGCCAGGAAGCCGAGGGCGCCGGCGACCATGACCGCGCCGAAGATCACCGGCAGGGCGTCGGCCTTGTCGCGGGTGGAGGCGACGACGGCGGTCATGGGGGCGACGCCGGCGAAGGTGACGCCGTTGACGAACGGCAGGCGGGCGCCGATGTTCCACAGGCCGAGGGTCTGCAGGACGGTGGCGAGGCCCGCGGTGAACAGGCAGGCGCCGGTGAGGAAGGTCAGGTCGGTGGCGGACAGGCCGGCGGCCGCGCCGACGATCAGGGGCGGGGCGACGACTCCGGCGTACATGGCGGCCACGTGCTGCAGGCCGCTCGTCGCCATCTTCAGGGCGGGGAGTTTCTCGTCGACGGGGTGGGCGCTCACTGCGGCTCCTCCGGTCGGGTGCACGGACGCCCGGGGTGGCGCCGTGGGTGTCAGGGAGGTGGTGCGCGTGGTCGTGCGGGACCGGGGCCCCTGGCGGGGCGGGGACGGCCGCCGTGGACCCCGCTCGGGTCCGCGGCTGCCGGCCGGGAGCCGTCCCTCCCGGCCGGAGTCCTGGGGTGGTTCAGTCCTGGGCGGCGATCCGCGCCAGGCGGCGGGCCTCGTCGCGCGCGGCGCGGGCGACGGCGTCCTCGTCGACGGTGAGCAGGCGGCCGTTCTCGACGATCTGCCGTCCGTCGACGAAGGAGGCGGTGACCGGGGCCGCGGCGCCGAGGACCAGCGCGGCCACCGGGTCGGCGATGGAGGAGTGGGCGAGGGTGTCCATCCGCCACAGCACCAGGTCGGCGAGCTTGCCCGGTTCCAGGGAGCCGGTCTCGGCGGCCCGGCCGAGGACCCGGGCGCCGCCGTAGGTGCCCAGGCGCAGTGCCTGACGGGCGGTCAGGGCGGCCTCCCGGTGGGCGCCGAGGCGGTTGATGAGGAGGGCGTTGCGCAGCTCGGTGTGGAGTTCGCCGGACTCGTTGGAGGCGGTGCCGTCGACGCCGAGGCCGACCGGGACGCCGGCGGCCAGCATGTCGGGGACGCGGGCGATCCCGGCGGCCAGGCGGGCGTTGGAGGAGGGGCAGTGGGCGACGCCGGTCCCGGTGCGGGCGAAGGCGGCGATGTCGGAGTCGTTCATGTGGACGCAGTGCGCCATCCACACGTCCTCGCCGAGCCAGCCGGTGGACTCGAAGTAGTCGGTCGGGCCCATCCCGAACAGCTCGTGGCAGAACTTCTCCTCCTCGACCGTCTCCGAGCCGTGGGTGTGCAGCCGTACGCCCTTGCGGCGGGCGAGTTCGGCGCCCTGCCGCATCAGGTCGGTGCTGACGGAGAAGGGCGAGCAGGGGGCGACGGCCACCTGGGTCATGGCGTCGGAGGAGGGGTCGTGGTGCGCGTCGACGGTCGCCTCGGTGGCGGCCAGCGCTTCGTCCAGGGTCTCCACGGCGAAGTCCGGGGGCAGGCCGCCGTCCGAGGCGCCGCGGTCCATCGAGCCGCGGGCGAGGGTGAAGCGGACGCCCATGTCGCGGGCGGCGCCGACGATCGCGCCGGACAGGTCGCCGGAGCCTCGCGGGAAGACGTAGTGGTGGTCCGTCGCGCAGGTGACGCCGCCGCGGGCCATCATCGCGAGCGAGCCCTGGGCGGCCGCGCGGACCATCGGCTCGTCGATGCGGGCCCAGGTCGGGTACAGGGCGACGAGCCAGTCGAAGAGGTTGTGGTCGGTGGCCAGGCCCCGGGTGATCCACTGGTAGAAGTGGTGGTGGGTGTTGATCAGGCCCGGGGTGACGAGGTGGCCGGAGGCGTCGATGCGGCGTACGACGTTCTCCAGGCCGTCGGGGGCCCGGCCCGCGCCGAGCGCCTCGATCCGGTTGCCGGCGAGGACGACGTACCCGGAGGCGTACTCGGTGTCCTGCGCGTCGACGGTCGCGATCGCGCCGTTCTCGATGACGGTGCGCTGGGCTGCTGCCATGGTTCGTTCGTCCTGTTCGCTCGGGGGGCTGCGGGGGCGGGCGCGGCGGGACCCGGGGAGCCGGGTGCCGCCGCCGGGGGCGGGCCCGCCGGTCGCGGGTGCCGAGGGAGGTCCGGCCGGAGGAGACGCGTCAGAGGTTGCTGTGGTCCACCGGGATGCGGGCCTCGCTGCCGTCGCGCAGGACGGTCGCCTCGATGAGGCCGTAGGGCCGGTCGGCCGCGAAGTAGACCTCGTTGTCGTTCTCCAGCCCGAAGGGCTCCAGGTCGACGAGGAAGTGGTGCTTGTTCGGGAGGGAGAAGCGGACCTCGTCGATCTCGTCGCGGTGGTCGATGATGCGCGCGCCCATCTGGTACAGCGTCTGCTGCAGCGACAGCGAGTACGTCTCGGCGAAGGCCCGGAGCATGTGCTTCTTCGTCTGCTCGTAGGACTCGTCCCAGTGCGGCATCCGCTCCGCGTCGCCGGTCCAGCCGAACCGCCACCGGCCGGACACCTCGGTGGCCAGGATGCGGTCGTGGGCCTCCTTCAGCGTCGTGTACCTGTCCTTGGCGTAGCCCCAGAACTCCGAGTCGGTCGTGTTCATCACCACGAGGTCCTTCAGGCCGGAGACCACCTCCCACGACGCGCCGTCGTAGGTGACCTGGGTGAGCCGGGTCTCCTGGCCGGTGCGGACGAAGGAGTGGCGGACCTCGTCGGCGCCGAGGGGGCGGGAGCCGGCGTCCGAGGACGCGATCCGCTCCCAGGCGTACTCCTCGATGCGGATGCGGGCCCGGTGGATCGGCCCCTGCGAGGTGACGAAGTGGCGGGCGAGGTGGATGCCGAACTGCTCGGCGGACTCGATGCCGTGCTCCTTGGCGAAGGCGTACACCGTGTTCTTGGTGGTGTCGGTCGGCAGCACGTGGGCGTTGGAGCCGGAGTAGTGGACGTCGTCCATGTCGCCGCTGAGGGAGACGGAGACGTTGAGGTCCTTGATGTGGTGCGTGGCACCGTCCCGAGTGACCTTGACGACCCGGTTCTCGGCCTTGCCGTACTGGTTCTGCCCCAGGACGACCGGTCGGGCGGGGCGGGGATGGGCGGTCATGTAGCTAGCTCCCTCGGTAAACGGAGTAGCCGAACGGGTTGAGCAGCAGCGGTACGTGGTAGTGCTCGCCGGGGTGCACGGCGAAGGTGACCGTCACCTCGGGGAAGAACACGGCACCGCTGTCCCGATTCGCGGGGGCGTCCTGCTGCGCATCGGCTTGCTTCTCGGCGATGTGGGCGAAGTACGGCTCGACGGCGAAGTCCAGCCGTACGTGGGTGGTGCCCGCCGGCAGGGCGGGGAGGTCCTTGCACCGGCCGTCGGCGTCGGTCGCGGAGCCGCCGAGCGCCTGCCAGTGGGCCGCGGACCCGGAGCGGGCGCGCAGGTGGACGGCGACGCCCCCGGCGGGCCGGCCGGCGCTGGTGTCCAGGATGTGCGTGGACACCGAGGCGGTGGTGTCGGTGCTCATGGGGTGTCCTCCTGCAGCAGTCGGGCGAGCCGGATGCGGTTGATCCTGCCCAGTTCGGTGCGGACGATCTCGCGCTCCCGCTCCGGCGTGTTGGCGATCCGCTCCTTGAGGGCGTCGCGCATCTCCTCGCCGGTCCGGCCGGTGGCGCAGATGAGGAAGACGTGGCCGAACCGCTCCTGGTAGGCCAGGTTGAGTTCGAGCATCTCCGCCCTGAGACCGGCGGAGGCGCCGGCCATGCCCCGCTGTTCGCGGGCGGAGGCCGGATCGCCGGGCCGGGGGCGGCCGATGGGCGGGTGGCCCGCCATCGCCTCGTCGAGGTCCTTGTCGCTCAGCTCGGCCGTGGCGGCCTCGCCGGCCGCGCAGAGGTCCTCGGCGGTGGCGTACGGGCGGCCGGCCAGCAACCGTGCGCCCCAGGCGCGGGCGGCGCACACCTCGTGGAGCGCGGCGCCGGCCGCGTGCTCCTCCAGGGAGTTGAAACGGGCGAGGCCCTGCGGCGTGGAAGGGGACGTCACGGGAGCCTCCGTGGCCTGGTGCGGTACGGGCTGCCTGTAGCTAACGCCCTCCGGATGACAACGTCAACACTTTGTTGAAAATTCTGCGCGGCAGTCCGGCCCCGCCGCCGCGCGCCCGGCACGGGCAGCCGCCCCGGCCCGCGGCGGAGCCCGCCCCGGGGCCGGTGACGACCCTGGTCAGCCCTTGTCCCGGTTGAGGTAGTTGTAGACGGTGAAGCGGCTCACCCCGAGCGCGCCCGCCACCGTCTCCACTCCGTGGCGCACCGCGAAGGCGCCGCGCGCCTCCAGCGTGCGGACGATCTCCTGCTTGGCCCTGCGGTCGAGTTCGGCCAGCGGGCGGCCGCGCCTGCGCTCCATCGCGGCGAGGATGTGGTCGAGGGAGTCCGCCAGTTGCGGCAGCCGTACGGCGAGGGCGTCGATCCCCTCCCAGGACAGGACGACGTCGTCGGGGCCGGCCTCGTCGGGCGGGAGCAGCTCGCCGCCGATGGCGTCGACCAGCGGCTTCACGGCCGCGATGAAGGACTCGCCGCCGGCCCCGGTCACCGCTCCTCCCCGACCACGTTGACCTGGAGCGAGATCCGGGTGGCGCCGGCCCGGAGGGCCTGGCGCAGCAGGGCGTCGACGGCGGTGAGCACGGCGTCCGCACCCCCTTCCGCGGTGTTGCCGAAGGGGCCGACGTCGACCGCGTCCAGCGCGGCCGCCTCGATCACCTCGCGGGCCACCAGCGCGTGCGCCGGCGCCTCGTCGAGATCGAAGGGCTCGGTCGTGAACTCCACTCTCAATCGCACGCGCACAACCTAACCCGGGCCGCCGCTCCCGGGGGATGCCTCCGGCTCCCCGAACCCTGCCGCACCGCGGCCACCCCTTGACAGGCCGCGACACCCGACGGCACTCTTCCGTTGAACAGAATTAGACTTCCACTATCCGAAATAAGCGTCAGGGATACCTCACGGAAGGGAGCGCGGCCCCGATGGGATTTGCAGACCAGCGCTTCAACGTCAACCTGTCGATCCTCTTCACCGAACTCCCGCTCCTGGAGCGCCCCGCGGCGGCCGCCGCGGCCGGCTTCACCGCGGTCGAGCTGTGGTGGCCCTGGATCGACACCCCGGTCCCCGCACGGTCCGAACGGGACGCGCTGCGCGGGGCGATCGAGGCCGCGGGGGTCCGGCTCACCGGCCTGAACCTCTACGCCGGACGCCTCCCCGGGCCGGACCGCGGCGCGCTGTCGGTCCCGGGCGCCGAGTCGGAGCGGTTCCGCGCCAACGTCGAGGTGGCGGCCGGCTTCGCCGGCGAGCTGGGCTGCACGGCGCTCAACGCCCTCTACGGCAACCGGGTCGAGGGCCTGGACCCGGCCGAGCAGGACGCCCTGGCCCTGGAGAACCTGACCCTCGCGGCCCGGGCCGCCGACCGGATCGGTGCGGCCCTGCTGATCGAGGCGCTGAACCGGCCCGAGTCGCCGGACTACCCGCTGGTGTCGGCGGCGGCCGCGGTCGGCGTCGTCGACCGGGTCAACGCGGCGACGGGACTCGGCAACGCGAGGTTCCTGATGGACCTCTACCACCTGTCCGTGAACGGCGAGGACCTGCCGGCCGTGATCGAGGAGCACACCGCGCGGACCGGGCACGTGCAGATCGCCGACAACCCCGGCCGCGGAGCACCCGGCACGGGCTCGCTCCCGCTGGAGGACCTCCTCGACCGGCTGGGCGACGCGGGCTACGCGGGATGGATCGGTCTGGAGTACAAGCCCGGCGACCGCCCGAGCGCCGAGTCCTTCGCCTGGCTGCCGCCCGCGGCCCGCGCGGCGCGCTGAGCACCGGCGGGCAGGCTCCGCCGACCACTCGACCGCGCGGCCTCCGGGCACCGTCCGGTGCGACCTCCGGGCACGGTCCGGCCCGGCCGTCCGGCACCGGTCCGCACGGCACGCCGCGCGCCGCCCCGAGCGGCCCGCCGAGCACCGACCACCCGACGCAGCAGAGCACTTGGAGAGGCACCCCCATGACCACCCACCCCACGGACACCGCCCGGCCCGCGATCGCCTGGATCGGCCTCGGCATCATGGGATCCCCGATGTCCGAGAACCTGATCAAGGCGGGCTACGACGTCACCGGCCACACCCTGGAGCAGGACAAGCTGGACCGCCTGACCGCCGCCGGCGGGACCGCGGCCGGCTCCGTCGCCGAGGCGGTGCGGGAGGCCGACGTGGTGATCACCATGGTGCCCGCGTCCCCGCAGGTCGAGGCGGTCGCCCACGGACCCGGCGGCATCCTGGAGAACGCCCGGCCCGGCACCCTGCTGATCGACATGTCCTCGATCACCCCGCAGACCTCCGTCGATCTGGCCGCGACCGCCCGGGACAAGGGCATCCGGGTCCTGGACGCCCCGGTGTCCGGCGGCGAGGCGGGTGCCGTCGAGGCGGTGCTCTCGATCATGGTGGGCGGGGAGCGGGACGACTTCGAGCGGGCCCGGCCCGTCCTCGAGGCGCTGGGCCGGACGGTCGTGCTGTGCGGCCCGCACGGCGCGGGCCAGACGGTCAAGGCCGCCAACCAGCTGATCGTGGCGGTGAACATCCAGGCCTGCGCCGAGGCGGTGGTCTTCCTGGAGAAGTCCGGCGTGGACCTGGAGGCGGCCCTGGAGGTCCTGGGCGGCGGCCTGGCCGGCTCGACCGTGCTCGCCCGCAAGAAGGAGAACTTCCTGCGCCGCGACTTCGCGCCGGGCTTCCGCATCGACCTGCACCACAAGGACATGGGCATCGTCACGGACGCGGCCCGCGCGGTCGGCGCCGCGCTGCCGGTCGGCGCCGTGGTGGCCCAGCTGGTCGCCGCACTGCGCGCCCAGGGCGACGGTGGCCTGGACCACTCGGCGCTGCTGCGGGCCGTGCAGCGCCTCTCCGGCGACCGCGTCTGACCGGCCCCCCACGAACTCCGGGCGGCGGCGCCGCCGACACCTGTCCTGTCGCGCCCAGGCGACGGCGCCGCCCGGACCCCCTTCACCCCACCGTGGACGCCGTGTTCACGGCACACGGTCGAAGCTCCCCGGACCGCGCACGGGGTCCCACCGGAGGTCACGACTCCGTGCGCAGGGCCCGCACCGCCGAAGGACGACTCCCCCGAGGGGTGGTCGCCCGGCGGCCGTGCGGGCCGGACGAGGACCGCGGCGGCGTGCGAGCCAGTGCGGTGGTGAAGGCCCCGGGCCGCCCTCCCGACCAGAGGGAGGCCGGCTCCGGTGCCGTCGCACCCGCCGCGGCCCCCGTCCGCCCCGCCCCCGCGGGGCCACGGGACCCCGTCCGGCGGCGCGAACGTCCTGGCCCGCCCAGCCTCGCGCCGTCGGACGGTCACCACCGGACACGGAGGGCGCCCACCGCGGACCACCCGCGCAGGGCGCCCTCCGGCGTCCCGGTGCCCCCCGGACCCGGGCTGGTCCGATGGCCGTTCCGGCGTGCGGATCCGCCGCGGCGGCAGGAGGCTGAAGACATGAGCCACCCCGCGCAGCACCCCCACATCGTGGTCCACGCCCCGGCCCTGGACGGCTCCCGGCGGGTCACCGAGGGCGAGGTGACCCTCGGCCTCGCCTCCCACCTGGACGACGTGGTCGAGATCCTCCGCATGGCCGACCTGGACCGCATCGAGGTCGAGGAGAGCGACCTCGTCGAATGGCAGGGCGGCGGCCCGGAGGACTGGCCGGGCCTGACGGAGCACGACGACGTCTGATCCGGCGGGGGACGGCGTACGGCGCCGTACGGCCCGGCCGTTCACCCCTGGACGCCCGCCCCCTCCGCCCGGCGGGCCGTGTCCCGGCGGCCGACGGCCGTCATGCCCGCGCCGCACGGCGCCGCGCCCGTACGGGAGAAGGGGCGGCCCCCTCACGGGTGGGCCGCCCCGGGTGGTGGGTGCGGGTCAGGACGTGAGGGCCCTGATGGCGGTCGGGGCGTGGGCGGGCTCGGTGGCGAGGGCCTCGAACTCGACGACCGCGCCGATGTCGTTGGTGGTCGACATCGCGATGTTCGTGACCCGCTCCAGGATCGCCTCGACCACCACGGGCACCCGGTGCTCGGCGGCGAGCTTCTTCGCCTGCTCGAAGGCGGCGCCCAGCTCGCCCGGTTCGGTCACGCGGATCGCCAGGCAGCCGAGGCCCTCGGCGACCTTGACGTGGTCGACGCCGTAGACGCCCAGCTCGGGCGCGTTGAGGTTCTCGAACTCGAGGTTCACCTGGAAGTCGATGTCGAACGCCTGCTGCGCCTGACGGATCAGGCCGAGGTAGGAGTTGTTCACCAGCACGTGCACGTACGGGATCCGGTGCTGCGCGCCGACGGCCAGTTCCTCGATCATGAACTGGAAGTCGTAGTCGCCGGAGAGCGCCACCACCTGCGCCCCGGGGTCGGCCTTCGCCACGCCCAGCGCGGCCGGCACGGTCCAGCCGAGCGGGCCCGCCTGGCCGCAGTTGATCCAGTGCCGGGGCCGGTAGACGTGCAGCATCTGCGCGCCGGCGATCTGGGACAGGCCGATGGTGGAGACGTAGCGGGTCCCGGGGCCGAAGGCCTTGTTCATCTCCTCGTAGACGCGCTGCGGCTTGATCGGCACGTCGTCGAAGTGCGTGCGGCGCTGCAGCCGCGCCCGGCGCTCCTGCGCGGCGGCGGCCCACTCCCCCCGCCCGGGCAGCCGGCCGGCCGCCTTCAGCTCCCCGGCCACCTCGACGAACAGCTCGAGGGCGGCCTTCGCGTCGGAGGCGATGCCGTAGTCGGGGGCGAAGATCCGTCCGATCTGGGTGGGGTCGACGTCGACGTGGACGAAGGTGCGGCCGCGCGTGTAGACGTCGAGGCGGCCGGTGTGGCGGTTGGCCCAGCGGTTGCCGATGCCGAGGACGAAGTCCGACTCCAGGAAGGTCGCGTTGCCGTACCGGTGCGCGGTCTGCAGGCCGACCATGCCCGCGTTCAGCTCGTGGTCGTCGGGGATCGATCCCCACCCCATCAGGGTCGGCACGACCGGAATCCCCGTCAGTTCGGCGAACTCCACGAGCAGTGCGCACGCGTCGGCGTTGACGATGCCGCCGCCGGCCACGATCAGCGGGCGCTCGGCCGCGTTCAGCATGCCGATCGCCTTCTCGATCTGGGCACGGGTGGCGGCCGGCCGGTGGACCGGCAGCGGGGCGTAGGTGCCGGGGTCGAACTCGATCTCGGTCTGCTGGACGTCGACGGGCAGGTCGATCAGGACCGGGCCGGGGCGGCCGGAGCGCATCAGGTGGAAGGCCTGCTGGAAGACGCCGGGGACCTGCGCCGCCTCCAGCACGGTCATGGCCATCTTGGTCACCGGCCGGGCCACGGCGGCGATGTCCACGGCCTGGAAGTCCTCCTTGTGGATCACTGCGGTCGGGGCCTGGCCGGTGATGCAGAGGATCGGGACGGAGTCGCCGACGGCCGAGTACAGACCGGTGATCATGTCGGTGCCGGCCGGGCCCGACGTGCCGATGCACACGCCGATGTTGCCCGGGGCGGTGCGGGTGTAGCCCTCCGCCATGTGCGAGGCGCCCTCGACGTGCCGGGCGAGGGTGTGGTGGATGCCGCCGGACTCCTTGAGCGCCGCGTAGAAGGGGTTGATCGCCGCGCCCGGCACACCGAACGCGTCGGTGACGCCCTCGCACTTGAGGATCTCAACTGCCGCGCGGGCAGCGGTCATTCGGGCCATCGGTAACTCCTGCCTCGGCTGCCGGATTCGCACTCCCGTCGCGCCCCGCGGTGAGTCTCTCCGTCACGCTTTCCGGTTATTTTCCGTATAGCGGAAAAAATCTTCTGCTATTTGAAATCAATGTAGGTGTGGTGCCCGAAGGGCGTCAAGAGAGGGCAAGGTCGGGCCCGGCACTGCCCGAAAGCGACGGACAGTCCGGGGCCCCCTGGAGCACGATGGAACGGCTGCCCGACCCCGAGCCCCGCCCCGCCGCCCGACCCGACGCCCTGGAGAGGGTCCATGCCCGAGAGCGTGCCGGTGTGCTGCCCGGCCTGCCGGCGCGAGCACGTCTACGTCGTGCCGTCCTATCCCTGCGCCTGCGGCGCGCCCGTCGCCCCGTCGCCCGTGCGCGGCGTCGCGCCCGCCCCGGTCGTCCACCGCGTCTGGGAGGAGGACTGGATCACCGTCCGCTGCGGCCACTGCGGCCGCCACGACCCCTGGCCCCGCCCCGAACTGGGCTGCCCGTGCGGCACGATGCTGCGCATCCCGGTGACGGAGGCCGCGCCCGGGGAGCCCGCGGCGGAACACGCCGCGGAGCACGTGGAGCCGGGACGCCCGTCCACGGGCGGGGGCCGTCCGGGCACGGGACGGAACCACGGGGTCGATCTGCCGCCCCGGGAAGAGGACTCGGGCGCGGGGCGGACTCGCCACAGCGCCGGAGGCGGCGAACTTCCGCACCCGAACGACGACGTGGACGGCGAGCGGTCGGTGTCCGCGTACGGTGCGGACACCGACCCGTCGGCCCGGGAGTGGAGCCCGGGCGGGAACCTGCCGGACCCGGGGGCCGACACGAACGACGAACCGCCCTTCCCGGAGCGGGACATGGGCACGGGTCGCGCGGTTCCGGGCCGTCCGGTCCCGGGGCCGGGGCGGGGAGCGGCGCCGGGCGGCGGTGCCGGGCCGGTGCCGCACGCGGCCGTCACGAGCGGGCCCGCCCACGAGGTCACCGCTTCCCCGGTGGTCCGGCCGCGGCCGGCCTTCCGGTCGCTCGCGATCCGGAGCCCCCGCGACGCGGTCACCGCCGCCGCACTGTACCTGCGCTGGCTCGGCTTCGAGCAGATCCGCCGGGCCGACCAGCGGCCGCCGTCCGGCATCGGCCTCGCCGCGCGCGGGCTGCTGGCCCAGGTGGAGGCCGCCGCCCGGCCCGCCTCGCTCCGGGACGTGGAGTGCCTGTGGCTGACGGCGATGACGGAGTCCGCGGACTGTGCCTGCTTCTCCCTCGCCGGCTACACGGAGGACGCCCGGGCCTGCGCCGACGCCCTGGGGATCCCGCTGTTCGTCCTCGATCCCACGGGCCGTCCGCGGGCGGTCAACGGCCCGGCGGACGCGCTGCACACCGCGGGCGCCTGACCGGACCCGGGCGGGGTCCGCGGCCGGGACCCGGCGCAGCACCGGGCCCCGCGCTCCGCCGACGGCGTGTCACCCGCCGTACGTCTCCCGCAGTTCGACCTTGCGCACCTTGCCCGACACCGTCATCGGGAAGGCGTCCAGGATCCGCAGCCGCGCCGGCGCCTTGTAGTGCGCCAACCGGTCGGCGCAGAAGGCGCGCACCTCCTCCAGCGTCGGCGGATCCGCCGGGTCGAGCGGGATGACGCAGGCGAGGACCTCCTCGCCGTACCGCTCGTGCGGCACGCCGACCACCTGCACGTCGCGGATCTTCGGATGGCCGTAGAGGAACTCCTCGATCTCGCGCGGGTAGATGTTCTCCCCGCCACGGATGATCATGTCCTTGATGCGGCCGACGATCTCGACGTATCCGTCCTCGCGCATCGTCGCGAGGTCGCCGGTGTGCATCCAGCGGCCGGGGTCCACGGCCTCCGCGGTCTTCTCCGGCTCGTCCCAGTAGCCGAGCATCACGCTGTAGCCGCGGGTGCACAGTTCGCCGGGGGTGCCGCGGGGCACCGTCACGCCGGTCGCCGGGTCGACGATCTTCACCTCGATGTGCGGCAGCACCCGCCCGACGGTCCCGGTGCGGTGCTCCAGGTCGTCGTCACGGCGGGTCTGGAGGGAGACCGGGGAGGTCTCGGTCATGCCGTAGCAGATGGACACCTCCGCCATGTGCATCTCCGCCACCACCCGCTTCATCACCTCCACCGGGCAGGGCGAGCCCGCCATGATCCCGGTGCGCAGCGAGGAGAGGTCGTAGGAGCCGAAGTCCGGCAGGTTCAGCTCGGCGATGAACATGGTCGGCACCCCGTACAGCGAGGTGCAGCGCTCCTCCTGCACCGCCCGCAGCGTGGCGGCCGGGTCGAAGGACGGTGCCGGGATGACGATGCAGGCGCCGTGCGAGGTCGCGCCGAGGTTGCCCATGACCATGCCGAAGCAGTGGTAGAAGGGCACCGGCAGGCACACCCGGTCCTGCTCGGTGTAGCCGACCGTACGGCCCACCCAGTAGCCGTTGTTGAGGATGTTGTGGTGGGAGAGGGTCGCACCCTTGGGGAAGCCGGTGGTGCCGGAGGTGTACTGGATGTTGATCGGGTCGTCGCAGCTCAGCTCGGCGGCGATCGCGGCCGTCCGCCCGGGCGGCACCGCTCCGGCGCCCGCGACGAAGCCGTCCCAGGACGGGTCGCCGATGTAGACCGTCTCCCGCAGGTCCGGGCAGGAGCCGCGCACCTGCCCGACCAGCGCCCGGTAGTCGCTGCCCTTGTGCGCGAGCGAGGCGACCAGCAGGGAGATCCCGGCCTGCCGCAGCACGTAGCTCAACTCGTGCGCCCGGTAGGCGGGGTTGATGTTCACCATGACGACGCCGATGCGGGCGGTGGCGTACTGGACGAGCACCCACTCGGGGCAGTTGACCGCCCAGATGCCGACCCGGTCCCCCTTGGCCACGCCCTTGGCGAGCAGGCCGCGCGCGACCTCGTCGACCGCGGCGCCGAACTCGGCGTAGGTCCAGCGGCGGCCGGAGGCCACGTCGACGAGGGCCTCCCGGTCGCCGAAGGCGGCGACCGCCCGGTCGAGGTTGGCGCCGACGGTGTCGCCGAGCAGGGGCGTGCTGCTCGTCCCGTGGCTGTACGACGGCTCGCTCACCGGAAGTCCTCCTCGCGGTACTCCTGTTCCGAGCCGGCGGCCGTGGCCCGGCGCAGCTCGATCCGGCGGATCTTGCCGGAGACGGTCTTGGGCAGCGCGCCGAACTCCAGGCGCCGGACGCGCTTGTAGGGCGCGAGCACCTGCCGGGAGTGCTCGAAGAGCATCTCGGCGGTGTCGGGGCCCGGCTCCCAGCCCTCCGCCAGCACGACGTACGCCTTGGGCACGGCCAGCCGCAGCGGGTCCGGCGCGGGCACGACGGCGGCCTCGGCGACGGCCTCGTGCTCCAGCAGGGCGCTCTCCAGCTCGAAGGGGCTGATCTTGTAGTCGGACGCCTTGAAGACGTCGTCGGCGCGGCCGACGTAGGTGATGTAGCCGTCCGCGTCGCGCGAGCCGATGTCGCCGGTGCGGTAGTAGCCGCCCGCCATCGCCTCCGCGGTGCGGTCCGCGTCGCCGTGGTAGCCCGCCATCAGGCCGACCGGCCGCTGGGACAGGTCGAGCGCGATCTCGCCCTCGTCGGCGCCCGGCGCCCCGGTCACCGGGTCCAGGAGCTCCACCCGGTAGCCCGGGCTGGGCCGCCCCATCGAGCCCGTCCTCAGCGGCTGGCCGGGGCTGTTGGCGACCTGCACGGCCGTCTCGGTCTGCCCGAACCCGTCCCGGACGGTCCGTCCCCAGGCGCGCCTGACCTGGTCGACGACCTCGGGGTTCAGCGGCTCCCCGGCGGCGACGACCTCGCGCGGCGGGGTGCGCAGCTGGGTCAGGTCGGCCTGGATGAGCATGCGCCACACGGTCGGCGGCGCGCAGAAGGTGGTGACCCCGGCGCGGTCGATCTCGGCCATCAGCCGGGCCGCGTCGAACCGCGTGTAGTTGTGGATGAAGACGGTGGCCTCGGCGTTCCACGGGGCGAACAGGTTCGACCAGGCGTGCTTGGCCCACCCGGGCGAGGAGATGTTCAGGTGGACGTCGCCGGGTTTCAGGCCGATCCAGTACATCGTGGCCAGGTGCCCGATCGGGTACGAGGTGTGGGTCTGCTCGACCAGTTTGGGGTGCGCGGTGGTGCCGGAGGTGAAGTACAGCATCAGCGGGTCGTCGGCGAGGGTGGGGCCGTCGGGGACGAACTCGGCGGGGGCCGCGTAGGCGTCCTCGTAGGGCTCCCAGCCCTCCTCGGGCAGGCCGCCGACCGCGATCCGCGTGTAGGTGCCGGGCACCTCGGCGAACTTGGCGGTGTCCTCCGCGCGCGCGACCACGTGCCGGACCTGGCCGCGGTCGACCCGGTCGCGCAGGTCGGCGGGGCCGAGCAGCGGGGTGGCCGGGATGACCACGGCGCGCAGCTTCATCGCCGCGAGCGCCGTCTCCCACAGTTCGGCCTGGTTGCCGAGCATGACGAGGATCCGGTCCTCGGCGGCGACGCCCCGGGCACGCAGCCAGGACGCGACCCGGTTGGAGCGGGCGGCCATCTCCGCGAAGGAGATCCGGGTCTCGGTGCCGTCCTCCTCGACGATGTGCAGTGCGGTGCGGTCGTTCCCGTCGGCGACGACGTCGAACCAGTCCAGCGCCCAGTTGAAGTGCTCGGGCCGGGGCCACTCGAAGCCCGCGTGGGCCGCTGCGTAGTCCTCGCGGTGCTCCAGCAGGAAGTCGCGCGCTCTGCGGAAGTCCTCGGTCGCCGTCGTCATCTGTCCTCCTCGGTGCCGGACCATTGCCGGGCGGCTCCGCCATCGTGTAATCCGTGATGCAGGTCTCACTACCCCCGAACGGGGGTGGGAGGGGCGAGGAAGGGGCGAGCAGGTGACATCGGACGCGTCCGCGGCGGGCGAGATTCGGGGTGCGCTGCTGCGGCTGCGGCGCGCGACGGGGCTGCCGGTCGTCTTCGGCGGGCTGGTGGAGCCGGGCGGGCCGCGGGTGCGGATCAGCGAACTGAGCGGCACGACGACGCGGGCGCTCAGCTCGCTCGCGGTGACCTCGGGCAACGGGCTGGGCGGGAGGGCGGTGGCGCTCGCCCGCCCCTGCGCGGTGACGGACTACTCCTCCTCCCCCCGGATCAGCCACGAGTACGACATCCCCGTCGCCGCCGAGGGACTGCGCTCGGTGCTGGCGGTGCCGGTGGTGGTACGGCGGCGGGTGCGCGGGGTGCTGTACGGGGCGCTGCGGTCGGCGCAGCCGCTCGGCGACCGCGCGCTGTGCGCGGCCGTGGCGGCGGCGCGGGACGTCGAGCAGGCGCTGGTGGTGCACGAGGAGGCGCGGGCGCTGCTGTCGGCGGCGTGGCCGGCGTCGTGTCCGGACGAGCCGTCCGGGTCCGCCCGTGAGCAGGTGCGGGAGGCGCACGCGGCGCTGCGCGCGCTCGCCCCGCGGATCACGGATCCGATGCTGCGGGCGGAACTGCTGGACGCGTGCGGCCTGCTGGCGGGCGGCCCGGCCGGGGGCGGTGCCGGACTGGCACCGCGGGAGCTGGACGTGCTGGCCTGCGTGGCCGCTGGGGCGACCAACGCGGCGGCCGGGGCGCGGCTGGGGCTGCGCCCGGAGACCGTCAAGGGCTATCTGCGCTCCGCCATGCGCAAACTGGGAGCCCACACCCGCGGCGAGGCGGTCGCCGCGGCCCGCCGCACGGGGGAACTCCCGTAGGTCCCCCGCCGGACCGGAGAATCTTCACAGGTCCCCCGCTCCGCTCCGGACCGGGGACGTCCGCCTCGCCGGGGCCGGCGGACGGCCTGCCCGGCCCGCTCCGGTGGTGCGTCCGCCCTGGCCCGGAGGCCCGGGCGCTCGGCCGGGCCTCCGGGCGCCCGCCCCGGCCCTCAGACGCCGGCCCCGGCGGGACGGGCGGTCCCCTACGTATGCGGCACCGGCGGGACGGCGGCCCGCAGGCGGATCCCGCACGCGGACCGCGGCGGCCGGACGCAGCGTCTCCTGCCGCGTGCCGCAGGCCGAGCCCGGGCCGGGCCGGCCCCGCGGCGCCCCCGGCCCGGTCGGCACCGCGGGCGGCCGGCGCGGACCAGTACCGCGTACCGGCACCGCGGGCGGGCAGGGTGGCCCGGCGCGCCCCGCGGACCGGCCCCGCAGGTGAGCACCCCGGTGCGATGTCCTCGCCCCGTCCCCCGGTCCCCGCCCGGGGAGCGGACGGGGCAAGGGCCGGCCGCCCGGGCGGAGTACGGTGGTCGGGGCGGTGCGCCGCGTCGCCGGGAGGGGCCGGATTTCGCCCGCGGGGCGGTGAATTCGTTCGCGTCGGCGTGTTGTTATTTCCCTCACCACCCCGGAAGTCCGAATTCAAGGGCGCGTTGCCTAGAATTTGCTGCGGACACGACACACGAGGGGAGCGGTGACCGTGCAACGGGACTCCAAGGACCCTGCGAGCTGCCGCTCCGACCAGGTCATCGGCCGGGAGGAGCCGGCCGCCGCGGCGCGCGCCCAGCTCGCCGGCGGCGGCAGTGTCCTGCTGCACGGTCCCGCCGGAATAGGAAAGTCGACCGTGCTGCGGGCATTGGCCGCGGAATATGCCCCGTCGGCCCGCACCGTCCTGCGCTGCTCGGCCACCGAGTCCGAATCGCACCTGCCCTTCCTCGCGCTCGCCGATCTGCTCGGGCTGGTCCTGGACGAGGTGTCGGGCGGACTGCCCTCCGCCCAGCGCACCGCCCTGGAGTCCGCGCTCACCGGACGCGGCGAGTCCACGCTCCAGCGCGACGGCCTCGCCCTGCGCCTGGCCGTGCTGTCGGCGCTGCGCGCGCTCGCCGCCAAGGGTCCCGTCCTGGTCGTCGCCGACGACCTGCAGTGGCTGGACCCGGCCAGCGCCGAACTGCTCGGCTTCGCCGCCCGCAGGCTCGGCGAGACGCCGGTGCGGATGGTGTGCGCGGTGCGCACCGAGGGCCAGGAGTACGACCGCTACCTGCGTGCCTGCCCGCCCGACACGCAGGCCGTGCGGCTCGGCCCGCTCTCCCGCGGCCAGGTGTCCACCCTGCTGGAGAACCGCGGCTACACCGGGCTGCCCCGCTCCACGGTCCGCGACATCCACCGCACCAGCGGCGGCAACCCGCTCTTCGCGCTGGAGCTGGGCCGGGCGCTGGCCGAGAGCACGGCCGCGCCCCGTCCGGGCGAGCCCCTGCCGGTGCCGACCTCGCTGCGCGCGCTGGTGCTGAGCCGGCTGGAGATGCTGTCCGACGACGCCCGCCGCACCCTGCTCGTGGCGAGCGCCGGTGCCCGCCCCACCCCGGCCCTGCTGCGCGCGGCCGGCCGGGAGAACGCCGAGACGGAGTGCGCCCGGGCGGCCGAGCTGGGGCTGCTGGCCACCGACCCGGAGGGGCCCACGCTGCGGTTCGCGCACCCGCTGATCTCGGCCGCGCTGTACGCGGAGGCGTCCGTGCAGGAGCGGCGCTCGGCGCACGCCGCGCTGTCCACCGCGGCCTCCGACCCGATCGAGCGCGCCCGGCACCTGGCACTGGCCACCACCGGCACGGACCCGGAGGTCGCGGCCCGGCTCGCCGGGACGGCGGCGCTGGCGCGGGACCGCGGTGCGCCGTCGGTGGCGGCCTCGCTCGGCCTGCTGGCCGCCCGGCACACCCCGGCGGACAGCCTGCCGGGCCCGGACGAGCGCCGGCTGCAGGCGGCCGACGACGCGATCACGGCCGGCGAGGTGGACCTGGCGCGGGACATCGCCCGCGAGGTGCTGACCCGGGCGACGGTCCCCGCGGAGCGGGTGCGGGCCTGGATGGTGGTGATCGAGGCGGCCGGGCAGGCCCTCGGCGACGTGGACGCCGTCTTCCCGCAGGCGCTGGCCGACGCGGGCGAGGACCCGGGGCTGCTCGCCCTGGTGCACTATCAGCTGGCCTGGCGCGGGCTTGTCGTGGGGGGCGACTTCGCCGAGGCGCGGGAGGAGGCCGCGCACGCGGCGGAGCTGGCCGCGCGCGGCCGGGACCGCCGCACCGAGCTGATGGCGCTGGCCTTCCAGGCGTCGACGGAGACCCTGATGGGTCACCCGGACGCGCCGGTCACGATCAGGCGGGCGCTGAGGGAGCCGCAGGACCCGTATGTGGCATGCCATCACAACGGCGTCGGCTCGGCCCGGTTCCGCTGGCTGCTGATGAGCGACCGGCTGACGGAGGCGCGGGCGACCATCACCGCGCTGCTGCGCGAGGTGCGGCGGCGGGGCATGGTCGAGAGCGAGGTGCACTTCGTGCGGCTGCTCGCCGAGACGGAGCTGCGCTCCGGGCACTGCGGCCGGGCCATGGACCTGGCCCGCGACAGCCTGCGGATGGCACGGGACACCGGCATCGGGGAGAGCGCCTCCGCGATGCTGGCCGCCATCGCCGAGGCGTCCGGAGGGGACGCCGAGCGGGCGCAGTCGCTGGCCCGGGAGGCGGTGGGGCACGCCGAGGAGGACGGCGACCCGATGTACCTGTCGCGTGCCCTGGCCGCGCTGGGCTACGCCCAGTTGGTGGCCGGGGACGCGCAGGCGGCCGTCGCCTCGCTGCGCCGGGTGCGCGAGCTGGAGAGCGCCCTCGGCATCACCGACCCGGCGCGTGGCCGCTGGCACGGCGACCTGGCGGAGGCGCTGGTGCGGATCGGGGAGCCGGCCGAGGCGCAGGACGTCATCGACGTGGCGCGGGAGCACGCGCGGCGGCTGGACCGCGAGAGCGTGCTGGCCGTGCTGGACCGCTCCGAGGCGCTGGTCCGGGCGGCCCGCGGGGACGAGGAGACCGCGGTCGCCCAGCTGGTGTCCGTGCAGGGCCGGCTGGCGAAGCTGGGGCACGGCCTGGAGGAGGCGCGAGCGGCGTTCGCTCTGGCCCAGCTCCGCTCACTGCCCCGCGCGGCGGGCGCCGGCCGGTCCGGGGGGAGCGCCGGCCCGGGGGCGGCGGCGTACGAGGAGGCGGCGCGGCTGTTCCGGCGCTGCCGCGCGGTGCCGTGGCTGCGGCGGCTGGACGCGGCCGCCGTCGCCCGCCCGGCCGAACCCGAGGTGGCCCCCGCGGCCCTGGACGGGCTGGCCTCGATGGAGCGTCAGGTGGCCTCGCTCGTGATGGAGGGCGCGACCAACCGGGAGATCGCCGCACGGCTGTACGTCAGTGTGAAGACGGTGGAGGCGACCCTCACCCGGGTCTACCGGAAGCTGGGGATCCGCTCGCGCGTGGACATCGTCCGATTGGCGGCGGCCCGACGCGCGAAGTGAGGGCAGCCCAGGTTAACTCCTGATTGCGGCCCAGTGAGGGAGGCCGCCCGTCGGCGCGTCGAACGGCGACCGAGGGTTTTCCCTGACCAACTCCCCTAGGGGGTTCCCTCATTGGGGCACGGTACGCCGCGCCATAGCGTAAGTGGCGTGCCGCTCGCTCGGGCATACGGGGGTCTGTCCCGAGACCCCCGTGCACCACACCGCCCGTGCGAACCCCCACCGGCCGGCCCCACGAGGAGACGCATGTTCGGGCTCACCCCCGCCAGACGGGCCGCGGCAGCGGTCGCGGCCAGTGCCGCCGTCACCGTGACCGCGCTGTTCACCGCCCCCTCGGCGGCCGCCGCACCCCAGCCCGTCGTCGGCGGCACGGCGACCACGACCTCGGCGTACCCGTTCGTCATGCAGATCACGGACGTGTCCGGCAACCAGTTCTGCGGCGGCACCCTGGTGGCGGCCCGGAAGGTCGTCACCGCGGCGCACTGCATGGTCGGCGAGACCACGGGCGGCGTGCGGGTGGTGGGGGGCCGGACCTTCCTGAACGGGACGGACGGCACGGTCAGCACGGTCAGCGGGATATGGATCGACCCGGACTACACGGACGCCACCAGGGGCGACGACGTGGCGGTGATCACGCTGTCGACGTCGATGCCGTACAAGGCGGCTCCGTACGCCTCGCCCTCGGACACCGGGGTGTACGCGGCCGGCACGACGGCGCGCATCCTCGGCTGGGGCACCACGTCCGAGAGCGGCGGCTCCTCCAACCAGCTGCGGACGGCGACGGTACCGGTCGTCGCCGACTCCGGTTGCGCGGACTCCTACGGCTCCGACTTCGTCGCGAGCGACATGGTTTGCGCCGGATACACATCCGGCGGCGTAGACACCTGCCAGGGCGACAGCGGCGGTCCCCTGATCATCGGGGGCGTCCTGGCAGGGATCACTTCCTGGGGCAACGGCTGTGCGGAGGCGGGCTACCCGGGTGTCTACACCCGGCTGACCGCCTTCTCCGGCCTGGTCACCGCGCAGGTCGGCTCATGACCGGCTGACGGTTCCCGAGCGACCCCCCAGGTGAGTGCCAGGGGGCGTTGCGAGCCTCCACGAGCGGCCCGCAACGCCCCCTCTCCATGTGTACGGCCGGGGCCCGCACCCGGGCAAGGCCATCCCTGCCCGGCGGCCCCGGCCTTCCCCCGTACGGAGGCCATCGGACCCCGCTGCCCGCGGACGGTCCGTACCGCCGCCTCCGGCGGACACCACAGCACGGGCAGCGCGAGCAGGCCCCGACGGCGGCCAGGACGCCGGGCAGGGAGCGCCGGCCGCCCGCGTCGACCGGGGCCCGGGACGCGTACGGCGTCAGACCGCCGAAGACGGTCGCGGCCGCCGCGGCGACGGCCGGTCCGCTCAGCCGCCCCGCGACCGGGAGCCGCCCGGCGGCGGCCGAGTCGCCGACCGCGCCCACCCCGCCGGCGACGAGGGCGACGACCACCGCTCCGGCCAGCGTCCAGGTGCGGCGCCCCCCGGTCGTCGGCGCGAACATCGCCACCGGCACGACCACGGACGGAGCGCACAGGGCCGGCAGCACGGGCCGGCGTCCGGCGCGGCCGGCCGGCGCGCCCGCGACGGGGGTGACGGCGACGACCGCGACCCGCGCGAGGGCGGACAGCCACGGCGCGTCGCGCTCGGCGACGCCGCCGACCGGGATCGGTGAGCCGCTCCCGCTTCGGGCCGTGCGGGTCCTTTCGGTCCGCGCGGGCAGGTGCGCGGGGACACAGGTGCTGCCCACGCAGCAGGTGACGGAGCCGGCAGCGGACACGGTGAACGCCCGGTACAGCGCCGGGCGCCCGGTGCGCAGGACGTGCGGGAGCGGGGCCGGGAGCGATGGCGGCCCGGCCCCGCCGCGCCTGGCTCGAAGGCCGGGGACTCCCGCGGGCTGGAGCGGGCCGCCGGGATGCCGTCGGGTCGGGGCCGCGCCGGCCCCAGGAGTCCGGTACCGGTGTGCCGAGTGCCGCGGTGGTGGCCGCGACGACCCCGACGGCGGGCGGGGCACCGGTCCCCTGGCCGCGGCGGCGAGCGGGGCGGCCGGACCGCGGCGGTGCGGAGGTGTCCCCTCCACCCGGCAGGCCGGCGAGGTCGGCGAGCGTCTCCTCGAGCCACGCGACCTCGGTGCGCGAGGTGGCCCGGGCGATGCGCAGCACACCGCCTCACCCATCCGGCCCCGTATGGGCCAACCGTGTGACCCGCGGGCGAACATCCGGCGTGGTGGGCGTGGTTGCCTACGATCGTGGTGTGGTCACCTTCTTCCTCGAACGCACCGCCCCGCTCCCCCTCGACGAGGCCTGGCGCCGGCTCACCCGGTGGCAACACCACGCCGACGTGGTTCCGTTGACCCATGTCACCGTGGTCACGCCGGAACCGACCCATGAGGGGACACGGTTCGTGGCCCGTTCGGGGATCGGCCCGTTCTGCTTCGACGATCCGATGGAGGTCACCGTCTGGCGTCCCCCCGTCGACGGCGAGCCGGGGCTGTGCCGGCTGGAGAAGCAGGGACGGGTGGTGCGCGGCTGGGCGGAGATCGAGGTGCTGCCCGGACCCGGCGGCCGCACCCGGGTGCACTGGCGGGAGGAGATCCGCCTGCGCTTCCTGCCCGGCCTCCTCGACCCGGTCGTGGAGCACACCGCGCTCACGGTCTTCGGAAGGGCGGTGAACGGGCTCCTCAGACAGCCGTGACGGGCGGCAGCAGGCCGGCCCAGAGGGAGTCCGCGGCCGCGGCGAGCAGCAGCCGCTCCCGGGGCGGGCGGGGGCCGACCGGGCGGTGGACGAGGGCGGGGTCCGCGTCCGCGGCGGCGGACCCAGGGCGCAGCGCCACGACGTCGTCGCGGCCGACCAGCGCATGACGGAACAGGGTGCCGCTGCCGCTGTCCTCGACGAACGTGTCCGGGGTCCAGCCGTGCTCCGCGAGCCGGGCACGGACGGCGGAGGCGTAGCCGGGCGCCCGGTGCTCGGGGAACCACAGCAGCCGCTGGGCCGCGAGGTCGTCCCAGCGCAGCTCGGACCGTCCGGCGAGCGGGTGTCCGCCGTGCATCACCACACCGAGGGGCTCGTCCCGCACCGTTCGCACCGCCGGCCCGCGCGCGTGGTCCAGTGGCGCCCGGAGGATCCCGAGGGCGAGCGCTCCGCCGCGCAGGAGGTCCGGCTGGCGGGCGGAGTCGACCCGTTCGTGGGCCGCCCGCACCGGCCGGTCACGGGTCAGGATCCGCTCGGTGTGCTCCAGCACCTCCGCGGGCACGCCCCGGCACACGCCGACGGCGGCGGGCGGCGGGAGCGTACGGGCGGCGGCGACCGCCGTGTCGAGGACGGACAGCGCCTGGTGGACTCCGGCCAGGAGGTGGCGTCCGGCGTCGGTGAGCTCCATCCCCCGGGGCAGGCGCCGGAACAGCGGGATGCCGATGCGCCGTTCCAGCTGCGCGATCTGCTGGCTAAGGCTGGGCCGGGCGAGGTGCAGCCGGCGGGCGGCCTCGGTGACGGTGCCCGCCTCGGCGACGGCGGCGAAGTACCGCAGAGGGCGCAGTTCGAGCCCGTGCGTCCCGTCCACCGCCGCTCCCCGTCCGCCGCCGGCGCGGCCGGTCCGGCACCGGCGCCTCCCCCCACGTATAAGCCCGAGCCTATGGCCCTTCCGGCAAGGGGGCCTGGTGCGGGGCCGGTTGGACGGCGTTGACTGGCGGCATGTACGTCATCGTGTTCCGCTACCACGCGCCCCTGGCCGAGATCGACGCGCTCAGGGACGCCCATTACGCCCATCCTCAGGGAGTGTTCGCCCAGGGGCTGGCCCTGCTCGCGGGTCCGCTGGAGCCCCGTACCGGCGGGCTGGTGCTCGCCGAGGGGCCGCGGGAGGCGGTCGAGGCCGCCGTGGCCTCGGACCCGTTCGTCACGAGCGGGGCGGCCACCGCGGAGGTGCTGCGGTTCCGCCCGGTGTGGCGGCGGGACGGGGCGGAGGATGACCCGTCCGCACTGCCGCCGCAGCAGAACTGACGGATCGTCAGACAGCGGAGTCGATGCGGACGCCCGGTGCCGGGTCGTCGTGGTGGATGGGCGTGTGCGCGCCGGCCAGCGGCCGCCCGCTGCCGCCGCGCCGGTCGGCGACGATCTGCGCGGCGATGGACAGGGCCGTCTCCTCCGGGGTGCGGGCGCCGAGGTCCAGTCCGATGGGCGAGCGGAGCCGCGCCAGCTCCAGCTCGCTCACCCCGGCCTCGCGCAGCCGGTCGGCGCGGTCCAGGTGGGTGCGGCGCGAGCCCATCGCCCCGACGTACGCCACCGGAAGCCGCAGCGCCCGCTGGAGCAGGGGCACGTCGAACTTGACGTCGTGGGTCAGCACGCACAGGGCGGTGCGGCCGTCGGTGCGGGTGCGGTCCAGGTACCGGTGGGGCCACTCGACGACGATCTCGTCGGCCTCCGGGAAGCGCGTGCGGGTGGCGAAGACCGGGCGCGCGTCGCACACGGTCACGTGGTACCCGAGGAACCTGCCCGCGCGGACCAGCGCGGAGGCGAAGTCGATCGCCCCGAAGACGATCATCCGGGGCGGCGGCACCGAGGACTCCACGAACAGCGTGAGCGGGGTCCCGCAGCGGGAGCCGCGCTCACCGATCTCCAGGGTGCCGGTGCGGCCGGCGTCGAGGAAGGCGGCCGCCTCGGCGGCGACCGTGCGGTCCAGTTCCGGGTGGGCCGCGAAGCCGCCCTCGTAGGTGCCGTCGGCACGGACCAGGAGGGCGCGGCCCGCCAGCTCGGGCGGGCCGGTGACGATCCGTGCGAGCGCCGCCGCGCCGCCGCCCGCGGCGGTGGCGAGCGCGGCCGCGGCGACCGGCCGGGCCGGGTCGGCGGCGCGGACCGGGGTGACGAGGACGTCGATGGTCCCGCCGCAGGTCAGGCCCATGGCGAAGGCGTCCTCGTCGCTGTGGCCGAAGCGTTCCAGGACGGTCCCGCCGTCCTCCAGCGCCTGCCGGCACAGCTCGTAGACCGCGCCCTCCACGCAGCCGCCGGAGACCGAGCCGACGGCCGCGCCGTCGGTGTCCACCGCGAGGGCGGCACCCGGCAGGCGGGGGGCGCTGCCGTCCACGGCGACCACGGTGGCCACGGCGAAGTCGCGGCCCTGCCGGACCCACCGGTCCAGTTCCTCGGCGATGTCCAGCATCTGTCGATCTCCTTGCGGCGGCGGTCGGTCGGGGGGAGGCGCGCGGGGTCCGCCGGTCCCGGGGGACCCCACGCGCCGAGGGTCGTCCTAGTGGACGCCCAGCCAGCCCTCGACGGGGTGGAGGGCGAAGTAGACGAGGAACACCGCGGTCAGCCCCCACATGAAGGCGCCGATCTCCCGCGCCCGGCCCTGGGCGGCCTTGATGACGGTGAAGGAGACGACTCCGGCGGCGACACCGGCGGTGATGGAGTACGTGAACGGCATCAGGACCACGGTGAGGAACACCGGGATCGCGGTGGCGCGGTCGGCCCAGTCCACGTGCCGGGCGTTCATCAGCATCATGGCGCCGATGACGACCAGGGCGGCGGAGGCGACCTCCTGGGGCACGAGCGCGGTGAGCGGGGTGAAGAACAGGCAGGCCGCGAAGAGCAGTCCGGTGACGACGGAGGCGAGGCCGGTGCGCGCGCCCTCGCCCACTCCGGTGGCCGACTCGATGAAGACGGTCTGCCCGGAACCCCCGGCGACGCCGCCGATCGCGCCGCCCGCGCCGTCGATGAACAGCGCCTTCGACAGACCCGGCATGCGGCCCTCGCCGTCGGCGAGCCCGGCCTCGGTGCCGACGCCGATGATGGTGGCCATCGCGTCGAAGAACCCGGCCAGCACGAGGGTGAAGACGATCAGGCCGACGGTCATCGCGCCGACCGAGCCCCACCCGCCGAAGTCGACGTGCCCGAAGAGCGAGAAGTCGGGCATGGAGACCGCGCTGCCGTGCAGTGCGGGGGCGCCGGCGGCCCAGGCGGCGGCCTTCACGACCCCGGTGGCGTTGAGCACCGCGGCGACGACCGTGCCGGCGACGATGCCCGCGAGGATGGCCCCGGGGACGTTGCGGGCCTGGAGCACGAAGATCAGCAGGAGGGTGCCGGCGAAGAGGAGGACGGGCCAGCCGGCGAGCTCGCCCGCGGGGCCGAGGGTGACCGGGGTGGCCCTGCCCTGGTGCACGAACCCGGACTTGTAGAAGCCGATGAGCGCGATGAACAGGCCGATGCCCATGGTGATCCCGTGCTTGAGCGCCGGCGGTATCGCGTTCATGATCATCTCGCGCAGGCCGGTGACCACGAGCAGCATGATGACCGCGCCGTAGACCACGCACATGCCCATCGCCTGCGGCCAGGTCATCTGCGGGACGACCTGGGAGGACAGGACGCCGGAGACGGACAGTCCGGCGGCCAGGGCGAGCGGCACCCTGCCGACGAGGCCCATCAGCAGCGTGGTGAGGGCCGCGGCGAACGCGGTGGCGGTGATCAGGGCCTTCTGGGCGAGGGTGTCCCCCGCCACGTCCTTCCCCGACAGGATCAGGGGGTTGAGCAGCAGGATGTACGCCATCGCCATGAAGGTGGTGACGCCGCCGCGCACTTCGCGTGCGAGCGAGGATCCGCGCGGGGTGATGTGGAAGTACCGGTCGAGCCAGGACCGGCCGGCCGGGACGCGGGTTCCCGCGCCCGCGTCGTCGGCGGTGGTCCTCGGCTCCACGGACTGCTGGGTCATGGTGCCATCTCCCAAGGTTCACAGGGGCACCCGCATCGGCGCCGGCATGCCGTGCCGGTCCGCCGGCCGCACGCGCGGCTGCGGGATTTGGGAATGGACGACCCGGGGGACGGCCCAGGACGAACGGAGGGTGCTGCTGCGCCGGGGGCCCTCGAGCGGAGGGGTCCCCGGGCAGCGGGTTCCCCCGGGCGGCGCGGACGGTTCGGACGTCCTGCGGTGCCGCCCGGGGGCCCGCTCACGCCGTGCCGGTGAGGTGTTCCGGTCGTACGGGGGTGCGGTTCAGCTCCAGCCCGGTCGCGTCCCTGATCGCCGCGAGGACGGCCGGGGTGGACGACAGGGTGGGCGCCTCGCCGACGCCGCGCAGCCCGTACGGCGCGTGGTCGTCGGCGAGTTCGAGCACGTCGACGGGGATCGTCGGCGTGTCGAGGATGGTGGGGATCAGGTAGTCGGTGAAGGAGGGGTTGCGCACCTTCGCGGTCCTCGGGTCGACGACGATCTCCTCCATGACCGCCACGCCGAGACCCTGCGTGGTGCCGCCCTGGATCTGGCCGACGACGGACAGCGGGTTGAGCGCCTTGCCGACGTCCTGGGCGCAGGCCAGTTCGACCACCTTCACCAGGCCCAGCTCGGTGTCGACCTCGACGACGGCACGGTGCGCGGCGAAGGAGTACTGCACGTGGCCGTTGCCCTGGCCGGTGCGCAGGTCGAAGGGCTCGGTGGGCCGGTGCCGCCACTCGTCCTCGACCTCGACGGCCTCGTCGCCGAGTACCTCGGCCAGGTCGGCGAGCACCTCCCCGCCGTCGGTGACCACCTTGCCGCCCTCCAGCAGGAGTTCGGCGGTGGCCCAGGCCGGGTGGTAGGAGCCGAAGCGGCGCCGGCCGAGCTCCAGGACCCGCTCGCGGACCTGTTCGCAGGCATGGCGGACGGCGCCGCCGGTGACATATGTCTGCCGGGACGCCGAGGTCGAACCGGCCGACCCCACCTGCGTGTCCGCGGGACGGATGGTGACCTGGGCGACGCCCAGCTCGGTACGGGCGATCTGCGCGTGGACGGTGACCCCGCCCTGGCCGACCTCCGCCATGGCGGTGTGCACGGTCGCCACGGGCTCGCCGGCGACGGCCTCGAGGCGGACCCTGGCGGTCGAGTAGTCGTCGAAGCCCTCGGAGAAGCCGACGTTCTTGATGCCGACGGCGTAGCCGATGCCGCGCACGACGCCCTCGCCGTGCGTGGTGTTGGACAGGCCGCCCGGCAGTTGCCGTACGTCCGCGCCCTCGGAGCTCTCCCACTGGCGCTCAGGCGGCAGCGGCATCGCCTTGACCCGGCGCAGGAGTTCGGCGACCGGCGCCGGGGAGTCGACCGGCTGCCCGGTGGGCATGATCGTGCCCTGCTCCATCGCGTTCCGCTGCCGGAACTCCACCGGGTCCATGCCGAGCTTCTTCGCCAGCTTGTCCATCTGCGCCTCGTAGGCGAAGCACGCCTGGACCGCGCCGAAGCCGCGCATCGCGCCGCAGGGCGGGTTGTTGGTGTAGAGGGCGATGGCCTCGATGTCGACGTCGTCGACGACGTAGGGGCCGACCGAGAGCGAGGCGGCGTTGCCGACGACGGCCGGGGACGCGGAGGCGTAGGCGCCGCCGTCGAGCACGATGCGGCACTTCAGGTGGGTGAGCCTGCCGTCGTGGGTGGCGCCGTGCTCGTAGTACAGCTTCGCCGGGTGGCGGTGGACGTGTCCGAAGAAGGACTCGAACCGGTTGTAGACGATCTTCACCGGCTTGCCGGTGCGCAGCGCGAGCAGGCAGGCGTGGATCTGCATCGACAGGTCCTCGCGGCCGCCGAAGGCGCCGCCGACGCCGGCCAGCGTCATGCGCACCTTGTCCTCGGGCAGGCCGAGGACGGGCGCGATCTGGCGCAGGTCGGAGTGGAGCCACTGGGTGGCCACGTAGAGGTGGACGCCGCCGTCCTCCTCCGGCACGGCGAGGCCGGACTCCGGGCCGAGGAAGGCCTGGTCCTGCATGCCGAAGGTGTACTCGCCGCGGACGATCACGTCCGCCCGCCGCGCGGCCGCCGCGGCGTCGCCGCGGACGATGGGCTGGCGGTGGACGATGTTCGGGTGCGGGACGTGGCCGACGTGGTGGTCGGTGCGGTGCTCGTGGACGAGGACCGCACCGGGGGCGGTGGCGGAGGCCTCGTCGGTGATGACGGGCAGCTCCCGGTACTCCACCTTGATCTTGGCGGCGGCGCGCCGCGCGGTCTCCGGGTGGGCCGCTGCGACGACGGCGACCGGCTCGCCGTGGTGGCGGACCTTGCCGTACGCGAGGACCGGGGTGTCCCGGATCTCCAGGCCGTAGTTCTTCACCTCGGTGGGCAGGTCGTCGTGGGTGAGGACCGCGTACACGCCCGGGGTGGCGAGGGCCTCGGCGGTGTCGATGGACACGATCTCCGCGTGGGCGACCGGGGAGCGCAGGATCTGGCCCCAGAGCATGTCCTCGTGCCACAGGTCGGACGAGTACGCGAACTCGCCGGTGACCTTCAGGGTTCCGTCGGGGCGGAGCGTGGACTCGCCGATGGCACCGCGGGTCTGCGAGCCCTGGGTGATGCGCGTGGGGGCGCCGGCGGGCGCGCCGCGCTGTGCGGAGGCGGTGGGGTGCTTCGGGGAGGACATGCTCAGACCGCCTCTCCCTGCCGGGCGGCCGCCAGGCGGACCGCGTCCATGATCTTCTCGTAGCCGGTGCAGCGGCACAGGTTGCCCGAGAGGGCCTCGCGGACGTCCTCGTCGCTCGGGTTCGGGTGGGACTCGAGCAGTTCGTCGGCGGCGACCAGCAGGCCGGGGGTGCAGAACCCGCACTGGACGGCACCGGCGTCGAGGAACGCCTGCTGCACGGGCGAGAGTTCGGTGCCCTCGCCGGTGTGCGAGTCGGCGCCGCCGCGGGCCTGCTGCGCGTCCGGGAGGGAGGTGCCGCGGGCTCCCGCCGCGGCACGCCGGCGGGCGTGGTCCGCCAGGCCCTCCACGGTGACGACGTCGCGGCCCTCGACCTGGCCGGCCGCGACCAGGCACGAGCACACCGGCACGCCGTCCAGGCGCACGGTGCACGAGCCGCACTCGCCCTGCTCGCAGGCGTTCTTGGAGCCGGGCAGGCCCAGGCGCTCGCGCAGGACGTAGAGGAGGGACTCGCCCTCCCACACGTCGTCGGCCTCCTGGGGCCGTCCGTTGACGGTGAACTTGACGCGCATTACGCAGCTCCCTCCGAGGCGGTGCGGGTGCCGCGGTACGACTCCCAGGTCCAGGTGAGCGTCCGCCGGGCCATGACGCCGACCGCGTGGCGGCGGTAGCCCGCGGTGCCCCGGACGTCGTCGATCGGGTTGCAGGAGGCGGCGCACAGGTCGGCGAACTGCCGGGCGACGGACGGGGTGATGACCTTGCCGCTGTCCCAGAAGCCGCCCTCCTCCAGGGCCGCGTTCAGGAAGTCCTCGGCGGTCGCGGCCCGCACGGGGGTGGGGGCCGCGGAACCGATGCCGGTGCGGACGGTGCGGGTGTCCGGGTGGAGGGCGAGACCGAAGGCGCACACGGCGATGACCATGGCGTTGCGGGTGCCGACCTTGGAGTACTGCTGCGGCCCGTCGGCCTTCCTGACGTGGACGGCGCGGATCAGCTCGTCGGGCTGGAGCGCGTTGCGCTTGACGCCGGTGTAGAAGTCGTCGATCGGGACGAGGCGGGTGCCGCGGGCCGCGGACTGCACCTCGACCTCGGCGCCGGCGGCGAGCAGGGCCGGATGGGCGTCGCCGGCCGGGGAGGCGGTGCCGAGGTTGCCGCCGACGCCGCCGCGGTTGCGGATCTGCGGGGAGGCGACGGTGTGCGACGCGAGTGCCAGGCCGGGCAGCTCGGCCCGCAGGTGCTCCATGATCTTCGCGTACGGGACCGAGGCGCCGAGCCGCACGCTGTCCTCGCCGACCTCCCACTCGTAGAGATCTCCGACGCGGTTGAGGTCGAGGAGGTACTCGGGCCGGCGGTGGTCGAAGTTGATCTCGACCATCACGTCGGTGCCGCCCGCAATCGGCACAGCGGTGGGGTGCTCCGCCTTCGCGGCGAGCGCCTCCTCCCAGCTGGCGGGGCGAAGGAAGTCCATGACCGGCTCTCTTCTTCGTCGTGGGTCGTCCGGATCGAGCCAATCCGTGCGCGGCGGGCCGGGCTCGTTCATGTGCTGTTCACGCGGAGTGGCCTCAGTACACAGCTCTGTGCTCCAGCGGGGTCAGTCACCGAAACCATGAAGGAGTTGGCTGGCCACGGCAGCCATCTTGTAGATTCGTATGAACGGAGGCCGTCCGTAACCTCTTCAGTTTCCTCCGGAAACAAAGGGAGCGGGCACCGGCCACGGCGGAGCCCGACGCCCGGCCACACGCGCGGGCCCGCCCCCACGATCCACCACAGTTTTCGAGACACGGAACGGCGGCGACGAGAATGCGGCTGCGCGCACTGCTGGACACCGATGCGCTGGGCCTGAAGCTGCTCGGCGGCGAGGACGAGCTGGACCGCGGCGTCCGCGGGGTGATGACGACCGACCTGCGCGACCCCAGCCGCTACCTGTCCGGCGGCGAGCTGGTGCTGACCGGTCTGGCCTGGCGCCGCGACGCCGCAGACTCCGAACCGTTCGTACGGATCCTGGTGCAGGCCGGGGTGGCGGCGCTGGCCGCCGGGGAGGCCGAGCTGGGCGAGGTGCCCGAGGACCTGGTGACCGCCTGCGCCCGGCACCGGCTGCCGCTGTTCGCGGTGAACGAGTCGGTCGCCTTCGCGACGATCACCGAGCACGTGGTGCGCCAGGTGTCCGGCGAGCGCGCCGGCGACCTCGCGGCGGTGGTGGACCGCCACCGGCGGATGATGACGTCCGGCCCGGCGGGCGGCGGCCCGGACGTGGTCCTGGACCTGCTCGGCTCCGACCTGGACCTGCGGGCGTGGGTGCTCTCCCCCGCCGGGCGGCTGATCGCGGGGGCGAAGGAGGCCGGTCCGGCGCTGCCCGCCGACGTGTGCGGCCGGCTCGCCGCCGAGCATCTCGCGGCCGTCCGGACGGGCCGTCGGACGCCGCACCGGGTGACGCTGGACGGCACCCCGTACTCGCTGTTCGCGATCCGCAGCGGCGGCCGCTCCCCGCAGGGCCCGCGGGACGTGCGGGAGACGGTCCTGTCGGACTGGCTGCTCGCCGTCGAGGCGGACGCGGGCGACTGGCCCGAGGAGCGGCTCGACCTGCTCCAGGGTGTCACGCAGCTGATCGCGGTGGAGCGGGACCGGCGGGACGCGGCCCGCACGGTGCGGCGCCGGCTCGCGCAGGAGGTGCTGGAGCTCGTGCAGAGCGGGGCGGCGCCCGCCGAGATCGCCGCGCGCCTGCGGGTGGCGGCACCGGTGCTGCTGCCCGGCCTCGGCACCGCCCCGCACTGGCAGGTGGTCGTGGCCCGGGTCGAGTGGGACGGCGAGGCCGTCGAGGCCGGCCCGGTCGCCCAGGCGCTGCTGGAGGAGATCCTGGTCGACCCCCGGGCCGGGGGCCCCGAGCCGTCCGACCGCATCGCCGTCGCCCACACCGGCGACGAGGCCGTCGCGCTGGTCCCGCTCCCGGCCGTCGCCTCCGAGCAGGGCGGCTCCGACGCGGGCATCCTCGCCGACGCGCTCCTGGCGTCCGTCCGCGACCCGCTGGCGGCCGGTCTGGACGGCGACGGACGGGTCACCCTCGGCGTCAGCGCGGCCGTGCACTCGGCGGAGGGGTTGCGGGGGGCGCTGGAGGAGGCGCGGCACGCGCGGCGGGTGGCCGCCGCCCGCTCCGGCCGGGTGTGCGCCGCCGGGCACCAGGAGCTGGCCTCGCACGTCCTGCTGCTGCCCTTCGTCCCGGACGACGTGCGCCGCGCCTTCACTGCGCGGCTGCTGGACCCGCTGCGGGACTACGACCGGCGGCACCGGGCCGAGCTGATCCCGACCCTGGAGGCGTTCCTCGACTGCGACGGCTCCTGGACGCGCTGCGCGACGCGGCTCCACCTGCACGTCAACACGCTGCGCTACCGGGTCGGGCGGATCGAGCAGTTGACGGGCCGTGACCTGGCGCGGCTGGAGGACAAGCTCGACTTCTTCCTGGCCCTGCGGATGAGCTGAGCGGGCCCGTGGGACGGCGCTCCGGCGCGGCGCGCCGACGCCGCCCCACGACTTTGTGAAAAGCTTCACCCACCCTCTTGGCCGGGCTGCGGGATTCGTGCTGAGATGCGGCCACCACTCAAGGCTCGATGGCGTGCTCGGGGAGGGCAACGTGGCGCATACCGCCATGTCTGGTGACGGAACGACCGCCG
Source organism: Streptomyces tropicalis (assembly GCF_029269835.1). Lineage (GTDB taxonomy): Bacteria > Actinomycetota > Actinomycetes > Streptomycetales > Streptomycetaceae > Streptomyces > Streptomyces tropicalis. The sequence continues at coordinate 322,998 of NZ_JARJBB010000003.1, read as the reverse complement.
GTGACGATCCACTCCAGACCGCGGTGTGGCGGCTGCGCTCGCGCGCATGCTGGGCCGACGCGGCGGAGCTGCTCCGGCCGGTCACCGCGGCCGCCGCGCTGCAGCGGGCCACGCTCCTCGTGGAGGGGTGCCTGTACACCGAGAGAGGCTGGGCGGAGGCCGAGGACGCGCTGCGCACCGCCGAGGCCCTGGCGCACACCGACGAGGAGCGCGGGGCGGCCGCCTGCGAGCGCGGGCAGCTCGCCTACGCGGCCACCGTGCACACCGTGCGGGACCGGGTGGACGAGGCGCGGGCCGCGCTCGGCCGCGCCGCGGCGCTGATCCCGCCCGGGTCGCCGGGGCGGGCCGTGCTGGACTTCCGGCGCGGGCTGCTCGCCGAGAACCTCACCCGCTCCCCGCAGGCCGCGCGCGCCGCGTACCGCCGCGCGCACGCGTGCGCCACCGCGCACCCGGACCCCCTGCTGCTCTCCTTCACCTGGCGGCACCTGGCCGGGCTGGCCCTGCGCGAGGGCGAACTGGCCGAGGCCCGGCACGGGTTCGCCGAGTCGCTGCGGATCCGTGAGGAGCTGGGCTACCTGGTCGGGACGGCGCCGGCGCTGGCGTCCCTGGCCGACGCGGAGGCCGAGCCGGAGGCGTCCCGGCTGCGCGAGGAGGCGCGGCGCCTGTTCCGCCTCCTGGGCGGTGTCCCCACCTGGCTGGCGCGGCAGCTGGCACCGGCACCGCCCGCGGCGGGCGCGGCGACGGCCTGAGCTGGGCGCACCCGCCCCGCCCCCGGGGGCTTTGGGCGGGGGGCGCGTCCGGGCGGCCGGAGGTGCGCGGGCCTGAAACGGTTGATCGTCGTGGTGCCGCGGTGCTCAGAGGAACCTGAGAGGTTGCTGTGCCAGTGTGACGCACCCGAACACGTGGTCGGATCTGCCGGACCCGCGTGCACCCCCCACGGACGCCCCCTAAGGAGCGCCTGATGAGTTTGATCAACGGCCTGCCCGCGCACATCCTGCTGGTCCACTTCGTGATCGTGCTGGTCCCCCTCACCGCGGTGGCGCTCGTCGTCTGCGCGCTGTGGCCGGCGGGCGCACGACGGCTCGGCCTGGTGCTTCCGCTGCTCGCGCTGGTCACCCTGGCGAGCGTGCCCCTGACGACCAGCGCCGGCGAATGGCTGGAGCGCCACGTGGACAGCGACCCGCTGGTCCGGCGGCACGCGGACCTGGGCGACGGCATGCTGCCCTGGGCGCTGGGCCTCTTCGTACTCGCGGCCGTCGTCTGGTGGCTCGCCCGGCGGACGGGCACGCCCGAGGGCGGAACGCGCTCCGGCTCCGGCTCGGTGCTGAGGATCGCCGCGGCGGTGGTGTCCGTGGTGGTGGCCGTGGGCGCCGTGATCACGGTCTACCGGATCGGCGACTCGGGCGCGAAGGCCGCGTGGCACGACGGCTTCTCGAAGACGGCCACGCACTCCGGCGACGACGGCTGACATCGGCGGGCGCCCCGCGCGGGCTCCCTCGCCACTGCGGGTGTCCGGAATCCCTTCCGGGCACCCGCTGCCGTGTTCCCGGGCCCGGAACACGGCCGTTCCCGGGCCCCGGCGCGGCGCCGGTCCGTGTTCTTCCGTTCTTCCGCTTCCGGCCGGGTCCGCCGTGTCAGACCGCGCCGGCGAAGTGCTCGCGCACAAGGGCCTGGACCACGTCGAGGTCCCGGGCGACCAGGGCCTCCAGCAGCGCCAGGTGCTCGGCGGCGTCCGCGACCAGGTCGGCGCGGGCGGGCCGGACCGGGCCGCCCACCAGCGGCCACTGGGCCCGCCGGTGCAGGTCCTCGGCGACCTGGACGAGCTGCTCGTTGCCGGCCAGGGAGAGCACCGTGCGGTGGAAGGCGCGGTCGGCCTCGGCGTAGGCGGCGCGGCAGCCGGACGAGGCGGCCCGGACGGTGTCCTCGGCGAGCGGGCGCAGTTCGGCCCAGCGTTCGGCCGGCACCGTGCGGGCCAGCCGCAGCATCACCGGCACCTCGATCAGGGCCCGCACCTCGGCGAGCTCGGCGAGCTCGCGGGCGCCGCGCTCCACGACCCGGAAGCCGCGGTTGGGCACCACCGCGACGGCACCCTCCTGCGCGAGCTGCTGCATCGCCTCCCGCACGGGCGTCGCCGAGACGCCGAACCGCTCACCGAGGGCGGGCGCCGAGTAGACCGCGCCGGGCTCCAGCTCGCCGGCCACCAGCGCGGTGCGCAGGGCGTCCAGGATCTGGCCGCGCACCGAGGAGCGCTGCACCGCGGGACGGGGACGCGGCAGCGGCTGCTCGGCGTGGACGTGCTCGCCGCGGACGTCCGCCGGCGCCTCGCCCGGCTCGTACCGCTCGCGCCGCACGTCCTGCGCCCGCGGCTGCGACGGCACGCGCGCCGCGCCCGGCCGGATCTCCGGGCTCCGGGTCCCGGCGGCGTCCTGCGCGCCCTGCTTCACGGTCCTCCTCCGGGCTTGTCGGTGCTTGGGGTCATTACGGCGGGTTGTTACTCACCCGTCAAGCACCTTAGGCCCAAGAGGGGTCCGGTTCACATTTCACAGGACTTAAGTAAGGTTAGGCTTACTTAAGTCGAACGTGGATCGGTGGTTCCGCATGCCTGTGCCCCTGTCGGCCGTCACGGACGCGTACGCCCGTCTCACCGAGGTCCTCCCCGGCCTCGCGGTGACGGAGCGGGCCCCGTCCGAGCCGCTTCCCCGGGGCGGCGGCTGGGTCACCGCGGCCACGCTCGCCGCGGGCGGCCCCGCCCTCGACGCGTACCTCGGCCTGGACGACGCCCAGGTCCTGCGGGACCACGGCACCCGGGCCCGCCCGGACGTGGTGGCCGGCTTCGGCCTGCACCGGTACGCCTGGACCGCCTGCCTGCTGTTCACCGCCCCCTGGTTCCTGCACCGGCGGGTGCCGCGCCTGCCGGTGGCCGACGTCGCCCTGGACCGCACGGCGGGACGCGTCGCGGTACGGATCCCCTCGTTCGCCTGCCTGCGCGGGGACCCCGCCGCCGCCCTGCCCGGAGCCCGGGTCGTGGCCGGCGAGGAGGCCCTGCGGACGGAACTGCGCGCAGCGGTCGCCGAGCACCTGGAGCCGCTGCTCGGCGCCTTCGGGCCCCGGATGCGGCGGCGCGGCCGCGCCCTGTGGGGCCTGGCGACCGACGAGGTCGTGGAGGGCCTGTGGTACGTCGCCCGGCTGCTGGGCGAGCCGGAGCGGGCCCGGCACGAGCTGGAGTCGCTGCTCCCGGGAGCCACCGGGCCGTTTGCGGGCTCGGCCGCCTTCCGGGACCTGGCCGGGCCGGACGGCGAGCCGCTGACCACCCGGGACCGGGTCGGCTGCTGCATGTACTACACGCTGCGCCCCGACGACACCTGCGCCACCTGCCCGCGCACCCGCGACGCCGACCGGGCCGCCCGGCTCACCGCCACCGGGCCCGGCTGACCCCGGCCGCCCCGCCCGCGGGGCCCGCACCCTCGCACACCCCGCCGGAGTCCCCCGGACCGGCTCCGCGCCCACCCCTAATCGAACTCAACTCCGCTCCTTCAAGCGGCAGTTCGACCTGAACGTCACCGCGGTCGCCCCCTCGCGCCCCGTTGGCGTCCTCTTGCCCCGAAACCCCCTGGGACGCAGCGCGATTGGGCCACTATGGCGGGCGTTACGCCCTATCCCAATGCAAGGGACCCCAGATGAGACTGACCGACATATCGCTGAACTGGCTGCTTCCGGGCGCCGTGCTGCTCCTGGGCATGCTGGCGGCGGTTGCGGTGCTGGCGCGCGGCAAGCGCTCCTCGGGGGAGAACGCGAGCGCGGACGACTCGTGGGAGCGCAGCGAGGAGCGCCGCAGGCGCAAGGAGGCGGTCTACGGCACGGCCTCCTACGTACTGCTGTTCTGCTGCGCCGCGGTCGCCGCCGCGCTGTCCTTCCACGGCCTGGTCGGCTTCGGCGAGCAGAACCTCGGCCTGACCGGCGGCTGGGAGTACCTGGTGCCGTTCGGCCTGGACGGAGCGGCGATGTTCTGCTCCGTGCTCGCGGTCCGCGAGGCCAGCCACGGCGACGCGGCCCTCGGCTCGCGGATACTCGTGTGGACCTTCGCGGGCGCCGCCGCCTGGTTCAACTGGGTGCACGCACCGCGCGGCCTCGGCCACGCGGGGGCACCTCACTTCTTCGCGGGCATGTCCCTCTCGGCGGCGGTGCTCTTCGACCGGGCGCTCAAGCAGACCCGCCGGGCGGCGCTGCGCGAGCAGGGCCTGGTGCCGCGTCCGCTGCCGCAGATCCGCATCGTCCGCTGGCTGCGGGCCCCCCGGGAGACCTACCGGGCCTGGTCCCTGATGCTCCTGGAGGGCGTGCGCAGCCTGGACGAGGCGGTCGACGAGGTGCGCGAGGACCAGCGGCGGCAGGAGGAGACCCGGCGGGTCCGGCGCGAGCAGGAGCGCGTCGAGCGGGCGCAGCTCAAGGCGATCAGCCGGGGGCACCGCGGCTTCGTGGGGCGCGGCGGCGGCCGGCAGGCCGAGACCCAGGCGCTGGAGCGCGGGTCCTCGCCGGTGTCCGCGGAGCCTGCCATATCCGCGGAACAGCTGCCCACGCGCGCCCGTCCCTCCCTGCAGCCCGTCCGCAGGGGGTCTGACCCGGTCACCGTCGACCTCACCGCGGAGGACGACACGATGGCCCTGCCCCGGCTGGACTCGCTGGAGCGCAAACTCAAGGATCTGGAGCAGCAGTTCGGCTGACGCCGGGGAACACTCGTCAGGTCTCCCGCGGAGGAGGGGGGGGGGGGCCCCCGGGGCCCCCCCCCCCCCCCCCCCCCCGCCCCCGTCCGCCGCCGGGCTCAGGCCGCGCCCGCGCCCAGTTCGAACCACACCGACTTGCCGACGCCGTGCGCCCGGACGCCCCAGGCGTCGGCCAGGGACTGCACCAGGAACAGGCCCCGGCCGTGCGTGTCGTGACCGCCGCCCGTGGCCCGGGGCCTCGGGCGGCGGGCGACGAAGTCCCTGACCTCCACGCGGAGACCGTGCGGTGCCACGCAGGCCGTCAGGACCGCGTCGTGGTCGGTGTGGACCAGCGCGTTGGTGACCAGTTCGCTGGTGAGCAGCTCCGCCACATCCGAGGCGCCCGGTCCGCCCCAGTGGCGCAGCAGGTCGCGCAGGGCCCTGCGCGCCTCGGGCACCGCCTTCAGGTCCGACCGCCCCAGCCTGCGCCTCAGTTGAGGCGCGGGGAACCGGTCGGCACCGCCGTCGTCCTGCTCCTCCGCCGTGTCCGCCGAGGAGGCCCCGACCGTCCCGGGACCGCCCCCTCGTGCCTGCCTCGTCATGACCCCCGCCCGCGCGCCGATGTCGCTTTCCCTCCTGCTCGAACACGTTCACGGGGTGCATGCCCAGCACTGTCCGGCACGAGTCATGTCTCATCGTCAACGACCGGATGTTCGGCCATCATCGGGACGCTGCCGCGCAGGCCGGAGGAATGCCGTGTGCGGCTCGGGCGGCGGCCGACCGGGCCGTCCGGTCCGCGCGACTACCGCGCCGGGACCCCCGGGACCGGCCTGAGTGGGCCCGTCCGTCCAGCGCGGACTGCCGATCCGGGCGTAGCCACCGGACGGGGGCCCCGCGCGGCGGCGGCCCGGCGGGCCGGAGGGGTACGGCGGCCGCGGGGCGGGGGCCGTACGGCGGCGTGTGCGGCGCCGCGGACCGGTGCGCGAAGTTGGCCGGAACCAGGGGGTGGCGCGACCCCGCACCGCTCCGCACGGCCCTGCACGGCTCCCGCCTCCCCGCTCGCCGCTCCTCACTCCGGGGGGCGACGCGTCACGGCCGCGGCACGTTGCGCAGGTTGGAGCGGGCCATCTGGAGCATTCGGCCGACGCCGCCGTCCAGGACGACCTTGGAGGCGGACAGGGCGAAGCCGGTCACCATCTCGGCGCTGATCTTCGGCGGGATGGACAGCGCGTTGGGATCGGTCACGACGTCGACGAGCGCGGGACCCTTGTGCCGGAAGGCGTCCCGCAGGGCACCGGCGAGCTGCTTGGGCTTCTCCACCCGGATGCCGTGGGCGCCGCAGGCGCGGGCGACGGCGGCGAAGTCCGGGTTGACGTTCGTGGTGCCGTGGGCGGGCAGCCCGGCGACCATCATCTCCAACTCGACCATGCTGAGCGCGGAGTTGTTGAACAGCACGACCTTCACCGGCAGCCCGTACTGCACCAGGGTCAGGAAGTCGCCCATCAGCATGGCGAATCCGCCGTCCCCGGACAGCGACACCACCTGGCGGTGCCGGTCGGTGAACTGCGCGCCGATCGCCATGGGCAGCGCGTTCGCCATCGAGCCGTGCGAGAAGGAGCCGATGACGCGCCGGCGGCCGTTGGGCGACAGGTAGCGGGCCGCCCAGACGTTGCACATGCCGGTGTCGACGGTGAACACCGCGTCGTCGTCGGCGATCCCGTCGAGCACGGAGGCCACGTACTCCGGGTGGATCGGGACGCGTTTCTCCACCTTGCGGGTGTAGGCCTTCACCACGCCTTCGAGGGCGTCCGTGTGCTTCTTCAGCATCCTGTCGAGGAAGCGCCGGCTCTGCTTGACCCGCACCCGCGGGATCACGCAGCGCAGGGTCTCCTTCACGTCGCCCCACACCGCGAGGTCGAGCCGGGAGCGGCGGCCGAGCACCTCCGGCCGCACGTCGACCTGCACGATCCGCACGTCGGTGGGCAGGAACGCGTTGTACGGGAAGTCGGTGCCGAGCAGGATCAGCAGGTCGCACTCGTGAGTGGCCTCGTACGCGGCCCCGTAGCCGAGCAGACCGCTCATCCCGACGTCGTACGGGTTGTCGTACTGGATCCACTCCTTGCCGCGCAGCGCGTGGCCCACCGGCGACTTGAGCCGCTCGGCGAGCTGCATCACCTCGGCGTGCGCGCCCGCGGTGCCGCTTCCGCAGAACAGGGTGACCCGTTCCGCCTCGTCGATCATCCGCACGAGCCGGTCGATCTCGGCGTCGCCGGGACGGACGGTGGGCCGCGAGGTGACGATGGCGTTGACGAGGGGCTTGTCCGGCGCGGGCTGGTCGGCGACGTCGCCGGGCAGGGTCACCACGGCCACCCCGCTGCGGCCCACGGCGTGCTGGATGGCGGTCTGCACGAGCCTCGGCATCTGCCGAGGGTTGGAGATCATCTCGCTGTAGTGGCTGCACTCGGTGAACAGCCGGTCCGGGTGGGTCTCCTGGAAGTAGCCCAGACCGATCTCGCTGGAGGGGATGTGCGAGGCCAGGGCGAGGACCGGGGCCATGGAACGGTGGGCGTCGTAGAGGCCGTTGACGAGGTGCAGGTTGCCCGGGCCGCAGGAGCCCGCGCACGCCGCGAGCCTGCCGGTGAGCTGCGCCTCCGCACCGGCCGCGAAGGCGGCGGTCTCCTCGTGGCGGACGTGGATCCAGTCGATCGCCGGATTGCGTCGGACCGCGTCGACCACGGGGTTCAGACTGTCGCCGACGACACCGTAGAGGCGCTGCACACCGGCGCGGACCACGATGTCCACGAACTGCTCTGCGACGTTCTGCTTGGCCATGGCTCTCGGACACCCCTTCGGTCACCTGCGGATCCCTCTGGGTCCATCAATCCACAGCCCGCCCGCTCACGCCTCCCACACGGCGGCGGCCGTGCGGTCGTCCGCGTAGCCCTTGACCCGGGTCCGGGCGTCGGCGAGGAACGCGGCGAGCCCGGGCGGCGTGCGACCTGACCACCGGCGGCCCAGGTGCGCACCCAGGCCGGGTTCGCCGCGCAACGGGTCGGCCAGACCGCTCGTGCACAGCAGGAGCGTGTCACCCGGCCGGGCCAACGAGGCGCGGAAGAGGAACGGGGCACGCGGTGGTTCGGGCGCCTCCTCGCGGGGGCCCGGCGCGGTGGTGACGCCGAGGTCCATGGTGAGCCGGTCGCCCTCGGGGGTCTCGGCCGGCGGCGACCCGAACCCGGCGACCGCGTCACCGGCCGCCTCCGACGCGCGCGGTTCGATGTCCTGCCACTCACCGTCGCGCAGCCGGAAGAGGCCGCCGGGGCCGACGCCGAAGAAGACACGGGTGCGGCAGCCGGGGTCGGCGGGCAGGAGCAGGCAGCGCAGGGTGGCCGCGTACTCCTCCGGGGCGAGGCCCTGTCCGGCGGCGCCGGCCCGGAGCCGGCCCAGGCTGCGGTCGGTGAGACGGTGCAGCCCCGCCTTCAGGTCGCCGCGGCGGGCGGCCCGGATGTCCTCGGCGAGCCGGGCGTGGCTGCGGCCCACGGCGCCCGCGATCCACCGGCACGCCTCGGCGGCGGCACGGTGCGCCCCGGGGGTGGCACGGGCGCCGGTCGCCATCGCCACCAGCACCAGCGCGCGCTCCCCGGCGCCGAAGCGCGCGGTGAGCAGGGCGTCGCGGCGCGGCTCGCCCCGGTAGCGTCCGGAGTCGCCGCACACCGACACCGCACGCAGCGTGCAGGCCCCGTAGCGGGCTCCGTCGAGCACGGTGTCCGGCACCAGGGCGTCCAGATCGTCCGGGTCGGCGAGCGGCAGTGCGGTCGGCTCCGCGTCGTAGGTGGGCGGTCCGGAGCCGACGTAGTCCACGGCGGGGGGCAGGGGCGGGGGGCTCGCGGGGACGGCCGCGGTCGACGGGGGCGACGCGGGCGGCGCGTCCGCGGCGGAAGCGGGCGGGGCCTCCTTCCCGACGCCGGAGGCCGCCCGCGGCGGCGTCGCGGGGGCGGGCGGCACAGGGCCTTCGGCGGCGGGGGCGGGCGCGGCGTCCCGCTCGGTGCCGGAGGCCGGCTGTGGCGGCGTCCACGAGGCGGACGGCACAACGCCTTCGGCGGAGGGGACGGCCGCGGCCTCGGCGGGAGTGGAGGACTCGGGGGGCCTGGCCGGGCCGGAAGCGGTGGGTGCGGCGGGCCGCCCCGGACCGGAAGCAGCGGGTGCGGCGGGCCGCCCCGGACCGGAAGCAGTGGGCGCGGCGGGCCCGGGGCCGGACTCGGCGTGCGGAGGTCCGGTGGGCGCCGGGGGCGTGGAGGGCGGCGGGGGCGGAGACGACGCGGCCGGAGGCGGAGTCGTCGGAGGCGGGGGCGGAGGCGTCGGAGGCGGAGTCGTCGGAGGCGGGGGCGCGGACGCGCGCGCCTGCCCGGTGCCGGGCGTGGGCGGCGCGGAGGTCCACGGCCGCCCGGCGGAAGGCGTCAGCGGGACGGAGCCGCGCGGCGACTCGGCAGCGGACGCCAACGGGGCGGGACCACGCGGCGGTTCGGCGGCGGGCGGCTCGGCGTGCGGGGTCCGCCCGGCCGGGGACGACGGCGGTACGGCGGCCTGCGGCCAGTCGCCCGGTACGGCGGGTTGCGCCGGCGCCCGCTCGGGCCCGGCCGGGGACGACGGCGGTGCGGCGGCCCAGGGCCGGCCGGAGGAAGGCCGGGGAGAGGCGGAGCCGCGCGGCGGCTCGGCGGGCGGGGCGGGGGGCACGGAACGCCCGTCCCGCTCGCCGGGAGACACCGGCGGGGCGGAGGCCCGGGTCTCCTCGGCAGGGGATGCGGGGGAGGCCGGGGCCTGCGGCGGCTCCACCGGCGGGGCCGACGGGGCGGGCGGCCGGGTCCGCTCGGCCGGAGATGCCGGTGGGGCGGAGAGCCGTGGTGGTTCGGCGCGCGACGAGGGCGAAGGCCGAGGTGGTTCGGCGGGCGACGACGGCGGGGCCGGCGGTGGAACGTCCGGCTGCCGCAGGCCGGGCGGGTCCGGCTGTGCCTCCGGGGGCGGTGGAGTGACCGCGTGCCGCGGGTCGCCGGGACCCGGCCGGGTCGGCGCGGGCGAGGCGCCGGCCGGGAGCGGTGGAGTGGCCGGGTGCCGCGGGTCCCCGGGACCCGGCCGGGTCGGCGCGGCCGAGGCGTCGGCCGGGGGCGCTGTGCGGCCGGGTGCCTCCCGGGGAGCCCGGCGCCACCAGTCCGGGCCGGGGGGTGGCGTCCCCGCCGCACCGGAAGCCCGTACGGCTCCGGCCGGACCGTTCCCGGGCCGCTCCTCCCCCGCTCCGGCGCGCTGCGGAGCCCCCGGGCCGAAGTCGGAGTCCCCGCCCGCCGTTCCGGGGCCGGACGGCGGGGCGGACTCGTGCCGCGGCGCAGACCCGGAACGCGCCCCGGACGCGAACGGCGGGGCCGACGCGGGCCCCGGCCCGGCTCCGGGCCCCCGGGCCGGCTCGTGGCGCCCTCCGGGTGCGGAGGGCGGGGCGGGCTGCGACCGCGGGTGGGACGCGGAGACCGGCCCCGACTCGGACCGTGGCGCCGGTACCTCCCGTCCCGGAGGTGCCGGCGACTTCCCCAGCGTGCCCGTGGCCGAGGCGAAGCGGTCGTCCAGGGTGTCCCCCGCGGCCGTCGGCCCGGTGTCCTCGGTGGCGTCGTCGTACAACTGCCCCCACCAGTCGTCCTGGTGACCGGTGGACCTTCCCCCCTGCTGGCTCATGCCCCCAATTGTCCACCGTGCGGCCCCGATGGAAACGGGGCATCCGCACATTCCTTGGCTGCACACGCCGTTGACGGTGCGTCGGGTGACGCGTCGAACGGTGGTACGGAGATGGTCGCCGGGCAGTCCCACCCCCCACGGGAGGACCGCCCGGCGACGCCTGGGGCGCGGCCGGGACCCGGCGCGCGCACGGCACGCCCGGGCCGGGCGACGCTCGTCGGCGGCCGAAACACCGCCCCTCCGGCCGCGCCGGGCCCACTGGGTGGTCCCCGGGTGCACGCGGCGCGTGGACTCCGGGCCTGCCGCGCCGAGGGGACGTCACCGCAGGCCACAGGTACCGGCCGGAACGTCGGGCGCCCGGCGGTGTGTCGGTGGCGCCACCTTGTCAGAGGGGCGGGGGGTACGGCGATGATGAGCCACGGCGGGTTTGCGCCGTGGCCGTTTTCCGCCACGACTGCGGGCGCCGCGGGCCGTAAGGGAGGGGCAGGAGCAGATGCTGGCAGCGATAGGTCTGGACGAGGCGCACGAGGCGGCGTACCGGGCGCTGGTGGCCGTGGGCGCCGCCGAGGTGCCCGACCTCGCGCGGCGGCTGATGCTCGGCGAGCAGGACACCGAACGCGCCCTGCGCCGGCTGGAGCGGCACGGACTCGCCGCACAGTCCCCGGCCCGCCCGGGACGCTGGGTCGCCGCGCCGCCCGGTGTCGCCCTGGGCGCGCTGCTCACCCGTCAGCGGCACGAGCTGGAGCAGGCCGAGCTGGCGGCCGCGCTGCTCGCCGAGGAGTACCGCGCGGCCGCCGCCGAACCGGCGGTGCACGACCTCGTCGAGGTGGTCACCGGCGCCTCCGCGCTGACGCACCGCTTCCTGCAGCTCCAGCTCGGCGCCGTGGACGAGGTGTGCGCGCTGGTCACCGGCGACACCGTGGTCGTACCGGGCGCGGAGAACGAGGCCGAGGTGCAGGCCGTCGGCCGCGGGGTCCGCTACCGGGTGGTCGTCGAGCGGGCCGTGCTGGACGTGCCCGGCGGCGTCGAGGAGCTGGCGGCGGCGCTCGGCCGGGGCGAGCAGGTGCGGGTGGTGGAGCGGGTGCCGACGAAGCTGGTGGTGGCCGACCGGGCGCTCGCGCTGGTGCCGCTGACCGTGCGCTCCGCGGAGCCGGCCGCGCTGGTCGTGCATGCGACCGGGCTGCTGGGGCTGCTGTCGGAGCTGTTCGAGTCGGTGTGGCGCCGGGCGCTGCCCCTGCGCTTCGGGCCGTCCGGGGTGGCCGAGCTGAGCCCGGACGGCCCCGACGGCACCGATCTGGAGGTGCTTTCGCTGCTGCTGGCGGGCCTGACCGACGCGAGCGTCGCCAAGCAGCTCGACCTGGGGCTGCGGACGGTGCAGCGCCGGGTGAGGCGGCTGATGGAGCTGGCCGGGGTGTCCACCCGGCTCCAGTTGGGCTGGCACGCCTACGAGCGCGGCTGGGTGGCCCGCGCCCCCGTCGGCTGAGTCCCGACCGGGACCGGCCCCGCTGAACCGACCGGGACCGGCCCCCGCCGGCCCCCGGCGCTCTCTCGCCCCTCGGCCGCCTCGCCCCCGTGCCCGCGCCCCGGCCCCCGCCTCCTCGCCCCCGGATCCCCCGGGCCCCGCACCGCCCGGCCTGCGGCCCCCCGGGTGCTCCGGCACCCTGGGCAGATGGGAGTGTCGGAGCTCCTGCTGGTCGGCGTGGTGATCCTGCTCGGCCTGTGCGGAGTGCTGGTGCCCGGGGTGCCGGGGTCGTGGCTGGTGTGGGCCGCCGTGCTGTGGTGGGCGCTGAGCGACCCCCAGCCACTGGCCTGGGGCGTCCTGGTCGGCGCGACCGCCGTGCTGTTCCTCTCCCAGGTGGTGCGCTGGGCGCTGCCGCCCCGCCGGCTGCGGGAGAACGGCGCGACCCCGCGGATGGCGGTGTACGCGGGTGCAGGCGCGGTCGTCGGCTTCGTGCTCGTCCCCGTGGCCGGTGCGGTCCCCGGCTTCATGGGCGGGATCTACCTGCACGAACGCCTGCGGCTCGGGCGGCACGGAGAGGCGATGGCGGCACTGCGCACCGTGATGCGCTCGGGCGGGTCCGGCGTACTGGCGGAGCTGTTCACCTGCCTGCTGATCGCGGCGGCGTGGCTCGGCGCCGTCCTCCGGGGCTGACCGGACCCGGGCCGTGCGCGGCCTCCGGCGCCGGTTCAGCGGAAGGCGACCGTGCGGACGGCCGAGGCCACGGCCAGCATCCCGGCGTCGTCGAGGTGGAGGTGGTCGCCGGGGTCGTAGGCGGGCAGGATCCGGTCAGGCCGCCCCGGGTCGCGGACGACGGCGTCGAGATCAACGACCGCGTCGAACACCCCGCCGCCCCGGATCAGCGCGTTGACCTGCTCCCGCACCGCCTCGCCGGCCGCCGTCCAGGCGCGGTAGCCGCGGTACGGCGTGAGGGTGGCGCCGACGACCCGGATCCCGCGGGCGTGGGCGCGGACGGCGATCGTCCGGTACGCCGTCACGAAGGCGGCGGGATCCGTCACCGCGGGGCTTCCCTTGAGGTCGTTGACGCCCTCCCAGACGACGAGGACCCGTACGCCCGCACGGGACAGCGCGTCGGGGTCCAGCCGGTCCAGGGCGCTCGGCCCGACGCCGTCGCGGAGCAGGCGGTTGCCGGAGATCCCGGCGTTGAGGACGCCGAAGCGGCGGGCCGGGGGCAGCGCGGCGAGCAGCCCGGCCAGCCGGTCGGGCCAGCGGTGGTCGGCGCCGGGCGTCGACCCGGTGCCGTCGGTGAGGGAGTCGCCGAGCGCGACGACGCTGCCGGCGGCCCGGGCGGCCAGGACGTCGACGCCGGTGACGTAGTACCAGAAGCCGGTGGTCGCGGTGTAGGCGGCGCCGTTCTCGTCGGCGGACCGGTCGCCCGCGTGGGCGAGCCAGCCGGTCCGCAGTGCCGAGCGGTGGTGGGTCGCCGGCCCCGAGTCGACGGGCGTGTACACGGTGACCAGGAGGTCCGCGGCGGCCGGCACGGCCAGCGGCACGGGGTCGCTGACCACGTCCCGGCCGGCGGGGACGGTGACGGCGGGGGCCCCGTGGAAGACGGCGCGACGCATCGACCCGGGGACGGCGGCGGGGCCCCGGTGCGCGGCGAGGGCCACCGTGACGGCGCCGAGGCGCAGAGGGGCGCCGCCGAGCCGGTTGCTGAGCCGGATCCGCAGCGCCCGCCCGCCGACGCTGATGTGCACGACGTTGCGGATGCTGGCGCCGGGCAGCGCCCGGGCGGTGCCGGAGGGTGCGGCCTCCCAGGTGCCGGTCCAGATCCCGGACCGGGCCGTGAGCGGGACCGCGGCAGGAGCCTCCGCGGCCCCGGTGCCGCGCGACCAGGCCGCCGCACCGCGCAGCCGGGCTGCCGTGGCGCGGGGCCCCACTCCCGTGATGCGGACTCCGGACCGGGTGGTGGCGGAAGCTCCGGCCACCGCGCGGGCCCCGGCCCGGCCGACCACCGTGCCGCACGCCAGGAGCAGCAGCGCCGCGAGGACTCGCGCGGTCGTGACCCTGCGCACCATGAAGCCCGCCTCCGCCTCTTCTATGCCGGTCCCGGGCCGGTCCGGGACCTCCGGGCGGGCGACGGCGGCGGGGCGGCCGGCCGTGCCCGGACCGGGGCGCGCCGCCCCGGCGAGGTGACCGTGCCACATGGAAGAGTGCGGACGGCGGAGCCGCAGCGGGCGAACCACCCGCCCGGCCCAGCCGGGTACGGGGATCGCCGGGCCGGGCCCGGAAGTCGCTGCGCCCGGGCTGCCGGGGGTGCTTGGCTGCCGTCATGACCGAATTCACCGACGCCGAGCGCGCGTACCTGAGGACCCAGCAGCTGGGACGGCTGGCCACCGTCGACCCCCACGGGCAGCCGCAGGCGAACCCCGTCGGTTTCTTCCCGCAGGAGGACGGCACCATCCTGATCGGCGGCCGGGCGATGGGCACCACCAAGAAGTGGCGCAACCTGCGGCAGAACCCGAAGGTGGCGCTGGTGGTCGACGACATCGTCAGCGTCAGCCCCTGGCGTGTGCGCGGTGTCGACATTCGCGGCGAGGCCGAACTGCTCACCGGACCGCACGAGTTGGGGCCGTACTTCAGCGAGGAGGTCATCCGGGTGCACCCGCGGCGGATCCACAGCTGGGGGCTGGAGGACTGACGCGGCGGCACCCCGCTCCGCCCGGCCGCACCCCGCGGGACCGGCCTCGCCGCCGGCCGTACGTCCGGCGGCGAGGTCTGTCGTCCTTGCCCGGGTGGCGGTCACTGGCGCAGCCGGCCCCGCTTCGCCTCCATGGCGGCCCGGCCGTCGGCGCCCTTGCGCTTCCAGTCGCGCCGGATCTCGGCACGCAACCGGGCGTCCGTCTTGGCGACGATGTACTGGTTCTCGCGCAGGAGTTTGCGGTAGCTCTCCAGCCGGCGCTCCGGAAGGTCGCCGTCCTCGACGGCGGCGAGAACCGCGCACCCCGGCTCGGCGCCGTGCGCGCAGTCGTGGAACCGGCACCGGGCGGCCAGCTCCTCGATCTCGGAGAACACCTGGCCGACGCCGCTCCCGGCGTCCCACAGACCGACCCCCCTCAGCCCCGGGGTGTCGATGAGGACGCCGCCGCCGGGCAGGGCGAGCAGGTTGCGGGTGGTGGTCGTGTGCCGGCCCTTGCCGTCGACGTCGCGTGCGGACTGCACCTCCATCGCGTCCCGGCCGAGCAGCACGTTGGCGAGGGTCGACTTCCCCGCGCCGGACTGGCCGAGCAGCACGGTCGTGCCGTGACCGACGATGGCCCGGAGCACGTCGAGGCCGTCCCCGGTCGTCGCGCTGACCGGCAGCACCGGCACGCCGGGCGCGGTGGTCTCCACGTCCTGCACCAGATACGACAGCCCCACCGCGTCGGGCACGAGGTCGGACTTGGTCAGCACGACCAGGGGCTGCGCCCCGGACTCCCAGGCGAGGGCGAGGAAGCGCTCGATGCGGGCCAGGTCGAGTTCGACGGCCAGCGACACCGCGATGACCACGTGGTCGACGTTGGCAGCGAGGATCTGCCCCTCGGACCGCTTGGAGGAGGCGGACCGGACGAACGCGGTACGGCGCGGCAGGAAGACCCGCACGTAGCGCGGATCGGCGCCTTCGGGATCGACGGCGACCCAGTCGCCCGTGCACACGACCCTCATCGGGTCACGGGGAACGACGAACTCGGTGTCGGCACGCACGGTGCCGACCGGGGTGACGACGTCGCACAGGCCGCGGTCGACCCGCACGACACGGCCGGGCAGGAGACCCTGCGCGGCATAGGGAGCGAACGCGGTTGCCCAGCCCTCGTCCCAGCCGTACGGCGTGAGAGCGTGCAACGAAGAAGCCGAAATTGAAGACAGATTCAAGGGGAACCCTTCACAGGGCGGCCCCGGCCGCACGCACGTGTGCGCTGGTGAGAAAGGTCAGCCGGAGACCACGGAGGTGGAGTGGATGAACTTCTGGTTGCGGGCAGCGCCCATCACGGAGACAGCCATCGGTCACACCTCCCGTTTCCCACTCGGCGGACGGCAGCGGCCGACGGCCACTGCGTGAAGCGGATCTCACCCTAGAGGCGGCCGTGTTCCGGCACCACCGATTTTCCGGCAGGGTCACGAAGGGTGCCGGTCGAGGCGCCGCCTGAGGGTCCCGCTCGCGTTTCTGGCCGGCACGCAGAGCGGCGGGGTACGCGGTGGATTCGTCTGCGGTGCCCAGGCGGTGGTGGCAGTCGCGCATGCTCAGTAGCAGAGCGGTCAGTTGCTCGTAAACAGCGTTGCCCGTCTGTGTCATGAGTGGTTCGGGCAGCCGCCGGTTACCCCCGAGCACGTCGGCAGGACGGACGACGCGGGCCTGGTGGGCGAGGTCGAGCCGCTGTCGGTCGTGTGCACACGTTTCGGCCGCGGCCCGCCAGGCGGCATCGACGTCCCCGTCGTCGAGCAGACTGATGCCCCGCCTGGTGCCGCAGCCATCTGCTTCAGCGTGTGAGCCGTGTCAAGGCGTCGTCGTACCCCAGGGCGTTCTCAGGAAGCAATTCTTTCATCCTTGTGAAGAATTCTGTGCCGGACCGCTGGAGGGCGTCCACGAGTTCCCGTTCCTCGACGGGGACTGTTCGCTTGACGTCGTCGTAGGTGAGTGACACGAGGACGAGTCCGCCACCCAGGCGTTTGAACAACAAACGGATCGGCTGATCCGGGAAGTATGTCGACACCTCGTCCTCGTCCGCAAGTTTCAGGACCATATCACCGATATAGGCCCAGAGTTCGTCGACATAGTCCCAGAGCTCCTGGTCCAGGATCCGTACGCCGTTGATGGTCATATCGATAGCCCCCTCGACATACGAAGGATCCGCAGGAGGAAAGCTTGCCTCCGCCACGTCGACAAAAGAGCCCGACTTGGTGCGCAGGTAGGACGTGATCTCGATCATGCAGCCAGCCTACTTGTCGAGCGTTCCTGGATAAAATTGGCCGACGCGGCCATTCTTGATGCCGAGGACGTAGTCCACGCCGTTTACTCGCCCCTCGATCTGATACATGCCGATCGGACCACGCGAGACGAGTTTGTCCCGGTTCTGCTTCAGCGTCTCCGTGATGGCATCTTGCACATCCTGGACGGACATTTTTCCGTCGAGGAACGACTGCTTCGCCTTGACAGACCCGTCCCAGTATTCCGGGTGATGCCTTTCCAGGACATGCGCCATGCCTTTCTTGTCAAGCACGAACTCATTGCTGTCGAACTGATATTTCCGGCTCTGCCAGCTCTTGAGCGCGTTCTCGACCTTGCAGGTGAACAGGCCCAGCGGATCCGACTCGCTCCCCGGGTTGCCGACATAGGCGTGCGGGTTGGGACCAGGCAGGAGGCCCAATGGGTCCGACGTGAGGTAACCGCCCGTTTCAGGATCGTAGTAACGCAATAGGTTGTAGTCGAGGCCTGTCTCGTCATCGGCGTACTGCCCCGGGAACCGCAGCCGGCAGTCCACAGCCGCCTCAGAGTCGACGGAAGACGGGAACCTGGTGCCCCATAGCGTGGTGCGGGACTGCCACGCGAGTTCGGCGGAGGTGGAGACCAGTTCCATGGGCGTACCGACGGCGTCCGTGATCACGGCGTAGAAACGTGGCTTCTTGTCGAAGCTGGTCTCCTCGGCCAGTCGGGCGAGGAACGAAGTTTCGGCCGACGACGCCCACCGGTCGGTCTGTGCGACCGGGCGATAAGTCCCTGGCTCATAGTCCCAGGTGGTGGTCCTGCCGTCCGGACAAATCTGAGGAGGAGAGATGAGTGCGCGTGAACCGAAACGGCAGTGTGCCCGGCAGGGTCAGGTCCGTCTGCGTCATCAGCATGGCGCCGGTCGCCACGTCGATCGGCTCACCCACGCACGGAGTTTCCTCGGCGTTGCGGGCCGCCGGGCCCAGATCGACCAGGTCGGGGCGGAGCGACGCAGGGCGCAGCAGCGTCGGGGTGGTGTCGGCGAGACCGCCTTCCATGCTCGACTTCAGCAGGCCGCCACCCGCGCCCAGAGCTCCGCCGAAGATCATGCCGTTCTCGGCGGCCTTGTTGACCTCGTCCTGGCTGAAGCCGTGCTGCAGACCCGTCGCCATCTGCAACGGCTGGGCCACCGCCAGGTCTACGGTGACCGACTCGACCCCGCCGAACGCGACACCGGCGAAGGCACCTCCGATGATGTCGGCCACCACCGCGGAGACCCCGACGCCGATCGTGGCGCCGAACTCGATGACCGCGTCCGCCGCCGCTGCCGCCGCACCCGAGGCGATGCCCGCGGTCATGATGGCCAGCGCCACACCACCCGCGATCACGGCCGCGTCGATGGCTATCCGCGTCCAGAGCTTGTTGATGGCGTCGTCGATGCCGTCGGCGAACTTGTCCAGCGCACTGGCCATGTCCCGCGAGGTCTTCGCGAGGTCGCTCAGCCAGCCGCCGTCCTTGTCCTTCGCGTAGCGGTCCCAGAACTTGTGGAACGCCTCGATCGACTCACCCGTGTTGTTGTGGATGATCCCGGAGGCGCTGCGGTGCACCGGGGAGCGGACGTCGTCCACGGAGTCGGCGAACGCACGCCACGCCTTCGCCGCATCCCGAAGCTTGCCGGAGTCGGCCTCCGGCCACCACAGGCCCATGTCGAGAAGGATGTGGCGGGCCTTGTCCTCAATGCTCACCGGCACCGTCGCTCTGCTTGTCGGTCTTCACCTTGGTGAACATGCCGGCGACGAGCTCGTCGTGGTCCACGTGTCCGTCCGCCATGTCGGCCATCGCCTCGTGAATGCTCGTCAGCCCCAGCACCAGGATCCCCGTCGCACTCTCGATCGACTTCTGGTGCGGCTTGTAGACGCCACCGAACTGCTTACCCTGTTTGTCATGACCTCGCCCGGCGTCCGATCCGGATGCGGTCTCCGCGGCTCGTGCCCGCGCACGCTGCGCACGCTCACCACGCCCATCGTCGTGCCTCTGCTTCGGCGCCGTCACCGGAGCTGCCGCCCCCTGTGGGCCGCCGCGGAGCCGGTGCGCCGCTCGCACGGCCCCCGCGCACCGCGCACGCGTAGCCGCACGGCGCCCCCCGGTGGCTCCCCCCTCCCCCCCGTCACGCGGATCCTTCGCGCACCGCCCACGACGGCTTTAGCTTGGGAGGGTGCACGAGGACGTGGTCACCCTGTTCCTCGGCGGGGACGTGATGCTCGGCCGGGGCGTCGATCAGATCCTCCCGCACCCCGGTGACCCGGCGCTGCGGGAGACGTACATCCACGACGCCCGGGCCTACGTCGACCTGGCGGAGGCGGCGAGCGGGCCGATTCCCCGGCCGGTCGGCTTCCGCTGGCCGTGGGGTGAGGCGCTGCCGGTCCTGGACGACGCCGCGCCGGACGTGCGGGTGGTCAATCTGGAGACCACCGTCACCGGTGACGGGGACTTCGTGCCCGGCAAGCAGGTCCACTACCGGATGAGCCCGGCGAACCTGCCGTGCCTGGCCGCGGCCCGCCCGGACGTCTGTGCGCTGGCCAACAACCATGTGCTCGACTTCGGCCCGCGCGGCCTCGACGACACGCTCGGCGCCCTGGCGGAGGCGGGGCTGCGGACGGCGGGCGCGGGCCGGGACGAGGTGGGGGCGAGGCGGCCGGCGATCGTGCCCCTGGGCACCGGTGGGCGGGTGCTGGTCTTCTCCCTCGGGATGCCGTCCAGCGGGATCCCGGAGAGCTGGGCCGCCACCGGGCAGCGGTCCGGCGTCGACGTCGCGGAGCCTTCGGTGGCCGCCGCGTCCGCGTTCGCCGACCGTCTCCGGCAGGTCAGGCGGCCGGGGGACATCGCGGTCGTCTCGGTCCACTGGGGCCCCAACTGGGGCTACGACGTCTCCCGCTCCGAGGTCCGCTTCGCCCACGCGCTGCTCGACGCGGGCGTGGACGTCGTACACGGGCATTCCTCGCACCATCCGCGCCCGCTGGAGGTGTACCGGGACAGGCTCGTCCTGTACGGCTGCGGCGACCTCGTCGACGACTACGAGGGCATCGGCGGCTACGAGAGCTTCCGGGACGACCTGCGGATGCTGTACCTGGTGTCCGTGGAGGCGGACACCGGCCGGCTGGTCGACACGCGGATGGTGCCCCTGCAGGCGCGCAGGATGCGGCTGGAGCACGCCTCGCCCGAGGACACCGAGTGGCTGTGCGCCGTCCTCGACAGGCACTGCCGGTCGTTCGGCACCCGCGTCGACGGCGCACCCGGCGGCAGGCTCGTGCTGCGGCCCCTGCACACCGGGCGGCGCACCTGACCAAGAGCGGTCCGTGCTCCTGCGAACCGCCCGAGCGGATTCGACGGGCAGCCCTGTCTCCGGTGGCCGAGACGGCATCCACGGCCTCCGACTCCGAGGCGCCCGACCGGAGTGTGCGACGCCTGTCGGGACGCCCGCGCAGCGCGGCCTCAGTCCGCCCGGTGCTCGCGCAGGAACCGGCGCAGCCGCCCCAGTGGCCAGGTGTTGATCACGTCGTCCGGGGTGAGCCATCCGCGTTGCGCCGTGCCGATTCCGTAGCGGAGGTACGCGAGCTGGGGGATCGAGTGGGCGTCGGTGTCGACGGCGAACTTCGTCCCGTGGCTCCTGGCGCGGAGGATGTCCTCGTCCCCCAGGTCGAGGCGGTCGGGCTGGGCGTTGATCTCCAGGGCCGTGCCGGTGCGGGCGCAGGCGGCGAACACCTCGTCGAGGTCGGCGTCGATCCCCGGCCGTCTGCCGATCAGGCGGGTGGTGGGGTGGCCGATGACGTGGATGTGGGGGTTCTCGCAGGCGCGCACGATCCGCCGGGTCATCGCCTTGCGGCCGAGGTTGAAGTGGGAGTGCACCGAGGCCACGCAGACGTCGAAGCCTTCGAGGAACTCGTCCGGCCAGTCCACCTCCCCTTCGGGCCCGATGTTGAGCTCGGTGCCGTGCAGCAGCCGCATCCCGTGGTGCCTGCCGTCCAGAGACCGCACGCACGCGCGCTGGGCGAGGATCTTCTCGTCGGTCATGCGCTGCATGTACAGGTGGGGTGCGTGGTCGGTGACCGCGTAGTACGCGTAGCCCCGCTCGGCGGCCGCCGCCACCATGTCCTCCAGCGGGGCGAGGCCGTCGGTGAGGTCGGTATGGGTGTGCAGGTCACCTCTGATGTCGCCCTCCGCCACGACCTCGGGCAGCTCGCCGCGCAGGCCGGCTTCGATCTCTCCCCGGTCCTCGCGCAGGGTGGGCGGGATCCACGGCAGGCCGAGCCGGGCGTACACCTCCTCCTCGGAGCGGGAGGCGACCCGCTGTCCGCCCCCGGTCTCGAACAGTCCGTACTCGGAGAGCTTCAGCCCCAGGTGGACGGCGATCGTGCGGGTGCGGATGTTGTGCGCCTTCGAGCCGGTGAAGTACTGCAGGCCGGCGCCCCAGGCGTCCGGTCGCACCACGCGCAGGTCGACCTGGACGCCCTGGACGGTACGGATCGAGGTCTTCTTCTCGCCGTGCACGATGATCTCGGCGGTGGAGGGCAGTTCGGTGAGCGCGTCCATGAAGGGGGCCGACCGGCCGGCGGCGACGAGGATGTCGATGTCGCCGACGGTTTCCTTCACGCGGCGCAGCGAACCGGCGTATGCACAGTGGTCACAGCCCGCGACCCGGGAGAGTTCCGTGACGATGTCCTCGGCGGTCTCCATGGCGGTGCTCAGCGGGATCCGCCCTCCTGCCTGCTGCATGAGGGCGATGCCGTGCAGGATGTTCTCCTCGGTCCTCTCCCCGAAGCCCTTCAGGTCCCGCAGCTTCTCCGCCTTGATGGCGTCGGCCAGTTCCCTCACCGAGGAGATGTGCAGGTCCTCGTAGAGGGCCATGGCCTTTTTGGGGCCGAGGGTGGGGATGGAGATGAGCTGCCGCACCCCCGCGGGGATCCTGGCCCGCCTCTCCTCGACCACCGCGACCTTGCCGGTACGCAGGTACTCGACGACCTTCTCGGCGATCGACGTGCCCACGCCCGGGATCTCCTTCAGGCCCGCGACGTCCAGGTGGGAGACGTCGGCGGGGTGACCGCCGATCGCGCGGGCCGCCTTCTCGTAGGCGCGCGCCTTGAACGCGTCGCCTCCGGTGATGGCGATGAGGTCCGCGTACTCCCGCAGGAGCGCCTCGACCTCCTCGTTGGGCCGGACCACGCCTCACAGTCTAGGAACCGACCCGTCCGGCCAGCCAGTTGAGGGCCCGCGGCCGGTGGCACCACGACCGGACGGAGGCGGTCGCACCCCGACGTGCCCCTCCAGCGTGCGAAGCCACGGCACGGTCGGCACGCTGCGGGCGGTGCCGTCCGTCCGCCGGGCCGGCCGCCGAGCCCGGCGGCGGCCGCGGCGAAGAGCGGCGTGCGGCTCAGGCGCCGGGTGCGCCTGCCCGGGGGTGCTGGGAGAGTATCTCCCGGAGCCGGGCCACGAACCGGAGCGACTCGTCGTGCTCGCGCTGCCAGACGTTGCGGCCGAAGATCAGCCCGGTGGCGCCCGCCTCCATCGACTGCCGCGTCTTCTCCAGCATCGCCTCGTCACCCGCCTTCTCCCCGCCGGACACCAGCACCAGGGTGCGGTTCGCCGACCGCACCACGGCGTCGATGGCCTGCTGGGGGGAGAATTCGTGCTGGTAGGCGTCCTTGACCCCGGACACCTTCTCCGGATGCGGGAAGTTCACCTTGACCATGTCCGCGCCGAGTTCACTGGCCGTGCGCGCGGCGTAGTCGACGGCATAGAAGGAGTCCCGGCCCCCCTTCCCCTCGATCGCCGCGCCGCGCGGGTACGCCCACACGATCAGCGGCATGCCCAACCGCTGCGCGTCCTCCCGGACCTGCCGGAGCTGCCGGAAGTCCGTTTCCTGGGCAGGGCTGCCGACGTACAGCGTGTAGCCCACCGCGTCGGCTCCGAGGCGGACCGCGTCGGCGACGGACGCGTGCAGCGGGGAGAGGGCCTCGGCGTCGGAGGGGATGTCGGTCTTCCCGTTCAGCTTCAGGATCAGGGGAACCTCGCCGGCGTAGTCCCAGTAGAACTTCTCGGCCAGCCCGATCTGGACGGCGATCCCGTTGAACCCTCCCTCCAGCGCGAGCCGGATGATGTACGCCGGGTCGCTCACGACGGGGTTGTCGAAGAAGTCCCGCGGGCCGTGCTCCAGCCCGTGGTCGTAGGGCAGGAAGATCGCAGTACCGTTGCGCAGGCCGTGCTGGTGGAGGATCCGGTTGAGGCGGGTCTTCTTCCCCGTGCCGAGCCCGGCGCCGCCGACGCCTCTGCCTGGTTGCCTCTGCATGCCACAAGAGTCACATACGGGCCGAAATGTCCAGCAGGGCCGTTCGGCCCCGCGCAGAGGACTGAACGGGGCGTCCGGGACGCCGTCGTTGGACCGACGTGCGTGCCTCCCGCCCCTGCCTCCTCACCGCCGGCCGCGACCGCTCGCCCACTCGGCCCCCTCGGCCCGCAGCACGCGGGATTCCGGGGCCCGGCCCGTCCGAGCCGCCCCCTTGCGGGCACGGGTGCCCCGGGAGGTGTCACCGCGGTTCCCCCTTCACAATGGCCACGAGGAGGCGACGAGCGCCGAGGGACGGACGTCGGGGGCGAGCGCTTGTGCCTGCCCATGAGGCGGTGCCGGGAAGGAGTGCAGGATGACCCGCTCGGTCGTGGTCGGGATCGACGGATCCCGGGAAAGCCTGGTCGCGGCCGCATGGGCCGCCGGGGAGGCGGCGCTGCGAGACCTCCCGCTGCGCCTCGTGCACGCCGCACCCGCCCCCGCCCCCGCCCGTGACTCCGCCGAAGGGCCGGTCGCCTTCTCGTGGCAGCAGACCGGCGAGGAACTGCTCCAGCGCGCGAGGACCGACCTTGCCCGTGGCTGTCCGCACGTGGCGACGAGCGGCGTGCAGGTCACCGACGCGGCCCCTGCGGCCCTCCTCTCGGCCTCCGAGACGGCCGAGCTGCTCGTCGTCGGCGCACGGGGGGACGGCGGGTTCGACGGTCTCGTCGTGGGCTCGACGGCGCTGGCCGCGGCGAGCACCGCCTCCTGCCCCGTCGCGATCGTGCCCGGGATCCCCGCCGCAGCGGCACGTGAGACCGAGGTGTGCGTGGGCGTCGACGTGGCGCACGCGGCCGAACCACCGCTGGACTTCGCGTTCGGCGCGGCTCAGCTCCGTGACGCCCGGTTGCGTGCCGTGTACGCATGGGCCCTCTCCGGCCATGCTGCGTGGACGGCGGTCGGAGTGCCCGAGGAGGACCGGGCGGCGTGGGAGGACGACGAAGTCCAACGGCTGTCCGACGTGCTCCAGGGCCGGAAGGACACGTATCCGGGAGTCCCGGTGCTGCCCGACGTCGTCCTCCTCCACCCCGCCCACGCCTTGGTGCAGGCCTCGCGGCGGGCCGACCTGCTCGTCCTGGGCCGGCGCTCGGGCCTGCGGGCGGGCGAGCGGCGGCTGGGCCCCGTGGCCCACGCCGTCCTGCATCACGCGCACCGCCCGGTCGTCGTCGTACCGCACGTCTGAGGCCGCCGCGGGACGGCGTCAGGTGCCGTAGAACACGTCGAACTCCGCGTACAGCTCCCGGGAGACCCGCTTGGTCGCCTTCGTGGCCTCGGCAAGCGGGATGCGTGTGATGTCCGTGCCGCGCAGAGCCGTCATCGTGCCGAAGTCGCCGTTCTCGACCGCGTCCACGGCGTGCAGACCGAAGCGTGTGGCGAGCCACCGGTCGTACGCGCTCGGCGTGCCACCGCGCTGGACGTGCCCGAGAACCGTCGTGCGGGCCTCCTTCCCGGTACGGCCCTCGACCTCCTGGGCCAGCCAGTCACCGATCCCGGACAGACGCACGTGCCCGAACTCGTCACGCGACTCGTCCTTGACCACCATCTGTCCGGCCTTGGGAACCGCTCCCTCCGCCACGACGACGATCGGCGCGTAGTTGATCTCGAAGCGTTTCTCCACCCAGGCGCACACCTGGTCGAGATCGAACTCCACTTCCGGGATGAGGATGGCGTTCGCGCCCCCGGCGACGCCGGCATGCAGAGCGATCCACCCGGAGTGTCGTCCCATCACCTCGACGACGAGTGTGCGCTTGTGGGATTCCGCGGTGGTGTGCAGGCGGTCGATGGCCTCGGTCGCGATGGTGACGGCGGTGTCGAAGCCGAAGGTGTAGTCGGTGCCGCCCACGTCGTTGTCGATGGTCTTGGGCACGCCGACGAGGTTGACCCCGGCGTCGGACAGCGCGGTCGCGACGCTCAGCGTGTCCTCGCCGCCGATGACGACGAGCGCATCGATCCGGTGCGCGCCGAGGGTGCTCCTGATGCGGTCGACGCCGTCCTCGAGCCGGAGGGGGTTGGTTCGGGAGGAGCCGAGAATCGTGCCGCCGAGCGGAAGGATTC
This sequence comes from Streptomyces tropicalis, assembly GCF_029269835.1. Classification (GTDB taxonomy): domain Bacteria; phylum Actinomycetota; class Actinomycetes; order Streptomycetales; family Streptomycetaceae; genus Streptomyces; species Streptomyces tropicalis. The sequence goes on along the minus strand of NZ_JARJBB010000003.1, from coordinate 297,730 downwards.
CGCGTACGGCCGGGACGTCCAAGGGCATGGTCACGTTCTTGACCAGACCGGCCCACCCGTCGACGATCCCGACGAACGTCCATGCGTGCTCCTGTGCGCCTTTGCGTACGACGCTGCGGATCACCGCATTGAGACCGGGGCAGTCGCCACCGCCGGTCAGCACTCCCACCCGCATGATTGCTCTCCCTTGCCTTCGCACAGCGTGATCGCCCGTGCCGGGGCACGGCGGCGTGTCACGGTCCCCGACCCCGGTGCCGCCGGGCCGCCTCGAGCGGAGCCGGTGCCCAGGTCGAGATCTGTTTCCAGCTTGAACCCGCCCGGGACGCAGCGCACGGTGTGCTCCCCGCTCCCCCGGCTCCCGTGGGTCCGGGTCGTTGCCTGCCGCCCGGTGGTGCGTCGTCCGTCCTCCCTGCCGGTGGACGACTCGCGTGTCGCGGGGCCCGCCGTCCGGCGTTGTACTGGAAGCGGGAGCACCGCCGAACGAGGGGAACGGCCGTGTCATCGGCATGCGGCCCGCCGCGCCGGCGTCTCGCGGCGCACGGTCCGAGGCGCCCGTGGCACAGGGTTTCGGCCCTCCCGAGGGCCTTCCCCCTCGGTGTCGATCCCGACGGCAGCGGTGATCGGCTGCGCGGGTGCGTCGGCCGCCGTGCCCGTCCCCGTCGTCGGCCGGGTCTCCGCATCACACCGGCGCCAGGGAGGAACGCCATGCTGGAGAGAGCCCAGGACGTGCCCTCGGAGGTCGACGCCGTGAAGGCGATCGGCACGGTGTCGAGGGCCGACTACAAAGCGGTGGTCGAGCCGCTCGTCGACGCCGCGCGCAGGGAAGGCCGCCGCATCCGGCTCCTGTGGGAGTGCGGCCCGGAGTTCCGGATGCTCACACCGGCGGCCGTGTGGGAGGACCTCAAGGTCGGGATCGGCGCCATGCGCCTGTTCGAGGGCTGCGCCGTCGTCAGCGACCTCGGCTGGATCCGGCAGTCGACCCGGTTCACGCGCTTCCTGATGCCCTGTCCGGTACGCGTCTTCGGTGGCCGGGATCGCGAGGAAGCCGTGCGCTGGCTCGTCTCACTGCCCGAGGGGCCCGGTGTGTCCCACCGGCTCCTGCCCGAGTCCGGGGTTCTCGTGATCGAGGTCGAACAGCCGCTGCGCACACAGGACTTCGACGCTCTGGCACAGACCGCCGACAGCTGGCTCGAAACCCACGGCGAACTGGCCGGAGTCGTGGTGCACGCGCGCGCCTTTCCAGGATGGGAGAACATCGCAGGCCTGCTCCGGCACGTGCGTTTCGTCCGTGCCCACCATCGCAGGATCAGGAGGATCGCGCTGGCGGCCGACAGCAGGCTCGCCCCCCTTGCGCCCCACCTCGCGAACCGCGTCGTCCAGGCCGAGGTACGGCGGTTCGGGTACGGAGAACTCGACGACGCCGTCGCCTGGGCCTCGAGCACGCCCGACCGCACCTCCGCCGATGCGGGGTGATGCGGCCCCCGGTGACTGATCCGCTCGTGGCCGGATTCGACGGCTCCGGCCGAGGTCCGCGTCCCGTGTCGCGGTGTCCGGCGATCGACGTTGTACTGGTGGCAGGAGTGCTGCCGAGCGAGGGGAGCAATCGTGTTGCCGTCCGACGGTTCTCCTCCCGCGAAGCCGAAGACGGTTTTCGACCGCGACGCCGAGTGGGACGCGCTCGTCGCGTTCGCCTGCGACACCCGGCCCGGACCCGGCCTCGGTGTGGTGTCGGGACGGCTGCGGCAGGGCAAGACGTACCTCCTGCGGGCACTCGCCGCAGCCCTGGGCGGCTTCTACTTCGGGGCGCAGTCGGCGGCGCAGGCCGAGTCCCTGCGCCGACTCGGCGACGAACTCGCCCAGTACACGGGCACATCGCCGCCGAGCCGCTGGCGTGGCTGGGAGGACGCCGTCGACGCGCTGCTGGCGCTGGGAGACCGGCGGCCTGTCCCGATCGTCATCGACGAGTTCCCCGACCTCGTACGGCAGAGTCCCCCGCTTCCCTCCGCCCTTCACGGCGCCTACCGGCGTCTGCGCGACGCGGGCCGGGACAACCGTGCACGCCTGCTGCTGAGCGGCAGCGCCCTGCCGGTGATGCACCGGCTGTTCAGCGCGGCCTCACCCCTGCACGGGCTGACCGATCTGGAACTCGTCCTCGGCCCACTGGACTACCGGCAGGCCGCGCGGCTGTGGGACATCGGGGATCCCGGCCTCGCCCTGCTGGTCCATGCCGTCGTCGGCGGGACGCCCGCCTACCGGGGCTACGTCGGGGACCGCACGCCCGGCGGCCCGGCCGACTTCGACGCCTGGGTGTGCAGGACCGTGCTCGACCCCAGCACTCCCCTGTTCCTCGAGGCACATCATCTGCTGCAGGAGGAGACCGACCACTGGGACCGTGCGCTATGCCACTCCGCCCTCGCCGCCCTCGCCTCGGGCTGCTCGACCCAGGGCGAGATCGCAGAACGCCTCGGGGCTCCGCTGACCGATGCCGCCCGCTGTCTTGCGCTGCTGCGGGAGAACGGTCTGCTGCACGGCGAGCCCGACGCCTTCCGCCCGAACCTGATCCGGCTGCGCATCACCGAGCCGCTGCTCGCCTTCGAGCACGCGGCGGTCTGGCCCTACCGCTCGGCGCTGGAGCAGCAGGGCGCGGCCGAGGTCTGGCGGCATGCGCGTCCGGTCTTCGACTCCGCGGTGGTCGCACCCCATTTCGCCCAGATGTGCCGGGACTGGGTCATGGACTTCGCCGATCCGGCCGTCTTCGGCGCACACGCCGCGACGGCGGCCCACGGCTCACTCCCCGACCCGGCGCACCGTGCCGGCCCCGTCGCACAGGCGGAGGTCGTCGTACGCGGCCGGGCCGGCGCCCGTCCCGGCGCTCTGCTGTCGGTGGGAACCGCACGCCGGGACCAGGTCATGGACCTGCACCACCTGGAACACCTGCGGCACCTCCTCGACCTCCTCGCCGCCCGCGGCGAGGAGGTCACCCACACCCGGCCCGCCTGCTACAGCGGTGCCGGCTTCACCCCCGCGCTTCGCGAGGCCGAAGCCGACGGGCATGTGGTGCTCGTCGACCTCGACCGCCTGTACCGGGGGCGGTAGCCAGGCGGAAGCCGTGCGGCGAGCGGTGGCCGGAGGTGATCCGGTTCAGCCGGAATTCTGCCCACCGGGGGCAGGGTCCTCCCCGTGCTTCCGGCGGACGGCCCCCGGCGGAAGGCATGGCCATGGCACGGCGGCCCGCCCGGGGACGCCGCCGAGCAGGGCCGGGGGCCCTTCCCCTGGTCGGCGAGGGCCGCGACGCCTTCGCGCCGGTGTCCGGCCGGCGGCGCCGCACCACGGTAGGGGCCCCATCAGGGCCGTTCGACCCCTGCCGCCCGGGACCGGCCGGGTCGAGGCTGGTTAACGGGGCACGGCGCCGGACCGAAGGGCGTGGGAATGGTGATCACACGCGTGCGGATGCCGCACCGGCATCCGGCACCGCCCGTCGAGCCCGGGCCGCCGCGCGAACCGCCCAGACCTCCGTCGCGGCAGCCGCAGCCGCTCGGAGGACGGTGGATGTTCTGGTGGATCCTGATGACGCTCGTCATCGTCCTGCTGCTCTCACGCGCGCGGTCAGGGCCGCACACGAGTTCACTGTCCTACAGCGACTTCGTCGCCAAGGTCGGTGCCAGCCAGGTGCAGACGGTCGACATCAACGACAAGGGCGCGGTCGGCGGCACCCTGAAGGACGGCACGAGGTTCAGCACCCAGATCCCCACCGCGCTGGGCACCGGCGCCCAGCTCCAGCAGCAGCTGACCTCCCACCACGTGCAGATCAAAGCCAGTCAGAGCAACGGCGGCGGCTCGGCATGGGTGTCCGTGCTCTTCTCGTTCCTGCCGTTCCTGCTGCTGGTCGGCTTCCTCGTGTGGATGGGACGCCGGGCGGCGGGGTCGATGACCGGTGGGCTGAGCGCCATCGGACGCTCACGGGCGAAGATCATCGAGGCGGAGCGGCCCACCACGGGCTTCGACGACATCGCCGGCTACGACGGGGTCAAGCAGGAGATCAGCGAAGTCGTCGACTTCCTGCGCAACCCCGGCCGGTACACCGCCGCGGGCGCCAAGGGCCCCCGTGGCGTGATCATGGTGGGGCCACCCGGGACCGGCAAGACGCTGTTCGCGCGGGCGGTGGCCGGCGAGGCGGACGTGCCGTTCCTGTCGGTGACCGGCTCCGCGTTCGTGGAGATGTTCGTCGGGGTCGGCGCCTCCCGGGTGCGCGACCTGTTCGACCAGGCCCGCAGACGCGCCCCGTCGATCGTCTTCATCGACGAGATCGACGCCCTCGGATCGCGTCGTGCCGGCGCGGCACGGCTGGGCGGCAACGACGAGCGCGAGCAGACCCTCAACCAGCTGCTGGCCGAGATGGACGGATTCGACCAGTCCAGCGGCATCGTGGTCCTCGCCGCCACCAACCGGCCCGACGCCCTCGACCCCGCCCTGCTGCGCCCCGGGCGGTTCGACCGGCAGGTCACCGTGCCCCTGCCCAACCAGGTCGAGCGGGCCGCGATCCTCGCCGTCCACGCCCGTGACAAGACCCTGGCTCCGGACGTCGACATGGATGCCGTGGCGCGCGCCACTCCCGGGTTCTCCGGCGCCGATCTCGCCAACCTCGTCAACGAGGGTGCCATCAACGCCGTACGGAACAACCGCACCCGGATCGAACCGCACGACCTGGACGCCGCCCGCGATCGGGTGCTGCTCGGACGCCGGGAGTCCTCCAACGCGCTGCTGCCCGAGGAGCGCCGCTCGGTGGCCGTCCACGAGTCGGGCCATGCGCTGGTCGCGGCGTTGTGCGAGCACGCCGACCCGGTGGCGAAGGTCACCATCCTGCCCGCCGGCGTCACCCTGGGAGTGACCGAGCAACTCCCGGAGGCGGAGCGTCACTTGCACAGCGAAAGCTACATGACCGACCTTCTGGCGGTACGCCTGGGCGGGCGCGCGGCCGAACTCGTGGTCTTCGGCGAGGGATCGACGGGAGCCGCCAACGACCTGGCCGGAGCGACGCAGATCGCCACCCGCATGGTCCGCGAGTTCGGCCTCTCTCCCGAACTGGGCCCGATCGGCTACGCCTCCTCCCACCCGCACTACCTCGGCGGCGAGACCACCGACGAGCCCGGCCGGCCGCCGTACTCGGAGCAGACCCAGCGTGTCGTCGACGAGGAGGTCGCCCGCCTGCTCCGCCAGGCCGAACACCGCGCGATCACCCTGCTGCGCCGGCACCGGCCCGCCCTGGAACGCCTGGCCGGACAACTGGTCGCCCACGAGACCGTCGACGGCTCCGTCGTCCTCGACGTCCTGGGCCGGGAACGGAGCCAGGGGGGCCGGGGGGACCAGGACCAGGCCGGAGTGCGCACCCCGCCTCGCTGATCGTCAGCGGCACGGCGGTTCCCCGGGCTCAGTTCCCGGCGCAGCCGCGCCCGTTCAGTGTGAAGTCGTCCGGGACGGGGTTCCGGCCCTCGCGGGTGCCGGTGAAGCCGAACGAGAGGGTGCCGCCGGCGGGGACGGAGCCGTCGTAGTCGGCGGCCGTGGCGGTGACGCCGGTGCCGTGCTGGTCGGCCGTCGCGTCCCACATCTGGCGGACGCGCTGGCCGTCGGGGAAGGTCCAGGCGACGCGCCAGGTGTCGAGGGCCGCGGCGGTGGTGACCGTGACGTGGGCCTCGAAGCCGTCGGACCACTGGTCGGCGACCTCGTACTGGACGCGGCAGGCCGGCGGGGCGGTGGCGACGGGGGGCGGGGTGGCACCGCGGCGGGTGGGCGAGGGGGTGGCGGTGGGGCGCGGAATGCCGGCGGCGGGGGTGGCGCGGCGGGGCCGCGTGGGGGCGGCGCCGGTGGCTCGCGGGGCGGACGGGGAGGCGGACCGGGGCCGGTACGAGGGCGGGGCGGACGCGGAGACGGCCGGGTCGGCGACCGGGCGGCGGTCGTCGTCGCGGGCGGTGGCGCCCGCGGAGCCGCCGAACGGCATCATCGACACGGCCAGCGCCAGCAGCGAGAGCAGGACGGCCGCGGCGAGCAGCCCGTTGCGGACGGCCGTGGCCCGGCCCGCGCCCTCCGCCGGATCGTCCGGGCCGGGGGCCGCCGCGCCGGCGGGACGGACGCCGCGCCGCGCCTCGGCGGCCCGGCGGCGCCGCTCCCGGTAGGCGGCGCCGCCCCAGCCGAGCACGCCGTCGGTGAGTGCGGCGGGCAGTCCCCCGCCGTGCGGCCGCAGGCAGGCGGCGGCCTCGGCGCACTCCACGCACCCGGTGACGTGGCGGGCGAGGTCCTCGGGGGTCTCGGCGGCGGGCGAGCGGGTGACCGCGTCCAGCAGCCCGGCGTAGCTGCGGCACGGCGCGTCCATCGGCGCGTCCAGGTGGGCGCGGTGGCAGCGGTCCCGGAAGAGGGTGCGGACCTCGCTGAGCTCCTCGGAGACGGTCGCCGGGTCGAGGCCGAGCCGGCGGGCGGCGACGGGCAGCGGCAGCCCCTCGGCCTCGGTCAGCCACAGCAGGGCGGCGTCCGGCTCCGGCAGGTCCCGCAGGCCGCGCAGGGCGAGGGGGCGCCTCAGCGGCGGGCCGGTGTACCGGCCGGCGGCGTCGGAAGCCAGCCACTGGCGCAGGGCGGGGTCGAGGCGGTGGCCGAGGCCGCCGGACTCCCAGGACGCGGCCGTGGTGCGCACCGCGGTGAGCATCAGCGGGAGGGCCGGCAGCCGGGGGGTGACGCGGCCGCGGGCGGCGCCGGCCTCCGCGGCGCGGACCTCGCGCAGGCCGGTCGCGAACGCCTGGGTGGCCAGGTGCTGCGCCTCGGCCTCCCCGGTGGTGCACAGCTCCGCGTAGGCGAGCACCGCGTCCCAGCAGGCGGAGCGCAGGGCGGCCTCGGCGGCGTCCATGGGTCCGGGCAGCTCGGGCATGAGTCTCCTGCGTCCACGGGCGAGGTCAACTCACCGCATCGAGAAGGGAGTTGAGGGGACCCCTCGCGGCGGCTGCGAGCCTTTCACGCGGCCGCCGCGACTGACAAGCGCCGTATTCAGATGCCTGCGGCGCGGGCCGCGCCCCACAACTCCGTTCCGTAGTACGGACGACGACGTCCGCACACTCACCGTGGCCGGAAAACTACACCGAAGTCGGCTTCTGCGCCGGGAGACTGTCCATGAAGGAGCTCACGGAGAACACCGCGTTGCCCGGGCCGGGCGGGCCGTAGCCGGGGGGCGAGGACAGGCCGAACTCGTCCATCGTGGCGCGGTAGGCCTCCAGCAGCCGGATGTGGTACTCCAGCGGCGCGCCCTGCGGGTTGGCCTTGCCGAGCGGGGTGGTGGGCTCGGGGCACCAGGTGGTGAACCGGGGCGTGATGCCGTGCGACATGAAGAAGCGCAGGCCCTCGGTGGTGGAGGCGATGGCCTCGTCGACGTCCGTGAAGCCGAAGGGCTCGGCCATCTCGACACCGGCGACGAAGTTCGGGATCACGTTGCGCGCGCCGAACACGTCGGCGGAGTCCAGGATGCGGCGGTGCCACTCGTCGCGGCCGACGTAGCGCTCCTTGCCGGGGCAGTACAGCTCGAACAGACGGCGGTCCCACACCTCGTAGTTGGGGTGGTAGATCTGCACGCCGTAGTCCTTGAACCGCTGCACGTCGTCCTTCGGCAGGGCCTGGGCGACGACCTTGCCGATCCAGCGGCCCGGGAAGCGCTCCTCGATGGCCTTGGCGTAGTGGCCGTAGAAGTCGGCCTCGTCGCGGCCGGAGACCGTCTTGGTGATCGCGCCGCCGGTGAGCGTGTAGGCGGTGGACGCCTTCTGCGTGTCGTACCGGTCGATGATCTCCAGCGCCTCCAGGACCTCCTCGACGTCCTTCACGCCGGTGTAGGGGCGTCCGGCTGCCTTGTGCTGGCGCCAGTTGTGGTTGATGTCGCAGTACTGGCACTCCTCCTTGGCGCCGAAGTACTGGCAGACCCGGAAGACGGTCAGGTAGATCAGGTAGCCCCACTGGATGGTCGGGGCCACCTCCATGACGGACTTCCCGTTGGACAGGGTGTGGCGGTAGTACTCGGGCATCGGCGGCACGCCGACGTCGGAGATCCGCGTGCCGTCGAGGTAGAGCCCGAGCCGGCCCTCCTCGTCGGCGGCGACGCGGTATGGGGAGGACGGGTTCACCCGCACGGAGACGACGGTGCGCCGCAGGCCGTACGGGCCGCCCGTGAGGATGATCTCCTCCGGCGGGCGGCGCAGCGCGGCCTCGCCCAGCTCGGGCAGGGTGCCGTGGTCGAAGGAGAAGATGAAGTACGACTTCGGCTTGACCTCACCGTCCTCGTTGTCGCTGAGGGCGGACGCGTCGAAGGCGACTCCGCCGCGGAGCAGGTCCTCCTTGAAGACGGCCTCCCGCGGCACGTGCGGGAAGCGCTCCATCAGATCCTCGACCAGCGCGGTACGGCTGCCCATCCCTGTTCTCCTCCCGGCTCAGGCGTACGACTCCTCACGGTATGCCCCCGCCCTCCGGGCGGCCGTCCCGGGTCCCCTCCCCGGGTGTGCCGCGGGCGCGGGGGTGACGCGGGCCACTGGCAGAAAGCACCGATTCCGGCAGATGTCACCCACCCCGCCCTTGGGAACGGGCCGGCCTCGTCAGACGCGGAAGATGTCCAGGAAGCTGCTCCAGAAGCCCTTCCGCCGGCCCTGCGGCCCGGAGGTGCCCCGCGCGGCCGCCGGGGACGGGTCCGCCGGCGGCAGCGGCCGGGACGCCGGGGACGCCGCGGACCGGTCGTTGCGGTGGTGCAGCGCCGCGGCGGCCATGCGGGTCGCCGGGGTGGGGCTGAAGGCCGCCGGCAGGGCGGCCAGCGCCCGGTGGAAGGGGCCGGGACGCCACTGGAGGTCCTTCTCCGGCACCGTGAGCACCAGGTCGGGCAGCGCGTTGAGCAGCCGCTCGATGGCGGTGAGCGCGATGGTGAGCGCCGGGTCCTTGGCCGGGCAGGCGTGCGGACCGGCGCCCCAGGCCAGGTGGGCGCCCTTGCTGTGGGTGCGGCGGGCGTCGGCGAGCGCGGGGTCGCTGTTGGCGGCGGCGAAGGAGATGACGACCGGGGTGTGGGCCGGGGCGACCACGCCGCCGAGGTCGACGTCCTGCACCGGGTAGTGGGTGGCGTAGTTGGCGATGGGGGTCTGGTTCCACAGCACGTGGTCGAGGGCGTCCTCGATGAGCATGCCGCCGTCCCGGCCGGACTCGCCCGGCGACAGCAGCAGGACCAGGGCGTTGGCGATGAGGTTGCGCTCGGGCTCCATGCCCGCGCCCATCAGCACCACGAGCTGGTCCTTCAGCTCCTCGTCGGTGAGGCCCGCCGGGTGCTGGATCAGCCAGGAGGTGACGTCGTCGCCGGGCTCGCGGCGCTTGAGGGCGATCAGCTCCATCAGGCAGGCGGTGAGCTCCTCGTTGGCCCGCGCCGCGTCCTTGCCGTCGAAGATCGCGGAGATGCTGCTGGTCAGGGCGTCGCCGATGTCCGCGGGACAGCCGAAGAGCTTGTTGAAGAGCAGCAGCGGCAGCAGCTTGGCGTAGTCGTTGAGGAGGTCGGCGCGGCCGCGCTCGCTGAACCGGTCGATGAGGTAGTCGGCGATCGGCTCCACGTCGCGCCGGATCCGGGCGACGTTGAGCCGGGCGAGGCTGTCGGTGACGGCCTTGCGCAGCCGCAGGTGCACGGCGCCGTCGGTGAACAGGCAACTGGGCCGGTAGGCCATCATCGGCACGACCGGGCTGTCCAGCGGGACCCGTCCCTCGTTGAGCGCCTTCCAGCGGCGGGCGTCGCGCGCGAAGAGGGTGGAGTTCTGCAGCACGCGCAGCGCCGTCTCGTGCCCGACGACGAGGGTGGCGTCCACGCCGGGGGCGAGTTCCACCGGTCCGGCCGGTCCGTGGGCGCGCAGCCGGTCGTACACCTGCTGCGGGTCGTCGGCGAACGCGCTGTCGTGCATGGGGCATCTGCCGGCCGCGGGGGCGGAGGCTGTCTGACGGTCCATGGGCATCCTTTTGCTGGCCCCGGGTCCGGTGGCCCGGGGCGGTTCGTGGGTCAGGCGGCGCGGTCGAGCAGGTGGCGGACCAGGGCGATCAGCGCCCGGCCGGAGGACTGCCGGTCGCGCGCGTCGCAGTGGACGACCGGGGTGTCGGGGAGGAGGTCGAGCGCCTCGCGCACCTCCGCCTCGTCGTACACGTTGCCGCCGGCGAAGGTGTTGACCGCGATGGCGTACTCGAGTCCGTAGCCCTCGACGAGGTCGATGACGGGGAAGGTCTCCTCCAGCCGGGCGGGGTCGACCAGCAGCAGCGCCCCCAGCGCGCCGCGGGCCATGTCCTCCCACAACTGCATGAACCGCTGCTGGCCCGGGGTGCCGAACAGGTAGAGGACGAGTTCGTCGCTCAGGGTCAGGCGGCCGAAGTCCAGGGCCACCGTGGTGGTGGTCTTGTCGGTGACGCCCCGCAGGTCGTCCACGTGGACGGACGCCTGCGTCATCTTCTCCTCGGTGCGCAGCGGCTTGATCTCCGACAGCGAGCCGATGAAGGTGGTCTTGCCGACCGCGAAGTGCCCCACGACGAGGATCTTCGCGGCGTTGGTCACCGCGCTGGAGACGTAGATGGAACCCGCGGCCGTCTCAGCCGATGAAGGAGTGGAGTCCATGGAGAACCTTCTCGAGGATCGCTCGGTCAACGTTCTGCGCCCGAGGTGGCTCGGCGCGGCGCAGCAGGTGCCCCTGCTCGAATAAGTCGGTGAGCAGCAGCCGGGCCACCCCCACCGGCAGTTCGAGGTGGCCGGCCACCTCGGCGACCGACAGGTAGCCGCCCGCGCACAGCTCCCAGATCGCCCTGACCTCGGGCCCGGCCCCCAGCGGAGCGGTCCGCCCGGGGGCCAGGGTGACGAGGGTGTGCAGGGCCAGGTCGTCGGCCGCCGGCAGGCTGCGCCCGCCGGTGATGACGTACGACCGGACGAAGTCGCTGGTGACGGACGCTTCCTCGCCGGGCGCCGTCATGCGCCCACGCCGTTGTCCGCGCGCGGCGCCACGCTCATCGCCTTGCTCAGGGCCGCGACGGTCTTCTGCATGCGGAAGGACACGGCCTCCATGTCGACGTCCGGCGCGGCGGACACGGCCAGGTAGGCGCCCTGGCCCGCGGCGATCAGGAAGATCCAGCCGCCGTCGTACTCCAGCAGCGTCTGCTTCCAGATCCCGTGCCCGGCACCGACGAAGCCGGCGACGGCGCGGCTCAGCGACTGCATGGAGCTCATCGCCGCCGCGTTCGTCTCCGCGTCGTCGCGCGTGATGTCGTCCGAGCGCTGCAGCAGCAGGCCGTCGCCCGAGACGAGGACCGCGTGGCGGGCCCCACGCACCTCGAGCACGTCGTTCAGCACCCACGACAGGTCGGTGTTCACTGGTGGTCAGGTCCTTCCGTGGTGTTCGTGATCCGCCCGAGCTGTGTTCCGCGCGCGAAGGCGCCGAGCCGCGAGGCCGTCACCTCGCCGTCCGGTTCGGCCTCCGGTCCGCCGTCGGCGGCTTCGGGGGCGGGCACCACCGCGATGGGGCTGCCCTGGCGGCGCCGCCGCTTGGGCAGTCCGCCCGGGGTCGTGCCCACCACGTGCGACGGACCCACCGGCACGGGTGCGAGGCGCTGGGGCGCCGGCTCCGGGTCGGTGGTGTCCTGGGCGTCGGCCACGGGCGCGGGACCTCCGGCGGCGAGGAGGGATTCGGGCACACGGATCACGGCACGCACACCGCCGTACGGGGAGACCGACCCGACGGAGACGGCGAAGCCGTAGCGGGAGGCGAGCATGCCGCACACGGCGAAACCGAAGTGGGGCGGGTCGCCCAGGCTGGTGATGTCCACGGTGCCGTCGCCGGACAGCAGCAGGTGCGCCCGGTCCTTGGTCTCCTGGTCCATGCCCAGTCCGGCGTCGTCGACGATGAAGCACACGCCGGTGGGCACGGTCTGGATGTTGACCTCGACCGGGGTTCCGGGGGCGCTGTAGTTCGTCGCGTTGTCCAGCAGCTCGGCCAGCACCACGGCGATCGGTTCGACCGCGCGGCCCGCGATGGAGACGTTGACCTGGGTGTGGACGCCGACGCGGTCGAAGTCCTTGATCCTGCCCTGCGCGCTGCGGGCGACGTCGAAGACGGTGGCGGCGCCCTGGCGCCGTCCCAGCCAGCCGCCGCACAGGACGGAGATCCCCTTGGCCCGGCGGCCGAACTGGCTGCCGGTGTGGTCGACCGACATCAGGTCGGCCAGGACCTCCGTGTCGTCGCCGTACTTCTTGAGCAGGGTGTCGAGCAGGACCTGCTGCTCCTCGGAGAGGGACTGCAGGGTTCCCATCGCGGACTTCAGCACCGCCTTGGTCGCCGACTCGGCGTCCGCCCGGACGTCCGCGAGGTCGTGCTGGTGCTGGGTGTTCAGGGCGGTGACCCGCACCTGCGCCTGGCCGAGTTCGCCGTGGGCACGGGTGAGTCCGGCCTCGAGGTCTGCCTTCGTTCTTCGGAGAGCCATGTTGGTTCTCCGGGCCCGCATCACTGCGGACACCGCAGCGACGAGCACCACCAGCAGGATCCACAGCAGCGGATCCCGGATCAATGACGTCATGAGACTCTCTTCAAGTCGCATCGCGCCGGAAGCGGGCAGCCCACTGGCCCGGGCGGCGGAGACCGGCCCCGCACGGCCGCGAACCTACTGGCGGACCAACATCACTCCTTAGCGATGGGGCCTTCGAGACTGTCCCCCGTACGCGTCCATGACACGTCATCAGCCTTTATCGAAAAGTGGAACGATCTTATCAGCCGCATATGCTCAACGCCCTTGCTGCTGGCCCGACTTGAGGACCATCACCAAAACCACACAAGGGCGTCCCCTGCGCGCCATGCAGAGCCGCCGCGAGCCCGCCCGCGACCGCCGGACAGCGCATGAGCCCCGGTCCGCACTGTGCGGACCGGGGCTCATGACCGAGCGCCGGGCAGGCCTTGCACCTGCATCTCCCCGCAGGAAGCGGGACGTCTTTCCTTGGACCACCGACGCATGAACCGGCACCTTGTGTTCCGGTGCGGCTCGCGTGGAACTCTACTGCATTCTCTGATCACTTGCGCCCCTTTGGTGACGGGAACTGGTTGAACGAAGACACCAACTGCCCGCATCCGTCAGGCCGATGCCAGGACGGAGACCGACCAGCACGCTCCCGCGGTGTGCGGCCCGCCCTGGGGGTGGAAACGGAGGACGAGCGAGGGGCCCGGGGCGGCCCAGCGGACGCGCACCACGGGCCCCGGCCCCTCCTCCGCCACGTCGACGGCCGCCAGGTCCGCGAGAGGCGCGGGATCCGGTTCCCCGGTGAGGCGGGCGAGGGCCACGAAGAGGGCGGGGTCCGCGCCGGCCGTCCCGGTGAGGGCGGCGGGGTCCGCCGGCCCGGTCGGGGCGCCGGACTCCGCCGGCGGGCCGGGCATCGGGGCGGCGGGTTCGGCCGACAGGCCGTGGATCGGGGCCAGTTCGCCGCACAGGCCCTCGGCGGGCGGCCAGCCGGTGATCCGTACCGGGGTCCCCGGTGCCGCGCCGGCCACGAGGTGGACGCGCACCTCCGCCGCCCCGTGCACCGCCACCGCGCTGGTGACCGCGATCCCGTCGGCGACCGTGTGCCGGGAGGCCGCCCAGCCCTCCCCGGCGCCCAGCGGCTCGATGCCGGTGCGGCCCGTCGCCTCGCCCACCCGGACGGTGTTGTCGGGCCCTGCGGACGAGGGGGACGAGGGCCGGGTGGCGGTGGAGTAGGCGAGGCGCGTGTAGTGGGGGTCGTAGCGGACGTCCTCGCTGCCGTGGTTGTGGAGGCGGACCAGGCCGTCCGCCCGGGTGGACTGCAGCAGCCAGTTGGGTGCGGCCAACGCCGTCACCGCGTCCGCGCGCTCGGCGGGGCCGGGTTCCTCGGGCGCCGTCCACACCGGATGGTCCGGGGGCAGCAGCAGCCCCAGGAAGCCCTTGCTCGCCCAGTACGGGGAGCCCGGCCCCGAGTAGTCCTGGAGGACGCTTCCGTCGGGGCCGTGCCAGCCGAGGGTGAGCAGGCCGCGCCCGTCGACGGCACCCCGGACCAGGAAGTGGCGCAGGGCGCCCGAGGCGAGCCTGCGGGTCTCCCCCGGCGCCAGCGGGGTGCGGTCCGCCAGGGCGCCCAGCCACAGAGGGGCCGCCACGGCGAAGCGGTACGTCAGGGAGCGGCCCTGGTGCATCGGCGCGCCGTCGCCGCCGAACATCCGTGCGCAGTCGGCGAGATGGGCCGCCAGCCGGCCTCCGTACCGGTCGAGGAGGACGGGGTCGCCGGCGAGCCGGGCGTGCAGGACCGGATAGAAGTGCAGCGCCCAGCCGTTGTAGTGGTCGAAGGCACGGCCGGGGCCGTCGGAGTACCAGCCGCCGCCGAGGTACCACTCCTCGACGCGCTCCAGGCCGCGGTCGACGGCCCGGCGGGACGCCTCCGGCCGGTGGCCCACCTCCTGGAGGAAGCCGCCCACCGTCACGGGGAACAACTCCCAGTTGCAGGGCCAAGGTTCGGCCGTCAGCGCGTCGGCCAGCCAGTCGGCGGCGCGCTGCCGCACCCGGTCGTCGACGCGGTCCCACAGCAGCGGCCTGGTCAGCCGCAGGGCGAGCGCGACCGACGCGGCCTCGACGAGGGGCTGGCTGCGGTCCTCGACACGGGGCCAGGCGCCCGCCGTCCCGGCCGCCAGTCCGTCCGCGTAGCGCTGCAGCACGGTCGCGTCCCCGCGGAAGGCGGCGAGCAGCAGGGTCCGGGCGTAGCCCTCCAGCCCGTCCGAGAGACGCCCGGACCGGCTCGGGCGGCCGCCGGGCAGGTGGTAGAGGGCGCGGTCCGGGGTGGCGTACGGCTCCACCGCGGCGAGCAGGGCGTCGGCCGCCGCCACCCAGTGGTCGCGGGTGAACCCGGTGCGGGGGCTGAGTGCGCGGTCCTCGGGGGGCAGGCGCATCGCGGTGCCGTCCTTCCTGCGTCGGGCGCCGGAGCCGGGGCGGCACCGGGCCGGGGTCACGGATCACGGTTCAGTGTCGGTCCGCACAGGGCGCCGGGTGCAGCTTCGGCACGGGTTCCGCGGGCCCCGTCGTCCCCCGGCGCACCCTGGCGCACCTCCGCGTACGAACGCCCCCGCCCGTCCGGCCCGCGATGGGTTAGCGTCGGGGCATGACCGGCGATGCCGCGCCCGTGCCCCCGCTCGCCGACGCCCTGGCCGCCGGGACCGTCGTGCTGGACGGCGGCCTGTCCAACCAGCTGGAGGCGGCCGGGCACGACCTGGGTGACGCGCTGTGGTCGGCCCGGCTGCTGGACGAGCGGCCCGAGGCGGTCACCGCGGCCCACCTCGCGTACTTCGAGGCGGGCGCGGACGTGGCGATCACCGCGAGCTACCAGGCGTCGTTCGAGGGGTTCGCGCGGCGCGGGATCGGGCGGGAGCGGGCCGCCGTCCTCATGGCGTCGAGCGTGCGGCTGGCCCGCGAGGCGGCGAGGCAGGCGCGCGCGAAGGGGGTGACCCGGCCGCTGTGGACGGCCGCGTCGGCCGGTCCGTACGGGGCCGTGCTCGCCGACGGGTCGGAGTACCGCGGGCGCTACGGGCTCGGCGCCGGCGACCTCGAACGCTTCCACCGGCCCCGGCTGGAAGTGCTCGCCGCCGCCCGCCCCGACGTGCTGGCCCTGGAGACCGTCCCGGACGCCGACGAGGCCGCGGCGCTCCTGCGGGCGGTGCGCGGGCTGGGGGTGCCGGCCTGGCTGTCGTACACGGTCGCGGGCGGCCGCACCCGCGCCGGGCAGCCCCTGGAGGATGCGTTCGCCCAGGCCGCCGAGGTGGACGAGGTGATCGCGGTCGGCGTGAACTGCTGCGACCCCGGGGACGTGGACGCCGCCGTGGAGACGGCCGCCCGGGTCACCGGGAAGCCGGTCGTGGTCTACCCGAACAGCGGCGAGACCTGGGACGCCGCGGCGCGCGCCTGGACCGGCAGCTCGCGCTTCACCCCCGAGCGGGTCGCGGGCTGGCGGGCCCGCGGGGCACGGCTGATCGGGGGATGCTGCCGGGTGGGACCGGAGGCGATCGCCGAGGTCGCGCGCGGTCTGTCGGCAGGGCCCGGGGACGGCACCGGGCCGGGCCGTCCCCGGCGCTGATCGGAACCGGAGGCTCCCCCTGGTTGTGCCGGGCTCTCCGAGCCCCGATCATTGCCGCATGACAAGTTTCCACGGACCCGCGGAGTCGGGGGTCTCCCGGGCCGGGCCGGACGGGCCGGTCTGGGTGATCGCCCTGTACGGCGACTTCGACATGGACGTCCTCGACGGGGTGGAGGACGCCACCGCCACGGCGCTGCGCTCCTTCGACGGTCCCGTCGTCTTCGACCTGAACCAGGTCGCCTTCTGCGACTCCGCACTGCTCAACCTGCTGCTGCACACCGCGCGGCGGCGCCCGACCGCTCTGGTGGGCGCGGGCACCTTCGTGCTGCGCCTGCTGGACGTCACCGGCGCCCACCGTGTGCTCCCGGTCCACCCGGACCTGCCCGCGGCCCGCACCGCGCTCACCGCGTCGGGCGACGGCTCCCGCCCCGCCTGAGCCCGACGCCGCGGCTCCCGTCGACTACGCACCGCCGAGCCCGCCGCGAGCTCGCCGCGCGCCACCGCGGCACGTCCCGCAGCACCCATCGCCGGCCCCACCGCGCACCACCGGGTGCGCCGGGGCTCACCGCGGATTCGCCACCTGCCGCAGGGCGCGCAGCGGACTCGCCGCGCCCCACCCCGGCAGGACCCGCTGCGAGGCCGCCCAGCGCATCGCGACGCCGCCACGTGCCGCCGGGGCCGCCGCAAGGCCGCGCGCCGCCCCGCCGGGCCCACCGCGAGGCGGCCGCGCTCCGCGGGAGGCACCGCGGGTTCGGAGGGGTCCGCCGCTGCGGGCCGAGCCCGACCGGCGGCACGGACCGCCGTCGGAGTGCCGGACCACTCGGGGGGGGCGGGGCGCCTCGAAAGGGTCGTGGGGAGTCCCTGCCGGACGTCCTTCGGAGTCCCTGCCGGACGTCCTTCAGGGGCGTCCCACCCCGCCGGAGCGGCGGAGCCGGCGGACGACCGAGCGCAGTTCGCCGGCCCGTGCCGGGGACCGGCCCGCCGGGGGCTGCGGGGTGCCGTCCGGGTCCGCGGGCGGGGGCGACGACCACAGGGCCAGTTCCGCGTCCCGCGGCCCGTGCGCGGTGTGCGGCGCGGCGTCGCCGAAGATCCGTACCGGGTGCGTCGCGTCCCACGCCTGCCAGCCGGGGTCGCCGTCCGCGGCGAAGCGCACCCAGGCCGTGTGCATCGCGTCGGCCAGCTCCTGCGGCGCGCCCTCGCCGGCCAGCAGCCGGGATTCGGGGAGGGCGCCGGTGTCGAAGACGAAGCCCAGCTCCAGGGCGTGGCAGGCGCCGAGCCCGGGCCGCCGCGACGGCCAGGCGAACTCGTAGACGTGCGCCGAGCCCGGGCGGGCGTCGGCCAGGCGGTGCAGCGGGCGGCGCAGCAGGTGGTCGGTGACCATCTGGCCGACGATCTCGGCCGGGCCGGCCCGCGGGTGCAGGGAGCGGTAGCCGCGCACGACCTCGTGGCCGCAGTGGCAGCGGGCCATGGCGCCGGCCAGCGCGACCGCGCCGAGCCGGTCGACGCGCTCCACCAGGCCGCCCGGCACCAGCCACAGCCGGTACTCGTCGCTGGTCCAGCCCAGGAGCAGGTCGACGTCCGGCGCCGCACCGCCCTCCACGAGGGCCGCCAGGGGGTCCCGGGGGACGAGGTCGCCGTCGGTGACGATGCCGAAGGCGGGGCCGCCGAGGACGGGGCTGCTGAGGCGGCCGGCCTCGGCCTGGGTGCGCAGCAGCAGGCCGCGGTCGACGGCGGCGAAGGCCTCGGCGGTGGCGGGGACCTTCAGCCGGGTCGCCATCCGGCGGACCATGCGGCGCACCTTGTCGCGGTCGGCGGCCTCCGGGGGGCCGCTCTGCAGGACGGCCCGCCGGACGAGCCCCTGGGCCTGCGGGGCCGCGATCAGGGCGCCGATGCTGATCGCCCCGGCCGACTGCCCGAAGAGGGTGATCCGGTCCGGGTCGCCGCCGAAGGCCGCGACGGACTCGTGCACCCAGGTGAGGGCGGCGAGCTGGTCCCGCAGACCGGGATTGGCGGGGGCGTCCGGGAACAGGCCGAATCCCTCCACGCCGAGCCGGTAGTTGACGGAGACCAGGACGACGCCGTCGCGGGCGAAGGCCCTCCCGTCGTAGACGGGCACGGCCGACGAGCCGCGGGTCAGCGCCCCGCCGTGCAGCCAGACCATGACGGGGAGCCGGGCGGCCGGTCCGGGCTGCGGGGTCCAGACGTTGAGGTTGAGGCAGTCGTCACCGGGCACCACGGGGTCGGACAGGTACAGGGCGAAGACGTCCGAGTACGGCGGCTTGGGCGCCGTCGGACCGAAGGAGCCGGCGTCGCGGACGCCGTCCCACGGCTCGGGCGGCTCCGGCGGCCGGAACCGCCGGGCGCCGACCGGGGGCGCCGCGTACGGGATGCCACGGAAGACCGCCACGCCCTGCTCGTACCTGCCGCGTATCGCCCCGTGCGGCGTCCTGACCACGGGGTACGCCGGGTCCGCCGTCATGCGCCCACCAGCCCTTCGCCGCGTTCGTGCACCGATACGATCACAGCACTCCATGGTCGCCCGGTATTCCGCCGGACGGCAGCGCGAGGGCGGCCGTCCGGTGGACGGCGGGCCCGCGGGCGGCGGGAGTTTCCGCGAGAGGCGCGGGGGCGGCAGGGGCCGCGGGGGTCCGTCCACCGCGGGCGATTGACCCTCTCCGGGGCCCGGCCTACCGTCGGCAGTGCCGGACAGCGCACGCCCCCACCGCCGTCCCCTCCCCCGTCCGCCGCTTCCGCGTCCTGGAGGGCCATGACCACCGCCCGGCCGCCGCGCGCCGTGTTCGCCCTGGACCCGGTGCACCTGCCGCTGCTGTTCCCGCCGGCCCTGACGGCCCGGCTGCGGGCCGCGGCCTCCTTCGACCCGCAGGCGGTCGTGCGGGACTTCGCCGACCCGGCGGCCGTGGAGGCGCTCGCGGGAACCGAGGTGCTGATCACCGGCTGGGGCTGCCCCCGTATCGACGCGGACGCTCTGGACGCGGCCCCGCGGCTGCGGGCCGTCCTGCACACCGCCGGTTCGGTCCGCGCGCTGGCCGGCGACGCCGTGTGGGAGCGCGGGATCGCCGTCTCCAGCGCCGCGGCGGCCAACGCGCTGCCCGTCGCCGAGTACACGCTCGCGGTCATCCTGCTCACCGGGAAGGACGCGTTCGCCGGACGCGACCGCTACCGCCTGGGCCACGCCCTCCCCCGTCCCGCCGAGACGGCCGCGCTCGGCAACGCGGGCCGCCGGGTCGGAGTGGTCGGCGCCTCCCGGGTGGGCCGCCGGCTGCTGGAGCTGCTGCGGCCGCACGACGTCGAGGTGCTGCTCCACGACCCGTACGTGGACACCGCCGAGGCCGCCGCGCTGAGCGCCACCGGGATGCCGCTGGAGGAGCTCCTGCTCCACAGCGACCTGGTGACCCTGCACGCGCCCCACGTCCCCGCGACGCACCACCTCCTCGACCGGGAGCGCCTCGCCCTGATCCGGGACGGGGGCGTGCTCGTCAACACCGGCCGCGGCGGCCTGGTCGACCAGGCCGCCCTCACCGACGAGCTGGTCTCGGGGCGGCTGTCCGCGGTCCTCGACGTCACCGACCCCGAACCTCTCCCCGCCGGTTCCCCGCTGTACACGCTGCCGAACGTCTTCCTGACCCCGCACCTCGCGGGCGCCCTCGGCAACGAGCTGGAGCGCCTGGGCCGGGCCACCGTGGAGGAGCTGGAACGCCTCGCCGCGGGCCGCCCCCTCGCCCACCGGGTCCGTCCCGAGGACCTGTCCCGGATCGCCTGAGGGGCAGCCGTCCGTCGGGGCCGCCGCAGCTCGGCGGGCGCGGCGCCGATCGCCCCGTGCGGACCGGTGCCCGACCGGGGGCGAGGACCGTAAACGGCCAACCAGGCTGTCCTGCACGGCCGTTGGCCCTCCTCGTCGCATCCGGCCGCGTAGCGTGGGCGAGGTGAACGTCCCTCCCGTGACGCTGGACCACCTGGTCCTCGCGACCCCCGATCTGGAGGCCACCGTCGCCGACTTCACCCGGCGCACCGGTGTGGCCCCGGCCGCGGGCGGCGCCCATGTGGGCCTCGGCACCCGCAACCACCTGGTCTCCCTGGGCGGTTCGCGGTACCTGGAGATCATCGGCCCGGACCCCGCGCAGCCGCCGCCGCGGGACGCCCGCCCGTTCGGCGTGGACGGGCTCGCGGCGGCGCGGACGGTCACCTGGGCGATCCGCCCGCCGGACCTGGACGCGGCGGTCGCGACCGCCCGGGCCCGGGGCTACGACCCCGGCGAGGTACGGGAGATGAGCCGCCGGCGCCCCGACGGGACGCTGCTGCGGTGGCGGCTCACCGACGGCGCCGGGCACCCGACCGGGCTGGTGCCCTTCCTCATCGACTGGGGCGATTCCGTCCATCCGACCGCCTCCGGCCTGCCCGTCACTTGGCTGCTGGAGCTGTCCGCGACCGCCCCCGACCCGGACGGCCTGCGCCCGCTGCTGTCCGCCGTCGGCGCCGGGCTGCGGCCGGCGCGCGGCCCGGCCGGGCTGTCCTTCACGGTGGACACGCCCCGCGGGCCCGTGACGTTCGGCTGACAGCACGCGCCGGGCGTCGCAGGGATCCCGGCCGGGTGTCCGATTCCTTCAAGACCCGGCCCCCGGCCGGTGCCTACGGTGACGGCATGACTCCACGATTCGCCGTGATCGGCCTGGTCGCCTCCGACCTGGCCGCCTCCCTCGCCTTCTACCGCCGGCTCGGCCTCGACTTCCCCGCCGGGTCCGAGACGCAGCCGCATGTCGAGGCCGCGCTGCCCGGCGGGACGACGCTCGCGCTGGACACCGAGGACACGGTCCGCTCCTTCCACCCGGGTCGGCGCCTCCCGGCCGGGGGCGGCGGCCGCGTCTCGCTCGCCTTCCGGTGCGACTCCCCCGCCGCCGTGGACGCCGTGTACGAGGACCTGGTCGGTGCCGGGCACCACGGCGAGCTCAAGCCGTGGGACGCGTTCTGGGGGATGCGGTACGCGGTCGTCCACGATCCGGACGGCAACGGCGTCGACCTGTTCGCCCCGCTACCCGGGGCCGGCGAGTAGCTCGCCGAGCGGCCTGCCCGCCAGCTCCCGGACGTCCCGGGCCAGATGGGCCTGGTCGGCGAAGCCTGCCCGGGCCGCGGTGTCGGCCCCCGGCAGCCCGCTGCGGGCCAGGGCGAGCGCGCGCTGCAACCGCAGGATCCGGGCCAGTGTCTTCGGCCCGTAGCCGAAGGCGTCCAGCGAGCGCCGGTGCAACCTGCGCACCCCGAGACCGAGTTCGCCGGCGGTCCCGGCGACCGAGTGCCCCGCGTCGAGGGCGGCGACCAGGCGGCGCAGCATCGGGTCGGGCGGCGGGGCGTCGGCCGCGTACCGCAGGGCCACCTCCTCGAGCGCGGCCGCCGGGTCCGGGGCGGCGTCGATCCGGTCGCGCAGTCGCCGTACGGTCGCGGCCGGCCACAGGTCGGCGAGGTCGACGCGCCGGTCGCGCAGTTCGTGCGCGGGGACCCCGAGGAGGGCGGGCGCGGTGCCGGGGAAGAAGCGGACGCCGGCCCAGTGTGCGGGCGGGCCGCCGGGGTCGTGGGCGCGGGTGTCCGGGCCGGCCACCAGCAGCCGCCCCCGGGCCCACAGCAGGTCCATGCAGCCGTCGGGCAGCACCGGTGCGGCCCCGGCCGCCGCGGGCGCGTTGGTCCACACCACGGCACCGGCAAGCCGGGAGGGCCGCTCGGCGTACCCGGACGCCCGCACGGGGAGGTCTGCTGCCACGTACGTCAGGCTACGGCGCGGACGGGACGGCGGCCCTGCGGTCGGGCGGGGCGGCCGACGGGCCTCCGGGTCACTTGTCGTGCGAGTGCCCGTCCTCGTCGTCCTTGTGCGGGCTCTTGGCGTGCGTGGTCCTGACGTGGGTGCGCAGCCGCGCGGAGAGGTCCTCCGGCGGCAGGAAGCGCGACCAGCGCTCGGGGAACTCGGACGGCATGTCCGGGTCGTCGGGGTCGTCGGGGTCGCTCTCGCGGGCCGCGGCGGCGCGGGCGACGTACTCGGCGATCTGGGCCTCGCGCACCCGCTCGTTCTGGGCGCGGGCGGCCGCGGTGGCGGCAGCCGGCCAGACCCGGTCGATGGCGGCGTTGACGGCGGCGCCGACGAGCACGGCGAACGCGGACACGCCGATCCACAGCAGGACGGCCACGGGCGCGGCCAGGGAGCCGTAGATGGTGGGGCCCTCGACGGTGCTGGTCAGGTAGATGCGCAGCACGAAGCTGCACACCACCCACATGGCCAGGGCGACCAGCGCACCCGGGACGTCCTCGATCCACGGGGAGCGCACCGGCACGGAGACGTGGTACAGCGTGGTGAGGAAGGCGATCGACAGGACGATCACGACGGGCCAGTACAGGACCTGGACGACGGTCGTGGACCACGGCACGATCCGCACCACCGCGTCCGGGCCGGCCACCATCAGCGGCAGTGCGACCGATCCGACCAGCAGGGCGACGACGAACAGCCCGAAGGACAGCATCCGGGTCTTGACGATGCCCCGGACGCCGTCGAGGCCGTACATGACGGTGATGGTGTCGATGAAGACGTTCACCGCGCGGGAGCCCGACCACAGGGCGAGCACGAAGCCGATCGAGATCACGTCGGGCCGGCCGCCCTTCATGACGTCGCGCAGGATCGGCTGGGCGATCTCCCTGACGCCCTGGTCGGAGAGGACCGTGCGGGAGGCGTCGAGGATGTTCCGCTCCAGGCTGCCGATGGTGTTCGCGCCGGTCCACGCGTCGACGTAGAAGAGCAGGGCGATCAGGCTGAGCAGCAGGGGCGGCACGGACAGCAGCGAGAAGAACGCGGCCTCGGCGGCCAGGCCCAGGATCCGGTACTCCATGCAGGAGTTGACGGTGTCCTTCAGCAGCAGCCAGGCGGTTCTGCGTTTGGATACGTTCCGGTAGAGGGCGCGCGCCCGGTGGAGACGTCCGGAGGGCCCTTCGGGGTGTTCGCTTGCTGCCTGCACGACCTAAAGGTATCCCCGCCCCACCGGGTCCCACTCATGCCCCGGGGCGTCGACCAGGGAGGACACCGTCCGGGCGGCCGGGGCCCGGCGCGGGGTAGGTTCCGTGCCATGGCAGCCCGCACGCACTCCGCGACCGGCCAGGCGCCCCTGACCGGCTACGACGTCTTCGCCGCCGACCGCGTCCTGTCCGAGGCCGTGGACCGGTACACCGGCGCCGGTCTGCCCGAGGCGCAGCGCCCGGACCTGCTGGACGGGGTGCGCGGCGAGCTGTCGGCACTGGGCCGCGCGGCCGGATCGGCCCAGGTCCAGGAGTGGGCCGCGCAGGCCGACCGGCATCCGCCCGAGCTGCGCGCCCACGACCGCCACGGCCACCGGATCGACGAGGTGGAGTTCCACCCGGCCTGGCACCGGCTGCTCGGCAAGGGCGTCTCCGCGGGGCTCACCGCGGCCTGGACCCGGCCGGCGGGGCACGTGCGGCGGGCGGCCGCGTTCCTGGTGTGGGCGCAGGCCGAGGCGGGGACCGGCTGCCCGCTGTCCATGACGCACGCGGCGGTGCCCGCGCTGCGCGCCGAGCCCGGCCTGGCCGCGGTGTGGGAGCCGCGGCTGACCTCGACCGTCTACGACCCCGCCCTGCGGCCCGCGGAGCTGAAGCCGGGCGTCCTGTTCGGGGCGGCCATGACGCAGAGGCAGGGCGGCGGGTGCGCCGGCCCCGCCGCGGCCCGGCCGCTCGCCGAGGCCGGCACCTACGCGCTGACCGGGCGCGCATGGTTCTGCTCGGCACCGATGTCGGACGGGTTCCTCGTGCTCGCGCAGGCGCCGGACGGCCCGACCTGCTTCCTGGTGCCGCGGGTGCTCGCCGACGGCACCCGGAACGTCTTCCTGATCCAGCGACTGAAGGACAAGCTGGGGAACCGGTCCAACGCATCCGCCGAGGTCGAGTTCGACGGGACCTGGGCACGCCGGATCGGCGAGGAGGGGCGCGGGGCGCGGACCGTCGCCGGGACGGTGGCGGCGGCCCGCGTCGACTGCGTGCTCGGCTCGGCGGGGCTGATGCGGCAGGCGGTCGCGCAGGCCGTGCACCACTGCGCGTCCCCACGGGCGTCCGGCGGGCCGCCGGCCGGGCAGCCGCTGATGCGCAACGTCCTGGCCGACCTGGCGCTGGAGTCGGAGGCGGCGACGACGCTCGCGCTGCGCCTGGCGGCCGCGTACGACGACGGGGGCGAGCAGGAGCGGGCGTTCCTGCGGCCGGCGGTGCCGATGGCCAAGTACTGGGTGACGAAGCGGTGCGCCCCGCTGGCGGTGGAGGCCGCGGAGTGCCTGGGCGGGGACGGGTACGTGGAGGAGTCGGGGCTGCCGCGGCTGGTGCGGGAGTCGCCGCTCAACTCGCTCGGGGAGGGCGCCGGGAACGTCCAGGCCCTGGACGTGCTGCGGGTACTGCAGCGGGAACCGCGGTCCTTCGACGCCTTTCTGCGGGAGGTGGGCCGGGCGCGCGGCGCGGACCACCGTCTGGACGGCGCCGTCAGGGACCTGCTGACCGAACTCGCCGATCTGGAGGGCGTGGAGGCGCGGGCCCGCCGGCTGGTGGAGCGGATGGCGCTGGTGCTCCAGGGCGCGCTGCTGGTGCGCCACGCGCCGCCCGCGGTGGCCGACGCGTTCTGCGCCTCGCGGCTGGGCGGCGACTGGGGGGCGGCCTTCGGCACGCTCCCGCACACGCTCGACCTGGCGTCGGTGGTGGAGCGGGCGCGGCCGGTGGAGTAGGGGCCCGTCGCCGCCGACCCGTCGTTCGCCCGGAGGGCGGGCGGGCCTTCGAGGACAGGGCGGCCGACGCGCGCACGGGCGGTTTTCGGTCAGGCCGCGGGGGTGGTGCTGCGCCGACACGGCACCACCCCCGCCTGATGGCCCGCTCGAGGCCACGGCCGCCACGTGGGCGGCGCCGCACAAGTCTCGATCAGGCTCCGCCTGTTCACCAGGGTTGCAGAGGGTTGCAACGGCTCGGCCGCAGTGACCGGAGTGTGCCCGTCCGCCCCGGGACGGCGGCACTATGAATTCGGACAGCCGGGACGGGCGCCGCCCCGCGGCCGCAACCGCCCGTCCCGGACCGCTCGTTCGTGGCCCATCCCTGGGAGGACCCCGTGGCGAAAGCGCCGATGGACGTGACGCAGCTCGCCGCCGTCGACGCCGCGCAGGCGGCGCGGATGATGAGCGAGGTGCGCTCCGCGACCCTCGCCGGGCAGCGCTCGCGCCTGCCCCCGCGGCCGGTGATCGGGCGGTCCTGGGAGCGGGTGCTGCGCAGCGGGGTGGACCCGGAGCGCGGGGCGCGGGCCGGGCTGCTGCCGCGGGAGGAGGTCGAGCGGCGGCGGGAGGCCTCGCCGCTGCGGCTGGTGCTGCCGGTGCTGCGCGAGGGCCTGCTGTCGGTGGCGGACGCGGCCCACCACATCGTGGTGGTCGCCGACGCCGAGGGGCGGGTGCTGTGGCGGGAGGGCAACGCGGCGGTGCTGCGCCGGGCCGACGGGGTGGGCTTCGAACCGGGGGCCGACTGGGGGGAGGGCGCCGTCGGCACCAACGGCGTGGGCACCCCGGCGGTGGTGCGGCGGCCCGTCCAGGTCTTCGCCGCCGAGCACTTCGTGGGGGCGCTCGCCTCCTGGACGTGCGCCGGGGCACCGCTGACGGACCCGCGCGACGGCCGGCTGATCGGTGTGGTGGACGTCAGCGGTCCGCTGGAGACCATGCACCCGGCGACGCTGGCCTGGGTCGGCTCGGTGGCCAAGCTGGCCGAGGCGCGGCTGCGGGAGCTGCACCTGACGTCGCTGGAGCGGCTGCGCGCGGTGGCGGCACCGGTGCTGGCCCGGCTGGGCGGCCGGGCGATGGTGGTCGACCGGGACGGCTGGACCGCGGCGGTGGCCGGTCTGCCGTACACCGCGCGGATCGCGCTGCCCGGGACGGCGTCGGCGGGCCGCGGGTGGCTGCCCGCGGTCGGCCCGTGCTCGCTGGAGCCGCTGGCGGGCGGGTGGCTGGTGCGGGCGGACGGGGAGCCGGGCGGGCCCGGCCCGGTGCGGATCGTGCTGGACCTGTCGCGGCCGCGCCGCTGGACGGTGACGCTGGACGGCGCGGCGGGCCCGTGGTCGCACGACCTCAGCCCCCGCCACGCCGAACTGCTGTACCTGCTGGCCGTGCACCGCTCCGGGCGCAGTGCGGCGGAACTGGCCGAGGACGTGTTCGGCGACCCGGCGCGCCGGGTGACCGTGCGTGCGGAGATGTCCCGGGTGCGGCGCTATCTGGGGGCGTTCCTGGAGCACCGCCCGTACCGGTTCGCGGAGGGCGCGGAGGTCGGGGTGCTGCTCCCGGACGACCCGCGCGACCTGTTGCCGCACTCGGCGGCGCGGACGGTGGCGCGGGGCCGCTCCGGGGCTCCTGCGGCCTGAGAGGACGGCGTGGGCGGCGTGGGCGGCACGGACGGACCGCAGGGGGACATCTTCCGCATATTTGCAGGGTCCTCGCCCTGCGGGCCGCCGGACTGCCGTAGCATCGCCTGCGGGTCACCCCACCTGTTCCATGGTCAACGTACTGATCATGAGGCGCAGTTGGCCCGCCTGGGGAGGTTGTATGAAGCATCGCGGCCGACACCGCCGGCGCAGACGGGGCAGGGCACTGCGGGCCACCCTGGCCGGCACCGCTCTCGCACTGACCGCCGCCGCGACCCTGATCAGCGCCTCGCAGGCCACCGTCGGCGGGAACCCCGGGGCACTGAAGCCACTCACCTCCTCCGCCGATCTCGGCCGACTGCGGCTGACCGAGCAGCAGGTGCCGCGGCGGTGGCTGGACCGGCTCGCCGCGGGGATGGGCCGGCCCGTCGGCGTCGCGGCGGTGCTCGACGGCACGGACCGCGCGCTGCGCGGCGCCGCACAGTGCACCGCCGGGGAACGCCGGGCCCTGCCCGTGGAGCCGCCGGCGGCCCGGGCGTACTGCTGGGACCCGGCCGACGCGGCCACGTCGCGCTGGGAGCCGGAGTCGGTGACCACCTCGGGCGACGCGGACGACGACGGCCGCTGGGGCCCGCACCGGGTGATCCTGTCCGGCTGGACGCGCACCGGGGGCCCGGCCGCGGACCGCGGGCTGGCCCGGGTGGCGTTCGTGGACGACGACGACCCGCGGCACCCGTCCTACACCTGGGCCCTGCTGGCCGTCCCGGTGGACGGCGGCCGCGACTTCCGCGGTCTGCGGTCGCGGGTCTCGGGGATGGTCTGGTACCAGGACAAGCTGCTGGTCACGGCCTCCGGTGCCGACGGGGCCGCGCTGTACGTGTACGACCTGCACCGCATCCAGCGCGCCACGGTGGCCGGCGACGCGGTCGGCCGGGTTCCGGGCGGCTGGTCGGCGCACGGGTACCGGTGGGTGCTGCCCGCCGTGGCCGCCTACCGTCCGGCGGCCGGGTCGTGCGGCCGGGAGCCGGCGGCGGGCACGCCCTGCCCCGACGGCCTGTCGCTGGACCGCGGCACCGCGCCGGACAGCCTGGTGGCGAGCGTGTCGGGAGCCGCGGGCAGCGGGCGGCACACGCGCCTGTGGCGCTACCCCTTCAGCCGGGACCCGGCGCGGTCCGGTCTGCTGGCCGTGGACGCGGCCGGGACGGCCCCGGCCGTGGAGGCGTACGAGAGCCGGGCGGACGGGGTGCGCGGGGTGCTGTCGTACCGGGCGGCGCCCTCGGCGCGGCCCGAGTGGTATCTCGGCCGCGCCCCGGGCGGGGCGGACGGCCACGGCACCCTGTGGCGGCAGGACGTGCGCGGCGCGCAGGCGGCGACCTGCGGCGAGGCGGCCTCCCACCGCTGCTGGGGCGACGGGACGGGGTCCCTGTCGTACTGGCAGCAGACCGGCGAGGTGTGGTCGCTGTCGGGGCGGACGCTGTTCGCGCTGCCGCTGGCCGCCGTGGACCGGTCGCTGCGGTAGCGGCGGGACGGGGCCGATCGACACGGGTCGGCCGGGGATGATTCCCTGACCGGCATGACGAGCATCGCCGTGACCACGTGGTCCCTGGAGCAGAACTCCCCGGCCGACCTCCTGCCGGCGGCCGCGCCGGGGGACGAGGTGCGGGTCGTCCGCTCCGAGGTGCCCTCGCCGGAGTTCAGCCGGTTCCTGTACGCGTCGGTCGGCGGCGACATCCGCTGGACGGACCGGCTCGTCTGGTCGTACGCGCGGTGGCGCGAGCACCTGGAGCGGCCGGGGGTGGAGACGTGGGTGGCCTACGACCGGGGCACGCCCGCCGGGTACATCGAGCTGGAGGCGCAGGGCGACGGGGTCGTCGAGATCCTGTACTTCGGCCTGCTGCCCGCCTTCCGGGGGCGGCGGATCGGCGGCCACCTGTTGGCCCGGGGCACCGCGCGGGCCTGGGACCTTGCCGACCGCTGGCCGGGCCTGGCGCCGACGAAGCGGGTGTGGGTGCACACCTGCAGCAAGGACGGCGAGCACGCGATGGACAACTACCGGCGGCGCGGCTTCACCCTGTTCGACACCCAGGTCGAGGAGGAACCGGAGGCGGCGGCTCCGGGCCCGTGGCCGGGCGCCCACCCGGCCTGACCTGCGCGGACCCCGCTCACGGCGGGCGATGTGACCGAGGACACCCTTGTTCCGCATACCGGGACAAGGGTGTCCACATTTTGGATGAAGCTGGACTGTGTCCAGATCGCCGTGCCACGCTTCCGTCATGTCTGGAACGGGAACCGCCCTGGTGAGTCGACGCCACGTCGACCTCGGCCGCATGTCCAGCGCCATCTGTCCGGTGGGCTGAGCGCACCAGCACCGCCGCGTTCCCTCTTCTCCTGCCGCCCGCCGCGCAACGACGCGCGCCCGTGCAGACCCTCCTCCATGCGCCCATATGCGCAGGTCAGAGCCGCTTTCCGCCTGTCCCGAAGGACGTATTCCCATGGCCGCCACCCCGCACGACCCCGCTGCCGCGACTCCCCGCCGCAAGGTGAGCCGTCACCGTGGCGAGGGACAGTGGGCCGCGGGTCACTTCACTCCGCTCAACGGCAACGAGCAGTTCAAGAAGGACGACGACGGTCTCAATGTGCGGACACGTATTGAGACGATCTACTCCCGGCGCGGCTTCGACTCGATCGACCCCAACGACCTGCGCGGACGCATGCGCTGGTGGGGTCTCTACACCCAGCGCAAGCCCGGCATCGACGGCGGCAAGACGGCGGTCCTGGAGCCGGAGGAGCTGGACGACCGCTACTTCATGCTGCGGGTCCGCATCGACGGCGGCCGGCTGACCACCGGGCAGCTGCGCGTCATCGGCGAGATCTCGCAGGAGTTCGCCCGCGGCACGGCCGACGTCACCGACCGCCAGAACGTGCAGTACCACTGGATCCGGATCGAGGACGTGCCCGAGATCTGGAACCGGCTGGAGGCCGTGGGCCTGTCCACCACCGAGGCGTGCGGCGACACGCCCCGCGTGATCCTCGGCTCGCCGGTCGCGGGCATCGCCGAGGACGAGATCGTCGACGGCACCCCCGCGGTCGAGGAGATCCACCGGCGGGTCGTCGGGAACCCGGCGTACTCGAACCTGCCGCGCAAGTTCAAGAGCGCGATCTCCGGCTCGCCGCTGCTCGACGTGGCGCACGAGATCAACGACGTGGCCTTCGTCGGCGTCGTCCACCCCGAGCACGGGCCCGGCTTCGACGTGTGGGTCGGCGGCGGGCTGTCCACCAACCCCAAGATCGGCGTCCGGCTCGGCGCCTGGGTGCCGCTGGAGCAGGTGGCGGACGTCCACGAGGGCGTCGTCTCCATCTTCCGGGACCACGGCTACCGCCGGCTGCGCAACCGGGCCCGGCTGAAGTTCCTCGTCGCCGACTGGGGCGCCGAGAAGTTCCGCCGGGTGCTGGAGGAGGAGTACCTCGGGCGCCCCCTGGCCGACGGACCCGCCCCCGAGCGGCCGTTGCGGCAGTGGCGCGACCACATCGGGGTGCACCGCCAGCAGGACGGGCGGCACTACGTCGGGTTCGCCCCGCGCGTCGGCCGCGTCGACGGCGCCACCCTGACGAAGATCGCCGACCTCGCCGAGGCACACGGCTCCGGGCGGGTGCGCACCACCGTCGAGCAGAAGATGATCATCCTGGACGTCGAAGCGGACCAGGTCGACTCCCTGGTGGAGGGGCTGGAGGCACTGGACCTCACCGCCCGGCCGTCCACCTTCCGCCGGGGCACGATGGCCTGCACCGGCATCGAGTACTGCAAGCTCGCCATCGTCGAGACCAAGGCGCGCGGCTCCTGGCTGATCGACGAACTGGAGCGCCGCCTGCCGGAATTCGACGAGCCGCTCACCATCAACCTCAACGGCTGCCCGAACGCCTGCGCGCGCATCCAGGTCGCCGACATCGGCCTCAAGGGCCAGCTCGTCCTCGACGAACGGGGCGAGCAGGTCGAGGGCTACCAGGTGCACCTGGGCGGCGCGCTCGGCCTGGAGGCCGGTTTCGGCCGCAAGGTCCGCGGCCTGAAGGTCACCGCGGACGAACTGCCCGACTACGTCGAGCGGGTGCTGCGGCGCTTCCTCGCCGGGCGCAAGGACGACGAGCGCTTCGCCGCCTGGGTCGCGCGGGCACCCGAGGAGGAACTGTCGTGAGCGAGCGCGCGGCGCCCTTCCACTGCCCCTACTGCGGCGAGGAGGACCTGCGGCCCGGTGAGCAGGGCCACGGGGCGTGGGAGTGCGCGGCCTGCAACCGGGCCTTCCAGCTGAAGTTCCTCGGGCTGCTGGCCCGCGGGCTGCGGCGGGCCGACGACCGAGGGGACGAGCGGACATGACGACCACTCAGGACGACCGCACCGACGACGAACTGAGGGCGCTGGCCGAGCAGGCCGGACGCGACCTGGAGGACGCCTCCGCGCTGGAGATCCTCACCTGGGCGGCCGACACCTTCGGCGACCGCTTCTGCGTCACCTCGTCCATGGAGGACGCGGTGGTCGCCCACCTCGCCTCCCGGGCCCGGCCCGGCGTCGACGTCGTCTTCCTCGACACCGGCTACCACTTCCCGGAGACCATCGGCACCCGGGACGCCGTCGCCGCCGTGATGGACGTCAACGTCGTCACCCTCACCCCGCGGCGGACGGTCGCCGAGCAGGACGCCGAGCACGGCCCCCGGCTGCACGACCGCGACCCCGACCTGTGCTGCGCGCTGCGCAAGGTGCAGCCGCTCCAGGAGGGCCTCGCCGGCTACCGGGCCTGGGCCACCGGCCTGCGCCGCGACGAGTCCCCCACCCGGGCCGGCACCCCCGTGGTCGGCTGGGACGACAAGCGGCGCAAGGTCAAGATCTCGCCGATCGCCCGGTGGACCCAGGACGACGTGGACGCCTACGTCGCCGAGCACGGCGTGCTCACCAACCCGCTGCTGTCCGACGGGTACGGCTCCGTCGGCTGCGCGCCGTGCACCCGCCGGCTGCTGGCCGGCGAGGACGCCCGCGCCGGCCGCTGGGCGGGGCGCGCCAAGACCGAGTGCGGACTGCACGGCTGACCCATGAGCCTTCCTTCGACGCACGAGACGCAGCAGACGCACCAGACGAACCAGGAGACACACGTGACGAGCGGAGCCACCGTCTGGCTCACCGGTCTGCCGAGCGCCGGCAAGACCACCATCGCCCACGCGCTGGCCGGCCGGCTCCGCGAGGAGGGCCGCCGGGTCGAGGTCCTCGACGGCGACGAGATCCGCACGTTCCTCTCGGCGGGCCTGGGCTTCGACCGCGCCGACCGGCACACCAACGTGCAGCGCATCGGCTTCGTGGCCGAACTGCTCGCCCGCCACGGCGTGACGGCCCTCGTCCCGGTGATCGCGCCGTACGCGGACAGCCGGGCCGCGGTCCGCGCCCGCCACGCGGAGCACGGCACCACGTATCTGGAGGTGCATGTGGCCACCCCGGTCGAGGTGTGCTCGGAGCGGGACGTGAAGGGGCTGTACGCACAGCAGGCCGCGGGCGAACTGACCGGCCTGACCGGCGTCGACGACCCGTACGAGGCGCCCACGTCACCGGACCTGCGGATCGCCTCGCAGACCCAGACCGTGCAGGAGTCCGCCGCGTCCGTGTACGCGCTGCTCAGCGAAAGGGGACTGGCATGACGACCGTGGCCGAGGCCAGGGGAGGCGGCGAAGGCACCCGCACCCCGTACGCGCTCTCGCATCTGGACGCGCTCGAGTCGGAGGCGGTGCACATCTTCCGCGAGGTGGCGGGGGAGTTCGAGAACCCGGTGGTGCTGTTCTCCGGGGGCAAGGACTCGATCGTGATGCTGCACCTGGCGTTGAAGGCGTTCGCGCCGGCGGCGGTGCCCTTCGCGCTGCTGCACGTGGACACCGGGCACAACTTCCCCGAGGTCCTCGACTACCGGGACCGCGCGGTGGCACGGCACGGGCTGCGGCTGCATGTGGCATCCGTGCAGGACTACATCGACCGGGGGGTGCTCAAGGAGCGGCCCGACGGCACCCGCAATCCGCTGCAGACGCTGCCGCTGACGGAGAGGATCGCCGCGGAGCGGTTCGACGCCGTGTTCGGCGGGGGGCGGCGCGACGAGGAGAAGGCGCGCGCCAAGGAGCGGGTGTTCTCGCTGCGGGACGAGTTCTCGCAGTGGGATCCGCGGCGCCAGCGGCCGGAGCTGTGGAACCTGTACAACGGCCGGCACGCTCCGGGTGAGCACGTGCGTGTCTTTCCGCTGTCGAACTGGACCGAGCTGGACGTGTGGCAGTACATCGCCCGGGAGGGCATCGAGCTGCCGCAGATCTACTTCGCGCACGAGCGTGAGGTGTTCCGGCGCAGCGGGATGTGGCTGACCGCGGGCGAGTGGGGCGGGCCGCGGGACGACGAGAGCGTGGAGAAGCGGCTGGTGCGCTACCGGACCGTGGGCGACATGTCGTGCACGGGCGCGGTGGACTCCGACGCGGTGACGCTGGAGCAGGTCATCACCGAGATCGCCGCGTCCCGGCTCACCGAGCGCGGCGCGACCCGCGCCGACGACAAGCTCTCCGAGGCCGCCATGGAAGACCGCAAGCGCGAGGGGTACTTCTAGACATGACGAGCACCACCGAAGGCGCAGAGTCGCTGTCCGTCGAGCAGTTGTCGGAGACCACGCTGCTGCGGTTCGCCACCGCCGGCTCGGTCGACGACGGCAAGTCGACCCTGGTCGGGCGGCTGCTGCACGACTCCAAGTCGGTCCTGACCGACCAGCTGGAGGCCGTGGAGCGGGCGTCCGCCGGCCGCGGCCAGGACGGCCCCGACCTCGCCCTGCTCACCGACGGCCTGCGCGCCGAGCGGGAACAGGGCATCACCATCGACGTCGCCTACCGCTACTTCGCCACCCCGCGCCGCCGGTTCATCCTCGCCGACACCCCCGGCCACGTGCAGTACACCCGCAACATGGTCACCGGCGCCTCCACCGCCGAACTCACCGTGATCCTGGTCGACGCCCGCAACGGCGTCGTCGAGCAGACCCGCCGGCACGCGGCCATCGCCGCCCTGCTGCGCGTCCCGCACGTCGTCCTCGCCGTCAACAAGATGGACCTGGCCGGCTACCAGGAGGCCGTGTTCGCCTCCATCGCCGAGGAGTTCACCGCCTACGCCACCGAACTGGGCGTCCCCGAGGTCACCGCGATCCCGATCTCCGCGCTGGAGGGCGACAACGTGGTGGAGCCCTCCGCCCGCATGGACTGGTACGGCGGCCCCACCGTCCTCGAACACCTGGAGACCGTGCCCGTCAGCCACGACCTGGCGCACTGCCACGCCCGGCTGCCCGTGCAGTACGTGATCCGGCCGCGGAGCGCCGAGCACCCCGACTACCGCGGCTACGCCGGGCAGATCGCCGCCGGCTCCTTCCGGGTCGGCCAGGAGGTCACGGTGCTGCCGTCCGGGCGCACCTCGCGGATCTCCGGCATCGACCTGCTGGGCCAGCCGGTCGACGTGGCCTGGACGACGCAGTCGGTGACCGTCCTGCTGGAGGACGACATCGACCTCTCGCGCGGCGACCTGATCGTGCCGAGCAAGGACGCGCCCGCCACCACCCAGGACGTGGAGGCGACCGTGTGCCACGTCGCCGACCAGCCGCTGACCGTCGGCCACCGGGTCCTGCTCAAGCACGGCACCCGCACGGTCAAGGCGATCGTCAAGGACATCCCGTCCCGGCTGACCCTCGACGACCTGTCCCTGCACCCGCACCCGGGCGGGCTCGCCGCCAACGACATCGGCCGGGTGAAGATCCGCACCGCGGAACCGCTGCCCGTCGACGCGTACGCCGACTCGCGCCGCACCGGGTCCTTCATCCTGATCGACCCCCACGACGGCACCACGCTCACCGCGGGCATGGTCGGCGAGTCCTTCGCCGCCCCGGAGCCGGTCGAGGACCGCGCGGACGACGACGGCTGGGACTTCTGACCATGAACTCCACCGACTTCTACGGGACGTTCGCGAAGGAGGGCGGCCGTGTCGGCAGCGGCGCCCTCGGCAGCGGGCAGGGCGGCGTCGGCCGATGTGCGCGATGACGTACGCGCACTGCCTGCGCGCCCCGTCCCCCCGCCCTCCCTCGGGGTCCCGGCCCCGGCCGGGCAGGGAGGTACCCGCACCGTCCGGGACCCGACGAAGACCCCTGCCGACCTCCCGGCCACGACCGCAAGGGCCGTGACCGCCGGGCCATCGAGAGGAACACCTCCCGTGCCTGCCACCCGCTCCGCCCTGTTCCGCGGCGCCCTCGCCGCAGCCGCCGCCCTGCCCCTGCTGACCCTCGCGGCCTGCGGCTACGGATCCAAGTCCCAGGGTGCCGACGCCGATCAGAAGGTCGCCGCCGGCGCGCGGAAGATCGACGGACTCGACTCCGTCAGGATCGGCTACTTCGGCAACCTGACCCATGCGACGGCGCTCGTCGGCCACCGCAAGGGCTTCTTCCAGAAGGCCCTGGGCGGCACCAAGGCCGACTACGCCACCTTCAACGCCGGGCCCTCCGAGATCGAGGCCCTCAACGCGGGTTCCATCGACATCGGCTGGATCGGCCCCTCCCCCGCCATCAACGGTTACACCAAGTCCGACGGCAAGAGCCTGCGGATCGTGGGCGGTTCGGCGTCCGGCGGGGTCAAGCTGGTCGTGAACCCGAAGAAGATCGGCTCCCTGAAGGGCGTCCGGGGCAAGCGGATCGCCACGCCCCAGCTCGGCAACACCCAGGACGTGGCCTTCCTCAACTGGGCCGCGCAGCAGGGCTGGAAGGTCGACGCCCAGAGCGGCAAGGGCGACGTGACCGTCGTCCGCAGCGACAACAAGGTGACCCCGGACGCCTTCAAGTCCGGTGCGATCGACGGCGCGTGGGTGCCGGAGCCGACCGCCTCGAAGCTGGTCGCGGAGGGCGGCAGGGTCCTCCTGGACGAGTCGTCCCTGTGGCCGGACAAGAAGTTCGTGATCACCAACATCGTCGTGTCGCAAAAGTTCCTCAAGGAGCACCCGAAGGCCGTCCAGGCGGTCCTGGAGGCGTCCGTCGACACCAACAAGTGGATCAACGCCAACCCCGGGGCGGCCAAGGCGGCGGCCAACGAGCAGCTGGCGGCGGACTCGGGCAAGGCACTGCCGGCGAACGTCCTGGACCCGGCGTGGAAGTCCATCCGGATCACCGACGACCCGCTGGCCGGCACCCTCGGCGCCGAGGCCGCGCACGCCGTCGAGGCGGGCCTGCTGCAGAAGCCCGACCTGAAGGGGATCTACGACCTCACGCTCCTCAACAAGGTCCTCAAGGCCCGGGGCGCGGCCACCGTGTCCGACGCCGGCCTCGGCGCCCGCTGACCCGCCCCCACCGTTCCCAGGAGGTGACGACCATGGCCACGACCCTCGCGCAGGCCGACCCGGCGGTCGACCACGCGGCCCGCCTCGACCACGTCTCCAAGTCCTTCGCGGGACCGGGCGGAGCGCAGCTCGTCCTGGACGACATCAGTCTCGATGTCGCGCCCGGAGAGTTCGTCACCCTCCTGGGAGCCTCGGGCTGCGGCAAGTCCACCCTGCTCAACCTGGTGGCGGGCCTGGACCGGCCCACCACCGGCACCATCACCACCGACGGACGCCCGGCGCTGATGTTCCAGGAGCACGCGCTGTTCCCGTGGCTCACGGCCGGCAAGAACATCGAACTGGCCCTGAAGCTGCGGGGGGTGGCCAAGCCCGACCGGCGTGGCCGGGCCGAGGAGCTCCTGGAGCTCGTACGGCTGAAGGGCGCGCACGGCAAACGGGTGCACGAGCTGTCCGGCGGCATGCGGCAGCGTGTGGCCCTGGCCCGCGCGCTCGCGCAGGAGAGCAACCTGCTGCTGATGGACGAGCCGTTCGCGGCGCTGGACGCCATCACCCGGGACGTGCTGCACGACGAGCTGACCCGGATCTGGCAGGAGACCGGGCTGTCGGTGCTGTTCGTGACGCACAACGTGCGCGAGGCGGTCCGGCTGGCGCAGCGCGTGGTGCTGCTGTCCTCCCGGCCGGGCCGCATCGCACGCGAGTGGCGGGTCGGCATCCCGCAGCCGCGGCGCATCGAGGACGCACCGGTGGCGGAACTGTCCGCCGAGATCACCGACGTACTGCGGGGGGAGATCCGTCGTCATGGCCAGCACTGACCTGAAGACCACCGAGGACGCCGGCAGCGTCGAGGCGGGCCTGGACGCGCTGGAGTCCGGGCCGTCCGGCCGGCCGCCGCTGCGGCACACCCTCGTGAACAAGGTCCTGCCGCCGGTGGTCGCCGTGGTGGTGGTCCTCCTGGTGTGGCAGGGCCTGATCTCCCTGCGCATCGTCACCGACCCGACCACACTGCCCTCGCCGGCCGCGGTGTGGCACACCGTGCAGGACGCCTGGCTGCAGGGCACCCTGCTCGGCTACATCTGGACCAGCGTCTCGCGCGGCCTGCTGGGCTTCCTCTTCGCCCTGCTCATCGGCACCCCCCTCGGGCTGGTGGTGGCCCGGGTGAAGTTCGTGCGCGCGGCGGTCGGGCCGATCCTGTCCGGTCTGCAGTCACTGCCGTCGGTGGCCTGGGTGCCGCCCGCGGTGATCTGGCTGGGACTGGACAACTCGATGATGTACGCGGTGATCCTTCTGGGCGCGGTCCCCTCCATCGCCAACGGCCTGGTGTCCGGCGTCGACCAGGTGCCGCCGCTGTTCCTGCGGGCGGGCCGCACCATGGGCGCGACCGGGCTGAAGGGCACCTGGCACATCACGCTGCCGGCCGCGCTGCCGGGCTATGTGGCAGGCTTGAAGCAGGGCTGGGCGTTCGCGTGGCGCTCGCTGATGGCGGCGGAGATCATCGCGTCCTTCCCCGACCTCGGCGTGGGCCTCGGACAGCTGCTGGAGAACGGCCGCAACGCCAGCGACATGGCCATGGTCTTCGAGGCCATCCTGCTCATCCTGACCGTCGGCATCGCCATCGACCTGCTGATCTTCAGTCCGCTGGAGCGGTGGGTGCTGCGCAGCCGCGGTCTCCTCGTGAAGGGCTGAGGTTCCCCGTGCACCGGCAGCCGGTCCGTCCCGTCCTCGTGGTCGTCGCCCACGGCAGCCGCGACCCGCGCCATGCCGCGACCGTGCACGCGCTCGTGCGGCGGCTGCGGCGGACGCGGCCGGGGCTGCGGGTGGAGACCGGCTTCCTGGACTTCAACGTCCCCTCCGTCCCGGCCGTCCTGGAGTCGCTGGCGGCCGAGGGCGTGCGGGACGTCGTGGCGCTGCCGCTGCTGCTGACCCGCGCCTTCCACGCCAAGGCGGACATCCCGGCGGTGCTGCGCGAGGCGCCGTCGCGGCTGCGGATCAGGCAGGCGGACGTCCTCGGCCCGTCGCCGCTGCTGACGCGTGCCCTGGAGCGGCGGCTGCACGAGGCGGGGCTGGACCCCGCCGACCGGGCCTCGACCGGGGTCGTGCTGGCCTCGGCGGGGTCCTCCGACCCGGAGGCGATCGCAGTGATCGCAGACATCGCGCGGGAGTGGCGGCACACCGGTTGGTGCGCCGTGCGGCCTGCGTTCGCCTCCGCCTCCCTGCCGCGCACCGAGGACGCGGTGCACGCGCTGCGGGCGCTGGGCTGTGCGAAGGTCGCGGTCGCGCCGTACGTACTGGCGCCCGGATTCCTGCCGGACCGGATCGTGCGGGGCGCGGCGCAGGCGGACGTGCTCGCCGACGTGCTGGGCCCGGCGCCCGAGGTGGCGCAGGTGCTGCTGCGGCGCTACGACGCGGCGTGCCGTCCTGCGGTGACCGCGCTGGGCGCCTGAGCGGCCGGCACCCGCGGATCCTCCGCGGCCGCGTCCGCGGCCCGGCACTACCCCCGTGATGCCGGGCCGCGGACAGCCGGCCCTGCCGTCGGCGGTGTTCGTCGACGGAGCGTGGCCGGCTCTTTCTTCTGCGTCACGGAGCGCGGAATCGTCACACCGGCGGCCGCCGGGGCGTCAGTCGAAACGCAGGGCTCCGGTGCGGGTGCGCTTGATCTCGAAGACGTCGGGGTCGGTGGCCAGGACCCGGAAGGCGTCGAAGAGTCGGGCGGCCCGTGCGCCGCGCGGGACGGCCCGCAGCACCGGCCCGAACCACACCGTGCCGTCCACGTGCAGGGTCGGTGTGCCGACGTAGCCGCCGGAGTCCGGTTCGGTGCCGGCGGTGTGGCTGCGGCGCACGGCCTCGTCGTGGGCCGGGTCGTGCGCGGCGCCGGCGAGGTCGGCCGGGAGTCCGGTCTCGGCGAGGGAGGCGGCGACGACGGCGTCGTAGTCCTCGGCCCGCTGCTCGTGGATGCGGGTCCCGAGCGCGGTGTAGAGGTCCCGCAGCACCTTCTCCCCGTGCCGTTCCGCGGCGGCGACGGCGACACGGACCGGGCCGATCGACTTGTCGACCAGCTCCCGGTACCAGTCGGGCAGTTCGTTGCCCTCGTTGTGCAGGTACAGGCTCATGACGTGGAAACGGAGGTCGAGCGGGCGGTGCCGTTCGGCCTCCAGCAGCCAGCGGGACGTGAGCCAGGCGAAGGGGCAGGCGGGGTCGAACCAGAGGTCCACGCGGGCGGGTGTCGTCGTCATGGGTCCGACGCTACGGCCGCGGCGGACCGGCGTCCCGGCCCAATCGGCGGCCGATTCCCTGGTCCACTTCTCCGCGCGTTCTCCGCGCGGGGGTGGTCAGGGCGCGGGCGGCGCGGTCATCTCGACCAGCTTGGCGACGGTGTTCCAGTTCCGGGTGGTGGCGACGAGCCCCCTGGTCAGCCGGGGCCGGGCCAGCTGCTCGGCGAGCCGGGAGCGGCCGAGGCCCTCCGGCGCGTACAGGTACAGCACGCGGTCGCCGAGGCGGAACGCCTCGGGCAGCAGGGCGTCCGCGTCGATCTCCGCGAAGCGCGCCGCGTCGACGGGGGCGGAGAAGTAGGTCACGTGCAGTTGCCGGCCCTCCAACTCGGCGGCCGGGAAGGGGCAGTCCTCCATGACGGCCCGCAGGTAGGCGTGGTCGCGCACGAGGACGTCGACCGGGAAGCCGAACCTCTCCTCGACCGCCCGCGCGAGGTCCGCGGCGAGGGAGTCCTCGTCACCGCCGCCGGCGGTGAAGACGGCCTGTCCGCTCTGGAGATGGGTCCGGACCCCGCCGAGCCCGAGCCCGCCCATCAGGGCGCGCAACTCGGCCATGGGCACCTTCCGGCTCCCACCCACGTTGATGCCGCGCAGCAGCGCCGCGTACGTCCTCATGGGCCCAGCCTAGGTCCTGCCGTACCGCGGCGGCCGCCCGGAAGGCGGCCGCGCCCACGTCGTGCGGGACTGCGCGGAGAGGACCAGGGGCGGCCGTCGTGCCCCGTGGGGGCGGGCGCGACGGCCGCGGCCTCCTGGAGGGAGGTGGTTGAAACCCTGGCCGATAGCGGCCTCCGGATCAACTTCTCCACGCCGCTGTGATTTTGTCAACAAGGTTGCACAACCCCAAACATGAGCCCTTCCGGCGGATCGGACACTCCGGCGCCGCTCCGCCGCTACTGCCGCCGCCCCGTGGGGAGTTCGGCCTCGACGAGGTCGGCGGCGCGGCGCGTTCCGCCCTCCTGCGCCATCCCCGCGCGGACGGCGGCGAGGCGGCGCGCCACCTCGGGGTCGTCGACGAGGGCGAGCGCGGCGGCCCGCAGCGCCTCGGCGGTCGCCTGCTCCCGCGGCAGGTGCCGGGCGACGCCGAGGCCCTGGAGCAGGTCCGCGTTGCCGAACTGGTCGACGGCCTGCGGCACGGCGATCATCGGGGTGGCCGTGGCCAGCCCCTCCTGACTGCCGCCCGCGCCGGCGTGCGTGACGAACAGGTCGGCCTGACGCAGGACCGCCAACTGCGGTACCCAGCTGGACACTTCGACGTTCCCGGGGACGGGCCCCAGCTCGGCGGGGTCGACGTGCCGACCGATCTGCAGGACCACGTGCCAGCCGGGCAGGCCCGCGAAGGCGTCCACGCAGGCGCGGTACAAGGCGGGCTGCCGGGTGAAGGCGGAGCCGAGCGAGACGAGCACGACCTTCGCGGCATCCACGGGCCGCCGCCAGTCGCCCTGGGCGGTGCGGTCGCCCCGGCAGGCGCCGACGAAGCTGTGGACCGTCGCGTCGACGCGGTCGGCGTGCGGCTGGAGGGCCCTGGGGATGAGGACCAGGGAGCGGGCCGGGCGGCCGAGGAAGGGGTCCGGGTGCTCGGTGATGCCGTTCTCCGTCAGCCAGTCGGTGAAGCGGGCGTAGTAGGCGCGGCCGCGCTCGGTGCGCTTCGGCTCCGCCCACATCGGCTCGGCGACCTCCTCCTCGTAGCCCTCCCAGGCGACGAGGTTGGGCGAGAGGGACACGGCCGGCACGCCCCACCGGTGGGCGAGGACGCGGGCCGGGTAGGAGGCGATGTCGTGCAGGACGAGGTCGGGTTCGTCGCCCGCATAGGCGTCCGCGAGCTGCGGAAGGGCCTGGACGGCGTCGTCGAGGAAGGGCTCGACGTTGTCCAGGAGGGTGGTCCCCCAGGCGGCGGGGTCGTCGTCGGGCCCGGGCAGGGTGGAATGCCAGGGGCGCACCTCGGCGCCCGTCCCGGCGGCCTTGGCGGCGAGGGCCGGGGGGATGGCGTACGTGACGCGGTGGCCGCGGGCGACGAGCTCGCGGATCACTTCGAGGCTGGGGTTCACATGGCCGTGGGCGGCGATGGAGAACATGGCGATGTGGGCGGGTGCGGTCATGGCGCCCACGCTAGGCGAGACGATACGTCTCGTGCAATGCCATGTCCGGCGCGGACGGCCGCCGCGGGCCGTGGCACCCGTGAGGCCGCCCGTCTCCTCCCGGCGCCGGAGCGGACCCACCGGATGGGACACTGATCGCCGAGGACGACCGGGGACACGGAGGCGGGCGATGGACGAGGCACGGGCGCGGGAGGTACTGGCCGCGGCGGACGTGCTGCCCGGCGCGAGGCGGGACGCGCGCCTGCTCTCCCTGGGCGAGAACGCGGTGTTCGCCGCCGGAGACCTGGTCGTCAAGGTGGGCCGCGACGAGGAGCTGCTGGAGCGGGCCCGCCACGAACTGCGGACCGCGCGGTGGCTGGCCGAGACCGGCGTCCCGGCGGTCCGCGCGGCCGGCCCCGACGCCGCGCTCGTCGAGGGGCACCCGGTGACGGTGTGGCAGCGGCTGCCCGACCCGGTACGGCCGCCGGAACCCCGGGACCTGGCGGTGCTGCTGCGCCTCGTCCACGCCCTGGCCGCCCCGCCCTTCGCCCTGCCGCGGCGGGACCTGCTGGGCGGGGTGGAGCGCTGGCTGCGGCTGGCCGGCGACGCCGTGGCCGCCGAGGACACGGCGTATCTGCGCGAGCGCCGCGACGGCTTCGCGGCGGCCGCGGCCGCACTCGCCCCGCACCTCCCGCCGGGCCCGATCCACGGCGACGCGCTGCCGCGCAACGTGCACGTGGGCCCGGACGGGCCGGTGCTGGTGGACCTGGAGACCTTCTCCGCCGACCTGCGCGAGCACGACCTCGTGGTGATGGCCCTCTCCCGCGACCGGTACGGCCTGCCCGCCGCGTCCTACGACGCCTTCACCGCGGCCTACGGCTGGGACGTGCGCTCCTGGGAGGGCTGCTCGGTGCTGCGCGGCGCCCGAGAGACGGCGAGCTGCGCCTGGGTCGCCCAGCACGCGCCGGCCAGTCCCGGCGCACGGGCCGAGTTCGCCCGCCGGGTGGCCTCCCTGCGGGACGGAGACGAGACGGTGCGCTGGTACCCCTTCTGACCCGGGGCGTCCCCGGCGCGCCGTGCGGCACACCCGCGGGCGGAGGCCGCCGCGGGCCGCACCCCCGCCGGACCCCGCCCGTCAGGCGGGACGGGGGACGACAGGCCAGGCCGCCTCGACCCGGGCCTCCGGGTCGGAGGTGCGTCTGAGGTAGCTCTGGAGCGACGCCGCCTGCTCGGCCGCCGCCCGCACCTGGAGGTGATGGAGGTCCGCGGGCGCCATGCTCCCTATGGCCGCGTACTGCGCGCCCATGCGCCGCGCCGCCCGTGCGGCGGCCACCGCGTCGGCGACCGCGTCGTGCGCGTCGTGCAGTTGTACGCCGTAGTGGGCGCACAGGGCCTGGAGGTTCCTCTTGCCCTTGCGGTACCGGTCCACGTGTTTGTCGAGGACCAGCGGGTCGATGACCGGGGAGGGTATTCCGCGCAACCGGCCGGCCAGCGGCTCCACCCCGTGCCGACGGCACTCGCGGTCGAGCAGGGAGAGGTCGAACCGCGCGTTCATCACCACCAGCGGGGTCCCCGAGGCCAGCGCGGCGGCGACCGTGGACGTGATCTCCTCGATCGCCGGGGCGGCCGGAACGCCCTGCGCGCGGGCGTGGTCGGTGGAGATGCCGTGGATCGCGGCCGCCTCGGGGGGTATCGCCACGCCCGGGTCGAGCAGCCAGGTCCGCGGTCGGGGCAGCCGCCCGTCCGGATCCACCGCAACCACCGCCGCGGTGACGATGCGGTCGGTCTCGATGTCGGTGCCGGTCGTCTCGAGGTCGAAGGCCACCAGCGGCCCGCCGGCCCAGCTCATCGCACGGCCCCGCTCACCCGTGCCCCCTCGGCCGCGGCTCCGGGCCCTGCCGGTCCGGGCCCGGTACGCCCCGGACACGGGTCCTTCCCCCTCGTCCTCGCCCTCGTGCCGAAGCCGATCGACGGCATGCGGTGCCGGCCCATGGCGGCCCCCCTCCTCAGTGGTGCGTCCCCCGGTGGTCTCCACCCTCGCATGCGCCACCGACAATCCGAGGACCGCCTTCCGCTTCCGGCCGCATCCCCACCCGCCTCCGGATGAACCGTCAGAAGACGGACACCACGGGTCGCCTCAGGACACGGGCCGCGAGTCGGCCCACATCAGTTCGAACTCCTCGCGATAGGTGGAGAAGAGTCCGGACTCGTGCACCTCGTCCGACGTGACCACCTTGTTCCCGTGGCGCAGGACGAGCACCGGCGCCTCCATGCCCCGGCTGTGCCGCAGGTAGGACTGCACGACGGCGATGCCGTCCGAGCCGTCGCCGTCGACCAGGTAGGCCGTCACCCGGGGGGTCTCGTCGTAGACCTGGATCTCGAAGGCACCCGGGTCGCGCAGCCGGGAGCGCACCCGGCGCATGTGCAGGATGTTCATCTCCACGGAGCGGCTCAGCTCACCCCGCTTGAGTCCGAGTTCGCGCTCCCGCCGCTTGACGGCGCTGGAGGCCGGGTTCAGGAAGAGCAGGCGCACCCGGCCCCCCGCCTCGGCCAGGCGCATCAGGCGGCGGCCGGAGAAGTTCTGCACCAGCAGGTTCAGGCCGATGCCGATGGCGTCGAGGCGGCGGGCACCGCCGAAGATGTCCTCGGCCGGGAACTGGGTCAGCAGCCGCACCCGGTCCGGATGCACGGCGACCACGTCGGCGTACCGGTCCCCCACCAGGTCCTCCACCGCGTCGACGGGCAGCCGCCGCGCCGAGGGCACGTCGCCGCCGGCGCCCAGGATGTCCAGCAGACGGGCCGAGGCCCGCTCGGCCTGGTTGAGCACCGCCTCGGACAGGGCGCGGTTGCGGGAGACGACGTTGCGGGTGACCTCCAGCTCGTCCAGGGCCAGTTCGACGTCCCGGCGCTCGTCGACGTACGGCTCGAAGCAGGGCCAGTGCTGCACCATCAGCTCCCGCAGCTGCGGGAGGGTGAGGAAGCTGATCACGTTGTCGTCGGCGGGGTC
The DNA here is from genome assembly GCF_029269835.1 of Streptomyces tropicalis. Lineage (GTDB taxonomy): Bacteria > Actinomycetota > Actinomycetes > Streptomycetales > Streptomycetaceae > Streptomyces > Streptomyces tropicalis. The sequence continues at coordinate 253,457 of NZ_JARJBB010000003.1, read as the reverse complement.
CAGCAAGTAGCCCTTGCGGCGGCTGACCTCGCGCACGGCGACCGCGCGCTGCACCCACTCCTGCCCGGCCGGCCCGGCGGCGGCGACCACCCACTCGTCGCCGTGGACGGGCTCGTAGACGGGGCGCAGCACCGCGGCCACGACGGCGCGCAGCCGCTGCTCGACGAGATTCAGCCAGATGTAGGCCCGGCCGGCGCGCTGGGCCCGGGTGCGCACCTCGCGCCAGGCGCCGGCGTCCCAGTCCAGCTCCGGGCCGATGGCACCGGCGCCCATCGGCCGGGCGAGGGACACCGCACCGGGCGGGACGTCTGCGGAGCTCCCCTCGTGACCCTCGTCACCAGGGGGTAGCTCCAGGCCTCCCGAGCCCACCCGTGCACCGCCTTCCGCTCCCCCGAGCTCTCCCCGTCCCAACGATCAAGGAAGGGTACTCCGGGAGCAGTGCGCGGTGCAGCCGGATGCACAGCTCGTTTCCCAACTTCCGGCTTCCACACGCCTGTTCCGGCGTGCGGGCAAGGATCGAGTGAGCGGATTCATCAGGAGGACACCCGCGGGGGAAGGGGGAGGCGCACGGCGGCCGACGGAGGCCGGTCGCGGGCACCGGCCCCCTGCGACGACGCGACATCACGCCTCCGCGCAGGCCACGGGACCCGTCCGGCCTGCCCGTTCCCCATCGGGCAGCACATGCCCCGGGCTCCGCGGGGCAGTTGCCCGGACCCCGGGACGGCCCCGGGTCCCCCGGGCCGTCCCGGGGCGCCGCTCGCGCGGAGACCCGGAGGGCGGACGGCTCCGCGCCGCCCCGGGCGGGGCGGCGGCCGGGAGACGGAGCCCGCGGCGGAAAGGGTGAACGACGGGTGACCGGCGGCCGTCCCGGATGACGGCCCACGCCCTCCGGGCCCGGACCCGCACTCCGCGCCCGCCGGACCTCGCGCCCCCGGACCCTCACCCCGCGCCGCCCGGATCCGCGCCCTCCGATCCGGGCGCCGGCGGCCCCGCACCGACCCCACCGGCCCGGCGGGCGCTGGATCCGATGCGCCGGTCGGTCGAGAAGTGGGCGGAACGCCGCCTATGCACTGGTCGACGGGTAAGAGGGACGTAAGTCATGGGTGGTTCCGTCACTTTCGGGGAGACTCGAGGGCAAGGTGCCACCTTCGCCGCCCCACTCCTGAAAGAGTCGTGTCCATGCAGGTCTGGCCTGGAGAGGCGTATCCGCTCGGCGCCACGTACGACGGCGCCGGCACCAACTTCGCGGTCTTCACCGAAGCCGCGGACCGAGTAGAGCTGTGTCTGCTGCACGACGACGGCTCGGAGACGGCGGTGGAACTGCGGGAGAGCGACGCGTTCGTCCGGCACGCGTACGTGCCCGGCATCATGCCGGGGCAGCGGTACGGGTTCCGGGTGCACGGCCCGTACGCTCCGGAGCGGGGGCTGCGCTGCAATTCGGCGAAGCTGCTGCTCGATCCGTACGCGCGTGCGATCAGCGGCGCGGTCGGATGGGGCGAGGAGGTGTACGGCTACCACTTCGACGACCCGGGCCGGCGCAACGACCTGGACTCGGCACCGCACACCATGACGTCGGTGGTGGTCAATCCGTACTTCGACTGGGGCGACGACCGGCCGCCCCGGCACGGCTACCACGAGACGGTGATCTACGAGGCCCATGTGAAGGGCCTGACCATGAGTCACCCCGGGCTGCCCGAGGAGCTGCGCGGCACCTACGCGGGCCTGGCCCACCCGGTGATCATCGAGCACCTGACCGAGCTGGGGGTCACGGCACTGGAGATGATGCCGGTGCACCAGTTCGTCAACGACCACCGCCTCGTCGACATGGGCCTCAACAACTACTGGGGCTACAACACCATCGGCTTCTTCGCCCCGCACAACGCGTACGCCTCCTGGGGCGACCGCGGCCAGCAGGTCCTGGAGTTCAAGTCGGCGGTCCGGGCCCTGCACGAGGCGGGCATCGAGGTCATCCTCGACGTGGTCTACAACCACACCGCCGAGGGCAACCACCTCGGGCCGACGCTGTCCTTCAAGGGCATCGACAACCCCCAGTACTACCGGCTGACGGACGACCCGGCGTACTACATGGACACCACCGGCACCGGGAACTCGCTGCTCATGCGGTCGCCGCACGTGCTGCAACTGATCATGGACTCGCTGCGGTACTGGGTCACCGAGATGCACGTGGACGGCTTCCGCTTCGACCTCGCGGCGACCCTGGCCCGGCAGTTCCACGAGGTGGACCGGCTGTCGTCGTTCTTCGACCTGGTGCAGCAGGACCCGGTGGTCTCGCAGGTCAAACTGATCGCCGAACCGTGGGACGTGGGCGAGGGCGGCTACCAGGTGGGGAACTTCCCGCCGCTGTGGACCGAGTGGAACGGCAAGTACCGCGACACCGTCCGCGACCTGTGGCGGGGCGAGCCGCGGGCGCTCGCGGAGTTCGCCTCCCGGCTGACCGGCTCCTCCGACCTCTACCAGGACGACGGGCGCCGCCCGCTGGCCTCGATCAACTTCGTGACCTGCCACGACGGCTTCACCCTGCACGACCTGGTGGCGTACAACGACAAGCACAACGAGGCCAACGGCGAGGAGAACCGGGACGGCGAGAGCCACAACCGGTCCTGGAACTGCGGCACCGAGGGCGCGACGGACGACCCCGGCGTGCTCGCACTGCGGGCCCGTCAGACGCGCAACTTCTTCGCCACGCTGATGCTGTCCCAGGGCGTGCCGATGATCAGCCACGGCGACGAGTTCGCACGCACCCAGCAGGGCAACAACAACGCCTACTGCCAGGACAACGCGCTGTCCTGGGTGCGCTGGCCGGACCCGGACGCCGACGACGGCACCCGCGCGGCGGACGGCCCGGAGGCCGACGGCGGTCCGGACGCGGCCGGCGGCGACCTGCTGACCTTCGTCCGCGCGATGGCCGGGCTGCGCCGGGAGCACCCCGTGTTCCGCAGGCGCCGCTTCTTCCACGGGCGTCCGGTGGAGGGCACCCACGACGACCTCTCCGACATCGCCTGGTTCACCCCCGAGGGAGGCGAGATGACGCAGGCGGACTGGGACTCGGCGCCGGCGTCCGCGCTGACGGTGTTCCTCAACGGCAACGCCATCTCGGAGCCGGGCACGCGCGGGGAGCGGATCGCCGACGACTCGTTCCTCCTGATGTTCAACGCGGCGCCGGAGCCGCTGGACTTCGTGGTGCCCGTCGACCACGGCCGCCAGTGGCAGATCGTGGTCGACACCGCCCGCCCGGACCCGGTCCCTCCGGGCACGGGCGCCAAGGTGGAGGCCGGTGAGCGGCTCACGCTCAGGGACCGCAGCCTGACCGTGCTCCAGCGGCCCGCCTAGCGCACCGGGAGACCGAGGGGCACCCGGTGCGCGGGCCTCCCCGGGTGCCCGCGTGCGGGGGCTCGTGGGCGCGCCGGTGACAGGAATGCGGGCGGGGCGGGTACGTAGCTCTGCATGACACAGGAGCGCCCCGCCCCCCTCGTGCCCACCGCCACCTACCGGCTCCAGCTCCAGCCCGACTTCCCCTTCGCGGCCGCGGCGGCCGCCGTGCCGTACCTGGCCTCGCTCGGCGTCTCGCACCTGCACCTGTCCCCCGTCCTGGAGGCCGTCCCCGGCTCCGTGCACGGGTACGACGTCGTCGACCACGCGCGCGTGCGCGGCGAGCTCGGCGGCGAGGACGGGCTGCGCGCCCTGGCGCGCACCGCGCGGGAGCACGGGCTGGGCCTGGTGGTGGACATCGTCCCGAACCACATGGCCATGGCCCCGCGTCACAACCACGCCCTGTGGGACGTGCTCCGGCAGGGCCCGTCGTCGCCGTACGCCCGCTGGTTCGACATCGACTGGGACGCCCAGGACGGGCGGCTGCTGCTTCCGGTGCTCGGCGGCCCGGTCGGCTCCGAGACGGGGCAGCTGAAGACCGACGGCGACGTCCTGCGCTACTACGACCACGCCTTCCCGCTGCGCGAGGGCACGGCGCACCTCCCGCTGCCCCGGCTGCTCGACGCGCAGTTCTACCGGCTCACGTGGTGGCGGCTGGCCCGCACCGAGCTGAACTACCGGCGCTTCTTCAGCATCTCCGACCTGATCGGGGTGCGGGTGGAGGATCCGGAGGTCTTCGAGGCGACGCACGCCAAGATCCTCCAGCTGCTGCACGAGGGCGTGGTGGACGGCCTGCGCATCGACCACCCGGACGGCCTCGCCGACCCCGACACCTACCTCGCCCGGCTGCACGCGGCGAGCGGCGGCCGCTGGACGGTGGTGGAGAAGATCCTCGCGGACCACGAGCATCTGCCCGCGTCCTGGCCGGTCGCGGGCACCACGGGCTACGACGCGCTGCGCCGGGTCGACGGCCTGTTCACGGATCCCGGCGGGGCGCGGGAACTCGTCACCGTCTACCGCGGATTCGCCGCCCCCCAGACGGACCGCGGCGGCGACTGGGACGCGACGGCCCGGCGGGCGGGCTACACGGTGGTCACGCACGAACTGGCCGCCGAGACGGAGCGGCTGACCCGCGTCGCGGACCGGCTGTGCGGCGGGTCGCCCGACCCCGCGCTGCGCGACCGGGCGCCCTGGGCGCTGCGCACCGCCCTGCGGGAACTGCTCGTCCGCATGGAGGTCTACCGCCCGTACGACTCCGTCGACGCGGCCCGGGTGGTCACCGGGGACGCCGCGCGGGAGGCCCGGCTCGCCTTCACCGTGCCGGAGGAGGCCGAGGCGGTCGACGTGGTGCGCGCGGTGGTGCTGGGCCGGGCCGGGGAGGGCCCCGGCGCCGTGGAGCTGCGGACGCGCTTCGCCCAGGCGTCGTCCGCGCTGCGCGCGAAGTCGGTGGAGGACACCGCCTTCTACCGCTACGTGCCGCTGCTCTCCGTCAACGAGGTCGGCGGCGATCCCGGCCGCCCGGGCGTGTCCCCGGAGGACTTCCACGCGTACTGCCTGCGGATGCAGCGGGACTGGCCGCTGACGGGGACGGTGGTCTCCACGCACGACACCAAGCGCAGCGCGGACGTGCGGGCGGCACTGGCCGTGCTGTCCGAGTGCCCGCGGCGGTGGGCCGAGGTGCTGGCGGAGGCGACGCACGCCGAGGAGGACGTGCCGGACGGTCAGCTGGCGTGGGCGGCCTGGCAGACCGTGTTCGGGCTCGGCCCGGCGGATCCGGAGCGGGTCCGGGAGGCGATGCTGAAGCACGCGCGGGAGGCGGGCCTGTACACCGGCTGGACCGAGCAGGAGCCGCCGTACGAGGAGGCGGTGGCGCGGTTCGTGACGGACGGGCCGTGCGGGGTGCCCGGCGAGCGGGTGGCAGACTTCCGCGGGCGGCTGGAGCCGCACATCCGGGCCAACGTCCTCGGGACCGCCCTGGTGCACCTGACCATGCCGGGCGTGCCGGACCTCTACCAGGGCACCGAGGCCGAGTACCGCGCCCTGGTGGACCCGGACAACCGGCGGCCCGCGTCCTTCCCGCCCGCGGACCCGGGCGACAAGGGCGCGGTCACGGCGGCGGCGCTGCGGCTGCGGGCGCGGCGTCCGGAGGTGTTCGGCGGGGCGGCGACGTACGCGCCGCTGCCCGCCGAGGGCGTGGCCGCGGACCACTGCCTGGCCTTCGCGCGCTCCGGACGGGTGGTCACCGCCGTCACGCGGCTGTCGCTGCGGCTGGCGGAGGCGGGCGGCTGGCGCGGCACCCGCCTGCCGCTTCCCCCCGGGCGCTGGGCCGACGTGCTCGCCCCGGGGCGGGAGTTCGAGGGCGGGGCGGCCGCGGAGGAGCTGTTCGCCCGGCTGCCGGTGGCCCTGCTGGAGCGGACCGGCGGCGCGGACGGCTCCCCGGACAGCTCCCCGGACGGGGCGGACCGCGGCGGGGATGCCGTCGGCGGGGTGTCCTGAGGCGTCCCGGACGCCTCCCGTCCCCTCCCGAAGCACCGGTCCGCACGTCCGTTTCCGGCGTGTCCCGGGCGGCTCGCCGGAGCCGCCTTGACAGTTCACGGAGTCCGTGGGGTACTGCGGATTGCGAAGCCGGGCGGACAAGTCGGGGGTGAGTCCTCTGCCGGAGCTGCGCTATCTCAGTGTCCCCGAACTGGAGTCCTCCGCAGCCGCGTTGGCGGCCCGGTGGCCGGGTCTGTGCGCCCTGGACCAGGTGGGTTCCTCACGTGCGGGCCGGCCGCTGCACCTGTTGTCCGTGGGGCATGCCCGGCGGGCGGTGCTGGTGGTCGCGGGCGCCCACGCCAACGAGCCGACCGGCGGCTCCACCCTCCTCTCGGTGGCCCGGCGCGTGCTGGAGGAACCGCGGCTGCGGGCCGGGACCTCCTGGCACTTCCTGCTGTGCGCGGACCCCGACGGGGCGAGCCTGCACGTGACACCGGCGCCGCGCAGTCTGCTCGACTACCACCTCGGCTTCTTCCGGCCCGCGGGCGCGGAGCAGCCGGAGTGGTCGCCGTCCGTGCTGCCGCCGGACCGGCTGCCGCCGGAGACCCGGGCGCTGACCGGGGTCATCGACGCGCTGCGGCCCTATCTGCAGGTGACCCTGCACGGCACCGACCTGGGCGGCAGCTGGGTGCAGCTGACCCGGGACGTGCCCGGACTGGCCGAGCCGTTCGCCAAGTCGGCGGCGGAGCTGCACATCCCGGTCGAGACGGGCGCGTCGGACGCCGCGGGCTGGCGCGCGTCGGGGCCGGGGGTGCGGGTGATGCCGGAGCCGGGGTCGGATCCGGCCTATCCGAGCCTGCCGGACGACGCCCGGCTGAGCACCTGGTACCACGCCCACCGGTACGGCGGCCTGACCGCGGTGGTGGAGGTGCCGATGTGGGCGAGCGACCTGGTGGACGACCCGGCGCCGCATCCCGCCCCGGTGGCGGCGATCGGGCGGCTGGCGCACCGCCTGCTGCGGGACGCGCGCGAGGTGGAGCTGGTGCTCGCGGACGCGCTGCCGCGGCTGGAGGGCCTCGACGGGCCGCTGCTGCGGGCCGCCACCTGGGTGCTGAGCCTGATGCCGGGCCTGGCCTCGGACTGGATCCGCCTGCCGCCGGCCGACACCACGCGGGCGTACGTCGGCAGCGTGGACGCCTTCGGCCGCCGGCTGCCCCTGCGGACCGCGGCCATGCTGCTGCGGGTGCTCCGGGACGCCGGCGACCCGGCCGCGCCCCGCCTGGAGCGGCTCGTGGAGACCTGGAGCGAGGCGTTCGCGGAGCGGTTCCAGGCGCGCTGGGTGCCGCTGGAGCACCAGGTCGAGCACCAGAGCCGCACGGTCCTCGCGACCGCGCTGCACGCCCGCGAGCAGGCGGCCTGACGGGCCGTCCCGTGGCGGCGGGCGCCGTGCGGCGTGGTGAGGGCATGCCGCGCCGCGGTACGGCCCCGGGCGGCCTCACCGGTCCAGGGAGAACACCTCTCCGGTCCGCGCCCGCATCATGCACGCGTTGGCGAAGGTCGCGGTGTAGTCGATCGTCCGTCCCTGCCAGCGGCCGGCCGCACGGACGGTGACGGGGGCGTAGATCATCGAGCAGAGGACCTCCTTGCGCGGGATGCCGCGGATGTCGCCGCGCGCCGTCCGCAGCTGGGAGCAGGCCTCGGCGGCGTGCGGGTGGCCCAGGGGCGGGTCGCACAGCAGCAGGGCGCGGCGGGTGTCGCCGGAGGCGGCGCCGCCGCGGCTGACGGAGAGGTAGAGCCAGTCGCCGTGGCCGGTGGGGCGGTGCGGGGCCGCGTGGGCCGCGGCCGGGCAGGCGAGCATCAGGGCGGCCGCCGCGGGCAGCGCGCGCCGCAGCAGGTGCGTCGCCACCGTGGTGAAGTGCGTCATTCCCCGTGTATCGGCACGGCGGTGGGCGCACCCCACCCCGGCTCACCCGAACGGGAGCACCCGCCCGCGTCCCGTCCGGCCAGCTCACCGGCGGCGAGCACCACCCGGGTCTGGTACTCGGCCTGCCGCGCGACCGGGATCCACCGCGCGCCGAGGCCGTCGCGGTAGTCGGCGCAGCCCTGCTCGACGAGCCGGTCGAGGTCGGTCAGGACTCCGGCGGGGTCGCCGGGGGCGGTGCGGGCGAGCCGGTGCAGCAGGCCGGCGGTGCGCAGGGCCAGCCGGCGGGCGGCTATCCGCAGGGCGGCGAGCCGGGCGGTGGTCATGGGCGGCAGCGGGCGGCCGCTGCCGTCGTCGGTGTCGGGGTCCCAGGCGTCGGCGAGTCCGGGGCAGACGAGGACGTAGTCGTCCACGGGAGCGAGCAGGCGGTCGGCGTCGGGGACGGCGGCGAGGTGGGGACGCAGGCGCCCCAGGAGGTCCTGCAGGACGCGGGTGTCGCGGCGCAGGGCGCGGCTGACGGTGCGCAGGACCGCGTCCGGGTCGGGGTGCGGGGAGCCGTCCGCCACGGCGGCCACGCCCCACATCGGCGCCTCCACCACCGCGGTGACGGTGCCGTGCCGGTGCGGGTGGTACCAGGTGGACTCCACGGCCGCCTCGGTGATGGCGGCGGCCAGGTCGCCCCGGTGGGGCGGGGGGATCCGGTAGACGGCGGGTCCGAGGTCGGGCCAGTACAGGGTGTCGTAGGCGCCGAGTTCGAGCGGGATGCCGAGGCGGGCCGCGCTGTGCGCGAGGCGCTGCGGCAGGCCCGGAAGGTCGCGGGTCAGCTCGACGAAGCCGCCGCCGACGTCGACGCCGTGCAGCGAGCACTGCAGGAACGGGCGCAGTTCGTCCTGGAGGTCGAGCAGGGCGCGGGTCTCGGGCAGGGCCGCGGCCGCCGCGCCGTCGGGCAGCCACTCGGGCTGTTCCAGGAAGCCCGGGCGGAAGAAGTTCCGGAAGTACCGTCCCAGGCTGTACGGGCCGGACAGCCAGTCCTCGTTGCGGCGGGAGCCGTCGGGGTCCAGGCACAGCAGCAGGTTCCACGTGACGCCGCCCGTGCCGGGACCGGCCAGGACCCGTTCGGCGAGGCGGAGCACGGTGGCGCCGCCCACGGGTTCGTTGGCGTGCGGGCCGGCGACGACGAGGGCGTGGCGGTCGCCGTGGCCCACCGAGAGCAGCCACAGCGGGAGTCCGGCCCGCGAGGTGCCCACGCGGCGCAGCCGGGCGTCCCGGGGGTGCCGGGCGGCGAGGGCGGCGGCGCGGGCGGCCAGCTCGTCGACGGACGGATAGCGCCGGAGCGGCGGCAGGGCGCACCTCCCCCATGCGGTGCCGTAGGTTCACGTGGTGTGCGTGGTACAGGCACAGTCAGTCACGCCCTGCGCGGTACGTCAACCGTGCCGTCCGAAAAGGGACTTGACCGGCGGCGCCGTGTGAGGCCGGCGCGGGGGCGGCTCAGGGGGCGCAGAGGCGGAAGGCGACCTGCCCGAAGCCGACCTGGTCGCCCTCGCGGACCACGGCGGCGCTCGTCACCCGCCGCCCGTTGACGGTGGTGCCGTTGGCCGAGCCGAGGTCCCGCAGGACCCACACCCCGCCCTGGTGGACCAGTTCGGCGTGCACGCGCGAGACCGTCTCGTGGGTGAGCCTGAGGCCGTTGGCCGGGTCGCGCCCTATGCGCAGCGGCCGGCCGGTGCCCGGCAGGGGCAGCAGCAGCTTGGGCAGCCGCTCCGCCTGCCAGGCCCTGCGCAGCCGTCCGGGGAACCCGGAGGCGGCCGCCACGCCCTGCAGGACCAGGCGCGCGAACCGGCTCTCCGGGGCGCGGCCGGGCAGGTCCGCGGTGAGCGCGGCCAGTTCGTCCGGGCGCCGGGCGGTCAGCGCCAGCTCCATGCGCCGGACGAAGGTGTCGTGCGACAGACGTCCCGCTGCGACTCCGTCGCGCAGGACCCGCAGGGCCTGGTCGCGCTCCGCGTCGGAGAGCCGCGCGGGGGTGGCGGGGAGATCGAAGGACGACGTCACGCTCGTGATTGTCGGTCAGTGGACTCCGGGTGTCCAGAAAGCACGGAAAGGACCGGCCGGTGTGCCCATCCGGCGACACCCGCCGCGAATGGGCGGGATGCGCAGGCGGATTGACCCCCTTTCCCGCACCATGGACGGACTACCTCACGGTGAGCAGACGAAGGGGAACCGTCCGTGCAGTTCGAGGTGTGGGCACCGCAGGCCGGCCGTGTGACGCTCCATTGCGAGGGCGCCGCGCAGGCGTTGGAGAAGGATCCCGAGCGGGAGGGGTGGTGGACCGGCGAGGCGGACGCGGGCGACGGCTCGCGCTACGCGTTCGCCGTGGACGACTCGCCCCCGCTGCCCGACCCGCGCTCGCGGCGCCAGCCGGACGGCCCGGACGGGGCGAGCGCGGTCGTCGACCACGCCCGCTACGCATGGCGCTCGGAGTCCTGGCCGGGCCTCCCGCCGGCCGGGGCGGTCCTCTACGAGCTGCACGTCGGCACGTACACCCGGGAGGGCACCTTCGACGCGGCCGCCGCCCGGCTGGAACACCTCGTGGAACTGGGCGTCACCCACGTGGAGTTGATGCCGATCTGCTCCTTCCCGGGCCGGCACGGCTGGGGTTACGACGGCGTCGCGCCGTGGGCGGTGCACGAGCCGTACGGCGGTCCCGAGGGCCTGAAGCGCTTCGTCGACCGGGCGCACGAGCTGGGCCTGGGCGTGGTCCTGGACGTGGTGCACAACCATCTGGGCCCGTCGGGCAACCACCTGCCGGACTTCGGGCCGTACTTCACCGACACCCACCACACGCCCTGGGGCTCCGCGGTCAACCTGGACGCGCCCGGCTCCGACGAGGTCCGTGGGTACCTGATCGGCAGTGCGCTGGCCTGGTTGCGCGACTACCGGATCGACGGGCTGCGCCTGGACGCGGTGCACGCACTCGTGGACTCGCGTGCCCTCCCCTTCCTGGAGGAGCTGTCGGCGGCCGTGGACGCCCTCGCCGCCGATCTGGACCACCCGCTGTTCCTGATCGCCGAGTCCGACCTCAACGACCCGCGCCTGGTCACCCCGCGCACGGAGGGCGGTCTCGGTCTGCACGCCCAGTGGAACGACGACTTCCACCACGCCCTGCACACGGCGCTGACCGGCGAGTCCCAGGGCTACTACGCCGACTTCGCGCGGGCCCCGTTCGCCGCGCTCGCCAAGACGCTCACCGGCGGCTTCTTCCACGACGGGACGTACTCCGGCTTCCGGGGCCGCCACCACGGCCGCCCGCTGGACCGCACCCGGGTGGCGGCGCACCGGCTCCTCGGCTACGCCCAGACCCACGACCAGGTCGGCAACCGCGCGCAGGGGGACCGGCTCTCCATCCTGCTGTCCGGCTCCCCGGGGCTGCTCGCCTGCGCGGCCGCGCTGGTGCTGACGGCGCCGTTCACGCCGATGGTCCTCATGGGCGAGGAGTGGGCGGCGGGCACGCCCTGGCAGTACTTCACCGACCACACCGACCCCGAGCTCGCGGAGGCGGTGCGCCGGGGCAGGCGGCGGGAGTTCGCCGCGCACGGCTGGGCCGAGGAGGACGTGCCCGACCCGCAGGACCCGGCGACCCGGGACCGGTCCTGCCTCGACTGGTCCGAGCCGGAGCGCGAGCCGCACGCGCGCGTGCTGGCCTGGTACCGGCGGCTGATCGCCCTGCGGCACGAGCAGCCCGACCTCACCGACCCCGACCTCGCCGACACCAAGGTGGCCTACGACGAGGAGGCCCACTGGCTGGCCTTCCGGCGCGGGGACGTCCGGGTGGCGGTGAACCTGGGCAAGGAGGCCGCGGCGATCCCGCTGGGCACCCGCCCGGCCCGGGTCCTGGCCGCCTGGGACCCGGTGGAGGGCCCCGACGAGGACGGGTTGCTGCACCTGCCGGGCGAGTCGTGCGTGGTGCTGCTGCAGGACTGATCCACGGCCACGGGGCCGGGGCGGTCGGCGGGACGGCGGGCGTGCACGGCCCGGCCCCCCGGCGTGGGACACGCCGGGGGCCGGGCTCCGCGGGGGCGCGGTCAGTGGCCGGCCCCGCACCGGTAGAGGGCCGCCGTCTCGCCGCCCCGGTCCGGCGCGTCCGGGGTGCCCGGGACGGCACCGGCGGCGGGTGCCGCCGTTCCGCCGTAGGCGGAGGCCGGGACGGGGGTGCAGGAGGTCCGTACCCAGTCGGTGATCCGCGCGGTCGCCGTGGTGGTGTTCCCCGCGCCGGGTCCGAAGCCCCGGTCGCGGCCGCCGCCCAGCAGCACGTAGTGCAGTGCGCCGGAGGCGACGAGCTGCCGGAACCGCGTCTCGGTCGGGAAGGGCACCCGGCCGCTGAAGCCGCCGAGCGGCAGGACGTGCGCGCCGGCCGCCAGGATGTACGGGGACGCGCCGCTCCACGAGGTGGTCGCGAACACGTAGGCGGCCGAGCCCCGGTGCGCGGTGGTGTAGGCGAGCAGCCTGCGCTGGTCCGCGGTGAGGGTGCCGTCCGCGCCGAAGCCCCCGAACCCCCCGAACCCCGCGGCGCCACCGGCCCGTGCCGTCCGGTCGCGCGTGGTTCCGGCCATCGGTCCCGGGCGGCCGAGGCGCCCTCCCGCCGTCCCCGCGGCGCCGCGGGCGTGGTCCGCGCGGCCGGACGGCCCGACCGCGCCCATCCCAGAGCTGCCGTACGCGGGGTCGAAGACCTGCGCGGCCCACGCGCCCGGTGCGAGCAGCACCGCCGCGAGCGACGCGGCGAGCCCGGCGAGGGCGAGCCGCCCGGCGAGGGGCGCGCGCCCGGAGCGCGCCGCCACCAGCAGGACGACGGCGGCGAGCCCGAGCACACCCACCACGGGCGCCAGCCACGGCAGGAACGACGGGAACTGCGCGGCGAGGTACGCGCTCCACACCGCCGTCGCCGCCACCGCGCACGGCAGCGCCGCCGCGCGGCGGCCGCCGGACCGGTGGGCCCGCCACATCAGCACCGTGCCGGCGCCGGTGAGCGCGGCGAGCGGGACGGCGATCACGCCCATGTAGTACGTGTGGCCGCCGACGCTGCCCGCGCTGAAGACGAGGAAGTACGTGGCCAGCCAGATGCCCCACATCAGGAACCCGGAACGGATCCGGTCGGTGCGGGCCGCGCCCCGGCGCCACACCAGGCCGCACACGAGGGCGAGCGCGGCGAAGGGGTAGAGCCAGCCGGTCTGCGAGGCGAGCGACGTGCCGAACATCTTCGACCAGCCGTCCTGGCCGCCCCCGCCCCAGCCGCCCGGACCGCGCGCGCCGCCCGCACGGAAGCCGCCGCCCGCCCGGAACCCCGCGCCTCCGGCGGAACCGCCTCCGGGGGCACCGGTGTGCTGCGCACGGCGGGCGGCGCCCGCGCGGCCGCCGCCGCGCGCACCGGAGAAGCCGCTCCGCCCGGCGCCCTGCGGGGCGCCCGGCGCGGGGTGCGCGCCGCCGCGGCCGCCGCCCCCGCCCTGGACCGCGCTCACGCTGCCGGTGGAGGCGGCGCTGACACCGAGGGAGGAGAAGCGGTTGAGGAAGTTGTAGCCGACGACCATGCTGAACGCGGAGTTGTTCGTGGTGCCGTCCACGTACGGGCGGTCGTGGGCCGGGGCGAGCGTGACGGCGAGCATCCAGGACACCGACACGGCGGCCGTCACCACGGCGGCCAGGCCGAGGTGGACCAGCCGCTTCCGCAGGGCGATCGGCGCCGACACGCCGTACACCAGGGCGAGCGCGGGCAGCACCGCCCACGCCTCCAGCATCTTGGCCTGGAAGCCGAGCCCGATCCACACCCCCGCCGGCAGCAGGAGACGCAGCCGTCCCGACGCGGCGGCGCGCTGGGTGGCCTCGGCCGCGAGCAGGACGCACAGGGTGAAGGCGGGATCCTCCACGGCGGTCCGGAACAGCCCCACGGCGACCGGGGTCACCAGGAAGGCCGTGTCGGCGATCAGCGCCGCGTGCACGCCGGCCCAGCGGCGCACCAGCCGGTGCAGGACGAGAAGACTCGCCACCCCTTCGAAGACCTGCGGCAGGACGAGCGCCCACGGGTGAAATCCGAGAAGGCGGGCCGACAGGGCCTGCGGCCACAGGAATCCCGGCAGTTTGTCGAGGGTGATGGAATTCCCGGGGTCGAAAGAGCCGTAGAAGAATGCCTTCCAGCTCTCCGTCATGCTGCGGACCGCGTTCGCGTAGAACGTGTGGTACTGGCTGTGGTCGATGCCCCAGGTGTAGAGCACGGCCGCGAGCACGGTGAGGACCAGCAGTGCCGGACGTGCGTACGCGGGCTCTCCCACCGGGGATCTCCACGGCACACGGCGATCGGAACCGGAGCGGGAGGGCGAGTCGAGGACGGTCGTAGCCATGGGCAGCAGTCTTCGTCACCGCGCGGGCCGGTTGCGCCGATGCGGGCCTCCCGAAGCGAATTCTTGTCGAATGCGGGGGAAGCCTTGGGACCGGGCTGGACGGGATTTCACCCGGCCCGGTGCCGTTCATTACCTGGCACCCCGTCACGTCATGCACAGGAATGCAACAGCCAATTCACAGGCCATTCCTGCACGACCGCCGCACGGGAGGACCGGGCCCGGGCGGGACGACCTCAGGGCTCCTCGTCCCCGGCGTCCTCCCGCAGTTCCGTCACCCGTTCCAGGAGGATCGCCTCCCAGGCGTGGCGGAGCTGGGACCTGAGGAGCGGCAGCGGTGTGCCGGCGTCGCGGCCGTCGAGGCGCTCGGCAAGCCGGACGACGGTGTCGCAGCGGGCGAGCCACAGGCCGCGCAGGCACGGGCGGGCGCCGTACCCGGCCAGGGTCGCGGCCCGCACCGCGGCGGGAGAGCCGACGGCGCGGGCGAGGCCGGCGATGTCCTCGGCAGGGTCGCCGACGACGGCGCCGGTCCAGTCGAGCACGCCGCGCACCCGCCCGTCCCCGCTGAGCACCAGGTGGTCGGCCCTCAGGTCGTGGTGGACGAGGACCGCGGTACCGGGCTGCGCGGCGAGCTGGACCGCGGCGGCCGGAGGCAGCTGGGTCATCCGCGCGGGGTCGAACTCGTCGGCCGCGCCGAGGCGTTCCCCCGCGTGCACGGCCATCCGGCGCAGCGCCTCCAGGGAGCGGGGAGCGGTGCGCGGGACGCCGAGCGTCTCGGCCTGGCGGACGGGCACCTCACGCAGGCCCAGCAGCAGCCCGGCCAGGTCGTCCTCGCCGACGGCGGAGACCTCGCCGCCGCCGGCCGCGCCCCCGGCGACGCGCGTGTCCACCGTGTACGCCAGCCCGGGCGCCCAGTCGCCGTGCGCGACGCTCGCCGGGACGGCCAGCGGCAGGTGCGGCCGGACGAGGTCGCGCAGGCGCAGCTCGCGCCGCTGGCGCGCGGAGGACTCCCGGTCGGCGGCGAGCCGGGCCACGTGGCGGGAGCCGACCCACCAGGTGGAGTGCCCGCCACCCTCGGCGACGGGCCGGATCTCGGGTCCGCCGGCGGTGTCCGCGTCCTCCTTGAGCAGGGTGCGGACCAGCCGGCGGACGGTGTCCGCGGTGGGGGTCGGTGCCTGGGTCATCGTCGCGCCGTCGTCCGGGTCGTCGGGGTGGGAGTGCGGGCGGGGTGGTCAGTCCACGATCACCATCTCGCGGGTCGTGTCGTTCAGGCGGCGTCCGCCGTCCTCGGTCACGGTGACGATGTCCTCGATGCGCACACCGAAACGGCCGGGCAGGTAGACGCCGGGTTCCACGGAGAAGCACATGCCGGGCACGAGGGGCTGCTCCTCCCCCTCGATCATGTACGGGGGCTCGTGCGTGGTGACGCCGATGCCGTGGCCGGTGCGGTGGATGAAGTACTCGCCGTACCCGGCGTCGGCGATGACCGCGCGGGCCGCCCGGTCGACGTCCTGGCAGGCGGCGCCGGGGCGGACCGACCGGACGCCCGCCTCCTGGGCCTCGCGGACCAGGTCGTGCACGCGGCGCTCCTCGTCGGTGGGCTCGCCGACGTGGACCGTGCGGGAGGTGTCGGAGCCGTAGCCCTGGCGGAGCCCGCCGAAGTCCAGGACGACCATGTCGCCGCGCTCGACGACGCGGTCGCCGACCTCGTGGTGCGGGTTGGCGCCGTTCGGGCCGGAGGCGACGATGGTGAAGTCCACCTGGGAGTGGCCGAAGCGGCGCAGCAGGGCGTCCAGGTCGGCGGCGATCTCCGTCTCGTGGCGTCCCGCGAAGCGGACGTTGCGGATCTCCTCGAAGGTGCGGTCGGCGGCGGCGCCCGCCGCGGCGAGCAGCTCCAGCTCGGCGGCGTCCTTCACGGCGCGCAGCATCGGCAGGGCCGTGGTGAGGGAGGCGTACGAGGTGCCGGGCAGGGCGTGCTGCAGGCCGAGCAGGTGCATCGCCCAGGCGTTGTCGCTGATGCCGAACCGGCCGCTGCCGGCGAGGAGGTCCGCGGTGACCGCGTAGGGGTCCTTGCCGTCGGTCCAGTCGCGCAGGGACATCACGGACGCGCCCGCCGCCTTGCGTGCGTCCGGCGCCTCCAGCGTGGGCACCACCAGGACAGGGTCCTGCCCGGCGGCGAGCACGAGCATCGTCAGGCGTTCGGTGGCCGCGGGGGGCGCGTAGCCGGTGAGCCACACCAGGTCGGGTCCCGGGGCCACCAGGAGCCCGGCCAGCCCGGCGTCGGCGGCCGCCTGCGCGGCGCGCTCCATACGGGCGCGGTAGTCGTCGGCGGTGAAGGGCGCGGGCGCGCTGCCGGTCATCCGGTCCTCCGTGTACGGCTGAAGGGGCGATGCGGGATCACGGGCAGCATCCTGCCCGGTGCCGCGTGCCGACGCGAGCCGGTTGCGCGGTGTCGCGGCCCCGGCGTCGACGACGGCATCACCGCGGGCGACGCGCGGCCCGGGACGGACGGGGTGGTGTGCGGCCGGCCACCGCGGTGCCGTCCGGCCCGCCGCGCAGGCCGGTCCCGGCCGCCCACCGCCGCCGGGCCCGCGGGAGGGACGCCGATGGCGCAGGCGGTGCGGCCCGTGCGCCCCGGAGCGGCAGAACACGGCAGGACCCGGCGGCACGGCCCGGCCGGGCAGCCCCGGTCGGGGCCGTACGGCGGGGCTCGGCGCGGGCGGGTTCGTCGGGTCCCGGACCCGTGGTGTGCGCAGGGCCGGATACCGGCGTCAGGTGGCCACGCCGAGAGCCGCGGTCAGTTGCCGGTGGGCGCCGCTGCCGTGCCGGACGGTGAGGAGGACCGGGTGTCCCGGGGCGCTGCGCGCGACCGCTCGCGCGAGGTCCGCCGCCGAGCGGATCCGGGTCCGGCCGAGCGCGAGGAGCACGTCGCCGCGGACGAGGCCCGCGGTGTAGCCGGGGCCGGGCACGTGCACGGCGACGACCCGGGCGCCCGGCCGGACGTCGTCGTCGGCGACCTCGATGCCGAGCGTCGTCCGCACCGGCTCCGGGGCGGCGTCGGCGGGGGCCGGGTGCGAGCCGGTCGCGCCCTGTCCCGGCAGGGTCGCCGGGGCCCGGGCGGTGGGAGGCCGGCGCGGCGGTTCGGTCGCCCGGCTCGCCCCCAGCACGGCGGCGCCCACCGCTCCGAGCCCGACGCCGGTCAGGAGCAGGAGCACTCCGGCACCGAGGCCGAACAGCACCACGGCGCGCCGACGGCCGGACCGCCGGGCGCGACGCGGCCGGGCGGCACCGGACCCGGACCTGGACCTGGACCCGGTGCCAGTACGCGTACCGGTGCCGGTACGTCTGCCGGTGCCGGTCCGCGTGCCGGTACGAGGGCCGGTGCCGCCGGGCTCCTGACCCGGCATCGGTCTGGGACGCAGCGCAGTCTGTTCCATGGATCGCCTCCGGGTGGTGACTACCCCGGCGGCCCGCCCGCCACGAGCCACGAACGGGTGACGCGCGCGCCCCGCGCCGCCCTCCACCGCGCCGCGCCGTGCGCCTGCCGTGGCGCGCCCCGGGGCGGGGACACGGGGCGGGGACACGGCACGGCACGCGGGCACCGGGCGGCTCGGCCGGACGGAGCGGCCCGGGAGACGGGTCAGCCCACCGGGACCGCGGGAGGACGGCCGGGCAGGACGGGCGGACGGCCCGGCAGGAACAGGTGGGCCCTGCGGGAGAGCCACTCGTCCTTGTAACGGTCCACGCTGCGGTGCCAGTTCAGGATCCCGGCCATCCAGTTCTGCAGGTCGGCCACATAGCCCCGCATCACCGCGCGCGCCTCCTGCGACAGGGCGAAGTCGTCGTACACGAGCGGCAGTTCGTGGGCGACGACATGCTCGAACTGACGCATGCGCTGGGTCATCAGATCGTGGACGACGTCGAGTCCGGCCGGGTAGTCCAGCCCGAAGAAGTTCTGCACGACGAGGACGGCGTTGTGGATCTCGCCCTCGTACTCGATCTCCTTCTGGTACGAGAACACGTCGTTGAGCAGGCAGGCGTAGTCGACGGCGGCGTTCTCCAGGGAGCGGACCGGGCCGCTGCGGTACACCTCGGGCGGGATGGCCGGACCGTGCCCCGCCCGGCACATGCTGAGGGTGAGGTCGGAGCCGAAGGTGGCGCGCCGCATCTCCAGGTAGTCGACGGGGTCGGGGATCCGGTTCTGGAGCTGGTTGGACATCTCCCACACCCAGCTAGCGGTCATCACGTCGACGGCCTGCTTCAGGGTGCGCCGCTGGTCGGGGGTCATGTCCTTCGTCGTGCGGACCCACAGGTCGCACAGGGCGCGCTCCATCGCGTCGACCGGGACGAGCGTGGTGCCGCCCTCCACGGGCATGCACTCCGACAGCCGGGCCGTGGTGACCTTCGCGGCGGCCAGGTCGCGCCGGTGCCCGTAGACGAGCGGATAGTAGTCGTCGCCGTAGGTGCCGAAGGCGAGCCACTGCGCGCTCAGGTCGAGCGCCTCGGCCGTGGCGTCCGGGTCGAGGCCCGCCGAGCACAGCGCGAGGTCGTAGGCGGCGAGCTTGTCCTCGTCCCAGACGCCCTCGGACAGGATGCCGGTGCGGTGGCACCACTCGACGAGCCGGCGCCGGGCGCCGTCCAGGTGCCCGCTCAGCTCCAGCGGATAGGGCATGTACAGGTCGGGGATGAGGGAGGGACCGACCTTCCGGTACGGCACATGGGTGTAGTTGCGGACCCTCCCCCACGTCGCTGCGGGGTCCGTGGCGCCGGACGCGGCGAGCAGGGCGCCGATGCCGGCGGCGGAGGTGCCGGGGCCGGTGAGGCGCTGCCAGGGCACGGCGGCCGACCGCGCCCCCTCGTTCATGTAGCGGCTGGAGCGCAGGTGCCATTCGTGGCCGCCGGACTGCCAGTCCTGGAGGCCCTTGGCGTACGCGGCCACCGCCGCGACCTCGGCGGGGGTGAGGCCCTGCTCGACGGCGAGTGCGGGCACCTCGGTGAGCGCGGTGTGCTCGAACTGGTGCAGACGGGAGGTGAGGACGTCGTTGACCGTGTCGGCGGCCTCCTGCGTGGTGCAGCCGAAGAAGGTCTCCAGCACGAGGACGCCGTTGCTCAGCTCGCCCTCGTCCTCGACCTCGCGCTGGTAGGAGAAGAGGTCGTTGCGCAGGTGCACGGCGTCGGAGAAGGTCTCCATGAGCACCCGCAGCGGCCGGGAACCGGAGACCTGGGCGGGCACTTCGGCGGTCGCGTACTCCACCAGGCCGGCCGACCAGGGGGCGCCGCCGACCTTGCGGCGCATCTCGATGTACTCGACGGGGTTGGCGATCCTCCCCTCGTTGATGTTGGACAGCTCCCACAGGGACTCGTTGAGCAGGTGCTCGGTGGCGACCGCGAACCGGCGCCGCCAGTCGGCGGACATCGCGGGCACCGTGCGGGTCCACAG
Source organism: Streptomyces tropicalis (assembly GCF_029269835.1). GTDB lineage: Bacteria > Actinomycetota > Actinomycetes > Streptomycetales > Streptomycetaceae > Streptomyces > Streptomyces tropicalis. Next base: position 233,848 of record NZ_JARJBB010000003.1, on the reverse strand, counting down.
GTCGGCGAGGCCGGCCTCGACCGGGTTCCGCGGCTCGGGCACCGGCGTGGACAGGTCCAGCGGCATGAAGAGCGGCAGCCGGTCCAGGTAGGCCTTGCCGCCTGTGCGGTCCTGGGTGCGCTTGAAGGTCTCCAGGAAGTGGTCGTCGAAGAAGAAGACCCACACGTACCAGTCGGTGATCAGCGACAGCGCGGGACCGTCGCAGTCGGGGTGGGTGTAGGCGCAGAGCAGGCCGTAGTCGTGCGCGTCGAGATCGGCCTGCTCCCAGATCCCGGAGCCTTCCAGCATGCCCGTGTCGCGGGCCCACTGCGTCGAGTGGGCCCGCGCCTCCTCCACGTGCGGGTTCAGCCGCGCGGGATGGGGCATGTAGAAGTGCGGGAGTTCGAAGGGCTGCTGCGTCATGGCCGGGCCCTACCCGTGCCCCTCGGGCGCCATCCACCGGCCCCCCGATGGTCACACCATCGCGTGAACCGACCCGTGAACCGGGGACACTGCCCGCCGTCGCCGGTCCGGGCCCCCGCCCGGCCGCCCCGGTGGGGTGAGCGGCCGCCGGGGTGCAGTGCGCCGAGTCCCCGTCAGGGCGGTATACCCCTGCAGTGCATGGCCGTCGGGACACTCCCGTGTGGTGCGGGTCCGTCAGGGCGCGAACTGGATCAGCGCGTGGGTGCCGCCGGTGCGCCAGGTCCCGGCCCCGCCGTCGTCGAGGGCGGCGACCGTGTCCGGGGCGAGGCCGGTGATCACGTCCGACTTGAGGGTGCGCAGGGCCGCGACCGGCCCGGGGAAGTACGCGGTGACGTCGGCGAAGGCGGTGGTCGGGGGCCAGAGCCGGTCCCCCACCAGGCGCCGGTAGTTGAGGTCGCCCTTCAGCACGGTCAGCGCGGCCCGTGCGAAGTCCTCACGCAGGTCGCCGGGCATCTCCGCGTACGGCAGCGGGGCGCAGGAGAAGGGATGCGCCCGGATCGTCAGGCGCCCGTCGGTCAGGGCGGCCCACAGCCGCCGTCCGTGGTCCGCGGCCGCGCCGTCGGCCGCCCGGATCCGGCGCACGGCGTCCACGACGTCGGCGGTCGTGGCGTCGGAGACGTAGTACGGGTACGGCTTGACGTGCAGGACGGCCCGTGCGATCCGCTCCTGGGCGAGCAGTTCGGTGACGAGGAGGAGGTCGGGGACGAGTTCGCGGCCCGCGTTGTCGGCGACGAGGCAGAGCGTGCCGGTGCCCGACGGCGGGAGCAGCGCCCACAGGGCGTCGCTGTCGTCGGCGACCAGGCCCTGTGTGTCCGGGCCGGCGCCGGCGCCCGCGGCGGACAGCCGGAAGCCGAGGTCGGCACGGTTGCCCCAGAGGGAGCCGTGCAGCAGGGCCCGGGCCCGCTCGTCCGCGGGGCGGCCCTCGAGCGCGTCCAGCGCGTCCAGTTCGCGGCCGGTCTCGGGGGCGTCCAGCTCGGCGAGCTTGGCGGGGCGGAAGGGGTCGATGCCCTGCCAGGGTCCGGTGCCGAAGTGGCCGACGGCTTCGAGGAGCCGGCGGTAGAAGTAGCTCTCGGACCACAGCCACGGCACGTCGAACCAGGAGCGGCCCGCGTACCGCGCCAGGCCCCAGCGCTGCCAGCGGTCCCGGTCGGGGGCGTGGTCGGGCAGCGGTTCGACGACGCCTGCGGCGCAGTTCTCCAGCAGCGTGTCCAGGGCGGCCCGTTGCTCCGGGCCGTACGGGAAGGCCGCGCGGACCTGCCGGACGATCGCGGGGTGCCGCTCGGCGAGCACGCCGTGCGGGAACGAACCGGGCTCGTTGCCGAGCAGCACGGGCGCGGAGGGGGTCTCGGGCATGCGCCTCACCGTACCGGGCGGGCCGCCCGCCGCCCTTCCCGCTCGCCGCGGCCCGGGCGGCCCGGGCGGCCCGTCAGGCGATCGCGATCTCCCGCTCCAGCTGGGTGATCAGGGTGAGGTAGCGGGGACGCCGGTGCACCGGGACCAGGCCGCGGATCAGGAGGTGCCACATCTCCGCCGTGCGGCGCGGCAGCCGCGCCACCGGCTCCAGCGGCCGGCCGGCGATGCGGGTGCCGACGAAGAAGCAGACCAGCGAGTGCGCGACGGCCTGGACGTCGACCTCCGCGTGCAGGTCGGACTCCCGGACCGCACCGTGGAGTTTGCGCGTGGCGATCTCCAGCCACTCGGTGAACGGGTGCCGCAGGGGCGCCCGCACCTCGACCCCGCCGGTGGCGAGCCGGAGACCGGCACGGGTGACCGGGCCGTCGACCGACAGCCGGGTCAGCGCGAAGGTGATCCGCACCAGCGCCTCCAGCGAGGAGCAGCCCCGCCCGTCCACCTCGCTCATCACCTGGTGGGCGGCGTGGGCCTGCAACTCCATGATGGCGTGCGCCAGATCCTCCTTGGCCGCGAAGTGGAAGTACAGGGCGCCCTTGGTGACCTGTGCGTGCTCCACGATGTCGCTCAGGCTGGTCCGTTCGTAGCCGCGCCGGTCGAAGAGGTCGGCGGCGGCCGTGATGATCGTGGCGCGGGTCTGCTCGGCCCGTAACTGCCTCGGCATCGATGGATCACTCCCGGGGCTGTAAAAGAACGGGGCATGCCGTTTGTTTCTGACTCCCCGTACACGATAGCTCACCAGACCGCGGCGTCCACCCGGCAGGCGAAGACCGTCGACTCGCCCTGGATCCCCACCAGGTGCAGTTCGCCGCCGGATGCGGCCTCCGCCTGGATCCACGTGGGGCGATCCAGCTCCGCGTACCGGTGGAAGGAAGCCTGGAAGGAGGTGGGCGGGCGGGTGGAGGCCCCCAGCAGGCAGGCGGCCTGGCGGGCACCTTCCAGCAGGAGCATGCCGGGGACGTGGTCGAGGGGGTGGTCGAAGAAAACGGGATGCGCGGTATCGACGCGCAGTTGCCAGCGGTCCCGGCGCCGGGTGGGGGCGAGGACGACGTCGGCGTCCAGGGTCCGGTGCACGGCCGCGGCCTCCACACCGGACGGCACCGGCAGGGCGCTCACGGATCCGGGCGTGCGCCCCCCGCGCAGCCTGCGGTAGGCGGCCGCGCCCACACTGGTGAAGGACACCCGCGCCGTCGCCGCCCGCCGGTCGTCCCGCCACACCTCGACCTCGTAGCGCAGCGCGGTCGAACGTCCGCTCCCCGCACGGGAGAAGGAGACCTCCAGGTCGGTTTCGGCGGGTGCCGGGCCGACGGCGAGGTGCTTCGGTTCCGTGGTGACGTGCAGCTCCTGGAGCACGAACTGGTGGCCCAGCGGGACGCCGTACTCGGTGTGGGCGAGGAGCGTGCCGCTCTGGCGGACCGTCTCCACGACGAGCAGCGGGTCGTGGGCCGAGCGGTCCGGCGACACGTGCAGGGGGTGGGCCCGCGGCCACTGCGCGGAGACGGTGAAGCGGTCCTCGCCGGTCCTCGTCCAGCCGGTCAGGAAGGTCTCGGACAGCGCCGCCCGGTGCACGAGTTCACGGGGAACGGTGGCGGTCATGCCCTTGGCGTGCACGTCGACTCCGCGCTCCTGTATGGACGTTGATGCGGTCACGGACGTCCCGGCGGCCGGCGCGGGCCCCTTCTCCGCATCCGGTGCGGGGGCGTTCGCGGTGGCGGACTCCGGGGCCGCGCCGGGTGCGTTCTCCCGGTCCGCGGCGGCCGGGTCCGGTGCGGTCCGGTCCGGACCCGGCGGATCCGCACGCGCCGACGTAGGCTTCTGCGAAGCCGTCGTCGTCGCCGGGAACTCGGCGAGCTGCCGGAGTCGAGGCATGTGGCCCTCCTTGGTCCCCCGATGCGATGACAGACGGCAAGGCGTCTGCACAAGTGAGCGCTAGAGTACGAGCCGCCCGGTTTGCTTTCAATGAGATCCGGGGACCGGGCCGTGCGCGACTGGTTCGGCGCACCAGTGTTGACCGGCCGACTCGGCGCAGTGGAGGGGTTCTCGTGGCGAAGCAGGAACGCGCCGTCAGGACGCGCAGAGCGATCCTGGAAGCCGCCGGAGCGGTTTTCGACGAGCACGGATACACGTCCACCACCATCGCGATGGTGCTGGAGCGCGCCGATGTCACCAAGGGCGCCCTGTACTTCCACTTCCCGTCGAAGGAGTGCCTCGCCCAGGCGGTGCTGGACGAGCAGGTGCCGTTCGGGACGGTGCCGTCGCAGCCGAGCAAGCTGCAGGAGATCATCGACACCACGTTCGTCGTGGCCCACCGGCTCCTCGGCAACGCCCTGCTCCGCGGCAGTGTCCGGCTGACGGTCGACCAGTGCGCGCCTCCCGGAGTCGACCACACCGGGCCGTTCCTGCAGTGGGCCGAGCACCTCATGACCCTGATGGGAAAGGCCCGGGAGCAGGGCGAGTTGCTGCCCACCGTGGAACCGCGCGACACCGTGGAACTGCTGGTCGGCGCCTTCGCCGGGATCCAGCTGATGTCCCGGGCGCTGACCGGGCGGGACGACCTCGGGCACCGCGTCTCGGTGCTGTGGGGCCACATTCTGCCGGGTGTCGCGGTGCCGGGCCTGATCGGCGGCTTGGACGCCGCGCCCGACCGGGGGGCCCGCGTCCTGGCCACCATGGACGCGGACGGCCACTGACCCGTGATCCTGCTGACCGGAGGCACCGGCACGGTCGGACGGCTGGTCTCACGCCGGCTGTCCGGCACCGCACCGCTGCGGCTGCTGACCCGGGACCCCTCCCGTGTCGCACCCGGCCCCCGACTCGACGTCGTGGGCGGCGACTTCGCGGATCCGGCCGGCCTGGAACGGGCACTGACCGGGGTGCGCACGGCGCTGCTGGTCACCGCGGATCCGCTCGCCCCCGCCCATGACGAGAACTTCCTGACGGCCGCGCGGCGGGCCGGGGTCCGCCACGTGGTCAAGCTGTCGGCGCTGGCCGTGACGGACCCCGCCGCGGACGACCTGATCACCCGCTGGCAGCGCGGCAACGAGCGGCTCCTGCGCGCGTCGGGCATGTCGTGGACCCTGCTGCGCCCGCGTGCCTTCATGTCCAACACCCTGAGCTGGGCACGCTCGGTCCGCGAGGAGGGCGTGGTGCGGGCGCTCGGCGGCTCCACGGCCGGCGCGACGGTCGACCCCGGCGACATCGCCGAGGTGGCGGCGGCCGCGCTGCTGGACCCGGACGGGCATGCGGGGCGGACCCACGCGCTGACCGGCCCGGAGCCGATCAGCCCCACCGCGCAGACGGCGACACTGGCCCGGCTGCTCGGACGCCCCGTGGAGTTCGTGGAGTTGACCGTGGCGGAGGCTCGGGTCGCGCTGCGCTCCCGGTACCCGGCCCCCCTGGCCGACGCGCTGCTGGCGAGCGCGGAGCGCGGGCGGGCGGGGGCGAAGACCGACGTGCATCCCACGGTGCCGGCGCTGCTCGGCCGGCCCGCGCGCAGCTACCGGGACTGGGCGGCGGACCACCTGGCGGCGTTCGGCGGCTGAACCCGCACCGGGCCGCCGCGTCCGGGAAAGAGCGTATGGCGCCGTTTTGCGCCTCCCCGCACGATGCGGAGCAGGCGACCGGCCGTGCCCCGAAAAGACCGACGAGGAACTCGCGGACAAGTGACGCCACCCGGCAACAATGCCTCACCAAACCACGGAACGGGTGACTCGCATCACAGCACAACTGTCCGGCATATGCATACGCGTTCGGGCGCCGGGGTATGCAGGGCTCGCGATTATTCTGTGATCTTTCGAGAAGGAGTTGCCTTGGGTTCCCCCGTGACCGCCCCCATCGACCGACGCACGCTGGTGTCGCTGTTCGCCCGGCTGCGGACCGGCGGCGGCCAGGCGAACCCGCTTCCCGCCTACGACCGTCTCATGGCGATGGGCGAGGTCGTTCCGGCACCGTGGGGCGGACACCTGGTGACCTCCTACCGACTGTGCCGCCGCATTCTGGCGGACAAGTCGTGGAGGGTGCCGGATCACCAGTGGCGCAACAGCCGGAATGACGCGGCCCGATGGAGGACGCCCGCGTCGCAGCAGATAGGAAATTCCCTTCCGATGCTCAATGCGCCTCTGCACACACGTGTGCGGGGATCGGTGGGAAATCTCTTCCATCCGAATTCCATAGCAGCGCTGGAACCCTCCATAGAAAACACGGTCGAGACCTTACTCGATCAGTTCGCCGGCCAATTGCGCCAGGGGCCGGCGGATTTCTGCGCGCTCGTCAGTGAAGAACTCCCGGTCGTCACGATCGGCCGGTGGATGGGACTGCCCCCGTCCGACTACGCGCTCCTGCGCGACCTCACCCACGATCAGGTGCACACGCAGGAGCTCTTTCCCACCACCAGCCAGCTGGCACTCTCCGACGCCGCGACGGCCCGTCTCCGCCGGTACTTCTCCGACCTGATCCGGGAACGCCGGAGGAGGCCGGGGAACGACCCGGTCTCGATCTGGCTCCGCACGTGGGACGACCTGGAACCGGACCGCTCCGTCGCGGACGCGGCCGTCCACGCCCTCGCCCTCTTCATGATCCTGGCCGCGCTGGAGACGACCTCGCACGTCCTGTCGGACGCCGTGCGCCTGCTGCTGGAGAGCCCCGGTCAACTGGAGCTGCTCCGGAGGGACCCCGGCCTCGTCCCCGACGCGATCGAGGAGGTCCTGCGCTACGACGCGCCCATCCACATGATCAGCCGCGTGGCGGGCGCGGACACCGAACTCGGCGGGGTGTTCGTGCCGGCGGGTGAGATGGTGCAACTCATGGCCGGCGCGGCGCACCATGATCCGGCCCAGTACGCCGACCCCCACCGCTTCGACGTCCGGCGCCGGGCTCCCCACCTGAGCTTCGGTGCGGGCGCGCACTACTGCCTGGGCAGTGTCCTGGCCCGGCTGGAGGCGAAGGTGCTGCTCACCTCGCTGATCCGGCGCGGCATGCACCTGCGCATCAGCACTCCCCCGCAGTGGGCCCCGCGCGTCGCCTTCAGGCGCCTGGTGTCCCTGCACCTGACTCCTGCCTGACCCTCCCGGGCGCCTGAGAAACGAGACGGAACGCGACATGGCCAGTGACTACAAGACTCTTCGTGTCATCGACGAAGGGCCCCTGCTCAGAGTGGAGTTGAACCGGCCGGAGACCGGCAACGCCATATCCGGCGAGGTCCTCGGTGAGCTGCTCGACGTCCTGACCGCCCTGGAGGACGACGGCACCGTCCGCGTGATGGTGCTGTCCGGCGCGGGGGACCACTTCTGCCAGGGCGGGGATCGCAGCGAGTTCCCGGCGCTGCTCGCCGAGGACCCCTCCGGCGCCGCGCTGCGCGCGCTGGCCCACCGGGCCCAGCGTGTCTGCGAGGCGCTCTCGAGGCTGGGGGTGGTGACGATCGCGCGGCTGCAGGGCGACGTCATCGGGGCCGGCCTGGGGCTGGCCGTCTTCTGCGACCTGCGCGTCGGCGCGGACACCTGCCGCTTCCGGATGCCGGAGGTCGGCCTCGGGGTCCCGCCCGCCTGGGGCGGGGTGCTGCCCCGCCTCGTCGAGGAGGCGGGGCAGGCCCGGGTGCGCAGGCTGCTGCTGACGGCCGAGCAGTTCGACGCGGCCACGGCGGAGAGTCTGTCCCTCCTGCACGAGGTCGTCCCGCCGGACGGGCTCGACGCGGCCGTGACGCGCTGGGTGAAGCCGATGCTCCGCCGCGACCCCACCACCCTGCGCATCACGAAGACCATGCTGAACGCCCGGGCCAACGCGGCCCAGCTCTCGGTCGGTTCCTACTTCGACGCGGAACTGCTGACGTCGGCGGCCACCAGGAGGGAACTGACGCGCAAGCGGTGACGCCGCGCCAGGCCGGGCCGCCCGGGTCTCAGTTGACCGAGACGGGTGCGCCCGCATCGGTCACGGGGGCGTACCGGGCGGTGAAGTAGCCGGCGGCGAAGCACAGCGACGACCCGGACACCTTGGTGAACTGCTGGTTGGTGAAGGCGATGCTGCTGTCGGCGTTGTCGGCCCGGCCGGTCAGGCCGGGGGCCTGGTAGACGCAGGTGATGCTGCCCAGCAGGGTGCGCAGTCTGACCGTGGTCTGGACGGTGGAGCCGCTCGCCGGGGCCACCGCGAGGGTGCCGTCGGAGGCCACGGTGGCGGTGTACGGGAGGTGGTCGACGGTGATGCCGCTGACGCCGAGGACGCCCGTGACGTTGCTGGTGCAGTGGGTGCTGTCGAAGGTGTGCGCGGTGACCGCCTCGGTCGCGGTGCCGGGCGCGCCCGGGTTCGCGGTGACGGCGGCGGTGAACCGGGACGCGGTGCAGGAGACGCCGCTGGTACCGCTCGCGCTGGAGTAGAGGGTGGCCGTGGTGCCGCCGGCCAGCGGTGCGGTGAGCACGTCACCGGCCGCCACGGCGCTGCCGCCGGGCCCGCCGGTGGTCAGCACGGCGCCGTCGGCGACGGCGGTGCCGGCCGCGGGGAGCGTGAGGGCGGCGACCGCGGCGGCGAGGACGAGGAGGGAACGCGTAGGCATACGGGGGTACCTCGTTTCCGAAGGTGGGGGGTCGGGTGCTGCGGGCGGCGTCCGCCGGCGCCGGCCCGGCACGCCTTCTCCGTACGTGGCGGGCCGGCGACGACGGTCGGCCGGTGACCGGCCGGAGGCCCGGGGGAAGACCTCCGGCCGGGCCGGGCGGGACGGGCGCGCGACGCGGACCGGCCGAGGGGGCGGGGCGTTCCGTGCCGTACGCCCCGAGGGGGCGGGACAGGAGTGGGCTGCGTGCAGCGCACGCCGGAGCGGGACTGCACATGGGAGCGCGGGCGGTGCCGCGCGGCGGATCCGGCGCCACGGATCCGGGAGTGGTCAGGCAGAGTTGTAGCCCCGGGGTGCATCAACGTCAAGTAAATGAACGGGAGTTGACCGGAAGGTTCGGCCTTCGAGCGGCCATGCGCCGCCGTGACGACACTCGCACACCGGGACGGGCACGCATCGGCCGCACACCGTCGTCACCGTTCTTTCACACAAGCCTTGACCCGCGTTGTAACCATCGGTAACTTCCTCGGCGACTGCTGCGGCAGCACCGTAAGGCCCGTGCCCCCGCCGGCAAGACGGCGCCGGGGCACGCACCCGCAGCCGCCGTCCGCGCCAGGACGCACACGCTCTGACCTCCGACCGCACTGACCATGCCCACAGGAGCAGACCATGGCCTCGTCCCCGGACCCCACCCCCCACACGGACGGCACGCCCGCACGACCGGACAGCGGTTCCGCCGCCGGCACCCCGCAGGACGCCGCGGCGCCGGAGGGCGGGGAGCGGCGCGGCCGTGTCCGGCTGCGCCGTGCCGCCGTCCTGGCGGTGCCCGCCGCCCTGGTCGCCGCGGGCCTGGCGGTCCTCACCGCACAGGGCGCGTTGGGCGTGCAGTTCGCGATCTCCGGCATGCCGTTCACGGTGACCGCGACCGAGCTGGACGGCACCGGCTTCGAGCAGTTCGGCGGACTCGACGACATGGCCGAGGGCAGCCCCAACGCGGGGGACACCGGCGGGCAGGTCCTGGTGGTGACCTCCGCCATCAGGAACGCCACCCTGACCCGGCTGTGCCAGAGCGTCGACCTCGGCGGCACCAACCTGCTCATCACTGCGGGCTCCGGCACGGACAAGGTGTCCGCGACCGACCTGACGACCGACTCCAGCGAGCTGTCCGGCGACGCGGCCTTCCGGCACATCGAGATCGGCAACGACGCGAGCACGCTCACCGAGGCGGGCGTGCAGGGACCGAAGGGCGTCTTCAGCCAGCAGGCGGACACGGTCCGCATCGCCCATCTGCGGCAGACCAACTACGCCACCACCGCAGCCGTGTTCAGGCTTCCGGGGCTCAAGCTCCGGTTCAGCGGATCGGGTTGCTGAACCGGTGGCGGACGACGCGCCGCCGGGGACGCCGGACGGGCCCGCCCCGCGGGCGCCGCGAGCGGCGGTCCGGCGGCCGGGAGCGCGGCGGGCCCTCGGCCGCTGGCGGGGGCGCCGCCCCTTCTGGGGCGGGGTGCTGCTGACGCTGGGCGGGGCGGAGACCCTGCTCACCGAGAAGGCGTCCCTGAAGGTCGTCCTGCACATCGGCATGCAGGGACTGGCCGGGTACCTGCTGCCGGTGCTGATGGCACTGTGCGGCCTGCTGATCCTCTTCCACCCCGCCCAGCGCCTCTTCTACTCCCTGGTCGGCGTCCTCGTCTCCCTGGGCAGCTGGCTCACCTCGAACCTCGGCGGCTTCCTCGTCGGCCTGCTCCTCGGCGTGACCGGCAGCTGCCTCGCCTTCGGCTGGCTGCCGGACCAGGAGCCGCGCCGCCGCCACCGGCCGGGGGGACGGGTCCGGGAGCGGGACCCGGCCCCGGCGCCCACCTCGACTCCCCCACCGGCTCCCCCGGCCTCGGCGGGCTGACGCCCGCGGTCAGCCCGCGGTCAGCCCGCGGCGGCCGGCGGCTCCGCCGCGGCGCGGGGCTGCGACGTGTCGGCGGCGGTGCGCACGGCCGTCGGCTCGACCGGCGGCGTCGCGCCGTCGCCCTCGTCCTTCATGGCCTTGGCCTCGCTCTTCAGGATGCGCATCGACTTGCCCAGCGCCCGCGCGCTGTCCGGCAGCTTCTTCGAGCCGAACAGCACGATGACCACGATGGCCAGGACCAGCAGGTGCCAGGGTTCGAGTCCGTTGCGGAGCATGGCCCGCCCTCCCTTTCCTCACGTTCTTCGGCGTGCTTCCCTGCCGGCCCGAGCGGCGACAGTTGCTACCTTGCGCAACTGTACAACCCGCTTCGGGGCACCCGAAGACGCCGTACGGCGGCGACCAGGGCGAGGGCGTACGCGCCGAGGACCGCGGCGAGCAGCACGTAGTACGGCAGCGGCAGCGCGGTCATGCCGAGCGGTGGGCCCAGCGGGCCGACCGGCAGGAGCAGCCCGACGACGGCGAGGGCGGCGGCCGCCCACCCGACCGGCCCGGGCCCGCGCCGCCCCGCCCCGCCGCGCCCGGTGCGCAGCAGGACCATCACCAGGGCCTGGGTGAGCAGGTTCTCGGTGAACCACGCCGAGTGGAAGACGACCTCGTCGTTCAGGGCGTCGGGGCCGCGCAGCGCGGCGGCCAGGACGGCGAAGGTGGCGAGGTCGGCGACCGCGTTCAGCGCGCCGAAGCCGGCGATGAAGCGCAGGAAGGCGCGGGGCCGCAGCACCGTGGGGCGGCGCAGGGCCGCTCCGTCGGGACGGTCGGCGGCGAAGGCCGACTGGGCCGCGTCGAAGCAGAGGTTCTGCACGAGCACCTGCGCCGGGAGCATCGGCAGGAAGGGCAGCAGCAGGCCGGCGGCGAGCATCGCGATGACGTTGCCCAGGTTGGAGGAGAGGGTGACGCGCAGGTACGAGGCGATGTTGCCGCTGGCGTGCCGGCCCGCCGCGACGGCGTGCCCGATGGCGGTCAGGTCCTTGTCGGCGAGGACGACGTCGGCGGCCTCGCGGGCCACGTCGCGGGCGTCCCGCGGTGCGATGCCGACGTCGGCCGCGCGCAGGGCGGCCACGTCGTTGGCGCCGTCGCCGAGGAAGCCGACGGTGTGCCCGGCGTCCCGCAGGGCGGTGACGATGCGCGCCTTGTCCTCCGGGGTGCACCGGGCGAAGACGGTGGCCCGGAGAGCGGCCTCGCCCGGGCCGCCCTCGCCGTGGTGGCCCCGGCCCGCTCGGTGGGACTCGTCCTCGCGGGCCGCGCTCGTCCGTCCGTCCCCGTTTTCGTCCCCGTCCCCGGTGCCGGCCGCGCGGCCCATGACGTGCACCGCTCCGAAGGCGCCGGTCCCGGCGGCCACCGTCATCGGCACGCCGCTCGGAACCGACACGTCCGCGCCCGCGCCGGCCGGACGGGTCCCCGCGGCCTCGGTCCGGTCCGGACCGGCCGCCTCCCGGCCGTCACCGCCGGGCCCCGCCCCCCGGCCCTCTCCCGGCCCCGGGTCGAGGCCGAGGCCCAGATCGCGGCAGGCGCGGGCCGCCGTGCCCGGGTGGTCGCCGGTGAGGACCTTCACCGTGACGCCCGCGTCGGCCAGCCGGCGCAGCGCCTCCGCCGCCGTGGGCGCCAGAGCGTCCCGGAAGGTGACGAGGCCCCGGAAGGCGAGGCCGCGCTCGTCGGCCGGGGTGTAGGCGCCGGTGCGGGCCGGGCGCTCGGCGGTGGCGAGGGCGAGCACCCGCAGCCCGGCGTCCGCCTCGCGCGCGGCGAGCGCCCGCAGCCGCTCCCGCTGCGCCTCCTCCAGCACGCAGCGCTCCAGGACGTCCTCGACGGCGCCGCGCACCACGAGGAGGTGGGTGCCGACGCCGTCGCGCATCACGGCGGTGGCGAGCCGCCTGACCGGGTCGAAGGGCACGGCGTCGACCCCGTCGTACTCCTCACCGGCCCGGCCGGCCGCCTCCAGGAGCGCCTCGTCGAGCGCGTCGGGCGCGGGCAGTTCGGCGAGCTGGAGGGTCCACCAGGCGCCCGCGGCGGCCCGGCGCAGCACGTCGGGGTCGTCCCGGCCGTCCGCGTCGAGGGCGCGTTCCACCACGGGCCGGTCCTGGGTGAGGGTGCCGGTCTTGTCGACGCACAGCACGTCGACGGCGCCCAGGTCGTGCAGGGCGGGCAGCCGCTTCACGATGACGCCGTACGTCCGGGCCAGGTGCCGGGCCCCGCGGGCGAGCGAGGTGGTCACGAGGACGGGGAGCATCTCGGGGGTGAGGCCGACCGCGACCGCCACGGCGAACGGCAGGGTCTCCAGGCCGCGGCCACGCAGCGCCGCGTTCGCCATCAGCACCAGCGGCGGCGTCAGCAGCATGAACCGGATCAGCACCCAGGAGATGCCGTGCACCGACCGGTCGAAGGCGCTGGGTCCGGCACGCCCGGCCGCCCTGGACCGTCCGGCCGCCGGGCCGTGCGCGGCGGCGAGCCGGGTCCGCGCGCCGGTCGCGACCACGACCGCCGTGGCCGTGCCCGTGGCGACGGCGCTGCCCTGGAAGCACAGGTGGGGCTGGGCGAAGGGGCCCGGTGCGGGCCCGTCGGGCACCTCCGCGGCCGTCTTGGGGACGGGGGCGGACTCACCGGTGAGGGCGGCCTGGTGCACCGTCAGACCGCGGGCGCGCAGCAGCCGTACGTCCGCGGGGACGAGGTCGCCGGGGCCGAGCCGGAGGACGTCGCCGGGCACCAGCTCGGCGACCGGGACCTCGCGTTCCCGCGGCCGTTCCGGCCCGGTGGTGCGGCGGAGCACGGTGGCGGTGCCGGAGACCAGTTCGCGCAGCGCGGCCGAGGACCGGTCGGCGCGGTACTCGCCGGCGGCCCGCAGCACGCAGCTGACGGCGACCAGGCTGAGGATCACCGCGGCCGTCGCCCAGGAGGCGACGAGCGTGGAGACGCCGCCGAGGCAGAGCAGTACGGCGGTGAAGGGGTCGCGCAGGCCGTGGACGCAGCGGGCGGCCCAGGAGACGGTGCGGACCTCGGGGACGGTGTTGTCGCCGACCGCGGCGAGCCGTGCCTCGGCGTCGGCGTCGGTGAGCCCGCGCGGGCTGCTGTCGAGCTCGCGGAGCACCTGCAGGGGTGTGCCGTCGGGTGCGGCCGGGCGGGCCGCCGCGACCTCAGATGCCATGGAGGCGGCGCGCCGGGGCGTCGGCCCGCGCGGCGCGGTCGGTGAGCCGGGCGAGGGCGAGCCGGACGACGTCGACCACGTCGGGGTCGTCGACGAAGTAGACCTGGCGGCGGCCCTCGCGGCGGGAGCGGACGAGTCCGGCGAGCTTCAGCTTGGTCAGGTGCTGGCTGACGGCGGGCAGCGCGCCGCCGACCCGCTCCGCGAGTCCGGTCACGTCGCTCTCGCCGCCGGCCAGCGTCCACACGAGGTGCAGCCGGGCGGGCGAGGCGAGCAGGCCGAAGGCCGCGGCCGCGTCCGCGAGCACCTCGGCGGACGGTTCCTCGAAGCCACTGCCGGCTGTCGCCACCGTCGTCCTCCCTCTGCCTCTCCCCGCGGGTCCGCCGCCCGCCCGGGAACGCACCAGTCTAGGTCCTCCGGGCCGCCCGGCAGGGACCCTGGAGCGGTCCGGGGAAGGCCGCCCGGGCCGCCCCGGGGCCCGCGGAACTTGTCCGCGGGCCCGTGAGTTCCCACGGTGCTGCAGAGCGAATCCGGATCGCTCCGGCAACCGGCGACGACCGCCAGACACTTGGAGTGCACATGGCCCTGTGGGACCGCATCAGGGAATCCGCGTCGCAGATGCAGACCCAGCTCGTCGCCAGGAAGAACGACCTGAAGAGCGGCGCCTTCCGCGACGCGAGCATGGCCGTGTGCGCGCTCGTGGCCGCCGCCGACGGGACGGTCGACCCCTCGGAGCGGCAGCGTGTCGCCCAGCTGATCGCCACCAACGAGGTGTTGCAGAACTTCCCGGCCGACGACCTGCGCCGCCGCTTCGAGGAGAACCTCGGCCGGCTCACCACCGACTTCGGCTTCGGGAAGGTGAGCGTGCTGCAGGAGATCGCCAAGGCGAAGAAGAAGCCGGCCGAGGCCCGTGCCGTGATCCAGATCGGCATCGTCATCGGCGGGGCGGACGGCGACTTCGACAAGTCCGAGCAGGCGGTGGTCCGGGAGGCGTGCTACGCGCTGGACCTGCCGCCGCACGAGTTCGACCTCTGAGCCGTGCCACGGCCCCGGGTGCCGGCGGTGCGGGGCGCCCGGGGCCGTGCGCGCTGCGTCAGGCGAGGCCCTCGGACTTCAGCCAGGCCTTGGCCACCTCCAGCGGGTCCTTGTCCTGGGTCTGCACCTGGGTGTCCAGCTTCAGCAGGGCCGCGGTGTCGAGCTTGGCCGAGACGGCGTTGAGCGCGTCGGTGCCCTTCCGGTCCAGGCCCGGCTTGTGGACCAGCGGCTGGACGTTCTCGAAGCCGAAGAGGTTCTTCGGGTCCTGCAGGACGACGAACTTCTCCTTGGTGACGGTCGGGTCCGTGGTGAAGAGGTCGGCCGCCTGGACGAGGTTCTTCTTCAGGGCCGCCTGGGTCAGCGGGCCGCCCGCGTCCAGCGCCTTGAAGGACTTGAAGTGGAGTCCGTAGACCGACTTCAGGCCCTCCAGTCCCTGCTGCCGGGTCTGGAACTCGGGGGAGCCACCGATGACCAGGTCCTGGGCGGCGTCCTTGAGGTCCGCGATGGAGGACGAGGAGGTGAGGTGGTACTTCTGCGCCGTCGCGGCGTTGACCGTGACGGAGTCCTTGTCCTCGGCGGGCGAGGGGTTCAGCAGCGCCAGCTTGGGGGCGAGCTTCGCGGAGACGGCGGCCGTCGTGGCGGCGACCGACTTCGGGGCGGCCTTCTTGTCGAGGTAGGCGAGCAGTGCGCCGTTGTACTCGGGAAGGACCGTGATCGAGCCGTTCTTCAGCAGGCCGTACGTGGTCTCGCGGCTGCCGATGTTGGGCTTGTACTCGACCTTGACGCCCTTGGCCTTCAGCGCCTCGCCGTAGACGTCGGCGAGGAGGATGCTCTCGGGGAAGTTGTTGGAGCCGACGACGACCGTGCCGTCGCCGGCCTTGCCGCCGGACAGCGGGTCGTCGGTCTTGCCGCCGGAGGACGAACACCCCGCGAGCAGTGCCGCGGTGGCGGCGAGGGCGACGGCGGCCGCGCCGGAGCGCATCGTGCTTGACCTGGTGCTGTTCCGTCGAGGAGTCACGGTTCCCGTTCCGGGCTGAGGAGTTGGCATGGTCGTCGGTGTTCCAATCCAGAGGGTTCTCGGTGGTCGAGGGCGGCCGGGTCAGCGATCGGCCCCGACGCGGGCGATGCGGGTGGGCCGGACGGCTTCGGGGCGGGGCGTCCGGAGCGGAGCGCCCGGGTCAGCCACTGCGGCGCACCCCCGGCGAGACCGCCCACCGCGCGACCGCCCAGAACAGCGCGAGCGTCGCCAGCGCGAGGACCGCGACCAGGGTGGCGCCGCCCACCACCTTCTCGTAGTCGCGCTGGTAGAGGCCGTCGACGATGTAGCGGCCGAGGCCGCCGAGGCTGACGTAGGCGGCGATGGTGGCGGTGGACACGATCTGGATGGCGGCCGAGCGCAGGCCGCTGAGGATCAGCGGGAGCGCGACGGGCAGTTCGACCCGGAAGAGGACCCGGGACTCGGCCATGCCCATGCCCCGGGCGGCGTCCACCGGCGCGGGGTCGACCGAGCGCACCGCCTCGTAGGTGGTCACCAGGATCGGCGGCACGGCGAGGACGACCAGCGGGATCATCACGGGCACCAGGCCGAACCCGAGCAGGATGAACATCAGCACCAGCAGGCCGAAGCTGGGCAGCGCCCGGCCGGCGGTGGCGATCAGGGCGAGGGTGTTGCCGCCCCGCCCGTAGTGGCCGGTGAGCAGGCCGACCGGCAGCCCGATGGCGGCGGCCAGGGCGAGCGCGATCAGGGAGTAGCGCAGGTGCTCGGCCAGGCGGGCGGGGATCCCGTCGTAGCCGTGCCAGTGGGAGCCGTCGCCGAAGAAGGCGTTGACGAAGTGCAGTACGTTCACCGGGCTGCGTCCTCCAGGGCGGGCACGGCCGCGTCGGCGGGCGTGGCCGTGTCGGGCCGGGCGGCCTCGGCCACCCGCGCGGGGCGGCCGGTGCGGCGCGGCATCCAGGGGGTGAGCAGCAGGCGCAGCAGCACCAGGGCTCCGTCGGCGAGGATCGCGAGGACGGCCGTGGTGAGCACGGAGTTCACCGCGAGTTCGGGCCGGTGGTAGATGTTCGCGTCGTTGAGCAGGTTGCCCAGCGCGCCCTGGTTGCCGATCAGCATGCCGACGCTGACCAGGCTGATGCTGGAGACGGTGGCCACCCGCAGTCCGGCGATGATGGCGGGCACCGCGATCGGCAGTTGCACCTGGAGATAGCGCCGTACGGGCCCGAGGCCCATGGCGGTCGCGGCGGCGAGCGTCTCCTGCGGCACCGAGCGGACCCCGTCGACGATCGCCGGCACCAGGACGACCAGGCTGTAGACGGCGAGCGGGATCATCACGGTGAGCTCGGTCTGGCCGGTGTAGTCGATGAGGACCACGAAGAAGGCCAGGGAGGGGATCGCGTACAGCACTGTGGTCAGGCCCAGGACGGGCGGGTACAGCCAGCGGAACCGCACGCACAGCTGGGCGATCGGCAGGGCCGCCAGCAGTCCGGCGAGGACCGGCAGCAGGGCCTCGCGCAGGTGCAGCCCGATGAGGCCGAACCAGCTGTGCTGGAGGTCGCTGGGGAGGTCGAAGAAGCGGTTCATCCGGCGACCTTGGCGTCGGTGCGGTCCTCGGCGTGCGCGGCGCGGATCGCCTCGCCGACGGCCGCCTGGGAGACGACTCCGCTCACCTTGCCGGTGCCGTCCACGGCGACCGCCCAGCCGGTCGGGGACAGCACGGCCCCGTCGAGCGCGGCCCGCAGGGAGTCCCGGCCCTGCTCGAAGGGGCGTCCCGGCGACAGCAGCCGGTCGGGGTCGACCGCTCCGGCGGTCAGTTCGCCGGGCTCGCTCCAGCCGAGCGGCCTGCCGTCCCGGTCGGTGACCAGGAGGTACGGCGTGCCGGCGGCGGCAGCGGCGGCGATCTGCTCGGCGGTGGCGTCCACGTCGACCACGGGCTCCGAGGTGAGCTCCAGCCCCGCGGAGGTGAAGAAGGACAGCCGGCGGATTCCGCGGTCGGCGCCGAGGAAGTCCTCGACGAAGGGGTCCGCGGGGGCGGACAGCAGCTCGGCGGGCGGCGCGTACTGGGCGAGCCGGCCGCCGGTGCGCAGCACCGCGACCATGGTGCCCAGCTTGATCGCCTCGTCGATGTCGTGGGTGACGAAGACGATGGTCTTGCCCAACTCGCCCTGGATGCGCAGCAGTTCGTCCTGGAGGCCCTTGCGGACCACGGGGTCGACCGCGGAGAAGGGCTCGTCCATGAGGAGCACCGGCGGGTCGGCGGCGAGGGCGCGGGCCACGCCGACGCGCTGCTGCTGGCCGCCGGACAGCTGGTAGGGGTAGCGCTTCGCGAGGGCGGAGTCGAGTCCGACCCGCTCCATCAGCTCCGCCGCGCGGGCGCGGGCGCGCCGTTTGTCCCAGCCGAGCAGGCGGGGCACGGTCGCGATGTTGTCGAGGATCGTGCGGTGCTGGAAGAGGCCCGCGTTCTGGATGACGTAGCCCATGGACCGGCGCAGTGTGTTGACGGGCTGCTGCCGGACGTCGGCGCCGTCGAGGAGGATGGCGCCCTCGGTCGGCTCCACCATGCGGTTGATCATGCGCAGGGTCGTGGTCTTGCCGCAGCCGGACGGCCCGACGAGGACGGTGATCGAGCGGTCCGGGATCTCCAGCGAGAGCCGGTCGACCGCCACCGTGCCGTCCGGGTACCGCTTGGTGACTGAATCTATGCGTATCAAAACGCCGCATGCCCTTCGGATCTGGCAGAAGCTGCCCGCTCGCACCCACGGTCGCGCGGGCCGTCCGGGAGAGTCTAGACGCCGCCCCTGACGTCACCCCGGCGGTCGACGTGCCGGGATCCGGACGACGCCCGAACGACATCCGACCGTGATGGCGCAGGGGGTTTGAAATGGTTCGGACGGGTACGCCCCGGCGCCGGACCCGGGTCCCGCACGCGGACGCGACCGGGGGCGGGACCCTCGGGTCCCGCCCCCGGTCGTGCGGCCGGTGCGCCGGTCAGGTGGCGCCGGGGCCACCGCTGCCGAAGGAACCGCTGCCGCCCGGGGACCAGCGGTGGCGGTGCTGGTCGTGACTGCGCCGCGTGCCCGCGGCGTGGATCTCGTAGGGCATCAGCCGCGCGCCCTCGTCGCACGTGACCTCGTCGGGCTCGCGGAGTTCGCGGATCTCGTGGACCGCGCCGGTGACGGGGAGGTGGGGCTGCTCGGCCTCGCTGGGCCGGTCGGGCTCCCTGAGCATCACCCGGATGCCGAGCCACACGGCCCACACCAGGCCGCCGACCACGACGATGAGTCCGATGATGAAGGCGCCGAGCACGGCCCACTCGTGGGTCGTGGACGCGGCTACGACGCTGGAAGCTGTGACCATGGTGTCCCACCCGCCTCCGCCCGAGGAACGTGAAGAGTGCGGGTGACGCGGAGAACGTCACCTGTGTCACACAGTGTCCCACTGTCGCGGTGCGCCGCAAAGCGCGAGCCGCCCCCGGGAGCGGGTCGGTCCGCTTCCCGGGGGCGGTGCCGCCGGCCGGTCTCCCCGGCGGGCGGGGCCGCTCAGCCCTCGGCCGGTTCCAGCCGCAGGGAGATGCTGTTGATGCAGTACCGCTGGTCCGTCGGGGTGGGATACCCCTCACCCTCGAACACGTGCCCGAGATGCGATCCGCAGCGCGCGCACCGGACCTCGGTGCGCACCATCCCGTGGGAGCGGTCCTCCAGCACCTCGACCGCCTCGCTGTCCTTCGGGTCGAAGAAGGACGGCCAGCCGCAGTGCGACGCGAACTTGGTCTCCGAGGTGAACAGCTCCGCACCGCAGGCCCGGCAGGAGTAGACACCCCGGGTCGTGGTGTCGGTGTACTCACCGACGAAGGCGGGCTCCGTGCCGGCCTGCCGCAGCACGGCGTACTCGGCCGGGGTCAGCTCCGCACGCCACTGCTCGTCCGGCTTCTCGACGTCGTACGCCATGCGTCCTCAGCCCCTCACTTCGACAGTCGGTCCAGGATGCGCGGTCCGAGGTCGGTGACGTCGCCCGCGCCCATGGTGAGAACGAGGTCGCCCGCCTTCGCCATTCCCGCGATCACGTCCGGGACCTCGTCCTTGTCGGCCACGGCGGTCACGTCGGCGCCCGCCGCCCGCGCCGCCTCGACGATCAGGTCGCTGGTCACACCCGGGATCGGGTCCTCGCGGGCCGGGTAGATGTCGAGCACGACGGAGGCGTCCGCGAGGGACAGCGCCTGGCCCATCTCCTTGCCCAGCTCCTGGGTGCGGGAGAACAGGTGCGGCTGGAAGACGACGAGGATCCGGGCGTCACCCGCGGCGGAGCGCATGGCCTCCAGGTCGGCCGTCATCTCGGTGGGGTGGTGGGCGTAGGAGTCGATCACCTGGACGCCGGCCGCCTCGCCCTTGAGCTGCAGCCGCCGCTTGACGCCGGTGTACGCGGCGAGGGCGGGGGCGAGCTCCGCGGCCGGGATGCCGAGGGCCGCGCCGGCGGCCAGCGCGGCGACGGCGTTGTGCGCGTAGTGGCGGCCGGGGACGGAGACCGCGAAGGTGATCTGCTCGCCGTCCAGCAGGACGGTGACCTCGCTCTTCAGGCCCTGCGGCACGACGGACAGGATCCGCACGTCGGCGTCCTCGGACTCTCCGTACGTCACCGTCCGCACCGAGCCGTCCAGCCGGCGGGTGAACTCGCGGGCGCCGTCGTGGTCCGCGGCGACGACCAACGTGCCGCCGGGCACGACACGGCCCGCGAAGGTCTCGAAGGACTCGAAGATCTCGTCCATCGACGCGTAGTTGGCGTGGTGGTCCAGCTCCACGTTGAGGACGATGGCGACCTCGGGCGCGTACTTGTGGAAGCTGCGGTCCGACTCGTCCGCCTCGGCGACGAAGATCCCGCCGTCGCCGTGGCGCGCGTTGGAGCCGGGGGCGTCCAGGTCGCCGCCGATGGCGTACGACGGGTCGGCGCCCAGCTCGGTCAGCGAGACCGCCAGCATCGAGGTGGTGGTGGTCTTGCCGTGGGTGCCGGCGACGGCGATCGCGCGCAGGCCCTCCATCAGCGCGGCCAGCGCGTCGGAGCGGTGGACCACCGGGATGCCCAGCTCGGCGGCGCGGACCAGCTCGGGGTTGTCCTGGCGGATCGCCGAGGAGACGACGACGCAGGTGGCGTCGTCGGCGAGGTGTCCGGCCGCGTGCCCGACGTGCACGGTGGCGCCGAGCGCCCGCAGCGCCTCGGCGGTCGCCGACTCCTTGGCGTCGCTGCCGGCCACCTTCGCCCCGCGCTGGGCGAGGATCTTCGCGATGCCCGACATTCCGGCGCCGCCGATGCCGATGAAGTGCGGTCGGTCCATGGCGGTAGGAAGGCCGGGTGCCATGCGCGTTTCTCCCCAGATGGTGCGACGGGCGGTACGAGGACCGAGGACGGTGGGACGCCTCCGGGGACGGAGGCGCCGCCCCAGCCTATGCCTTGCTGTGCGAGAACAGTTTCAGGACCGGCACTCCCACCTTGTGGCGGGCCCGGGAGGCCCAGTCGCGGTGGAAGAACTCCTCCACGTAGTGCGGATCGGTCAGCACGATCACCTCGTCGGCCCCGGACTCCTCCACCAGGGACTTCAGGGCGTCCAGCGGATGGTCCTCGACGAGCCGGCCCACGGCCTGGGAGCCCGCCGCGCGCAGCGCCTTCAGGGACACGTCCAGGGCCTGCTCACCCGCGCTCCTGGCGTCGTCGCCCTCGGGCGTCTCCCGCTCGCGCGCCGCCTCGTCGAGTTCGCCGAGCGCGATGTCGTCGATGGCCCGCAGCAGGCGGTCGGCCTGGTCGCCGCGCGGCTGGAGCAGCACGTGGAAGGCGACCGCCTCGTCCCCGTGCAGGGTGGTGACGAACTCCACGTCGGCGGACGTCAGGGCCTTCTCGATCATCAGTACGCTTGTGAACACCGGGCGCCTCTTCTCCTTCGAGGGCCCGCGGGCCCTCTCTCCCCGTGGGCCGAAGCCCCTGCGGAAACCATCCTGCCCCGCGATCGCACGGGTACTGCCTGATTCAGTGTGCCCAGAGCCGATAGATCGGAATTGCAGATTCCGCCCGTGTCGGTCCGGGATGCCCGCCTTCGGCGCGACGGCAGGTCGCCCGCCGGGGAGAGCCGCGGGCCGAGGGTCGGGCCGGTCGGGCCGCCCGGAGCGGGTCGGGCCCACCGATGGCGGGCGGGCCGGGCCGCCCCCGAGGCGCCGGGGCCGGCAATGCGGGGTGCGTCCGCCCCGGACCGGCGTACCCGGGCCATCGGCGCGGACGGGTTCGGCACCGGAGTCCGCCGGGGCCGAGGGCAGCGGGCGGCCCGGCTCGTCCGAGCGCGTCAGGGGCGCCGGTAGCGGCTGAACAGGAAGCCGTCCTCCTCCAGCAGGGAGGCCAGGGCGAAGCGGCGGGGGACCTCGACGGACGGGCCGCCCGCGATGCGCTGGGCGTCGCCCGCCGTCAGCATCGGGGCGAGCGTCAGGCACAGCTCGTCGAGGACTCCGGCCGCCACGAACTGGCCCAGCAGCCGGGGGCCGCCCTCGGTGAGCAGCCGGGTGTGGCCGAGCCCGGCCAGCGCCCGCACGGCCCGCGCGGGGTCCACTCCGCCGCCGTCGCCCGCGACCACCACCGCGGCCCCCGCCCGCTCGGCCGCGGCGACCCGTCCGGCGGGGGCCGCGGCGCCCGTCAGGACCAGCGTCCGCACCGCGGGCGAGGTGAACAGCGGGAGGGAGAAGTCCAGGTCCAGCCCGGCACTGACCACCGCGATCGCCGGGGCGGGCCCCTGCCCGGCCGCGGCCCGCGCGGCGGCGAACTCCCGCCGGGCGCGCGCCGGGCGGTACTCCTCCCGGCGCGCCGTCTCCGCGCCGACGACCACCACGTCCGCCAGCGCCCGCAGGGTGCCGAAGATGCGCATGTCGGCGGCGCAGGAGAGGGGCTGGGAGCGCCCGTCGTGCTGGGCCGCGCCGTCGAGCGTGGACACCATGTTGGCCCGCAGCCACGGCACGCGCCCGGCGTGCGCGTCCTCGGGATAGGCGTAGGCGGCGGCCAGTTCGGCGAGGCTCCACTCCCGGTCCCTGGAGGCGCCCGTGGCGCCCGCCGCGCCGGCTCCGGGCTCTTCGGTGGAGGCCGGGGAGGCCGGCTGGTCGGGCACGGGGAACAGGCGTCGCATGACCTGCAGTGTTCCACGCGGCCCGGCACGCCGGCGGGACAGGCCCGGGTGGCCCGCCGCGCCCGTACGGCGCGCCCTTCCCGGCCGGACCCGCCGGTCGCAGCACTTAGCATGGGGAACCGTGTCGTCCTCCACCGCCGCCTCCGGCCTCCGTCCGATAGCCGACTCGGCTCCGCTGTCCCTGTGCGCGCGCGAGCCGCACGTCCCCGCGGACCGGCTCGTCGCCGAGATGGTGCCGCCGCCGCGCTTCGACGCGGTGCGCTTCGCCACGTACATCCCGGACCCCGAGCAGTCCAGCCAGTCCGAGGCCGTGGGCGTCCTGGAGGACTTCGCCGCCGGACTCGGCGGCGCGCACGCCTCCGGCTCCGGCCGGCGCGGCCTGTTCGGCTTCGGCAAGGGCCGCGGCAGGGCCGCCAAGGCGCCGTCCGGGCCGCGCGGGGTGTACCTCGACGGCGGCTACGGCGTCGGCAAGACCCACCTGCTCGCCTCCCTGTGGCACGCCACCCCGGCCGAGCCCGCGCTCAAGGCGTTCGGCACGTTCGTGGAGCTGACGAACCTGGTCGGCGCGCTCGGCTTCCAGAAGACGGTGGAGACGCTCTCCGGCCACCGGCTGCTGTGCATCGACGAGTTCGAGCTGGACGACCCGGGCGACACGGTCCTCGTGTCGACGCTGCTCGGCAAGCTCGTCGACGCGGGCGTGGCGCTCGCGGCGACCTCCAACACGCTGCCGGGCAAGCTCGGCGAGGGCCGCTTCGCGGCCGCGGACTTCCTGCGCGAGATCCAGGGCCTCGCGGCGCGCTTCCGCGCCCTGCGCATCGACGGCGAGGACTACCGCCACCGCGGCCTGCCCGAGGCCCCGGCCCCCTGCTCGCAGGAGCAGGTCACCCGGGCCGCGTACGCCACGGAGAACGCCACGCTGGACGACTTCCCGCACCTCCTGGACCACCTGGCCAAGGTGCATCCGAGCCGGTACGGCGCGCTCACCGACGGGATCGCGGCGGTGTGCCTGACGGAGGTCGGGCCGGTGCCGGACCAGTCGACGGCGCTGCGCCTGGTGGTGCTCGCGGACCGCCTGTACGACCGCGAGGTGCCCGTCCTCGCCTCCGGACTGCCCTTCGACCGGCTGTTCAGCGAGGAGATGCTGAACGGCGGCTACCGCAAGAAGTACTTCCGCGCGATATCCCGCCTCACCGCGCTCGCCCGGGACGCCAAGGGCCTCGTCGAGGACGCCGAGGGCCGCT
This sequence comes from Streptomyces tropicalis, assembly GCF_029269835.1. Lineage (GTDB taxonomy): Bacteria > Actinomycetota > Actinomycetes > Streptomycetales > Streptomycetaceae > Streptomyces > Streptomyces tropicalis. Next base: position 209,931 of record NZ_JARJBB010000003.1, on the reverse strand, counting down.
GAGGATCGCCGGGGATCACTGACGACCCCTCAATACCCGAGCGGCGCGGGCTGATCAAGAGCCGGTTCGCGCCATCCCACCCTCACTTTTGAGGCTGCCTTCGGCCCGAAACGCGGAGTTCACCCTGCAAACAACTTTGCAGGGCTACCGTATCTCTTGACCAGTCATTGACCATTCATTGGCCTGCGCTAGAGATGCGAAACGCGCGAAGGGAGGCTCATGTTCCGAGGCAGGTCCGCCCGGACCGTGCTCGCCCTCCTCGCCGCCCTCCTGCTCTCCCTACCCTTCCTCGCGGCGACCCCGGCCTTCGCATCCGCGCACACACCCCGTCATGTCGAGGCCAGAACCGCGACCGGAACCCATCCCGCCGCCGCGACCCCGTGCGACGGGAAGCTGACTCCCCATGACTGCGGGCCCTCGGGGGCGCCCACCCATCCCCTGCGCACCCGCGAGCGGCAGCGCACCGCCGACTGCGCCCCGCAGGCGCCCGAGCGCAGCACCCGGACGGCCGGTCCCGCCGCCCACGAGGCGGCCGGCTCCGGCGCCCTCCCCTCCCGCACGCCCGGACCCCCGGCCGGCCGGACCCCGGCCGCACTCCAGGTCTTCCGCTGCTGACACGCACCGCCGCCCCCGCGGGCGGCACCGCACCCTGCCGTGCGGCAGGCACTCCCGCCGAGCGGCAGCCCAGTTCCCCCCACCCTGTCGTGCAAGCCCGACGCGCCCCCACGGCGCGCCAGGAGGAGACACCAGACATGCAGCCCCTCATCGACAACGCCCGTACGTTCGGCCGGCGCCCTGAGGAGTTCGCCCGGCTCGCCGAAGGCCAGTCGCCCCAGGTCCTGTTCATCACCTGCTCCGATTCCCGGGTCGTCCCGGCCCTGATCACGGGCGCCCGCCCCGGCGAGCTCTTCGAGCTGCGCACCGCGGGCAACATCGTCCCGCCCTACGCCCCGGACCGTCCTACCGGCGAGGCCGCCACGATCGAGTACGCGGTGGAGGTGCTCGGCGTCCGGGACGTCGTCGTCTGCGGCCACTCGCACTGCGGTGCCGTCGGCGCCCTCGTGCGGGGCGACGACCTCGACGCCGTGCCCGCCGTGCGGGACTGGCTGACCCGGGCCGCGCCCCGGCCGCAGGGCGGAGCCGGGGACCCGGCCGTCGCCGAGGGCGTCCAGGGCCACGTCCTGGCCCAGTTGCTGCGGCTGCGCTCGTACCCCTGCGTCGCCGCCAAGCTGGCCGACGGCCGGCTGACGCTGCACGGGTGGTACTACGAGGTGCACACCGGCGCCGTCCTGGCGCACCGCCCGCAGACCGACTCCTTCACGGCCCTGTGAGCGCCGCCGTGACCGGCCGTCTCCCCCATCTGCGGCAGGACGTCGCCGCCTCGCTCGTGGTCTTCCTGGTCGCCCTGCCGCTGTGCGTGGGCGTGGCCGTCGCCTCCGGCGTCCCGGCCGAACTCGGCCTGGTCACCGGCATCGTGGGCGGGGTCGTCACCGGACTGCTGCCGGGCAGCAGCCTCCAGGTGTCGGGGCCGGCCGCCGGTCTGACCGTGCTGGTGCTGGAGACGGTGCGCACCTTCGGCCTGCCCGCGCTCGGCATCGTCGTGCTGGCCACCGGCCTGATCCAGCTGGCCCTCGGCGCACTGAAGTGGGGGCGCTGGTTCCGGGCCATCTCGCTCTCGGTGGTCGAGGGCATGCTGGCCGGCATCGGCCTGGTGATCATCGCCGGCCAGCTCTACTCGGCGGCGGGCCTGAAGGCACCGGCCTCCGGCACGGAGAAGATCGCGGGCCTGCCGGGCGCCGTGGCCGACGTCCTCGGCAGCACCGGTGCCCTCGTCTCCCTGGCGGTCGGCGCGGGCACCGTCGCGGTGCTGGTGCTGTGGCGGCGGCTGCCGCGGCGGATCCGGGCCGTGCCGGGCGCCCTGGCCGCGGTGGTGCCGGCCTCGCTCGCCGCGCACGCCCTGGACCTGCCGGTGGCCACCGCGGAGGTGCGGGGCCTGTTCGACGCGGTCCGGCTCCCGGGGGGCGAGGCGTTCGGCGTCCTGGCCGATCCGGCGATCCTCGGCACGATCGTCGCCTTCGCCCTCATCGCCTCGGCGGAGAGCCTGTTCAGCGCGGCGGCCGTGGACCGGCTGCACGACGGTCCGCGCACCGCGTACGACAAGGAGCTGATGGCGCAGGGCGCGGGCAACACGCTGTGCGGTCTGCTCGGGGCGCTGCCGATGACGGCGGTGATCGTGCGCAGTTCCGCCAATGTGCAGGCCGGGGCGCGCACCAAGGCGTCACGGGTGCTGCACGGGGTGTGGCTGCTGCTCTTCGCGGCCCTGCTGCCCCAGGTCCTGGCCCTGATACCCCTGCCGGCCCTGGCCGGTGTCCTCGTCCACGCGGGCTGGAAGCTGATCCCCTTCCGGCAGATGGCGCAGCTGTGGCGGGAGCACCGGGGTGAAGCGCTGATCCTGGTGGCCACGGCCGTGTCCATCGTCGCGGTGAACATGTTCGAGGGGGTCCTGATCGGCCTCGCCCTGTCGGTCGCCAAGACCGCGTGGGAGGCCTCGCATCTGAAGCTGGAGATCGTCGACAGGGGGGCGGGCCCGATCCGGGCGCTCCTGTGGGGCAACGCGACCTTCCTGCGGCTGCCGAAGATCCTCGACAGCCTGGAGTCACTGCCCCGGGACCCCCCGTCGAGCTGGACCTGTCCGGACTGCACCACCTGGACCACGCCTGCCGCACCGCCCTGGAGAACTGGGCCGAGCGCCACGGCGCGACCGGCACCGCCGCGGTGCGGACGACCGCGCTCTGACCTCCTCCCCGCATCTGGCCGGCCTCGCCGGGCCCCCGTCACGCGGGGGCCCGGCGGGGGCCGCTCCGTGCAGCGCCACCCCGGCCTCGACCGCACTCTCGGACCGGGCATATCGTTTGAAAGAGGCGCAAAAGCGCGGAAGCGGCTGACGAGGGGTCGTCGTCATGCTTCAGGAATTGCTGACCGCGGTGATCGCCGCCGGGTGCGCGGGACTCGTGTACGCGGCAGCGGCGGTGCGGATCGTCAAACAGTACGAACGCGGGGTCGTCTTCCGGCTCGGCCGGCTGACCGGTGACGAGCGGCAGCCCGGCCTGGCGATGATCATTCCGTTCGCGGACCGGCTCTACAAGGTCAACATGCAGATCGTCACGCTCCCGATCCCCGCCCAGGAGGGCATCACCCGGGACAACGTGACGGTGCGGGTGGACGCGGTCGTCTACTTCCGGGTCGTCGACGCGGCGAACGCGCTGATCCGGGTGGAGGACTACAAGTTCGCGGTCTCCCAGATGGCACAGACGTCCCTGCGCTCGATCATCGGCAAGAGCGATCTGGACGACCTGCTGTCCAACCGGGAGAAGCTGAACCAGGGCCTGGAGCTGATGATCGACAGCCCGGCCGTCGGCTGGGGCGTGCAGATCGACCGCGTCGAGATCAAGGACGTGTCGCTGCCGGACACGATGAAGCGGTCCATGGCCCGGCAGGCCGAGGCGGACCGGGAGCGCCGTGCCCGGATCATCAACGCGGACGCCGAACTGCAGGCGTCGAGGAAGCTGGCCGAGGCGGCCCAGCAGATGGAGGACACCCCGGCTGCGCTGCAGCTGCGGCTGCTGCAGACGGTGGTCGCCGTCGCCGCGGAGAAGAACTCCACGCTGGTGCTGCCCTTCCCGGTCGAGCTGCTGCGCTTCCTGGAGAAGGCGCAGCAGCCGACGGAGCCGGAGGTGGCCCGGGCGGCCGCGCGGCGCGCGGCCGCCGCCTCCCGCGGCGCGGCGCAGCCCACGGCCGTCGAGCCGCCCCGCGCCGCCGGGCAGCCACCGTCGTCCGAGGCGGCCCCGGCCGGGAGCCTGCCGCCGAACGAGGCGGCCCGGGCCGGGACGCTGCCGCCACCGGAGGCGGCGCGGACCGGGACACCGCAACCGTCCGAGGCGCTCCAGGCCGGGAACCCGCCGCCGACCGGGGCGCCCGGTGACGGGACGGTGCCGCCGGGCGTGCCCCCGGTCACCGCCACGCCCCCGGTCACCGCCGCCTCCCCGACCGCCGCTGCTCCCCCGGTCGCCGCCACGCGCCGGGCGGACGCGGACGACCCGGGCGACGTGCCCGAGGCCGCGCCGCGGCCGACGGTCACCCACCTGACGTAGCGACCGCCACCCGCTGCGCCCCGGCGGCCGGTGCCCTGGGCCCGCCGGGGCACCGGGGCATCGGAGTGACGGCGGGAGGGAGCCGCACGCCCGGTGCCGCGAGGGCGGTCCGGGCTGCACGCGGTGTCGTACCCGGCCGGAGCAGCGAACGCGATGCGGAATGCCGGTCGCGGCCCGCGGCACAGGGGACGGGCTCGTCGGACTCTGCCCGTCCAGGGGCGATCCGGACGTCGGAGACGGGACGTGCGCGACCCCCGGCCGACCCCCGGAAAACAGCTTAGAGTGCCAGACATGCGCAGACGGGTTCTCGTCGCGGGCCTCGCCGCGACCGCGGTGACGGTGTTCGGGGTGGTCGCGTCGTGCGGCAGCGGGCAGGGCGGCGGAGGCGTGCCCACGCCCACCGCCTCCCGGCACATCGCCCTGTCCAGCACGGCCTTCCGCGACGGCGGCACGATCCCCCGCCGGTACACCTGCGACGGCGAGGACGTGTCACCGCCGCTGGCCCTCTCCGGCGTCCCCGCGCACACCGCCTCCCTGGTGCTGCTCGTGGAGGACCCCGACGCCGCACGCGGCCCGTTCGCGCACTGGCTGGTGTGGAACATGGACCCGCACACCACGCGCCTGCTCCCCGGCCAGGCCCCGCCGGGAGCCGTCCAGGGCCGCAACAGCTTCACGAAGGCCGGTTACAGCGGCCCCTGCCCGCCCATGGGCGCCCCGCACCACTACGTCTTCACGGTGTACGCCGTCGACCGGCGGCTCGCACCGCCCTCCGGCGCCACGGCGGACGACCTCCGCAGGGCCGTGAACGGCCACGCCCTGGCCCTGGGCACCCTGACGGGACGGTACGGCCGCTGAGACCGTTTCTGCCTGCCGGGCGGGTGACCGCGCGGCCATGCCGCCGTTCATATGACCGGCAGGGGTCCTAGATTCGTCCGGTGATCTCACCAGTAAGACACGTACGACTTGCTCGGGGCGCCGTCGCTGCGTGCATTCTCGGCGCCGCTCTCGCCGCCTGCGGCACCACGTCGGCCTCCCGTCCGGGGCGCCCGGCCCCGGCCCCCGCCCCGGCGTCCTCGGTCCCGGCGAGCCCGACGCCGTCCGGCACCCCCTCCCTGGCCCCGGGACCCGGCGGTCTCACGCCGGTCTTCAGCAACGGCCCCCGGACGAAGGGGAAGACGGTCGCGCTCACCTTCGACGCGGACATGACCGCGGACGAGGGCCCGCGGGCGGCGCGTGGTGAGCACTTCGACAATCCCGCCCTCATCGCGACCCTGCGTGAGCTGCGGGTGCCCGCCACCGTGTTCATGACCGGCCGGTGGGCCGACGAGTACCCGGACGAGGCCCGCTCCATCGGCAGCGACCCGCTCTTCGAACTCGCCAACCACTCCTACAGCCACTACGCCTTCACCGGCAACTGCTACGGGCTGCCGAGGGTGTCCGCCGGCCGCATGCGCTCCGACGTGGAGCGTGCGTACAGCGCGCTCCGCAAGGCGGGCGTCCCGCACCCGATGCCGTACTTCCGTTTCCCCGGCGGCTGTTACGACAAGGCCGCGCTGCGCGCGCTCGACGGCCTCCATGTCACGGCCGTGCAGTGGGACGTGATCAGCGGCGACGCGTTCGCGACCGACGCGGACGCCGTGGTGCGGCAGGTGCTCGACGGCGTGCGGCCCGGTTCGGTCGTGGTCATGCACTGCACGCGCAGCGCCGCCCCCACCACCGAACGGGTCGTGCGGACGGTCGTGCCGGAGCTGCGCAGGCGGGGCTACCGCCTGGTGAAGGTCTCCGACCTGATCAGCGAGACGAACGACCGGTCCTGACCGCCGGAGCAGGACGGACACCGCCGGCGACGGCGGTCTCCCGTCCGCCCCTTAGGGTGGGCTCCCGTGAGTCACCACCCCACGCCCCCCGGCGACAGCCCCTTCCGTTCCGAGCCCGGCCGCCGGGACGAGGCGCCGCAGTTCGTGCTGCCGCTGGTCGTGCGCATCGAGCGGGCCGCTCCCCCCGCCCGCACCGACGCGCTGGAGACCGCGGCCCGGGCGGTGCTGGTCCTGCTCGGCGACGACCGGGCGCTCGGCGACGGTGAATGGGCGCAGGCCGTGCGGGACTGGCAGGACGCCCGGATCCGGAAGGTGGTGCGGCGGGCCCGGGGCGCCGAGTGGCGGCGGGCCGAGGCGCTGCCCGGCATCACGGTCAGCGGCGCGTCCGCCGAGGTCCGGGTCTTCCCTCCGGTCCCCCTGGACGGCTGGCCGAAGGAACTGGCGAAGCTCCAGGTCTCCGGCACCGACCTCGACGACCCGGAGCCGCCCGCCCCGGCCGGCCCGGACACGCCCGTGCTCTGGATGAGCCCCGGCCTCGACATGTCCGCCGGGAAGGCGATGGCCCAGGCCGGGCACGCCGCGCAGCTCGCCTGGTGGGAGCTGTCGGACGAGGAGCGCGCCGACTGGCGCGACGCCGGTTTCCCGCTGGCCGTCCGCACCGCCGGGCGCGACCTCTGGGGCCGGCTGCGCGACAGCGGGCTGCCGCTGGTGCGCGACGCCGGCTTCACCGAGATCGCCCCCGGCTCCTGCACGGTGGTCGCCGACCATCCGGCCCTGCGCCACCGGAGCGGCTTCGCCTCCCGCTGACACGCCGGCCTCTTCGCCCGCCGCCTGAACGGCGGGCGGGACGCCCGCGTACCTCCTGGTGCCGACGGCACCCCACCGGGCCCCGCCCGGCCGCGGCGGCGCGGGCCGTCGGGGGCGGCGTCGCCACCACGTCAGGCCGTCCCCGGCGCGCCCCGGTCGCCGAGCACGCGGAGCCCGGGGAGCACGCGGGCCGCCGAAGGCCCGGGCCGCGAACCTCAAATGTTGCTCTGAAGGCGCACCGGCGGAGGTTCGGAGCCGGGCGGCGGGGCCATACCCCCGTCACACCGCACCGGCGAGGGCCGGGGAGGCGGGCGGGACGTCGCGGCGGTACGGCCGGACGGGTGCACGGTGGTCCGGCGGGGCGGGCCGGGACCGGCACGAGAGGCGAAGAGGCGGGCGGCAGCCCGGAGGAGGGGACCATGAGGCGACTGGGGACGGGGATCGGCTGGCGGCCGGAGATCGCCGACGCCGTGGAGCGGATGCCGGGCGTGGACTGGGTCGAGGTCGTGGCCGAGAACGTCTGCCCCGGCCGTCTCCCCGAGTCGCTGCAGCGGCTGAGGGCCCGCGGGGTGACCGTGGTGCCGCACGGCGTCTCGCTCGGCCTCGGCGGGGCCGAACCGCCCGACGGGGGCCGGCTGGCCGGTCTCGCCGAGCGGGCGGAGGCGCTGGGCTCGCCGCTGGTCACCGAGCACATCGCGTTCGTACGCGGCGGAGGCCCGCTGACCGCCTCCCCGCGGCTGGAGGCAGGGCATCTGCTGCCCGTGCCGCGGACCCGCGACGCGCTGGACGTGCTCTGCGCGAACGTCCACGCCGCCCAGGCGGCCCTGCCGGTGCCGCTCGCCGTGGAGAACATCGCCGCGCTGCTGGCCTGGCCCGCCGAGGAGATGACCGAGGGCCAGTTCCTCTACGAGCTGGCGGACCGGACGGGCGTCCGGCTGCTGATCGACGTGGCCAACCTGCACACCAACCACGTCAACCGCGGCGAGGACCCGGCCAAGGCGCTCGCCGAACTGCCCGTGGAGGCCATCGCCTACGTGCATGTCGCGGGCGGCTTCGAGCGGGACGGCGTCTGGCACGACAGCCACGCCCACCCGGTCCCGCAGCCGGTCCTCGACATCCTGACCGACCTCGCCTCCCGGGTCCGCCCGCCGGGCGTACTGCTCGAACGCGACGAGAACTTCCCCGAACCGGCCGAACTGGAGCGGGAGATGGCGGCGATCCGCACGACGCTGGAACCCGATCACGGCATCCCACGGGGAGCACCGGTCGAGGCCGCACCCCGGGCAGCGGACGCCCCGTCGCCCGGCACCCCGCCCCAGGCAGCGGACGCCCCGACGCCCGGCACCCCGCCCCGGGCGACGGACGGCCCGCCGGCCGTCGGCGGCGATCCCGAGGCGGACGCCGACAGCGTCGCGTCCGCCCGGCAGCGACTCGCGCTGGCGCAGACCGCGCTGCTGTCCGCGCTGGTCGCGGGGACGCCGGTGCCGGAGGGGTTCGACCGGGTGCGGCTCGGTGTGCAGGCGCGGGCGCTGGCGGGGAAGCGGGCCGACGTCGTCGCCAAGGTGGCACCGGAACTGCCGGTGATCCTCGGCGCGGGCTACCGGCCCTCCTTCCTCGCCTACGCGCACATGCACCCGATGGGCGGCGGATACCGCCGGGACGCGCTGGAGTTCGTGGACTCGCTGCTGCGCTCCGGGCGTCCGGCGGACGCGGCCGCCCGGCGGGCGCTGCGGGAGTGGTGGCTGGACCGGTCGGGCCCGGCCCCGCGGCCGCGCCGCCGCACGGACCGCCTCTCGCACGCGGCCCGGCGGGTCCTGACGCGCCGCTGACCGTGCCGGCGCTCCCCACGCGGCACCGGCACGGTCCGCCCCGCGCCGGCCGCTGGACCGCGCGCGGCAGCACCCCGGTGAGGCGGCCGCGGCGCTGGAGGGGGCCCGGCGCTTCCGGGCCGACCTGTACGCCTGCCTCACCGACACGCAGGACGGGCGCGCCTTCCGTGCGGTGGCGGCCGCGGCGCAGGACGCCGCCGGGTCCGCGGTGCTCGTCCGCGCCGAGGACGGTCGGGCCCACTGGCGCCTGCCCCCGGCGGCGGGGCTCCGCCTGCCGCTGCCGGCCACCGCGCGCGGCGCGGCCGAGCTGCTGGCGGAGCCGCGCCGCCTCACCGTCCGCGCCTGCCCGAGCGCGGAGTGCGGGTGGCTCCTCCTCGACGCGGGCGGGCGGCGCCGTTGGTGCACCGTGACCACCTGCGGCGGCCGCCGTCCGGCCATGGCCCGGGCGCCGGCGTGACGCCCCCGCAGGTGCGGTGCGGCGGGACCGTCACGGTGTGCCGGACCTAACACCTGCAGTTCAGCCACCGGATCGACTCACCCGCTTCGACGTCATTTACCGGCATACATCCGCCGCGCCGCCCGCGCCGGTCCGGCCGCACTCCGCACCACATGCCGGAATTGCGAGGTGCCGACACCGGGGCGACCGTCCCGTTTCCCGCAGTACGATGCCCACTCCGCCACCCCGAAACGCACTGACGTGCGGTGCCGTACACAGGAGGCACCATGCGACCCCGACCGCCCGTCCGGGGCAGAGGCGTCCTCAGCGGGACCGGGCTCCTCGTCTCGGCGCTGGGCGCGACCCTCGTGGCCCTGCTCCTCCCCCTCTGGTCCTACGCCCATCGGCCCGCGTCCCCCGTGGACGTGCTGAGCGCACAGACCGTGGAGACGCAGTACGGACCGCTCTCCGCCGCCGACCGCGACGTCCTCGTGGAGGTGCGGCTCGCCGGCCTGTGGGAGCTGCCGGCCGGACGGCAGGCGGAGCGCAAGGGCACCACGCAGGCCGTACGGGCCGCCGGACGGCACCTGGTGGAGGGGCACGCCTACCTCGACCAGCAGGTGCGCCACGTCAGCGCCGAGCTCGGGCTGGGCCTGCCCAACGAGCCCAGCCCGCAGCAGAAGCAGTGGCTGGCCACCCTGAGCGCCGCCCACGGCCGGGACTTCGACCGCAGCTTCGTCAACCTCGCGCGCGTGGCGCACGGCAGGATCCTCCCGCTGGTCGCGCGGGTCCGGGCGAGCACCCAGAACTCCCTGGTGCGCGACCTCGCCGACGACGCGGACACGACCGTGCTGGACCACATCCAGGCCCTGGAGGCCACCGGTCTGGTCGACTTCGCCGCGCTCGCCCGCGACCTGGCCGCGGGCGCGAGCCCCTCGCCGGCCGACCCCTCCGCCACCACCGCTCCGACGGTCCCACCGGGGCAGGTCGTGCCACTCACCCCTTCCGCGTCGCCGGTCTACGGGCTGCCGCCCGCAGCGTCCAGCCCGCCCCCGGCGGCCCGCTGACGCGATGCGCCGGGAGGGTCGTACCGCCCACGATCTCGTCAAAACGGAACGTCACGGACCGGCCACACTCCGTCCGGATACTGAAAGGGGCATGGCGCATCCCAGGCCACTGGCATAGAAACACGTCATGTTCTGGGTGCTCCTTCTGCTGCTGGCCTGGTCCGCCGCGGGCACCGCGTGCACACGGCTGTGCCTGGCCGCGGTCCGCGCGGCGGCCTCCGACGTGGGCACGGCCCGCGGACGCGATCTGACCCTCTACGAGGCGGCGTTCCTCTCGGGCGGCCCGGCCCGGGTCGCCGACGTGACCCTCGTCTCGATGGCGCGCCAGCGCCGGCTGCTGCTCGCACACACCGGCTGGGCCACGGTCGTCGACCCGTGCGGCCGGGACGAGATGGAGCTGTCGGTGATCGGCGCGATCGGGCCGGAGGGCCAGTCCCGGATCGCTCCGGTGCGTGCCGCGGCCGCGGGCGCGGAGGCGGTGCGCGGTCTGTCCGACCGTCTCGTGCGCGCGGGTCTCGCCGTGCCGGACGGGACGCGTACGACGGTGGCGGCCGGGGTCCGCGGGGTGCGGGCGGCCGCACTGGCCGTGGTGGCGCTCGGCGCGACCGCCCTGCTGATGCCCGGCCCGACCGGCATGTCCCGCGACCTGGTCGCCCTCTGGTTCGCGCTCCCCCTCACGCTCAGCCTGAGCTGCCTGGCCATCGCCCGTGTCGAGGTCCACCCGTACTCGCACTGGGCGTCCCCGGCGGGGCAGCGGCTGCTCGGCGCACTGGCCCGGCGCGTGAACGGCGCGGAGGACGGCGCCGGGGACGGCCGGACGTCGCTGGCCTCGATCGCGGTGCGCGGCATCCGGGCGATCGGCGAACCGGAGCTGCGCGCCGCCTTCGCCCACCGCGACCAGCCCCACCGCGACCCGCACGACCCGCACCGGCGCTGACCGCCCGCCCCGCAGCGTCCCGCCGGAAGACCTGCCGCGCACCGACCCGCCCGCCCCGCGCCGACCCGCTCGGCGGCCGCCCCGCGCCGCGGCGTATCGGGCGTATTGGCCCGACACCGCCGGACGGTGCTTGCCTTCGCCCCGGGACGGACGAAGCATCCCTTCTGTCGCTGCCGTGCGCCGAAGGGAAACGCGATGAGAGCTGCCGCCGTGTGGACGGCCGCCGGATCCTTGGTCCTGACCGCTCTCGCCGCCGTCCCGGCCGGGAGCACCGACCGCGCACCCGGCACCCGGGTCGGTGTCCCGGCCGCGGCGGCCGCCCTCGCGCAGGCGGCCGAGCAGCGGGGCACCGCCGTCGCCGCGGCCCGGGCGCGCGCCCGCGGCATCGCGTTCGGGCCCTGCGCCGGCGTCCAGGACGCGCCGCCCGGCATGGAGTGCGGCACGGTGTCCGTGCCGCTGGACTACGCGCACCCCGGCGGCCGGCAGATCGCCCTCACCGTCAGCCGGGTCACGGCGACCCACCGGGACCCCCGCAACAGCAAGCGCAAGGTGCCGCGCCTGGGCGCCCTGGTCTACGACCCCGGCGGTCCGGGCGCCTCCGGGATGTCCTTCCCGCTGGCCGGCGCGCTGCCCGCCTGGAGACGCATCGCCGCCGCGTACGACCTCGTCGGCTACGCGCCGCGCGGGGTGGGCCGTTCGGCGCCGCTGTCGTGCACGGATCCGAAGGGCTTCTTCAAGGGGCCCTCGGCGGCGCCGACGCACCCCTCGGCGGCGTACAAGAAGAAGCGCGTCGCCCAGGCGCGGGCGTACGCGAGCGGCTGCGCGCGCCGGACGGGCCGGGCGCTGCGCCACTACACCTCCCTCGCCAACGCCCGTGACCTGGACGTCCTGCGCGCGGCGCTCGGCGAGGACCGGCTCACCTTCCTGGGCGCCTCCTACGGCACCTACTTCGGCGCGCTGTACGCGACGCTGTTCCCCTCGCACGTGCGCCGGATGGTCTTCGACTCGGCGGTGAACCCGGACCCGGCGCGCATCTGGTACCGCAGCAACCTCGAGCAGTCGGCGGCGTTCGAGATCCGCTGGGCGGACTTCCGGGCGTGGACGGCACGCCACGACGACGTGTACCGGCTGGGCCGCACGGCCGGTGCGGTGCAGGCCGCCTACGACCGGGCGCGGGCCCGGCTGGCCGCACACCCGGCGGGCGGGAAGGTGGGCCCGGGCCAGGTGCAGGCCGTCTTCCTGACGGCCGGGTACTCCGACGGCTTCTGGCCGCGCAGTGCGCACGCGCTGGCGTCGTACCTCGCCGGCGACCCGAAGCCGCTCGTCGAACTGGCCTCGCCGGACCGGAGGGCGGCCGCCGCGGCGGAGAACAGCAGCGCCGTCTACACGGCGGTGGAGTGCAACGACGCTCCCTGGCCGACGGACTTCCGCGTCTGGGACCGGGACAGCACCCGGCTGGCGCGGGTGGCACCCTTCGAGACCTGGGACAACGTGTGGGCGAACCTGCCGTGCGCCTTCTGGCCGGCGCCCCGGCAGCGTCCCCTCGACGTCCGGACGGCCCCGGGCGAGTTGGCGCCGACGCTGATCCTCGCGGCCGAGCGGGACGCGGCCACTCCGTACGCCGGGGCGCTGGCACTGCAGCGGCGGCTGGCGGGATCGGTGCTGGTGACCGAGCGGGACGCGGGCACGCACGGCGTCGCGGGCGGCCGGAACCCGTGCATCGACGGCTATCTGGACGCCTACCTGCTGGAGGGGCGGCTCCCCGCGCGGGGGACGTCCTGCGCCCCGCACCCCGAGCCGCAGCCCGTCACCGCGCAGGACCCGTCCGGGCGGGACGCCCGCCCGGGTCGGGCCGGTCGCCCCGCCGGGGAGTGATCAGGCGAGCCCGGCGACCAGGTCGGCGACGTCCTTGCGCCGGCCGGTGTAGAACGGGACCTCCTCGCGGACGTGCCTGCGGGCCTCCGACGCCCGCAGATGGCGCATGAGGTCGACGATGCGGTACAGCTCGTCGGCCTCGAAGGCGAGGATCCACTCGTAGTCGCCGAGGGAGAAGGAGGCGACGGTGTTGGCGCGGACGTCCGGGTAGCCGCGGGCCATCTTGCCGTGGTCGGCGAGCATCCGGCGCCGGTCCTCGTCGGGCAGCAGGTACCAGTCGTAGGAGCGCACGAAGGGGTAGACGCTGACGTAGTCGCGGGGCGTCTCGTCGGCGAGGAACGCCGGGATGTGCGAGCGGTTGAACTCGGCCGGGCGGTGCAGCGCCATGTTCGACCACACCGGCTCCAGGGCGCGGCCCAGGCGCGTGCGGCGGAAGAGGTTGTACGCCTCCTGGAGCTGGTCGCTGGTCTCCGCGTGCCACCAGATCATGAGGTCGGCGTCGGCCCGCAGGCCCGAGACGTCGTACGTGCCGCGGACCGTGACGTCCTTCGCGGCGAGCTGGTCGAACAGCTCCTGGACCTCGTCGGCGTAACCGGAGCGGTCCTCGGGCAGCACGTCCTTCAGCCGGAAGACCGACCACAGGGTGTAGCGGATGACCTCGTTGAGGTCCTTGGCCAGCTTGCCCTTGTTCGGGATCCTGCCGGGCTCGGTGGTGGGGGCGTCGTCACTCATGGGGCTATTCTCCCGCTCCGCCGTGCAGGCTCTGCACCGGGTGGGCGGTGAGTTCCCGGACGGCACGCAGGTCCCCGCCGAGCTGGTCCACGGCCGCGTCGGCGCTCGCGATGCAGGCCGGGATGCCGACGCCGTCGTAGACCGCGCCGCACACCGCGAGTCCGGGGAGTGCGGCGACGTGGGCGCGGATGCGGGCCACGCGCGCGTGGTGGCCCACGGGGTACTGGGGCAGGCCGTCGTCCCAGCGGGTGACCCGGGCGGCGAGCGGAGCGGCGTCCAGTCCGGCCGCGGCGCGCAGGTCGTGCCGGGAGATCTCGACGAGGTCCGCGTCGTCGTGCCCCAGCACCTCGGTCTCGCGGTGCCGGCCGACCGAGGTGCGCACCACGACCACGTCCGGGTCCTCCGCCCCGACCCAGCCCCACTTGCGGGAGGCGAAGGTGGCCGCCTTGATGGTCCGGCCGTCGACGGGCGGCACCAGGAAGCCGCTGCCCTCCGGCAGGCCGGCGCCGGCGCGGCGGTAGGCCAGCGTCACCAGTGCCATGGAGGCGTACTCCACGGCGTCCAGTTCCGCGGCGGCCGCGGGGGCCTCGGGGCGCAGCAGCGCGGCGGCGGCGGGCGCGGGCACCGCGACGACGACGGCGTCGGCCCGCAGCACCCGCCCGCCGGCGGTGACCCGCCAGCCCGCGGGGCCCTCCCGGCGCAGCCCGGTCACCGCGGTGCCGGTGAGGATCTCGCCGCCGCGCGCCCGCACGGACTCCGCCGCGGCGAGCGGCAGGCGGCCCACGCCGCCCTCGATGCCCATGAAGACGGGGCCGCTCTGCTGCGCGGCGGCGGCCTTCGCCTGGATCTCCCGCACGCCCTCGGTGAGGGAGGCGTGGGCGCGGGCCGCGGCGAACAGCTGCGGGACGGCGGAGCGCATCGAGATGCGGTACGCGTCGCCCGCGTAGACCCCGCCGAGCAGGGGCTCGACGAGCCGGTCGACGACCTCGCGGCCGAGGCGGGCCGCGACGTACTCGCCCACGGCGACGTCCTCGCCGACCTCGGTGCGGGGCAGCCGCGTGTCCTCCTCGATGCGGCGCACGCCCTCCTCGGACAGCACCCCGGCGAGCGCCGACGCGGTGCCGGGGACCCCCATCACGTGCCCCTTGGGCATGGGGCGCAGGGCGCCGCGGGTCCAGATCGAGGCGGTGGTGGTGGCCGGGGTGCGCAGCGCGCCGGCCAGGCCCACCGAGCGGGCCAGGCCGACCGCCTCCGGCCGGCGGGCCAGCATCGACTCGGCGCCCAGGTCGACCCGGACGCCCTCGATCTCGCCGGGCAGCAGCTTGCCGCCCACCCGGCCGGCCGCCTCCAGCACGGTCACCCGCGCCCCGCGCTCCAGCAGCCGGTGCGCGGCCGCGAGTCCCGCGATCCCGGCCCCGATGACGACGACGTGCCCCGCGGCCGTGCCCGTTGTGCTCATGACCCCACTGTCTCAGACCCCGCCGCGCCGCCCGCCGGGAGCCGGGGGCCGCGCGTCCGTGCGGGAGAGGCCCGGCCGCGGGCGGGCGCCGGCGGCGGGCGGTCCCGGCCCGGTCCGGCGGGCGGCCGGGACCGAAGTCGCCGGAGGCCGTAGCGTGTTCGCATGAGCATGAGCCGTGAGCGGGGAGCCCGGGAACGACTGGTCGTGATCGGCGGGGACGCCGCGGGCATGTCCGCGGCCTCGCAGGCGCGCCGGATGCGCGGCCCGGACGAGCTGGAGATCGTCGCGTTCGAACGCGGCCGCTTCACGTCGTACTCGGCGTGCGGCATCCCCTACTGGGTGGGCGGCGCCGTCGGCGGGCGGGACGAGCTGATCGCCCGGTCGCCCGAGGAGCACCGCGCCCGGGGGATCGACCTGCGCATGCGCACCGAGGTGACGCGGATCGACGTCGCCGGGCGCCGGGTCCGCGCGCGGGACCTGGAGTCGGGCGCCGAGTCCTGGACCTCGTACGACCGGCTCGTGATCGCGACGGGCGCGCGCCCCGTCCGGCCCGAGCTGCCCGGCATCGACGCGACCGGCGTGCACGGCGTGCAGACCCTCGGCGACGGCGAGGCGCTGCTCGACACCCTGGACCGCACGCCGGGCCGCCGCGCGGTGGTGGTCGGCGCGGGCTACATCGGCGTGGAGATGGCGGAGGCGCTGATCCGCCGGGGCTACGGGGTGACGGTCGTCGACCGCGGGCGGGAGCCGATGTCGACCCTGGACCCGGACATGGGACGCCTGGTGCGCGAGGCGATGGAGGGCCTCGGCGTCACGGTGGCCGGGGGCTCCGAGGTGACGAAGATCCTGGCCGGTGACGACGGCCGGGTGCGGGCGGTGGCCACCTCGGACGCCGAGTACCCGGCGGACGTGGTGGTCCTCGGGATCGGGGTGCGCCCCGAGACCGCGCTGGCGCGGGAGGCGGGACTGCCGCTCGGGGCGCACGGCGGGCTGCTGACCGACCGGGCGATGCGGGTGCGCGGGCACGAGGACGTCTGGGCCGGCGGCGACTGCGTCGAGGTCCTCGACCTGGTTTCCGGGCAGTATCGGTACGTCCCGCTGGGCACGCACGCCAACAAGCACGGCCAGATCATCGGGACCAACGCCGGTGGCGGCTACGCCACCTTCCCGGGCGTCGTCGGCACCGCGGTCAGCAAGGTGTGCGACCTGGAGATCGCCCGCACCGGCCTGCGCGAGAAGGACGCCCACCGCGTGGGCCTGCGCTTCGAGGCGGTCACCGTCGAGTCGACGAGCCGCGCGGGCTACTACCCGGGCGCCGCCCCGATGACCGTCAAGATGCTGGCCGAGCACCGTACCGGCCGCCTGCTCGGGGTGCAGATCGTCGGCCGGGAGGGCGCCGCGAAGCGCGTCGATGTCGCGGCCGTGGCCCTCACCGCCGGGCTGACGGTGGAACGGATGACGTCACTGGACCTGGGATACGCGCCCCCGTTCTCACCGGTCTGGGACCCGGTCCTGGTCGCGGCCCGCAAGGCCGCGGCGAAGGTCCGCGCGACCACCTCGGCCTGACGGACCCGCCACCGGACCGGGTACCGATCGGGGCCCCTGCTCAGGCCGTGCCGTTGAGTCTGGGGAGGGACGACACCGAGCCGCTGGTGGAGGTCGCGGCCGGCTGTTCGCCCGCGGGCCTGGCGTGCGCCGCGGACGGGGCGGCCGCCCGCGCGGAGCGGAGCCGGTGGCCGACGGCCTCGTCCAGCGTCACCGGCCGCTGCATCTGGGCCGCCAGCCGCCCGGCCTCCTGGCCGAGCCTGGCCACGTCCTCCCAGGGCAGTCGGACCACGAGGGCGAGTTCGGCCTCGCCGTCGGGCGCGGCCTGGATCGCGGGTATGGCAGGGGTCACTCGCTCGCTCATCGGCTGGTCCTCACGTCGTTCCCGCGGCCCGCTCCCCGTGCCGCGGACGGTCGAGGAGACATACGCAGGCCCGCCGGGGCGCGTTCACCGGTTCGCCGCGCGCATCCGGGGCAGTACTTGCTTGTGGTCATCCCCGTCCATGACGTGAACCCCGTGCGGCGCACCCCCTGGGTGACGTACGCCCTGATCGTGGTCAATGTGGTCGTGTTCCTGGGCACGCCCGGGATAGCCGGCTCCGTGGCGGGCGGCAGCCCGCTGGCGCAGCTGTGCCATCTCCAGGCGTTCACCGAGCACTACGCGGCCGTGCCGAGGGAACTGATCCACCATCGGCTGCCGTCGCTGGTGGCGACGGGCGCGACCGGGATCGGCCCGCACGGTCCGGGCTGCGTGCTCGGCCCGCCGGGCTACCACAAGTCCCCGGCGCTCTCGGTCCTCACCGCGATGTTCCTGCACGGCAGTTGGCTGCACCTGCTGGGCAACATGCTGTTCCTGCTGATCTTCGGCAACAACGTCGAGGACCGCATGGGCCACGTGCGGTACCTGGTGTTCTACGTCGTCTGCGGCTACGCGGCCGGCTACGGCTTCGCGCTGTTCGACGCGGACTCCGCGGTGCCGCTGATCGGCGCCTCGGGCGCGATCGCCGGCGTACTCGGCGCGTATCTGGTGCTCTTTCCGAGGGCCAGGGTGTGGGTCCTGGTGCCGTTCCTGGTGTTCCTGCCGCTGCGGCTGCCGGCCTGGATCGTGCTCGGCTTCTGGTTCGTGCTGCAGGCGGTGTACTCGTCCGGCCGGGGCGTCTCGGACACCGGCACCGTCGCGTACGCGGCCCATGTCGTCGGCTTCCTCGCCGGCATGCTGATCGCGCTGCCGCTGCGCCCCGGCACCCCGCCGCCGCCCGAGCCGCGCCGCCTGCTCCTCGGCAGGCAGGCGCGGCCGCGGCACACGTGGTGAGGACCGCTCAGCGGGCGGTCTGCGTGTGGACGTACTCGACGAGCCGGGTGAGGGCGTCCGGGTCGGTGGTCGGCAGGACGCCGTGGCCGAGGTTGAAGACATGGCCCTCCAGGCCCGCGGCCGCGTCCAGCACCTCGCGGGTCCTGGCCTCGACGGCCTCCGGGGTGGAGAAGAGGACCGCCGGGTCGAGGTTGCCCTGGAGCGCCCGGCCCGGGCCCACCCGGCGGGCGGCCTCGTCCAGCGGGACGCGCCAGTCGACGCCGACGACGTCCGCGCCGGCCTCGCCCATCAGGCCGAGCAGCTCGCCGGTGCCGACACCGAAGTGGATGCGCGGGACGCCGTAGCCGGCGACGGCCTCGAAGACCTTGCGGGAGGCGGGCATGACGGAGCGGCGGTAGTCCGCGGGAGCGAGCGCGCCGACCCAGGAGTCGAAGAGCTGGACGGCGCTCGCGCCGGCCTCGATCTGGACCTTGAGGAAGGCGGAGGTGATCACGGCGAGGCGGTCGAGCAGGTCGGCCCACAGCTGCGGGTCGCCGTACATGAGCGCCTTGGTGTGCTCGTGGTTGCGGGACGGACCGCCCTCGACGAGGTAGCTCGCGAGGGTGAACGGCGCCCCGGCGAAGCCGATCAGCGGGGTGGCGCCGAGCTCGGCGGTGAGCAGGCCGATGGCCTCGGTGACGTAGGCGACGTCCTCGGGGGTGAGGTCGCGCAGCCGGTCCAGGTCGGCGCGGGTGCGGATCGGCTGCTCGACGACCGGGCCGACGCCGGGCTTGATGTCGAGGTCGATGCCGATGGCCTTCAGCGGGACGACGATGTCGCTGAAGTAGATCGCCGCGTCCACGCCGTGCCGGCGCACCGGCTGGAGGGTGATCTCGGTGACCAGCTCCGGATGCATGCACGACTCGAGCATCGGGATGCCCTCGCGCACCTTGCGGTACTCCGGCAGGGAGCGCCCGGCCTGCCGCATGAACCACACGGGCGTGTGCGGCACGGGCTCGCGCCGGCACGCCTTCAGGAAGGCGGAGTCGTAGGTGGCGGTCGGCGGCTGCGGCCGGGTCGGCTGCCCGCCTGCGGGGGTCTCGTTGGCACTCACGGTGGCAAGTCTCCCACGGCCCGGGCGGCGCCCCGTGCGCGGTGCCGGGCGGACCCGGGGGCGACGGGCCGCGGGTGCGGGCGGGCGCCCGGCTCGGGTGCGACGACCACCGGCGGGGTGTCTTGCCCTGCACGGGAGCCCCGTTCCCCTTACTCTTCCCCGCATGGCTGCGGCTCAGGGACGACTGTCGGACGGCGCTGGCGAAATGGACGACGCGAAGGACGGGAGGGAGGGCAGGGATGCGGACGCGGATGCGCGCAACACGGTCCCCGTGGCCTTCCGGGCCGCCGTGGACGCGCTGAAGACGGCACGGGTCCGCCCGCAGGTCGAGATCGAGCAGGTGCCCCCGCCGAAGCGGCTCGCCCCCTTCGCGTACGCCCTGGAGGCCGCGGTGGTCGACGGCGAGCAGGACCTCGCCGACGGGCGCCTGGTGCTGCTGCACGACCCGGCCGGGCACGACGCCTGGCAGGGCACCTTCCGGCTGGTGACCCTGGTGCGCGCGGAGCTGGAGCCCGAGATGGCCGCCGACCCGCTGCTGCCGGACGTGTGCTGGTCGTGGCTGACCGGGGCGCTGAAGGCACGGGGCCTGACCTACGGCGAGCCCAGCGGCACCGTCACCCGGGCGAGCTCGCACCACTTCGGCGGGCTGTCGGCGCGGCCGCCGGCCTCGCAGATCGAGATCCGGGCCTCCTGGACGCCCCGCGAGGGCCGGGCCGGGGCACCGGACACGGCCGCCCACCTGGCGTCCTGGTGCGACCTGCTGGCCCAGGTCGCGGGGCTGCCGCCGGCCGGGCCGGGGGACGCGTCGGTGGTCACGCTGCCGCAGCGCCGCGGCCCGAACTCCCGCTGAGCCGTCCCTTCCGCACGGACGCCGGACCCCGGGCGTCCGCCCTCCACCCCGGCGGCGTCCGCTCTCCGGCCCCGGGGGCTCCGGTCCCGGCGTCCGGCGCCCCACGTCCCCTGGCGGGCCCGGCCGTGCCGCCCTCCCGCGTCCGGCGCACGGCCCGCCGCGCGCCGCGGTCCGCACCCCTCCGCCCCGCCCCGCGCCGTTCCCGCTCGTCCTGCATCCGGGCGACCCCCGCCCGGTCATGCACGCCTTACCGACCTCTTGCCGTGTCTTTGTCGATACGGCCACATTCGAGCGCTTATCGCCGCCGAACGGCCCCGACCGGACCGATTCGACCTTCGGATGATCGATAGCATGTCCGAATTGCACGTATTGTTACTCACCAGATCGTGATCATTCCCTAAAGGACACCGGGTTCGATGCCGAAGACGACTGTGACCTTGAAAGCACGGTTGGTCCCGGCTGACCCCCACATGCCGGCCCCGTCCCCCACCCCCAGGAGGCCTGGTGTCCGTTCTCCTCGAGCAGCCCGCAAGCCTGGTCGCCTATCGCCCGAACAAGCCGACCGCCATGGTCGTCGTGGCGGACCCGCGCGTCCGGTCCACCGTCACCCGTCACCTGTGGGCGCTCGGAGTCCGGGACGTCATCGAGGCGTCGTCCGTCGCGGAGGCGCGTCCCCGTATCGGCAACCCCCGCGACATCTGCGTGGCCGACGTCCACCTGCCCGACGGCTCCGGGCTCACGCTGCTGTCCGAGACCCGCGCGGCCGGCTGGCCCAACGGTCTCGCCCTGTCCGCCGCCGACGACATCGGCGCCGTGCGCAACGCCCTGGCGGGCGGTGTGAAGGGCTACGTCGTCACCGGCACCCGCACCAATCTCGGCCTCCCCACCCGGCCCGGCGCCGCCCCGATCGGCGCGGCGGCCAACCGTCTCCACCGCCGCCCCCCGGGTGCCCCGAGCCACCCGGGCGGCTACCGCGAGCTGTCCGGCCGCGAGGTCGAGGTCCTGCGCCTCGTCGCCGAGGGCCAGTCGAACAAGGCGATCGGCGTGTCCATGGGCCTGTCCGCCCTGACCGTCAAGAGCCACCTCGCCCGCATCGCCCGCAAGCTCGGCACGGGCGACCGCGCCGGGATGGTCGCGGTCGCGCTGCGGACCGGCATCATCCACTGACGACCGCCCACCGACACCCGGCCGCGCCTCCCGCACACCGGTCCCGAGCCCTCCGCCCCTGCCACACCTCCTCCCCGAAGACCCCCTGCCGCCCCTCCTCCCCGAAGAGCTCGACTGCGCCTCCCCGCGCCGTCCCCGTCCCCCATTCCGCCCGCTTCCGTCCGCCCCATGGCGGAACCCGCACAGCACCGCCCGAACGGCGGCCTCCCCACCTCCCCCCACCCGTTCCGCGGAGCCGCCGACGCAGGGCGAACGCTCCCCCCACGCCCACCGGGACCGGCCGCAGGCCCCCGGCTCCCACGGCCGGTCGTGAACCGGACGCGTCGTCCGCCTGACCGGTTTGCGACCCCCCGGCGCCCGCCGACGGAACGTTCCGTCGGCGGGCGCCGTCCATCCACGGATACCCTTGACAGGTGACCGACGCCCAAAAGACCGCAGCAGACAGCCCACTGCGCACCACCGGAGGCGCCCCTCCGGACGACGGCGGATCTTCTGACACCGGGGCGCCGATCCCCCTCCTCGAACCGCGCGAGGGCATTCCGCCCGTGATCGCGGACGCGGACGCCCTCGCCGAGGTGGTCGCGGCCTTCGCCGCGGGCACCGGCCCGGTCGCCGTGGACGCCGAGCGCGCCTCCGGCTACCGCTACGGCCAGCGCGCCTATCTGGTGCAGCTGCGCCGGGAGGGCGCCGGCAGCGCGCTGATCGACCCCGCCGCCTGCCCCGACCTCTCCGCGCTCGGCGAGGCCCTGTCCGGCACGGAGTGGGTGCTGCACGCCGCCACGCAGGACCTGCCCTGTCTGCGCGAGATAGGCATGGTGCCCACCCGCCTGTTCGACACCGAGCTGGCCGGCCGGCTGGCCGGGTTCCCCCGGGTCGGGCTGGGCGCGATGGTCGAGGGCGTGCTGGGCTTCGTCCTGGAGAAGGGCCACTCCGCCGTCGACTGGTCGACCCGGCCGCTGCCCGATCCCTGGCTGCGCTACGCGGCCCTCGACGTGGAACTCCTGGTCGACCTGCGGGACGCCCTGGAGAAGGAGCTGGACCGGCAGGGCAAGCTGGAGTGGGCGCGGCAGGAGTTCGACGCCATCGCCTCCGCCCCGCCGCCCGAGCCCCGCAAGGACCCCTGGCGCCGTACGTCGGGGATGCACAAGGTGCGGCGCCGGCGGCAGCTCGCCGTGGTGCGCGAGCTGTGGCAGACCCGCGACCGGATCGCCCAGCGGCGCGACGTCTCCCCGGGCAAGGTGCTGCCCGACACGGCCATCGTCGAGGCCGCGCTGGGCCTGCCCGCCACCGTGCAGGCGCTGGCCGCGCTGAACGGTTTCGGCCACCGGACCGGCCGCCGTCAGCTGGAGCAGTGGCAGGCCGCGGTGGACCGCGCCCGGACGCTGCCGGAGGCGCAGCTGCCGCAGCCCGGCCAGCAGGTGGCCGGTCCCCCGCCGCCGCGCGCGTGGGCCGACAAGGACCCGGCGGCGGCCGCGCGGCTGGCGGCGGCGCGGGCGGGCGTCTCGGCGCTCGCGGAGCGGCTGACCATGCCCCAGGAGAACCTGATCGCCCCGGACACCGTGCGGCGGCTGTGCTGGGAGCCCCCGAGGACGGCCGACCCGGAGTCCGTCGCGGCCGTCCTGGCCGCGCACGGGGCGCGGCCCTGGCAGGTGGAGCAGGTCACGCCGCTCCTGGTGGACGCCCTGACGGCCACGGGCGCGGAGAACGGCGCCTGAGCGGATCGGCCACGCTCCGGACGGCAGGCCCCGGGCCTGCCGGTCCGGGTGCGCGGGGGGCGCGAGGCACAGGAGGGACGCGGCGGCGGAGTGCCGCCCCGCGTCCCTCTCGCATGCTCCGGCGCGTCGGTTCGCCGCGGGGCGCCGGGGCCGGGCCAGGATCGTCGGCGGCGGCCGGCGCGGATGTGACGTTCGCCGCTCCGCACGAGGGGACTGGGCAGCTACGTTACCCACAAGTAGCATGGGTCCTGAGCGCGCGCTCAGCGCAACGCAGCAGTGCCACCCCGCACCCTGGAGGAGAGCCATCGTGCCTCGTACCGTCAGGGACGTCGTCTTCGTAGACGGCGTCCGCACCCCGTTCGGCAAGGCGGGCCCGAAGGGCATCTACCACGAGACCCGCGCCGACGACCTCGTCGTGAAGGCGATCCGGGAGCTGCTGCGCCGCAACCCCGGTCTCGACCCCAAGAAGATCGACGAGGTCGCCATCGCCGCGACCACGCAGATCGGTGACCAGGGCCTGACCCTCGGCCGCACGGCCGGCATCCTCGCCGGCCTGCCGCAGTCGGTCCCCGGCTACTCCATCGACCGCATGTGCGCCGGTGCGCTGACCGCCGTGACGACGACCGCCGGCTCCATCGCCTTCGGCGCCTACGACGCCGTCATCGCCGGCGGCGTGGAGCACATGGGCCGCCACCCGATGGGCGAGGGCGTGGACCCGAACCCGCGGTTCGTGAGCGAGAAGCTGGTCGACCAGTCCGCCCTGTTCATGGGCATGACGGCGGAGAACCTGCACGACCGCTACCCGCAGATCACCAAGCTGCGCGCGGACGAGTACGCCGTGCGCTCGCAGGAGAAGGCCGCCAAGGCGTACGCCAACGGCAAGATCCAGCAGGACCTGGTGCCGGTCTCGGTGCGCCGCACCAGCCCCGAGGGCGGCGAGACGGGCTGGGGCCTGGTCACGGCCGACGAGCCGATGCGCCCGGGCACCACGCTGGAGAACCTCTCCGGTCTGAAGACCCCGTTCCGCGTCCACGGCCGGGTCACCGCGGGCAACGCGGCCGGTCTGAACGACGGCGCCACCGCCTCGATCATCGCCGCCGAGGACTTCGCCCGCGAGCACGAGCTGCCGGTGAAGATGCGTCTGGTCTCCTACGCCTTCACGGGCGTGGAGCCGGAGGTCATGGGCTACGGCCCGATCCCCGCCACCGAGAAGGCCCTCGCCAAGGCGGGCCTGTCCATCTCGGACATCGGCCTGTTCGAGATCAACGAGGCCTTCGCCGTCCAGGTCCTGGCCCTCCTCGACCACTACGGCATCGCGGACGACGACGCGCGCGTCAACCAGTACGGCGGCGCGATCGCCTACGGCCACCCGCTGGCCTCCTCCGGCGTCCGGCTGATGACGCAGCTGGCCCGCCAGTTCGAGGAGCAGCCGCACGTCCGCTACGGCCTGACCACCATGTGCGTCGGCTTCGGCATGGGCGCGACGGTCATCTGGGAGAACCCGCACTTCGACGGAGGCGACAAGTGAGCACCACCGCTGAACTCCTGAAGGGCGCGGCCGAGCTGTTCCCGGACGAGGTCGTCACGCAGGCGCACGTGCGCCACTTCGACCTGCCGCAGGGCGCCGGACGCTTCGCGCTCATCACGCTGGACAACGGCTTCGACCACACCAAGCCGACCACCTTCGGCCCGCAGTCGCTCGCGAACCTGAACACCGCGATCGACCAGGTCGAGAAGGAGGCCGCGGACGGCGACATCGTCGGCGCGGGCATCACCGGCAAGCCGTTCATCTTCGCGGTCGGCGCCGACCTCAAGGGCGTCGAGCTGCTGAAGGAGCACGAGCACGCGCTCGCCATCGGCAAGGGCGGCCACGAGGTCTTCAAGCGGCTGTCGCAGCTGGCCGTCCCGACCTTCGCCTACTACAACGGCGCGGCCATGGGCGGCGGCGTCGAGGTCGGCCTGCACTGCACCTACCGCACGGTGTCCGCGGCCCTCCCGGCGTTCTCCCTGCCCGAGGTCTTCCTCGGCCTGGTGCCCGGCTGGGGCGGCTGCACCCTGCTGCCGAACCTGATCGGTCCGGAGAAGGCCGTCTCGGTCGTCATCGAGAACTCGCTCAACCAGAACAAGCAGCTCAAGGGCACGCAGGTCCACGACCTCGGCATCGCGGACGCGATCTTCGAGGGCGCGGACTTCCTGGAGCAGTCGCTGATCTGGACGGCGGCCGTCCTCAAGGGCGAGATCGTCGTGGACCGCCCGGTGATCGACCGCGGCGAGGCCTGGGACCAGGCCGTCGCCAAGGGCCGGTTCATCGCGGACGGCAAGGTGCACGGTGCGGCCCCCGCCGCCTACCGCGCGCTGGACATCATCGCCGCCGCCAAGAACGGCGACCTGCAGCAGGGCTTCGACGCCGAGGACCAGGCGCTCGCCGACCTCATCATGGGCGGCGAACTGCGCTCCGGCATCTACGCGTTCAACCTGGTGCAGAAGCGCGGCAAGCGCCCGGCGGGCGCCCCGGACAAGAACCTGGCCCGCCCGGTCTCCAAGGTCGGCGTCGTCGGTGCCGGCCTGATGGCCTCGCAGCTCGCGCTGCTCTTCCTGCGCCGTCTGGAGGTGCCGGTCGTCCTGACCGACATCGACCAGGAGCGTGTCGACAAGGGCGTGGGCTACGTGCACGCCGAGATCGACAAGCTGCTCGGCAAGGGCCGGATCAACCAGGACAAGGCCAACCGCCTCAAGGCGCTGGTGACCGGTGTCCTGGACAAGGCCGAGGGCTTCGCGGACGCGGACTTCGTCATCGAGGCCGTGTTCGAGGAGATGGGAGTCAAGCAGAAGGTGTTCGCGGAGGTCGAGGCGGTCGCCCCGGCGCACGCGATCCTCGCCACCAACACCTCGTCCCTGTCGGTGACGGAGATGGCGTCGAAGCTGAAGAACCCCGAGCGGGTCGTCGGCTTCCACTTCTTCAACCCGGTCGCCGTGCTGCCGCTCCTCGAGATCGTGCGCGGTGAGCAGACCGACGACGCCTCGCTGGCCACGGCGTTCGGCGTCGCCAAGAAGCTGAAGAAGACCGCGGTCCTGGTCAAGGACGCCCCGGCGTTCGTCGTGAACCGCATCCTGACCCGCTTCATGGGCGAGATCCAGAACGTCATCGACGAGGGCACCCCGGTCGAGGTCGCCGAGAAGGCGATCGAGCCGCTCGGCCTGCCGATGTCCCCGCTGGTCCTGCTGGAGCTGGTCGGCCCCGCGATCGGTCTGCACGTCTCGGAGACCCTCAACCGGTCCTTCCCGGACCGCTTCACGGTCTCCCCGAACCTGAAGGCCGTCGTCGAGGCGGGCAAGCGCGGCTTCTACGTCTACGACAGCGGCAAGCCGGAGCTGGACCCGGAGGTCGCGGCGCTGCTGCGGCAGGGCGACACCGTCCTGACGGAGGAGCAGGTCCGCGCCCGTGTCCTGGACGCGGTGGCGCAGGAGATCGGCCTGATGCTCGACGAGGGCGTCGTCGCCGAGGCGCAGGACATCGACCTCTGCCTGATCACCGGCGCCGGCTGGCCCTTCCACCTGGGCGGCATCA
Source organism: Streptomyces tropicalis (assembly GCF_029269835.1). Taxonomy (GTDB): domain Bacteria; phylum Actinomycetota; class Actinomycetes; order Streptomycetales; family Streptomycetaceae; genus Streptomyces; species Streptomyces tropicalis. The sequence continues at coordinate 183,571 of NZ_JARJBB010000003.1, read as the reverse complement.
CGCCGTACCTGGACCGCGAGGGCGTGTCGGAGCGGGTCAACGGCAAGAAGTTCCTGGCCCCGGGCCTGGCGTCGGTCCCGGCCTGACCCCTCTGCCGGCCGGTCGTCGCGGCCGGCCGGCGGACCACCGGGCGACCGGACGAGGAGGGACCCCGCGGGTGCGCGGGGTCCCTCCTCGCATGTCCGGGGCGGCCCGGATCCAGATCCTGCTCCCGGCCGCGCCCCTACTGCCAGGGCGGAGGCGCCGTCGACCGGGGCCCACCCTGCGGACCGGACCGGGCGCATCACTCGGCGGTCACCAACAAGCCCGCTCGACAGCCGAGTTCGAAGCAGCACACACCGGCGCCCCGGCCCACCGGCGCCGCCCCCGACCCTCCCCCTCGGATCCCGCCGGGCTTCGCCGGACGGGCGTCTGCGGTCGCGCGCCCTCGTGCCCCCCGGCTCGACCTCGCGACCGTTCATCACGCGCCGCCCTCGCGGCCGGTGCGCTTCACGACAATAGTTTAAGCTTCACAGGCTCTCCACATCATCACCGCAGGTTCACAAACCTGTCAACTGCACGTACGGGGGCCCGAAGGCGCACGTCCCGGCGACGTGCTGCTGAACGACCGGTGAGCAGGAGCCTCGGCGGACGACCCGTCAGAGCCGGGTGAATCGGTCTATAGTTCGGGCACACCACGGCGCCCCGCGCCGTCCGGGCCCGGTCTCTCCCCCCACTCGTGCCCCGCCCCGCAAGGACCCAGGCACCGCACCCCGCGCTCACGAGCGGGAGAAGCGAGAGGGAGGACCGACCCATGACGCAGGCCCCGACGGAAACGGGCACCGCCAGACCCGGCGCGCAGGAACCGGACGGCACGACGCCCGCCGCGCCGCCCCGCGGGCGCCGCCGCGTGGGGCGCTGGATCGCCGGCGGCACCGCGGTCCTGCTGCTGGCCGCCGGCGGCACGGGCTACTGGCTCTACCGCGGCCTCGACTCCAACATCAAGGGCGTCGACATCGACCACGCCATCGGCGACGACCGGCCCCAGCGGCTGCCGACGTCCGGGCAGAACATCCTGGTCCTCGGCTCCGACTCACGCGCCGGGGCGAACGCGGCCCTGCACGCGGGGAAAGTGGCCGGCGCGCGCTCGGACACCGCGCTCGTGATCCACATACCCGAGGGGCGCCGCAGGGCCGTCGCGGTCAGCATCCCGCGCGACACCCTCGTGACCCGCCCCGCCTGCACCACCTCCACCGGCCGGAAGCTGCCCGCCGCGCACCGCGTGATGTTCAACTCCGTGTACTCGCTGGCCGGTCCGGCCTGCGTGGTCCAGACGGTCGAGCAGATGTCCGGGGTGCGGATGGACCATTACGTGGAGGTCGACTTCGCCGGCTTCAAGGACCTCGTGGACGCCATAGGCGGGGTGACCCTCACCGTCGACCAGGACATCCACGACGGCGCCAGCGGGCTCAACCTGTCCGCCGGCACGCACCGGCTCGACGGCACCCAGGCCCTGCAGTTCGTACGCACCCGGCACGGCATCGGGGACGGCAGCGACCTCGGGCGCATCGGACTCCAGCAGAAGTTCCTGACGGCCCTGCTCGCCGAGATCAAGAAGCAGGACCTGCTGGGCAGCCCGGCCAAGGCGTACGCCGTCGCCGACCAGCTCACCGCGTGCCTGACCACCGACTCCGGCCTCGCCTCGCTGACCCGGCTCGCCGAGTTCGGCCGCAGCGTGCGCGGCGTGGACCCGTCCACCATGGAGACGATCATGCTCCCGGTGCGGTACGACACCCAGGACCCCAACCGGGTGGTCGCCGCCCGCCCCCAGGCCGGCGAACTCTGGCAGGCCCTGCGCCACGACTCCCCCGTCCCCGAGGCGGCGAAGCACTCCCCGGCGCAGGGCGGCCCCACTCCCTGAGCGCCCGGCGCAGTTCCGCGCGCCGGGCGCACGTCGAGCGGCTGATCCGTCCACTCCGTCGGTCGGCGTACGGCGCCTCAAGCCCGCTCCCCGGATCACCGACGCCCCCGGCAGGAACGGTGACGTGGGGAAAGGGCCGGTTGTGGTGACGTCAGCATCGGTGCCGCCGGCTGCGGGACTGGACACGGTGGAGGCCGCCGTCGACGCGCTGCGGGCGGGGGCCCGTCGTGGTCGTCGACGACGCGGACCGGGAGAACGAGGGCGACCTCGTGCCGGCCGCCGAGTTCGCGACGACGGACCAGTCGGTCCGGGCGGACTCGCACCCCGCCCCCTCGTCGGCGAGGCCACGGCCTGACGCACCGGGTGCGGTGCCCGGCGGCCCGTGCGGTGCCGGGCATCCGGGAGGTGCCGCGGTGTGCGGCGGTCACGGGCGGTGCGGCGGTCACGGCCGGTGCGGCGGTCACGGCCGGTGCGGCGGTCACGGCCGGTGCGGCGGTCACGGCCGGTGCGGCGGTCACGGCCGGTGCGGCGGTCACGGCCGGTGCGGCGGTCACGGCCGGTGCGGCGGTCACGGGAGGTGCGGCGGTCACGGGAGGACTGATCGGGCCGGCGGCGCGGGCCCGATCAGACCTCCCGCCACGCCTCCAGCGCGAGCCCCGGTTCGTGCTTGCGGCGGGTCGGGCGGAGGCGGCCGGTGGCGGGGGACGCCGTCGCCGCGGCCACCCGGCCGTCCTCGTCGGCTGCCAGGGCGACCGCGGCGTCGGCGGGCAGTACGGGGCCGGACTCGGTCCACCAGGCGCCGGCCGTCTCGTCCTGCGTGGGATGGGCGGCGAACGCGACGCGGCCGCCCGACGAGCGCTGCGCGAGCGGCGTGCAGTCGTGGCCGTCGAGGGTGCAGCGGACGGCGGCCACCGGCCCGGGCCCGGCGGCGGGCAGCAGGCGCACCGGCCGGCCTCCGGGGCGCCGGGCGTACAGGTCGTCCGCCTCGTCGGTGTAGAAGAGGGTCGGGCCGGCGGCCGAGGTGGCCAGGGCGCGCAGCGTGCCCGGGCGCACCGGGACCTCCACCGCCTCCCGGAGGGCGAGCGGGCCGCCCGGCTCCCGCTGCTGCCGGAACAGCAGGCCGCCGGGTACGGCCGCGTACAGCTCGACGCAGCCCGACTCGGCGGTGACGGCGGCCGGTTCGGGGTGGACCTCACGGCCCTTCAGGTCGGTCCAGGAGCCCCGGCCGCCCTGCTCCTGCTGCGCGAGGAGGCTCATACCGCCACCGCGGTTGCGGACCAGGACGTGGGCGCGTCCGGTGCCGTCGACCACCACCGCCGGGGTGCCCGTGCGGCCGCCGCCGCCATCGGGGTGGCCGACCGGGTGCCAGTCCGGGGCGGCGGGCCGGGGCCGGTGGTGGGCGCAGTGCACGAGCCCGGCCTCCTCGCCGAGGCTGGGCCGCCAGGAGACCAGGTGGGCGTGGCGGTCGGCGCCCTGCCCGACGGCGGGGCCGGTGTGCCGCCGCTGATCGCCGCCCACCCGGTGGGGCCCGTCCCAGGGGCCGCCGGGCCACCGCTCCGCCCGGCACAGGTCGAAGCCCCCCGACGGCAGGTACGCGCCGAGCCGGCCGTCGCGGCCGCGCAGGAGCCAGTCGCCGTTCACGGGGTCACGGTAGCCGGGCGGGGGGCGGCGCGGGGCCGGGATCCGGCCGCCCGGGCCCGCCGGTCACAGGCGCTTGGCGCTGCGGAACAGCTGGGCGTAGAAGCCGTTGCCGTCGATGCGGGAGACGCCTCCCTTGTCGCCCATCGTGGGGCCGTTCTGCTCCTTGCGGCTGGAGACGAAGACGCGGTGGCCCTCGGTGTCCGGGCCCAGGTAGAGGGCGACGTGGTCGATGTGGTTGCCGGTGCGGTGGTCCATCTTGAAGAACAGCAGGTCCCCGGGCTGGAGCACGTCGATGTTGCCCGGCCGCCGGTACCAGGGCGCCGGCCCCTGGATCCTGATGATGTCGACGCCGGCCTTCGAGCGGGCGATGCCGTCCGCGGTCCGGGGCAGTCCGTCGCCGGCGGTGTTCGACGCCATCAGCGGATAGCGGGCGCGGTACCCCCACACCATCCGCATGAAGCCGGAGCAGTCCAGCGCGCGGTAGCGCTCCTTGCGCGGGTAGAGGGTGGTGCCGCTGCGGAAGGTGTACGGGATGCCCAGGTAGTCGTAGAAGTCGTTCTGCTCCAGGCGGTCGACGCCGTCCTCCTTGAACGGGCCGAACACCGCGTCGCCGGCGTACGGGACGCCCGAGGAGTCCTTCTTCACCGGGGCGCCCTGCACGTACTGGAAGGCGAACGCGAAGATGTCGTCCTCCTGGCTCCCGTTGTACTTCTTGAACCAGTCCTTGAACCACTGCTGCTTCTCGGCGCCCTTGGTCCAGGGTTCGGGCATCAGGCGCACCCAGTCGTCGGTGACGACGCGGGAGGTGGTGGCGGCCGGTTCGGCGAAGGTCCGCGAGGGGCCCTTGAGGGTGGCGGTGCGGGCGCCGTCGGTGAAGGTGGCGACGACCGCTCCCCCGGCGTCGCGCAGGACCGAGCGGGCCGGGTTGTTCAGGCGCTCCCAGGCCTGCTTGCCGGTGGTCCGGCCGCCGCCGTTCTGCAGGGCCGCGTTGTCGGTGACGGTCTGCGCGGCCGGGACCTTCGCCTGTTCGTCCTGGCGCAGCTCGTAGGTGAAGTACGCGCTGCCCGCGAGCAGTGCCAGCACCGTCGCCGCGTGGACGGCGGGACGGCCTTTGCGCTTCGGCATGGTGGGGGCTCCAGGTGTGCGGGAGGACGGGGTGGTCAGGCGGACGGCAGCGCGCCGAGGAGGATGCCGGCGGTCAGCACCACGTAGGTGGCGAGGGTGACCGTGCCGGTGGACAGCAGCGTGGCGCCCTTGGGCTGGCGCACCAGCTGGTAGCCGATCAGGCCGGGCACGATGAAGCCGAGGGTCTGGTTGGCGTACAGCAGCGGGAACTCCATCTGGAGCACGATGATCACGGTGGCCTGGATGAGCACGCCGGAGAGCACCACGGCCGCGAACAGCCGCTTGCCGTACAGGATCACGAAGCGCTGCAGCAGGAGCGTGGTGACGTAGGTGAGGACGGTGACGCCGACCACGAGGGCGGCCCGCTGGAGGTCCTCGATCAGGGTGAGGGCGAGCCAGCCCGGGGTGATCATGCCGCCCGGCGACAGGTTGGTCGTCAGATAGCACATCAGCGAGAACATCAGGCCCAGGCCGATGCCGATCGCGGCGATCTCGGGGGTGAGGACGGAGGGGATCAACGCTGCTCTCCTGGGCTGTGCCACTGCTGGTGGTCGTCTGCGGGGTACGTGGGCACGCGGGGTTCGAACAGGCCCCGGGGCTGTTCGCGGTCCTGGCCCCGGGGGTGGTCCGCGCCGTCCTGCGGGGCGTGCGCACGGGCCGGGCGGGGGTGCGCGGTCTCGCGCTGCTGGGGGATCTGCGGGGCCTGGCGGGCGGGCGCGTACCGCGACTCGTACGCCTCCGGGTAGCCCTGGTAGGGGTCGATGCGCGGGGCGTACAGCTGCATCGTCTCGACGTGTTCGGGGTGCCCGGAGCGCCCGGGCTGCCCGGCCGGGCCGGTGCCCCGGGCCGGGGCCGCGGAGGTGTCGGGGGTGACGGGGGTCTCGTCGGGGCTGTCGTCGGGCGGGAGTTCGGCGAGGTGCTCCAGGAGGACCTCGCCCTGGCCGTGGATGTTGCCGATGGCGACGAGGGAGCTGTCCGGGCCGAGCCGGCGGAGGAGTTCGGCCATGAACTCCTCGGGGTCGCGGCGGTCGCCGCCGAGGTCGACGGCCCGCCCGCGGTACTCGGCGGGGATGGCGTCGATCGCGGACTTGGCGGGGTGGCCGATGACGAAGACCTGCTCGGGGTCGAGGTCCGGGACGATCTCGCCCATCTGCCCGTTGCGCTCGACGCGGTCGGGGCGGCAGTTGATGACGACGTTGAGCGGGCGGTGCACGGCGCCGAGGTCGAGCAGCTGGTTGATGTTCATCAGCGTCGACTCGGGGTCGTTGGCGGCGAAGACGTTGGCGAAGCGCAGCTTGCGGCCGTCGGGGGTGAGGTAGCGCTCCACGGAGAGCACGCCCGGGTCCGGCGGCGCGTCGTACATGCCCTGCAGGGCCGTCTCCCGGTCCACTCCGAGGAGTTCGGCGACCGTGAGGGCGATGGCGACGTTCTCCTTGAAGGTGAACCAGCTGAAGCCGCGCAGCTCCTCGTCGGTGACGGTCTCGGGGTCGGCGTAGACGAGCCGGCAGTTCCGGGCGTGGGCCTCCTCCTGGAGGATGTGGAAGCGGTCCTTCTCGGCGGTGACGCAGATGCCGTCCTCGGGCATCGACCGGCACAGCGAGCGGGCCACGTCGTCGAGGGTGGGGCCCATCTCCGCGAGGTGGTCCTCGCGCACGTTGCACAGCACGCCGATGGTGGAGCGGATCAGCTTGGACTGGTTGATCTCCTGCAGCGCCGGCATCACGGCCATGCACTCGATGACGAGCGCGTCCGGCCGGTACGCGGCCGCGCGCCGCACGATGCCGATCTGCTCGACGACGTTGGCGATGCCGAACTTGCGGTAGACCGGCTCCTCGGTGGCGTCGGGGTGGATGAACCGGGCGGCGGTGCCGGTGGTCTTGGCGACCGTCGTCAGGCCGCCGCCGCGCAGGGCGCCCGCACACAGCCGGGTGATGGAGGACTTGCCGCGGATGCCGTTGACGAGCACCCGGGTGGGGAGGCTGTCCAGGTTGGTGAAGTGCCGCCGCTGCTCCACGATGCCCGCCACGAGGAGGATCGCGCAGCACACCAGCAGCACGGTGTAGAGGAAGAGCACGGGTGATCAGTTCCTTACGTACTGCTGGTCCTGCGGACCGTGGGGATCGTGCGGACCGGACACGGGCCGCACCGGGTCGGGCGCGCCGTCCCGGGCCCGCGGGGCGCCCGGGTGCGGCTGCTGCCGGCGCTGGTCCTGGAGCTGCTGGCGGACGAGTTCCAGGGAGCGGGTGACCGCTCCCACCTCGTCGTGGTGCTGCGGGAAGAGCACCGTGCGGCGGTCGCCGCCGGCCAGGGCCTCGGCCCGGTCGGCCAGCGTCCGCAGCGGCCGGGCCACCACGATGTGCATCCAGCCGAGGCAGGCGACGGCCGCGGCGGCGCCGAGCAGGCCGGCCAGGACGGTGCGGTTCTGGGCGTCGTACTCCGGGATGGCGAGGCGGTCGGCGGGCTGCCAGCTGACCACGCTCCAGCCGAGCGACTCGGCGGGGCCGCTGCCCGCGAAGGGCGCGGCGGCGGCGATGCGCACCCCGTGGTCGCGGTAGAGCACGCCGCCCGCGCGGGCCTTCCTGCCCAGGCGCTGGCCGGTGGCGGCGACCAGGTCCTCCAGCCGGCGGTCGGGCAGCGACTGGAAGGCGAGGAAGCCGGTGTTCCCGGCGATGACCCGGCTCCGGTCGTCCACGAGACGCACCACGCCGAGGCCCGGCCGCATCAGCAGCGCGTTGAGGAACTCCACCCGGAACTCGCCGACCAGCGCCGCGCCCTGCCGCCCGGGGATCTCGGCGGAGCCGACGACGACGGGCTCCTTGCCACCGCGGCCCAGCAACCGGATCGAGGTCTCGGCGGCGCGCCGGGACTGGACCACGCGGGGCTCCTTGCCCTCTCGGGCCAGGATCGCGCCGCCGGCGTCGACGACGTAGAGCGAGCGGTAGCGCTGGTTCTCGTGGTAGGTGCGCTCCAGCACCTTGTCCATGTCCGCGGGCTCGGTCCGGTTGCCGATGAGGGAGGCGACCGACTGGAGGTCGACCTCGCCCTCGTTGAGGGCGCGGCGGACGCGGTCGCTGAGGGTGTCGGTGCGCTCGCGCTGGTCGTTGACGAGCTGCTGCGGGACCACGGCGGTGCCGTCCGCGCGGTTGAGGAGCAGCATCAGCGGCGCGGCCCAGGCGAGCAGGACCACCGCGCAGACCACGAGCAGCGCCCTGGTGCCGGCGCGCCGCGCGCCGCGCGGACGGGCGGGCGCGGCGGAGGGGCCGGCGGGCTCGCCGAGCAGCTGCCGCCGCAGCCGTTCGAGGGCGGTGCCGATGCGACGGGCCTCGCCGTAACCGGGGACGGTGACGGGCCGGGTCAGGTCGCCGCGGGTGAGCCGGCGGGACTCCAGGAACAACCGGATCAGCGGCCGTTGCACGGTGCCGAGCAGCACGCCCACGGCGAGGCCGCCGACGAGCAGGAGCGCGGCGCCGGCGAGCAGGCCGAAGACGGGCGAGGTGGTGGTGCGGGTCGGGTCGTCGCCGGCCCGGACCATGGCGACCACGGACAGGCCGAGGCCGGTGGCGGTGGTGATCTCGCCGGGGGCGGGGGCGGCCAGGGTGGCGTACCCGGCGACGGTCGGGTCGCCGAGCACCGGCCCGCCGACCAGGCTGCCGCTGACGCCCTGGTAGCCGCCCATGCCGGGTTCCCTGCTGCGGCGCGGATCCTGTCCGGCCGCGCGGGCGACGCGCCGGGCGAAGTCCTTCAGCTGCCGGTGGGAGGCGGTGATCTCCTGGTGGTCGAGGCTGGTGCGGACCTGCTCCGGCTCGGCGATGCCGTCGCTGCTGAGGATCGCTCCGCTGCGGTCCACGACCGCGATGGCCCGGAACTGACCGAGGCTGATCCCGGGGAACTTCAGGTTGTTGGAGGCCACGAGCAGCAGCTGCGGCCGGTCCGGCCAGGACAGCAGGGCGAAGGACACCAGCCGCACCTCGCCGTTCCTCAGCTTCACCATGCGCGGCGCGAGGCCGCCCTGGTCGCCGAGGGTGGCGGTGTCCACGGACGTCAGCGGCACGGTCTCGCCGCGCGCGGCGAGCAGCTTCCCGCTGCGCACCTCGACGACGGCGGTGCCCATCCACTTCTGGTAGGTGCTGCCGAGCTTGTCCAGGGCGGCGTCCGCCGAGACCGGCCGGCCGGCGCTGAAGAGCGCGGCGGACCGGGTCAGGTCGGTGACCGACTCGTCGATGGAGGCCCGCAGCGCGATGGCGCCGTCCTCGGCGAAGTGCTGCTGGGAGGTGAGCACCGCCCTGGGCACGCCGGCGTTGTCCGCGCGGCCCAGCACGAGGGCCGTGACACCGGCGAGCGACAGCAGCAGCACCGACAGGACCGCGATCGGGGGGCGGATCCCCCCGATGAGTGACATGTCGGCTCGTCGGCGGGCTCGGTGCTGCCGCGCCGGGGGCACAGACGCCAAGGGACGGTCCTCTCGGGCTCGTGCGAGCGGTCGGTCCCCCGCGGGTGGCAGGAGTGATGCTCGGGCAGGATGCGTTCCGGGGGCACCGGTGGGACTGGTGCACCCGGAATCCTGAGACACGTAAGGACCAGGTGAAGTTGCGGTAAGGGCGACGTGATCTGCGCAACATTCATGTTTTGCCCGATCAAGACCGGGCAGAAGGCGTCGCTATTCAGGCAACCGGGTCAGCGGCTGGAGCCCGTCCTCGGCCGCGCCGCGGTTCAGCAGGGTGCCCTCGGTGCGCTCGAAGGCGAGGCGCAGCCGGGCGCGCTGACGGCCGGTGAGGGTCTTGTCGTCGCGGAGCGCGACCGGCACGTCCAGCAGCCGGTAGTCCCGGGCGTCGTCGTCCGTCGCGGTGGTCGTGCCGCCGCCCGCGGTGTTCTCGGTGTCCGGCGGGATCTCCAGCAGCGTCGGCTCGAAGCGGGGCCGCACGTCCCAGTCGCCGGGGCCGCGTTCGGTGAAGGTGAACCAGGCGATCACGCCCTCCTCGGTCAGGCCGGTCGGCACCTCGTGCCGGGCGATCTGGTTGCCCAGGCCGTACGCGATCCAGGTGCCGTCGACCTTCTCCATCGGCTGCACGACGTGCGCGTGGTGCCCGATGACCAGGTTGACGCCGGTCTCCCGGGCGATCTGCCGGGCGAAGTCGAGCTGCCCCGCGGAGGGGTTCGGGTAGTGCTCCCGGCCCCAGTGCAGCGAGAGGATCACCACCTCGGCCCCGGCCTTGCGGGCCCGCTGCTCGGCCGCCTTGATCCGGCCCAGGTCCATCCGGTTGGCCAGCCACGGCTTGTCCTTGGGCAGCCGGTGCGGCTCGTTGAACCCGTAGGCGAAGGAGATCTGCGCGACCTTGACGCCCTTGACGTCCATGACCAGCGGGGTGAGCGACTCCTGCTCGGTCCGGAAGGAGCCGGTGTGCTTCACCTTGGCGGCGTCGAGGGCGTCCAGGGTGCGCTTCACGCCGTCGTAGCCGTGGTCGAGGGTGTGGTTGGAGGCGGTGGAGCAGGTGTCGTAGCCGAGGTCCTTGATCGTCTGCGCGGTCTGCGGTGGCACCCGGAAGTCCGGGAAACCCTCGAAGGGGCCGTTCGGCCCGCCCATCACCGGCTCGTAGTGGCAGATCGCCAGGTCCGCCTTGCTGATCACCGGCTTGATGCCGGCCATCATCGGGCCGAAGTCCAGTCCGCCCACGCCGCGGCCCGTCCGCCGGGCGTCCTTGCGCGCCTGGTCGACGAGCTCGGGGTGCATCAGGATGTCCCCCGCCGCGGCGACGGTGAAGGTGCGTCCGCCGCCCTTGTCGTCGGTCGCGCCGGAGACGAGGCCGCAGCCCGCGACGGCGGCCACGAGCAGGAGCGGGAGCGGGAGGATCAGGGAACGGCTACGGGGTCTGGTCACCGGGATATCTTGATACAACCATGAGAGCCAACCGCTCGCGCATCATAACGATCGCAACAATTCTGCTGGTCATCGCCGGTCTCGCCGGGGCGGCCACCGCGCTGATCCGCACGTCCCGCAGCACGGGCGGGGCCACCGCCGGCCGGGCCGGCGACCGCCCGGGGAGCATCGACCTGGCGCGTTCCGTCGCCGACTGGACGAGCCGGTTCGGTCCCGGGCACGGCTACCAGCCTCCCCGGCGGGCCGACCGGGAGGGCGTCGCGCAGGCGGTCGGGCTGCTCCTGGACGGCCATCGCGGCCAGGCGGAACAGCTGCTCTCCCAAAGGGACTTCACCTTGCGGACCGTGGTCGACCAGGTGTCGGGGCGCGCCTTCGCCGAGATCGCCGACCGCACCGAGGAGGCCGCCACACCGCGCGGCTGGGGGCGGATCTACCTCGACCTCGGCCACGGCCGGCACTGGTCGGTCCAGGTGCCGCACCCGCTGTCCGACCAGAACAGCGAGCAGGTGGGCGTGGGGGTGCTGCGCGGCACCCCGGGCGGAATCCTTGTGATTGCGGGAGCACATCGCAAATCAGGACGTGGGGACTCCGCGGACGTGGCGCACCGCCGGGACACCGTCTTCGACGCGGTCTGCGCCGAGCTGGCCCGGCGCGGGCTGCCCGGCGTGCAGGTGCACGGCTTCGCCGACGACTCCGCACCCGGCTACGACGTCGTCGCCTCCACCGGCCGGGGCACGGCGGGCCGTTCGGACGGCCGGCTGCTCGCCGACGCCCTGCGCGGGAAGGGGTTCGCCGTGTGCCGGGCCTGGGCCCGCTCCTGTCCGCTGGAGGGCCGCGAGAACGTGCAGGGCGGCCTGGCCGACACCGAGGACCTCGCCTTCCTGCACGTGGAGTTCGCGCACGCGGTGCGGGACGACGCGGCCCGCCGGGCGCGGGCGGTGGCGGCGGTGGGCACGATCACCGCACGCTGGGCCCGGGGCGCCTGACGAACCGCCCCGGACGCACGTCCGCCCACCGCGGCCCGGGCGGGCGTGTCAGGCTGGGGCCATGGACGAGGACCCCGGCACCGCTCCCCTGCTCGTGATCGTCGACGGCGCGAACGTCGTGGGGTCCGTGCCCGACGGCTGGTGGCGGGACCGCCGGGGGGCCGCGGAGCGGCTGCGGGACCGGCTCGCCGCCGACGGCGTCCCGGGGCTGCCCGGCCCGGTGGAGGTCGTCCTGGTCGTCGAGGGCGCCGCGCGCGGGGTGGCCGCCGTGCCGGGGGTCCGGGTCGAGGCGGCGCCCGGCAGCGGCGACGACCTGATCGTGGAGCTGGTGGGCCGGGCGGGCGACCGGCCCGCGCTCGTCGTCACCGCCGACCGGGAACTGCGCCGCCGCGTCGGCGCCCTGGGCGCGGAGGTCACCGGCCCCCGCGCGGTACGCACCCCCGGCCGCTGACGGTCCCCGCGCCTGCGGGCACGGAACACGCGTGCCCCCGAGCCGGGCACGGGCCCATGCCTCGGAACACGAACCGGAACGGCCGGGCGCCGCAAACGGAAGGGGCCGGGCCGCGGTCGGTTCCGCGGCCCGGCCCACCGGGGTCAGGAGGCGGCTACGACGCCGGGCCCGCGCCGGCTCCGGTGCCCGCGGACGCCCCGCCGCTCCCGAGGCTCTCGCCCCGGGCGAGCCGGCTGTGGGTGCGGCCGTAGAAGAAGTAGACGACGAAGCCGATCACCATCCAGACCGCGAACCGGAGCCAGGTCTCCGCGGGCAGGTTCAGCATCAGCCACAGCGAGGCGCACACCGACAGGACCGGGACCACCGGCACCCAGGGGGTGCGGAACGCGCGGTGCAGGTCCGGGCGCGTCCTGCGGAGGATGATGACGCTGACCGCGACCACGATGAAGGCGAACAGCGTGCCGATGTTCACCAGCTCCGCCAGCTCGCTCAGGCTGGTGAAGCCCGCGATGATCGCGATGATCACACCGAGCAGGATGGTGGGCCGGTGCGGCGTCCGGAAGCGCGGGTGCACCCGGGAGAAGAAGCGCGGCAGCAGCCCGTCGCGGCTCATCGCGAAGAACACCCGGGTCTGGCCGAGCAGCAGGATCATGCACACCGAGGTGAGGCCGATGGCGGCGCCGAAGCTGATCACACCCGCGTAGAAGGGGTGCCCGACGGCCTTGAACGCGTCGGCGAGCGGCGCGTCCACGGACAGGCTCTTGTAGTGCTGCATGCCCGTCACCACGACGGACACCGCCACGTACAGGACGGTGCAGATGAGCAGCGAGCCGAGGATGCCGCGGGGCATGTCCCGCTGCGGGTTGCGGGTCTCCTCGGCGGCGGTGGCGACGATGTCGAAGCCGATGAAGGCGAAGAAGACGACCGAGGCGGCGGTGAAGATGCCCATCACGCCGTAGTTGGCGGGCGCCCAGCCGAACAGCAGCTGGATCAGCGGGGCGTGCAGGCTGCCCTCCGCGGGCTGCGGCTGCGTCGGCGGCACGAAGGGCTTGTAGTTGCTGCTGGTGATGAAGAAGGAGCCCGCGACGATGACGAGCAGGACCACGAACACCTTGATGGCGACGACGATCGAGGTGACCCGCGCGGAGAGCTTCATCCCGACCACGAGGATGCAGGTGAGCACCAGCACCAGCGCGGCCGCCAGGATGTCGAAGCCGAAGCCCGAGGCGCCCTCCCGGCTCGACAGGTAGTCGGGCAGGTGCCAGCCGGCGTTGTCGAGGAGGGAGCGGATGTATCCCGACCAGCCGACCGCCACCACCGCCGTGCCGAGCGCGAACTCCAGGACCAGGTCCCAGCCGATGATCCAGGCGGGCAGCTCGCCCAGCGAGGCGTACGAGAAGGTGTACGCGGACCCGGCGACCGGGACGGTGGAGGCGAACTCCGCGTAGCACAGCGCGGCGAGGGCGCACACCACGCCCGCCGCGACGAAGGCCAGGGCGACCGCGGGACCCGCGTTCTCCTTGGCCACCTTGCCGGTGAGGACGAAGATGCCGGTGCCGATGATGACCCCGACGCCGAACACGGTGAGATCGAGGGCGGACAGGGACTTCTTGAGCGCGTGCTCTGGTGCCTCGGTGTCCTCGATCGACTGCTCGATGTTCTTCGTCCGGAAGAGCGCGCTGCCCACGGGCCTAACCTCCCACATTCGTCGTCCTCGACATGATCGAGAGGGCTGGGACTCCGTATGCCCCGGCACGGGCATGTTCACGCAGACGGGCCGGTTCCGCCACCTGTACGGGGTGGCGGAACCGGCCCGATGGATCCCGCGGGGAGCCGTGCCGTCAGTCGCGTGCGGAGCGCACCGCGTCGGCCTCGGCGGCGGCCTCCTCGCTCGGCCGGGGCCGGGTGTCGGTCTGGCCGTCCAGCTTGGCGACCAGCCCGGTCACCTGGCGGGCGATGTCGGGCGCGGTGAGCCCGATCTCCGCCATGACCTCGGCGCGCGAGGCGTGGTCGAGGAAGCGCGGGGGGATGCCGAAGTCGCGCAGCGGCACGTCCACGCCCGCGTCCCGCAGCGCCTGCGCGATCGCGGAGCCGACGCCGCCGACCCGGGAGTTGTCCTCGACGGTGACGACCACGCGGTGGCGGGCGGCCAGCGGCGCCATCGCCTCGTCGACGGGCTTGACCCAGCGCGGGTCGACGACCGTGGTGGAGATGCCCTGCCGGTCGAGCAGGCCGGCGATCTCCAGGCACATCGGGGCGAGCGCGCCGACGGAGACGAGGAGGACGTCCGGGGTGCCGGTGCCCGGCTCCCGCAGCACGTCCATGCCGCCCACCCGGCCCACGGCGGGCACGGCGGGGCCCACGGCACCCTTGGAGAAGCGGACCACGGTCGGCGCGTCGTCGACCTCGACGGCCTCGCGCAGCTGGGCGCGGACCTGGTCGGCGTCGCGCGGGGCGGCCAGGCGCAGGCCCGGGACGACCTGGAGGATCGACATGTCCCACATGCCGTTGTGGGAGGCGCCGTCGGTGCCGGTGATGCCGGCCCGGTCCAGGACGAAGGTGACCCCGCACTTGTGCAGCGCCACGTCCATCAGGACCTGGTCGAAGGCGCGGTTGAGGAAGGTGGCGTACACCGCGAAGACGGGGTGCACCCCGCCGTGGGCGAGGCCCGCCGCGGAGACCGCGCCGTGCTGCTCGGCGATGCCGACGTCGTAGACCCGGTCCGGGAAGGCCTTGGCGAAGCGGTCCAGGCCCACCGGCTGGAGCATGGCGGCCGTGATGGCGACGATGTCCTTGCGCTCCTTGCCGAGCGCGACCATCTCGTCGCCGAAGACGGAGGTCCAGTCGGCGCCGGAGGTGGCGATGGGCAGGCCCGTGTCGGGGTGGATCTTGCCGACGGCGTGGAAGCGGTCGGCCTCGTCCTGGAGGGCGGGCTGGTAGCCGCGGCCCTTCTCGGTGAGGCAGTGCACGATGACCGGGCCGCCGAAGCGCTTGGCGCGGGCCAACGCCGACTCCAGGGCCTCGATGTCGTGGCCGTCGATCGGGCCGACGTACTTCAGGCCGAGGTCCTCGAACATGCCCTGCGGGGCGATGAAGTCCTTCAGCCCCTTCTTGGCGCCGTGCAGGGTGTCGTACAGCGGCCGGCCGACGACCGGGGTGCGCTCCAGCAGGTCCTTGGTGCGGGCCAGGAAGCGCTCGTAGCCGTCGGTGGTGCGCAGGGTCGCGAGGTGGTTGGCGAGGCCGCCGATGGTGGGCGCGTACGACCGCTCGTTGTCGTTGACGACGATCACCAGGGGGCGGTCCTTGGCGTCGGCGATGTTGTTCAGCGCCTCCCAGGCCATGCCGCCGGTCAGCGCGCCGTCGCCGATCACGGCGACGACGTGGTGGTCCCGCTCGAGCTGCTGGTTGGCCTTGGCGATGCCGTCCGCCCAGCCGAGGACCGTGGAGGCGTGGCTGTTCTCGATGACGTCGTGCTCGGACTCGGCCTGCGAGGGGTAGCCGGACAGGCCGCCCTTCATCTTCAGGCGGGAGAAGTCGCGGCGCCCGGTGAGCAGCTTGTGCACGTAGGACTGGTGGCCGGTGTCCCACAGCACCTTGTCCTGGGGCGAGTGGAAGACCCGGTGCAGGGCGATGGTCAGCTCCACCACACCGAGGTTGGGGCCGAGGTGGCCGCCGGTCTTGGAGACCGCGTCGACGAGGAACGTCCGAATCTCGCCTGCCAGCTGGTCCAGCTCCTCCAGGCTGAGCCGGTCCAGATCGCGCGGTCCCGTGATGCGGGTCAGCAGCGGCACCCGTGCCTCCTTGCAGTTGAGCTGATCGAGCTGTTGCCGGGCTTGTCGAGTCTAATGTTCCGCCCGGGCGGCCTGTGTCCGGGCGGTGGGTCGTAGGTCACGCGAACGGACGTACCCAGCGGAATCCATTCCTATGACATGAATGTGTGCGTGACGTGAAGGACCCCCGGCACACGCCGGTGCCCGGCACCGTGGAGGTGCCGGGCACGGGGCCGGGCGGCGTGCGGCACCGGTTCGGTGCCGGGGACGGGCGGCTAGGCGCGGCCGGCCGTCTTCTGCGTCCTGCGGGTGACGGCGTCGATGACGACGGTCGCCAGCAGCACGCCACCGGTGATCATGTACTGGACCGGGGAGGCGATGCCCTCCAGGGCGAGGCCGTACTGGATCGAGACGATCACCAGCACGCCGAGGAGCGCGTTCCAGGTGCGGCCGCGGCCGCCGAACAGGGACGTGCCGCCGATCACGGCCGCCGCGATCGCGTTCATCAGCAGGTCGCCGCCGCCGGCGCCCTGGTTGGCCGAGGCGATCTTGGAGGCGATGAAGAGGCCGCCGACCGCGGCGAAGGTGCCGGAGATCGCGAAGACCGAGATCCGGACCAGCTCCACGTTGATGCCCGCACGCCGGGAGGCCTCGACGCTGCCGCCGAGGGCGAAGATCTTGCGGCCGTAGGAGGTGCGGCGCAGTACGAAGTCGGTGAGGAACAGCACGCCGACGAAGACCACGACCGCCAGGGGCAGGCCCTTGTACTGGTTGAAGACGATCGCCGCGGCGAAGGCGACGACGGCCAGCAGCGCCGTGCGCAGGATGGTTTCGCTCAGCGGCCTGGACGGCACGCCGGCCGCCTCGCGGCGCCGGTTGGCGAAGAACGAGCTGAGGAAGAACAGCACCGTCACCGCGATGGCGAGCCCGTAGGCGGCGGCCACGTCGGAGAAGTAGTAGCTGGTCAGGTTGGCGACGAGGCCGTCCTGGTTCAGGTTGATCGTGCCGTTGTCGCCCAGGATCTTGAGCATCAGGCCGTTCCAGAACAGCAGGCCGGCCAGGGTGACCGCGAACGCCGGCACGCCGACCCTCGCGAAGAAGAAGCCGTGCAGGGCGCCCGCCACGGCACCGGTGAGGATCGCCAGCACGAAGGCCAGGATCTCGTTCATGCCGTTGGTCACGTTCAGCACCGCGAACGTGGCGCCCGCGACACCGGAGACCGAGCCGACCGACAGGTCGATCTCGCCGAGCAGCAGGACGAACACGATGCCGACGGCGATCATGCCCGTGCCGACCATGGCGACGGAGATGTCGGACAGGTTGCCCGCGGTCAGGAAGTTGGAGTTCAGGCTCTGGAAGATGATCCAGATGACCACCAGACCGACGACGACCGGCAGGGAGCCGAGGTCACCGGCCTTCATCTTCCGCTTGAACTCGGTCAGGTAGCCCGCGAAGCCCTGTTCGCGCACCAGCAGGCGGGGGTCGACGGCCACGTCGGAGCCGCGGGCCGCCTCGGGGTTCTCCACCACCTGGTCGCCGGGGGGCGTGGAGGTCTTGTCGATGCTCACTTCTTGATCTCCCCATTGGTGCGCGCCGCACGACGGGTCACGGCATTGTCCGTGGCGCCGGTGATGGCGGAGATGATCTCTTCCTGCGAGGTCGACTTGACCTCGAAGACGCCGTTGTTGCGGCCCAGCCGCAGCACCGCCACCTTGTCGGCGACGGCCTTGACGTCGGCCATGTTGTGGCTGATGAGGATCACCGCGTGGCCGCGCTCGCGCAGCCGCTCGACCAGGTCGAGGACCTGCGCGGTCTGCTCGACGCCGAGGGCGGCGGTGGGCTCGTCGAGGATCACCAGCTTGGGCTCGCCGAGCATGGAGCGGGCGATGGCCACGACCTGGCGCTGACCGCCGGAGAGCGAGGCGATCGGGATCCGGACGCTGGGGATGCGGATGGACAGCTGGTCCAGCAGCTCGCGGGAGCGCCGTTCCATCTCGACCTCGTCCAGCACACCGCGGCGGCGCAGCTCGCGGCCGAGGTAGAGGTTGCCGACGACGTCGATGTTGTCGCACAGCGCGAGGTCCTGGTAGACGGTCGCGATGCCCAGGTTCTGGGCGTCGTGCGGCTTGTTGATCTGGACGGACCTGCCGTCCCACTCGATGACGCCCTCATCGATGGGGTGCACGCCGGCGATCGTCTTGACCAGCGTGGACTTTCCGGCGCCGTTGTCGCCCACCAGGGCGACCACCTCACCGGCGTGGACCTCAAGCTCTACGTCGGTGAGCGCCTGGACGGCACCGAACCGCTTGGAGACCCCGCGCAACGCCAGCACGGGCGTAGCGGACACGTGAACCATCTCCTTCGCCGCCTGACCCGGCGGGAGGTTGTGCAGAAGACTGGGGCTGGGGAAGTCCCGTCCGGCGCCGCGGCCGAGCCCGGGGGCTGTGCGGGCGCGGGGCGCCGGAGGGGACGGGATGCGCCGCCGTACCGGGGTGGTTCACCGGGAGGGGGAACCACCCCCCCGGCGGGCGGACGCGTGCGGTTCGTTACTTCAGGCCGATCTTGTCGCAGGCCTTCTTGTACTGGGCCGTGCAGATGTCGCCGACCGTGTAGACGCCGTCCTTGATGACAGTGTCCTTGATGTTGTCCTTGGTCAGCGAGGTGACCGGGACGAGGACGGAGGGGATGCCCTTGGTGGCGCCGCTGTCGACCTTGTCCTTGGCGACCGAGTCGAGCGACTTGCCCTGGGCGAGCGCGACGGCCATCTCGGCGGCGGCGTCGGCCTCGGGGGCGTACGGCTTGTAGACGCTCATGTACTGCTCACCGGCGACGATGCGCTGCACACCCGCGAGCTCGGCGTCCTGGCCGGTGACCGGGATGTTGGAGATGCCGGCCGCCTTGAGGGCGGTGATGATGCCGCCGGCCATGCCGTCGTTGGCGGAGTAGACGCCGACGATCTTGTCCTTGCCGAGGGCCGAGATGGCGCCCTCCATGTTGGAGTTGGCGTTCTCCGGCTTCCACTCCTTGGTGTCGTACTCCTTGCCGATGTTCACCTTGCCGTCGAGGACGGAGTGGGCGCCCTGCTTGAACTGCGCGGCGTTCGGGTCCGTGGAGGAACCGTTCATCATGACGATCTTGCCGGACTTGGCCTTGGAGCCGAGGGCCTTCAGCAGCGCATCGCCCTGGGTCTTGCCGACGGTCACGTTGTCGAAGGAGGTGTAGGCGTCGATCGGGCCCTGGGCCAGGCGGTCGTACGCGACGACCGGGATGCCCGCCTGCTTGGCCTTCTGCACCGAGTTCTTGATGGCGGCGGCGTCCACGGCGTCGACGATCAGCACGTCCACCTTGTTGGTGATCATGGTGTCGACCTGCTGGTTCTGCTGGCTGGCGTCCTGCTTCGCGTTGGCGTAGACGACCTGGCCCTTGCCGTGCGTGAGCTCCCCGACCTTCTTCTCGATCAAGGGGCGGTCGAACTTCTCGTAGCGCGCGGTCTGGTTCTCCGGGAGGAGCAGACCGATCTTGATGTTGTCGCCCTTCTTGGCACCCGAGGACGGCTTGGAGCCGCTGCCGGACTCCTTGGCGCTGCCACAGGCAGCGAGCGAGACGGCCATGGCACCGGCGGCCACGGCGAAGGCCGCACGACGCATACGCGTGTTCACTTCAGAAACCTCCCTGACGAGGCCGCGTCGTTGCGGCCGAGGTGGCTGGAAGTCAACTCGGCCACACGTGCGACGTCAAGAAGTAAATCCTTAACGAGATGGCAACGGTGCCATCCGTTCTCTAAGTGAAGGCAGGCGCGGCCGTGGGCAGCGTGCCGTCCAAAAGGGTCGAATCCCCCATCTCGCTGAGCGCGAGGGCGAGCGCGCCCAGGACCTCCGCGCGGCCGCCAAGTGCCCCGGGAAGAACCGAGAGTTGACGGGCGGCACTGGGAATGGCGTAGCGGCTCACGGACTCCCGGATCGGCCCCAGCACCAGCTCGCCGGCCTCGGCGAGGTCGCCGCCGAGGACCACCCGGCTGGGGTTGAGCAGGTTGCACAGATTGGCCACCCCGCTGCCGATGTGGCGGCCGACGTCGGCGATCACCCGGCGGCAGCCCGGATCGCCCTCGCGGGCCAGGCGCACGACGTCCTCCATGGTGAGGTCGGGGCCGTGGCCGGGCTGGAGCAGTGGAAGGACGTACCGCGCGGAGGCGAAGGTCTCCAGGCAGCCCCGGTTGCCGCAGCGGCAGACGGGGCCGGACTCGTCGAGCGTGATGTGCCCGATCTCGCCCGCGGTGCCGCCCGGCCCGCGGTAGATCTTCCCGTTGATGACCAGGCCCGCGCCGACACCGCTGGCGATCTTGATGTAGGCCAGGTCCTTCACCCCCCGGCCGCTGCCCCAGACCATCTCCCCCAGGGCGCCGAGGTTGGCGTCGTTGTCCACGTGGACGGGCACACCGAGCCGCCTTTGCAGCTCCTCGGCGGGCTTGATGCCGGTCCAGCCCGGCAGGATCGCCGTGGAGCCCAGGGTCCCCGACTCGACGTCGATCGGCCCGGGCACGCCGAGGCCGACGCCGGCGATCTTGGACGCGTCGATCCCGGTCGCCGAGATCAGGCGTTTGACCAGCTCCTCCGCCCGGTCGAAGCCCTGGGTCGAGGAGGCGTCGACGTCCAGCGGCTCGGCCTCCTCGGCCAGCACCTGGTGGGCGAGGTTCCCGATCGCCACCCGCAGGTGGGTGTGCCCGAAGTCGACTCCGATCACGATGCCCGCGTCCCCGCTGAGGGAGACGCTGCGGGCCCGGCGGCCGCCCGCGGAAGTGGGCGTGACCTGGACCGTTCCCCCGTCCTTCAGCTCCCGAACGATGTTGGAGACCGTCGCCGCGGACAGGCCCGTGGTCCTCGCGATCTCCGCCTGCGTGAGGGATCCGGCCAGGCGCACGGCGCGTACCACCCGCTCCAGGTTGGCTCGGTGCAGCGACGACTGCGACCCTGGAGTCTCCACGACGACCTCCTGCGCGGGGCCGCATCGGCGAGGCCCCGTTCATGTCCAACTAGTGAACCTTAAGCTGAGCCGTTCGGGTTGCCTCCCGTCAAGAGGTTGAACCGCATCCGGGTCCTTGGACACACCCGGACGGCCCTGGTGACCGCGCGTGAGCGCCGCCCCCGGCGAGCGGGGCGGCGCGCTCGGAGCGGGGTCCGGGAGGCTACTTCAGGGCGCCCGCGGTCAGGCCCTGGACCACCTGGCGCTGGAAGACGACGTACGCCGCGAGGACCGGCAGCATGGCCATCACCAGGCCGGCGAAGAGGCCGGACCAGTCCCCCTTGTAGCCCTGGCTGACCGCCAGCTGCACCAGGCCCTGGGTGAGGACGTGCTTGTCCGGGTCGGTGTTCAGCACCGTCGGCAGCATGTACTGGTTCCACTGGCCGAGGAAGTTGAAGATCCCGACGCTGATCAGTCCGGGCTTCGCCATCGGCAGCATGATCTGGAAGAAGGTCCGGGTGTGCGAGGCCCCGTCCACGAAGGCCGCCTCGGCCACCGAGGTCGGCAGCGTCCGGAAGAACGCCGTCAGGAAGAACACCGTGAACGGCAGCGAGTAGGCGATGTAGACCAGGATCAGCCCGTGGATCGTGTTGAGCAGCCCCATGTTGTTCACGACGTAGAACAGCGGGACCAGCGCCAGCATGATCGGGAAGCTCATGCCGCCGATGAAGAGGAAGTAGATGAAGCGGTTGCCCGGGAAGTCGAAGCGGGCCAGCACGTAGGCCGCCATGGACCCGAGCACCAGCGTGCCGACGAGCGAGCCGCCGACCACCAGGACGGTGTTCAGGAAGTAGTCGCTCATGTTGGCGTCGGTCCAGGCCCGCGCCCAGTTCTCGAAGTGCAGGTGGTCCGGGAGCGACCAGGGCGAGCCGAAGATGGAGCTGTCGTCCTTGAAGGACGTCATCACCGCCCATACCAGCGGCATGACCACCATGATCGCCCAGACGACCAGGATGCCGTGCGAGAAGACGTTGAGGACGGAGCCTTCGCGGCTCCCCCGCACCGGCCTGCGGGGCGCGGCGTCGATCTTCGCGACGGGTGTCCCGGACTCGGCCGGAACGGGCGCGGGGGTCTCGGTCGTTTTCATCTGCTCAGAACTCCAGCCGCTCGCGCCGTCCCAGCCGCATCACCACGGCGGCGAAGGCCAGCGTGACGACGAGCAGGGCGACGCCGATGGTGGTGGCGTAGGCGGCCTGCCCGTCGCGGAACGCCTTCTGGTACACGTACAGGACCATGACGGTGGTCGAGTAGTCGGGGCCGCCCGGGCCGGTCGTCATGATCTGCACGACGGCGAAGGACTCCGCGCCCAGGGCGAGGATGCCCATGTAGACCCAGCCGGACTGCACGGTGTCCCAGAGCAGCGGCAGGGTGAGCTTGAAGAAGGTCTTCGCCCGGCCGGCTCCGTCCAGCAGGGCGGCCTCGTAGAGCTCGGCCGGGACGGAGGCCATGCCGGCCGAGAAGAGGACCACGAAGAAGCCGACCGTGGACCAGACGAGCACCGCCATCACGCACCACAGGGCGAGGCTGGGGTCGCCCAGCCACAGCGGCTGCACGGAGTCCAGGCCGATCCCGCGCAGCAGCGAGTTGACGGCACCGCTGTCCGGGTTGTAGGCGAAGGCGAAGAGCAGGGCCACGATCGCGATCGACAGCACCTGCGGGAAGAAATAGACGATCTTGTAGAACGACGATCCGCGGACGCCGGTGACCACCGGACCGCCCCTGCGGTGGCGCCCGCCCACATTGATCATGAAGGCGAAGAAGAGCGCCAGACTGATCGTCACCAGCGGCAGCACCAGGGCGAACAGCAGACTGTGTTCCAGCGACTTCCAGAAGATCTCGTCGTCGAGCATCCTCTTGTAGTTGTCGAAGCCCACCATCTTGAATTCCGGGCTCAGACCCGTCCAGTCCGTGAAGGAATAGTAGATGGACTGAATGAACGGCCAGACCACGAAGAGCGCGTACAGTCCCAGGGGTACCGCGAGGAACCCCACGATGAACCGGTACTTGCCGTGCTGCATTACTGCCGACCCCGATCTCTGGGCGGGTGGTGCCGCTGGTGACGGACCCTCACTGGTGCTTGTAGTGCTTGATCGACGTGTCCTTCGCCGCCTCGTCGGCGAATCCCTGGATCTTCTTGATCGCCTCGGCCGGAGTGAGACGGCCGGCCATCATCTCGCCGAGCCCGGCCACCCCGATCTTCTCCTTCTGGAGCTGCACGTACCAGTCCTGCAGGCGCGGATTCACCACGTTGGACCCCGCCTTGTCCAGCGCCGCGACGCCGGACTTCAGGCCGGGGGTGAGCGGGATGCCGGTGGTGCCGCCGTTGTAGGCGGTCAGCGACTTCACCTTGCTGGTGAAGTTCTTCGAGGACGCCTCGCTGAGCATGATGCGCAGCTGGTCCATGCCGCCCTCGGGGTTCTGGGCCTTGGCCGGGACGATGTAGGGCTCGCCGCCCGCGGCCCAGATGGTGCCGAAGGGCATCTTGTCGGAGGAGTCCAGGCCGGTGGGCGCGGACACCGACAGGGCGAAGTCCTTCGGGATCACGTTCGCCGACTCGTTCTCGACCCAGGAGCCGTTCGGGATGAACAGCGCCTTGCCCTTGGCCCAGGCGGTCTGCGACTGGATGTGGTCCAGGCCGGGGGTGCCCTGGAGGATGTAGCCCTTCTTGTAGAGCTCGTAGTACGCCTCGAAACAGGCCTTGACCGCCGGGTGCTTCCAGGCGTTCGGCTCGAGGTTGTCGATGGCGTCGAGGACCTCGCGGCCGCCGACCTTCCCGATCATCGGGTAGAGCGAGAAGGGGATGTAGTACGGGTACTTGCCGGCGTAGGTCCAGCCGGCCATGCCCTTCTTCTTGGCCTTCGCGCAGACCGCGAGCATCTCGTCCCAGGTCTCGGGGTACTTCGCGTCGAGCGAGTCCAGCGCCTTCTGGGAGTACCAGACGCCGTACACGGTGTAGGCGTAGTAGAGGATCCAGACCGGCTTGCCGTCGAACTGGCCCATTTCCACGATGCCGGGACGCAGCGTGTCGCGGACCTTCTTGCCCGGGTCGTCGTACGAGGGCGCGTCCAGCAGCGGGGTGAGGTCGGTCAGCTGGTTCTTGCCGACCAGGACGCCCATGTCCATCTGCTCGGCGCCGGAGTTGTCGATGAGGTCCGGCGGGTTGCCCTGGTTGAAACGGGGCTGGAGCGTGGACTGGATCTTCTGGGTGGCGGAGAACTTCACCGTGGCCCTGGGGAAGTCCTTCTGGTAGATGCGTACGGCGTCCTGGCCGTACTCCTTGCCGAATCCGCCGTCGAACAGGACGAATTCCATGCGCGCGGTGTCGTTGACGCCGAGCGGGTTCTTCGCGGTCTTCTTGCCGGCCTTGGCCTTGCCCTGGCCGCCGCCCCCGCTGCTCGCGCACGCGGACAGCATTCCCATGGCGGGCACACCGACCAGACCGAGTGCGGCGGACCGCTTGATCAGGTCCCGGCGGCCGACGCCGCCGGGGTTCTCGGCGGAAGTGGATCCCATGCTCAAGTCCTCGCCTTCTCCAGGACTCAGGCGGTGAACCGGATCCTCGCCGGCACCGCGGTCAGGTGAAGCTGGGTCGTGCAGGAAGTACTTCGTGCGTCATCCACCGGGGATTGGCCGGAAAACAAGGAGGACGGCGCGTTTCGCACGTCGAACCACCCTTTCCGGATCCCCCGGGCCCGGTCACCACCGGTGGAACGGCTTCGCGGACGCCGACAGGTATAGTCCACTTCCGGTCGGCTGAGCAAGATCAAATGCAAGGTTGGCCGCCGGTCTTTTCCGAGTTGAGACCTCGTGGAAATGTGGCTCGTCCACGTGTTCCCCCGTGGATGAATCCGCGGCTTTGCGCCCGAATGCCGCACCCAACACCCTTGACACGCCTGACCACTTGACTCCCTACTGTTCCTTGCGCGTCCATGCTGACAACGTTGTCCGGCGTGTGCGCAATACAGGGAGGGTGCCTTCGTATGCAGCGCAGAGTGCGGCACAGATGGGGTCCGGCGGCCTTCGTCACGGCCGCCTTCGTCATGGCCGTCGGCTCCCAGGGAGCGGCCGTCGCCCTGCCCGGCCGGGCTCCGGCCCCCGACCGGGAGTTCGCGTCCTCGTTCGAACCCGGCGACCCGGCGCCGGACTGGGTGGACACCGTCGACACCGCGCCGGACGGCGGCAAGCGGTCCTCGGGCGTGGACGGCGGCTACAGCAGCGGCATCCCGGGCAACGTCGACGACCAGGTGGTCGACCTCCGCGCCAGTGGCGAGAACTCCGGCTCGGGCGAGGTCAAGGAGAACCTCGTCGACGGCGAGGCCGGCACCAAGTGGCTGACCTTCGCGCCCACCGGCTGGGTCGAGTTCGACCTGGACCGGCCCGCGAACATCACCCGCTACGCCCTCACCTCCGCCAACGACCACGCCGAACGCGACCCGGCCGACTGGACCCTGGAGGGCTCCACCGACGGCAAGGACTGGAAGACCCTGGACACCCGCACCGGGCAGGACTTCCCGGAGCGGCTGCACACCACCCCGTACGACCTGGACCGGCCCGCCGAGTACCAGCACTTCCGGCTCGACATCACGAAGAACAACGGCGGCGACATACTCCAGCTCGCCGACGTCCAGCTCTCCACGGGCGACAGCGGCGGGCCGGCCGCCGAGAACATGCTCTCGCTGGTCGACCGCGGCCCGAGCGGGTCGCCGACGGCCAAGTCGGGTGCCGGGTACACCGGTCGGCGGGCCCTGCGCTACGCGGGCCGGCACACGGCCGCCGGTCACGCGTACTCCTACAACAAGATCTTCGACGTCGACGTGAAGGTCACCCGGGACACCCAGCTGTCCTACCGCCTGTACCCCGCGATGGCGGACGGCGACCTTGACTACGCCGCCACCGATGTGGCCGTCGACCTGGTCTTCACCGACGGCAGCTCCCTCAGCCGGCTGGGCGCCACCGACAGCCACGGCTTCGGCCTCAGCCCGCAGGCGCAGGGCGCGTCCAAGGCGCTGTACGTGAACCAGTGGAACAACGTGGTCTCCCGGATCGGGTCCGTCGCGGCGGGCAAGACCGTCGACCGGATCCTGCTGGCCTACGACGCGCCCTCCGGGCCGGCGAAGTTCCGGGGCTGGCTGGACGACGTGGCGATCCGGCCGGCCGCCCCCGACAAGCCCCGGGCGCACCTGTCGGACTACGCGCTGACCACCCGCGGCACCACCTCCAGCGGCAGCTTCTCGCGCGGCAACGACTTCCCCGCCACCGCGCTGCCGCACGGCTTCAACTTCTGGACCCCGGTCACCAACGCCTCTTCGCTGAGCTGGCTCTACGACTACGCGCGGGCCGACAACGGCGACAACCTGCCGACCCTGCAGGCGTTCAGCGCGAGCCACGAGCCCAGTCCCTGGATGGGCGACCGGCAGACCTTCCAGCTCATGCCGTCGGCCGCCTCCGGCACCCCGGACACCGGCCGCACCGCGCGGGCGCTCGCCTTCCGGCACGAGAACGAGACCGCCCGGCCGTACTACTACGGGGTGCGGTTCGAGAACGGCCTGAAGGCGGAGATGACACCGACCGACCACGCGGCCGTCATGCGCTTCACCTACCCGGGCTCCGACGCGAGCGTGCTGTTCGACAACGTCACCGAACAGGCGGGGCTGACCCTGGACAAGGAGCACGGGGTCGTCACCGGCTTCTCGGACGTGAAGTCGGGTCTGTCGACGGGAGCGACCCGGCTGTTCGTGTACGGCGTGTTCGACCGGCCGGTGACCGGCGCGGCCGCCGACGGCGTCAAGGGCTGGATGCGGTTCGCCGCGGGCGCCGGCCGCACGGTCACCCTGCGCCTGGCAACCTCCCTGATCAGCGTCGACCAGGCCAGGGACAACCTGCGCCAGGAGATCCCGGAGGGGACCTCCTTCGACACCGTGAGGGCCCGGGCCCAGCGCGCCTGGGACGCGCTCCTCGGCAGGGTCGAGGTCGAGGGCGCGACCCCCGACCGGCTGACCACCCTGTACTCCAGCATGTACCGGCTCCACCTGTACCCGAACTCCGGCTTCGAGAAGGTCGGCGGCAAGGACCGGTACGCCTCCCCCTTCTCCCCCATGCCGGGCCAGGACACCCCGACGCACACCGGCGCGAAGATCGTCGACGGCACGGTGTACGTCAACAACGGCTTCTGGGACACCTACCGCACCACCTGGCCGGCGTACTCGCTGCTGACGCCGTCCCAGGCGGGCCGGATGGTCGACGGGTTCGTGCAGCAGTACAAGGACGGCGGCTGGACCTCGCGCTGGTCCTCCCCGGGCTACGCGGACCTGATGACGGGCACCTCCTCCGACGTCGCGTTCGCCGACGCGTACCTGAAGGGGGTGCACTTCGACGCGAAGGCGGCGTACGACGCGGCCCTGAAGAACGCGACCGTGGTGCCGCCGTCCTCCGGGGTGGGCCGCAAGGGCATGGCCACCTCGCCCTTCCTCGGCTACACCAGCACCGCCACCGGCGAGGGCCTGTCGTGGGCGATGGAGGGCTACGTCAACGACTACGGCATCGCACGGATGGGCCAGGCCCTCTACCGGAAGACCGGCGAGAAGCACTACCGGGACGAGTCCCAGTACTTCCTGAACCGCGCCCGGGACTACGTGAAGCTGTTCGACCCCCGGGTCGGCTTCTTCCAGGGCAGGGACGCCTCCGGCGCCTGGCGTCTGGACCCGGCGCGGTACGACCCACGCGTGTGGGGCTACGACTACACGGAGACCGACGGCTGGGGCTTCGCCTTCACGGCACCGCAGGACAGCCGCGGCCTGGCCAACCTCTACGGCGGCCGGGCGGGCCTGGCCCACAAGCTGGACACGTACTTCGCCACCCCGGAGACGGCGTCACCGCAGCTCGCCGGCTCCTACGGCGGGGTCATCCACGAGATGACCGAGGCACGGGACGTGCGGATGGGCCAGTACGGCCACTCCAACCAGGTCGCGCACCACGTGCTCTACATGTACGACGCGGCCGGACAGCCCTGGAAGACGCAGGCGAAGGTCCGTGAGGTGCTCTCCCGCCTCTACACCGGCAGCGAGATCGGCCAGGGCTACCTCGGCGACGAGGACAACGGCGAGCAGTCGGCCTGGTACGTCTTCTCCGCCCTCGGCTTCTACCCGCTGGTGATGGGCGGCGGCGAGTACGCGATCGGCTCCCCGCTGTTCACCCGGGCGACCGTGCACCTGGAGAACGGCCACGACCTGGTGATCAAGGCGCCGCACAACAGCGCGCGCAACGTCTACGTGCAGGGCGTGCGGCTCAACGGGTCGCCGTGGACGTCGACGGCGCTCCCCCACGCGCTGCTCGCCCGGGGCGGGGTGCTGGAGTTCGACATGGGTCCGCGGCCGTCGGCGTGGGGCAGCGGGAAGAACGCGGCGCCCGCCTCGATCACCACGGACGACAAGGTGCCCGCGCCGCGGACGGACGTGCTCCGGGGCGACGGGCCGCTGTTCGACGACACCTCGGCGACCGACGCGACCGTGACCTCGGTGGACCTGCCCGCGCCGAGCGGCACCCGGGCCGTGCAGTACACGCTCACGTCGTCCGCGGACCGCGCCGCGGCGCCCACGGGCTGGACCCTCCAGGGGTCCGAGGACGGCACCCATTGGACGACCCTGGACCGGCGCTCGGGCGAGGCCTTCGCCTGGGGCCGGCAGACCCGCCCCTTCACGGTCGCGTCCCCGGGCGCCCACCGGAGGTACCGCCTGGTCCTGGACGGCGCGTCGACGCTGGCGGAGGTGGAGCTGCTGGCCTGACGCGCCCTCGTACGGCGAAGGGCCGCACCCCCGTGTGCCGGGGGTGCGGCCCTTCTCGTGCCCGTGGGGCCGGTCCGCCTACTTGCGGATCAGGCTGCGCAGCACGTACTGCATGATGCCGCCGTTGCGGTAGTAGTCCGCCTCGCCGGGGGTGTCGATGCGGACGACCGCGTCGAACTCGACGCCGGTGTCGGTGGTGACCTTCACCGTGCGCGGGGTGGTGCCCGCGTTGAGCTCCTCGACGCCGGTGAAGGAGAAGGTCTCCTCACCGGTCAGGCCGAGGGACTCGGCGGTCTGCCCCTCCGGGAACTGCAGCGGCAGGACGCCCATGCCGATGAGGTTCGAGCGGTGGATGCGCTCGTAGGACTCGGCGACGACGGCCTTGACGCCGAGGAGCGCGGTGCCCTTGGCGGCCCAGTCGCGGGACGAGCCGGAGCCGTACTCCTTGCCGGCCAGGACGACCAGCGGGATGCCCTGCTCGATGTAGTTGCGCGAGGCGTCGTAGATGAACGACACCGGCGCGTCCGCCCGGGTGAAGTCGCGGGTGTAGCCGCCCTCGGTGCCCGGCGCGATCTGGTTGCGCAGGCGGATGTTGGCGAACGTGCCGCGGATCATGACCTCGTGGTTGCCTCGGCGGGAGCCGTAGGAGTTGAAGTCGCGACGCGCCACGCCGTGCTCGGTGAGGTACTGGCCGGCCGGGGTGTCGGCCTTGATGGCACCGGCCGGGGAGATGTGGTCGGTGGTGACCGAGTCGCCCAGCTTGGCGAGCACGCGGGCACCGGCGATGTCGGTGACCGGGGCCGGCTCCATGGCCATGCCCTCGAAGTACGGGGGCTTGCGGACGTAGGTCGACTCGGTGTCCCACTCGAAAGTGTTGCCGGTCGGGACGGGCAGGGCCTGCCACTGCGCGTCGCCCGCGAAGACGTCCTGGTAGGACTTGGAGAACATGTCCTCGCCGATGGCGTTGGCGACGACGTCGTTGACCTCGGCCTCGGAGGGCCAGATGTCCTTCAGGAAGACCGGGTTGCCGTCCTGGTCGGTGCCCAGGGCGTCCCGGGTGATGTCCACCTTCATGGAGCCCGCGAGGGCGTAGGCGACGACCAGCGGCGGGGACGCCAGGTAGTTCATCTTGACGTCGGGGTTGATCCGGCCCTCGAAGTTCCGGTTGCCGGAGAGGACCGAGGTGACCGCGAGGTCGTGGTCGTTGACGGCCTTGGAGACCTCCTCCGGCAGCGGGCCGGAGTTGCCGATGCAGGTGGTGCAGCCGTAACCGACCAGGTTGAAGCCGACCTTGTCGAGGTACGGGGTCAGTCCCGCCTTGTCGAAGTAGTCGGTGACGACCTTCGAGCCCGGGGCGAGGGTGGTCTTGACCCACGGCTTGCGGGTCAGGCCCTTCTCGACCGCCTTCTTGGCCACCAGCGCGGCGGCGACCATGACGTAGGGGTTCGAGGTGTTGGTGCAGGAGGTGATCGCGGCGACGGTGACGGCGCCGTGGTCGATCTCGTACGTCGACCCGTCGGGGGCGGTCACGGTGACCGGGTTGGTCGGCACGCCGTTGGCGGAGGCCGGGGAGTCGGAGGCCGGGAAGGACTCCTTGCCCGCCTCGTCGGCGGTGTCCACGTAGTTGCGGACGTCGACCGTGAACTGCTCGGCGGCGTTCGCGAGGACGATGCGGTCCTGCGGGCGCTTCGGGCCGGCGATGGAGGGGACGACCGTGGAGAGGTCCAGCTCGAGCTTCTCGGAGAAGTCCGGCTCGGCCTTCGGGTCCAGCCAGAGGCCCTGCTCCTTGGCGTACGCCTCGACGAGCGCGACCTGCTGCGCGGAACGGCCGGTCAGGCGCAGGTAGTTCAGGGTCTCGTCGTCGATCGGGAAGATCGCGGCGGTGGAGCCGAACTCCGGCGACATGTTGCCGATGGTGGCGCGGTTGGCGAGGCTCGTGGCGGCGACGCCCTCGCCGTAGAACTCGACGAACTTGCCGACGACCCCGTGCTTGCGGAGCATCTCGGTGATCGTGAGCACGAGGTCCGTGGCGGTCGTGCCGGGCCGCAGCTCACCGGTGAGCTTGAAGCCGACGACGCGCGGGATGAGCATGGAGACCGGCTGGCCGAGCATGGCGGCCTCGGCCTCGATGCCGCCGACGCCCCAGCCGAGGACGCCGAGGCCGTTGACCATCGTGGTGTGCGAGTCGGTGCCGACCAGGGTGTCGGGGTAGGCCTTGCCCTCGCGGACCATCACGACGCGGGCCAGGTGCTCGATGTTCACCTGGTGGACGATGCCGGTGCCCGGCGGGACGACCTTGAACTCGTCGAAGGCGGTCTGGCCCCAGCGCAGGAACTGGTAGCGCTCCTTGTTGCGGCCGTACTCCAGCTCGACGTTCTGGCCGAAGGCGTCCTTCGTGCCGAACTTGTCGGCGATGACCGAGTGGTCGATGACCAGCTCGGCCGGCGCGAGCGGGTTGATCTTCGCCGGGTCGCCGCCGAGCTCCTTCACGGCCTCGCGCATGGTGGCGAGGTCGACGACGCAGGGCACACCGGTGAAGTCCTGCATGATCACGCGGGCCGGCGTGAACTGGATCTCCTGGGACGGCTGGGCCTGGGAGTCCCAGCTGCCGAGGGCGCGAATGTGGTCGGCGGTGATGTTCGCGCCGTCCTCGGTGCGGAGCAGGTTCTCCAGCAGGACCTTCAGGCTGTAAGGCAGTCGGGCCGAGCCCTCGACCTTGTCAAGCCGGAAGATCTCGTACGACTCGTCGCCCACCTGCAGCGTGCTGCGGGCGTCGAAGCTGTTCGCCGACACGACAGTCTCCTTCATTCATGTGCGCGTACCACCGCAATCCTGCCGCCATGCCCTCTCGGCCGATCCGCTAAGGTAAGGCTTACTTAGGGCACCCTTACCAGGGTGGCGGCTGCGGTGCGCCTCGGCAGATATCTCGATGTCGAGATAACTCTAGTACATGGGGGCCGGATGGTCATGCCCGGACGGGAGTGACCGACGCCATGTCGACCGGCCCCGATCGTGATGCGGACCGCGTCCGCCGACGGGGCCGGAGGACGAGGGCCCTCTCCCGCCGCGCCCTGCGGGCGCTCGACCGCTTCGACATGGCCCACCCCTGGGACCACAACGCCCACTGCCACCCGTGGATCCCGCGGCAGCTCCCCCGGCGCCCGGGCCGCGCCGCCCTGGACGCGGGCTCGGGCACCGGGACCTGGCCCGGCGGCCGGCCACCCGCGCCCGCGTGGCGCACGGCGTCGACAGCGGCCCGGAGATCGCCGCCCGCGCCCGCGAGCCCACTCCGGCGGCCGCCCCGGACGTCTTCACCCGCGGCGACGCACCGCGCGTCCCGCCCGCCGGCCTCCGCGACGTCCTCACCCGCGTCGCCGCCCTGCACCACCTGCCGCTCGCCGGGGCCCTCACCGCCTTCCGCGGGGCTCTCGCGCCCGGCGGGACGCCGGTGGTCTTCGGCCCGTACCGCGCCGCGCCACCGGGCGACCACCTGCTCGGCGCCGCGGCGATCCCGCCGAAGGCGGCCATCGGCCTGCTCCGCGACCGGGGCCGCCGGCCACCCCGCCCCGCGTCCGTGACGGCGCGGACCCGGCCGGCGGCGTCGGGCTTCCCCGACGTCGCGCACACCGCCCGCGCGACCCTGCCCGGCGCGCGGCCGAGGCGCCGGCTGTCCTGGCGCTGCACGCCGGCGTGGCGGGCGCCGGGGTGACGGCGGTGACCGCGACGCTGGGTGACGGTGACGCCGGACGGGCACCCGGGGCGATTTCCCGCCCCGGGAAACGGAGTTCGGCCATCAGTCGGCCGAACGGGGGTATCCGACGTGGGCCGGACCCCCCCCGGCAGTGCCGGACACCGGCGCCACGGTCCCGAAGGGAAGCGCGCATGCCGCTCACGTTCCGCAAGAGTTTCCGGATCCTCCCCGGAGTCCAGCTCAACATCAACAAGCATTCGTGGTCCATCACCACCGGAGGCGGCAAGCACGGCCCCCGCCACACACACAGCAGCACGGGACGTCGTACGACATCGATGGATCTGCCCGGACCTTTCGGGTGGCGTCGGACCCACACGGAGAAGCGCCGTTGACAGCGCATCACCCGTTCGGCCCCCCTCAGAATGTGCCATCTCATATCTGAGATAACCTCGGCCTCATGGCAGACGACTACCTCGTACGCATCGGCAAGCTCATCCGTGACGCCCGCCAACACCGGGGCTGGACACAGGCGCAGCTGGCCGAGGCGCTCGGCACCAGCCAGAGCGCCGTCAACCGCATCGAGCGCGGCAATCAGAACATCAGCCTTGAGATGATCGCCCGTATCGGTGAGGCCCTCGACAGCGAGATCGTCTCGCTCGGCTACGCCGGCCCGATGCACCTGCGGGTCGTCGGCGGCCGCCGGCTCTCCGGCGCCATCGACGTGAAGACGAGCAAGAACGCGTGCGTGGCACTGCTGTGCGCCTCGCTCCTCAACAGGGGGCGCACAGTGCTGCGCCGCGTGGCCCGGATCGAGGAGGTCTACCGCCTCCTGGAGGTCCTGGGCTCCATCGGCGTCCGCACCCGCTGGATCAACGACGGCACCGACCTGGAGATCGTGCCCCCGGCCGAACTCGACCTGGACGCCATCGACGCCGAGGCCGCCGTCCGCACCCGCTCCATCATCATGTTCCTCGGCCCTCTGCTGCACCGGCTGGACCGCTTCAAGCTGCCCTACGCGGGCGGTTGCGACCTGGGCACCCGGACCATCGAGCCGCACATGATCGCGCTGCGCCGGTTCGGGCTGGACGTCGCGGCCACCGAGGGGCAGTACCACGCGGTGGTGGACCGCTCCGTCCGCCCGGACCGCCCGATCGTGCTGACCGAGCGCGGCGACACGGTGACCGAGAACGCGCTGCTGGCGGCCGCCCGCCACGACGGCGTCACCGTCATCCGCAACGCCTCCTCCAACTACATGGTCCAGGACCTGTGCTTCTTCCTGGAGGCGCTCGGCGTCCGGGTCGAGGGCATCGGCACCACCACGCTCACCGTGCACGGCGTGCCCTCGATCGACGCCGACGTGGACTACTCCCCCTCCGAGGACCCGGTCGAGGCGATGAGCCTGGTGGCCGCCGCCGTCGTCACCGAGTCGGAGCTGACGGTGCGCCGGGTGCCGATCGAGTTCCTGGAGATCGAGCTGGCGGTCCTGGAGGAGATGGGCCTCGACCACGACCGCAGCCCCGAGTACTTCGCGGACAACGGCCGTACGCGCCTGGTGGACCTCACGGTCCGGCCTTCCAAGCTGGAGGCGCCGATCGACAAGATCCACCCGATGCCGTTCCCCGGGCTGAACATCGACAACGTCCCGTTCTTCGCGGCCATCGCGGCGGCCGCGCAGGGCAAGACGCTGATCCACGACTGGGTCTACGACAACCGTGCGATCTACCTGACCGACCTCAACCGCCTCGGCGGGCGACTGCAGTTGCTCGACCCGCACCGCGTCCTGGTCGAGGGCCCTACCCGCTGGCGCGCCGCGGAGATGATGTGCCCGCCGGCCCTGCGCCCCGCCGTGGTCGTCCTCCTGGCGATGATGGCGGCGGAGGGCACGTCGGTACTGCGCAACGTGTACGTCATCAACCGGGGTTACGAGGACCTCGCCGAGCGCCTCAACTCGATCGGCGCGCAGATCGAGACGTTCCGGGACATCTGAGGGACGGATGCCGCCGGAGCCCTTCCGAGCCGCTTCGGTGCGGGCGGCGGAGGGATCCGGCGGTTCCCCTGGAACTCGGCGCCGGGCCGGGACCGGCTCAGGCCGCCAGAGACACCTCGACGCCCGGCGCGACGCCCGGGTAGGCGTCGACGACCAGGTTCAGCTGGCGCTGCATGTACCAGATGTTCAGACCGAAGACGAACGTCAGCCAGGTGCTCGCGGCGGGGCTGCACGTCACCGGCAGACCGGCCGCGCGCTGAGCGTTCGCGATGGCCTTCCCGGTGTTGTGGAAGGAGACCAGCGGGGCGATCAGCGTCCAGCCGAGGAAGATCATGACGAGCAGGCTTCCCGCCGGGCTGAGCACTCGGCGGCGGTCGAACTCCGCAAGCTCCTTGTGGATCTTGTAGTACCAGACCAGGTGATAGATCCCGAGCGTGACGAGCGGCAGGCCGAGCCACACCGCGACGGGCCCGCGGCGCTTCATGGCCAGGCCGGGCGGGCGGATCGCGGCGGGAGCGCCGGCGGTGCCGGGCGCGACGGCGCCTCCCACCGGAACGTGGATGTTCCGGCTGGAGTCGACGGTGGGCTGGATGTCGTCCATGCGAGGGGCCCCCTTGTTGATTCCGATCTCAGCCGGAGCAGCATGGCAGGAAGTGGGGACCCGGTGAAGATGGTTGGAGATTTAATGAATGCTCGTCACATCATTGTGACCCATCACGGCCGGTAGCCGCTGCGGCCCACCACGGCACCTCGGGTCCGCCGCCGCCGGGGCGAACACGCCGCGGCGAGCAGGGGCGGGCACGTCACCTTCACCCTCGCCACCGGCCGCGACCACCTGCCGGTGTCCCTGCGGTCGGGCGTTCCGTTCCGCCACGACGCGTCGTCCGGCCTGTCCCGGTACACGTCCGATCCCTTCCCCGTGACGTACCGCGACCGGGGCGAGGGCCGGCCGATCACCGCGCCGTCCCCGTCCCCCCAGTGGGGAGGTCTTCCGCCGCAGGGGGTCCGGCGCCGGGAGCGTCCCGGCGCCTGCCGGGCCGGCGGGGTCCGGCCGGCCCGGTTCGCGTGAGGTTACGATCAACGACCCCCCGTACGGCTCCCCTTGCTCCAAGTGTCGGGAGCGGCAGCCCGTCCTCCGCGAAAGGAATCCCTGCACCATGGACGACCTGGCCTCCCGAGCCGGCGGGCAACCGCTCGTGTTCTCCGTCGTGTTCCTGCCGGCGGGGCTCGTCGCGCTGTGGTGCGGACTGAGCTGGGCGTTCGACGTGCGCGGCATCACCACGCGCAGGGCGCAGACGAGCCGTCGGAGGGCCCAGGCGATACGGAACCCGACGGGAGACCTCTTCGGACAGCCGCAGCGGGCGGGCCTGTTCGGGTCGCCCGGAATCCTGCGGTTCCTCGGTGCCGCCATGGCTCTGGGGGGACTCGTCATGCTGATCGCGAACTACGCCCTCTGGCAGCTGGACTGAGCTTCGCCGCGCGGCGGGCGGTCCCGTGGCGCACCCCCCGAGCGGGCTCCGCGGGACCGCCCGCCGGACGGCCGGGCCCCGGGAGGGTCAGCCGCGCGTCAGCGTCACGTCCTGCGTGTGTGTCGCGTGGAAGTGGGGCAGCGGCAGCCCGCTGTCGGTGCGCAGTTCCATCAGGGTGGCCTCGACGCCGGCGGTTCCCGGGGTGAGCGTCTTCGCCGAGGGCATGCCGGAGTTCGTCCAGCGGTGCACGGCGCCGTCGCACACGGCCCGCGTGCCGCCGACGCCCTGCCGCAGCACCATGCCGTCCTGGGCGGAGTCCTGGCTGACAGAGGAGCTGACGAAGACCGGGCCGGTGGCGCCGGTGCAGCGGTACGTGCCGGAGAGGGTGACCGTGCCGTCCGCGGCCAGACGGCCGGCGGGATCGACGGTGACGCCCTCCGTGCGGGCGGCGGACGCGGGACCGGCCGCCGTGGCGGCGAGCAGCAGGACGGCGGCGGCCGTGCCGAGGGCGGCGCAGACGGGGCGCAGGGACATGGACGGACCTCCGGAGAAGACTGGAATGGGAGATTCCACTCGTACCCGGCGCCGACGCCCCGGGCCGTGATCCTCACTCCTTCGGTGGCGAGTCCGCACCACCCGTCGGGGAACGGTCCGGGAATCGTCCCCGTCCTGTCACGCGTGGCGGCGGGCCGTTCCCCCCGGGCCGCGGCAGGAGCATGGTCGGTGCCACGGACGGCCGCACCGGCCGGTCCGGCCGACGTGGAGGTGCGCCATGTGTTCCCACCAGCCCTCGTGCCCCGCCGCGGACGCCCGCGCTCCGCACGTCGTGGCGGCCCGCCCCGAGCAGGGCTGGAGCCTGCTGTGCGACGGGTCCGTCGTCTTCGACGACACCGGCGAACTGCTCCCCGACGGCCGCGTCGTGGCACCGCACCGGGTGCCCGCCGAGCGGCTCGCGACGACGGCCCGGGACGACGCTCCGGGACGACGGCAGGGCCGGCCCTACGGCAGCACGGCGAACCCGTCGAGTTCCACCATCGCCCGCTCGTCCCACAGGCGGACGACCTCCACCACCGCCATCGCCGGATAGTCGCGGCCGGCCAGCTCCCGCCAGCGGCGGCCGAGGTCGCGGGCATGGGCCCGGTAGGCGGCCACGTCCGTGGCGTAGACGGTGACCCGTGCCAGGTCGGCGGGGGTGCCGCCGGCGGCGCGCAGCGCGGTGAGCAGATTGGCCAGCGCCCGCTCGAACTGCTCGGGCAGGGTGTCCCCGACGACCTTCCCGTCCCCGTCGAGCGCGGTCTGGCCGGCCAGGAACAGCACCCGGGAACCGCTCGCGAGGACCGCGTGCGAGAAGCCGGCGGGTGGGGACAGCTCGGGCGGGTTGATGCGCTCGGCGGTCATGGGGCGCTCTCCTCGGTGGTGGTGGCGTGGGCCGCGTACAGCTCCTTGGCGATGATGCCGCGCTGCACCTCGCTCGCCCCCTCGTAGATCCGGGGCGCGCGCACCTCGCGGTAGAGGTGCTCGAGGAGGTGGCCGCGGCGCAGGGCGCGGGCACCGTGCAGCTGCACGGCCGCGTCGACGACGTACTGCGCGGTCTCGGTGGCGAGCAGCTTCGCCATCGCGGCGCGCCGGGGGACGTCCGGGTCGCCGTCGTCGTACGCCGACGCGGCCGCGTAGACGAGCAGGCGGGCGGCCTCGGTGCGCAGCGCCATCTCGGCGACCCGGTGGGCGACCGACTGGAGGTCCTTCAGACGGCCCCCGAAGGCGTCCCGCCGGGCGGTGTGCCCGACGGTCGCGTCCAGGGCGGCCTGGGCCATGCCGACCGCGAAGGCGCCCACGCTGGGGCGGAAGAGGTTGAGGGTGCCCATGGCGACCCGGAAGCCGCGGTCCGTCTCGCCGAGCACGTCGTCCGCGGTGACCGGGACGTCGTCGAAGTGGAGGGCGCCGATGGGGTGCGGGGAGAGCATCTCCAGGGCGCTGCCGGTGAGTCCGGGCCGGTCGGAGGGGACCAGGAAGGCGGTGACGCCGCGGGACCCCGCGTCGGGGGTGGTGCGGGCGAAGACGGTGTAGAGGTCGGCCTCGGGGGCGTTGGAGATCCAGCACTTCTCACCGGTGAGCCGCCAGCGCCCGGGACCGTCCGGCCGGGCGGCGAGGGACAGCGCGGCCGCGTCGGAGCCGGCGCCGGACTCGCTCAGGGCGAAGGCGGCGACCGCGCTGCCCCCGGCGACCCGCGGCAGCCAGCGTTCGCGCTGGGCGGGGGTGCCGTGCGCGTGGACCGGGTGGGCGCCCAGTCCCTGGAGTGCGAGAGCGGTCTCGGCCTCGGTGCAGACGCGGGCCAGGGACTCGCGCATCAGGCACAGGTCCAGGGCGCCGGAGGTGAACAGGCGCTCCAGCAGGCCGAGTCGGCCCAGCTCGGCGACGAGCGGCCGGTTGACGTGGCCGGGCTCGCCCTTCTCCGCGAGCGGGAGCAGGTGCCGGGCGGCCTGGGTGCGCAACTGCGCGCACCACTCGGCCCGTTCCGGTTCGAGCGCGAATACGGGCATTGCCGGTCCTCTCTC
Source organism: Streptomyces tropicalis (assembly GCF_029269835.1). Lineage (GTDB taxonomy): Bacteria > Actinomycetota > Actinomycetes > Streptomycetales > Streptomycetaceae > Streptomyces > Streptomyces tropicalis. The sequence goes on along the minus strand of NZ_JARJBB010000003.1, from coordinate 145,321 downwards.
GTCGAGCCTCGGGACCCCGCCCCTCCGGTCGGGCCTCCCTGTCCTCCAGGGAACCGGGGACCCCGTCCCGCACGGAGCGCTCCGACCATGCGGAGCGCACGGGCCGCGCCGGGCCACGGGGCCGCCCCGGGAGACTCCCCCGTGGCCTCCCGGGCGAACCCCGCGCCCGGCCCGGCGCGACCGCCGGGCGAGGGGCGGACAACCGTGCGGGCCGCCCTCCCCCCGATCCACGTTATCGCGCACCGTTGACTGTCGTCACCAACACGATACGCTCCTCGTGCGAGCCCACCACGACAAGGGGGCGAACCGCCATGGAACCCAGCAGGGACGTCGTCGGACGGCCGGCGATCTCGGCCCACGTCGACACCTTCGCGCGCGACCACCTGCCGCCCGAGGAGGAGTGGCCCGAGCTCCGCTTCGACCTCCCCGAGCTGCACTACCCGGACCGGCTGAACTGCGCCGCCGAGCTCCTGGCCGGCACCGACTCCGCGCGTCCGGCCTTCCGGACCGCCGACGGGGAGGCGTGGACCTACGGCGACCTGCGCGCCCGCGTGGACCGCATCGCCCATGTGCTCACCGGCGACCTCGGCGTCGTCCCCGGGAACCGGGTACTGCTGCGCGGCCCCACCACCCCGTGGCTCGCCGCCTGCTGGCTGGCCGTCCTGAAAGCCGGCGCGGTGGCCGTCACCGTGCTGGCCCAGCAGCGGCCGCACGAGCTGGCCACGATGTGCGGGATCGCCGAGATCGGGCACGCGCTGTGCGACGTCCGGGCCGTCGACGACCTCGTCAAGGCGGACGTGCCGGGCCTGCGCATCACCACCTTCGGCGCCGACGCCCCGGACGACCTCCTGCGCCGCCCCGCGCCCGATGAGCCCTTCCCGGCCGTGGAGACCGCGGCCGACGACGTGGCCCTGATCGCGTTCACCTCGGGCACCACCGGCCGACCGAAGGGGTGCATGCACTTCCACCGGGACGTGCTGGCCGTCGCCGACACCTTCGGCCGCCATGTGCTGCGCGCCCGCCCGGACGACGTCTTCGCCGGCAGTCCCCCGCTGGGCTTCACCTTCGGCCTGGGCGGCCTGGTGGTGTTCCCGCTGCGGGCCGGCGCCAGCGCCCTGCTGCTCGAACAGGCGGGCCCGCGGCAGCTGCTGCCCGCGATCGCCGGACACCGCGTCTCGGTGCTGTTCACCGCGCCGACGGCGTACCGCGCCATGCTGGACGAGCTGGACGGCCACGACGTCTCCTCGCTGCGGCGCTGCGTCTCGGCCGGGGAGAACCTGCCCGCGTCGACCTGGCACACCTGGCACGAGCGGACCGGGGTGCGCATCGTCAACGGCATCGGGGCGACGGAGCTGCTGCACATCTTCATCTCCGCCGCCGACGAGGCGGTGCGCCCGGGATCCACCGGCGTGCCGGTGCCGGGGTGGCGGGCCCGGGTGCAGGACGAGCGGGGCGAGCCGGTGCCCGACGGACAGCCCGGTCTGCTCGCCGTCCAGGGCCCGGTCGGGTGCCGCTACCTCGCCGACCCGCGCCAGCGGGTCTACGTGCGCGGCGGCTGGAACATCACCGGCGACACCTACGTCCGTGACCCCGACGGCTATTTCCGCTACGTCGCCCGCGCCGACGACATGATCATCTCGGCCGGGTACAACATCGCCGGTCCCGAGGTGGAGGACGCCCTGCTGCGCCACCCGGACGTGGTCGAGGCCGCCGTCGTCGGACGCCCCGACGCGGCGCGGGGCCAGGTCGTGGTCGCCTACGCGGTGCTGAAGGAGGGGGCCGACCGGGACGAGGACGCGCTGCGCACGTACCTCAAGGAGGAGCTGGCGCCGTACAAGTGCCCGCGGGAGATCGTCTTCCTGGACTCGCTGCCGCGCACGGCCACCGGCAAGCTCCAGCGGTTCCGGCTGCGTGCCGCGGGCGAGGGGCAGTGACGCCGACGACCTAACATGATCACCGTGCCCGAGCAGCATCCGCAACACGCCCCGAGATCCCTCATCGTCACGCTCTACGGAGCGTACGGCCGCTTCGCGCCGGGACCCGTGCCCGTCGCCGAGCTGATCCGGCTGCTGGCGGCGGTCGGGGTGGACGCCCCCTCGGTGCGCTCCTCCGTGTCCCGGCTGAAGCGGCGCGGGCTGCTCGTCCCGGCCCGCACCGCGGAGGGCGCCGCCGGATACGAACTCTCACCGGAGGCACGGCAGCTGCTCGACGACGGCGACCTCCGCATCTACCGGCCGGCGCCGCCCGGGGACGAGGGCTGGGTGCTCGCCGTCTTCTCGGTGCCGGAGTCGGAGCGGCAGAGGCGGCACGTGCTGCGCTCCCGGCTGTCCGGGCTCGGCTTCGGTACCGCGGCCCCCGGCGTGTGGATCGCCCCGGCCCGTCTGTACGAGGAGACCCGGCACACGCTGCGGCGGCTGCACCTGGACGCCTACGTGGACCTCTTCCGCGGCGAGCACCTGGGGTTCACGCCGACGGCGCAGGCGGTCGCCCGCTGGTGGGACCTGCCCGCGATCGCCGCGCAGCACGAGGAGTTCCTCGACCGGCACGCGCGGGTGCTGCACGCCTGGGAGCGGCGGCCGGACACACCGCCCGAGGAGGCGTACCGGGACTACCTGCTGGCCCTGGACTCCTGGCGCCACCTCCCCTACGCCGACCCGGGCCTGCCCGCCGGACTGCTGCCCGCCGACTGGCCGGGCGTCCGCTCGTCCGCCGTCTTCCGGGGGCTGCACGCGCGGCTGCGGGACGCGGGGGCGGAGTTCGTGGGGCCGGAGCTCATGAGGGCGTGAGGGGCGGGTCCGTACGGACCGTACGGACCCCCTCCCCGCAACGTGAGGGGCCTTGCCGCATGCCCTCAGAAGCGGCGCAGCCGGGCCGCCACGCCGTGTCCGGCCGCCAGGTAGATCACCGCGGGCAGGCCGTAGTTCAGGATCACCCGGAGTTTCTCCGTGTCCATCGTGAAGATGTCCTGCGACCACCAGGCCAGGGCGCCGGCCACGTCCTGGACGAAGCCGACGAAGACGTTCCCCTGGTTGGCCCCGAAGAGGTACAGGACGATCCACAGCGCCAGGAACGCCGCCGCCACGTCGGCGATCGTGTGGATGGCCAGAGCGGTGCGCCGGGTGCCCGACCCGTCGTCCCCGCGGCGCGGGCGGCCGGCACCGGCGGGCGGGTACGCGGGCTCCGCGTGCCAGGGCTCCGGGGCCGGGGGCCGGCCGTAGTCGTACCCGGGAGGCTCGGGGAAGGGCCTTGTGTCACTCATCGCAGTCTCGGTTTCTCTCCGTCTTCCGCATCAACCGTCCGAACGTAGCCAGACCGCGCTGAACAGGCGGTAGGGGAACCGTGCGAATCGCGTGGAAGGCGTGTGACCGGAACCGCGCATTCCGGCGGCCTCACCCGTCCAGGGCGAGCCGGGGCCTGGGAGCGTCCAGGCGGCCGGTCTGAGGGCGGCGGCTGCCCGCCCGGTAGGACTCCGGCCAGACGGCGCCGGGGCCGGTGTAGCCCTGTTCGGCGGCCGCGTGCAGCGTCCAGTGCGGGTCGTAGAGGTGGGGCCTGCCCAGCGCGCACAGGTCCGTACGCCCCGCCAGGATCAGGGAGTTGACGTCGTCCCAGGAGGAGATCGCGCCGACGGCGATCACCGGGACGCCGGTCTCGTGCCGGATGCGGTCGGCGAACGGCGTCTGGTAGGACCGCCCGAACTCCGGCTGCTCCCCGGCCACCACCTGCCCGGTGGAGACGTCGACCGCGTCGGCACCGTGCGCCGCGAAGGCGCGGGCGATCTCCACGGCGTCGTCGGCCGTGGTGCCTCCCTCGGCCCAGTCGGTGGCGGAGATGCGCACGGTCATCGGCCGTTCCTCCGGCCACACCGCGCGGACGGCGTCGAACACCTCCAACGGGAAGCGCATCCGCCGCTCCAGGGAGCCGCCGTAGGCGTCGGTGCGGTGGTTGGTGAGCGGTGAGAGGAAGCCCGAGAGCAGGTAGCCGTGGGCGCAGTGCAGTTCGAGCAGGTCGAAGCCGGCCCGGGCGGCGCGCAGGGCGGCCTCGGTGAACTGCCCGCGCAGATCGGTGAGCTGGGCCCGGGTGAGCTGGCGCGGGGTCTGGCTGCGCGGGGTGTACGGCAGCGGGGAGGCGGCCGCCAGCGGCCAGTTGCCCTCCGGGAGGGGCTCGTCCATGCCCTCCCACATCAGCCGGGTCGAGCCCTTGCGCCCGCTGTGCCCGAGCTGCACGCCGATCGCGGTGCCGGGCGCCTGGCGGTGCACGAAGCCGACGATCCGCCGCCACGCCTCGGCCTGCCGGCCCGTCCAGAGGCCGGCGCAGCCCGGGGTGATGCGCCCCTCGGGGCTCACGCACACCATCTCCGTCATCACCAGCCCGGCGCCGCCGAGGGCGCGGGCGCCGAGGTGCACGAGGTGGAAGTCTCCGGGGACGCCGTCGACGGCGGAGTACATGTCCATCGGGGAGACGACGACGCGGTTGCGCAGGGTCAGTCCGCGCATCCGGAAGGGCGTGAACATCGGGGGCGTGTCCGGCGGGCAGCCGAACTCGCGCTCCACGGAGTCGGTGAAGCGGGCGTCGCGCAGGCGCAGGTTGTCGTGGGTGACGCGGCGGCTGCGGGTGAGCAGGTTGAAGGCGAACTGGCGGGGCGGCTGGTCCCGGTGGAGGGCGAGGTCCTCGAACCACTCCAGGCTGGCGCGGGCCGCCCGCTGGGTGGAGGCGACGACCGGTTTGCGCTCGGCCTCGTAGGCGGCGAGGGCGGGGGCGAGCGCGGGCTGCTCGGTCAGGCAGGCGGCGAGCGCGAGGGCGTCCTCGACGGCGAGCTTGGTGCCGGAGCCGATGGAGAAGTGGGCGGTGTGGGCGGCGTCGCCGAGCAGCACGACGTTGCCGGAGGACCAGTGCGTGGTGACCACGGTGCGGAAGGTGGTCCACGCGGACTTGTTGGAGCGCAGCGGGCGGCCGCCCAGGGTGTCCGAGAAGATCTTGGCGCAGCGGGCGGCGGACTCCTGCTCGTCGAGCTCGTCGAAGCCGGCCGCGCGCCACACCTCCTCGCGCATCTCGACGATGACGGTGGAGGCGGAGTGGTCCTGCGGTCCGCCGGACCTCGTCGAGGGGCGGCGGTCGGGCGAGGGGCGGGAGTACGGGTAGCCGTGCAGCTGCATGACGCCGTGCTCGGTCTCGGCGATCTCGAACCGGAAGGCGTCGAGGGCGAAGTCGGCCGCCAGCCAGATGTATCGGCAGCGGTGGGCGGTGATCCGGGGTCCGAACCGGTCGGCCCAGGCCTCGCGGGTGGCGCTGCCGGCTCCGTCGGCGGCGATCACCAGGTCGTACGTCCGGGCCAGGTCTCCGGTGGGCGGCGCCTGTTCGCGGAAACGCAGCTCGACGCCGAGGGAGCGGCAGCGCTCGTGCAGGATCTCCAGCAGCCGACGCCGGCCGAGGGCGGCGAAGCCGTGGCCGCCGGAGGTGTGCCGGGCGCCGCGGTGGACGATGTCGATGTCGTCCCAGCGCACGAAGTCCCGCTGGAGTGCCTGGTAGACCGCCGGGTCGGCGTGCTCGATGCCGCCGAGCGTCTCGTCGGACAGCACGACGCCGAAGCCGAAGGTGTCGTCCGGGGCGTTGCGCTCCCAGACGGTGATCTCTCGGGCGGGGTCGAGGCGCTTGAGCAGCGCCGCCGCGTACAGTCCGCCGGGGCCTCCGCCGATGACCGCGACCCTCACGACCGGGTCACCTCCCCTGCCACTTGGGCTGCCGCTTCGCGGTGAAGGCGGCGTGGAACTCGGCGTAGTCCTCGCCGTTCATCAGCAGCGCCTGAGTGGCGGCGTCCAGCTCGACCGCGGCGGACAGGGGCATGTCCAGTTCGGCGGTGAGCAGAGCCTTGGTCTGGGCGTGGGCGAGGGCGGGGCCGTCGGCGAGCCGGCGGGCGAGGTCCTGGGCGGCCTGGTCGGCGTCGCCCTCCTCGGTGAGCATGCTGATCAGGCCGATCCGCTCGGCCTCGGGGGCGCGCACCGGCTCGCCCAGCATGAGCAGGCGGGTGGCGTGGCCGAGGCCGACGACACGGGGCAGCAGGTAGGCGGCGCCCATGTCGCCGCCCGAGAGGCCGACGCGGGTGAAGAGGAAGGCGAAGCGGGCCGAGGGGTCCGCGACGCGGAAGTCGGCGGCCAGGGCGAGCACGGCCCCGGCGCCGGCCGCGACCCCGTGCACGGCGGCGATCACCGGGAAGGGGCACTCGCGCACGGCCCGCACGACCTGCCCGGTCATCCGGTTGAAGTCGAGGAGTCCGGCGGTGTCCAGGGCCAGCGTGGCGCCGATGATCTCGTCGACGTCGCCGCCGGAGCAGAAGCCGCGTCCCTCGCCGGCCAGCACCAGCGCGCGGACGGACCGCTCGCGGGACAGCTCGGCGAGCAGGTCGCGCAGGTCGGCGTAGGCGCCGAAGGTGAGCGCGTTCAGCTTCTCGGGGCGGGCGAGCGTGACGGTCGCCACTCCGTCGGTGGTCTCGACGCGCAGGTGGCGCCAGGCGGAGGTGCGGCCGGCGGAGCCGGTGAAGGGACTCATGACGTGCGGCCTCCTCGGGGGACTGCCTCGCTCGAGCTCTCCCTCCGAAGTTATCACCTGTCTGTGACTGTCGTCACGAGTACGCGATACACGCTCCGGATCCGGCCGCGTCCGTCACTTCGTCACAGGTCGTCGATGGCGCGGTAACGACCGGATGCGCCGGGGGAGCGTGTCCGCTCAGCGGGGTAAGCCGTCCGGTGCCGGGGTCGGTACCCCGGACGGGGCCCACCCGGCGGCTTCACCGGCGGGCGCCGTACCATTCCTGAGATCGAGAGCGGGGCAGCCTGATGGTGCTCACCGGGACGCCCTGCGCCACGAACGGACACGCCTTGCACGAACACCCCTCCGCCTCCGCCTCCTGGCGTGTCGCGCTGCCGCACTCGGCGTCCGCCGTGCCCGTGGCCCGCGCACTGGTCCGGACGGCGCTGACCGGGCTGGAGCACCCGGCCGACGGCGACACCGCGGAGCTGCTCACCGCCGAGCTGGTGGCGAACGCGGTGGAGCACACCGCGGGCAAGGGGCCCATAGAACTGGTGGTGGAGCTGCGTCCGGGCGGCTGCCACGTCGAGGTGCACGACCCCGACCCGGCGCCGCCCGGCGCGCTGACCCGCCCGGAGCTGTCCGCCCCGGATCCCTGGCAGGAGAACGGGCGCGGCCTGCTGCTGATCCGCGCCCTCAGCTCCTCCTGCGGCCACCGCCCGACCGCGTCGGGCAAGGCGGTGTGGTTCAGGCTGTCCGCGTCGCGGTCGCGGCACCGTCCGTGACCTCGGCGCCGTCGGCCGCGCCGGCGTCGTCCCTCGCGGCCTGCCCGGTGGCGAGCCGGGAGTGGCGGCGGCCGTAGCCGACGTACACCAGCAGGCCGGCGGCCAGGAACCCGGCGAACTGGAGCCAGGTCGTCCAGCCCGTCTCGTACATCAGGTACAGGCAGAAGGCGACGCCGAGCACCGGCATCACCGGGTAGAGCGGCACCCGGAAGCTGCGGTCCAGGCCCGGCTCGCGGCGGCGCAGCGCGATCACGGCGATGTTGACGACGGCCATGATGGCGAGGGTGCCGATGGTGCAGAGGTTGACCACCGAATCCAGGGAGGCGAAGGCGGCCGGGAGGGCGAAGACGATCGCGACGATCAGCGTGCCGGCCACCGGGGTGGAGGTGCGCGGCGAGACCTTCTCGAAGACGCGGGGCACGAGGCCGTCGCGGGACATCGACATCAGGATGCGGGTCTGGCCGTACATCACGGCCAGGACGACCGAGGCGATGGCCACGACGGCGCCGAAGGCGATGACCGCGCCGCCGGCGGAGGAGCCGGTCACGACGTTGACGACGTAGCTGAGCGCGGCGGGCCGGCCGCCGACCTGGTCGCCGCCGATGGCGCCGATGGCGGCGAGCGCGACCGCGCAGTAGAGCAGGGTGACCAGGCCGATGCAGACGAGGATGGCGACCGGGATGTCCCGGCGCGGGTTCTTCGCCTCCTCGCCGGCCGTGGTGATCGCGTCGAAGCCGATGTACGAGAAGAACGCGGCCGTGGTGCCCGCGCCGATGCCGCCGAGGCCCGCCGGGGAGAACGGCGTCAGGTTGCCGTCCTTGAAGGCGCTGAAGCCGATGGCGCAGAACAGCACCAGGATGACGAGCTTGAGCACGGCCATCGCCGCGGTCGCCCGGGCGCTCTCCCGCACCCCGCGCACCAGCAGCACGGAGGCCATCGCGATGACGATCACGGCGGGGAGGTTGACGACCCCGCCGTCGCCGGGCCCGGCGGAGAGGACCGCGGGCAGGTGCCATCCGGTGAGGCTGTCGAGGAGCTCGTTGACGTACTGGCTCCAGCCGACCGCGACGGCCGAGACGGACACGCCGTACTCCAGCAGCAGGCACCAGCCGACGAGGAAGGCCGTCGACTCGCCGAGGCCGGCGTAGGCGAAGGAGTACGACGAGCCGGACACCGGTATCGCGCCGCCCAGCTCGGCGAAGGCGAACGCGGTGAACACGCAGGTGATCGCGGCGAGCACGAAGGACACGACCACGGCCGGCCCCGCCTGGGCGACCGAGTCCGACAGGCCGACGAAGATGCCGGTGCCGACGATGGCACCGACGCCGAAGCTCATCAGCTGGAACAGGCCCATCGTGCGCTTGAGGCCGTGGCCCTCGCGGTCGGCGCCGGATTCGGCGACCAGGAGTGCGGGCGACTTGATGCGCGGGGCGGAGCGGGGGGTGGTGCCGGGAGCGGGCATGCGGGGTGGTGCTCGTTTCTGTGGTGCGGGGGGGGCGACGGATCTGTCGCGGGCGGCCGCGGAGGGGATGGCTCCGGGCCGGCGGTCAGGATACGGGCGGTCCGGCCAGCGTGGCGACGAGGACGGCCTTGATCGTGTGCAGCCGGTTCTCGGCCTCGTCGAAGACCACCGAGTGCGGCGACTCGAAGACCTCGTCGGTGACCTCGAGGGAGTCCAGGCCGTGCCGGGCGTGGATCTCCCGGCCCACCTCGGTGCCGAGGTCGTGGAAGGCGGGCAGGCAGTGGAGGAACTTCACGTCCGGGTTGCCGGTGGCGCGCAGCACGTCCATCGTCACGGCGTACGGGGCGAGGGCCTCGATGCGCTCGTCCCAGACCGCCTTCGGTTCTCCCATGGAGACCCAGACGTCGGTGGCGACGAAGTCGGCGCCCGCGACCCCGGCGGCGACGTCCTCGGTGAGCGTGACGCGGGCGCCGGAGGCCGCTGCGAGCTCCCGGGCGCGCTCGACGACGGCGGGCGCCGGCCAGTACGCCTTCGGGGCGACGATCCGCACGTCCATGCCGAGCAGGGCGCCGGTGACCAGGTAGGAGTTGCCCGTGTTGAAGCGAGCGTCGCCGAGGTAGGCGAAGGCGGTCCCGCCGAGCGGCCGGGGGCAGTGCTCGGTCATGGTGAGCACGTCGGCGAGCATCTGGGTGGGGTGCCAGTCGTCGGTGAGCCCGTTGTAGACGGGGACGCCCGCGTGCGCGGCGAGCTCCTCCACGGCGGCCTGGCTGTCGCCGCGGTACTGGATCGCGTCGAACATCCGGCCGAGCACCCGCGCGGTGTCCTTGACCGACTCCTTGTGGCCCATCTGCGATGCTGAGGGGTCGAGGTACGTCGTCGAGGCGCCCTGGTCGGCGGCGGCGACCTCGAAGGCGCAGCGGGTCCGGGTCGAGGTCTTCTCGAAGATCAGGGCGATGTTCCGGCCGCGCAGGCGGGGGGTCTCGGTCCCGGCCTTCTTCTCCGCCTTCAGTTCCGCGGCCAGCCCGACCAGCCCGCGGAACTCCTCCTCGGTGAAGTCCAGCTCCTTGAGGAAGTGGCGGCCGGCGAGTGCGGTCGGGACTGTCGCCATGGGGGCGCTCCAACGGGGGTCAGGGACGAGGATCTCTGAAATTCTATACGACATTCGACATTTCTATGCGCCCCGTCGCCCGTGGCCCTCACCACTGCCCCCCGACCCCGCCCCCCGGCTCCTCTCCACCGGGTCCGCGCCCGTCCAGACCCCCCGCCCCCCTGCGCACCCCCTGCACGTACGCCCCCGAAGCCCGTCAGCCGCCCACGGCGTCCCGCTGCACCGGGCAGCTCATGCAGCGCGGGCCGCCCCGGCCCCGGCCCAGCTCGCTGCCGGGGATCTCGATCACCTCGATGCCCTGCTTGCGCAGATGCGTGTTGGTGGTGGAGTTGCGCTCGTAGGCGACGACGACGCCCGGCTCGACCGCGAGGACGTTGCAGCCGTCGTCCCACTGCTCGCGCTCGGCGGCGTGCACGTCCTGCGTCGCGGTGAGCACCCGGATCTCGCTCAGCCCCAGCGCGGCGGCGACGGCCCGGTGCATGTGCTCCGGCGGGTGGTCGGTGACCTTCAGCTCGTTGTCGGCGCCGCCCGGCTCGATGGTGTAGGAGCGGAGCATGCCGAGTCCGGCGTACTTGGTGAAGGTGTCGCCGTCGACCATCGTCATCACCGTGTCGAGGTGCATGAAGGCGCGCCGCTTGGGCATGTCGAGCGCCACGATCGTCCGGGCGGACCCGGCGGCGAACAGCTTGTGCGCGAGCATCTCCACGGCCTGCGGCGCGGTCCGCTCGCTCATCCCGATGAGCACCGCGCCGTTGCCGATCACCAGCACGTCGCCGCCCTCGATGGTGCAGGGGTAGTCGGCCTGCCCCTCGGACCACACGTGGAACGTTTCGCCACGGAAGAGGGGGTGGTGCCGGTAGATCGCCTCGAAGTGCACCGTCTCGCGCTGCCGGGCCGGCCAGCGCATCGCGTTGATGGAGACGCCGTCGTAGATCCAGGCCGAGGTGTCGCGGGTGAAGAGGTGGTTGGGCAGCGGGCCGAGCAGGAAGTCGTCGAGGTCCATCACGTGGAAGCGCACGGAGGTCGGCTCCGGGTGCGCCTCGAGGAACTCCCGCTTGGTCATGCCGCCGACCAGGGCCTCCGCCAGCTCCGGCGCGGGCAGCGTCTCGAAGGCGGCGCGCAGGTGGTCGGTGGCGAGCGGGCCGTACTCCTTCTCGTCGAAGACGCGGTCCAGGACGAGGGACCGGGCGGCCGGGATCTCCAGCGCCTCGGTCAGCAGGTCGCCGAAGAGGTGCACGTCGACCCCGCGGTCGCGCAGCACGTCGGCGAACCCGTCGTGCTCGGCGCGCGCCCGGCGCACCCAGAGCACGTCGTCGAAGAGGAGGGCGTCCTTGTTGCTGGGGGTGAGCCTTTTGAGCTCGAGGTCCGGCCGGTGCAGGATGACGCGGCGCAGCCGCCCGGCCTCGGAGTCGACATGCAGTCCCATGCCTCCATCCTGACCACCGGAACACCGGTTCACCCCCGCCTCGCGCGTTTCCGTGAACGCTTGTTTTCGTCTGCTTGACGACAAGCGCGGCTCCGGATTATCGTCAGACAGACGAGAAAACAGGGAGGGGTCCCATGGCCGACATCACCCGGCGCCTCGGCCGGCGCCATCTGCGCGGCGCGCCCACGGCGCACGTCCGGCACCACCGCGCGGGCCGGCTGGTCCACGACGGCACCGGGCTCAGCTTCTGGTTCCACCCGCTCACCGCGGCCCTGTCCGAGATCCCGGTCGACGACCGCGAGCTGGCCATGACCTTCCACGCACGCACGACCGACTTCCAGGACGTCACGGTGCAGGCGACGGTCACCTACCGGGTGGGCGACCCGGCGCTCGCCGCCGAGCGCCTGGACTTCTCCATCGACCCGGACACCGGCGTCTGGCGGGGCGCGCCCCTGGAGCAGCTGGGCACACTGCTCACCGAGACCGCGCAGGAGCACGCGCTCGCCCTCCTGGCCCGCACCCCGCTGTCGGCCGCGCTGGCCGACGGGGTGGGCGCGGTCCGCGAGCGGGTCGCCGCGGGGCTGGCCGCCGACCCCCGGCTCCCGGCCACCGGCATCGAGGTCGTCGCTGTCCGGGTGGGCGCCCTGCGCCCGGAGCCGGAGGTGGAGCGCGCCCTGCGCACCCCGGCCCGGGAGCTGATCCAGCAGGAGGCCGACCGGGCCACCTACGAGCGCCGGGCGGTGGCCGTGGAGCGGGAGCGCGCCATCGCCGAGAACGAGCTGGCCAGCCGGATCGAACTGGCCCGGCGCGAGGAGCAGCTGGTCGAGCAGCGGGGCACGAACGCCCGCCGTGAGGCCGAGGAGCTGGCCGCGGCGGACGGGGTGCGCGCCGCGGCGGAGGCGGCCCGCTCGGTGCGGCTGGCCGAGGCGGAGGCCGCCCGCACCGAGCGGCTGGCGGCGGCGGAAGCGGCGCGCGCGGTGCGCATGGCCCGCGCCGAGGCCGAGGCCGCGCGGGAGGTGGGCGAGGCGCGGGCACAGGCGCAGGCGGCGTGGCTGCGGGTGCACGGCGAGGTCGACGTGGCGACCCTGCACGCGCTCACCGGGACGCGTCTGGCGGAGAACCTCCCGCACATCGACAGCGTGACCGTCTCGCCGGACGTGCTGACCGGGCTGCTGGCCCGGCTGGGCGGCGCCGCGCGGCCGGACCCGGAGCCCGGGGCATGAGCCTCGCACCGCGGGCCGTGCTGGTCCATCGCACCACGGAGTACGAGGAGTTGGTGGCCCGGCACGGCACCCACGGGCAGGCCGCCTTCTTCCTGTCCTCCCGGGGCCGGGACATCGGGGAGGTCGCCGAGCGGCACCGCCGCACCCGGCGGGCGCTGGCCGAGGTGGCCGCCGCCGTGCCACTGGCCTGGCGTCGGACCCGGGTGGAGCGGGCCGACCTGGACCGCTTCCTGTTCGCGCCGGAGGACGTGGTGGTCGTCGTCGGCCAGGACGGGCTGGTGGCGAACGCGGCCAAGTACCTGTCCGGGCAGCCGGTGGTGGGCATCGACACCGACCCCGGGCGCAACGCGGGCGTGCTGGTGCGCCACCGCCCGCGGGACGCGGCCGCCCTGCTGCCCGCCGTCCCGGCCCGCGGCACCGGCGCGAGCGAGCTGACCATGGTCGAGGCGGTGGCGGACGACACCCAGCGGCTGGTCGCGCTGAACGAGGTCTACGTGGGAGCGGCGGGCCACCGGACGGCCCGCTACCGCCTGGGATTCGACGGCGACGGGGGTGCCGTCGAGTCCCAGGCCTCCTCGGGGGTGCTGGTGGGCACGGGCACCGGGGCGACCGGGTGGATCCGGTCGCTCTGGCAGCAGCGGGGCGGCGGCCTGCCGCTGCCCGCACCCGCGGAGGACCGGCTGCTGTGGTTCGTCCGCGAGGCCTGGCCCTCCCCCGCCACCGGCACCTCCCTGGTGGCGGGCGAACTCCCGTCGTCCCGGCGCCTGGAGCTCACCGCCGAGTCCGAGCGCCTCGTCGTCTTCGGTGACGGCATGGAGTCCGACGCCGTGGAACTGACCTGGGGCCAGACGGTACGCGTCGGCGTGTGCGACCGACGTCTCCGGCTGGTGGGGTGAGGGGCGGTGGTGCGGCGGGTGCCCGTCGCCGCCGGGACGGCGGGCACCCGGGTCACAGCCGGGGGTCCACCGGTTCCGACTCCAGTGCCAGTACCGCGAACACCGCCTCGTGCACCCGCCACAGCGGCTCGCCGCCGGCGAGCCGGTCCAGGGCCTCCAGACCGAGCGCGTACTCCCGGACCGCCAGCGACCGCTTGTGGCGGAGGAACCGCTGCCGCAGCCGGGCCAGGTTCTCCGGGCGCGTGTACTCGGGGCCGTAGACGATCCGCAGGTACTCGCGGCCGCGGCACTTGATGCCCGGCTGGAGCAGGCGCCCCTGCTCCCCCGCGGAGCGCACCAGCGCGCCCAGCGGCTTGACGACCATGCCCTCGCCGCCGCGGCCGGTCATCTCCAGCCACCAGTCGACACCCGCCCGCACCGACTCCGGGTCGGCCGGGTCGACGTACAGGCGGCGGGTGGTCTGCAGCAGACCGGTGCCGTCGTGCTCCACCATGCGGTCGGTCAGGGCGAGTTGCTCGTCGTGGGGCAGTCCGGCGAGGCTGCGTCCCTGGACGGCCAGGATCTGGAACGGTGCGAGGCGCACGCCGTCGAGGCCGTCCGTGGTCCAGCAGTAGCGCCGGTAGGCCGCCGTGAACGCGTCGGCGTCCGCGGCGCGTTCACGCTGGCGCCCCAGCAGGTCCGCGACGTCGACGCCGCGGGCGGTGGCGCCGTCGAGCACGGCGAGCGCGTCCGGCAGGGCCGCCCCGGCGGCCGCGCCCACCGCCGCGTACTGCGTGCGCAGCAGTCCGGCCGCCTTCAGCGACCACGGCAGCAGCTCGGCGTCCAGCAGCAGCCAGTCGGTGGCGAGTTCGTCCCACAGGCCGGCCTCGCCGATCGCCGTGCGCAGCCGGCCGAGGATCTGCTCGGTCGTCTCCGGGTCGTCGAAGAACGGACGGCCGGTGCGGGTGTAGAGCGAGCCGGTCGGGCCGTCCGCCCCGAACCGCCCGCGCGCCGCCTCCGCGTCCCGGCACACCAGCGCCACCGCGCGCGAGCCCATGTGCTTCTCCTCGCACACGACCCGCGCCACACCGTCCTCCCGGTACTGGGCGAACGCCTCCTGCGGGTGCTCCAGGTACCCCTCGACGTGCGAGGTCGCCGTCGGTGCCATGGTCGGCGGCAGGTACGGCAGCAGCCGCGGGTCGATCGCGAAGCGGCTCATGACCTCCAGGGCCGCCGCCGCGTTCTCCTCGCGGACGGAGACCCGGCCCGCGTGGCGGGTCTCCACCACCCGGCGGCCCTGCACGTCGCCCAGGTCCAGCGGGCGTCCCTCGTGCCCGCCCGGCGCCTCGGACCGCAGCGGCCGGGCCGGCTCGTACCAGACCCGCTCGGCCGGTACGTCGACGAGTTCCCGCTCCGGCCAGCGCAACGCGGTCAGCTTGCCGCCGAAGACGGCGCCGGTGTCCAGGCAGACGGTGTTGTTGAGCCAGGTGGCCTCCGGGACGGGGGTGTGGCCGTAGACGACGGCCGCCCTGCCCCGGTAGTCCTCCGCCCACGGGTAGCGCACGGGCAGGCCGAACTCGTCCGTCTCGCCCGTGGTGTCGCCGTACAGCGCGTGCGAGCGCACCCGGCCGGAGGTGCGGCCGTGGTACTTCTCCGGAAGGCCCGCGTGGCAGACGACCAGCCGTCCGCCGAGTGTTGCGGCCCGGCGGTCCTGCGACCACTCCTTTTCGGCCCTGGGTGGCACGCTTCCGCGGACCCGCCTCCTCCGCCGACCGCTTCGGCATAGGGTCGTGGACCCCGGACGGCCGCGGCCCGCCGGGGGGATCGGGGGGACACATGCCGAGTACCGAGGCGCGCCGCCGCGTCCTGTGGTGGGGTGCGACGGCGGGGGCGCTGACCGCGGGGGCCGGGGCGGCCCTCCTCTGGGATCCCGGCCGGACGCTGGCGTGGACGGGCGGTGTCGCGGCGGCCGCGGCGACCACGTACCTCACCCAGCAGGCGCCCCGCCAGGTCCAGGACGCCCTCGCCCGGCGCCGGGCCGGCGCGGGGACGGCCGAGCCCGACCCGGTGGCCGTCGCGGTGCACATCCGCGACCACGACTACGTCACGGTGGACCTGGGGGACCGCACGGCCGACGTGCCGGCCGGCGGTCACACGGTCCGGGTCGTCGTGACCGCGACCGGGACGGCGGCCGTGGTGCTGACGCAGATGCGGGCCGAGGTGGTCTCCCGCGAGGACCTGCCGGGCGATCTGGCCCGGCACGCGGCCGAGGTCCCCGTACGCCGGTTCGAGGTGCGGCTCGACCCCGAGCCGCCCGAGGTGCGGGCCCTGGCGGAGAGCGACTTCCCCTACCGTCTGACGGCGGACGAGTCGGAGGTCCTCGACGTCCAGGTCACCGTGGACCGCGGGGTGGTGCGCTGGGTGCTGTGGCTCGACTGGGCGTCCGCCGGACGCACCGGGAGCACCCGGGTCGACCTGCACGGCTCGGAGTTCCTCACCGCCGCCCGCACACCCGGCGGCGCCCGATGACGGCCGCGCACCGGTGGCTTGCCACGGCCCTCGGCACCGGGCTCCCCCTGCTGGCCGGGGGCGGGGTGCTCGGCGCCCTCGGTGTAAGGGCGTGGCCGCCGTACGCGGCGGTGGCGGCACTGTCCGCGGTGGCCGGGGGGCGGATCCGGCGGACACCGCCCGGCAGCGCGGTCGCTGCCGCGGCAGCACCTGTGCCCGTGGCGGCGGATGCGGCCTCCGGCGCCTCGGCCGCCCCCGGCGGGCCGCCGGCCCCGGCCTCCGTCCCGGGCGGCGGCGACGGAGGAGCGCCGGCACCGTCGGCGCCCGTGCCGGAGGCGCCACCCGCGCAGGTGCCGCCCGCCGGGGCCGGAGGCGTCGAGAGCCGGGGCACGGCGGTGTACGAGATGCACCGTCCGGTCCGCCGCGTCCCGGTGCGCGCGCTTCCCGGCGACGCGCCGTTCGAGCTGTCCCTCGCCGTGCACAGCCAGCTCACGCTGATCGCCTCGCCCGGACTGGCCGACCACTCCGCCGAGGCGGTGCGGATCCCGCTGACCGGCCACAACCTGCTCCTGTCCGTGTCCCCGACCGGCCCCGACGAGGTCGTCGTGCGGTCCCTGCACGCGGAGGTGACGGATCGTCGGCCGCTGTCGGCGGACGGTGTCAGCTCGGCGCGGCCGCGGATGCCGGACATGGTGATGAGCGCGGACCTGCTGGAGTCGGTGCAGCGGGCGGTGCAGGCGTACCGCAGACTGCGCAGCCCCGGGATCGCGCTGGACCTGGACGGGCATCCGGTCGCCGCGGTCTCCCTGGGCGGGGCCGCCGTCCTCCCTCTGACCGTCGCCCCGGGAGCGAGCGGGCTGCTGGTGTGCGCGCCCGTGACCGACGACCGGCGTTGGGTGCACTGGCGGCTGCACGCGGAGATCGAGTGTGCGGGGCGGATCCTGCGACCCCACTGGGACCTCACCGTCACGGCGGCGTCCGGTCTGAGCCGCTTCAGCGCGGGTGCCGCACCGGAGCCCGCCCCGGTGCACCACGTGCACCCCGATCACTGGGACCCCCGGAACCCGGACCGTCATCCGGCCGAAGTGCCGTCGGAGGGACAGCGGTTCGAGGTCGTGGCGCACCTCACGGAGGACGGGCGGGCGATCATGACAGTGCCCTCCGTGCCCGCGCCCGAACCGGAGCCGCCGGGGGCCGCTGACCTGGTACGGCGTGGTGACGCCCTGGCCCGGAGCGGCGACCCGGCCCGGGCCGCGGCGGCGTACCGGAAGGCGGCCGACGCGGGCAGCGGGCCGGCCGCCTACGCCCTCGGACGGCTGCTCCAGGATCTGGGCGACCGGCCCGGCGCCGTCGCCTGGTACGAACGGGCCGCGGCCCGCCGTGTGTCCCCCGCGTACAACAACCTCGGGGTGATGGCCCTGCTGCGCGGGGACCTCGACGAGGCGGAGTGCCGCTTCCGGCAGGGCATGGACGTCGGCGACTGGGTGGCCGCCGTGGGGCTCGGGGCCGTGCTGGAGCGGCGGGGCGACGAGGCCGGGGCGGAGTCGGTGTGGCGGCTGGCCGGCGGGCAGAAGGCGCCCAACGCGACGCAGAACCTGGGCGTTCTGCTCCAGCGGCAGGGCCGGCAGGAGGAGGCGGACGAACTGTTCGCCCGGGCCGCGGACGAGGGCGACGCACAGGCGGCGGTGCGGGTCGGCGTCAGCCGTATGCAGCAGGGCGAACTCGACGATGCGGAGCGGTGGTTGCGCCGGGCGGCCGAGGCGGGAGACGCCTTCGGCGCCTTCTGCCTGGGGCTCCTCCTGCTCCGCTCCGGCCGGGACGGCGAGGGCGAGGGGTGGTGGGAGCGGGCCGCGCTGCGCCTGGACGCGCTGCGTCAGGAGGCGGGCGCCGTGCGCGACGCGGAGACCTCCGGCACGACCTTCATGACGGGCGCTCCGGCCGAATCCGGGGAGGCGCAGTCGGCGTTCCGCCTCGGGGCGCGGTGCTTCGGGCGCCGGGACTTCGCGGCGGCCGAGCGGTGGTGGACCCTCGGCGCCCGTGCGGGGCACCCCGATGCCGCGCTCGGCCTGGTGGAACTGGCTCTGAACGTCCGCGGCGACGTGGCCGCATGCCTGGAGTGGGCCTCGCACGCGGTGGGCCTAGACGCTCTGCCCGCGGCCCGGCTGGAGGAGCTGGCCTCGGCGATGTTCACCCTCGCGGCGAAGCTGGTCGAGGCCCCCGCGCCGCACGGCGGGCCCCTGGCGGCCGCGCGCGCGTGCTCGGTCGCCGCCGCGGCCTACGGCCGTCTGACCGCCCACGACGCCGCGCACCGCCCGGCGTGGGAGAGCACGGTGCATCTGCTGGCGCACCTCGCCGGGCGCTCCGGCTCGGCCGAGGGACGCCGGATGGCCGCCGTCGCCGAGGCACGGCTGCGGGGCGCACCCGGAACCGCGGCGGGCACCCCGGAGACGGACCGCTGACCCACCGGCCGTCCCGGCGGGCCCGCCGCCCGAGCCGGACGGTTGAGCGCCCACCGCCCCGCCGTCCCGCCGTCCCGCCGCCCCGGCCTCCGTGCGGAGGACCCGGAGCCGCGTCCCAGGGGGCGGGACGGCGGCGGACCGGTGGCTACGACAGCTGGGACTGGACCTGGGAGGAGATCAGCTCCAGGTGGTCCAGGTCGTGGAGGTCGAGGATCTGGAGGTAGATCCGCTGCGAACCGATCGCGGCGTACGTGGCGATCTTCTCGACGACCTCGTCCGGAGTGCCGGCCAGGCCGTTCGCCTTCAGCTCGTCGACGTCGCGGCCGATGACGGCGGCCCGGCGGGCGACCTCCCGGTCGTCCCGGCCGACGCAGGCCACGAGCGCGTTGGAGTACGTCAGGTCGCCGGGGCGGCGGCCGGCCTCCTCGGCAGCGGCCCGCACCCGGCCGAACTGGCGCTCGCTGTCCTCGACCGAGGCGAAGGGGATGTTGAACTCGTCGGCGTACTGTGCCGCGAGCCGCGGCGTGCGGGTCGCGCCGTGCCCGCCGATGAGCACCGGGACCTTGGCCTGCGCGGGCTTGGGCAGCGCGGGCGAGCCGGTGAGGTCGTAGTGGGTGCCGTGGAAGTCGAAGGTCTTGCCCACCTCGGTGGCCCACAGGCCGGTGACGATGGCCAGCTGCTCCTCCAGGCGGCCGAACTTCTCCTTCGGGAAGGGGATGCCGTACGCCTTGTGCTCCTCCTCGAACCAGCCCGCCCCCAGGCCGAGTTCGACCCGTCCACCGGACATCTGGTCGACCTGGGCGACCTGGATGGCGAGCACTCCGGGCAGGCGGAAGGTGCCGGCGGTCATCAGGGTGCCCAGCCGGATGCGGCGGGTCTCGCGGGCGAGGCCGGCGAGGGTGATCCAGGCGTCGGTGGGGCCGGGGAGGCCGTCCGCGTCGCCCATGCGGAGGTAGTGGTCCGAGCGGAAGAAGGCGTCGAATCCGAGGTCCTCGGTGGCCTTGGCCACGGTGAGCAGGGTGTCGTAGCTCGCCCCCTGCTGGGGCTCGGTGAAGATACGCAGATCCATGCCTCCATCCTGCACGCCGGGGCGCCGTCCGGCGGCACCGGCACCCGTGCCGCCCCCGCCCGGCCGGCCGGGTCAGCCGGCCTCGCGCTCCGGGAGGGCCGCCTCCCTCGCCGCCAGTTTGCGGAGCATCTCCCGGACCCGGTCCCGGGACTCGTCCGCCGCGTCGATCGCCTCGATGCACTGCCAGTACGTGCCCTCGTCCGCCGCCGAGCTGGCGATGCCGAGCAGGGCGATGCCGACCTCGCCGAGCAGGCCGCCCAGGCACAGCAGGGTCTGCCGGGCGTCGTCCAGCTCGGTGAGCCGGGCCGCCCGCAACTCCCCGGTGTCGAGGTGCGGCACGTCCAGCACGCCGCAGCCCCGGCCCGCCAGCTCCGTCAACCCCAGTGCCTCGCCGCGCAGTTCGGGTGGACCCGAGACCGCGAGCCGGCTTCCGATCGCCTGCGCCAGTGCCTGCGCCTGCCACACCTCCGTCAGTATTCCGGGGGCGTCACCGCTCCCGGCCAGGGCACGTCTGCTCGCCAGGATGAGCCGCACCGCGTCCATGCGCTGTCCCCGTCTCTCCCGACGTGCTCATCGCACGTCCGCCCGAACACCGCAGTTCACTACCCAGAGTGAAGGGATGTGGGATGAAAAGCCAGAGGAAGTCGGAAATCTATGGACAACAAATCGGTAGCGAACAGCTGAATGGCTACACGGAGTCATAACGGAGTTCGCAATTCCTCTCATTCCCTCATTCCCCGCGCCCCTCCCCCGGCTCCTCCTGCGGCAGCGGGAACCTGAACTCGTTGCGGTCGATCTTCGCCTCCAGCGCGGCCAGCGGGTCGATGCCGAGCACCTCGCAGAACTGGAGCAGATAGGCGAGGACGTCCGCCACCTCGTCGGTCACCCGGTGCGCGGTCCCGGGGTCGGACATCACCCCGGCCGACTCCTCCGGCGTCAACCACTGGAAGATCTCGACCAGTTCGGACGCCTCCACGCTCAGCGCGGCGACGAGGTTCTTGGGGGTGTGGTACGGCTGCCAGTTGCGGGCCGCCGCGAAGGCGGCCAGCCGGCGCTGCAGTGCCGCGAGGTCGGGATGCTCGGAGTCGGTCGTCACGGCACCAGGTCTACCACCCGTGCCGCGCCCTGCCCCCGCGCCCACGAGGCGTCGCTCACCGCGCCCGCGAGCCGGATGTGCCCGCGGGCGCACATCCGCGCGGCCAGGTCCAGCAGCCCGGCCCGCTGCCGGGGGTCCAGCCCCCGGTCGAAGCCGTCGGCGAGCACCGTCAGCGTCTGCAGCGCCGGGGGTACCTCCCCGGCCGCGTCCACCTCCAGCACGCCCGGCCCGGTCAGCAGCACCAGGGCAAGGCCCGCGTACCGCAGTTCGCCGTCGCCCAGCCGCTCGAACCCGGTGCGCACCCCGTCCCCGCGCTCCAGCACCGCCCGCACCCGGCCCCCGCCCACCGGTTCGGCGACCACGTCCGCCACCGGCCCGGCGCAGCCGGCGCGCACCGCCTCCACGAACAGGGAGTGGCGGCGGGCGCATTCACCGCGGGTGCGCGCCACGACGTCGGCCAGGTTGTCGCAGCCCCGCAGCAGCCGCCCCGCGCCGGCCGGCACGGGCGTGCGCATCCGCTCGGGCTGCGGGTCGCAGGCGTACACCGACCGCAGGGCCACCACCATCTGCTCGGCCGCGGCCAGCACTTGCCGCTGCCCGTCGGTCTTCCCGGCCACCCGCAGCGGCAGCAGCGGGGTGCCCAGGCGGTCGTCGGGCAGGGGCGCGCGGGTCACCGGGGTGGCGCCCGCGGTGTGCCAGGCCGCCTGGACCGTGCGCCGGCCGGGGTCGCGCAGCGCCGTCTCCAGCAGGACCCGCCCGTCGCCGCCGCTCAGCCGCTCGCCCACCACGCGCAGATCCGGCTCGGCCTGGACCGCGACGTCCAGCCGTACCGGGCCCTCGGGACCGTGGGCGGTGCAGCCGATCCGGAACCCGCGGCGGGCCTGCGCGTCCGGGCGGGACCCCTCGGGCACCCAGGCGGCGGGGTCCGGGAAGACCTCGCCGAGTTCGGCACCGCCGCCGAGCCGGGCGAGCGCCTCGTAGGCCCGCAGCGCGCTGGTCTTGCCGCAGCCGCTGGGACCGGCGAAGAGGGTGAGCGGGGCCAGCGGGAAGCGGGCCCGGCGGTGCGCGGCGAAGGCCGACAGCCGCAGCTCACCGACGCACGGCCGGTCCGCGCGGGGTACGGGTCCGGGGACCGGCGCGGAGACGCTCGCGGGCCCGGGCGGCGGGGCGGGTGAGGACGCGGAGACGCCCCCGGGCAGGGACGCGGGCACGCCCCCGGACGGGGACGCGGGAACGGACGACACGATCATGTCCGGACCGTAGGGCCGTCCGCCGGGACGAACCGTTCCGCCCCGGGGACCTTCCTACGATCGGGGGACGCCTCGCCGGGCGCTACACCGTCGCCTCGCCCACGAGCCCGCCCACCTCGGTGCCGGGCGGCGTGAGGAGGAACACGTTGCGGTCCACGCGGTGCATACCGCTGCCGAGACCGAAGACGACGCCGGTGCTGAAGTCCAGGACCCGCTTGGCGACCTCCGTCTCCGCGCCGGTGAGGTCGAGCAGCACCGGGGCGCCCGCCATCAGCGTCTCGGCGACGTCGCGGGCGTCCGCGAACACGTTGACCCGCAGCACCACGAAGCGGCGCCGGGTCTCGGTCTCCGCGTCGGGCAGCGTGCGGTGGCTCACGGCGGACGGCCATGCGTCCCGCCCGCGCAACGGCACGA
Source organism: Streptomyces tropicalis (assembly GCF_029269835.1). GTDB lineage: Bacteria > Actinomycetota > Actinomycetes > Streptomycetales > Streptomycetaceae > Streptomyces > Streptomyces tropicalis. The sequence continues at coordinate 123,124 of NZ_JARJBB010000003.1, read as the reverse complement.
CCTGGGCGAGCCCCTCCCACTGTTCATCGGTGACGTCGTGGCTGTTCACCGGCTCCCCCCGACCTGACTCGCACTCATCGCCTGCACCAGCCAATTCTTACGCCAAATCACCCGTTCAGCCCAACACCGACACGGTCCACCGCCCCTTCGGGCGCAGCGACCGCGCACCTTCCCGGGACATGTACGGAACACCCCCGACGGGCTGTTGGAGCGGTTGCTGCCCGAAAGCGGCTTCTTACCCTCCTCACACCGGACTTTTCACCCACGGCCATGTGGTGCTCACCGGGCACGGTTAGCGTCCCGTGCCGTGCACTTGGCAGAATCGCAGCAGGTGACATCCGTCCGACGGATCTGGTTCGCGGTGTCCGCCCCGGCGACCCCGGCGAGCCCGGAGTCCCCGGAGCCCCCCGCGCAGTGGCACCGGATCCTGACCCTGCTCGCGGACGTCAGCCTCTTCATCGGCACCCGGTCCGTCTGGTCGCAGGCCGCCTCGCACCGCCTGGCCGTCGCCGCGGTCATCTCGCTCTGCTACGCCTCGATCCTGGTGTGCGGCGTGCTCACGCTGACCGTCCGCCGTACCCGGTCCCTGGCCCGGCTGGACCTGTGCGTGCTGGTCACGGCGGTCGCCCTCGCGCTGTGCACCTGGGCCATGAACCACGCCGGCGGCGACGAGGCGGTCCTCACCACCCAGGCCGCCCACGAACTGGTCGCCGGGCACACGATCTACGGCCGCCCCTGGCCGTGGCTCTTCCGCACCCACGGCATCGCACTGACCCCGACGGTGTACGGCGGGTACGACTTCACGTACGGCTATCCCCCGCTGGCCCTGCTGCTGACCGCGCCCCTGCTGTGGCTCGGGCACGGCGGGGCGCCCGCGACGGCGATGGGCACGGGGGCGCTCGTCGTGGGAGCGGTGGTGCTGTGGCGGATGCTGCCCGTCCCGTGGCGCTCGGCGGCGACCATGGTGTGCCTCGGCTTCGGCTTCCTGCCGACGTACGGCCGTCAGGGCTACCCGGCGATCCTGGCCCTGGCCCTGCTCGTCCCCGTGGTGGTGCGCTGGCCGCGGATCGGGCTCGGCGGGCGGCTGGGCCGGGCCGGGCTGGCGCGTGCGGCCTGCCTGGGCGCGGCCTGCGCGGCCCAGCAACTCCCCTGGTTCGTCACACCGTTCCTGCTGGCCGGCCTCTACGCGGTGCGGCGCGGCGAGCTGGGGCACCGGCAGGCCGCCCTGGTCGTGCTGCGCCTCCTCGGCGTCGCCGTGACCGTGTGGCTGCTGATCAACGCGTACTTCGCGGTGCACGAGCCGGCCACCTGGCTGGAGGGCATCGCGCTGCCGCTGACGCAGGGTGCGGTGCTGCACGGCCAGGGCCTGGTGGACGTCTCGCTGTACTTCACCGACGGCAGCGGCCGCCTCGACTGGTACGGGCACGCCAGCATGCTGCTGGCCGCCGCCCTGCTGGCCGTCTTCGTGCTGTTCGTGCGGCGGCTGGGTCCGGCCGCGACGGTCCTGCCGTGGTGCGCGTTCTTCCTGGCGACGCGCTCGCAGGACGGCTACTACCTGATGATGACGCCGCTGTGGCTGGCGGCCGCCGTCACCGCGCCCGCGGCGGAGTTCGCGGGCGCCTGGCAGCCGCGCCCCCGCCTGCTGTCCGGCGCGCACCGGCGCCCGGCGCGGATCGCCGCGGTGGGGCTCCTGGTCCTGCCCGCGGCGGCCGCCTCGGCGGTGGCGGTGACGGGCTCCCCTCCGCTGGCCATGCGGGTGGCGGCGGTACGGCGGGCCTCCGCGTCCTCCGTCGGCGGACTGACCCTGCGGGTCGCCAACACCGGCGACAGCCCGCTCGCCCCCCACTTCATGCTCACCACGGGGCAGGCGATGACCCGGTACTGGACCCAGGTGGGCGGCCCGGCCACGATCCCGGCGCACACCACGGCCCGCATCGAGCTGCGCGCACCGGGCGGCCGGTACCCCCTTCCGCGCCCCGGTGCCCGAGTCCGTCTGCGCGCGTTCACGGCGACCCCGCAGACGCTGTCCAGCCAGGACATCCGGCTGACCGGGCACTGACGGCGGGGCCGGGACCGCCGCTACACGCGGCCCGCGCCGACCGCCGCGACGAAGACCGACCAGCGGTCGGCCGGGAACACCAGCACGGGTCCGTGCGGCACCTTGCTGTCCCGAACCGGCACGAGGGGGGTGAGGCCGTCGGCGACCTCGATGCACTCGCCGCCGTCCGAGTTGCTGTACGAACTCTTGCGCCAGCCGACGGCACTCACGTCGATGCCTCGCACGGTGCTTCCTCCAAGGTGGCCAGGACGAACGTCCGCGACTCGGCCGGGGACATCGCCAGGTCGCGCATCGCATCGTACGCACGCTGCAGGCGCTCGACCGGGCCGTCCTCCTCGACGAGTTCACCACGATGCGCGTTCTCGGTATAGGCCACTGTCAGCCCGCCCGGAAGCCGCAGGAACATCACGGCGGTGCTGTCCAGACCGTGCATTCCGGCAGCCAGGGGCAGCACCTGCATGGTCACGCTGGACCGCTCGGCCACCTCGGCCAGATGGGACAACTGCCCCCGCCACTCCCCCACGTTGCGCAACGGCGTCCGCAGGACCGCCTCGGACAGGATCGTGCGGAACGGCGGGGCGTCCTCCCCCTCCAGCAGCTCGCGCCTCCCCATCCGCGCCTCGACCTGCTGGTCGAGCTCCCGGCCCCGCAGTCCGCCCGCCGCGAGCACCTCGCGCGCGTACCCGGGCGTCTGGAGCAGGCCCGGCAGCACACTCACCGCGAAGTGCCACAGGCTGACGGCCTCGGCCTCCAGGGCCATGTAGCGGCGGTAGCGCTCACGGAACTGGGTGTGGTCGCCGGCGGCCAGCTCCCACAGGGCGAGCAGCAGCCCGGGGGTGCCGTAGTGCTGGTCGAGCGCCTGGACGACCTCGGGGCTGCCGAGGGTCTCGCCCTTCTCCATCTTGCCGAACAACGACCAGTCCCAGCCGAGCCGTTCGCCGAGCTGGCGCAGGCTCGTGCCGCTTCCCGTGCGGAGGGTGCGCAGTTCCTCCGCGAACCGCCGGCGCGGTTCCTGGCTGCGGCCGGTGACGACGCGTCGCTGCGGCATGGCGCTCTCCTTCGGGAGGTTGGGGGACGTGGGGCGGCGTGGAAGGTGTGGAACGGGACCGGCCCGGCGGGGAAGCACCCCCGCGTCCACGGCGCGACCGCCCACGTCCGGGCGCATCCTCGTAACGCCCGCACTACGCAGAGTAATTCAGGCAGCGTAACCGGGTCGTCGAATCGCCAGGACTGCCCCGAGGAGGAGCGCCCTCATGTCATCCGCACCGCGCCGCAAGCACCCCGTGACGTCCGGCCCGAACGCGGCGCCGGACTCCGCCGCACGACTCCGTGAGGCGCAGGAGGCCCGCGACGCCCTGGCCCGCGCGCTCACCGAGGCCGGCGTCCAACTGCCCGCGATGGACGTCCGCACGCCGTGGGCCGGTGACCGCGAGGGCGAGGCGCGGTACGCGCTGGTGCATCTCGGCGTCTGCTCGGCGCCGGTCGCGCTGCTCCTCGCGGACGTGGTCATGAGGGGGGCCGCCCGGTGACGGCGGGGCAGGCTCCGGGCACGGCCGGCCGGCCGTGCGGCGCGGCGCGCGAGGCACCCGGGGCCGGAGAGGCGGTCCACGACGCGGCGAGCGACCGCGTGGGCCGGGTGACGGGGCACGAGGGTCCGTACGTCCGGATCCGGCCGCTCGGCGGCGGCCGCGCGTGGGACGCGACCGCGGACGACCTGCGCGTCCTCACCCAGGACGAACTGCTGAGCGCCCTGGTCGCGGAGGTCAACACGCGCAGCGGACGACGCCCTTGACCCGGTCCGCGGTGACCGCCCGCACGAGCGGCGTGCTGCCGGCCCGCCGAGTCCTCCCGGAGGGGCACGGTGCCGTCGGCCGGATGTCACGCGCCGGACGTGACCCCGGCGAACAGGTCACGTCGAGTTCCTCGAGCACCTCGCCGTGCGGCGAGTCGAGCCCGCGGCCGTCCTGGCGGCGCAGATCGCCCGCCACGTCCGCGGCCTGTGCCGCACCGACCCCCCGGTGTCGCGCCCGCGCAGGGAGACGACCGCGCCGGCGGACACGGCCTTCGGCTCGCTGGAACCCTCGCTGGGCGGCTCCTGCGTGCGGGGGGGCCGGCCGTTCCGTTCCGGCGGCCCGGGCCACCGACCCCCGGCCCGGGGCCGCACGATCCGCACGTAGGCAGCCTCCGTCAAGGTGCCTTTTTTTCAAGCGAATTGAGCGACATACCCCTGCTAAGGTGCATCGATGTCATCGATCAAGCAGTTCCAGGTCACCTTCGACTGCGCAGAACCCGAGCGTGTCGGCCGATTCTGGTGCGAGGTGCTGGGGTACGTCGTGCCGCCGCCCCCGAAGGGGTGTGCCACCTGGGACGATTTCGATCGCGCGCAGGCGCCTGAGGACCGGGGCTCGTGGTTCGCATCCGTCGATCCCTCGGGCGTGGGCCCTCGGCTGTACTTCCAGCGCGTTCCCGAAGGCAAGACCGTCAAGAACCGGGTGCATCTCGACGTGCGGGTCGGCACCGGTCTCGTGGGGGAAGAGCGCCTCGCCGCACTCGAGGCCGAGTGCGCACGACTGGTCGCGCTCGGCGCGGTGCGCGTGCGGCTCCTGGTGGCCGACGAGGACAACGAGTCGTGCATCGTGATGCAGGACATCGAGGGCAACGAGTTCTGCCTCGACTGAGCATCCGCCGGGACGGCGGGGCGGGGAGCCGCCCCTGCCCGCCCTCCCGGACTCCTGACCCGCTCGGCGGCCGTACCCGATCCGCGCCGCGCCCGGGGCCGGCGCCGCCCGCCGCCCCTGCACGTGCCGCCTGCGCGGTCCTCACCGGAGCCCGCTCGCTCACGGCGAACGCGGAAGGCGCCGCCGCCGTCCCACCCGACCTGCCGATCCGCCTCATGGACACCACCCGCGGCATACACCACCCGCGGCGTACCCCGCCCTGGCGCGGCACCGCGCTCGCCGATCGCGTCCGTCTCCGGGGAGGCGGGGAGGATTTCGAGCCAAAGCCGGGCAGGAGGCCGTCCGCATGACGAGCGGTTGACTAGCTTTGGGCAGGGCTTCGCCCAGCGGAGCCGGAACACGGCCTCCTCACCCGAGGCGGCACCGGCGGCTCCGGAGCCCGCGGCTTCGGTGCCGACCACCGCACCCGTGCGCCGGATGCCCTCGCACCGCCCCCGCAGCGCCGCTCGCGGACACGACGGCGCGCGGGCACGGGGACGTGAGGGACGCGGGGGGGGCGTGGGGGTGTGAAGGCGGCCTCGCGCAGCGCCGCGTCCCGTCATCATCGGAAGGAGGTAGGACCGCACGTGAGGACCACCGGCGAGTACCTCGAGCTGCAGCGCCGGTGCACGGCCATCCTGCGCGACCTCGGCGTACAGCCGTCCCTTGTCTTCGATGCGTTACGGAAGCGGGTGGAGGAACTCCGAGGCAGACCGCTCGTGCTGCGGGAGCTGCCCGACCGGTTCGCCACGATCGGGGTCTGCGGGCTCTGGCTGGGCACCGACGACGCCGACTACGTCTTCTACGAGCCCCGGACCGCTCCCCTGCACCGGGAGCACATCATCCTCCACGAGATCGGCCACGTGCTCTGCGACCACCACCGGGGCACCACCGCGGGGACCGGCGACCGCACGGCTGTGGCGCCCCACGGCGGACCCCTGCCCGGCCCCCTCCAGGCGCTCAAGACCCGGACGAGCTACACCACCAGCGACGAACAAGAAGCCGAGATGATCGCCAGTCTCATCCAGAGCGCGGGGAAGCCGGGCCGCCCGGCCGGCCGCCTGGGGCGCCTGGGCTCCTTCCTGGGGGTGACGTCCGATGACGGCCACTGAACTGGCCGACGCGGTAGGGGTCCTCACCGTCGTCACCCTGTGGACCGCCCTCGCCTGGCGGGCCGCTCCCGCACTGCGCCGGCCGAACCAGCGGGGCCTGTGGGTGACGGTCCTCGCCGCGACCGTCGCCCTCACCCTCTTCCAGCCACGGATCGTCGCCGGGTTCACGGACCTCGGCGTCGGCATCCACACGGTCGCGCTGACCCGCAACCTGATCGGCGTCCTCAGTGCGGGACTGGTCCTGCTCTTCATCGCCGACTCGACCCGGACCCGGCATCTGCGCGCCGCCGTGCTCGTGGGCCTGGTGACGGCGCTCGGCTCCCTGCTCGCCCTGGACCTGCTCGGCGTCGACCAGACGGCCGCACCCGGACCCGCACAGGGACCGGCCACGTGCTCGTCCCTCTACTGGCTGATCCTCGCGGTCGCGCACCTGCTCGGCGACGCCGTGGCCGTCGCCGTCTGCTGGCCGTACAGCCGGCGCACCGGCGACCGCGACCTCGTCCGGTCACTGCGGCTGTTCGCCCTGGGCAGCGTCCTGGCCCTGGTCTTCTGGTCCGGCTACCTCGTCAGCCTCTACGTCCGCGCCCCGGGCCTGCTGCCCTACCTGTCCGTGATCATCAGCGTGCACGGCCTCTTCCGCGCGGCCTCGCTGCTGGTGCCCACGGCCGCCGCCCTGGCCCGCTCGGCGACGGCCCTGAGCACCGTCTGGCGGCTGTGGCCGCTGTGGCGCGATCTCGTGGCCGCGGTCCCCCAGGTGACCCTCGCCGGTCCCCAGCGGACCCGGGTGCGGGAGGTCCTGCGCCCGCGCTCCTCCTGGGCCCTGCAAGCCCACCGCCAGATCATCGAGACGTACGACGCGCTCCTGGATCTCCAGGCGTACGTGGGTCCGGACGCGTACGACACGGCGTACCGACGGGCCGAAGCGGCGGGACTGCGGGGCGAGCGCCGCACGGCGGCGGCACTGGCCGGCGCCCTGGGCGAGGCACGGACGGCGAAGCTGACCGCGGGGACGCGCACCGTGACGCCCCCCGCCGAGCCGCCGGCCGCACCGGGCCGCCTGCCGGGCCTGGACCGCGGCAGTCCGGCGACCCTCCTCGCCCTCGCCCGGACATGGCCCCCCACGACGGCGAAGCCGCCCGCGCAGCCCGACCCGCTGCCGGCGCGACGCTCCTGACCGAACGGCGCGGCGTGCCCCGGCCGGCCACTCCCGCCCACCGTCGGCTAATCCTGACCGGCACGCGGCTCGATGTGGTGATCGAACGCGACGGTGCCGAGGTCGACGGCCGTGGCCCCGCCGTCCACGGTGAGCACGGAGCCGTTGACGAAGGACGCCGCCGGGGAGAGCAACCAGTCGATCGCGGCGGCGACTTCCCGCGGCTCGCCGGGCCGTCCCACGGGCAGGAGGCGGGTCGCCTGCTCGTAGGCGGCCTCGGCGCCGCCGTCGCCGAGGCCCGCCTCCTGAGCGAAGCGCGCCATGCGCCGGTCGGCCATCTCGGTCCTGATCCAGCTGGGGCACACGACGTTGGCACGCACACCCTGCCGCCCGTAGTCGACGGCGACGGACCGGCACAGCTGCAGCAGGGCGGCCTTGGACGTGGCGTACGGGGCGTTGCTCGCACCGTTGCGCAGTGCGGAGACGGACGCGACGGCGACCACCGCCCCGCGTGACCGCACCAGATGCGGAACGGCGGCGCGCAGCAGAAGCATGGGACCGGTGAGGTTGGTCCGCATGACGTCGTCCCACTCCTCCAGGGACAGGTCCCCGACCGTACCGCCGCGCCCGATGCCCGCGTTGAGCACCAGGCCGTCGATCCGCCCGTAGGCGTCGAGGGCGGCGCGGACCAGATCGTCGACGGCGGCGGGGTCACCCGCACGGTGCCCCTCTTCGCGCAGCAGCCGGGCGGTGGCCTCCCCGATGCCCGACCCCGCCCCGGTCACGATGACAACCCGCTCGTCCGTCACAGCTGTTCGACCCTTTGTCCGAGAGCACAAAGCGGCCTTGATCGTAGACGGGGGCGACGACGGCACCCCGGGCCGACGGCGATGTTGAGCCACCGGCCACGGGGCGCCTCCGGCACACCGGCGGCGCCCCCGGCCGACGCCCCGGCGAGTGACGGCCGGGCGCGGCGATCGCTTTACCCGCCCCGCAGGCAACCTTGACCCTCCCCACTCTGGCGGAGATCGATCGTTGCGTCTTTGACTGTACGCGCTCAACACAGTCCGGGCCTCAACCATCCCTGGACCGTGCCGAGTTCGTCGGCGTCCGACCACCCATCGGATGCCGGTCCCCCCTCACCACTCCGAGGAGTCAACCATGGGTATCCCCCACCAGGCGGGCGGACGGCGGTTCCTTCACCGCGCCGCCGTCCTGCTCACCACTGCGGCGACCGCGATGCTGGGCGCCACGATCTCCAGCTCGGCCTCCGCCGCGCCGACCGGTTCCCCCACGCCGGCCGCCGCAGCGTCGACCGGTGGCCAGGTGCAGTACGTCCACACCCACGGCGAGACGGTCAGGGTGGTCACCCACGGCCGCCACGGCGTCGTCCCCCAGAAGGACTCGGCGGCGGCCCACGGGGCACGCAAGGCGGCCGCCGGGGGCCCGCTGTACTACAACAACGGGCCGGTGGAGCACGCCCTGAAGGTGTACCTGGTCTTCTGGGGCAGCCAGTGGAACTCCGACAGCAACGGCGTCGCGAACTACGAGAAGAACCTCTTCCAGGGACTGGGCACCTCGCAGGACTCCTGGTCCACCGTGAACTCCCAGTACACCGACAACTCCGGCGGCAGACCGTCCTTCGGCGGCGCGGTGCTCGCCGGCTCGTGGACGGACAGCGCCTCGGCCGCTCCCGCCTCGTCCTCGCAGGCCCAGATAGCCGCCGAGGCGAACGTCGGCGCGCAGCACTTCGGCGTCTCCGGCACCGACGTGCAGATCGTCGTCCTGAGCCCGAGCGGCACCTCGCCCGACGGCTTCCCCAACTCCGGCTTCTGCGCGTGGCACGACTGGAACGGCAACGTCACCTACACCAACATGCCGTACGTCCTCGACGCCGGTGCGAGCTGCGGTGCCAACTCGGTGCAGAACCGGCTCGACGGCTTCAGCATCGTCGGCGGCCACGAGTACGCCGAGACGGCCACGGACCCGCAGCCGGCCAGCGGCTGGGTCGCCTCCGACGGCGAGGAGAACGGCGACCTGTGCGCCTGGCAGAACCTCGGCACCATCTCCCTCCCCACCGGCACCTTCGCCATGCAGCCGACGTGGAGCAACGACGCCGGCGGCTGCGCGATGTCCGGCTGACCAGCGCACGGGCCCGGGCCGCGTCACCGAGTCCGGGTGCTTGAACCGCATCGACTCCGGCTGAGCCGGACGCTGGTGGGAGGGTCCTTCCCCGGGCCCTCCCACCACTGCGCATGTCGAAGGGGGCGCCGGTTTCGCCCCGCCCGCAACCACCGCCAGGTCAAGCCTCGGCGGTGCCTCATCGGAGTGACGCTCGCGTTATCGACATAAGGCATACAGTTGGGCAGCAGCGGCAAGGAACTCCACTCGTTTCATTGCGGCTTCAATTCACAGCCAACGAGCTCATGCACGGTAGGGGCAACCCTTCACGGCTTCGGCTGGAATCCCAGCACTTCACTCACTTCCGAAGAGATACTGAGCAGCACCTCATAGCCGACTGAGGGGATGCGAAACTCGTGACGTCGCGCGGCCTCAAGAAAATCCAACGGCAGATCGATATGATATCGCTCCACGTAAGACGCCAAGTCCTCGCGCCACACAAATTCCCCATCCGTAAGTGCGGATGATCCGCCCGGCACCCGGAAAGCGCCACCGACGACATCCGTGGTCAACTCCATCACATCAAGAATGGGATATCCAGACTTCAGATAGTCGACCACATCGGGGACCAAATATTTTCCCGCACCCGTTTCGGGAGCAGGCACGGGACCACCCCAGGATACCGAGTAACCTGAATCCATTTCCTGATAAAAGCCGATCAATTTCACCTTAGCCTCCAACGGCGGGAAGGAAGATCCGCCAGTATCCGCCGTTGTCGATCTGCGGAACCTGCCCCGGACCCAGGAGCGGATTGGTGCCCACCCTGTCGGTAGGCGCCCTTACTGTAACGCCCGTTTCGTTTGATATCTGCTGGGCGATTCCTGAAGTGTCCGAACCAGAGTGACAAACCATGAGACGCAGCGGCCCACCACCCACGCCTGCTCGCTATTGGACAGGGCCTGGTCGAAGGACTCCTTGCTGTAGTCCACCTTCCCGCCGTAGACACCGGACTGGGCGATGGCGCCCCAGCCCGACTTCTCGACGTCCTCCTCCGAGGCGTACGGATTACCGATCACCGAGTTGGCGACGACCTTGAAGGACCCCTCGACGTACTGATCGTTCTCGTAGTACGTGCCCGCGGACATACCCGTCTTCACGGCGAACCCATTGCCCTCGGCGATCAACGACCGCACCCCCCACTCCCAGCGCTCGCAGAAGGACGTGAACTCACCCGTCAGCCCCTCGTGCCCGAGCTCCAGTCCGGACAGGACGATGTCGCCGAAGCCGCGCCCGGCCCCGGCCTCGCCCACCATGCCGAGCTCCCGCAGCTCGCCCAAAGCCTCGGTCAGGCCCTTGGCGATCAGAGCCAGCCCCTCGGCCTTCAGATCCTTGCCGTCACCGCTCACACCGCACCCCCCAAGCCCCCGTCGGCGTCGAAGTCCACCGCCGCCGCATCCGGCACGATCCCGCACACCGGCGGGAACACCATGCCGCCCTCACCATCCGCGCAATCCAGCGCCACCCCGCACGGCACCCCGACCGCAGGCACCGCCACATCCAGCAAACGCGCACCCAAGATCGATTGATACACCCACTCCCGAGCCGCCTCACCACGCGCCACCGCGTAACGAGCCAACGCCTGCTCGTCCGAAAACGCCAGGATGAAGCGGACCCCACCCAGGTCAGCAGTCAGCAGACCACGCTCTCCTTCCGGACCCGCGCCGTCACCCAACGGAACGAGCACGGCCGTGCGGCGGAACTCACCCAGCAACGCCGCGAACTCCCGCCTGCGAACCACAGCCTTGTCCGCTCCCTGCAAACCCCGCTCCTGTGGAGGGTCCGCTGCAGAAACTTCCCGCCCCGGTGGCGGCTCCGGTTCCTTCTGAGAAGGACCTGGGAACACCACATACTCGTACAGCCGTGACCTGGGCACATCTTTGCGCGGCGATACGTCTGCCTCGCCCCCGTGTTGAGACATGCAGTCCATCATCACAACTGCATCGAGAGGAAACAACCTGCGTCGTCGCGACCTCGTCACCGTATTCGGGTCGCCATACGGCGACCTCCTTGGCGAGTGCGCGATCGAAAGAGTCTCCCCCGTGGGAACGACGGGGTGGAGGGAGCGGACCTCGCCGCAGCATTGGGAGAACCCTGCCTGTCGGGAAGATCCTCGCTTCTGTGGCGGTCTCACACGCCATCCGACGTGCCTCAGTGGACACGCTTCTCGAGGTCCGATAGGAGGTCGTCGAGGACTGACTCTTCTTCGACACGCACTTCGCGCCGGGTAAGAGCGGCGGCCAAGACCGGGTCCCACGGTGTCTGTGCGATCGCGGCCGCCAGGCCCTGTGGCTCGCTCACTCCGGCCGCGGCCACCTCGTAGTCGGCGGCTCCGTAGCGACAGGGCCGCCACGGGACACCCCGCCCCAGGACCGTGGCGATGTGCATCCCGCCCAGTCGAAGTCACCGTGATAGTGGATGTCCGCCCCTCGCGCGGACAGGCCGAGCCGAGGGAGTCGGCAGCAGCAGACAGGACGGCCGGGTTCTCACATACGTGGACGGTTCCGGTCGCCGTGGTGATTCCGCGGGTGTCGTGGCGGTTGAGCGAGCGCAGCGTCAGGACCGCGGTCTCTCCCTCGAGGGTGACGAGGCGTGGGACGGCGGCGCGCGGAGCTGCCGCGAGAGGGGCTGCCGTCGGTCTCCACCGTGCTGCACAACCTGGCCGCCTTTCTCATCGTCTTCCAGACCGCGGTGCTGTACTTCGCCGCCGGGTACGGGAAGATCACGGGAAAGATGTGGCAGGACGGCGTGGCGATGTACTACATCAGCCGGATCACCGGCTTCGAGACGTCGACGACGTACGCGCACCTGATGAGCAACGCCTTCGTGGGCACCGCCGTCTGCCACGTCACGATCTTCATCGAAGTGGCGCTGCCCTTCGCGGTCCTGTCCGCGCGCCCGTGGGTCCGGAAGGTCAACACCATGGCCCTCGAGGGCCTGCACGTGGGGATCATGGTCTGCATGGGCCTCGTGTGCTTCGGGCTGCTGATGATCGGCGCGGACGGCACGTGTCTGCGCGGCGAGGAGTACCGGTCGCTCGCGCGGCGCTTCCGCGCCGTCAAGGAGCGTCTGCTGCGAGGCGGTTGGTCCCCTTCGCTCACGCGCAGCATGGCCTCCGCGGCCATGGCGGCCGGACACCGGGGAGTGGTCGATGCGTGACACGACCGGCGATCCGGCGGGGTCGCACCGGAGCGTGCGGCCGGACACCGGCCGGGAGCACGCCGCGGCGGACGCCCTGCACCGCTTCGTCACCGCGGAGCCCGGCGACCAGGAGCGTCTCGCGCCGCGCGTGGTGGCCGCCGTGGGGCGGGAACGGCTCGGTCGGATCATGGACGCCACCGTCGGACGGGTCGGCGAGGTCGCCGGTGTGCGCGACACCCCCGACGGGCTGGTGATCCACGGCACCAGGGGGCAGGTCCTCGCCTTCGCCGCCACGCGGGACGGCCGTGAACTCGAGGGCCTTCTGATCGCCCCCGGCGACTATCGTCCGCCGCGATTGCGCATCCCGCTGCGGGCCCGCTCGGCCCTGGCGTGGATCGTGCTGGCGCTGCTGCTGGCCGTACGCATCGGCGCCTGCTGGGAGGCCCCCTCCCGCATCGCATGGTGCGGCCGGCTGCTCATCGTCGCGGCCGGATACCTGTTGGTGGAGGGATGGCGCGCCCCCGCCGAACTGCCGCGCCCTGCACGCCGTCTTCTGGAAGCCGGAGCACTCGTCGCTCTCGCCTCGGCCTGGCGGCTGCCGGGACTGCCCACGTCGGGCGGCGACGCCGCCGAGCTGGTCGTCGGCGCCGCCCTGGTCGGGACCATCGGCGTGCTCCTGGTGCGGGCCCGGCGCCACCGCTGGGGACGGGCCGTCTCACGGCCCCTCGTCTTCCCGTTGCAGACCGGCAGCTGGTACGTGGCCCAGGGTGGTGGACGCAGCATGAACCATCACGCTGCCGTCCCCGAGCAACGCGGCGCCCTCGACATCGTCCGCATCGGCCCCGGTGGCACGCGGGCCCGCCGCCGCGCCCGGAGCGAGCACGGGTCCGGCAGGAACGAGAGCTACCTCGTCTACGGGCAGCCCGTGCACGCCCCCTGTGACGGCACGGTCGTCTCCACCGCCGACCACATCGCCGACCAGGACCCCGGCAGCGTCCGCTACCAGCCCCTCTACGGCAACCACGTGTGGATCGACACGGGCTCCGAAATCGTCAAGCTGGCCCATCTGCGCCCCGGCACCGTCACCGTGACCACCGGCGACCCCGTGCACGCGGGGCAGGTGCTCGGCGCGGTCGGCAACTCCGGCAACAGCAGCGAACCGCACCTGCACCTGCACGCCGAGCGCGACGGCCTCGGACTCGACCTGGAGTTCCGGGACGTCCCGGGTCCGCTGTACCGGGGCCGGACCATCCGCACCTAGGTGTATTGACCCGCAGCGTTGTTGACGCGACTGATGGGTGGGCGTCCTTGTCAGCCCGCACTACAGGCGCTGCCTCACCCCCGCGCAGTACCAGCAGCGCTTCGGCCCGACGGACCGTCAGAGGCCGGAGCCCACCTTCCGCGCTCTCAGGCCAGAGCCGTCCCCAGCAGCTCGACGCGATGCGACGTCGTTCGGGCGCTCACACCGAGTATGCCGAAGATGAGATCACGGCCCATCGTCGCGCCCACCAGCGTATTGACCGGGCCGAACGAGGCCGCCATCGGTGTGACCGCGGCTCCGGCCGTGGCCTTCGCCTCTTGGCGTGACGCGATGAAGGCCGGGACATCGGCGGGCCGGATCAGCGGGCCACTCGACCCTACTCGGAGGCCGCAGCCTCCCGTGATCATCGACGCTCCGCGCGCAAGACAGGCTTGAGCGCACAGTTCCGGCAGCGATGCAGGACGGTCGGCCGCGACGACGAGAAACCCACCTTCGCGCAGGTACGGCACCAACGCCTCGCTGGTCGTGATGGTTTCCATGACAGCGGCCGGTTCCACTTCAGGGAGGCGCTCACGCACCCACTCTCGGGCCGCATCGACCTTGGCCCGTCCGACGTCACAACGCCGGTAGAGATATTGGCGGTTCAAGTTCTCCAGCGCGACCCGGTCGCCGTCCACGAGCGTGAGCCCGCCCACGCCCGCACCCACGATCTCAGCCAGCACCGCGCCGCCGATGCCGCCGACGCCGAGAACGGTCACGTGCGCCGCGCGCAGCCGATCCTGTGCCGCACCGGCATCCAGACCCAGGGCCGCGAAGTACTCGACCTGGTTCCTCCAAGCGGACGAGTGCCACGAACGGTCGAACGGTGCGACTACGAGGCGAAGCCGAAGAAGCGTACGCACGATGGCGTCCACCTGGCTTCCGCTCGGTGCCGGGAGGCCGGCCGGCTCGTCGGAGACCGCTGTGAGCCATGCGAACATCGATTCGGGGCAGCGTCGGACCAGCAGCACCTCGTCGGAAAAAACGCGCAGCTCGTCGCCGTCGCGGGACCAGGTCGCCGCGGGCGAGAGAACATAGCGGTCGACTCCGTCAGCCATCCCTGGCCTTCCTTCGTAGCGAGATCACCGTGTGGCGAAGATCAGGAAGAGTCGGCGTTCCAGCTGAACCGGGGGAAGCGCACGGCTCCCATCGGTGGCCAGGGCCGACCTGCCAGCGCCTCGCGCTGCAGCCAGTGGCCTCGGAGACGCAGGAGCGGCAGGACCGGACACTGCTCGCGGACCGCTCGACGCAGCTCGTCGCACGCGGCATCGTCGTCCGGGACCTCGGACAGCCGGTGCAGCAGCGGCGCGAGGACGGGGTCACGGCGCGCCGGGTCGAGCAGGTCCAGAGCACAGATCGGATCCTCGAAGAGCGGGCCCCGCAACGCGAGGAGCACGTCGCAGGACTGCGCCGAGCCCGAGACGAAGTCGGCGGGTGCCGGCTCGACCTCGACAGCGAGGTTCTCGGTCAGCTGGGCCGCGACCTCTTCGGCCACGTCCCGGTTGGGGTAGTAGTCCCAGTACCCCAGGCGCAGCCGTACGCCGGAGCCGACGGTGCTGGGCGGTGCCTCGACGTGGTGGTCGGGCGCTGCCGACTCCGCACCGTTCCAGCACCGTGCGACAAGGCGGTCGTAGCGAATCGCGCCGAGGAGCCGGCGGCGGAACTCCGCGTCGCCCACCGCCGACGGGCTGTCTGGGTTGATCTCCAGACGCATCTCGATCGCGGTCGGTGCCGTGTGGAACACCCTGCTGTCGGCGAAGTCCGGGACGCGGTCGAGCGGAAACGCCGTCGCGCACGTCACATCGACCTCGCCCCGCCGGAACCTCTCCGGGGCGTCGTGCGGATCACGGCGGACGAGCACCCGCACGGGTGGCGTGCCGGCCTTGACGGGTTCGAGCCAGTACTCGTCATCGGCGGTGCGCACGGCACGCTCGTACGTACCGGAGGACAGTCGCCCGCACGACGAGATCGGAGCGAGATCGACGCTCCGGAGCAGGCTGGGAAGGTGCGGCGCCTGGCGGCGGAGCTCGACGACGAGCGCGTCCTTGGATGTGCGGACCGCGCGGATGTCGCGCAGGAACCGCTGGAGCGACGGAACCGTGAGCGCGGTCCGGATCGCCCGCGCGTGATCGCGCGCACGCACCGGGCTCCCGTCGGAGAAGGACGCTCCCTGCTGGACGCGGTAGTGCTGGCTCAGCCCGTCGTCCGCGACCCACATGAGATCGAGCCGGCTGTGCTGGCTCGCCGCGGCGAACCAACGGCTCAGGTAGTCGCCTCCCGTGGGCCCGTGCCATCGAATCGGGTCGTCGTCCACCTCGACAGTGACGGGGCGCGCCACGTTCACGTGGTCAGGAGACGGCTGTCGGCCACCGGAGGTGTCCCTTCGGGGGCGTCCGGCGAGGCGTCGATCTGCGCACACAACCCTGCCACCGCCGTCGCGACCTCGCGCCGCCGGCCAGGAGCGATGTTCGCGAGGAGAGCTTCGCGTTCTTCCCGCCCGCGCGGCATGAGGGCCTTGAAGACCTTGGCCTGCGCCGGCGTCAGACGGAGAGTCGACACCTCTGCCTCACTTGCGCGATACACGACCACGACCGTCGGGCGGCTCAGCTCGGGCTTCCAGGTGATTTCGCGCGGGTCGGAAATCATCGTGACGACGTCGACGTCGAAGTCCGCGATCAGGAAGTGCGGCTTCTCCTCCACGGTGGCGGGCCGCCGGTATACGTTGACGAGCTCTTCCTCGACCTCGTCCCCCCGGAACTCCGCAAGCATCGAGTCGTATGCGAACAGCGCCCTGGCGGCTTGCGCATGCACGCCCTCCATGTGCGCCAGAATCTCAGCGAGCGCCTCCTCGATGGGCATTGCGGCCCGTTCGAGCAGTGCGTCGATGAATTCAACGTACGTGTGTCCCGCACCCTGCTTGAGGAATCGCAGCAGGTGGTAATAGCGGCGCGTGAAATACCGCGAAAGGCGCAACACGTCCTGGTAGTACTCGTAGTCCCGGTTCCCGCTGCGGATGAAGCTGAATCCGGTGAAGGTCGCCGGATCGTCCTTGATGAGCGCGCGGACGTCCGACGGGAGGAAGGTGCCCATGACGTCGAGTCCGCTTTCGAGCGGCTCGAGTTCAGCCCGGTACTCATCCGTGATCTCCGCGCCGGGAAGCGGCTGAAGCACACTGAGGTCACTGTTGACGGCACCGTAGGCGATCGCGTCGAAGACGACCTCCAGCGCCTTCTCGAGGTCTTCGGCGCTCTCGTCCGGGTATCCCACGATCGTGTTCGTCTCGAACTGGATGCCGACTTCCTGGGCGGACCGGAAGAACTCGTAGGTCCGCTTCGTCGAGGGCATCTTCAGCATGGCCTTGAGGATTTTCTCCGACCCCGCGTCCGTGCCGCAGAAGATGTTGAAGCATCCCGCGTCGGCCATGCGCCGCAGAAGGGACGGGTTGACATTGTCCGGCCGGACCGCGCAGCCCCACTCGAACATGTCGTTGTGCTCGGAGAAATAGGACACGAACTCGTCGAGATACGTGCGCTTGTTGGCGAAGTTGTCGTGCAGGAAGTTGAACTGGGTCACCCCGTACGTGCGGTGCAGGAAGCGAAGTTCATCGAGGATGACCGCGGGATCCTTGATCCGGAAGTCGCGGTCCCAGAACGTCGACGTCATGCAGAACTTGCACGAATAGGTGCACCCGGAGCCGATGTGAACGTCGAAGATGTGCGGGGTCGACAGCCGGATGTAGTCGCCCATCGGGACGGCGTCGTACGCGGGCATCGGCACGAGGTTCAGGTTCGTGGTCGGCTGAGGCCCGCTGGACACGGCCTGGCCGTTCCTGCACGACCAGAAGCCGCGCACCTCGGCGGGATCGGCCCCGTCGGCAAGGGCATCCGCGAGAGCGGTGATCGCGAGCTCTCCCTCACCGCGGCACACGAAGTCGACGCAGTCGGCGAAGCGTGGGAGGGCGTCGGGGAAGACACCGAACGTCCCGGGTCCACCGAGAACCACCGTGACATCGGGCCGGAGCCGCTTGACCTGACGCCCGATGAGAAGGCATGCCGGGAGGGTGTCCGCGAGACAGGTGAGGCCGAGGACGTCGGGATCGGCGGCGAGCAGACGAGCACAGGTCTGGTCGAGCCAGTCGGCGTCACCGGGCTCGAAGGCACCGATCCGGTGCTCGTACTCCAGGTCGACGACGACGGTGGGATGACCATGCGCCATCAGCGGTGAGGCAATGCAGAGCAGTCCGAGAGGAACGAAGAACGGAGAATTGACGTCGGCATTGATCAAGGGCCGGCCGAGCGTCACGCGAGCACTCTGCGTGGACGATCGAACCGACACCTGGCCCTCCCCTGCAAACGAGAGGGCCAGTCGTTTCGGAGTCGGCATCAGATGCGATCAGCAGCGCCGCGCAACGATGGCACCCAAAGTAGCCGATGACAGGGTGATCAACTCGACGTCATCGGCGAGGTCAAGACCTTCCTCGTCGGAGAAGAGCACCATGTCCGGCTCCGCCTCGTCCGTCACGGTCACGGAACGTTCCTGCACTGCGTGCGCCATTTTTGACCCCTCTTCGCCTTGACTGGCTCCAACATTCTTATCTCATACAGACTTTGGCGACTCGTCAATGGGGAGTGCACACGTTTCCCGGTGTCACATCTGGTCCCGGATCCATCGGCCGATGTGCGGCAGTGATCGTGCCGGGATGAGGAAGTGCCCTGCGGCCTGCGACGATGGGCGTTCCTCAGTCTTCCGGCACGCAAGATCACGAGGGCACTTCCGAGAGGCGAACTCCCCACGCCGCGGGGCGGGTCCCGGAGCGGGCCGGTGATCCGAAAGTGATCGCGTACCGGGTGGGCCCTGCCGGCGGGGGCCTCTCCCTGAGAGGCGGACACGATGACACCGGCTCCGCCCGATCCGGAGGAATCGAGAGGACCACCGATGGCCAACCGGTTCCACTTCTCCCGTGGCCATCAGCGCATGAGGCCATGAACGTACTGGTCAGAGCTCCCCCGCATCAGAGAGGGAGCAGTCATTCACCGCTCCGGTTGGGGGCGGTTCGTGGGGCAGGAGCTGCTGACGGCCCGTGCGGTCCCACCAGAGGCTCGGGCGCAACAACTCCCGCATCGCGTACGTGCCCCGATGTCGGCCGACCGACGGATGCCGGGCTGCTCCCGCCCCTTGTAGGGCTTGATCGAGTCTGGGTAGGGTGCTGCCGGTCCGGAACAGTGCCAAGCGGAGAGGTCGCTGTTTGATGCTGCTCGCCTTCAGCGGACAAGGGCTGAACACGGATGGTTTTCCGCTGCGTGGCGCAAAAGATCAAGACACCGGAATCCGCAGGTCGCGGAAGCCGATTCGGCGATCACTCCATTCAGCGAGCCCAGTCATTCAGGGCATTCGGCAGGCTCCTCCTGCCGGCGGTCATGAGTTTTCTTGAGACTGAGGGATCGCCTCTCGACGAACACTCGGCCCATGGTTCCTGCATCAGCCTGGAGGGTGTGGGTTTCATCGGCCCCCACTTTCAATATGCCTTCCGTTATGTGACATTCGGGACGGAGCTAGGATTGTGACGTCTTCGCAGGCCAACGTTCCTGATCTGGAATCCACGGCGGTCCCGTTGTTTCCGATTCCCCGGGCGTCTGGTTGTCCGCTGGATCCGGCACCTGGGCTCGCCGAGCTGCAGGAACGCGCGGCGCTGGTCCGAGTTCGGCTTTGGGACGGCAGCACTCCGTGGCTGGTGACGAGGCATGCGGAGCAGTGCGCGCTGCTGTCGGACCGCCGGGTCAGCGCGGACTGGATGCAGCCGGGCTACCCGTTTCACAGTCAGTTTCTGCAGGACCACCATGAAGAAGGCCAGTTCCTGACCGCCATGGAAGGTCCCGAGCACCTCCGGCTGCGCCGGATGATCGCCCGGCCGTTCACCCCCCGCATGGTCGAGCGACTGCGGCCCACGGTCCAGCAAGTCGTCGACGACCACATCGATGCTCTGCTGGCCGGCCCGAATCCGGCAGATTTCGTGGCGGAGTTCGCCCTGCCGATTCCGTCCATCACCATCTGCCACGTGCTCGGCGTCCCTTACGAGGACCACGACTTCTTCCAGCACGCCATCAGGACGATGACCGGCAGCGACGTCCCGGACGACCTCGTGAACAAGTCCGAGCGCGAGCTCTACCACTACCTGGCCAAGCTGATCGGCCGCAAACTCGCTGCCCCCGAGGAAGACCTGCTGTCCCAGCTGGCCACCGAACGGCTGGCCACCGGCCAGCTGAACCGGCACCAGCTGGTGATGCTGGTCCTGTTCCTGCTGATCTCGGGGCACGAGACCACGGCCAGCATGATTGCGCTGGGCACGCTGGCCCTGCTGCAACATCCCGACCAGATCACTGTGCTGAAGGACTCCGACGGCCCCCAGGTCGCCGCGGCCGTCGACGAGCTGCTGCGGTACCTGACCACCGTCCAGCCCGGCCGTCGCCGCGTGGCCGTGGAGGACATCGAGATCGCCGGGCAGGTCATCCGCGCCGGCGAGGGTCTGATCCTCCCGGAGGAGATCGGCAACCGCGACGAAAGCGTGTTCCCCGATGCCGGGGAGCTGGACCTGCGCCGCGATGCCAGCCGGCAGCTGGCCTTCGGGTTCGGTGTGCACAAGTGCACCGGCCAACCGCTGGCCCGCCTGGAGCTCCAGGTCGTGTTCGCCGCCTTGTTCCGGCGTATTCCGACACTGGCCCTGGCCGCCGACCTCGGCGACCTCCCGTTCATGGACGACGGGCTCGGGTACGGCGTCAAGGAAATGCCCGTGAGCTGGTAAGTGGACGAGGTGGAGCCGGGGACAGGAGGCGGAGTGGAGCTGTTGCAGATCGGGCACATCCGGCCGGAGCCGGAGCCGAGTCCGGCGGCGAGGGAGGAGGGCGATGGCCTCGTCCACGTATCCGGCTCCGAGCCCGCCGTCATATCGGCGGGCAGGTACGAGACCTTGTCCGAGGCGGTTGGCGTGCGGATGGCGGAGAACCTGGGACTGGCGACGGGACTGCGTCGGTGACCCCGCCGGCAGCACGCCCGCGGACGAGCCGTCGGCATCTGTTCGCGACGACGGAATCCCGTTCCATCGGCAATCGGGCCGATCTCGTCTCCCTGGCACGAACGGGTTACGCCGGAGTGCGGTTGTCCGGACATCACGTCATGCCGTCCATGTCCGATCGCGATCTCGTCTCCCTGGTCGCACTGCTGCGCGACGCGCGCGGCGTCGGCCTGCGGGTCCTGTGGAGTGGCGAATGCGGCGACCTCGACGTCCGATGCCTCCAGCACCTCGATCCGCCGCGTCGGCCTGACGGCACTTTCGTATGGTCGCCACGCGCTGATGCGCAGCTCCTCGCACGGCGCGGCCCGACGGTCATCTCCGTCGACGACACGCGTCTGGGTCCCCGCCGACGCATCCTCATCGACCGCTCCACACCCGAGGCGCAGGTCCTCGAGGCCGCCGACTGGGAACGCGAGATCACGACCACGGAGCGGGCCGGCATGCGCAGCCTCGCACGGGACGGCCTGGCCTTCTCTTCCGGCGACTACTGTGTGGGCCTCCCCGTACGCCAGGGGATCTGGTGTGTCTGAGGGCGTGTTCGAGATCTGCCTCCTGTCGAACGGGGCCGGGCACGCGCCCCCGCCACGTCGGAAGACCGCGCCCGTACGGCCCGTACGAACGAGGCCCTCCGCCCTGCGCTCGCGCCCACCAGGTCTCGCTCGGCCCGGCCTTCGGGCGGACGAAGCCAGACCTCGGACACGCTCCGAGCACTTCGTTCGCGCCAGGACGGCGGAAAATCCTGATTCCAGGCGGTCGGAGAACTCGCGTGCGAGCCGATCAGGGTCCGGTATCGTCACAGGACGCGGTCGCCGCCCACGGCCGTCCTCCCGGGAACCAGGTGACGCGATCCGGGATTTCACCGACCTCATGCCCACGCCGGCTCCAAGATGTGCGCAACCGTCTCCAGGATATGCACGCCACCGGTTCCGGCACGTGGCACCTCCACCGAGGATTGCCTCGGCGCCGGCAGCGGTTCCCGGAGAGTCGGCCCGATGTCCTGCGCGAAGCAGCGTCCTGCGTGGAGTACGGACCGGAGGTCGCGGTCGGCGGCGGAGGCCCAACACCAATGATCACCGGAGTCAGCAGGGGGAGCCCGCAGCATGACCGGCACCACGGAGGCACTTGGCGGGACGGCTGCAGTCGACGATGCAGCACGAAGCGTCACCCGCCCGTTCTACCTGTACGCCGTGCTCGCCAACTCGCTTTTCCAGCGTGGCGTGTTCGTCCTCTTCCTTCAGCAGCGAGGCTTCTCCGCCGGGCAAGTGGCCATCCTTCAGACACTGATCTACCTGGTCAGCGGACTTGCGGAGTTGCCGACGGGAGTCATCGCTGATCGAATCGGCAGGCGTGCCAGCATCGTGATCGGCCAGGTGCTGATAGCCGGATGCCTGCTCGGTCAGGTGACGTCCTCCAACTACTGGGTCTTCCTGGTGCTGTTCATGGGCCAGGGCGTGGGCATGGCTTGTGTGTCCGGTTCGGACACCGCCCTGTTGTACGACCTGCTCGTGCGTCGTGGTGCCACGGCCGGCTACGTCAGGATCAAGTCCCGGTTCACCATGCTCGGGACGGTCACCTCGGGAATCGCCATCGTCCTCGGCGGCCAACTGCAGCGGTTTTCCTGGGGAGTCGTCTACGCCGGTTCGGCGTCGTGCCTCGTCCTGGCCGTGGTGGTGCTGATGTCACGGGTGCCCGAGATCCGTGGCGCGGACGCGGTGGACGAACAGGACGGAGCCGGCGGCGAGCACGGCGACGCCACAGCGTGGCGGGCGGTGCTTCGGGTCGCCACGCCGGCGCTCGTGACGCTTGTCGTGGTGTCCGGATTGATGCATGCGACGTTGACGCCGTACATCATTTTCACGCAGAAGACCCTCTCCGACCAGGGAGCGGGCACCGCGTTGGTCAGCGTGGTCATATCGGCGGGATTCTTCGTCGGCGGGCTCACACCCTTGCTGTCGGACCGCGCGAACCGGCGCATCGGGTATCGGGTCATCGTCCCGGTGTCTCTCCTGACGCTCGCCTTGGCGCTCGGCCTGAGCGGCCTCGGCCTCGTCTGGGTCACCATCGCCGCGTTCCTGGTCCTGGTCGGAATTCCCGAGATCACCGCCGTGCTCGTGGACAACGTGTTCAACGAGGCAGTGCCGTCGCGCCACCGGGCGAGCCTGCTGTCGATGATCGCATTCGTGGAGTCGACGCTCATCGGCATCGGCTATCTCGTCGTCGGCACGCTCATGGACGGGTTGGGCTCCAGCGTGGGCATGGCCACCTACGCCGCGGTCCCCCTGCTGGCATGTCTCCTGTGGCTCCCGGTGCTCCTCCGAGGGGCGCGGGTGACCACCGGGATCGAGAAGGCCGCCGACCAGAAGGCATCCTGAAACAGACCAACGATGAGGAGCCGAAGTGGAATTGATGCAGATCGGGCACAACCGACCGGCGCTGGATCTCATCCCGCCGGTCGTGCATGAGGATGCCCTTTCGGTTGCGTTGGTCTGCATGCCCTGGGCCGTGGTCGACATGCCCTCACTGGCGCTGAGTACGATCGCTCCGTTGTTCGAGCAGCGCGGCGAAGTGGAGAAGCTCGACGTCGTCTATGCCAATATTCGGTGGCTCGACTTCCTGGTCCGGGAGGCGGGCCTCGAACGTGAGCACTACGAACTGATCGTCGATGCCGAGGTGTTCGGGGTCGGCGAATGGGTCTTCTCCAGCTGTTTCCGCCCCGGTATCGACCCACGCCACACGAGTTTCCATGACCTCGTGAGCGACAGTGAGCACGTCGACGCCTATGGTGCGATGTTCCGCGCCGCGCCGGCCTTCATCGACGAGTTGGCCCGAGATCTCGTGACGTCGGGTGTCGATGTCCTCGGGTTGACGACGACGTTCGATCAGAACATCGCCTCGTTCGCGCTCGCGCACCGCGTCAAGGAGTTGAACCCGAGCATCGTCACGATCCTCGGCGGGGCGAACTGCGACGGCGTTCAAGGAACGGCAGTCCACCGCGCTCGCGCGGAGTTCGACTACGTGATCCGAGGCGAGGCGGAGCGCTCGATCGCGCCACTCATCGCCCATATCGCAGGACGTCGCAGCGGCGACGAGAACAGGCACGACGAGGAACTGGTGCGTGCCGTGCCCGGCCTGTGCTGGCGATCCGACATCGATGGATCCTCGGTAAGCAACCCCATCGGACCGACACCCGTCTCCATGAATGCGGTGCCGGAGCCCGTCTACGATCACTATTTCCGCGATTTGCGGAAGTCCCCGGTCGCTCAGTTCATCGATGTCAAGATTCCTCTGGAGGCCAGCCGCGGATGCTGGTGGGGGGCGAAGCACCACTGCACATTTTGCGGCCTGAACGGGTCGGCCATGGCCCATCGCGCAAAGCCTGCCGAGCGCGTGCAAGCGGAGGCCAGCCGGGCTGTCCGTCGGCACAACGTGCTTGACCTGGTGTTTTCTGACAACATATTGGCGCCCGACCATGTCGTTCGACTGACCACGGATATGGCGCTGCCCGCCGAATGGGACGTCCGGTTGTTCGCCGAGGTGAAGTCGAACCTCAATTTCAGTCAACTCGAGTCCCTTGCGCGCGCCGGCTTCACACAACTACAACCCGGTGTGGAGAGCCTCTGCACACCCATCCTGCGCATCATGCGCAAGGGGGTGACCGGGTGGCAGAACGTGCGATTCCTACGCGACTGTGCCACCTGCAGGATCTATCCCTCGTGGAACATCCTCGTGGGTTTCCCCGGGGAGCCCGACCGCGACTACACGGCGTTGATCGACTCGCTCCCGTCCCTCCATCACCTGACGCCGCCCGCCGGGGTGTACCCGATCAAACTGGAACGCTTCAGCCCCTACTTCGACGATCCGGAACTCGGCCTCCAGGCCCTCGGTCCCTCGCGCAACCTGGTGAGCGCTTACGAGGGGGTAGTGGACACCCTCGACGACTTCGTCTACGTGTTCGAGTCCGAACCCGCCGGCATATCACCCGAGACGTGCGAGACGTTGCGCGAAGCGGTCGCGAACTGGAGGGCCAACGCATCGACTTCTCGGCTGGTCGCTCTGCCGGCGCCGGACGACTCGCTCGTCGTCGTCGACGACCGGCCCGCCTGGCCCTCCCGTGAGGTGGTGCTTCAACCGGGTCTCGAGACCGAGGCCTACCGCGCACTGGCCAAGGGCAAAACGCTTCCCGCACTCGCCTCCACGATGCGCTCGCTCGGGATTGCAGTGCGGGAAGGTCACCTCGAAGAGCTCGTCGGGAATTGGACGGAGCTCGGAATCGTCTTTCATGAGGATTCCACCTATGTGGCGCTCGCGACAGGACTGCGTTGGTGACGAAGCAGGCAGCAGAGCGGCGGTCGAACCGACGAAGACTCTTCGCGCCGGTGGATCTCCACGCGACGCAGAGCAGGGAGGATCTCGTCGTCCTGACCCGGTCGGGATACGCCGGGGTTCGACTGGTCGGTCACGTCGCCATGTCGGAGATGGGTGATCGCGAACTCGTCTCCTTGATCGCACTGCTCCGCGACGCGCGCGGCGTTGGCTTGCGGGTGTCGTGGAGCGGCGACTGTGGCGCCGTCGAGGTCGGGTGCCTACGTCACCTGGACCCGCCACGGCAGTCGGACGGAACCTTTGCGTGGTCGGCGCAGCAGGGAGAATCCCTTGCCGTTCGGCGCGGTCCGACGTTCCTGGCCTTCGAGGACACACGCTACGGGGAGCGTCGCCGCGTCGATATCGCCCGTTCGGAGCCGGCGGCAGCCGTTCTCGACGAAGTCCGTTGGGGGCGCACGGTCACCTCCGCGGAGGCGGCCAGTCTCCACGCTCTCGAATTGCACGACCTCGTCTTTCGTTCCGGCGACCACTGTGTGGGTGTTGCCGTAAGGCAAGGAGTCTGGTGTGTCTGAAGGCAACATCTTCTTCCGCAGGACACTCGATGAGCGGACCGTGTCGCGAGGGTCGGCGGATCCAGCCGCCACCGTCGTTCCGATGCGCATGGGGTCGGCAGGAGTGGGACTGCTCGTCAACGATCACCGTGAAGCGACCCGCATCCTGTCCGACGTCGAAACCTACGGCAGTGCGGGCGAGCTCATGGCGAGCGTTTTCGACGAGCCGGCCGAGTCGCATCCGGATTCGACGTCCGAGATGGTTTTCGCTGTCAACCAAACCGATGGGGAAGAGCATCGTCGCGTACGGCGCGCACTTCGGAGGGTCATCGATACGCGCGTGCGCGATGTCTCGGACCAGCTGATTCAGGATGTCCAACACTCGGTCGAGAGCGCTCTCACCCTGGGGAGGTTCGACGCGGTCGCGTCGATCGGCGCGCCCATCGCCGACAGCGTCATGTCGCGATTGCTTGGACTTGACGAAAACCTCGTCTCGGCCCTGAGGACCGCGGTTTACCAGGGATACCCGGTGCGCGAACTTGACGCCACGCTCGTCGACTGGGTGCGCGACAGGCGTACTCAACCCGCCGATGACCTCGTGTCGGACCTGATGGCGGAACTGCCTTCTCTCGACGATCGACAGGTTGCGGCGAACACTCGACTGCTCGCGCTGTCGGGTGTCGAGGTGTTGGCGGCACTGATTACGAATGGAATCCTCTGCCTGGCGCAGGATCCGAGGACTCAGAGTCTCGTACGCGATGACGAGACGCTGCTGCCTGGCCTCGTCCATGAGGTGCAGCGGTACGCGAGCCCGATTGCGCGGGGGATCTACCGGATGACGAAGGAGCCGTCCGCGATAGGCGAGTACGCAGTTCCCGCAGGTACCTTGCTCGTCATCGGGGTGGACGTCTGCAACAGGGATACGTCAGCGCTTCCCGATGCTCACAGGTTCGACCCCACTCGCGGTCGGGATTTCGAGCATCTGACGTTTGGTCGCGGGCAGCATTCATGCCTGGGTATTCCAGTCACACGTCTGATCGCGGCGCAGGCCCTGCGCGCGTTTCTCTCGGGAACAACGAGTTTCGGCCTGACCGTGGAGCCGTCGGAGCTGCGTTTCCACGACACCGGGGTCATGAACGGTCTCGTCGAACTCCCGATCTGGGTCGAGTGCGCGAACTAAGGGTTGTCCCGCAATCCGTGCCTGTACCGGCCAATGGAAGGTCAGGCGTGCTCCTGGCTCAGGGGGCGGCGCCCTCTGGGACCGCGAGCACGGGGAGGTGTAACGTCTGGAGGCTGGTGATCAAGCCGTCGGGGAGAGGCCGTGACGTTAGCGGGGCGAGTGCGGGCGATCTGGAATGAGACCCCGCAGGGGTTGCGTGCCGGGTGCGCCCTGCTGTGGGGAACCGGTGTGCTGCTGCTGGGGCTGGGCTGGTGGGGCGACCGCACGGACTTCTGGGCCAACAAGGCATTCCTCACCAATGCCTTCTCCTCCGTGACGGCTGCGGCATTCGGTGTGCCACTGGCCCTGGTCGTGCTCAACCAGGTCGGAATGGCTCAGGCCGAAGCAGTGGAGGCCCGCGCTGCCCGCCGCCTGGCCATCAGAGTGATTGGCGAGTTCGCTCAGTCCGTCCCACGGCTCGTCCCTGGACCCGCGAACCGCCTCGAGGATGCGGCGGACGGGCTTCTCGCCCTAGAGCGGGCCGCTCAACGTGCACTCAAGGACTGGGAGTCCGGTCAGGACGACGACGCTCTCGCCGAACTGCGCCAACTGCTAGCGGACGGATTGGTCGAGCGAACCCTGGGGGATTTCCGTTCTGCCGTGCGGCCGGGCAGGCAGGCCATGCCAGCAGTGGCAGAAGTGGCGGCGCACTGGTCGTTCTTGAACACCACCGTGCGCAGCAGGCTGCTGGAGACGGGAGGCGCCTGGCTCGATGCACATCTGGCTGTCCGGATCGACGAGTACGTGTCCCGGCTGACGGCGGATCCGTATATGGATGGCTGGCTGCGGGACCTCGACATCGCGCTTCGACGGTTGACCAACGGCGCGGATGGGTTTACCGCACTGCGCGAGCTGTGGCGGCAGCTGGAAACCGGATGGGAGGTGGCCGAGGCTCTAACCGGGCTCGGCCCGCTGAGCCGGGACGCGTGTGCGGCCCTGGCCTCAGCCGAGGCTGGCCCCGGCTGAACCAGTATCGCCCGGTGCCGTGACGGTAGCAGGAGACGGCGCCCGGCGACCGCCTGCCCGGGAGGGACCGCTCGGCGTCACAGGATTCCGAGCGGTCTTGCCTCACCGGCTGACTCAGCAGACCACCTGACCAGCCCCGCAGCACGCCTGACGCCCTGTCGGTACGAGCTTCACGATGCTTCTCCGAGTGTCATTTCAGCGTCAGGACATCGCCCGCAATGCACATGGAGCACATCATGCGCATCCATTGAAACCGCAGGTCAGCGACCCTTTTCGGCGGGCTCCAGAATCGCCACGCACTCCAGGTGATGCGTCATCGGAAACAGATCGAACGCCCGCAGCGTCCGCACCCGGTAGCCGCCCTCGCGGAAGTACGCCAGGTCGCGGGAGAGGGCGGCCGGGTCGCAGGCGACGTAGGCGATGCGGCGGGCGTTCAGGGAGGTGAGGTGGGCGACCGTCGTGCGGCCGGCACCCGCGCGCGGGGGGTCGAGGACGATCAGGTCGGCCTCGGTGATGCCGGTGCGCGGGAGGACAGACTCGACCTTGCCCTGTTCGATGCGCACGCGGGGGAAGGCGGCCAGGTTGTGCCGGGCGTCCTCCACCGCGCGCTTGCCGGACTCGATGCCGAGGACGGCGCCCTGGTCGCCCAGGCGGTCGGCCAGGGCGCCGGCGAAGAGGCCGACGCCGCAGTACAGGTCGAGCGCCGTCTCGCCCTTGCGCGGCAGCAGGCCCTGCATGACCGCCGTCACCAGGGTGTCGGCC
The DNA here is from genome assembly GCF_029269835.1 of Streptomyces tropicalis. GTDB lineage: Bacteria > Actinomycetota > Actinomycetes > Streptomycetales > Streptomycetaceae > Streptomyces > Streptomyces tropicalis. The sequence continues at coordinate 94,574 of NZ_JARJBB010000003.1, read as the reverse complement.
GCCTTCGGGTGGACCTGCCAGAAGCCGCCGCTGCCGACGCGGTAGGTGCGGTCGTCGGCGCGCTCGCGCACGAACGCGCGGCCGTGCACGCGGTGGACGCCGCCGTCCTTCTCGTCGACGCGCATGACCGAGACGGGCCGGTCCAGCTCGACGAGGGGCAGGCGGGCGCCGGGGCGCGGTTCCAGGATGACCATGCGGTCCTGGGAGCCCGTCGCGGCGATCGCCTCGACGGAGGCCATGCCGGCCCAGTCGCGGTCCTCGATGCCGAGTTCGCTGACGCCGGGCGCGGCGATCATGCAGTGCTCGATCGGTTCGACCTCGTGCGAGCGGTGGCGGCGCAGTCCGGCGTTGCCGTCGGCGTCCACCGCGTACTGCACCCGCGTCCGCCACTGGGGCACCTCGCCCGCCGGCAGCTTGTCGCCCTCGGCGGGCACCACCGTGCCGTCCCAGCCGGCCTCCTCGGGGGTGAGGCCCGCGAGCCGCTGGAGCTGCTCGGCGAGGACCTCGCCCTTCAGCCGGCGCTGCGCGCCCGGCTTCACGTGCTGCCAGTCGCAGCCGCCGCAGCGGCCGGGACCCGCGTACGGGCAGGGCGCCTCGATGCGGTCCTTGGACGCGGTCAGCACCTCGACGGCGTCCGCGCGCAGGAACCGGGCCCCCTCCTCGCCCTCGGTCACCCGGGCCACGACCCGCTCGCCGGGCAGCGTGTGCCGGACGAACAGCACCTGCCCCTCGGCGGTGCGGGCGATGCAGTGGCCGCCGTGGGCTACGGGGCCGATCTCGACCTCGTACTCCTCCCCCACCAGCGACTTCTTCGGTTCTGCCTGCATGGCGGGGTGACTCCAGATCGAGAGGAATGGGGCAGCCCCGTCAGGGGCCCGACGACAGCCGTCCAGTCTACGGGCTCGTCCCGACGGGGCTCACACGCCCGTCAGCGCCGGCTGCGTGCCGGTCGCGTGTGCGCGTCAGTCGCGGGTGCTGGGCTCCTTCTCCCGCTGCGCGCGCACCTGGGCAGGACCGCGCCGGACCGCGCCCGGTGCGTTCCACTCCTGGCGCCTGCGGGCCCGGTTGCGCGCCGCCTCGGAGGAGGCGAGCTGGTAGGGCACCGAGGTCACCATCACGCCGGCGGTGAAGAGCAGACGGCCCTTCAGGCGCAGGGCGCTCTGGTTGTGCAGCAGGTGCTCGTACCAGTGGCCGACCACGTACTCGGGGATGATCACCGACACCGCGTCCCGCGGGGACTCCTTGCGGAGGCCCTTGACGTACTCGATGATCGGCCGCGTGATCTCGCGGTACGGCGAGTCGAGCACCTTCAGCGGCACCCCGATGCCGCGCCGCTCCCACTCGTCCCGCAGTGCCTTGGTCTCCGCCGGGTCGACGTTGACGGTGAGCGCCTCCAGGGTGTCCGAGCGCATCAGCTTGGCGTAGGCCAGGGCGCGCAGGGTGGGGCGGTGGATCTTGGAGACGAGGACGACGGAGTGCACGCGGGAGGGCCGGACACTGTCGTCGTTCGGCACCTCGGGGGCGGAGATCTCCTCGGCGACCCGGTCGTAGTGCTTCCGGATCGCCGTCATCGTCGCGTAGAAGATGCACATGCCCAGCAGGGCGACCCAGGCGCCGTGCGAGAACTTCGTGACCAGCACGACCACGAGCACCAGGCCGGTGAAGAAGGCGCCGAAGGCGTTGATCGCACGGGAGCGGATCATGTGGCTGCGCTTGGCCGGGTCCTTCTCGGTGGCCAGGTGGCGGTTCCAGTGGCGGACCATGCCCGTCTGGCTGAGCGTGAAGGACACGAAGACGCCGACGATGTACAGCTGGATCAGCCGGGTGGAGTCGGCGCCGTAGATGACCACCAGCAGGGTGGCGGTGCCGGCCAGCAGCACGATGCCGTTGGAGAAGGCCAGGCGGTCGCCGCGGGTGTGCAGCTGGCGCGGGAGGTAGCGGTCCTGCGCGAGGATCGAGCCCAGCAGCGGGAAGCCGTTGTAGGCCGTGTTCGCGGCGAGGAAGAGCACCAGCGCCGTGGCCGCCGCGAGCACGACGAACAGGAAGCTGCCCTTGCCGAAGACGGCCTCGGCGACCTGGGAGATCACCGGGTTCTGGACGTAGCCCGAGCCGAGCGGGACGCCGTTGTGGATCAGGTCGGTGGCCGGGTTCTCGGCCATGCGGACCTTGGTGGTCATGGCCAGGGCGATGATGCCGCAGAACATCGTCACGGCGAGCAGGCCCATCATGGCGAGCGTGGTCGCCGCGTTCTTCGACTTGGGCTTGCGGAAGGCCGGGACGCCGTTGGAGATCGCCTCGACGCCGGTCAGGGCGGCACAGCCGGAGGAGAAGGCCCGCAGCAGCAGGAAGACCAGGGCGAAGCCCGCGAGCCCCTGGTGCTCGGCCTTGATGTGGTAGTCGGCGGTCGGCGCGTGCATGGTGTCGCCGAGGATCAGGCCGCGGAAGGCGCCCCAGGCGATCATGATGAAGACGCCCGCGACGAAGACGTAGGTCGGGATGGCGAAGAGCGTGCCCGACTCCTTCACTCCGCGCAGGTTCATCAGCGTCAGCAGCACGATCACGGCGACCGCGCAGAGCACCTTGTGCTCGACGACGAAGGGGACGGCGGAGCCGAGGTTCTCGATGCCGGACGAGATCGACACCGCGACGGTGAGGACGTAGTCGACGAGCAGCGCGCTGGCGACGGTGAGCCCCGCCTTGGGGCCGAGGTTGGTCGTCGCCACCTCGTAGTCGCCGCCGCCGCTGGGGTAGGCATGGACGTTCTGCCGGTAGGAGGCGACCACCGTGAACATCAGCACGACCACCGCGACGGCGATCCAGGGGCTGAAGTGGTACGCCGACACGCCCGCGATGGACAGGACCAGCAGCACCTCTCCCGGGGCATAGGCCACCGAGGACAGCGGGTCGGAGGCGAAGACGGGGAGGGCGATGCGCTTCGGCAGGAGCGTTTCGCCCAGCCGGTCACTGCGCAGGGCGCGCCCGATCAGAATCCGTTTGGGCACGTCGGTCAGTTTGGACACAACAGAGGATCGTAAGCCTTCGAACTGGGGCTCGCCCACCTGCCACCCGAGATCTGCCTCACGAGTGAACTCCGGGGCCCGTCGCGCCACGGATTCCGCAGGCGGGGCGACCACCGTGCCTGGATGACCGGAACCCGTCCCCCACCGCCCCCGGAGGTGCCATGCCCGCGACCGCGGAGCTGGTCGGCGCAGCCCTCTCCCTGCTCGGCCTCGGATTCCTCACCGCGTGCAGCGTGCGCAGCATCACGCGGCGCCGGCCGTACCGGACGGAGTGAGCCGCCGGGCCGCGGTGATCGGTCCGGGATGCGGCCGGGGGGTGCCCACCCCGTACCGCGCGTGTGTAGCTTGTCCCTCTGTCTGAGAACCTGATGTGGCCGAGCAAGAGCTGTTGACACCGGAAGGACGGTCGTGCACATCGTCATCATGGGCTGCGGGAGAGTGGGTTCCGCTCTCGCCCAGACCCTGGAGCAACAGGGGCACACGGTCGCCGTGATCGACCGGGACCCCACCGCCTTCCGCCGTCTGGGCCCCGGGTTCGGCGGCCGCCGGGTCACGGGGATCGGCTTCGACCAGGACACGCTGCGCGAGGCGGGCATCGAGGAGGCGGGCGCGTTCGCCGCCGTCTCCAGCGGCGACAACTCGAACATCATCTCCGCGCGGGTGGCCCGCGAGATGTTCGGCGTGCAGAACGTCGCGGCCCGCATCTACGACCCCCGCCGCGCCGAGGTCTACCAGCGTCTGGGCATCCCGACCGTCGCCACGGTGCGCTGGACGGCCGACCAGATGCTGCGCCGTCTGCTGCCCTCGGGCGCCGAGCCGCTGTGGCGCGACCCCACCGGCGGTGTCCAGCTCGCCGAGGTGCACGCCTCCCCGCAGTGGGTGGGGCACAAGATCAGCAAGCTGCAGGAGGAGACGGGCGTCCGCGTGGCGTTCCTGACCCGGCTCGGCGAGGCCATGCTGCCCACGTCGCAGACGGTGCTGCAGGAGGGCGACCTCGTGCACGTGATGATGCGGACGGACGACGTGGAGAAGGTCGAGGCGGCGTTCGCCGAGGGCCCCGAAGAGGAGAGCGGTCACTGATGAGGGTCGCCATTGCCGGTGCCGGCGCGGTCGGTCGCTCGATCGCGGGCGAGCTGCTGGAGAACGGCCACGAGGTCCTTCTCATCGACAAGGCGCCGACCGCCATCTCGGTCGAGCGCGTCCCGCAGGCCGAGTGGCTGCTCGCCGACGCCTGCGAGATCACCTCGCTGGACGAGGCCGCGCTGCAGCGCTGCAACGTCGTGATCGCCGCGACCGGCGACGACAAGGTGAACCTGGTCGTCTCGCTGCTCGCGAAGACGGAGTACGGCGTGCCGCGGGTGGTGGCCCGCGTCAACAACCCCAAGAACGAGTGGCTCTTCAACGAGTCCTGGGGCGTGGACGTCGCGGTGTCGACGCCGCGGCTGATGTCGGCGCTGGTGGAGGAGGCGGTCAGCGTCGGCGACCTGGTCCGGCTGCTCCGCTTCAGCCACGGGGACGCGAACCTCGTCGAGCTGACGCTGCCGGAGGAGTCCGCGCTGGCGGGCACCCAGGTCGGCGACGTGGAGTGGCCCCAGGACACCTCCCTGGTCACGATCATCCGCGGCACCCGTGTCCTCACCCCGACCCGTGAGGACTCACTGGAGGCGGGCGACGAGCTGCTGTTCGTGGCCGCGCAGGCCCGCGAGGAGCAGCTGGAGGACCTGCTGTCGGTCCGCCGCGCGGACCCGGCGGGCCAGTAGCCCGCCGGCGGCCGTCCCTCCGGCGGCCGCCCGCCACGACGACGCCGAGGGCGCCCGTGCCGTCACGGGCGCCCTCGGCGTCGTTGCGCGTCCTGCGTGGTGCACGGTGCGTGCCGTGCGGTCGCGCGGCGTGCCGTGGGGCGGCACGGCGCGCACGGTGCGTGCCGTGCATGGTGCGTGCCGTGCATGGTGCGTGCCGTGGGGCGGCACGGCGGCGGACGGCGCCGTCGGGCCCCGGAGCACTGCCCGACGGCCGGCGGCGCCGGCGGCTACCGGCGGTGGCGGCCGGAGGACGGCGTTCCCCCGGTGTCGCCCGCGGCCGCGCGCTCCCGCTCCTTCTCGGCCTGCTCCTCCGCCTCCATCTCCGCGAAGACGTCGATGGGCGCGGGTGCCTTGGCGAGGAAGACCCAGGTCAGCCAGACGGCCAGCAGGAACGGCGGGATCTTCAGGGCGATGAGGACCCAGCCGAGCTGGGTGGTGTCCGCCCACCAGTACAGCGGGAAGAGGACGGCGCACTTGGCGAGCAGGATCAGGCCCCAGGCCCAACTGGCCTTCGCGTACGCCTTCTTGCGGCCCGGGTTCCGGGTCCGCCAGGAGAGGTTCTCCTTGAAGACCGGGCCGAGGATCAGCCCGATGAGCGGCACCCCGGCGAGCGTGGTGACGATGTAGGCGAGCGCCAGGCCCAGCGTGTAGAGCATGCCGGGCAGGTAGAAGTCCTTGGCGTTGCCGGTCATCATCGCGAAGACGACGCCGAAGGCCACGCCGAAGACGCCGCTGAAGGCGTGCTTGACGGTGTCCTTCATGACCAGCCGGACCACGACCAGCACCAGCGACACGGCGAGCGCGGCGATGGCCGACCAGTGCAGGTCCTTGTTGATCGTGAAGATGGTGACGAAGAGGAGACCGGGCAGGACCGTCTCGACCATGCCCCGGACTCCGCCGAACGCCTCGAACAGCGCGGCCTCCGTGACCGTACGGGCGTCGTCCGCCTGAGGGTCTTCGGTCGGCTTGTCGAGTGAGGTCACCGGCTACTCCCGTCCGAGGGGTCGCAGTTCGTACTTGGGGTTGAACAGCACCCGGCGGCCCCGGCTCATGGAGATCCGGCCCGATGCGATCAGCTTGCGCCCCGGTTCTATACCGATGATGGAGCGCCGGCCGAGCCACACCACGTCCAGGGCGGCCGAGCCGTCGAACAGTTCGGCCTCCAGGGCCGGGACACCGGCACGTGGACGCAGGGTGACCGTGCGCAAGGTACCAGTAACCGTGACGATCTGGCGGTCGTGGCAGTCGCCGATCCGGGTGCAGCCCGCGGTCTCGGCGTCCTCGCGCAGCTCCTCGGACTCGAGGTCCTCCTGCGACGACGAGAGCCGGTCGAGCATGCGCCGGAACCGGCCGGCCGGCTTCTCGGAACGAGGAACAGCACTCATGTCTGAAGCGTACCGGGGTAGGCCGTCGGCCTCGTACCCGCGGCCCCGGCGCCGACGGGTGCCCGCGGCGGGGCCGCCGCCCCCGGCCGGACCTGCTCACTTCTCGAAGCGGTACCCCATCCCGGGCTCGGTCACGAAGTGCCTGGGGTGGGAGGGGTCCGCCTCCAGCTTCCGGCGCAGCTGGGCCATGTAGACCCGCAGGTAGTTCGTCTCCGTCCCGTACGAGGGTCCCCAGACCTCCTGCAGCAACTGCTTCTGGCTGACCAGGCGGCCGGTGTTGCGGACCAGCACCTCCAGCAGGTGCCACTCGGTCGGGGTCAGCCGGACGTCCCGGCCGGCCCGGTGGACCTTCTTCGCGACCAGGTCGACGGTGAACGCGTCGGTCTCCACGGTGACGTCGTCCTCGCCGCCGCCGGTGGGCTCGGCGCGGCGGACGGCGGCGCGCAGCCGGGCGAGCAGCTCGTCCATGCCGAAGGGCTTGGTCACGTAGTCGTCGGCGCCGGCGTCCAGCGCCTCGACCTTCTCGTCGGAGGAGTGCCGGGCTGACAGCACCAGGATCGGCACCCGGGTCCAGCCGCGCAGGCCGCGGATGACCTCCACGCCGTCCATGTCGGGCAGGCCCAGGTCGAGGACGACCACGTCGGGGTGGCGGGAGGCGGCCAGGTCGAGGGCGGACCGGCCGTCGGCGGCGGCGTCCACCTCGTACTTGCGGGCCTTGAGGTTGATCACGAGGGCGCGCACGATCTGCGGTTCGTCGTCGACCACGAGCACCCTCGTGGGGGTCCGGGGCGTCCCCCCGGTCGGGCTCAGCATGAGGCCTGCCTTTCGGTCAGTACGGTGCTCGTCGTCGGCTCGGGACTCGCCGCAGGGGGGCCCGGTGCTTCGGGGGGCACGCCGGCCGCGCGGAGGCTCAGGACCATGGTGAGGCCGCCGCCGGGCGTGTCCTCGGCATCCAGGGTGCCGCCCATGGCCTCGGCGAAGCCCCGGGCCACCGCGAGGCCGAGGCCGACCCCGGCGCCGCGCGGGGAGTCGCCGTGACGCTGGAAGGGCTCGAAGATGCGCTCCTTGGCGTCGTCCGGCACGCCCGGGCCGCGGTCGACGACGCGGACCTCCACGCGGTCGCCGAGGGCGCTGGCGGAGACCAGGACGGATTCCTCGGGCGGGCTGTACTTCACGGCGTTCTCGACCAGGTTCGCCACCGAGCGCTCCAGCAGGCCCGGGTCCACGGCGACGATCGGGAGTGTCTCGGGCACGTCCAGCTCCACGCTGTCCTCGGGGACTCCGCCGAGCGCCATGGGGACGACCTCGTCGAGGTCGGTGTCGCGGATCAGCGGGGTGACGGTGCCGGTCTGCAGCCGGGACATGTCGAGCAGGTTGCCCACCAGGTGGTCGAGGCGGTCGGCACCCTCCTCGATCCCCTGGAGGAGTTCCGCGCGGTCCTCCTCGGACCACTCGACGTCCTCCGAGCGCAGCGAGGAGACGGCCGCCTTGATCCCGGCGAGCGGGGTGCGCAGGTCGTGGCTGACGGCGGCGAGCAGCGCGGTGCGGATCCGGTTGCCCTCGGCCAGCGTGCGGGCCCGGTCGGCCTCCTCCTGGAGCCGGCGGCGGTCCAGCACGACGGCGGCCTGGGCGCCGAAGGCGGCGAGGACCCGCTGGTCTGAGGCGGGCAGGACGCGCCCGGTGAGGGCGAGCGCCATGGAGTCGCCGACGGGCATGTCCACGTCGGCGTCCTCGGGGCGCTCGGGGGGCCGTCCCGTGCCGGCCCGGCCCGCGCACGTCCAGGGCTCCACGTCGCTGTGCCGCTCCAGCAGGGCGACGGAGTCCATGCCGAAGGTCTCGCGGACGCGCTCCAGGAGGGCCTCCAGGCTGGTCTCGCCGCGCAGGACGCTGCCGGCGAGGTAGGACAGTATCTCCGCCTCGGCGCGCAGGTGGGCGGCCTGGTGCGTGCGGCGGGCGGCCTGGTCGACCACGGAGGCGACGGACACCGCGACCCCGACGAAGATCACGATGGCGACGATGTTCCTGGGGTCGGCGATCGTGAGCCGGTGCAGCGGGGGCGTGTAGTAGTAGTTCAGCAGGAACGATCCGACGGCCGCCGACGCGAGCGCCGGGAGCAGCCCGCCGAGCAGCGCGGCCGCCACCGTCAGGGCCAGGAACAGCAGCATGTCGTTGGCGAGGCCGAGGTGCACGGAGTTCAGCGCCAGGGCCAGCACCACCGGGCCCGCGACGCCGGCCACCCAGCCGGAGACGATCCGCGCCCGGCCGAGGCGCGCGCCCCGTGCCACGGGCAGTCCGCGCCCCTTGGCGACCTCCTCGTGGGTGACGATGTGCACGTCGAGGTCCGGGCCGGACTCCCGGGCCACGGTCACGCCGACGCCGGGCCCGAACACGTACTGCCAGGTCTTGCGCCGGGAGGAGCCCAGCACGATCTGGGTCGCGTTGACCCCGCGGGCGAAGTCCAGCAGCGCGGCGGGGATGTCGTCGCCGACGACGTGGTGGAAGGTCCCGCCGAGGTCCTCCACGAGGGTCCGCTGCACGGCCAGCTCCCGCGGCGAGGCGGCGGTGAGCCCGTCGCTGCGGGCGATGTAGACGGCCATCACCTCGCCGCCCGCGCCCTTCTCCGCCAGCCGTGCCGCCCGCCGGATCAGGGTGCGCCCCTCCGGTCCCCCGGTCAGACCGACGACGATCCGCTCCCGCGAGCCCCAGATCTTCGAGACCTGGTGCTCGCTGCGGTACCGCTTGAGGTACTCGTCGACCCGGTCCGCCACCCACAGCAGCGCGAGCTCCCGCAGCGCGGTGAGGTTGCCGGGCCGGAAGTAGTTCGACAACGCGGCGTCCACCTTGTCCGGCCGGTAGATGTTGCCGTGCGCCATCCGCCGCCGCAGCGCCTCGGGCGACATGTCGACCAGTTCGATCTGGTCCGCGCGCCGCACCACCTCGTCCGGCACCGTCTCGCGCTGCCGCACCCCGGTGATCGACTCCACCACGTCCCCGAGGGACTCCAGGTGCTGGATGTTCACGGTGGACACCACGTCGATCCCGGCGGCGAGCAGCTCCTCGACGTCCTGCCACCGCTTGGCGTTGCGGGAGCCCGGCACGTTCGTGTGGGCCAGCTCGTCGACGAGGGCGACCGCCGGGGCCCGGTGCAGCACGGCGTCGACGTCCATCTCGGTGAACGTCCCGCCCCGGTACCGCAGGGTCCTGCGCGGGACCTGCTCCAGCCCGTGCAGCATCACCTCGGTGCGGGGCCGCTCGTGGTGCTCCACGAAGCCCACGACGCAGTCCGTGCCGCGTTCCACCCGCCGGTGCGCCTCGGACAGCATCGCGTAGGTCTTGCCCACGCCCGGTGCCGCACCGAGGTAGATCCGAAGCTTCCCGCGTCCCATGGCCCCATTGTCTTCCCGTACCAGCCGCTCACGCAGCGTCGACCCTACGGCCCGCGATATCGGCAAATCGGACAAGCGGTCATGGGGGCGACGTCCTTGACGCAACCCTGACGCGTCGGGCACGGACGCGGACCGCCCTCGTCACGGGGGCGTGCGGCGGCGGGGCCCGGGCCGGGGCGGCCCGGGCCCCGGCATGCGAGGAGGGCCGTGCCCCCGCGGGACACGGCCCTCCTCCGGGCTCTCCTCGAACCCCGCACGTGCGGGGTCGGCCGACCTGCCTCAGCGGACCTCGGTGATCTCCGGACCGCGCTGGAGCTGGCCCATGCCGCCCGCGAAACGGGACTGGCCCTCGTCCTGCTGGATGCCCTCGGGCACCATCTGGGCGTCGTTGGGCAGCTGGAGGACGATCGGGTCGCGGGGCGCCATCGGGCCCTCGCCGCGCACGACGACCGTGTCGCGGAAGATCTGCTCCAGCAGGCCGGCCGCCTGCGGCTGCACGGCGCCCTGGCCGGAGATCACTCCGCGCAGGAACCAGCGGGGGCCGTCGACGCCGATGAACCGCACCACCTGGAAACCGCCCGTGCCGTCGGGCAGCTGCACCGGCACCTGGGCCCGCAGCTCCCAGCCGAGCGGACCCTCGACCTCGTCGATGATGCCACCCTGCTGGGTGATGCCGGAGCCGATCTCCTCGCGCACCTCGCCCCAGATGCCCTCGCGCTTGGGCGCGGCGAAGGCCTGCAGCTGCACGGCGCTGTCGTGGAGCACGACGGTCGCGGCCACGATCGCGTCACCGGCGACCTCGACCCGCAGCTCCATGCCGTCGACGCCCGGCACGAAGAGTCCGCCGAGGTCGACGCGGCCCTCGGCCGGGTCCCTCACCTCGGAGCTGTCCCAGGGCCCGTCGGGCCGCGGCTCGGGCTCGAGACGCACGCGCTCGCGCTCGCCCTCGTCGTCCGCCTCGGCGTCGACGCTGTCGACGACCTGCTCGGCCTCGCCGGCCGCGTCCTCGGCGGCACCCTTCTTGTTGCGACGTCCGAACACGTCACTGTCCTTCCCGGTCGGATACGACCGAAGCGTATCGATTCCCACCCGTCGGGCCGCCTTCGGCGACCTGACCGCTTGTGCCGCTCCCGGCGTCCACCGCGGCGTGACCGCCGGTGGACCCGAAGCCCCCCTCGGCCCGCGCAGAGCCGGGAAGTTCCGCCACCTCCTGGAAGCGGACCCGCTCGACCTGCTGGACGACCAGTTGGGCGATCCGGTCGAAGCGCTCGAACCGCACGGACTCGCGCGGGTCGAGATTCACCACGATCACCTTGATCTCCCCACGGTACCCGGCATCAACCGTCCCCGGGGCATTCACGAGGGCGACACCGCAGCGGGCGGCGAGACCGGAACGCGGGTGCACGAACGCCGCGTACCCCTCGGGCAGCGCGACGGACACACCGGTGGGCAGGACGGCCCGCTCACCGGGCGCGAGTGCGCAGGCGGTGGTGGTGCGCAGATCGGCTCCGGCGTCACCGGGATGCGCGTACGCCGGGAGCGGTACGTCGGGGTCGATGCGCCGGATCAGCACGTCCAGGGGCCGGCGGGTCACGGGTTCACCTCGAAGGCGCGGGCGCGCCGGACCTGGTCCGGGTCGTTCATGGCGACCCGGATCTCCTCCTGGCGGCCGTGGTGGACGAAGTGGTCGACCTTCACCTCTATGAAGAGGGCGTCGGCGCGGACGGCCACGGGTCCGCCGGGGCCGCCGATGCGTCCGGTGGCGGTCGAGTAGATCTTGCGGCCGGCGACCGCGGTGACCTCGGCCGCCAGGTGCAGGGTGGTTCCGACCGGCACCGGGCGCACGAAGTCGGTCTCCAGGCGTCCGGTCACGGCGACGGTCCGCAGCAGCCAGTTCAGCGAGCCCAGGGTCTCGTCCAGGGCCGTCGTCAGCACTCCGCCGTGCGCCAGTCCCGGCGCGCCCTGGTGGGCGGGCTGCACGGTGAACTCGGCGGTGATGCCGAGCCCCTCCCCGGCCCGCACCCGCAGGTGCAGTCCGTGCGGCTGCCCGTCGCCGCACCCGAAGCACTCTCCGTAGTGCGAGCCGATCAGTTCGCCGGGCGCGGGCGCGTCGGGGTGCCGGACGGGTGTCACGGCGTCGGAAGGGGGCTGAAGAGCTGCGGAACGACCACTCACAGCCGCAGACCTTACCCGCGCCCCGGCCCGCCCCGGACACCGTGCCAAGCTTGGGCCATGCAGCTCTCCGCCCCGTCCTACGAAGAACGCCTCACCGCGCCCCGCTCCTGGTGGCTGATCAGCTTCCTGCTCGGGGTCTCCGTGGCGCTGATCCTGCTCCCGTTCGGCACCCTGCCGATGCTGGGCGGGCTGGTCGGCGGGACCGCGGCCGCGGCGGTCGTGGTGAGCGCGTACGGCTCGCTGCGGATCCGGGTCGTGGGCGGCCTGCTGCTCGCCGGCGAGGCGAGGATCCCGGTCACGGCCCTCGGGGAGGCTCAGGTGCTGGACGCGGACGAGGCCCGCGCCTGGCGCACCCACAAGGCCGACACCCGGGCCTTCCTGCTGCTGCGCTCCTACATCCCCGGCGCGCTGCGGGTGGAGGTCACCGACCCGGAGGACCCGACGCCGTACCTGTACCTGTCGACACGTGACCCGGAGGGGCTCGCCGCGGCCCTGACGGCGGCACGGGCGGCCGAGGCGCCGGGCGCGGCCTGAGAGGTCCGGCCGCCCGGCCGGTCCGACGGCCGGGCGGCTGCGGTGACCGGCCCTCCTCCAGGTGGTAACGCCTGCGCGGCGGTGCCCCGGATCCAGGGCGGCAGACTCCGGGGAGGCGTGTGGGGGTGCCGTGCGTGCCGTGCGGCCGCGGTGTGCGCCGGCCCGGTCCGTGTCAGCCGTCGCCGAGCTCGCGGCGGATCTCGTCCATCGTCACGGGGTCGGCGGGGGTCTCCAGGGGCGGCAGCACGGGCAGCTCGCCCCAGGCGACCTGGAGCGGACGCAGGTCCGTGCGGATCCGGGCGGCGAGTCTGCGCGTCTCGCGCCGGTTCATGACGGCACCGGCCGCGGCCCCGATCATGAAGGGCATGAGGTTCGGCAGGTTGCGCACGGTGCGCCGGGTGACCTGCTGTCTCAGCCGGCGTCTCATGGGACCGCCGAAGGCGGCGTTGAGCGACGACGGCTTCATCACGTCGATGCCGCGCTCCCCCGACCAGGAGGACAGGTACGCGGCGCTGCGGGCCTTCAGGTCGCCGGGCGGCCGCAGCCCGTACACCTCGTGGAGTTCGGCGATCAGCTTCAGTTCGATCGCCGCCACGCCGGTGATCTCGGCGGCCAGTTCGGTGGGCATCGCGGGCGGCACGGGCAGCATCGCTGCGGCGCCGACGCCCGCGCCGACGGCGGAGGTGGCCTTCGCCGCGCCGGCCACCAGCCTGTCCGCCAGTTCCTCGGGGCCGAGGTCCGGGAACTGCCGGCGGAGGGTGGCGAGGTCCCGTACGGGGATCCGCGGGGCGATGGCGACGATCCGGTCGGCGAGGTAGGTCAGTCCCGCCCTGGCCCGGCTGCCGCCCTTGCGGAACCCGTCGCGGGCCGTCTGTCCGGCGCGGCCGTGGATCCGTGCGGTCCTCGGTGCGGTGCCGGGTGCGGAGCCGGTCGCCGGGTCGGCGGGGTCACCGCGCCCGGACACCGGTTCGAGCGAGGCCGATCCCGTAGCTCCGGCAGGGCCGGGCTCCGCGGATGAGCCTCGCTCGTCGTCACGCACGCCGTGGGGGCCGTCGGACGGCCCCGGGTCCGCTCCCCCACGGGGGAAGCGGCGCTTCCAGGGAGGGGTCGAGCCAGTCACGGCCGACCCGTCCTCAGTCGCAGTCGCGGCAGATCGGCTGACCGTTCTTCTCCCGGGCCAGCTGGCTGCGGTGGTGCACCAGGAAGCAGCTCATGCAGGTGAACTCGTCCTGCTGCTTGGGCAGCACCCGGACGGCCAACTCCTCATTGGAGAGGTCCGCGCCGGGCAGTTCCAGGCCTTCGGCGGCCTCGAACTCGTCGACGTCGACGGCGGATGTGGACTTGTCGTTCCTCCGGGCCTTCAGCTCTTCCAGGCTGTCGGAATCGACGTCGTCGTCGGTCTTGCGTGGGGTGTCGTAGTCGGTTGCCATGTCGCTCTCCCCCTCTGGGTGTCTGCGGTGTCTCCAGCGCACGTAACGCGTGAGAGGCCGGACTTGTGCCCGACCTGAGGCGGAGATTTTGCCTCACATCAAGGTCTGTTACTCAATCGACACCCAACCGGACTCCTCAAGAGTGATCGGGTTGGATGGCGATCGGGACCGTACACGGTCCGTATGTCGCACTTCAAAGCGGCCTCACCGTGTACTTCCCGTGATCAGGACCCCCGAAAACCCGGATTTTCCCGGCTTTCCGACGCCCTCCATGATCACGCAGAGTAGATGGCGAGAAAAGTGTTCGTGTGATCGATCACACATGGGAGCGACCGTTCGGGCCCCTGAGAATTCCGCGCAAAGCGAACATCCTCGTGTGTCGGCGGCATGATCTCAGATCGGCAGCACGACGCGCATCACGAGCCCGCCTCCCTCCCGCGGCTGGGCCGAGATGTGACCGCCGTGGGCGCGCGCCACGGAACGGGCGATCGACAGGCCGAGGCCCACTCCCTTGTCGCTGCCCGTGCGCTCGGTGCGCAACCGCCGGAAGGGCTCGAAAAGGTTGTCGATCTCGTACGCCGGGACGACCGGCCCGGTGTTGGTGACGAGCAGGACGGCGTGGCCGTGCTGGACGTCGGTCGTGACCTCCACCCAGCCGTCCTCGGCCACGTTGTAGCGGACCGCGTTCTGGACCAGGTTCAGGGCGATCCGCTCCAGCAGCACGCCGTTGCCCTGGACGACCGCGGGTCTGCGCTCCCCGCGGATCTCGACGCCCTTCGCCTCGGCCTCGGCGTGCACCTGGTCGACGGCCTGCGAGGCGACCTCGGCGAGGTCCACGGGCTTGCGCTCGACGATCTGGTTCTCGCTGCGGGCGAGCAGCAGCAGGCCCTCCACGAGCTGCTCGCTGCGCTCGTTGGTGGCCAGCAGCGTCTTGCCGAGCTGCTGGAGCTCCACGGGCGCGTTCGGGTCGGACAGGTGCACCTCCAGCAGGGTGCGGTTGATCGCGAGCGGCGTGCGCAGCTCGTGCGAGGCGTTGCCGACGAAGCGCTGCTGGGCGGTGAAGGCCCGCTGCAGCCGCTCCAGCATCTCGTCGAAGGTGTCCGCGAGCTCCTTGAGCTCGTCGTCGGGGCCGTCGAGCTCGATCCTGCGGGACAGGTCGGAGCCGGCCACCGCGCGGGCGGTGCGGGTGATCCTGCCGAGCGGGGACAGCACCCGCCCGGCCATGGCGTAGCCGAAGGCGAAGGCGATCACGGCGAGGCCGAGCAGGGCGAGCAGCGAGCGGCTGAGCAGGCTGTCCAGGGCGTGCTGGCGCTGCTGGTTCACGCACTCGTTCATCGCGTGGTTGAGCTGGCTGGCGGTGGTCTGGGTCGGGAAATTGCAGGCGTCGCTGGTGACCTGTCCGGAGATGATCTTGAAAGGCAGTTCGCTGCCCACGTTGAGCGCGTTGGCGGCGAGCAGGTAGATGATCGACAGCAGCAGGATGCCGGCGATCAGGAACATGCCGCCGTAGAGCAGCGTGAGCCGTATGCGGATGGTCGGGCGCAGCCACGGGAAGGGCGGTTCGGGCCTGCGGGGGTCCCAGGTGGGCTTCGGCGGGGCCTGGGGCGGGGCGGGGGCGGCGGCCACGGCGGATCAGATCCGGTAGCCCGAGCCGGGCACGGTGACGATCACCGGCGGCTCGCCGAGCTTGCGGCGCAGGGTCATGACGGTGACCCGCACGACGTTGGTGAACGGGTCGGTGTTCTCGTCCCACGCCTTCTCCAGGAGCTGCTCCGCGGAGACGACGGCGCCCTCGCTGCGCATGAGGACCTCCAGCACGGCGAACTCCTTCGGCGCGAGCTGCACCTCCTTGCCGTCCCGGAAGACCTCCCGGCGGTTGGGGTCCAGCTTGATCCCGGCCCGCTCCAGGACCGGGGGCAGCGGCATACTGGTGCGCCGGCCGAGGGCGCGCACGCGTGCGGTCAGCTCGCTGAACGCGAACGGCTTGGGGAGGTAGTCGTCGGCGCCGATCTCCAGGCCCTCGACACGGTCGCTGACGTCGCCGGAGGCGGTGAGCATCAGCACCCGGGTGGGCATGCCGAGCTCGACGATCCGGCGGCAGACGTCGTCGCCGTGCACGCGGGGGAGGTCGCGGTCGAGGACGACCACGTCGTAGTCGTTGACGCCGATGCGCTCCAGGGCGGCCGCGCCGTCGTACACGACGTCGACGGCCATGGCCTCCCGGCGCAGTCCGGTGGCCACCGCATCGGCGAGCAGCTGCTCGTCCTCGACGACGAGTACGCGCACGTCGCTTGTCCTTCCTGCTGTCCGCCCGCGGGGCGCCGCTGGGCGCACGCGGGCAGGGGGTCGTGATGGCGTGTGCCTCCATCCTGCCCTTTTCGGCCATAAGTCGGCTGTAAGCCGGGAGGAGAGCGGCCACGGCCCGGATGAGAGCCGGATGAAGAGTGCGGGAATGCCGAATTTTCTCCCGCGATCGAGGTTTCCGGGGGAGGGGGTCGGGGGAGGACGGCTTTACACCCCGCGATCACGCTCTGCATGTGCCGCACGACATTGCGGTACCCCGCGTTCCACCAGCCGCAGAGTGGCCGTGGGTGTCCGGCGCCGCCGCCGTCCCCGGCAGGGGCAGCTCCGGGCATCTGCCGAAGGCGTGATCGCCCCTTCCGTACGGCACATCCCCGTGCCACCGACCCACGACCCTGGACGAGGGGGCGCAGCATGGACGCTTTCACCACGGGACTTCTGCAGCGCATAAAGGCGACCGAGTCCGACCTCACCCGGGCTCGCAGCGAGGGCGACGACCACCTGGTCGACGTGGAGCTGGCCGAGCTCGACGACCTGCGCCGTCTTGCCGCCGAACACGGTGTGGAGGTCGGCGTGATCGGCGTCTGACCAGAGCGTGCACACGGCGGGGCCCCGGCGAATCCAGCGCCGGGGCCCCGCCGTGTGCGGGTGTCAGTCGTGCCAGGCGCCGAAGTCCTCCAGGAGTCGCTGGAGCGGCTCGAAGACCCCCGGGGTCCCGGCGACCGTCAGGTCGGGCGAGGGACGCTCTCCGGGGCGGCCACCTGTCTCGGCGCCCGACTCCCGGGCGATGAGGTCGCCGGCCGCGTAGTCCCACGCGTTCAGCCCGCGCTCGTAGTAGCCGTCGAGGCGGCCGGCCGCCACGTCGCACAGGTCGACCGCGGCGGAGCCGCTGCGCCGGATGTCCCGCAGCAGCGGGATCAGTCGCCGGGCGACGTCCGCCTGGTGCGCGCGCACGTCGGCGACGTAGTTGAAGCCGGTGGAGACCAGGGCCTGGTCCAGCGGGGGCGCGGCCCGGCAGGCCAGCCGGCGCTCGCCCGCCCACGCACCGGTGGCCCACGCGCCGCGGCCGCGCACGGCGTGGAAGCTCTCGCCCCGCATCGGCGCGGCGACCACCCCGACGACGGTCTCGCCGTCCTTCTCGGCCGCCACGGACACCGCCCAGGTCGGCAGCCCGTAGAGGTAGTTCACCGTGCCGTCGAGCGGGTCGACGACCCAGCGGATCCCGCTGGTGCCCTCGATCGAGGCGCCCTCCTCGCCGAGGAAGCCGTCGGCGGGGCGGCGGTCGGAGATCAGGTCCGTGATCAGCTTCTCGGCCGCGATGTCCATCTCGGTGACGACGTCGATCGGGCTGGACTTGGTGGCCGCCACCGCGAGGTCGGCCGGGCGGCCGTCGCGCAGCAGCTCCCCGGCCCGCCGGGCGGCCTCCCGGGCGAGTTCGAGCAGTTCGGTGGTCAGGGCGTCGATCACAGGGCTCCTCAGGCGTAGGGGCTGTCGGCACCCGCCGCGGCGGGACGGGGGGCTCGGGCGGGGCAGCAGCCCACGGGGCAGACGTCGTGGCTCGCACCGAGGGCGCCCAGCGCGCAGGGGGCGGTCCGCTCCCCGCGCTCGGCGGCGGCGCGTTCCCGCACCAGGTCCCGCACCGCCGCCGCGAACCGCGGGTCGGCGCCGACGGTGGCCGAGCGGCGCACCGGCAGGCCCAGCTCGCCGGCCTTGGCGGTGGCCTCGGTGTCGAGGTCGTACAGGACCTCCATGTGGTCGGAGACGAAGCCGATGGGCGCCATCACGACGGCCGGCACGCCGGCCGCGTGCCGCTCCTCGAGGTGGTCGCAGATGTCGGGCTCCAGCCAGGGGATCTGCGGGGCGCCGGAACGGGACTGGTAGACGAGCTGCCAGGGGTGGTCCACGCCGGTGCGCGCGCGGACCCCCTCGGCGACCAGACGGGCCGTGTCCAGGTGCTGGCGGACGTAGGCCCCGCCGTCGCCGTGGTCCTCGACCGGGCCGGAGGTGTCCGCGGCGGCGGTCGGGATCGAGTGCGTGGTGAAGGCGAGGTGGGCCCCGTCGCGGACGTCGTCGGGCAGGTCGGCGAGGGAGGCGACCACCCCGTCGATCATGGGCTCCAGGAAGCCGGGGTGGTTGAAGTAGTGCCGCAGCTTGTCGGTCCGCGGCGGCTCGAGACCCTCGGCGCGCAGCGCGTCGAGCGCGTCGGCGAGGTTCTCCCGGTACTGGCGGCAGCCGGAGTACGAGGCGTAGGCGCTGGTGGTCAGGACCAGGACGCGCCGGTGGCCGTCGCGCACCATCTCCCGCAGGGTGTCGGTCAGGTACGGCGCCCAGTTGCGGTTGCCCCAGTACACCGGGAGGTCCAGGCCGTGCTCGGCGAAGTCCTTGCGGAGGGCCTGGAGCAGGGCCCGGTTCTGGTCGTTGATGGGGCTGACCCCGCCGAAGAGGAAGTAGTGCTGTCCGACCTCCTTCAGGCGTTCCTTCGGGATGCCGCGCCCGCGGGTCACGTTCTCCAGGAACGGGACCACGTCGTCCGGGCCCTCGGGGCCGCCGAACGAGAGCAGGAGCAGGGCGTCGTAGGGGGTGGCATCGAGCACGTCTGACATGCCTCGATCCTGCCACCCGGCGGGGACGGCCCGGTAACGCCGGGGGGCGTGCCGGGGGCCGGGCCGCATGCGCGGTGCATTCGGGTGACCTCGACTCGTAAGCTGTACCGACCATCCTCACGCCTTACGAGCCGTCCTGCGCCCGCGCCCGCACCGGTCCGCCGCGTCCGCGCGGCCGGACCCCATCGGAGAGCCCCGTGCCCACCCCCTACCGCGCCCTGTTCGCCGCCCCGGGATCCCGGGGCTTCGCCGCCGCGGGCTTCCTCGGCCGGATGCCGCTGTCCATGATGGGCATCGGCGTGGTCACGATGATCTCGCAGCTGACCGGGCGCTACGGGCTCGCGGGTGCGCTGTCGGCCACCATCGCGCTGGCCGCCGCGGCGATCGGCCCGCAGATCTCGCGGCTGGTGGACCGGCACGGGCAGCGCCGGGTGCTGCGCCCGGCCGCGCTCGTCGCGCTCGCCGCGTCGGCGGGGCTGCTGCTCGCCGCGCACCTCGGGTGGCCGGACTGGGTGCTGTTCGCGTGCGCCGCCGGGATCGGGTCCGTGCCCAGCCTGGGCGCGATGGTCCGGGCCCGCTGGGCGGCGCTGTACCGGGGTACCCCGCTGCTGCACACCGCGTACTCCTTCGAGTCGGTGGTCGACGAGGTGTGCTTCATCTTCGGGCCGATCATCTCCATCGGGCTGTCGACGGTGTGGTTCCCGGAGGCCGGGCCGCTGCTGGCGGGCTGCTTCCTGGCGGCGGGCGTGTTCTGGCTGACCTCGCAGCGTTCCACCGAGCCGGCACCGCACCCGCGGGACCACCACGGCGGCGGCTCCGCGCTGCGCTCGGTGGGGCTGCAGATGCTGGTGGCCACCTTCGTGGCGACCGGGGCGATCTTCGGCGCGGTCGACGTGGTCACGGTGGCCTTCGCCGACGAGCGGGGCAGCAAGGGCGCCGCGAGCGTGGTGCTCGCCCTCTACGCGACCGGCTCCTGCACGGCGGGGGTGGTGGCCGGCATGCTCCGCCCGGCCGCGGCGCCCGCGCGGCGCTGGCTCGTGGGCGTGTGTGCGATGGCCGTGAGTATGATCCCCCTCCTACTGGTCGGGAACCTGCCGTTTCTGGCCGTGGCGCTGTTCGTTGCGGGCCTGTCCGTCGCTCCCACGATGATCACGACGATGGCCCTCGTCGAAGAGCACGTACCACGCTCGCACCTGACGGAGGGCATGACCTGGGTGAGCACCGGGCTCGCGGTCGGGGTGGCGCTCGGCTCCTCGGTGGCCGGCTGGGTGATCGACGCCGCCGGTGCGCGGGCCGGGTACGGGGTGCCGGCGGTGTCCGGGGCCGTCGCGGTCGCGGTCGGTTTCCTCGGGTACCGCCGGCTCAGCAGGCCGGCTCCGGGTCGGGGAGGCTCCGTTGGGCAGCACAGCGAGCGCGAAGAACGGCACATGGCGTAACTGGGGCGGCACCGTGACCGCGCACCCCGCGCGGGAGGTCGCGCCCGCCTCCGTGGACGAGCTGGTCGCGGCGGTGCGGCGGGCGGCCGAGGACGGCCTGCCGGTCAAGGCGGTCGGCACCGGGCACTCCTTCACGAGCATCGCCGCGACCGACGGCGTGCTGGTGCGTCCTCATCTGCTGACCGGCATCCGCCGCCTCGACCGGGCCGCCATGACGGTCACCGTCGAGGCCGGCACCCCGCTGAAGCGGCTCAACGCCGCGCTCGCGCGGGAGGGGCTGTCGCTGACGAACATGGGCGACATCATGGAGCAGACGGTGTCGGGGGCGACCAGCACCGGCACCCACGGCACCGGCCGCGAGTCCGCCTCGATCGCCGCCCAGATCCGGGGCCTGGAGCTGGTGACGGCGGACGGCTCGGTCCTCACCTGCTCCGCGACGGAGAACCCCGACGTCTTCGCCGCGGCGCGGATCGGCCTGGGCGCGCTCGGCATCGTCAGTGCGCTCACCTTCGCGGTGGAGCCGCTCTTCCTGCTCACCGCGCGCGAGGAGCCGATGCCGCTGGACCGGGTGCTCGCCGAGTTCGACGAACTGTGGGCGGAGAACGAGCACTTCGAGTTCTACTGGTTCCCGCACACCCTGAGCACCAACACCAAGCGCAACAACCGCAGCGCGGGCCCGGAGCAGCCCGTGGGGCAGCTCGCGGGCTGGTTCGAGGACGAGCTGCTCTCCAACGGGGTCTTCCAGGTCGCCAACTGGATCGGCCGCGCCGCCCCGGCCGCCATCCCCACCCTCGCGCAGGTCTCCAGCCGGGCGCTGTCCGCACGGACGTACACCGACATCCCGTACCGGGTGTTCACCTCGCCGCGCCGGGTGCGGTTCGTGGAGATGGAGTACGGCGTCCCCCGCGAGGCGCTGGCCGACACGCTGCGCGAGCTGAGGACGATGGTGGAGCGCTCGGACCTGCGGGTGAGCTTCCCGGTGGAGGTGCGCACCGCTCCCGCCGACGACATCACCCTGTCCACCGCCTCCGGCCGCGACACCGCCTACGTGGCCGTGCACATGTTCAAGGGCACGCCCTACCAGCGGTACTTCACGGCGGCCGAGCGCATCTTCACCGCGCACGAGGGCCGGCCGCACTGGGGCAAGGTGCACACCCGGGACGCCGGGCAGCTCGCGGAGGTGTACCCGCGTTTCGCGGAGTTCACGGCACTGCGGGACCGCCTGGATCCGGAACGGCGCTTCCGGAACGACTACTTGAGGAGGGTCCTGGGGTCGTAGCCGAACCACCCGGCGACGGGGTCCCGGAGGATCCGTCCCCGCCGGGGGCGGTGGTGGACAGGCTCGGGCTCGGGCTCGGCGACGTGCCGGAGCCGGACGCCCCGCCCGGGGACGTGCCGCCGGACGGCGAGGACGCCGGGGAGTGCGACCGGTCCGGCGGCGGGGGCGTGCCGTCGCCGGGCCGGGCGGGCGGCGGTGGCCGGCCACCGCGTCGGTGACCGTCGTCCCGGAGCCGCCGCTGAAGCTGCTGCCGGAGGCCACTTCGTAGGTGGTGATGCCCGCCGTGGTGACGCCGGAGACGACGGCGGCCGCGAGCAGCGGCCGCTGCCACTTCCGGCGGCGGGCGCGGTGGACGGTGCCCTCGGTGAACTCACCGGGCGGAGGGGCGTGGCGCTCCGCGGGGCCGGGGACCGGCCGGGCGGCGGGCGCGGCGGTGGACACGGATCCGGTGGCGCCCTCACGCACGAGCGAAAGCGATAGTTCCGTTTCCGGTGATTAGGTGAAGTACGCCACGTTCATGATCGATAAAAGAGGGCAGGGGCGGCCAAGTCCTGTTCCTTGCCAGAAGTTGGGCGGCGCGCCAATCCACGCCCATGGCCCGAATGGAGTACTGTGGCGAGCCCTGGGCCCGGGATCCCTCCAGGATGTCCGGGGCCTTGCGGGACCCGCCGGGAGGGGGCTGGTTGCACAGGGTGACGGATTTGGTCACTGAGCGTTGTGAACAGGTAACCGTGCCATAACGGCGGCCCCGGGTCCGCGCCCGACACGCCGGGCAACTCGGCAAGGTTGTGGCAGGCTGCACCCGGGCAGGCCACACTCGACTAGCGGAAGCAGCGACGCACGTGACGTCGGCAGGCACCACCCGGGAGGTCCCCATGCCCGAACTGCGTGTCGTGGCCGTCTCGAATGACGGCACACGGCTGGTGCTGAAGGCTGCGGACAGCACGGAGTACACGCTTCCGATCGACGAACGGCTCCGCGCCGCCGTGCGCGGCGACCGTCCCCGCCTCGGCCAGATCGAGATCGAGGTGGAGAGCCATCTCCGCCCCCGTGACATCCAGGCGCGGATAAGAGCGGGTGCGACCGCGGAAGAGGTCGCCCAGCTCGCCGGCATCCCCGTCGATCGTGTACGGCGCTTCGAGGGTCCCGTACTGGCCGAACGTGCCTTCATGGCCGAGCGGGCACGGAAGACCCCGGTACGGCGCCCCGGCGAGAACTCCGGTCCGCTGCTCGGTGAGACCGTCCAGGAGCGGCTGCTGCTGCGCGGCGCCGAGAAGGACACCGTCCAGTGGGACTCCTGGCGCCGCGACGACGGCACCTGGGAGGTCATGCTGGTCTATCTGGTCGCGGGCGAACCGCACTCGGCGAGCTGGACCTACGACCCGCCGCGGCGCCTCGTGCAGGCCGTCGACGACGAGGCACGCTCCCTGATCGGCGAGTCCGACGACCTCGGCACGCCCGAGCCCACCTTCCCGTTCGTCCCCCGCATCGCCCGGCTGCCTCGCGAGCGCCCCTTCGACCGGGACCGGCCGAGCCTGCCGGCGCAGGCCTCCGAGCCAGCCGAGGAGAGCACGGGCGAACGGGACTCGCTGACCAGCCTGCTGGAGGCGGTGCCCAGCTTCCGGGGTGACCTGGTCGTGCCCGAGCGGGCCCCGGAGCCCGTGGAGGAGCCCGACAGCGAGCCCGCCGCGGAGGAGCCGCCGGCGCCCGCCGCCTCGGCCGGGTCCGCGTACGCGGACGTGCTCATGCCGCGCTCCGTCGGCAGCCACCGGGACCGGCTCGTCGGTGCCACGGACCGTCAGGCCGAGGCCGACGGCGTCCGTCCGGGCCGCCGCGCCGCGGTCCCGAGCTGGGACGAGATCGTGTTCGGGACACGCCGGAAGAAGCAGGAGTAGCAGCGGGGGCGGGCGTCCGCCGGTTCCTCACGGGGCCGCCGTCGGAGCGCCGCGCCTGCGTGCGCAGCAGGTCCGTGACGGGGCCGCCCGGTGTGGGCGGCCCCGTTTCGCGTTTCGCGCCCCGGCTGCGGCGCCGGGCCCGGTGCCTGCGGCCCCGCCCGGCCTCCCTGCATCCCGGCCGGGCGACAACGGCCGGAGGCTTCCGCCCGGCCTGGCGGCCGTGTCGTGTTCGGGCACGGTCGGCGCGTTGCGGGCGCGGGCGCTGCCCTGTGCGCGTTGCGGGCGCGGGCGCTGCCCTGTGCGCGTGGTCGGTGCGCGGCACGCACGGTCGGTGCGTGCGGGCGCGGCCGTGGGTTGTCCTGGCACATGGGCCTTGCCCCACGGCCGTGATCGGTGCGTGCGGGCGCGGCCGTTGCCCTGCGGGCACGGTCCGGTGCGTTGCGGGCCGCGGGTGATTCGTCGCGGGCACGGTCAGTGCGTTGCGGGCGCGGGTGATTCGTCGCGGGCGCGTGGGGCACTCGAGCCGGTCGGTGCGTTGCGGACACGCGGGGCGCGCGGGGCGCGCGGCCGTGTCGGGTCGACGACCGACGCGCGGGCGTCGTCCGGCGTGCGCCGCACGGGCCGCGGCGCACGCTGTCCCCCGCGCACGCTGCCGCGCGCCCACGCGCCCCGGGCCGCTACTGCGGGTCCGGGCCGACGGCCACCGGGCGGGACGGGTCCGCGGACCACTCGGACCAGGAGCCCACGTACAGCGCGGCGGGAATGCCCGCGACCGCCAGCGCCAGCACCTCGTGCGCGCCGGAGACACCCGAGCCGCAGTAGACGCCGACCTCCCCGCCCTCCGCCCCGAGTGCCGCGAAGCGGGCACGGAGCTGCTCCGCGGGCAGGAACCGCCCGCCGGGCGCCACGTTGTCGGCGGTGGGCGCGGACACCGCGCCGGGGATGTGGCCTCCGACCCGGTCGATCGGCTCCACCTCTCCGCGGTACCGCTCCCCCGCGCGGGCGTCGAACAGCACGCCCGACCTGGCCAACGCGGCGGCCCCGTCGGCGTCGAGCAGCGGCAGCGCACCCGGCACCGGTGCGAAGTCGCCGGCGGCCGGGGTCACCGCTCCGGTCTCCAGCGGGCCCTGCCACTGCGTCAATCCGCCGTCGAGCACCTTCACGTCCGGGTGACCCGCCCAGCGCAGCATCCACCACGCGCGGGCCGCCGCCCAGCCCTGCCCTCCGTCGTAGACGACGACCGGCCGCGCGGCGGACACGCCCGCCCGGCGCATCGCGGCGCCGAACTCCTGCGGATCGGGCAGCGGATGGCGGCCGTGGGCGCCCGGGGCCGCGGTCAGTTCGCGGTCCAGGTCGACGAAGGCGGCACCGGGGAGGTGGCCGGCCTCGTACTCGGCGCGCCCGTCGAAGGCCGGCTCGCCGGCCGCCCTGGCCAGGCTGAGCTGCCAGCGGACGTCGAGGAGCACCGGCGGGCGGGCGCCCGCGAGGTCGGATGCGAGCTGGGCCGCGGAGATGATGGCGTTCATGGTCACCATCCTTGCGCACGGGGTGGCCGTGGCGTCCAGGTCCGGCTACTCTGCTCGGCCGGGCAGGACCGATCACGAGGCGTACGGGATCGACCACATCCCGTACAGCCGATCGACATCCGCCGGCCGCCGGGCGGCAACGGGCCGCAGCCTCGTCCGGGGCATCCTCCGTGCGGGGAACCGCTCCTGAGGGTGCGTCCGGAGCGCGCACCTCGGCGGGCGGTGCGAGCATCGGCTCGGGGGCGGGACAGCGGACGCGACACGGCCACCGCGAGGGGCCGAGAAGAGAGTGACGATGACCGAGGCACCGGAGTCGGCCGACCCGCGCGGCGGGGCACCCGACCGGTACGCACCCGGCACCCCGTGCTGGGTGAGCCTGATGGTCCACCGGATGGCGGAGACCCAGGCCTTCTACGGCGAGCTCTTCGGCTGGGAGTTCCAGCCGGGTCCCCAGCAGCTCGGCCCCTATGTGCGGGCCCTGCTGGACGGTCGCGAGGTCGCGGGCATCGGGCAGCTGCCGCCGGACCGGGATCTGCCGGTCGCGTGGACGCCGTACTTCGCCTCCCCGGACGTGGACCTGACCGCGGAGACGGCGCGGCTGTGCGGGGGCACGATCGGGGTGGGGCCGCTGGACGCCGCGGCGGCCGGGCGCCTCGCGATCGGCTCCGACCCGTCGGGCGCCGTCTTCGGCCTCTGGCAGGCGGGGGCGCACCTCGGCACCGGGGTGACCGGGGTCCCGGGCACTCCGACGTGGAACGAGCTGGTGACCTACGAGACCGCGACCGTCGTCAAGTTCTACGAGACGCTGTTCGGCTACGAGGAGCGGCGCCCCGGGCCCGCCGGGACCGACCGCGTCACCCTGTACCTCGGCGGCCGCGCCGTGGCCGGCGTGCGGGGCCTCGGCCCGGACCTGCCGCGCGACCGGGGACCGCACTGGGACACGTACTTCGAGGCCGCCGATCCGGACGCAGCGCTCGACCGGGTCGCCGCCCTGGGCGGGCGGATCGTCACCACGGCCCGCGACACCGCGCACGGCCGGGTGGCCGAGGTGGCGGATCCGGAGGGGGCACGGTTCTCCCTGATCCGCAGCGCGCGCTGACGGACCGGAACGGCACGGCACCGCACGGTCGAGACTCCGCACGGTCGGGGCCGGACGGTCGGGGCCGGACGGTCGGAGTACAGGGGGCGGGGCGGAGGACGGACGCCTCACGGGCGGAGCGCCGGACCCTCGGGGGCGGCTGCGAGCCGGTGGGTCAGGGGGCCGACACCGGGAGCACGTCCGGTGACAGCGCGGCCGCGCGGGCGGAGGCCGCCGTCATCCGGCGGCGGTGGTGGCGGCGGCACAGCACCTCGTAGCCGATCTCGTCCGCCGACTGGTTGACGTCACCGACGACGACCTGGGCGCCCTCGACGACCATCACGCCGCCGACCGTGCGGGCGTTGTGCGTGGCGCGGGCGCCGCACCAGCACAGGGCCTCCACCTGGAGGACCTCGACCCGGTCGGCGAGTTCGACCAGCCGCTGGGAGCCGGGGAACAGCTTGGAGCGGAAGTCGGTCGTGATGCCGAAGGCGTAGACGTCGATCTCCAGGTCGTCCACCACGCGCGCGAGCTGGTCGATCTGCTCCGGCGCGAGGAACTGCGCCTCGTCGGCGATCACGTAGTCGGCCCGGCGGCCCTGCGACAGGTGCTCGACGAGATAGCCGTACAGGTCCACGCCGTCGCCCACCTCGACCGCGTCGGTGACCAGGCCGAGCCGTGAGGAGAGCTTGCCCTCCCCCGCCCGGTCGTCCCGGGTGAAGATGATTCCGGCCAGGCCGCGCGCCGACCGGTTGTGCTCGATCTGGAGAGCCAGCGTCGACTTCCCGCAGTCCATCGTTCCGGAGAAGAACACCAGCTCGGGCATGGGGAGTTGAGCACCTTTCGAGGGGAGCGGCGGACGGGACGGCGGTGGGGCGCGGGTCAGGAGCGTACTTCGAGCAGGGGCACGAGCTGCTCGGCGGGGGTCATCGAACCGTGGTTGCCGACCATCAGGGACTCCTTGGGCTCCCGCTCGGAGGCGATGAGCAGGACGTCGTCGCGGGCGGCCGCGACGACGTCGCCGATCCGCGCGTACACCCGGTCGTCGACGTGCGGCCCGAACCAGCCGGCCTCGATCGCCTCGTCGCGCGAGGCGACCCAGAACTGCTCCCCCAGCACCTCGCGCCAGCAGGTGGCCACGTCGTTCGCGGCGCCCGGCACCGCGTACACGTGCCGGGCCCGCCCCTCGCCGCCGAGCAGGGCGACACCCGCGCTCAGCTCCCAGTCCTCGTCGAAGTCGATGCGGTGCTGCTCGTCGAAGGGGATGTCCACCATGCCGTGGTCGGCGGTGACGTGGAGGACGCTGTGCGGGGGCAGTTGCTCCGCGAGGCGCTGGGCGAGGCGGTCGACGTGCATGAGCTGGCCGCGCCAGGTGTCGGAGTCGACGCCGTAGCGGTGGCCGGCGCCGTCCAGCTCGGAGTAGTAGGTGTAGACGAGGGCCCGGTCGCCGGCGGCGAGCTGCTCGGCCGCCAGGTCCATCCGGTCCTCGCCGGTCAGCCGCCCGTGGAAGGTACCGCCGCTCAGGGCGACCTTGGTCAGCGGGGTGTTCTGGAAGGTCGGCGAGGACACCTGGGCGGCGTGCACACCGGCCGCGTGGGCCCGCTCGAAGATCGTGGGGTAGGGCTGCCAGGGCTGCGGCGGGGTCCAGGGCTGCCAGCGCAGCTGGTTCATCAGCGCGCCGGTCTCGGGGTTGCGCACGGTGTAGCCGGGCAGGCCGTGGGCGCCGGGCGGCAGACCGGTGCCGACGGAGGCGAGGGAGGTCGCGGTGGTGGCCGGGTACCCGGCGGTGATCGGGCGGCCGGTGCCGCCGCGGGAGCTGTCCAGCAGCGACGTCAGGAAGGGGGCTTCCCCCGGGTGCGCGCGGAGCTGCTCCCAGCCGAGGCCGTCGATCAGGAAGACGCAGGCGCGGTCGGCGGGGGTGAGCTCGCCGATCGTCGCGGTGGTGTCGGGGACTCCCATGCCGGCGGCCAGCGTGGGCAGCAGGTCGGCGAGGGAGCCGGACCCGTACTGCGGGACGGGCGCGGAGGCGACGGCGAGGGGCTCGGGGTGGTCCCAGGCGGTGGACTGGACCATCAGCGGGTCGGGTCCGCGGTGGCCTCGGAGATGGACTGGGCGAAGGCGAGGGCCTGGCGCACGGTCTCCGGGCCGTCCCCGGCCTCGCTGACCCGCAGGCTGAGGTCGTCCGCCGTCGAGCTCCCGGTGTAGCCGTGGTCGGCCTCGCAGTTGGGGTCGCCGCAGGCCGCGGGCTCCAGGTCGATGCGGGAGACGGCGCCCCAGCCGATGGTCAGCACGATCTCCCGCGGCAGGGTGCCCGGCGTGTACTGCTCCGGGTTCGCCACGACACGGCTGACCACGACAGACGAGATTCGGCCGAGCTTCACCGACTCGGTCGAGGTGGTGGCGTACGGCGTCGGGGAGGTGCTGTCGGCGGCCTGCTCGTCGGTGTGGCTGACGATGAAGCGGTTGCCGGTGAGGACGAGCACCGTCACGTGGCGCCGCACCTCGTTCTGGTCGAAGGTGGTCTCCTGGTGGACCAGGAACGACCGGACGGGCTCGCCGCCCACGGCGGCCTCCACCGCCTCGGCCACGAGAGCCGGGTAGTAGCCGCTGCGTTCGATCGCCGCCCGCAGCCCCTGGGTCGTCGTACTGGTCTTGGCCATGCGGTCCATCCTACGGGGGCGCACCGACTGCGAGGCACCGTGCGGGCACGGGGGGGCCGGTCAGTAGGCCGGAAGCGTCCGCGGGCCGAGGTCGCCGCGGGCGGGCGGCGGCGCGAGGCGCATGCTGGCGCCGAGGACGCTCAGTCCGTGCGGGGCGACGACGACCGGCTCCAGGGTGACCGCGACCACTTCGGGATGGTCGTCGACCAGCCGGGACACGCGCAGGAGCAGCTCCTCCAGGGCGGGGGTGTCGACGGGGGCCGAGCCGCGCCAGCCGAACAGCAGCGGCGCGGTGCGGATGGACCGGATCATCGAGGTGGCGTCCCGGTCCGTGACGGGGACGAGCCGGTGCGCCGTGTCGTCGAGGAGCTGCGAGGCGGCTCCGGCGAGCCCGAAGGACAGCACCGCGCCGGCCGCGGGGTCGATGACCGCGCGGACGACGGTGTCGACGCCGCGCGGCGCCATCGGCTGCACCACCGGCCGCAGCTCCTCGGGCCGGCCGAAGAGCTCGGTCAACTCGGCGTAGACCCTGCGCAGTTGCTCCTCGCCGGCCAGGTCGAGGCGGACCCCGCCGAGGTCGGCGCGGTGCCGCAGGTGGGGGGCGGTGGCCTTGAGGGCGACGGGGTAGCCGAGGGCGCGGGCGGCCTCGGCGGCGGCCTCCGCGTCGGGTGCGGGCAGCGCGCGGTGCACGTGGACGCCGTACATCCCGAGCAGCTCGCAGGTCTCCTCGGCGCCGAGGGTGAGCCCCTGGCCGCGGGCGAGGAGGCGGCCGATGAGCCGGGCGGCGCCCTTCTCGTCGATGTCGTCGTGCTCGGGGACCTTGCCGGGCTCGGCGGCCTCCCGCCGCCACTGGGCGTGGCGGACGGCCTCGGCGAGGGCCCGGACGGCGCGCTCGGCGGCGGGGTAGGCGGGGATGAGGCGGGAGGGGGCACCGGTGTCCTCGCCGGCCGCGGGAGCCGGGGAGGACGGGGCGGCCGGGCCGGTGCCGGCGTCCGGCGCGGCGGCCGGTGCCCGGCGGCCGCCCGGTGCGGCCTGCGGTCCGGTGCTCGCCGCGGCGGACAGGGCCTGGGCGAGACCGCCGAGCTCCACGTGCACGACCAGCACGGGCTTGCCCGGCACCGCCTCCGCGGCGGAGCGCAGCGCCTCGGCCAGGGCGGCGTCCTCGACGGCGCCCTCCCCGACCGCCGGGATGGCGGTCACCACCACGGCGTCGCACGTCTCGTCGGCCAGCACCCGGGCCAGCGCACGGCCGAAGTCCTCCGCCGAGGCCGCCGTGGTCAGGTCGACCGGGCGCTGCGGGCGCAGCCCCTCGGCCAGGCAGCGGTCGTAGGTGAGGACGCCGAGGGACTCGGAGTTGCCGAGGATGGCCACGCGCGGGCCGGCGGGCAGCGGCTGCCGGGCGAGCAGCAGGCCGGTGTCGACCAGCTCGGTGATGGTGTCGACGCGGATCACCCCGGCCTGCCGCAGCAGCGCGGACACCGTGGCGTGCGGCAGGCGGGTCGCGCGGACGGTGTGGCCCTGCGGCGCGGAGCCGACGCCCTGCACCACGACCAGCGGCTTGGCGGCCGCGGTGCGCCGGGCCAGGCGGGTGAACTTGCGCGGGTTGCCTATGGACTCCAGGTACAGCAGGACGACGTCGGTGTCGGGGTCGTCGTACCAGTACTGCAGGACGTCGTTGCCGGAGACGTCGGCGCGGTTGCCGGAGGAGACGAAGGTGGACACGCCGGTGACGCCGGTGACGCCGCCGCCGCGCCGCTCCAGCCGGGACAGCAGGGCGGTGCCGATGGCACCGGACTGCGCGAACAGGCCGATGCGGCCGGGTCGGGGCATCTCGGGGGCCAGGGAGGCGTTCAGCCGTACGCCGGGCGAGGTGTTGATGACGCCGAAGGCGTTCGGCCCGATGATCCGCATGCCGTACGCGCGCGCGTGCCGCACGAGGGCCCGCTGGCGCTCGCGGCCGTCGGGGCCGCTCTCCGCGTACCCGGCGGAGATCACCACGAGCCCCTGCACACCGTGCTCGCCGCACTCGGTGACGACCTGGGGCACCCGCTCGGCGGGCACGGCGACGACGGCGAGGTCGACCGGGGCGTCGATCTCCCGCACCGAGCGGTGCGCGGGCACACCGTCGATCTCCTTCTGCTCGTCCCCGAAGGCGCTGTTCACGGCGTGGAGCCGGCCGGTGAAGCCGGCGTCGCGGAGATTTCCGAGGATGCTGCGGCCCACGCCGCCGGGGGTACGGCCCACGCCGACGACGGCGACCGACCCGGGGGCGAGGAGCCTGCGCACCGAACGCGCCTCGGCGCGCTGCTCCCGCGCGCGCTGCACGGCGAGCGAGCGGTCGGTCGGCTCGATGTCGAACTCCAGGCGGACGACGCCGTCCTCGAAGCTGCGCTTCTGGGTGTACCCGGCGTCCGTGAAGACCTTGATCATCTTGCTGTTGGCGGGCAGCACCTCGGCGGTGAACCGGCGGATGCCGCGCTCGCGGGCGACGGCGGCGATGTGCTCCAGGAGGGCCGAGGCGACACCGCGCCCCTGGTGGGCGTCCTGGACGAGGAAGGCGACCTCGGCCTCGTCGGAGGGGCCGGTGGCGGGCA
Organism: Streptomyces tropicalis; assembly: GCF_029269835.1. Taxonomy (GTDB): domain Bacteria; phylum Actinomycetota; class Actinomycetes; order Streptomycetales; family Streptomycetaceae; genus Streptomyces; species Streptomyces tropicalis. Next base: position 63,470 of record NZ_JARJBB010000003.1, on the reverse strand, counting down.
GTCCGCCCGCGCCGATGCGGTCGTAGCGTACGGTGGCGATGAACTCGCCGCCCACGGTGGCCGCGAGTCCCACCCGGTCCACGAAGTCGTGGTGGGTGAAGCGGTGGACGTCCTTCGCGGACAGGCGCGGGTACGGCGCGAAGAAGCGGTAGTACTTCGACTCGTCCGAGACCTGCTCGTAGAAGCTGACCAGGCGGTCGGCGTCGTCGACGGTGATGGGGCGGATCCGTGCGGTGCCGCCGTCGCGCAGCACCACGTCGGCCTCCCAGTGGGCGGGGTACGCGTGCCGGTCCGGCGAGGTCTGCATGGGCCCCAGAGTACGGCTCGCGTCCGACAGCGGCGCGAGGCAGTCTGTGGAGGGCGCCGCCGGGCCGGGGCCGCGGCCGGTGGGCCTTCCGCGCACGGAGCACCGCCGCTCCCGGGGACGCTCCGCGGTATGGAAAACTGGTCTAGACAACCCGGAACACCTGAAGGGCAGCATCACATGGCTGAGCGCCGCGTCAACGTCGGCTGGGCCGAGGGTCTCCACGCCCGCCCCGCCTCCATCTTCGTCCGGGCCGCCACGGCCGCAGGCGTCCCCGTGACGATCGCCAAGCCGGGCGGCAACCCGGTGAACGCGGCCTCCATGCTGGCCGTGCTCGGCCTGGGCGCGCAGGGCGGCGAGGAGATCGTCCTGGCCTCCGACGCCGAGGGGGCCGACGCCGCTCTCGACCGGCTGGCCAAGCTGGTCTCCGAGGGGCTCGACGAGCTTCCCGAGACGGTCTGATCCGTCCGGTCCACGCGGTGCGGCCGCGTCGCCCTCCCCGGGCGGCGCGGCCGTGCCGCCTCCGCGGCGCGCGCCCCATGGTCCGTCTCCGCGACGCGCGCCCGGCGGTTCGCCTGCGCGGCCGCGCCCCGCGGCAGCGGCGACACCCTCGCGGTCTTCACGACCTTTGCCGGCGGGCCGGAAGAATTCCCCGGGGCCCTTTTCCGGGAATTCACGCACGCCTTCTCACGCCGTTCGGGAATTCCCGCCGGCCGGTCAGGAGACGGCCGAAGGGAACTGCGACCGCATGCCTCCTCTTTGTATACGGCGTGCGTGTTAATTCCGCAGACCCGACATGTTGACGGCTCGTTGCGAAGGGCTCACACCGTCCGCCCGGTCCGCCGCGCCGGGGATCCGCAGCCGGTGCGCGGCCGCCGCCCGCTCCGCGTGCAGCGCGGTGACGGCCCGCGCCCGCTCGCCGTCGCCGCGCGCGACGGCGTCCACGATGGCGCCGTGCTGCGCCCAGGACTCCACCGGGTCGACCGGCGCCTGCACCGTGTACATCCAGGCGGTCTTGTGCCGCAGCTGGGTCAGCATCGACGTCAGGGCGGGGCTGGCGCAGGCCTGGGCGAGCGTCTCGTGGAACCAGCCGCCCAGCGACCGCAGGTCCTCGCGGCTGCCCCCGCGGGCCCGCTCCTGCCCCAGCCCGACCAGCCCGCGCAGCACCTTCAGGTGGGCCTCCGTGCGCCGCTCGGCCGCCCGGGAGGCTCCGAGCGGCTCCAGCAGGCCGCGCATCCGGAGGAGGTCCGCCGCCTCCTGCTCGGTCGGCTCGGCGACGCACGCGCCCGCGTGCCGCCGGATCACCACGAACCCCTCCGCCTGCAGGGTGCGCAGGGCCTCCCGCACGGGGACGCGGGAGACGCCGTAGCGGCGGGCGAGGACCTCCTCGGTGAGCCGGCTGCCGCGTTCGTGCACACCGGCGACGATGTCGTCCCGGATGGCCGAGCACACCGAGTGCGCCGGAATACGCATGACCGACCTCCGCCTTCATCCCCGTGAAACGCCGACGATGGACGCCGTTCCGTGACTCTATGACAATGAGCCGGAATTTCCGACGGGGGGCCGGAATCCATGGAGTCTTTTTGGACAGCGGTCCGGGAGGAGCGCGAAAGCCCCGGCTCGGCGAGCCGGGGCTTTCGAGTGCGCGGAACGCGGGCCGGGTCAGGCGTCGACGCCGTGCTTGCGGAGGTAGGCGACCGGGTCGACGTCGGAGCCGTAGTCGGGGCCCGTGCGCGCCTCGAAGTGGAGGTGCGGTCCGGTGGTGTTGCCGGTCGAGCCGGAGAGGCCGATCTGCTGGCCCGGCACGACCTTCTGGCCCACCGAGACGCCGATGGACGACAGGTGGCCGTACTGGGTGTACATGCCGTCGGCCATCCTGATCACGATCTGGTTGCCGTAGGCCCCGCCCCAGCCGGTCTGGACGACGGTGCCCGTGCCGACCGCGTGGACGGTGGTGCCGCTGGCCGCGTGGAAGTCGATGCCGGTGTGGGAGCCGGAGGACCACAGCGAGCCGCCGGTCTTGTAGCCGGTGGACACGTAGGAGTCGGATATCGGCGCGACGAAGGCGTTCAGGCGCTTGCGCTCGGCCTCGCGGGCGGCGCGCTCCTTGGCCTCGCGAGCCTTCTTCGCCTGCGCGGCGGCCCTCTTGCGGGCAGCCTCCTCGGCCTGCTTCTGCGCGGCGGCCTTGTGCTGGGCGACGGCCTGCTCGTCGATCTTCGCGGCGACCGAGTCGCCCACGGTGACGACCGGGGTGAGGCCGGTGTCCTCGGGGCGGGGGGTCTCGGCGGCGAGCGCCGGGGCGGCGGCGAGGGTGCTGAGGACGCCGGTGGTGGTCAGGGCCGCGATGCCGGCGGCGCGGGCGGTGGTGCGGTGCATCCGGCCGGGGCGACGGTGTTTCCCGGCGGCGCGCGTGAACGCCATGAAGACGCTGGTTCCTTTCCTTCCCTCTCGCCTACCGGGTTAGCTGACGGGTTCGGAGCAGGAAGGTCTCCTACGGACCCCCTCGCGGCACGCTCGGGCGTCCGATTCACCCCAGGGACGGTGGGTCCCCGGCTCCCCTGGCTCGCGCCGTACGGGGACTCGGCGATGACTGTCCGGTGCCGCGGGCGCGGCGCTCTGCCTGACGGACAGCCGGACCGACGCTAAACGCGGCTGCTTTCAAATCCCAAACGAAAGGCGGTTTTTGTAGCGCAGGACACAGGGCAGAAAGGCAGCCTCTCCCTCAATCCGGACATCAGGGAGCCCTGGTGACACACCGGTCACCAGGGCTCCCCCGAGCGGGACGGCGCGAGGCCGCCGCGGGCGCGTGCCGCGGACGCTCTACTCGGCCGTCACCACGGTGACTTGGCCGATGCCGAGAGCCTCGACGGGCGCCTTGATCTGCGCCGCGTCACCGACGAGGACCGTCACGAGGCGGTCCACCGGGAAGGCGTTGACGACCGCCGCGGTGGCCTCGACCGTGCCGGTCCCGGCGAGCTGCCGGTACAGGCCCGCCTGGTAGTCGTCGGGCAGGTGCTGCTCGACCTGGTCGGCCAGGGTCCCGGCCACGGCGGCGGCGGTCTCGTACTTCAGCGGCGCGACCCCGACGAGGTTCTGCACGGCGACGTCCCGCTCCGCGTCGGTGAGCCCGCCGCCGGCGAGCGTGCGCAGCACCGTGAACAGGTCCTCCAGGGCCGGTCCGGTGTTCGGGGTGTCGACCGAGCCGCTGATCGCGAGCATCGCCGCGCCCGAGCCGTCCGGTGCGGAGCGCAGCACCTGCCCGAAGGACCGCACGCCGTAGGTGTAGCCCTTCTCCTCGCGCAGCACCCGGTCCAGACGGGACGTCAGGGTGCCGCCGAGGCAGTAGGTGCCGAGGACCTGGGCGGCCCACACGCGGTCGTGCCGATCCGGTCCGATGCGGCCGATGAGCAGCTGCGTCTGGACGGCGCCGGGACGGTCGACGATCACGACGCGGCCGGTGTCGTCGGCGGTGACCGGCGGCACGGCGTGCGGCTCGGCCGGGGAACCCTTCCAGGCGCCCAGGGTCTCGCCGAGCAGCGCGTCGAGGTCGATCCCGGTGAGGTCGCCGACGACCACGGCGGTGGACGTCGCCGGGCGCACGTGCCGGTCGTAGAAGGCGCGGACGGCGCCCGCGTCGATGCCCTCGACCGTCTCCTCGGTGCCCTGGCGCGGGCGCGACATGCGCGACGAGGCCGGGAACAGCTGCCGGGAGAGCTCCTTGGCGGCCCGGCGCGAGGGGTTGGCCATCTCGTGCGGGATCTCGTCGAGCCGGTTGCGCACCAGCCGCTCGACCTCGCTCTCGGCGAAGGCGGGGGCCCGCAGGGCGTCGGCCAGCAGGCCGAGCCCCTTCGCCAGGCGCGAGGCGGGGACCTCCAGGCTCAGCCGGACACCGGGGTGGTCGGCGTGCGCGTCGAGGGTGGCGCCGGCGCGCTCCAGCTCGGCGGCGAAGTCCTCCGCGGAGTGCTGGTCGGTGCCCTCGGAGAAGGCCCGCGCCATGATCGTGGCGACGCCGTCCAGGCCGGCCGGCTCGGCGTCCAGGGGCGCGTCCAGCAGCACCTCGACGGCGACGACCTGCTGGCCGGGGCGGTGGCAGCGCAGCACCGTCAGCCCGTTGTCCAGCGTGCCGCGCTCGGGTGCCGGGAACGCCCACGGCCGGGCCTCGCCCGCCTGGGGGCGGGGGTGGAACTCCATCGTGGCGAGCTCGGTCACTTCGCCGCCTCCTCGGTGTCGTCGGTGGCCGCGGCGTCCGCGTCCTGGGCGTCGGCGTCCTGGGCGCCGCCCGCGACCGGCTCGTAGACGAGCACCGCGCGGTTGTCCGGCCGCAGCCGGGCCTCGGCGATCGCCCGGACCTCCTCCGGCGTCACCTCCAGGACCCGCTGCACGGCGGTCAGCGCGAGCTGCGGGTCGCCGAACAGGACGGCGTACCGGCACAGTTCGTCGGCGCGGCCGGCGACCGTGCCGAGCCGGTCGAGCCACTCGCGCTCCAGCTGGGCCTGGGCCCGCTCCATCTCCTCGGCCGTCGGGCCCTCCTCGGCGAACCGGGCGAGCTCCTCGTCGATGGCCGCCTCGACGACGGGCACCTCGACGTCGCCGGAGGTCTTGACGTCCAGCCAGCCCAGCGACGGCGCGCCGGCCAGCCGCAGCAGGCCGAAGCCGGCGGCGACGGCGGTACGGTCGCGCCGCACCAGCCGGTTGTAGAGGCGGGAGGACTCGCCGCCGCCGAGGACGGTCAGGGCCAGGTCGGCCGCGTCGCACGCGCACGTGCCGTCCTGCGGGAGGCGGTAGGCGGCCATCAGGGCGCGTGCCGGGACCTCCTCCTCGACGACCTCGCGCAGCTGCCCGCCGATGACGTCGGGCAGCGCGCCGTCGCGGGGCGCGGGCTTGCCGTCGTGGGAGGCGATCGACCCGAAGTACTTCTCGATCCAGGCGAGCGTCTGCACCGGGTCGATGTCGCCGACGACCGACAGGACGGCGTTGTTCGGCGCGTAGTACGTCCGGAAGAACGCGCGGGCGTCCTCCAGGGTGGCCGCGTCCAGGTCGGCCATCGAGCCGATGGGCGTGTGGTGGTACGGGTGGCCCTCCGGGTAGGCCAGGGCGGTCAGCCGCTCGAAGGCGGTGCCGTAGGGGACGTTGTCGTAGCGCTGGCGGCGCTCGTTCTTCACGACGTCCCGCTGGTTCTCCATGGACTCGTCGTCGAGGGCGGCGAGCAGGGAGCCCATGCGGTCGGCCTCCAGCCAGAGCGCGAGCTCCAGCTGGTGGGCGGGCATGGTCTCGAAGTAGTTGGTCCGCTCGAAGCTGGTGGTGCCGTTCAGCGAGCCGCCCGCGCCCTGGACGAGCTCGAAGTGGCCGTTGCCCTGGACCTGGGCGGACCCCTGGAACATCAGGTGCTCGAAAAGGTGAGCCAGGCCGGTACGCCCCTTGACCTCGTGGCGCGAACCGACGTCGTACCAGAGGCACACCGCCGCGACCGGGGTCAGGTGGTCCTCGGAGAGCACCACGCGCAGGCCGTTGGACAGGCGGTGCTCGGTCGCTGTCAGGCCGCCGGAGCCTGCCTCGGCTGTGGCCGTGTGACCCATGGGCATGTACGTCCCTTCGATCGCGATGGCGGTCGTCGAAACCGCCGTTTTCCTGCCGTCCTGCCACTGTATGCAAGCGCACGGACCCCTGGCGAAGTTCCCGGAGGCAGTACGCCGAGAGCGAGAACCCGATCCGTGCCCGCGCGCAGTTTGCCCGGGCGCTGCGGGCGGCGGCGGGCGACGAGGCGGCGGGCGGCGGCGCGACGAGGCGGCGGGGCGCCCGCGGAGCGCCTTTCCGGGGCGTCCGGGACCGCCCGCGGGACCGTTGGTGCCGGGTCCTGGTCCACCGTGTCGGTCCGGAGGTCCACAATGGTCCGCGTCAGATCCCGTCCCACGCTTCAGCAAGGAGCCGGCAGCGATGGCCCGCCGCAGCACGAAGACCCCGCCGCCCGACGACTCGTACGAGGAGAAGATCCTCGACATCGACGTGGTCGACGAGATGCAGGGCTCCTTCCTCGAGTACGCGTACTCGGTCATCTACTCGCGCGCCCTGCCGGACGCACGCGACGGCCTCAAGCCGGTCCACCGCCGCATCGTCTACCAGATGAACGAGATGGGCCTGCGCCCCGACCGCGGCTACGTGAAGTGCGCCCGCGTCGTCGGCGAGGTCATGGGCAAGCTCCACCCGCACGGCGACGCCTCGATCTACGACGCCCTGGTGCGCATGGCGCAGCCCTTCTCCATGCGGGTGCCCCTCGTCGACGGCCACGGCAACTTCGGCTCGCTGGGCAACGACGACCCGCCCGCAGCCATGCGGTACACCGAGTGCCGCATGACCGAGGCGACGTCCCTCATGACGGAGTCGATCGACGAGGACACGGTCGACTTCACGCCCAACTACGACGGCCAGGAGCAGGAGCCGGCCGCCCTGCCCGCCGCCTTCCCGAACCTCCTGGTGAACGGCGCGTCCGGCATCGCCGTCGGCATGGCCACCAACATGCCGCCGCACAACCTCGGCGAGGTCGTCGCGGCCGCCCGCCACCTGATCCGCCACCCGAACGCGGACCTGGACGCCCTGATGAAGCACGTCCCGGGCCCCGACCTGCCGACCGGCGGCCGGATCGTGGGACTGTCCGGCATCCGGGACGCCTACGCCACCGGCCGCGGCACCTTCAAGATCCGTGCGACGGTCTCGGTGGAGACGGTCACGGCCCGCCGCAAGGGCCTCGTCGTCACCGAGCTGCCCTTCACCGTCGGCCCGGAGAAGGTGATCGCCAAGATCAAGGACCTGGTCGGCTCCAAGAGGATCCAGGGCATCGCCGACGTCAAGGACCTCACCGACCGCGAGCACGGACTGCGCCTCGTCATCGAGATCAAGAACGGCTTCGTGCCGGAGGCGGTCCTGGAGCAGCTGTACAAGCTGACGCCGATGGAGGAGTCCTTCGGCATCAACAACGTCGCCCTGGTGGACGGACAGCCCCTCACGCTCGGCCTGAAGGAGCTCCTGGAGGTCTACCTCGACCACCGCTTCGACGTCGTGCGGCGGCGCAGCGAGTTCCGCCGCAGCAAGCGGCGCGATCGGCTGCACCTGGTCGAGGGCCTGCTCACGGCGCTGGTGGACATCGACGAGGTGATCCGCCTGATCCGCTCGAGCGAGAACTCCGCGCAGGCCAAGCAGCGCCTGATCGAGCGCTTCTCGCTGAGCGACGTCCAGACCCAGTACATCCTCGACACGCCCCTGCGTCGCCTCACCAAGTACGACCGCATCGAGCTGGAGGCGGAGAAGGAGCGGCTCACCGCGGAGATCGCGGAGCTGACCCGGATCCTGGAGTCGGACGCGGAGCTGCGCAAGCTGGTGTCCGCGGAACTGGCCTCGGTGGCCAAGAAGTTCGGCACCGCGCGGCGGACGCTGCTGCTGGAGGGCGGCGCCGCGCCGGCCGCCGTCGTGCCGCTGCAGGTCGCGGACGACCCGTGCCGGGTCCTGCTGTCCTCGACGGGACTGCTGGCCCGCACGGCCGGCGTCGACCCGCTGCCCCAGGACGGCGGCAAGCGCCACAAGCACGACGTGATCGTGTCCGCCGTGCCCGCGACCGCCCGGGGCGAGGTCGGCGTGGTGACGTCCACGGGCCGACTGCTCCGGCTGAACGTGGTGGACCTGCCCCAGCTGACCGGGACGGAGACGGTGCCGACCCTCTCCGGCGGTGCGCCGCTCGCCGAGTTCGTGTCCCTGGAGGACGACGAGTCGGTGGTCTGCCTCACCACGCTGGACGAGTCCTCGCCCGGTCTTGCGCTGGGCACCGCACAGGGCGTGGTGAAGCGCGTGGTGCCCGACTACCCCTCCAACAAGGACGAGTTGGAGGTCATCACCCTCAAGGAGGGCGACCGGATCGTCGGCGCGGTCGAGCTGCGCACCGGCGAGGAGGACCTGGTCTTCATCACGGACGACGCGCAGCTCCTGCGCTACCAGGCGTCCCAGGTCCGCCCGCAGGGCCGTCCGGCCGCCGGCATGGCGGGCGTGAAGCTGACCGAGGGCGCCAAGGTCATCTCGTTCACGGCCGTCGACCCGGCCGCCGACGCGATCGTCTTCACGGTCGCCGGGTCGCGCGGGACGCTGGACGACTCCGTCCAGACCACGGCCAAGGTCACGCCGTTCGACCAGTTCCCGCGCAAGGGCCGCGCCACGGGCGGCGTGCGCTGCCAGCGTTTCCTGAAGGGCGAGGACTGCCTGTCGTTCGCGTGGGCGGGTCCCGTCCCGGTGAAGGCCGCGCAGAAGAACGGCACTCCGGCCGAGCTCCCGGAGATCGACCCGCGCCGCGACGGCTCGGGCGTGTCGCTCGCGCGCACGGTCGCGGTGGTGGCCGGACCGGTGTAGGCGGGCCGGAGACCGGAGCTGCGCGCGGAGCGGACCGCGCGCGGCCGGGCCCCGGGTCCGTTCGGGTCGCGGTCAGGTCCAGGAGTCGTCGCCGTACGGGTCCGCTTCCGCGCTGGGCCCGGGATCCGGACGGGGTTCGTCCTCGTCCGGGTCCTGTACGTAGCGCAGGATGCCCCACATGCCGTGCTCGTCGGCGTGCGGGGCATCGTCCTTGCACGCCTCGAGTTCCCTGCCGAGGTCCGCGGTGTCGATGCCGGACCCGATGAGCACCAGCCGGCTGAGGCGCGGGGCGCCGGCGGGCCAGGGCTCCGGGTAGAAGCGCAGGAACCGCCCGACGGCGTGGACGGCGTAGCGGTTGCGGGGATCGTGGGGGCCGAGGTCCACGTACCCCTTGATCCGGTAGAGCCCGTCGGGCCGGCTGTCGAGGAACTCCAGGAGCCGGCGCGGGTTCAGGGGCACGTCGGCGGTGACGGACAGGCTGTCGTAGCCGGTGTGCAGATGTCCGGCGTGACCGTGCCCCGTGCCGGAGCCGGGGCCCTGACCGGATTCCCCGGGGTACTCGTCCGGCTCGTCGTGCAGGTCGTCGAAGGACAGCTGGCCCCTGCGCTCCGCGGCCGGCCGGCAGTCGAAGAGGAACTCGGGATCGACCCGGCCGTAGGTGGCCGGGACGACGGCGGCTCCGTCGACGAGGGTCCGTACGAGAGCGAGCACCGCCTCGGCGTCCTCCGCCCGGTCGGCCTTGTTGACGACGACGAGGTCGGCGATGGCGAGATGGCGGTCGACCTCGGGGTGCCGGGCACGGGTGGCGTGGAACTCGGCGGCGTCGACGACCACCACCAGTCCGCCGTAGACGACTCCCGGGTTCTCGCTGGCCAGCACCATGCGCACGAGTTCCTGCGGCTCCGCGAGCCCGCTGGCCTCGATGACGACGACGTCGATCCCGGCGGACGGCCGGGTCAGCCGGTCGAGGTAGACGTCGAGTTCGCTCGCGTCCACGGCGCAGCACAGGCAGCCGTTGCCGAGGGAGACCGTGGAGTCCCCGAGCGCCCCGGCGACCGCCATGGCGTCGATCTCGATGGCACCGAAGTCGTTGACGACGGCGCCGATGCGGCTGCCCCCGCTGCGGTGGAGCAGGTGGTTGAGCAGGGTGGTCTTGCCGGAGCCGAGGAATCCGGCGAGCACGACGACGGGGGTCTGGGGCGGGGCCGCATGCAGGGGGTCCGGAGCGCCGGGAGCGGGCAGCGGACTCGGACTCGCGTCCCGGATCGCCTCCGGGACAGGGTGCGGCTGGCTCACCGTGCGACCTCTCTCACGCCGGCGCGCACGCCTCCCCGCGGGCCGGGTGCCGCTCGGTCCTTCGACTACCGGCCCAGGATACGAACCCGGGGGCCGCGAGGAGACCGGCGGGCACCACGACGGCTCCGGCGCCGGAGCGGGTGCCCGAGGACCGGGCAGTCGCGGCGCCCGAGAGCGGAGCGGGTGCGGCGCCCGAGGCAGGACGGGTGCGGCGCCCGAGAACGGGACCACCGGTCCGGGACGGGACCACCGGCCGAGGACCGGACCACCGACTCGGGGAGGGACCGCTGGCGGGGGCGGGACCACTGGCGGGGGCGGCGCGCGGTAGGGCGCGCGCGGTGGGGCCGGGCCAGGGAGCCGGGTCTGGGGTCCGGGCCTGGGCGGCCGGCGCCGTGGCGCCCGTTGCCACAGGCTCGTCGCCACGGCTCGGGCCGGGGCCGGGCGCGCCACGGCCCGGGAGCCGTACCCCGGGCCGCGGCGCGGGAGTTCAGGCCGCCGGCACGGCCGCGACCGGCTCCGGGCCCACGTACCGTGCCACCGGACGGATGATCTTCGAGTCCTCGGCCTGTTCGAGGATGTTCGCGCTCCAGCCGACCACCCGGCCCGCGGCGAAGGTCGGCGTGAACATCTCCCGCGGCAGTCCGCAGAGTTCCATGACCACGCCGGCGTAGAACTCAACGTTCGTGTGGAGTTCGCGGCCCGGCTTCAGTTCGGCCAGGATCGCCTCCACCCGGCGCTCCACCTCGACGGCGAAGTCGACGCGCGGCCCGCCGAAGCGCTGGGCGATCTCCCGGAGCATGCGGGAACGGGGGTCCTCGGTGCGGTAGACCGCATGGCCGAAGCCCATGATGCGCTCACCCGCGAGCACGCGCTCCCGTATCCACGGGTCGATGCGGTCGGGCGTTCCGATGGCGTCGAGGGTGTCCAGCGCGCGGCTGGGCGCTCCACCGTGCAGCGGTCCGGAGAGCGCGCCGACGGCGCCCACCAGACAAGCGGCCACGTCCGCTCCCGTGGACGCGATCACCCGCGCCGTGAAGGTTGATGCATTGAATCCGTGATCAATGGTGGAGATCAGGTAGTGCTCGACCGCACGGGCCCGGTCGGCGTCCGGCTCCGAACCCGTCACCATGTGCAGGTAGTTGGCCGCGTACGAGAGGTCCTCTCGGGGCTCGACGGGCGCCATCCCCCGGCCGAGCCGATGCAGGGCGGCGAGCAGGGTCGGCACGGCGGCGCAGGCCACGAGGGTGTCCTGCCGCCGGCCGTCGGCGTCGATGTCGTACACGGGCCGGAAGCCCCGTGCCGCACCCAGCAGCGACAGCGCCGTGCGCATCGCGGACAGGGGGCCGGAGCGGGCGGAGGCCGCGGCGAGGGCGGGCAGCGCCGCCCGGACCTCCTCGGGCAGCGCGCGCAGTTCCGCGGTCCGCGCCGTGAACGCGGCGGACTGCGCGGCGTCCGGCAGCTCGCCGTGGACCATCAGGTGCCAGACGTCCTCGAAGCGGCGGGTCTGCGCCAGCTCGACGGCCGGGTAGTGCCGGTAGTGGTAGAAGCCCTCGCCCCCGCGGACGTCACCGATTCGGGTGTCGGCGACCACGACTCCGGCGAGCCCCCGCGGTACGTCGACAAGAGTGGCTGCGGCCCTGTTGATGGACATGTCTTCCTCCCTGGACTTGATCCGACTGTCCATGGTTGACTGAATGCTTGTCAATATTGATTGACTCAATATAAAAGTGGACGGATACGGTGAACCCCATGCGCGATCAAGCACCCGCCTCCGGCAGCCCCTCGGAGCGGCGGCTCAGCACCCGGGAGACCGCCGAGCTGCTCGGGGTGAAGCCCGAGACCGTCTACGCGTACGTCAGCCGCGGCCAGCTCAGCAGCCGACGGGTGCCCGGCGGGCGCGGCAGCACCTTCGACGCACACGAGGTCGAGGCGCTCGCACGCCGCAACAGGCGGGAAAGCGGCGGCGGCTCGGCCTCCCCCGGCGAGCTGTCCGTGAGGACCGGCATCACGCTCATCGAGGAGAACCAGTACTACTACCGCGGTGTCGACGCGACCGCGCTGGCCGCCCGGCACCCCTACGAGGAGGTCGCCGAGTGGCTGTGGACCGGGACCCTGCACCCCGGCGCCTCCCTCGCCGCCCCCTCGTCCTCGGTGGCCGTGGCCCGGCGGGCCGTCGACGCCCTGCCCGAGCACGCCGGACCGGCCGACCGGCTCCGGGTCGCGGCGATCGCCGCCGCGGCCGCGGACCCGCTCCGCTTCGACTTGTCCGAGGAAGCCGTCCTCGGCACCGCGCGCATTCTCATCCCCACGCTCGTCGCGGCGCTCCCGCCGGCTGCGCGCGGCCTGCGTGACGAGGGCCCGCTGGCGCGACGCCTGTGGACGCGGCTCAGCGGCCGCCGCGCCGACGAGTCGACGCTGCGGGTGCTGGACACCGCACTGGGCCTGCTCGCCGACCACGACCTCGCCGCCTCGACACTCGCCGTACGCGTCGCCGCCTCCGCCCGCGCACACGCCTACGCCGCGGTCTCCGCAGGCCTCGGCGTGATCGAGGGGCCTCTGCACGGAGCGGCCAGCGGGCTGGCCCACCGCCTCCTGCTGGAGGTGCTCGACCGCGGATCCGCCGGCCCGGTCGTCGCCGACGAACTCCGGGAGGGCCGCCGCATTCCCGGCCTCGGGCACCGCCTGTACTCCGGCGAGGATCCACGCGCGCGGGTGCTGTTCGCGCTCCTGGAGGACGTTCCGCACGCCGCCCCGGCCCTCGCCGCCGCCCGCGACGTCGCGGCCACCGCCGCCCGGCACAGCCCGCTGCACGCCAACGTCGACCTGGCGCTCGCCGTGTTCACGGCGTCCAGCGCGATGCCGGCCAGCGCGGGCGAGACGATCTTCGCCGTGGCACGCACGGCCGGCTGGATCGCCCACGCCCTGGAGGAGTACGGGGAACGCCCGTTGCGCATGCGCCCGAGCGGACAGTACGTCGGACCCCGGCCACCGCAGCCCCTGCCCGGCTGACCGGACGGGTCACCGCCCGATCCCGCCCGATCCCCTCCCCCCGGCCGACCGCCGAGGCCGCTCGCGCCCAGGCTCCTCCGGCGTCCGTCACCACCGCCGCCCACCACGTCTGAGGCGCGGAACGGCCGCTGACGCGCCACGCCGTGAGGACACTGCGGCGGCCGAAAGCGCCTCCCCCTCAACTCAGGTTAGGCTCACCTCTGTGAGTACGTGCGCGACCGTCTCCCGGGACCACGACGAGCCGCTGTCCGCCACCGCGGCGACGGCGGCCACCTGGCTGCTGCTGGAGCAGCCGGGCCCGTGGGGCGCCAAGGCGCTCACGTCCAGCCACCTGGATCCGGCCCTGGGCCATGCCCTGGAGCGGGCCGCCCGGGGTACGGGCGTCCGGGTCGCGCTGATCCGCCCGCCGGGCCGCCACGCCGACTGCCGCACGCCGTCCGTACGGCGCGTGTACGCGGCCCACACCCTTCCGGGGAAGGGCTGGCTGCGCCACGCCGCCACCACCGCTCCGGAACGGCTGCTCGACCTCGACTTCGCCGCACTCGGCCGGGGCGACCACCGCTCCTTCGACGCGGCGCTGGAGGGCCGGGCCCACACGGGCGCCCCGCTGGCCCTGGTGTGCACCAACGCCAAGCGCGACCGGTGCTGCGCCCTCCTCGGCCGCCCGCTCGCGACCGAGCTGGCCGGTTCCGGCGTCGAGGGCGTCTGGGAGGTCACCCATCTCGGAGGGCACCGCTTCTCGCCGACGGTGCTGGTGCTGCCGTACGGCTACGTCTACGGCCGGGCCGCGGCCCGGGACGTCGAGGAGGCACTGCACGCCGTCCGGGAGGGCCGGATCGTGGTCGAGGGCTGCCGGGGGCGCACCGCCTGGGACCGGCCCGGACAGGCTGCCGAGCTGGCTGTGCGCAGGGCGAGCGGCGAGGACGCCGCGGACGCGCTGTCCGTCGTCCGCGTGGACGGCGCCGCCCCGCGCTGGGCGGTGACCGTGGCCCACGCCGACGGGCGCCGGTGGCACGTGACCGTGGCCCGGGGAGCCTCCCTGCCGCCGCGGCCGGAGAGCTGCGGGGCGGCGGTGCTGGGAACGCCCGCGCGCATGGACGTCGTTTCGGTGCGCGCGCTGACGGCCACTCGGCTCGCCGGCTGACACCGGGGCCGCCACGACGGGCGCCGGCGCCGGCCGGTTCCGCTCGGACGACCGGACCGCAGCGCCGCGCCCGGCCGCGCCGGCGCGGCCGGGCGGCAGCACTCGGCCTCCCGCAGGCCGGCCGGACCACGTAATCCGCGCCACATCCCCTGGGCGGGGCGGATGCCCCGACGTACGGTCTGGGGCATGACTGCCGCTCCCCCCGCACGCCGGAGAAGATTCGGCCTGCCGCGGCGGGTGTTCTCGCAGGTGCTGATGATGCAGCTGGCGATCGCGGCGGGCACCGCGGTCCTCGCCACCGGGCTGTTCCTCGCCCCGCTGAGCCACCAGCTGGACGACCAGGCGATGCGGCGCGCGCTGTCCATCGCGCAGACCACCGCCCAGGACCCGCAGATCGCCCGGGACATGGAGAACACCGCCCCGACGGTCGGCGGTCCCGTGCAGCGCGAGGCCGAGCGGATCCGTCACGCCACCGGCGCGGAGTACGTCGTGGTCGTGGACTGGCGGCACGTGCGCTGGTCGCACCCGGACCCGCGGCAGGTCGGCCGGACCGTCTCGACCGACCCGAGCGCGGCCCTGGCCGGTCAGGACGTCATGCAGATCGACAAGGGCACCCTGGCCCGCTCGGCCCGCGGCAAGGTGCCGCTCCGGGACGCCCGTGGAAGGATCGTCGGGGCCGTCTCGGTGGGCATCGCGTACGACAGCGTCCGCAGCCGGCTGGTCGACGCCATCCCCGGGCTGCTCGCCTACGCGGGCGGGGCCCTGGCGGTCGGCGCGCTGGCCGCCTGGCTGGTCTCGCGCCGGGTCCAGCGGCAGACCAGGGACCTGGCGTTCTCCGACATCGCGGCCCTGCTCGCGGAGCGCGAGGCGGTGCTGCACGGCATCCGGGAGGGGGTGGTGGCCCTGGACCGCGCCGGACGCATCCGGCTGCTCAACGACGAGGCGCGACGGCTCCTGCGCATCGGCGACGAGGTGGTCGGCAGGTCACCGGACGAGGCTCTCGGCACCGGGCGCACCACCGACGTGCTGGCCGGCCGGGTGACGGGCACCGACCTGCTCACGGTGCGCGGGCAGCGCGTACTCGTCGCCAACCGGATGCCCACCGGCGACGGCGGGGCGGTCGCCACCCTGCGCGACCGGACCGAACTGGAGCAGCTCGGCCGGGAGCTGGACTCCACCCGCGGTCTGATCGACGCCCTGCGTGCCCAGGACCACGAGCACGCCAACCGCATGCACACCCTGCTCGGGCTGCTGGAGCTGGAAATGTACGACGACGCCGTCGAGTTCGTCGGCGAGGTGGTCGGCGACCACCGGGCGACGGCCGAGCAGGTCACCGAGAGGATCCACGACCCGCTGCTTGCCGCCCTGCTGGTCGGCAAGGCGACGGTCGCGGCCGAGCGCGGCGTGGCGCTGTGGGTGTCGGACCGCACCTGGCTGCCGGACCGGCTGGTCGACCCGCGCGGCCTGGTCACCGTCGTCGGCAACCTGGTCGACAACGCCCTCGACGCCGTCGCCGCCACGCCGCACGCGCGCGTGGAGGTCGAACTGCGCGCCGAGCAGCGCACCGCGGTGCTCCGCGTGCGCGACACCGGGCCCGGAATCCCCGCGGACCGGCGGGACGTGATCTTCACGGAGGGCTGGTCGACCAAGCGCCCTCCGGCGCACGGCCGGCGCGGGATCGGTCTCGCCCTGGTGAGCCGGTTCGCCGAACGGCAGGGCGGCAGCGTGGCGGTGGACGAGGCGGACGGCGGTGGCGCGCAGTTCACGGTCGTCCTGCCGGAGGCACTCTCCGACCCGGACCCGGGGACGGCACCCGGACCGGGGGCCGGGGCGACCGCCGGGGCTTCTGCCGGGACGCGCCGGCCCGGGGCGGAGGCGCCCGGCACCGGCCGGGCCGACGGGCATGCCGGATCATGGCCCGGGCCGGAACCCGGCACCCGCGCGGGCATCGCCGTGGAGGAGGACACACCGTGATCGAGGTCCTGGTGGTGGACGACGACCCCCGGGTCGCCCGGGTCAATGCCGCCTACGTCGGGAAGGTGCCCGGCTTCCACGTCGCGGGCGTGGCGCACTGCGCGGCCGGGGCGCTGCGGCAGTTGGCGGCGCGGCCCGATCTCGACCTGGTCCTGCTGGACCAGTGCCTGCCCGACGCGACGGGCCTGTCGGTCGTCCGCGACATGCGCCGCCGCGGCCACCGGGCCGACGTGATCATGGTGACGGCGTCCCGGGACGTGGCCACCGTACGGGCGTCCCTGCGGCACGGGGTCCTGCACTATCTGGTGAAGCCGTTCGCGTTCGCGGGGCTGCGGGCCCGGCTGGAGGCGTACGCGCGGCTGCGGAGCGCCCTGGACGACGGCGGGGAGGCCGGGCAGGACCGGGTGGACCGGATCTTCGGAGCCCTGTCCGCCCCCGCCGCGCCGGTGCTCCCGCGCGAGCACGCGGCCACGACCGCCGAACGCGTCCACCGTGCGCTGCGGGAGGCGGAGGGGACGCTGTCGGCCCGGGAGGTCGCCGACCGGACCGGGATTAGCCGGCAGACCGCCCAGCGCTGCCTGAAGCTCCTGGAGCGGACCGGCCGGGCCCGGCTGACGCTCAGATACGGCGACGCGGGCCGCCCGGAGCACCGTTATGCATGGGCGGCCCGCGCCTGAGGGCACGGCCCGTGGGAGCGGGGGAAGAAACCGCGCCCCTCAGGGACGCGGATGTCAGCCGGCCGACTTCTCGGCGAACTCGGTCGTGTAGGTCTTGGCGAGGTCGACCTTGGCGTTCTTGATGCTCGGGTTGAACGCCTTGAGGACCTTCTCCACGGTCTCGGGACCGCCGGCGGGCATCACACCGTCCTTGGTGAACATCGGCAGCGTGCTCTTGATCGCCTCCGCGTACAGCGTCCTGTCGCCCTGGGAGTAGTCGGCGGGCATCTTGGCGGCGATCTCCGAGGCGCTGTGCGTGGACATCCACGTGAGTGTCTTGACGAATGCATTGACCAGCTTCTGGACGGTGTCCTTGTGGCTGTTGACCCAGTCCGTCTGCATGTACAGGCTGGACGACGGGTACGGCCCGCCGAGCGCCTGCTGCGAGCCCTCCGGGGTCCGCATGTCGAGGAGAATCCGGCCCGCCTTCTTCTGCAGGATCGTCGCCACGGTCGGGTCGGTCGTCATGCCGCCGTCGATGGAACCCTTCTGGAGGGCGGAGATGAAGGTCGGCCCGGCACCGACGGCGACCGGGGTGAAGTCGCTGACGTTCACACCGTTCTTGACCGCGAGGTACTTGGTGAGGAAGTCGGTCGAGGAGCCGAGGCCGGTGACGCCGAGCTTCTTGCCCTTGAAGTCCTTCGGCGACGTGATCGTGCCGGCCGTCTTCTGCGAGACGACCTCCACCTCGCCGGGCGCGTGCGAGAACTGCACCACGGACTCGACGGACTTCCCCTTCACCTGGAGGTCGAGGGTGTGGTCGTAGAAGCCGACGGCCCCCTGGACCTGGCCGGAGACGAGCGCGGTCTCCGCCTGGACACCGGCGGGTTCGCTCAGCAGCTGGACGTCGAGCCCCTCCGCGCCGAAGAAGCCGAGCCGCTGGGTCAGCATCGCGGGCAGGTAGATGACCTTGTCCAGCCCGCCGACCATGATCTTGACGTGCTCGCCCTTGCCGCCGGAGCCGTTGCCGGAGTCGGAGGCCGAGCCGGCCGCGTCGTTGGCGCAGGCGGTGAGCGAGGAGAGGGCGAGGAGGCAGGCGGCGGCGGACGCCGCCATTCTGGTCTTGCGCATGGGAGTTCACGTCCTTGTGAGAGGGCGGTACGGGAGGAGGGGAACCTTGTCGGCTGCTGCCGGACCGTCAGTGTCCGGAGTCGGCGGGCTTCCAGCGGAAGACGCGGCGCTCGGCGAAGGTGAGCAGCCCCTCGGCGACCAGGGCGACCGCGGCGAGGATGACCATCGCCGCGTACACACCGCCGGCGTTGAAGGTGCCCTGGGACTGGGCGACGAGCAGCCCGATGCCCTTGGTCGCGCCGATGTACTCGCCGACGATCGCGCCGATCAGCGCGAAGCCGAAGCTGACATGGAGGCTGGTGAAGATCCACGACGTCGCCGACGGGATGACGACCTGCAGGGTCACCCGGCGGTCACTGGCACCGAGGATCCGCGCGTTGGCCACCAGGTTCCGGTCGACCTCGCGGGCTCCCTGGAAGGCGTTGAAGAACACCGGGAAGAAGACGAGGACCACCGCGGAGGCGACCTTGGAGGCCGGCCCCAGCCCGAACCAGATCACGAAGATCGGGGCGAGCACGATCCGCGGTATGGAGTTGAGCACCTTGATGTACGGGCCGAGGACGTCGGCCAGCAGGGCGATCCGGCCGAGCGCGATGCCGAGGACGACACCGGCGACGACGCCGAACACCCAGCCGAGCAGGGCCTCGTGGAGCGTGTACCAGATCTGCTCCCCCAGGGAGCCGAGCGCCGTGCCGTGGGTGATCCAGGTCCAGATCTGGTCCCAGATCTGCGAGGGCATCGAGAAGTTGAACGGGTCGATGACCTCGGCCCGGGAGAGCGCCTCCCACAGGCCGAGCACGACGACCAGCAGCAGCACGCGCACCGCCGCCACGACGGCCCTTCGACGGCGGGCGGCCCGCGCCCGGGTGTGTGCCCGGTCGGGGGTCTTGACCGTGTCGGCGACCGGGGAGCTGAGGACCTCAGGCGACATGGGCGGCACCCCGCTCACGGGTGATGCGGACCTCTTCGCCGAGGGACTCCCAGATCTCACGGTAGATCTCGACGAACTGCGGTTCCAGGCGCACCTCCTCGACCTTGCGCGGCCGCGGCAGGCCGATGTCGAAGACCTGCTTCACGGTCGCGGGCCCCGCCGTCATCACGACGACCTTGTCGGCCAGCGCGATGGACTCCTCCAGGTCGTGGGTGACGAAGACGACCGAGGCGCCGGTCCCCGCCCACAGCTCCATCAGCTCGTCCGACATCAGCGCCCGGGTCTGCACGTCGAGTGCCGAGAACGGCTCGTCCATCAGCAGGATCTCGGGGTCGTTGACGAAGGTGGCGGCGAGGGCGACGCGCTTGCGCTGCCCGCCGGAGAGCTGGTGCGGGTAGCGGTCCTCGAAGGCGGTGAGGCCGACCCGCGCCAGCCAGGCACGGGCCTTCTCCTTCGCCTCCGCCTTCGGGACGCCGCGGAAACGCGGCCCGGCCACCACGTTGGACAGCACGGTGCGCCAGGGGAAGGTGGCGTCCTGCTGGAACACGAAGCCGACCTTGTCGCCGACGCCGCGGACCGGCTCCCCGGCCACCAGGACTTCGCCCTCGGTGGGCTCCTCCAGGCCGCTGACCAGGGTCAGCGTGGTGGACTTGCCGCAGCCGGTGGGACCGACCACGGCCACGAACTCGCCACGCCCCACCGTCAGGTCGAGGTCCCTGACCGCGGTGTGCAGGCCCCCCGACGGGGTCTTGAAGATCTTGCCGGCGCCCCGCAGCTCGATGGCGGGGCTGGTGTCTGCGCTCATGGCCCGGACAGTAGGTGTGGCCCGGACCACAGCAGCAGTCTTGTGGGCGCAAGGCGTTCTTTTGCTCGCAAGCACCTGTTGTGCTCGTTCTGCTCGCGCTACAACAACGGAGCCGAAACATGGGCGTGACGTGAGCCAGGCCCTGAGGGAAAGAGCCCCGATGATTGACGTCCTGGTGGTCGACGACGACTTCCGTGTCGCCGAGATCAACGCCAAGTACGTGGAGAAGGTTCCCGGCTTCCGGGTGACCGCCCGCGCGCACAGCGCCGCGCAGGCGCTGGCCGCCGTGGAACGCGGCCGGATCGACCTGGTCCTGCTCGACCACTACCTCCCGGACCGGACCGGGCTGGACCTCGTGCACCGTATGCGGGAACAGGGCCGCGGCACCGACGTCATCATGATCACGGCGGCCGGCGACGTCGCCACCGTGCAGCAGGCGATGCGCCTGGGGGCGCTGCACTATCTGGTCAAACCGTTCACCTTCGCCGCGTTGCGGACCCGCCTGGACTCCTACGCCGCCCTGTGCCGCACCGTCGACCGCGTCGGCGGCCGCGGACCGGCCGGGCAGGAGCAGGTGGACCGGATCTTCGGGGCGCTGCGCACCACGTCCGCGCCACCGGCCCCCGGGCTGCCCAGTGGCCACTCGGAGCCGACCACGGACCTCATCTGCGGGGTGCTGCGCTGGGCGGCCCAGCCGCTGTCGGCCCACGAGGTGGCCGCCCGCACCGGCCTGAGCCGCTCGACCGCCCAGCGCTACCTGCGCCGCCTGGAACAGGTCGGACGGCTCCGGCTCTCCCTCAGGTACGGCGACACGGGACGGCCGGAACACCGCTACGCCTGGGTGGCCCCCTAGCGCTGTGGCCGGAAGGGTGTGCCGGGTAGCTCGCGGCGTCCGGTGCCGGGGGCACCTCCCACGCCGTTCAGGCTGTGGGGGAGCATCGCACGGCGGAGCGTCGCCCGCGTACGGGATGTACCCGGGTGAGGCGACAACGCGGCGAGCTGCCGTGCCGGACGCCGCGAGCCGGTGAACCTTTCCGGCCACAGCACCAGCCGCACGCCCAGACCGGCCGCGGCAACCCGGGCACCCCACGCACCCGGCACGACACCGGGCCCCGGTACCTCTGCGGTGACGCAGGCACGACCTCAGACGGCGCCCGCGCCGGTCAGCGACCGGACCTCCGTCTCCGCGTGCTTGGCCTCGTCCGGCAGTTCGGCGGAGGTGACCGTGCCCAGCCAGCCGGCCAGGAAACCGAGCGGCACCGAGACGATGCCCGGGTTCTGCAGCGGGAAGTACTGGAAGTCGAGGCCCGGGAACAGCGACTCCGGACTGCCGGACACCACCGGAGACAGCAGGACCAGCACCAGCGCCGGCACCAGCCCGCCGTACACGGCCCACACGGCGCCGCGGGTGGTGAAACCGCGCCAGAACAGCGAGTACATCAGCACGGGCAGGTTCGCCGACGCGGCCACGGCGAAGGCCAGGCCGACCAGGAAGGCGACGTTCAGATCGCGGGTGAGCAGGCCGAGCGCGATCGCGACCACCCCCACGCCCACGGCCGCGACCCGCGCGACGGCGACCTCGCTGCGCTGCCGGCCGCCCGGGCGCCGCAGCGACGCGTACAGGTCGTGGGCCACCGACGCCGAGGACGCCAGGGTGATCCCCGCGACCACGGCGAGGATCGTGGCGAAGGCGACGGCGGCGACCACCGCGAACAGCACCGTGCCGCCGGTGGAGTCCGCGCCGCCGCCGAGGTCGAGCGCGAGCAGCGGGACGGCGGTGTTCCCGGCCGCGTTGGAACGCCGCACGGCCTCCGGGCCCACGATGGCCGCCGCCCCGAAACCGAGGACGATCGTCATCAGGTAGAAGCCGCCGATGAGTCCGATGGACCAGATGACCGAGCGGCGGGCGGCCCGCGCGGTCGGCACCGTGTAGAAGCGCGACAGGATGTGCGGCAGCCCCGCGGTGCCCAGCACCAGCGCGAGGCCGAGGCTGATGAAGTCCAGCCGCGCGGTCCAGTTCCCGCCGTACTTCAGGCCCGGCGCCAGGAACGCGTCCCCGTGGCCGCTGCGCGCGGCGGCACCGAGCAGCAGGCGGTCCAGATCACCGTGGAACCTCACCAGCACCAGAACGGTCAGCACGACGGCGCCGCCGAGCAGCAGCACCGCCTTGACGATCTGGATCCAGGTGGTGGCCCGCATCCCGCCCAGGGACACGTAGATCACCATCAGCGCCCCGACCCCGATGACGGTCCAGATCTGCGCCCCGGTTCCGGTCCGGCCCAGGAGCAGGCCCACCAGGCTGCCCGCACCGACCATCTGCGCCACCAGGTACAGCACCGACACCGTGACCGAGGAGACGCCCGCCGCGATCCGCACCGGGCGCTCGCTCATCCGGGCCGCGACGACGTCGGCCAGGGTGAACCGGCCGCAGTTCCGCACCAGTTCGGCGACCAGGAACAGCACCACCAGCCAGGCCACCAGGAAGCCCACGGCGTACAGCACCCCGTCGTAGCCGAACAGGGCGATGAGTCCACCGATGCCGAGGAAGGACGCTGCCGACATGTAGTCGCCCGCGATGGCAAAACCATTTTCCATGGGCGAGAACAACCGCCCCCCGGCATAGAACTCCTCCGCCGAGCCGTGCCGGTGACGGCTCACCCAGGTCGTGATCCCCAGCGTGACCGCGACGAAGGCACTGAACAACACCAGTGCCAGGGTCTGATGATCGACCGTCACAGGACACCGCCCCGTACCCCGCGCGTCAGCTCCTGGGTGTCCCAGCGCAGCTCCAGCGCCGCCCGGTCGCGCCGCAGCCGCGCGTGCCGGGCGTAGGCCCAGGCCAGCAGGAACGTGCTGAGGAACTGGCCCAGCCCGGCCACCATCGCCACGTTCACCGCGCCCGCCACGGGTCGGGCCATGAACCCGGGCGCGGCGGTCGCCGCCACGACATACGCCACGTACCAGGCGAGGAACACCGCCACCACCGGCACCACGAACCTCCGGTACCGGCTGCGCACCTCCTGGAACGCGGCACTGCGCTGAACTTCCAGGTACACGTCCGCCGCCGCGCCCGCGGACCGGCCGGGCCGGCCCTCCCGGCGCGCCGCCGGCACCGTCGCGGCCGGAACGCCCGCGCCGTCCCCCTCGCCCCAGCCGGAGGCCAGTGCGTCGTACCAGGGGTCGCGATACCTCATGTCTCCGCGTGCCGGGTCCCGACCCTCACGGCTCTCCGCCGTGCTCTCGGGACCCTCACCGCCGCCGCGGGAACGACCGTTGCTTGACTGCATGCCCAAGGATGGACAGAACGGGTGGATCCCCGACTTCTCTTCCCCGAGGTCTTCACCCCATCAGGTGACTCACCCCGTGGGCGGTCTTACCAGCCCCTTCGCGTAGGCGTAACGCACCGCCTGCGCACGGTCCCTGAGGCCCGTCTTCGCGAAGAGGTTGTTGATGTGGGTCTTCACCGTCGCGGGCGACACGTGCAGCGCGCGGGCGATCTCCTGGTTGGTCAGTCCCTCGGCGATCAGCCCCAGCACCTCCGTCTCCCGCGTGGTCAGCCCGTCCGGCGCCTCGGCCGGCGGGGCGGGCCGGGGCTCGGGGCCCGAGAGCCGCTCCAGCAGCCGCCGCTGGATGCTCGGCGAGAGCCCTGCGTCCCCCGACAGCACGCTCTCCACCGCCCTGACGATCTCCTCGCCGCCTGCGTCCTTGGTGAGATAGCCCCGCGCACCCGCTCGGAGGGCGGGGAAGAGGGAGTCGTCGTCCCCGAACGTCGTGAGGATCACCACCTGCGTCCCCGGGTGCTCCCGGCGGATCCGGCGTGTGGCCTCGACCCCGTCGCAGCGCGGCATGCGCAGATCCATCAGCACGACGTCCGGAGCGAGCTCCGCGACGAGCCTCACCGCCTCGTCGCCGTCGCCGGCGGACCCGACGACCTCGACCCCGGGGAGCAGTCCCAGCAGCATGACGATGCCCTCCCGTACGACGGTCTGGTCGTCCGCGACCACCACCCGCGCGGGCTTCCTGTCCGGCTCCTGCGTCATACCGGCACCTTCAGCGTCACCGCGAACCCTCCCTCCTGCGGCCCCGCCTCGAGCGAGCCGCCCAGCAGCTCGGCACGCTCGCGCATGCCGAGCAGACCGTATCCTCCGCCGGCGCCGGTGAGCTCGCCCGGCGTGCCGCCCGAGTCCCGGACGGCCAGGGTCACTTGGTGCTCCCCGTAGTCGAGCCGGACCTGCACCCGGGCGCCCGGGGCGTGCTTGCGGGCGTTGGTCAGCGCCTCCTGGGCGACCCGGCGCACGGCCTGAGACGCCTCGGCCGGCAGGCTTCTGCGTTCACCCGTGACGGTGACCTCGGCCCCGTGGTCCAGCCCCACGAGCGAGTCGAGGTAGTCCTCCAGCGGGGTCAGTTCGCCGCGCAGGGCGCTGAGTGCCTGCCGGGTCTCGGACAGGCCGTCCCGGGCCATCCCCCGGGCCGCGACGACGCGTTCGAGGATCTGCTCGCGGTCGGCGTCCCGCTCGATCAGCAGCCGGGCCGCCTCCAGGTGCACGAGCTGGGCGGAGAGGCTGTGGGCCAGCACGTCGTGGATCTCCCGTGCGATGCGGGCCCGCTCCGCCAGCGCCGCCGACTCCGCCTCCGCGGCCCGTGCCGCCCGCTCCTGGGCGAGCAGCCGCTCCGCCTGCCCGCGGGCCTCCGCGTCCAGCCGCAGGACGTATCCGGCGAGGGCGAGGCCCCCGGTCGTGGCGGCGGTGGTCAGCCACATGTCGTTGTTCACCGTCGCGTACGAGGCGAGGGCGACGGAGGTGACGGGCAGGGCGGCCGCGAGGGGCAGGCGCTCCAGCGCGGCGACACCGCAGCCGCACCAGACGACCAGGGCCGGCACCCGGAAGCCCGCCGCCTGCGCTCCGACCGCGACGGCCAGCAGCAGGCAGATCAGGAGGAGGGAGGGCCGGAGCCGGTGGGCGAGCGTGGTGCGGAAGAAGGCCCAGGCGAGCGCGGCGGCCGCGGCGACCAGGGCTGCAGCCCCGGCGACACCCCAGCCATGGACGCGGCCTCCGGTGAAGACGCCCCCGAGGAGCACGCCGAGGACCACCGTCCTCGTGCCCCAGGCGAGCATCCGCCGCGGGCGCGAGACACCGACCCGTCCGAGCGCTTCGCGTGAGGGCCAGCGGAGCCAGGCGTTCTCCGTCACACGCGTTCCTTCCACGCGAGGCGGGCCGTGTCGTCGGCCGACCGGGGGGTGCCGTCACCGTACGCCGCGGCCCGGACGGCCGCTCCGGCCAGCGTCTGCGCGCGCCAGGCCAGGACTCCGGAGCGGACCAGCAACGTGCCGCCCAGGGCGAGGGTGAGGGCGGAGCTGTTCTGATGCACGTCCAGCACCCTGCCGACGCCGAAGAGGCCGACACGGACCGCGACCCCGACGACCCAGACCGCCGCGGCGGCCCTGGTGCCCTTGGTCCACACGGCGCCGTCCGCCTCCACCCATATCCGGCTGGTCCAGGCCCAGCCCGCACCGATGGCGAGGCCGACGAGCAGTTCCACGGCGAGCAGGGCGACGGACTCGGTGCGGTGGCGGGTGTCGATCAGGCCGGGTTCGCGGAGCGCGACGACCGTCAGGATCAGGGGCAGCAGCCACCAGCGCCGGTCGGCGTCGAACCGCCGTGCGCGGAACTGCCGCGAGATCACCAGGGCCGCGACGGCCGCGATCACCAGAGCGTTGACCAGCCCGGACATCTGTGCCTCCGTGAGCGGAAGGGGAGGCCGGCGGCCGTGTGCCGCCGACGCCTTCGACGCTACGGAGATCCGCGGCCCGCATGATCGGAGCGGAGGTGGATCACGGGTGGATTCGGACCGGGCCGACTCTCCACCCACGGGTGGAGAGCACGGCGGAGCGCGGCGCGGACGCCTCGGGACGAAGACGCCCGGCCCCCTTCCCACGCAGGTGCCGGTGTCGGGCACGGAAGACGCAGGAAAGGGGACCGGGCGCCGTTACTAGGCGTCGATGCGGGAGCGGTCCAGCGTCGCCGCGGAGCTGGCGATGAACTCCTTGCGGGGCGCCACGTCGTTGCCCATCAGCAGGTCGAAGACCTGCTCGGCCGCCTCCAGGTCGGAGAGGTTGATCCGGCGCAGCGTGCGGTGGCGCGGGTCCATGGTCGTCTCGGCCAGCTGGTCGGCGTCCATCTCGCCGAGGCCCTTGTACCGCTGGATGGAGTCCTTGTAGCGGATGCCCTTGCTCTGGAACTCCAGCAGCCGGTCGCGCAGCTCCCGGTCCGAGTACGTGTACACGTACTTGTCCTGGCCCCGCTTGGGCTGGATCAGCTCGATGCGGTGCAGCGGCGGCACCGCGGCGAACACCCGGCCCGCTTCGACCATGGGCCGCATGTAGCGGTGGAACAGCGTAAGGAGCAGGGTGCGGATGTGGGAGCCGTCCACGTCGGCGTCGGTCATCATGATGATCTTGCCGTACCGGGCCGTGTCCAGGTCGAAGGTCCGTCCGGACCCCGCTCCTATGACCTGGATGATCGCGCCGCACTCGGCGTTCTTCAGCATGTCGGTGACGGACGACTTCTGGACGTTGAGGATCTTGCCGCGGATCGGCAGCAGCGCCTGGAACTCGGAGTTCCGGGCGAGCTTGGCGGTGCCGAGCGCGGAGTCGCCCTCGACGATGAACAGCTCGCTGCGGTCGACGTCGTCGCTGCGGCAGTCGGCCAGCTTCGCGGGCAGCGAGGAGGACTCCAGGGCCGTCTTGCGGCGCTGGGCGTCCTTGTGCTGGCGCGCCGCGATACGGGTGCGGGCGGCGGCGACGGCCTTCTCCAGGACCACCCGGGCCTGCTGGGCCGCGTCGCGCTTGGTGGAGGTCAGGAACGCCTTGAGCTCCTTGGCCACCACGGTGTTCACGATGCGGCGGGCCGCGGAGGTGCCGAGGACCTCCTTGGTCTGGCCCTCGAACTGCGGCTCGGCCAGGCGGACGGTCACGACCGCGGTGAGGCCCTCCAGGGCGTCGTCCTTGACGATGTCGTCCTCGGCGACACGCAGCAGCTTCTTGGCGCGCAGCACTTCGTTCATCGTCTTGGCGACGGCCTGCTCGAAGCCGGCGAGGTGGGTGCCGCCCTTGGGCGTGGCGATGATGTTGACGAAGGACCGCAGCTTGGTCTCGTAGCCCGTGCCCCAGCGCAGCGCGACGTCCACGCCGAGCTCGCGGGTGACCTCGGTGGGCGTCATCTGGCCGTGGTCGTCGAGGACCGGGACGGTCTCCTTGAAGGTGCCGTGGCCGGTGAAGCGGAGCACGTCGCAGACCGGCCGGTCCTCGGCCAGGTACTCGCAGAACTCGCTGATGCCACCGTCGAAACGGAAGGACTCCTCGCCCTTGCTGCCGCCGTCGCCGAGGCCGTACTCGTCGCGGACCACGAGGGTCAGGCCGGGGACGAGGAACGCCGTCTGGCGGGCCCGCTGGTGCAGGGTGTCCAGGGCGAGCCGGGCATCCTTGAGGAAGATCTGCCGGTCCGTCCAGTACCGCACGCGCGTGCCGGTGCGGCTCTTGGGGATCTTCCTGACCTTGCGCAGTCCGCCCTTGGCCTCGAACTTGGCGTCGGGACCGGTGCCGGTGAAGGCTCCGGGCACGCCGCGGCGGAAGCTGATGGCATGGCTGTGGCCGCCGCGGTCCACCTCGACGTCGAGTCGGGCCGACAGGGCGTTGACCACGGAGGCGCCGACGCCGTGCAGACCGCCGGAGGCCGCGTAGGAGCCGCCGCCGAACTTGCCGCCGGCGTGCAGCTTGGTCATGACGACCTCGATGCCGGACAGGCCGGTCTTGGGCTCGACGTCGACCGGGATGCCCCGGCCGTTGTCCCGCACCTCCACGGAGCCGTCGTCGTGGAGGATCACCTCGATGTGGTCGCAGTAGCCGCCCAGGGCCTCGTCCACGGAGTTGTCGATGATCTCCCACAGGCAGTGCATCAGACCGCGGCTGTCGGTCGAGCCGATGTACATGCCCGGGCGCTTGCGCACGGCCTCGAGGCCCTCGAGGACGAGCAGGTGCCGCGCGGTGTAGTTGGAACCGTCCCGGTCTGCTCCTGCCAGCAGCGCTGTGGACGGCACGGACGTCTCGGCGGTCACGCGGTTCGCTCCTCGCTGAATTCTGATGGGGCCCTCAGGGGGAAGGGCGCGGCTTCGGTAGCCGCTCAGAGGGTACCGAGGCCTGGTAGAGCCCTTGTAACGCAACCCTCGGCAGAGACCCAGACTAGTAGAGAGTCGTATGGATGTTCGATCCCACCATGGAGTGAAGCACGAATCACGTTCCCTTCCGGGCATGAACCATTTAGGCTCCGGGCACGTCCTCATGAACAACCGGCAACCCAGCCGGGAGGACCGACCATGACCGACAGCGCGAAACCGTAAGACACACAGAAACGCAATACGGCACATTCGCCGCCAAACCGGCAGCAGCCGACCACCTCGGGGAGATTTTTTCGAGGGAAAGCCACGAGCGGGAACGTTCGAGACTGGTTGGATGTTGACCCTGGTACGACAGCTCGTCGAGCTAGAGAAGAGGCGACGTGACTACTGTTCTGACCCCCGCGAGCCCGCTGACGGCCGCTGATCGATGCGACCGCTGCGGCGCCCAGGCGTACCTGCGCGTCGTCCTGCTGAGCGGCGGAGAACTGCTGTTCTGCGCCCACCACGGCCGCAAGTTCGAGCCGGAACTCAAGAAGATCGCCGCTGAGATACAGGACGAGACCGAGCGCCTGACCTCCGTTCCCGAATCCGCGTCCGACGACGAGCGCTGACACCTCGCACGACGAGCCAGGGCCGGCACCGAGGCCGGCGCGACGGGCGGCCGCCCCTGACCCGCAGGAACGGCCGCCCGTCGTCGTGATGTTCTCGTCCAGCGGTGCCGCGGCGCCCACGGCCCGGAGTCAGGCCCCGCCGGCGGAGGACCGCCGGGCAGTTCCGCCGGTCTGCTCACCGAGCGTCCGTACGACGTCGGAGAGACGCGTATAGACCCCCGGGTCGCCGGGACGGCCGCAGCCGCTCCCCCACGACACCAGACCGATCAGGCGCCCCTTCGCCACCAGCGGCCCTCCGCTGTCCCCCTGGCAGGCGTCCTTGCCGCCGGCTTTCTCTCCCGCGCACAGCATGCTCTGCTTCAGATAGGTGCCGTCGCTGGTGCCCGGGTAGGCGTGCTCGCAGTCGGCGTCGGGCAGGACGTGCATCTGCGCGGCGTACAGGTGGTGCGCATAGGCAGCGGTCCCGTTGGTGTCGCCCCAGCCGTAGACCGTGGCGCCGGTGCCCGGTGCGTACGCCGGGTCACCCGCGCCCGCCATCGGGATGACCGCACTGCTCGGCAGCGGCTCGGAAAGGGTGAGCACGGCGAAGTCGCCGCCGTTGGTGGTGGGGTCGTAGTGCGGGTTGACCCAGGTGCTGCGGACGGGCACCTCCTTGCCCTCCGTGGAGAGCAGGTCCGTACGGCCGCTGATGACCTTCAGGTCACTCGTCGGTGGTGCGCCCACCACGTCCCGCCCCATGCAGTGGGCCGCGGTGAGGACGGTGGTCCGGCCGACCGCCACTCCTCCGCAGAACTGTCCCGCGCGCGTACCCCCGAACCGGTCACGACTGGAGAGGGCCACGGTCCACGGGCTGGTCGAGACGTCCACGGGGAAGCCGCCGACGACCACACTGTCGGCCACCACGGGGGCGGCCGTGACCAGCGGTATCGCGGTCGCGGCGGCCGCCATGACCAGCGGCCGGGCCAGTGCTCGGGCAATACGGCGTCGCATACGCACTCCTCGCTCCGGGTGATGATCGGAGACCCAGAGTCATCCACGGTGCCCGGGTGCGCAGCACGAAGGCCCGGTTCCCCAGAAGGGATCCGGGCCTTCCGCCTACGGCGTCGCGACCTAGTCGAGGTAGTCGCGCAGCACCTGCGAACGCGACGGGTGACGCAGCTTCGACATGGTCTTGGACTCGATCTGGCGGATGCGCTCACGCGTCACGCCGTAGACCTTGCCGATCTCGTCGAGGGTCTTCGGCTGACCGTCGGTGAGGCCGAAGCGCATGGAGACCACGCCCGCCTCACGCTCGGACAGCGTGTCGAGGACCGAGTGGAGCTGCTCCTGCAGCAGCGTGAAGCTGACCGCGTCGGCAGGCACGACGGCCTCGGAGTCCTCGATGAGGTCACCGAACTCGCTGTCGCCGTCCTCGCCCAGCGGCGTGTGCAGGGAGATGGGCTCGCGGCCGTACTTCTGGACCTCGATGACCTTCTCCGGGGTCATGTCGAGCTCCTTGGCCAGCTCCTCCGGAGTGGGCTCGCGGCCCAGGTCCTGGAGCATCTGGCGCTGGACGCGCGCAAGCTTGTTGATGACCTCGACCATGTGCACGGGGATGCGGATGGTGCGGGCCTGGTCCGCCATGGCGCGGGTGATCGCCTGACGGATCCACCAGGTGGCGTACGTGGAGAACTTGTAGCCCTTGGTGTAGTCGAACTTCTCCACCGCGCGGAT
Source organism: Streptomyces tropicalis (assembly GCF_029269835.1). Taxonomy (GTDB): domain Bacteria; phylum Actinomycetota; class Actinomycetes; order Streptomycetales; family Streptomycetaceae; genus Streptomyces; species Streptomyces tropicalis. Next base: position 33,336 of record NZ_JARJBB010000003.1, on the reverse strand, counting down.
CAGACCGAGGTTGCCTTCCTGGATGAGGTCCAGGAAGAGCATGCCGCGGCCGGTGTAGCGCTTGGCCAGGGAGACCACCAGACGGAGGTTGGCCTCCAGGAGGTGGTTCTTGGCGCGGCGGCCGTCCTCGGCGATGATCTCCAGCTCACGCTTGAGCTTGGGCGCGAGCTTGTCGGCGTTGGCCAGCTTGTCCTCGGCGAAGAGACCCGCCTCGATGCGCTTGGCCAGCTCGACCTCCTGCTCGGCGTTGAGCAGGGGGACCTTGCCGATCTGCTTGAGGTAGTCCTTGACGGGGTCGGCGGTGGCACCGGCGGCGGCGACCTGCTGCGCCGGCGCGTCGTCCTCGTCCTCGTCCGAGAGTACGAAGCCGGCGTTCTCGGTGCCCTCGGGCTCCTCGGTGCCCTTGGCCTCCTCGATGACCTCGTCCTCGATCAGCTCGGCGTCGTCCTTCTTGCCGGCAGTCGTCTTCTTGGCCGCCGTCTTCTTGGCGGTGGCCGTGGTCTTCTTCGCCGCGGTCTTCTTGGCGGCGGTCGTCTTCTTGGCGGCGGCCTTCTTCGGGGCGTCGTCCTCGACCGGCGTGTCGGCGACGGCGGGCGCCGCCGAGGGCGTGGCCGCGGTGGCCTTCCGGGTCGTCACCGTCTTGGCCGCGACCGTCTTGGTGGCGGTGCGCTTGGCCGGGCTCTTCGCTGCGACGCTCTTGCGGGTGCGCTTGTTGGGCTCCGCGGCACTGACCATCAGCGTCACACCCTCTTCCTCGAGGATCTGGTTGAGGCTGCGCAGTACGTTCTTCCACTGAGTGGCCGGAATCTGGTCAGCTTCGAAGGCCCGACGCACATCGTCGCCGGCGATCTGCCCCTCAGCCTTTCCCCGCTCGATGAGCGCCATGACAGAGACGGACTCGGCGATCTCCGGCGGGAGCGTACGGGATGTGCTGGCCGACACGAACAACCTCTCGAAACGTTGGAAAACGGCTTCCGGCCCCGTCCGCAGAGGACAGAGGCCGACCACCGGCCTGGGGATTGGGCCGACGGCGCGGGCAGGGGCCGGGGAGATGCACAGCGCCATGAACGGCGTCCGTATTCCCTCCGCGGCTGTCACCTCTTAGGTCATCGCGCTGCCCCCACGAGCGTTACGCCCAATCTGCGTGGCCCGAGTCACACCCCGTAAGCGCTCAAAAACGGTCAGACATGGCCAAATAAGAACACTTGCGGCAGTGGGAGAGGGTCCGCCGAGCCTCCAGGTACCCGCCGGAGAGAGGTCCACCCGTCGCTCACCCCATCATCGCCCGCGGACTCCGCCGCCGACGTGGGAGACCCGGCGGTCCTGCAGGATGCGGTGCGCGGCCGGGCGGGGTGGCACGGCCGGCCGAGCCCGGGCGTGCCGTCCGCTCGAGAGGACGGCAGAGCCCGGCCCGTGCCCGACTGTTTCAGTGCTCGCGCGGAGCGGGGACCACCCGCTCGACCTCGGGGTGCACCGTCAGCAACTGGCGCATCGCGGCTTCCGCCGCCGCGCCGTCGCCCGCGGCGAGCGCGTCGGCGATGCGGGCGTGCTGCGCCAGGGAGCTGTCGTTGGGCCGCTCGCACCCGGTGACCGGGCCGCCGGACACCTGGAGGGCCGCGGAGACGATCCCGGACAGGTGCTCCAGCATGCGGTTGCCGGCGACCTGGATGAGCAGGGTGTGGAACTCGGTGTCCGCACGGGAGAACGTGAGGGCGTCACCCTGTGCCAGGGCATGGCCCATGATCTCGACCATGTCGACGAGGCGCTGCTGCACGTCCTCGCGGCCGTGTCCGGCGGCAAGGCGAGCGGCGAGCGGCTCGATCGTCCAGCGCAGCTCGTTCAGCTCGCGACGCTGGTCGTCGCGCTGCGGCCCGAAGGCCCGCCACTCGATGATGTCCGGGTCCAGGAGGTTCCAGTCGCTGACCGGGCGCACCCGCGTGCCCACATTGGGGCGGGCGCTGACCAGGCCCTTGGCCTCCAGGACTCGGAGTGACTCGCGGACGACGGTGCGGGAGACCTCGAAGCGCTGGCCGATCTCCTCGGGCACCAGGGGGCGGTCGGCGCCCAGGTCGCCGGAGACGATCATCTGACCCAGCTGCTGAACGAGTTGGCCGTGCAGTCCGCGGCCGCGGTTGCCCGAGGGGCGGCGGCCGACACGGCCCAGCTCCTGATCGGGTCCGTCCCAGGACGGGGCTCCCACGCGGTCGGGGACGGGCGACTCCGCGTAGGGGTAGCGGTCGAGTCCGCCCGGACCGACGAGGCCGGAGTCTGAGGAACGGGCGGCGGTCATCATGGTGTGCGCAAGGGTACTCACGGATCCTTTGTCGGCGCTGTCTCCAACTCCCTTGAGGTCTTTGGTGAAAAGCACACGAAAGGGTGATCGCTCCCTTCGTCGCAATTGACGCCTTATCGGAAAGAAATGCGCGGTACCCGTGGAGTTGCGCACACGGCACGACCGAATCGGCACGAAGGGCGTTCACCCCGCCCTGTTCCGCAGAGTGGTCAGCAGATAGGCGGACAACAGCGCGACCAGCGACAAGGTCAGCGCGCCACCCACGGGTTGGGCGACGACCCGCACCGCTGCGGCGAGATAGCGGTCCCCTCCGAAGGGCCACTGGAGCAGGAACGTCCGTCGCAGCCGGAAGGGGAGACCGGCCGCCGCGCGCGCGTTCGCCCCGGTGAGGACCTTCGCCAGCACGGGCACCACGAGCACCGGTACGGCGACCACGGCCGCGAGTCCGGCCGTGGTGGAGCGGAACAGTCCGGCGGCCAGGACACCGGCCCAGGCACATCCCACGACGAGCCCGGTCCAACTCGCGGTCGGGGCGAGCCAGTCGCCGGGAACTTCGGTGAGCTCCCGTCCGTAGGCGAGGTAGAGCACTTCGGCGTCGCATCCGACGGTGAGGAAGGCGAGCAGCAGTCCGGTGAAGGTGGCGACGAGCAGTTTCGCGGTGAGCAGCCCGAGCCGGCGGGGCACCGACCCGCGGTCCGCCGCCAGAGCGGGGTGGCGGAACTCGTCGCCGAAGGCGAGGGCACCCAGCAGTCCGGCACCGAGGGCCGCGGGCGGCAGGGGCAGGCTGTCGGGCCAGGCCGCCAGCAGGCGCGGCTGTGCGGTGTGGCCGAGCCGCCCCAGGACCAGGGCGATGAGGGCGGAAACGCCGAGGACCGCGGCACTGATGAGAAAACCCGTGCTGATTCCGGTCGCGCGACGCAACTCGTAGCGCAGCGGACGGAGAGGCTTCGGGCCGGGCCGTACGGAGATGGGAGGCGGAAGGGAGGACACGAGGTCGGGCGGGGCGGTGTCCGCCGGACGCGGGGTCGGAATACCCGCCGTCTGCGACGTCCTCGTGGCTGTGGGGGACGCCTGATGCGCACCCCGGTGCGGGCGGTCGCCGTCGGACGGGACGTCCGCCACGGACGGGAAGGAGATCCCGGACGGAGTGCCCGTCACGTACGGGAAGGAGATCCCGGACGGTGTACCCGTCACGTACGGGAAGGAGATCCCGGACGGTGTACCCGTCACGGACGGAACGGAGCCGTGGGCGCGGCCGGCAGCGGTGGCGGCACCGTCGGAAAGAGCAGTGCCGCCGGCGCCTGCACCGGCGGCGCGCGGCGTCGGGGAGGCGGCACCGGCAGGTGCCGCGTCGGGACGGCCTGTGCGCGTGGACGCGGAGGACGCGGTGTCGACACCGACCGTACGTGCGTCGGCCGAGGACGTCGTGTCGCGACGCGCGCCGGCAGCCACCGACTCGGCGTGCCCGGAGGCCCGCCCGTCCGCACGGCGGGCACGGACGGCCCCCTCGGCGACGGCACCGATGCCGTCGCCGGAACCGTGACCGGGTGCGCTCCGGCCCTCGTCGGACCGCAGGGCCGAGTCGGCGTGGGCGCGCTCGGCGGCCTGCGACCGCGGTGCGTGCGAGGCACGGGCTCCGGACGGCACGTGTTCCGCCGCGGCCACGGCCGGCCGGTCGCCACGCGGGGCGGGTGCATCGCCGGATCCCCGGTCGCCGGACTCCGTACGCCTCGCGCCTGGACGGCCGGACCCGGCGGCCCCGCTCTCCCGGCTGGGTTCCTCGGCCGCCGCGGGGCACGGCTCCGCCGCGGCCGGTGCCCCGTGCGGGAGCGGCTCAGCTGCGGCCTGCGCGGCGTCCGGGGAGGCGGTTCCCGCGCCCGGACCCATGTCCCGCACCTCGTCGGCGAGTTTGTGGATGAGAATGCCGTGGCGGAACGCCGCTTCGCCGATGTCCGCGCACGTACTGCCGTAGACGGACAGACGGTTGCCTTCCTCCCGGACGACCTCGACGGAGCGGCGAGCGGTACGGGCCTCCTTGGCCAGCAGGGCGGCGAGGCGGGCAGCATGCGGGCTGCGCACGACGACCCGGGGGCGCAGCCGGGTGCGGGCGAACTCCGCCGCGTCCTGCTCCGCGGCGAGCCGGCCGCGGTCGAGGGTGACGACGCGGTCGGCCGTGCGCGCCGCCTCCCTGGAGTCGGCCGTGGTGAACAGCACCGTGCCGCCCTCGTTCGCGTGGGCCCGCAGCATGGCGTGCACCCACTGGCCCTCCTTGGTGGACAGTCCGCCGGCCGGATCGTCGAGGACCAGGGTGTGCGGGTCGGTGAGCAGGACACAGGCCAGACCCAACCGGCGGTCCATGCCCCGCGACAGGACGCCCAGCCGCTCGTCGCGGAGGCTGACGATCCCGACGACTTCCAGGACCTCGTCGGCGCGCCGGGCGGGCAGGCCCGCGGCGGCGCAGAGCATGCGCAGATGCCCGCGGACGGTGCGGGACGGATGCCCCGGGACATCGCCGAGCAGGACGCCGACCTCGCGGGCCGGGTGGGGGACGCGGTGCAGGGGGCGACCCCTGAAGTACGCCAGACCACGGCCTTGTTGGAGTTCGAGCATGAGTCTGAGGGTCGTGGTCTTTCCCGCACCCGGCGTCCCGAGGAGCGCGGTCACACGGCCCGCCTGCGCTTCGAAGGAGACGTCGTCGACGGCGGGGGGACGGTCCTTACGGGAGTCGCTGGTCAGTCCGAAGGCCTGGATCACTCGCAGCAAGATAGCGCGTTATGTCCCATTTATCCGGTATCGCGGCGCGCGTTGACTGCAGCCTCCCTCATCGCCACGTCGCGCACCGGCTGACTGCAGGAACGTTAACTCAGGGGGTCCGTCGGCCCCGTTCGGCGCACCGGTCGCCCCGCGAGTGCGTCGTGGCCCGCCGGCCCCGCCGCACCGCACGCCGACACACCCCGCCGAACGACCCCCGGTCCTCAGACTTCGGGGCGCAGCATCGGCGGGTTGAGCAGGGTGGCTCCGCCCGCATGGAAGAGCTGGGCGGGACGGCCGCCCTGACGCGTGGTGGTGCCCCCGGTCGGCACCAGGAAACCGGGGGTGCCGGTCACCTTGCGATGGAAGTTCCGCGGGTCGAGGGCCACACCCCATACGGCCTCGTAGACACGACGCAGCTCACCCACGGTGAACTCCGGCGGACAGAACGCGGTTGCCAGGGACGAGTACTCGATCTTCGAACGGGCGCGCTCCACTCCGTCCGCGAGGATCCGGGTGTGGTCGAAGGCGAGCGGAGCGACCGCTTCCCCGGCACGGCCGTACCCGCTCTGCTGGAGCAGTTCCTCGACGGGCGCCCAGCGTGCGTTGCTGGCGTCGCCTCCGGCGCGGGGGGCGGGCAGGTCGGGGGCGAGGGCCAGGTGCGCGACACTGACGACGCGCATGCGCGGGTCCCGCTTGGGGTCGCCGTAGGTGGCGAGCTGTTCCAGATGGGCGCCGTTGTCCTGGGCGGGCACGTCCGGGTCGTGGGCGCACAGCCCGGTCTCCTCGGCCAGCTCACGCGCCGCCGCCTGCTCCAGGTCCTCGTCGGCCCGGACGAAGCCGCCGGGCAGCGCCCACCGCCCCTGGAAGGGGGGCTCGCCCCGGCGCACCGCCAGCGCACACAGGGCGTGGCGGCGCACGGTCAGCACGACCAGGTCCACGGTGACGGCGAAGGCTGGAAAGGCTGACGGGTCGTAGGGCATGCCGCGATCATAGTCGTCTTCCTGACGATAAACACTCCCTCCGTCGGTCTCCTCGGCGACTCGTCCGCTGCGTCGCTCCTGCCACGCCCGCTCCCGCGCCGCGGCGTCGTCACGTCCCCGGCGGCCGTCCGCGGTCACACTCCCAGTTGCAGACCGTCGGCCGCCTCCTCGACCAGGGCCGCTCCCAGCCGGCTCACCCGCACCGAGAAAGGGGCACCGGCCACCCGCAGACCGGTGAGGCCGATCTCGCCCAGCGGTGCGGTGCGCAGCGGGCGGAGAGTGACCGTACGGGCCGGTGCGTCGGGGCGCATGCCCGCGAGGGCCGTCAGCAGGGCCACGACGGAGGCTGCCGACGTCGCCGACGGACGGCAGGCGGCAGGGTGGGGGACGGGCGCACTGCCCTCCGTGCGCTGCTCCCCTGCGTACATCTCGGGCAGCCGGTGACCGAAGGAGCCCGCGGCCGCCATGACGCCGCGCAGGAGGGCGCCCGCCTCCGTCTCGTGACCCGCCGCGGCGAGGCCGGTCACCGCCGCGGCGGTCTCCTGGACGCGCACCGCCCCGGCGCGATGCCCGAAGGGGTTGTGCCCCGGCTCGCCGACGGCGAGGCTCCGCAGTCCCCAGCCGGAGTCCATCGCGGGATGCCCGAGCAGCCTGGCGACCTGCTCCGTCTGCACCTTGTCGAGGAGGCCTGGCGCCGGCTCTCCCCCACCCAGCAGGCCGGTGTCGAGGAGGTGCACGGCAGCCGCGCCGAGATGCGGCACGAGACGTCCGTCCGGACCGCGTGCGGCGGCCGGTCTGCCCCCGCCCCGGTCCTCGGCCCAGAAGTCCTTCCGGAACGCGGTCCGCAGCAACTGGGCCCACTGCCGCAGCTCGGCGCCGCCGGGCCGGCCGAAAGCATCGAGGAGATCGGCGCCGAGCAGGGCCGCGCGGTGTGCGTGGGCCTGGGTCTCGCAGCGCGTGGGACCCCCCGGCAGGGTGTCGGGCAGGTAGGTGCCGTCCGGGACGGAGGCCAGCAGCCATGTCAGGCAGCGCTCGGCGGCCGGCAGCAGCTCCGCCGTCTCCCGGTCGGGCAGGCCCCAGCGGCGGGCCTCCGCCAGCAGGACGGGGAAGAGCAGCGTGGCCTCCGTCGCGGTGCAGACGGGCGGGAGGTGAGGGCCGGCGTCCCTGCGGGGGCCGGGGATCATGCCGGACTGCGATGCAGGGCCGGCCAGTTGGGTGCGCGCGAGGGTGCGCAGGGTGCCAGCCGCGAGCCGGGTGCCCAGGGGCAGGGCCATGCGGGCGGCGGCGAGCGCCTCGGCCGGGGCGAGACCGCACCGCCAGGGCGCTCCAGCGGCGAGATGCAGATCCGCGGGGTGCGCCGGATCGCGCAGCAGCAGCGCCTGAAGGTCGTCGATGCTGGTGCGCAGGAGCGTGTGGACGCCCGGGTCGTCGCCGAACGCCTGGACCGGGGCGAAGAGGTTCGCCGCCGACCGCCCCGCCGCGCGGAGCGGCCCCGCCCCGTCCTGCCGCACCCGAAGTTCCACCGCCACGGTGCCGCCCGGTGGCAGAACGAACTCCCAGCGCAGCAGCCCCGCGGAGGCCAGCGCGTCCGCAGGTGGCGGATCCGCGGTGACCGACACACCGACGGTGCCGTTCGTCCAGTGCAGGCCCGAGTCCCTTACGGTCGCAGTCAGTTCTCTGCCGGCCCGCCCCGCTGCGATCGCGCTCAGCTCCGCGAGATCCGTGCCGAGCGCCATCTCCACCGGCAGGCGCAGCGCGCGGAGTGCAGTGCTGCGCAGGACGGTCCGCTCCGTGCCGTCCGCGTCCCGGGTGCGCTCCACGACCACGTCGGGGTCGGGCCCCGAGCCCGGGGCGGCGCGCACCGTACCGACGAAGCGGACGCGGTCGGCCGCGATCATCCGGGTCTGGACCACGAGGGGTTCCCGTCCGGCGACCCGGAGCACGTTGCGGGAGAGCAGGCGCCTGCCCGCCCGGTAGACCCCCTCCAGTCCCCGGCCGCCGAGCTGCCCCTGGGGCGTGGAGACGGCGAGGCCGGGAAGGGCCGCGCAGATCATCGTGTCGTGGGTGGCCGGCAGGTCCGTGAACGGGCTCGGAGGCGGTGGCGCCGTAGGCGGCCGCTCGCCCCGCGGTCCCGGCGCGTACGGGGGTCTCGCCCCGGGGACGGGTGGTGGAGGGCTCGTGACTCCGCCCGCGGGGCGGCCCGTGGGTGGCCGCGGGGCCACGTCGGCGCGCGGCGGTGATGACGGCCCGTCGGGAGCCACGGGAGGGGCGGCGAGAGGGGAGGTCGGCTGGGGCATGGGCGGCTTCCTCTGCGTACGGGGGTGGCCTCGGACGGCGTCGGGGCCCGGCACGGACTCCGGACGGGTGCGGGAAGTGCGGCGGGGGGCGCCCGGACCCGGCGCTCCGCCACTCAGGTGAACGGCGGCGGACTCGTCCGGGTCACGCCCGGGGCGGGAAAGCCCGCCGTTCGGCGGTGGCACAGGGACGGCTGAGCGGTGCGCCGGTGCACGGGGCCGCATCGTGCGCGGAATCCGTCGTCGTCCCCCTCAGGCACTCAGGCACTCAGGCACTCAGACGGGGATGCCCTCGTACGCGCAGCTCCCCTCGTCCGGCTCCTGCCCGGACCGGCCGGACCCGCTGCCGCCGTCCTGCGGGGCGGTGCCTGCACACGCCCCTCCCGCCGTCCGTGAGGAGGCGGGTCCGGCCGCCCGCCCGGTCCCGGGCCGGGTCCCCCCGGATGTGTGGACGCGATCTCCCCGCGATGTCCCGGCGCGGGCGTCCTTCCCGGGGTGGGTGCCGCCACGGGAGAGTTCGCGGGCCGGTCGGCCCGCGCGGGTCCGCCGCCTGCGTCGGGTCGCCGCCTGCGGCGATACGGGCGAGCGGGTACCGCCGCAGCCAGGTCGCCGGGGCTCTCCCGACGGGGTGCCGGCGGCCGCGGCACTCAGGTCACGCGGCCCCGGCTCCGTGGGATCGCCACAGGGCGGCGGCGCTGTCACTGCTTCCGCGGTCGGCCCGCCGGGTTCCTGGCGGCCTCGGCGCTCCGCTCGGAGGCATCGGCGGATGGATTCCGGGTCCAGGCCCTCGTTGCACGCCTGGTGGAGGAGGCGTGCGAAGAGGTAGTCGGGGTCGGCGCCCAGGGCCATGGCCAGCGCTTCGCGGGCCTCCACGCCGTCGCCGGTCGACCAGGCGACCCATCCGGCGAGGGTGAGCGGCGCCGCCGCGTGCTCGCCGTAGGGCCCGACGCAGCGTCGGGCCAGGGCACGCCACAGGCGCAGCGCGGGGGCGGCCTCGTCGCCCTCCATCCAGGCCGCCGCCCGGTCGCGGGTGGTGCGGTCCTGGAGTCCGAGGATGAGGGCCGCGGCCTCCTCGTGGCCGATCAGCCCGTCGTCGCGAAGGTCCGCCGGCGTGGTGCCGGACGCGCGCGGCGCCTCGGCGAGGCGCCGCATGACGCGCTCCGCGAGGGCGAGCGTCTCTTCCGCCACCGCCGTGCGGCTTTCCTCGTGGAGGATGCGAGGCACCAGGGTCGTCCCCGCGGTGTCCAGCGCGACCTCCTGCTCCAGGGCCGCGGAGACCTCCCAGGGGAGCAGCCTGGCCCGCAGCTCGCGCAGGCTGCCGCGCACCTGGATCCCGGCGTAGGCCGCCGCGGCTGCGAGGACGGAGGTGCCGGGCAGGCCCATGGGCAGCCCGGCGGCGGGGCAGCACTTCTCGTTCGGGCAGCAGTACGACCAGAAGCGGCCGTCGGAGATGCACAGAGCCTCGATCACCGGGACGTCGAGGCGGCCGCACTCGGTGCGCAGCTTCTGGGCGAGCGGCTCGAGCCTCCTCCTGACGTCGTGCCCCGATTCGCCGGGACCCGGTTCCTGGCACAGGAAGGCGACCATCTGCTCGGGCTTCGCGCCCCGGCGCTCGCTGCCGGTGATCAGGCCGTGGGCGAGCTGCCGGGCCGCGGACGGCCAGTCGCCGCCGCTCGGCGGGATGCCGAGCCTGGCCCGGCCGCCGAACCGGCCGCGCCCGCCGTGGTCGTGCAGGGCGACGAGGACGATGCTGTCCTCGGGCCGGTACCCGAGCAGGTAGGGCAGGGCGTCGGCGAGCTCGGCCGGGGAGCGGAGCGTGACCTGGTGCTCTGCCGCCGGGCCCGCATACGTTTCGAAGGCGATGTCACCGCTTTCGCCGTTGTCACCTTTGTCGCTGTCGCCGCCGTTGTCTTCGTTGCCGATGGATCCAGTCGTTTCGCTGTGATTCGTCATGCGCCGACGATCTCGCGGAATGTCGTTGCCCGCTTGAGCCTGTGGACAACTCCAGCCGTGAGCACGTCAATCACGCCCCGGGGCTGGGGAACAGCAACCGTCGCCCGTCCTCGATCCACAGCCGCGGCGCCGCCTGTCCGTCCGATCCTGTTGTATGGAACGCATGGAGCACACGAGCAACGCGGACCTCAGGACGGCGGCCGATGCGGTTCTGGCCCGCCTCGTCGGGGACGACACGGGCACGGCCCGGCTGCGCGAGGACCAGTGGCGGGCCATCGAGGCGCTGGTGGCCGATCACCGGCGGGCGCTGGTCGTCCAGCGCACGGGCTGGGGCAAGTCCGCCGTGTACTTCGTGGCCACCGCGCTGCTGCGGGCGCGCGGCGGCGGCCCCACCGTGATCGTCTCCCCGTTGCTCGCGCTCATGCGCAACCAGGTCGAGGCCGCGGCCCGCGCCGGCATCCACGCCCGCACGATCAACTCGGCGAACACCGAGGAGTGGGACGCAGTCCAGGGCGAGATCGCCGCGGGCGCGGTCGACGTCCTGCTGGTCAGCCCGGAGCGGCTCAACAACCCCGACTTCCGGGACGAGGTCCTGCCCAAGCTCGCGGCCGCCACCGGGCTGCTGGTCGTGGACGAGGCCCACTGCATCTCAGACTGGGGCCACGACTTCCGCCCGGACTACCGGCGCCTGCGCACCATGCTCTCGGATCTCGCGCCGGACGTTCCCGTCCTCGCGACCACCGCGACCGCGAACGCGCGGGTGACGGCGGACGTGGCCGAGCAACTGGGCACGGGCGGCACCTCGGACGCCCTGGTGCTGCGCGGTCCGCTGGACCGGGAGAGCCTCAGCCTCAACGTGCTGGCACTGCCGGACGCCGCCCACCGCATGGCCTGGCTCGCCGACCACGTCGACGCGCTGCCGGGATCCGGAATCGTCTACACGCTCACCGTGGCGGCCGCCGAGGAGGTGACCGCCTTCCTGCGCAGCCGCGGCCACGCCGTCGCCTCCTACACCGGCAAGACGGAGAACGCGGACCGGCAGCAGGCCGAGGACGATCTCCTGGCCAACCGGGTCAAGGCCCTCGTCGCCACCTCGGCCCTCGGTATGGGCTTCGACAAGCCCGACCTCGGCTTCGTCGTGCATCTCGGGTCGCCGTCGTCCCCCATCGCCTACTACCAGCAGGTGGGCCGGGCCGGCCGCGGCGTCGAGCACGCCGAAGTACTGCTCCTCCCGGGCAGGGAGGACGAGGCGATCTGGGAGTACTTCGCCTCGCTCGCCTTCCCGTCGGAGGATCTGGTGCGCCGCACGCTCGACGTGCTCGCCCGCGCGCAGGGACCGGTGTCGCTCCCGGCCCTGGAGCCGCAGGTGGAGCTGCGGCGTTCCCGGCTGGAGACCATGCTCAAGGTCCTCGACGTGGATGGGGCGGTGCGGCGCGTCAAGGGCGGCTGGATCGCGACCGGCCGGCCGTGGTCGTACGACGCCGAGCGCTACGCCTGGGTGGCCCGGCAGCGGAAGGCCGAGCAGCAGGCGATGCGCGACTACGCGACGGCGACGGGCTGCCGCATGGAATTCCTGCAGCGTCAGCTCGACGACGACTCCGCCACGCCGTGCGGTCGCTGCGACAACTGCGCGGGGGCCCGTTTCACCGCGGACACCTCGGCGTCGGCCGTGGACGCCGCGCGCGCGGACCTCGGCCGCCCCGGGGTCGAGGTGGAGCCGCGCCGCATGTGGCCGACCGGGCTTCCGGCGATCGGGGTGGACCTCAAGGGGCGCATCCCGCCCGCGGAGCAGGCCGCGCCGGGGCGGGCCCTGGGACGGTTGTCGGACATCGGCTGGGGCAACCGGCTGCGGCCGATGCTCGCACCGCAGGCCCCCGACGGCCCCGTGCCGCAGGACGTGGCACGAGCCGTGGTGGACGTCCTGGCCGACTGGGCCCGCGGGCCGGGCGGCTGGGCCTCGGGGGCGGCGGACGGGCAGCCCCGTCCTGTCGGCGTTGTCACCGTGGCCTCGGGCACCCGCCCCCGGCTGGTCCGGTCGCTGGGCGAGCACATCTCCGAGGTGGGCCGGCTGCCCCTGCTCGGCACGGTGGAGTACACCGGCGAGGCGCACCGCGTGCCCCGCAGCAACAGCGCCCAGCGGCTCAAGGCGCTGGACGGGACGCTGACGGTGCCCCCGGCCCTGGCCGCCGCCCTCGCGGAGAAGCCCGGACCGGTGCTCCTCGTGGACGACTGCACCGAGACCGGCTGGACCCTGGCCGTCGCGGCGCGCCTGCTCAGACGGTCGGGCGCCCAGGCGGTGCTGCCACTGGTTCTGGCCGTCCAGGGGTGAGTCCGGCGGGGTCGCGAGCCGCGGGGACCCTCGTGATCACGCCGGATCGGGGGCGCGTCCTCCCGACCGGCACCCGCAGCCGTCCGCCGGGTGCGGGCGCTCCCGGCGGGCCGGGTCGCACCTCGGCCCGGATGCGGCGCACCCGGCAGTACGGTGGTGCACGCGCCGGGTGGCTGCGATCACCGTGTGTGCGGTTCTCTGGACCGCATGTGCCCGCATGCCGTAGGAACGGACGGGATCGGCGAAGCCGGGCGTCGGTCGGTGACGCACTGGGTAGGGATATAAGCCACGGCTCGCCCGATAACGGCCCGTGGCCCCAATTGCTCGTTGCCGCATCCCAGTTCGACAGGAAGAATTGAGGTCCGCTCCCCGCTCGGCCCGGCCGTGATCAGGTAGGGCTCTGCTGCGGTGTGCGCTCCCGAATCCGACCCCGCCCGCAGTGTGGGCGCGTAGCCGAAGGGAGGAACGTGACCTTCGGACTCGCTCCGTCCTCGGCGGCATCGCTGTCGTCGTCCGCCGCCTCCGCCCATCGTGTGCTCGAACCCGCGGAGTGGGCCGCCGCGGGCATCCCTCTGCTGCGCAACCCGCGGGAGGTCGTCAGCGGACTGCACACCCGGCACGAGCCCAGGCCCGCGACCGTCGTCCTGGCGGTCCTCGACCCGGACGAGCGCCTGCGCGCCAGCGCGTCCTTCGTCCGGCGGCCGGCACCGGCCGACGGCTGGATGTTCCGCAACGCTCTGCTCGCCCAGCTGCGCCGGGTGATCCCGCACGATCTGCGGCGCCGCACCCCGGTGCGCACCGCCGTGCTGCTGCACTGCCGCGAGGGCGACGGGCGTTGGACGGAGGAGGACGGTGCGTGGATGTGGGGCCTGCGCGACGCCTGCACACTGCACGGACTGCGTTGCGGGGCGTACATCACGCTCACCCGCGACGGCTGGCAGGTGCTCGGCGAGGACCGGGGCGGCCGACGGCCCAACGCCCACTCGACACCGGAGCCGATGGGCTCCGCCGACGCTCCGCTCCCGCTGCCGCGTACCGGTGGTGCCGCCTCCGAAGTGCTGCGCCGCGCTGCCGCCCGCTGACCGCGAGGACAGCCCTCCGGTCCGGTCCGCTCCAGGACGGCCTCCCCCGCACCGCGCGCCCCGTCGGGTGCGCCGGATCCGCGTCGCGGGCGGGACACGGCACGCCCCGACCGGTCGGGCAGCGACGATCCGGTGGTCCTCACCCGTCGGGCGGCGACGGACCGGTGGAGTTCCGCGGAGGCCCAGGCCGCAGCACCGGCGCACTCACGCGACGACCCCGCGGACGGGGCTCGGCGGCGGGACCGGGGGCAGTCACACGGCACCGGGCGCGTCTCCCCCGGACCTGGCACGAGCCCGTCGCCCGCACGGCCCCCGACCGCCGACGCGCACGGCCCCCGACCCCCGACGCAGAGGCGGCTTCCGCTGCCCGGGACTTCCCGGGCATGCCTCGGCGACCGCTGAGCGGGGCGACCGGGGGGCGCCTTCCGGACCTCACACCCGCCGGGAACCGGCGGCCGAACCGGACGCGCCGCCTCCCCGGCCGATCGGCGAGCGGCTCAGACGCCCGCGCCGAGCGCCGAGTTGATCTGCTGCGGGTCACCGCAGACGATCAGCAGGCTGCCGGCTCGAGTGTGGGCCACGGGCAGGGCGGTGGTGGCGGAAGCAGCTCCGCCGTTGATCGCGACCACGACCACGGGCCGGGTCCCGGCGCGGGAGACGTGGGCGGCGTCCGCGTAGAAGACGTCGTCGCCCGCGTCGTGCTGCGCCCAGTAGGCGGTTTCGCCGAAGGACAGCTCGTGGGCGGCCCACGGGTGCGACTCACCGGTGGTGACCACCAGCACGTCGCCGGGGGCACGACCGGAGTCGAGCAGCAGGTCCACGGCTTCCTCGGCGGCGTCGAGCGCCCCCTCGGCGGATGCGGGGATCAGCTGGATCTGCGGGGCCGCGGCGGCCGGGGCCGGCGCTCCGGGCCTGGCCGCGCCCGACTCCCGCGCGGCGCGCTGCGTCGGCAGCGCGGGCCGGGGACCGGGACGACCGGGCCGCGAAGGGGCCGCGGGGCGGGGACCGGGTACGGGACGAGGGGTCGGCGCGGTGCGGCCGGTGGCCGGAGCGACGCGGGGACCCTGGACACTCTCGTGAATCTGAGGCTCCTCGGGAAGGAGAGGCATGGGCTGATGTTTATCAAACGTTGGTGCGGCTCGCGCAGGCGGGTGGCACATCCGAGCGAGTGGAACCGTCAGAAGTCGAAGCCGAGCTGACCCTCGATCTCCGGAACGCCTCCGTCCGGCCCCACGCGGACCTTCTTCAGGTGCCGCCACTGGGGCAGCCCATCAAGATACGCCCACGACAGCCGGTGGTACGGGGTGGGTCCCCGCTCCTCCAGCGCGGCCTTGTGCACGGGCGACGGATAGCCCGCATTGGCCGCAAACCCGAAGTCTGCATGGTCGACACCCAGTTCGGCCATCATTTTGTCGCGCTGGACCTTGGCTATCACCGAGGCCGCCGCGACCGCCACGCACGACCGGTCGCCCTTGATGACGGTGCGGACCGTCCAGGGAGCGCCCAGGTAGTCGTGCTTGCCGTCGAGGATGACCGCATCGGGCCGGGCCGGCAGCTGCTCCAGTGCGCGCACCGCGGCGAGCCGCAGCGCCGCGGTCATGCCCAGCGCGTCGATCTCCTCGGGAGAGGAGTGCCCGAGGGCGTACGCCGTGACCCACTTCTGGAGTTCGCCGGCGAGTTCGGTGCGCCGCCTGACGGTGAGCAGCTTGGAGTCGGTCAACCCGTCGGGCGGTCGACGCAGTCCGGTGACCGCCGCGCAGACGGTGACCGGGCCGGCCCAGGCGCCGCGCCCCACCTCGTCGACACCGGCAATGACCTTCGCTCCGGTCGTGGCCCGGAGGGAGCGCTCGACGGTGTGGGTGGGTGGTTCGTACGGCATGGCGTACTCAGCCTACGCCGCTCCGATCCGGCGGCGACACCCTGGTCGTCCTCGGCACCTCCACCGGCTTCCGGCCGGGCGCCGGAGTGCTCGCCGACGGCGGCGCCGACCGCCTTCACGCATCCGGCCGCCGGCTCGTCACCTCATTCACACCTGCACATCACGACCGGCGGATCGTCGCCCCGCACGCAGCGACCGAGGCGCGTTCGACCTCGGCGGCGAGCCGCTCGAGGCGCCCTCGGCGCCACCCAACCGACCCATACATCAGAGAAATCGAGCAGGTCACTCTCGGGGAGGAATCCAGGCATGACCGGCGCCCACCCGGGAGCGCCCTTCGAGGCCCGAATCGAGCACCACCATGTGCCAACGCACATACGCAAGAGTGCTGGAGTCGCAGGACGGGCTCACCCCTCGCTCGTCGATCCGGCAACACGACGCCGGGAGAACCGACATGACAGCAAGTCACCTCACCGGCCGGCCGTCAGGCGCGGCGGCCGTCGACTCACGGCGCGGTCGGGACCCACTCCGGCAGCAGCTCCGTCCGCCCCACCCAGTCACCGGGCGGGGTGCCCGCCTTGCCCGCGGCGAGCACGCCGCCGACGATCGCACAGGTGGTGTCGACGTCCCCGCCGACCTGCGCCGTCGTCCAGAAGGCCTCCTCGTAGTCCCCGAGGGCCCGCGCGGCCGACCAGAGGGCGAAGGGCACGGTGTCGTGGGCGGTCGTGCGCCGCCCGCAGCCGAGGACGGCCGCGACGGTGCCCGCGTCGGCGTAGTCGAGCATGTCCCTGGCACGCCGCAGCCCGGCGCCGACGGCGCTTCTCGACGGTACGAGGGCGATGACCCCGTCGAGCAGCGCACCGGCGCTCGGCGGACCGCCCGGAGCTGCGGCGAGGGCGGCGGCCGCGGCGACGGCCATGGCCCCCATGACGGCCTCGCGGTGCTGGTGGGTGGGGTAGGCGGAGATCTCGGCCTGGTGGGTGGCCTGCTCGGGGTCGTCGGCGTACCAGGCGCCCAGCGGGGCGATGCGCATCGCGGCGCCGTTGCCCCAGGAGCCCTGGCCCTTGAAGAGGCCGGCGGCGAGCTCCCGCCAGTCGCCGCCCTCGCGGACGAGGCGGAGCAGGCGGTTGACGGCGGGGCCGTAGCCGCGGTCGAAGTCGTGGTTCGTGGCGAAGGACAGCGCGAGGGCGTCCTGGTCGATGCGGTGGTGGGAGGCGAGGACGGCGACGACGGAGCCGGCCATCTCCGTGTCGTCGGTCCACTGCCATGTGCCGGGCGGCAGCTCGCGGCGCTTGAGCAGCGGGTAGTTCACCGGGACGAAGAACTGCGAGCCCAGCGCGTCCCCCACCGCGAGACCGCGCAGGCTGGCCAGGGCGCGCTCCAGGCGCTCCACAGAAGAGGAATCAGGGGTCATCGCTCTGCCACTCTATCCAGTGATCCCGTACGGTTCGGGCTGCCGCCAGCGCTCGAACGGCCGGTCGAGGCCGTACTTGCCGTCGTCTCCGAGAACGAGCATCCGCATCTCCGCGTTCCCGGGGTTCGACAGGCACTCGAAGTCGGCGACCGTCCAGTGGAACCAGCGCATGCAGAACAGCCGCATGGCCAGGCCGTGCGTCACCAGGAGCACGTTGGGCGGGTGGTCGGGGGCCTCGAAGCTGCGGTAGAGGCTCTCCAGGAAGCCGCCGACGCGGTCGTACACGTCGGCCCCGGACTCCCCCTGGGCGAAGCGGTAGAAGAAGTGGCCGTAGGCGTCCCGGTAGGCCTTCTGCAGCCGGACGTCGTCGCGGTCCTGCCAGTTCCCCCAGTCCTGCTCGCGCAGCCGGGGCTCCTCGCGGACCCGTATGAGCTCGGGGTCGAGGTGGAAGGCGCGGAGGGTGTCGTGGGTGCGTCGGTACGGGGAGACGTACACGCTGACGCGCTCCCTGCCGAAGATCTCGCGCAGCTCCTTGCCGGTCTCCGTGGCCTGGCGACGGCCGCGCTCGGTGAGGGCCAGTGCGTGATCGGGTTCGCGCTCGTACACGGTGTCATCAACATTGCCCGTTGACTCGCCGTGCCGGACAAGGACGATGCGCCGTGGTCGTGCCATGCCAGAACACTAGATCGGGCGACCGCGGATCGAAGACTCGAAGCGGTTCCGTACGGCGTACGTCACACGGATCGTGCACCGCGCGCCACACAGCGCACACCCTCGCGCCCCCGTGGCGCACCACGACGCGCGGCGGTCAGACGGTCCAGCCCGGTTCGAGTGCGACGACGTCGCCCGTTATGTGCGCGACGTCGGCCTCCGTCTGGGCGCGCAACGCCAGTCGCTCCACGCGTTCGGTGCGGTACTTTCCGTGTTCGGCGGACGACTTCCACATCGACATCACCAGGAACTCGCTGCCCGGGGCCTCGCCGAACAGGCCGCGGACCATGCCGGGCGAGCCCGCCATCGCCGGGTTCCAGACCTTCTCCTGCATCAGCGTGAAGTGCTCGGCCCGCTCCTCGTGGACGCGACAGAGAGCCACCCGGAGCAGGTCGGCGTCGGTGAAGCGGGGTTCGAAGCCGGTCTTCACGTCGAAACGATGGTCGAAGAGCCTGACCTGCGCGTCCTTGAACGTGCCCGCCTGCGCGACCGCCAGGCGGTCATGGGAGCGGGCCATGAAGGAGTCGTAGAAGGCACGGCTCTCCCAGAAGGTGACGGTGTGCGCCACCTGCGGCCGCATCCGGCTCCAGCCGCCGCCCTGCCCCCGAAACCCCGGCTCCCCCAGAAGCCCCGCCCATTTCCGCTGCCCCCGTTCGAAGCCGCGGCGGTCCACCACGGTGCAGCGAGTCCACTTGACCAGCACCGCGCCATCGTAAGGCCAGGGACCGTGGCGTTGGTCACTCTCGCGGGGACAGCGCCCGCGCAGGTGACCCCGTGTACGTGGCACGATGGACAACAAGCCCCTGATGCCGGGCAGTTGGGGCAGGGGGAGGCACGGCGACCGCAGGAGGGGGAGTCTGGTGAGCGGGCTCAGCAAGGGGATCCGCAAGGCTGAAGTGGCTCTGAAGTGGGATCCGAGTCCGGCGGGACAGCCGCCGACGGATCTGGACATCGTCGCCGCCACGTACGCGGTCGACGACCCGCACGGTCCGCCCGCGTACGTGGTCCACTTCGACAGCCGCTCCCCCGATGGGACGATCTATCTCAACCGCGACAGCCAGGACGGCCGGGGCTTCGGCTGGGACGAGATCATGACGCTGGAGCTGGACCGGCTCTCCGAGCGGTACGCGCGCGTGGTGGTCGGCGTCGTGATCCAGCAGGGCGCGGGACACCGCACCTTCGTCAACGTGCTCGGTCCCGGGCTGCGCATCCGCGAGGGGTACACGGTCCTGGCGGAGGACGACTTCGGCGGTGTGCTCGGGGCGACGGCGGCGGCCGTGGCGGAGTTCGCCCGCGACGAGTCGGGCACCTGGGCCTTCCGCCCCGGCCTGCACGGCTTCGACGGCGACCCGGAGACGTTCACCCGGGTCATGGGCAGCGTCCACCGGTCGTAGCGCGGACCGGGCAGCGGGGTCCGTACGCGCCCGGACACGCCGCGGCAGCGCGCACCAGGGGCGCCGGCCACGGCCTGCGCCCCACCCGCCCGGACGTTCGGCGGGGCGGGCGGCCCGGCGCCGGGCGGACGCGGTCGGGGAGGCGTCGGTCGGCTCACCTGCCGGGCTCGGCCTGCCGTGAGCCCGGGGTTCGCCGGGCGAGCGGTGCCGGGGGATGCGCGGATCCAGGAAGGCAGGCGGTTCCGCAGGTCCGGCCGGCAGGGAGGACGCCGGCCACGGGTCGGCGCCCCCGTGAACACCGAGGGCGGTGGACCCGATGGATCGGGGCCACCGCCCTGGTCAGGTGCTTCGCACCCGGGGGGTGTTCAGGGTCAGCTGCAGCCGCTGGTCGAGCCGCAGCCCTCGCAGATGTAGCAGGAGCCGGCCCGCTGCATCTTCGTGCCGCAGGAGAAGCAGAGCGGGGCGTCCGCCTGGATGCCCAGCTGCATCTCCACCAGCTCGGCGCTGGTGTGCGCCTGCTTCCGGACGGGCTCCGCGGGCGCGACGGGCTCGGCCTGCGGTGCGGCGACGGCCTTCAGGTCCGTCTGGCGCGGCGCCGACTGGGCGAGACCCTCGACGTCGAGCTCCTCCTCGATCGGCTCGTAGGAGCCGGTCTCCAGGTGACGCTGGCGCTCCTCGGCGGAGTGGATGCCGAGCGCGGAGCGCGTCTCGAAGGGCAGGAAGTCCAGCGCCAGGCGGCGGAAGATGTAGTCGACGATCGACTGCGCCATCCGCACGTCCGGGTCGTCCGTCATGCCGGCCGGCTCGAAGCGCATGTTGGTGAACTTGGAGACGTACGTCTCCAGCGGCACGCCGTACTGCAGGCCCACCGAGACGGCGATGGAGAAGGCGTCCATCATGCCCGCGAGGGTCGAGCCCTGCTTGGACATCTTCAGGAAGACCTCGCCGAGACCGTCGTCCGGGTAGGAGTTGGCGGTCATGTAGCCCTCGGCACCGCCGACGGTGAAGGAGGTGGTGATGCCGGGACGACCCTTCGGGAGGCGCTTGCGGACCGGGCGGTACTCGACCACCTTCTCCACGGCCTCGCGGATCGTGGCCTCGGTCTTCGCGGTCACCTCGGCCTTCTCGTCCTCCTTCTTCTTGGCGGAGAGCGGCTGGCCGACCTTGCAGTTGTCCCGGTAGATCGCGAGCGCCTTGACGCCGAGCTTCCAGGCCTCGAAGTAGATCTCCTCGACCTCCTCGACGGTCGCCGACTCCGGCATGTTGACCGTCTTGGAGATGGCACCGGAGATCCACGGCTGGATCGCGGCCATCATGCGGACGTGGCCCATCGGGGAGATGGCACGCTCGCCCATGGCGCAGTCGAACACCTCGTAGTGCTCGGGCCTGAGGCCCGGGGCGTCGATCACATTGCCGTGGTCGGCGATGTGGGCGACGATCGCCTCGATCTGCTCCTCCTGGTAGCCCAGGCGGCGCAGGGCCTGCGGGACCGTGCCGTTGACGATCTGCATGGAACCGCCGCCGACGAGCTTCTTGAACTTGACCAGCGCCAGGTCCGGCTCGACACCGGTGGTGTCGCAGGACATCGCCAGGCCGATGGTGCCGGTCGGGGCGAGCACGGACGCCTGGGAGTTGCGGAATCCGTTCTTCTCACCGAGGCGCAGGACGTCCTGCCATGCCTCGGTGGCAGCGGCCCAGACGGGGGTGTCGAGGTCGTCCATGCGGACGGCCACGGCGTTGGCGTCGGAGTGCTGCTTCATCACGCGCTGGTGGGGCTGCGCGTTGCGGGCGTAGCCGTCGTACGGGCCGACGACCGCGGCCAGCTCGGCGGAGCGCTTGTACGCGGTGCCGGTCATCAGCGACGTGATCGCGGCGGCGAGGGCGCGGCCGCCGTCGGAGTCGTAGGCGTGGCCGGTCGCCATCAGCAGGGCGCCGAGGTTGGCGTAGCCGATGCCGAGCTGGCGGAAGGCGCGGGTGTTCTCGCCGATCTTCTCGGTCGGGAAGTCCGCGAAGCAGATCGAGATGTCCATCGCGGTGATGACCAGCTCGACGACCTTCGAGAAGCGCTCGACGTCGAAGGACTGGTTGCCCTTGCCGTCGTCCTTCAGGAACTTCATCAGGTTCAGCGAGGCGAGGTTGCAGGACGTGTTGTCCAGGTGCATGTACTCGCTGCAGGGGTTCGAGCCGTTGATCCGGCCGGACTCCGGGCAGGTGTGCCAGTGGTTGATGGTGTCGTCGTACTGGATGCCCGGGTCGGCGCAGGCCCAGGCCGCCTCGGCCATCTTGCGGAAGAGGGACTTGGCCTCGATCTCCTCGATGACCTCGCCGGTCATCCGCGCGCGCAGGCCGAACATGCCGTCCTGCTCCACGGCCTTCATGAACTCGTCGTTCACGCGGACGGAGTTGTTGGCGTTCTGGTACTGGACGGACGTGATGTCGTCGCCGCCCAGGTCCATGTCGAAGCCCGCGTCCCGCAGGGCGCGGATCTTCTTCTCCTCCGTCACCTTGGTCTCGATGAAGTCCTCCACGTCGGGGTGGTCGACGTCGAGGATGACCATCTTGGCGGCGCGGCGGGTGGCACCGCCGGACTTGATGGTGCCGGCGGAGGCGTCGGCGCCGCGCATGAAGGAGACCGGGCCGGAGGCGTTGCCGCCGGAGGACAGCAGTTCCTTGGAGGAGCGGATGCGGGAGAGGTTCAGGCCGGCGCCGGAGCCGCCCTTGAAGATCATTCCCTCTTCCTTGTACCAGTCGAGGATCGACTCCATGGAGTCGTCGACGGACAGGATGAAGCAGGCCGAGACCTGCTGCGGCTGCGGGGTGCCCACGTTGAACCACACGGGGCTGTTGAAGCTGAAGATCTGGTGCAGGAGGGCGTAGGCCAGCTCGTGCTCGAAGATCTCGGCGTCGGCGGGCGAGGCGAAGTACTTGTGGTCCTCGCCGGCCTTCCGGTAGGTCTTCACGATGCGGTCGATCAGCTGCTTCAGGCCGACCTCGCGCTGCGGGGTGCCGACGGCACCGCGGAAGTACTTGCTGGTGACGATGTTGACCGCGTTCACCGACCAGAAGTCGGGGAACTCGACGCCGCGCTGCTCGAAGTTGACCGAGCCGTCGCGCCAGTTGGTCATGACGACGTCACGGCGCTCCCAGCTCACCTCGTCGTACGGGTGTACGCCGGGGGTGGTGTGGACGCGCTCGATGTGCAGCCCCTTGTTCCCCGCCTTGCCGCCCTTGGCGCGGGAACCTCGTGCCGGACCGCTCGCCGTCTCTGTCATGCCGCCTCCCTGTACGGGCGTGAACGCCCTGAAGTGCCCCGATGTTCCGAGACACGGTGTTCTGTCTGGTGCTGCGGGCACCCCTGTCGATGTCGCCCGCAACCGGTCTTCCTCGCCGCCGGCCGGCCGGTCCGGACGCGTGGGTCCGGGCCGGTCCTCCGGTCAGTCGGCGGCGCCTGCCGGCACGGGGACCTCAGCCGTCCCTCCGTGCCCGCGGTCGTCCTCCTGGCTCCCCGCGACGGCGTCGTCACCGTCGTCCTCCGCGGCGGGGTGTCGCGTCCCGTCCCTGAGCTCCTCGATCGCGGCCTCGAAGTCCTCGAGCGAGTCGAACGCCCGGTAGACGGAGGCGAACCGCAGGAAGGCGACGAGGTCGAGCTCCTGCAAGGGGCCGAGTATGGCGAGCCCCACGTCGTGGGCGGCCACCTCGGCGCTTCCACTGCCCCGCACCGCCTCCTCGACCCGCTGGCCCAGCAGGGCGAGGGCGTCCTCGGTGACGGGGCGTCCCTGGCACGCCTTGCGCACGCCGTTGATGACCTTGGTGCGGCTGAAGGGCTCGGTGACTCCGGACCGCTTGACCACCATGAGCGAGCACGTCTCCACGGTCGTGAAGCGACGGGAGCAGTCGGGGCACTGGCGGCGCCGGCGGATCGACGTGCCGTCGTCGGTCGTACGACTGTCCACCACACGGCTGTCGGGGTGCCTGCAGAAGGGGCAGTGCATGGGCTCCAACCCTCCTCACAGCAGACTCAATAGCCCCGCCGGGCTCAGGAGCCCCGCGAAGCAGCCCCAAGCATAGGCGATCTCCGGCGACTCGAAGACCGGGGGGACCACAACTTGTGGGCGACTGTAGCCATCCAACCACTACATGTGGGGATTGGTGCATACATCGAGCTGAGAACGCGTGTCGCGTGGATGGACGCATCCGACAGGTGCCCGCCGCGTCGCGGACAACACGCGCGTGCGGCTCCGCGCCCGTGCGGCACTCACGGAGATACCGTGGGCGCCGCACGGAGGACGCGTGGGACTCCCGGGCAGACGGGAACCGGCAGCCTCTTGACGGAGCGCCGGGTGGCAGACTGGGGCGTCGCCCACGAGGCCGCCGCCCCGGCGGTGAAGGGTACAACAATGGGATCTTTTATCCGCCAGGTGCCGCGTTAGCGATACACCCAGACACATGATCAAGTCACTCGGTTCACGGTTTTTCACTCGAACGTGTGTTTGGCGCAACCTTTCGAAAGCATCTACCGTTGTGCAGCAGGGAGACCATCGAGAGGGGCCGACGTGACCACCACCGCAGACAGTGCCACCATCACTGCCCAGGACCGCTCCCAGGGCCGACTCGAGCCGGTGCATGCGATGAACGAAGCCATGAATCCCGAGGGGCACAAGCGCTCCCTGCCGGGCCGACCTCCAGGTATCCGGGCCGACAGTTCGGGACTCACCGATCGCCAGCGCCGGGTCATCGAGGTCATCCGCGACTCCGTCCAGCGGCGCGGCTACCCGCCGTCCATGCGGGAGATCGGCCAGGCGGTCGGCCTGTCCAGCACCTCGTCGGTCGCGCACCAGCTGATGGCACTGGAGCGCAAGGGCTTCCTGCGCCGCGACCCCCACCGCCCGCGTGCCTACGAGGTCCGCGGCTCCGACCAGGCCGCCACGCTGCAGCCCACGGACACCGTCGGCAAGCCCGCCGCGTCCTACGTCCCGCTCGTCGGCCGGATCGCCGCCGGTGGCCCGATCCTCGCCGAGGAGTCCGTCGAGGACGTCTTCCCCCTCCCCCGGCAGCTGGTCGGCGACGGCGAGCTGTTCGTGCTGAAGGTCGTCGGCGACTCCATGATCGAGGCCGCCATCTGCGACGGCGACTGGGTCACGGTCCGCCGCCAGCAGGTCGCGGAGAACGGCGACATCGTGGCCGCCATGATCGACGGCGAGGCCACCGTGAAGCGCTTCAAGCGCGAGGACGGCCATGTCTGGCTGCTCCCGCACAACGCGGCGTACGAGCCGATCCCCGGCGACGACGCGACCATCCTCGGCAAGGTGGTGGCCGTCCTGCGGCGCGTCTGAGCCCCTCGGCCGTGCGCCGCGGGCCAGGTGCCCCGGCGGTCGGCCGCTCCGCGCCGCGGGGCGTGCGGATCACGCGACGGTTGCGATCCGCCTCCCGACCGGGCCCCGGAACCCCTGCGCCGGTTCCGGGGTCCTGTGCTGTGCCGCATCATGCACAGGAAGCAGGACGGCTCGCGGGGGCCGTCATTCGTCACGCCCCCGCGGTCACGGGGCCGCCGTCTCCCCCGCGCCGTCCTCGGCCTGGCGTGCCACGGCGTCGATCGCGGTCAGCGACCTGCGCACCTGCTGACGGTCGGTGGTGTACCAGAAGTCCGGCAGGGACGCCTTCAGATAGCTGCCGTAGCGGGCGGTGGCCAGCCGCTGGTCCAGTACGGCGACCACGCCCCGGTCCCCCGACGCCCGCACGAGGCGACCGGCACCCTGCGCCATCAGCAGCGCCGCGTGGGTGGCGGCGACCGCCATGAAGCCGTTGCCGCCGGCGTCCTCGACGGCCTTCTGGCGGGCGCTCATCAGCGGGTCGTCCGGGCGCGGGAACGGGATCTTGTCCATGACGACCAGCTGGCAGCTGGGGCCGGGCACGTCCACGCCCTGCCAGAGGGACAGGGTGCCGAACAGGCACGTCCTGGGGTCGGCCGCGAAGTTCTTGATCAGCTCGCCCAGCGTCTCCTCTCCCTGGAGCAGGATCGGGAACTCGGGGATGCGGACGCGCAGGTCCTCAGCGGCGAGCTGGGCGGCCCGCATCGACGAGAAAAGGCCGAGAGTACGGCCGCCGGCGGCCTGGACCAGCTCGGTCAGCTCGTCGAGCATGTCCGCCCGGTCGCCGTCGCGCGCGGGACGGGCCAGGTGCTTGGCGACGTAGAGGATGCCCTGCCGGGGGTAGTCGAACGGCGAGCCGACGTCCACGCCCTTCCACTGCGGCACCTCGTCGCCCTGAGTGCCCTCGGGGGCGAGGCCGAGGGAGGCGCCGACGCCGTTGAAGTCGCCGCCGAGCTTGAGGGTGGCGGACGTGAGGACCACGGAGCGGTCCGTGAAGAGCTTCTCCCGCAGCAGCCCGGACACGGACATGGGGGCGACCCTCAGGGACGCGCCGAAGCGGTCGTGCCGCTCGTACCAGACGACGTCCCACTCGGAGCCGTTGGTGATGCGCTCCGCGACGTCGTGCACGGTCTCCACGGAGGCCAGGGCCTGCTTGCGGACGGCGTCCTCGTCCTGGACGGACTTGTCGCGGGTCGAACCGAGCGCCGAGATGACGTTGCGGGCGGCGTCCCGCAGGGCCAGCAGGGCGTAGCCGAGGTCCTCGGGGATCTCCTCCAGGCGGCCCGGCAGCGCGAGCTCCATCAGGCGCTCGAAGCCCTCGGCCGCGGTCTGCAACTGGTCGGCGACCTTCTCGTTCACCAGTTTCGCGGCGCGGCGCACCGCGCGGTTGACCTGGCCCGGCGTGAGCTCTCCGGTGGCGACCCCGGTGACCCGGGAGACCAGTTCGTGCGCCTCGTCCACGATCAGCACCTCGTGCTGCGGGAGGACGGGCGCGCCCTCGATGGCGTCGATCGCGAGCAGGGCGTGGTTGGTGACGACGACCTCGGCGAGCTTGGCCCGCTCGCGGGCGGTCTCGGCGAAGCACTCCGCACCGTACGCGCACTTGGAGGCGCCGAGGCACTCGCGCGAGGAGACGGAGACCTGTGCCCAGGCCCGGTCGGACACGCCGGGCGTGAGGTCGTCGCGGTCGCCGGACTCGGTCTCGTCGGACCAGTCGCGCAGACGCAGCAGGTCCTGGCCCAGCTTGCTGGTGGGCGCCGCGGCCTCGAACTGGTCGAAGAGCCCCTCCTCCTCGTCCTGCGGCATGCCCTCGTGCAGGCGGTGCAGGCACAGATAGTTCGACCGGCCCTTCAGCATCGCGAACTCGGGGCGGCGGCGCAGCAGCGGGTGCAGCGCCTCGACGGTGCGGGGCAGGTCCCGCTCCACGAGCTGGCGCTGCAGTGCGAGGGTCGCGGTCGCGACCACGACCCGGTCCCCGTGCGCGAGTGCCGGCACGAGGTAGCCGAGGGACTTTCCGGTGCCGGTGCCGGCCTGGACCAGCAGGTGGGAGCCGTCGTCGATGGCGTCCGCGACGGCTTGGGCCATGGTCACCTGGCCGGGGCGCTCCGTGCCGCCGACGGAGGTGACGGCGGCGTGCAGGAGCTCGGGGAGGGAGGGCTTCGTCATAGCGCGACCACCCTACGACCCGGCACTGACAGGTGGGTGGCCGAGGCGCGGACCGGGGCCGTGGGCGATCCGTTACGGTCCGGGGCCGGGCTGGAACGGTCCGAAGCGGTGCCGGAACGGTCCGGTGCCGGACGTGAGCCGTCGCGGGCCCGCAGAAACGCCCGGTGGTCGCCCAGGTGCGGTCCGGCGGCGGAAAGCGTCGCACCCTCCCCGGAGCACCGCATCGGCACGCCCCGCCGCACGTTCGCGCAAGCGCGGCACCGGTCCCGACGGCAGGACCGGCCGCGCCGGGGGGCTCCCCGCTCACCGCCCCGTCACAGCAGGTCGCGCAGGGGGCGGTCCCGGACCATGAGAGCTGCCCGCTTGGCGGGCAGGTCGATCTCCGTGGAGAAGCGGAAGCCGGCGGTCAGGAACGCGGCGACCGAGGGGGCGTTGCGCAGGTCGGGCTCCGCCACGACGCGGCCGCAGGCGGGGCGCCGGTCCAGGATGAGGTCGGCGACGGCCCGGAGCAGGGTGCGGCCGAGGCCGCGTCCGCGGTCGGCGACGCCGCCGAGCAGGAGGTGGACGCCGGTGTCGTGCGGGCGGGCGGGGTAGTGGCGGGCCAGGGGGTCGAGGTCCGCCCGGTAGATCTCCCAGTAGCTCATCGGAGTGTCCTCGAGCAGTCCGAGGCAGGGCACGCTGCGCCCGTCGCCGTCGAGCTGTGCCCGCAGATGGGCTTCGGTCACGCTCTCGGCCCCCGCGAGGTCCCAGAACTCCGCCACGGCGGGATCGTTCATCCACCGGTTGATCAGGGGCAGGTCCCGGTCGATGCGGACCGGGACCAGCTGGAAGGCGCCGGCCGGGGTGTCGACGGGGCCCCAGTCGCCGACGTCGTCGAGGAGGTCGTCACGGGACAGGCCGCCGGTCCGCGTCGTCTCGGTGAAGAGCGCGACGAAGTCCTCGGGCAGGCGCAGGTCGAGGGTGTCCTCGCTGTCGGAGTCCCGGGGGCCCGGCTCCGCGGTGCGGACGGTCGTGCGGGTCGTGCTCCGTACGGCTCCGGGAGTGCTGCCGCCGTGCACCGCGCCGGGGGCCGTACCGGGGGCGAGTCCCGGTGCAGAGGCGTGTCCGGCGGCGGAGTCGGTGGGAGGCATGACGCGCTTCTTTCGGGGAGACGGGATGAGGCGGGCCTCAGGGGTGGGCCCCGGGCGGGGTGAGCGCCCGCCGGCCGGGCACGGCACGGCCGCCCGGGACTCCGGTCGGGTGGTCAGGTGTGCAGCGGGTTGGTCAGGGTCACGTAGACGGACTGGGTGTCGACCGGGCCGACGAGTTCGTCGAGGCCGTGCAGCCGGGTCAGCAGGTTGGCCTTGCAGCGCAGGGACGGTGAGTCGAGCAGGAGTGCGGGCAGGCCGGAGCGGGTGCGGGACGGACCGGAGGCGGCGTCGCCGAGGAAGCTGCGGAACGCGGCGAGCAGCAGCCCCTCGTCGGCGAGGCCCTGGGAGCCGAAGGCGCCGACGAGTCCGCACACGTTGTTGAGGGCGAGGTAGTAGGCGAATCGTTCGTCCGTGACGTCGTCCGCCACGAACGTGTCGCTGTGCTCGCCGATGCCGGGCAGCAGGGCGTCCAGGTCCGCGCGCCGGGACGCGCGGAAGTAGTAGCCCTGGTTGTCGCGGTAGCGGCCGCCGGTGGGCCAGCCGTCGGCGTCCAGCAGGACCAGCGTGTTCTGCTGGTGGGCCTCCAGGGCGATGCCCGCCTCGCCGTCGAGCCACAGCACCGGGCGCACCACCTGGTCGAGGTAGCGCAGGAACCACTCGGCGGACACCGCGCCCCGGGGGCGGCCGGTGCGGGCGGCGAGCCCGGTGACCAGTTCGTCCAGCCGGGAGCGCAGCACCGGGGTGGAGGAGCCGGGGCGCGGCCGGGGCCGCGGGGCGACGAGCCCGGCGACGCAGGAGACGTCGTCGGCCGGGCCGAAGGGGTTGTGACGGATCATCACGTCCAGCCCGGGCAGCGGCGTCCCGTCCGGGGAGTCGACGGCGATCCAGGCCGGGTCGCGGACGACGTCGAAGCCGGGATGGGCCGCCCGCCACCGCGGCGAGAGCCCGGCGCGCAGCAGGCGGTGGACCTCGGCGCCGCGGTGGAGTTCCTTGCGGAGGTTCTCCCGGCGGGAGTTGGTGATGCGCAGGCCCAGCGACAGCTTCAGCATCGCGGCGGCACCGGTGCGGTGGACGGTGCGCACGGAGGAGGTGGGGTGCCAGTCGGGGCCCTCGGCGCCCAGGTCGCGCAGGAGTCCGGCGTCGAACAGGGCGGACACGTCGGGGCGGTGGCGTGTCTCGCGCATCTGCCAGGGGTGCAGCGGCAGGGCGACGCAGTCGTCGGGCAGCGCGAGCGACTCCCCGGCGAGCCGGGCGGTGAGCACTTCGGCGGGGACGGGCCGGCCGCGCTCGGTCCAGGCCGAGTCGGTGGCGAGCACCGAGCGGTGGACGGCGAGCCAGTGCAGCGGGAAGGACCCTCGCGACTCGGGTGAGAACCGGTCGGTCTCCTGCTCGGTCAGCCCCTCGCGGCTCTTCGGCGTCGGGTGCAGCGGGTGCCCGAGGAGCAGGGCCTGTTCGGCGGCGAGGAAGCGGTCGGCGACGTCGGTGGGGTGTGCCCTGCGGTCGGCGAGGAAGGCGGCGGTGCGGCGCACGGAGTCCGCGACCCGGGCGACCAGGTCGACGGCGTGGCCGCCGGTGCGGGGGCCTGCACCGGCCCCCGCACCGGCTTCCCGGGCGATGAGCGCGGCGACGGTGAGTGCGTCGGCCGCCGGTGCGTCCTCCGCGGTGCCGGCCAGGCGCGGCGGGCCGAAGCGGTGCCAGCCCGTCGCGGACCAGTGGCGGACCGGGGTCAGCAGGGCCGTGCCGGTGGAGGGGAAGGCCAGGCGGAGGGTGCCGTCGGCCGGGGCGGTGGTGCCCGTCTCGCGCACCCAGCAGCGCAGCAGGTTCTCCGTGGCGGCCGCCTGGGCGGCGGTGTGCGGGTCGGGGTGGTCCAGTGGGTCCGCGGGGTCGGCGGCCGGGGACGCGGCCGGGCGGTCCCACGGGTCCGTGTCCGGTGCTCCACCCCACTGGTGGGGGACCGTGTCGGTGGTGTTCCGGCTGCCGTGGGAGCGGCCGTCGTCGGGTGCGGGGATGGCGTTCACAGCAGGTCCTCGGTGGGTCGTGCGGGGTGTACGGGGGCTCCGGGCGTGCTGTCGTCGCGGGGTGGGCGCGGTGTCCTCCCGGCGGTCGGGCCCGGCCCCTCCGCGTCCCCCGCGCCGGCCTGTTCCCGCGTCTGCTCCCGTCCGGGCGTCCGCGCCCGCGCCCGGGCGGCCGGATGGCCCGGCGGCTGCCGGGGCGTCCGGGGCCGGTCCCGGACGCCCGCGCTCTCGTGCAGGTACCCGTCGCGGGCCACCGTCCCGATCGCGTCGGACAGCCGGTCGAGCACGGCGGCCGCCTGCTCGTCGCTGATCGTCAGGGGCGGCAGCAGGCGTACGACACCGCTGTGGCGTCCGCCGAGTTCGACGATGAGACCGCGGCGGAGGCACTCCCGCTGCACGGCGGCGGCGAGTTCGGGTGCCGCGGGCCGGGGCCCTCCCGCGCCGCCTCCGGCGGGGGCGTGCCCGCGGGCCCCGTCCGGGCTGGTGCCGGCGGGCTCGCCCTCCCGGACGCCGTCCGCGGCCTCCCCCGCTCTCGGCTCCGGCACGGCCGCCTCGGGGTCCACCAGCTCCACCCCGATCATCAGACCGCGCCCCCGCACCTCGCCCACGCACGCGAACTCGTCCGCGAGGCCCCGGAGCCGGGCCAGCATGCGGGCGCCCAGCGACGCGGCCCGCTCGGCGAGGCGGTTCTCGCGGACGTGGGCGAGCGTGGCGGTGCCCGCGGCCATGGCGAGCTGGTTCCCGCGGAACGTTCCGGCGTGGGCACCGGGGGCCCAGACGTCGAGGTCGTCCCGGTAGACGACGACGGCCAGCGGCAGGCTTCCGCCGATGGCCTTCGACAGCACCATCACGTCCGGTGTCACGCCGCTGTGCTCGACCGCCCAGAAGGTTCCGGTGCGGCCGACCCCGGTCTGGATCTCGTCGGCGATGAGCGGGACGGAGCGGTCCGCGGTGATCTGCCGCATGCGCCGCATCCAGTCGTCCGGTGCCGGGATCACCCCGCCCTCGCCCTGCACGGGTTCGAGGATCATCCCGGCCGGCAGGGGGACGCCGGACTTGGGGTCGTCCAGGACGGACTCGGTCCAGCGGGCGGCGAGTTCGGCGCCGCGCGCTCCTCCGACGCCGAAGGGGCAGCGGTAGTCCTGGGGGTAGGGCAGGCGGGCGACGCGGACGTCGCCGGCATGCCCGGAGGCGGACTGGGCGCCGTCCGTCATCCCGTGGTAGGCGCCGGTGAAGGCGACCATCGCGGTGCGGCCGGTGGCGGCCCGGACCAGCTTGAATGCGGCCTCCACCGCATCCGTCCCGGCGGGCCCGCAGAACTGCACCCGCGCCCGGTCGGCCAGTCCGGGCGGCAGGGTGCCGAACAGCTCGGTGACGAAGGCGTCCTTGACGGGGGTGGCGAGGTCGAGGGCGTGGAGCGGGGCGCCCGAGTCGAGGACCGCGCGGACCGCCTCCAGGACGACGGGGTGGTTGTGGCCGAGGGCGAGGGTCCCGGCGCCCGAGAGGCAGTCCAGGTAGCGCCGGCCGTCGGCGCCCTCGATGGTGAGCCCGCGGGCGCGGACCGGGACGATCGGCAGGGCACGCGCGTAGGTGCGCGCCGCCGACTCGCGCGCCGACTGGCGCCGCAGGATCCCCTCGTGGGCGGCGCGCGCCCCGGTGGACGCGGGCCCTCCGGGCGCAGACTCGGTCACGGTCACGCTTGCTGTCCTCCCGCTGTCCCCAGGCGTCCTCCTGGACCGACGAGGCGGCGTGCCGCCCCGGCGCGGGGGACCCGGACGCAGGCAGCAGGCACCCCACCCGCTACAACCGCGGATCGTCCCCCCGGTTACGGGTGGCTCGCGGATCCGTGCGCGCCGGGGCGCACCCGGGGCTTCAACAGCGCACCGCCCCGGCACCCTTGGCGCGAGCGCGCGACGGGAGGACCGCCGTGCACATGGCGCGCAGCGGCCGCCCGTTGCGGACGACGGCCAGGTCAGGCCGCTTGTAGCGGAACCGTTGCGATCCCGTCGGCGGGCCCGCGCGGCGACCGCATAATGTGTGGTGCCGTTCCTGCTCGCCGCGCGAACCGTCCGGGCCCGGCCCGGAATTGAGGGTCCGCGGCCGCACCGACGAGTTCGTCCACATCAGGGGGAGTCAGAAGCATGCGACTCATACGGCCGACCTTCACCGCGCGCCGAGAGGGAGGTGCGCGCCGCGCAGGCCTCCGGGTTCCGGCCGCCGTGGCGCTGGTCGCGGCACTGGCGCTCACCGCCACCGGCTGCAACTCCGGTGACGGCAAGGCGGACGGCCAGGCGTCCGCGACCGCAACCGCGACCGCCGGCGCTGCGGGCGCGAACGGCGACGGCAAGATCAGGATCCCGGAGGACGTGCGGCGCAGGCTCCAGGAGCACGGGATCGACATCGACAAGTGGAAGAACGGCGCCTGGAAGAACTGGAACAGGGACGAGTGGCTGCGCCAGGCCGACGACTTCATCAACCCGATCATCAAGGGGCTGTGGAACCCGGACCGGATGCGCCGGGCCAACGACCCCGACAAGGGCGTCACCGCCAACGACCTCTCGGGTGACAAGGGGGTCACGGACCCGGAGCCGGCGCCGGTGCGGGCGCGGGCCGTGCAGCCGACGTACCACGCCAACGCGGCGGCGTCGGGCAAGGTCTTCTTCGACTCCCCCGAGGGCACGATGGTCTGCTCGGCGACGGTGGTGGAGGACCCGGCCCACCCGGGCAGGTCCAACCTGGTCTGGACGGCGGGGCACTGCGTGCACGCCGGCAGGAAGGGCGGCTGGTACCGCAACATCGCCTTCGTCCCGTCGTACAACAACGCGGGCCGCAGCTCGGCCCAGCTGGAGAACGCCACGCGGGACCAGGTGGCCCCCTTCGGCGTGTGGTGGGGCGACTGGGCGCAGACCTCGCAGCAGTGGATCGAGCAGGGCGGTTCGACGGGCGGTCAGGGCGCGTCGTACGACTTCGCCGTCATCCACGTGACGCCGGAGAAGGGCGGCGACGGCAGGTCGCTGCAGGAGACGGTCGGCGGTGCGCTGCCGGTGGACTTCAACGCGCCCGCGGTGACGAAGGTGCAGAGCATCACCGCCACCGGCTACCCGGCGGCGGCCCCCTACGACGGCCAGCGGCTGTACCAGTGCCAGGACCGGCCGGGGCGGCTGTCGCTGGCCGACGCGGATCCGACGATGTACCGCATCGGCTGCTCCATGACCGGTGGTTCGTCCGGCGGCGGCTGGGTGGCCGCGGGGGCGGACGGCAAGCCGGCGCTGGTCTCCAACACCTCGATCGGCCCGGTGACCGCGGGCTGGCTCGCCGGTCCGCGGCTGGGCACGGTGGCCAAGGGCGTGTACGACTCGGTCAGCAGGAAGTTCGCCGGCCGCTAGGCCGTGTCCGCAAAGTCAGGGGAGCCAGAGTCGTAGGCAGGCGAGGGTGACCAGCGCCTGGTGGTGGCGGGCGCGTTTGTCGTAGCGGGTGGCCAGGGCCTTGTTGTGCTTGAGCCGGTTGAAGCAGCGTTCGACGACGTTGCGGCGACGGTAGGCCTTGCGGTTCAGGCGGCACCGGCTCTCGCCGCGT
>NZ_JARJBB010000039.1 GCF_029269835.1 Streptomyces tropicalis | reverse complement strand
CCGTACCCCGGGCCGCCCCCGCCCCCGTACCCGGGGCTCCCGCCCGGACCCTCGGCGCCGGGCGGCCCGCCCGGTTATGAGGCGATCCCCGCCGGCGCCTTCGACCCGCGGGCGCTGACCGACTTCCAGCTCGACGAACTGGCCCACCGGCTCGTCGACCGGATCACCCGGCAGATCCGCACCGAACTGCGCCAGGACCGCGAGCGCGTCGGCAGGCTCCGCGACCCCCGCCCCTGACCGCACCCCGGCCCCCGCCCCCGCCCGAGACCCCGCACGAAAGGCCCGCCCCATGTCCCGCCAAGACCCGGGATCCACCATCTGGTTCACCCTCAGCATCGACGGGGAGAGCCTCGGCTACTTCAACGGGTGCGAGGGGCTGTCGTCGCAGGTCGAGGTCGAGCACCGGCAGGAGGGCGGCAACAACGGCTTCGTCTGGCAGCTGCCGACCCGGGTCACCTTCTCCACGATCCGGCTGACCCGGCCGCTCACCCCGGACACCGCGAAGGTCGCCCAGTGGATCTCGTCCGTGCAGACGGGGATCAAGCGGCCCACCGCCCAGATCGCGGCGCTGCGCGCCGACGGCTCGGAGGTCGCCCGCTGGGGCCTGATCGACGTGCTGCCGGTCAGCTGGCAGGGCCCGAGCCTGGACCCCGCCAACCCGTCCGTGGCGACCGAGGTCCTCGAGATCGCCCACCACGGCTTCACCGACTGAAGGGGGAGGACACCGCATGGCCAAGGGCAGCAGGGGCGCGGGCAGCAGCCTCGTACGCGCCACGCTCGCGATCCACGAGCCCCCCGTCGGCTACAGCACCACGCCGGGCGGGCTGATCCGCACGTTCGGCTTCGACTTCAACCCGGCGCAGCTCACCCTGGCCCGCCGCGCCCAGTGGAAGGCCACCCCGGCGCCCGTCGAACGCGACGGCTCGCTCCCGGAGTTCATGGGAACCGAGCCGCGGGAGCTGGGCGTGGAGGTGTTCCTCGACTCCTCCGACGAGCCGACCGGCAACACCGTCCTGAAGAAGGTCGAGTCGCTGCTGGCCTGCTGCGAGGTGACGACGAAGAGCATCGCCGCCAAGCAGCCGTCGCCGCCGTGGGTGGTGTTCCAGTGGGGGTCCTTCTCCACCGCCCGGTTCACCGCGTACGTCGGCAGCGTCGACGCCTCGTACACCCTCTTCGGCACCACCGGCGTGCCCATCCGCGCCACCTGCCGGCTGCAGCTCCACGAGATCCCCAGCAGGACCAAGGGGCAGAACCCGACCTCGGGCGCGCTCACCGCGCAGCGCGTGCACCGGGTCGTCGCGGGCGACTCGCTGCAGTCGCTGGCCTGGCGGGAGTACGGCGACGCCTCCGCCTGGCGCGCCATCGCCGAGGCCAACGCCGTCGACGACCCCGCCCGGCTGCCCACCGGCGTCGAACTCGTCCTGCCCGCCGCCGAGGAGGTGCGTCCCTGATGGTGCAGTACGCCTTCTCCAACGTCATCGACGTCCGCATCGGCGGCGCCAGGCTGCCCGCCGAGTACACCCGGCTGCTCGTCGACGGGCACGTGGACCAGGGCATGGGCGTGCCCGCGGCCTTCCGGCTCACCTTCCGCGACCCGCACCGGTTGCTGCTCGGCAAGCTCGGGGTCACCTTCGGCACCCCGGTCCGTCTCGCGCCGGTCGCCGACGGCCAGGGCGCCGCCGACCCGCTGCTCACCGGCGAGGTCACCGGCCTGGAGGCCGACTACGACGGCACCGGCAGCTTCGCCGTGATCCGCGGCTACGACCGGGGGTTCCGGCTGATGCGGCGGCGCCGGGTCGCCGCGTACCGGAACCAGAGCGCCTCCGACATCGCCCGGAAGCTGGCCGCGCAGGGCGGGGTGCCCGTCGGGCGGATCGAGTCGACGCGCACCGTCTACGACTTCATCTCCCAGTCCGACGTCACCGACTGGGACTTCCTCGCCCGGCTCGCCGACGAGAACGAGATGGTCATGTCGGTGAACGCGGACGGCCGGTTCGAGTTCGTCCGGCCCCGCTCCGCGTCCGGCGCGCCGTCCCCCGGCACCGACGGGGAGAAGAGCCCCTTCGTCCTCCAGGCGGGCCACGACATCCTGCGGCTGCGGGCCGCGGTGACCGCCGCCGACCAGGTCGGCCGGGTCGAGGCGCGCGGCTGGGACGTCACGGCGAAGAAGAAGCTCACCGTCACCTCGCCCGCAGCCGCCAACCCCGGCTTCGGCATCGGCTCCACCCCCGGCGAGGCGGCCGCCGTCTTCAAGCCGGCCACCCTGGTGGAGACGACGACGCCCCGCGACCGGCAGTCCGAGGTGAAGTCCGCCGCCGACGCCCTCGCCGACGACGTCACCTCCTCCTTCGCCGAACTGGAGGTCGTCGCCCGCGGCAACCCCCGGCTGCGGCCCGGCGTGCCGGTCGCCCTCGCCGACGTGGGGGAGCCGTTCCGGGGCAAGTACACGGCCACCTCCGTGCGCCACCACTTCGGCGACGGCCGGCACTACGAGACGACGGTCACCGTCAGCGGCCGCCAGTGGCGCTCCCTGTACGGGCTGGCCTCCGGCGGCACCAGCGGCGCCCCCCGGCTGCCGGGCGTCGCCAACGCCCTGGTCACCGACGTGCAGGACCCGCTCAGGCAGGGCCGGGTGAAGCTCCAGTTCCCCTGGCTCGACGACACCTACGTCAGCGACTGGACCCGGGTGATGCAGTGGGGCGGCAAGAACGGCGGCGGCGTCTTCCCGATGGACGTCGGCGACGAGGTGCTGGTCGCCTTCGACCGGGGCGCCCTGGACCACCCGTTCGTCATCGGCGGCCTCTACAACGGCCGCGACCGGCCGACCGTGGTGAGCGACGTGCCCCTGCACGACGGGCTGCGCAAGCAGGCGTCCCGGCACACGGTCTCCGACCGGCGCGGCAACCGCATGGACCTGCTCAGCCAGCAGACCGGAGCCCGCAGGCAGGGCGTCCGGCTGGCCACCGGCAACGACAAGCTGGTCATCAACCTGGACCGCACCAGGACCGAGATCACCGTGGACAGCAAGGGCGCGGTCCGGATCAAGGGCAGCCGCTCGGTCAGCGTGGAGGCGGGCACCGACCTGACGCTGAGCGCGCGGCGCAACCTGACCATCAAGAGCGGCGGCTCCCTCGACATCCAGGGAGGCCGGCTGGTCAACATCCGCGCCGTCGGCGGGATCCTCGCCCTGGACGCCGCGGGCGCGCTGAACATGAAGGCGCTCGGCGCGGCCAACCTCAGCGCGACCGCCTCCATCCAGATCAACTCCGTCGCCACCGTGGGCATCCGGGCCGCCACCGTGCCGATCACGGGCGTGCTGACCTCGAACGGCATGCCGGTGATGGTGGTGCCGGCATGAGCGGGCGACCCCTCGTCAGGAAAGGTCAGGTGCACGGCTGATGGCCGAGCAGTTCGTCGGATCCGGCTGGTCGTTCCCGCTGCGCATCGGGCCGACCGGGGGCATCGCGCTGGTCAGCGGCGAGCGGGAGATCGAGGAGGCCGTCCGGCTGATCCTGTCCACCGCGCCGGGCGAGCGGCCGATGCGCCCCGACTTCGGCTGCGCCATCCACGACCTCGTCTTCGCCCCGGTCAAC
Source organism: Streptomyces tropicalis (assembly GCF_029269835.1). GTDB lineage: Bacteria > Actinomycetota > Actinomycetes > Streptomycetales > Streptomycetaceae > Streptomyces > Streptomyces tropicalis. The sequence goes on along the minus strand of NZ_JARJBB010000039.1, from coordinate 19,617 downwards.
GAGCAGACCGCGGGCCGCATCCAGCACGAGGTGTACGTCAGCCTCGACCGCTGGGAGCCGCGCATCGAGGTCACCGACGTGGAGGTCACCGCGGGCGGCGACCGCAGCGTGCTCCACATCGACGTCCGCTACGCGATCCGCGGCACCAACAACCCGCGCAGTCTCGTCTTCCCCTTCTACGTCATCCCGTCCCACGAGGAACCGGGCACCGGTGACGGCCCCGCCGCCTCCCCCGAAAGCGACCGCTGATGGCCCTGCCCTCCCCCAACCTCGACGACCGCCGCTTCCAGCAGTTCGTCGACGACGCCAAGCGCTACATCCAGCAGCGCGCCCCGGAGTGGACCGACCACAACGTCTCCGACCCCGGTGTCACCCTCGTCGAGACGGTCGCCCACATGGCCGACCAGATCGTCTACCGGCTCAACCGGGTCCCGGAGAAGAACCACCTGGCCTTCCTGGACCTGGTCGGCATCACCCTCTTCCCGCCGTCCGCCGCCCGTACCGAGGTGACGTTCTGGCTCTCCGCACCCCAGGAGGAGCCCGTGCCGGTGCCGGCCGGCACCGAGGTCGCCACCGTGCGCACGGAGGTGCAGGAAGCGGTCGTCTTCGCCACCGAACGCGCCCTCACCGTCCAGCCGTGCAGCCTGCGTTCCCTGGTGGTGCAGCAGCGGGGCGAACCGGTCGCCGACCGGACCCACGACCTCGTCGAGGGCAAGGACGTGCTCTGCTTCGCCGAGTCGCCCGAACCCGGCGACTGCATGCTGCTCGGCCTGACCTCCGCCGTCCCGCACTGCGCGGTCGCCCTGGAACTGGACAGCCGCGTCGACGGCGTCGGCGTCGACCCGCGCCAGCCGCCGCTGCGGTGGGAGGCGTGGACCGAGGACGGCTGGCAGCCCTGCGAGGTCGACCGCGACGGCACCGGCGGCCTCAACCGGCCCGGCGCGGTCGTCCTGCACGTCCCCGGCGGGCACGTCCTCTCGCGCACCGGCGGCCAGGAGGCCGGCTGGCTGCGCTGCCGGGTCACCCGGCCGCTGCCCGGCCAGCCCTTCTACTCCACCTCGCCGACCGTGCGCTCCGCCGAGGCGTTCACCGTCGGCGGCACCACCGTCGCCGTGCACGCCGAGACCGTCCACGACGAGGCGCTCGGCGAGTCGACCGGCCTGCCCGGGCAGCGGCTGCGCCTCCAGCACGCGCCCGTCGTCGGCGACGACCCGCCGCTGCTGCTGCAGACCGCAGAGCACGACGGCTGGACCGACTGGCGGGTGGTGGCGAACTTCGCCGCCTCCGGCCCCGGCGACCGGCACGTCACCCTCGACGCCACCACCGGTGAGATCGCCTTCGGCCCGGCGGTGCGCGAACGCGACGGCTCCCTGCGCCAGTACGGGGCGGTCGCCCCCAAGGGCGCGGTCGTGCGCGCCCGCCGCTACCGCACCGGCGGCGGCCGGGCCGGCAACGTGGCCCGCGGCGCCGTGCAGGTGCTGCGCACCTCCATCCCGTACGTCGGAGAGGTCGTCAACCGGGAGGCGGCGCGCGGCGGGGTCGACGGCGAGACCGTCGAGGAGGCCAAGGTCCGCGCGCCGATCACCCTGCGCGCGCAGGAACGGGCCGTGACCCTGCGGGACTACGAGGAGCTCGCCCGCCGCGCCGCGCCGGAGGCCGCCCGGATCACCTGCCTGGAGGGTGAGGAGAGCGAGCACGGCTCCTACGCGGTCCGGGTCCTGGTGGTGCCGCAGGCCGTGCCCGACCCCGGCGGCCGGCTCCGCTTCGAGCAGCTCGTGCCGGGCGACACCCTGCTGGACCGCATCACCCGCCACCTCGACGAGCGGCGCCTGATCGGCACCCGGCTCGCCGTCGGGCCGCCCTTCTACCAGGGCGTGACGGTGGTGGCCACGGTGCACGCCTTCCGCGGCGCCGACACCGACCGGGTGCGCCGCCGGGCCCACGACGCGCTGTACCGGCACCTGGACCCGCTGACCGGCGGCGCGGACGGCACCGGCTGGCGCTTCGGCCGGCCGGTGCAGTCGGGCGAGGTCTTCGCGGTGCTCCAGCGGGTCCCGGGCGTGGAACTCGTCGACGAGGTGATCCTGCACCCGGCGGACCCCCTGACCGGCAAGCGCGGCGACCCCACCGACCGGATCGACCTGAAGGCGCCGTCGCTGGTGTTCTCCTACGACCACCGGGTCCGCGTGATCGGGGACGGCTCGTGACGCGCCCGGCCGCAGTCTCCGCGGGAGGTGTGCGGTGAGGGGGTCCGTCGACGGGCTGGGCTCGTCGGCGCCCATCGGGGCGATGCTGCCGGCGGTGTTCGCCGACGACGACCTGGCACAGCGGTTCGTCGCCGGCCTGGACGACGTGCTCGCCCCCGTCCACAACGTCCTGGACTGCGCCGACACCTACTTCGACCCGGCGCTCGCCCCGCTGGACTTCGCCCGCTGGCTGGGCGGCTGGGTGGGCGCGGAGACCGACGGCACGGAACCGGAGGCGCGGCTGCGGGCCGCCGTCGCCGCCGCCGCGCACCTGCACCGCATCCGCGGCACCCGGCACGGCCTGGCCGAGGCGGTGCGGCTCGCGTTCGGCGCGGAGCCGGAGATCACCGAGAGCGGGGGAGCGGCGTGGAGCGCCCGCCCGCTCGGTCCGGTACCGGGCGAGCCCCGGCCCCGGCTCCACGTCCACCTGCGCCTGCCCGCGCCGACCCCGGCGGACGAGCACCGCCTGGACTCCCTGGTCGCCGCCGCCCGGCCCGCCCACATGCCGTACACGGTCCAGGTGACCGCCGCCGAAAGGATTCCGGAGACATGACCACCCAGAACTGCGCCGAGTGCGGCACCCCCGCGCGGGCGGGCCAGTCGTTCTGCGACGCGTGCGGCGCCGTCCTGAGCTGGACCGGCCGCCCGGCCGGTGCGGGCGCGGGGTCCGGCCCGGAAGCGGAGCGCACCCCGGCCCGCGCCACGGCCCACGGCCACGCCACCGCCCCACCGTCCACGACATCCGGCCCGTCCGGTGCATCCGGCTCGTCCGGTACGGCTCCGGGCGGCGCGGCGGGGGCCGGAGGCGCGGGTGCGCCGTCGTCCGGCCCGTCCGGAGCGTCCGGTGCGTTCGGCGGGGCCTCCGGTGGTGCGGCGGGGGCCGCGGGGCCCGGCGCGCCGGCGACCGGTGCCGCTTCCGGGGGCGCCTCCGCGGGCGGGGCGGCCACGGGGTCGGACCCGTCGGCGCCCTGGGGCGCCCCGGCGGGGGCGGCCGCGGGTCCCGGCTCCTCCGGTACGGCTCGGGGCGGCGCCGCAGGGGACGCGGACACGCGTCCCGCGGGCGGCCCGGGCGCCGACGGCGCGTGGGACGCGCCGGGCCCCGGCGGCGCGGGCGTCCCGGGCCGCGCGGCGCACGCCGGGGAGGCGAGCCCGTCCGGCGCGCCCCGGGCGCGGACCACGGGCGGAGCGCCCGCCGCGGCCCCCGGCTCCGGTGCGCCCGCCATGCGGTCGGCCGGTTACGGCGCCCGCGAGTCCGCGACCGGGCGGCCGGAAGGCGGTTCGTCCGCGAACCCGGCCGGATCCGGCGGGGCCCCCCGCGGCGTCCCCGCGGACCCCCACGCGCCGGGCGGGTTCCCGCCCGGCCACGGCCCCACCCCGGGGACACCGGGTCGGCCCACCGGCGCCCCCGGTACCGGGGGCCCGCCCTCGGACGGGGGTGCGCCGCACGGCTGGGGCGCGGGCGGAACGGATCCCGGAGCCGGTGCCCGCGGGGCGGGCACCGAGGCCGGTGGGACGGGCGGCGCCCGTGCCGGCGGCCACGGTGCGGACCCCGCCGGGCCGGCCACCGCTCCGACGCGGCCGATCGGCGCCGCGTCCCCCGCCGGCGGCGGTCACGACGTGCCGCCCGCCGGGGAGCGCCCCGGCACACCGGACGGCACCGGCAGCGGCGCGGGGGCGACGGACCGTACGGAGAACGCCGACGCGGCCGACAGCCTGTCCGCCCGCGCCCGCTCCCTGCTCGTGCCCGTCGCGGACCCCTCGGAACGGCCCGACGCCGCCCCCTCGGTGGCCCCCGTGCTGCCGGGCCGCCCGGTGGACGACCGGCCGCAGGTCCGGGCGCCCGGCTGGGAGCAGGGCGCCGTCGACGGCCCGCCCTGCCCCTGGTGCGCCACGCCCAACCGCGCCGACCGGCACTTCTGCGCCCGCTGCGCCATGCCGATGGCGGGGGAGGAGAGCGTCCCGGGCCCGCGCCCGTGGTGGCGCCGGCTGCTGGAGGGCCGCCGCCACGAGACCCCGTGGGCGGGCGACCGGCCCCGGTTGCGCCGCACCTTCGACCGCATCCTGAGCTGGCTGGTCGCCGCCGTCGTCCTCACCCTGCTGATCCTGGCCGGGGTGAACGCCCCGAAGGCCGTGCAGGCGACCCGCGACCACTTCGCCCAGCGCGCCCCGGTCGCCCCGGACCGGGTGCTGGCGTCCCGTTCCTATCCCGGGCACAAGCCGCAGCTGGCCTTCGACAAGCTCAACAACACCTGGTGGGGTCCGGGCGTGACCCAGTCCGGCCAGGGGCAGTGGATCGAGGCCCGCTTCGACGAGCCGACGCGTCTGCTGGACGTCGTCGTCACCCCGGGCGTCTCCACCCGTCCCGACCAGCTGACGCGGTCGGCGCTGCCGCACCGGATCACCGCGACGATCACCGCGGCGGACGGGACGAAGTCGACCCGGGAGCTCACGCTCGACCAGGGGGCGGGCGGCCAGCGCCGCGCGTTCCGCGTCGGCACGGTGACCGCCGTCCGCTTCACCGTCGACTCGGCGTACATGGCCTCGTCGACCAAGCAGGTGGCCATCGCCGAGATCGAGTTCTTCGGCCCGTCGAACGCGAGCGCGTCCTGAACGGGTCGGGGGGTGGACCGCGCCTTGGCGGTCCACCCCCCCGGTGCGGTGCCCGGTGGTCCGGGCACCGGGGCCGTCGTGCGTCAGTTCACGCACACCAGCCCGAGCACGCACAGCCCCGACGGCGAGGTGGACGAGGTGGTGGGGCCCGACTGCGCGGCACCCGACCCGCCGGACCCGGAGGACGTGCCCGTGCCCGAGCCCGAGCCCGTGGTCGAGGACGACCCCGACCCCGAGGAGGTGCCGGAGCCGGTGGACGCGGTGGGCGTGGTGGACGTCCGGCTCGCCGAACCGGTGGACGCCGAGCCCGTGCCGGAGCCGGACGCGCCGCCCGCCGACGGGGCCGCCACCGAGGACGCCGAGCCGGAGGAGGCCGAGTGCGTCACGGTGTGCGTCGTGGTGGGCGCGGTCGGACGCGGGGTGGCGGCCGAGTCCGGGTGCACGTCCGGGGCCGAGGCGCCGTGCGTCGCCGGCGCGGAGTGCCGGTGCGCGGTGCCGGCCGTCGGGGACGACGAGGACGACGAGGACGGGGACGACGCGTGGTCGCCGGTCTGCGGCGACGTCGTCAGCAGGTGCTGCTGCGGCAGCGAGGCGCCCGTGTTCGCGGCGTCCGGAGTGGCGGCGGCCTGGGTGCTGGTGCCGGACTCCCGCTGCATCGAGGCGACGGTCAGACCGCCGCCGACCAGGGCGACGGCGGTCGCGACCAGGGCCCGGCGCTGGGTCTTCTTCCAGCGGGCCAGCCGGCGGCGCCGGGCCGCCCGGCCCAGCCGTGCGGGCGCCACGCCCACCACGTTCGCGTCCGCCGGCCCGGCCGGCGCCGCGTCCGCGGTCCGCTCCAGGGGCGCGTCCGCGGCGCCCGCAGGGGCTCCCGCGGCGGCCGTCGGCGCCGTGGCGTCCAGCGGGGACCGAGCGGCCCGCGGGGCCGCCGGGGCCCCGGCGGCCGGATCGCCGGGAAGCCGGCCGGCGCTGCGCCACGTACCCGAGGACGTGACGTGCCAGCCGGCGTTCATCCGGGCCGCCGGGCCGGGCGTCGCCTGCGGGGCGGGGGCCGGGGCCCCGGCGCCGGAAGGGCGGGCCGAGGGGATGTGGGGGGCGATGTCCGGGGCGTAGGCACCGCACCCGGGGCACACCAGAGCGCCGTTGAGATGCCGGCGACACGAGGAGCAGTAGTCCATCCGCGGTCTTCCTGATCGGCACGCCGAGGGCACACCTGCCGTGGCGTGGGCACGTTCGCACGTGGAATCGAGCGGCCAGTCACGCTAACGGGGCTTTCGAAAGACTGAGTGCAGCCTGTGTGATGCTCGTGCGTGGATTCTCGGTGGGCCTCGCGCAGACGGGGTCCGGGGTGTTGCCGGACACACGGCTCCGTGGCACGGGGGGGCGTCCGGCAGGCCGGACGTTCACCCTGCAGTTGCGCAATGCTGCAACTGTTTCGTTATGCTTCCGGCGATTCGCGACAGGCGGCTCGCCCGGCGAGACGTCTGGAGGAAGGACGGAACGTGCAGAACGGTGCGACGGCGCGGGCCGTGCCCGGGGACGGGGTGCGGGTCGGCCGGATCGGGCGGTCCCCGGTGCGCTGGCACCACGCCCTGCTGACCCTGTGGACGGTCGTCTGGTTCGTCATGGCCGAGCGCCATGCGGCGGTGTCCTGGCACTACCTGAGAACCGGCCAGGAACTCCTCTTCAGCGGAGTGCCCGGCGGCGGTCTGGCGCTGTACGCCAACCACCCCGAGCTGCAGATCGGCCCCGTCAGCTTCCTCGTCGCCGGGCTGTTCGCACCCTTCCCGGCGGTGCTGGGCGAGAAACTCGCCGACGCCTTCATGTCCGGCCTGGGCCTGTACATGCTGGTCCTGATCGGCCGGGCCGCCGCCGACCACTACCGCGGCACCGGGCTGAACCACCGGCGGCTCCAGCAGCGCGTCCTGATCGCCGGCGCGGCCTTCATTCCGATGTGGGTGGAGGTGTCGGTGCGGTTCGCGCACCTGGACGACGTCCTGGCGCTGTTCTTCACCACGCTCGCCGTCCGCGCGCTGGTCCGCGGCAACGCCACCGCCGTCGGCGTCCTGCTGGCGCTCGCCGTGGACTCCAAGCCCTGGGCGGTGGGGTTCCTGCCGCTGCTCCTGGCGCTGCCCCGGCCGGCGCGGCTGCGGTCCGCGGGCTGGCTGGTGGGGCTGGTGGCGGCCGCCTGGCTGCCCTTCTACCTCACCCATCTGGAGACGTTCGCCGCGGCGCGGTTCACCATCCCCAACCAGGCCGCGTCCTCGCTGCGGTGGTTCGGCGTGAGCGACCCGGCCACCCCGTGGTGGGACCGCCCGGCCCAGATGGCGCTCGGCATGGCGCTGGGCGCGCTCGCGGTGCGCCGGCACCGCTGGCCGGCCGTGGTGCTGCTGGCCGCCGACGCGCGGATCGTGCTCGACCCGAGCGTGTACACGTACTACAACGCCTCGGTGCTCCTCGGCACGCTGCTCTGGGACTCGATCGGGCGCCGCCGGCTGGTGCCCTGGGTGAGCTGGATCGCGCTCATCTCCCTGTACGGCAGCGCGCTGCTGGTGCCGTCCGACTCCATACGGGGGCTGATCCGGCTCGCGTTCGCCGTCGGATCCGCGGTCTACGTCCTGTGGTCCCCGCAGCGCACCCCCCGCGGGCGGCGCCGCGGCGGGGGCGGCGCGGTCCCGCCGGTCCTGCCCGGGCAGGCCGTGCGCGGCCCGGACGACGCACTCCGGCCCGCGGGCGGGTCCGCTCCGCTCAGGCCAGGTCCGTCAGTTCCTCGGCGTACACCTGGGACAGCGGCTGAGGGCCCACGTACTGCTGGCAGTTGCACTGGCCCGGCTCGTAACGCAGCGGCTGCTTGTGCTCGTCCCAGGCCGTCGGCACCTCCACCCGCTCGTGGCACCGGCCGTTCCGGTCGTGCTTGGCCAGATGATGCGTACAGCCGCACACCGGCTCCGGCGGCCTTTTCGCCGCCTCCAGGGCGAGGCGTTCCGCCTTCGCCTCCTGCATGATCTCCATCCTGCGCCGGTGCCGGTTGCGCAGCGCGGTGCGGCCGGTCTCCGCGAACCACGCGAAGCCCCCCGTCCAGAACGCGATGAGCACCCACCAGAACCAGTCCATCGGTCCCCCTCCCCCGTACGGCGCCGGCGTCCTGCCGCCACCACGGCACCGGGCCGCGCGACCAGGATAGGCGCGGGGGGCGCGCGTGTCCCGCCCGCGCACAGGCGCCCAAGCCCCGCTCCGCACACCGCGGTTGCCCACCCGGCGCCCCCGGCCCGCCCGCTCCCGTGGCTCCGACTCCGGCGGCTCCGGCTCTCCGGAAGCACCCCGGCTCCCGGCTCCGGTACGGATCCGGGCCCCCGTCGGCCACGGCTCCGGGCGGGGCGGCCGGGATGCGAGGGCCCGGTCGGCTATGGCTCTTGGGCAGGGCGGCCGGGATGCGTCCTGCACACCGTGACGGTCCCGCCGCAGGCCCCGGTCGGCCATGGCTCCGGGGCGGGGCGGCCGGGATGCGAGGGCCCGGACGGCTATGGCTCTTGGGCGGGGCGGCCGGGATGCGAGGCCCCGGTCGGCCATGGCTCCCGGGTGGGACGGCCGGATGCGAGGCCCCCGTCGGCTACGGCTCCCGCGGTACCGGGCCCGCCTGCTCCCCGACCTCCACCGCGCCCCCACCGGCACGACGAGCACCCCGGCCCGCCCCACCCTGGACGACGACCCGCCCGGGCCCCTCCCTCACCGGCCGGTTCCCCCGGGCGCCGACGACGGCCCCGCCCCCGGCGCCCGGGACCGCACCGCTCCGTGCCGCCGCGCCGCCCACGTCACCGCGGGCGGCGGGCTCCGGCTCGTCGGGTGCCGGCCGGTGTCCCCGCCCGGAGGCGGCCGCGACCCCGGCGCCCACGACCGCACCGCTGCATGCCGCCGCGCCGCCCGACTCGCCGTGGGCGGCGGCCCGGGCCGGCTCCTCCTGCGCCGGACCGTTTCCTCGCAGGGGCGGGGCGGGTGCGCCGGCGCCGGAGCCGCCCGCCCTCGCAGCCCGCCCAGGCGCCGGAACGGCAGCGCACGCCCCGCCGGGCACAGCCCCTGCGCCGGGCCCGTAGCCGGGGCGGGACACCGGATCCGCAGACGGGCGAAGCGCCGGGTCCGCAGGCGGGCGGAACGGCGCACCCGCGGACGGGTGAGGCGCCGGACCCCCGGAGGGGCGGGGCGCCGTCGGCCCCCCGGCCGTGCCGACGGCCGGGCGCGGGACGGGGCCGACCCGCACGGCCAGGGCACCGGCCCGGCGCAGGAGGCGGGCCGGGCTGCGGTCGTGCAGCAGGCCCAGGACGATCGCCGCGGCCACCGCGATCAGGTGCTCCCGTCCGGCGAGGTTCGGCTTGGCGATCGACTCCCACACCATCGAGCCGCCGGTGAGGACGAAGACCACGGGCGCCCGCCGGACCACCGACAGATACGTGAACAGGCCGACCACCGCGGCCGACGGCCCGGTGTCGAGCACCTGCCCGATCTCCGGCGGCAGCCCCAGCCCCCACCGGCCCGGCCCCATCGCGACCATCACCCGCACCGTCAGGGTCCCGGCGAGCGTGGTCGCGTAGGAGACGAAGAGTGTCCGGCCCCGACCCAGTGTCAGTTCGGCCAGCGCGAACGCGAGGAACAGCTGGGTGATCCCGGCCCACACCGGCAGGTCCAGCGCCGGGACGTAGAGGGACACCGGGGTGCGCGACAGGGCCAGCCAGAGCGGCAGATCGGCCCTCACCCCGCCGACCAGCCGGACCGCCACCTCCCCCGCCGGCCGCTGCGCCAGCGCATGGAAGAAGATCACCCCGAAGGCGGCGACGAAGGCCAGCACCAGCCCGGACAGCCCGCGGTGCATCAGCCGGCGCACCGGATCGACGACGATGCCGTGCCACTCCGCACGCAGGGTCCGGCCGGTGAAGCGGGCGGCCCGCACCAGGCCGTCCCGCGCCAGGCCGTCCCGCGTCAGGCCGTCCCGCGCCCGTCGCCGTCCCGCCCCCCGGGACCGGTCCGGCCGGCGTCCCTGCCCGCCGTGTCCCCGCTCGGCTCCTCGCAGCACTTCCCCCGACCCCCAGCCACATCCGACACCCGTATGGACCGCTGTGCGCGCCGTCACGTTGCCTCGGCCCCCCGGCAGCCTGCTCACCGCGCAGCCGTGTCACTCCCGTCATTTCCCGCCACACGGGTTTCTGTTTACCGAAAAAACGCCCGAACACGGCGATTGTCGGTGGTGGTGGAGCGGGCCGGGCGCGCGTCCCGCTCACAGCTCCTTCGCGGGCCAGTCGAGCAGGCGGGCCCCGATGACGGCCGTCTGGAGCATGTAGCGGTGCGCCGGGTCCGCCGGGTCGGCGCCGGTGAGCCGGCGGATGCGCTCCAGCCGGTAGGTCAGGGCCCGCACGCTCAGTGACAGCCGGCGGGCGGCCTCGGCGGCCACGCACCCGGAGTCGAAGTAGACGGAGAGCGTGTCGAGCAGCGGCTGCGCGCCGCCGCGGGCCGCGGTCAGCGGGCCGAGCGTGCCCGCGACGAGGTCCGCCATGGCCTGGCGGTCCCGGGTCAGTACCGGGTAGACCAGCAGGTCCGCCGCGCGCAGCACGGGGTCGTCGAGGCCGAGCCGCTCGGCCAGTTCGAGGGCGTTGAGCGCCTCCTCGTAGGACTGGACGATCCCGCCGGGCCCGGGCCGGGGGCGGCCGAGGGCGACCTGGCCGCCGCCGCCAGCCGCCTGCGCCGCCCGCGCGAAGTGCGTGAGCACCTCCTGCTGGTGGCCGGGCGCGATGCACAGCAGCCGTCCGTCCCGGGTGGTGAGCAGCACGCTGCGGTCGCCGAACCGGGCGAGCATCGCCCGCTCCACCTGCCGGGGCGCGGCGTCCCCCTCGCCCCAGCGGACCGGGCCGCGGGCGACGGCGACCGCGTGGGCGTGGGAGAGCCGCAGGCCGAATCGTTCCGCCTGCTCGGCGAGCCGGCCGAGGTCGCTGCGGCCGTGCAACAGGTCGTCGATGAACTCGCGGCGGGCCGCCTCCTCGCGGCGCACCGTCAGCCGCTGTGCGCGCTCGTACCCTTCCGCGAAGGCGTCGACGGCCTGCTGCACCACCGCCAGCGCCCGGTCCGCCGAGCCGGGGACCGGCGGCCACGCCGCCCGCGCCGCCGCCAGGTGCGCGCCGACCAGCACCCGCAGCCCGTGACCGGCCTCCGCGGCCCGCTCGCCCAGGCCCGGCGCTCCTCGATCTCGTCCCGGGTCAGCCGCCGGCCGGTGGCCGCGACGTCGGCCAGCGTCCGGGCATACCCCTCCAGATACTGCTCGAACGCCTCGAGCTCCGTCACGCCGTCCCCCCGGATCCTGACGCGCCGGTGACGGATCCTCGGCGGCCCACCGGCATCGAGACCCTAGTGAACACTGCCGGACACCGGCAATGCGCGGGCGCACGCGCCGCGGGCACCATGACGGCACGGGGGAGCACTGCTGAAGGACCCCGGTGCCGTGCACCACGGTGTCCGGCACCGGGGTCCGACGGCGGGACGCCCGCCCCGTCCCCGACCCGCCCCCGGCGCCACCTGCGCCGCCACCGGCCGTTACTCACTTTCGGGTGACGGTCCTCCCGCCACCGGGGTGGCGCGCTCCGGCGGACGGGCCCTCCCGGCCGGGCGCGGCAAGGCTCCCGGCTCCTTCACGGCGTCAACCTGGTGCATTCGCCGCGTATATGGACCTTGCAGCCGAGAGTCACGGAAATGTGCGTGATGGGTAACACGGTTCACGTTTCACACACATTCCCTGCGCATGACGGACATGGTTGGTGCTGCGCGGCCAAGCCGGCCGCCACCGCACGCAGCACAGCCCGCGGACCACGGCCCACGCCGCCCGCGGAGTTGCGCCCGAACAAGCAGGGGGACCTGTGTCCGTTGTTGCTTCCGTGACCGCCCGCCGTCTCGCCGCCGCCGCCGTCGCGGCCGGCTCCCTCGTCGGAGCCCTGGCGCTGCCCGCGTCCGCCGCCGACCACGGCCCGCGTGCCCGCGAGGCGGTCTCCATCAGCGGCGTCCGCCACGAGGCCGGCGCCCGTGACGACCGCTCCAACCGCGCCCTGAACCAGGAGTGGGTGCAGATCACCAACGACACCCGCCGCGGCGTCAACCTCGACGGGTGGACGCTCTCGGACGCGGACGGCCACACCTTCACCTTCCACCACTACCGGCTCGACGGCCGCTCCACGGTCCGCGTGCACACCGGCTACGGCCGTGACACCCGCACCGACCTCTACCAGGACCGCAACCGGTCCGTGTGGGACCGCCGCTCGGACACGGCGACCCTGCGCAACGACCACGGCCGCTTCGTCGACGCCGTCCGCTGGGGCGGCGACCGCCGGGGTGACGAGCGGGGCGGCCGCCGCCACCACTGATCCCCGGCACCGCCGCACGGCGCGCCGTCCCTCCCGGGGCGGCGCGCCGTCCGCGTTCCCGGCCGAGAAGCCCACGCCGGGCGCCGCGGGGCCTGTGACATCATGACCACCCCTCAGGGCCCCGGGCCGGGCCGTGGCGCTCCCGGACGGTGCCCGCGCACGACACCACCTGCCGGACCGACTCGGGAAACGGGCGACTCGACACCATGAAGAACGGCCACACGGCGCTGACGATGCAGGACGCCGTCCTCACCCTGCAGAACTACTGGAGCGGCAACGGCTGCATGATCACGCAGCCGCTGAACACGGAGGTGGGTGCCGGCACCGCCAACCCCGCCACGGCGCTGCGGGTGCTCGGTCCCGAACCCTGGAGCGTCGCCTACGTCGAGCCGAGCGTGCGCCCCGACGACTCCCGCTACGGCGAGAACCCCAACCGCCTGCAGACCCACACCCAGTTCCAGGTGATCCTCAAGCCCGACCCGGGCAACCCGCAGGAGCTGTACCTGGGCAGCCTCAGGGCGCTCGGCGTCGACCTCGCCGCCCACGACGTCCGCTTCGTGGAGGACAACTGGGCCTCCCCCGCGCTCGGCGCCTGGGGCCTGGGCTGGGAGGTCTGGCTGGACGGCATGGAGATCACCCAGTTCACCTACTTCCAGCAGGTCGGCGGGGTCTCCCTGTCCCCGGTGTCGGTCGAGATCACCTACGGCCTCGAACGCATCCTGATGAACCTCCAGGGCGTCTCCCACTTCAAGGACATCGTCTACGCCCCGGGCATCACCTACGGCGAGGTGTTCGGCCAGAACGAGTACGAGATGAGCCGCTACTACCTCGACGACGCCGACGTCGACACCAACCGCGGCCTGTTCGAGGCGTACGCGGCCGAGGCGCGTCGCCTGCTCGACCTGGAACTGCCCGTCCCGGCGTACACCTACGTCCTCAAGTGCAGCCACACCTTCAACGTGCTCGACGCGCGCGGCGCCATCAGCACCACCGAGCGCGCCAAGGCGTTCGCGCTGATGCGGGGCCTGACGCACGAGTCGGCCCAGCTGTGGGTGCGCCGCCGCACCGCCCTGGAGCACCCGCTCGGCGTGACACCGGCGCCCGCCCCCGCCGTGCGCGCCCCGCTGCCCGCGGTCTCCGGACCCGAGACGCTGCTGTTCGAGATCGGCCTGGAGGAACTGCCGCACGCGGACGTCCAGGCCACCGCCGACGCCGTCCGCGAGTCCGTCACCACCCGGCTCGCCGCCACCCGGCTGCGGCACGGCCCGGTCACCGTCACCACCACCCCGCGCCGCGTCGTCGTCATCGTCGAGAACGTCGACGCGCGCGAACCCGACACCACCAGGACCGTGCGCGGCCCCAAGAAGGCCGCCGCGTACCGCGACGGAGCCGCCACCCCCGCCCTGCTCGGCTTCGCCCGCAGCCAGGGCGTCGACCCGGCCGGCCTGCACGTCCTGGAGGCGAACGGCACCGAATACATGGCCGCCACCCTCGACATGCCCGGCCGCCCGGCGCCCGAGGTGCTCGGCGACCTCCTCTCCGAGGTCGTCTCCTCCCTGCGCGCGGGCCGCAACATGCGCTGGCGGGACCCCTCGCTGTCCTTCTCCCGCCCGGTCCGCTGGCTGCTCGCCCTGCTCGGCCGCACCCCGCTGCCCGTCACCGTCTCCGCCCTCGCCGCGAGCGACCTCACGCGCGTCCACCGCACCGCCCCGGACCCGGTGGTCCGGGTGACGACCGCCGAGGGCTACGCCCACTTCCTCCAGATGCACGGCATCCTGCTGGACCGCCGGGCCCGCCGGGACGCGGTGGTGCGCGGAGCCCTGGACCTGGCGACCGAGGCCGGCGGACAGGTCGACCTGGACGGCGAGTCGGCGCTGATCGACGAGATCACCGACATCGTCGAGTTCCCGCACCCGATCCGCGGCTCCTTCGACGAGCGCTACCTCGAACTGCCCGCCGCCGTCCTGACCACCGTGATGCGCAAGCACCAGCGCTACCTGCCGGTGCTGGACGGCGACCGGCTCATGCCGCACTTCATCACCTTCGCCAACGGCCTGTGCGACGACGCCGCCGTACGGGCCGGCAACGAGGCGGTGCTGCGCGCCCGCTACGAGGACGCCGCGTTCTTCTGGCGGGCCGACCTGAAGGCGGCCCCCGAGGAACTCCGCGGCCGCCTGGACCAGCTGACCTTCGAGGACCGGCTCGGCACCGTGGCCGACCGCGCCGACCGCATCGCCGCCGTCGCGCTCGACCTCGCCGAGCGGGCCGGCCTCCCCGAGGAGGCGGCCGCCACCGTCCGGCGGGCCGGCGAACTGGCCAAGTTCGACCTGGCGTCGCAGATGGTGGTCGAGTTCTCCGGCCTGGCCGGAGTGATGGCCGAGGAGTACGCCCGCCGCGCCGGCGAGTCCGAGGACGTCGCCCGGGCCCTGTCCGGCATGGAGCTGCCCCGCTCCGCGGGCGGCGCCCTGCCGGACACCGACCCCGGCGCCGTGCTCTCCCTCGCCGACCGGTTCGACCTGGTGACCGGCATGTTCGTGATCGGCGCCGTGCCGACCGGCAGCTCCGACCCGTACGGCGTGCGGCGTGCCGCCATCGGCCTGCTCAACGTCCTGCGGAGCGTGCCCGCGACGGCCGGGATCCGGGTGGCCGACGGCCTCGCCGCCGCGGCCGCGCGCTACACCGCCCAGGGCGTCGAGGTCCCCGCCGAACGCCTCGCGGAGGCCGCCGAGCTGATCGCCCGCCGCTACGAGCAGCAGCTCACGGACGCCGGACACGAACACCGCCTCGTCCAGGCCGTACTGGTGCGGGCCGACCGCCCCGCCGACGCCGACCTGACCCTCGCCACCCTGGAACGGCACGCGGACACCGAGGAGTTCGGCGCGCTCACCGCCGCGCTCCAGCGGGTCGTGCGCATCCTGCCCGGTGGCACCCCCGAGGACGGCGCCCCCGCGGCCGACCGGTCCCTGCTGACGGCACCCGCCGAGCTGCGCCTCGCCGAGGCCGCCGACGCGGCGCGCACCGCCCTGCGGGGCCGCGAGGACGACCTCGCCGCGCTGATCGAGTACTCCGGCCCGCTGGTCGCCGCCGTGGGCGCCTTCTTCGACGAGGTGCTCGTGATGGACCCCGACCTCGCGGTCCGCGCGGCCCGGCTGGCCCTCCTGGAGGACGTGGCGGCCCTGGCCCGCACCACGCTGAACTGGAGCGCGCTCTAGGCGTCCGGCCGGATCCGGATTCCGGGCCCGCAGCCCGGCCGGGCCCGGATTCCGGGCCCGCAGCCGCAGCCGTGCGAGCGGCCGCCTCCCCACGGGAGTGGGCGGCGGCCCCGCGCGGGCGCATCCGCGCGAGATGTCGCGCGACACACCGGACGATACGATGAAAGCGGCATGACACCCCACGGAGTGCCCCTGTCCGTGCACAGGCGGCACGGTCCACGTGGGGTGATCTGCGCTCGGCGTGACGCGGCGAGGCCTCTCCCTCCTCGGCGCCCGTGCGAGGCCGCCGTCGCGGGAGACGGAGCCGTCACGCCCCCGGTCGTACGGACAGCTCCCCTGGGAGGTCGAAAATGAACCGGACACGTCGTCTCGCAGCCCTCTCCGTCCTCATCGCCCCCGCCCTCGCACTGACCCCCGCCCTCACCGCCCACGCGGCGAGCACCTCCGCACCCCGGGCGGCATCCGCCGGGATGTGCCACGTCGAGCGGGAGTCCAACGGCACGTACCACCTGTGGGGCATGGGCTTCGCCTCCCGCGCCAGGGTGAGCTACTCCGGCTCCAGCTCCGGCACGGTCGCCACGGACCACGCGGGCCGCTTCGACGTCGACGGCCTCAGCGGCAGCAGGTTCGTCGTCCGCACCCCCAACGGGAAGGCGTCGCTCACCTGCGGCATGGTCAACCACTGAGCGCATGCGCCGCATCCGAGCGAGCCCCGGGCCCCGGCCCGGGGCTCGCCCCGGCTCGGGCGCCCCGCAAAACGGGTTGAGCAAGGGGCGCCCCTGCGATACCCATGCAGGATGATGCGAGGCAGCAAGGTCGGGCTGCGGGCCCGCCACGAAGCGGACGTGCCCGTGCTCCACGAGGAGCTGTACGACGACGTGCTCGTCCGCTCCCGCGCCGACACCCGCCCCTGGCAGCCGATCGCCCACGAGGCCGGCCGTTCCCCCTTCGCCGCGACCGAACCGAAGGACGGCGCGGCCTCCTTCTCGGTGGTCGAACTCGCCTCGCAGGAACTCGCCGGCGCGGCCCTGCTGTGGAACATCGACCCGCACAACCGGACGGCCCACCTGGGCATCACGGTGCGCCCCGCGTTCCGCGGCCGCGGCCTCGGCTCCGACATCGTGCGCGTCCTGTGCGAGTACGGCTTCGCGGTGCGGGGCATGCAGCGGCTCCAGGTGGACACCCTCGCGGACAACACCGCGATGATCACCGCCGCGACGAAGGCGGGCTTCACCACCGAGGGCACCCTGCGCCGCGCCGCCTGGGTCTACGGCGCCTTCCACGACGTGACCCTCCTGGGCCTCCTCGCCGACGAGTGGACCCCCTGATCCGGCGGTGCGGGCCCTGATCCGCCGGTCCGGGCCCTGACCCCGAACGCCCACCGTCCGCACGTGGCCCGCACCCCGGTGGAGGACCTGGCGGGGGTCCGGGTGCACGAGGTCTCCCATCTCCTGCGCGACCACCACGGGCGGGGCGAGAGGTGTGCGCGCGAACACGAGGAGCACGGACCGGGCGAGCGAAGCGGGAGGGGGGCCGCGGCCGCGGGCCGGGAGAGGCTGCGGCGGAACATCGCCGCGGACTTCGAGATCAACGACGACATCTACGGCGACGGTCTGCCCGTGCCTGCCGGGGCGGTGCTGCCGTCGCTGCCGCGGCTGCCCGCCGGTCTGCTGATGGAGGAGTACCTGCGGACGGCGTCGCCGGCCGGGCTCGCCGGGGACCTGGCCCGGCTGGACTGCGGCAGTGGTGCCGACGGGCAGGACCGGCCGTGGGGGCTGGGGTCCGACGGGGCACACGGGCTGAGCAGACAGCAGCGGGACGCGGTCCGCTTCCGGGTCACGGAGGGGATCAAGGGCCGGCCGGGCGATGCGCCGGAGGGGTGGCGCCGGTGGGCGGAGGAGGCGTTCCGTCCGTCCCAGCCGTGGCGGCAGTTGCTGGGGGCGGCGGTCCGCTCGGCGGTGGGCGCGCCGGGGGTGGGCGAGAACCACAGCTACCGGCGTCCGTCCCGGCGCTCAGCCGGTGTCCCCGGGGTGCTCCTGCCGAGCCTGTGCCGCACTCCGCCCCGGATCTGCGTCGTGATCGACACCTCCGGGTCGGTGAGCGACGCCGAGCTGGGCAGCGCGCTGCTGGAGGTGACGGCGATCTCGCGGGCGGTGGGCGGGCGGCGCGACCTGGTCTCGGTGCTCTCCTGCGACGCGGCGGCCGGGGTAGCCGTCCCGCTCTGCCGTGCCGAGGACATCGTGTTGATCGGCGGCGGCGGAACGGATCTGCGCTCCGGTTTCGCCCGGGCGCTCCGCTCCCGGCCACGCCCGGACGTGATCGTCGCCCTGACGGACGGCCAGACCCCGTGGCCCTCCGCGCAGCCGCCCTGCCGCACCGTCGTCGGTCTCTTCCCCCGCCCTGCCCGCACCGTGGACGAGGAGAACCCCGACTACGTCCCGGACGCCCCACCCCCCTGGGCACGCGTCGTCACCATCAGCTGAGCGGGCGCGGCGGGGCGGCGGCGGACGACGGGATGTTCTGGTTGCCGTGGAAGAAGTTGTCCGGGTCGTAGGCGTGTTTGACCGCGGCCAGCCGGTCGTAGTTGCCGCGGTAGGTGGACCGGACGCGCTGCGGGCCCTCGGCCTCTCCGAGGAAGTTGACGTACGAGCCGCCCATGGAGTGGGGGTGCAGATCGGTCCAGTAGTCGACGCACCACTGCCGGATCAGGTCGGCGTTGGCCGGATCGGGGTCTATGCCGCCGATGACGCCGGACCACACGGCGTCCCGGTAGGCCCAGGCCGTGTCGCCGGGGCCGACCCGGTGGGCCGCGCCGTCCACCGGATACAGGTGCATCGTCGACAGGTCGGTGGGGATGCCCCGCCCGTATCTCTCGTGCACCGCTACGGCGTCGTCGGAGATGGTGTCGAAGAAGTCGCCGCGCCAGTACCACTGCAGTCCCTTGGGGAGCAGCTGGTCGAACATGGTCTGCAGGGCCGGGTAGGGCATGGGTGAGGTGAAGTGGAAGGCGGGCGGCGCCGGGTCGTTGACCGCCGACCGCACCTCCTCCAACCGGCCGGCCCCGGGGTCGCCCGTGCAGCACCAGACCACGCCGCACACCTTCTGCCCGTGGACCGCCTCCGGGAAGGGCGGCCCGGGCGGGACGACCAGGATCGCGAAGAAGCCGGTGAGGTCCTCCGGCGCGGCGGGCAGGAACTCCCGGTACCACCGCAGCACTTCGCCCGTACGCTCGATCGGCCACAGGGTCACCGCCACCCCGACCGTGTGCACGGGGTGCAGCCGGTACGTGAAGGACGTGACCACGCCGAAGTTGCCGCCGCCGCCCCGCAGCGCCCAGAAGAGATCAGGATGGTCCTCCTCGGAGGCGGTGACGAGCCTTCCGTCGGCCAGGACGACGTCCGCGGCGACCAGGCTGTCGATCGTCAGCCCGTACGTGCGGGTCAGGTAGCCGTGCCCGCCGCCGAGCGTGAGACCGCCCAGCCCGGTGGTCGACACGATCCCGGCCGGCACGCCCCGGCCGAAGGCGTGTGTCTCGTGGTCCAGGTCGCCCTGCAGACTGCCTCCGCCCACCTGCGCGGTCGCGGCCTGCGGGTCGACCCGGACCCAGCGCATCGGGGACAGGTCGAGGGTGAGCCCGCCGTCGATCAGGCACAGCCCCGGCCCGCTGTGTCCGCCGCCCCGTACCGCGAGGTCGACCCCTGTGTCCTGGGCGAAGGCGACGGTCGCCCGTACGTCCGCCACGCCCGTGCACCGGGCGACGGCGGCCGGACGCCGGTCGATCATGGCGTTGTAGACGCTGCGGGTCTCGTCGTAGTCCGCGTCCCGCGGCGTGACCACACGTCCTCGCACGGCGGCGCGCAGGCTGTCGAAAGTGGTTGCGTCGATGTCGCTCATGGGCGGACCCCCTTGGCAGCTCCGCGGGATCGATGAGGCCACCCCATCCAGTGTGACGCGGATCACCGGGGTGCGCGACGTGTGAGCGTTCGTGAGCGAGTGCCGTCTCGCCGCGGTGACGCGGCCGCCCTTCAGCCGTCAGCCGGTGACGGTCCAGGTGTCGGTGCCGGTGAGGAGGGCGGCGAGGTCGCCTTTGCCGTGTTGTTCGGTGGCGGTGTCGAGTTGGTCGGCCATGGCGGTGTCGTAGACGGGGCGGTCGATGGA
>NZ_JARJBB010000038.1 GCF_029269835.1 Streptomyces tropicalis | reverse complement strand
CGGCCAGCGCGGCCCATGCCGTGGATCCGAGTGTCCAGGCGGGAGTGGGCGCGGCGGAGGAGGTGGGCGGCGTCGATGTGGGCGTTCAGGTCGGGGAAGCGGACGACGAAGAGCCCTGCGACCCGGAGATCGGTGCCTGCCCGGGCCCTGTGGACCCGCCGGTCGATCCGCCCGTGGACCCGCCCGTCGATCCGCCCGTCGATCCGCCCGTCGATCCGCCCGTCGATCCGCCCGTGGACCCGCCGGTGGACCCGCCGGTGGACCCGCCGGTGGACCCGCCGGTCGATCCGCCGGTCGATCCGCCCGTGGAGCCGCCGGTGGAGCCTGGTGGCGGCCAGGGCGAGGAGGCCGGCGCGATCGGCGACGGCACGGGCGGTCCGTCGGGGAAGGACGGGACCGATACGTACAGCGTCGGCAGCTGGCCCATCGAGCAGACCAGGGCGACGGAGGAGCTCGCGGCCACGGGTTCCGGGGACACCGGTCTCGTGTTGGTAGGCGCGGCTGTGATGGTCGCGGGCGGGGTCGGGTTCCGACTCCTGCCTCGGCTGGTCTCCGGTCGAGGATCGGGGGCTTAGGGCCGGGAAACGCAGAAGGGGCCTCGGAGGCGGTGACGCCTCCGAGGCCCCTTCTTCTTGCGGGTGGTCGGTGCCCGACCGTTCGGTGTACCACGAGCCGCAGGAGCAGGGCCGCGGTCGGCACAGTGGTGGGATGAGAGCGGCCCGCATGCGGGCACAGTGGATCAGGGCCCGGGCAGTGGTTCGCCGCTCCCTGGCGACGCGCAGGCCGGGGGCGGGACTACTCGGTGGTCATGGTGAGAGCCATGCCCTCGTCGTCGTGGGCGATGTGGAGCAGGAAGCGGGTGGCGTGGGCGGGGGCGTTGCGCAGCAGTTCGATCAGCGCGGGGCCGTCGTCGACGGGGTGGGTCAGGTCGAGGGTTTCGTGGAGGTCGTCGCCGCCGAGGATGGTCGACGGGTCGGTGCCCGGCCCCCAGTTGTCGGCGAAGGCGATGTGTCGCCAGTGGCCCTTGTCGTCACGGGCGTTGGGGCTGTTGTCGATGCCGTTGCTCATGAGGAAGGTGCCGTCGCCCTTGATCCACCACAGGCGGGGGCGGGCGTCGGGGTCTCCGGGGCCGAGGGCGTGCTTGGTGGCGGTGACGGCGTGCTCGGCTGCGGAGCGGACTTGGTCGAGGGGGAAGGTGAGGATGCAGTCCTGCTGGGCGGGGGGCTGGTAGTTCTCGCCGAGTACCTCGCGCAGCAGGGCGTCGAAGTACTCGGGGGCGGGCGCAGCGGTGGTGTTGTTCTCGGTCATGTCGGTCCCTGGCATCTACAGCATGGATGGGGTGCGCGGGGCCGCCTGCGGCGTGGTGCCGGGGCAGGCGCAGCAGGGGTGACGGTGGGATGCCGGGGGGTTAGCCGGGCAAGGAGCGCGGCCGGGTACGCGGACGGCCCCGTGCCGGGACGGGTGTCCGGGCACGGGGCCGAGGGGGGGCGGTCAGTTGTCGTTCTCGGCGTAGAACATGCAGTCGGTCGGAACGCCGGTCAGGAGCTGCTGGGTGACGTCGGGGGCGGGGACCTTGACCTTGCGGGTGTTGTGGACCCGGTGGTCGCGGCGCAGGAATTCGGTGGAGCTCTCGTCGAGGAGGACGTCCAGGCGGGTGGTGGCGCGGCTGGCGGGGTTGGCCTGGGTGATGCCGGTGAGTCCGTTCAGGCAGGCGGGCGAGATGCCGACCAGCCGGACTCGGCGGCCGGGCGTGATGACCTCCGGCGCGGGGGCGGGGGTGAAGGGGATCTCTTCGACGGTCACGGTCGCGTCGGTCGCGTTGGTCATGGGTGGTTCGCCTTCCGGTTGAGGTACCGCAGGCCCCGGGGGGCGCGGTGGGTGGCGTGACTGTGCGGGGGCGAGGGGTAAGCCGGGCAAGTCGGGGCCGGAGGGTGCGAACGCGGCCGGCCCCGTGCTCCGGGACGCGAGGTCCAGGGGCGCGGGGCCGGGGGTGGTGGGGCTCAGTGAGCGGTGAGCGGGGTGAAGGTGCGCGGGTACGAGGCCGCGCCGGACGGTCAGTCGTCCTGGGGCTCGGGGGGTTCGGCGCGGGCGGTGCGGTCGGCGCAGTTGCCGCACTGGCCGTCGTAGCCTTCGCCGTCGGCGGTGGACTCGCCGCAGTCTTCGTTGCGGCACAGGTCGTCGAGGATCGCGGTGGCGACGGCTTCGGCGAGGGTGGGCAGGTCGTCGCCGTCGAACTCGGCGCACGGGTCGTTCCACCTCTCGTGCTGGAGCTGGAGGGTTCCCTCGACGACGGAGAGCGTGTAGATGCCGGTGTCGCGGGTCTTGTTCTCCAGGTAGCCGGTAACCGCGCGCGTTCCGGCGGACGCGGTCCAGTTGTCCCCGAGGGCGCGGGCGGCCGCGCGGGCGATGTCGGAGATGTGGAAATCGGCGTCGGGGAGCGAGTCGTCGACGAGGGTGCCGTCGACCTGGTCGAGCTTCGCGGCGGCCGGGACAAGGTCGAGACCGGTGACGGTCAGGCGGCCGACCCCCAGGTGCGGGTCGTGGAGCTCGATGGTGTCTGCGCCCTCCAGCGCCAGTTCTTCCCGGGCCGCGGCCTCGTTGGGGGCGGTGATGTGAACGGTGATGAGGCCGGGGACGAGGAGCACGTACTCCGTGTCGGGAGCGGGGTCGGCCGGGGTCGTGGCGTGCTCGGTGACGATCTCCAGTACGGCGACGCCGTGCCGCAGAGCGCTGTCCAGGGTCTGGATGATCGGCGCGAGCTGGGTTTCCGCGTCCCCGGCGAGGAGCAGGCCGTCCCCGGCGTAGAGGACCTCGGTTCGGCGGACGGTCGTGGTGCCGTTCCAGAAGTGCGCGGCGCGGATGAACTTGGGGCCGGGGGCGTCGTGGGTGATGGCCGTGTGGAGATGGGTGCGTCCGGCGGTGGCGGTGGGCGTGATGGCCATGGCTGTTCCTCGGGTGGTGGGTGGCCTGCGCACGAGCGGGGCTCGTTGCCCGGCGGTGGCGGGCCCGTCCCGGGCCGGGACGGGCGTCCGGGCACGGGGCGGGGGGGCTGGTGAGGGAGGGCGTGCGGGGTTACAGGACGTCGATGTTGTAGAGGTCGGCGGCCTCGCCGGGGGTGAGTACCTGGCCGTCGGGCATGCGGACGATGTTGCGGCCCTCGGCGGGGTCGTAGACGAACTCGCCGGGGCATCCGGCGTCCTTGAGGCGCTCGGACAGGGGCTTGCGGTGGAAGGCGAGGCGCACGGCCGGTTCTCCTTGGGCGTCGGAGCGGGTCACAGGGCTTTGGACTTCGGCTTGCAGGGGTGGCCGTGGGCGACGCGGAGGAGCGCGGCCACGCGGTCACGGTCGGGATGGTTGGTGATCTTGATGTAGAGGCCGCACCGGCCGCAGGAGTACGTCGCGTTCCACAGCGGGGGGAACAGCCGGGCGCGGGCGGCACGGAGCAGGGTGGAGAGCATCGCGATCGGGGTCCTTGCCTGGAGGTGTGGATGGTCGGCGGCCCCAGGGGGCGGGTGGGTGGTCACCGCTCCCCCGGGGCCGGTGCGCCGACCATGGCCCGGTGTCCTGCAAGGGCGGCAACCCGGACAGGCGTGGGCCGGCGGGGCCCGGGCCCCGCGAAGGGCGGGGCGCCGGGCCCGGACGTCCCGGACAGGCGCAGGGGGGTGCTGCCGGACCGAGGTCAGTCGGGAGTGGGGGTGTAGGTGTGCGGGGCCAGGAGGGCGAGGGCGTCCGCGATGGGCTCGATGAGGTCCGAGGGCAGGAACGCCTTCTTCAGGGCGGCGAGGGCGTCGTGCGGGGCCATGTCCTGGACCTGGAGCATGAGGTCGCTGTCGTCGGGGTCGTCCGAGGCCACTTCCCGGGCCTCGCTCAGGACGGCGTGGAACAGGGTATGTGCCGCCTCGGTGGCAGGCGGGGTGTTGGCGGTGAGGGCGGCCAAGTGCGGGGTGACGCGGGCGGCGGCCCGGTCTGCGGCGGCGTGGAGTTCTGCGTCGGACAGGCGCCGCACCAGGAGGTGTGTGTGGTGGTCGGTGACCTCGTAGCGTGCGTGGTCGTGGCGCAGCACGGTGTGCATCAGGTGGTGGTCCCGGTCGCGCTGGTAGGCGTCGGGGCCGAGCGCGGTGAGCTCGACGACCGGGCCGAGCTCGGGGTGGTCGAGCTCGCGGGCGGTGAATCCCTGGCGGGTGGTGTCGCGGCGGGTGCCGTAGCGCAGGCGGGTGAGCCGGTGCGGCTTGAGGTAGGCGGCGATGGTGTTCGCGCGGGCGGGGCGCGCGGTCGTGGAGTGGGTGATCGGCTTGCGGCGTCCGGCGTTGCCCTCGGCGTTGGTGTAGGGCGCGGCGAGGGGGGCGACGGCCCAGGCGCTGTAGGAGGCGATGTGCGCGGCGGCCCAGACGTGGGCGTCGGCGGCGGTGGCGAACGGCCCGTACGTGTGGAGGGCGACCATGCCTCCGGTGCCGTCGGGATCGGTGGCGACGACCATGAAGGTGTTGCCGAATGCGCCGCCGACGAACTGGGCGTCGACGGTGGCTATCGGGTCCTGGTCGAGGTTGAAGAGGGTCGTCAGGTGCAGGAACATGCTGGTCTGCCTCTCGGGCTCGCGGGAAAAAAGGGGAGGGGGTGCCGGGGCCGCACCAGATCGGCCTGGGGGCGGGGGTGCGGCGGCCGGTGGCGGCACCGTGCGGGCGCGGCCGGCTAGAACCGCAACCCGGGAGCGGCGCAGCAGAGTTGAGCGCGCGCTGTGGGGGCGGAAAGCACGGACGGCCCCGTGTTCCGGAATGGAGGTCCGGGACGCGGGGCCGGGCGCAGGGGCGGAGCTGGGCCTGGGGTCAGGCGGCGACGGCGGTGGGCGGGAGCACGACGTGGCCCGCGGGGTGGCGGTAGGGGGCGCGGTAGACGAGTCGGCCGATGTCCCTGCGGGTCAGGCCCTGGACGGTGATCTCACGGGCGCAGGTGGCGCCGCCCTGGGGGTAGAGCCGCAGGACGGTGGTGCGGGTGAGGGCGTCGTGGGTGATGTCGACCTCGACGCGGCGGCCGTTGAGGAGGCGGGAGTAGGTCCAGAGGGTGACGCCCAAGGACCCGCCGTAGTGCCGCTCGGGCCGGACACTGCGCAGATGCGGGACGGCCATGTGGAACCTCCGAAATGGGGGGCGGGGTGCGGCGGACACGGGGAGTCGGCCGGGTGGCGCCGACCGTGTACCGGGAGCGGGTTAGGCCCGCAGCAGCACGAACGACACCCCCGCCCCCTGGGCCGGGCCGCAGCGGCGGAGCCGGGCGGGGCGGGGAACGCGGAAGGCCCATCCCGCGTACGGGATGGGCCTTCGACGGCGGCGGGTGACCGGAGGGGTGTCAGCGTCCGGCGATGATCTTCTGGACGGCCTTGACGGCGTCGGCGGTGTCCTGGGCGAGGTCGGTGTTGGCGGACTGGTAGAACTCGGTGAAGTTGCCGTCGTTGTTCTTGGTGTCGGGGTAGTAGACGGCTCCCCATCCCTGGTGCTCGCTCGGGCGGTAGTGGATCTCGTTCTCCTTGGCCCGGCCGACGACGCCGCCGATCATGATGACGCCGTGGGCGCCGACGCGGATGGCGATGTAGTCGCTGCCGCTGTCGCCGTCCGGGCGGGCGGTGATACCCGCGCGGTGGAAGGCGTTCTGCAGGAACTGTCCGGCTGAGGGGGTGGGCATGGTCGTGGGTCCTTCCGTCGTGTGGAGGGGGCGGCGCGACCATGCGCAGGAGCGGGGGTTAGACCGGCAAGCCTGACGGCGCCGGGGCAGGGATGGCGAGCACGGGGTGCAGGGCCGTGAGGGCCACCGGTCAGCTGTCGTTGTCGGCGGGGGCCATGCCGTCGCTCGCGATGCCGAGTTCCAGGGCCGAGTCCATCAGGTTGAGGACAGCGGACCACACGGCCGCCGGGGTGGCTTCGCGCAGGGTGCGCTTGCGAAGGATGGGCACGCTGAGGCTGATGCCCGCCGGGACATCGGGTGTGTCCGGGTCCGGTACGAGCTGGTAGTGGCGGGTGTCGATCATCCATGCCTCGTATCGGTCGGCGGGGCGGCCGTTGCGGGCGGCGTGGCCGTTGTCGGGCGTGCGGGAGGGGCATGGGCAGGATGGATCGGTGCAGGGCCGTCCGGCCGGGTGGCTGGCCAGGACGGAATGCTGCCGGTGGTGCGTGGCGTGGCCGTTGAGCATGGGACAGATCGCGGCGGTGTAGGGCAAGCACTCGGGGTGCAGTGCCGGTTCTGGCGACTGGCCCCGGGCGATGTCGGCGGGGCGGACGATGAGGAAGCATCGTTCGTCGAGCGGGTGGCCG
The DNA here is from genome assembly GCF_029269835.1 of Streptomyces tropicalis. Taxonomy (GTDB): domain Bacteria; phylum Actinomycetota; class Actinomycetes; order Streptomycetales; family Streptomycetaceae; genus Streptomyces; species Streptomyces tropicalis. Next base: position 17,231 of record NZ_JARJBB010000038.1, on the reverse strand, counting down.
CAGATCTGGCAGAGGTGGTCGAGGAAGGCGGTGCGGGCCCGGTCTGCGTCGAGGGTGCCGAATGCCGCGTGGCCGCCGTGGATGAGGGATACGTATGGGACGACCAGTCCGCCCGCGAGAGGTCGGTGCGCGCAGCGTTGAGGGATCGGGTGCATGGCTGCTTCTTCCGGGTCACGGGGGTTAGACGAGCAACCGGAAGGGCCGGACGGGGCGTGGCCCGGCGGGCAGGACGGAGCGCGCGGACGGCCCCGCCTGCGGGGGCGCAGGACGGGGCCGGAAGCCGGGGTGGGGTGGGGGAGGTCAGTGGGCGGGCCGGCCGGGGTTGTTGCCGTGGCGGTCGCCGGGGAAGATGTCGCCCTCGATGTAGGTGATCATCGATCCGTCGGGGGCGCGCATCGTGTAGTAGACCGAGGACTCCGCCCAGACCAGTTCCCAGCCCGCGGTGCGCAGGGCGTCGCTGACGGTCTCGTCTCCGCCGGATCCTGCGAAGAAGGCGGGAGCGTCTCCGTCGGAAGGCAGAATGCGCAGGACGTCATCAGCGGTCTTCGCGGTGCGCAGCTCCTGGAGCTGCGTGGCGATCACTGCCCAGAAGGTGTCGAGCATGTGGTGCGTCTCCCTTGTTCACGTGGTGGTCGCGGCGATCCGGCCCGGGGCCGGAGGCGTGCCGGTGCGGCAGACGGAGGTTCTCGAGCGGGCGGCCAAGGCCCGCAACCCCGCCGGCCGCAGAAGACGGGGTCACACGGATGTGGGCGGCTGGGTGAGGCGGCGGACGGTTTCGATGCTGGTGGCCGTGGTCGTGCTGGCGGTCTCGTCGCCGTCGATGAGGTAGTGGTCGGTGGCGTCCTGGACGGAGGAGGCGGTCAGGGTGAAGGAGATGCGTTCTGTGCGGAGCACGATCACTTCGTAGGTGTCCGCTGTGTCGGGCTGGTCGCCGCGGCTGAGGGTGGGGGCCCTGCGTAGCCCCATGGACGCCTCGATCATGGCTGCCTCTTCGTCCTCGTCCTGGGCACATGCCTCGCACGGGTCGATCTCGGTGCACTCCGGTGGCCGGTTGCTGTTCGGGCACATCAGACCGTCGTCCTCATCGGCGTCCTGGCCGTCCTCGTGGGGCCGATCCTGGGAGGCGAGCTCGGCGGTCGTCTCGATGTCGATCTCGCCCGTGCCGTGGTAGACGATCGTGGCGCCGTCGGCGTCGGTCTCGGTGTAGGACGGCAGGGTCTCGTCGTCGTCCGGGTCGCCGGTGCCGTAGGTGCGCCGATTGCAGTCCGCGGCGGTGCAGCGCCAGACCCTCTCGTCCTCGACGTCGACCGGCTCCGTGGCGGTCGAGCAGTCCGGGCAGGTCGGCGGGGACCACTCCTCCCAGGGCCACAGGCCGCCGATGCGGTACCGGCCGTCGGCGTCGGGGCGAATAAGGCGGCCCGGACGGCCCGGCTCGGTGCGCAGGCGCGGGTCGGAGGAGATGAGCAGCGCGTCGTGCAGCCACTGGCAGGTGAGATGGCGGCCGGTGTGGCTGGTGGCCACGTCGGCGGCGATCTGCTCGGCCGTGGCGCGGGTGACGCTGATGGTGTCCCACGGGCCGAAGGCGCGGGGAACGGGCAGGGCCTCGTAGGGGCCCGACTCGCCGTCGTCGAGGGTGAACAGGTCGGGGAGCAGCGGGGCGGAGCCCAGCGGCGGCAGGGACGCGGCGGTGGCGGCGGGGATGATCGCGACGGGGGTGTTGCGGTAGACGATGACGCAGTCCTCGCGGTCGTCGGCGTCGTCCAGGCACAGGTAGCGGTCCGCGTCGGCGCCGTGGGTGTGGATGTCCTCGCACTCCTCGCACTGGGCCGGACAGGAGCCGAAGGGGCGGGGATGCGCGGTGAACGCCTGAGGGACGTGCTCGGCGTGGCGGGTGCCGGGGCCGTCGGTGAAGAACGCGACGACGACGTCGTCGGGGCGGACCTGGTGGGCGCGGACCACGGTGGCGTGGCCCAGGGTCATGCCGTCGGGCAGCGGCCGGTAGCGGTCGGTGAGGGTGATGGCGGGGCGGTCGGCGAGCACGAACTGGTCGGTGCTGCCGGGCAGGGACAGGGCGAGCTCGGGCACGGTGGGCCTCTTCGGGGAGTCGCGGGCGGGGGCGGCGCGCAGGCCAGGGGGCCGGGGCGGGCCGCGGGGAAGGGGTGCCGGGCCGCCCCAGGGGGTGGGGGCGGCCCGGCACGGCCGGGGCTCGACCGCACGGGGAGGGGGGCGGTGTGCGGGAGCGCCTTCCGGCATCACCGACACTGCCCCGGGCAGGACCAAGCCGCGCAAGCGATGCGCCGCCGGGCGCTGCCGGGCCGAGAGCGTTACAGGACGGCGCGGGTGCGGGCGACTGCCTCGGCGAACAGACGGGAGGAGGGGTTGGTGGGCCACAGAGCGATATCGAAGTCGTGCTCCAGCCACCAGTCGGTGGCCGTCTGGAGTGCCTGCTGCGTCTGTGCTGCCATCTGCGGGGTCAACGGCGTATACCGGCCGTTGCTGTCCTCCGGGCCGGTGATGAGAGCCGGGCCGTGCAGTGTGTAGGGCAACATGCGGTCGCGCCAGGCGCTGGCCAGAGTCCACAGAACGGGATTGGGCTGCAGGCCGATCGCGATGCCGTTGCCGTGCACGTGAATGACCGCTTGCAGGTGATAGGTGGCCGCATCGGCCCAGCCGCCAACCTGCTCGGTGATCCAGGCGTGTTGCTCGGAGCGGGGCAGGTCCAGCGGTGAACTGCCGGAGGTGGAAGTCGACTTGGTCGGCATGAACGGCAGCGGGGTCACCAGCAGTGCGGAAGGGGAGGTGGTCATCGTCGGCGCTCCGGAGAGTCACGGGCCCACTGGGTTGGGCCGGGCGAGGCTGACGGTGCGAGCCGGCCATGTAAGCCGGGCAACCTCTCTGCACGGCAAGGCGGGTGGCGCCCCACCGGGTGGCGGGCACGACGCAGCCCCCGCATCCCCGGCCGCCGGGGCAGGGCACGGGGGGGCGGGGGCGCGTACGCTGCCGGGCGGGCTAGCGCGGGAGTCGGGCCCGCACGGCGTCAGGACCGCGGGTGAAGCCGAGCGTGGCGGCGTTGAGGATGGCGAAGACGATGTCAGGGTCCTCGATCCACTCCTGTTGGGTCCACACCGCCAGTTCCTCGGTTCCGTCGAAAAGGGTGACGCTGTCGTATCCGTGTGCGTCGCCGTCGAAGCCGATGCGGAAGCCGCTCGGGCGGCTGTGCTGGTCTTCGTCGGCGGGGGCCAGGACTACGTGGCGGCCGTCGGTGTAGGTGATGTCGTAGCGGCCGGAGTCGCGGGAGATGGTGCGGACATGAGCCCGGTCGGTTACCCGGTCCGTCATCGCCGCGCGGCCCTCGGCCAGGGCCTCCTGAGCCGTCACACGGGTGGTGATGCCGTCCTCGGTGCGTTCGTAGGTCTTGGTCTCGTCAGGCATGGGTGGGTGTCTCCCGTTCGGCTTCGGTGAGCGGGGCGTGCGCGCCGCTGCCTTGAAGCTGACTGACGGGTCGGCAAGGACGGCAAGGCGCTGACCGGGCGGGAACCGGCCCCGGCCCCGAACCCCGGGGCGGGGCCGGGGCCGGTATGTGGGCGCGGCGGTCAGTGGGCCGGGATGGTCAGCAGGTGGCGCAGCCGGTCCAGGCCGGTGGCGTTGCGGCCGCGGCGCTCGTGCTCGGCACGGCGGGCCTGGGCGCGGCGGTGGGTGGTGTAGGGGAGCTGGAAGTCGCGGGCCAGGGTGCTGTTGCGGCTCTGGACGCGGGTGGCCTGCTCGGTGGTGATGTACGCCTCGGCGACTTCCTCGAAGATCAGCCGGGCGGCGGCCTGCGGGCAGCCGTTCAGCAAGGGGCGGGCGTCGGGGCCTTCCTCCTCGAACGCGGTGATCGCGGCGGTCACGAAGGCGAGGTGCGCCGGGTTCCTGCACTGGCCTGCGGTCTCCCGCAGCCCGTCCAGGACGTGCTCGAACTCCAGGACGTAGCCGCTGCGTGTCACCTTCATGAAGTCCTCCAAGGGAGCGTGTCTACCGTGCCGGGCGCTGCCGGAGCTGGGGCGGCCCGAAAGGGGCGGGTGGGGTGGTCACCGCACTCTGCGGGCCGCTGGAGCGAACATGGCCCGGAGCGGGGCAAGGGGTGCAACCGCGCGAGGACGGGCGGTGATGGCCCTCAGCGCCGGGGGCGTCGGGCTGTCGGCCAGGGGGCGGGGCGGTTCCCCGCTCCCCCGGCCCGGTATCGGCAGCGCCTGGGCGAGCCCGGGCGGGTCAGGGAGTTGGACGTCTGCGCGTGGACTTGGCCCTGCGCAGGGTCCAGACCGCGTCGTCGGTGTCGCCCCGGTCCACGAGACTGGTCAGCGAGTCGCGGTAGGCGATGAGGCGGGTCAGCTTCCCGTTGGCCAGGCGCAGCCCGTCCTCGGTGATCTCGACGTGCCAGCCTTCGCTCTCCAGCCGTCTGATCGATTCGGACACCAGCAGGCACACGCCGTCCATGCTCACGGCATCCCGTTGCTGCTGTCGCTCACTTCCTCGGCGTGGACCTGCAGCGCGCCCCCGAGGAGGCGCAGCAGGTCGTCCGTGTGCCACAGGGCGAGGTGCAGCAGGGCGGTCGCGGCGTCACGGGCCTGGAGCTGGAGCGTGTCGGGGGCGGGGTGGGGGGTGAAGGCGTCGCGTTCGGCGAGCAGGAGCAGCAGCAGCTGCCCAGCACCGTGTCCCGGGGCGCCCTCGTCCAGGAGGTGGGCCAGGCAGGTGAGGCCGTCGCGGGTGGCGGCGGCGACGGCCGGAGAGTTGCCCAGGTCGCTGCGGTCGAGCAGTCCGCTGGCCAGCAGGGCGGCCTGCACGGCGTCGGCGCGGCGTGCGTCGTCGCGTGGCAGGGGGCGGGGCAGGGCCTCGATCAGGCGGTGGGCGTCCGCGCGGGAATCGGCCGGAGAGGTCGGCATCGTGGTGGCGTCCTTCGGTCAGGAGGTGGGAGCGGTGATTGCGCTCCCCCCGCCCGTTGGGGGCGGGGTCCGTACCGTTTCGCGGCGGCCGGCAAGACGGGCAAGACGGTGGGCGGTCGGGGTCTGTACCGGTACGCCGGACAGCCCGCCTCCGGGTGCGGGGGCGGGCTGTCCGGGGGGGGGTCAGGCGCAGAGGGCCGGGGCGGCCGGGGTGGCGGCTGCGGCGGGGTGGAAGAAGACGTCACCGACCAGGCGCGAGTGGAGGGTGACGATGCCGGTGGGCAGTTCCAGGTGGACGCTCACGGTGCGGGTGCGGGTGCGGGTGATGTGCGAGGTCAGCTGGCGCAGCCACGGGCCGGATACCGTCTCGGTGTACGTGAACGCGCCGTCGAGCAGGCTCAGAAGGCGGCTGCGGCTGGTGTAGCGGTCGCCGGTGATCAGGTTCGTCTCGGTAGGGGTGAGCCGGTGGACCAGGGCGAACCGGCTGCCCGGCCGGTGCCGGGTGTGCCACCAGCCGGTGACCGTCTGGTCGTCCAGGGTCAGGCTGCCCGGCCGGCCGGGGACGATCCACCGGCCGTCGTGGCGCAGCCACTCGTTGCCCAGCGGGCAGCTGAGGCTGTCGCCGTCGCGGAAGGGCGGCGGTGTGGTCTGCGCCCGGCCGGTGCGGGCGAGGGTGAAGAAGTCGGCGGCCGCGATGCGGGGGCCGTCGTAGGGGGCCGGGTAGGCGGGCGCCGCCGGGGCGGTGTGCGGGGCGGCGGCCGTCGAGTGGGCGGGCGCGGGCATGGCAACTCCTGTGCAGGGGTGGCGGGGAGAGTGCGAGAGCGCGTCCGGCCGGGTTGTCACCGGTCGGTGGGCTCGACCGCCCCGGGCCGGGGGTGGGAGCCGCGTTCTCGATGCCCGCACACTGGCCTGGGGGCAACCAAGCCGGGCAACCTCCGGCGTCGGGAGCAGCGATGCCGCAGAGGTGACGAGGGCAGCCCGCCCCCGGGTGTGCCGGAGGGCGGGCTGTCAGGTGGGCCGAAGCGTCGGCCAGGTTGGAGGAGGCGTGCGGGCCGGGGCCGGAGGCGGCTGGATCAGGGTCGCTCGCGCCAGTCGACTTCGACCTGGCCGTAGTAGTTGACGTGGAAGTAGTCGACCATCGCGTCCGAGCCGTCGAAGTTGTAGGCGCCGTGGATCTCCTCCAGGGCCGCCAGGATCGCGCTCAGCTCCGGGCCCGGTACCCAGCGCGGCTGGCCCCACATGTCCGTCTCCTGGACGTACCCCCACCCCTTTTTCGGGAGGTTGTAGACGTTCACGCGGATCGCGCTGCCGCCGGAGAAGTAGTCCGTGCGGACGGAGACCTTGATCTGTTTGGGCATGGTGGCGAGCGCGGTGAGCGAGTCGGTCAGGGCGACCTCGGCACCGGTCGCTGTGCCCAACTTCTCCTCGACCTTGCGTGCGAGCTTGATGTCCGCGCGAATGCGCCTGGCGATCTCCGTGGTGGACAGGCGCTTGACCTCTTCATACCGGGCGCCGTAACGGATGTCGGGGAGACGGTAGCCGTGCCAGGTGCCATCGCCGCCGTCCTGCTTCGTGGTGAGCTGGCCTTTCTCCTGGGCGGTGGCGATGGCGCGGTCCAGCATGCGCTCGGCGGCCGCGCGCTCCTCCTCGCCAGTGCGGGCGTGGAAGATCAGGTTCTCCAGCATCCAGATCTTCTTCATCGCCCGGTTGTCGGGCGCGTGCTTCTCGTTGGTGATGCGGGTCCGCGGGGGCTGGGCCGTGGCGGTGGTCATCGTTCGTCCCTCCGACGCTGCGGTCGGGGCTGATCGCCCCTTGACGAGGCGGGACGATGGCTGGACGTCGGGCTAGCGCCGCAACAGCCGGCCCGAGGGCCCGAGGGCGGGGCCGCACAGCCGCATGCGGCAGGCAGGGGGGTACATCGACGCGGTCGGCCCCGCACGCGCGGTGCGTGCGGGGCCGGGGCGGCTCGTGACTCGAGCGGGGTGGGGCGCGCCAGGGGTCAGAACGGTGGTTCGTCGCTGTAACCTCCGGCCCAGCCGGGCCCTGCCTGGTCGGAGGTCAGGGGCGGATGGTCGGCGGTGCGGCGCCGCGCGCCGAACCGGCGGTGGCGCAGTTCGTCGAGGAAGTGGAGCGGCCACAGGGGAAGGTCCTCGAACAGGATGCGGCGGGCGGGGCACGTCGGGCAGTGGACGGCCGTGTCGTCGGCGGCCCCGCTGGCGGTGGTGCGTTCGTACCAGGGGAGGTAGCCGCTGCCGTGACACAGGGGGCAGGAGTGCTTCCCGCCGCGGACCGAGTACTTGGGGCCGCGGGACAGTGACAGGGTCTTGATGCCGGGGGTGTAGAGGAGTTCGAAGTACCCGTAGCGCCAGGCCCATTGTTCGGGCTGGTCGGGGTCGTCGTAGGGGTGGGCGGGTTCAGCGAACAGCACGGGCGCCTCCTTGAGAGCGGGCCCCGGTGGCCGGGCGGGTGCCGGGCCGGGGATGAGCCGACCTTCGAGCTGCGCAGGCCAAGGAGCGCAAGGCGCACGGTGCGGGCGGCATGGCGCGGGCGGGGCCGGGACTGCGTACGGGCCGGAAACCGGAGCAGCCCCGCCCCGGCGTGCGGGGCGGGGCGTCAGGTCGGTGCGCCGGGCTGTGGGGCAGGGCGTCACTGGTTGTCCTCTTGGGGGCGGGGAGCCGCGTCGGTGCGCGGGCCGAGCCAGTACAGCAGAGAGTTTTCGCGCTCCCCGGTCTCTTCGGGGGTCAGCTCCTCGTCGTCCTCGTCGGAGTCGTGGCTGGGGTAGGGGTAGGGGCTGTTGGGGTTGTCGAGGAAGGCGAGGAAGGCCCGGGTGACGAAGCGGCGGTCGTTCCAGTGGTCGAGCTGGATGTAGGTGTTGAGGCAGTCGAAGGCGGCGTTGGCAGCCTGTTCGGCTTCGGCGCGGGTGTAGAGGGTGCTTGGTGTCGGGCCGGGTGTGATGCCGGTGGCCCGTTCGAAGTCGTTGATGACCTGGATGGCCGCGTTGGCGGCCTGGACCGGCCGGTCGGGCCGGTCGGGGGTGGCGGGCTTGAGGTGTAGTTCGGCGTCGAGGACCTTCTGCATGATCTTCTTCCACTGGTGGCGATCGTCGCCGTCGTGGGAGGCGAAGGTGGCGTAGCCCCACATGTCGTGGAGTGCGCGGTCGAGTTCGTGGGCGGCTTCGCGCCCGGGGACGGCGCGGTATGCGCCCAGAGACCTTCGGGCGCGGGTGGCGATGGCTTGGGCGGTGCGGGGGTAGGTGAGCCGGTTCATGGGGTGGTCTCCCTGTCGGGGTGGTGGGCCGGATACGCGGGCGCGGGCGGTTCGCCGACCGGCGTGGCGTCGTGCTGTTCGGCAGCGCGGCGGGCGCCACGGGTGCGGGCACGGTGGCGGGGCGAGACGCTCGGCCGTCCGCGGTGCCTTGGGCCGTATCAAGGCCAAGGGCCGACGGCGTCCGGCCTTGCGGATCTGGGTCGGGGAGCCGAACTGGTCGAGGTGGCCAAGCACGGGACTGTGCTGGTCAGAAGCGCCGCACGGCCGGTGGTGGCACCGTGCGGCCTCGGCCGGCTAGAACGGCAACCCGGGAGCGGGGCGCGGGCATGGTCCGACCCCGGCACCCCGAAGTGGGGGTGCCGGGGCTCTTCATCCGCGGCGGGCGGGTGCGTGGCGGTGAGGGTGCGGACGATCAGCAGCACGCCGCGGGGCCGCTGTGTGGGTCAGGGGCGGGCGGCGGACCGGGGCGTCTTGCTGATGCGGCGGATGGTGGTGGTGCGGGCGGGGGCGCGGGAGAGCGTGATGCGGTCGGAATACTCGTGCCCCGCCGTGTCGAAGTGGTCGGTGGGCCAGGTGTGCGCGTCCTGCTCGGCCTGGGGCAGGTCACTGAACTCCTTGTCGAGCAGGGCCCGGCCGACCGGTCCCCGCGCTCCGCAGTCGCGGCAGCGGTAGAAGCAGATCTCCGCGTACCGGTCGGGGGCGAAGCCGAAGGGGGTGAAGGGGTCGGCGAGCGCCAGGGCCTCGTCGGCGCTCATCACGCTCGCCGTCGCGGCCGCCGTCACGGTCGTCGTGGTGGTGGTGGGGGTCATGGGTTCAGCTCCTGCCCGTCGGACGGCGCCGGGCCGTCGGTGGTGTCGGTGGCCCGTACCGTGCGGCGGCGGCCGGCAAGGCGGGCAAGAGAACGCGGGCGCCGGGCGGCGGTTCCGCAGCGGGCAGCGGGCATGGGGGCGGCCCCGGCCGCCGCGAGGGCGGGCCGGGGCCGGAGGGGTGTGGCGGGTGCTCGCCCCGCTACTTCGTGGTCTTCTCGCGCTTGCGTGCCCGGACCCAGCGGACCAGGACCCGGGGTACCTGGTCCCAGGTGACCAGGAGCAGGAGGACGGCGAGGGCGGCGAACAGCGTCCCGACAACGGCGTGGCCGCTGATCAGGTGGGCGACGGCGGCGAGCAGCGTCACGGCGATGACTGCGCGAAACGTCCTCTGCCGGGTCCGCTCGTAGACACCGGGCTTGAAGACCGTGACCAGGGCCGCCACGGAGGACGCCGCCTGAAGGACGGTAATGATCATGAACAGAATGTCGATCAAGGGGAACTCCTCGCAGAGAAGGCAGGGTTCGGCCGGGCTGGCCGTACACCGGGCGGTCGCCCGGTGCTGGGCGCACCGTGGGGCGGGGCCGGGCAAGCGCCGCAACTGGCCCCGCCCCGGCCGTGATGCGGTCGGGGCGGGGCGGGCAGTGCGCGAGGTGGGTTGTCGGGGTCAGGGCGTGGCGGGAGCCGCCGGTGCGGCGTCACCGGTCGGGGCGCCGAGGACCTCGTCCTCGGGGATGCGGGTCCACTCGGCGTCGGCGAAGTCGCCCGGGGTCAGGGCGGTGGAGAACCACTCGGAGTCCGGGGCGTTGTTGCGCGCGAAGCCGAAGGCGCGCGGGCCGGCGCCGGGGCGGGGGTGCAGGGCGATGTGCTCGCACTGAAAGGTGTGCGTCTCCTCGGGGGCCTTGAAGCCGTCGCCGTCAACGTAGCGGGCGCCGGGCTCGAAGAAGTCGGCAGGCGCGGCGGGCTTGTCCTCGGTGCGGACGGTGTGCGGGCGGGGCGTGGTCACGGCCGGTCTCCTGATCTGGGTGTCGACAGGTGGGAGCCGGGCCACGCGGGAGCGGGAGGGGGTCCGCGTCCCGCGCGGCCCGGCCGAAGCCGGTCGCTCACAGCGCACGAGAGGGGGTTCGTGGCGGGCGTTCCGGCTGCGCCGACTCTGACCTGCGGACGGCTTAGCCCCACAACCCCTTCCGCGCAGGTGGTCCCGGCGGCCGGGTTGCGGGAGCGGGCGGCGGTCGACGGCCCGTGCTCGGTTGCGAGCACGGGACGGCCCCGGTACCGCGCGCGCGGTACCGGGGCCGAGGGCTGCTGGTGTGCCAGGAGCAGGGGTCAGGGCTTCTTCACGGTGGTGATGACGTGGACCTGGTCGGTGCTGCGGTCACGGCCCTTGCTGGCCGTCCGGTCCGGCCCGGGGGCGCGGTCCTGGTCCTTGGACAGGTTCTTGCCCCGGTTCCTGTTGTTGTCCTGGGTACGGGCCTTCGCCCGGGTACGGGAGCGGCGCAGCATCAGCAGCAGGACCATGCTCGTGGAGGCGTACAGAACGGTGCCCTCGGCGTCGCCGCGCCAGAATGCTGAGACCGTCAACAGGGTGAGTGCCGCGATCTGGATCGCGATGGCGCGGGTGGTGGCGAGCAGGCCGAGGAGCATGAGCAGCAGGGGCATGACCATGCCCGCGACCAGCAGGGCGTTCAGCAGATCGGCCCAGTTCATGAGGTGGACTCCTTCATCGGTGCGCCGTGTCCGGCGGGGCCGGGCCGGTGCGGCCCGGGGTTGGTGAGCGCACCGTGCGGCCGCGGCCGGCAAGCGGCGCAACCCGTGCGCCGGGCGCGGCCAGAGCCCCGGGCAGCAGGAACGACGGGGACCAGGTGGGCGGGCGCGGACATGCCGACGGCCCGCCCCAACGAGGTGGGGGCGGGCCGGGGCAGGGGGCGGGCAGTGTGCGACGGGTCAGGGGCGGCAAGCGGTCGAGGACTGCGCGGTGCAGCCCTGGCGGCAGGCCGACGGGGTCACCTCTCTGAGCAGCGCCCGCACGGCGTTGGTGCCCTTGGCGCGGCGGGGCACCTTGGCGTCGTTGCCGTGGATGATCTCGGCGCGCAGGACCTTGCCGCTGGAACGGCCGATGACGATGGAGCCGAACGCACCGTGCGGGCCGACCGCGTTGAGGATGATGCGGCGGGTGTGGCCGCGGGGCTGGCCCCAGGCGGGGCGCAGGCCCTTCGCCTGCGCGAGGCGCACGATGCCCGCCGTGTAAGAGGTGACGCCGGTGAGGTCGATCGTGGACTCGGCCGCGCCGGGGAGCGGCTCGGGGGCAGGGGCGAGGGTGGTGTTCATGGTGGTCGGCTCCGGGGGTGTGGAGGGGCGGGGCGGCGGGTGCACGGTGCCCGGGGCCGGGCAAGCACGGCAACCGGTGCGGGCCGGGGGCGCGAGGACGAGGGCGGTCTGCTCCTCGCGGCGGGGCATGAGTGAGCCCCCGGGCGCCGCCGCGCTGGTCGCGGAGCCCGGGGGCCGGGGGGTGTTCTCGGGGCGGGTTACCGGGCGTCGATGGCCGCGCGCCAACCGTTCACGACCGCGGTCTTCTGGTCGATCGCCGCGAGCACGGTGGTGATGCGCGTCTCGGCTCCGGACAGGCCGCCCGGACCGACGCCCGGAGGGACGTACGCGGGGCTCTCGTTGATGTGCAGCATGGCCACGGTGGTGTCGGCCGCGACGGGGCGGCGGGAGCCGTCGAAGAACCGGCAGGAATCGTCGGCGTCGGCGATGTGGAACGTGCCGAACTGGAAGTTGAGGAGCAGCAGGTCGGCGTGGTCGTCTCCGTAGAGGGCGCGGCGGGCCCGGTCGGGAGCGAACCCGGCCCGCAGCTGCTCGATGCCGGAGACGGCGCAGCTGGTGAACAGCTCCTCGTCGTCGAAGAGGTCGGACAGCGCGTTGCCCATGAACCCGCCGGTGAAGCGCAGGGCGCCCAGGGTGGCGCCGGTGTGCTCCCACCACAGCGGGGCGAGTTCGAGGACGTGGGTGCGCATGTCCTTCAGGTTGCACAGGTCCCCGGCCCGTCCCATGTCGTGGGTGCGCAGGTAGGTGTCCAGCTCGGTGTGGCCGTAGGTGATGTATCCCATGAAGGGCTCTCTCCGCTCGGTGACGTGGGGTGCGGCGCAGGAGCGGCCCCGGGGGGCCGGTGCGCGGTGACGGCACGGTGGCCGGGCCCGGGCCAAGCACCGCAACCGGCACGGACGGCGCGCAACCGCAGCGGAGCCGCGTGGGACGGCAGGCATGACCCAGCCCCGACCCGGGGGCGGGTCGGGGCTGCGCGGAACAGCGCCTCAGCTCAGACGCTGGTGGGCTGCGGTGCGGGGGCGTACGCGGCCGGTACGCCGACCGGTTCGGCGGGGTCCGCCTGCCAGCCGGGCATGAGCATCCGGCCGCGGGTGATCAGCTCCTGCGGGACGCGCGAGTACGGGCCGTCGTAGGACGGTTCGACCTCGGGCCTCCCGCAGCCGGCGCCGAGGCAGGCCCGGCAGTGTCCGGTGCGGACGCGGTACTTGACCCGGACGAGCCAGCCGTTGTCGTAGACGTTGACCGGGGCGTACGAGCGGTCGGGCCACAGGGTGGTCATGGTCCTGCCGCTGTGGGTGCGGACACACCATCGGGTCACGCTCATCGGCGTGGGTCTCCTGCCTCTCGGGGAGCCGGGCGGTGTGGCCCGACCTGGTGAGCGCAGGTTCAGGCCCCGGACGGCAAGCCCCGCAAGCCCCGGCAGGCCGCGGGCGGGGACGGCGACGGCCCGCCCCCGGGGATCGGGAGCGGGCCGGAGGTGCCGGGGCGCAGCGGAGCGGCGGACGGCCTCTACTTCGTGCGGGAGTCGAGGACGGTGGGGGCGTTGCGTACGGCTTGCCGGGCCATGTCCCGGACCATGTGGATGCCGAGGACGTCGGCGGCCAGGCGAGGGGTGGCGTCGTTGAACAGGGCCAGTTCCGGCCAGTCGGCCTTGGCGGCGGCGAGCTCGGCGTCGGTGAGGCGGTCGATGCTCCACGCCGCGGGGGCGGCGCTGTCGATCACGCGGCGCTTGGACATCTCGGTGTCGATCGCGGTGAAGTCCTGAACGATCTTCGCGGCGATGTCGTCGCGGTCCTCGATGAGCTGGACGTCGAAGGCGATGCCCTGGCCCTTGCGCTCCTCGGACAGGTGGCGTTCAAGGCTGGCCTGCCACGCGGTGATGTTCGTGCGCAGGTCGGCGAGCGGGGTGTCCAGGTCGGGCTTCTCGTACACGATGCGGTTCCTGTCGCTTCGGGGTCGGGCCGGTGGCCCGTGACGGATGTGCGCACGGTGAAGCGGCGGCCAGCTAGCCGTGCCAGGGCCGACCCGGGGCAAGGGGCCCGGACCGCGCGCGGGTGCTGGGGCCGGGCGGGCACGCCGACGGCCCGTCCCCCAGGGGCTGCGGGGACGGGCCGGGCGACGGTGGCCGGGGGCGGTCAGTGACCGGTCGGGGCGGTCAGGACGCGGCCGCCCCGGACGAGTTCGTGCGTGCAGGGGCCCGTGCCGGCGGGGTGGGTGAGCTGGGCGGTGCGCAGGCGGGCCAGCTCGGTCCAGAACCGGTACAGGTGCGGCTGGTCCGGGCGGGAGTACCGCGGCGGCCGGGCGACGTAGCCGGTGGGGGCGGCGGCGTCCGGGACCATCTCGGCTTCGAGCTCGACCCACACGCGCGGGTACTCAGGGTCGATGCCGAAGATCCGGTACACGGCGTAGACGCCCCAGTCGTCGGCGTGGTCGCGGCCCGCCCCGATCTGACCGGCCCCGGTGTCGTAGCGGCCGTCGGGGTCGCACGGCCAGTCGGTAAACGTGCAGTGCAGGGTGCAGGCGGGGGTGCCGGGCTGATCACTGGTGGCGGGGCGCAGGTCGATGCCCTGGCGGCCCCGGCGGCTGATCGGCGCCTTCGAGCACTTCAGGCGCTCACCGGGGCCGGTGCCGTCACGGTCGGGGAGCTGGACGCGGTAGGCGAGCACGCAGCTCCCGCAGTCCACGCCCGGAGCCTCGGCGAGGGGCTGCCCGCTGGCGGGGTGGATGCCCTGCCCGAGGAGCGCGCGGACGTTGGCGTTGCCCGCCACGGCGGGGATGTGAGGGTAGCGGGGCTCCCTGCGCGGTGCCCTGGCCTGGGTGGTCGTGGCCTCGCGGCCCGTGGTCGTGGCGGCGGAGGCGGGCGTGGATATGGACATGCGGGTTTCTCCTTCGAACGCGCGGTGTGCGCAACCGGATTGGCCGGAACGGCCGAGGTGACCGGGATGGCCGGGTGGTGGGCCGGGGCACGGGGAGCGGGTGGTGGCCACCCCGCCCCGGCGGCCGGCGGACCGCACCGTGACGGGCCGCGGGGCAAGCCCCGCAACCAGGCGGGCCTGCGGACCTGGGAAGTGGAGCGGGGAAGCGGGAGGGTGGTCACCGCTCCCCCGGCCCGGTGACCGCACCATGACCCGGCACCCGGCAAGCGGAGCAACACCACGGCGGCACACCGGAGTTGAAGGCCAGACGGCGCGCGGCACGGCACGGCGGCCACCCGCCCTGGGCGAACCGAGCGGGACGGCGAGCGCGGCGGGCGCCCGGTGGTTGCGGTGGGCGGCGGCGGAGGCCCGGGGGCCGGAAGGGGGGCGGGTCAGGCGGCCTGGGTGCCGGTGCGGGCGGCCAGCTCGGCTGCCATCGCCCGCCGGATGACGGCCTCGGCCAGCTCCGGCGGCATCGCGTTGCCGATCTGCTCGTACTGCTTGGTCCGGGTGCCCTGGAAGGGGTGGCCGGACGGGAACGTCTGGAGCGCGGCCGCGTCGGCGACGGACACCCGGATCATGTCCTTGCGGCCGCCGCGGTAGGCGGGCAGCTCATCGGCGTCCACCAGCCGGGTGTCGGCGATCCAGCGGCCCGCGTCGCGCTCCCCGTACAGGGTGGCGCGGCTGCCCGACCCGCCGACACAGGACGGGTCCGGTCCCCCGGCCGCCGTGCCGACCGCGACGGTCAGCGCGGGCCGGTGCGTCATCCCCCAGCCCAGCGCCTGCGCCATCGACACCCACGGCAGCAGATCGGGGTTGCCGCCGTCCTGGTCGGTGGTGCGGGAGTAGCGGCGGTGCGTCGCGGCGGGCAGAGCGGCCTCGCCCTCACCGTGGCGGCGGGCGACCAGCACCGCGCGGGCCCGGGTCTGCGGGACACCGTACTCCTCGGCGTGCATCCGGCCCGTGACCACCGTGTAGCCCTCGGCGCGCAGGATCTGGGCCATCGCCTCCCACACCGGCAGCACGGTCGGCACCTGCTCCAGCATCACCGTCCGGTAGGGGCGCCCGCCGTCCAGAGCCTGAAGCGTCCAGCGCAACGGCTCCAGGACCAGACCGGTCCGCTCGTCGTCCAGCGTGGCCAGACCCGCCCGGATGTCCCGGCGCGCGGCCAGCTGGTCCGCGAAATGCAGCACCGTGTCCAACGCGCGGCGCCCGGCGCCCTTCCCGCCGATCGAGTACGGCTGACACGGCGGCGAACCGATCAGATCCGTCGCGGTGGGAAAGTCGCCGGGACCGTAGGCCCGGACGTCACCCTCCACGGTGTCCAGCCCGGCAGCCCGCCGCGACGCACACGCCGCACGGTCATGCTCGATCCCGGTCACCGCCAGACCCAGCCGCTGCGCGGCCACATCCCAGCCACCCGGCCCGCCGAACAGGTCGACTATCTCCACCCGGCAGGCAGCATCCTTCTTGATCATGGGGAGTCCCCCGATTCCTGGTCACGGCGTCACCAAGAACCAGAACCGGCCCCCGTGACATGAACAGGACCAGAAACCCCCACACCCGACCAAGCCACGCAAACCCCAACACCCCACACAGACACCACCAGAGGAGGGTTGGTGGCCACCGATCCCCCGAGGCACTCGTAGGCCCAGGCCCCGGGGGCGACCGATCTACAGGCAACGGCGGGCGGCACGCCCCCAGGACGGAGGCAGGCCCTCCATAGCCCGGGAGATGTCGTCGGGGCCCCCGGTGCTGAGGTGGTTCTCGGCGCGCTCCAGGACGGTCACGGCCACCGACGCCGCGTCAGAGGGTTCAAGATGCCAGACGAGGTCTTCGTACTCGACGCGCATGGACTCGACCAGGGCAGCTCCGGCCGACGTGTCCGCGCGTAGGGCATAGACGACGGTGATGCGGAGTTCAACGCCGGTGTGATTGCTCAACTGGCCGTTGAGCAAGGCGGTGATGTTCTTGGGTGTGGCGTGATCGAGGGGGACGTACTGCCCGGTGATGCACTCTGTGCAGCCACAGCCAGGCGGGTCGACGGCAGTCAGGGTGGTCATGCTGGTTGGCACCTTTCGGGTGGGTGGCGGGGCGCCGCAGGCCGCCGCCGTTCGGGGCTGGCGTCATGTCCTGACGGTTTGGGCCGGGGCGGCCCATGCTGTGTGCACCGTGCAGCGGCGGCCGGCAAGACCCGCAAGCCGGTGTCCCGGTCTCCGGGGATGCGGTGCGTCGACGGGCCGATTCGACTCAGAACCGGTACAGGTTCGGCTGATCCGGGCGCGAGTAGCGCGGCGCCGGGCGCGGCATGTGCCGTGGCTGTGCTGTGGAGTGGGGATCTATGGGACGCGGGTCATGCGGTTGGCCGCGTCCTCGTTCGGGGCCGGGCGGAAGCCGTGCCGGGCATACCAGGCGGCCAAGGCATCGGTCGGCAAGCCACCGGTGTCCTTGGGCCACTCCTGAAGGTCCATCGTGATGGCGCAGCAGGCGAGCGCGATGTCCGTACTGGAGTTCTCGTGAATCACCGCCTTGAGCAGGCGGGAGGCCAATCCGCGGCCGCGATAGCCGGGGTTGACAGCGATGTCCGTGACCCACAGCTCGTGCCCGCAGTCGATGATGTCTACGAACGCGATCAACAGGTCTTTGTCGTGCAACAGCAGCCAGGTCTCGTTGGCCTCGTCGTCGGTCTTGCGGGTGAGGGCGTACACATCCGTGACGGCGGAGTCGGTGCTCTGGGGCATGACGTAGTTCTCCTTGATGTGATGCGGGTGGCGGGGAAGATCCGAGGCGGCCCCGGTGGGTGCTCGTCCCGGCAGGTGCGCGGACGGTGCCGAGTCGGCGGGTAAGGAGGGCAACCCGCCGGCGCATGGCGGAGGCCGCGGTGCGCCGAGGGCGGGCACAGGTCTCCCCGGCTGGCAGGCGTTGCGGTACGCGGACATGCCGACGGCCCACTCCCGAAATCGGGAGCGGGCCGGGGGCAGCAGGACGGCGGGGCG
>NZ_JARJBB010000037.1 GCF_029269835.1 Streptomyces tropicalis | reverse complement strand
CGCGCTCCTCCGGCGACGACCCGGCCGAACGGGAGGCCGCAGCCGGGCGCCGGGCACAGCAACATCCCGCGGGCGACGTGGCCGCGCCAGGTCACCCCCGGTTCCATCTCGCCGTTGCCCTCGCCGGCCGGCAGGTAGCGCAGCTGCCGGGTCTTCTTGTCGAACGCCAGGACCTGCGCTGTGTCCTGCGTGAAGGCCCGCGGCCGTCGCGGGCCGGAGTTCACGAGCCCACGCCACCGCGACGTGCCCATAGATGCTCCCTTCGCCGTTCCGATGATCGACCTCACTGTGCGGCGGCTACGCGGCGTGCGGCGGGGCGCAGCGGGCACGTTCCGCCGGGCGGACGAAAAGGGGCTGCGGATGCTGGGCAGGGCGCATGGCACGGGACCGGGGGGGCGGTGACACGCGGTCCCGTCATGGCGTGGACGGGCGTGGGCGCGCTGCTATGGTGCGGGCGGACAGGGCTGTACGGCGGCCCGACCGCGTGCGTCGATACCCGGCTTTTCACGGCGCGTTCTTCGGCGGCGAAACCGGCCACGGCTAGTCCTCACCTTCAGTGCCCAGGACGACTCCTGCAGGGCTGCGGTGCCGGGACGTGAGCCTTGCCGAAACGGAGTACGCCGTGGCCACGACCAGCAACCAGCGCCGCACCCGCGCCCGCCGCCTGCGTACCGGCGAGCCTCATGCCCTCGCGCTCGACGAGGTGCGACGCCACCGCGATGTGCTTCCCGCCGCATCCACCGACGGCCAACGAGACCTTGAAGCGCGCGTCCTGGCCGCGCTCGTCGGCGAGTTCGGCGCGCACCGCCCCCACGACCAGGGCGGCCCCTTCGCGCTGGCCTGGGTTGGCCCGCGCGAGGACTCGCTGATCCTTGCCGCCGCCGCATCGCAGCGCGAGCGCGTGGTGCGATGCCTTCTGCGAGCGGGTGCCGCCGACGGCCACGGGGCATCCGGCCTCGAGCAGCGCACGACCACCGGACGGTGGATGGCCCTGGCCGGCCCGGCCGGCGGCACCCTGCTGCTCCCCCGCGACCATGGTCCGGCGCTGCTGAGCGCCCGGGCGGCCCTGACCGGACGCCCGGACATCAGCCCTGTCCAGGACGTGCGCTGGGCCGGGACGGCGGCCGGCCGGGAGCGTGCGAGCACGGTGCTGCGCCGCATCCGCCTCTTCGCCGACCACGACACGGTGGACTTCCGCACGGCGCTGCCCGAGGACGCGGAGATCGCCGGACCGCACCCGGAGCTGCTGACGCGGCCCCGGCGCCCGCGCGTCATCGCGGTCGTCAACTCCAAGGGCGGCCACGGGTGCAGCTCTCTGGCCGCCGGCCTGGCCCAGGCACTGTCCGGCCGGGGCCACCGCGTCCTGTATCTGCTGACCGCGCGCGGCCGGCAGAGCGGGCCGGGTCTGCAGGAGCGCCAGTGGCCCGAGGCGGACCCCGGGCTCGCCGCCGTGTCCCAGGAGCCCGACCGCCATGTCCGTCCCATGCCCGGCCTCGGCCACGCCTTCGTCCGCTGCTCCGCCCCGGGCGCCGACGGCCCGGACGAGGCCCGGCAGTTGGCCCTCCTGCTGCGCCACCCCGCCCTCGACCGCGCCTTCAGCCACGTCGTCATCGACGCCTCCCCCACCGGCCTGCCGCGCGCCGCCGCCAGCACCGCCGACCTCACCCTCGCCCCCTGGCGGCACATGCCCCGCCTGCCGGGCCGGGAGGTCACCGAAGTGCGCCTCACCCCCCAAGGAGAGGTCTGGGCCTGGATCGAGGGCGCCTGGCGGGCCTTTGAGAACTCCGGCCCGGCCGCGCTGGAGGACTACGCCGCGTACGAAGAACGCCTCGCCCAGTTCGCCCGGCACCACGGCGCGCAGGCCGCCGCCGACGAGCTCGAGGACGGGCTCGCCAGGCGCCTGTTCCTGAACGACACCGACGAGGCCGGCCAGCAGCGGTGGGGAGCACGGTGGGAATCGGCACGGGACGGCTGGATCGCGCACCTGCAGCACCAGAACGGCGCCGGGTGGGACGAGGCGGCAGGTACGCATGTCACGCGCACCCTGTCCGACCAGGAGTGGGAGACCGCGTTGCGGTCACGGGTCGCCGAGGCCGCCGCCGAGGTGCTGTGGGACCTGCCGATCGCCACCGGCAGGCGCCGCCCCTGGCTGGTTCCGACCACACGGATGCCCGCCGAAGCGCTCCGCGCCCTGCGTACGGCATGCGCGGCCCAGGGCCTTCGCCTGTCCTCCACCGTCCTGCCCGACCTCGGCAACGCCATCGGGCCCGCGTCCCAGACCCGCTGGGAAGACGCCGCCCGGCAACTGGCCGACGAGGCCCACGCGCAACTGCCCCAGTGACATCACGGAGCACCACCTGCCTCGCCGGTGAGCGTGGAGAGCCGGCCGCGAGCGGGTCTCCACGCTCACCGCAAGGGTGGCGATCGTGCGGGAGAGCAACTGCCGCCCTCTCACAATGAGTAGCATCCGGCAGCAACAACCCAGGTACAAGGAGTGCTGTAGTGGCCGACGACCCCGCAAAGACCCCCATCCAGAACAAGTACGCGCAGCAGTACGCCGACGACCTCGCGGCCAACCGCCAGGAGCAGGGCGACGTCACCGCGCAGATCGCCGGTCTCCAGGAGCGCTTGGAACAGCTCAAGGCGGAGGAGGACTGGTTGGCCAAGGCGCAGGGCAGTCTGCCCGAGGTCCGGGTACCGAGCGCGCCCGAGGCCCAGTCGGCCGCCGCTGAGGCCGAGGTCCTGTCGGCGGACACGGCCGAGCAGGCCGAAGCCGCCGCGCCGGCCGAGACGGTCGCCGATGCGCCCCAGACCGTTCCGCAGCAGCGGCAGGACGAGTCGGTAACGGAGGAGCAGCCCAAGCAGCCCGCGAAGAAGACCGCGCCGAAGAAGACCACCGCCAAGAAGGCCGCCAAGACGACGGCGAAGAAGACCGCGGCCAAGACAACAGCCAAGAAGGCCCCCGCGAAGAAGACCACGGCCAAGGAGGCCCCGGCACAGTCGGCCGCCGCCGCGGAAGCCCCGGCGGCCGAGGCCGCGGCCGAGGAGAAGCCGGGGCCGCCGCTGTGGCAGCTCGCTCTGGACATCCTCCTCAAGACCCCCGGGCAGCCGCGCGTCGCCAAGGAGGTCCGCGACCAGCTCGCGCAGGACCATCCCGACCGGGCGACGTCCATCCAGACGGTGCGCAACAACCTGGAGACCCTGGTCAAGAAGAAGCTCGCGGAGAAGTCGCGCCAGCAGGGAAGCGCGATGTACACCGCGTACGCGGACACCGACGCGGATGCGGCGCCCGCTGCCGACGGCACCGCGGACGGCGGGGCCGAGCAGGCTCCCGAAGCCTCTGCCGAGAAGGTCCCGGCGGAGGTCTAACCCCCGCTGCGGCCCGCCCGGGCATCCGCGACGGCCCGACGGGCCGAGCGCCGCAGGTGCCCGGGCAGCAACACCGCGCCGACGATGAGCTCGAAGGCCGCCAGCGCGTAGCCGAACAGGTAGTCCTCGCCCAGGCCCCAGCTCAGGATGCCCGCAACGCACCCGGATCCCAGCCAGGCGACGGCCGCGCACGGCAGGCCGCTCCGCGTCCTGGCCGTGCCGTAGGCGGCGACGGCCGCCAGCCCCAGAACGGCGGCCACGACACTCAGCTCGGCGCGTGCGCCCAGGACAGCGGCGGCGAACACGCAGACCACCGCGCCGATGCTCAGCGCGGACCACGGGCGCAGGGCGGGGTCGGGGCGCATCACGGTCTCTCCAGGGCAGGGGGCGTCCGAGCCAACCACGCCCCAGCCCGGGCGGGCAATGAGCCCCCGTCCCGTCCGGCGGGCCGCGTCCCCTTTTGCGCGTGCGCCCCAGGCGGGCCGGACCGCAGTCCGGCGCCCGCCCGGCGGGATGGCCCTGGCGGTACGCCGGCGGGGCATTGAAGATCGGGCCCAGCCCGCGCCGCGCCTGGCGGGCGGGAACTCAAGGAGGGCCTGTGGTTGGGGCGTTGGTGTGGCTGGCCGTGTGCGCCGTGGTGATGGCCGTGGTCGGGAGCAGGGCCTGGGCGGTGTGGCAGTCGGGGCAGGACGCGCCGTGGGCGAAGCGGTGGGAGGTCGCCTCCGCGCTGCTGGGGGTGCTCGGGTTCACGGTCTTCACGCTGGCGCTGGTGGCCCGGGCCGAGGGCGCGGTGTTCACCGGCGTCGCGGTGGCCGTGGTGCTGGTGTGGGTCTTGGCCGCCGGGTGCGTGGTGGCGGAGAAGGCCGTACGCAGGCAGGAGGCCCAGGAGGCACGCGCGGCCCGGCACGAGAGGGGGCTGCCCATGGAGACGCGGATGTGGGCCCCGCGCACCGTGTGGATCGCGTGGGTGGTGGCCGGGTGTCTGCTGGCCGCCGGCGGACTGGCTGTCTGGGTGACACAGACCCGGCTCGATCCCGCTTCCGCGCGGCCTGAGGAACTCCTTTCCCAGGCACAGCAGTTGTCCACCACGGCGGCGATCGCGATGAGCACCGCCCTCGTGGTGTCGGTGGTGTGCGGTGCCGTGCACGCGCTGGCCCGGCGACGGCGTCGAGAGGCCGACCGCGCCCGGGTACGGGATGCCGAGCAGGAACTGACGGCGCCCGCCGCCGACGGGTGACCACTGGCGCGTCCCGGGCCCGGTGAAGGCCTCACTCGTCTCCGGGCGGGGCGCACGGTGCCCCGCCCGGCGTGCGGTCACTGGCTGTCGGGCGTCTTCGCCTGGCGGCGTCGGCGCGATCCGGCCCACACGGCGCCGCCACCGGCGGCCACCAGGACGCCGACCGCTCCGATGAGCCAGGTGGTGTTGGCCGAGCCGGTGTGGGCGAGCTGCGCGGTGGGCGTGGCCGGCTGGTGGGGTGCGGCCGGGGGCGGTGTGGTGGCCGGCGGGCTGGTGGGGCTCTTGGAGTCGGCGAGGGTGACGGCAACCTGGGCGCCGGGGCGGGCGGTGAAGCGCTGGGGCGCGGCGTCGGCCCGGTAGCCGTCCGGCGCGGTCGTCTCGCTCGCCCAGTACGAGGTGCCGTTCTTGAGCGTCACGTCGAGCTTGAGCTTGGCGGTGCCGTCCTTGCCGGTGGTCAGACGGGCGATCTCCTTGCCCCGGGTGTGCTTGCCGGAGGCGTCGAGGGTGTCGGCGTTGATCGTGATGACCGCTCCGGCGAGCGGTTTGCCCGTCGCCTTGTCGGTCTTCTTCACCAGCAGTTCGCCCTGCTTGAACGGGTCGATGACGGTGATGGGGTTGGCGGCCGCGGTCTTTCCCTCGGTGATGGTGATGTCCTGGTCGGGCACCCGCTCGTGCAGTCGGCTGCCGGTGTCCGTCTCGCGCAGCCGGTAGGTGCCCGGCGTGAGGTCGTCGAAGGCCAGGGTGCCGTCGGCTCCGGTCTTGCCCTCGGCGACAACCTTGCCGTTGGCGGGGTCGGTGAGCTGGAAGGCGGCGCCGACCAGGCGCTCGCCGCCCGGGTCCTTCTTGTGGATGGTCACGCCTCCGGGGGCGGCGGTGACCTGGACGGCGGCCTCCGCGCTCGCGGTGGTGGTGTCGCCGGCCAGCAGCATCCGCTGCGCCCGGCTGTCGCGGGGTGTGAGGATCTTCAGCTGGGAGCCGGGCAGGTTCGCAGCCGTGGCGCGGACGGTGGCGGTGCCCTTGGTGTCGGCGGTGAACTCCCAGCCGGCGGTGCCGTCCGGGCCGGTGGTGACCTGCCCGCTCTCGCCGTCCTTGCCCGCCTCGGCGAGCGCGACCTTGACGCCGGGCACCTTGGCTCCGGAGAGCTGGGCGATGACCGCGACGGTGACCGTCACCTTCTTCCCGGCCTCGGTCTGGGTCACCTCCGGGGTGACGGTCAGCCGGTAGGGGCCCGCGTACTTCTTGGCCTCGACCAGGTAGCCGAGCGCCGTCGTCCGGGCGGACGGGTCCACTTCGGGATAGGCCAGACGCTGCTTGCCACGGGCGCCGTCGATGCCGTAGGCGCCGCCGGCCAGCCACTCGTACACGGCCGCATCCACCGCGGCGGCCTGGGCCGCGTCCCGGGTCTGGCCGTACTTGCCCACGATGTAGGAGGCGTAGGCGAGGTGGGCGTCGGGCACGGGTCGGCCGGTGACCGAGGACGTCCAGTGCTCGACCGTCTTCGGGCCGCTGTAGCCGCCCGCCGCGTCGGGGCCCTTGCGCTCAGGATCTGCGCAGAACGTCTCGTAGTTGCCGTACACCGTCATGCCGGGCGGCCCGTACGCGCCGATGTGGGAGCTGGCGGCGTGGCCGTCGCTGTCCGGGATCGCGTAGCCCGGTCCGAATTTGTCGTGGCCGTCCGCCGGGGCCGCGTAGGCGGGTGACCAGGCGAGGGTGCCGGCCGCCGCGGCGGCGATGGCGGTGGCGGCCAGGCGCGACAACGCGCGGACGAGAGGTGCGTGCATGACGGGGGTGAACTCCTTGGTCAGGGAGGGGTGATGCGGGCCCGGGTACGGCAGCGCCCGCCCGGGCGGATGGATAGACGGGGGCCCGGGCGGGCGCGTGGACGGGGAGTTGCCGTAGGACTACGGGCGGGCCGGGACCGCGGCGAACGGGCGCTCGGAGAGCTCCTCGCCCGGGCGGGCCTCCAGGCACGGCCGGGCGGACGCCAGCGGGCGGACGACGGAGAGCGGACGGGACTTGAACGGGCGCTGGTTCATCTCTCAGGCTCCTCGGAGAAGACGGTGAAGCGTCGGTTGGACAGAGGTGATCTCAGCAGGAGCGGCCCCCCACCACCAGGGGCAAAACGGGATGAAATCCGCTAATTCCTCTGGGTGGGAAACGAGTTGGTCCGGCGGTCTGGGCTGCGGAACAAATCCCCTCCTACGCCGCGGCCCCGGTCCATCCGGCGGACCGCCCGGCATGTGTCGGCCGTCACGTCCGGTGTGCGCCCACGGAGCCGACAACGGCTTCTTGATCGGCCAGGCTCGGTGGGCCGATGCCGCAACGGAAGGGATGACCCGATGCCTGTACTGCGCCAGCTCACCGCCTGCACCGCGCCCGCCACGCACATGGTCGAGGGCCGCAGCCGCACGAAGGAACGTGCCCTGCAGTACCGGGTGGAGGTGTGCGCGCGCCACCGGTGGCTCGCCGGGCACTGGCCGGGCCGGCACACGAGGCGGGAGCCGGGCGGGCGCTGCGGGACGATGGCCGACCACCGGGCCTACCTGCAGGTGGTGCGGTCGCACCTCGACACCTGGGTCGGTCCGCTGACCACCCAGGACCTGGACACGCACGGCGGGGACGTGGCCGCCGCGCTGCGGGCCGCCCACCAGTGGATGCGGGAGGGGTACGGCGACCGCGCAACGGCCCGCGGCGACCTCTGGTACGCCGTGGCGGTCGCGCTCGGGCACGCGGCCTGGCTGGCCGAGGCGGTGGCGGCCGGCCTGCTCGAGCGGGAGGACGGCGAGCGTCAGGTCCTGGCGGCGCTCAGCGCGGCCGAGACGCTCGACGGCACGGCCTGCGGGCGGTAGAGCAGCACAACGGCCCGCGCCTCGCCCGCAGTCGGATGCGGGAAGGACGCGGGCCCTTGGGGCGGCGGCGGTCAGTCGAGCTGCATCGGGACGCAGTCCGAGACGTACTTCTTGGCGACCCAGCCGGTGGTGTTCTTGGGCAGTCCGCTGCGCGACTTCGTGCCGAGCTGCAGCTTGATCCAGCTGCCCTTCGTGGCGATCTTCTTGCCCCAGTCGTTCTTGTACAGCAGCCCGCGCGAGGCGTAGCCGGTGCTCGGGCCGGTGCGGAAGTTCACGCCGTTGGCCTGGTAGACGTAGTAGTAGACCCCCGGCTTGCACGGCATGTCCGCGCGGGTCTGCGCCGAGGCAACCGCCGGGGCCTGGGCGAACGCGGACGGGGCCGCACCCACGGCGAGCGCGGCGGTCGCGGCGAGCGCGACGGCGGGAACGGTGCGGCGGAGTACGGACGGAAACGGCACAGCGGTCTCTCCTTGATCGGCGGTTGTGCCAGGAGCCTTCAGGCCGGCCGGGGCCCGTGACCGGTGGGCCGCCGGGATGTGCCAGGGCCCATGACGGCGATCGCGGGTGCCGTCCCGCAAGGTGGGAACGGGCCGCTTGCCCGCCGGAAAGCCGGTCGGGCGTTACACGGTCGGGGAGGCGCTGAACAGGATCGGGGACTTGTAGTCCTTGCCGTCGCCCGACCAGTCCAGCTGGATGTAGCCGTCGGCGAGGTAGCTGGCGGCTGTGGCCTTGGTCTTGATCGTGCCCGTCATGTACGAGCCGTTGCCCGAGGAGCTGCTGTTCTCGAGCGCGCCTTCGAGGCCGGTGTAGTTGGCGTACTTCACGACCGGGTCCGTGCCGCGGGCGCTCTTCTTCGTCTGCAGGTGGAAGCGCGCCTTGTTGAAGGTGAAGTGGTTGTTCGTGCCGGACGAGTACGGGCCGTCCCAGTAGACCGTGGCCGTGGTGTAGATGTAGCCGCCGCTCCTCTTCGCGCAGAGCTTGACGTCGAACGACCAGTTGTCGGAGTCGGGGCCGTCGTACGACGGGTCGTCATAGGTCGCGCTGCTGCTGGTCTTGCAGCGGTAGTCCGCGGCGGAGGCCGTGGTGGCGGTGGCGAGCGTGGTGCCGGTGACAGCTGCGGCGGCCAGCAGGGTGACGGCGGTGCGCTTGAACGCGGGCATGCGGATGCTTCCTCCAGGTCAACGAGGCGCGGCAGGCCCTCGTGGCCGTGCCGGTGGCTGGGAGCCTGCAAGCCCGCCGGGCCTCATCGCCGATGTGCCGCCGGAACGTGCCAGGGTCCGGCACCGCGATCGCTTAGCCCGTTCCGGCCGGTGGGAACGGACATGCGCGGCGGTGTGGTTTCACACCGGGGTGGCCGCGGGCGCGGGCGCGGTACGGGCCGTGCGGGCCGTGCGGGCCGTGAGCAGCAGTGCGCAGCCGGCGGCGGCCATCAGCGGGACGGCGAAGTGGCCGCTGAGCGGTCCGGCCAGGGCGGTGCCGCCGGCCAGGCCGAGCCTAATGGCGCTGGACATCCAGCCGACCGCCTCGGTCGAGGTGCCCGGCGGGGCGAGCGCGGTGACGGTCAGGGACGCCACGGTGAGCAGGGGCACGAACAGGGCGCCCGGCAGCAGTGCCAGGGCGAGGATCGCCGGGGCGGGCAGGGGGGCGAGCAGCGGGAGCCAGCAGGCCGCGTACGCGACGCCGAGCAGCATCAGGTGACGCGGCCGCGGGGCGGTAGTGGGCTGGAAGCGGGCGAACAGGACCCCGCCGAACAGCCCGGCAGCGGAGAACGCCGCAGGCAGCGCGCCTGCCAGCCAGGATGCGTCCTGGCGTTCGGCCACCGCGATCCCGGCGACGTCGAGGGCACCGACCGTGGCGCCGAGGAAGACCAGGGAGAGCAGCAGGGGCCGCATGGCAGGCGGGCGCAGCACGCCGAGCCGCTCGCGGCGGCCCGGCGCGGCCCGCCAGGCGCGGGCCGGTGGGGCGGTGGTGAAGGCGAGGGAGCCGACCACGGTGACGGCAGCCGCCAGGGCGAGGGCCGCGGCCGGGGAGAGCCAGGTGGCCATCGCGATGGCCAGGGCCGGACCGGTGACGTAGACGATCTCCTGGGTGGAGGAGTCCAGGGTGTAGGCGGTGCGCACGTGAGCGTCGTCGGGCAGTACGGCGTGCCACAGGGATCGCAGCCCGCCCTCCAGCGGCGGGCATCCGGCTCCGGCCAGAGCGACACACCCGGCGGCCAGCGGCAGGTGGGCGGTGCCCGCCACGGCCAGGGTGCCGAGCGCGACGGCGACCAGGGCGGCGCCGAGGTAGCAGGGCAGGAGCAGACCGCGCAGGTCCGCCAGCCGTCCCAGCAGCGGCAGGCCGAGCGCCGGGGCGATGCCGTAGAGCGCGGCCAGCAGACTGGCGCTCGCCAGGGAGTGTCCGTCCGCCTGCGCCGCCAGGATCAGGGCGACGGGCACCATGCCCAGCGACAGGCGTCCGGTCACCGAGGCGATCAGCAGGCGGCTGCAATATCGATGGCGCAGCACGGCGCGGAAGGTCGGCGGGGTGCGCGGTGGCTCCGGGGCGCCGGCCGGGGCGGGCAGGGGTGACGGCTGTGGTGCGCGGGCCGGCGCCTTCGTGGTGCGGGGGACGTCGCGGACCTGCGCGTGGGCCATCGCCTGCCTGCCTCTGCAAAAGGGGAATCGTGGGTGCGGGAGAAGGCCGCCGTCCGTGCGCCGGGGCCCAGGGGGGCAGGCGGCGGCGTACGGACAGCGCCAGCGGCGAAGGGGGGTCCAGCCGCCGTGGCGAGAAGCCCAGCAGGCCGCGGCGGCCCTCTCAACGCTGCTTCCGGCGACGCGGACAGCCGCTGCCGCTCCTCCCATCCCCTGGCTCGGCGATCGGGCGGATCGTTCCGTCACGCGATGCCGCCGGTCCGGATCTTGGTGGTGCTCACGGGCGTACGCCCACCGGGCCGCGGAGCCCTGGCGTGCGGCATGCCCGTCTATGCCTCCGACGTCGGCGGTGTCCTCGAGCCCTGGGCTACGCCCATTACCCCGGCAGTACCGCCCCGGAGCGGCCCGGCCGGCTTATCCCGCCCGGTGACAGCGCCGCATGGGCCGAGCCGCTGGGTGAGTGGCTGTGCGAGCTGCGCTTGCGCGACCGGCTGTGGACCCTGGCCGAGCAGCGGCAGGCGGCCGCCCGGCGCGGGTCGGGCCCCACACCGTCCGCCACGCCATCGGCCGCCACTCACCGTGTCCGCCGCGCCGACCTTCCGCGAACCCTCCAAACCACACCCGCAGGTGGCCCGAGGTGCGGAAGCGGACCACGCTCAGCACCCCCCAGACGCCGAGGGCGCGGACGGGCGCGCCTTAGCGGGATGAGCGCAGAACGGCATGGAGCGCCCCCGTCATCGTCGTGCAGTGGATATCGGGGACTTCGCCGTCGCACGGGTGAGCGCCAACGAGGACGGTGCGTGTCCCTGCCACTCGGCCAGCGGCGATGTCGCAGGACGAGTCGCTGACAGTCCACGATCGGCTGCAAGGACATGAGAAGCGCCGTTTCCCGCCGCTTGCCCTCAATATGACCTGGGTCACATCTGTAGCGTCCAATCGTGGACGGTAGGCACTGCCGGACCGGGCAATCCTGGGCCTTCAGTTCGCCCGACTAGGAGGGGCCCGTGCCCGCTGTACCGATCTTGCGTCAGCTCACCACCTGCTCTGACCCGTCAACCATCGTCATTACGCACCGGAGCCGGGCAGCAGACAGGCCCTTGGACTACCGGCTGGAGATCTGCCACCGCCACCGGTGGCTGCTGGGTAAAAGGTGGCCGGGGAGGCGAAGCAGCGAGAGCGCCGGCGGTCGGTGCGGGGCAGTACTGGACTTCCGGCCCTTTGAGACCGTCCTCAAATCGCACCAATCGAACTGGCTGGGGCTCCTGACAGCCGACTCGGGCAGCTCTACCGTGCCCCGCAGCCACGCTCTGGCGGCCGCACTCCACGAGGAAGTCCAGTGGCTGCTCGATTGTAAGCGCAAGCCGACCGGTGTGACGGTGGCGCTGCACCACGCCGCCGCCATCGCCGAAGCGACCGCCTCCGGAGTCCTTCCCCTTGCGGAAGGGCAGCGGCAGCTCCTGAACGCGCTCAGCGTGGCGGAGACCCTCGACGCCGCATCGCGTGGAGCGTAAAGGCCTCGGACCGGAAACCGTGCCAGTCGCGGGCGCCGCCAGCCAGCCACCCACGCCGTGCGGCTGCTGTTCAACGCACAGCCGCAGGCCCTTGCACGGCAACGGGCGATGCCCTGCGCACCCTCGGAAAACCGCTGAAGCCAGGACGGCGGCCTCGTCGAAGCGCACCCTGCCCAGGTGGCGCACGACCGCCCTGGAGATGGACATGGCGCTGCGGGGCTTCGAATCCACCCCTTGGGGGGCCAGGCCGTGCCTGCGGCCATGATGTCCCCCACGTCCTGACGCACGACCGTGCCCCGGTCGAAGGAGACTTCGCCCGGGGCACGTGTACGGCGGTCGACACCGCGTGACGGGTCCTGTCGTGCCGCGCCCCCGGCGCCCGAGGGCCGGGGGCGCGGCACGCTTATCCGGCCAGCCAGAGCTTGACCATGTCCTTGCGGATCCAGCCGGGCGTGTTGGCGCTCAGGCCGCTGGCGGACTTCGTCCTCAGCTTGGTGTAGTACCAGCCGTTCTTCTCGCAGTAGATCTTCACGCTGTCCTTCTTGTAGAGCATCCCCTTGGACTTGTACGAAGTCCCGGGCCCGGTGCGGTAGTTGATGCCGTTCCCGTCGACCCCGGCGCTCTGGTCGTACGACGTGCAGTCGCGGTCGGCGGCGGAGGCGGACGGCGCGATCGCGAGGGCGCCGCCGGCGAGCAGGGTGGCGGACAGGGCGACGGTGGACAGGCGGCGTATCACGGACATGCCGGGTGGTCCCTTCGAGAGGTGTCGATGAGGTGGTGAACGGCTTCAGACAGTTGCGCGCCGCGTGGCGGTGCGCCGAGGTGGGGTGAGGCAGTGGGCCCGGCCCGCCGTGGGGCTACTTCGGGATCGGCGGGGTGGGCGCGGGCCAGGTGTTGTACGGGTTCGCGCACTGGTAGACGACGTAGCCGCGGATCTTCTTGTGGTCCGACTTGCGGGTGACGGTGCCGTGCACCCACCACCGCTTCTTGGACTTCTGGTACACCCACTGGCTGTAGGTGATCTTGTCGCCCTTGTAGGCGATGCCGACGGTGGTCGATCCGGTGGAGTAGGACTTGTGGACCTTGACGGCCTTGCAGGAGATCTTGTCGGTCGCGGTGTCGGCGGCCTGCGCCGTCGAGGCGGTGGCGATGCCTCCCGAGGCAACGGCCAGGCCCAGGGCCCCGGCCACGGCGGCACGTTTGACGCGCTGGCGAACGATCACGCGGAACTCCTTGTGTGGGAGGAATCGGGCCGGGCGGCCCGCACTGCCCACGGGTCCGCCCGGCCCCGGCAGGGGTGCGCACCCTCAGGTCCGGACGTGACCGATCCTGGGCGGCCGGCGGCGAGGACGGCGTCGTCTATCGGAGGCGGTTCCACCTGCTGGGTCCGCGACTTGCCCTGCTCTCCCGGCAGGCGGAATCCGCCGCGCGGTAGCCGGTGCCCGGCGCGGCGGCAGCGCTCGGGGCCGTCGAGACCGTGGGGCGGGAGGCGCAACCGGGTTGTGCGGCACATCCTCCCGCCCCACGGCGTGCCCGGCACCCGGTCGGCCCGCAGCGGCTGCGGGCGGGCGTAGATGGAGTGGCACCCATAGCCCGAGCGACCCGTACGGAGCCGATGACGTGAGTCCCCGCACCGCCTTGACCCCACCCGACGAGGGCCTGGCCATCGGCTTCCAACCGTCCTCGCCCGCGGCGGACACCCGCGCGCTGCACCAGTTGCAGCGCGCCCTTGTCCCGGGCGAGCGGCCGTCCCTGGGCCTCCCGGACCACCTGGAACAGGTGATGGCCGAACTCGCTCCGCTGCTCGGCCTGTTCACCGATCAGCAGGGCGGCCCGTACGACGACACCCGCTTCGATGACGGCGCCCGCGCGTACGAGAAGGCGGTGCTCGCCTACTTCGCCGCGCTTGCCGGGGTCTGCCTCGACGAGGCGCACGGTTATGTGGCCGCCTCGCCGCGCGAGGCCCTCCTGCACGGCCTGGTCCTGGCCCGC
Organism: Streptomyces tropicalis; assembly: GCF_029269835.1. GTDB lineage: Bacteria > Actinomycetota > Actinomycetes > Streptomycetales > Streptomycetaceae > Streptomyces > Streptomyces tropicalis. The sequence continues at coordinate 14,798 of NZ_JARJBB010000037.1, read as the reverse complement.
CGCGGGCTGCCGGAGCCGTCGGTGTACATCAGCGAGCAGGCCCACTACGACGTCGTACGGGCCTGCGAGCTGCTGGGGATGAACACGGTGCGCGTCCTGGCGTTGGGCGACGGCACGATGGATCCGGGCGATCTGCGGCTGCAGGTCCGGATGCGGCGCGGGGCGGGGGCGCTGGTGGTGGCCACCTGCGGCACTCCCCTGCACGGCGCCATCGACAGTGTGACCGAACTGCGGGCCGCGGCCGCCGCGTTCGGGCCGGTGCACATCCATGTCGACGCGAGCGCGGGCGGAATGGCGGCCGCGCACACCGACCTGGTGGCGCCGTGGTCGCTCGCGCACGGCGCACACTCCATCACCCTGTCCGGCAACCCCCTTCTGGGGCTGCCCGTCCCGGCGGGCATTTCGCTGGTGCGGCGTGTGCAGGACCCGCCCACGAACCTGCCGATCACGGTGCCCGACCGCCTGGCGGTCGGTGCCCGCAGCGGGCTCGGTGCGCTGCTGCTGTGGACGCGGCTGCGCTCTCTGGGGCGGGCCGGCGTGGCCGCCATGGTGGCCCGGTGCCAGGATGTCGCCGCCTACGCGCTCGCCACGTTCGAGGCCGCGGGGGTGGCGCCGGAACGCTTCCCCGGCTCGTTGACGGTCACCTTCGAGCGGCCCGCGCGGTGGGTGGTCGACAAGTGGCGCCTGCACTACAGCGGGGACCGGGCGCGGATCGTCACCACCGGGCCCATGACGTACACCGCCGTCGACGAGCTCGCCGCCGACCTGTCCGCTGCCCGTCAGGGAGTTGCCGCGTGACGCCCGCCGTTCCGCTGCCTCGCTCGCTGCTCACCCTGCCCGCCGAGGTCGGTGATCTGATGGACCACACCCCCGAGTCCGCGTACGCGCATCTGCGCGACACCCGCCCCGCGTTGTTCTCCAGTCCGCCCGGCGACGGCGCGATCGGCATCATGCACTGGCCGATGACCGAGGGGCAGGTGCTGCACCGTGACGAGGAGCGGGTGGTCCTCGAAGACCCGGTGGTTCTCCCCGACGGACGGCATGAGCGCCTGCTGCGGGTCCTCGCCGCGCGGCCCGAGCCGCAGGTGGCCGTGCTTCCACTGCTCGACGCCCAGGTCGTGCTCGTCGACCGGTTCCGGCACGCGGCCCGCACCTGGACCCGGGAGATTCTCAGGGGCCCCGGAGTGGCGGACGTCAGCGACGCGCAGAACGCGGCCGGGCAGCTCGAGGACCTGCTCGGTGCGAGCACCTCGGAAGTGATCGGCCTGGGCCAGGTGCACCCGGACCCGGCGATCCTGGCCGAGCCGGTGATGCTGTACGCCGCGCGGATCGACTCCGTGGGCGAGCTCGGCCGTGGCGCCGGGATCCGCCGGGTGCGCGTCGTCGCGTTCGCCGAGGCGGAGCAGATGGCCTTGACCGGTCAGGTCACCGACGCGGTGACGATCACCTCGTTGTTCCGGGCCCGTCAGGCAGGCCTGGGCGAAGCGGGCCCGGCCGTATGACGGGGGCACCGGGACGCGACCGGCTGACCGCCGTCGTCGAGCGCGTCATCGAGCAGCATCTGCCCGGCGGCACCTACGGAGTGGATGTTGCGAGCATGGCCCGGGAGGTCGTGCGGCAAGGGCGGGGTCGACGGTGATCAACATCGTGGGTAGGTGGGTAGCGCGCCGCAGGGCCGGCCGCGTCGCCGTCGCCGCACTGCTCGCCAACGAGCTTGAACACGGTGACCTCCGGGAGAGGGTCGCGAGGTGTCTGGCCGACCGCGGCGCCGATCCGGTGATCCGGGAGGCAGTGAACCGGGAACTCAGCAGATTCCGCCGAAGGGCCGATCGGGGCATGAAACTCACTCAGCTAAACGAGCTGGTTGATCTCGAAAAGCACGGTACGCCGCCGTTCTTCGAGTGCATCGAGCTGGCAGATAGACGCGCGGAGCGACTCCTCCCGGATAGCCGGACGTGACATACGTGTCCAACGTGCCTGCCGCCCAACGCGCACCCGAGATAATCGCCGAGACGCGCGACGGCAACGCCGCCCGGGCGGAAGAAGCCCCCGGAACGATGGTGCCTGAGCGCAGGCGGGCGACGTCTACGCGGTGGGGCGGTCGTCGGCGTCGAGGCCCAGGGTGTGCCGGGCCTCTTCCCACACCTGCGGGCTCACCGGGGCGCTGGGCCCGCCCGGGCAGTCGAGGATGATCGGGTCGTAGCTCTGCCCGAGCCCATCCAGGGCCTGCTCGATGTCCTCCATGGTGGCGGAGGGCGCGGGGTCGAGGTCCACGAGAAGGACGCGGTCGCCACCGCGTTGTGCCAGAAGCTGAGCCATCTCGATCGAGGTGGTGGTCTTGCCGCGCACCCGGGAGCGGGGGCCGAGGTATGGGCCGCCAGGGAGGTTGGCGGCGACGCGGGCCGCCGGCTCGGGGGTACTGATGTTCTCCTTGGGCTCGCGGCCCTGGTTGTCGATCGGCACTTCGAGCCTCCAGCCCGTGACGAATCCGGTGGACAGTACGGTACTGGGTCGCACTGACAGCCATGCCGGATCCGGCCAACCCCCGCCGCTTCGGGCCGCTACGGCGCGCTGGTGGAGTGCTCGTCGCGGGCGGCGGGCGACCGGGGGAGGACGTCGGCCGTGATGACCAGCGGCATGAGCAGGACGACCGCGCCCAAGCCCACGAGCCCGGCGAGGCGGAGCGCCGCTCCCAGCAGTGCGAGCAGCACGGTGACCAGCGGCCCCGCTGCGGCGGTCAGCCACAGGGCGAAGGCGGGGATTGCGTACCCGGCGGCGAGGGCGGCTCCGCACACGAGCGTGGCCATGGCGGCCATGGCGAGATGCGGCAGACCGCGCCGGAGGAGCGGCCCGGCGGCGCGCAGCAGCAGACGGATGACGGTGCTCAGGATCCAGGTCACCGGTCCATCCCGGGGACGGCGGGTGCAGCGGCCAGGGCTTGGGCCTGGGCCTCGTCGTGGCCGGTGGACGCCGGCCGGCCAGCGGCGGGGCGGGCCATGGCTTCCTGCAGGCGGGCGCGGATGTCCGCCTCGTCGAAGGCGACGCCATCAGTCCGGGTGTGCTCCAGGACGCCGAGGGCGCGGTTGAGCAGGTCGCTTTCGGCGTCGGTGGTGGCGCGGCGGTGGGCGGGGACGGGCTGCTGGAGCTGGTAGAGGAGCTGGCCCTCCAGTGCCTCGGTCGCGCGCTCCAGGGTGCCGAAGGCCTCGATGACGCGGCGCTGGGTCTGCGCGGCGGCGACCGGAGCAAGTTCTTCGGGCAGGTCCCGCGGGATGGGGGCGGGGAAGGCCAGGCGGCCGAGCGCGTCGTGCCTGAGGTGGAGTTGGGCCTCGCGGGCGGCCAGGTAGGAGGTCGCGGCGTGCAGCAGTTCCGGGTCGGCGAGGTAGTCGGTGCTGTCCTCGGCCCCGGTCGCGGCGCGCTGCGCGGCGAGGTCCTCGACGGCGTCGGCGGCGGTGGCCGAGTTCTCCCGCCAGGTGGCGGCCGGGCCGCTGGTGGACAGGTCGCGGGCGGGAATCGGGAAGGCGTCGAGGAGTTGCCGCGCTTCGCTCTCGCGCCCCGAGTGCGCGGCGGCGGTGTAGGCGCGGACGGTATCGCGGGCCTGGGCCAGGTGTGCGGCGCGCGCCGCGTCGAGGACCAACGTGGTGCCCAGGAGTGCGCCGTCGGCTCGCCGGTCGCGCAGGTAGTCGGTGAGGTCCGGCTCGAGGACGGCTCGCAGCTGCTGGGCGGTTGCGTCGCGCAGGGCGATCTGGTCGAGCAGCCAGTCGGCCATGGGCGCGAGCGCCGGGACGTCGGCGGCCAGGGGCTCGACCGCGTGCCAGTCCTCGATCAGTTCGGTGCGGGTGCGGTAGGGGCGCTCCAGCCGGTCGATCAGGTCGACGGTCCTCAGCCCGGTAGTGACCACCAGGTCGGCGGTGGGCTCGTCCAGTTCTCCGGCGCGCTCCAGGCTCGGGGCGAGGACGGAGGGCGGCGGATAGCTGGCCAGGGCCCGCATGTGACAGGTCCAGGAGGCGGCCGCGGCGATCCATCCGAGTTCGAGTCCCTGCTGCGCCTCGGCGTTTCTGCGGTAGACCCAGCTGGCCAGTTGCTCGGTGAGCCGGGCCTCGTCGTTGGCCGGATCGTGCAGCAGCTCGGCGGCGAGTTCACCGGGGGTGTGCTCGCGCAGGGTGCCGGACTCGGTCGTGAGGATGGCCAGGTGCCGTATGCCGTCGTCCAGTTGAAGCCAGCGGCGCAGGGTCTCGGCCCGTCCGTGGGCGACGTCCTGCGACGTGATGCGGCTGAGGTCGGCGCCGGCGCGGGCGATCCCGCTCTCCCCGACCCGGGGTGCCTCAGTTCCCTCGAAGCCGGTCGGTTCACTGCCCTTGGCCACCCACACCAGGGCGTACGCGTCCTGGCCTCGCTCGGCCAGCCAGGTACGGAAGTCGTCGGGGAGGGGGGTGGGCTGCTCGCTCATCGAGGGGACCTTCTGCTCGGCGGTGGGTGCCGCGCGGCCCGTGGACGGCGGCTGGCGGCAGCTTGCCCGTGCCGATGATCTCCGCCGGCCCGGCCATCGCAACGGGTCCGCCGGGCGGGAACCGGAAGGCGACCAACCGCAAGCGCGTCCCGTGAGGCGGGACGGGGCCCGTGAAAAGGGCGAGTAAGGGTGCGGGCCGGGCGAGCAGGGTACGCGAAGGTGCCTGGCCGGGGTGGGGGCGTTGCCAGGGCGGCGTGTGGTCGTTGGACGCAGACGTGACTGCCCTCCTGTCTCCCCCTGTCCACGATGCGTCCGCTGCCGCGCCCCTGCTGGCGGCCCTGCGTGAGGCCGCCGAGCGCGATCCCCGGCGGGCGTATCAGCTGATCGACGACCTGGTCTTCCAGTTGGTCACCGCCCTGCCGGAGGCGACCGGGGCCCTGGGTCGGATCGAGCTGCACGCCTACGGGCGGGCGCACACCTTGCTGGACGACGCCGGGGTTCTGATCAAGCAGGCCACCGCTGTTCTTCTGGGACTTCCTGCGGCCGGGCCTCGGGCCGAGCGGGAGATGGTGGCGCAGGCTCTTGCTGCACCGGACGTGGATGGGGCCGGCCGCGCCGGGTGCCGGTCCGCCGCACCGCGCGCCGCCGTGGTGGCGGATGACGAGGTGTGGGACCGGGCGGTGGTCCAGTTCCGCCAGGGCCGCCCGGCGGCCTGGAGCTAGTCACGGCCGGCGGGTTCGGTGTCCTGCCAGATCCTCACCAGGGTGAGGCCGGGCCAGCGCCACGGGCGGCGCTCCTGAGCGAGCAGCGCGCGGCGTACCTCGCGCTGGATCGGGCGCGGCAGGCTGGTGGGGGCGGGGAAGTCGAACTGCGGGCGCCCGATCAGCCGCGCGCCGCGGGCGCGGGCGTACTCCTCCAGAGCCCCGGCCATCTGCTCCAGCAGGCGCACGCCGTACGCCGCGTCGCGGCCGTCGGCGTGCCGGATCCAGGTGTAGACGAAGCCCAGGGAGGTGTCGGCGTAGTCGGGGCGGGGCGGTGTCGGGCTCACCGGGTGCGGCATCCGCTGGTCAGCGTCCCTGTCCCGAACGTCGGCGGCGGGGCCGCTGCGATGCGCGGCGCGGGTGCCGTACGGGGGCCGCGTCGCCCTCGCCGGGGGCGGAGGAGAAGCCGCCCGCGATGCCCGGCCGGGCGGGGGCCGGCACCTGTGCGGTGCGCGTGGCGGTGCGCTCCGGGCGTGCGGCGCGGGCCACGACGGTGGCGTTCGGGATGAGCGGGGCGCACATCTCGCAGACCTCTTCCACAGTCCACACCCGGCGCACGAGCGGATCGTGCCGCACGATCAGCACCACCTGGCCCGCGCATGAGGTCTTGGTGGCCAAGTGGGATCCGCACCGCTGGGAGCCGCAGTGGCAGTAGGCCTTGGGGTTCAGGGTGATGCTGGCGGCCTTCGCGTGGGCCTTGGCGTGCGCGGCGGCGAAGGTGCGCAGCGCGGTGAAGTCCCCGGAACGGGCTGGCATCCGGCACGCTGCGGTGCTGCAGGTGACCGAGGCGGTGCGGCTGCCGTGGCCGAGGATGCGGACCGTCCAGGCCCGTCCGGGGGTGCGCTCGGTGGTGGATTCGCTGTAGGCGGTCGTCACGGCCGTCCGTTCTGGTTGCGGGGTTGCTCGGTGGTGTTGCTCCACTATGTGGTCTTCGGCGGGTGGTTGGGCAGCAGGTTTCGGCGCCGGGCGGCGCGGGTTTCAGGAGGTGAGTCGGCCACTGTCGCCGGTGTCCCGCCCTCCGGCCACGGTGCTGGCCGCCCTGGCCGGCAGGTGGTGGTGGAGCACCCGCATCCTTTCGGGCTGGATGGCGGTTCGCAGGACAAGGGCTCTCATCTGGTTGCGGGCCGTGCTGCGCCACGGGCGATCGAAGGGAAGAACGTGCGCGACGTCGAGGTGTACTGCTCGCGGTGCGGAAGCGCCGACACCGAGGTCAAGGACTGTCTGTGCACCGTGAAGCACGGCCGATGCCTGCGCTGCGACAAGGGGTTTCAGGCGGCGCCGTGCCCCAACTGCGGTAGCTACCGGGTCGAAGGCTCCGACGGAGTGTCCGGATCGCGCTTCGCCGTCCTGCCCGCCACCGTCTCCTGCATGAACTGCCACAGTGCCATCACGGCGCGCGATCCCGGCCTCGAAGGGACCGGGGAACGGTAGCCGTCGCGCCTGCGCGGCCGCGGGGTCGGGGCCGACGCGGGGACGTCAGTTGCTTCGTCCGGGGCCGCCGGGCTGTTGCGGATTCTGCCCTGTGAGCGTGGCCACCAACTCCTTCGCCGCGGTCTGGACGTCCTGGTGCAGGTCCGGCTCGTCCTTCTCCCACTGGTGGAGCGCGCGTTGCAGGACCTCGGCCGAGGGGGCTACGAGGTCCTTGTTGTCCGCCGTCAGACGCTTCATCACGGCGATGGCGCCGAGCCGGAGGTAGGCCTCGTCGCGCTCCAGCAGGGCAAGGGCGTCCAGCCATGTCTTTGAAGGATCGTGGGGCACACGCCCACTACACCACGGTGCGGCGGGGCCGGGGTAGGCGTCCCCTGTATGTGCGGCGCAGGGGTCGGTCTCAGGTGTTCGGGCCCGGGTGGCGCCGCTCGGGATGGGTGAGGTCGGGGAGCGGTCGGGTGATGTCCCATTCGATGAGCCGGGCCTGGTGGCGCTGGTAGAACGCGCGTTTGGCGGCCTTGCGCCGCTCGTAGCTCTCGCGGCCGTGGATCCCGTAGACCTCCACGTACGCCGCGGGGCTCTGGTCGGTGAGGACGAAGTCGGGCAGGACCGCGTCGGCGCTGTCGTAGCGCAGGGGCTTGATGAAGGCGCGGCGGCAGGCCGTGAGGGCGTCGGCCATGGCCACCTCGTAGGAGGAGTCGGCAGGGATGTAGGTGCGGGTGGTGAGCATCGCGGCCAGGTCGGCGGCGACGAGATGCCCGCCCGCACTGCGCTCGACGACGAACAGCGCGACGCGCGCGCCGTGCTCGGCGGCCGTCTGGGAGAACGCGTGCCGGAAGGCTCGGGCGGCCCGGGCGTGCAGGGCGGCGCGGGCGTAGAGGGGGGTGCGCTGGTGAGCGAGGCGGTAGGCGACGCCGTACGGGGTGGGGGCGACCTCTTTGATCTGGCCCAGGAGCAGGCCGCGTCGTTCGGTGGCGTTGTGGCGTCCCAGCCGGGCGCGGAACGTCTCCAGGGCGGCCGTGTTCGCGGCGGCGGCCTGGGGGGTGAAGGGCGGCACGAGGTAGAGGACGGAGTCGAGCTCTTGGCCGTTGACGGTGGCCGCGCGCAGGTGCCGGCGCAGCAGGGCGTGGCAGTGGCGCCAGGTCCGGTGCCTCGTTCCAGGTGGCCAGGTGTTGAGTTGGGCCTCCTCCCACAGCCAGTGGAGCAGTCCGAGCATGCCGACGGCGCGCCGCGCATGCCGGTCGTCGAAGGCCTCGTCCGTCGCGTTCTCGTGGGCTTCGGCGCGGTCCAGGGTGCGGGCGAGAGGGGTGGCGAGGCGGATGAACACGCCGTCGTCGGTCTCCTTGATGGCCTGCGTGCTGTAGCGGTCGCGGCCGGAGTGGCCGGGTCCGAGCTTGTGGAAGGGGCAGGTGGTCTCGTGCTGGTCGCCTTCCTGGGGCCAGCCTGCGAGGTGGTAGCGGCCCGCGCGGGTGCAGCGGATCACCAGGCGCAGGGCCGGGTGGCGGCACAGGCACCAGGCGTGTCCGACCTCGGCGCGGGCGCGGGCGAAGAGGGAGGCGGCCTGTGCGGTGTGCTCGCGCAGCCAGGCCAGTTGCACGGTGCGGCCCGCCAGTTGGATGCGGCCGGAGCTGGATGTGGGGTGCATGCTCACCTTGTTCAGCGGGTCGGGGGCCGGTGGCCGGGCCGGTTGGTGTCGGGCGGGTGCGGCTGGCGCAGCGGTGAGGTCGGCGGCAGCAGGGCGGCGCGTTGGGCGGCGGTGCGGGCCCGCATCTGTTCGAGGCGGCGCTCGACACGGGCGTGGGTGTACAGGTCGATCGCGTCGGTGAGGTGGTCGAATTCCTCGCCGTCCAGGCCCGCCGGGCGCGGGCCGAGGACGTCGGGGCCGGCGCGGTGGTGGCGGCGCCGGTAGTCGCCGATGGCGGTCAACAACTTGGTGTAGGTGCGCTGCTCGTCCTCGTCGTCCTCGCCGGGGGCGGTGATCTCCTCCATCCAGGCTTCGGGCAGGGGCTCGCCGGCGAGCACGGCGGCCAGGGCGCGCCGCGCGAGGCGCGCGTCCAGCGCACCGTAGGACAGCGGGGTGATCCCGAGGGGGTCGCGCAGGGCGGGGTGGTCGGGCAGCGGGCCGCCGGGCGGCGGCGCATCGAGGTGGCTGAGGGCCGCCTCGATCATGACGGAGGAGGGAGCGTCGGGCGGCGGAAGGTGCACCGGGCGGCGGCGTCCGGTCAGGGCGCGGATCCGGGCGTCCAGGTCGTCCCAGGCCGCCGCCTCGTTCACATCGGCGGGGCGCGGGCCCAGGCCGGGCACGCCGGTGATGGCGTGGCGGGTTCGCCACAGTTCTACCAGCGCTGCGGTGGTGGCCCAGGCGTGGCGGCGGCGGGGGGCGCTGGTGGGCGGCGGCGTGCCGAGCGGGCGGGCCCAGGCGGGCGGGGCGGCGGCCAGGGTGTGGCCGCGGTCGGCGAGCGAGCGGGCCAGGATGCGGTGGCGCTCGGCGAGGTGGGTGGCCCAGTGCTCGGGGGTGTCGGGGTGGACCAGGGCGTGGGAGTCGGCGACCCAGTCGGGGATCGGGGTGCGGTGGTTGGGGCGGTGCGGGGCGTGGTCGGGCAGGCGCTCGCGGAAGCGGAGCTCGGCGTAGATCTTGTTGGAGACGGCGTCGGCGCGGGCCAGTGCGGCGCGCGCGGAGTGCTGGCGGTCGGCCGTGGCCGTGCGGCGGGTCGTGAGGGTGCGGCGGATCGCGGCGGTTGAGGTGGTGCTGGTGGCGGCCTGCTCGCGCTGGTAGTCCTCGCGTGCGGCGTCGCGCCAGTTGAGGGCGCGGCGCAGCTGGGACTCGCGGGTGAGGTTGGCGATCACGTGCCGGGCCGTGTCGGAGAGCGGGGTCCGGCTGGTCTGGGCGCGGCGGATCTGGGTGCGCACCATGGCCAGTTGGGCGGCGAGTTCGCGGCGGGTCAGTTCGCCCATGGGGCGTTGGTCCCAGGCGGGATGGGTGTGGCCGGCGCGGGTGGTGACCGGGGCGGGCAGGTGGGTGAAGGCGGCGTCGGCGGCCTTGAGCGCCTCGCGGGCGGCGGCCCGGTGGGCTGCGGCGAGCTCGGTGAGGGTGTGCAGTTGGGTCAGGGTGAGCGCGGCCAGCGGGCGGGAGCGGCCTTCTTGTTGGGCTTCGGCGGCGTCCTTGAGGCGCTCGCGCAGCCGCCAGGTCAGCACCGCCGAGGGGTCGTCCGCGTCGCCGAAGCCGCGCCGGGGCACGGTGTTTGCGAGCAGGCGGGGCAGGTCGAATCCGGCGCGCTCGGCGTCGTGAAGGGCGCGGATGAGGGCCGGGTAGGCGTCGGCGGCCATGAACATCGCTGCCCTGCCTGCGCCGAGGATGTGCTCGATGAGGCCGGTCAGCCGGGCGGTGGTGGCGCGCTCGGCGACGTCGGCGAACTCCGCCGACAGCTGACCGGGCGCGGCGGTCTCCTGCTGCAGGGCGGCGATCGACTCGGTCGCCGAGAGCTGGGCGCGGCGTCGGGCGGCGATGGAGGCGAGGACGTCGTCGAGGCGGTCGCTGTCCTCGAGTGCGACGTAGAGGCGGTTGGTGCGCGCGCCGCGGGTCATCTGGACGTAGACGCCTTCGCGGTTGGAGCGGGCGGAGGCGATCGCGTGTGAGGTGTCCACGGTCATGCCCTGGGCGCGGTGGATGGTGGATGCGTAGCCGAGTTCGCACTGGGCGGCCAGGTACTCGGCGGGTAGGCGGATACGGCCGCGGTGCTGGGTGTGGCGCACCACTACGTCCCCGCCGGGGAGGATCTGCTGGATGTGCCAGGTGTCGCCGTTCTTCACGAAGTCCCGCCCGCCGCGCACCGTCCACTGGCGGCGGTTGAGGCGGGTGACGATGATGTCGCCGACGTGCGCGCGCTGCCCGGCGCGCAAGGGCGCTGTCTGGCTGGTGTCGACGGTGCCGGCGGCGATGTGATGGGCTTGGGCGCGCACGTTGAGCGCGGTCACCGTCGCGGTGTCGGCGGCCGTCATCAGCGAGGTGAGGCCCTTGTCCAGGTCCTTGGCCCAGGCGTTGAAGACCATGTCGCACATCGCGTCGTAGGTTCCGGCGACGATCCGGCCCTTGTCCCGGTACCAGTCGAAGACCGCCCGCATCTCTTCGCCGTCGCGCAGGATCAGGGAGGCGTCGGCCTCGCCGGGTACGCGGAAGCGGTGCAGTTGGTCGAGCTCGACCGCGCCGCCGGCCCGGGATATGAGCCTGAGGGCTCCCCCGGCCTCGACGGCGGCGAGCTGGTGCGGGTCGCCGAGCAGGCGCACCACCGCCCCGGCGGCCGCGGCGTCGGCGAGGATCTCATCGAGCAGGAGGGTGCCGGCCATGCCCGCCTCGTCGACCAGGACGACGTCGCCGGGGCGCAGCTGGAAGTCCTTGCCGACGGTTTTGCCGTCGGTGGCGCGGCCGCGCTGGTGCAGCCAGGAGTGCAGGGTGTGGGCGCGCCGGTCGAGGTCGCCGCCGAGGACTTTCGCCGCCCGGGAGGACGGGGCGAGCGGGATGAGCCGTCCGCCGGCCGCGTCCACGGCCCGGGCCACCAGCTTCATCGCCGTCGTCTTTCCGGCGCCCGCTGGCCCGAGTCCGGCCAGCAGCAGCTGCTCGGACAGGACGAAGGAGGCGGCGAGCGCTCGCTGTCCGGCGTCCATCGGGCCGCGGCCCAGGGCGGCGGCGCGGTTGAACGTGCTCCGTCCGACCGGGGGGATCACGCTGGTGCGGGCGGCGGCCAGCAGCCGGTTCTCGGCGGCGAGCAGGGAGTGGGTGGTGTAGGTCTGCGAGCCGATGGGCCGGTAGATGCTGGTGCCGTCGGGCCGTACCAGGTCGGGGTGGTGGGGGTTGATCTCGGGCGGGGTGATGTCCAGGCAGTCGCCGTGGGCGAGGACTTGGTCGGTGATCTGCTCGGCCGCCTGGTCGGGCGCGGTGGACCCGGCGAGGGTGCGCATCAGGTAGCGGCGTGCCTCGGCCAGCACATGGCGGCGGCGGAATGTCGTACGCCGCTCGGTCACCGCGGCCAGGACTTCCTCGGCCGCTGCGGCGAGGTCGAGCACGGCCGGGGCGGGCCGGTCGCCCGCGGCGGCGCGGGCGGTGGCGAGCAGGTTGTCGACGACCGTCTCGTCGGTGGCCGCGATCGCCCGGCGCTGCCAGTCGGCGAGTAGGTCGTCCAGGGACCGGGCCTGCCGCTTGGGCGGGCGGGTCTTCACGGTGGCCTGCCACTGCAGCCGGGTCCGGGCCGGCCGTGCCGCCTGGCGGCCGTGGCGGCGCCGGTAGGCGTCGAAGAGGGACTCGGCCATGGTGCGCACCGCGGTCGAGCGCTGCGCGAACGCGGCGCGCAGTCGAGCGTCGATGCCGACGATTCTCATCACCGGCCGCTGGCCGGGGGTGACCTCGACCTCTTCGGTGGCGAGGCCCAGGCGGGCGCAGGCGAGTTCGAGGGCGCGCTGGTTGAACAGCTCGCTGGCGACGACGACGTCGCGCAGCAGGAGGCGGGAGTCCAGGTTGCGCCAGCGTCCGTCGGGGCCTTTCACCCGCGGGGATATGACCGCGTGCTCGTGCAGCATCGGATCGCCCGCGCGGGACTCGTAGTGCAGGTGGATCGCGGCCAGCAGCCCGGGTTCGGCCCGCTGCTGGGCCACGCCGCCCGGGCCGGTGCGCACCGCAAGCGCGTTGTGCTCGATCCAGGCCAGGGCCTCGGTGCGGGCCTGGGCCAGGACCTCGAGGACAATGCGGCGCACCTCGGGGCCGCCGAGCGCGAACAAGAGCGACAACTCCTCGTTGGAGAAACAGAGGTCGTATCCGGTCACGGCGCGGCGCTGCGGCCCGCTGCGGGCGGCCAGGTACCGGCCGAGCTCGGCGCCGTCCGCGGGGGTGCGGTGGTACTCAGCCTCGAAGGCGCGCGCCGCACACCGCATCCGCACGTCTTTGGTCTCGGCCTTCGTCAGCGGGCGGCACAGCCGCTGGCTGACGTGCTCCAGGACCTGCTCGATCTCTTGGTCGAGCGGGGAGAGTTCGGCCAGGGCCGGCACGGCCGGCCCGAGTTTGGCGGCCTTCATGGCCCGCTTGCGCGAGGCCCCGGCGGCCAGTTCGCGGGCGGCGATCTCCTCGGCGTCGGGGTGCATGCCGAGCCCGAACAAGGCTCGCATCTGCGCGTCCGACACGATCCCGGACAGCCCCAGAGCGCGCGCGGCCTGCCCGTGCCACACCCCGGGCGGCACCCCGGGCACGCTGGAGGACACCGTCAGCTCGGCGCCCGGGGCACCGTCGCCGCGGGCGATGTTGCGCCGGTAATAGCGCTCCCGCCCCGCGGTGAACGCGTTCGCTGTCATCCCCACGACGCCAGAAGATCACCGCGTACAGGACTGGTGCGGGCATCAACCGGCTCCGGGCCTCGAACCTCCCAGGGCCCGAAAAACGACCTTCGAACGTGTCCCGCCGGAAGGGAAAACGCCCCTCGAGCACGGGCAGGCGTCAAAAGTGCCAGAGGTGTACGGGGACCGACCCGCCACCGGCCGGCGACCACACACCCACGCCCTCACCAACCCCGACCACCGACCCGGCACCCCGGCCTCCACACACCACCGGCACCCACCCACACCCCGGGTTCCGTCACCACCCCTCACCACGGGCCGCCCTTGCCCCGGGGTCGGCTCCCTATCCGCTCGGGCGTCGTCCCGTGAGCGGGACCGGGCGCAGCGACGGGCGTGCTACGGCCTGGGACGCGGGCGCCTTGGTCGCCTTGGCGGGGGTGCGGGCGGCTGAGACTGACCGGGCGCGGCCGCCACAGGGGTGGGCGCGGGATGCCGGGAGGTGGCTGTGGTGGCGTCGAGCCGGACCAAGGGCAACGGGAAGAACAGCGCGACGCTGGCGCGCCGGAAGGCGGCGATGGCGCGGGCCGCGGAGCGGATGGCCGAGCGGCGGCGGGAGGCGGAGGAGACGGAGGCGCGGCGGCTGCGGCAGGAGGCGGCGTTCGACGAGCTGGTGGCCGACTTCGAGCTGGCGGTGGAGGACGAGACGGCGGCGGCCGCCGAGGTGGAGGAGGAGATAGCTCGGGTCCGCGAGCGCGGGCAGGTGCGGATCGACGCGGCGAAGGCTGCGGCGGCGCGGGTCGTGCTGGCGATGGGTGAGGCCGGGGAGACGGTGGCCGGGTGCGGGCAGCGGTTGGGTGTGGGGGTGGAGCGGGTCAAGGAACTGCGGCGGCTGGGACGCGAGACCGCGGAGGGAGCGGTGCCGGAGAAGAGGAAGGCGGACGCCCCGGGGAAGACGGCGGACGCGGAGAAGACGGCGGCGGAGAAGGAGTCGGGGGGCGGGCCGGGCGGGGAGCAGCAGCGGGGTGGTGGACGCGGGGCGGGGCAGGCTGACGACCGGCCGCGCGGCTCGGGCGCGGCGCCGGTCGCCGCTCCCCCGGTGACGGCTCCGGCTGTTCCCCCGGCGCTGGGGGCCGATCCGGTCCGGTCCGCTCCTCCGGCCGCTCCGCCGGGTGTTCCCTCGGCCGGTACGCCGGCGGGGCCTTCGGGGGCGCCGGGCGGGGCGCGGCCGGGGTGGCCGGAGTCGCCGCGGTGACGGTGCCGTGCCGGGGCACGGAGCGGCCCCGGCTGCCGCGCGGGGCGGTGGCCGGGGCCGGGGGCCGGGGGGTCAGCCCTGCTGGTTCGACCAGGGTGCGGCGGACCGCTGCGGGGCGGCGGTCTGCGGGGCAGGTGCCTGCTGCTGGGCCGGGTAGGCGGCGGGTGCGGCGGTCTGCTGCTGGGGCCAGGCGGCCGGTGCGGCGGCCTGCTGAGGCGCGGCGGCCTGCTGGGGGACGTGGCCGGTGAAGCGGCCGGGGTCGACGTCCTTGAGGTAGACGGTGATGGTGGCCTGGTCGCGTACGAGGATGCGTTCGTGGATGCCGGGCGGGGTGAGGATCCACCAGGTGGTGTCGTCGCGGCGCTGGGTGCGGCGGATGAGCGGCGGGGGGAGGGTGACCTCCTCGGTGATGTCGGTGTCCGGGTTGGTCTCGGGGACCGTGATGTGGTCGACGGTGCTGAAGAGACCGGCGAACTGGGCGAGTTCGTTGATGGTGGTCTCGTGCTTCACGGCGCTCCCCCCTTCTGGTTATGGCCTGGGCCTGCGGGTTCGCTTGGACGGTAGGCGGCGGGGAGGCTGGATGGGGCGGGGG
>NZ_JARJBB010000036.1 GCF_029269835.1 Streptomyces tropicalis | reverse complement strand
ACCGAAGCGAACACATCGGCAACGAACTCCGATAACTCAACCCGGAGCCGTTCCACCTCCCCCAGCCTCATGCCAGGAAGATGCCCGCCACCAGGCGAGATCACCCAAGGTAACGAAGCACTACTAGGAGAGCTGGCCGTCGTAGTCCGGCAGCTTGAAGGTCCGCTCCGCGTGGCCGCCGGAGAGGTCGGTGGCGCTGTTGCCGATGTTCGCGATGATCGTGTAGCCCCGGGACTCGATGTCGGCGCGCTGGGCGGTCTTGTAGTCGGCGACGTTCTTGAACAGGTCAAGGAGGCCGCGGACGTAGAGACCGTCGACGTCGTAGCCGTCGTACTCCAGGTTGAACTTCGTCGGCGCCTTGATGATGCCGGGACGGGCCGTGACGAAGAACAGCGAGACGCCGTGCTCCTGGGCGTACCGGGCGACGTTCAGCACGGGCCTGTTCGCCGGCTGGGGGTAGCTGAAGCCGTAGTCGGTCTCCAGGGTCGTGTTGTCGATGTCGAACACGATCGCCTGCTTCTCGCCCGGCCTGCCGTCGGCCACGCGCCGCTCCAGGTACGGCAGGGCCTGGTCCATCACCGCCGTGCAGTCCTTCTGCCAGGTGGCGTAGTCGACCTTCCCGGCCGCGGCGGCCGCGCTGCCCGCCGGGGGCGCGGCCGGGAAGTCCGTCGCGGCCTGCGCGCCCACGGGGACGGCGAACGCCGGGACGGCGACCGTGGCGACGGTGGTCATGACGGTGCGGCGCGTCCAACTGCCTCTAGTCATGGGTGGGGGGTCCTCTCGCGTCCGTAACGCTACGGGTTTGTTGTGTGCATGTTCGTGCGCCGGGGTGGCGAGAGGGGAACCGAATGATTACTTGACGGTAACTCTCATGAGATGCAGACCACATGAAGCCCGTCACAGTGAAGGGGGCCGGAGGTGCTTGAAGCGGTGACAAGGCGCACAGGAGTCGGAGGCCCTACTAGGGCGAATAGTGTGCACCATGTCCGACATAACCGGACTTTCCGCCCGGAAGGATGCGGGGGTGCAGGGCGGTGTGCTGCGGCTTTCGCCCGATGTCCGGAATGGCGTGGATGTCAATAAGTGCGATGGATGTCGACTGACGTACTAGTTTCCGTCGTAGTCGGGGGTTTTGGGCGGCGTCGCGGCGCGGGGTTACCAAGGTGTGGCCCGCCCGGCGAGCGCCTTGTGCGTCACGGGTGGCATCCACGTCCCCGACACCCACGAGGTTTCGATGTTCCAGCGCGCCACGTCCCGTTCCGCCCGTGCGAAGCAGCTCCGTACCCGCGCCGCCGTCATGGCCGCCGGCCTGGGAGCCTCGGTCGCCCTCGGTGCGGGTGTCGCGTCCGCCGCCACCACCTCGGCCCCGGCCGCCGTCACCAAGGCCTCCGCCGCCACGTGGGTCGACCCGGTGAAGAAGTACACGCTCACCGCCAGCTTCGACCAGAACGGCAGCCACTGGATGCACAAGCACAGCGGCCAGGACTTCGCCGTGCCGATCGGCACCAACGTCATGGCCGCGCACGGCGGCACGGTCGTGAAGGCCGGCCCCAACGGCGCCGGTGACGGCCCCGCCTACGGCAACGCCATCGTCATCAAGCACGGCAACGGCACGTACTCCCAGTACGCCCACCTGTCGCGCATCGACGTGAGGATCGGCCAGGTCGTGGCCACCGGCCAGCACATAGCCCGGTCCGGCAACACCGGCAACACCACCGGCCCGCACCTGCACTTCGAGATCCGGAAGACCCCGAACTACGGCTCCGCCATCAACCCGGTCGTCTTCCTGCGCACCCACGGCGTGACCGTCTGACCGACGGCGCCACCGCCGCCCCGCCGGGGCGGCGACCGCAGCCCGCCGCCCCGCCTCGACCAGGCGGGGCGGCGGTGTCGTGTCATGCGGCCGGAGTGCCCCGGTCCGCCTGGGTCACCAGGTCGATCGCCACTTCGAGGACGGCCTTGCGCTTCTCCTCGGCGTCGCCCTCCACGTCCTGCATCACGAACATGCCGGCGTGCAGGGTGAACAGGGCGCTGATGCAGCGGACCTGGTCGGTCAGGCTCGCGTCGGGATCGATGATGATCTCGCGCAGGCCGCGCATCCGGTCCTTGAAGGTGTCCCCGATGCGCAGTTCCCGCACCGTCGCCTGGTTCTCCTGCATGAAGCGGAACAGCGGTGCGGCGCCGGTGAGCGCGTCGCTGTAGCGGCGGACGATCTCCTGCTTGGTCCGCAGGGTGTGCGGCTGCTGACGGCCCCACTCGATCAGGTCCTCGATCGGCTGCGTCAGGTCCTCGAAGACGCTGACGAGGATCTCTTCCTTCGTCTTGAAGTGGTAGTACAGCGCCGCCTTCGTCACGTCCAGGTGCTCGGCGATCTCGCGCAGGGATGTCTTCTCGTAGCCCTGCTCGGCGAAGAGTTCGAGGGCCACGTCCTGGATGCGCTGGCGGGTGTTTCCGCGGCGCTGCTGCTTGGTGCCGTCCATGGTGCCGCCCATCCTCGTACTCCGCTGCCCTGTACCCAAACTTACCGGCCGACAGGTCAGTTGTAACTTACTTGACGCCCGGCTAGTTAACGGTCTACCTTCTACACCGTAGTAGCTTGCCGGTCGGCAAGTAAGCAAGCGTACGTGGGGGAGTGGGGTCGATGGCGGACACACCGGTGGTGGAGATGATCGAGCAGGAGGCCGGGCGGACCGGCAAGCCTGCCAGGAGCGTGCGGGTCGTCCTGCTGGCGCTCATGATCGCGATGATGCTCGCGATGCTCGACAACATGATCGTGGGCACCGCGATGCCGACGATCGTCGGCGACCTCGGCGGCCTGCAGCACCTCTCGTGGGTGGTCACCGCCTACACCCTCGCGACCGCCGCGGCCACCCCGGTGTGGGGCAAGCTCGGCGACATGTACGGGCGCAAGGGTGCCTTCCTGGCCTCGATCGTGATCTTCCTCGTCGGCTCCGCGCTCAGCGGCATGGCGCAGAACATGGGCGAGCTGATCGGCTTCCGCGCCGTCCAGGGCCTCGGCGCCGGCGGTCTGATGGTCGGCGTGATGGCGATCATCGGCGACCTGATCCCGCCCCGGGAGCGCGGCAAGTACCAGGGCATGATGGCCGGCGTCATGGCGCTGGCGATGATCGGCGGACCTCTGGTCGGCGGCACCATCACCGACAACTGGGGCTGGCGCTGGGCCTTCTACATCAACCTGCCGCTCGGCGTGGTCGCGCTCATCGCGGTCAGCGCGGTGCTGCACCTGCCGCGGAAGCGCGCGAAGGCCCGCATCGACTACCTGGGCGTCGTCCTGCTGACCGTCGGCATCAGCTCCATCGTGCTGGTCACCACCTGGGGCGGCACGGAGTACGCCTGGACCTCCGCGCGGATCATGGAGCTGGTCGCGATCGGCACCGCCGCGCTCGTCGGCTTCCTGTTCTGGCAGACCCGGGCGGCCGAGCCG
Source organism: Streptomyces tropicalis (assembly GCF_029269835.1). GTDB lineage: Bacteria > Actinomycetota > Actinomycetes > Streptomycetales > Streptomycetaceae > Streptomyces > Streptomyces tropicalis. Next base: position 26,368 of record NZ_JARJBB010000036.1, on the reverse strand, counting down.
ATCGTGCCGCTGCACATCTTCCGCAGCCGCAACTTCACCCTGATGTCCCTCATCGGCTTCGTCACCGGCTTCGTGATGTTCGGCGCGGTGCTCTTCCTGCCGCTGTACCAGCAGGCGGTGCAGGGCGCCTCGGCCACCAACTCCGGTCTGCTGCTCCTGCCGATGCTCGGCTCGATGCTGGTCGTCTCGATGATCGCGGGCCGGGTCACCACCTCCAGCGGCCGCTACAAGGTCTTCCCGGTGGTCGGCAGCGTCCTGATGGTCGCCGGCCTGTACCTGCTGTCCCTGATGGACACCGGGACCACCCGCCTCACCTCCGGCATCTACATGGCCGTCCTCGGCGCGGGCATGGGCTGCCTGATGCAGATCACCATGCTGGTCGCCCAGAACAGCGTGCAGATGAAGGACATGGGCGTCGCCTCGTCCACGACCACCCTCTGCCGGACGCTCGGCTCGTCCTTCGGCGTGGCCGTCATGGGCGCGCTGTTCAACAACCGGGTCCAGGACGTCATGGCCCAGCGGGCCGGCGCCCTGGGCTCCAAGGTCACCGAGCAGTCCGCGCAGCTGGACGCGGCCAGCCTGGCCAAGCTGCCGGCGGCGGCCCGTGAGGCCTACCAGCACGCGGTGTCGGCCGGCACCCACTCGGCGTTCCTGCTGGGCTCCGTGGTGGGCGTGCTCGCGCTGGTCACCGCGGTGTTCGTCAAGGAGGTCCCGCTGAAGGGCGCGGGCCCGGCCGCGCCGCGGACCGAGGAGCCCGCGGACGCCGCTCCCAGCGAGGGGCTGGCCGAAGCCGTCTGACCCGACCCGCCACCGAAGGCCCCCGGCGCCGTCCGCCCCGGGGGCCTTCGCCGTGCCGGAGCCCGCTCGCCCCCGCCGCCCGGCCGGCGGCCCGGGTCAGCTTCCCGAGGACGGGAGCATCGGGTAGCTGCCGGTGCTCGTGGGGGCGTGCTCCGGCAGCCACAGGACGGCGACCGCGCCCTCGGCCGGCAGGTGCTCCGGGGCACCCGGGGGGCGGATGTTGCGGAAGGTCAGCCGGGCGCCCAGGACGCGGGCCTGTCCGGCGGCGATCGTCAGCCCCAGGCCGTGCCCGTGCCCGGCGCGGTCCCGGCTGCCGGTGCGGAAGCGGCTGGGCCCCTCGGCGAGGAGGTCCTCGGGGAAGCCGGGGCCGTGGTCCCGCACCCGGATGACCCGGCCCTCCACGGTCACCTCGATCGGCGGCCTGCCGTGCCGGGCCGCGTTGGCGATCAGGTTGAACAGCACCCGCTCCAGGCGGCGCGGATCCGTCGTGACCTCCGACTCGTGCACCACCTGCACCCGGACGCCCGGGTCCTTGGCCGCGACCCGCCGGGTGACGAAGTCGCCCAGCATGATGTCCTGCAGTTCGGCCCGCTCCGAGGCGCCGTCCAGCCGGGCGACCTCCAGGACGTCCTCGACGAGCGTGCGCATGGCTTTCGCGCGGTCCAGGACGAGTTCCGTGGGCCGGCCCGGCGGCAGCAGCTCCGCCGCGGTCAGCAGACCGGTCACCGGGGTGCGCAGCTCGTGGGCGATGTCGGCCGTGACCCGGCGCTCCGCCTCCAGACGCTGCTGGAGCGCGTCCGCCATCGCGTCCACCGCCCGGGCGAGGTCGTCGGTCTCGTCCCGTACGACGCCGCCGATGGCGTCCCGCACCCGCACGTCCGGCTCGCCCTTGGCGACCTGGTTCGCCGCGGCCGCCGCCTTGCGCAGTCGGCGCGAGAGCTGACCCCCTATCAGCACGCCCAGCGCGCTGCCGCCGAGGACCACCGCGATGGAGCCGATCACCAGGGCCTGGTCGAGGTCCTTGATGATGTCCGTGCTGCGGTCGGTGAAGTGGGTGTGCAGGGACAGCACCCGCCCGTTCTTGACCGGGACGGCGGCCCAGATGTCCGGCAGCCCGTTGCCGTGGTCGGTCACGAAGGTCGCCCGCCGGCCCTGCTCGGCCTTCTGGCGCAGCACCGGGGGCAGCAGCGGGTCGCCGATCCTGACGCCGGGGAAGTTCAGCCGGCCGGAGTACTCGTAGGCGCGCTGGGCGATCTGGACCCGCTCGTCGGCCAGGTCGCGCGCGTTGTCCAGCATCGACACCCGCGCCGCGTTGTGCACGACCAGGCTGAGCGCGATCGCCACCAGCGCGCCCACCAGGGCGATGGCCGCGCTGAGTTTCCAGCGCAGGCCCGTGTGCAGACCCGTGCGCTCCAGGCGCTCCGGGACCAGTTGCCGCATCGTCCCCCGCATGACGCCGCCCCGCTCAGGCCTTCAACTTGTAGCCGAAGCCGCGGACCGTCTCGATCCGGTCCTGGCCGATCTTGGTCCGCAGCCGCTGCACATGGACGTCCACGACCCGGGTGTCGCCGCCCCAGCCGTAGTCCCACACGCGCTCCAGGAGCTTGTCCCGGGACAGGACGGTGCCGGGCGCCGAGGAGAACTCCAGCAGCAGCCGCATCTCCGTCGGCGTCAGTGCCACCGGCCGCCCGTCGCGGCGGACCTCCATGCCCTCGGTGTCGACCTCCAGCTCGCCGAAGGTCAGGACGCTGCCGTCGACCGCCGCGGCGCCGTCCTCCGCGTGGCCGGTGCCCGCGTGGCCGAAGCGGCGCAGCACCGCCCGGATCCGGGCGACCAGGACGGCCCCGTCGAACGGCTTGGTCACGTAGTCGTCGGCGCCGGCCTCCAGGCCGAGGACGACGTCGATGGAGTCCGCGCGCGCCGACAGCATGATCACCGGCACCGACGACTCGTCGCGGATGCGGCGGCACAGGCTCACCCCGTCGAGGCCGGGCACCATGACGTCCAGCAGGGCGATGTCCGGTCTGTTCGACCGGAACGCCTCCAGGCCCGACAGGCCGTCGGGCATGGCGGTGACCGCGAAACCGTCCCGCTCCAGGGCGAGCTGCGTGGCCTCACGGATGACGTCGTCGTCCTCGACGAACAGGACGTGGGTCTGCTCTGCCATCCCGGTGCTCTCAGTCCTCGTGTGCTCTTCGTGGTGCCGGCCTGCGCGCTGCGGCCGGCCGGTACGCTCCGCCCACTTCAGGGACGCCTCCGCGGCGCGGTGCGTTCATCCGCGGGTGCCCTCGCGGGCGAGTCGGTCCGCGGGAGCCGACCGGCCGGCTCCTGACGGATTCTTCCGCAGTCGTGCCCGCCGAACCCCCGAGGGGGGCCGCCCCGTCAGCTCCCGGGCTTCGCCGACGCGCCCCCGGTGGCGTTGCCGTACTCGTTGCGCGTGCTGTACCGCTCGGTGAAGTGGCTCCCGGTCCAGCTGTACGTGATCACGTCCTCGCCGGACGGGTTCGACACCGGGTCGCCCTTCTCGTAGACCTGTTTGGTGACGACCAGGTCGCCGCGGTCGATCTCGGCGTAGACCGGGGGCTCCTCGGCCTTGAAGACATTGTGGTACGCACCGCCCTGCTCGCGATACACGTAGGCACCCACGCCCACCGCGTCGCCGCAGGTCAGCACATTGACGACGAGGTCGTTGGAGGATCTGCCGGTGAGTTTGCCCCAGGAGACGTCCACCGGGTACTCGTCGGCCGCGCACGGCTTCAGGTCCCGCTTCACCGCGGGCGAGACCGCCGGGTCCTCCTTGATGAGCCGGACCGCGTCCACGTGGCCGGGCGCGCCGGTGGGGCCGGGGGAGGCCGACGTCGCGGGCGCCGCCACCGGGTCGGAGTGCGCCGGGCCCTCGTCACGGGCCCCTGTGCCGCCGGTGGCGCAGGCGGACACCAGAAGTCCGAGGGCGGCGAGCACGGCCAACGCCGTGATCACCGCCTGGATGCTGCCACGGGCCCTCTCGGGCCCTGCGCCGGTCAGGCCGCGCAACGCTCCTGCTCCTCACGCTCCAGCGCGCGTGCGTCCAGATCGCGGGCCTCCAGCTCCTCGCGGAGCCGGGCGAGCGCCCGGTGCAGCGTGCTCTTGACCGTACCGGCCGACATGCCGAGGGCAGCGGCCGTCTCCTCCGTGGACATCTGCTCCCAGTGTCGCAGCACCACGACGCTGCGCTGCTTGGGAGCCAGAACTTTCATGATGTCCATAAGAAGCGCGCGGTCGGCGTGCTGCTCGGTGGAGTCCTCGACGGAGGCGTCCGGGAGCTGCTCGGTGGGGACCTCCTCGAGCTTCCGCGCGCGCCACCACTCGGTCCGCGTGTTGATCATGACGCGGCGGAGGTAGGCGTCCGCGAGCCGCTTGTCGGCGATGCCGTCCCAGCGGCCGTACGTCCGTACGAGTGCCGTCTGGAGCAGATCCTGCGCGTCCACCGGGTCCGGCACCAGGCGGCGTGCGCTGCGCAGCAGCGCGTCCTGCCGGGTGCGGACGTACTCCTCGAACTCGAGCACCTCGCCCTGCGCCATGTCCAACCGCCTCCGATTCCCCGTTTCCGACGTGTGTGCCGTCGGTTTTCACGCCTGCGATGCGGACGGGCTGTGGTCGGCAGCCGCCCGGTGCCTGTCGGGCACGCAATCGAAGCTACGGAGGGGTTGTCACGGCGTTGTCCAAGGGAGCCTGCGGCTAGCCCTCGGCTGTGCGTCGGTTGTGTAACGGACGGCGGATCGGAGGGGGATATGCGGTAGATTTGTCCCTTTTGGGATTGTTTATCGGACCGCGAGGGGCGCGGGCGTGCGACACGGACGCCCGGTGCGCCCCCCGGTCTGCGACCAGGCTGTGCAACGGCTGCGCCGCGGCCGGCGGCCGCGGGCGCAGGTCCGGCGTCAGGTCAGCGGCAGCCGGTACAGCCCGCCCGGCATCGGCTCGACCAGTCCGTCGGAGACGAGCCCGTCGAGCGCGCGGGACCGCTGCACGGGCTCGTGCCACACCCGGTCGAGGGCCCCCTGCGGCACCGGCGCGTGCGCCTCCCGCAGGACGGCGAGCAGCTTGCCGCGGACCTGCCGGTCGGTGCCGGCGTAGGTCTGGCCCCGGCGCGGCGGGCCCTCGTGCTCCGGCTTGCCCGCGAGCCGCCAGGCGCACTGCGCGGCGATCGGGCAGCGGTGGCAGGACTCGTTCTTCGCCGTGCACACCAGCGCGCCGAGTTCCATCGACGCCGCGGCCCAGCGTGCCGCGGTCCCCTCGTCCTCGGGCAGCAGGGCCCGGGCGAGGCGGCGCTCGGCCGCGGTGGTCGCGTTGGGCGGGTACTGGGTGCCGGTGACCGCGCGGGCGAGGACGCGGCGGACGTTGGTGTCGAGGACCGCGTGCCGCTGGCCGTAGGCGAAGGAGGCGACCGCCGCGGCGGTGTACTCGCCGATGCCCGGCAGGGCGAGCAGCTGGGCGTGGTCGGTCGGGACGTCGCCGCCGTGCCGTTCGGTTATGGCGACGGCGGCGCCGTGCAGGCGCAGCGCGCGGCGCGGGTAGCCGAGCCGGCCCCAGGCGCGGACGGCCTCACCCGGTGCCTCCTTGGCGAGGTCGGCCGGGCGGGGCCAGCGGGCGAGCCACTGCTCGTAGACGGGCAGGACGCGGCTCACCGGGGTCTGCTGCAGCATGAACTCGCTGACCATGACGCCCCAGGCGCCGGCGTCGGGGCGCCGCCAGGGAAGGTCGCGGGCGTGCTCGTCGAACCAGGCGATGACCTGGGGGTGCAGGCTCTCGCCGGGGGCGGAGCCGTGCTGGTCGGTGTCGGTCCCGGTCCCCGGGTGGGCCTCGGTCGCGGGGTCCGGGGTGGCGGGGCTGCTGTGTGGGGGCAGTGTGGGCGCAGTCATGACGGTTCCGATCCTGCCACGTGGGCGGTACCGGTCGTGTGATGTCGGGCGGGGCGGTGTGTGGTGGGTCGGGACGGCGGGGCCGTGTCGGTCCGGCGGGGATCGTGTGCGTGAACTGCAAGAGCCTTCGCCGGGGCGGCCGTTGCCGAAATGATGATCCGGAAAAGTTGTGGTCGGCGCGGCGGGTGGCGCCTGGGAACGTGTCGATCTCTCGTACAGTTTGCGCCGTGGGATCTCTGCGCAATCCGGTCGGGCCGCTTCCCTCCTCCATCTACTGGCGACGGAGGGTTGTCATGCTGTCCGTGCTCGCCCTGCTGGCGCTGCTGATCGCCTGGATGGTGCTGTCCGGCGGCGGGGGCGGCAGGAACGAGGGCGGCGGGTCCAACGGCAAGAACCCCGCTCCCTCGACCATCACGCCCGGCCCCACCGGCTCCGGTCCCGCGATCAGCCAACACCCGGGCGGGCGGGACGAGTCGGGTGGCTCGGACGCCGGGTCGGGCGGTACCGGCTCCGGGGGCGGCAGCGGCGCGGGGGGCTCCGGCGGCAGCGGGGCGGGATCCGGCGGCTCTGCCGGGGGCTCGGACGTCGGCGCCGCGGGCAGCGGCGGCGCGGGCGACATCCTGCCCGCCGACACCACGCTGCCCAACTGCACCTCCAGATCCGTCAAGTTGACGCTGCGCAGCGTCCACAACTCCTACGGTCCCGGCGCGAAGCCCACGTTCGAACTGACCGCCGAGAACTCCGCCGGCGGCGACTGCAAGGTCGACCTCGGCCCGAAGTCCGCGGTGGTGACCATCAGCCGCTCCGACGCGGGCGGCGACTACTGGTCTTCGGCCGACTGCCCCAAGCCGGACGGGAGCCTCCTCTACCGCGTCCCCGCGGGCAGCGGCATCGCCGACAAGGTGGTGTGGGACCGCAGGCCGAGCGCGCCGCACTGCGCGACACCGCCCGCCGGATCGGCCGGTCCCGGGACGTACCTGGTCGAGGCCCAGATCCCCGGCTTCCCGAAGCTCCAGACGTCGTTCGTGCTGTCGGCGGACTGACGAGCCGCACCCCGCCGCCCGAAGCGGCCGGCCGCGCCGTCCGGAGGACCGTGCGGGCGCGCACCGGCCCTCCGGGCGGGTGCGCGCCGCGTCACACGTAGCGTTCGAGGATCGACGACTCCGCCAGCCGCGACAGGCCCTCGCGGACGCTGCGGGCCCGGGCCTCGCCGACGCCGTCCACGGTCTGGAGGTCGTCGACGCTGGCGGCCAGCAGCTTCTGGAGGCCGCCGAAGTGCTCCACCAGGCGGTCGATGATGGCGCCGGGCAGCCGCGGCACCTTCGCCAGCAGGCGGAAGCCGCGCGGGGACACCGCCGAGTCGAGGGTCTCGGGGGAGCCCGTGTACCCCAGGGCGCGGGCCACCGTGGACAGCTCCAGCAGCTCGGCGTGGCTCAGGGCGTCGAGCTCCGCCAGTGCCTCCCCGACGGTGCGGTGGCGCTTGGCGGTGGGCTCGGGCACGTAGTCCCGGACGACCAGCTCGCGCTCCGGCTCCACGCCCGCGATCAGCTCGTCCAGCTGGAGCGCCAGAAGGCGGCCGTCGGTGCCCAGCTCCACCACGTACTCGGCGATCTCCGTGGCGATGCGGCGCACCATCTCCAGGCGCTGTGCGACCGCGGAGACGTCCCGGACCGTCACCAGGTCCTCGATCTCCAGCGCGGACAGCGTGCCCGCCACCTCGTCCAGGCGGAGCTTGTACCGCTCCAGCGTGGCCAGGGCCTGGTTGGCGCGGGAGAGGATCGCGGCGGAGTCCTCCAGGACGCGGCGCTGGCCGTCGACGTACAGGGCGACGAGCCGCATGGACTGGGAGACCGAGACCACCGGGAAGCCGACCTGCTTGCTCACCCGGTCCGCCGTGCGGTGCCGGGTGCCCGTCTCCTCGGTGGGGATCGTGGGGTCCGGGACCAGCTGGACGCCCGCCCGCAGGATCTTCGACAGGTCCGCGGACAGCACCAGGGCGCCGTCCAGCTTGCACAGCTCCCGCAGCCGGGTCGCGGTGAACTCCACGTCCAGGACGAACCCGCCGGTGCACATCGTCTCGACGGTCTTGTCGGAGCCGAGCACGATGAGCCCGCCCGTGTTGCCGCGGAGGATCCGCTCGAGACCGTCGCGCAGGGCCGTGCCGGGCGCCACGGCGCTCAGGGAAGCGCGCATCAGGCCCTCGGTGCCGGAACTCCCGCCGGACTTTCCGGGAGCTGCCGCCCGGTCGTTGGCTGCCACTGCACTCCTCCGGTCGCAGGTTCTGGGGCGCCCCGTTGCGCACACTGGGTTCGCACGGACGGGCGAGACCAGGGCAAAGTCTACCGGCGGTCCTCCTGCTCCTGTGGGGCCTCTCGGCGACGGGAGCGGGGCAGGACCCGCAGAGCGTCCCCCATGTCGGCGACTTCCAGGACCTTCATGCCCGGGGGCGTCCGGCCCGGATCCGCCGGGACGAGGGCGTGGGTGAAGCCCAGACGGTGGGCCTCGGCGAGCCGGCGCTGGACGCCCGTGACCCGTCTCACCTCGCCGGCGAGCCCGACCTCGCCGATGGCGACCAGGTTCTTCGGCAGCGGAGTGTCGCTGGCGGCCGACGCCAGGGCGAGCGCGACCGCCAGGTCGGCGGCCGGCTCGGAGAGCTTCACGCCGCCGACCGTCGCGGAGTAGATGTCCCGCTTGCCCAGGGCGCTGATCCGGCCGCGCTGCTCCAGGACGGCCAGCATCATCGAGACCCGGGAGGTCTCCAGGCCGGACGTGGTGCGGCGCGGGGAGGGGATCTGGGAGTCGACGGTGAGCGCCTGGACCTCGGCGACCAGCGGCCGGCGGCCCTCCAGGGTGACGGTCAGGCAGGTGCCCGGGACCGGCTCGTCCCGGCGGGTCAGGAACAGCCCGGAGGGGTCGGCGAGGCCGGTGATGCCCTCGTCGTGCAGCTCGAAGCAGCCGACCTCGTCGGTCGCGCCGTACCGGTTCTTGACGCCGCGGACCAGGCGCAGGCGCGCGTGCCGGTCGCCCTCGAAGTGCAGGACGACGTCGACCAGGTGCTCCAGGAGGCGGGGGCCGGCGATCGCGCCGTCCTTGGTGACGTGGCCCACCAGCAGGGTGGACATGCCCCGCTCCTTGGAGGCCCGGATGAGGGCGCCGGCGACCTCACGGACCTGGGCCATGCCGCCGGGCGCGCCGTCGATCTCCGGGGAGGCCACGGTCTGCACCGAGTCGAGGATCAGCAGCGAGGGCTTCACCGCGTCCAAGTGCCCGAGGACGGCGGCCAGATCGGTCTCGGCGGCGAGGTAGAGGTCGTCGTCGAGGGCGCCGATGCGGTCGGCGCGCAGGCGGACCTGGCTCGCCGACTCCTCGCCGGTGACGTAGAGCGTGCGGTGGTCCCCGCTCGCCGCCTTGGCCGCCACGTCCAGCAGCAGTGTGGACTTGCCGACGCCGGGCTCGCCCGCGAGCAGGACCACCGCTCCGGGGACGAGCCCGCCGCCGAGGACGCGGTCGAGCTCCGGCACGCCGGTGGAGCGGGCGGTGGCCCGGCGGCCGTCGACCTGGCCGATGGGCAGGGCGGAGGAGGTGACCCGGCCCGGTGCCGTGGTGCGGACCGCGGGCGTGCCGTGCTCCTCGATCGTGCCCCAGGCCTGGCACTCGGGGCAGCGGCCGAGCCATTTGGCCGTCTGCCAGCCGCATTCGGTGCAGCGGTAGGACGGGCGGTCCTTGGTGGTCCTGGTACGGGCAGCCATGGGGAAACCGTAGCCGCCGCCACCGACAGCCCCGCCCGCGGCCGGGGGCGGGCCCCCCGGCCCCGGGGGCGGCCGGACCGGCGTCCGGGAGCACGGGCCGCAGCGGGCGGTGCCCCCGTGCGGCCGCCGCTGCGGCCGGTGCACTCCTACGGGTCACGGAACGGAACCTTCCTGTCCCCTTATGAGGGATCGTTTCACCCGTACGGATTAAAAGTGCTCAAGGGAGAAGAAGGGGCATTCTCCCGGCGCCTACGGTCGCACGGGTGATGAGCAGCAGCCCGGAGACCACGACCCGCACGACCGGCGCACACCGGGCGCACCGGGAAGCGCGCGACCGCGCCGCCGGGCGCACGCTGGCGCAGCGGCCGCCCGCGCGCTACGAGCCGTACCTGGACGGCCTGTTCACCTACTGCCTGTCCGTGCTGTGCGACCACGAGGCGGCCACCGCCGCCCTCGGGGACGTGCTCGCCCTCGCCGAGCGGCGCGGTCAGCGCGGCCCGGAGACCCCCGGTGATCGCCGGGCGTGGCTCTACGCACTGGCCCGGTGGGCATGCCTGCGCAAGCTCGCCGAGGCCAAGCAGAAACGTCAGAGCACCCATGCCGCCGGGCGCCCCGGGGACGGCCGCGCAGCCCCGGGCGTGACCCCGGCCGCCGGTGAGGAGGAGCGGGAGCGGCGGCGGGACGAGCTCGCCCGGCTCGCCTGGCCGGAGGCGGCCGGCACCAGTCCCGAGCAGCGCGAGGCGCTCGAACTCGCCGTGCGCCACCACCTCGCCGCCCACGAGGTCGCCGCCGTGCTCGGCATGTCCGCGGCCGCCGCCCGCGAGCTGCTCGCCTCCGCCGCCTGCGAGGTGGAGCGCACCCGCGCGGCCCTCGCGGTCGTCGAGACCGGCGGCTGCCCCGGCGTCGCCCGGCTCACCGGAGACCGGCAGCTGGTGCTCAGCGCGGCCCTGCGGCGCGAACTCGTCCGGCACGTCGACGACTGCCCGCACTGCCGCCGCACCGCCGGGCGCGCGGTCCCCGGCCGCTGGCCGGGCGCCTCGGTCACCCCCGCCGAGCTGCCCGTCCTGCCGGCGCCCCGCGCGGCGCTGCACGTCGCGATGGCGATGGCGCACCACCCGCGCGCGCGAGGCGGCGCGCCCCGCTTCGACCGGCGCGGCTTCCCGATGGACCCCAAGGACCACGCGGCCCGCCGGGACCGGCTCCGCGCGCGGGCCGTGACCACGACCGTCGTCGCCACCGTCGTCGCGGCCCCCGTGCTCGCCCTGTGGGCCGCCCACCGGGGCACCCCCACCGGCGAGGGCGGCACCGGCCCGTCCGCCACCGCCCACGAGGCGCACGACCCGGACAACCTCGGCGGCACGGCCGCGGGCGGCTACCAGAACGCCGGCGACCGGCGCACCCACCCCGACTCCTCCGGCCGCGACCGGCGCTCCGACGTCTCGGTGGAGGTCGTCGGCGTCGCCGGGGCCGGGCACGCGGACGGCCGCCTGACCGTGACCGCCGGCCACCACGGCGACACCACGCGCATCACCCTGGCCGCGGCAGGCGCCGAACCGGTTCGCTGGTCCGCGGCCACGAGCGCGTCCTGGCTGTACCTGAGCCGCTCCTCCGGCACCCTCCGGCCCGGCGAGACACTGACGGTCCAGGTGTACGTCGACCACCTGCGCGAGCCGTCCGGCAGCTGGAGCGCCCGGGTCGCGATCGCCCCGGCGGGCGCCGTCGTCTCCATCGAGGGCCACGGTGCCGCGCCCCGGCCCTCCGGCCCCGGCCCGGTCCGTTCCGGCGACCCCACGCCCACGACCCGGCCGCGCCCGACGCCCACGCCCTCGGGCACCACCGGCCCCGGCCCGACCACGACACCGTCGCCCGACCCGTCGCCGACCCCGACCGGCCCGTCGCCGTCCGGCTCCGGCAGCCCGGCCCCGTCACCCGGCGGCAGCGGTGAGCCCAGTCCGTCGGACGGCTGAGGGGTGTCCCGTGATCTCCGGCGGGCGCACGACGACGGCTGCGGCACCTCGCCGCGTCGTCGAGTCGCCCGCATACGCGCTGTACGAGGGCGCCCCTCCGCCCTGCGATGCGTCGCATCCGAGGCCGCGCGCCGATCCACCGGGGATCACGGGACAGCCCTGCCGGGCCCTGCCGGGGGCGCCGACCGGGTCCGGCGGAGAGGGGCCGGGGCCTGCCGGCGCGAAAGCCCCGCGCCGGCAGGGCCCGGGGCGTCGCCGGTGCGGGGCAGACCGCAGTGGCGCGACGGGAGTCCGGGCCCGTCGTCAGGAGCCCGGCGCAGGCGCGGGGCCGGGGGCCTGCCGTCCCGAGGGGGCCGTGGTCGCGGGGCCGGGGGCCTGCCGTCGGGCGCCGGGGACCGGGCCCCGGGCCGGCCCGGGCCTCAGGACGCCGGGTCCGCCGGGTGCGGGGCCAGCAGGGGGAGCTGCCCCGCCAGGCGCTCCTCGCACAGCTCGGCCAGACGGTCGTAGCCGGCCTTGCCCATCAGCTCGGTCAGCTCGGCCCGGTAGGAGACGTACACCGGCTCGCCCGCGCCGTGCGCCGACGTCGCCGAGGTGCACCACCAGTGCAGGTCGTGGCCGCCCGGACCCCAGCCCCGGCGGTCGTACTCCCCGATCGACACCTGGAGCACCCGGGTGTCGTCGGGGCGGTCGATCCACTCGAAGGTCCGCCGGACGGGCAGCTGCCAGCAGACGTCCGGCTTGGTCTCCAGCGGCTCGCGGCCCTCCCGCAGCGCCAGGATGTGCAGCGAGCAGCCCATGCCGCCGGCGAAGCCGGGGCGGTTCTGGAAGATGCAGGAACCCTGGTACGGCCGGGTCTGGCGGGAGCCCTCGTCGTCCTCCGACACCCAGCCGTGGCGGGTGCCCTCGGCGTGGTTCTGCCAGATGTCCGGGGTGAGCCGTGCCACGTGCTCCGCGACCCGCTGCTCGTCGTCCTCGTCGGAGAAGTGCGCGCCCAGCGAGCAGCACCCGTCGTCCGCGCGGCCCGCCTGGATGCCCTGGCAGCCGCTGCCGAAGATGCAGGTCCACCGGGAGGTCAGCCATGTCAGATCGCAGCGGAACACCTGCTCGTCGTCCGCGGGATCCGGAAACTCCACCCACGCACGCGCGAAGTCGAGCCCCTTCTCGTCGGGCTCCGGACGCTGCTTCCTCGCCCTCCTCGGTGGCGTCGCAGGCGAAGAACCCCCGGCCGGTCCGGCCGCCGTGGCCGGCTCGTCCGCCTTTGCCGCCCTTTCCGGACCTGCCGCATCCGCGGCTTTCGCTGCCTTCTCGTTCTTTGCCTTTTTCGTCTTTGGCACCCGTCCAGGGTATGCCGCGGGACGGGCGCGGCGGGACCGTCCCGCGCGGGGCTCCGGGGGTCGACGGCGGCCCGGGTGGCAGTAGCGTTCCGTACATGAGACTCGGTGTCCTCGACGTGGGTTCGAACACGGTGCACCTGCTGGTGGTCGACGCCCACCCCGGCGCGTGCCCGCTGCCCGCGCACTCGCACAAGGCGGATCTGCGGCTCGCGCAACTCCTCGACGGGGACGGCGCGATCGGCCCCGACGGCGTCGACCGGCTGGTCGCCGTCGTCCGGGACGCGCTGCAGGCCGCCGAGGACAAGGGCGTCGAGGACCTGCTGCCGTTCGCGACCTCCGCCGTGCGGGAGGCCAGCAACGCCGACGACGTCCTCGCGCGCGTGCAGGCCGAGACCGGCGTCGAGCTCCAGGTGCTCACCGGGGCCGAGGAGGCCCGCCTCACCTTCCTCGCCGCCCGCCGCTGGTTCGGCTGGTCGTCCGGGAAGCTGCTGGTCCTGGACATCGGCGGCGGCTCCCTCGAGGTCGCCTACGGGATGGACGAGGAGCCCGACGCGGCGGTGTCGCTGCCGCTCGGCGCGGGCCGGCTCACCGCGACCTGGCTGCCCGGCGACCCGCCGGGACCCGACGCGGTCCGGGCGCTGCGCCGCCACGTGCGGGCGGAGATCGCCCGCACGGTCGGCGAGTTCAGCCGCTTCGGCGCCCCCGACCACGTGGTCGCCACGTCCAAGACGTTCAAGCAGCTCGCCCGGATAGCGGGTGCCGCGCGCTCCGCCGACGGGCTCTACGTCCAGCGCGAGCTCAAGCGGGAGTCCCTGGAGGGCTGGGTGCCGCGGCTCGCCGGGATGACGGTCGAGGAGCGGTCGGAGCTGCCCGGCGTCTCCGACGGCCGGGCGGGGCAGCTCCTGGCGGGGGCCCTGGTCGCCGAGGCCGCGATGGACCTGTTCGGCGTCGAGACCCTGGAGATCTGCCCGTGGGCGCTGCGCGAGGGCGTGATCCTCAGGAGGCTGGACCACATGCCGACGTCGTGACCGGGACCCGGGACCCGGGCCCCGCGCGGGCCGCGCCCCGGCCCGAAGGGCCCCCGGAGTGCGCCGCACCGGCGTGAGACCCGCCACACGGCCGCGTCCCGGCGGGGGCCGCTGTGCAGCCGCGTATGCCCTCATGACGGCCCCGCCCGGCGGTTGCGTACGGTGGCCGGGCGGCCGGCCACCGGCACAACGGTGGTCCGCCGGGCCCCATAAGCTGTCCCTCGTGGCAGAACCAGTGGTGCGCATCCCGGATGCGAAGGTCGCCCTGTCGACGGCCTCCGTCTACCCGGAGTCGACGGCGACGGCCTTCGAGACCGCCGCGCGCCTCGGGTACGACGGTGTCGAGGTCATGGTGTGGACCGACCCGGTCAGCCAGGACATCGACGCGCTGCGCCGGCTCAGCGACTACCACCGGATCCCCATACTCGCCGTCCACGCGCCCTGCCTGCTGATCACCCAGCGGGTGTGGTCCACCGACCCCTGGGTCAAGCTGCAGCGCGCCCGGTCGGCCGCGGAACGGCTCGGCGCGAGCACCGTCGTCGTGCATCCGCCGTTCCGCTGGCAGCGCCAGTACGCCCGGGACTTCGTGGACGGAGTCTGGAAGATGGCCGACGAGACGGACGTCCGCTTCGCCGTCGAGAACATGTACCCCTGGCGCTACCGCGACCGCGAGATGCTCGCGTACGCCCCCGACTGGGACGTCACGAAGGACGACTACCGCCACTTCACGATCGATCTCAGCCATGTCGCGACGGCCCGCACCGACGCGCTCGACATGCTGGACCGGATGGGCGGCCGGCTCGGCCACGTCCACCTCGCCGACGGCGCCGGGTCCAACAAGGACGAGCACCTGGTGCCCGGCCGCGGCACCCAGCCCTGCGCCGAGGTGCTGGAACGCCTCGCCCGGTACGGCTTCGACGGCCATGTCGTCATCGAGGTCAACACCCGCCGGGCCATGTCCAGCGCGGAGCGCGAGGCGGACCTGGCCGAGGCCCTCGCCTTCACCCGGCTGCACCTGGCGTCGTCCGCGAAGGTGTCCCGCGGATGACCGACGCCGCCGCCCGCCGGCGGGGCCGGCCCCGCCGCACCGAGGCCGCCGACACCCGCGACCTCATCCTGACCGCGGCCCGCGAGGAGTTCTCCGAGCGCGGCTACGAGAAGACCTCCGTGCGCGGCATCGCCAAGGCGGCCGGAGTCGACCCGGCGCTGGTCCACCACTACTTCGGGACCAAGGAGCAGGTCTTCGAGGCGGCCGTCGAGGTCGCCTTCGCCCCCGCCCTGGACGCGCCCGACGCGCTGGCCGAGGGGCCCCTCGACGGCGTCGGCGAGCGGCTGGCCCGCTTCGTCTTCGGCGTCTGGGAGAACCCCACCACGCGCACGCCCCTGCTGGCGATCGTGCGCTCCGCCGTGAACAACGAGACCGCGGCCGCCGTCTTCCGCCGCCTGATCGCCGCCCAGCTGCTGCGCCGCATCGCCTCCCAGGTCGACCTGCCGGACGCCGAGCTGCGGGCCGAGCTGGCCGCGGCGCAGCTGGTGGGCTGCGCGATGCTGCGGTACGTGATCAAGGTGGAGCCGCTGGCGTCCGCGGACGTCGAACACATCATCGCCCGGGTGGCCCCCGTGGTGCAGGGCCACCTCACCCGCCCCTGAGGTCCGTGCCCGAGGACCGTGCCCCGCCGTGCTGCCCGGCCGTGCGCGGCCCCGGGGACCCGACCGGCGGGACGGGCCGGCGCACCCGGGCGGAACCGGCCGGCCCACTGAGATACGCGTCCCGTATTCCGGACGGCGCGTCCCGACCCCTGGATGACCGGCGTACGCTCGACTGCGTCAGAACCCTGCCGGGTTCCCCCGGCGGAACTCTCCGAAGGAGCGAGCGACGATGCCCGAGCTGAGGTCCCGCACAGTCACCCACGGCCGCAACATGGCGGGCGCCCGCGCCCTCATGCGGGCCTCCGGTGTACCGGGTGCGGACATCGGGCGGAAGCCGATCGTCGCCGTCGCCAACTCCTTCACCGAGTTCGTCCCGGGCCACACCCACCTCCAGCCGGTGGGCCGGATCGTCAGCGACGCGGTCCGCGCGGCGGGCGGCATCCCGCGCGAGTTCAACACCATCGCGGTGGACGACGGCATCGCCATGGGCCACGGCGGCATGCTCTACAGCCTGCCCTCCCGGGACCTGATCGCGGACAGCGTCGAGTACATGGTCGAGGCCCACTGCGCCGACGCCCTGATCTGCATCTCCAACTGCGACAAGATCACCCCGGGCATGCTGATGGCGGCCCTGCGGCTGAACATCCCGACGGTCTTCGTCTCCGGCGGCCCGATGGAGTCCGGCCGGGCCACCCTCGTCGACGGCACGGT
Source organism: Streptomyces tropicalis (assembly GCF_029269835.1). Lineage (GTDB taxonomy): Bacteria > Actinomycetota > Actinomycetes > Streptomycetales > Streptomycetaceae > Streptomyces > Streptomyces tropicalis. The sequence continues at coordinate 10,233 of NZ_JARJBB010000036.1, read as the reverse complement.
CCGCACCCTCGACCTGGTCGACGCGATCTCCGACGCGGTGAACGACACGATCTCCGACGAGGACATCCTCCGCATCGAGGAGAACGCCTGCCCGACCTGCGGCTCCTGTTCCGGCATGTTCACCGCCAACTCGATGAACTGCCTGACGGAGGCCATCGGCCTGGCCCTCCCGGGCAACGGCTCGGTCCTCGCCACCCACACCGCCCGCAAGGCGCTCTACGAGGACGCGGCCCGCACGGTCCTGGACCTGACCCGCCGCTACTACGAGCAGGACGACGAGACGGTCCTGCCCCGCTCCGTCGCGACCTTCGCCGCCTTCGAGAACGCGATGGCCCTCGACATCGCCATGGGCGGCTCGACCAACACGATCCTGCACCTGCTGGCCGCCGCCGAGGAGGCGGGCGTCGCCTTCGGACTGCCGGAGATCGACCAGGTCTCGCGCCGGGTGCCCTGCCTGGCCAAGGTCGCCCCCAACGTCGCCAAGGACCGCACCTACTACATGGAGGACGTGCACCGGGCCGGCGGCATCCCCGCGCTCCTCGGCGAGCTGCACCGCGGTGGCCTGCTCAACGAGGACGTGCACGCCGTGCACAGCCCGTCCCTCGCCGACTGGCTGAAGACCTGGGACGTCCGCGGCGGCTCCCCCTCGCCCGAGGCGGTCGAGCTGTGGCACGCGGCCCCGGGCTGCGTGCGCTCGGCCGAGGCGTTCTCCCAGTCCGAGCGGTGGGAGTCGCTGGACGACGACGGCGAGGGCGGCTGCATCCGCTCCGTCGAGCACGCCTACTCCAAGGACGGCGGCCTGGCGGTCCTCCGGGGCAACCTGGCCGTGGACGGCTGCGTGGTGAAGACCGCCGGCGTCGACGAGTCGATCTGGACCTTCGAGGGCCCGGCGGTCGTCTGCGAGTCGCAGGAGGAGGCCGTCCAGAAGATCCTGACCCAGCAGGTCGAGGAGGGCGACGTCGTCGTCATCCGCTACGAGGGTCCCAAGGGCGGCCCCGGCATGCAGGAGATGCTCTACCCGACCTCGTACCTGAAGGGGCGCGGCCTGGGGAAGGCCTGCGCCCTCGTCACGGACGGCCGCTTCTCCGGCGGCACCTCGGGCCTGTCCATCGGCCACGCCTCGCCCGAGGCGGCCTCCGGCGGCACGATCGCACTGGTCCGCGACGGCGACCGGATCCGCATCGACATCCCCCGCCGCACCATCGACCTGCTCGTCGACGACGAGGAACTCGCCCGCCGCGACCGGGCGCTGAACGGCGTGTACGCGCCCGGCGACCGCGACCGCAAGGTGTCCGCGGCGCTGCGGGCCTACGCGGCGATGGCCACGAGCGCCGACCGGGGCGCCGTACGCGACGTCTCCAAGCTGGGCTGACCCCTCTCGGGAGGATCCCCGCCGCCCGCCGACGGGCCCGGCGCCACCGGCGACCGGGCCCGTCGGCACGCGCGGCCGGGCCCGGCGTCACCGGCGACCGGGGCCGGCGGCGCGGGCCGCCCCCCGGGGTCACCAGTGGGACGGGGCGCGGCCGTCCTCGGCGAAGACCGTGCCGTCGGGGGCCGCCGCGTAGACGTGGTCCCCGACCGGCAGCGGCGCCGGCAGCGAGGCGGCCACCCGGTCCGGGTGCGGGCCGAACCGCGGCACCGTCTGCCCCAGCAGCCGCCCGGTCCGGGCGTCCACCGCCAGCAGCCGGCCGTCGCCCGCGGTGACGTACACATGGCGGTCGTCCGCGGCCGGCGCCGACCCGCGGCTCACGGCGGTCTCCAGCCGCCAGCGCTCCCGGCCCGTCGCCAGGTCGACCGCCTCCAGCGAGCCGCCCTCCGCCAGCAGGTGGACGACCCCGCCGTGCACGGTCGCCTGCGCGGTGTCGCGCGGCAGGGGCAGCGCGATGCGGCGGGCGGTCCGCGACGCCGGGGTGTAGCGGACGACGGCGTCGACCTGGCCGATGAAGTCGGCGCGGGCGGAGAGCAGCACCAGGGAGCCGCCCTCGCTGCCGACCGGCGTCAGCGTCCCGCGCAGCCGCGCCTCCCAGCGCACCCCGCCCGTCCGCGGATCCACCGCGAGGACCCGGGTGGCCGAGCCGTCGTCCGAGGTGCTCGCCGTGTACGCCAGCGGATCCCCGGCGAAGGAGAAGAAGTGCGGCAGGGCCACGCCCGGCACCCTCCTGCTCCACCGGATGCCGCCCGAGGCGCCGTCCACCGCACGGACCACCCCGTCGACGCCGGTGAGCAGCAGCCTGCCGCCGGCCTCCAGCACCCCGCTGTACGCGGGCACGGACCTGTGCCAGCGGGGCCGGCCCGTGGCGGGGTCCAGCGCCTCCAGCTCCCGGCCGTGGTCGGTCATCGGCTGCACCAGGCCCCCCGCCACCGCGGGCGGCGCGGTGCGCAACTGCCGCTCGCCCAGCGGGTGCCGCCACAGCTTCCTGCCGGAGGCAGGGTCGAGGGCGTAGAGCAGCCCCGGCCGCGCGCAGACCAGGGCCCCGGCGCCGTACGAGCACTGGGGCGTGCCGCCCTCGTCGGACCAGGACTTCGCGGCCCACCCGGAGAAGGCGGCCGAGGCGGTGCGCGGCGCGGATGCGTGCGGTGCGGGCCGGTCCTGGTCGCCGAGCAGCCGTACCGAGCCGAACACCGCACCGGCGACCAGGGCGAGCCCGCCCGCCGCCAGGGCCAGCACCGGCGCGGTCGGCCGGAACCGCCCGCGGCCGGGCGGCCGTTCCCCGGTGGACCCTGCCGTGGACTCCGCCGCGGAGTCCACGGCGTCCGCCGGTCCGGCCTGCTCCGGACGGGGCGCGTCCTGCGAACGCTGTCCCGGTATGAACGCCTGGGTGTCGTAGGACGCCGCGACCCGCCGCAGCTCGCGCATCAGCTCGTCCGGCGTCGGACGGTCCCCGGGCTCCTTGGCCAGGCAGCGCAGCACGAGCGGCGCCAGGTTGTCCGGCACGCCGGTCAGATCGGGCTCGTCGTGCACGACCTGGTAGGCGACGATGTAGGGGCTGTCGGAGTCGAACGGCCCGCGTCCGGTGGCCGCGTGCACCAGCACGGACCCCAGCGCGAAGATGTCGGCGGCCGGCCCGACCTCCCGGGGCCGCCGGAACTGCTCCGGCGCCATGAAGGGCGGTGTTCCGATCAACTTGCCCGTCTCGGTGCGCAGTTCGCTGTCCATGGGGCGGGAGATGCCGAAGTCGATGACCTTCGGGCCGTCCTCGGCGAGCAGTACGTTGCTCGGCTTGAGGTCGCGGTGGACGACCCCGACCCGGTGGATGTCGCGCAGCGCCTCCGCCAGTCCGGCCATCAGGCGGCGCAGCTGCGGCGGGGCCATCGGCCCGTTCCGTTTCACCTGCTCGGCCAGGGTGGGGCCCGGGATGAACAGGGTGGCCATCCAGGGCCGTTCGGCCTCCGGGTCGGCGTCGACGACGGGCGCGGTGAAGGCGCCGCTGACCCGCCGGGCCGCGGCCACCTCCTGCCGGAAGCGCCCCCGGAACTCGGGATCGGCCGCGTGCGAGGTGTGCACGACCTTGACCGCCAGCGTCAGTCCCGAGGTGCTGCGGGCCAGGTGCACGACCCCCATGCCCCCGGAACCGAGGCGGGATTGGAGTCGGTACTGGCCGGCGTACTCGGGACGATCCGCTGCGGCGCCCGCTCCGCCGTTGCGCTGTGGCGTCATGGACCACCCCCGTGCTCTCGTCCGCGCGGCGCGACGTCCGAGCCTAGTCGATGAGCCGCACGGGACGGAGGCGGCTGCCGGCGCCTGCGCGTCGTCCGCCCGGGGCCCGGCGCGGGCCGCGCGGGGGAACCGGGCGGGGCCCCGGGGCCGTCCTCGGGTGCAGCCGAGGTCCGCGACCGTCACGGGCGCGGCCACGGGCCCCATGACCGCCATGGGGAGCGACGGGGGAGGAACGACCATGTCTGTCGAGCGTGTCGAGGAAGCCGGGCGCACGGCCGCCGCCGGGACGGCGGCCGTCACCGGGGCACCGGCCGGGAGCGTCGCCGCGGTGGCACTCGTGCGGTACTACCCGGTCGCACCGGGCGTCCGGGTGAACGTCCGCAGCGGACCGGGCACCGGCTACGGCGTCGTGCGGGTGCTCCCCGAGGGCGCCTCCGTGCCGATCCACTGCCAGACCACGGGCACCACGGTCACGGGCCCGTACGGCACCAGCGCCCTCTGGGACTGCGTCGGCTCCGGCGAGTACGTCGCCGACGCCTACGTGCACACCGGCAGCGACGGCTACGTCGCCTCCCGCTGCGGCTGAGCCCGGCCGGAGCCCGCGGCCGCCCCGGCGCCATAATCGACGCGTGAGCGACGAGAACGGCACCCCGGACACGACGGACACCGCCCCGGCGGGCTCCCCGGCCGCCGACGGCCCCCGCCCCGAGCCCCTCCGCTTCTTCGGCACGACCTGGGTGCGGCACGACGGCGGCTACGGGGCCCGCCGGGCCGGCGTCGCCGCGGGCTCCCTCGCGGCCGCGGCCGCCTCCTGCTTCGTGCTGCGCTTCGCCTACGAGGGCCTCCGGATCGCCGACTCGGGCGCCTTCGTGTCGCTGCTGGTCGTCGTGATGTTCGCGGTGTGCAGCGCGCTCGCCTTCCGGCACACCTGGGACGGCTTCTCCCGGCGCCCCGACCCCGAACGCCAGGCGTCCCTGAGGGGACTGCTCGCCATCGGCTTCATCGGTTCCCTCCTCGCCCACTTCTTGCGCTCCCTCACCGAGGCCCCGGGCGAGAAGCTGCACCGCGCGGAGTACGAGGAGGCCCGCGAGCGGTACGAGCGCCGCTCCTCCCGGCGTACGGGCAACCCGTCGAGGAAGAAGCGCCACCGCTGACGCGGCCGGCCCGGACCGCCGGCCTCGCGGGATCACCCGGACCGACGGGGAGCAGCCCCCGCCCGACCGGAGCGCCCGCACCGACAGGGCGCGGCGCCCGCCCCACCGGAGCGTCGGCGTGAGCGGCCCGCACCGCCCGCCGGACCGGAACGCCGGCCCGTCCCCGGCGCCGTCGTCCGCGCCGGACCGAACCGCTCGCCCCCGGCCGACCCGTCGCTGCCCGCGGAGGCCGAGACCCCGCAAATCCGCTGTCCCCGCCCGTCGTGCCGCGCGCACCATGGCGGCATGACCACGACTTCAGCCTCGCCGCCGTCCGTGCCCTCCCACGCCCTGCGCGCCCGCTCCTTCGACGCCGCCGCGGCCCAGTACGCCGCGAACCGCCCCTCCTATCCGGCCGCCCTCCTCGACACCGTGGAGGCACTGGCCGGCCGGCCGCTGTCCGGTGCCCGGGCCGTCGACGTGGGCGCCGGCACCGGGATCGCGACCCGGCTGCTGGCCGACCGCGGCGCCGACGTCCTCGCGGTCGAACCCGGCGCGGGCATGGCCGCCGAGCTCCGCCGCGCGCTGCCGCACGTCCCGGTCGTCCGCGGCGACGGCAACGCCCTCCCCGTCGCCGACGCCCGCGCCGACCTCCTCAGCTACGCCCAGGCCTGGCACTGGACCGACCCGGCGCGTTCGGTGCCGGAGGCGCTGCGCGTGCTGCGGCCGGGCGGCGCACTGGCGCTGTGGTGGAACACCGACGCGCTCGACGTCGGGTGGGTCGCCGACGCCGCCGACCGCGCCGGCCGGTTCTTCGGCGTGGACGCCGCCGCCGAGAAGCGCAGGGCGGCGGACCGCACGGACCTGGCCGACCCCAGCGGCCGTCTCCGCTTCACCCGGCGCGTGCTCCGCTGGAGCCGCCGCGTCCCCCTCGACACCCACCTGGCCAACATCGGCAGCCACTCGGCCTTCCTGGTCATCCCCGAGGAGCGCCGGACCGCGTACCTGGAGGAGGAGCGCGGCCATCTGCTGAGGGTCTTCCCCGACGGCGTCGTGGAGGAGACCTACGACGTGCTGCTCCTCGTGGCACTCCGCCCCTGACCCGGAACGGCGGATCCCTCACCCGGGGCCGGTCGCGGGCGCGCCGCCCCGACCGGCCCCCGGCCTCGTCGCCCCCTTGACGGAGCCTCTCCGCGACGCGCATTATTCATCACATGATGAATAAATCTTCGGGTCCGCCGCCGACCGCGGACACCGACGCCGTCCGGGCCGCGGGCCTCACCGCCGTCCGCGGCTCCCGCACGGTCCTGCGGGACCTCGGCTTCGTCGTCCCCCGCGGCCGGATCACCGGCCTCCTCGGCCCCTCCGGCTGCGGCAAGTCGACCCTGATGCGGGCGATCGTCGGCACCCAGGCGAAGGTCTCCGGCACCCTCGACGTCCTCGGCCGCCCTGCCGGACACCCCGACCTGAGGGCCCGCATCGGCTACGTCACCCAGCACCCTTCCGTCTACGACGACCTGACCGTCCGCCAGAACCTCGACTACTTCGCCGCGATCCTCGACCCGGGCCGCGCGGCCGCCGCCCGCCGCCGGGACGCCGTCTCCCGGGTCGTCGCCGACGTCGACCTCGCCGACCACGCAGGCGCCCTCGCCGGGAACCTCTCCGGCGGCCAGCGCAGCCGCGTCTCCCTCGCGGTGGCCCTGCTCGGCACCCCCGAACTCCTGGTCCTGGACGAACCCACCGTCGGCCTCGACCCCGTCCTGCGCCGCGACCTGTGGAACCTCTTCCACGACATCGCCGCCACCCGCGGCACCGCCCTCCTCGTCTCCTCGCACGTCATGGACGAGGCCGAGCGGTGCCACCGCCTCCTCCTCATGCGCGGCGGACGGATCCTCGCCGAGGACACCCCGGACGCCCTGCGGACCCGCACCGGCACCGCCACCGTCGAGGCGGCCTTCCTGCACCTGGTGGACGAAGCGGCCGCAGCCGGCCACGCCAAGGAGACAGCCCGATGAGCACCCTGCCCGCCCCCGCGCCCACCGGCGCCCTGAGCCCCTCCCGCGCCATGGCCACCGCGAGCCGGGTCCTGCGCCAGCTGCGCCACGACCCGCGCACCATCGCGCTGATGCTCCTGGTCCCCTGCCTGATGCTGGTCCTGCTGCGCTACGTCTTCGACGGCAGCCCGCACACCTTCGACGACATCGGCGCCTCGCTCCTCGGCATCTTCCCGCTGATCACCATGTTCCTGGTGACCTCGATCGCCACCCTGCGCGAACGCACCTCGGGAACCCTCGAACGGCTCCTCGCCATGCCCATGGGCAAGGGCGACCTCATCGCCGGGTACGCCCTCGCCTTCGGCGCCGTCGCCGTCGTGCAGTCGGCCCTGGCCACCGGCCTGGCGCTGTGGTTCCTCGGCCTGGACGTGACCGGCTCGCCCTGGCTGCTCCTGCTGGTCGCGCTCCTCGACGCGCTCCTCGGCACCGCCCTCGGCCTGTTCGTCTCCGCGTTCGCCGCGTCCGAGTTCCAGGCGGTCCAGTTCATGCCCGCGGTGATCTTCCCCCAGCTCCTGCTCTGCGGACTCTTCGCACCCCGCTCCTCGATGCAGCCCGTCCTGGACGGCATCTCCGACGTCCTGCCGATGTCGTACGCGGTCGACGGGATGAACGAGGTGCTGCGGCACACCGACATGACGGCCACCTTCGTCCGGGACGTCCTGATCGTCGCGGGCTGCGCGCTGCTCGTCCTGGCCCTCGGCGCGGCGACCCTGAAGCGGCGGACCCCCTGAGACCTGCGCGGGCCCGGGCAGTGCAACCGTCCCGGCGCCCGCGGCACCCAGGCGGTCGCGGCACCCCGGTGCCCGCACGGCCGTGGACCGGACCGGCCCGGTGGGACCCCGACGCCGCGTCCCACCGGCCGGACGAACCGGCCGCGGCCGCCACCGCCGGTGCGAGGATGAGTCCATGAGCCAGAAAGTCGCAGTCCTCGGCACCGGCAAGATCGGCGAAGCCCTGCTCAGCGGAATGCTCCGGGCCGGCTGGGCCCCGGCCGACCTCCTGGTCACCGCCCGCCGGCCCGAGCGCGCCGAAGAACTCCGCGCCCGGCACGGCGTCTCCCCGGTGACCAACGCCGAGGCCGCCAAGAACGCCGACACCCTGATCCTCACCGTCAAGCCGCAGGACATGGGCACGCTCCTCGCCGAGCTCGCCCCGCACATCCCCGCCGACCGCCTGGTCATCAGCGGCGCCGCGGGCATCCCGACCTCGTTCTTCGAGGAGCGCCTCGCCGCGGGCACCCCGGTCGTCCGGGTCATGACGAACACGCCCGCCCTCGTGGACGAGGCCATGTCCGTCATCTCTGCCGGCAGCCACGCCACCGCGGACCACGTCGCCGTCGCCGAGGAGATCTTCGGCGCCGTCGGAAAGACGCTCCGCGTCCCCGAGTCCCAGCAGGACGCCTGCACGGCCCTGTCCGGCTCGGGCCCCGCGTACTTCTTCTACCTCGTCGAGGCCATGACCGACGCCGGCATCCTCCTCGGCCTGCCCCGCGACAAGGCCCACGACCTGATCGTCCAGTCCGCGATCGGCGCCGCCGTGATGCTCCGCGACAGCGGCGAGCACCCCGTCAGGCTCCGCGAGAACGTCACCTCGCCCGCCGGCACCACCATCAACGCCATCCGCGAGCTGGAGAACCACGGAGTCCGCGCCGCGCTCATCGCCGCCCTGGAGGCCGCGCGCGACCGCAGCCGCGAACTCGCCACCGGCAACAACGGCTGACCCGCACGCCGGGCCCCGCCTCGCGCGGGGCCCGGCCCGGATCCCCTTTCAGGCCGGCAGCAGCCCGATCGCCCGGTACGCGGCGTCGACCCACGGCCGTGCCATCCCGCGGGCCCGCTCCGCGCCCGTCCGCAGCACCCCGTCCACGTACGCCGGATCCGCGCACAGCGCCTGGTGCCGCTCCCGCACGGGCCGCAGCGCCTCGATCACCGCCTCCGCGGTGTCCTTCTTCAGGGCGCCGTAGGAGTCGTAGCCGCCGGCCAGGGCCTCCGGGTCCCCGCCCGCGCACGCGGCCAGGATCTCCAGCAGGTTGGCCACGCCCGGCCGCTCGGCCCGGTCGTACACGACCCCCCGCCCGCCGTCGGTCACCGCCCGCATGACCTTTCTGCGCACCGTGTCGGGTTCGTCCAGCAGATAGACGATGCCCGGTCCCGTGTCGTCGGACTTGCCCATCTTCGACGCCGGGTCCTGCAGGTTCATCACCCGCGCCGCCACCTTCGGCCGGGTCGCCCTGGGCACGGTGAAGGTGTGGCCGTAGCGGTGGTTGAACCGCACCGCCAGGTCGCGGGCCAGCTCCACGTGCTGCGTCTGGTCCTCCCCGACGGGCACCTCGTCGGTGCCGTACGCCAGGATGTCCGCCGCCATCAGCGCCGGGTAGGTCAGCAGGGACAGCCGCACGCTCCCGCCCCGCTCGCGCTCCCGGACCGACTTCTCCTTGTACTGGATCATCCGGCGCATCTCGCCGTCGGTGGCCACGCACTCCAGCAGGTACGACAGCCGTGCGTGCTCGTCGACATGGCTCTGCACGAACACCGTGCACCGCTCCGGATCCAGCCCCGAGGCCAGCAGCAGCGTCGCCGCCTGCCGGGAGAGCCGCCGGACCCGGGCCGGGTCGTGGTCCACGGTCAGCGCATGCAGGTCGACGACGCAGAACAACGCGTCCGACCGGTGCTGGTCCTCCTCGGCCCACTGCCGCATGGCGCCCAGATAGTTCCCCAGCGTCAGATGCCCGGTGGGCTTGACCCCGCTGAAGACGCGCGTCATCTGCTACCTCCTGGTCGTGGCCGCCGCGCCCGGCCGGCCGGTCCTCAGGAGGGAGAAACGAGAACGGCCGCCGAGGCGGCGGCCGTTGGATGCATACGTGAATCCGGCCGCCGTCAGGCGGCCCACCACAGCTGGGTGCACGTACGCGTAGTCATGACGCTCAGGCTACTCCTGCCGGGGTCGTTCCGCCGCAAGTTGACACGCCCCGACCCGGCCCCTAGGGTTCTTCGAGTTGTCCGACGTGAGAGCCGACCCCGGTCGGTCCCCGGACAGCCAATCCGCAGGTACTCAACACCACTCGGCGACAGTCGTTTGTCCGGCTGCCGTCGTTTCCTTGGCGTGCGTATTCACGGAATGAGGAATCCGCGTTCGAAAGGACGCAGCCCCCGATTCGCTCGGTGGCAGGGAATCCGCTAAAGTCTCACTCGTCGGAACGGCCCAACAGCCGGGAAGACGGACCCCGCTGACCGGGGGTCAGGTCGAGAAAAGATCTGATAGAGTCGGAACCGCCGGAAAGGGAAACGCGGAAGCGGGAACCTGGAAAGCACCGAGGAAATCGGATCGGAAAGATCTGATAGAGTCGGAAACGCAAGACCGAAGGGAAGCGCCCGGAGGAAAGCCCGAG
>NZ_JARJBB010000035.1 GCF_029269835.1 Streptomyces tropicalis | reverse complement strand
ACCCGGGTGGCCGCAGAGGTTACGGTGCTGCCGTACGCGACCGACCGACGCGGGGGAACGACATGCCCGGAACCGTGCTGCTGCTCGCGGCCTCGCCGGTGGGCCGGGGGCGCCTGGTGGACGCCGCGTCGGTGCTCCCCGTACTGGCCGCCGTCCCGCCCGCCGTCCTGTCGGGCACGGACACCGCGACCGTCGTCGAACTCGTCGACCCGCTCGAACCACAGGCCGTCCTGACCCGGTTGCGGGCGGCCGCGGCGGCCCCGGGACCGCTGACCGTCTTCCTCGCCGGGCAGCTCCAGCTCGACCGGCGCCAGCACCTGCCGCACCTCGCCCTCGCCCGGACCACCCCCGCCACGGTCCGCTACACCGCGCTGCCCTGGCACTGGCTGCGCGAGGAGCTGCGGCTGCGCGCCGAGGGCACCACGACCGTCGTGGCCGACCTGCACGCCGACGCGGAGACGTGGGCGCAGCTGCGGGAACGCCCGCTGGACACCGGCCGCAGCACCGCGGTGTACGGGCGGATCGCGCCGCCGCCGTCCCGGCGCTCGGTGGCGGCGCCGGCGTACCTGAAGGCGGTGGCGACGATCCTGCGCAGCGGGCACCGGCCGCCGCTGGAGCAGGTGCACCAGCAGGCGCTGGCCCGGCTGGCCGACGAGGACGGCACCGCGGACCACCTCGTGCTGACCGCGCAGCCGCCCGCGGCGCACGATCCGCACGCCGCGATCAGCGCGTGCGTGCGGGCGGGACGGCACGGCGACGCCGACGCGCTCGCCGCCCGCTGGGAACGCACCGCCGCGCAGGCGCACGGGCCCGCCTCCGAGGACGCGCTGCACTGGACCGAGGTCCGCGCGGACCTGGCGATGCTCGCCGGGGATCCGGCGCGCAGCTGCCGGGCGTGGCTGGCGGTCGCCGCGGCCCGGCTGGCGACGGGGCAGAGCCCGGACGCCCCGGCGGTGGAGGCCGCCGTGGACCGGGCCCACCACCAGTGGGGCCGGATCCGCGAGCCGCAGGCGGCACGCGAACTGGGCTCCTCCCTGGCCGAATTGCGGGGCCGGGTGCCCGGCAGGCGGCAGGGCGCCCTGGACCACGTACGGGAACAGCTGCGTCAACTCCCGCCCCGGTCCCGGGCCTGACGGCCTCGGGCGGCCTGCACCGCGTGCGGCGGCCCAGCCATCGCCCAGCCCCGCTGCGGGCCACCGGCCGGGTGGGCGCAGAGGTGGGCGGCCGTGCGGGCGGCGGGCGGGCCCGCGGGGGTCGCGGCCCTGGCCGGGCCGGCGTTGGCCGCGGTGACCAGGGCGGCCACGGCCAGGACCGCCGCGGCGAACCCTCTGGCATGACGTGCGGACATGTGTCCACGGCGGGCGACTGTGCGTCCGGGCACGGTGACCGACCTCGCAACGACGGTGATGGCTGGAGCGCTTGGCGTGCACTCCAACCTAGGGGGTGGGGCGGCCGGCGGGAAGGGCGCCCGGGCGGGACGGCGGGACGGGTGGAACCCGGTCCGGGCGGAACCCGGAAGGGAAGTCTGCGGGCGTGGCGTTCCTGGCATGATGAAGCGCATGGCGAAGCGGGACGACCCGGAGAGCGGCGGACGCGGCGGACGGTCCGACGGGCGGCCCGGTCACCCCGCCACCGACCTCCGGCTGCGGCTCGCCGAGGCGCAGCGCACGCTCGCCGACGGCGCGGGCGAGGAGGCGGCGGCCCAGTACGCGCGGCTGCTCGCCGAGGCCGAGCGGCACGAACTCCCCGACGTGCAGGCGCAGGCGCTCCTCGGACTCGGCGACTGCGCCCTGGAGGCCGGCGAACTCGCCGCCGGGCACGAGCACTTCGAACGGGCCGAGCGCCTGCTCGCCGACGCGCCGCTGCCGGCCCGGGTGCCCGCCGTGCGGGGCCGTGCCGTCTCCCACTACCTGGCCGGTGAACTCCGCTACGCCGTCCACCTCCTCGAATCCACGCTCGACGCACTCGACCGCGGCGGCCTGCACGACCCGGACGCCCTGCTCCTGCTGTACGCCGGGGTCATCGGGCCGTACATGGACATGGGCGCGCACGCCCGCGCCGCCCAGGCGGCGGAGGCCGCGCTCGCCCTCGCCGCGCGGGAGGGCGACCCGGCGCTGGTGGCCCGGGCGCACCGCGCGGCCGCCCGCACGCTGCTCGCCGAGGGCCGGACCGCCGAGGCCGACGCGTCCCTCGCCCGGGCCGCCGAGATCTACCAAAGCCTCCACCTGCGCACCGAGCTGGCCAACTGCCACTGGATGCGCGGCTACCTCCACGCCCAGAACGGCGAACTGGACCGCGCCGAGGCAGCGTTGCGGGAGGCGCAGGCGATGCTGTCGGCCCGGCGCGCCGCCCTCTACAGCAGCCAGGTCGCCGTCGAGCTGGCCGACGTGCTGCACCGCCGCGGCAAGTCCGGGGAGGCGGCCGCCCTGCTGCGGGACGTCCTCGGCGACCTCTCTCCCGAGCGCGGCGCCGTCCACGCGGCCGCCGCGCACCGGCTGCTGGGCATCATCGCCGAGGCCGCCCAGGACACCGAGGCGGCCGAGGAGCACTACGTCCGAGCGCTGAGCCTGCTGGAACGCGCGGGCGCGGCCGGCGACCTCGCCGACCTGTGCCGCCTCCTCGGCGACCTCCTGCGCCGCACCGGCCGCGTCGAGGCGGCCCTCGACGCCTACCGCACCGGCCTCGGCCACCGCACGGCCCCCGGCACCACGACCCTCGGCCCGGCGGACCGTCGGCTGCTGTGAACACCGCTGCCCGGGAACAGAGTTCGTCGGGATCGGCGCGCGTGTTCTCCGTGAAACGGGCGTACGAGTGTTCGTAGCATCTGGGCATGGACACGATGGTGCTGCTGATGACGAGCGTCGTGCTCGTCGCCGTGGTCGGCAATGAGGTCAGGAGTTCGCGGACGGACAGGCGGCTGGAGCGGATCGAGCGCAAGCTCGATCTGGTTCTGGAGCACCTGGGGCTGCGGCTGGAGGTGCCCCGGGTGGACGAGGTGCAGGGGCTGGTGCGGGAGGGGAAGCGGATCGAGGCGATCAAGGTGTACCGGGAGGCCACCGGGGCGGGGCTGAAGGAGGCCAAGGAGGCCGTCGACCGCCTGGGATGAGGGGGCCGGGACCGGCGGGGGCGCGGCCGGCCGGGCTCACGCCTGGAGCCGGGCCTGGTGGCGGACGTCCGCCAGGCGCTGCGAACCGGCCTTGACCGCCTGGACGGTGGCGTCCTCCGGCACGTTGCCCAGCGCGCCGTCGGAGAGGGTGATCGCGTCGTCCCCGACGCGGACCGCGGCCACGTCCAGGGTGAGGACCGTCGGGTCGCCGTACGCCGACATGCCGGTCAGGGTCACCCGCAGGCCCTGGCGGGCGTCGCCCACGGCGGGCAGCGGCAGGTCGGCGACCTCCACGCTCTGCGTCCCGGCCCGCGTGGTCGCCGCCGTGAAGCGCGAGCAGGTCCGCGGCAGGGTCTTCAGCCAGGCCAGCGAGCGGTCCACGTCCGCCGGACGGTGGGCGAGGACCTGGTAGCGCAGCTGGGCCGAGTCGTCGCCGTCGTCGAAACCGGCGATCGCGTACGAGCCGGTGGGCGGGCCGAGCACCTCGTCGGCGTAGAGCGCGTCCAGCAGGCGCTGGCAGGCGGGTGTGCCGGCCTGCGCCTTCAGCAGCCCGTCCCGCCAGCTCGCGGCGCCCTGGGTCGGCGCCCACGCGGCACCCAGGTCCTCGTCCGTGATCAGCGCGGCCTCCGCCTGCGCGACGGTGAGCGCGGGGCCGGGGTCCGCCGACGCCTTCGTGCCCGGCCCGTCCGACGGGGCCGTCCGGGCCGATCCGGCGCCCCCGGCCGTGCAGGCGGCCGCCGTCAGCAGCGCCAGCGTGGCGAGGGCCGCGAGGCCGGAGGCGGTCGCGGCGCGGGCCGGGGGTGGGGTCATGGCGGTGCCTCCAGACAGGCGGACCGGTCGGCCGCACCCACGGACCCGGAGGGGGCCGTGCGGGCGGACCTGAGGGGCTTTCAGTCAGTCTCACGGCACCACCGGGACGGCCCGCGCACCAGCGCTCCGGGCCGTCCGGGTGACCGGCCGGCGGGCCGCGGGGGCGCGAAAAGCGGTCGCCGGACGGCGGGAGGGGTTGCTAGCGTCGCCGGTATGAAGCCTGTTCAGCCGTGTCACGCGACGACGACGCCGGACCCCGTCCCGGCGCGCCGACAGCTGAGCTGATCGAAGGAAGCCCCGGGGCGAGTGCCCCGGGGCTCCGGCGCTCCCCGGCCCTCGCCCCGTCCCGCGAGGAGGCCCCCGTGCAGCATCCGTCCCATCCCCCGTACGCCCCCGGCGCCCGCCCCGGGCCCGCCACCCCCGTGCCCGACCACCGCCGGCTCGGGCGGGAGCTGGACCTGTTCGACACCGATCCGCTGATCGGGGCGGGCCTGCCGTACTGGCTGCCCGACGGCGCGCTGGTGCGCCACACCCTGGAGGAGTACGTCCGCGACCTCGAACGGTCCGCCGGCTACCGGCACGTGTACTCGCCCGTCCTCGGCAAGCGCGAGCTGTACGAGATCTCCGGGCACCGGGCGCACTACGGCGGCGACATGTACCCGCCGATGCGGATGGGCGCCGAGGAGGTGCTGCTGCGCCCGAGCCTCTGCCCGCACCACGCCGTCATCTACCGCTCCCGCCCCCGCAGCCACCGCGACCTGCCGCTGCGCCTGGCCGAGCTGGGCGGCATGTACCGGGCCGAGCTGTCCGGCGTGCTCGGCGGGCTGACCCGGGTCCGGGCCATCCACCTCAACGACGCGCACGTCTTCTGCACCCTCGACCAGGCCGTCGCGGAGGCCCGCACCGCGCTCGCGCTGATCGGCCGTGCCTACGCC
This sequence comes from Streptomyces tropicalis, assembly GCF_029269835.1. Lineage (GTDB taxonomy): Bacteria > Actinomycetota > Actinomycetes > Streptomycetales > Streptomycetaceae > Streptomyces > Streptomyces tropicalis. The sequence goes on along the minus strand of NZ_JARJBB010000035.1, from coordinate 26,124 downwards.
GACCTCGGCATCCGGGCCGTACGGCACCGGCTGTCGCTGCCCGGCGCGGGCGGCAAGTACGTCGCCGGCCCGGCCCTCTGGGAGCGGGCGACCGCGCTGCTGCGGGAGGTCCTGGACGGCTCCGGCCTCCCCTACGAGGAGGCCCCGGGCGAGGCCGCCTTCTACGGGCCCAAGATCGACGTGCAGATCGCGGATCCGGTGGGACGCGAGGCCACCCTGTCCACCGTCCAGATCGACTTCCACCAGCCCGAGCGCTTCGACCTGCGCTACACCGGCGCCGACGGCGCCCGGCACCGGCCCGTCATGGTGCACCGCAGCATCATCGGCAGCGTGGAGCGGGCGGTCGCCCACCTGCTGGAGGTGCACGGCGGGGCGTTCCCGGCGTGGCTCGCCCCCGTGCAGCTCGTGGTGCTGCCGGTCGCCGCGGACCAGGCGGACCGGGCGCGGGAGGTGGTGCGCCGGGCCGGGGCGGCCGGGCTGCGGGCCGAGCTCGCCGCACCGGAGGACGGCACCCTGGGCGCCCGGATCCGGGCGGCGCGCCGGGTGCCGTACCTGGCGGTGATCGGCCGCCGGGAGGCCGACGGGGACCAGGTCGCGCTGCGGCTGCGCGACGGACGGCGCCCCGGCGCGTACCGCGTCGAGGAGGCGCTGCGCCGGATCGGCGAGCGGGTCGCGGCGCGCGGCACCACGCTGTGGGAGTGACGTCGGCGGGGGCGTCGCGGGGCAGGCGGGAGGGGGACGGCACACCTAGGGCGTGTCCGCCCTAGGGTCGGGGTGACGGAAGGAGGCCGCCGTGGCCGGTCAGCCCATCCCCGTGATCATCGACTGCGACACCGGGGTCGACGACGCCCTGGCCCTGCTGTTCGCCGTGCGGCACCCCGGCATCCGGCTGCGCGCGGTCACCTGTGTCGCCGGGAACACGGACGTGGACCAGGTGGTGCGCAACACCCTGACGGTCCTGGAGCACGCCGGCGCCGGCGACGTCCCCGTCGCGCGCGGCGCCGAACGCCCGCTGCTGGAGCCGGTGCGGACGGCCCGGCACGTGCACGGCCGGGACGGCATGGGCGACCTCGGCCTGCCCGCACCGGCCCGCCGCCCCGCCGACACGGACGCGGTGTCGCTGCTGCGCCGGGAGATCCTGGCGTCCGACCGCCCGGTCACCCTCGTCCCCACGGCGCCGCTGACGAACATCGCGCTGCTGCTGCGCACGCATCCCGAGGTGACCGCGCACATCGAGCGGATCGTGTTCATGGGCGGCGCGGTGGCCACCGGAAACGCCACGCCGGTCGCCGAGTTCAACGTCTGGCACGACCCGGAGGCGGCGGCGGTCCTGCTCACCGCCGGGGTGCCGATCACCATGTACGGCCTGGACGTGTTCGAGCGGGTGATCGTCCCCGCGGCGGACGTGCGCCGGCTCGGCGCGAGCGCGGAGCCGGGCGCCCGGCTGGCCGGACGGCTGCTCGCGCACCGCCGCCCGGCCACCGCCCACGACCCCGCGGGCGGCCTCGGCGACGCGGGCGCGGTCTGCGCGGTCGCCGACCCGGAGGGGCTGACCACCCACCGGCTGCCGGTGGAGGTGAACCTCGCGCCGGGCCCGGCCCGCGGCCAGACCGTCGTGGACCGCCGCCCGCGGCCCGGCGAGGCCGAACTGCACGGCGAGGCACGGGAACAGCGCCTGGTGGACGTCGCTCTCGACATCGACGCCGCACGCTACGTCGCGCTGTGGCTGGCGGCGGTGGAGGGCGGCGGCCGCCGGGAGCGGGACCGCTCCTAGAGCGCGCCGGGGGGCACCTGCCTCCCGGGTCCGCGGCCGTCGGACGCAGGTGCGCCGACGTCCGGTGCGGGGCCGTCCGCGGTCAGTGCGACCGGATCCGGTCCGCGGTCTTCGGCGTCCAGCGCTCCTCGACCCTCGCCAGCCGCCAGTACGACAGCGCCGCCGCCCACACCACCACGAACAGGCCGACGATGACGTAGCCGACGTGGTCGAGGTCGAGGGCGGCGATCCAGTCGGTGACGTCGTCGCGCAGGTCGAGCTTGTCGTGGAGCACGCCGACGAGTTCGATCGTGCCGATGACGAAGGCCACCGCGATCGACAGGCCGGTGATGGTGAGGTTGTAGAACACCTTGCGCACCGGGTTCGAGAACGCCCACTGGTAGGCGAAGTTCATGAAGGTGCCGTCGATGGTGTCGAACAGGCTCATGCCCGCGGCGAACAGCAGCGGCAGGCACAGGATCGCGTACCAGGGCAGGCCCGCCGCCGCACCCGAGCCGGCCATCACCATCAGCGAGACCTCGGTGGCGGTGTCGAAGCCCAGGCCGAACAGGAAGCCCAGCGGGTACATCTGGCCGGGGCGGGTCACGGACCGGGTGAGGCGGCCGAGGAGCCGGTTCATGAACCCCCGCGACTCCAGGTGCGCCTCCAGCTCCCGCTCGTCGTAGGTGCCCGCGCGCATCGCCCGGAAGACCTTCCAGATGCCCGCCAGGGCCACCAGGTTGAGGGCGGCGATGAGGTAGAGGAAGGCGCCGGAGATGGTGGTGCCCAGGAAGCCGAGGACCTGGTGGGTGCGCGAGCCCTCGTCCATGACCCGCCCGGCGAGCGTGGTGCCGCCCGCGATCAGCAGGGACAGCAGCACCACCACGCTGGAGTGGCCGAGGGCGAACCAGAAGCCGACCGACACCGGCCGCTTGCCGTCGGCCATCAGCTTGCGGGTGGTGTTGTCGATCGCGGCGATGTGGTCGGCGTCGAAGGCGTGCCGCACCCCGAGGGTGTACGCGGTGACGCCGAGTCCGATGCCGAAGGCCTCGGAGCCGACCCGGTAGCGGGCGGGCGCGACGAGCAGGAACAGCACGCCGAACGCGACGACGTGCAGGGCGACGATCACGGCCAGCAGTCCCGCGGTGCGCACGGTGTCCTCACGGCGCCAGCGGAAGGCCGTCGGCGGCGCGGACGCCGGCGTCGGGGCAGGGTCGGGCAGGGTCATCCGGTCTTCACGCTCCAGCACCTCGTGGATCACTTCGTGAGCTGCCGTGGCCGGTCTCCTGGCTTACGGGTCGTGCGTCCGCCGTCCCTGCCTTCCCGGTCGTTGGACCAGTGGCCCGGCGTGCGCCGGACGGAACGGGAACTCCCCGATCACAGTGGCGAGGGCCGCTCCGGCATGGACCCCTGAGGGATCGTCACCGGCTTCCCGAACACCACGGCCCGACCACGGTAGGGCCGCCGGACGTCGCCTGCATAGCTGCACATCTGCGCAGGTATGGAAGATCACATCGGGTGCCTGCGAGGATGACCGCATGCATCTCGTCCCCGCGGACCGCGCCGGCCGGCGCACGATCGACGGCCACCGGGTGTGCGACGCCATCGAGGCGATCGGCGACGCCGGTCACGTCCGGGCCTGGGCCGACCGCTTCTCCCTGCTCGCCGACCCGGGCCGGCTCGCGCTGCTGCTGGCCCTGGACCGGACCGGGCCGCTGGCCGTCTCCGACCTCGCGGTCGCCACCGGCATGAACGACCCCGCCGTCTCCCAGGCCCTGCGGCTGCTGCGCGCGGCGGGCGTGGTGGAGGGCCGCAAGGACGGGCGCGTGGTGCGCTACCGGATCGTCGACGCCCGGGTGCGGGGGCTGCTCGGCCACTGCGCGGCCGACGCGGGCTGACCCGGCCCGCCCGGCCCCGGGGTGAGCGGGCGGGCCGATGCCGGGGTGCGGGTTCGGTTCTCCGGCGGGGTGGACAGATTCCCGGTGGCGCCGCCCGTACGCACCCGCAGAGGAGACCGCGTGTCCGACCGCACCACCGCGCACCCCACCCCGTCCGACCCGCCGCGGGACCTGTCCTCCCGCGACCCGGACTGGTGGCGGCAGTCCGTCGTCTACCAGGTCTATCCGCGCAGTTTCGCCGACGCCGACGGGGACGGCCTGGGCGACCTCCGCGGCATCGCCGAGCGCCTGTCCCACCTCGCCGCCCTCGGTGTCGACGCGCTGTGGCTCAGCCCCTTCTACCCCTCGGAACTGGCGGACGGCGGCTACGACGTCGCCGACCACCGGGACGTCGATCCGCGCCTGGGCACCCTGGACGACTTCGACGCGATGGCCGCCGAGGCCCACCGCCTCGGTCTGAAGGTGATCGTCGACATCGTGCCCAACCACACCTCCCGGCAGCACCCCTGGTTCCAGGAGGCGCTGCGGGCCGGCCCCGGCTCCCCGGCCCGCGAGCGGTACGTCTTCCGCGACGGCTGCGGCACGCACGGCGAACTGCCGCCCACCGACTGGCAGTCCGTCTTCGGCGGCAGCGCCTGGCGCCGGGTGCCCGACGGGCAGTGGTACCTGCACCTCTTCGCGCCCGAGCAGCCCGACCTGAACTGGGACCACGAGGAGGTCCGCGCCGACTTCCGCGCCACCCTGCGGTTCTGGTCGGACCGTGGGGTCGACGGCTTCCGCGTGGACGTGGCGCACGCGCTGGTCAAGGACCTCGACGAGCCGCTGCGGGACGTGGGCGGCCTGGCCCCCACCGGCGAGGACGCCCTGCTGCACGTGGCCCCGGGCAGCCACCCGTACTACGACCGCGACGGGGTGCACGAGGTCTACCGCGACTGGCGCAAGATCTTCGACGCCTACAGCCCGCCGCGCACCGCGGTCGCGGAGGCCTGGGTGCCCGGTGGCCGCCGGTCGCTGTACGCCCGCCCGGACGAACTGGGCCAGGCGTTCAACTTCGAGTACCTGACGACCGGCTGGGACGCCGAGGAGCTGCGGCGGATCATCACCGAGTCGCTGCACACCGCCCGTGCGGCCGGGGCGTCCGCCACCTGGGTGCTGTCCAACCACGACGTCGTGCGGCACACCTCCCGCCTGATGCTGCCGCCCGGCACCGACGAGAACGCCTGGCTGCTGGCCGGCGGCCGGGCCCCCGCGGTCGGCGCCGAGGAGGGGCTGCGCCGCGCGCGGGCCGCGACCCTGCTGATGCTGGCGCTGCCCGGCTCGGCCTACCTCTACCAGGGGGAGGAACTCGGCCTGCCCGAGGTGGCCGACCTGCCCACCGAGGTGCTCCAGGACCCGATCTGGGAGCAGACCGGCCACGTCCGCAAGGGCCGCGACGGCTGCCGGGTGCCGCTGCCCTGGACGGCCTCCGGACCGTCGTACGGCTTCGGGAGCGGCGCCGCCTGGCTGCCGCAGCCGGAGGGCTTCGCGGCGTACGCCGTCGAGGTGCAGGACGGGGTGGAGGGCTCGACCCTGGAGCTCTACCGCAGGGCGCTGCGGCTGCGCCGCAAGCTGCTCGCGGGCGAGACGCTGACCTGGGCCGAGGACGGCCCGGCCGGGGTGCTGGGGTTCGCTCGCGGCGACGGCTGGCGCTGCGTCACCAACTGCTCCGGGGCGGCCGTGCCGCTGCCGCCCGGTGAGGTGCTGCTGAGCAGCGCCCCCGTGACGGACGGCCTGCTGGAGCCCGACACCACGGTCTGGCTGGCGTAGGGGTCCTCCCGGGGCCGGCCGTGTGCGCACGGCGGATCCGGCCCGCCCCGTGCCGGGTGCGGGCGGCGGGGCCGCGGGTGGCGGGAGGTCCCGCCACCCGCGGGCGCACCCGGGCCCGCTTCCCGTCGGACCCGGGTCGGGTCCCGGGCGGTCTCAGCTCCTGACCGCTCCGGACCCGGTCCTGGGCCGGTTCAGCCCACCGTCGGCGCCGGGCTCGGGCCGCCGCCGAGGTCCAGCGGGCTGGACGTCGCGTTCGGCGGCGGGGTCAGCACCACCTCGGGCTGTCCGCCCGGCGCCGGCGGCGGGGTCAGGTCGGACGCGGGCAGCTTCGGCGGGGTCGTCTCCTGGAACAGCACCTGGTCGAAGTTGACCAGGCCGGTGTTCTCCATGACCGTGATGTGGTCCAGCACCGTGGCGTTGGCCTGGTTGGCGAGCTTGCGGACCAGGGTGTTCTTCGTGGTGGACCGGATCTTCGCGATGGTGTTGAAGATCGAGCCGTGGGTCACCCGCAGGATGTTGGCGAAGTCCGTGTCGAACTGCTTGCCGCTGTCCGCGTTGAGGGTGTTGATGAAACCCTGCTGCTGCGGGCTGGGCAGGTTGGGGATCGCGATGTTGAGCATCGGGGCGATCTTGCGGCAGCTGGTGTCCAGGGCCGCGTGCCCGTCGATCAGGTGCCGGCCCGCCGTGAGGACGGCCGGACTCTGCCCCTTGCGCAGGGCCATCTGCCCCACCGGGTACTCCCAGAGCCCCGCCGCGCGCACCTTCACCACGAAGTCCCGGTCCCCCTCGGTCAGCGGGCCCCACTGGGTCTGCGCGATGACGCGGGTTCCGTCGCTGGCGACGGTGTTGACGCCCAGCATGGTCGGGTAGGCGAGCGCGACGAGGGTCAGGCTGAGAGCTCCGCCGACGAAGAGCGTTCCCGTCGCGTTCCGCGAAAAGCGCACCGTGCCTCCTGCCCGGTCGTGGATCCCGCCGGAAGGCGGTTCGGCCACACATCAGTACGGACGGAGAAGCGTAAATGTTCTCCGGATTCGGTAAAGAATCCGGCGGTGTTCCGCCAACCCCGGCGCACGGCGGAAACGTTGGGCCAATGTTGACCGCTTCCTGGGCGAGCGCCGGGGAGGGCCCGTCCTAGATTCGGCCGCATGCCCCCACCACCTCCCGGCGTGCCCACCGCCCTGCCCGTCCTCCCCTACCGCAAGCCCACCCAGGGACGGGACTACTGGGTCCTGGACGACGTCCTGCCCGACGCGGCGGCGGTCCGGGAGCGGTGCCTGGCCCGCGGCGACTGGGTCCGGGGCTACCCGTACACCTCCCAGACCTGGCCCGGACTGCGGACCATGCCCGGTCTGGAGCCCCCTGAACTGGCGCGGGTGGAACGGCTGGTGAAGAAGGCGACCGGCGCGAAGGAGCTGTGGGTCCAGCAGGCGCCCGGCGGCGGCACCCTCAACCACAACTGCGTCCAGGTCGTCGGCGAGGGCGAGAGCGAGCCGCGGCCGCACACCGACTCGCGGGCCCTGTGCCGGTACGCGGCCGTCCTGTACCTGAACCCCGCAGCGCCCAAGGACTGCGGGACCAGCTTCTACCGGCAGTCCCTGCCCGGCGGGCGGCTCGGGGGCAACGTCGTGCAGGCCCCGCACACCAACCTCGTCGAGGCCCTCGGCACCCGCTTCGTCGCCCCGGACGCCTTCGAGGAGGACGTCCGCGTGCCGCACCGGGCCAACCGGCTGCTCCTCTACCACGCCAACCTGGTGCACAGCGCCACCGGTTACTTCGGGCGCGCGCTGGAGGACCGGCGCATGACGGCGGTCTTCTTCTGGATGGCGTGACGGGCGCGGCCGCCGCTCCGGACCGCGCCACGGGCGGTGCCTTCCGGGCGGCGTGACGGACCGCGCCGGGCGCTCCTCCCCGCGCCCGGCGCCCGCGTGCGCGCCGGGCCGTTCAGTACCGCAGCGCGGTGCCGACCTCCGGCTTGACCTGACCCGACAGCTTGTGGGTGCTGCGGGCGGTCGCCTCCGCGGACTTGCCGGCCGGGACGTCGCCGACGGTCACCACCACGGTGTCGAGCAGATTGCCGCCGGAGTCCTTGAAGTTGACCTGCACGGCGAAGGACTTGGTGGAGTCCGTCGTGTTGGTGGCGGTCACCGGGACAGTGGTGCGCCCGTCGGACGCGGTCTGCGGCGCGCCCAGCCGCACCGCGCTGCGGGCGTCCACACCGCCCTTGATCTCGTCGAGCCTGCGGCCCGCCTCCGCGGTCGCCGACGCCAGCACGCCGTTGGCCTGCGAGGCCAGCGACGAGGCCGCGGAGGCCGCCTTGCTCGCCGTGCCCGACGGGGTGCTGCTCCCCGAGCAGCCGGCCGTCCCCAGCGCCGCGGCCGCCGCCAGTGCCGCGGCCGTCGTCCAGCGTGCCCGGTGACCGGTCATGTCCCGCCTCCACTGCTCGTCCCGCTCGCCCGGGTCGCCCCGGTCCCCCGCACGGGGCGGGGCGTCGTGCTTCCAGTGAAGGGCGGCCGCCCGGACCGCGCACCCGGACGTCACCCGGACGGAGCCGTCCCCGTGGTGGGGCCGGGCGCACGGCCCGAGGGTCGAGGGGGGCGGGCCCTGCCATCAGCGTCCCGATGGCAGGGATCGGATCCCGTATTGGCCCGCGCACGGCGGGCACTCCTACGGTCGGGACCGTCGCCCCCGGTGATCGCGGAGCCCCCGCGGCGACCGCGACGCCCGCCGCGACGGCAGCGGCCGGGGCGCGGGCGGCGAACGCAGAGACGTGCAGAGGAGAGATGACGACGATGGCGAAGATCCTGTTCGTGATGACGGCCGCCGACGGGTGGACGCTCGCCGACGGCAGCACCCACCCCACCGGTTTCTGGGCGGAGGAGGCGGTCGTCCCCTTCGAGGCGTTCAAGGCCGCGGGCCACGAGGTCACCGTGGCCACCCCGGGCGGCGCGGTCCCGCCGGTCGACGAGGCCAGCCTCAGCCCCGACGCCGCCGGCGGCGCCGAGGAGGCCGCCCGGCTGCGCCGGGTGATCGGCACCGCCCCCGAGTTCGCCCGCCCCGTCGTGCTCGCCGGGGTGCGCCCGGAGGACTACGACGCGGTGTACGTGCCGGGCGGCCACGGCCCGATGGAGGACCTGGCGGTCGACGCCGACTCCGGGCGCGTCCTCGTCGGGGCGCTGGACGGCGGCCTGCCGGTCGGCGTGGTCTGCCACGGCCCGGCCGCGCTGCTCGCCGCGGTGCGCGAGGACGGCAGCAACGCCTTCGCCGGCCACCGCGTCACCGCCTTCACCAACACCGAGGAGCAGATGGCCGGCAACGCCGACAAGGCGAAGTGGCTGCTGCAGGACCGGCTCACCGAGGCGGGGCTGAAGGTCGAGGCGGGCGAGCCGTGGGCGCCGCACGTCGAGACCGACCGCAACGTCGTCACCGGCCAGAACCCGGCGTCGTCCGCCCCGGTGGCCGAGGAACTGCTGAGGAAGCTGGGCTGAGACGGCGGCGCGGCCCGGGTCCCGGCCGCCGGTCCGGCCCGGGCCCCCGGCCGCGCGGGATGATCGGCGGCCGGGGGACGGGGTACCCGTCGCGGATACCTCACTTTGCACTTCGTGAGTTCAGGAAGGTGACGACATGACCGAGACCCGCACGGTGGGCGTCCTGGGAGCCGGGATCATGGGCGCGGCCATGGCCCGCAACCTGCTGAAGGCCGGGCACGCCGTCCGGGTCTGGAACCGCACCCGCGCCAAGGCCGAGCCGCTCGCCGCCGACGGGGCGACCGTCGCGGACACCCCGGCGGAGGCGGTGCGGGACGCGGACGTCGTCCTGACCATGCTGCACGACGGCGGCACCGTGCTGGACGTGATGCGCGAGGCGGGCCCCGCGCTGCCGTCCGGCGCGGCCTGGGTCCAGTCGACCACCGTCGGCCTGGACTCCGTCGGCGACCTGGCGGCCCTCGCCCGCGACCACGGACTCGTCCTCTACGACGCGCCGGTGCTGGGCACCCGCGCGCCCGCGGAGGCGGGACGGCTGACGGTGCTGGCCGCGGGCCCCGCCGAGGGACGCCCGACCGTGGCGCCGGTCCTCGACGCGGTCGGCGCGCGCACCGTGTGGACCGGCGAGGACGCCGCGGGCGCGGGCGGCACCCGGCTGAAGCTGGTGGCCAACAGCTGGGTGATCGCGGCCACCGCCGCGACCGGTGAGGTCCTCGCCCTCGCCCGGGTGCTCGGCGTCGACCCGCAGGACTTCTTCGGCCTGATCGAGGGCGGCCCCCTCGACATGGACTACCTGCGGGCCAAGGCGGCCCTCGTCCTGGACGGCGGGCTCACCCCGGCGAGTTTCGCCGTGACGACGGCCGAGAAGGACGCCCGCCTCATCGTCGAGGCGGGCGAGCGGAACGGCGCCCGCCTCGACGTGGCCGCCGCGGCCGCCGACCGGTTCGCCCGCGCCGCCGCGCAGGGCCACGGCGCGGAGGACATGGCGGCGGCGTACTTCGCCAGCTTCACCGACGGGCCCCCGGCCGGCTGACGCCGGGCGGGGAGTCAGTCGGGGGCCGGCTCCAGGGCCGCGCGCAGTTCGTTGCGGCGGCGGATGCCCAACTTGCGGTAGGAACTCGTCAGGTGGGTCTCCACGGTGCGGCGGGCCAGGTGCAGCAGGGCGCCGATCTCCGTGTTCGTCCGCCCGTCGGCGGCGAGTTCGACGATGCGGCGCTCACCCGCCGTCAGGGCGGCCGAGCCGGTGCGGGCCGTGCCGGTCCGGCGGGCACCGCCCTCCCGCAGCGCCGCCTCGGCACGCGAGCGCAGCCGCCGCGCGCCGAGGCGCTCGGCGTGCGCGGCCGCCTCGCGCAGGCAGTCGCGGGCGCGGGCCCGCTCCCCGGCGGCGGTCAGCCCGCGGCCGTGCGCGACCAGCGCCGACGCCAGTTCCGTACCGCCGCCGTCCGGCGCGTCCCGCAGCACGCCGACCGCCTCCGCGGTGAGGTCCAGGCCGCGCCGCCCGCCGGTCGCCGTACCGAGGACGCCCAGGGCGCGGCCCACCGTGCGGGGGGTGTCCCACACCCGGGCCAGGGCCAGTTCCTCCTCGGCGAGCGCGAGGGCCGCCCGGGGGTCGCCGAGCGCCAGCCGGCACTGGGCCGCGGCCGTCCGCCACGGGGTGACGACCGGGCTGACCACCTCGCGCGCCGACTGGCGGCGCCCGCACTCCAGGAAGTCGTGCAGGGCGGCCGACGGGTCGCCCGCCGCGGCGCGCAGCACGCCCCGGGCGTACAGGAAGCGGTTCAGCTCCCAGTTGTCCGGGGCCCGGCGCAGGTCGAAGGCGGCCGCGAGGCGCTCCGCCCGGGCGGGCCGGCCGGTCTCCACCAGGGCGATCACGGCGTGGGCGTGCGCGTTGGTCGGCCCGGCGGCCGGATGCGGCGGCTCGGCGGCGGACGGGAGGGTCCCGCCGCGCGCCCCGCGCGCCGGGCGCGCCCGCGGGTCCGCCGCCGGCCCGCTGGCCGCGTCCGCGTCCGCGTCCGCGTCCGCGCACGGTGCGGCCGGGAGGGCGCCGAGGAGGCGGCCGTAGTCGCCGCGGGCCGCCGCGATGTCGGCGCGGGTGTTGAGCAGCGCCTCCTGCATCGGGTGCAGCAGGTCGGGGCGCTGCCCGGCGAGGCCGCGCTCCACCAGCCCCTCCGCCTCGGTGAGTTCGTCCGCCCACTGGGCGACGGCGGCCGCGGTGCCCACCAGGAACGGCTCGGTCAGCGGGTCGGCGGGCTCCGCGAGCAGCGCCCGCACCCGGCGCATCGCGTCCTGCGCCGAGGTCAGACCGGCGGTGGCCGCATGCCGTACGAGCAGTGCCTGCCCGGCCGGCCCGACCTCCTCGGCGGACCGCTCGGCGGTGTCGGACAGCCACCGGTACACCTCCTGCCGTACCGCCTGGTCCTGGTCGGAGAGCAGGGCGGACGCGGACTGCAGGGTGCGCACCAGGTCCGGGTGGTCGCCCAGCTGGCCGTCCACGCTGCGCAGCACGTCGACCGCGGCGCGGGCCCGGCCGCGCCCGGCCAGCGCGGTGCCGAGGGCGACCGCCGCGCGCACCCGGTCCTGCGGTGCGCCCGGCAGGCGGACCGCCTCGGTGAGCCGGGGGATGCCGGCCGAGGAGCGCCGGGCGGCGTACTCCAGGGAGCCCAGTTCGGTCAGCAGCCGCTGCCGCCGGTCGTCGGACTGCGGTTCGTCCAGGGCCCGGCGCAGGAACACGGCCGCGTCCTCGGCGCGCCCGTCGCGCAGGGCGAGGGCGGCGGCGTCCTGGAGGACGGTGGGCGCCCAGCCCGCGCCGACCGGGTCGGACAGCAGCAGCCGGCGGGCGACCGCCTCGGTGGGGGCGCCGCGGTGCAGCATCGCCTCGGCGGTGGCGCGGTGCGCGGCGCGCCGCCGGGCCGCGGGCACGCCGGTGAGCACCGCGTCGCGCAGCAGCGGATGGGCGTAGCGGGGGTGCCCGTCCGGGCCGGGGCGCAGCAGGCCGAGCCCGGTGGCGGCGGTGAGCCAGCCGGCGACCCGGGCCGGGTCGGCGCCGGCCAGGTCGGCGAGCACCCCGGCCGGACCCTGGGCGTCGCCGCCGGGGAGCGTGTCCGCCCAGCTCCCCGCCTCCCGGTCGCCGCCCTCGTCGAGGGCGGCCAGCGCCCGTGCCACCTCCGCGGTGGCCTCGCCCGCGCTGTCCAGCCACCACCGCACGGCGGCCGCGTACGTCCCCGGGTACAGCGCGGCGCAGGTGGCGGGCACGGTGTCGTACGGGCCGGCGGCCAGGTCGTCGAGGAGGGCGCGCAGCAGCAGCGGCGAACCGGCGCCGGCCCGCACGCAGGCGTCCACCCAGGCGGCGGGGGCGTCCGGGCGGGCGGCGCGCACCAGGGCGGCGGCCGCGCCGGGGGCGAGCGGGGCGAGGGTGGGGGCCCGCACCAGGGCGGGGGAGAGGGTGTGGGCGAGGCCGGTGGCGGGCGGGCCGACGTCGTACTGGCTGCGCTCGGTGACGGCGAGGACGACGGGTAAGCGGTCCAGGTGCCGGGTGGACTCCACGAGCCAGCGCCGGGAGGGCGCGTCGGCCAGGTGCACGTCGTCGACGGCGAGGAGCAGCGGGGAGCGCCCGGCGTGGTCGCGCAGCACCCGCCACAGCCGGGCGGCGCTGGCCCGCTCGTCGCCGTTGACCGCGAGGTCGGCGAACTCGGGTACGGTGCCGAGGAGTTGCAGGACGGTCGCGAAGGGCATCGCCGCGTCGCCGGGAGCGCAGCGGGCCCGCAGCACGCGCATGCCGTGCGCGGCCGCGTCCGCCGCGGCGGCCTCCAGGACGGTGGTCCGGCCCGTGCCGGTGGCGCCGCGGAGCAGGACGAGCCGGCCGGAGCCCTCCCGGGCGCGTGCGGCCTCGGCGGCGAACAGCGCCGCGGCTTCGGTGTGTTCAGGCGGCACCGTGGTCATCGGGGCCTCCTTTCGCGGGCATGGTGTCCTCCGACGTCCAGGACGGCACCCGCGGTGACGCGGTGGCCTGCCCCGGGCCGTGACAAGAGCCACGACGGCGAGAACCGGGCATGCGGGAACCGCACCGCGCCCCGTCGTCGTGGTGGCGATACGGCCGATCTCGTGGTGTTGTTCGTGGTCCTCCACGATTGCCCGGATCCCGGACGGGCCGGAAGGCTGGACGGCACACGCCCGCCACCGACCCCACAGAGATGGCGGGCCCGTGGACTTGGGGGAGTCGCTTGCCCAGCTCAGTACGGACCGCACATCCCGGTCCTGCCGACACCCGCACCGCCCGGATCCCCGTGGCGGTGCACGCGCCGGACCCGATCTCCCGGGAGGGAGCGCTCAGCCAGCTGCGCCGGCACCCGGAGATCGACCTGCGCGAGGAGGACGGCAGCGGTCCCGGCACGGTCGCCCTGCTCATCGACGACGTCCTCGACGAGGCCGCGCTGACCCGGCTGCGGCGGGTCGTGCGCAGCGAGGGCGCGCGGGCGGTGCTCGTGGTCGGCGCGCTGCGGGAGGCGGAACTCCTCGACGTGATCGAGTGCGGCGTCGGCGCGATCGTGTGGCGGCGCGAGGCCACCGCGCACCGGATGGTGCAGGCCGTGCGCGCGGCGGCCCGCGGGGACGGCGACCTGCCCGCCGATCTGCTGGGCCGGCTCATCAGCCAGGTGGGCACGCTCGCCCGGGGGACCGCCGGCCGTGCCGGGGTGCCCTCCTCGGGGCTGACGGCGCGTGAGGTGGACGTCCTGCGGCTGGTGGCGGAGGGGCTCGACACCGGAGAGATCGCCAGCAAGCTCTCCTACTCCGAACGCACCGTCAAGAACGTCATCCACGGGCTGACCACCCGTCTTCATCTGCGCAATCGGGCCCACGCCGTGGCCCATGCCCTTCGAGAAGGCTACCTCTGATCGAACGGGCACTCGACCGTGAACCCGGGGGCAGGCCGCCGTGCCCCCGCGCCGTCCCCCCGGCGTCTTCGGGGGGCGGCCCGTCCGCGGGCACCATGGACGGCGGGCGTACGACGGCGGGAGCGCGACGGTGATCCACGAGGTGGACGAGGTCCTCAAGGGCCTGCTCGGCGGGGGAGCGCTGGCCGGCTCCGGCATCGAGGTGTCCTTCGACGCCCCGACCCGGGACTGGGCCGCACGGCGCAACGCCCCCGAGATCAACGCCTATCTGTACGACATCCGGGAGGACGTCCACCGCAGGCAGCGGGGGCAGGTCGAGGTGCGGGACGCGCGGGACGTGGTCGTCAAGCGCCGTCAGCCGCCGCGCTGGTTCCGGCTGTCGTACCTGGTGACCGCATGGACCAAGCGCCCGCAGGACGAGCACCGGCTGCTCTCCGCGGTCCTGGCCACGCTGATCCCGCGCGAGCTGGTCCCCGCCCGGGAACTGCCGCCGAAGTTGGCCGAATTGGGCCTGTCGGTACCGCTGTCGGTGGCCGGGATCCAGACCGAGGCGCGCTCCACGGCGGAGATCTGGTCCGCGCTCGGCGGTGAACTGCGGCCGTCCCTGGACCTCGTGGTCACCGCACCCTTCCCGGCCTTCCCCGAGTACGACGCCGGTCCCCCGGTCACCGAGGGCGCCGCGGTCCGCGTCGGCGCCCTGGACGGCACGCCGCCGGCCGGGGAGCGCGCGCACCGGCCCCGCCAGGTGGCCGCGGCCAGGGAGGCCCGCCGCGCGGAGACGTCCCGCCGCCGGGGAGCGGCGGCGGCCCGGCCGGCGGCCGGACTCCCCGGGGCGTCCGGAGTGTCCGAGGCGTCTGCGGCCGGGGAGCCGCCGGGGCCGGGCGGTGCGCCCGGTGAGCGGGGGGCCGGGCCGGACACGGGAGGCGGGGCGTGACCGTGACCGCCGGGACGCCGCTCGCGTCCGACTCCGCAGGGCGGGGAGCGGCCGACCCGGCCGGTCCGCTCCTGGCCCGGCTCGCCGTGCTGCGCGAGCGGGTGGCGCTGCTGGTCGAGCACCGCGCGTCCGGCGACCCCTCGGCCGACGACCCGCTGCGCGGGCTGTACCTGTCCGACGACGCGGCCCGCCACCTGCTGGGCCGCCCGGCCCCGGACCCCTCCGCACCCGCCGGGAAGCCCGGTGCCGGGCCCGCCGCCGGACTCGGGGCCCCGCCCGCGGGCGTGGATCCGGACGGCGGCGGGCCCGGCGAGGAGCCCGGCGGCGACCGGTTCGGGGCGCTGGTGGCGCGCCTCGGGCTGAGCGGCCTCGACGCGGCCGTGCTGCTCGTCGCCCTCGCCCCCGACCTCGACCGCACCTTCGAGCCGCTGTACGGCTACCTCAACGACGACGTCAGCAGGCGCCGCGCCGGGGTGGGGCTCGCCCTGGACCTGTGCGGGCAGCCCGCGCACCGGGCCGGCCCCCGCGCCCGGTTCCACCCCTCGGCGCCGCTCGCCGCACTCGGCCTGCTGGAGCTGGAGGAGCCCGAACGTCCCCTGCTGAGCCGGTCGTTGCGCGTACCGGACCGGGTGCTGGCCCACCTGCTCGGCGACGACACCCCGGACGCCGCCCTCGCCGACCACCTGGAGCCGCCCGACGGCGCCGCACCCGCGGCGGACGGGGCGGCCGGCGACCTCACCCGCCGCCTGGCCGCCCGCCTCGCCGCCGGACCGGTCACCGCCTACCTGCGCGAGCACCGCGAGGGCGACGGGCGCGCCGCGGCGATCGCCGCCGTACGGGCCGCCGGCGGCACGCCCCTGTGCTTCACCGGGACCGTGGACCGGGTCCCGGACCTGCTGCGCGAGGCCCGGCTGACCGGCCGCCCCGTCGTCGTCACCCGCCTCCCGGATCCGCCCGGGGAACTGGTGCGCCTGCTCGCCGCCGCCCGCGACACCAGCGTGCTGCTCGCTGACCGGCGCCCCTACGACCCCCAGTGGTGCCCCCGCGACCCGCTGGTCCTGGACGCACCCCGGCTCGGCGCGGGCACCGCGGCCGTCTGGGCCGGTGCGCTCGGCGGGGAGCCCGGGTTCGACCTGGCCGCCACCGTGGCCCCGTACCGCCTCGGCGGCGACCGGATCGCCCGCGCGGCCCGCGCCGCCCGGCAGCTCGCCGAGTTCGACGGCACAGCGCTCACTCCCGCCCATGTGCGCCTGGCCGCCCGGCAGCAGTCCGCGTCCGGCCTGGAGCGGCACGCCCGGCGGATCCGGCCCGCGGTCGACTGGTCGGACCTCGTGCTGCCCGAGGCACCCCTCGCCCAGCTCCATGAACTCGCCCTGCGGGCCCGCCACCGCGACCGGGTCCTCGGCGACTGGCGGCTGAGCGCGGGCGGCGGCCGCGGCCGCGGGGTGCTCGGGCTGTTCGCCGGCGAGTCCGGCACCGGCAAGACGCTGTCCGCCGAGGTCGTCGCCGCCGAACTGGGCCTGGACCTCTACGTGGTGCAGCTGTCGTCCGTCGTCGACAAGTACGTCGGCGAGACCGAGAAGAACCTGGAGCGCATCTTCGCCGAGGCGGACCGCACGGACGCGGTGCTCCTCTTCGACGAGGCGGACGCCGTCTTCGGCAAGCGGTCGGAGGTCAAGGACTCCCACGACCGGTACGCCAACCTGGAGAGCGCCTACCTGCTCCAGCGCCTGGAGTCCTTCGACGGCATCGCGCTGCTCACCACCAACCTGCGGGCCAACATCGACGAGGCGTTCACCCGGCGCCTGGACCTGGTGGTCGACTTCCCGTTCCCGGACGCCGGGCAGCGGCTCGCGCTGTGGCGGCACGGCCTGGCCCGGGTGCCGACCGCCGGCGACGTCGAACTCGGCCCGCTGGCCGAGGGGTTCGAGCTGGCCGGGGGCTCCATCCGCAGCGCGGTGGTCACCGCCGCGTACCGCGCCGCCGGCCGGGGTGGCCCGGTCACGCCGGCCGATCTGCTGGAGGGCGCCCGCCGCGAGTACCGCAAGGCGGGCCGCCTGGTCCCCGGCCAGCACGGCTGGTAGCCCCGGCACCACCGGCAGCGTCACCGGGGCCGGGGCCGGTCAGACGGTGAAGCGCACCGCCTCCAGCCACAGCGCGTCGTCCAGCGTGCCGCCGAAGATGTAGCCGCCGGGCTCGTCGCAGTGCAGCCCGCCCCAGTCGTGGCCGTGCACCAGCGCGTTCTGGCACGCCCGGCCGTCCCCGACGTTGATGGCGAAGCCCAGCATGTACGGGTCGTCCTTCCTGGTGCTGCCGATGTAGTTGTCGACGCCGTCGACCACGCCCGACCACGGGGTCTTCCAGTGGTCCTCGTGGACGAAGGCGTTGGCGGCCGTGCCCTTCGTGCCCGACACCGCGATGTTCAGCGACCCGATTTTCGCGCCCTCGCCGACTGTGCCGGCCATGGCCCCGTCGCACACCGGCCTCTGCCAGCCCTCGCCCAGGATGTACGCGCGGTAGCAGATGTGCCGGCCCGGGTCCTTCGCGGCCAGCCGCGACACGACGGTCGCCGCGGTCTCCGGGGCCGGCTTCGCCGCCCCCGCCCCGCCGCCCCCGCCGCCGGATCCGCCGGCCCCGGGCGCCGCGGAGGTCTCCGGGGCCGCGGGCGGGGTGGTGGCCTGCACGGTGGGCGAGGGCGGCGGCGCGGGTGCCGAGGTGCTGGGCGCCAGGGTGCTCACCCCGGCCTCCTGCACCTGCTCGGTCGCCTTGCTGGCGACCTGCGGCCGGTAGGCGATCCACAGCATGACGAACGTGACGGCGAGGGCGACGAGCGCGCCGAGGAGGCCGGCCAGCCAGCGGGGCAGGAAGCCGCGCTGCACGTACGTGCCCTCCACCGGCAGAGGCACGACGCCGGAGCGCTGCACGGCGAGGGTGTAGGGCCGCTCCTCCTTCGGGCCGAACCAGATGATCCGGCGCGGCCGCAGGGTCGCCCGCACGAACGCGGCCCGGCCGGGCTCGATCTGCACGCTGCCGGGCCGGACGTCGTAGGACAGCTGGTCGCCGGGGTCGCTGCCGGAGACGGACGCCGTCACCCGGGTGTTGCCGACGTTGTCGACGGCGAGCCGGGGACGGCCGCGGAACCGTCCCTTCACGGTCGGCGGCACCAGCTCGGCGCGCACCTCGGTGAACGGGGTCACCGTCATGTTGCCCTCGGGGACGGTGACCGCCTCCGGGTGCTCGGTGGGCGTGATGCGCACCGCGTACGGGTGCGGTCCGGCGGCGGCGTCCGGGGTGCGGGGCGGGGCGACGGTCAGTTCCGCGGTGCCCGTCGTCCCCGGATAGAGCCGCAGCGCCGGCGGCTCCACGGTGGTCCAGGGCGCCAGCGGCCCCACGGGTTCGAAGCGGTACTCGTCGACGACGTCGCCGGTGTTGCGCAGGCGCAGCCGCACCGTCGTCGCACCGCCCGGATCGACGGTCGCGGAGGGGGGTTCCAGCAGGGTCCACAGGCTCACGCGTCGACGCTAGGGCCGTGCCCGGCGCCGGGTCAGGAGCTTTCCGTGCACAGCTCGGTGCCCTCGCGGGCGGCCCTCCGGTACCTGGTCCGCCGCCCGTGCGGCGTGTATCGAGGAGGGGCGCCCCGTCCGGCAGAGGAAGAGGTCCCATGCACGCCCAGGAGAACACCCGGCGAACCGACGGCCGCGGCGGCACCCCCGCCCCGCACCGGACCGCCCCGGCGCCGCACCCGGCCCTGGCCCGCCGGCGGCAGCCCGGTGCGGTCGACGCGGCGGTGCTGCCCGCGCTGCAGCGCGCCGCCGGCAACGCGGCCGCCACCGCGGCGGTGCAGCGCGCGCCCGGCGGACCGCAGACGGCACAGCAGCCCGCCACCGGGGTCCGGGCCTACGAGCAGTCCGTGGCGGACTACCTGAAGTCGGGCGGCCCGCCCGTCATCTACCGGGCCATCCGCATCCAGCCGCAGACGAAGCGGGACCGCGACGACCCGCAGGCGTCGGTCCAGGCGACCGCGGACGGCAACCTCGGCGCGGACGCCGGCCGCGCCGAGCGGGGCCGGATCTACCAGACGCTCGAGGAGTGGGACCCGCGCCACGCCATCGACCCGGTCGGCCCGGCGGGCAACTACACCGTCGCCCAGCACGTGGGCGGCAACAACTACGGCACCCAGTACATCTCCTGCACGCCGAACCTCAACCAGGCCACCGACTACGCGCAGTACAACTACGCGCTCGGTCCCGCCGCGAACCAGGAGGGCGCCCGGCGTCCGCGTCAGGTCAGGGACTGGGCCCCCGTCGTCGCGATCGACGTCACGAAGCTCGGCTCCGGCAACCGGCTGGTCAACCTGGGCGATCCGCGGATCGCCGCACAGACCGACCTGCCCGGTCACTCCGAGATCGAGAGCATGGCCTCCAACGACCGGGAGGTGCTGGTGAAGGGATCGATCCCGGGGAAGGCCGTCGTCCGGGTGCACGGGGTCCGGGGCATGATCCAGGCGATGCAGCAGGAGGAGCGCACGGCCCTCGTCGAGCGCGACTACGGGTACGGGAGGCGGCCGGCGGGCGGCCCGCCCCGGGAGGAGTGGGACCGCCTGTTCGGACGAAACGTGCCCGAGCACTTCCACGAGCACTTCGCGCACCTCCTCGCCGAGGAGGAGTCCGAGTCGGAGTCCGCGCCGCGGGGCGCGGTGAAGCGGGAGGCGTCGGCCTCGCCGCCGGCCCCGGAGGCGAGCGCGCCGGTGGTCCGGCGGCCCAAGAAGAAGGGCAAGCCGAAGCCGGGCCCGCTCAGCTTCGACCCCGACGAGATGTGACGGCGGCTCAGGGCGCCCCGAGGTCGGGGTCGAAGCCCTGGGCCAGCCGGCGGCCGTTGTCGGTGGAGCGGCGCTCGAACCGGTCGCCGGGGTCCGACACCCTCGTCCCCGACCCGTCGTCGGTGCCCGCCACCTCACCGAGGCTCTGCTGACGGACGTGGTCGATCTCGTGGAACATCGTCTCGTCGTCGACGTCCTGCGCGCCCACCACGATGTCCGGGCCGCTGGTGAGGGCGCGGGCGCCGAACTCCTCGGCCGTCGCCCGCGCCTCGGGCCCCGAGTGCACCCGTACGTGTCCGAAGCTCATCCCGTAGGCATGCTCGGCCCGTTGCAGGATGCGGGACTCCAGCGGGCGGCCCGGCGAGGCCAGTGCGTCGTGCAGGGAGGACCGCCGCTGCGCGGCCGGCTCCGGAGCGGCCTGCTCGGCACCCGTCGGCGCCTCGTGCCCGCAGCCCGCCCCGTGCCGGTGGCGGTCGGCCTCCACCGCGCGGGACACGGCCGCGTTGCCCGCCGCGCGCTGGAGCGCGAGCAGCGGCGGCGGGGCGGCGGCGGGCCGGGCCGGGACGGCCCCGGGGCCGCGGTCGGCGGGCGTGCGGTTCTCTTCGTGTGCGCGCATGGGCACTTCCCGGTCGGGCGGACGAGGGCCCCGGCCGCCGGGGGCGCCGGGTCGGTCCCTTCGTCGTACCGGACCGCACGGGGCGGCGGCGAGGTCCGCGGGGGCAGTGCGGCGGGCAGACGCGGGCGCCGGCCGGGAAGCGGGGGCGCGGCCGGCTGCCCGTGAGGGCAGCGACACTGCCCTCGGACAGGGCCCCGAGGACGTTTCGGACGAAGCGCTGCGCGCGCGAGGGTGGGACGCGTTCCTGTCTCGTACCCCGAGGAGAGCAGAGCATGCCGTCCTACCTGTCGCCCGGCGTCTACGTCGAGGAGGTGGCCAGCGGCTCCCGCCCGATCGAGGGAGTGGGCACGTCGGTCGCGGCCTTCGTCGGCCTGGCGCCGGCCGGTCCGCTGAACGAGCCGACGCTGGTGACCAACTGGACGCAGTACGTGGCGGCCTTCGGTGACTTCACCGAGGGGTACTACCTCGCCCACTCCGTCTACGGCTTCTTCAACAACGGCGGTTCGGCCGCCTACGTGGTCCGCGTCGGCGGCTCCCCCGAGGGCCTCGCCCAGGACTCCGGGACGTCCGCCGCGGTCGGCGCCGCCGCGACGCCGGCCGCGCTGCCGCCGGGCGAGCCGCAGCAGCTCGGCACCTTCACCGTCGCCGCCCTCGCGCCGGGCGACCTGAGCGTGGAGGTGGCCGACCCGGAGGGCGAGGGCCCCGCCGAGCGGTTCCGGCTCGTCGTCAAGGACGGCGGCAAGCCCGTCGAGAGCTTCGACGTGACCGCCAAGAAGGGCGGGCGCACCTACGTCGTCACCCAGGTCAAGGAGCGCTCCCGGCTCATCTCCGTGGCCGAGGCCGCACCGGCCGGGCAGTTGGCCCGCCCGGAGAACCAGACGGTCGCGCTCGCCGCCCCGGCGCCCGGGCCGGCCGCCCCCGCCGGGGGCACCCGCACGACGGGCCACCCCGGCCCCGCGCAGTACCTCGGCGACTCCGCCGACCGCACCGGCTTCGGCGGCCTGGAGGCCGTGGACGAGGTCTCCATGGTCGCGGTGCCCGACCTGATGGCCGCCTACCAGCGCGGCACGATCGACCTGGAGGCCGTCAAGGCGGTCCAGCTCGGGCTGATCGCGCACTGCGAGCTGATGGGCGACCGGGTCGCGGTCATCGACCCGCCGCCCGGCATGAACGCCCGCCAGATCCGCGTCTGGCGGCAGGAGACGGCCGGCTACGACTCCAAGTACGCGGCCCTGTACTACCCGTGGATCAAGACGTTCGACCCGTCGAGCGGCCAGACCCGCCTGGTCCCGCCGAGCGGCCACGTCTCCGGCATCTGGGCCCGCAACGACTCCGAGCGCGGCGTGCACAAGGCGCCCGCCAACGAGGTCGTCCGCGGCGCGGTCGACCTGGAGATCCAGATCACCCGCGGGGAGCAGGACCTGCTGAACCCGGTCGGCGTGAACTGCATCCGCGCCTTCCCCGGCCGCGGCATCCGCGTGTGGGGCGCCCGCACCCTGTCCTCCGATCCGGCCTGGCGCTACCTCAACATCCGCCGCTACTTCAACTACCTGGAGGAGTCGATCCTCATCGGCACCCAGTGGGTGGTGTTCGAGCCGAACGACCACAACCTGTGGGCCCGGATCCGGCGCAACGTCTCCGCCTTCCTGGTCACCGAATGGCGCAGCGGCGCCCTCTTCGGCCAGCGCCCCGAGGACGCCTTCTACGTCAAGTGCGACGAGGAGACGAACCCGGCGGAGTCCGTCGACCTCGGCCGGGTCGTCTGCGAGATCGGCGTCGCGCCGGTCAAGCCCGCCGAGTTCGTCATCTTCCGGCTGGCCCAGTTCTCCAGCGGCAGCGGGGAGCTGGAGGAGTAGGCCCCGCTCCGGGCCGCGCACCGCCGCGGCCCCCCGGCGGCCCCGCCACCGGGGCCGGCGACGAACGAAGCCAGAGCACTAGAGAAACGGCGGACAGATGAGCCTCCAGCCGGGTGATTCCCTCACCTCGCACAATTTCGGCCTGCAGATCGACGGCGTGATGGTCGAGTACCTCGCGGAGGTCAGCGGCCTCACCATGGAGCAGGACGT
Source organism: Streptomyces tropicalis (assembly GCF_029269835.1). GTDB lineage: Bacteria > Actinomycetota > Actinomycetes > Streptomycetales > Streptomycetaceae > Streptomyces > Streptomyces tropicalis. Next base: position 3,858 of record NZ_JARJBB010000035.1, on the reverse strand, counting down.
CATCACGTACACGCAGAACAACCCCAACGGCCAGAACACGGTCAGGAACCTGCCGGGCGTGAAGAAGAACGGCACCTGCACGGTCGTGCGCGGCATGACCCAGTCGGCGTCCTTCACCCAGTGGATCAACCAGTCCATCGCCGGGCAGATGGGCTCCGCCCGCAAGAACGCGTCGATCATCATGATGGACTTCCAGAACACCCCGGTGAAGCGCTACCACCTGCGCAACGCCTGGTGCAGCAAGATCGACACCAGCACGGTGAAGGCGGGCGAGGCCTCCGCGCTCACCGAGTCCGTGACGATCGTGTTCGAAGAACTGGTCATCGAGTAATGCGGCGCACCGCCCCGGCGGCCCCCGCCGCCGCACCCGCACCGGACCCGGTCCCGGCGGCCGGGGCGGCCGGCCCGCAGTCCCCGGCCGCCGCCCAGCCCCCGGCGCGGCAGGAGCAGCTGCGCACCGAGTTCCCCTTCCAGCTGCCGCGCGGCTACGTCGACGAGGCGGGCACCGTCCACCGGGACGGCACGATGCGGCTGTCCACGGCCCGCGACGAACTCGTGCCGCTGCGGGACGTGCGGGTGCAGGAGAACCCCGCGTACCTGTCGGTGGTGCTGCTGGGCCGGGTCATCACCCGGCTCGGCACGCTGCCCATGGTCCACGACGGGATCGTGGAGAACATGTTCGCCTCCGACCTGGCCTTCCTCCAGGACTTCTACCGCCAGATCAACGCGGAGGGGCACACCCGCGCGGCCGTCGAGTGCCCGCACTGCTCGGAGCCCTTCGAGGTGGAACTCGGCGGGAGCCGCCTGGGGGAATCGTGACGTACGCGACCGACCGGCTGCACGAGGAGATCGCGTACGTCGCCTACCACTTCCACTGGCGCCTGGAGGACATCCTGGACCTGGAGCACCCCGACCGGCGCCGGTACACCGACGAGATCGCGGCCCTGGTGACCCGGGCCGCGGCCGGCACGGAGGGCTGACCCGTGGCGTGGTGGGACCGGCTGCGCGGCGGCGCCCGGGTGCCGGGCGGCGGCGCGGCCGCGCCGGGTGCCGACGGCACCCCCGCCGTCCTCCGGGACGGAACCGCGGGCGGCTCCGTCCCGGGTGCCGGGGCCGGAGCGGCGGGTGCGGGCGGCGCCGTGACCGGTCCTGCCGCCGGTGCCGAGGGCGGTACGGAGCAGGGAACTCCCTTCTTTGCGCGGCCCGTTGCCGGATGGGCCGGGCTGCCGCCCCTCGGGCGGGCCGCGGGCGCGGCGGCCGCCGGGGTGGCCGACGGCGCGTTCGGCGGCCGGCTTCCCACCTGGCAGAACCCGTCCTTCGTCAGCACCCGCCCGCACGCCGTCCTGGACGGCGCGCCGGGCGGGCTGATCGGCCACGCGCCCACCGCGTCGCCCGTCCCGGCCGCGTCGTCCGCGGGGCCGGGGGCCGAACGGCGCGCGGCCGTCGCGCCGTCGGCCCGCACCGGGCCGGCGGCCCCGGTGCAGCGGGCGCCGGTGGTGCCGCTGCGCGCCGTCGCGCCGGGGAACGGGGCACGCGCGCCGGAACCGGGTCGTCCCCCGGTCCTGCCTCCCCGTACGCCGGTCCCGGTCGCCTCCCCGCCGGTCCCGGTGCCCTCTCCTGCGGTGGCGCCCGCCGCCGCGCGGCCGCAGGCGCCCGGCGTCCGGGTGGCGCCCGCGGTCCCGGCCCGGCCGCGCCCGCTCACCCGGGCACCGGAGCCGGCGGCGGTGCAGCGCCGGGTGCTGCCGGCGGCACGGACACGAGCCGCCCGCACAGCGGCGCCCGGCGCCGCCCCGCGCCCGGAGACCGCGCCCGGCCCGACCGACACCGTCCGGGCGGGCCGGGCCGCCCGCACGGGCGGTGCGGGTGGCGGGGACGGTTCCGGTGGCGGGGACGCGGTCCGGCGAGGGGCCGTGCCGGCGCCCCCGGCTCCCACTCCGCCGTCCACGGCACCGGCACACCCGTCCCGCGGCGGTCCGGCGGGCCCGGCGGCCGTCCCGGGCGGTGGTGCGGTCCGCGAGACCGCGGCGGCACCCGTCCAGCGGCGCGCGGAGGGTGCACCGGCCGCGCCGGGTCCCTCCGGGGGGACGGCCGCTTCCGGCGCGCCCGCTCCGTCCGGCACCGGCACGGGGATGGCCGGGACTTCCCCGGCCCGGCGGGACTCGGGGGCGGGGGAGGCCGTCGGCTCCTCCCGGGCGGCCGGGGGCGCGGGCGGGGGTGTCACGCCCTCCTCCGAGTCCGCCCGTGCCACCGGGGCGGTCGGCGCGGCCGGCGCCGCACATGCCTCCGGACCGGCCGGCGTCGCGGAGGCCGCGCACGCCTCCGGGCCGGCCCCTTCCGCCGCGCCCACCCGCGCGGTGCGGGACGCCGGTTCGGGCGGGTCCGGTGCCTCCCGGTCCGGCGGGCGTGGGCCGTCCATGCGGTTCACCGGGCACGACGGGGCCGCCCGGTCCGCGGGACCCGCGCGGCCCGGCGTCCGGGCGGACGCCCTCCAGCGCAGCACGAACCCGTCGGCCGCCGGCGCGGGCGGGCTCCCCGGAGCCCGCGCTGCCGCCGGTGCCGATCTGCCTCCCGGGGCCACCGGGCCTGCCGGTGCTGCGGGTTCGGCCGCCTCCGGCCGTGCCGCCGGGGCCGCGGCCGGGCTCGGCGGTGACTCCCCGGTCGCCGGTCGTGCCGAGGCGTCCCGCGCCACCGGGCTCCCCGGTGCTTCCGGCGCCACCGGGCCTTCCGGTGCTGCCCGTTCCGCCGCCTCCGGCCGGACCGCCGGCCCCGGTGGTGCCGCCCCGGCCGCCGGGCCCGCAGGACTGGCCGAGTCGGCCGGTCCGGCAGGGTTGTCGGGCGCGCGCCCGCCTGCCGGTGTGGCCGAGTCGACCGGTCCGGCGGGGCTGTCGGGCGCGCGCTCGGCAACCGGTGCGGCCGTGCCTGCCGACGGCGCGGTGTCCAGCGGTGCCACCGCGCCCGCCGGTGCCGCCGCATCGGGCGGTCCCGCCGGGCTGTCCGGCGTGCGCCCGGGCGGCCCCGCCGGGCTGCCGGGCACGCGCCCCACTGCCGGTGCCCCCGCACCCGCCGGTGCCGACGGGTCCCGTGCCGCAGTCGGGCCCTCCAGCGCTCCGGCGGCCGCCGGAGCCACCGGCATGACCGGGACCACCGGCACCGCCGCGTCCGCCGCCGGGCACTCCGGCGGCCCCTCGAACGCCGGGGCCGGGGGACCGGGTGGCTCCGTGCAGCGGTCGGTGGCGGGCTCGGCCGGGCGGGCGGCGTCCGCGGCGCGCGCCCCCGGAAGCCCGTCCCGCGGTGACGGCGGGCTCCCGGTGAGTGGCACCGTGCGTCCGCGCCGGGCCGGGCTCGGCGCGCCGGTGCGGTCCGGTCCGGTGGACTCCCCCGCCACCGCAGCGGGACCCGCGTCCGTTCCACCGAACCGTCCGGCCGGCCCGGCGTCCCCGACCGGTACGCCGGACGCCGTACCGGCGCGGGACGCGTCCAGGCTCCCGGGGCGCCCCGCCGCAGCCCCCAGGCTCCAGCGCGCCGGGGCCGGTGCCGTGCGACCGGCTGCTCCGGTCAAGGGCGGTGATGCGGAAGGGCGTTCACCCGAAGCGGCCGAGGCCCGGATGCCCGAGGGCGCCCCCTCCGTGGCCGCCCCGTCGGAGCGGCCGGGTCGGCCGGTGCAGCGTGCCGTCCCCACCCCGGCCACGCCCCCGGCCGTATCCGGCACGCCCGCCCCACCCCGTGCGTCCGCCGGTCGGTCCGGTACCCCGGACCGCGTCCTCGCTCCCGCCGCCCTCCCCCCGTCCGCGGGCACCCCCGGCCCCGCCGACCGGCCCGCGTCCGCAGTCGCTTCCGGCCCCGCCGTCCCCCTGGGAC
>NZ_JARJBB010000034.1 GCF_029269835.1 Streptomyces tropicalis | reverse complement strand
GTCTGCTACGCAGACACGACGCGCCGCTGCTACGCAGCGGTTGCGTTGGACGCCGACGGCGTCCCGTTCCTGATCCGCTACGCGGCTCAGGAGCAACTACAGTCGACATCGGGTTGGTAATGGTTGCTTTGGTCTTAGTCTCTATCTCTGTCGGGTGGTTGCTCTTAAAGAGAAAAGCGGCTGGCTACAAGATAGGGCGGGTCTGGAGTCTTTATGTGCAGCTCGTTTGATGGTTGCTCGGATAGTTGCACTGTGAGCAACCATCAGCTTGGTTGGTGGTTGCTCTGTAATGGTTGCAATGGCTCACCGGCCCCGGCCTGGATGGTTGTTCACTCCTCTGGGTGGTTGTGCAACTGTTGGCGCGAACTCCTGCGGGGCTCTTGGTTGCGGTGGTAGCTTGAGGTCGCCAGTGTACACGATTTCCGGTGATGCATCAGTGGGTAGGATTTGGGAAAAGAAGACCCCGGGTGTCACCACCGATCAACTCGTCAAGATCAAAAAGTGCAAGGCGGTGACCGATGATGCTCTCGTTCGTGTCTTCCCCGTGGTGTGACCGATGAGCAGTGGCGGGGCGCCGGAATGGCGCCATATCGAGGAGCACATCGCTGCGGCCGCACGGGAGTTGCCGGCCGGTGCTCGGATTCCGGCGGCGGGGCTTCGGACCTTGGGGGTCTCGGCGCCGGGGACGGGCAAGACGGCCGTGGGGTTCGGCACGGCGCGGACGGTGGTTCCTGGCGGCCGGGTGCTGTGGCTGGCTCCGTGGCGGAGTCTGCTGGTGCAGACGGCGGCGGCGTGGCGTGCGGCCGGCTTCTCCGGGCGGGGGGTGGCGGTGGTCTCGAAGTCGGGGCCGGCGTTCGCGGAGTTCGGGGTGCAGGCCACGACGAGTCCTCCGCGGCTGGGCCTGTGGGCCGGGCGGGGGCCGGTGTGGGTGTTCGCCACCTACGACTCGCTCAGCTTGCGCCAGGAGGACGGTGAGGACGTTCCCGGGCCGCTGGAGCAGGCTCTGCTGGGGGCGTACGGGCAGCAGCTGGAGCCGTTCGACCTTCTGGTCGCGGACGAGGCGCACCACACGTCGGGGGATGCGTCGAAGCCGTGGGCGGCGGTGCATGACAACACGCGGATCGTGGCGGATCGGCGGCTGTATCTGACGGCGACGCCGAAGATCTGGGCGGTGCCCGAGGGGCGTGCGGGCCGGAAGGACCGGCTCGTGGTGTCGATGGACGATGAGGCGGTGTACGGGAAGCGGGCGTTCACCTATGGGCTGGTGGAGGCGGTGGAGCGCGGGACGCTGGCGCGGTTCGAGGTCGACGTGCTGGAGATCGCCGATCCCGAGCCGCCGGGCGCGGACGCGGACGATGAGGAGGTGCGCGGGCGCCGGCTGGCGGTGTTGCAGCCCGCGCTGCTGAAGCTGGCGGCCGAGGTGCGCGTGCGGTCGCTGATGACGTTCCACAACTTCACCAAGGACGCGTTGGCGTTCGCGCGGGCGTTCCCGGAGACCGCGGCGGAGCTGCATGCCGGTGATCCTGAGCGGTATCCGCAGCGGGTGTCGGCGGAGTGGCTGTGCGGGGATCACACCCTGGAGGTGCGGCGGCTGGTCATGGACCGGTTCGGGGACGGGGTGGACGAGGAGGGGCGCGAGACGGACTTTTCGATCTTGTCCTCCTGCAAGGCTGTCGGGGAGGGGCAGGACATCCGTGGGCGCCGAGGGGTCGGCGGGGTGGTATTCGCCGACACCCGCGGCAGTGCGACGGAGATCGTGCAGAACGTGGGGCGGGCCCTTCGTCAGGCGCCGGGCGAGGGCAAGATCGCGCGGATCGTGGTGCCGGTGTATCTGCAGCCCGGGGAGAAGCCGGACACCATGCTGACCTCGCCTTCCTACCGGCCGCTGGTGGCCGTGTTGCAGGGGCTGCGCTCGCACGGGGACGGCCTCATCGAGCGGCTCACGCTGCGCACCGAGCACACCGGCCGCGGTGAGAGCGAGGACTTCACCGGCCTGGACCCCCAGCCCGTCACCCCGCCCGGAGCGAAGGACGCTGGCGAGCCGGGCGACAACGAAGGGGACGGCGGCCAGGACCAGGCCGAGGAGAGCCAGCGGGCCGCGGCGCAGATGTGGGAGCAGCTGCTGAAGTTCTCCACGCCGCGCGATGCGGACCTGATCGCGCGGTTCGTGGAGCGGCGGGTCCTGCAGCCCGACTCCGAGCTCTGGCTGACCGGTTACGACCTGCTGCACCGGTGGGTCGGCGAGCACGGACACGCGCAGGTGCCGCTGACCGCGACGGTACCGGTGCCGGGCAGCGAGGACGACGGCGAGGTCTACGCGCTGGGCATCTGGGTCAGTGAGCAGCGGCGGGCGCAGCGGGAGGGGGTGTTGGCGCCGTGGCGGTTCGACATGCTCAACGCGTTGGGGATGGTGTGGTCGGTCCACGACGCGGCGTTCGAGGTGTGGGTGTCCTGCGCCCGGAAGTACTTCGCGGTGTACGGGACGCTGGCGGCTCCTCGGGAGGCGGTCGTCGACGGCCGGGCGATCGGGCAGGCGTTGGCGAACTTCCGCAAGCCCGGCGGGCTGGGGAAGAACGCCGAGCGGGCTCGGGCGCGTGATGGGCTGCTGCGCGCGGTCGATCCCGACTGGAACCCGCCGTGGCCGATCAGCTGGCAGCGCCACTATGCCGGTCTGAGGGCGTGCCTGGACGGCGGGGCGACGCTGGCGGACCTGCGCCCCGGGATGCTCGTGTTCGGCGACGACATCGGCTTGTGGCTGCTCCAGCAGCAGAAGGAGTGGAGCGGGCTCAGCGAGGAGCAGCAGCGGCGGCTGGTCGACGTGGGGGTGCAGCCGGCGGTCCCGGTAGCTCTTCCTCCTGGAGCGGCGGCCGGGGACGAGGGGGTGTTGCTGGCGGCGGAGGCCAGCACCTGGGAGCGGCACCTCACCGCGGCCCGGCAGTACCAGGAGCGAGAGGGCCATATGCGTATCCCCCGGGCCCATTGCGAGACGGTCGTGGACGCGGCGGGGGTGCATCACGTGCTGAAGCTCGGCGTGTGGCGCAGCAATACGCGCAGCCGCCGGGCGAAGCTGCCGAAGCAGCAGTACGAGGAGGCCGCCTCGATCGGGCTGTTCGCCTGAGCCACCGGCGCGGATCCCGGTCGGCCGCCGAGGTGGAGCCGCCGGAGTGCCTGCCGACTTGCACTGAGCGCAACTTCCCTTAGCGTGCGTCGAGTTGCACTGGGCGCAAGTCGGGCCCGGTTGCATTCAGTGCAAGTCTGCTGGCTGATGCGATGCTCGGGCGCCGACCCCGCGGTCAGCGGCGCAGGGTGCCGGTCAGGTAGTAGCCGGTGATCCGGCGGCGGCCCGCCGTCGTGGTGTTCGTGGCGTGGAAGTAGGAGACGGGGATGTCGAAGGTGCGCGGGTCCCGGCCGGACTCATCGGTCACTTCAGCGGTCCGGGCGCCGGCCTCGTAGGAGCGCACGACGACCGTCTCGGGGAAGTGAGAAGTCGGCCCACCCTGGCACGTCGTGTAGATCTGGCGGGCCTCAACGCGGTGCACGGGTTTCCCTTCGGAACAGACGACGGGTTCCCGACTGTAGTGGCCCGTGCTGTCTGCGGGGCGCTGGAGAAGCCCAAGGCCCTGTGGTGGCTGCGCATGCTGAGTCGGCCCGTGCTGGTTTACGCAGTTCAGAGCCATGACCTCATGGTGCGGTGCGCCTAGTTACTCAGGCCCAGCAGATCGGGGCGCAGCTCGGCGACCCGCGCGGTCAGCGCGCGCACCGAGGGGCGGCGGGCCTCCAGCGGGGCGGCGAGCTCGATGAGGCGCAGCTGGGCGAGGGCACCGGCTGTGTCGTCGGCGTCGAGCAGGGCGCGGGCGGTGTCGGTGGCGGCGCGGGCGCGGCGCTCGGCGGTGGGCAGACGGTCGGGGCGCAGCCGGCGGGCGTGGGCGAGGGCGGTGTCGACGTCGCCGAGGTGGCGGTGGATCCCGATCCGGTAGAGGTCGCACTGGCCTGCGGTCAGCTCCCGGGGGCGGCCGGGGGTGTGCGGGTGGCCGGCGAGGCGGAGGGTGTTCTCCTCGGCCTGGGCGGCGAAGTCGCGGGCGGGTGCGGGCCGGTGGGCCTGGGCGGCGGTGTAGGCGGCGGTGAGCGCCGCCAGGCCTGCCGCCTCCAGATCGGCGGCCGCGGGCCGGGGGCCGGACAGCAGGTGGGTGCGCGCCTCGGCGAGCAGGAGCAGGGCCTCGTCGGTGCGGCCGGTGCGGCGCAGCGGGGTCGCGGCCGCGCGGGCCGCGGCGGCGAGCACCACCGGGTCGCCGGAGCGCCGGGCGGCGGTGCCGGCCCGCTCGGCGTAGGCGCCGGCGGGGCCGGTGCGGCCCTGCTTGACGGCGAGCTGGGAGGCGAGGACCCACACACCGGCGGCGCGGGCGGCGCCCGCCGGGCCCTGCTCGGCGCTGTGCGCGGCGGCGGCCAGGAGCAGCGGCAGCACCTCGCCGAGCCGCGTGTAGGCGCCCGCGGCGAACAGCCGGCGGGCCGCGGCGACGTCACCGGCGGACAGTCCCGGCTCCGCGGCCGCCCACGCCGGAACCGGCCCGCCGGCCACACCGGCTCCGAGGGCAACTCCCGCCACCAGCACGCTCCGTCGCTTCACACCCGCCCCTTTCCGATCCGAGCCCGCGCGGCCGACCGCGCGGGCTCCTCACGACGCTACGGCCGGTCGGGCCGACCCGACAGGGCGCGCACCGGGCCCCGCGCGCCCCCGCCGCGGCCCACTCCGGGACGCCGGACCTGCCCGGGTGGGGCGGGGTGTCCGTACGGGGGCCGTGACCGGGCGGGCGTCTCGTCGTTGAGGATGCGGAGTCCTGCCCGCCTGCCCGCCGCTGGAGTTGCCCGTGCCGGTCCTCACGGCCCCGCCCCCGACCGCGCGGCCCGCTCCCCCGCTCACCGGGGGCCGCGGCCCGGTCGAGCAGGCCGTCGTGGCCGGCGCGCTCGCCGCGGCCGGGCCCGAGACGCTGGTGCGCACCGACGTGCCCCAGCCCGACGGCTCGGTGCGCCTGTACGCGGCCTGGACCGACGGGGGCGGGCCCCTGGCCGACCGCATCGACCGCATCGCGCTCGCGCGCGGGCTGGACGCCTGGTCCTGGGTCGAGATCCTCACCCACCACCAGCACACCACCCACCGCGGCCGGATCGAGGTACGCACCCACCCGCTGCGGCAGATCCTCGCCGACGTCGAACGCGGCCACCGCGGCAACGAGGAGTACCGCAACAGCCTCGCCCGGCTGCTGGCCGACGACGCCGAACGGTCCGGCCGCCCGCCGCTGCCCGCGCCCGGTCTCCCCGCCTGGGTGGGCGTCGGCCCCCGGCTGTGGCACAGCTACACGGGAGACGCCATGGTCGTCGAGCGGCACTGGCTCGGCCGCTGAAGACGAGGAGCCCACGGTGGCCGCGTCACCGTCGACGAGCGGATCGGGCTCGCCCTCTACGAGGGTCAGCGAGCGGCGGACCAGGGGCACGGCGAGCGGCGTCCTCCGGCAAGCAGCCCAGCGCGTGCACCGCCGACTTGGAGCCCTCGTGTGCCCTGCCACTGTCGTCCAGGTGACGAGTGCGGTGTTGTCCGGGCCAGACGATGGGTCTCCCGCAGGCCGGCGTTGTCAGGGCCCTCCGGAACCATTGTTCCGGGAAGCCGTGATTCGCTGGCCGCCCGGGGGCCGCACCTGCATGCTCGTCGGCATCGACACGCCGGGGAGGAACCAGTGCTGCAGATCGACCAGCGCGAAGCGCTCGCACGCTACGAGGAGGAACGTGCCGAGGAGCGGCGCCGTCGGCAGGAGAGGGAACGGGAGCTGTGGGAGCGGATCACCGCCGCGGCGCCGTTCGCCTTGACCGTACGGACGGACGCCCGCTCCGTGCTGGACGACCCTCTTCGGCACGCTGCAGCAGCCATCGACCTGCTCACCGGCGGCAGGCGGCAACACCCGGCTGGCCGGGCCCTCTGCGAAGGCATCACCCACACGCACCTCATGCCCCTGAGCGAACCCGTGGACGCCCACGCGACCTGCCACCGCTGCGTCCACGCCGCAGCAGTGGCCCGGCCCGCCGACGGACCCGAACCACCGACCAAGAAGGAGCGCCGGGAGCTCGAGAGAGTCGAGGCCGGGGCGGTGTTCACCGTCGAGCACACCGAGGGGCCCGAGATCCGGGACACCAGCGAGCAGAGCCGGAGCCCCGGCGGAGACCAAGGCCGGAAGGTGACCGCCGTGATGAACCGGCTGCACGCCCGGGGCTGGGTCACACCTGACGCCGAAGCAACCGATTCCCTGCGGGGCGGCCACGGTCGGCGGTGGAACCTGACGAGTCTCGGAGCCGCCGCGCTGGCCCTCCCCGCGGTTCCCCGGTGGGTGGAAGCTACGCCGAGTGCTCCACCACAGCGTGAAGTCCCCACACCTCGCTGACGTGCGAGCGGCGGTCGGCGAGCTCGACCGACCTACAGGTGAGGGCATCGGGCTGCCGTTGAAATCGGTCATCTGATGCGCTGGAGCCGAGACGCGCGGCGTCGCCGCCCTCGCGGAGCGCCTGAAGATGCCCCGCGGGCCTCCCGAGCTCTGGCCGGGAAGACCGCAGCGAGAAGGACGTCGACGACGTCGTCAAGCCGTACTTGCCAAGCATGGCCGGGATGACCGAGGCTGACGACTGGGGGTCTCAGGCCGACTGCCCGAGTAGCCGTTCGAGTCGTCTGCCCCTCACGGTGCTGCCGCGCGAGGAAGACGCCGAAGGCCCGGACAGCACGGGTCAGGTCTCATTAGTCTCGAAGGATGGTTGTCCACCAGCCCGAGCCTTTGTGGTGCTGCCCGCTGGGCATGGTCATGGGGGCGGCGTACGAGCGTGCGCGGGCCCGCTACGACGCTGCGGAACGGGCCGGGCGCGACAGGGACGTTCAGGCGGCGTATGCCGCCATGCTGGTCGCGTTGGTCAACTGGTGCGAGCACCAGATCGACGCGCACGACACGGATCCCGGGCCCGTCGAGCAGTGCCCGGTCTGCGAGCGGTTCGAGGAGGCCGCGCCTGTACAGGCGGGATCCGCCCAGTCGCCGATGACCGCGGAGGAGTGGACGTACGAGCGCCGTGTGCACCAGGTCGCGCACCGCCTCGGTCCCCGGATCGTGACGCTCGTGGGCACCGTCGCCACCGGCCCGCCGGAGCCTGCGGTGGCACAGACGAAGGTGGGTGAGTTGCCGGCGGCGCCGTGAAACCGGGCGGGCAACCCTGCCCGCGATGCCCCGGTCTCTTCGCCGTGGTCTGCCCCGCGCTCGCGTAGTCTGCCGCTTGCCCTTCACTCGTTCGGGTGTATTCGCCGCAGGGGCGCGGGGGTGCCGGTGGGCGCTGTCAGGCTGGGCAAGATCCCTGGTGGCGCAGCATGAGATGAGAGGTCGGGCGGAGTTGGGTCGGCACACGCTCACGGACTACCCGGCGGTTCTCGTGCCTGCAGATCCTCCGCGAGCCGGCTCCTTCATGTTCTGGCGTCCGGCCGCGGCGATGGGTCCAGCCGATCAGCTCGCCGTGCCGCCCCAGGCGCGTCTGGGTGAGGACCCCACCACGATCGTGCGCTGGTCGGGTGGCAAGGCCAGGACCGGCAGCGTCCCGTACTACACCGTCGCATTGGAAGACGCCTGGCCTCTGCTGGTGCACTGCCGCACCCGCGAGAGCGGTCACGAGGCCAACCGGTTCTGGGGGGCCGCCGCCCTACTGGCGCTGCAGGTGGTGGCCGACGGCCGGCTGGAGCCGACGCTCACCGCGCACGGGTACGACGCGTGGAAGATGTCCGGTCTGGGGCCGTGGCAGGAGCAGTTCGACGCGCTGCTCGCGGCCATGCCTCCCGAAGCGCACGCCCGCGGGTTCTCTCACTCCTCACCGGGGTCGGGGCCGTCCATGAGCGACCCCGCCCATCTGCTGTCCGCGTTCCTCGATGCGATGGCCGACTACCTGCCCCGCTCCCCCGGCGCCGCGATGGCCACCGGCCATGTGGCGTTCGCCGACCGTGCTCCCCAGCACGTACCGCACCTGCTCCTGGCCAGTCCCCGCATGGCGGGCCAACCCGCGCTGGGCGTACGGCTGTCGCTGCGCCTGGAACTGGACGCCGATGGTGCCGAGAGCGGTGTCCGCGCGGTCGTCCAGGTCCACGACACCGTCGGCGGCCACCGGGTCGAGGACGCCGAGGTGCTGTGGCGTGCTGTGCCCGGGCCCGGGACACCGGAGGCGACGCGGCAGATGGAATCCCTGCTCGCCCTGCGCCGCGCCGCCCGGGCCTGGCCGCCGCTCGCCCGCCTGCTAGAGAACCCCGGCCACCGTGGGGCGCTGGTCCTGGGCGAGGACGAGATCGACGAGCTGCTCGGCGATGCGGTCGCGCGGCTGGCCCGGGTCGACTGCGGCGTCCACTGGCCCCGCGACCTGGTCCGCGACCTGATCGGGCGCACCGTCATCGCCCCGCGCCCGACGGCTGTCGCCCCCATCCGCCTGCTGGGCGCGGAGCAGCTGCTGGACTTCCAGTGGCGGGCCACCCTGGGCGGCGAGGACCTCACGGACGCCGAGATGGACGCCCTCGCCGAGGGGCACCGGCCGTTCGTGCGGCTGCGGGACCGCTGGGTGCGGGTGGATGCGGCCCTGCTGCGCCGGGTGCGTGAGCGGCACCTCGGGCAGGTCAGTGCCGGTCAGGCTCTGGTGTGCGCGCTCAGTGGCAGCGCGCAGATCGGCAAAGAGCGTGTCGAGGTCCATCCCACCGGCTGGCTGGCCGACCTGCGTACGGCCCTGACCCGGGCCGCGGACACCGAGGTGGTGGTGCCGGCCGGGCTGAAGGCGGAGCTGCGGCACTACCAGCGCCGTGGTCTCGCCTGGCTTCACCACCTGACGACCGGGCCGGTCGGCGGCGGGATCCTGGCCGACGACATGGGCCTGGGCAAGACCCTCACGCTGATCGCCCTGCACCTGCTGAACCAGGAGGACGCGGCGACGGCGGGGCCGACGCTGGTGGTGTGCCCGGCCACCATGCTCGGCGCGTGGGAGCGGGAGATCGGACGGTTTGCCCCCACCGTGCCCGTACGCCGCTTCCACGGCCCGGCCCGCACCCTCGATCTCCTGCCCGCCGACGCGGTCGTCCTGACCACCTACGGCACGCTGCGCCGCTCCACCGACCGCCTCGCCCAGGCCCCGTGGTCGCTCCTGGCGGCCGATGAGGCCCAGGCCGTCAAGAACGCCCTGTCGGGCACCGCCGCAGCACTGCGCAAGATCCCCTCCCGGAGCCGGGTCGCGCTGACCGGCACCCCGATGGAGAACTCGCTCGCGGACCTGTGGGCCCTGCTGGACTGGGCGACCAGCGGACTGCTCGGCACCTGGCCTGCGTTCCGGGAGACCTTCGCCCGGCCGATCGAGGCCGGCCGCAACGCCGCGGCCGCCGCGCGGCTCGCCGCGCTGATCTCTCCGCTGGTGCTGCGCCGCAAGAAGACCGACCCCGGCATCGCCCCCGAACTGCCGCCCAAGACCGACACCGACCAGGTCGTGCCGCTCAGCCGCGAGCAGGCGTCCCTGTACGAGGCGGTCACCCGCGAGGCGCTGCAGCAGATCCGCGCTGCCGACGGCATCGGCCGGCGTGGGCTGGTGCTGAAGCTCCTCACCTCGCTGCGGCAGATCTGCAACCACCCCGCGCAGTACCTCAAGGAAGCCGATCCGGCCGTCGCCGGGCGCTCCGGCAAGATCGATCTGCTGGACACGCTTCTGGACCAGATCCTGGCCGAGGAGCAGTCGGGGCTGGTGTTCTCGCAGTTCACGCAGATGATCGACCTGCTGGCCACACACCTTGAGCGGCGCGGCATCCCGTACGAGGTGCTGACCGGAAGCACGCCGGCCGGGCAGCGCGACCGGCTCGTCGAACGCTTCCAGGACGGCGAGTTCCCCGTCTTCCTGCTGTCGCTGCGCGCGGCCGGCAGCGGCCTGACTCTGACCCGCGCGGAGCACGTCTTCCAGGTCGACCAGTGGTGGAACCCGGCCGTGATGGACCAGGCCGCCGACCGCGCCTACCGCATCGGGCAGACGCGGCCGGTCCAGATCCACCGCTTCGTCGCCGAGGGCACCGTGGAGGAGAAGGTCCACCAGCTCCTGGCCCACAAACGCGAGACCGCCGACATGGTCCTGGGCGCCGAGCAGCTGGGCCTGACCGAACTGGGGGATGACCAGCTCGCCGACCTCGTCGCACTCCGGAGGCACGGACGCTGATGGTCTACTTCACGCACTACGGCGAGCTCTACGGGACCGTCTACGAGCACCGCGTGGCCACCCCCGCCGACGCTGACGACGGGCATGTCGGGCCCGTCCGCGAGGCCTGGTACGGGGAGCTGATGCAGCAGCGCCGCGACGAGCAGCGTCTGAACGCCGGGATGCCGTACGTCGGGGCCATCAGCCGGCTGGAGGTGTGGCCGGGCCGTCTCAGCGGCCTCGTCCTGCTCGACGAGGACGAGGAGCCCGCCTACCCGGGCCGCGCACACGGCTACCCGCGCACCCTCGACGTGTTCTGGCCCCGCCTGACCAGCGAGCAGTGGCTCCTGCTCGCCGCTGACGCCCGCCCCCACGCCCACCGGCTCGCCACCGAATCCAGCGAAGAGGCGATGCTCCGCATCCTCGACCTGGCCGTCTACGCCCTCGGTGTGACCCTGCTCCCCACACTCGGCGAGATCAAGAACTCCGACTGCCCCTGCCGCAGCCGCAAGAGCGTGTGCGAGCACATCGCCGCCCTGATCGAGTGCTACGCCCGGACCCTGGAAAGCGAGCCCCTCACGCTGCTCCTGCTGGCCGGGCTTGCCCCCACGGACTTCTTCGGCCTCCTCGACGACCCCGACCACCCCAGCGCCCAGCCCAACTACCGGCCCACCCGCCTTCCGGCCCCCACCATCGACGGCCGCAACCTCTACTACCGGCGCCAATGGCACACCGCCCCTCCCCTACCGCCCCTGCCCGCACCGCCGACCTCACCGACGGCGGCCGGGCCGCAGACCGAACTCGGCGATCCCGCCCACCAGTTCCTGGCCCGCGCTGCCACCGACCGCGCCGCCGACCTGCTGAACCAGGCCCTCAAGCGTCGCCGGAACCCGCTCGTCGACCCTGTCAGGCGGCTGACGCCCGAGCAGGACGCGGCCCGGCTGGCGGCATACCGGAGTTCTCACGACGAAGCCGCATCCCCCGCCTGATCCCACGCACCCCCGGGGGGCTGCACGCTGGGACCGCCTGGCCGGCCCCGGCGACGCCTCCCTCCCAGGAGCCAGTCGGGCGGCCGCGGCGACGGACTCCTCTCCCGGATCGCTACCAGTCGGCCACGGGCCGCAGGGCCAGGGCGTCGGAGGTACGCGCGTACTCCCACGAGTAGAGGTCGTACGCCTCCTTGGGCTCCTGGAGCCGGTGGTGTGACCGCAGGGCGCAGACGAGCAGTTCGCTCTCTGCGACCCGGCCCGGCCACTCGTTCAAGGAAGACCTGCCGTCTTCGCCCCGGTACGGGTTTCTCACCACCAGACCCGTCACCCACTCTTCGGGCGCACCATCGCATTCCGGCAGGTCCAGTTCGCTGTGCGAGACGACGTAGCCGACGACCTCCAGGGGAACCTGTTGCTCAAGGTGGTGGCGGACGACTGCCGGACTGTTCAGCGGGCGGAAGTAGCTGAATGTTGCGGCGTCGAACTGTTCGAACAGGTGCCGGATCGGCTGGAAGTCGACGGGAACGCCGGGCAGTTGGAACGATAGGTGGCAGTCGTAGACCGTCCGGGAACGGTGGCTGGCGATGCTCGCGGTGAGTGTGTAGAAGCCTCCGCCCTGGCAGGTGTCGAAGTAGGTGACCTGCTCGGTGTGGTGGGCCTTCTCCAGGCTCTCTTCGCGCTTCTTCCAGGCACGCAGCGCCTCGACGAACTCCCGGGCGCCGGTGCCGTGCCAGTTCGCGCCGGACTGCTGGATGTTCCACTGCGTTCCGGCGCTGGTCCAGCCCATCGAGTCCAGCCCGTACAGCAACTCCACGATGCCGTCCTCGTCGTACGGCCTGACCGGCACATCCAGACAGACGCCGCTGCCGCTGCCGAACGCCCAGTCCACGTCGGGCAGCTCCGGGACGAAGACGAACTCCCCGAACCCGCCCCCGGACGTGACGTACGGCAGCGGTTGCAGGTCGAGGCCGAGCAGTCGCGCCTCGGCACCCGGCAGGCCGGTGGCCGGCCGGCGCCGGCGCCGGGGCTTGGGGACGGCGGCGAGGTGCACGCGGCCGTGGGTGATCAGCTCTTCCCGCTTCACCTGCAGGAGGCTGACCAGCGACCTCGGTGTTTTCAGGACCTGCGTCAGCTCGTCTTCGCCGAACAGCAGGATCGGCCCCCGGTCCCGGCGTACCCGCAGGTCCTCCACCGCCGGGTCGGTGAAGCCGTTCACGCTGATGATGACGCCGACGACAGCGGAGGTGGCGGCCCGTTCCATCCGTGAGCGGACGGAATCGAAGACGTTGATGTCGGCCGGCTCGTTGTGCCACTTGGCCTCGATCAGGTACCAGGTGTCGCCGTAGCGGGCCACCAGGTCCGTCTGCCGCGGTTTCGCCACGGATGCGTTGCGGTCGACCCGGAAGTGCGCCCGCCTGAACAACTGCTCCAGCAGCACCTCCAGCTGGTAGCCCCGCTTGTGCGCGGACGGCAGTGCCCCGAGCTGCTTGAAGTCCGCCAGCAGCGAAGACCCTCCCGCCCTGACGCGTTGCCCCTCACCGGCAGCCATGGGCTCCCTCCCTGTCCTGATCCTTGACCATGGACTCTCAGCTCCACCAGGGGGTCGGGAGCCGCTTTTCGACCGGCCCGGCATCAATCGCCGAGCACGCCGGCCAGGGCCGTGCCCTGTGCGGTCGCCTGCGCCACCACCGCGTCTTCGGCACGGCAGCTCTTCCACATCAGGGTCGTGCTGGGGACGCTCTGCGGGTGGACGTACGTTCCCGCGGCGGAGGGAATGAGGAAGGCCGGACCGGGCGCGGTCTGGTATCCGTGGGCGCTGAAGAACGCGACCGCGTCGGGGCGCACTTCGGCGATCATGACGTGTGCGCCCTCGCGGCGCAGGTACTCCTCGCACTCGGCGAGCAGCGCGGCGGCCGCACCCTGGCGTCGGTTCTCGGGGCGGACCGCGATGCCGTGGATGATGCCGATCTCCGTGTGCGCCGTGGCCCCGTCCGGAGCGAGCGCGAGGCGGCTGAAGGAGGAGCCCACAACGGCCTCGCCCAGGCGCGCCACCTTGATCTTCTCCCGGCCGGACAGGCCCTTGGCGCAGCTCGCGAGCCCGGCGGCGACGTAGTCGGGGTCCCGCCACGGGGCACCGCCCATGAGCCCGTAGGCGTCGGGCATGGTGGCGCAGATGCCGGGGATGTCCTCCTGGAGCGCGTCGCGGACCGTGAGGGGCCCCAGGGATGCTCGGCGGGGCTTGTTCTTCTTCTGGCGTCCCATGTCGTCCTCACGTGCTGGCGATCGCGGCCCGCCGGTCGGCGTGCCCTCCTCTTGTATCGCGGAGCTCTGACAGTCGGTCCGTCTCCTGGCGGGCACCGGCGGAAGGCCTGGATGGGGGCGGCGTGCCCGGGCGGCGGGTCTCCACCATCGTCGGCCTCTGGTGAGGTACGGTGCCGACGGCTGTCCACGCAGCCCTGCTGGGGTACCGTGCCCGGAATCGGTGCCGGGAAGGCAGAAGAAGACGTGGGCCTGCAGCGCCGCCATCACTGGCTGACCACAGCATCGCGTGTGCTGTCTCTCTCGCATTGACCGGGCAGTGCCGCAGGGAGACGCCATGTCCTCGTCCCGCGCCCAGCTCGGGGAAGCGGTCCGGCTTCGCCAACAGGCCACCGGCGAGTCCTACAACCACGCCCAGATGATGCTGAGTTCGTCCCCGGATCCCGTATCGGTCATCCCCGCTCCGGTACCCGAGCAGCAGCGGTGGGAGTCCTTCCTCGTCGGCCTGATCGCGCCGGTCTTCGCCCGCCATGACGCCGGGTCGTTGTTCGGGATCCGCAGCGTGACGCCGCTGGCCGACCACCTGATGCTGCGCGTCGAGTGCGCGAACCTCGCTCTGTGGGCGCAAGCCGTGTCCGGCGCCGGACGTGCGGGAACGACGGGGCCGCGGATGCTCATCGAGTCGGCCCCCAAGGGCGTGAAGCTCATCGAGGAGGCGACCGGCGCGGTGGTGGTCCTGGACCGGGCCTTTCCTCGCCAGTGGCAGAGGGCCACCGCGGCGGCCCAGGCGCCGGACAATACGCGGGGCGGGACCGTCGACCGGGCGGTGGAACTGTCGCGATCGCCGTACGGGTTCGAGGCCTCGGCCCTGCTGCGCCGTGCCCGCCTGGTCTCCGCCGTCGGGATCGACGGCCAGGTGCACCTGGAGGTCCGCGACGAATCCGACGGCCGGCCGCGGCTGTTCGAGGTCGGCGGCAGCAAGCCACGGGCCGTGCTGTGGCACGCCCTCGTCGGCGCTCCCGAGGCCCTGTATCCCGCCCATGACGGGCCCGCGCTCCCGGCGTGCCGCCGCGTGGAGCCGTAGGAGAGTGCTCGATGTCCCGCCTGGACCGCTCCGCGCACTGCCTCTCCTCGTTCCGCTTCACGCAGGGGCGTCGCCCGGTGTGTACTCGGCGCGCAGGTCGGCCACCAGGCGGGCGCGTTCCTCGGTCAGCGGCACCCGGCGGGCGATGAACGACCCGTGGTTGCTCAGGGACCAGTCGTCGCCGTCGTGGCCGTTGTAGCGCAAGTACCAGGCGACACGGGCCTGTTCGTCGACATGCAGCTCGTCGTCGGGCCAGTGCTGGTGCAGCGAGCGCAGGGCGCCGAAGTCGACCTGCACGGCGCCGGACAGGTCGGCCGTCTGGGGGATCTCGCCGTCGTCACCCCGCTCGAACAGCCTGCGTCGCCGCGCGGCCAGTGCGGCACGGCGCTGCTGCTTGTCCTCCTCGGCCAGGATGTCGGCGGCCTCCTCGGCGGTGGCCGGGCGCACCAGGATGCGGAAGTGCCAGCCGTCCTCACCGATCAACTCCGCCGGCTGGTTGCCGTCTTCGTCGCGGCAGTATTCCGGCCGGCGCTCGCGGATGGTGGTGACGATCGCGGTGACCTCACCCTCGCCCACACGGTGAAAGCCGGGCGCGTCCTCGGGGAAGGGGTGGCGGTAGTCGTAGAGGGTGCTGCGCAGCACGGTGCCCGCGGGCCCCCAGCGCTCGGGACGGGGGTGGAAGCGGCCCGGGACGCCGCGCTGGATCTCCCACAGTTCTTCGGCCGGCGGGCACTGGTTCTCCAGGTGGCGTACCTCCCAGCCGCTGCCCTGGCGGAGCAGGAGACCGGCGCCCGCTGGTACGAGGTTGCCGCACAGCATGCAGTCCTGCTCGCGGCCGTTCGCGCGGGGCGGCGGCGCGACGCGCTCCTCGGTCGTCGGGCACTGCTGCGGGTGGCGGGCCTTGATCAGGGTCTTTCCGTACGGGCCGGGCGAGGCCGGGGCGGCCTCGTACAGGATGCCTTCGCCCTGCTCGAGCCAGCCGCCGCACTTCCCGCATTCCTGCGCGAAGTCGTTGGTGCGCGGCGGCGCGGGCGGGCACTGGCCCACCGGGTGGCGGGCCTCGGTGTAGCCGCGGGCGTTGCGCACCAGGATGCCTTCGCGGGCGGCGACCGGCCGGCGGCATAGGCCGCAGGTGTCGGCGCGTTCGTTGACGCGGGCCGGGGCCGCGGTGAGCGGGCGCACCGGTCCGGGCCGGGCCGGGTGCTTGTCCACCAGGCGGCGCATCGTGCCGCGTACCGAGGTGCCGAAGGCGTTGCGGGTGCCGAGGGTGGAGTCGCGCTCCTCCTTGATCGTGCCGTCCTGCTTCACCCTCCAGATCCGCACCCGCTTCTTGTCACCGCCGGGGAGCGGGTCGCACAGCACGAGCACCGCGCCGGCGGGGAGTTCGTAGGAGGCTCCGGCCTCGAGCCAGTTTCCCCGGCAGCACATCGCGCCGGGCTCGGCTTCGTCCAGGCCGCGCAGCAGCTTCCTCCAGGGCCTGACCGCGCCCTCGTCCGCCGGGGGGATCGCGACGGCGTACTGCTTGTCCGACATCCCGGCCACTCCTTCTCCACGGTCCGTCACCGACAGCATGCCGGGCCGCACTGACAGTGCCCTGTGGCCAGCGGCGATGCCTCGGCCGGGGTGCCGGGCGGTGCTCGGGCCCGCACGGCGGGGCACGCTCCCGCGCGGCGGACCACCGGGGGCAGAACATCTGCCGCCGCGTCCCGCCGGACGGGACGTGGGGTGTCGCCTGGGACGTGTGAGGCGGGATGGGCGGCAGGCTCGGAGACGAAGGGCGGCTCTCGTCGTCCAGGCCGAAGGGCCGAGCCCGAGACGCGAGACGTCTGTACGTCCCGCACGAGAGGATCACCGACATGCCCGGCATCCCGCTTCGGCGGCATCTTCTGGAAGTCTGCAGGGACCGGATCGAGGCCGACCGCCTGTACACCGTCCGCGAGTTGGCAAAGCTGGCCGGGCTTGCTCAGAACACCCTGTGGACCATGGCCCGCTGCGGGGCCTTGCCCGGGGCGCTGTCGTACCCGAACATGCCCGGCGCGAGCAGTAATGGCCCGCAGTACATCTGGGATGGAAGACAGCTGCTGCGGCTGATCGACCAACCACAGCAGATCCTCTTGGACCACGACGCCCACCCCGCGCACTCGCTCCACCGTGCCGGCTGCCGCTGCGACTCGTGTGTCACCACGCTCCGCCGCGCCAACCAGAGGGCGCCCCGGCAGCAGTCCGAGGAAGTCTTCCCCCGAGCGTCGCGCGAGCGGCTCCTGGCCCTCGTCGCAGACGGAACGCCCGTCAAGGACGCTGCGGCCGAGGTCGGGGTCAACTCCCGATGGGTCTACGGACGTGCCCAGTGGGACCCCGACTTCGCCGCTCGCCTCGACGAGGCCGGTTGGGTGCTGTGCGTATTCGGGGTCACCGACCCGCGGTGCTCGAGCCAGGCCGGGTACCGAGGCCACCGCGGCGTTCGCGAGTCCCGGCCGCCGTGCCGGGGCACCGGCTGCCGGAAATGGCTGCGGGATCACACCCGCAGTGAGAGCGAGCAGACGCCCCCCGATGAGGGCCGCCCTTCCGACCTTCCCCACGTGCTGTACCCGACCGTGTAAACACAGGCAGTGCATTGCCCCGCGCCGTCCGGACCCGGCGGCCCCGGGGGGCCGGTGCCGCCGTTCACAGGTATGCCGTGGCCTACCATCGACGAACCGCAGGGAGGGAAACACCATGGATCACACGGCACGCATACCCGTGGCCGTCGGCGGCGGGACCGTCGCGCAGCCGTGGCGCCGCAGGATCCGGCGGATTGCCGCTGTTCCCGTCCTCGCCGCGGTGGCACTCGTCGCGGTGGCCGTGGGCGTCGACTGGGCGCTGAGCCAGAGCGTCGCCTTCCGGGGATGGCTGGTCAGCCCGTTTGTCGCTCTGGCGGCCGTGGCGGGAGTCCTGCGGGGGCACCGGCTTGTCCGGCGTGCGTGCACCGCAGTGAGCC
Source organism: Streptomyces tropicalis (assembly GCF_029269835.1). GTDB lineage: Bacteria > Actinomycetota > Actinomycetes > Streptomycetales > Streptomycetaceae > Streptomyces > Streptomyces tropicalis. The sequence goes on along the minus strand of NZ_JARJBB010000034.1, from coordinate 16,042 downwards.
GGCCGCTGCGCGGCCTGCTGCGGCACGGCGCCGACCCCGAGGAGCTGGAGGTGGTGCGGGCCTGGGAGGAGCAGGACCTGGAGGAACTGCGTGCCGCGCTGGGGGTCCGGATGTTCGGCGTGATCGATCTCTATCCGCGCGAGGCCGCCGGCGAGCTCATCGCCGCCCTGCGGCGCGCCCTCGACCGCCCCGAGCCGCTGTCCGACGAACTCCGCGCGTCCCTGGACGACCTGGCCGACGGTGCCCGGCGCTGGCACGACACCCTCGCCTGAGCAACACCTCTCACAGACCGAACGAGACCAGACCGTAGACCGCGCACCGCATCCTTCCCGTACCTCAGTGCCCACCGGAGAGGCCCGTTGCGTAGAGGTGGGGTCCTGCCGCAGGCGCCGGCCGCCCTGCGAGGGGATGGATCCCGGGGGCGGCGGGTGCGTTGACGCGCTGGGCCCACCAGATACGCAGCCGGTACGGGGGGTGGGTGGTCGCCGAGCGCAGGACGAGCCCGAGGCGTGCGGGCTGCGGCAGCGTGCTCAGCAGGTCGGTGTTGCGCCTCCACAGGGCGATCACGGCATCGCGGCCGCAGGTGCGCACGGCGCGGGCGTCGCAGGCGAGTTCGCTGTGCCAGGCCCAGCCGGTGTACAGCAGTCGGAGGGCTGCGGTCACCAGGACGGCGAGGGTCAGGGGCAGCCACGCGGCAGCCAGGACTGTCAGGAGCACCCCGACGGCCTGGAGGACGGTCGAGCGCTCGTTGTCGCGGCGCAGGATGTGGCCGAGCTCGTGCTCGAGGACGGCGGGCAGGTGGTCGGTGTCGCCCGGACCGACCCAGTTGCTGCCCAGCCACACGTGGGCCCGGCGGCCGTCGCGCAGGGAGGCGGCCTCGTTCCCGTCGCCGGTCGGGTCCCAGCCGTCGCTAAACGCGATGGTCAACCGCTGCAGGCGGTGGGCGCGCGCCACGCCCTGCAGGTGCCGCTCGATGTTCTGCATCCGCTGAACGGTCGTGCGGTAGAGAGGGCTTGGGGCGTTCAGGGGGCCGGTCCGCAGGAGGCTGTTCCAGGTGAGGTGCTGGGCCCTGAACCCCTCGGATACCTGGGTGCGGCGGTCGCTGGCGCTGTGAACCGCCCAGGCCCAGCTGGCGATCACGGCCATGGGAAGTGCGTGGAGTCCCAGGCGGGGGCCGCTCCCCCACTGCGTGATGACCGCGATCGTCAGCATCCAGGCGACAACGAAGTGGCTCCAGAATCGATCTCGTATCCGGCCCATCGTGTGCCTCACCACCCCGCGCGGCCGGGCAGCGCGCTGCGCTGACGCTGTACGGGGGCGGGGGGCTGTCGGTGCTCGGAGCGGGCGGCGCCGAACTCGTCGGGCCCTTGCGGCCCGGAGACGTACAGCGCGGGCGCGCTCCGTCGGATCAGCGTGATGTTCATGGAGGCTCCCGAAGTCAGGCGGCGTGCGGAGCGGGCGCGGCGAGGGTGTGCGCGGCCGGGGCCAGCTGTGGACGTGGGGCTGCGCAGGGCTGGTCGAGGCAGTCGACCCAGCCGTCGGCGGTGCGGATCGAGATGTGCACGCCGTAGCGGGCGAGGACGTCGGCCAGGCGGCCGCCGCACACCGCGCAGCGGGGCCGCGGCGGCGCGGCGCGGCGGACGGGGCGGGCGGGTTGCCGGACGGGGCGCGAGGGGGGTGTCGGGGTTGAGGCCTCGTGATGGTGTCCGGCTTGGGCGGCCAGTTGGTGGGCGCGCTGGTTGTCCTGCTCGGCCTTGCGGCGGGCCTCGGCCGCCTTGTGGCGGATGCCTTGGTGCTCGGCGGCGAGCTTGTGCTCCAGGTCCTCGGAGAGCATCAGGCCGTGGCTGTCGAGGCCGAGTTGGGCCAAGGGGACGGTTTCCTCGTGGAGGTCGTCCCCCGCGCAGGGCGGGTGGTGCAGGGCGTAGCGGGACAGCTCCTCGCTCTCCCACCATCGGCCGGTGCGCGGGTGGGGCTGGCCCCACAGGACGCGGACCTGGCGGTCGGCGAGGTCGAGGATGCACACCGCGCTCTGCTCGGCGAGCAGGACGTGGGGCAGTGCCGTTCCCAGGCGCATGAACCAGATGTCGCGGATGCCGGCGGCGGCGTAGTCCCGGTGGCGCTGCTGCCACAACGAATCGGTGATCAGGCTGCTTTGGGCCTCCAGGGCGAGGCGGGAGCCGTCGGCGAGGCGGACGTGGACGTCGGCGCGGCGCTCGCGGCCGGGAATCCACTGCTCCTGGCGGACCTCGGTGACGTCGGGCAGCGAGCGCGCCCACCGTTCGAGCTGGGCCTTGGCCTCCAGGTGCCAGAGCGTTTCGGGGTGGTGGCCGCCGGGCGGGGCCATGTGCGGCGGGTGCGCGAAGTGGTGGCGCCGGGCGCCGCCGATCCTGCCCCGCGGGATCAGCGGGACGCGCGTGCCCGCCGGTACTCCGTCCAGGCCGAGGAAGCAGGCCGCGCACACCAGACTCTCGCGGTGGCGGTAGCCCAGCGTGCGCCACTGGTCGATGGGCCGGTCCTCGATGTGGACGTGGCGGCCGGTGTCCAGGTCGAGCCCGACCACCAGCAGATCGTCCGCTGCCATGCACTGCCCCCGTCGTTCTGCATCTGCTCGGTGCTGGCAGTTTTCGTGACGCAGGTGCTGGTGAACGCCGTGCGGGGGCGACGTCCCGCCGGGCGGACCGCCGGGCGCGGAACATCTTCCGTGGCGGTCCGCCGGGCGGGACAAAGGGCGTCGTCCGGGACAGGCGGGGCGGGAGGTGTCACAGGCTGCGGGGGCGAGGGGCCGCCCTCGTCGTTCAGGCCGTACGGCCAGGTTCCTGCAGGAGGTCAGCCCCGGTGAGCCGCACCATCCCCCTTCTCCTCTCGCTCGCTTCGACGATGGCGCTGATGGCCGCCGCGTTCAGCACGGCGCGCGCATTCATGCTCGCGCGGTCGTCCTCCTCCGAGGCGGCTGAGGCCCGGCAGCGGGCCGTGGCGCGCTGGGTGGGCGGGTGGTCCTCACCGTGGCCGTCATGGTCGTGCGGGCGCGGATGCCCGGCCCCGGCGGTGACGCCGAAGGGCCGGGATCGGTGTCCATACCGTGGCGGGCGGTGGGGCTCGCAGCGGCCGGGCTGGCCGCCGCCGTGACGGTGGCGGTCGTCCTCACCGTGGCCGTGCGCTCAGGGCGCCGTCGGCACGACCGGCAGCGGAAGGAGGAGCGTGCCCGGTGGGCGGTGCAGGAGCGCATCGCCGCCGCGACGGCACGCCACGATGCGGTGCTCGAGGAGTACGGCGCTCATCTCATCGACTACATGGCCGCGCTGGAGCGGCCCGCGCTCAACGATCCGTCCGTCGCCGCCACCGAGCGGTTCGACCGGGCGAGGATCAACGCGGACGACGCCCGCCTGACCGTGCGCCACGGCGTCAAGGAGCTCGTTGCCGCGTATCACGAGGCGGTGGCCGAGCTGGAGGTGTCGTGGCGGATCGCCCGGGACCATGCGGAGCGCGTCGGCACCTCCTACCTCGAGCCCGCGGTCTCCCGGCGCCTGGCGAAGGCCGCCGATCTGATGGCGGTGGTGCGCGGTGGAGCATCCGAGCACGAGCGGGCGCTGGCGTATCAGCGGGTCCGCCGGCTGGTCGGCACCTCGGTACGCGTACCGCAGGTCGCCGAGCTGGCGATCGCGCGCTTGGTCCGCCCTGTCCTGACGAAGGAGGGCTTCGACGCGGCGGGCGGCCTGGACGTGCTGGTGGGCGCGAGCCGGTCGGAGGAGGTCGTGGTGGTGGCGCCCGCGCGCGGGGTGCCGTTCACCTGCCACCGCCTGGAAGATCTCACCTGACCCCGCCCGCCGCCGCCCGCCGGTTGCCGGTCGTCAGGCGGGCTGCCGCAGCAGGGCGATGACGGTGGCGTCGTCGCGGTAGCCGTCCGCGTCGGCTTGCGCGGCTGCGGTCAGAGCGTCGGCCAGGGCCTGGGGGTCCGCCTCGTGCGCGCGGCACAGCCGCTCCATCGTCTCCGGGTCCACCTGGTCCGGGATGCCGTCGGTCATGAGCAGGACCAGGCGGACATGTTCGGGGATCTGCGTCTCGCGGCACATGCCCGCGCCGGCCTGAGCGAGCCCGGTCCTGGACCAGTTGTCGTGGGCGGCGGCGAGGTCCACGGCCACACCGTTGCGGCGCAGGTACTGCCCCATGCTCTGGTCGGTGCTCCACTGGGTGAGCGCGGCGCCGTCCCAGGCGTAGGCACGGCAGTCGCCGATCCAGTGGATCGCGGTGGGCTGGCCCGGCTCCATGCGGGCGTAGACGGCGGAGACGTGCGGCGGGGTGTCGTAGGCGTGGGCCATCTGTCCGGCGGTGGTCAGAGCGGCGAGCCCGCCCATGGTCATGCCGATGTGGGTGATCACCGGCGGCACCGCCTGGGCGTAGCGGACGACTGCCGCGTCGTGGCCCGCGCCGTCGACGACGGCGGCGCACACCCGCTGCCCGCGCCGCTGGAGGTCGTATCCGTCGGCGCACGGGGGCTCGGTGCCCGGCCGCCGCGCCATCCCCACCGTGATCGCCTGCGTGCCCGCCGCATGGCGGGTACTGGTCTCGGCCATCGTCTTCTCCTTCGTGTCGGTCGCCGGCCTTGTCGGCCCGCCCTGTACTCCGGCCGGCGAAGAAGTGCATCAAGGAGTCCACCAGAATGCGAAGTTGAGGCTGCTGGGGCAGGAGTGACACCCGGGGGGCGGCGCCCGGTGTGGGGATGGTGGTGCCGGCTCCGGCGGCCGCATCCGGTCACTTCCCGTGTTCCCCGGGCGCAGGTGAACGGTGCTGCGTAGGCTGGGGGTTGACGTCCCGGTGGTCCCCCCGTGCCACCGGGACGCTGTATGTCAGTGGTCCCGGATCTGGTGGATGCCGTCCACCGGGATTGAGGCGGTGCGGATCCGCTCGCGCCATGCGTCGGGCCACTGGGTGGCGGCGTCCCAGCGCAGTCCGCCGAGGTAGAGGTGGGTGAGGTCGGCGGTGCGCAGGTCGGCGCCGCGGACGTCGTTGCACACGCGGTCGAACGTCGCCTCCGCCTCCGCGAGATCGGCGGCCAGGCGTCTGAGCGTCCGACGGGCGATGCGCGGTGCGGCGGTGGCGAGTTGCCCGGCGTCGCGGTGGGCATGGCGCAGGGCGAGGGCGAGCTGCTCCGCGCCCGGGCCGGCGTCGCGGATCTGGGGCGGGAGGGTGATGTCGAGCGTGTCCGCCACGGTGGCCAGGGGCCGGTCCGGATCGTCGAGAGCGCCCTGGGCCGCCCGCCGGGCCTCGGTGATCTGCTGGGCGGGCCACATCAGGTGCCCGCGAGTCTGCAGGCGCGTGACGGCGCTCCAGGAGGCGAGGGTCCGGGCAGCGGCCGCAATGGGGCGGCGACGCCACGGAAGGCGCCGGGACAAGGTCGTGGGCCAGGCCGCCGCGTTCACCGTTCACCCCTTGTTCGCCGGATTCTCCGGGGCACTGTATGCCCCACCACGTCCCCCGTTCCGCCCGCGCAACCACCACAGGAGCTGCTGAGGCAGGCGGTGCCAGTGAGAGAGCGCGCAGTCTCGCGGTCTCGCGGGTCAGTGCCCCGTCGGCGGATGACGGGCGTTCGCGCTTGCCGGGCATCTCGATCTCCGTGTTTCCCGCCGCTCGGGAGTCGTCCGCCATCGCCAGGAGGGCGGCGGGCCGCGGGGCGGGACGAAGTCGCGGCTGCTGCCCGGGAGCCCGGCGGGCAGGACAGGCTCAGCGGCAAGGTACTGCGCGTCAAGGGCGAGGAGACACAGTGGGCGACGGAGAATCGGCTCTGGACTGGGCGCATCCGGCTGCGTCCGGACAGCGGATGGATCTGGTCGGCAGTGTCGGAGGGTGGTCGGTGATGGGTTGGCTGGCAGCTCCGGGAATCGGCCAGGCGCGATGGGATGCGACCGCCGCTGTTCTCGACATCCAGTCCGAGCTGGACCTTGCGTATGAGTGCGGTGTGCACACCGAAGGCATGATGCCGGGTCTCAGGAACGCCGAGGTCGTCGTGCACGCCTATCGGTTGCTCCGGCGCCCGCACGACCGCGAGCCGTACTTTCAGGCTGTGCTCTATGTCGACGGGCGGTGGATCGGGATGGAGCGGCTGGAGGAGATGGGGGTCGACGAGGACACCGGCGTCGATGACGACAGCCTCTGCGTCTATGCCTCGCAGGAGCTGACCGAGGTCTTCGACCTGAACCGGCAGCGGATGGAGGGCCTGACCTCGCGGCTGGTGGCCGGCGAGGAGCAGTACATGAGCGATCACCTGCGAAGCTGGCTGTGATGTAGTCCCGCCGACGGCCTGGACGGCTCGGCATCAGCCAAGTTCCGCGTCGGACGGCGGTCTACGTGGGGCTGATGCCCTGGGGGCCCTGCTGATGCTGCGTAGCGGCGTGTCCCTCGCTGTGGCCGTGGTCGCGGGGCGGCGGCGCGTCCGGGGCGGGAGAGCCGATGGCCCGCTGGCTGTGCTGCTGCTGAATATGTGCGATGCGGCGCCGGAGTTCGTCGGGGTCCGCGTTCTGGACCGCCTCCGTGAGCTCCTCGAAGCTGACGTCGAACTCCCCGAAGCCCGCCGGGTCGTGTGCACCTGGTGCTCGCTGCTTGAGCTGCCGGACGAAACTCTCTTGGCGCTCCCGCATCTCGGCGAGCCAGGGCGGGGACGACGTGCCGGCGGCAGCCTCGAATCGCTTGTGGATGCCGGGGCCCGAGTCACTGCGAGGGACAGCGGGCAGGGCTCTCACCGTGAAGCGGGGGCCGGGGAGGGTGTTGAGCACGGGTTCCTCGGTGTCGGCGCGGCTGGCCACGATGAGCCGGTCGGCTGCGGCGGCCCGCGCGAGGAGGGCCTCGCGGGTACCGGGGTCGTGCAGGAAGTCGGCGTGCACGACCAGGACGCCGCCGGTGTTGCGCTCCGGGTGCTGGACCGCCTCACCGACGGACATGGGAGTGCAGACGAGGTCGGGGTGCAGTTCGGCGACGGTGGTACGGATCTGGGGCAGCAGGTGGCGGAAGTCGATCGCGGTCAACACCGTCCCCGTGCGGGCGGCCAGATGCGCCCCTGCGGCTATCGCGATCTGTCGGCCGGGGGCCCCGAACTCGTAGGCAACGATGCCTCCGCCGGAGTCCACCAGCGAGTCGATGAGCTGTGCCGCCTCGGGGTGGTTGATCGCATCGCTCATGCGGGGCCTTTCGGTCTGTCTCCCGGGTACAGCCGGCGACTCGGCCGGACCGTGCCGGAGGTCGGTCTGGACAGGTGGCTAGGTGCGGCCGGTCCCCTGGGACCGGTGCTCCTGGTGGGCGGCGGACTGTTCTTGGCCGTGGTCGCGGGGCGTCCGTGCCGGATCGGTGGGCCCGGGCGCGGCTCGGCGCCGGCGAGCCAGCTCGATGGTCGCCTCGTACTTGCTGCGGAGTTCGCCGACTCGCTGCTTGACCTCGGCGGGGTCCGTCCTCTTCAGCACCTCGGCCATTTCGTCGAAGAACTCAACCTGGTCGGGCAGGACGTCACGGTTGGCCTGCCCGACCAGGCGCAGGGCCACGCTCATGTCCATCGGCGGGGGCGACACGGTGACCGGCGCCGGGCGAGGAGCTGAAGGCATCAGATCACGGAGCCGAAGGACGAGGCCTGGGGTGGCGAGCGCGTCGAGGGTGGTGTCGCTGTAGTCGTGGCGCGCCACGAGGAGGTGGTCGGCGCTGTGGGCCATCGCGAGCAGCGGCTCGCGCACGTCGGCGTCGCGCAGGACATCGGCGTGCACGGCCAGGACGCCGTTGATGCTGCCGGCCGGCTGCAGGGCCGCTTCCTCTGCGGATATGACGGCGCTGCGCGCCTGCGGCTGTACCTCGCGGACGAAGGCGCGGACGTCGGAGTGGAGGCTGCGGGCTTCCACGATCGTCAGCGGGGCGTTCGTCTCGGCCGCCAGCCGCGCGCCGGCGGCGAGGAGCGTCTCCCGGCCACCGCCGCCGACGTCGTAGGTGATGCGTCCTCCCCCGGAGGCCACGAGGGTCTCGACGGCCTCCGCGATCCGCGGGTGCTTCAGCACGCTGCTTTCCACGCGGTCACTCCCCCTTCGCCGCAGTCAGTGGTCGTTGTAGAAGGTGGCGGAGGACTTGCAGTACGAGGGGCTCTGTCCGATCTTGACCACGCAGACCCGCAGCTTGTAGGAGCGCTTCTCGGCGATGTTGTGGCGGCCGTCGGCAGCGCTCACGACGGTGCACTTGCCGTCGTTATAGCTGTCGGTGACGCGGTAGACGTGCGCGCCGGCGGCGGTCTGGACGTCCACCAGCGCGCGGTAGCCGTCGGTACTGACGTCGCACACCTCCAGCCGGTCGCCCTGCTCGCGGAAAGTCGCTGCGGCGCCGCTGCCGTGCGGGCCGCCGCTGTACCACCAGGTGGTCGCCGCCGAGGCGGTTGCGGCGCTGGCCGCCATCAGGGCGCCCCGCGCCACGGCGGGTACGGCGGCGCGGGCCAGCCGCATGCGCGTCGACTTCATCCGGGTCCTCCAAGCCGGCGGGGCCCGGCCGTGGTGCCGGACCGCTCCGAGGCAACCAGCTCCGCAGGGCACCGGGCGGCTGACGCCGAGCTGCTTCCCGGGAGCTGCGACGGTGTCCGGCCCCCCTGTCCCGCCCAGCGGGATGCTCGTCCGGTCCGGCCGCACCCGGCCCCTGCGTCGACACCAGCTTCAGGTCTGCCCGGCGGCTTCGAGCCTGCGGAGGGCCGGAGCTCGTGTTGGTTTTCTCCCGCCGGGCACCGCCGGACCGCTACGCTGAAGGGAGCAGCGGCACGTGCCGACGACCTTCGAGGCGGTTGTGATCATGGGTAGCGACGACTGGACCCCCGACTCCATCGCCCATGCCCTGCCGGACGCCGGCATGCGCATGGAGTTCGTGCGGCAGCTGAACACCACGCCGCTGTCGGGGCTCGCCGCGCTCGGCGAGAAGTGGATCAAGGTCATCGAGGACCTGACGACCGCCGCCGAACGCGGCCGTGAGCTGCACGCCTACCAGCGGCAGCACGGAGGGCAGCTCCCCGAGCAGTACACGGACGTCACCGACCTGATCGTGGAGAGCCGGGCCGCCTGAACCATGTACCGGATCTACATGGACTCCACACTGCACGCCGCATACCGGGACCTTCCGGACAAAGCGCGCGCCCGGGTCGCTCAGTTCCTGCTCGACTCGGTCAACGACCCCCGGGCGGCCACCAACCCGTACGGCGACGTCGATGACGGACTGATGCGGCTGTGGGCCGCAGGGGACCTTGCCGTCGTACTCCTGATCGGCGACCAGACCCGGACCATCACGGTCCTCAGCATCACCTACGCCGGACTCGACTAGTCCCGGCGAGCCCGTCACGCCGCTGGGGCGTGCGCGGTGCCACACCGCGGGCACCGGCAAGGGCTGTCCCCGCACGGGGCCGCCAGCGCCAGGCACCGGACACAATCGCACAGTTCAGGCTCCCCAGGACCCCGCCGGTAGTCCGCGCCCAGCGGTGCGGCCGACGGCCAGGCGCCGGGCTTGTGACCGGCGGGAGCGGAGAATCTCTGCCACAGCGCCACGACCTGGACGGGGGATCGCACCGGGCGGATCTGCAGGCGCATGAACGCGGGCAGGTCGCCCTGCTCCCTCATCGCCGCGATGTCCTGGGTCGCGAAGTCCTCCACGGCACCCTCGCGTGCTCCGGCGTCCCCGGTGAGCCGCTCACCGGCTGCCGGGGGTGCTTGCTCCGTCACGGTGCCCCTCGTCCAGCTCGATCCCTTCGGGGCACCCGGGACGGTGGCCGCACCGCCGCCCCGGGCTCTCCCCATCCGCCCCAGCAGAACAGGAGGTCCCTTCATCCTGCCGTCCGGGGAAGCGGCCGGTACCGCCGCAGGGCGCCTGGTTCCGGCACTTGGCACGACCAGGTGCGGGGGCGTCCCGCCGGGCGGACCGGGCAGCCGGATCACGAGTCCGGCGCCGGCCGGCGTTGCGGGTTCAGGCGGTGGGCACAGCGCGGGCCAGCGGGTCCAGGTCGCCGTGGAGAGCGGCGTGCAGGGCCGCCGCGATCTGCCGGGCCCGCTCCTCGCCCGCGATGTCGTACAGCACGGTGCTGCCCGGCCGGGCCAGCCGGGGCGCAAGGCGCACCTCGCGCCGGTCGCGGAGACGGTCGATGGCCTCGCCCACGGCGGCGGCCGCGACGTCGCTGACGGCGTGCCCGGACGCCGCGGTGTTCGTGTCGGTCTTCACCGTCCAGCGCTGCCCGCTGCGGGCGACGCAGACGAACACCGCGCCCGCATCCCGGGCCTCGCCGTAGGCGCGGTTGAAGGCGGTGACGCCGGTGGCGTCCGGGACCTGGTCAGCGGGACAGGCGATCGGCGGCGCGTGCATGACGGCATCTTGGCAGCCGGGCAACGCCATGTGTACGCGGCCTGGAACTGGTGGGACGAGTGCGGTCGGCCGGGCCGGACCCGGTTCGGTGTGAGCGCGGAGCGCACCGACGCCCGCCGCAGCTGGCTCGACAGCCCCGCCACTCCCCTGCCCGGCCAGGTCGCTGCGGGCCGGGCAGGCGCGGGGTGACGCACTCGGTGACGGTGGTGACGGGCGGGTGACGCAGTCGGTGACGCACTCTGCACCTGCTACATACCGCCTGACCTGCTGTTTTGTCTGACTCGCAGGGGATGGTGACGCAGGTGACGCACTTTCCGGGTATCTCTCTATACCCCCTTTCGTCCCTTTTTTCTCTCACAGAGAGATAGGGGGAAAGTGCGTCACCTGCGTCACCTCTCCCGGGTGAATGCAGGAAAGCGCAGGTCGGAGCAGGTTTTTGAGGGTGGATGTGCGTCACCGAGTGCGTCACCCGGTGCGTCACCGATCGCGGAGTGCGTCACCAGCCCACGTCCCACGCTGACCTGTCTCACCGAAGCTGCACCGATGCGTCTTCGGCTCCCCCGGCGGCCCGTGCAGGGCAGGACGTTGGCGCCCGCCAGGCGGCAAGCAACTGGGTCGTCCGCAGCGCCGAAGTCGAAGCCCGGTCCGTGGCCGAGGGCGGTGACGGTGTTCGACCCGGCCGGAATGTCGAGGGTGCGGACCATCAGCACGCGCTCGAAGTCAGCGGTGCAGGAGGTGGCGGTCCAGGCTGCGGTCGCTTCATCACGCCAGCAGCATGCCCACGCGCAGCAGGACATACCGGGCGTGGTCGGCATTCGTACTCCGGTGGACCGCCCGTCGTTGCTGTGCCCCGCGCACTACGGCGCGGGGCACACAGCAGCGGGTCAGCCGTTCGCGGCGCCCGGCTCGGTGGAGATCCGCAGCGGGCGGCCGGTCTTGGTGCGCTGCAGTTTGCGTACGTCGACACCGCGGCGTCGCAGCGCGGGCGCGGCCCGCACGAGCCGGCTGGAGAGGACCGCAGGGGTGCGTGGCCAGTCCTTGTCGGGTCCGGCCGGGGCCTGGAGGAGTTCAAGGAGCTGGGCGGCCGGTCCCTCCCACGTCCAAGGGCTGGGCTGAGCCAGGGCCCAGCGCAGTACGGCGGTGGCCACCGGGTCGCCGTCGATGACGTCGTCGATCAGCGCTTCCTGGGCTCCGGTGTAGGTGGTGAGGGTGCTCCAGCCGGTTACCTGATCCAGGGCCCACAGCAGCTCGGCCCAGTCGGCCATGCGCGGCCGCTCGGTCAGCTTCGCCTCTGCCTCGGGGATTTTCTGCCAGACCAGGGCCGCCAGGTCCAGGAGCCCTCCGAGGATCTCGGGGTGCGCCTTGCCGTAGGTCTCCCACAGCTTGCGCTCGGTGCGCCGCTGCTTGCCGGTCATGGGCTCGAGCTGGATGGGCATCATCCGCTCGGCCAGGTCGCCCTGCAGGGCGCCGACGTCGATGCCGGTGAGCAGGACGGGCCGCTGGTAGAGCAGGACCACGACGTCGTCGTCTGAGTAGAGCTCTCGTTTGGTCAGAGCGTCTCCGGTGACGACCCGGCTGAGGAAGTCGGACAGCCACAGCGGGATGCCGCTCAGGTTGTCCAGGGCCAGGCACCAGCCCGCCGCCGTCGTCACCGCGAGGTCGTCCTCCGTCTTCGGCACGGAGCGCAGGTGCGCGTCGATGCCGTCGACCAGGCGCAGCATCATGCGCCCGCCGGTGGACTTGCCGGTGCCCTGTTCGCCGGTGAGATAGGCGACGGGGCGGGGCATGTTCGGGCGCATCGCGGCCAGCAGCCAGGCCACGGCCATGGGATAGGAGTCGGGGCTCATCGGCAGGACCTGACGCAGCAGTTCGATGCCCTGCTGCCAGCCGCCACGGGGGTGGTCGGGGATGGGCATCTCGCGCAGCAGGCGGCTGCGGCGCCACAGGGGGCCGTCGACCGGGTCCGGGGACAGGACCGACCACCGGCCCGGTTCGATGCACACCGAGACGCCGTCGTTGCGGCCGAGATCGAGCCAGGTAGTCCACCTGTCCACTGGGTCGGCGGCGACCCGTAGGAAGATGTCCTGGCTGGGGGACTCCATCGCGATCGCTTCAAGGGAGGCCATCGCGTCGGCGAGCGCGGCCTGCGAGGGAGTGCGGCCGGTGCTGCGGATGTACTCGCGGATCAGGCACTGGCGCAGGGAGCCGGTGGCCCCGCCGCCGCCCTTGGCGCGGATCGGCCGGGCGATGGGGCCACCGTCGACGGCTACCGCGTAAATGGTCTGGTCGCAGCGCACGAAGCGGTATCCGGTCTCGCCGATCGCCCGCAGGATGTCGGCCTGGCGCGGTCGGCCGCTGTCGGTTTCGCGCTCCTCCCGTTGCGGCAGATGCGCGGTCATCGCGGCCGCGGTCTGGGCGGCACCGGCATAGGCGGCGCTCGGTGGGTCCTCGCGTTCGGCGCTGGGGGCGGGCACGGTGCGCTGGGTGGTCGTCTCGCTCACGTCGGGGCCCCGATCCGTCGCGGCACCCGGGAGCCGGCCTCGAGGGCGCGGCGGATCGTGGACTGGGCCTTGGCCTCGTCCGGGTCGACGCCGGCAGCCTGGGCCGCCTCTGTCAGGGCGCGGTGCACTTCGTCTCGGTCCACCAGCCCGGCCCCGACCAGCTGTCCGAGGCTGAACGCGCTCTTGTTGAGCTGGTCGTTGCGGCCGCTGTGGCACGCGGCGACGGCTTCGAGTTCTTCGCGTACGGCGGTGGCGACGTAGCCGCGTCCGGCCGCGAAGTCCGGCAGGCTCAGGCGGGCGAATGGACGGCGCACAGGGTTGCGGTGCTTGAGTCCGGCCCGCGCGAGGTCGTTGGCAAGCCAGCGCGGAAGCGGCGCGGGCCTGCGGCAGGTGCCCTCGGGCACGTAGCGGCCGTCGCGGGTGCAGGTGCCGGGGGCGACCGCGTAGGAGCGGTCGGCGCGGATGTCGATCTGCCAGCCCAGGCGCCCGCGGCTGTCCATGCGCCACTGAGTTCCGTCCTCGACGGCGTACCACAGGTGCAGGCCCCCCGAGGGGGTGCGGACGCTGAATGTCTCGGGGGACTCAGTGAGCAACGGCGCCCGGCGCAGCGTGCACAGCAGGGCGAGCGCGTCGAGACCGGAGCGGACGGCTTCGGGATCGAGGTCCTCGGGCAGGTCGAGGCCGGGGAGGATCTTCTCCGCCTCCGGCGGTGTCGACTGGTGCATGTCCAGGTCGACGATCAGCAAGTTGGACGGGCCGGCGGCGACGCCGATCCCGTACGCGGGGTTCTCGCTCCACCACTGGTCAATGAGAGCGGGGTCGGTGGTGGCGGCCCGAACGCCGTGGCAGTGGCGGCCCGCTTCGATGCACCGGCACTCTTCGGTCTTGTGCGGGATGTAGTCCGTGTTGGGCTGCCCGGCGATCGTCTCGCGGCAGCGTGAGCAGTTCGCCGGCGGGATCTTCAGGCCCGGGGCGAGCGGATGAACGAACCAACCCTGCTCGGCGCACCAGCGGGCAATTCGGTGGGGGGAGGCACGGCCTGGACCCCCCGCACGGGGGGATTCGGTTCTGGCCAGCACAATGTCCTTTTTCCGCCGTGTTGCGGGCCGCTCCACCCTCTCGCCCCATACGCCGACACCCCATGGGCGGCGCCTCCCCAGTACAATGGAGGGCGCGCCCGGGGGGACTCGGGCCGGGGTGATGCGGGCGGAGCGCGGCATCACAGCTTGTTCGGGAAGGGCCCGCGGCACCTTTGACGAGGGAGAGCGCGAGACCTTCTTGTGGCCCGGGACTACGGTCCCGGGCCGCTTCCATGTCACGCCGCGACCGGCGTCGGCGGCTTGAAGTGAACCGGCTGGTGCCCCTTGGCGCCGCGCAGTTCGGCGACCCGCTTCTCAGGAAGCGCCAGCAGGACGTCGGGCAGGTCGGACAGCAGACACCAGGGCGGAATGTTCCAATGCCCGGCAAGTTGGCCGAGTTCGGGCACGCTCCACTGGGTGGTGCCCGCCTGCCGGCGTGCGACCAGCCTGCCGGGCATCCCGAGGGCGCGCCCCAGGTCGGTGTGCGTCTCGCAGGTCAAGGACAGGACTTCCTTGATGACCCCGCGAAGGCGCACTTCAACGGAATCGTCTCGGTCGGTCATTACCCCTCCCGTGTAGCAGCGGACCCATAAGAGGCGCCCAAGCGCCTTTTTTATGCAGTGCGGGCCGACCATACATCACACAGAGCTACTTTTTGCGCACCCATCCCCTGCGCGTGTGACCTGGGAATTCGCCGTTCTCATGGCCTGGTTGACAGGCGTGCGGCAGGGCCGACTTGTCGTACAGGTCAGCCATCTGCGTCATGGGGGCGAACGGTCAGCTGGCGCGCGGCTGTTCATGCTCGCGCTGGGCCCTTTCCAGGACATGCCGCCAGGAGGCGACGTGGGGCTTGCGGCGCAGCAGTGCTCTGCGTTCCCGTTCGGTCATGCCGCCCCACACGCCCCATTCGACCCGATTGTCGAGGGCTTCTACCAGGCACTCGGTGCGCACCGGGCAGCCCGTGCAGATGGCCTTGGCCCGGTTCTGTCGGGTGCTGTCGGCGAACAGCTCGTCTGGGTCGGCGCCGCGGCAGGCCGCGTCCTCGTGCCAGTAGGTCCTCGCACTGGTCATGTCTGTCCTCCCCCCGTCGCGGCTCGGCGACAAGGCCGAGCTTATTGCGCAGGTCACGACCGGTGCGGTGCGGGTCGGTTCGTCGCCCTGCCGGAAGTGTCCGGCGCGGTCATGTCCTGCGCGGCCAGAACTTCCACCACGGCGGCTTCGCGGGTGGCGGGTCCTGCCGGAACAGCGGGGGGAACTGCTCCTTCAGCGGTATCTGCTGGCGTGCCTCCGCGGCGGCGCGTTCCGCGTCCTTGCGCCGCTGCTCCTGCTGCTGGTGCCGGTCCCACTCGGCCTGGAGCCGCTCCTCATGGCGAGACGCCCGGTCCCGCGCGGCCTGTTCGTCCTGCTCCAGGCGCTGGTGCTCCTCGCGCTGCTCACGCCGGGCCGGGGTGAGCAGTTCCCCGGCCTCCAGGTCCACCTCGCACTGCTGCAGCGCGTCGGCAGCGACATGGCAGGCGCGGAAGGTGCGGCGGGGCGGCAGGGTGTAGGCACTGTCCTCCCACAGGCGTTCGCCCGGCGAGGTGTTCGCGGGGTGGACGCGGGTCGTGGCGGTGCCGATCGTCTGGGTGGTCGGGTCGAGCCACAGCGGGATCACACCATGCCGCAGCATCGTCTGGTGCAGGCCGCTGAGCTGGACGGTTGCGGCCCAGTCGGGATCGCGCCAGACGAGCTCTGCGCGGCGGAGCTGTCTGGTGGTGGCGGGCCGCCACTGCGGGCCGTGGTGGGCGAACAGCCAGATGTCGACCACACCGGCCTTGGCGTAGAAGTCGTGGCGGGCTTTCCAGTCGGTGCCGGTGAGCGCGGAGTACTGGACCTCGAAGGCCACCTTGACCCCGTCGGGAGAGACGGCGAGCACGTCGGGTCGCCGCCATCCGTCCGGCAGCGTGATGGGGGTGTCATCGAGGTGCAGGGTCCAGCTGGCCAGGTCCGGGTGGGTTGCTGCCCACCGGCCCAGGACGTCCTTCGCGCTCAGGTGCCACAGCGTCTCCGGGCCCGTTTCGGCGTCGTGCTCGCCCTCCCCGGGGCGGTGGGCGAAGTGGTGGCGCCGCGCTC
>NZ_JARJBB010000033.1 GCF_029269835.1 Streptomyces tropicalis | reverse complement strand
ATGGTCGTGGGATCGGTCGCGGTGTGAGTGTCGGTGTCCCCGCCGCCAGTGGCCGAGGCGGTGTTGGTGACCTGACCGGAGGCCGTACAGGCGACGCTGACCGTGAGCGTGACCGCCGGATAGCTGCGACCGGACGCGAGGGCGTCACTGCGGGTACAGGTCAGCGTGGCCAGCGTGCACGTCCACCCGGTACCCCCCAAGGACGTCGCGGTAAGCCCAGCCGGAAGAGTGTCGGTCACGGTGACGACAGTGCCATCGGTCGCGTCGATCCCGTCGTTGCCGACCGTGAGCGTGTAGGAGCCTGACTGACCCCGCCCGAACGAGCCGCTGTGGGTCTTGCCGATGGTCAAGCTCGGGCCAGGGGGGCCGTAGGAGATGGTCACCTGGCCGTTGTTGTTCGCCGTCCCGATCGTGGACAGCGCATAGTGTGTGCCGGTGCCCGTCGGGGCGGCGAAACTGCTGCCTCCACCGCCCCCGCCCCCGCCCGCCGAGGTGCCGGTGTTGTTGACGGCGCCGCTGCCGCCGCCCCCGCCGGCGAAGTAACCACCACCACCGCCCCCACCTGCACCGATGACAGAGGCGGCGCAGCCGCCGTCGAAGCTGCCCCCGGTGCCACCGGTACCGACCGTGGCACCGGAGAACCCGCTCCCTGGCCCGCCGTTCATGACCGCACAGGGGCCAGCGGTGCCGCTGGCCCCGCTGGCACCGCCGGTGCTGGTGCTGGTGCTGCCACCGCCCCCACCCTGCCCCGGCGAACCATGGCCGGCGGCGCTTCCCGCGGTACCGCCGGTGGCATCCGGCGTTGCCTCGCCGTTGCCTCCGTTCCCCCCTGTAGAACCCGCTCCGGTGCCGCCGGCGGCACCACCGCCCCCGGCGACCACCAGCAAGGAGCCGCCCGTGCTGATGCTGGAGGCCCCGCCCCCACCAGGACCTTCAAAATGAAAACCACTGAGCGGAAAACCCCCACCTGGGGCGCCGCCGTTGAACCCACCGGCACCCGGCGTCCCGGTGCCGTTGCAGCCTTTGCCGCCGGTGCCGCCGACGTTGATGGTGAAGGCCGTCGGTGCGGCGGTTTGCGGGAGCGTAGTGACGACCCGCGCCCCCGTCCCACCGGTCCCCGTGACGGAACAGGGGGTACCGGTGTTGTCGGCACCGCCGGCCCCGTCCGCAGTGATCGTCACGACCATCCCCGCAGGAACCGTCAGGGTCTGCGGAGCGCCGGTGAAGGTGAAGGTCTGACTGACTGGCGCGGCTGCCCGACTGCCGCTGCGATGACCTGCCGTCGGAGAGTCGGCGACGGCCGCCGGCACCCCCGCACCGGTGAGCACGGCACACACCGCCACGGTGACGCCCATACGCCACCAACCCCGCCCGGGCCCGGCCGACGATGCCGCTGAAGCCGACACGTGCGCCGCCCGACGACCAGTGACACGCCAGAGGCCCCGCTCGCCCCAACTTTGAGATCTGTGAACGTCATTGGTCACAACACGCCGATCCTCTCCTGAAGCAATTCCCCGCTACGTCAGAAAACGGCCCGGGGGCGATAGAGCGACGACACAGAAACACCGCTGTCGCACAGGTAATGGAACCCGACAACAGAACACAAAACGCGGCGAAACGCTCCTGGCTCAACCGCATCGAGGCCCAGTTCACCGCGCTGCGCTACTTCACCCTCGGCGGAACCGATCACGCCAGCCACAAGGAGCAGGGCAGCATGATCCGCCGCTACATCATCTGGCGAAACCGCCACGCCGACGACCAGCGCCTACGCGCGGTCGTCGACCGGGCCAACACCGCCTGATCCGGCGCTACACGCCGGTAGTGCCATCGACGCGTCCCGGAGCACCCCGTATCGGTCAGGACCCTGGGACCGGCCGGCTCGTCTAGTGCTTTGACCGCTGAGGTTCGCCGGATCAAACGATCAAAGGTGTCGCCCCGGGCGGTGGTAGCTACAACGCCGCCCTTCTTGCTCACAGCACTACCCTGCGGGTATGACATCCAGGCCTGCTCGGGGCGAGGCTGCACTGGACGCGGAAATAACCCTCTTCGGCGAGGCGCTGGCCGCATACGACTTCGTGCCGAAACCAGAGCACGGCGAGGCTCTGCTGATCGTCTACGCCTCGGCACTCGACGCATACGAAGCGGCGAAGCGTGTGTTGGCCGCCGCCCGCACCGCAGACGAGGCGGACGTTGCCGTGCGACAGGCTCTGGCCGAGGGGCATCGGGCGCTGGCAGATCTTGACGCCCTCAGGGACGGCCGGCCGGTGCGACGGTCTCCCCCGTCCTGCTTCTTCGATACGAGACACGGTCCGTCCGTTACCGAGATCCTGTGGGCCCCACCGGGTGGCGAGGCCCGAACGATCCCGGTGTGCGTCGCAGACGCGGTACGGCTGGAGGACGGAAACCAGCGCATCGCTGCTGAAAGGGTCTGGCACGGCCAGCAGCCCGAACGAACCCGGGCCACCGAACAGAAGAGGGGAGCCGGACCGTATGAACCAGGCGGCAGGAAGATCCGAGACTGGGCCACGCGTGCCGAGCCAGCCGACCGTCCGGCTCAGAGCGGGGTCGTACGTCTCAAGAGTCCCGGTCCGCAGGACATCGGGCTCTACTGGAACCCCGCTGCCCCCGCAGTACTCGTCGTTCGGGCCGTGTCCTACGGCAAACACCTGTCAACCACCCTGCAGAAAGCACGCCCTGGATCCGGATCAGCCTCCGCCGACGTGCTCCTCAAGGCCAGCGGCGACTTCACCGCACGGCTGCCTATGGCTGGCGGCGGCAAGAAAAGACCTCGGTTGCGCATCTCGAACACTGCTGTTGCGGGAGCACCGTTCGATCCGCGGGATTTCGATGCGAACAGGATTCCCTACTGGGATGCGTGGATGGAGCTCCCGGGCAGTTGCCGGGAGTTCACCACTTCGATCAGCGGCGACGGCTGGGACGTCGTCCGCTACACCGGTGGCAGGGCCACCGCCCGGCTCACCCACGACGGTCGCAGAGGGGAAGTCGTCGTCAAGCGGCTGAATTCCGATTTCCAAACTGTGGAGCAGTTGTTTCGCGGCTACCGGTCGGTCGCAGAAGGCGAGCTGTTCATGCCCGCCAAACCGGCATGGCTCGCGGTGCACTGTCAGGGCACCTGGACTCTGACCACCAGCCCCGACCGATCAGCGAACGCGTAAGCCGCAGGTCCAGCTCCTCCGCCACGAGACCCGAACATCGACGTACTAGGTCGTGTCCGCAAAGTCGGTTGGTCGTTGGTCGGTTCGTGGTGCGTCGTCATGAGCTGACTGATGAGTCGTGGGCGGTGATCGAGCCGTTGCTCGCCCCTCCCCGGATGGGCCGGCCGGTGCGGGACCGCCGCCAGGTCGTGAACGGGATTTTGTGGAAGCTGTCCACCGGGGCCGCCTGGCGGGACCTGCCCGAGCGCTACGGCCCGTGGAAGACCGTCTACGAACGCTTCCGCCGCTGGTCGGCCGACGGAACCTGGGACCGCCTCCTCGCCCACGTCCAGCAGCACTCCGACGCCGTGGGAGCCGTCGACTGGTCGGTCGTGTGCGTGGACTCCACGACCGTGCGGGCCCACCAGCATGCAGCCGGGGCCCGAAAAGGGGGACCTGGCCGGGCGAGGCGATCGGCCGGTCCCGCGGCGGACTGACCACGAAGATCCACCTTGCCTGCGACGGACAGGGACGTCCCCTGGCCTTCACTCTCACCGCCGGCAACGTCAACGACTGCACCCAGTTCGAGCAGGTCATGGCCCGCATCCGCATC
This sequence comes from Streptomyces tropicalis, assembly GCF_029269835.1. Lineage (GTDB taxonomy): Bacteria > Actinomycetota > Actinomycetes > Streptomycetales > Streptomycetaceae > Streptomyces > Streptomyces tropicalis. Next base: position 32,789 of record NZ_JARJBB010000033.1, on the reverse strand, counting down.
GAGAGGTGCGGGCCAGGCCGGCCTCGCACCCGGCCAGAACTGGTGGCCGCGGACAAGGACTACTCGTCCACGAAGATCCGCGCCTACCTCCGCGGCCGAGGCATCAAAGCAGCGATCCCTGAACGGATCGACCAGATCAACGGCCGCATCCGACGCGGCGAGAGCCGGTGCCGCCTGAACCGCAAGGCCTACCGTCGCCGCAACGTCGTCGAACGCTGCTTCAACCGGCTCAAGCACAACAAGGCCCTGGCCACCCGCTACGACAAACGCGCCCGCCACTACCAGGCGCTGGTCACCCTCGCCTGCCTACGACTCTGGCTCCCCCGACTTTGCGGACACGGCCTAGAGGCATCCGCGTACGAGCCCTCACCACCCAACGCATCGGCATGATTAGCGACGGGCACCGCTACCTCCGCTACCCGGCACCGAAAACCTCGCCTGACCAGCAACAACGGGGTAGCGGCTCGCACCACCGCGAGCCGCTACCTCGCCGCTACCCATCCGCTACCGCTACCCCTTCCCGCTACCTCAAACAGGCCCCTGACCTGCACGGTAGCGGCGGTAGCGGAAGTAGCGGACTTTCCAGAGGGGGCCGAGGACGCCCCCGCATCCCAGGAGGTTCGTCGTGCGCACCGCCGTGCCCGCAGCACCCGAAGCCCTCACCGTCCCCGAAGTGATGACCGCTCTGCGGCTGAGCCGCAGCAAGGTCTACGACCTCATTCGCACCAGACAGCTCCGCAGCTACACGTCCGGTCGGGCCCGCCGCGTCCCGGTCGACGCCGTTCGCCAGCACATGCACGACCGGATGGAGGAAGCCGCTTAATGGCCAAGCGTCGCGCCAACGGAGAAGGAACGATCACCAAGCGGGCGGACGGCCGTTACCAGGCTGCCGCCTACGTCTATCGCCCTGACGGCACCCGCACGCGGAAGTTCGCGTACGGCAAGAGCCGTGCGGAAGTGGCCGAGAAGCTGACGGAGTTGCAGGAGAAGACGCGTCAGTGCATCCCGGCCGCCGAGTCCACCATGGCGTTCGGGGACTACCTCACCTACTGGCTCGCCACCATCGCACCGCAGCGGCTCAAGCCGTCCACGCTGAACAGCTACGAGGGTCTGACCCGCCTGTACATCCGCCCCGCGCTCGGTAAGAAGCGGCTGAACCGGTTGTCGCCGGCGGACGTGCGCCGGTTCCTCGCGGAGTTCAAAGACTCCTGCCTGTGCTGCCTGCGGGGCGCGGACGCGGAGCGCCCGGAGGGCAAGCGCTCGTGCTGCGCCGTGGGCCGCTGCTGCGAGCGTCGACCGTCCGCCCGGACCGTCCAGTACACGCATGCCGTCCTCCGGTCTTCCCTGCAGCAGGCGATCAGAGAGGAGCTGATCGCGCGGAACGTCGCGCGGATCGTGGAGACCCCCGCCGTGACCCGCAAGGAGGTGCGTCCGCTGGATGCCGCCGAGGCTCGGATCATGCTCAGGACCGCCCGCGCCCACCGTCTCTACGCCCTGTGGCTGTTACTCGTGTCGACGGGCCTACGGCGGGGCGAAGCGCTCGCACTCACCTGGGGGGACGTCGACCTCACGAACGGCCAGCTCCGCATCCGCCGGAACGTACAGCGCATCCGGCGTGAGCTGATCTTCGGCACTCCCAAGACCATGCGCTCCATGCGCACCGTGTCGCTCCCGAAGCACTGCATGCGAGCACTCACGCAGCACCGAGTCCAGCAGGAGCGGGAACGCATGGTCGCGGGGAAGGAGTGGCAGCCCGCCCCGGGCCACCCGAACGGGCTGATCTTCACGACGTCGACCGGCCGCGTCACGGACCCGCGCAGCCTGAACCGGATGCTCACCATCCTGTGCCGGGACGCCGGCGTGCGCCGGGTGCGGGTGCACGACCTCCGACACACCTGCGCTTCGCTGCTGCTCGCTCAGGGCGTGGACGCTCGCACGATCATGGAAACGCTCGGGCACAGCACGATCACGATGACGCTCGACACCTATGCGCACGTGATGAGCACGACGCTCAAGGCCGCTGCCGGCCGGATGGACAACGCCCTGGGACTGGACGACCCGGAGGAGGAATCCAGCGGCGAGCAGGAGGCGGACGCCGCGGAGTGATCGACGCTTCTGGCCGCGTTGATGTCAACGACTGATGTCAGAGGCCCCCTGAGATGATCCCAGGAGGCCTCTGACCTGTGTGCACTCGGCAGGATTCGAACCTGCAACCTTCTGATCCGTAGTCAGATGCTCTATCCGTTAAGCTACGAGTGCTTGTTCTGTTCTCGCCCCCGCTCCCGGCCCTTTCGGCCCGCTCGCGGCGACAGGAAGAACATTACATGACTGCCGCCGCCATGTGAAATCCGTTCCGCGTACCCGTTGTGACCTGGGAAAACATGATCCTCGGGGTGTTGCGCCCGGCGAGCGGAAGCCGGGGCGGGGCGCCGGTCGAAGCACCGAAGGAAACGACGAACGAAGCGACGAAGCCCCGGTCCTTGAAGGACCGGGGCTTCGGTGATCACGCGCGGAGGCGGAGGGATTTGAACCCTCGATGGGCTTGAAGGCCCAAACCGCATTAGCAGTGCGGCGCCATAGACCGGACTAGGCGACGCCTCCAGCACAACCGCTCACGCGAGGGCGCGATCGGTGCGTGCAGATGATGACACAGCCGGGAGCGGTGTCACCAATCGCCCCCCACGGTACTAGGCAGGCAGGCCGCAGGGCAAAGCCCTTCCCCGCGTCGCGGGGCGTGGCGCAACGTCCGGGGGCGCCCCTCGTTGGTCCGGGCATGGTGCAGGTCAGCTCCCCCTCCCCCCGTCGCTCCGGCGCGGCCCGCCCGCCGCGGCGGGCCGCGTTCGGCATCGCCGCCACCGCCACCGCCGCCGCCCTCGCGGCGCTCGCCTCCGTGCCCGTCGCCGCCTCCGCGCCCGCAGCCGGACCCGCGGCACGGCCCGCCGGACCGGCCGCCCCGCCCCTCGCGCCCCCGCCCGTGGGGGACGAGGACCGGGCCGGCGACCACCTCACCGTGACCGTCCGGCACGCGGGCGCCCGGTGGGACGGCCGCTACGAGGTGTACTGCCATCCCGAGGGCGGCACCCATCCCGACGTGCACGGCGCCTGCGGGGCGCTCGACCGCAACACGCGCTGGGGACACGACACCTTCGCGCCGGTGCCCACGGACAGCATCTGCACCTTCCAGTACGGTGGCCCGGCCACCGCGCAGGTGACCGGCCGCTGGGCCGGACGACCCGTCGACGCGGCCTTCGACCGGCGCGACGGATGCCGGATCGACCGCTGGAACCGCCTGGTCCCCTTCCTGCCCGACGTCCTTCCCGACCTGCGTTCCTGATCCCGCGGGCTCGCCGTCCGGCCGGGCACCCACCGGGTCCGCCCGGCCGCCCCGCGGACGGACGGGGAGTCCGTAAAGGTCCCGCGGAGGTCGTGCGAAGCGGAAGCGGGGGATCGCAGGTTCGACCTCACTTCTCCGTGCGACCTCCCTCTCATACGGCGCCGCGCGCACGACCCCTGCGCATAGACTCCCTCGCGTGACACGCCGCGGACCGGTTGGCAAGATGGCTCCCGCGGTCGGCAAGGTGCGGTAACAGGAGGGAAGCGTCTCGTGAGCAGCAGGCCATCCCGAGGCGCTGCTCGCCTCGCAGCCATACTGGACGCACTGCCCGACGCGTTGCTCCTGGTCAACGCCAACGGGACCGTCGTCAACGCCAACACCATCGCCCTGGAGGCCTTCGAGACCCCGGGCACCGCCCTCGTCGGGCGCGGTCTGCTCGACCTGCTGCCGGAGTTCGACTCCAAGCTGATCCCGGGCTCCATGCGGCGGCCCGACCACATCGACCCGCAGGGGCGGACCAAGCCGACGCGGATGGTCGCGCGGCGCACCGACGGCAGCGAGTTCCCGGTCGAGGTCACGAGCGCCAACCTGGAGAACGGCCAGCAGGCCTACGACGGTCACGGCTACACGGGCGACGAGCTGCTGATGATGGTCGTGCGCGACCTGTCGGGCACCGTCGACACCGAGGCCGAGCTGGCCCGTTCGCAGCGGCAGACCGAGATGATCCTGCGGGCCGCCTCCGAGGGCGTCGTCGGCACCGACACCGAAGGGCGGATCGTCCTGGTCAACCCGGCCGCCGCCCAGATACTGGGCTACCGGGCCGGCGAACTCGGCGGCCGCGAGCTGCACACCCTCGTGCTGCACTCCCGCCCCGACGGCTCGGACTTCCCGTACGAGGAGTCGCCGCTCGCCGACACGCTGCGCTCCGGGCGCAAGCACCGCGTGCGCGGGCAGACGCTGTGGTCCAAGGGCGGCGACAAGGTGCCGGTGGACCTCACCACCGCGCCCGTGCGCGACGGGGACCAGCTCGTCGGCGCCGTCATGACCTTCGCCGACCGGCGCCCGGTCGACTCGCTCACCGCGGAGAAGGCCGCCGCGGACCAGCGGCACGAGGAGGAGCTGGAGCAGCTCGCCGAGAAGCACGCCTCCGCGCTGACCGCCCTGCGCCAGGAGCACGCCGCCGCACTCGAGGAGCTCGCCGAGCGGCACGCCGAGGAAGTCGCCGCCGGCGAGGAGCGGTACGCCGCCCTCGGCGAGCGGGAGAAGGACCGCTACGAGGCGCTCACCGCCCGGCACGAGCAGCTGCTGACCCTGGTCGGCGGCTCCCTGCGCGGCCCGCTGGACGAGCTGCGCCGCGAGTTGTCCGCGCTCGCCGCCGACGACGCCGGCCAACTGTGGCCCGAGGCCAACCAGGTCCTGCACCACCTCTCGGCCGGCTACGCCCGCATCACCACCCTCATCGACAACGTCCTCGGCTACCAGCGTCTGGATTCCGGCAGCGAGGGGATCACCCGGACGAAGGTGATGCTGGACGCGGTCGTGGCCGCCGGTGTCGAGGGCGCCGTGGAACTGGTCGGGCCCGGACGCGTGCAGTTCGCCGTGCACGCGCCGCCCATCGAGGCCGAGGTCGACCCGCAGCGGCTGGCGACCGCGCTGGCGCACCTCGTCGCCGACGTCGCCGGCGTGGACGCGACCGGCAACGCGCCGGTGTCCGCGGGCGGGTACATGGACAACACCGTCGTGGTGGCGGCGGCGCAGCGCGGCGAGGTCGTCCGGATCGAGGTCCGCGGGCCGTACGCCGGGGGAGACCCGGTGCACGAGCCGATCGTGCGCGGCATCGTCCGCGCGCACGGCGGAGTGCTCCAGACGCACGAGGTGCCGGGGATGAGCGGCAACGCCTACGTCCTCGAGGTGCCGATCGGCGCCGGCGCCGGGGCGGCGGTTCCGGCCGCGCAGGCCCCGGCGGTCGCGGAGCCGGCCGCCGTCGCGGGCACGGGCGCGGGCGCGGAGATCGCCCTCGCCGAGCCGGCCGGCGGCGGCCGGCGGCGGGCCCGGCGGGGTTCCACGAACGCCTTCCTGTCGGGTGAGGGCGAGAACGACGAGGCCGCGGGCACCGCGGCGCCGACCGGGCGGCGGCGCCGACGCGCCGCGGAGGAGGCCGCGCAGGCGGCGGACCGGAGTGCCGACACTTCCGGCGCGTCGGGCGGGACCGGGCGGCGGCGCGGTACGCCCGCCCAGGACGCGGACGTGTCCGAGGGCGCCGTCGTCACGGCGGCCGAGCACGCCGCCGGCGCGGCGGCCGTGGGCAGCGGTCTGGGCGCCGCGGTGCCGCCCCAGGGCGTGCCCGCGCCCACCGGACGGCGGGCCCGGCGCGACACCGGCGCAGCGCCCGCGCTGCCGCCCGCCCTGCCCGCCGCGGCGCCGCAGGACGCGGACGGGGGCGACGAGGCGCAGCCGACCGGGCGCCGGCGGCGGGCCCTGGCCGCGGCGACCGAGCGGGCCGCCGCGCAGGAGGCCGCGCCCCGTACGGTCTTCGCCCTGCCGCCCGCCGAGGCGGACCGGCAGCCCGTCGCCCCGCAGGAGCAGGCCCCGGCCGGGACCCCCGACCGCACGCCGGCCCGGGTGCAGGCGCACGTGCCGGCGCAGGGCGGTGTCCCCGACGCGTCCGACGAGAGCCGGCACGACGCCGTGCCGCACGACCTGGCCGACGACCACACCCCGCCGCAGGCCCATCCCACGAACGCGCCGACGGGCCGTCGCCGCCGCGCGGCCGCCGCGCCCGACCAGGTGCGCCCGGCCGCCCCGGGCCGGCCGGGCGTTCCCGCGCAGGGCGTTCCCCCGCAGGGCGGTCCGGTCCCCGGCGCCCCGGTTCCGGCGCAGGTGCCGCCGGGCGGGGTCCGTCCCGGCACGGTGCCCGCCCGCCCCGGGCACCCTGGCACGGCCCCGGTGATGCCCGGACAGCCGGGTGCGGCCCTCGCGGTGCCCGGACAACCGGGTACCCCGCAGCCCGCCGCCGGACGGACGGGTGCGCCGCAGGCCCCCGCCGCCGGACAGGGGGTCGCCCCGCAGCAGCCCCCGACGGCTCCCGCTCCGGAACAGCGGCCGGCCCCGGACGGGCCGGTGCCCCCGCAGGGGGCGCCCGCGCAGGGCGGGCGGCCGCTTCCCCCGCAGGGCGCGGCACCGGCCGGCCCGCAGGGCCCCGGCGCTCCGGCCGCCGCGCGCGGCCCGCTCCCGGCCGAGGCGCGTCCCGGCACGCCCGCGTCCACCCCGGTCCCGGGCGCCCCGCAGGCTCCGGCCCCGGGCGCCCCGCAGGCGTGGCCCGCCGGCCCCGACGCCACCACGGGCACGGCACCCGTCCCGCAGAACGGCGCCACCGGTCCCGTACCGCAGGACGGCACGACCGCTCCCGCGGCGCCGCGGCGGCCGGCCGCCCCGGTGCCGCCGGCAGCGCCGCCCCTCCCGGCCGCCGCCACGCCGCCGGAGGGCACTCCGGCCCCGGGCACCCCGCTGCCGCCCGAGCAGTCCGCCGGGCAGCCCGCGACGCGGCCCGGCGGCGGTCCCGCGAACCGCGCGGCCCAGCCGCTGCCCGCCGAGGCCGCCGCACCCGCGGACCCGAGCACCACCACGCAGGGCCACGCCATCAGCGTGCGGACGCTGGGCCAGGGCGTCCCGTTCAGCCGCCAGGCCGCCCAGGTGCAGGCCCCGCGCCCGGCGTCGGCCACCCCGCCCCCGCACGGGCCGGGCGGTTCCGGCCGCCGCCGCAAGCTGGGCACCCGGCCCGACCCCGCCGCCCGCCCGCAGGCCGAACAGCCGGTGGCGCAGCCGTCCCTGGCCGGTCAGTCCCGGCTCGCCCCGGCCACCGAGGGCGCCGGACGGTCGTACGCCATAGGAGCACCGGACGAGAACGCGGCCGAGGGGCCCGAGCCGCTGGACGGTCCGGGCGGCGCCGTGGAGGTCTCGGACACGCCGCGGCCGCAGCCGATGGACGACGAGCTCCCCCCGGAGCCGCTGGACAACCCGCGCCGGCTGCTGGTGTGGCCCGCGCCGGACGTCACCACCCAGCAGGCGCTGAGCGACCGCGGCTACCGGCCGGTCGTCGTGAACTCGCGCGAGGAGGTCGACGCGCAGATCGCGGCCTTCCCGGCGGCGCTGTTCGTCGATCCGCTGACCGGGCCGATCACCCGCACCGCGCTGCAGTCGCTGCGCCAGGCGGCGGCCGCCGCCGAGGTGCCGGTGCTGGTCACGGCCGGACTCGGCCAGGCCACGCGCGAGGCGGCCTACGGTGCCGACCCCGCCGTCCTGCTGAAGGCGCTCGCCCCGCGCGACAGCGAGCAGCACCCGCCGCGGGTGCTGCTGGTCGAGGAGCACGCGGAGATCGCGCTGGCGCTGACCGCGGCCCTGGAGCGGCGCGGCATGCAGGTGGCGCGCGCGGCGAGCGACGCCGACGCGGTGACGCTGGCGGGGCAGCTGCGGCCGAACCTGGTCGTGATGGACCTGATGCAGGTGCAGCACCGCCGGTCCGGGATCATCGACTGGCTGCGCGCGAACGGGCAGCTCACCCGCACCCCGCTGGTCGTGTACACGGCCTCCGTCGACCAGGCCGACCTGCCGCTGCTGGCGTCGGGCGAGACGGTGCTGTTCCTCGCGGAGCGCTCCACCACCGACGAGGTGCAGGCCCGGATCGTGGACCTGCTGGCCCGCGTCGGCACCAACTAGCCCCCGCCGTACGGCTGTCCCCTCCCCGCGCGGGGAGGGGACAGCCGTACAGTCACGCGGTCACAGCTGCGTGACGTCCAGCTCGCCCTCCGCGTACCGGCGGCGCAGCACCTTCTTGTCGAACTTGCCGACGCTGGTCTTCGGGACCGCCTGGACCACCGTCCAGCGCTCGGGGAGCTGCCACTTGGCGATCCGGCGCTCCTCCAGGAGGAAGGTGCGCAGGCTCTCGAAGTCGGCGGCGGCTCCCTCGCGCAGCACGACCGTGGCCAGCGGGCGCTCGCCCCACTTGTCGTCGGGCACGGCGACGACCGCTGCCTCGGCGACGGCCGGGTGCGACATCAGCGCGTTCTCCAGCTCGACGGAGGAGATCCACTCGCCGCCGGACTTGATGACGTCCTTGGCGCGGTCGGTCAGGGTGAGGAAGCCGTCCGGGGAGATCGTCCCGACGTCCCCCGTCTTGAGCCAGCCGTCCTCGCTGAACTTGTCGGCGGGGCGCAGGGGTTCGGCGTCGGGCCCGTTGTAGTAGGCGCCCGCGATCCACGGGCCGCGGACCTCCAGCTCGCCCGCCGACTCGCCGTCCCACGGGAGGCGTTCTCCGCCGGGGCCGGTGAGGCGGGCCTCGACGCCGGCCGGGAAGCGGCCCTGGGTGAGCCGGTAGGCGAACTCCTCGGGCGTGCCGACGGCGTGGGCCGGCGGGCGGGCGACGGTGCCGAGGGGGGAGGTCTCGGTCATGCCCCAGGCGTGGCAGACGCGCATGCCGAGCCGGTCGAAGGCCTCCATGAGGGACGGCGGGCAGGCCGAGCCGCCGATGGTGACCTGGGTCAGCGAGGCCACGTCCCGCGGACGTGCGGTCAGTTCCGCGAGCAGGCCCTGCCAGATGGTGGGCACGGCGGCCGCGTGCGAGGGGCGCTCGCGCTCGATCATCTCGGCGAGCGGGGCGGGCTGCAGGAAGCGGTCCGGCATCAGCAGGTTGACGCCGGTCATGAAGGTGGCGTGCGGCAGCCCCCAGGCGTTGACGTGGAACTGGGGGACGACCACCAGCGAGGTGTCCTGGTCGGTCAGGCCCATCGACTGGGTCATGTTGACCTGCATGGAGTGCAGGTAGACGGAACGGTGGCTGTACACCACGCCCTTGGGGTCGCCGGTGGTGCCGGAGGTGTAGCACATGGAGGCGGCCTGCAGCTCGTCCAGCTCCGGCCAGTCGTACGCCGTCGGCTTCCCCGCGAGGAGGTCCTCGTACTCGTGCACCCGGACGGACGCCCCGGCGAGCAGGGAGCGGTCGCCGGGGCCGGAGACGACGACGTGCTCGACGGTCTTCAGCTGCGGCAGCAGCGGGGCGAGCAGCGGCAGCAGGGAGCCGTTGACGACGACGACCCGGTCGGCCGCGTGGTCCACGATCCAGGTCAGCTGCTCGGCGGGCAGGCGCAGGTTGAGCGTGTGCAGGACCGCGCCCATGGAGGGGATCGCGAAGTACGCCTCCACGTGCTCGGCGTTGTTCCACATCAGGGTGGCCACGCGCTCGTCGTCCACGACGCCGAGGTCCTCGCGCAGGGCGTGCGCCAGCTGGGCCGCACGGGCACCGATCTCCGCGAAGGAGCGGCGGTGCGGCTCCTCCTCCCCGGTCCAGGTGATCACCTGTGATGCACCGTGGATCGTCGACCCGTGGGTCAGGATCCTGGAGATCAGCAGCGGTACGTCCTGCATGGTGCTCAGCACGGCGTCCTCCCGGGGCGACATCGCCTGCGCGGTAGTAGGGGCTGCGCTGATTCTGCGCACATACCGCTTGGTATGTCACTAGGGCAGGGCGATCGATCGCCGTGACCTTCTGCACGATCCGCCCCCGTTCGGGCCCCGTTCCGTCCCCCGCTCGCCGTCCCCCGTCCCCCGTCCCCCCGGGTTCAGCGTGCGAGCGCCAGTTCGGGATCCTCGCGCAGTTTGCCGAGTGCCCGGGACACCGCCGACTTCACCGTGCCCACGGACACCCCGAGCAGCTCCGCGGTCTGGGCTTCGGACAGGTCCTCGTAGTACCTGAGGACGACCATGGCCCGCTGCCGCGCGGGCAGCTTCGTGATCGCCCGCCACATCGCGTCGCGCAGCGCCTGCTGCTCCGCGGGGTCGGCCGCGGCGGGCACGGGCTCCGGCTCGGGCAGTTCCTCGCAGGCGAACTCGTCCACCCTGCGCTTGCGCCACTGCGAGGTGCGCGTGTTCAGCAGGGCGCGGCGCACGTAGCCGTCGAGCGCCCGGTGGTCCTCGATCCGGTCCCATGCCACGTACGTCTTGGCCAGGGCGGTCTGCAGCAGGTCCTCCGCGTCGTTCGGGTTCGCGGTGAGCGACCGGGCGGTGCGCAGCAGCACCGGTCGGCGGGACCGCACGTACGACGTGAACGACGGGTACGCCGGGGGCCGCTGCGTCCCCGGTGCGGCGGCCCTCGATGCGCTGGTGCAGACGAGTGTGGTCATGGCTCCACGCTAGGAGCGCGCCCGTCCCCGCGGATCGGCCCCAGGTCCCGAAGCGGGGTCCGCCTCAGGTTGTAGGGGTGGTGTCCGCCGTACCTCCTGAAGGTGGACGAACGGGCGGGACCCCCTGGGGGTTTCCCGGGGAACCGGGCCGTCCGCCCCGCCGCCGGGCCGGGCACGGCCCCGAGGCGCGGGCGGGCGCGGAGCCGGGCGGACGTCGGGACGCATGACTGCGCGGCGGCGCCGAAGCACCGCCGCGCAGCCGTCCTGCGTCCCCACGAGCGCACCCACGGTGAGGGGCGTCAGGGCCGGCGGATCCCCAGTGTCCGGACCGGCCCGCCCCCGTTCACCGGAGCCGGGTGAAGTCGACGGCGATGCTTGCCATGTTGCTCCTCCCGTACGAGGTGGGCACCGGCTTCCGTGCCGGACGTGCTTTCAGCAGGCGAACTACTGCCTCTGCCGGGGCAGTCGGCCGACCCGCCCGGCATTCGATCACGACGTCGCGGGATGAGGCTTCCCCACCGCACCCCGGACACAACATCCCCGATGCCTCGATTCGCACGCAAGCGTGAAGACATGTCGATAAACCCTTTCCCTCACCTTTTCGGGCACGACACCCGGCCCCGGCCCCCGCGACACCGCCCGCCCTCTTCCCTTTTTCGAACACACATACGAACATAGAAGCATGGCCACCACCGACCGGAAGGCCGCGACCCTGGCCCTCGCCCACGCCCTGTCCGCCGCCGAGCGCGGCCTGGCGGTCATCCCCCTGTCCCGCACCAAGCTCCCCGCACTGCGCTCCCCGCACCGCGACGAGCCGGGCCCGGCCCCCTGCCACGGCGCGTGCGGCCGCTTCGGCCACGGCGTGTACGACGCCTCCACCGACCCCGCCCGGATCCGCGCCCTGTTCGCCGCCGCTCCCTGGGCCACCGGCTACGGCATCGCCTGCGGGCTGCCCCCGCACCACCTCATCGGCGTCGACCTCGACACCAAGCCCGGCACCGACGCCCCGGCGGCCCTGCGCGCCCTCGCCCTGCGCCACCTCTTCACGATCCCCGAGACGGTCGTCGTCACGACCCCGAGCGGCGGCCGCCACCTGTGGCTGAGCGGCCCGTCCGACGTCGTCGTGCCGAACTCCGCCGGACGGCTCGCCCCCGGCATCGACATCCGCGGCGCCGGGGGCTATCTGGTCGGCCCCGGATCCCGCACCGTGCACGGCGTCTACGGCACCGACCCGGGCACGGCCCACCTGGCTCCCGCCCCCTGCCCGCCGGCCCTGCTGCGCCTGCTCCTGCCCCCGGCCCGTCCGCCCGGGCCTCCCGTGCCGGAGGGCACGGGCCGGCACGGGCACGGCCTGGTGCAGTTCGTCCTCGACGCCCACGCGGGACAGCGCAACACCCGCCTCTTCTGGGCCGCCTGCCGCGCCTACGAGAACGGCATCGGCGCCGCGCTCGCCGCCCCCCTCCTCGACGCCGCCGTCCACACCGGCCTCCCCGAACCGGAGGCCCGCGCGACCATCGCCTCGGCGGAACGGATGGCGGGGCACCGGGAGTGACGGACCGCTGCCGCCGGGTCGCCCGGCCACCGTCGACGGCCGTGGCCGAATCCCGCCGCACCCGTTCGAGGGACGATGCGCCCGCCACGGCGGCGCGGACGGCAGGCTGACGTCGCGGACCATCCCGAAGGAGGCCCCCATGGCGAACGTCCCGGAAGATCTCCGGTACTCCAAGACCCACGAATGGGTGCGGACGGAGAACAGCACCGCCCGCATCGGCATCACCGACTTCGCCCAGAGACAGCTCGGCGACGTCGTGTACGTGGACCTGCCGAAGGCGGGTGCCCCCTTCGAGGCCGGGGACCCCTTCGGCACCGTGGAGTCGGTGAAGGCGGCGACCGAGATCTACCTGCCCGTCGCCGGCACGGTGACCGCCGTGAACGAGGGACTGGAGGACTCGCCCGAGGACATCAACACCGATCCGTACGGAGACGGCTGGCTGATCGAGATCACCACGACCGGCCCGGCCCACCCCACCGGCCTCCTCGACGCCGCGGCCTACCGCGCCCTGTGTGCCGAGGAGTCCGACGGCTGAGGACACCACCGGCCCGGAGACGGCGACGGCATCCCCCGCGGAACCGCCCCCGGCGGGCATCTTCCGCCGCCGGCACTCGACTTCCGACCTGACCGGCCGGGCCGGCCCGCCGCCCGACGCGAAGGGGCGGCGGCCGGCCCCACGACGGCCAACGGCCGGCCTCGGAGGCCGGCCGTTGGCCGTGCAACCGCGCTACAGCCTGCAGACGGCGAAGACCCACGGTGCTTTCGTTGGCCCCGGTGCTGCTGGAGAGTTGCGACTGGTACCCGGTGGGGGGAGGACCGACCGGGTGGGCACCCCCCGGTCGGTCCTGATCCGGTCGTCGTGTCGAGGTCGTAGGCACCCCCGCCGGTGACGTGGGTTCCCGCCGGACAGGTGACCTCGTTGAAGGTCCCGGCGCCCCGGCCGCCGGGGAGAGCAGGGGGAACCACCGGACTCTGCGTCCCGTCGGACCCGGAACACTGTGCCCCCTGCGCTCCGGTGGAGCCCTGGGCGCCCTGCGCACCGCCAACACCCAGGAAACCTGGACGCCCTGCGCACCATCAGCACCCTGAGCACCGGACGAACCCTGTGAACCAGGCGAGCCTGAACCCCCTGAGCCCCTTGAACCCCCTGGCCGTACGCCGACCGGCGACCTTGAGAGCTTCGTTCGCGGCTGGTGACACGGTCCCTACCGCCCTGCTGACTGCGCGGCTCGCGGCCCGTCGCCGAGAGACGAGGGCCGGGCCCGCTCGGAGAACATGGCTCGCTCGGAGAACATGGCCCGCTCGGAGAACATGGCCCGCTCAGACGTCGTGGCAGACGTAGGCGCCCCCGGGCTCGCGGGCGATCCGGTCCGAGCCCCAGCAGTGGAGCATCGGCCCCGTGCAGTACAGGGCGGCGCCGCCGGCCAGCAGGACGAGGACGGCGAGCACGGCGGTCACGGTCCGCATGGCCGTCATCCGCCGTACGAGCCGCCAAGCCCCGGCGACCGCGAGCGTCCCCAGCCCCAGCATGACGGCCGACATCGGGGCGGTGTTGTGCTGCATCCCGGGGAAGCGGTCAGGATGCGCGGCGCGTTGGACGGCGGCGTAGGCGAAGAAGAACAGCAGCAGCCCCAGCAGCAACAGTCCGACGGAGCCGGCCCCGCGGCCGACGGCCCGGCCGCGGCTCCGCGGCGTTCCGGGCGCCTCGGTGGCGTCCGCGCGCACGAGCCGCCGGTCGAGGACCGCCCGCAGCCGGTCCACCTCCCCCGGGTCCGCCACGGCCCGCTTGGGCAGGACGACGAAGCCGACGGCGGACTTGTCGGCGCTGAGCAGCACGAACAGCTCCGGCGTCTCCACATAGCGCGAGTAGAGGTGCCAGTCGGCGCCGGCCGAGCTGTGCGCGGTGGCGAGCCGGACCCCGGTGTCGTCGACCGTCCCGCAGATGTCCCCCTGCCGCTCGGCGAGCCGGTGGAGGCGGCGCGCCTGCAACCACGGCACCGCAGTCATGTAGGCGGCGGAGACCACCAACCCTGCATACAGCGGCCACCGTGTGTCATGGCGGCCGGGGCCGGCCGTCGACAGCAGGGCGCCGACGGTCGAGACCACCATCGTCCAGACCAGCGCCCCACGCCGAAAGCGTCCCGCCCGGGTGCTCCTCGCGCGTGCCCGCAGCGCGGACGCCAATTCGCCGACGGTCGGCCGGTAGGCCAGTTCCACCGGTCTCCCGGCGACCGTGTCCGTTTCCCGGCCCTCGGCCATGTCCCCTCCCCTGTTCGGTGATCAACCGGATCGTAGAGGCTTTCTCAGCCGCTCCGGCGACCCCCGGTGATCGGCACCCCGCCGTGCGACCGCAGGCGTCCCCCTCACCCCTGCGGAAGTGGGGGCGCCTTCGCGCTGCCGGAACCCGGCCCCCTACGTCAAGGTCCGGGCCCCGCCGTGCGGGACCGGGGCATGCCGGCGGCGAATGGTGGGCGCACAGGAGCGCAGGGAACCAGGCGGCAGCGGCGGGGCCGGGCGAACGGGACGGCGCAAGGACCCGGGCCGCGACGCCCTCCGGCGATGCCGCGCCGTACCGGCGTCTCGGGGCGGCCCATGCCCAGGCGGTCGGAGTGCTCATGACGATTCAGCACCAGAAGGCCTTGACCGCCGCATCGCCCGCCGAGGCAGAGCGGGAGGAGAAGGCACGCCGGTCGGTGTGGTGTGTGAGGAACCAGCCCTTGACCTCGGCTTCGTCGAAGTCGGGAAGGGGATGAGGGACTTCGGCCGGACAGCCTCCCAGCGGTCGTCGAAGGAGGCCGCGGCCAGGAAGTCGGCTGTCAGGCGCGTCGCGCGGTTCTGGGCAACTGTCTGCGCCCGGCCGTCGAGCATGAGCTGCTTCCTGGCAACCTGCTGCACCGCGTCCACTGGGAGACTCCCAAGGCAGTGGCAGAGCTGGACCCGCGGAGCGTCGCCGCGCAGGTTGCCTCTCCGCCGGCCGCCATCAGCCAGATTGCGGCACAGAACCTGCCCGTGCTGTAGCGGCAGGTCGGAGCGGGTTGCTCGCTCGTGCAGCGCGTAGAGCCCACGTTGGTTGACCGTCGCCCCGGGCGCAACGAGCGCCCCCTACACGGCGCCTTCCAGGCCGAACTGGCGGCCGAGCTGATAGACATATCGGTAAGGGGAGTCATGGAGACGCGTCTGGGATGCCTGCAAGGCGTGGGCTGACCGTACGATGCGTGCGGCCATGGCGCCGGTCGCAAGTACCGCTCCTCCAAAGGTTCCTGCGGCTGCTCCCTGTATGCCCCACGTCTCGCCGAACACAGGGACTGCCACTGTTGCAGTCACCGCGCCCAGACCGATGTTGCGCACCCCGCCCAAGGCGCGAAAGGCCGCACTTCTGGCAATATTCCTGGTTCCCAGATTCTTGCGATGCCGCAGACTTGCCTCGATTTCCTCCAGTGGCTCTTTCAGTCGATCCTTCAGTTGCCGGGTGACCTCATCCAGGGATTCCAGGTCGGAAAAATCGGAAAACATGCCGGCTATCTCTTCACGGACGGTCCTCAATTCCGCCTCATGTGATCTCCGGAAGTCTACTATCTCCTCCAGACTTCCCCGTTCCGGAACCGGAAGCAGTTGGCTGATGACAAGAGACGTGTCTGCCTCTTCACTCAGAAGCCCCGATGTCCCGTAAATCATCCGCTGAGATGTCGACATGAGGACCCAGTCAGGATTCTGCGAGCAGTGCCATTCGGCCAGCGCGGCGAGGACGTCCCTTATCACGTTGGTGGGGCCGATCAGCGTTCCGGCCCAGGGCCCCCCCGAGTGGGGCACAAACCACATGCCCGCTTCGGTCGCCAAGAATTCAAACACCCGCCCCGTGCCGATCTTTCCGACGGAGAGGGTGCTCAGGTGCTCAGGGAGGCCGACAAGGCTCATCTGGCTTTCGGGACGGAGCCACGGCATCGCCAGGTGGTAACGCGCCCTATCCGTCGTCCTTCGGCACGCGGCCAGACGGGACTTCGTCTCCCGCAGGGTTCGTCGCAGATTGTGTCGTTCGCGTGCCAGAACAGTAAAGCGGTCCAGGGCCGAGTAAAAGGGGATGAGCTGATCCTCTTGCGGAAGGGGCTCGATGTGCCGACGCGCCTCCTCGATCTCCGTGTCGTTTCGGCGCAGGACGGCTTCACGTTCGGGACCCGACTCCATCTCGTATATTATTTCATTTCGAGCACGCATCACCGGCGCGAAAAGAAGCCTGTTCCTTTCCCGTTTCGCGGTCAAGATCGGCTGCAGTTCACGTCGCATGTCCTTCAGTTGCGACTCGAGCGCACCTATTTCACTCACTTTTCTGTCAAATTGACGCTGAAGTGATGAAGCTTCGGCGGACAACCTCGCATCTTCGGCCTGTCCGGTCCTGATCAGCGCATGATAGGACGAGTTCCGCGAGGCCCGCTCGTGGTGATCGGTCCTGCGGAGCCACGACTCGATCCACTCGCTGTTTTCCTTTTGGTTCCACTTATTCAGAACACCGCGCCAATGAGGAAGCTTCCCCCGTAGAACGTCCACCAGGCCGTCCGGTATCAGTGCGGAGGACAGGGAGAGAGGGCTGTAGATCGATCCCAGAAGCGTTCTGAGTCGATGCGCGGCGGTCTTGTCAGCTCCGTCCTCCCAGTGTTCAGGTGCGAACGTGGCCACCTTGTCCTGGTACAGGATGGCCGGCTTCAGCCACTCCACCGGCGGGCTGACGTCGGGCTCCCAGAGTGCGGTGATGGTTTCGCGCATAAGCAGATCGAAGCACGTACGGGGCAGCGTCGAGTCCGTGTTACACGGATCCGGCCGTGTCTGGTCCGGCCCGGCTGGGACGGAGTTCGACTCGGGCGGCTTGCCTCCGCCGACAGCAGCGGCCGCACCGGTTCCTGCAAGTGACGCCGAGAGGCCGTGAATCCTGGCCGCAGGTCGGCCGCGCGCGCTGGTCAAAGGTGGGATCAGAGCGACGCAAGGTGAGACAGGATGAACGCAGAAGGGGTGCCCCTCGCCGGAGGGGCACCCCTTCTGACCCGCACTGTCTATGACCTGCGCGGAGGCGGTGGGATTTGAACCCACGGTGACATCGCTGCCACGACGGTTTTGCCATGTGAGGCCCGAAGGTCGTGCCGGGTCACGGCGGTCAGGCCAGCGGCGCAGACAGCGGGGTCAAAGACCACCGCTTGATGATCTTTGCTGGACGCTCCGGGGCCGCCCACACCTGGATACGGATCTTCTCAGTGGTCTCGGGGCTCTCGTCAGAGTAGACGTCGGCCTGCGCTGCCCGAGCCAAGTTGCTCCGGGACACGCGGACGCGGTTCCAGCCTCTCGGGACATCGAACGTTGCCGCATCGGGGGCGTAGTCAGTGCAGCCCAGAATCATCAGGCGGCCCAATGACACATCGAGGCTGGCCTCAACGACGTGATCGAATTCCGAGCTGTCATCACTCGGCTCCTGAGGCAGGACGACGACAGTAACGGATACGTTGACATTGACCGACGTGCCGATGCCCAGCGCATCCGATGCAACCGCGAGGTGATCCGCAACGGCCTGGTCAGTCCACGCGTCGCTTAGGTCACCGTCTGAATCCGCATCGGATACGCGTATTTGGAAGTAGTCGGCGAAGAGGGTGAGCTCTGTCGTTGTCGTCATGGCGGCACAGTGCCATGCAGCACCGACAGCCGGAGATGAGGTAGCCGTCCACGGCCGCACCCCCGGCAAACCTGTCAAGCCCGCCCACTGTGGCTGACACCAACGCCTGACACAAACAGCCCCGAACAGCAGCGGTTGGGTCGGACCCCAGCGGATGGTCAGCCCAGGAGCACGGCCTGTTGACCATCGTCACCGAGGCCCCGTGATCGACCTGATAAGGATGAGGTTGGGTCTCAAAGCCTCGGCCCCGTACGGGCGTCACCCTCACTGCCGACCGACGCTCGCTAGCTGGCCTTATGGGTCGTTCTCTCTCGGTGTGTCATCCCAGGTACGACGTGACAGCGGTACAGTCCGCCCATCGAGCCGAGACGTCGCCTGCAGCGTGGAGTGAAGACAACACGAGGGGTAAAACGAGCACCTACAGCTACGACGCGGCCAACCGGCTCATCACGGCCGCAACCAACCGGGGTGGCAAGACGTACAGCCACTCCTACGACGACCGCCGCCGGGGCAACCGGTGCGAGTCGAGCCTGGCTGAGCACCGGTGGGGGAGCATATGCCAGAGCTCGAACCAAACCTAGGGCAGAAAGCGGCGATCCGCCGCTACTTCCAATTTGCTACGGTTCTGCTGATCATCGGCTTGATTCTTGGGATCGTAGCCGCCGCTACCGGCTTCACTAGGGCCTGGATAGGCGTAGCGATCATTTTCCTGATGTGGCTGATTTTCGCCATATGGCGTAGGAGTCAAAAGGGCATGTGATCACGACCAAATGCGGGCCGCGGTCTGCCGCTACCGGATCTTCGTCGACTGACCCGTCCCGCAGCGGTGGCGAGACAGTACAGCAGCGGAGTGCAGCAACCTCCGCACCTCCGGCTGACCCCCGCCGGCCGCCGGCGACCGGCTGACGTTCTCACGAGACCTCAACGACCGTCCCGCCCACAGTTCGCATCGAGGGGCAACCCACGACACCTCCGCTCGGGCCGCCTCTGGGCCGTGCGGGGGTGCTCGACGACGACGGATGGCGACAGTCAGCAACGGCGCTTCCCCCGCTCAGAGCCGGTGCTTCGGGTGCCGGCGCAGGTGCCCATTCGCGTGGCAAGGACGTCATCGCCTGCTTCCAGCAGCCCGCTCCCGTGCGGCCGGTGCAGAGGGTCGGGGGCGGGGACGTGGCAGGAGGTCGCGCAGGTTCCCTCGCGCGGGCCCGCTCCGCCCCCGACTCCAACCCGATTACCCGCATTTCCCTTATGGAGGCCTTCGCGCGGAGTGGTCTGCGTACCGTCCCAGAAATGTGTGGTGGGGCCCCGCGGGTTCGGGTGGGCCCCACCACACACATATGACGATGCGTCAGGTCACCATCGGTACCAGCGCCCGCGGCCGCCACCGGCGGTCGTGGAGCGCATGACGAAGCCGAGCAGCCACAGCACCAGGACGGCGACAGCGACCCACCACAGGACCTTGACGGCGAAGCCGGCGCCGAAAAGGATCAGCGCGAGAAGCAGGACAAGAAGCAGGGGAACCATAGTTATTACCTCCTGACGACGTGTCTTCCCCGCCCCGTGTTTCACATTCCCCAATCGCCGCCTGTTTGTGAAGGGGAAGGGAGGGCACCAGGTGGCTACCGCGAAAGCGCCATCGACACTCTGGGAGGCCCCTTCAATGACTGCAGGCGAGAAGGCCAAGGCGAAGACCGAGCAGGCCGAGGGAAAGACCAAGGAGGCCCTGGGCGGCGCCGTGGGGAACGAGCGCCTGCAGGCCGAGGGGCAGGTCGACAAGAGCACGGGTGACGCCCGAGAGGCCAAGGAGAAGGCCAAGGACGCTTTCAAGCACTGACGCCACTCAGCTCCCCCAGCTCAGTAGGAGCCGCCCTTTAAGGGAGGCTCCTACTGTCGTTGCCTCACTGCTCTACAACCGACGTGTTCTCCCCTCTCCGATGCATGAGCTACGGATCAGGAGGCGTTCGGCATCTCCCTGCGGGAGATGCGTGCAATTCGCGACTGACTCACGAAGGGCAAGGGCTCTGATTCGCGGCGGTGTTGATCTTGCATCCACCGACCGTCACCTGTGACATTCCAGTCCCACCCGACGCTGGGCCTGATGAGCCCCGGGCGGGGTTCAGGCGCCTGCACTCCGGGGGGAGGCCGGCGGGCGCCGGCGTGCAGGGGCAGACTCGCTCATCCCGTGACAGGTCTGCCCCTGCTCGAAAGCCGGTGACGGGGTCGGTACGGGGCCCGGAGAAACTGCGGACGCGGCGCAACCAGTACAGCCCTCGCCGGCCGATCCACGTAGAGCGACGGATCAGGAGGCGTCCGTGCCATATGCGTGCCAGAACGGGCGGGGAACCGCGGGGAACAGCGGGAAGCCACAGTAGCCGTCCATGAGTACGGCCCCTGACCAAGTCTCCCTGGTCAGGGGCCGTACTCACTGCTCAGCAAGCGGAGGCGGTGGGATTTGAACCCACGGTGACATCGCTGCCACGACGGTTTTCAAGACCGTTCCCTTCGGCCGCTCGGGCACGCCTCCCCGCGCCGGCCGTGATCGGCGGCGCGGGGACAAGACTAGCCGGTCGGCGTACGGGGGGTGGGGTCAGCTGCTGTCGCCGACGCGGGCGCCCAGGGTCACGTCGACCATGTGCTCCTTGCCGTCGCGCTGGTAGGTGATCGTGACCTTGTCGCCGGGCTTGTGGGTCCAGATCTGGCCGATCAGGGTGGGGCCGGAGTCGATCACGTGGTCGTCGAGCCGGGTGATCACGTCACCGGGCTTGAGGCCTGCCTTGGCGGCGGGGCCGCCCGCCTCCACGGCGGAGGCGCCGCCCACGCCCTGGTCGGTGATCTTGGCGCCGTTCGTACTGTCGTCGAGGGAGACGGACGCACCGATCCTCGCGTAGACCGGCTTGCCGGTCTTGATCAGCTGCTTGGCGACGTACGCGGCCTGGTTGATCGGGATGGCGAAGCCGAGGCCGATCGAGCCGGACTGGCCGGAGCCACCGAGGCCGCCGCTGCTGGACGACTGGATCGCGGAGTTGATGCCGATGACCGCGCCACGTGCGTCCAGGAGGGGTCCGCCGGAGTTGCCCGGGTTGATCGAGGCGTCCGTCTGCAGGGCGCTCATGTAGGACGCCTTGCTGTCCTGGCTGCCGTCGCTGGAGGCGACGGGCCGGTTCTTGGCGCTGATGATGCCCGTCGTCACCGTGTTCGACAGGCCGAAGGGGGCGCCGATGGCGATGGTCTCGTCGCCGACGGCCACCTGGTCGGAGTTGCCGAGGGCGAGGGGCTTCAGGTCGTTCGGCGCGTTCTTCAGCTTGATGACGGCGACGTCGTAGCCCTGCGCGTGGCCGACGATCTCGGCGTCGTACTTCTTGCCGTTCGGGAAGGTGGCGGTCAGCTTGCCGCCGTCGACCGCGTCGGCCACCACGTGGTTGTTGGTGACGATGTGGCCCTGGGTGTCGAAGACGAAGCCGGTGCCGGTGCCGCCCTGGCCGCTGGTGCCCTCCGCCTCGATGGTGACGGTGCTGGGCAGCGCCCGCGTGGCCACGCCGGCGATCGAGTTCGGGTCGCGCTTGACCTGCGCGGCGCCGGAGTCGGAGGCGGAGACGGTGGTGGAGCCGCCGTTGTCGCCGTTCCTCGCCAGGGTGTAGCCGATGCCGCCGCCGATGCCGCCGGCCACCAGTGCGGCCACCAGGACGGCGGCGACCATCCCGCCGCGCCGGCCGCCGGGATTCGGCGCGGGCGGCTGGTACGAGGAGCCCCAGCCGGCGCCCGAGCCGCCGCCGTCCCCGTAGGCCGGGGTGGTGGGCGGCGGGGGAGGCCAGGAGCCGTGGGTGGGCGCACCGGGGCCGTGTGCTCCGGGTGCGCCGGCACCTTCCGGCGAGCCCGCCGAGGCGTGTCCGGCGGGCGGGCCCGTGTGCGCGGCAGCGGGCTCCGGGGCGGCGCCGGGCATCTGCGGAGGCGTGCTCGGCGGCGGGGGCGTGGGAGCGCCGCCCTGCGGGCCGGGCGGCTGCGGGGAAGCTGCGGGAGATTCCACCGGCACGGGAGGTGCGGACGGGGCGGGCGGTACCGCAGTGCCCTCGTTCTCGGTGCTCACAGCTTTTCTCCTCGATCCATGGCTGCTGTTGTCGGTCTCACTCGGTCACGCCCGGCCACGCTTGCCGACGGCTCCGGCGCGCTTCAGCTGTGCATGGTCCTGTGTATGTCTTCAGCTTTTCCCACGAGCCGTCAGAGCACCATAAGCGGTGGCTGTGGGTCCGCAGTCATTCCTTATATAGGGCATCTCACATCAGAAATACACATTATCGACGCCCGATCGCCGTCACGTGTATCCGTCGCGGTGGCACCATGACGCGGTGACCCACGTACGGCAGCAGCATGCCATTCAAGTCGTCGCCCATCGCGGAGCCTCCGAGGACGCCCCGGAGCACACGCTGGCCGCCTACCGGAAGGCCATCGAGGACGGCGCGGACGCCCTCGAGTGCGACGTACGGCTGACCGCGGACGGCCATCTCGTCTGCGTGCACGACCGCCGCGTCAACCGTACGTCCAACGGTCGCGGAGCGGTCTCCGCCCTGGAGCTCGCGGACCTGGCCACCCTGGACTTCGGCACCTGGCGGAGCCGGCCCTCCCGGCGCGGACGCGAGGAGGAGCCGGACTGGGTGGTCCGCCCCGAGGACCCCCAGGAGACCGCGGTGCTCACCCTGGAGCGGCTGCTCGAACTGGTCGCCGACGCCGGGCGGCGGGTGGAACTGGCGATCGAGACCAAGCACCCGACCCGGTGGGCGGGCCAGGTCGAGGAGCGACTGCTGCTGCTCCTGAAGCGCTTCGGCCTGGACGCCCCGGCCACCGCGGCCGACTCCCCGGTGCGGATCATGAGCTTCTCGGCGCGCTCGCTGCACCGGGTGCGGGCCGCCTCCCCCGCACTGCCGGCCGTCTACCTGATGCAGTTCGTCTCCCCCCGGCTGCGGGACGGACGGCTGCCGGCGGGCGTCCGGATCGCCGGGCCCTCCATCCGGATCGTCCGCAACCATCCGGGCTACATCGAGCGCCTGAAGCAGGCCGGGCACCGGGTGCACGTATGGACGGTGAACGAGCCCGAGGACGTCGACCTCTGCCTCGACCTGGGCGTCGACGCCATCATCACCAACCGTCCGCTCGCGGTCCTGCGGCAACTCGGCCGCTGATCCGTCGCACCCCTTGGCCCCCGGGTCCGGCTGCAGCATCCTCCGGAACCGGCCACACCGCCGCATTCCAGCCAGACGGTGACAGGGAGTGCCCCGGCGCGTTCGTTGCGCGTTCGAGCCCGACGAATGCGTCGCCGGACCGTGACCGGCCGGTTTCCGGTTCAGGCCGATGGGGCATCCACACCGTGGCGTGGGGCGAAGGAGGTCTCGGGGGTGGCGTTGGTGGTGGCACAGGAGGTGCCCACGTCGTCGAGCATGGTCGTTCCCCATGGCCCTGCGGGCGTGGGGACGGCGCGACACCGGATGCGCGATCAGTTGTGCAGGGGTGGCGTGACGGAATCGGTCATCGACGATGCCGTACTGATCCTTTCCGAACTGCTCAGCAATGCGTGCAAACACGGCCGGCCCCTGGACGGTGCCCAGGCCGGCGACGGCGACGTCCGTGCCGCATGGCGCGTGGACACGGGCGGACGCCTGGTCGTCGAGGTGACGGACGGCGGCGGCCCGACCCGACCGACCCCGGCCACCCCGTCGGTCACCGCGCACGGCGGCCGCGGACTGAACATCATCACCGCGCTCGCCGACGACTGGGGCGTGCGCGACGACGTCCGCGGCGAGGTCACCGTCTGGGTCGTGGTCCAGGCGGACCTGTGCGGCCCCGAGGCGGGGCACCGCCGCACCGACTTCGCTACGCGCGTCACCGCCGCGGCGGTGCCGGTGCTCACGGAGCCGGGCTTCATCGAGGCCTTCGACGACCTGGACTGACCGGACCGACCGGACCGACCGGACCGCGCGGAGGCGGCCGGGGCGGGGCGCGCCCCTGCGTGCCGCCGCCACCGGCTCGACTCCTGGCCCTCCGGCTCCGGCTCCGGCCTGCCGTTGCGGCCGCGTTCGGCCGCGTCCCGCGCCCGCTCCCGCCGGGCCGGCGGGAGCGGGCCGGCCCCCCTGTGCGCCGGTGGAGTCGAACGCTACGGAGCGTTGTCCACAGGGTCCCGTCAGTCGCGGCGCGAACGGCTAGGCTCCCGCCGTACGAGACGAGCCGTAACCGGGAGACACCCAGATGGCCAAGAAGCGACCCCAGACGAAGGCCAAGCGCCCGCAGCTCACGGACGGGGAGATCCCGGTCGTCGGCGCCCGCGAGCCGTGCCCGTGCGGCAGCGGCCGCCGTTACAAGGCGTGCCACGGCCGGGCCGCCTCGCACGCGGCGACCGAGCTGGTGCACCGCCCCTTCGAGGGGCTGCCCGGCGAGGGCGACTGGGTGGCGATGCGCGAGCTGGTCCCCGCCGCCACGGTCGAGCTGACGCTCGCGCAGGCGCTCCCCGAGGACGTGCCGTCGGTCACGCTGGCCACGGTGCTGCCGATGGCCTGGCCCGCGCTGCGCCGCGACGACGGCTCGGTCCTGATCGGCCTGCAGAACGACACGTCCTCCGGCGACCTCAGCCGCGACCTCGCCGACACGCTCCAGCGGGCCCTCGAGGCCGAGCCCGGCACGCCGGTGCAGGGCCGTCGCGCCCCGGCGGACGGGCCGCGGCTGCAGGACCTGCTGGACGCGAAGGCGCCCTTCGAGCCGGTGGTGCACGAGGGCTTCGAGTTCTGGGTGCCGGACACGGAGCAGACGACACCGGAGGTCGCCGCCTCCCTGGAGCGGGCCAACGCCGCCGCCATCCCGACCGTGCGCCTGCAGAGCGTGGACGCCGCGTACTGGTGCGAGACGCCGGAGAAGAACCACCTGCGCTGGGTGATGCCGTACCCGGAGGAGGACCTGCTGGACGCGCTGGCGCGGCTGCACGCGGCGGGCCGCTCCGGCCTCGGCGAGGGCACCCGCCTCGTGGGGTCCTTCCGGGCGCACGGCCTGATGGTCCCCGTCTGGGACCTGCCGAGCGGGTTCGGCGCGCAGGACGTGGAGAAGCCGGCGGCCGAGTTCGCCGAGCGACTGGCCGAGGCGCTGGCCGCGGACACGCCGCTCACCCCGGAGGAGCGCCGGGCCCGCGGGGGTCTGACCAACCGGCAGGTGACGCTCAGCTGACCTCCGGGGCCGGCCGGGGACGGGTGTTCCGCCCGCCCCGGCTGACCGGCCAGTCAGTCGAGAATGCTGCTGGAACCGACAACTCCGCTCACAACTTCCCCTTTCGTAAAGGGAGTCGGTGTCCGGAAAGGCAGCCCACGGGGTGACCGGAAAGCTGAGATCGAATTTGCGAACCGCCGATCTCTTGTTACCGTTCGAGTAGCCCGGTTGCTGGTGCATCCCCCGTCGCCAGCAACCGGGTCTTTCCATGTGCGTCGATGATCACCGAGTGCGACGACCGGTTGCACAACCCGTGTTCGGCGCCGACGGCCTCAGTGGCCCGCGCCGCCGGACGTACTGCTCCCGGCGCGCAGCAACAGCGGCCCCTTCCCGCCGGACGCCGCGAACTCCGTGACGGCCGAGTACCCCGTCGGCACTCCCCGGGTCCGTTCCCGCGGCGTCTCACAGGTCCCCGGCTCGTCACCCCCGTCCAGGGCGCAGTGGGTCCGCACCGTGCGGTTGCCGGGCCCCATGAGGCTCAGGGCGGCGTCCAGGGCGTCGCCGGTGGCATTGCGGTAGTAGGTGCGGGCCCAGGTCTGCGCCCCCTGGGTGAGCACGCAGGTCTGCGCCTCGATCCCGTCGGGGGAGGTGAGTTCGGGGCCGCAGCGGGCCGCGGTGGCGAGACCGAGGCCGAGCAGCAGGGGCGAGGAGGAGGGCGCGGCGGACGGAATCTTGTCGTCGCCGCCGTGGGGCCGGGCGTGTTCGGCGGGCGGTGCCGCGATGCGGCTGTCGTCGCCCACGGGGCCCGCGGACGCCACGGCGAACGGCACCACGACGGCGCTCGTCACGACGGCCGCGAGGGCCAGCAGACGGAGGTTCATAAAACGGAAGATAACGACGATCCGCGCCCCGCAGCCCCTCCGGCGCGCCCGGCGCCCCTACAACTCGGGGGCGCTCACACCCGTACGGGTGAGGGCCTCGACCACGGCGTCCACGACGGCCTCGACGTCGGGCACCCAGGGCGAGGCGGAGCCGGGCAGCGGGGCGCGCTCCCAGCGGATCGCCCCGGAGCCGGTCTCGGACGGCGGCAGGGCGAGATAGCCGCCCTCGCCGTGGAAGCGCAGCGAGCCGGGCACGAAGTCCTTGGCGTAGAGCAACTCGCCCAACTGCTCCATCGAGTAGGGCTTCACGAGCACGGCCCAGCGGTCGGGCGAGGCGACGACCGGGCCGAGGCGCATGCCGACGCGGTCCAGGGCCTCCAGGGCCCGGGCGGCCGGCAGCGCAGGCAGGCTCACCGCGCAGGGGGCGCGGCCGCCGGTCGCGAGGACGATCGGCGCGGTGGGCCGGTTCGTCCACCACCAGCGGACCATGCGGGCGTCGGTGGTGGCCGTGAGGAGGCCGGGGTCGAAGGGGTGCGCCCCGGGCACCGTGCACTCGGGGTCGGGACAGCCGCAGCGGCCGCGGCCCTGCGGGTCCAGGGCCACACCCGGGAGCACGGGCCACTGCCATTCCGTCGCGATGGTCAGGGCCGCACCGAGCTGCTCCGGCCTCGCGTCGCCGCGCGTGGACAGGAGCCTGCGTCGCCTTCCGGGGATCTCGCGCATGAGCGCTCGTCCTTTCCGTTGCACCGCTGGCAACACCGTGGGTCACATCACGTCATGTGTCGATCACTTCACTGTGCGTACCTGTTGGCGCATCACACCCCCGCCGTCAGGCGCGGGGTACCCCTCTGGGCCGAGCATCGGCTGCGTCCGCGGCAGCCCCGTCCATACTGCGTATACCTACATCGGGCCGAAGCATGGGCGTGGCGTGGCGTGGGGTGGCGGAGCGTGGCGTTTTGCCGTCGCGCGTTCTGCTCTCCGCCTCCACGACGGAGGATGGGGCACGGTCGTCGGTGGTTAGGACGCCCGGGTCCGTCACCAGGTTCCGGACGGTCCCCCACCGCCCCTGGCCTTCTCCGAGTACGTACCCATCACGACCGCTGTGACGCTCCGTGGAGCAAACCCAGTCGACCGCAATAGGCCGTTCCCTGAGGCAGTTTTCAGCCAACTTCGTTGTTTCGCAAGGGGTCCGGAGCAAGAGCACGAGACCCTCTCTGACACCAGGAATCCCGGCAGGACAATGCTGGACATCCCCTTACGAGTGCGTGTACATGTGGAGACACCGCCAGCGGCGCTGAATGACATGGGGGTTTGCGATGCTTTTGAGCAATACGCACCGGCTGGAAAGCCGGACGCCATGAACGCCCCTCACCCATCGAAAGTGGCCGGAATCGATTCAGCGGTTCCGGCCCCCGCCCACACTGTCGCCCCCGCGCCCGCCGCCACGGGGAGCACCGCGGCCGCCCCCTCCGACGGCACGGACCCCGACCACCCGCCCGGCCCGGCCGGCATGCTGCTCCAGGACCGGCTCGCCGGCTGGGTCTCCGATCTGACGACCCTGCACGACCTCACCGAGCGACTGGCCCGGACCGCCCGTCTCGACGCCGCCCTCACGGAACTCCTGCGCGCCGGTGCCGCCCTCGTGGGGGCCCGGCGCGGCCTCGTCTCCCTGGAGCCCGACGACGGACTCGGCCCCGGCACCACCCTCGGCCTGGGCCTGCTCCGCTCGGACCTCGGCCACCTCGAGACCGTCCCGCGCGCCGCGCTGCCGCACGGGGCCCTGCTGGACACCGCGGCCGGCCTACCGGGCGGCACGGGCGAGGCCGTACGGCCGGACCTGTTCGCCGAGGAGGGCCTCGACCCCCGACACCGCGAGGTGGCCGTCCGCCTCGGCTACGCCGCGAGCTACGCGCTGTCCCTGTCCGCGGAGGGCACCGGCCGCCTCGGCGCGGCCGTGTGGTTCTACGACGAGCCGGCCGAACCGGGCGAGCGGCAGCGCCACCTGGCCGGCCTCTACGTCCGCCACGCCACCGCGCACCTGGCCCGGCTGCTGGAGGTCGAGCGCACACGCGCGTGCATGGCGGCCATGACCGAGGAGCTGCTGCCGTCCCGGCTGCCGCGGGTGCCCGGCGTGCAGCTCGCAGCCCGGCACCGCACCGGCCCGCGCGGCGGCGGCGACTGGTACGACGCGCTGCCCCTGCCGGACGCCGCGCTCGGCCTCGCGGTCGGCTCGGTCACCGGCTCGGGGCCCGGCGCGGTCGCCGCGATGGGCCGGCTGCGGGCGTCGCTGCGGGCGTACGCGGTGATGGAGGGCGAGGACCCCGTCGCCGTCCTGTCCGACCTCGAACTGCTGCTGCGGCTCACCGAGCCCGCCCGCTCCGCCACCGCGCTCTTCGCCTACTGCGAGCCCGCGCTCGGCAGGATCACCCTGGCCGGTGCGGGGCACTGCCCGCCGCTGCTGGTCGGCGAGCGGCGCACCGAGTTCGTGGAGACGTCGGTGTCCGCGCCGCTGGGCATGCTGGCCTGCTGGGAGGCGCCGAGCGCGGAGTTCGAACCCGAACCTGGAGAGACGGTTCTGCTCTACACCGACGGGCTGCTCCAGCGCACCGGCGACACGGTCGACCGGGCCTTCGCCCGGCTGCACGCGGCCGCGGCGAGCGCCACCCGGGCCCAGCGCAGGGACCCCGGCGCCGTCGCGGACCACGTGCTGCGGACGGTCCTGCCGGACGGCCTGGACGCGACGGACGGCGCGGAGGACGTGGCCCTGCTGGCGGCCCGGTTCGACTGAGCGCCCCGGGCACGCGCCCGGTGCGCGGCGCCCGCGCCCGCCGCGGCCGCCCGTGCCCGCGCCGCTGCCCTGCGTGACCGGCTCGTACGCGCCCGGGCGCTCCGGCGGCACGACCGTACGATGGGGGACGGTCCAGTGCCGTATCAAGGAGGTAGACCGTGGCCGACGAGCTCATCCCGGAGACCCCGGAGACCGAGTCCGAAGAGCCGATCAAGCAGCGGAAGAACGGCCTGTACCCGGGCGTGTCCGACGAGCTCGCCGAGAACATGCAGTCCGGCTGGGCCGACACGGAGCTGCACGACCTGGAGCCCGTCGAGCAGGCCGCGCACACCGCGCGCCGCCGCGCCGCGCTCTCGGCGCGCTTCCCCGGCGAGCGCCTGGTGATCCCCGCGGGCAACCTGAAGACCCGCTCCAACGACACCGAGTACGCCTTCCGCGCGTCCGTGGAGTACGCGTACCTCACCGGCGACCAGACCGAGGACGGCGTCCTCGTCCTGGAGCCCACCGCCGACGGCCACCGGGAGACGATCCACCTCCTGCCCCGCTCCGACCGCGAGAACGGCGAGTTCTGGCTGTCCGGCCAGGGCGAGCTGTGGGTCGGCCGCCGCCACTCCCTCGCCGAGGCCGGGCGCCGCTACGGCATCGACGCCCTGGACGTGCGCGAGCTGGCGGACACCCTGAGCGAGGCCGCCGGCCCGGTCCGCGTCGTGCGCGGCCACGACGCCGGGATCGAGGCGGCGCTGACCGACAAGGTCACCGCCGAGCGGGACGAGGAGCTGCGGGTCTTCCTCTCCGAGATGCGCCTGGTCAAGGACGAGTTCGAGGTCGGGGAGCTGCAGAAGGCCGTCGACTCGACCGTGCGCGGCTTCGAGGACGTCGTGAAGGTCCTCGACAAGGCCGAGGCGACCAGCGAGCGCTACGTCGAGGGCACCTTCTTCCTCCGCGCGCGCGTGGAGGGCAACGACGTCGGCTACGGCACCATCGCCGCCTCCGGCCCGCACGCCTGCACCCTGCACTGGGTGCGCAACGACGGCCCGGTCCGCTCCGGCGACCTGCTCCTGCTCGACGCAGGCGTGGAGACGCACTCCCTCTACACCGCCGACATCACCCGGACGCTTCCGGTGAACGGCCGCTACAGCGAGATCCAGAAGAAGATCTACGACGCCGTGTACGAGGCCCAGGAGGCCGGCATCGCGGCGGTCCGCCCGGGTGCGAAGTACCGCGACTTCCACGACGCGGCGCAGCGCGTGCTCGCCGCGAAGCTGGTCGAGTGGGGCCTGGTCGAGGGCCCCGTCGAGCGGGTCCTGGAGCTGGGCCTCCAGCGCCGCTGGACGCTGCACGGCACCGGCCACATGCTCGGCCTGGACGTCCACGACTGCGCCGCCGCGCGGACCGAGACGTACGTGGACGGCACGCTGGAGCCGGGCATGGTCCTCACCGTCGAGCCGGGCCTGTACTTCCAGGCCGACGACCTGACGGTGCCGGAGGAGTACCGGGGCATCGGCGTCCGGATCGAGGACGACGTGCTCGTCACCGAGGACGGCAACCGGAACCTGTCCGCGGCGCTGCCGCGGACGTCCGGCGAGGTCGAGAGCTGGATGGCGGCGCTGAAGGGCTGACGCCGCACCGCATGGCCGGGCACCGGGGAGGTGCCCGGCCATTCGTCTGCGGGTAGTCGGTGGCTGACCACGCAGGTCGCCGCGTCCCGGCCGGGGCGCGGTCTTCACATGGGGGGATCGTGGACGACTTCTGGTCCGGTGTCGGGGTGGACCTGCATCTGGAGCCGGACGCGGGCGCGGGCCGGCGCGCGGGCCTGGAGAAGGCGCTGCGGGACGCCGTCCGCGACGGGCGGCTCGCGCCCGGGGACCGGCTGCCGGCCACCCGGCGGCTGGCGACCGGGCTCGGCATCTCGCGCGGCACCGCGAAGGCCGCGTACGACCAGCTGGTCGCGGAGGGGTACCTGACGGCGCGGCAGGGCTCGGGCACCCGGGTCGCCGCGCTGTCCAGCGTCGGCGCGGAGGAGCCGGGGGCGGCGGCACGCGCGCGTGCGCCCCGTTTCGACCTGCGGCCCGGCAGCCCGGACGTCGGGGCGTTCCCGGCCGCCGCCTGGCTGCGGGCGCTGCGCCGCGCCATCGCGTCGGCGCCCTCCCTCGCCTACGACTACGGCGACCCGCGCGGCCGGATCGAGCTGCGCACCGCGCTCTCGGGCTACCTCGGACGGGCCCGCGGGGTGATCGCGCCGCCGGAGCGGATCGTCGTCACCTCCGGGTACGTGCAGGGCCTCGCGCTGCTGACCCGGGTGCTGGACGGC
Source organism: Streptomyces tropicalis (assembly GCF_029269835.1). Lineage (GTDB taxonomy): Bacteria > Actinomycetota > Actinomycetes > Streptomycetales > Streptomycetaceae > Streptomyces > Streptomyces tropicalis. The sequence continues at coordinate 1,919 of NZ_JARJBB010000033.1, read as the reverse complement.
ACCGCCGTCGCCATGGAGGACCCCGGGCTGCCCTTCCACCGGGAGGTGGTCCGCCGCAACGGCGGCACGGTGGTGCCGGTGCGGGTCGACGAGCGGGGCGTCCGCGCCCAGGACCTGGACGGGGAGGGCGCCGTGGTGGTCACGCCCGCCCACCAGTACCCGACCGGGGTGACCCTGCACCCCGAGCGGCGCCGGGCGCTCACGGACTGGGCACGCTCGGGCGGAGGGCTCATCGTCGAGGACGACTACGACGGGGAGTTCCGCTACGACCGGCAGCCCGTCGGCGCGCTCCAGGGAATGGCGCCGGGCCAGGTGGCGTACCTGGGCACCGCCTCGAAGACGCTGGGGCCCGCGCTGCGGCTGGGCTGGATGGTGCTGCCGCCGCACCTGGTCGACGCGGTGGCCGACGCCAAGCTGCACAGCGACCACCACACCGAGAGCATCGGCCAGCTGGCGCTCGCCGAACTCATCGACGGCCACGCCTACGACCGGCACGTGCGCGCGTGCCGGCTGCGTTACCGGCGGCGCCGGGACCAGCTCCTGAACCGGCTGGACGCTCGGCGGGTGCGCGGGATCGCGGCCGGGCTGCACGTGCTGGTGGACGTCGCCGACGAGGACGCCGCGGTGGCCCGCGCCGAGGCCGAGGGGCTCGCGCTGGGCCGGCTGGCCGACCACTGGCACGGCCCGGCCGGGGACCGGACGCAGGGTCTGGTCATCGGCTACGGGACCCCGCGGGAGCGGGCCTACCCGGAGGCGCTGGAGGTGCTGGCGAAGGTCCTCGACGGTTCGTGAAACGTTCCTTCTCATGTGCCGGTCCGGCTCCCGGGCCACCCCCGGACACGAGAGGATCGGGCCCGACGCCGACGACAACCCCGGGGGAGACCTGCCATGCACTTCCGCTGCGCCGTGCTCGACGACTTCCAGGACGCGGCCCGGACCGCCGCCGACTGGTCGCGGCTCGGCGGCCGGGTGGAGGTCGTCCCCTTCACCGAGCACATGGCCACCGAGGACGAACTCGTCGCGGTCCTGCGCGACTTCGACTTCGTGGTCACCCTGCGCGAGCGCGTGCCCTTCCCGGCCCCGCTGCTGGACCGCCTGCCCCGGCTCAAGCTCCTGGTCGCCTCCGGCATGCGCAACGCGTCGATCGACTACGCGGCCGCTGCGGCCAACGGGGTGACCGTGTGCGGCACCGGCAGCTCCCCCACCCCGCCGGCCGAGCTGACCTGGGCGCTCCTGCTGGGCCTGGCCCGCGGCATCGTCCGGGAGTCCCACGCGCTGCGTTCCGGCGGGCCCTGGCAGTCCACCGTGGGCGCCGACCTGCACGGCCGCCGGCTCGGCCTGCTCGGCCTCGGCCGGATCGGCAGCCGGGTGGCCCGGGTCGGGCTCGCCTTCGGCATGGAGGTCGCCGCCTGGAGCCAGAACCTGACGCAGGAGCGCGCCGCCGAAGCCGGCGTCGAACTGGCCCCCTCCAAGGAGGACCTGCTCGCCCGCAGCGACTTCGTCTCCGTGCACCTCGCGCTCGGCGACCGGACCCGCGGGCTGCTCGGCCCTGCCGAGTTCGCCCTGCTCCGGCCGACCGCGTACCTGATCAACACCTCGCGGTCCGCCCTCGTGGACCAGGACGCCCTGCTGGCCGCGCTGCACGAGGGCCGCATCGCCGGGGCCGGCGTGGACGTCTTCGACGTCGAGCCGCTGCCCGCCGACCACCCGCTGCGCACGGCGCCCCGCCTGCTGGCCACCCCCCACCTCGGCTACGTCTCCCGGGCCAACTACGCCACGTACTACGGGGATGCCGTCGAGGACATCGCCGCCTACCTCGACGGGCGGCCCGTCCGCGTCCTGGGCTGACACCGGGCGGCGGGCCGGCGGGCGGACGCGGGGCGGCGGCCGGCGGGGGCGGGGCGGCGGCCGGCGGGGGC
>NZ_JARJBB010000032.1 GCF_029269835.1 Streptomyces tropicalis | reverse complement strand
GTACCGGGATGCTAGGGCTCGCCCACGGCCGCGCCCTGCTGGCGCGGGGCCGGGTGTCGTTCCGCGACCTGGACCATCAGCAGGAGGCAGAGCGCCGCGAGGCAGGCGAGGGAGGCGCACACCGCGGTGAGTCCGGCGCTCCACGGCGGAGCCACCGTGATCGCCAGGGTGCGGGAGACCTCGGCCGAGGCGAACCGGCCCTCGACATAACCCGTGGCCGCCAGCGCGGCCGGGACCACCGCTCCCGTGACCAGCCAGACCACGCCGGTACGCAGGGCCAGGGCGAGCGCCAGCACCCCGCACAGGCCGGACGCGGCGAGCGTCACGCCGTAGACGAGGAGGGGGACGCCGTCGCGGCGCAGCGGGAAGTAGGCCGCACCGCACACCACCAGGGCCGCCGCGGCGAGCCAGCCCGGCCAGAACCCTCCGGTCCGTCCGGTGCGGGCCGGGGTGTCCTGCGAGCTGTGCGTCGGGACCTCGCCGGGGTCGGTCGCAGCGCCGGGGAGCAGCTCCGGCCGAGGGGGGCACGCACCGTTTCGGGGCTCGCCGGGGGCGGGCGCCCCGGGCGGACAGGGCGGCCCGGCCCCGACCGCCCCCGCGGGCGGGACGGCAGGCACGGGCGGGACCGCAGGCGCGGACCGCTCGCGGGCCAGGCGCCCGACGAGGTCCACGAGGTCCTCCACCGGGCGTCCCGCGGCGGCCGCCCGCACCGCCTCCCGCCCGCAGTGCGGGCGCAGCGACGGCCGGTGGAGCAGGGCCGTCAGCCGCGCCACGTCATCGATGCGGCGGTTCTCGACGGCCGCCCGGATCGCCGCGTCCGCGCTGCCGGCGGCACGCGGCGGCCGGGTCAGCTCGGCGACGAGCAGGGCGACGTCCTCCACGGGACGCTCCACGGCGAGGGTGCGCAGGACGTGGCCGACGGCGTCGCCCCGGTCCGGCGAGCCCTCCAGCAGCGTGACGAGCCGGACGACCGCCTCCAGCGGCACGTCGCCGAGGGCCGTCCGCGCCGGATCGGCGGCCGGGACTGCGTCCTCGGGTGCGCCGCCGTCTCCGGCGGGGACCGCCGCGGGGGCCTGGGAAGGACTGGGTTCCCCGGTGCGGACGATGACGGTCCGGTCCGACCGGGGTGGTGAAGAGCGGGTGGTCATACCTGGTCTCCAAGGGAGGGGTGCGGCCGCTCCTGCGCCTCCGAGCGCGACTCGCGTTTTACCCTGACCATTCCTACGGCGCCCGCGGACGCCCTGCCACCCGGGTGCGGCAGGGGGGTGAGTCGCCCCGCGGGGCGCACGGGGCGTGCGGCCGCCCCTCCGTGAGGCTTCCTCCGCGGGTCGGTCATGGGCGGGCGCCGACCGGGAATCCTTGAAACGTCAGGTGTCCTCCCCGAGCGCGGAAAGAGGAAGCGAACCGTGGACCACACCACCGAGGTGATCCTCGTCGCATCGGTCGTCGCGGCGGTCGTGCTCGCCGTGGCCGTGACGCTGTTCGTGCGCCTGGTCCGGGCCCACCGGGCCCTGCGCCGCGCCGGTCTCCCGACCGGCCCGCGCTGGGTGTTCTGGGGTGCCGTCCTGTACTTCCTTCTGCCGTTCGACCTGCTGCCCGACCCGGTGTACCTGGACGACGTGGGTGTCCTGCTGCTCGCCCTGCGGGTGCTGCACGGCGCCACCGGGGACCGGTCACCGGTGCCCTCGCCCCGGTCCGGGCGGACGGAGCGTCAGCAGCCGCCGGGCGCAGCCGACTACGCTCCGTAAGGAAACCAATCACCCGTTCGATTCGTATAAGTCTGGGAAAGCCGAATCGAAGTCAGCGGGCCAAGCGACGCCGCCAGGGTGACCACCGCTTGATCGCGGCTGCACCGACCAGGGAGAGACGATGCAACCGTTCGCGCTCAACTACGCACGTCCAGCCGTGGAATGCGAATGCAGCACTCCGTATGTGTACGACGCCGGACTGCAGTTGAACGTGCTCGCCGACGGCCGGATCGCCGCGTCCGACCTCGCCCTGCTGAGGGAGTTGGGGACCACCACGTCCACGGCGGGCTCCAAGACGCACTTCGACGACTGATCACGGCCGGCGACGATGACCGTACTGATCCTCACCGGCGAGGAGGACGTGACGGCGGACATGGTGGTCGTCCACCTGAACGCCTCCGGAGTCCCGGTGATCCGGCTCGACCCCGCCGATCTGACCGCGAGCGCGGCGCTCTCCGGGGAGTTCGTGCACGGTGCCTTCCGCGGCCACCTCTCCTCCGGTGGCCGGCTGGTGAGCATGAGCGGGCTGCGCTCGGTGTGGGTGCGCAGGCCCGGCACGCCCGCGGCCCGGGCGCCCCAGCCCTCCGCGTGGCTCACCGAGGAGTCGGCGCAGTCCCTCTACGGCCTGCTGCGCGGCTGCGGCGCCCGATGGATGAACGACCCCGACGCGGCCGGGCGCGCCCGCCACAAGCCCTGGCAGCTGCGGCACGCGCAGCACAGCGGTCTGCCCGTGCCCGCGACGCTCATCACGACCTTTCCCCGGGCCGCCCGGGCGTTCGCGGAGCGCTTCCCGGACCTGGTGGTGAAGCCGGTGTCGGGGGCCCATCCGCAGGAGCCGCCGCGGGCGGTGCCGACGAGCCGCGTGGCCCCCGGCACGGACTTCGACGCCGTCGCCTACGGGCCCACCCTGCTGCAGCGCCGGATCGCCAAGCGGGCCGACGTCCGCCTGACCGTCGTCGGGGACACGCTGCTGGCCGCCCGGAAGGCGACCCCCGCGGACGCCGATCCCGACCACGTCGACGTCCGGTTCGCCCCGTCCGGCACCCCCTGGGAACCGGTCGAGGTCCCGCCGCGCCTCGCCGAAGCCGTGCGCAGCTACGTCACGGGCGCCGAACTGGCCTACGGTGCCTTCGACTTCGCGGAGGACGCGGACGGGACCTGGTGGTTCCTGGAGTGCAACCAGTCCGGTCAGTTCGGGTTCGTCGAGGTGGAGACGGGCCAGCCGATCTCCCTCACCATCGCGCAGTGGCTCGGCCGCCCCGGGCCCCGGGAGCCGGACCACGCCGACGGCAGGCGGGTGCCGGTGCCTTGACGGTTGCGCGGGGGACGCACGAAGGGGAGCCCGGGGCCGGTGCGTCGCCGGCGCGGCCGGACCCCGTCCGCACCGGCGGCACTCGGTGCCACCGAACTCCCCCGGCCCGCCCGCCGGGCGGAGGGCTCAGACCGCCAGCGACAGGTCGCTCTCCCCCTCCGGATCCGCGGTGGGACCGGCCGTGCCCCCGGGGGTCAGCAGCAGGGCGTCCGCCCTGGCGATGGCGTCGCGGATGACGGTGGTGCCGGTCATCACGCACAACGTGTAGCTGACGTCCTCGAGTTCCTGGGCCGTCACGGCACTCTCCCTCTCCGCCTGAGCGATCTTCAGCGATGCATACCGCGTCAGCAACGTCCTGACGACCTTCGGGTCCGGAACCAGCACGGAGCGCCCCTCTCTCGAATTTTCCTCCGTATGCCCCAGGCACGCCGTGCCATGCACGTATGCGGCCACGTGGCACACAATTGGCCAAATAGCATCGATTTACGGTCGATCAGCCGCCGACCGTCCGCGATCCGCCGGTCGTCACCGATCCGCGGCTCTCCGCCGCGCCACCGCGCGGCGCTCCCCCGCGGTCATGCCGCCCCAGACACCGTCGTACTCGCTGTTGCGCAGGGCCCACGCCCTGCACTCGCGCAGCACGGGGCACCGGTGGCACACCGCGCGGGCCCGGTCTATCTGCCGCAGCGACAGCCCGTTCTCCCCGAGGGGGAAGAACAGTTCGGGATCCTCGAAACGGCAGGCGCCATGGTCACGCCAGTTCATGGCCGGATCCCGACCGTGCAGGGGGTGCGGGCCGCCGCACGGCGGCGCCGGCCGCCGCGCTCGCTCCGTTGGGTCACTCTCACCGGGTCCTCCGCTGAATACTCGGCCCGCAGTCCGGGCAGCTCCCGTCTGCGGCACTGGGGTGCCGCACGACCCGGCAGAGGTACCCGCAATATAGGTGCTTTTCGGGCGATGAGCCAAGATGGGGATGAGCGGCACGCACGACGAGCGCGGGAGGACGGACCGCACATGAATCTCTTTCCCGCCGCAGACCTCGCGCTGCGGGAGTGGATCGGCGAGAAGATCTTCGCCCGCGTGGCCGGCCCGGACGGCCCCGGCAGGCGGGCCCGCATCCATGGGAGTCCCGGACCGCGCTGGTTCGCACCGGAGCGCCCCGTCCGGCGGGTGCACGCGGACGCCTCGATGTTCATCGGGGGTCTGTCGGCCCTGCTGCTGCAGTCGCTGCACCCACTGGCCATGGCCGCCGTGGCCGCGCACTCCGGCTTCCGGGGCGACCCCTGGGGCCGGCTGCAACGGACCAGCACCTTCCTCGCGGAGACCACCTACGGCCCGTCCGGACGCGCGGAGGAGGCCTGCGCGCGGGTCCGTGCCGTCCACGCCGCGGTGCGGGGCACGGCACCCGACGGGACGTCCTACGACGCCGCCGACCCCCGCCTGCTGGGCTGGGTGCACCTCGCCGAGGTGGACAGTTTCCTGCGGGCGCACCAGCGTTTCGGCGCCCGGCCCCTGGACGAGGCGGGGTGCGACGGCTACGTCGCGGACATGGCGCGCGTGGCCGTGGAACTCGGCGTCCCGGACCCGCCGAGATCCCGGGCGGATCTGGCCGCGCGCCTGGCGGACTACCGGGGCGAACTGCGGGCGACCGGCGAGGCGCGCAGTGCGGCCCGCTTCCTGCTGCTGAACCCGCCCGTGCCGCTGCTCGCGCGCCTGCCCTACGGGATGATCGCCGCGAACGCCGTGGCGCTGCTGCCGATCTGGGCCTCGCGGGCACTGTGGCTGCCGCGCGTGCCGCCGGCCGAGGGCCTGTGCGTGCGGCCACTGGGCACGGCGGTGACCCGGGGGATCCGCTGGGCCCTGGGTCCGCGTCCGCAGTGATCCGGCCCTGCGGGCCACGGCCTGCAGGGCCGGGCGGAGCCGTTCGGTCCGCGCCCCGCACGGCTGCGGCGGGCGGGACCATGACCGTACGGCGACCGGCGTCAGCCCTCGAGGGCGTCGGCCAGTTCCGAGGCGGCCCGCGCGAGGTCGCCGTCCTCGTCGGCGAGGAGCACGGGCAGCGCACCGCGGCGCGCCCGGACCGCCTGTCGCGCCCGGCGCTCCCACACCACCGGGTTCTCCGGGTGGTTCAGCAACTTGGGGTAGACCGCGGCGACACTCTCCCACTGCTGGGCGCCGGCGATGCTCTTCAGCAGCTGGACGACCTGCGGCCGGCAGCTGACGCGCGGCATCCGGGCCAGCTCCCAGAGGAACGGCACCGTGGCGGCGGTGGCCTGCTCCACCACGAAGCCGTACTGGCAGATGCGTTTCTTCAGATCGTCGAGCGCGGACCGGGCCGCGCGCTCCTCGCCCCAGGCCACGCGGGTGAGCAGCAGGGGAATCGTGACGGCGGGTCCGGTGGAGTCCTGGATGTCGGACCAGGGCACCTGCCCCAGCGTCGCGAGGGGACTGGCCGGGGCGCCGCCGCCGGAGGGCGTGGCGCTGTCGGTGCACGGGGTGCTCGGCTGCTCCGTCGGTGCGGTGCGCATGGCGTGTGACCTTTCCGCGGCAGTCATGTCAGTGGGGGGAGGGCGGGGCGGCGACGTCGCCCGGGACGGTCCCGTCCGCCGAAGGCCCGGGGAGGGCCGCACCCGATCCGCTGCGAGGCGGGCCCGAGTGCGGCCTCGACGCCGTTCGGCTCCCCCGAGGACGTCGCGTGCGACGGGGCGGTGCGGGCTCCTCGCGGCGACCGGCCGGGCACGGTGGACTCGTCCGTCCACGACTGGGCTGCGCCTGGCGATCCGAGCACTCGGCTCGCTGGTGAGGGCACGGCATCTCCCCTGATGCGACGTCACCGAACGACGCCAGCCGGGGGGTTGACGCCCTGGCTATTATCCACGCAGAAGGCGCTCGCGTGCAATTGCACGAGAAATTTCTCGCGAAAATGCGCGACCGGAGACGGCGGGACGACGGACCGTCCCGCACTCCCCCGAGCGCCGGGCGCGTCGCACGACGGAACGTGAACAGCAAGGAGACTGCGGTGCCACCAGTGCAGAACGGAGTGCGGGCCAGCTCGCTGGACGCCCGCTGGATGAAGAGCCGGCACAGCAACGCGGAGGGCAACTGCGTGGAGGTCGCCACTCTGCTGGACGGAGGCATAGCGGTGCGCAACTCCCGCGACCCCGACGGCCCCGCCCTCGTCTACACCCCGGCCGAGGTGGCCGCGTTCGTGGCGGGCGCGAAGGAGGGCGAGTTCGATCATCTGCTGTGAAGCGGAGGGGACTTGACGACTTCCGGGCGGCTGCCTCGCGATGCGGCCCGGTGCGATAATGTAAGCCTCACGTCTGTCGGTCCACTGGGAGCCAGGATGTCCGCCGAGCCGCATCGCCTCTCCCGACTCGAACCCTATCTGGACCGGCCCGAACCGGCGCCCACCCTGCTGAAGATGCTGGTCGGCGTCCAGCTCACGGGCTTCCGCGAGGACGCCGAGCTGTCGCAGGACCAGGCCGCCCGCCTCCTCGGATTCAGCGGCGCCAAGCTCTCCCGCATCGAGTCGGGCAAGAGCCGCCGCCCTCCGTCGGAGCGGGACGTCCGCGCCCTGCTGGAGCTGTACGACACCGACGAGTACGAGTCGTCGGTGCTGCTCAGGCTGCTGCGGCGCGCGGGCGAGCCGGGTTGGTGGCAGCGCTACGACAAGCGGCTGATGCCCGAGTGGTTCGACCGGCTGGTGGGCCTGCAGGAGGCGGCGGCCGCGATCCGCACCTTCGAGATCCAGTACGTCCCCGGCCTGCTGCAGACCGCGGCGTACACCCGGGCCGTGGTGGAGCGCGGCCTGCCGACCGCGTCGGCCGGCGAGGTCCAGCGCCGTGTGGAACTGCGCATGCGGCGCGCGGAGTTGCTCCAGCGCTCCGACGCGCCCCAGCTGTGGGCGGTCATCGACGAGTCCGTGCTGCTGCGCGTCCTGGGCAGCCGGGACGTCATGCGCGGCCAGCTGACCCACCTCGTGGAGATGGCCCAGCGCTCGCACGTGACCGTCCAGATCATTCCCCTGGACGTGACGAACGCGTCCGCGCCCGCCATACCGATCACCTATCTCCGCTTCGGCGGGCTGGACCTTCCGGACGTCGTGTACCTGGAGCACATCCGGAGCGCCAACTTCCTGGAGGACCGGGACGAGACGGAGGAGTACCGGATCGCGCTGGACCGCCTGGCCGACGAGGCGCTCACGCCGCTGGAGTCACTGGCGCTGCTCCGGCGGACGATCGCGGACCGCTACCCGGCGCCCTGATCGGGCACGGACCGAAAGCGCCCTGGGGAGAACACCGTCGGTGTTCTCCCCAGGGCGCTTCGGCGAGCAGTCCGGCGCCTCAGGGCACGAGGGCCAGGCCCCCGAACTCGACCCACTCGTGAGTGAGCTGACGGGGCGCCACCTCGGTGTCGGGGCGCCAGGTGGAGACCTCCACGAGGCCCGGGTCGAGGAGGTCCAGGCCCTCGAACCACTCGGCCACGTCCTTCTGCTGACGCACACGCCCCCAGTGCCCCTGGGTTGCCTGGTCCATGAAGTCGGTGACGAACGCGCGCACTTCGGGGTCCTCACTGACCAGCTGGCACATGAGCATCACGCTGCCCGGCGCGAGGCGCTCCCGGACCCGGCGGGCCACGGCGAGCGGGCCGTCGATGTCGCTGTCCGGGATGCAGTGGAAGACCGAGTTGAAGAGCACCGCCACGGGCTGGGAGAAGTCGATCAGCCGCTGGGTGTCCGGGTGGGTGAAGATGTGGTCGGTCTGCCGCATGTCGGCGTGGATGACCGCGGTGCGCTCGTCCTGCTGGAGCAGGGCCCGGCCGTGCACCAGCACCATCGGGTCATTGTCCACGTAGACCACGTGCGTGGTGGGGTCGATGCGCTGGGCGACCTGGTGGACGTTGTCCTGGGTGGGCAGGCCCGAGCCGTGGTCGAGGAACTGCCGGATGCCGTGCTCCTGGGCCAGCGTGCGCACGGCGCGCTGGAGGAAGCGGCGGTTGTTCAGCGCCAGCCGCCGGGTGCTCGGGACGACCTTGTCGAGCTCCTCGCACGCAGCGCGGTCGGCGGCGTAGTTGTCCTTGCCGCCCAAGTAGTGGTCGTACATGCGCGCAGCTGTCGGCACGTTCTCGTCGATCTTCGTGGACAGCTGGTTCTCCGTGTGCATCGATCCCCCAGAATCGCCGATTCCATCGCGCCAACTGGGCTGGCCTGACAGAGAGTACATCCTAGGCAACGCCGTTTCGGGCGAACCAGCCCATGAACACAGGCCAGTTGAGAGGTACGGCTGCTCAAGGAGGCGGCCGCCCGGAGGCCCGGCACAACCGCCACGCCGTCCACATGATGTACACATCTTCTTCACGTGTTCGCACTCGTCATCGGCTCGGTCCTGAGCACTCGGTTGCTGTTCCTGGCCGAGGGGGCTGTCGTGTTCTTCGCCGTAGCCGTGCTGCTGCTTCCGATCGTGTCCGTTCTGCTGCTGGTCATGGACCGGATCGAGGACCGGATGCTCGGTTCCGCTCCGGTGGAGCGCCGGCACGCCGGCCGCCGCCGGCACCTGCGGCTGATCCCGGGCGGGCGCCGCGGCTCCTCCGCCGAGACGCTTCCCGCGGTGGCCGGGACGGGCGGGGCGCTCCCGGAGGCCGGGCGACGCGCCGCCTGACGCCGCCTTCGCCCGGGTAGTCCCCGGTCCGGCCTCCTGTCGTCCCCCGGGTCCGGTGCGGCGCATGCGGGCGGCGCGCTTGCCCGATCACCCCGTTCCTGTGACACGCTCGGTCACGACCGGAGCCCCTGGCCCCGGTCCGACCCGTTCGGCACAGTGAGAGGCGGCTGCATGCGCATCGGACTGCTCGGCACCGGCCCCTGGGCCCGGAGGGTGCACGCCCCCGCGCTCGCCGGGCACGGGGAGCTGGAGTTCGCCGGGGTGTGGGGGCGGCGGGCGTCCGCCGCCAAGGACCTGGCCGAACGGCACGGGACCCGGCCCTACGACGACGCCGACGCCCTCTTGGCGGACGTGGACGCGGTCGCGGTCGCGCTGCCGCCGCAGGTGCAGGCCGACCTCGCCGTGCGGGCCGCGCGCGCCGGACGCCATCTCCTCCTCGACAAGCCGCTGGCGGCGACCGTCGCCCAGGGGCGTGCCGTCACCGAGGCGGTCCGGGAGGGGGGCGTCGCCTCGGTCGTCTTCTTCACCTCGCGCTTCCGCCCGGAGCAGGAGGCGTGGATCGCCGAACAGGCCGACCAGGAGGGCTGGTTCACCGCGCGGGCACAGTGGTTGGGTGCCGTCTTCACCCGCGACAGCCCGTACGCGGCCTCCCCGTGGCGGCGCGAGAAGGGCGCCCTGTGGGACGTCGGCCCGCACGCGCTGTCCGTGCTGCTGCCGGTCCTCGGGGACGTGCGCCGGGTGGCGGCCGCCGTCCACGGCCCCGAGGACACGGTGTACGTCGTCCTCGACCACGTCGGCGGGGCCACCAGCACTCTGACGCTGAGCCTCACCGCTCCCCCGGCGGCGGCCGGCACCGCCGTCGAACTGCGGGGCGAGTCGGGGGTGACGCTGCTGCCGGAGGCGTCCGGGGACGCCGTCGCGGCCTTCGGGCGGGCGGCGGACGCACTGGTCGCATCGGCGCGCAGCGGGCGCCGGCACCCCTGCGACGCCTCCTTCGGCCTGCGGGTCACCGAGATCCTCGCGTCCGCCGAGACGCTGCTCGCCCAGGACACGGACTGAGCCGGCGTGGGGCCGGGGCGGCACCGGTCCGCCGCCTCCCCGTCCGCCGGGGCCCGTGCATCATCCCTCCGGCCCCTCTTCCGCCTCCTTCGACCGGCCGGGCCGTGCCGGGGCCGCGGTCACGGCACGCGCGTCCGCACCGGGACGCACGCGTGCGGCCGTGCTGCGGTGTGTCACAGCCCGGCCGCACGGAGGCCGACCTTCCGGCACCCGAGGCGGGCGGCGGACCCGGTCGGGCACGTCAGGCGTGCCGGTGGGACCGGTTGCCGGCGATCACCCGGTAGAGGGCGAGCAGGATCATCGAGCCGATGACCGCGGCGATCCACGTCGACAGGTCGAAGAAGCCGTTGACCGAGTCGATGCCGAGGACGACCTTGCCGAGCCATCCGCCGAGCAGTCCGCCCGCGATGCCGATCAGCATGGTGATGACGATGCCGCCGGGGTCCTTGCCCGGCATGAGCAGCTTGGCGATGGCGCCGGCCAGCAGTCCGATGACCATCCAGGCGATGATGCCCACGTGTCCTCCAGGGTGCGGTGAGTGCGTCGAAAGCGTGTGCCCCTACCGGATGCACGCCGGGGAGACCGCCAAACCTAACGAAACGGAATCGGACCGACCGACTCCGGCCGGGTGCCCGGCTCGGCGTGCGGGACGCGGCACCGCGTAGCAGCGTGGTGGTGTGCCGAAAGCCCCCGCCCTGCTGACGCGCCGGAACCCCGACCGGCGGGGCTGGCTGCGCGGCGCCCCGCCGCCGGTCTGGGTGCGGGTGCTGCCCGTGGCGCTGATGGTGCTGGTGTGCGTGGTGACGCTGGCCAGCCCCAACCCGCTGGACATCGGGTTCCTGCTCGGGGCGATCCCCCCGCTGGCCGTGCTGTCGTACGGGCCGCTGGCGACGGCGGTGCTCGGTGTCGCCGTGGTCGTCATGCTGAACGTGCCTGCCTTCCAGCTGAACCATCCGGGCAACGCGGACCTGGAGACGGTCGTCTTCGTCGCGGTGCTGAGTGTGTTCCTGTCCTTCGTGCGCAGCCGCCGTGACGCGCAGCTGGACCTGGAGCGCACGGTGGCCGAGGCAGCGCAGCGAGCCGTCGTCCCGCCCCTGCCGGACCGGGTCGGCCCGGTGCGCTGCGTGGGGATGTACCGGGCCGCGCAGCGCGGGACGCTGGTCGGCGGCGACTTCTTCGACGTGCGGCACAGCCCCCACGGCGTGCGCGCGGTCATGGGGGACGTCCAGGGCCACGGCCTCGCGGCCGTCTCCACGGTGGCCGCGCTGCTCGGCGCCTTCCGCGAGGCGGTCCTCGACCGGACGGACCTCGCGGCGGTCGCCGCCGCCCTGGACCGCAGGCTCGGGGTGGACGTGGAGGAGGGGCGGCATCCCGAGCTCTTCGCGACCGCGGTGCTGCTGGAGTTCTCCGGCGACGCCCAGTCGGTGCGGGTGGTGAGCTGCGGCCATCCGCCGCCGGTGCTGCTGCGGGACGGGAAGGCCACGGAGGTCGAGGTGGTGCCGTGGACGCCCCTGGGTCTCGGACTGGCCGACGGCGCGCCTCGGCCGGACGGGAACACCGTGCTCCTGCGCCCCGGGGACGCCCTCTTCCTGTCCTCGGACGGCGTCACGGAGGCGCGGGACTCCCGCGGCGCGTTCTATCCGCTGCTGGACCGGCTGCCCCGTCTCGCCGACCCCGACCCGGACGTCCTGGCCCGCCGGGTGCTGACCGATCTGCTCGCCCACTGCGGTACGGTCCGCGACGACGTCACGATGCTCGTCCTCACGCCCTCGGCCCCGGCGGACGGCGGTTCCTGACACCCACCGCGGGAGCCGCGGGCGGCCCGGCGCTCCGGCAGCGGGTCAGCCGACGTCCCAGAGGAACCGGTGCGTGTGGATGCCGAAGTACGGGAACGACTGGACCCTCCGCACGCCCTCGACGGGGCGGACCACGTCGTTGACGAAGTCCAGGAGGTCCCTCGGTCCCGGCGCGACCACCTCGGCGAACAGGTCGAAGCCGCCGGAGGTCAGCACCGCGTAGACGACCTCGGCGCGGCCGGAGAGCACGTCCGCGACCTCCCGCGGGTCGCCGTCCACCTCGATGCCGAGGAGGGCCATCGCCTGGCCGCCCATGGCCATCGGGTCGGTCACGCCGACCACCTGCACGGCCCGGGAGTCCAGCAGGCGCTGGAGCCGCTGGCGGGCCGCGGACGCGGACAGCCCGACCCGGGGGCCCAGGTCGGCGTAGGCGATCCGCCCGTCGGTCTGCAGCTCGCGCAGGATGGCCCGGTCGATGTCGTCCACGTGCCTCGTCTCCTTCTTCGGATCCTTCTCCGGCTGGAACTGACCGCCTGAGCGGCCCGCACGGCGCCGTGTCGCTCAGGCGGTCAGTTCGGCCAGCGCCTGCGCGAACAGGGCGGTGTGCGCGTCCACGTCCTGATCGCTGGTGTCCGGGCACATGAGGGCCATGTTGTGGAACGGGGTGAGCAGGATGCCCCGGTTCGCGAGGTAGAGGTGCAGGAAGTCCTCCAGCTCGGCGTCGGCGGCGGCCTCGGACTCCGTGCCCGTGCGCGGCGACGGGTCGGCGAACCGGTACTCGGTGCGGGCGCCGAGCCGGCTGACGGACCAGGGCAGGGCGTGGGCGTCGATGCCGGCCTGCACACCGGACTCGAACCGCTCGGACAGCTTCGCCATCCGGGCGAACGCGTCGTCGGTGAGGACGTGTTCCAGCGTGGCGCGCATCGCGGCGACGGAGAGCGCGTTGCCGGCGAGGGTGCCGCCGACGCCGCCCATGTCCACCAGGTCGAGGTCGGCGCGCCCCAGGAGGCGGTCGGCGAGCTCGGCGGACAGGCCGTAGGCGCCGGCGGGGATGCCGCCACCGATCGCCTTGCCGATGGTCAGCAGGTCCGGCTCCAGGCCCCAGGCCGCGGTGCAGCCGCCCGGCCCGGCGGAGAAGGTGTGCGTCTCGTCGTTGATCAGGAGGCTGCCGTACGTCCGGGTCAGGGCACGGACCCCGGCCAGGTAGCCCGGCTCCGGCAGCACGATGCCGATGTTGGTGAGCGCGGGCTCCATCAGGACGGCGGCGACGTCCCCGTGGGCGAGTTCCCGCTCCAGCTGCTCCAGGTCGTTGAACTCGGCGACCCTGCTGGTCAGGGTCACGTCGCAGGGCGCTCCGACGTTGCCGGGGCGGGCGGCGCCGTGGCCGTCGGGGCCGACGACGATGAGCGACTCGTCGACGCTGCCGTGGTAGCAGTAGCTGTTCACCAGGATCTTCGGGCGGTCGGTGACCGCGCGGGCGAGGCGGATCGCCCAGCGGTTGGCGTCGGTGGCCGTCAGCGAGAAGCTCCAGCGGGCGAGGCCGAAACGGCGGGTCAGCTCGGCGCCGACCCACTCGGCGTCCTCGGTGGGGAGCATCGCGGTCGCGCCGCCGGTCTCGGCGAATCGGTACCGGACCGCGTCGGCGACGGGCGCCGGGGAGTGGCCCGCCATGGCGCCGGTGTCGCCGAGGCAGAAGTCGATGTACTCGTGCCCGTCGATGTCGGTGACGCGGGCGCCGCGGGCGCCGTCCAGGTACCGGGGGAAGGCTCCGGCCGTCTTGTTCATCCACGTCATCGGCACCCGTCCGAAGAGGTGGTCGGCCCGGTCGTAGGCGGCCCTGGACCGCGGGTTGCGCCGCTCGGCCTCGGCGGCCTCGCGGACGAGCAGGTGGTGGAGGCGGGTGCGGTCCATGCGGTGTCCCGGTGCATCGGGGGCGGGGTTCCTCGCGATCGTACGAGCGGATGAAGCGCGTATGCAAGGAACCACTTCAGATTCCGTCGTCCGCACACGCGATTCGCGCGTCCGCCGTCACCGCCCGGGCCCCCGGCGCGGGGCCTCGTAGGGTCTGGGACCGAAGGACGGCCCGGCGGCCGACCCGCAGACCTCCGGCTCCCGGCCTCAGGAGGGCGGACGGCCGTCGCGGGATCAGTGGGCGGCGGGACTCGGGGCGCCGGGCGCGGCCGAGGGGGACGGACGGAGCGCCGTGTCCGTCCACGGGGTGCAGGCGCGGCCGCCGGCCCGGGGACGCCGGCAGGCGCGCAGGGCCGGCCCGGCGGGGAGCATGGGCGTGACGACGTATCCGTCGCCCGCGCCGCCCGCGGGCACCCCGGTGACCCGTGCCGGGCCCGGCCGGGCCTCGACCGTCACACGGTCGCCCGGGGAGGCGCCGGAGACCCGCGCCCAGACGGAGGCGCAGTCGGGGCTGCCCCGCAGCTCCAGCAGGCTGTGCCCGGACCGCAGTCCGGCGTAGGTCGCCGCGTCGATGTCGCACGCCATGGCGTCGGCGTCCCGCCCCGCACAGGACGTCCCGTGGCAGCCGACGGTCACCGGGAACGACGCGGACGGGCGGGGCCCGCCGGGCGGGACGGTCTCGCGACCGGGGTCGTCGAGCCGCGTAGCCGTCCAGGCCGCGGCGGCCGCGATCACCGCCACGAGAAGCGCGGCCACGGGACCGCGATGGCCGAGGAGTGCGGCGGGCCGGGGCCGGCGGGTCCCGCTCTCGCCGGACCCGGCCGCCGTCGGCGGCCCGGTGGGAGCGTCCCGGCAGTCGGAGCGCCGCCTCGCCGTCCCGGCAGCGGGACGGCCCTCGGCACCGCCGCCGCGCTCACCGCCCTCGCCGGCCACGCCCGCCTCACCATCCACACCGGCCTCTTTGGTCCGGCGGGCGGACACCGGGGACGGGCCGGCCTCCTGCGGGATTCCGGGGGCCGGGGAGGCGGCCCGGCCGCTGGTCTGCGCCTCGGCCTGCTCCCACAGGGCGGTGAGCCGTCCGAGCGGCTCGCCGGCCAGCCGGCCGAGCATCTCCACCGCCTGCCGCGGCGGGAGCTTCTCACCGCGCAGATAGCGGTTCCAGGAGGACCTGCTGTAGGGCGTGCGGGCGGCGAGCGCGCTGAGACTGAGACCGGAGCGGTCCTTCAACTCACGCAGGACGGACGCCAGATATCCGGCCTGCGCAGTGTCTCCGCCGGGCGGCGTCCGCCGCCCGGCGCCCTTCATCCCCTCAGCAGGGTCCACGTCTGCGGCCCCACCTTTCCGTCGACACCCACCCCGCCGGAGCGCTGCATCTCCTCCACGGCCCGCTCGGTGAGCGGCCCGAACAGGCCGTCGATACGGCCCGGGGAGTGCCCGTGGTGCCGGAGGAGGCACTGCACCTCGACGACGTCCTCCCCGGCGCCGTTCAGCACGACGAGCGGCTCGGACGCGGTGTGGCCCGCGAAGAGGAGTCCGCCGTGCCGGGCGAAGTGGCAGGGGAAGCCGCCGGGGAGCACGGGCGCTCCGGACTGCCGGGGCGGCGCCGCGCGGCCGCGGCAGCCGTCGGGGGCTCCGGTGGTCCACCACACGATCGCGAGCGCGGCCAGCGCGGCGAGGACCGTGCCCCCGGCGGCGACGCCGGTCCGGGCGCCCCGCCGCACGCGCCCGTCCGGGGCCGCCGCCGATCCGCCGAGGGCCACCGATCCGCCGACGGGTGCGGGCCCGTCACCGCCCGCCGGGCCGTGCGCGGCTTCCGCCCCGTCCCTGCCCGCATCCGCGTCCGCGGCCGTCGGGCCGTCCGCCGCCGCGTCCACGGGCTCCGCCCCACCGGGGCCGGACGCCGTCTCCCCGGCCCGCTGCTCCGGAACACCGCTCGCCCCACGCTCCGTGGGAAGAGGCGCGCTCCCGGTCTCCGGCGCACGCGGCGCGCGCGCCTGCGTGCGGGCGTGCTCGGCCAGCTCCCACAGCGCCATGAGCCGTACGAGATCGGTGCCGGCCATCCGCCCGATGGCCTCGACCGCCTGACGCGGCGGCAGGCTCCGCCCGTTGAGGTAGCGCTCCCAGGACGACCGGCTGTAGGACGTCTTGGCCGCGAGCGTGGTCATGGTGACGCCCATGTGGTCCTTCAGCTCGCGCAGCCTGACGACCAGTCGGCGCACGGGCGGCGCGAGTTCGTCGGACAACGGCTTCCACTGGCCCATAAGATCCCCCCGGGTCCCGGCCGGCTCTCCCTTCCTTCTTCCCAACGACGGTGCGGCGGGCGGGGTGCGGTGTGCGGGTTCCGTGTCGCTTTGCGATCCGGCCGGGCCGTGCGCGCGGCGTGCCCGTACGGAGGCCGGACCGGTCCCCCGTTCCGGTCCCGCCTCCGCCTCCGCCTCCGCGGGCGGATCCGCCCTGCGGTGCGGCGAACGTACGCCGTGCGGGGGACTGTTGGGTACCGTGCCGGTGCCCGATCGGGCACCCGGGGGGCTCACCGGTGCACAGGTGAGCCCGGATTGCGCGGTTTCAGCCGGGGTCCCGCGCGGGGCCGGGCGTCGCCTCCGGGGGCGCGGCTGCCGCCGTGACGAGGTCGGGGAGCTCCAGTTCGCCGAGGGCCAGCAGCGCCAGGACCACTTCGTACAGGTCGCTGCCGGAGGCGAGGAGCTGGCGTTCGAGGACGGGTTCGGCGCAGCGGACGTGTTCGCGGACGGTCTGGGCGTGGACGCCGAGCCGTTGCGCGGCGCGCTCCGCGTTGCCCCCGGCGGCGATCCAGCTGCGCAGCGTGCCGCGCAGGTCCCGCGCGTCGGCGCGCAGACGGTCGAGGAGTTCGTGCGCCCAGGCCCGCGGTGCGGGGTCGGTGAGCAGCGTGCCGAGGCCGTCCGCGCCCGCCGGGAGGGCGCCCTCCTCGACGGGCCGGAATCCCTGCCCCGCCTGGGTGTTGAGGGCGAGGTGCACGGCCGCCCGGTGGGTGAGGCGGGTGAGGTCCGCGCCGAGCAGCGTCTCGGTCCGGTCCATGCGGGCCCGGACGGTGTTGCGGCTCACGCCGAGGATCTTGGCCGTGTTGACGGCGGTGAACTCCAGGCCGAGCCGGGTGGTGGCGACGAGTTCGGCGCGGGTGTGGTGGGGCAGCACGTCCAGCGGCCGCAGCAGCCGGGCCGACCAGGCGTGGAGGGCGGCGGGGTCCATCAGGCGCTCGGGATGGGTGCGTTCGGCGTAGACCGCGGCACCGTCCGGGCGGAACCGGGCGACCGCCAGCGCGCTCACGGCCTGCCCGTACGCGGTCGCGGTGCGGGCGAGGCCGTGGCGGGCGCTGCCGCCGAGGAAGGTGTGCGGGCGTCCGCGGACCAGGGCCCGCAGGTGCCGTCCGGCGGTCTCGGCGGGCGCCACCACGATCACGTGCTCGTCGACCGCGGGGCAGCGTACGACGAGCGCGCCGCCGCCGGTCGCGGCGAGACACTCGGCGGTGAGGTGGTCGCGGGCGCCCCGGCGGGCCTCCACCACGTACACGCAGGCGGTGTCGGTGTCGAGCAGTCCGGGCCACAGTCCGGCGCAGACGCGGCGGGCGGAGACGACGTCCTCGACCATCAGCAGCTGGAGGACCGCCAGCCGCAGGGCCGCCGCCGCGCGGTCGAGGCGGCGTCCGGTCTCGGCGGTCCGGTCGGCGCGCAGCAGCAGTTCGACGACGGCCGCGGCGTGGGTGACCATCTCGGAGGCCGCACGGTCGAAGGGGGCGGGGCGGGCGACGGCCAGGACGCTCCCCCCGAGGGCCTGCGGGGGGCCGGCACTGACCACGCGGATGTGGCGGCCCCGGTCCTCCAGTGCCGCGGAGGCGATCCGGCCGGCAGCGATGTCCGCGAGCAGGTCCGGGTCCAGGGGCACGGGGTGGCCGGCGAGGAGGGTGCCGGTGCCGTCCAGGAGGCCGGCGGAGCCGTGCGCGGCGCCGGCGAGCCAGGCGACGACCGCGTGCACGTCCCGCGCGGCGGGCCGCAGGTGGCCGAGGAGTTCACGGGCCCAGGGGGTGTCCGGGGCCCCCTGCGCGTCCGCCGTGACGGGCGGGTCCTCGGGGCCGCCCATGCCCGTCTCTCCTCGTCCCTCGCTCCGACCGGGTCGTCCGTGCGGGGACGTTACCAGCACGGCGCTTGCCGGGAGGGTCCGTGAGCGCAAGGAGAGGCGGGATCCGGGAGGGCGGTCGTGGCGGCTTCGCCGGCAGGTCACAGGGGGGTGGTGCCGGCCGGCGAAGCCGCAGGCCCGGGGTCAGGGGGGCCGGCCCCCGGGCGCTACGGAGGTCTGGTTCCCCTCGTTCCGCGGAGTACGCATGCGGATGCGGGATCGGATGCGCTCCGGCCGGGCGAGGGGGCGGGAGGTGGCGGCGCGACGGCTCGGCGGGCTCCGGAAGGGGGCGCCTGCGCCGCGGCGGAAGACGGACGGCATAAGCTCGGTGAATGGCGAAGTATTTCGACGTGCACCCCGACAACCCCCAGCCGCGGGCCATCGGTCAGGTGGCCGACAGCGTGCGGGACGGGGCGCTGATCGCGTATCCGACCGACTCCTGCTACGCCCTCGGCTGCCGCCTGGGCAGCCGCGACGGCATCGAGCGGATCCGGTCGATCCGCAGCCTGGACGACCGGCACCACTTCACCCTGGTGTGCGAGGACTTCGCCCAGCTCGGTCAGTTCGTGCGGATCGACAACGACGTGTTCCGCGCCATCAAGGCGTCCACGCCGGGCAGTTACACCTTCATCCTGCCGGCGACCCGGGAGGTGCCGCGCCGGATGCTGCACCCGAAGAAGAAGACCGTCGGGGTGCGGATCCCCGACCACGTCGTCGCGCAGGCGCTGCTCGCGGAGCTCGGGGAGCCGCTGCTGTCGAGCACGCTGCTGCTGCCCGACGAGGAGGAGCCGATGACGCAGGGCTGGGAGATCAAGGACCGGCTCGACCATGTGCTGGACGCCGTGGTCGACTCCGGCGACTGCGGCACCGAGCCGACCACGGTCATCGACTTCTCCGGCGGCGGCGCCGAGATCGTGCGGCGGGGGGCGGGCGACACCTCTCTGTTCGAGTGACGGCCGGTGGCCGGGCGGGGGCGGACCGGGGTCCGGGCACGGGGCGTGCCACCATGGCCGTGATCCGCCCGCGCGGCCGGTGAGGTGCCGCGCGGCGGCGACCGAGGAGAGAGGCAGGCCGCCATGAGCGCCGTACAGGGGCAGACCGTCGACGTCCCCACCGAGGACGGCACCGCCGACGCCTATCTGGTCCACCCCGCGGACGGCCGTCCGCACCCGGGTGTCCTGCTGTACCAGGACGCCTTCGGTCTGCGACCACACCTGCGGTCGATGGCGGACCGGCTCGCCGCAGCGGGGTACACGGTGCTCGTACCCAACGTGTTCTACCGTCACGGGCGCGCCCCCGTGGTGGAGTTGCCGGAGTTCATCGACCTGGACGCACGGCCGGAGATCTTCGGGAAGGTCGGCCCGCTCGTCCAGTCCCTCACCCCCGACCTGGCCATGCGGGACGCGGCGGCCTATCTGCGCCGGCTCGAGGAGGACCCCCTCGTCGTTGACGGGCCCGTCGCCCTGACCGGCTACTGCATGGGCGCCCGCCTCGCGCTGCTGACCGCCGGCACCTACCCCGAGCGGGTCGCGGCGGCGGCCGGTTTCCACGGTGGCCGGCTGGCCACGGACGCGCCGGACAGCCCGCACCTGGTCGCCGAACACGCCACCGCGGAGCTGTACTTCGGACACGCCGACGACGACCCCTCCCTGCCCCCGGAGCAGATCGAGCAGCTGGAGCGGACGCTGGACGCGGCGGGCGTCCGCCACCGTTGCGAGGTCTACCCGGGCGCGCGCCACGGCTTCACGCAGGCCGACACCGACGCCTACGACCCGAAGGCCGACGAGCGGCACTGGTCGGCCCTGCTCGACCTGCTGGACCGCACCTTCTGACGGGTCGGCGGGGTGCGGGCGGGATCGCCCGCACCCCCCGGTCCGGTTCCGGACCCCTCCTCCTGCGTCCTCGTCATTGACATGTGCGTGTCACCGCTCCACGCTGCTGGTGAACCCCGACCAGCCCGACACCACGACCGGCGCCTTCTACCAGGACGCGGTGACCAACCAGTACGCGCGGGCCGTCCACGGCGAGACGGCCGACGGGAAGGCGTACGCGTTCGCCTTCGACGAGGTGGGCGCGCAGGAGTCCCTGGTCCACGACGGCGACCCGCTCCGGGCCGACCTGGTCCTGGACCCCGCGGACTGACCCGAGTCGATCTCCGCCCCCCCCAACGGCTGCTCCGCACCGCGCGGTTGTTACGGTGCACCGCATGTCCGAGTCCTCGCGCGACACCGTCGAAGGAGCCGGCTGGGGGGCCGCCGAGCGCGGCGCGTACCGCCGTCTCATGCCCGCACGGGTGGAGAAGCTGTCCTGGCTCGACCCCCGCACCCTGTGGGCCGCGCGCAACGGCGTGGTGGCGTCCTGGTTCGGGGACCCCACCGGCCGCACCCGCGGCCGGTGGGTGGCCCAGCGGGAGGCGGCCGGCGCGCCCGCCGACAAGGTGATCCGGCGCCAGGACCCTGACCGCTTCTCCTTCATGGTCCTCGGGGACACCGGCGAGGGCGACGAACCCCAGTACGCCGTGGTGCCGGGCTTCCTGGACAAGAGCCGCGGCACGGCCTTCGCGGTCGTCACCAGCGACGTGATCTACCCGGTGGGGAACACCGACGACTACGGCACCAAGTTCTTCCGCCCCTACCGGGACTACCCGGCGCCGATCTACGCCGTGCCCGGCAACCACGACTGGTACGAGGGGCTCGGCGGCTTCATGCGCGTGTTCTGCGGCGACGCCCCGGAGCTGCCCCCGGAGCCGCGTCCGCGGCCGCTCGGGCGGGCCTGGTGGCGGGCGCTGCTGTGGCACCGTGCGCACCCCGCCGACGAGCAACGTCTCGCGCAGGCACGGTCGTTGCGTGCGGCTCCCGGGCAGCAGGCCGTGCAGCCGGGGCCGTACTGGGCGATCGACGCCGGGCCGGTGCGGATCGTAGGCATCGACACCGGACTGCTCGGCACCCTGGACGCCGAACAGGGCGCCTGGCTGCGTGAGGTGTCGCGCGGCCCGCGCCCGAAGATCCTGATCACCGGGTCGCCGCTGTACGTCGACGGTGAGCACCACCCGTGCGCCGTCGAGGGCGGCGGCACGGTCGACGCCGTCGTCCGGGACCCCGCCCACCACTACGTGGCCGCGATCGGCGGGGACATCCACAACTACCAGCGCTACCCGGTGGACGTGGACGGCCGGACCCTGCAGTACGTCGTGTCCGGCGGCGGGGGCGCCTTCATGCACGCCACCCACACCATCCCGCGCGTGGCCGTCGGCGGGGTCACCGAGCCGGACTTCCGCTGCTACCCGCTGCGCGGCGACTCGCTCGCCTTCTACAGCCGGCTCTACGGCCGGCGGCTGCGGATGCCCCGCTTCTTCACCCTCACCGAGGCCGAGGCCACCGCCGTCGTCGCCGAGCGGCTCGGCGTCGAGCCGGCCCGCTCCCCGCAGCCCGGCGCCCGGATCACCCGGCGGGTCCGTCTCGTGGCCGCGCTGCTGGGCGCCGGGCGCCGCCCCGGCCGGCCCGCCCGCTTCCGGCTGCCGGTGCGCAAGATCTACACCCAGCTGTTCTCCCCCGGGTCGGCCACCTACAGCCCGCCCTTCTTCAAGTCGTTCCTGCGGCTGGACGTCTCGCCGGAGGCGATCCGGCTGCGCTGCTTCGCGGCGACCGGGAACCGCGCGCAGGAGGTGGACCCGCCGGTCGAGGACGAGGTCGTCATCCCCCTGGAGTGACCGCCCCGACCCGACCGATGCCCGGACCGGTGTACGGCACGTCCGGTGCCGTGGACGACCCAGGAGTGACGTGCCGCCCGCCCCGCGCCGCCTGCGCGGGCCCGGCTTCCTCACCATCGGCCTGTTCGGCCCGGCGGGCCCGGCCCGCGGTCACGAGTCCACCCTGGAGATGATCGAGTTCGGGGAGCGCCTGGGCCTCGACAGCGCGTGGGTGCGCAACCGCCGTCTGCAGTACGGCATCTCCTCGCCCGTGGCCGTGCCGGCGGCAGCGCACCCGGCGGATCGAGCCGGGTACCGCGGTCGTGCCGCTGGGCTGGGAGAACCCGCTGCGCCTGGCGGACCTCGCGACGGTCGACGTGCTGTCCGGCGGACGGCTGAACGCGGGCGTCAGCGTGGGGCCGGCGACCCGGCCCGGACCCGCCCTCGGCCGCCCGGCCGCGGGAGGCTGAGACCGGGACCGCCCCGGCTCCGGCAGGCGGGGGCGCCGCGGTCCGGCGGGGTCACCAGCGGCCCGGTCCGCTGCCCGCGACCGGAGTGGAGGGCCTGCCGTCGACGCCGGTCGGCACGTCCCCGTGGAGCATCACCCGGTGCATGATCCGCGGCCGGTCGAGGTGGGCGGTGTCCGAGGGGGCGAGGTGGATGGTGGCCCGGTTGTCCCAGAGGGCGACGCTGCCCTCCTCCCAGCGGAAGCGGACGGTGTACTCGGGGCGGACCGCCTGGTCCAGCAGCATCTCCAGCACGGCCCGGCTCTCGGCGCGGGACAGCCCCTCGATCTGCTCGACGTAGTAGCCGTTGACGAACAGCACCCGCTCCCCCGTCTCCGGGTGGACCCGGACCAGCGGGTGCACGGTGGCGGTCTGGTGGTCCAGCAGGTGGCGCAGGTAGGCGTCGTCGCCGGGCCGCGACTGGTAGCCGACGCCGAGCCGGTGCTCGGCCCGCAGGCCGTCGGCGAAGGCGCGCACCGGTGCGGAAAGTCCGGCGTATGCGGCCGCCAGGTTCGACCAGGTGGTGTCGCCGCCGTAGGGCGGGACGGTCTCCGCGCGCAGGATCGTGGCCGCGGGCGGGTCGACGCGGGCGCCGTGGTCGCAGTGCCAGCCGCGCAGCAGGGTGTGCCGGCGCCGGCCCAGCCACTCGTCGTGCTCCATGCCGAAGCGGCCGCCCAGCTCCAGCCGGTCCGCGGTCGTCTCCACCTCGGGGACGCCGGGCGGCGACGCACTGCCCCGCCGCCGCAGGACGACGGGCTCGCCGAAGCGCCGGGCGAACGCCACGTGCCCGGCGTGGTCCAGCCGCTGCCCGCGGAAGAACAGCACCTTCCAGCGCAGCAGCGCCGCGCGGATCGCGGCGACCTGGGCGCCGGTGAGCCCCGCGGCCAGGTCGGCACCGGTGATCTCGGCACCGATGTGGCCCGCGACCGGGTGCACCCCGATCGTCCTGCCGCCCGCCTCGTCCCCCGTGCCCGCTCCGTCGCCGTCCGTGCCGTTGCCCGTGCCCGTCGTCATGTGCGCTCCGTCGGTCGTCCGTGCCGGTCCCCACCGGATGGTGGCAGGGTTCCGGGCGCGGGGCGACACCGTCCCGCCGGTCAGGGCAGCAGCGGCTGCTCGGCCCAGATCGCCTTGCCGCTGGTGGTCTGCCGGCTTCCCCAGCGCTGAGTGAGCTGGGCGACGAGCAGCAGTCCGCGGCCTCCCTCGTCGAAGGCGCGGGCCCGGCGCAGGTGCGGGGAGGTGGCGCTGCCGTCGGAGACCTCGCAGATGAGCGCGCGGTCGCGGATCAGCCGGAGCTGGATCGGCGGTTCGCCGTAGCGGATGGCGTTGGTGACGAGTTCGCTGACGACGAGCTCGGTGACGAAGGCGGCCTCCTCCAGGCCCCACGCGGCCAGCTGTTCCGAGGCCGCCTGCCGGGCGACGCCCACCTGCGCGGGGTCCCGGGTGACGTCCCAGGTGGCGACCCGGTCCCCGCCGAGGATGCGGGTGCGGGCGAGGAGCAGCGCCACGTCGTCGCCGGGCTGGTCGGGCAGGACCGACTCCAGGACGTGGTCGCAGACGGCGTCCAGGGAGTCGGCCGGGATGCTCAGCGCCCGGCACATCTCGGCGGTCCCCTTCTCGAAGTCCCCGTCCGGGCCCTCGACCAGGCCGTCGGTGTAGAGCGCGATCATCGAGCCCTCGGGCAGGGTGAGCTCGGTCGCCTCGAAGGGGAAGCCGCCGACGCCGAGCGGCGGTCCCGCGGTCATCTCGACCAGCCGCGCCGGCCCTCCGGCCGGTACGACGGCCGGCGGCGGGTGGCCGGCGGCGGCGGCGCTGAGCAGGCGGGAGACGGGGTCGTAGACGACGTACAGGCAGGTGGCGCCGACCTCGGGGACGTCCTCGCCGCCGTGGCTGGGCACCAGGTGGGTCACCAGGTCGTCGAGGTGGGTGAGCAGCTCGTCCGGCGGCAGGTCCACGTCGGCCAGGGTGCGCACCGCGGTCCGCAGCCGGCCCATGGTGGCCGAGGAGCGGATGCCGTGGCCGACGACGTCGCCGACGACGAGGGCGACCCGGCTGCCGGACAGCGGGATGACGTCGAACCAGTCGCCGCCGACGCCCGCCAGCGAGCCGGACGGCAGATAGCGGTGGGACACCTCGACCGCCGCCTGACCGCGCGGCCGGCGCGGCAGCAGGCTGTGCTGGAGGGCCAGTGCGGTCGCCCGCTCGCGGGCGTAGCGGCGGGCGTTGTCCACGGAGACCGCGGCACGGCTGGCGAGTTCCTCGGCGAGCACGGCGTCGTCGGGGGCGAAGGCCTCGGGGTGGGAGATCCGGACGAAGACCGCGACGCCGAGGGTGATGCCGCGGGCGCGCAGCGGGACCGCGAGCATGGCGTGCATGCCCTCGCGGTGCTCGCTGCTGCGGGGCGAGAGTGCGTCGCGGTCCGCCGTCCAGCGCTCGAAGTCGGGGTCGCCGGCCCGGCTGAGGACGGCGCGGCCCAGCCGCAGGGCGCGGGCGGGGGAGGAGAAGGCCGGATAGAGGTCCTTCTCTCCGATCGCCACGGCCGACTCGGGCGTCCGGTCGGTGACGGAGCCGTGCGCGACGCGGCGCAGGACGACGTCGCCGGTGGGCTCCGGGGGCGGGGTCTCCTCCGTGCCGAGGACCCATTCGAGCAGGTCGACGCCCACGAAGTCGGCGAACCGCGGGACGGCGATCTCCACCAGCTCCTCGGCCGTGCGCACGACGTCCAGGGTGGTGCCGATCGCGGTCGCGGCCTCGTTGAGCAGGGCCAGGCGCCGGCGGGCGCCGTGCTCCTCGGTACTGTCGAACGCGGCCACGGCCACCGCGGCGACCCCTTCGGCGGCGTCGCGGACCGGCCACATCTCGATGGTCCAGGCGTGCTCGCGGCCCTCGGAGGGCGCCCGCCCGAAGGTCTCGAACCGCACGGAGCTGCCGGAGCGGACGACCTGGCGGACCCGCCCGGCGAACCTGCGGGCGGCCTCCTCGTCCGGCATGGTGTCCACGAAGCGGCGGCCGATCAGCTCGGACGGTGTCGCGCCCAGCACCCGGCAGGCCGTGTCGTTGACCCGCAGGTAGCGCAGGTCGGTGTCGAAGGTGCAGATCGGCATCGGCGCCTGCTGGAACATGCGCCCGGACAGGGTGGGCTCGGGCTCGTCCGGCGGGCCGGCCGTGATGATGTACGCCTCCGGCACGCCGTCCGGGCCCACCACGGGGCAGGCGGTGAGGCCCAGCTCGACGAGGTCACCGTCGCGGCGGCGCACGAGGACGATGCCCGTGAGGGCGCGCCGGACCGCCCGCGACGGCTCGCCCACGAGCAGGTCGGCCGCCGCCCGGCCCACGGCCTCCTCGGCCGGGTACCCCGTCAGCCGCCGGGCCCCAACGGTCCAGGCGGTGACGATGCCCCGAGCGTCGACGATCGCCGCGGCGGCGACATGCTCCATACGACCAAGGATGATCCCTGTGGAGCGGCGGCTCAACCGCTCGGGGCGGCGGACCGGCGGCGGCTTCAGTCCCGGAGGGCCCGCAGCGCGGCCAGTGCACGGTCGGCGTGGGTGTTCATGCGCAGCTCGCTGCGGACGACCTCCAGGACCGTGCGGTCCCGGCCGATCACGAACGTGACCCGCTTGCTGGGCGCGAGCGAGAAGCCGCGCCGGACGCCGAACCGCTCGCGGACCGTGCCGTCGGAGTCGGACAGCAGGGGCATCCCGAGGCCGTGGCGGCCGGAGAACTCGTGCTGCCGGTCGACGGGGTCGCCGCTGATGCCGACGGGGCGCGCGCCGACGGCGGCGAACTCGGACGCGAGGTCGCGGAAGTGGCAGGCCTCCGCGGTGCAGCCCGGTGTCAGGGCCGCGGGGTAGAAGAAGAGCACCACCGGCCCCTCGGCCAGCAGCTCCGAGAGGGACCGCACGGTTCCGGTCTCGTCGGGCAGGGAGAAGTCCCCGACCGTGTCGCCGGCCTGCACCCGGGCGCTCACGACCGGCCCTGCGCGTTCCGGGCGACCCCGCGTGCCCACAGGACGAGCGGCAGCTGGAGCGGCAGCCGTCCGACGGCGGCGGCGCGCTGCCACGCGGGGCGGTGGCGCCAGTCCACGGCCATCTGCACGTTTCCCGGGAGGACTCCCACGAAGAAGGCCGCCGCGGCCCGCGCGGAGGCGCGCCGGGTGCGGGGAAGGGCCACACCGGCCGCGAGGGCCAGCTCGGCGGCACCGCCGGCGTACGTCCAGCCCCGGGGCGGGCCGGGCAGGACGCGCGGCACGAGGGGGTCGAACGAGCGGGGCCTGGCGAAGTGCGCGGCGCCCGCGACGGCCAGCAGGCCGGCGAGCAGCAGCGGTGAGCGTGCGGACCGGGGCACGGTTCCTCCTCTGAAGACCTGCCGCGCCATATTACTCGACGGTAGAACCAGGTGTCCCACGAGCCCTCCCGGCCGGGCCGTGTGTCCCACGGTCCCCGCGGTCCCCTTGGTCCCCGCGTGGTGCCCCGGGGCCGCGCGCCCCTCCGGTCGGCCCGTTCGGGGGAATGTCCGCCGCGGTGGGCGTGACCGGCCGCCGCGCCGTCGACATCTCAGCCGTGCCCCTCCCCCGGATCGCGCCCATGCTCGCCACACCCGGCAGGCTGCCGCCCGCCGCGCAGGACGCGCGCTGGGCGTACGAGACCAAGCAGGACGGCCAGCGCGCGGTGGCCTACCTGGCCGGGGACGGCGGCCTGGTGCTGCGGGCCCGCTCCGGCGAGGACATCACCGCCGCCTACCCCGAGCTGCAGGCCCTGGGCGGCGCGCTCGGTTCCGTCCCGGCGGTCCTGGACGGGGAGGTCCTGGCCCTGGACGCGCAGGGACGGGCGGACTTCCAGCTGCTCCAGAGCCGGATGGGCCTGGCCCACTCCCCGGCCCGCGCGGCGCGCCGGGCCGCGCAGGTACCCGTCCATCTCGTGCTGTTCGACGTGATGCACCTGGGGGGCCGGTCCCTCGTGCCACTGGCGTACACGCGGCGGCGCGCCCGTCTGGAGGGGCTCGGGCTCCGGGGCCCGTACTGGTCCACGCCCGCGGCGCTCGTCGGGCACGGCGCCGAGGCGCTCGCGGCCACCCGGGAGCACGGCCTGGAGGGCCTGGTCTGCAAGCGGCTGGACTCGGTGTACGAGCCCGGTGTCCGCTCCCGATCCTGGATCAAGATCCGCAACGTGCGCAGCGAGGACGTCGTCGTGGGCGGCTGGCTGCCCGGCCGGGGGAGGCTGACGGGGCTGCCGGGGGCGGTCCTGGTCGGCCGGCGGGCGGCGGGGCTGCTGCACTGCGTCGGGAGCGTGGGTACCGGCTGGAGCGAGGCCGAGCGGACGCGGCTCGCCGCACTGCTGCGGGACCTCGCCTCGGACAGCTGCCCGTTCGACCCCGTCCCCGCGGCTCCCGGGGCGCACTGGGTGGTGCCGCGGCTGGTCGGCGAGGTCCGCCACAGCGGCCGCACCCGCGCCGGACTGCTCCGCCAGCCGTCCTGGCTGCGGCTGCGGCCGGACCTCACCCCGGAGGACGCGGCGGTGACGGACCCGCCCCCGCAGGACGCCTCCTGACGGTGCATCGGCATACGGCACCGGGCGGCCCCGGTGACGGTCTATTGTGTCCCGCATGTCCGTCCCGGAACTGATCCGTGTCGTCTCCCGCGACTCCCCGATGGCCCTTGCCCAAGTAGAGCGTGTCCGCGCCGAGTTGACCGCGCTGCATCCCGGTGTGCGCACCGAGGTGGTGCCGGTGCGGACCACCGGCGACAAGTGGCTGGGCGATCTGTCGAAGGTGGAGGGCAAGGGCGCCTTCACCAAGGAGGTCGATGCGGCGCTGCTGGCCGGCGAGGCGGACCTCGCCGTGCACTGCCTCAAGGACGTGCCCGCCGACCGGCCGCTGCCGGCCGGCACCGTCTTCGCCGCCTTCCTGAAGCGGGACGACGTCCGCGACGCGCTCGTGCACCCGGGCGGGCTCAACCTCGACGAGCTGCCGGCGGGCACCCGGATCGGCACGTCCTCCGTGCGGCGGGTCGCCCAACTGGCCGCGACGCACCCGCATCTGACGTGCGTGCCGTTCCGCGGCAACGCGAACCGGCGGCTGGAGAAGCTGGCGGCGGGCGAGGCGGACGCGCTGCTGCTCGCGGCGGCCGGCCTGGAGCGCATCGGGCGGCAGGACGTGATCAGCGAGGTGCTGTCCACGGAGGTGATGATGCCGCCGATCGGCGCGGGCGTCCTGGCCCTGCAGTGCCGGGAGGGCGACGGCGAGCTGATCGAGGCGGTCTCCGCGCTGGGCGACCGCGACACCTACCGTGCGGCGAGTGCGGAGCGCATGTTCCTGCACGTCCTGCAGGGGCACTGCAACAGCCCCATCGCCGGGTACGCGCAGGTGGACCGGGCGGGTGAACTCTCGCTGCGGGCCTGTGTGTTCACGCCGGACGGCAAGACACGGCTGAACGCGCACGAGTGGGCGGGCCGCCTGGACGCGGCCACGCTGGGCACCTCGGTCGCGGTGGCTCTGCTGCGGCAGGGCGCGCGCGAGATCATCGACGGGATCGCGCACTGACCCGACCGGCCCGGCGCGGGCCCGCCGTCAGCCGGCGGTGCCCGGCCCGGACTGGTCGCGCAGGAAGTTGCTCACCTGGTGCACCAGCCCGGCCGCGCCGCCGGCGGCGGGCGCGCCGGTGCCGGGGGACTCGTCGTCGGGGCCGGCGGCGCCGGTCCACAGCCGCCGGTCGGCCCACTCCTCCTCGACGCGCAGCTGGATCTGGACGTCGACCTGGGAGAGGGCGGCCTCGGGGCCCGCGGCGTAGAGCACGGCGGTGGCCCGGCGCAGCGGGTGGACGTCGAAGCCCTCGATGAACTGGGAGTTGCGCCAGTCGACGAAGGCGCCCTCGCCGTCGGTGCCGATCCGGACGTCGATCTGGCCGTCCTCGAGATGGATGCCGTAGTGCCGGGCGCCGCGGTTCTCCACGGTGACCCGGAGGCGGAAGTACGTCAGGCCCTCGGCGGCGTCGTCCCGGCCGCGCGGCGGCTCGGCCCGCTCCAGGCGGTGGACGCGGACCCGCAGACCGGCATGCTCGTGGTACTCCTGCCAGTCCCCGACCACGTTCGGCTCGTACACAATGCACCTTTCGACTTCCAGAAGCTGCTTCCTATCTGTGCGCCGAGTGCACTGTCAAATGGGCGGAATGCACTGTGGCCAGGGAATTCACCCCCGCTGATCGTTGATCAAGCCGTGCGCAGCGGGAATCCGTCCCCGGGCCTTCGTGGCGGCCGTCACAGGCGTGCCGCACATCACGTCGCGCGGCGTGGCGGGCGGGCCGCCCGACCGGTTCCGGACTTCCCCGCCGGCGGTGCCGGGATCCCGCTCCGGCGGTCCCGCCCGGCGGATGCGGACGGGTCAGCGGGCGAGCCGGCCGAGCAGGGAGGAGGCCGCGGCGATCCCGGCGGCCGCGGCGACCAGCAGCACGCCGAAGTCCGCGGCCAGATGGGCGGGCGTGCCCAGCAACAGGCCGCGCAGGGCGTCGACCTGGTAGCTGAGCGGGTTGGCCCTGCTGACCGCCTGGAGCCAGCCGGGCATCACGGCCACGGGGTAGAGGGCGTTGGAGCCGAAGAACAGCGGCATGGTGATGGCCTGTCCGATGCCCATCAGCCGGTCCCGGCTGAGGACCACGCCGGCGATGGTCATGGACAGGCAGGAGAAGAACGCGGAGCCGAGGACCACGGCCGCGCCGACGCCGAGCAGGCGCAGCGGGTTCCAGGTCAGCGCGACCCCGAGCACGGCGGCGATGGCGATCACGACGACGGCCTGGATCAGGGACTTGACCCCGGCAGCGAAGGCCTTGCCGGTGATGAGGGCCGAGCGCGGCGTCGGGGTCACCAGCAGCTTGTTCAGGACGCCGGCGTCGCGCTCCCAGATGATCTGGATGCCGTAGAAGATCGCGATGAACATGGCGGACTGGGCGATGATGCCCGGGGCCATGAAGTCGATGTAGGGGATCCCTCCGGTGGGGATCGCGTGGATCCGGGTGAAGGTCTGACCGAAGATCAGCAGCCAGAGGGCCGGCTGCACCGCGCGGGTGTACAGCTCGGTGCGGTCGTGGCGCAGCTTCTGCAGCTCCACCGCGCACATGGCGACGACCCGGGCGGGCAGCACCCGCCAGCCCGCGCGGGGCTGCGGCGGCTGCACCAGCAGGCCGATGCCCCGCTCGCGGGCCGGATCAGCCGACGCGGTGGGCGGTGCGACGGGTGCTTCGGACATCGCGGAAGTCTCCTGAACTCTCGTCGAGGCCGCTGCCGGCCACAGCACGGAACACGTCCTCCAGGGTGGGCAGCGCGTCCCCGCCCGTGCCCTCGGCGCGGCGCCGCTCGCCGAGCCCCTGCCGGAGTTCGGCCGGGGTGCCGAGGGCCCGGATGCGGCCGCGGTGCATGAGGCCGACGCGGTCGCAGTACTGGTCGGCCTCGTCCATGTAGTGCGTGGTGACCAGGACCGTCATGCCGGTCGCGGCGCGGACGGCGTTGATGTGGTCCCACACCCCGGTGCGGGCGATCGGGTCCAGGCCGATCGTCGGTTCGTCGAGGATCAGCAGGCGCGGCGCGCTGACCAGGGCCTGCGCCAGCTCCAGCCGGCGGACCATGCCGCCGGAGTAGGTGTTCGCCAGCCGGTCGGCGGCCTCCGTCAGATCGACCGCGGCCAGCGCCTGGGCGACCCGGGCGGCGCGCTCCCGGCGCGGGACGTCGAACACGCGGGCGAACAGGGTGACGTTCTCCCGGCCGGTCAGGGCGGCGTCGGCGGACAGCTGCTGGGGCACGTAGCCGAGCAGCCGCCGGACGGCCATCCGCTCCTGTGCGGCGTCGCGGCCGAAGACGCGGACGGTGCCGGCGGGCACGGGCAGGAGCGTGGTGATGCAGCGGATCGCGGTGGTCTTCCCGGCCCCGTTGGGGCCGAGCAGCCCGAACACCTCGCCCGGCCGCACCGACAGCTCCAGTCCGTCCACGGCGCGGGTCTCACCGAAGGTGTGGACGAGTCCGGCGCAGGTGACGGCGTCGGCGGGCCCGGCGGCCGCGTCCCCGGCCGTCCGGTCGGCTGGGTCCTCGGTCATGGCGTCTCGGCCTCCTCGTGCAGGGTCTCGGCGAGCCGGCGCAGGGCGGGGGTCGCCGCGCGCAGGGCGGCCCGGTCCGCCTCGTCCAGCCGCTCCACATGGCGCCGGACGAGGGCGGCGCGCCGCTCCTGCCAGTCCCGCAGCCGGGTCCGGGCGGCGTCGGTCAGGAGCAGGCGTGCGGCCCGGCGGTCGGCGGGGTCGGTCTCCCGGATCAGGTAGCCGTCCCGCACGAGCTTGTTGACCAGCGTCGAGACGGAGTTGCCCGCCAGGTACAGCTCCCTGGCGGCCTCCGAGACACCGATGCCGGCCCGCGCCTCGACCAGGCGCAGCAGCTCCACCTCGGCGCCGCGCAACCGCGGCCCGGCGAGCCCGGCGCGCAGCCGGCGCCGGATCAGCCGCTGGACGCCGACGAGGGCGTCGGCCAGCTCTTCGGGACACGCCTCCTGCTCCACACCAGGGAGATTACCTCTGCTTACGAGGTACCTCCACCCCAGGAACGGTCAAACCGGGACGGCCGCCCCCGGCAAGGGGCGCACCCACGCCCGGGGTGCGGCCGGCGCGGCCCGGACCGCCCACGGAATTCCGATCGACCTATTCAACTTTTCACGTCGGTCATTGAATGCGCAGCATTTTTCGCACAGCATTCCCCGCCCGCCGGAATTTCATGGAGCCGCACCTCCGTCGCATACCGTCACCGCACGTCAGCAATTCGTCAATCCGTTTCGAATTCGGCGACATAGGGAATCTGATTCATCAGTGCTTCGGACAGGAGGCACATCCGTGGGAGCCGGCGCGGCACCCCGATGCCCGTCCGGCCGGGCCCCTCCGCGCCACCCATGGCGTCCGCGCATCCAGCACGGCTCAGGGAGGCGCAGTCCATGCGTACGACCGGCAAGCCGAAGGCCCATCCGCACGACGACGCCCCCGACACCGCCGCCGCTTTCGAGCGGCTCGCGCGGCTGCCCGCCGGCGCGGAACGCAAGACCCTCCGCGACGAGCTGGTCCGGCTGTGGCTGCCCATGGCGGAGCGCATAGCGGTCCGCTTCCGCGGCCGCGGGGAATCCCTGGAGGACCTCTACCAGGTGGCCGCCCTCGGGCTGGTCAAGGCCGTCGACCACTACGACCCGGCCCGCGGCTACGCCTTCGAGGCGTACGCCGTGCCCACGATCACCGGTGAGATCAAGCGCCACTTCCGCGACCACATGTGGACGCTGCACGTGCCGCGCCGGGTCCAGGACCTGCGCAACCGGGTCCGCAAGGCGGTCAAGGAGCTGGCCCAGACGACGCCGGGCCGCGCCCCGACGGTCTCCGAGATCGCCGAGCACGCGCAGCTGAGCGTCGGCGACGTCCGCACCGGCATGGAGGCCCTGGACTGCTTCGCCGCGCTGTCACTGGAGGCGGAGGTCCGCGGCACCGAGGGCTACGCGCTCGGTGACGGCCTGGGCGAGTCCGACCCGCGCTACGACCTCGTGGTGGACCGGGTTGCCGTCAGGCCGTGCCTGCAGGCGCTCCCCGAGCGCGAGCGCTACATCCTCTACCTGCGTTTCTTCCGGGGCATGACACAGAGCCGCATCGCCCAGCAGCTCGGCATCTCGCAGATGCACGTCTCCCGGCTGCTGAGCGGCTGCTTCGCCCAGCTGCGCGAGGAGCTGCTGGCCGAGGCCGGCTGAGCGGCCCGCGCCTCCCGCCGGGGCGAACCGCCTCCGGCGCGGTTTCCCGTGTGCCCGCCGGGTACTCGGCAGGCGCTCCGCGGGGGCGGGCCGGACACTGGTGGAAGACCGGCGGGTCCGCCGGTCGACGAGACAGGACGTGCCATGAACCACGACTCGACACCCTCCAGCCGTGCGACGGACGTCGTCTCCACCCACTCGGTGTGCGGCGCGCCCTGCTGGGTCAGCCTCACCAGCCGCGACCTGGGGACCACGGAGGACTTCTACAGTGCCGTCCTGGGCTGGGAGTGGCGGCCGGCCAAACTCGGCGACCGGTTCCGTATCGCGCTGGCGGAGGGGGCTCCGGTGGCCGGGATAGCGGCGGTGGCGTCGATGTGGCAGATGACGGTCGCCTGGACGCCCTACTTCGCCGTGCCGAGCGCCGACGACGCGGTGGCCCGGGTGCAGGAGCGCGGCGGCACGGCCGCGGTCGGCCCGCTCTCCTTCCCGCCCGGGCGCGCCGCCCTGCTCGCGGACCGGGACGGCGCGACCTTCGGGATCTGGGAGGGCGAGCTGTTCACCGACTGGGAGACGTGGCGCAAGGCCGCGCCGGCGTTCATCCGGCTGCACACCCGCGACGCGTTCGACGCCGCCATCTTCTACGGCGAGGTCCTGGACTGGGCCTCGGCGCACCCCGGCTGCTGCGAGGTCCGCTACGAGGCCAACGAGGTGGTGCTGCGCAGCCACGGGGAGATCGTGGCCCGCATCGAGTCGGGGGCGCTGGAGGCGGCGCCCGACCCGACGATCCGGCCGCACTGGCAGGTCCACTTCCGGGTGGCCGACGTGGCCGCCTGCGTCCGGGCCGCCGAGAAGCACGGCGGCAGCGTCCTGCGGGAGGGGGCCACCGAGGCCGTCCTGCGCGATCCCGACGGGGCGCAGTTCACGGTGACCTCCCGCCGCGAGGCGTGATCGCCGCGGGTCAGTCCAGTGCGGCGGCGAACATCCCGGCCTCGTAGGAGCCTCCGCGCTGGTGCACGATCACGGCGAGCCGGTTGGCCGCGTTGATCACGGCGACCAGGGAGACCAGCGCGGCGATCCGGTCGTCGTCGTAGTGCTCGCGCACCTGCGCCCAGGTCTCGTCGCTGACGCCCCGGTGGGCGTCGGCGAGCCGGGTGCCCTCCTCGGCGAGCGCCAGCGCGGCCCGCTCGGCCTGCGTGAACACGGTGGACTCGCGCCAGGCGGCGACCAGGTGCAGCCGCACGGCGGTCTCCCCGGCGGCCGCGGCCTCCTTGGTGTGCAGGTCGACGCACCAGCCGCAGCCGTTGATCTGGCTGACGCGCAGCGAGACCAGCTCCTGCGTGGACCGGGGCAGCGGCGACTGGTGGATGACCAGCGAGGCGTTGGCGAACCGCTGGGCGAAGCGGGCGGCGGTCTCGTTGCCGAACAGGTCGAATCGGGTGTCCATGGCGTCGTCCTCACTCGTGGGTGTGTGCAGTGCCGACCACGAGATGCGGGCACCGGGCCGCGTGTGACAGGGGCGAGGTGTGACGTACGTCACCGCCCGGAGGTGTCACGTCGCGGCGGCGGCCGGCGTCCTGAGGTCATGGGAGAGACGACAGCGAACGGGCGGAAGCAGCCGGTGACCGACGGGCCGGGCGGCCACGGCGGGGGCACGGCCGGGCGGGCACCGGGTCCCGGAGCCGCGGACCCCGCCACCGAGGCCTTCGTCACCCACCGCAACCTGCTGTTCACCGTCGCCTACGAGATGCTCGGTTCGGCGGCCGACGCGGAGGACGTCCTCCAGGAGACGTGGCTGCGGTGGGCGGGCGTGGATGGCGCGTCCGTGCGCGACCCGCGGGCCTACCTGGTCCGGATCACGACGCGCCAGGCGCTGGGCCGGCTGCGCACCCTCGGCCGCCGCCGGGAGTCCTACGTCGGTCCCTGGCTTCCCGAGCCGCTGCTGACCACCCCGGACGTGGCCGACGACGTCGAGCTGGCCGAGAGCGTCTCGATGGCGATGCTCCTGGTGCTGGAGACGCTCACGCCGACGGAGCGGGCGGTGTTCGTGCTGCGCGAGGTCTTCGACGTCGGGTACGACGAGATCGCCGGGGCCGTCGGCAGGAGCCCGGCCGCGGTCCGCCAGATCGCCCACCGGGCACGGGGGCACGTCGCGGCCCGCCGCCCGCGCGGTGCCGCGTCCCCGGCGGAGACCCGGAGGGCGCTCGAGGCGTTCCGGCGGGCGGCCGGGACGGGCGATCTGCAGGGACTGCTCGACGTCCTCGCGCCGGACGTGGTCCTTCTGGGTGACGGCGGCGGGCTCCGGCAGGCCGTGCCGCGCCCCGTCCTCGGGGCCGACAAGGTGGCGCGGCTGCTGGCCGCCGGTCTCGGCCGGATCGCCCCGTCGTCGCTGCGGCCCGCAGAGGTCAACGGCTGGCCGGCGCTGGTGGTCCGGCTCGACGGCACGGTCGACACGGTCATGGCGGTCCGCATCGACGACGGACTCGTCACCGGGCTCTACGCCGTGCGCAACCCCGAGAAGCTCTCGCACATGGACGAGGCGACGCCGCTGCGCCGCTGAGCCGGGGCGGGGCGCGGCACCCCCCTGGGGCCCGTGCGCACCGGGCCCCGGTGCGGCCGGTCCTGAGCCGCGACGGCCCCATGTCCCGGTCCGGGGTCCCGCCGGCGCGCACGCCCGGAGGCCGCGCGGGGCCCTGCCGGGCCGGAGATCCGCGGCCGGCCGGAGGCCCCGGCCCGCCGCCCGGGATTCCGGGCGCACGGCGGTGGCCCGTCAGGCCGCGCGGGGCCGGGGCTGCTTCCGGCGCCGGGGGCCGGCAGGGCGCGGGGGCCGGGTCAGGACGACCAGGCTGCGTGCCTCGAGCCGCAGGTGCCCGCCCGGCTTGTGCTCCGCCTCGTCCGGCGCGCCCTGGGGTTCCGCGGTGTCGACCAGCGTCGTCCAGCGCTCGCCGTAGGCGGCACCGGGGAGGCGGAAGTCCACCGGTTCCCAGAAGCCGTTGAGCAGCACCAGGAAGGAGTCGTCGACGACGGGCCGGCCCTGCGGGTCCGGTTCGGCGATCGCGTCGCCGTTGAGGAACATGGTCACCGAGTGCGCGTCGGCGCGCCGCCAGTCGTCCTCGGCCATCTCCCGCCCGTCCGGCCGCAGCCACACCAGGTCCGGCAGCGGCCGGTCGTCCCGGACGGCGGTCTCGCCGCGGAAGAAGCGCCGGCGGCGCAGCACGGGGTGGGCGGCGCGCAGCGCGATGACGTCCCGGGTGAAGTCCCTCAGGGCCCGCTGCTCGCCGGTGAGCGCCCAGTCGATCCAGGAGACCTCGTTGTCCTGGCAGTAGGCGTTGTTGTTCCCGCCCTGGGTGCGGCCGAGTTCGTCGCCGTGGCACAGCATCGGGATGCCCTGCGACAGCAGCAGCGTGGCGAGGAGGTTGCGCTGCTGGCGGGCGCGCAGGTCCAGGACGGCCGGGTCGTCCGTCCCGCCCTCGACGCCGCAGTTCCAGGACCGGTTGACGCTCTCGCCGTCCCGGTTGTCCTCGCCGTTGGCCTCGTTGTGCTTGTCGTTGTACGACACCAGGTCGCGCAGGGTGAAACCGTCGTGCGCGGTCACGAAGTTGACGCTGGCGCGCGGGCGGCGCCGGTGGTGCGCGTACAGGTCCGCGGAGCCGGTCAGCCGGGAGGCGAGGTCGCCGAGCGTGCGGTCCTCGCCGCGCCAGAAGTCCCGGACGGTGTCGCGGTAGAGTCCGTTCCATTCCGACCACAGCGGGGGGAAGTTGCCGACCTGGTAGCCGCCCTCGCCCACGTCCCAGGGCTCCGCGATCAGCTTGACCCTGCTGATCACGGGGTCCTGCTGGATCAGGTCGAAGAACGCCGACAGCCGGTCCACCTCGTGGAACTGCCGGGCGAGGGTGGCCGCGAGGTCGAAGCGGAAGCCGTCGACGTGCATCTCGGTGACCCAGTACCGCAGCGAGTCCATGATCAGCTGCAGCACGTAGGGATGCCGCATCAGCAGGCTGTTGCCGGTGCCGGTGGTGTCGTAGTAGTGCGCCCAGTCGCCGTCGACGAGGCGGTAGTACGACGCGTTGTCGATGCCCCGGAAGGACAGCGTCGGGCCCTTCTCGCTGCCTTCGGCGGTGTGGTTGTAGACCACGTCGAGGATCACTTCGAGACCGGCCGCGTGGAGCGCCTTGACCATCGACTTGAACTCGGTGACCTGCCGGCCGCGGGTGCCGTGGGCGGCGTAGCCGCCGTGCGGTGCGAAGAAGCCGATCGTGTTGTAGCCCCAGTAGTTGGCGAGGCCCCGCCCCTGGAGGACGCCGTCGTGCACGAACTGGTGCACCGGCATCAGCTCCACGGCGGTCACCCCGAGGGAGGTGAGGTGGTCGAGGACCGCCGGGTGGGCCAGCCCGGCGTAGGTGCCCCGCAGTTCGGGCGGCACCTCCGGGTGGGCACGGGTGAGCCCGCGCACGTGCGCCTCGTAGATCACGGACTCGGAGTACGCGTGCCGGGGCGGCCGGTCGTCGCCCCAGTCGAAGGCCGGGTCGGTGACCACGCCGAGGAGGGTGTGCCCGGCGCTGTCGGCCGGGTCGGGGCCCTGGGCGGCGCGCTCGTACAGCGAGGGGTGGTCGTCCGTGCGGCCGTCGACGGCACGCGCGTAGGGGTCCAGGAGGAGCTTGCGCGGATTGCAGCGGTGGCCCGCCTGCGGGTGCCACGGGCCGTGCACCCGGTAGCCGTAGCGCTGGCCCGGGCCGACGCCGGGCAGGTGGCCGTGCCACACGAAGCCGTCGGCCTCGGTCAGCGGGACGGTGCGGTTGCCGCCGTCGTCGTCGACGAGGACCAGCTCGACGGCCTCGGCGACCTCGCTGAACAGTGCGAAGTTGGTGCCCTCGCCGTCGTGGGAGGCGCCGAGCGGGTAGGGGTGCCCGCTCCACACGGGCACCCCCTTGCGTCGGGGACGCGGCGTCACCGGGCCGCCTCCAGCACGCCGTCCGGGGCGGGCGCCGGGGCGGCGAGGGCGGCGACGGGCAGCGCGCGCGGCGCCCTCAGCCCCTCGCGCAGGCTCGGATCGGGGGCCTTGGGGACCAGCGGCACGCGCACGCCGGAGCGGGCCCGCTGGGAGAACCAGATGACCTTGCTGCCGGTCGCGGTGGCGCAGCAGCCCCAGCCGTCGCTGGTCGCCGCGATGCGGGTCAGGCAGCCGCGCAGGTCCTGGTCGGGGCGCAGGTCGTGGTTGTTCTCCCCGATCGCGGTGATCAGATGCTGTCCGGTCCACCACATCTCGACGGACGTGTCCTTGTCGGTCGCGTGCTCGTCGATGGCCTTGAGCAGCAACTCGGCTCCCCCGCAGACGGGTTCGACGAGTTCGTCCAGGTACCAGAGCCGGAGGTGAGCGGCCAGGATGCGCCTGACCTGTCCGACCCGTTCCGGACTGACTTCCACGTCGAGGTGGTAGTAGCAGGGCACTGCGGTCTTCATTGTCGTTGGCTCCTCACCGGCAGAGGCCCGCGCTCCCTGCCCGCCGGTGCGGACCTGCTCCGGGTGCGGAGCGTGAGCACATGTCGCCTCTGAGTCAGATCCACAGTGCGGTCGCTACGCCATTCGTGCAACACGAGCAGCTCGGCGGCGTGTCCGGAGGGCTGGTTGAAGATCCAACAGGACGCTGTGTCGTTGAACCTGCACCATGAGTGAAAGTCTCGAGCGCCGTAAACGGGACCGCGCGCCTCCGCGTGCGCGGACACCGCCCCGGTCGTCGGGAGACGTGCCCTCCGAGATCTCCGAAAGGTGAACGGCGCCATGCTGCTACCCGCCAAAGCCGAAGTCGCCCGGCACCTGCGGCGCTACCGGGCGTGGGAGCGGGCGATGCTCGCATCGCCCGACGACCGCACGGTGCGGACCACCTTCGAGGACTCCGGCTACACCTTGTGCGTGCTGATGGGGAAGCGCTGCGCGCGGGAGGCCGCGGACGCGGCGGAACGCTATCTGCGGACCAGCCTCGTGACGTACCTGGGCGAGCAGAGCGGCCGGCCGCACGTGGCGGCGGTCGGCCGCCGCACCCGGCCGAAGGCCGGGAACCGGCGCTCACCCGCCGGACGGTAGGGCTTCCGCCCCGCCGACTTCACGACGACATCCCCGGCCGGGCGCGAGCCCGGCCTCGAGCACGGTGGAGGTGACACCCATGAGTTCGTCCCCGGTCATCGGCCGCATCCCGGTGCGGGACGTCCAACCGGCCGTCGAGTGCGGCAGGCGCCCGGCCAAGGCCGTCGCGGGCGAGACGTTCCGGGTCACCGCCACCGTCTTCCGCGAGGGCCATGACGCCGTCGCCGCCAACGTGGTGCTGACGGACCCGGAGGGCCGCGAGGGCCCGTGGACCCCGATGCGCGAGCTGGCCCCCGGCACCGACCGCTGGGGCGCGGAGGTGACGCCCGGGACGACGGGCGCGTGGACCTACCGCGTGGAGGCCTGGAGCGACCCGGTCGCCACCTGGCGGCATCACGCCGGGGTCAAGGTCCCCGCAGGCATCGAGACCGGGCTGGTCCTGGAGGAGGGCGCCGCGCTGCTCGTCCGGGCCGCGGACGGCGTCGCGGACGCGCCCGGGCGGGACACGCTGCTCTCCGCCGCGCGGGTCATGCACGACGACACGCTGCCGGTGATGACGCGGCTGGCTGCGGGGCTGACGCCGGAGGTGAGCGCGGTCCTGGCCCGCCACCCCCTGCGGGAACTGGTCACCGCGAGCGACCCGCACCCCCTGCTCGTCGAACGCGAACGCGCCCTGTACGGCGCCT
>NZ_JARJBB010000031.1 GCF_029269835.1 Streptomyces tropicalis | reverse complement strand
CTTGATGGGGTAAGGCTCCCAGTAGACGACTGGGTTGATAGGCCGGATCTGGAAGCACGGTAACGTGTGGAGGTGACCGGTACTAATAGGCCGAGGGCTTGTCCTCAGTTGCTCGCGTCCACTGTGTTGGTTCTGAAACCACGAACAACCCCACACCCGGTATTGGGTGTGGTGCGGTTGATTGTTTCAAAGTGTTTCGGTGGTCATAGCGTGAGGGAAACGCCCGGTTACATTTCGAACCCGGAAGCTAAGCCTTACAGCGCCGATGGTACTGCAGGGGGGACCCTGTGGGAGAGTAGGACGCCGCCGAACTAATGTTGGGGAAAACCCCGCACCGTATGGTGCGGGGTTTTCTGCATTTCAGGGGCATTCCGCCCCCCGAGGGGGACGGGTGCCGTCACAGGCGGCCGGCTGCCTTCAAGGCCAGATAGGCGTCGGCGAGAGCCGGCGCGAGGTCGTCCGGGGTCGCGTCGACGACCGTGACACCGTGCCGGCGGAGCTTTTCCGCCGTACGGTGACGCTCGGTCTGAGCCTGGGCGGCGGCTGCGGCTTCGTAGACCGCGTCCGTCGTGCCGCGTCCTGCGGCCATCCGGGCCACATGCGGGTCGGCGACCGAAGCCATCAGCACCGTATGGCGCTGGGTGAGCTGCGGCAGGACCGGCAGCAGGCCCTCCTCGACCGGTGCCGCGTCCAGACTCGTCAGAAGGACGACCAGGGAGCGGCGCGGCGCCGTACGCAGAGCCGTGGCGGTGAGGCCGCGGGCGTCCGTCTCTACGAGTTCCGGCTCCAGGGTGGCCAGGGCGCCCACCAGGGAGGGCAGCAGATCACCGGCGGCCCGGCCCTGGACCAGGGCACGCACCCGGCGGTCGTGGGCGAGGAGGTCGACGCGGTCGCCCGCGCGGGACGCCAGGGCTGCCAGCAGCAGGGCCGCGTCCATCGAGGCGTCCAGCCGGGGGATGTCGCCGACCCGTCCGGCGGAGGTGCGTCCGGTGTCCAGGACGACCAGGATGTGACGGTCGCGTTCCGGCCGCCAGGTGCGGACGGCGACCGCGGACCGGCGGGCCGTGGCACGCCAGTCGATCGACCGGGTGTCGTCGCCGGGGACGTAGTCGCGCAGGCTGTCGAACTCGGTTCCCTCACCGCGGGTCAGCAGGCTGGTCCGGCCGTCGAGTTCGCGGAGCCTGGCCAGCTTCGCCGGCAGGTGCCGGCGGCTGGTGAACGGCGGCAGGACCCGGACCGTCCACGGCACCCGGTGGGTGCCCTGGCGGGAGAACAGCCCCAGCGGGCCGTAGGAGCGGACGGTGACGCGGTCGGCCCGGCGGTCGCCGCGGCGGGTCGGGCTGAGCCGCGTCGTGACCCGGCGGCGCTCGCCCGCGGGGACGCGGAGCTCGTGGCGGGACGCGTCCGTCTCCGTGCCCGGCTGCCAGCTGCTCGGCGGCCAGGCGTCGCGGAGCCGGGCCCGCAGCCGCCGGTTGGAGGTGTTGGCGACGGTGAGGGTCACCTCGGCGGTCTCGCCCAGCCGGACGGAGGTGTCGCCGGAACGGGTCAGGCCGAGTCGGCGTACCGGCGCCGCGAGCGCGTAGTCGCAGGCGCAGGCCAGAGCCAGCGGCCCGTTCACGGCGAGCAGGCCCGCCCAGCCGGGTGCCCAGATGCCGACCGGCACGGAACCGAGGGCCGCGATCAGGGCGGCGCGTCCGGTGAGCGCCATCAGCGGGGGACCGGCACGTGGGCGAGGATCGCGTCGATGACGGAGTCGGCGGTCACGCCCTCCATCTCGGCCTCCGGGCGCAGCTGCACGCGGTGGCGGAGCGTGGGCAGCGCCAGCGCCTTCACGTCGTCGGGGGTGACGTAGTCGCGGCCGGTGAGCCAGGCCCACGCGCGGGACGTGGACAGCAACGCGGTGGCGCCGCGCGGGGAGACACCGAGGGAGAAGGACGGCGACGAGCGGGTCGCCCGGCAGACGTCGACGACGTAGGCCGTGATCTCGGGGGACACCGTGATCCGTGCGATCGCGGCGCGGGCCGCCTCCAGGTCGGACGGGCCGGCCACGGGGCGTACGCCGGCGGTGTGCAGGTCGCGCGGGTCGAAGCCCTCGGCGTGCCGGGTCAGGACGTCGATCTCGTCCTGGCGGGAGGGCAGCGGGACGGTCAGCTTCAGCAGGAACCGGTCCAGCTGCGCCTCGGGCAGCGGGTAGGTGCCCTCGTACTCGACGGGGTTCTGGGTGGCGACGACGAGGAACGGGTCGGGGAGCGGGCGCGGGGTGCCGTCGACGGTGACCTGCCGCTCCTCCATGGCCTCCAGCAGCGAGGACTGGGTCTTCGGCGGCGTGCGGTTGATTTCGTCGGCCAGGAGGAGATTGGTGAAGACGGGGCCGGGCTGGAAGGAGAACTCGGCGGTGCGGGCGTCGTAGACCAGGGAGCCGGTCACGTCGCTGGGCATCAGGTCGGGGGTGAACTGGACGCGCTTGGTGCCGAGTTCGAGGGCCGATGCGAGGGTGCGCACCAGGAGGGTCTTGGCGACGCCGGGGACGCCTTCGAGCAGGACGTGGCCGCGGCACAGCAGGGCGACGACGAGACCGGTCACGGCGGGATCCTGGCCGACCACGGCCTTGGCGATCTCGGCGCGCAGGGCCTCCAGCGAGGTGCGGGCCGCGGCCGCGCCCTGAGGGCGCCCGGCGTTGTCAGTGGTCGGGTCCATCATGAACCGCGTACCTCTCTTTCGAGGACGTCGAGTTGGCCGGCGAGGGAGACGAGGGCCGCGTCGTCGCCGGGCGGCGGGCCGAAGAGGAGGTCGTGCAGGGGCTGTCCGCGGTCGTGGAGACGGGCGGACAGGGCGGGG
Source organism: Streptomyces tropicalis (assembly GCF_029269835.1). Lineage (GTDB taxonomy): Bacteria > Actinomycetota > Actinomycetes > Streptomycetales > Streptomycetaceae > Streptomyces > Streptomyces tropicalis. The sequence continues at coordinate 37,343 of NZ_JARJBB010000031.1, read as the reverse complement.
AGCAGGGTCTCCGGCGCGTGCGCCTGGGCCGGGGGGACACCGACGAGGGGGGCGAGGCGGGTGCGGGTCGTGGAGCGCAGGGCGTCCGCCGCGCGGTCGCGGGCGTCGGTCCTGCGATAGAGGCGGGCGCGGCCTTCGGCGGTCTCGGAGGCGCGGATCGCGACGGGCAGGCGCTCGGGGACGAGGGGGCCGAACCGGCGGCCCCGCCACAGGGCGGCCAGCGCCGCGGCGACGAAGAGTTGCGCGGTGCCCCAGACCCAGCCCGAGGGGAGCAGGTCGAAGAAGCCGCGTTCGCCGGTCCCGGCGGCCGGGGTGTCGGACAGCGAGGGGAGGTACCAGACCAGGTGCGGGCGGGAGCCGAGGAGCTGCAGGGCGAGGGATGCGTTGCCCTCGCGCGCGAGGCGGTCGTTGTGGAGGAGCTCGGGCGAGCCGAGGACGACGATGTCGCCGCGGGAGGGCCGCGGCACGCGCAGCAGGGTGGGCAGGCCGTCGCTGGGGTAGCAGGCGTCGACGTGGGGGGCGGCGGTGGAGTAGCGGACGCCGCCGGTGTCCGCGGTGCCGGCCCGCCGGGCGGCGGGCAGCGTGCAGGCGGGGGCGAGCGTGGTGTCGAAGCTGGGTGCCGGGTCCGCGCTGACGCCGGGCACGAGGCCGCTGACGGAGGGGGTGTCGGGGGCGACGAGGACGGTGCGGCCGCCGGAGACGTAGGTCGCGGCGCGCAGCCGGGACTGCTGGGCGGAGGTCAGCAGGTCGGGCACGGCGACGAGGAGGGTGGTGTCGGGTCCTGCCGCGGAGCGGGCCGCGTCCAGGGTGGTGACGACCCGGGTGGACACGCCGTGGTCGGCGAGGATCGCGGCGACCGCGCGGCTGCCCGCGGGGTCGGCGGAGCGGGGGTCGAGGCTGCCGTGGCGGGCGCCGGAGCGCAGGCCGGCAATGACGATCGCGCCGGCCAGCAGGAGCAGGAGCGCGAGCAGGAGGCCGCGCGAGCGGGTCCACACCTGGCGGGTGGTGGGCGCGGTGGAGGTGGTCGGGAGGGCGGCCCCGGTGGTCATCCGGCGGCTCCCCGGTCGGCGGTGGAGGCGGTGTCCGGCTCGTCGTGGGCCGGCCGGGGGCGGGTGCGTTCCAGGTCGCGGTCGAGTGCGGCGACGCGGAGGTACGTCTGCTCGGTGGCCCGGTGGCCGCCGTAGGTGACGTCGTCGAAGTCGCGGGCCGCGGTGCGCAGCCGGTCGGTGTGCTCGGGCAGGGAGCGGCCGGCCTCGGCGGCCGCCTCGTCGGCGGTGCGGCCGGGGCGGACGTCGAGGAGGGCGCGTTCCTCCAGGGAGCGGACGACGGCGCGCATCCGTTCCTGGACGGCCCGGCTCCAGTGGCCCTGGGCGGCGTGCGCCTCGGCGGCGGCGCGGTGTTCCGCGGCGCTGCGGGGGCGGTCGTCGAAGAGGGCGGCGGAGGTGACGGGTTCGCGGCGCGGGGTGCCCAGCCTCCACCACAGGGCGGCGACCACGGCGAGCGCGGCGAGGAGGAGGGCCACGAGTCCGAGTGCGCCCCCGGGGGTGGCGGCCGAGGCCGAGTCGAAGAGCCGGCCGATCCAGTCCCAGAAGGCGTTGAGGGCGCGTTCCAGCAGGCCGGGGTCGTGCTCGTGGTACATGCGCTTGGCCAGCTCGCGCCGGGCCGCCTCCCGGGCGGGGTCGCGCGGGAGGGTCACCGGTGGTGCGCCGCTGCCGGAGGGCACCGGCGACGGCGTGGCGGTGCCGTGGGCGCGCAGCACGGCCCGGGCGAACCCGTCCGCCGCCGTCCTCGAGAGCGCCGGCAGCGCGCTCGCAACTCCCCCCGTCGCGCCCACGGCATCAGCCTCCGGCGGCGGGGGCGTCGGCGGAGTGGCCCTGGACACCGGCGGCGCGGGCCAGTTCGAGGTCGAGGGCCTCGCGGCGGATGCGCTGGTCGATGTAGAGGAGCACCGTGACGCCGGCCGAGATCGGCAGCGTCACGGTGGAGCCGATCATGGCGCCGATGCCGCTGATGACGAGGTAGGTCCAGCTGGTGGCGGCGGTGCCGTCGAGGAGGCCGCGGACGCCGTCGCCGCCGACGGCGGAGGCGATGAGGGTGAAGGGGATGACGACGATCGCGGAGACGATGCCCGCGATGATCACGGCGAGGAGCTGGATCCCGAGGACCCGCCACCAGGAGCCGCGGACCAGCTTCGCGGAGCGGCCCATCGCCTTGACGACACCCTGCTTCTCCAGCATGAGTGCGGGGGAGGCCAGGGAGAAGCGGATCGCCAGCCACAGTGCGACGGCCCCGGCGCCCAGGCTGCCGAGGAGGGCGAGTGCGGCGCCGCCCGCGGGCGATCCGGAGACGGAGAGGAGGACGCCGGGCAGCACACCGGCGGCGATGACGGCCGTCCCGATGAGCAGCAGCAGGGCGATCAGGCCGAACAGCCTGGGCACCTGGGTGCGGGCGTCGCGCCAGGCCTCGCCGGCGGTGACGGGCCTGCCGAGCACGGCGCGGCTGGTGACGGCGGTGAGCAGCGCGGTGGCCAGCACGGTGCCGATCATGGAGACCAGGAAGACGGCCCCGGAGCTGAGGAGGGAGTCGCGCATGGCGCGGGTGAGCTCCCCGGGGGTGGCGTGCGGGTTGTTCAGGGCCTGGGTGCTGCCCGCGGTCCTGTTGAGGACGAGGCCCTGGAGCAGGACGACGGCGGTCTCGGTGAGGACGGCGATGACCAGGGAGATGCCGAGGACCGTGCGCCAGTAGGTGCGCATGGTGGACACGGCGCCGTCGAGGATCTCCCCGACGCCGAGCGGGCGCAGCGGAATCACGCCGGGCTTGGCCGCGGGCGGGGGTCCGCCCCAGCCGCTGCCCCAGCCGCCACCCCAGCCGCCGTGGCCGACGGGTCCCGGCCGGCCGCCGGGCATGCCGGCCGGTCCGCCGAGGGGGCCGGGCCCGTGCGGGGGCGGAGGCGCGGCCCGGCCGGGGCCGGGTGCTCCGGTGGGCGCGGACCACGGGGCGGGCGGCGGCTGCTCCGTGGACCACCGGGAGTCCGGTCCCTGCGGCTGCGCGCCCGGCCGGTCCGTGGGCTGCCCGGGGTCGGGGCGGTCGCCGGCGGGGCCGGACGTGCCGGTCTCCTGCCCGTCCGGCGGGGTGGATCCGGGCGAGGCCCAGCCCGGAGTGTCGTTCATCGTCGCTCCTTCACGGTGCCCGTCCGCTGACGCGCGGCAGGTTGGCAGCCATCGTGCCATGGGGAGGTCGCGCGTGGATCGGCCGCGGTGGGGGCCGCACGTCTTCAATTGTCCGCCGGATACGGGGCAGACTGACCGCATGGCTGATCAGTACGCACAGACCCGCGAGGACAACCGGCTGGCCGGTACTCCGGTGATCCGTTGGGAGGAGCCCCCCGAGGGGCCTGTGGTGATTCTGCTCGACCAGACGAGGCTGCCGGCCGAGGAGATCGAGAGGGTGTGCACGGACGCGCCCGCGCTGGTGGACGCGATCCGGTCGCTCGCCGTGCGCGGGGCGCCGCTGCTGGGGATAGCGGGGGCGTACGGCGTCGCGCTCGCCGCCGCCCGCGGCTTCGACGTGGACGAGGCCGCGGCGGCGCTCACCGCCGCGCGGCCGACCGCGGTGAACCTGGCCGTCGGCGTGCGCCGGGCGCAGTCCGCGCACCGGGCCGCGCTCGCCGAGACCGGTGACACCGGACGGGCGGCCTCCGCCGCGCTGGCCGCGGCGCGCGGGCTGCACGAGGAGGACGCCGCCGCCAGCGCCCGGATGGCGGGGCACGGCCTGGCCCTGCTGGACGAGCTGCTTCCTGGCGGCGGGCACCGGGTGCTGACCCACTGCAACAGCGGTTCGCTGGTGTCGGGCGGTGAGGGCACGGCGTTCGCGGTGGCGCTCGCGGCGCACCGCGCGGGGCGGCTGAGGCGGCTGTGGGTGGACGAGACGCGGCCGTTGCTGCAGGGTGCCCGTCTCACCGCGTACGAGGCCGCACGCAACGACATGGCGTACACGCTGCTGACCGACAACGCGGCGGGATCGCTGTTCGCGGCCGGCGAGGTGGACGCCGTGCTGGTCGGCGCGGACCGCATCGCGGCCGACGGCTCGGTGGCCAACAAGGTGGGCAGCTACCCGCTCGCGGTGCTCGCGCGCTACCACCACGTGCCCTTCGTCGTGGTGGCGCCGGTGACCACGATCGACCCGGACACCCCGGACGGGGCGTCGATAGAGGTCGAGCAGCGGCCCGGGTACGAGGTGACGGAGTTCGTCGCCCCGCAGGTCCCGGTCGCCGGGGCCGGTGGCGGCGTCCCGGTGGCACCGCTGGGCACCCAGGCCTACAACCCGGCCTTCGACATCACCCCGCCCGAGCTGGTGACCGCGATCGTCACCGAGGAGGGTGCCGTGTCGCCGGTGACGGCGAAGGCGCTCGCGGACCTGTGCGCCAAGCCGCGGCGGGCGCCGGTCGGCTGACGGCCGGCCCGCTCGTTCCGCGGACGGATGTGAGGCCGAAGGGGTGTCCGGTCCCGTACGCACGGGTCGGGCACCCCCTTTTTCGACGTCCCGCGGACCGTGTCGGCCGTCCGGCTGGTGGCCGCGGGCAGACAGTGACGGTCCCGTACGACTATCGTCACAGGCCAGTGAGCTGCCTCACCTGGATCTTCGCAGCCGTTACGAGAATGGGATGATGTCGTTTATGAAGGGACGAGTCCTTGTCGTCGACGACGACACCGCACTGGCCGAGATGCTGGGCATTGTGCTGCGTGGTGAGGGTTTCGAGCCGTCTTTCGTAGCCGACGGCGACAAGGCGCTGGCCGCTTTCCGTGAGACCAAGCCCGATCTGGTGCTGCTCGACCTGATGCTGCCCGGCCGGGACGGCATCGAGGTGTGCCGCCTGATCCGGGCCGAGTCCGGGGTGCCGATCGTGATGCTGACGGCCAAGAGCGACACCGTCGACGTGGTCGTCGGTCTGGAGTCCGGCGCCGACGACTACATCGTGAAGCCGTTCAAGCCGAAGGAGCTCGTGGCCCGCATCCGGGCACGGCTGCGCCGGTCGGAGGAGCCCGCGCCCGAGCAGCTCGCCATCGGCGACCTGGTCATCGACGTGGCCGGCCACTCCGTGAAGCGGGACGGGCAGTCGATCGCGCTGACCCCGCTGGAGTTCGACCTGCTGGTCGCGCTCGCCCGCAAGCCGTGGCAGGTCTTCACCCGGGAGGTCCTCCTGGAGCAGGTGTGGGGCTACCGCCACGCCGCCGACACGCGCCTGGTCAACGTGCACGTGCAGCGTCTGCGCTCCAAGGTCGAGAAGGATCCGGAGAAGCCGGAGATCGTGGTGACCGTCCGCGGCGTCGGCTACAAGGCCGGACCGAGCTGACGTGTCCGGTGACCGTGCCGCTCCGGCGCCCGGCCGGACCGGGGCAGGCGCGCGGCGGCCTGTCGGCCGCACGGGTGCGGGCTCCCGCTGGGCTCGGCTGCTGGAGGGAGGGCTGCTGCACGGCGGCGTCCAGGGCAGCCCGGTGCTGCGGCTGTTCCTGCGCTGGGTGCGGCGGCCGCTGCTGCCGGTCATGCGGCTGTGGCGACGCAACATCCAGCTCAAGGTGGTCGCCACCACCCTGCTGATGTCGCTGGGCGTCGTCCTGCTGCTCGGCTTCGTGGTCATCGGCCAGGTCCGCAACGGCCTGCTCGACGCCAAGGTGAAGGCCTCGCAGAGCCAGGCCACCGGCGGTTTCGCGGTGGCCAAGCAGCGCGCCGACGAGGCGGCCAGCGGCACCGGCGACAACGGCGGCACCACCGACGGCCACTCCTCGCAGAACGTCATCCAGTGGATGAGCGACCTGGTGTCGTCACTGTCCAGCGGCGGCCAGGGCGCCTTCGACGTGGTCACGCTGCCGGCCGGCGAGGACAGCGGCGCCGGGCGCGGTCCGCGCTCCTCCGGCGCCGTCGACCCGACGGCGAGCGTTCCCGAGGACCTGCGGACCCGCGTCAACGGCAGCACGCTGGCCGCGCAGCGCTACACCCGCATCGTCTACAACGACGGCGACAAGGAGTCCCAGCCGGCCCTCGTCATCGGCAAGCAGGTCAACGACCCCAACGGCGACCCGTACCAGCTGTACTACCTCTTCCCGCTCACCCAGGAGGAGAAGTCGCTGAGCCTGGTCAAGGGCACGCTGGCGACGGCGGGCCTGTTCGTGGTGGTGCTGCTCGGTGCCATCGCCTGGCTGGTGGTGCGCCAGGTGGTGACGCCGGTGCGGATGGCGGCCGGGATCGCCGAGCGGCTGTCCGCGGGACGGCTGCAGGAGCGGATGAAGGTCACCGGCGAGGACGACATCGCGCGGCTCGGCGAGGCCTTCAACAAGATGGCGCAGAACCTCCAGCTGAAGATCCAGCAGCTGGAGGACCTGTCGCGGATGCAGCGCCGCTTCGTCTCCGACGTCTCCCACGAGCTGCGCACCCCGCTGACCACCGTGCGGATGGCCGCCGACGTCATCCACGAGGCCCGCGAGGACTTCGACCCGGTGACCGCGCGGTCGGCGGAACTCCTCGCCGACCAGCTGGACCGCTTCGAGTCGCTGCTCGCGGACCTGCTGGAGATCAGCCGCTTCGACGCGGGCGCGGCGGCCCTGGAGGCCGAGCCGATCGACCTGCGCGAGGTGGTGCGCCGGGTGGTCAGCGGCGCCGAACCCCTGGCCGAGCGCAAGGGCACGCGGATCCGGGTCACCGGCGACCAGCAGCCCGTGGTCGCCGAGGCCGACGCGCGGCGCGTGGAGCGGGTCCTGCGCAACCTGGTCGTCAACGCCGTGGAGCACGGCGAGGGCCGGGACGTGGTCGTGAAGCTGGCGTCCGCCGGCGGTGCCGTCGCGGTCGCGGTCCGCGACTACGGCGTGGGACTCAAGCCGGGCGAGGCGACCCGTGTCTTCAGCCGTTTCTGGCGCGCCGACCCGGCCCGGGCACGGACCACGGGCGGCACCGGCCTCGGCCTGTCCATCGCCCTGGAGGACGCCCGGCTGCACGGCGGCTGGCTCCAGGCGTGGGGCGAGCCGGGCGGCGGATCGCAGTTCCGGCTGACGCTGCCGCGCACCGCCGACGAACCGCTGCGGGGCTCGCCGATACCGCTGGAGCCCAAGGACTCGCGGCGCAACCGGGGCTTGGACGACGCCGGCCTGCCGCGCGGCGGCGACAAGCAGGTCACGGTGCCCGCGCAGGCGACCGGCGAGCACTCGGCGCCCACGCCGCGGGACCCGATCGTGCCCCGGCAGGCCGCGGCGGCGCCCACGGCCGACCCGACCGCGCTGCCGGGCAGCGGCGCACGCGTGGTGACGCGGCCCGCCGCCGGCGTACGACGGCAGGACGTTCCTCCCGCCCCTGACCGGGCGGGCGGGGACACGATGGACGGCGCGGATCCGGAGGGAGCCGGTCCGCGCGGCGCACAGAGGCAAGGGGAGGCATTTCGTGGGCGCTGAGCGCGAGGGGGGCGCGCGTCGGCGACCGCTGCGTGCGGTGACGTACGCCGTCTGCGGGGCCGTGCTGCTGGCCGGCTGCGCCTCCATGCCCGACAACGGGGACCTGCGGGACGTCGAGTCGACACCGCGCCAGGACGCGCAGGTGCGGGTGTTCGCCATGCCGCCGCGTGAGGACGCCCCGCCGTCGGAGATAGTCCAGGGCTTCCTGGAGGCCCTGACCAGCGACGACCCGCAGTACGCGACCGCCCGCCAGTACCTGACCCCGGCGGCCTCGCAGCGGTGGCGGCCCGAGCGGTCCACGACCGTCCTCGCGGGCGGCCCGGACATCCGGATGGCCCGCGCGACGGGGCAGGGCGACACCGACGACTACGCCTTCACGCTCACCGGCAGCAAGGTCGCCCGGGTCGACGCGCAGCAGGCGTACGCGCCCCTCAGCGGCGACTACAGCCAGCCGGTGCACCTCACGCGCGACCGCAGGACCGGCCAGTGGCGCATCGACGTGCTCCCGCAGGGCGTGGTCATGGGCCAGTCGGACTTCCAGCGGAACTACATGTCCGTCGACAAGTACTACTTCGCGTCGAACGGCGCCGGCTCCGAGGGGCAGGCGACCGCGGTCGCCGACCCGGTGTTCGTGCGACGGCGGGTCGACGCGACGACGCAGGTGGTCCGCTCGCTGCTGCGCGGGCCCACCAGCTGGCTCGGGCCGGTCGTCCGGTCGAGCTTCCCGACCGGGACGGCACTGCGCAAGGGCGTCTCCTCGCTGACCCCGGACGACCAGAACAGGCTGACGGTCCCGCTGAACGACAGGGCCTCCCGGGTGTCGCGCGGGAAGTGCGCCGAGATGGCGACCCAGCTGCTGTTCACGCTGCGGAACCTGACGCCGACGGTGGACACCGTGGAGCTCCAGCGCGCCGACGGCTCGTCCCTGTGCACCCTGGGCGAGGAACGGGCCGAGACCGTCGCCGCGCGCGGATCGGTTCGGCGGCCGGAGTTCCTGTACTTCGTCGACGACCGCAGCCGGCTCGTGCGGATCGCCGGCGGCAGCGCCGGCACGAGCGCCGACCCGGTGCCCGGCGCGCTCGGCGAGGGCGCGCAGAAGATCCGGTCGGCGGCCGTGTCGTGGGACGAGCGCAGTGCGGCCGGGGTGGGCCTCGACGGCAAGTCGCTGTACGTCGGGTCGCTGGTGTCCGGCGGTTCGCTGGGCGATCCGGTGCTGCAGAGCCGGGGTGCCACCGAGGCCGACCGGCTGACCGTGCCCAGCTGGGACGCGCGCGGCGACCTGTGGGTGGCCGACCGCGATCCGGCCCGCCCGCGGCTGCTGGTGCTGGAGCAGGGAGCGGGCCGTCCGCTGGAGGTGAAGGTCCCCGGTCTGGACGGGCGGATCAGCGCGGTGCGGGTCGCCGCCGACGGGGTGCGGATCGCGTTCGTCGTGGAGAAGAACGGCAAGCGGTCCCTGCAGATCGGGCGCATCGAGCGGGACGGGGGCGACGGGAAGCGGCCCGTGGCGTCGGTGCTCGAGCTCCGCTCCGCCGCCCCGCAGATGGACGACGTCACCGCCATGTCGTGGGCGGGCGACAGCCGGCTCGTGGTGGCCGGGCGGGAGCAGGGGGGCCTGCAGGCGATGCGCTACGTGCAGGTCGACGGCTCCGCTCCGGACGGACCGGCGCCCGCCGCGCTCACCGGGGTGAGGTCGATCGCGTCCTCCGAGGACGACCGGCTGCCGCTGGTGGCCTACTCGGAGGACGGCATCGTGCGTCTGCCGTCCGGCGCGCAGTGGCAGCAGGTGGTCAAGAACGGGGCGGCACCGGTCTATCCGGGGTGAGCCGACGGCGGTCGCGCGGGGGAGTGCGGCCGGGGTGGCCGGGTGTCCCCGTCGCAGGTGCCGGCGCGGCGCGGGCCGGGGGCGCCGCAGGGGCGTGCGGGGGTCCGTCCGGAGCAGTGGGCTCCGGGCCGCCCTGCGGGAACGGGGCCTCCGGCCGGGCGACGGGACATCGCCGGGGGCGCTGTTCACCCGTGCGGGTGATGACATGGCCGAGGTGCGCCGGGTTGTCCACAGGGCGTCGTCCACAGGGGTGGCCGGGCGGCGGCGGGGTGGGCACAGTGGAGGCATGCGCGCGTGGTGGCAGGACCTCACCGACCTGGTGCTGCCGGCCGAGTGCGGAGGCTGCGGCAGGCCGCGCACGGTGCTCTGTCCCGGGTGCCGTGCGGCGCTGAGCGGGGCCGCACCGCGCCGGGTGCGACCCGATCCGGAGCCGCCCGGCCTGCCCGCCGTGCACGCGGCGGCGCCGTACGCGGACGAGGTGCGGGCGGCGCTCCTCGCGCACAAGGAGCGCGGTGCCCTCGCACTGGCCGGACCGCTGGGCGGGGCCCTCGCCGGCGCGGTGCGGGCGGCCCTGCGGGGGGCGTGCGGGCCGTGGCCGGGCGCTGGTCCGGTGCTGCTCGTGCCCGTGCCCTCCGCGGGCCGGGCGGTGCGGGCCCGGGGGCACGATCCGGCGCTGCGGATCGCCCGCGCGGCGGCGGCCGGGTTGCGGTGCTCCGGGACGCCGGCCCGGGTGCTCGCGGTGCTGCGGCAGCGCAGGCCCGTGGCCGACCAGGCCGGGCTCGGCTCCCGGGACCGCCGGGACAACCTGACGGGGGCCCTGGAGACGGCAGCCGGGGCACCCCGGCTGCTCGCCGCCGGCCGGGTCGTCCTCGTCGACGACCTGATGACGACGGGAGCCTCGCTGCGCGAGTCCGCGCGTGCCCTGAACACGGCCGTGTACGCGGCGGCCACCCGGGAAGACAGAGAGGAACGGAAGATCGGATCACGGCGGAAGGAGACAAAGTCGATGTATTGCGCACCGGAATTGACGGGTGTGCGGCACGCCGGTGGGGTGCTCTGTGCGGCGGTGGTCGCGGCTCCGCCGGATTCCTTCGAAATAAACCGGAACTGACGAACGACCTGTGTCGTTGCAGGCGATGAGAGGGTCAATTCACCTGAACGGAGGTACGTCGCAGTAGAGGGTGACGTCCTCCGTCCGGGCGAGATATGTTCGGGTTGTGAGGGAAAGGCGCAGGCCGTCCCCGCCGAATGCCGTGCTGCGGGTTTGCGTTTTTCCTCAATCACCCGTATGGCCGGGTGGAGATCCTGCCCGCGGGGGAGGAGGAGGTGGACGTCACCGAGTCCGAGGTTCCGGGCCACACCGGAACCGGGTGCAAAAGGGAGATGCTCCGCCTGTGAAGCGGAGTGATCCGGGAACGGAGTTCTGCGTGGACATCGTCGTCAAGGGCCGCAAGACCGAGGTGCCCGAGCGGTTCCGCAAGCACGTGGCCGAGAAGCTGAAGCTGGAGAAGATCCAGAAGCTCGACGGCAAGGTGATCAGCCTCGACGTCGAGGTGTCCAAGGAGCCCAACCCCCGACAGGCCGACCGCTGCGACCGAGTGGAGATCACGCTCCGCTCCCGCGGACCGGTGATCCGGGCGGAGGCGGCAGCCAGTGACCCGTACGCGGCCCTCGACCTGGCCGCGGAGAAGCTGGACGCCCGGCTGCGCAAGCAGCACGACAAGCGGTTCTCACGGCGCGGGGCGCGCCGGATCTCGGCTGCCGAGGTCCCCGACCACGTCCCCGGCGCGGCGACGCTGAACGGAAACACGCTCACCACCCAGGAGGACGCGGAGGGCCGGGTGCCCACCAAGCGGATCGGCTCGCTGGAGGTCCAGGGTGACGGCCCCCTCGTCGTCCGCGAGAAGACCCACGTCGCGTCCCCGATGACCCTCGACCAGGCTCTCTACGAGATGGAGCTGGTCGGGCACGACTTCTACCTCTTCGTCGACTCCGAGACCAAGGAGCCGAGCGTCGTCTACCGGCGGCACGCCTACGACTACGGCGTCATCCACCTGACGACGGACACGATGGTCACTCAGGCTCCCCCGCCTGAGGCCGGCGGCACACTGGGCGGCTGACCCGCCCGTCCGGCAGACGCGATGGTGCCCCTGGAGCGCGCTGTTTTGCGCCCCCAGGGGCACCGGTGTGCGACCCCTTCGCGCACCGCTCTGACACCGCGGCGGCGTCCGGGCATGGAATCATGGCCGCAACGGCCCAACCGATGGGCTGTTGCCTTGGGTTGGCGATGGCATTCGCACAGCAGGCCGAGCCTTCAGGGGGAGGAACGATGGCGGACAGCTTCGGACCGATGCGGGACGAGGACGCCGGCGGCGGCGTCGTCGGCATGGGCCCGGACGCGGGTGCTCCCCGCGGGGAGCCGATCAGGGTCCTGGTCGTGGACGATCACGCCCTGTTCCGCCGCGGCCTGGAGATCGTGCTCGCCGCCGAGGAGGACATCCAGGTCGTCGGCGAGGCCGGGGACGGCGCCGAGGCCGTCGACAAGGCCGCCGACCTGCTGCCGGACATCGTGCTGATGGACGTGCGGATGCCGAAGCGGGGCGGCATCGAGGCCTGCACCTCCATCAAGGAGGTCGCCCCCAGCGCCAAGATCATCATGCTGACGATCAGCGACGAGGAGGCCGACCTCTACGACGCGATCAAGGCGGGCGCCACCGGCTACCTCCTCAAGGAGATCTCCACGGACGAGGTGGCCACCGCCATCCGGGCCGTGGCCGACGGGCAGTCGCAGATCAGCCCGTCCATGGCGTCGAAGCTGCTCACCGAGTTCAAGTCGATGATCCAGCGGACCGACGAGCGCCGGCTCGTGCCCGCGCCCCGGCTCACCGACCGCGAGCTGGAGGTCCTCAAGCTCGTCGCCACCGGGATGAACAACCGGGACATCGCCAAGGAGCTGTTCATCTCCGAGAACACCGTGAAGAACCACGTCCGCAACATCCTGGAGAAGCTGCAGCTCCACTCCAGGATGGAGGCCGTGGTCTACGCGATGCGCGAGAAGATCCTCGAGATCCGCTAGGTCCGGCAGGATCCGGCGCGGGCCCCGGGTCGGCGATCCGCCGGCGCCCCCCTGCCCTCAGGCCGGCGCGCGGGCCAGCTCACGTGCCAGGGGCACCCGCAGCTCCGGCGCCTCCACCCGCTCCACGCGGACGTCCGTGCAGTCCACCCAGCTCGCCGCCTCGACCAGCGCCTGCGCCACGGCGGGCACGGCGGCGGCGCCGTCCAGGGTGACCTGCCTGGCGACCAGGGTGCGGCCCTCGCGGGCGGGGTCGACCCGGCCCACGAGGCGGCCGCCGGCCAGTACCGGCATGGCGAAGTAGCCGTGCACCCGCTTCGGCTTCGGGACGTACGCCTCCAGGCGGTGGGTGAAGCCGAAGATCCGCTCCGTGCGCGCCCGCTCCCAGATCAGGGAGTCGAAGGGGGACAGCAGGGTGGTGCGGTGGCGGCCGCGCGGAGGCGTCGCCAGCGCCGCCGGGTCGGCCCAGGCCGGCTTGCCCCAGCCCTCGACCGCGACCGGGACCAGGCCCGAGTCCGCGATCACCGCGTCGACCTGCTCGCCCTTGAGCCGGTGGTAGTCGGCGATGTCCGCGCGGGTGCCGACGCCGAGGGACTGTCCGGCGAGGCGGACCAGGCGCCGCAGGCACTCGGTGTCGTCGAGCTCGTCGTGCAGCAGGGCCGACGGGACCGCGCGCTCGGCGAGGTCGTACACCCGCTTCCAGCCGCGGCGCTCGACGCAGACGACCTCGCCGTACATCAGCGCGCGCTCCACGGCGACCTTGGTGCCGGACCAGTCCCACCACTCGCTGGTCTTCTTGGCGCCGCCCAGCTCCGTCGCCGTCAGGGGGCCTTCGGCCCGGAGCTGCTTGACGACCTGGTCGTAGGCGCCGTCGGGCAGCTCGTGGTTCCAGTGCGGGCGGTTGCGGTAGGCGCGGCGGCGGAAGGCGAAGTGCGGCCACTCCTCGATGGGGAGGATGCAGGCGGCGTGGGACCAGTACTCGAAGGCGTGGGTGCCCTTCCAGTACGCGTCCTCGACGGTGCGGCGGCCGGTCGCGCCGAGCCGGGCGCAGGGGACGAGCTCGTGGGAGCGGGCGAGGACCGAGATCGTGTCCAGCTGGACCGCGCCCAGGTGGCGCAGGACTCCGCGGACGCCGGACTTCCGGTCCGGCGCCCCGAGCAGACCTTGGGCGCGCAGGGCGATGCGACGGGCTTCGTCGGCCGACAGGCCGGTGGCGGGACGCGGGGCGGTCGTCATGCTCGCACCCTAGGGCGTGGCACTGACAGTGCCGCCCGGCCTGCGGATTCCTGCCGGAACCCTCCTCCCCGCGGGCACGACGCGCCACGGTGCGGGACACGTCCCCGGGCCCCCGCTCCGGAGCCGGCCGGGGGCGGCGCGGGGTCCTCTACCGCGGGCGCGCGGGGGCGGGCACATAGGGTGCCGCCGAAGAGAGGCCGACGTCCGAGGGGAGCAGGGAGCCCACCCAGCAGTCACGGCGCACCCCCTTGTTGAGGACGGCCGAGCGCAGGGTTCCCTCGATACGGAACCCGGCGCGTTCTGCCACCGCGCGGGAGCCCGCGTTGCCGACCTCGGCGCGCCACTCCAGGCGGTCCAGGGGCAGCTCGGCGAAGGCCCAGCGGGCGGTGGCGACGACGGCCTCGGTGACGTACCCGCGGCCGCGGTGCTCCCCGGCCGCCCAGAAGCCGACCTCGCCCTCGCCCGGGCCGCGCCGGGTGATGCTGAGCATGCCGGCCAGGTCCCCGCCGGGCAGGAACACGCCGAAGGTGAACATCGAGCCGTCGGCCCAGCCCCGGGGGACGGTCCGCTCCGTGAAGCCGTGCGCGTGCTCGGGCAGATAGGGGGAGGGGATGGTCGTCCAGCGCTGGATGTCCGGGTCCTGCGCGGCGGCGTACACCGCGTCGGTGTCCCCGGGACCGACGGTGCGCAGGCGGAGGCGGCCGGTGGTGATCGTGACGGGTTCCATCGGCCGATTCTGCGCGGCCCGCGTGCGGATGCGCCATTTCATTCCCGGTGAGTGAGCGAGCGGTCACAATTCGCGCAATTCGCCGCGCGCCGCGGCACCATCCGCGACCCCCGTCCGTTGTCCCCTGTGAAGGCGAAGCGAAAGCCGCGAGGACCGCTCCCACGGCAGGCCCTCCCGGCCTGGCGGGGTCCTCGCATACGATGGCCGTTGCTCAGTACGTCCCATGGAAAACCGACCGTCCCAGGCCCGACCGGCAAGGAGACCAACCCCCGTGTCCGTCCTCTCGAAGATCATGCGTGCAGGCGAAGGCAAGATCCTGCGCAAGCTGCACCGCATCGCGGACCAGGTCAACTCCATCGAAGAGGACTTCGTCGACCTCTCCGACGCCGAGCTGCGGGCCCTCACCGATGAGTACAAGCAGCGGTACGCCGACGGCGAGAGCCTGGACGACCTGCTGCCCGAGGCCTTCGCCACCGTGCGCGAGGCCGCCAAGCGCGTCCTCGGCCAGCGGCACTACGACGTGCAGCTCATGGGCGGCGCCGCCCTCCACATGGGGTACGTGGCGGAGATGAAGACCGGTGAGGGCAAGACCCTCGTCGGCACCCTGCCCGCCTACCTCAACGCCCTGTCCGGCGACGGCGTGCACATCGTCACGGTCAACGACTACCTGGCCGAGCGCGACTCCGAGATGATGGGCCGCGTCCACAAGTTCCTGGGCCTGGAAGTCGGCTGCATCCTCGCCAACATGACGCCGGCCCAGCGCCGTGAGCAGTACGGCCACGACATCACCTACGGCACGAACAACGAGTTCGGCTTCGACTACCTCCGCGACAACATGGCCTGGTCGCAGGACGAGCTCGTCCAGCGCGGCCACAACTTCGCGATCGTCGACGAGGTCGACTCCATCCTGGTCGACGAGGCCCGTACGCCGCTGATCATCTCCGGCCCGGCCGACCAGGCCACCAAGTGGTACGGCGACTTCGCCAAGCTCGTCACCCGCCTGAAGAAGGGCGAGGCGGGCAACCCCCTCAAGGGCATGGAGGAGACGGGCGACTACGACGTCGACGAGAAGAAGCGCACGGTCGCCATCCACGAGGCCGGTGTCAGCAAGGTCGAGGACTGGCTGGGCATCGACAACCTCTACGAGTCGGTGAACACCCCCCTCGTCGGCTACCTGAACAACGCCATCAAGGCGAAGGAACTGTTCAAGAAGGACAAGGACTACGTCGTCATCGACGGCGAGGTCATGATCGTCGACGAGCACACCGGCCGTATCCTCGCCGGCCGTCGCTACAACGAGGGCATGCACCAGGCGATCGAGGCGAAGGAGGCAGTGGACATCAAGGACGAGAACCAGACGCTCGCCACGATCACCCTGCAGAACTTCTTCCGCCTCTACAGCAAGCTCTCCGGCATGACCGGTACGGCGATGACCGAGGCCGCCGAGTTCCACCAGATCTACAAGCTCGGCGTGGTCCCGATCCCGACGAACAGGCCGATGGTCCGCAAGGACCAGTCGGACCTGATCTACCGCACCGAGGTCGCCAAGTTCGAGGCGGTCGTCGACGACATCGCCGAGAAGCACGAGAAGGGCCAGCCGATCCTGGTCGGCACCACCTCGGTCGAGAAGTCCGAGTACCTCTCGCAGCAGCTCAGCAAGCGTGGCGTCCAGCACGAGGTGCTCAACGCCAAGCACCACGAGCGCGAGGCCTCGATCGTCGCCCAGGCGGGCCGCAGGGGCGCCGTCACGGTCGCGACGAACATGGCCGGCCGCGGTACGGACATCAAGCTCGGCGGCAACCCCGAGGACCTCGCCGAGGCGGAGCTGCGCCAGCGCGGCCTCGACCCGGAGGAGCACATCGAGGAGTGGGCCGCGGCCCTGCCCGAGGCCCTCCAGCGGGCCGAGGGGGCGGTGAAGGCCGAGAAGGACGAGGTCGAGCGCCTCGGCGGCCTCTACGTGCTCGGCACCGAGCGCCACGAGTCGCGCCGGATCGACAACCAGCTGCGCGGCCGTTCCGGCCGTCAGGGCGACCCGGGTGAGTCCCGCTTCTACCTCTCCCTCGGCGACGACCTCATGCGGCTGTTCAAGGCCCAGATGGTCGAGCGCGTGATGTCCATGGCGAACGTCCCGGACGACGTGCCGATCGAGAACAAGATGGTCACCCGCGCCATCGCCTCCGCGCAGTCGCAGGTCGAGCAGCAGAACTTCGAGACCCGCAAGAACGTCCTGAAGTACGACGAGGTCCTCAACCGCCAGCGCGAGGTCATCTACGGCGAGCGCCGCCGCGTCCTGGAGGGCGAGGACCTGCACGAGCAGGTCCAGCACTTCATGGACGACACCATCGACGCCTACATCCAGGCCGAGACCGCCGAGGGCTTCCCCGAGGACTGGGACCTCGACCGGCTGTGGGGCGCCTTCAAGCAGCTCTACCCGTGCAAGGTCACGATCGAGGAGCTGGAGGAGGCGGCCGGCGACCGCGCCGGGCTGACGGCCGAGTTCATCGGCGAGTCGATCAAGGACGACATCCTCGACCAGTACCAGGCCCGCGAGGACCAGCTCGGCTCCGAGATCATGCGTGAGCTGGAGCGCCGGGTGGTCCTGTCGGTCCTGGACCGCAAGTGGCGCGAGCACCTCTACGAGATGGACTACCTCCAGGAGGGCATCGGCCTGCGCGCCATGGCGCAGAAGGACCCGCTGGTGGAGTACCAGCGCGAGGGCTTCGACATGTTCACCGCGATGATGGAGGGCATCAAGGAGGAGTCCGTCGGCTACCTGTTCAACCTGGAGGTCCAGGTCGAGCAGCAGGTCGAGGAGGTCCCGGTGGAGGCCGCGCAGGAGGTGCCGGAGGGCGTCCAGGACGCGGTGCCGGCGCAGGCGGGTGCCGCCCGCCCGGAGATCCGCGCGAAGGGGCTGGACGCCCCGCAGCGGCGCGACCTGCACTTCTCCGCTCCCACGGTCGACGGTGAGGGCGGCATCGTCGAGGGCGACTTCGCCTCCGACGACGAGCCGTACCGCTCCGAGTCCGACGGTCTCACCCGCGCGGAGCGCCGCAAGCAGGCGAAGGCCGGCCGTCGCCGCAAGAAGTGACACGACCTGCCGCTCCGTGCGGGGCGGCAGGGTGTGGAGGGCCGGGCATCCGTCGGGGTGCCCGGCCCTCCGGCGTGTCACCGGTCGTCGTCCGCACGGGGCATGCGGGGGCCGCCCAGTTCCACCGCGGTGCACCGCCAGCGCAGGTCGCGGCCGCGTTCCAGCCGGAAGGCCATGGCCCGCAGCTGCTCGCCCGCGCCGATGCGGGCGAAGGCCTCCAGGGCGCCGGGCCGGGGCACGAACCAGCCGAGGTCGCGGACGACGGGGCGGGTGCCGCGGGTGCGCAGCGTGCCGCGGTCGGCGAGCCAGGCCAGTTCGTCGTAGGCGCGGCCCGCGGTGTGGCGGAGCATCCAGTGGACGGGGCGCAGGCCGCTGAGGACGGCGAGGAGGCGGTCGGCGAAGAGCTCGGCGGTGACGGGGTCCGGCAGTGTCCGCGGGCCCGTCCCGGGGGCGCCGCCCGCCGCGGCGGTGCGGCCGGCGGGGTCCGCGGCCCTGCCGGCGGGTTCCCCCAGGGCCGTTCCGCCGCTGCCCGGAGGCGTTCCGCGCCGCACGGCCGGGGCCGGGAGCGTGCCGGTCGGGCGAGAGGGGCCCGTCGGGCGGCCCACGGCGCCGCCTCCGGGGCCCGCGGGCACGGTCGGCGGGCGAGTGTCCGCGGGCCGCGTCCGGGCGTCCCCACGGCCGCCCGGCGGCCCCGGGGGGCGCGCGCCGCCCGCCGCGCGGGCCGGGGCGCCGCCCGGGACGCGCGGCGGGACACCGCCGGGGCGGCCGGCATCGCGGCGGCCCGCGGGGCGGGTGCCGGCGCGGCGCTGGTTCCTGTTCATGACCTTGTGCATGGCGTCCCCGATCGACATGGCCCGGTTGGTACCGGTCGGTAACTTTCTGTCGGGGATCTTGTACGGGGCCGGAGGGAGCGGAGGCAAGGAGCACGGCGCCGCCCGGAGGCGGCTCCGGAATTCACTTATCCGGGTGACGGCGGCCCCGGCAGTCCTTCGGGGAACAGGGGGGCACCGGGTGACACGCACGGTGCCGGGTGGACGCCTCCGGGGCCCCGGAGGGGGGCTCGAAAGGGGACTCCCGCACGTATCCTGAAGCCCCTCCGGACGTCGGGATCCGCCGCCGCCCTGAGCCCCTGCGGAGCCCACCGACCACGAAAGCGGCCACCATGCGCGTCTACGTCCCCCTGACCCTCCCCGGGCTCGCCGAGGCGCACAGGACGGGCGAACTGGGGGCGGCGCCGCTGACCGCGTACGCCGTCACGCCCGCCCTGCGGGAGTGGTACCTCTCCGAGGACATCGAGGAGCTGGAGTACGCCGCGCTGAGCCGCTCCGCGCTGGCCTCGCTGCGGCTGCTCGCGGCCGACCCGGCCGCGCCCCGGCGCCGGGTCGTGGTCGCCGTGGACGTCCCCGACGGCGCCGCGACGGCCGGTCCCGGCCGCGGGACGGACCCGGACGCGCCCGGCGAGGTCCGGGTGGCCGGGGCGGTGCCCCTGGCCAAGGCGGCCGCGGTGCACGTGGACGCGGACGACGCGGAGGCGGACGTGGCCGCGGCGGCCGGGGCGCTCGGTGCGGCGGACGCGGGGGACGACGACGCGCAGTCCGTCGTGGACGGCGCCGAGGACCACGAGCTGCTCTGGTTCGCCACGCAGGAGATCCCGAACCTGGTCGGCCCGGCGGACTGACCCGCGCCGGCGCCGCCGCACCGCCGCACCGGACGGTCCCGCCCGCCCGGCCCGCCGGCCTTCCGACCCCGGCCTCCCCTGACCTGCTGTCTTCTGCGCTGTCGGCGGCGGGGGGTACGTTCTTCGGCATGGGGACGTCAGGGGCGCACATCGTCTGGGACTGGAACGGGACGCTGTTCCACGACAACGACGCGATCATCGGAGCGACGAACGCGGCCTTCGCCGAGCTGGGCCTCGCGCCGATCACGCTGGAGACGTACCGGGCGCTGTACTGCGTGCCGGTGCCGAAGTTCTACGAGCGGCTGCTCGGCCGGCTGCCCTCCGACGCGGAGTGGCTGGTCATGGACGAGGTCTTCCACCGGTACTACTCCGAGCACCGGGTGCGCTGCCGGCTGACCGAGGGCGCGGCCGAGCTGCTGGCGGGGTGGGCGTCGGCCGGGCACAGCCAGTCCATCCTCAGCATGTACGGGCACGACGACCTCCTCCCCCTGGTCCGGGGCTTCGGCATCGAGACGCACTTCCTGCGCGTCGACGGGCGGACCGGGCCGTCCGGGGGCAGCAAGGCCGAGCACATGGTGCGCCACCTCGGCGCGCTGGCCGGGGCGGTGGACCCGGCGCGCACCGTGGTGATCGGCGACGCGGCCGACGACGCGGTGGCCGCTCGGCACGCGGGAGCGCACGCGGTGCTCTACACGGGTGGCTCGCACGGCCGGGCCAGTCTGGAGGGGGCGGGCGCCCCGGTGGTGGACACGCTGGCGGAGGCGGTCGCGGAGGCCCGCCGCCTGGCCGCCTGAGCGCGGCGGAGCGGCTCGCGGGGGCGGGAGCTCGGGAGTCCGTCGCCGATCGTCCCCGTCCGCCCTCGTGCAGGTGGGTGTCCGCCCTCGCGCAGGCCGGCGGCCGCCCCCGCGCAGCCCGGTGGCCGGCTCGCGCGAGGACGTGCACCGCGCCGCGTCAGGTCACCGGGGCCTTGGTGCGCAGGACCGTCAGGAACTCCCGCATCCAGGCCGGGTGGTCCGGCCAGGCGCGGGAGGAGACCAGGGTGCCGTCGACGACCGCCTCGGTGTCCTGGAAGGACGCGCCGGCCGTCTGCATGTCCGGCTCCAGCGCGGGGTAGGCCGTGACGCGCCGGCCGCGCAGGCCGTCGACCGCGGCGGTGAGCAGGGGCCCGTGGCAGATCTGGGCGACGGGCTTGTCGGTGTCGAAGAACGACTTGAGGATCTTGCGCAGCTCGGGGTCGTTGCGCAGGTACTCGGGGGCCCGGCCGCCGGGGATGACGAGGGCCGCGTACTGGCCGGGGTCGACCTCGGCGAAGGCGAGGTCGGCGGGCCAGGTGTAGCCGGGCTTCTCGGTGTAGGTGTCGAATCCGGGCTCGAAGTCGTGGACGACGAAGCGGAGCTTCTTGCGCTCCGGAGCGGCGATGTGGACCTCGTACCCCTCCTCGCGCAGGCGCTGGTAGGGGTAGAGGACCTCCAGGGACTCCGCCGCGTCGCCGGTGACGATGAGGATCTTCGGGGTCATCTCGGGGCGCTCCCTCGTACGGGGGTGGGCTGTCCCGGGCAACGTGCCCGCTGCGGGGCGCCCTGCCAAGAGGGCGCGCCCCTCCGGACGGAATCGGTCCGCAGTCCCGTCGGCCACACGGATCACTCCTGTCCCGGATACGACGGTTCCGGTTCCGATGCCCCTGTGCAGAACGTCAAAGTTCCACCCCCGGTTTTGTACACATACGGCTCATGACGGGCCCCCCGTGCGGAGCGATAGCCTTGTGGCGTGATCAGCGCGATAGCTCGCGGGGGCACCGTCGCCCCTGCCCCGCGCCCGGTGAGCACGGACGACATCCGTGACCGGGCGGCGGTCGCTGGTCCGCGCGGACGGGAGGGGGCCGCCACGGCCCCCGGGACGCCGCACGAATCCCGGGCGCGGACGTTGTGGAGAGCAGCGTCACACCCCTCGGGCGTGTCGAAAATGGCCGACATCCCCCCGCTCATCTCATCTCGCGGCATAGCGTCGGAACGGACCGGACACCCCGGGCCGAGGCGTCACGCCGGGAGGGACGAGACCGTACTTCCTTCTACGTCACGCAACGGCGCGCGACAGGAGCCAGAGGACAATGCAGACCAAGCTGGACGAAGCCAAGGCCGAGCTGCTCGAGAGGGCCGCCCGGGTAGCTGAGAACAGTCCGGTCGGGGGGCACCTACCGACCGGTTCGACGGGCGAGGGCACCCCGGACCGGGACACCGTGCTCGCGTTCCTCCAGCGCTACTACCTGCACACCGCCCCGGAGGACCTTGCCGGCCGCGACCCGGTCGACGCCTTCGGCGCCGCCTTCTCCCACTACCGCCTGGCCGAGACCCGTCCCCAGGGCACGGCCAACGTCCGGGTGCACACCCCGACCGTCGAGGAGAACGGCTGGACGTGCAGCCACTCCGTGGTCGAGGTCGTCACCGACGACATGCCCTTCCTGGTCGACTCCGTCACCAACGAGCTGACCCGTCAGGGACGCGGCATCCACGTCGTCATCCACCCCCAGTTCGTCGTCCGCCGCGACGTCACCGGCAAGCTCCTCGAGGTGCTGCCGAAGCCGCTCGCGGGCGAGTCGCTGCCGCACGACGCCCACGTCGAGTCCTGGATCCACGTCGAGACCGACCGCGAGACCGACCGGTCCGACCTCAAGCAGATCACCGCGGACCTGGTGCGCGTGCTGTCCGACGTCCGCGAGGCCGTCGAGGACTGGGAGAAGATGCGGGACGCGGCGATCCGCATCGCCGAGGGCCTGCCCGCCGAGGCGCTTCCCGCCGACCTGCCCCCGCAGGAGGCCGAAGAGGCCCGCGAGCTGCTGCGCTGGCTGTCCGACGACCACTTCACCTTCCTCGGCTACCGCGAGTACCAGCTGCGCGAGGACGACTCGCTGGCCGCGGTGCCCGGCACCGGGCTCGGGATACTGCGTGCGGACCCCCACCACGAGGCCGACGAGAGCCACCCGGTCAGCCCGTCCTTCGAGCGGCTGCCCGCCGACGCCCGCGCCAAGGCGCGCGAGCACAACCTGCTGGTGCTGACCAAGGCCAACAGCCGCGCCACCGTCCACCGCCCCTCGTACCTGGACTACGTCGGCGTCAAGAAGTTCAACGAGAAGGGCGAGGTCGTCGGCGAGCGCCGGTTCCTCGGCCTGTTCTCGTCCGCCGCGTACACCGAGTCGGTGCGGCGCGTGCCGGTCATCCGGCGCAAGGTCGACGAGGTCCTGGAGCGCGCCGGGTTCTCGCCCAACAGCCACGACGGGCGCGACCTGCTGCAGATCCTGGAGACCTACCCGCGCGACGAGCTCTTCCAGACCCCGCCCGACGAGCTGCAGGCCATCGCCACCTCGGTGCTGTACCTGCAGGAGCGCCGCCGGCTGCGCCTCTACCTGCGCCAGGACGAGTACGGGCGCTACTACTCGGCGCTGGTCTACCTCCCGCGCGACCGCTACACCACCAGCGTCCGGCTGCGGATCATCGACATCCTCAAGGAGGAACTCGGCGGCATCAGCGTCGACTTCACGGCCTGGAACACCGAGTCCATCCTCTCCCGTCTGCACTTCGTGGTCCGTGTCCCGCAGGGCACCGAGCTGCCGCAGCTGTCCGACACCGACAAGGAGCGCATCGAGGCCCGCCTGGTGGAGGCGGCCCGCTCCTGGACGGACGCCTTCTCCGAGGCGCTGACCGCCGAGCTCGGCGAGGAGCAGGCCGCGGAGCTGCTCGGCCAGTACAACCACGCCTTCCCCGAGGGCTACAAGGCCGACCACTCCCCGCGTGCGGCCGTGGCCGACCTGGTCCACCTGGAGCGGCTCGACGCGGAGCGGACCTTCGCCCTCAGCCTGTACGAGCCGGTGGGCGCCGCCCCCGAGGAGCGCCGCTTCAAGATCTACCAGAAGGGCGGCTCGGTCTCGCTGTCCGCGGTGCTCCCGGTGCTGAGCCGGCTCGGCGTCGAGGTCACCGACGAGCGGCCGTACGAGCTGCGCTGCGCCGACCGGACGACGGCGTGGGTCTACGACTTCGGCCTGCGCATGCCCCGCCCGGGCACCGGCGGCGACTACCGCGGCGACGACGCCCGCGAGCGGTTCCAGGACGCCTTCGCGGCCGCCTGGAACGACAAGGCGGAGAACGACGGGTTCAACGCGCTGGTGCTGAGCGCCGGGCTGACCTGGCGGCAGGCGATGGTGCTGCGCGCCTACGCCAAGTACCTGCGGCAGGCGGGCTCCACCTTCAGCCAGGACTACATGGAGGACACCCTCCGCAACAACGTCCACACCACCCGGCTGCTGATCTCCCTGTTCGAGGCGCGGATGGCGCCGGAGCGCCAGCGCGCCGGGCACGAGCTGGTGGACGCGCTCCTGGAGGAGCTGGACGCCGCCCTGGACCAGGTGGCCTCGCTCGACGAGGACCGGATCCTGCGGTCCTTCCTCACCGTCATCAAGGCGACGCTGCGCACGAACTTCTTCCAGCACGCGGCCGACGGCGGGCCGCACGACTACGTCTCCATGAAGTTCGACCCGCAGGCCATCCCGGACCTGCCGGCGCCGCGCCCGGCGTACGAGATCTGGGTGTACTCGCCGCGCGTCGAGGGTGTGCACCTGCGCTTCGGCAAGGTCGCCCGCGGCGGTCTGCGCTGGTCCGACCGGCGCGAGGACTTCCGCACCGAGATCCTGGGCCTGGTCAAGGCGCAGATGGTGAAGAACACCGTCATCGTGCCGGTCGGCGCCAAGGGCGGCTTCGTCGCCAAGCAGCTGCCCGACCCGGGCGTGGACCGGGACGCGTGGCTCGCGGAGGGCATCGCCAGCTACCGGACCTTCATCTCGGCGCTGCTCGACATCACCGACAACATGATCGCCGGCGAGGTCGTCCCGCCGCAGGACGTGGTCCGGCACGACGGCGAGGACACCTACCTGGTGGTCGCCGCGGACAAGGGCACCGCGACCTTCTCCGACATCGCCAACGACGTGGCCCAGTCGTACCGCTTCTGGCTGGGCGACGCCTTCGCCTCCGGCGGTTCCGCGGGCTACGACCACAAGGGCATGGGCATCACCGCCCGCGGCGCCTGGGAGTCCGTCAAGCGGCACTTCCGGGAGCTGGGCGTGGACACCCAGACCGAGGACTTCACGGTCGTCGGCATCGGCGACATGTCCGGTGACGTGTTCGGCAACGGCATGCTGCTCTCCGAGCACATCCGCCTGGTCGCCGCCTTCGACCACCGGCACATCGTCATCGACCCGACCCCGGACGCGGCCACCGGCTACGCCGAGCGCCGCCGCCTGTTCGAGCTGCCGCGCTCCAGCTGGGCCGACTACGACACCTCGCTGCTGTCGCCCGGCGGCGGGATCTTCCCGCGCACCGCGAAGTCCATCCCGGTCAACGCGCACATCCGCGAGGCCCTCGGCATCGAGTCCGGCGTCACCAAACTGACCCCGGCCGACCTCATGCGGGCGATCCTCCAGGCGCCGGTGGACCTGCTGTGGAACGGCGGCATCGGCACCTACGTCAAGGCGAGCACCGAGTCGCACGCCGACGTCGGCGACAAGGCCAACGACGCCATCCGCGTGGACGGCGCCGACCTGCGGGTCAAGGTCGTCGGCGAGGGCGGCAACCTGGGCCTGACCCAGCTCGGCCGGATCGAGTTCGCCCGCAACGGCGGCAAGATCAACACCGACGCCATCGACAACAGCGCGGGCGTGGACACCTCCGACCACGAGGTGAACATCAAGATCCTGCTCAACGGCCTGGTGACGGACGGCGACATGACCGTCAAGCAGCGCAACAGGCTGCTCGCCGAGATGACCGACGAGGTCGGCGCCCTGGTGCTGCGCAACAACTACGCGCAGAACACGGCGATCGCCAACGCGCTCGCCCAGTCCAAGGACATGCTCCACGCCCAGCAGCGCTTCATGCGCCACCTGGTGCGCGAGGGCCACCTGGACCGGGCGCTGGAGTTCCTGCCGGCCGACCGACAGATCCGCGAGCGGCTCAACTCCGGCCTCGGACTGACCGGTCCGGAGACGGCCGTCCTGCTGGCGTACACGAAGATCACCGTCGCCGAGGAGCTGCTGCACACCTCGCTGCCGGACGACCCGTACCTGCGCAGCCTGCTGCACGCGTACTTCCCGACGGAGCTGCGCGAGCAGTTCGCGGAGAACATCGACAGCCATCCGCTGCGCCGCGAGATCACCACCACGGTCCTGGTCAACGACACCGTCAACACCGGCGGTACGACCTACCTGCACCGTCTGCGCGAGGAGACCGGTGCCTCGCTGGAGGAGATCGTCCGGGCGCAGACCGTGGCCCGCACGATCTTCCGCTCCGCCTCGGTGTGGGACGCGGTCGAGGCCCTCGACAACAAGGTCGAGGCCGACGTCCAGACCCGGATCCGGCTGCACTCGCGCCGTCTGGTGGAGCGCGGCACGCGCTGGCTGCTCAACAACCGGCCGCAGCCGCTGGAGCTGTCCGGGACCGTCGCGTTCTTCGCCGAGCGTGTGGAGCGCGTCTGGTCCGAGCTGCCGAAGCTGCTGCGCGGCGCCGACCTGGACTGGTACGAGCAGGTCTTCGAGGAGCTGTCCGCCGCCGGGGTCCCGGACGAGACCGCCACGCGGGTGGCCGGCTTCTCCTCCGCCTTCCCGACGCTGGACATCGTGTCGGTGGCCGACCGGATGGGCAAGGACCCGATGGAGGTGGCCGAGGTGTACTACGACCTCGCCGACCGCCTCAGCATCACCCAGCTGATGGACCGCATCATCGAACTGCCGCGGGCCGACCGCTGGCAGTCCATGGCGCGTGCGGCGATCCGTGAGGACCTGTACGCGGCGCACGCGGCGCTGACCGCGGACGTCCTGGCCGCGGGCAACGGCAGTTCGACGCCCGAGCAGCGGTTCAAGGTGTGGGAGCAGAAGAACACGGCGCTCCTCTCCCGGGCGCGCACCACCCTGGAGGAGATCCGGGGTTCGGACGAGTTCGACCTCGCCAACCTGTCGGTGGCGATGCGCACCATGCGCACGCTGCTGCGGACGCATTCGTAACCGCACGGCATCAGCGCACGGATCGGGGCGCCCCGGGTCCTTTCGGCCCGGGGCGCCCTCATGTCGTTTTCTTGACCGGAATGGATCGCCGCCACACGACACTTTTACCCTTTCCTGCTAATCGGGATGATTCGGATAAAGTCGCG
This sequence comes from Streptomyces tropicalis, assembly GCF_029269835.1. Classification (GTDB taxonomy): domain Bacteria; phylum Actinomycetota; class Actinomycetes; order Streptomycetales; family Streptomycetaceae; genus Streptomyces; species Streptomyces tropicalis. The sequence continues at coordinate 11,095 of NZ_JARJBB010000031.1, read as the reverse complement.
GCGTGTCTGTGAACCTCACCGAGCGCCGTCCGGCCGCGCCCCCGCCCGCACCGGTCTCCGCGCCCCCGTCCGCAGAGGGCCGGCCGGCCGCGCGCGTCGCCCTCGAAGCCGTGAAATTCGCCCTCGTCGGCGGCAGCGGCGTCCTCGTCAACCTCGTGGCGTTCAACCTGCTGCTGCACGGGACGGACCTCGCGGCCATGGCCGCGACCGTGGCGGCCAGCTGTCTGGCCATGGGGACGAATTACCTCGGCTTCCGGTTTTTCACCTATCGCGACCGGGCCTCGCGCACCCGCCGTCAGATCGCTCTCTTCTTCGTGTTCAGCGTTCTCGGCGTCGTCATGGAAAGCGGGCTTTTCTTCGCCGGTTACCACGGTCTCGGGATCGAAGGCTCCTGGGAGTCGAATGCGGTGAAGGCGCTGTCGATCGTGCTCGCCTCCGTGTTCCGGTTCCTCGTCTACCGCACCTGGGTGTTCTCGCACGATGCGCGCCGCGCCGCCTGAGGCGCCCCCCGCAGGAGCCGCGTCCCGGTCGGCGCTGCCCGCGGGACGTGCCGCCGCACCCCGGATCGCGGCCGCGCTCGTCGTGGTCCTGCTGCTCCTGGTCGTCGTCCGGCTCCCGTGGGCCGGCGACCTCGGCATGCACGCGGCGACCATCCAGCGGCTGCGCCACAACCTCCTGCACCCGGGCAACCCGCTCGTCGCCGCCGACACACCGAGCCCGTACTACTCGCCGTGGATGCTGCTCCTCGGCTGCGTCGCCGACGCCTCGGGCCTGTCCGTCTTCGTCGTCCTGCGGCTCGCCGCGCTGACCGGACTCGCCCTGCTCGTGACGGGGGTGTGGCGCTACGTCCGGACGCTGTGCGCCCACCGTGCCGCGCCCGCCGTGGCCGCGCTCAGCCTGGTCCTGCTGTGGGGCACCTCCCTCATCAACTGGAGCGGCTTCCTCGCCCTCAACTCCCTGGCGCTGACGGTGTCCTACCCGAGCGTCCTCGCCCTCGGCCTCGCCTTCCACCTGTGGACGTGGGTGACCCGGGCGGTGCGCGCGGGCGCCGGGTGGGGGAGCTGGCTGGGGATCGGCGCACTGTGGGCGGTGGTGCTGCTGTGCCACCAGTTCACCGGGATCGTCGCCACGCTGGGGGCGCTCGCCGCGGTGCTCTCCGCCCGGCCGCCGCGCACGCTGTGGCCGCGGCTCGGGGCCGCCGCGGCGCTGGGCCTGCTGGTGCTGGCGCTGTGGCCGTACTACGACTTCTTCGCCCTCTTCTGGGCCGGCGGCGACCTGGAGGAGGTGCACCGGGCGCTGTACGAGCACTTCCTCGGCCGCTACTGGCTGGCGCTGCTCGGGGTCGGCGCGCTGGCCCTGCGGGCGCGCCGCGACCGGCGCGATCCACTCGCCGTCTTCTTCGCGCTCGGGGCGCTGGTGTGCGCGGCGGGCTGGGCGAGCGGCCACTACTCATGGGGCCGTGCCCTGCCGGCCGCGCTGATCCCGGCCCAACTGGCCGCCGCGCTGGCGGTGTTCGAGGGCGGGCGCCGGGCGGTGCGGGTCCGGTGGGCGTGGACGCTGGCCGCCGCGCTGGCGCTCGGCGCGTGGGCGCAGGCCGGTGTGCTCGGCTACGTCGTGGGGCGGGACGCGCTGCCGGAGCCGCTGGCGGTCCACTACACGCCCCCGTGGGCGGGCTACCACTGGATCACCCCGTACGTGCGGTACGGACAGGTGGTGATGGCGCGGACCTTCCCCGCGCGCCTGGTCCCGGCCTACGGCGTCTACACCGTCGCCCCCGGCTACCCGGACTTCTTCCTGCCGGACGAGGCGCGGCGGGACGCGGCGGTCGACCGCTACTTCGCCCGCTCCACGCCGGGCGGCGAACGCCGGCACATCCTGCGGGAGTACGGGGTGCGCTGGGTCCTGGACCGGGGCCGGACCGTGCGCGACGGCGGTCTGCACGCGGTGGCGCACGGCCCGGACGGAGAGGTGCTGTACGCGGTGCTGCGGTGAACCCGCCGGGCGGTTCCGGGGCGCGGGCGCCGCGGCGGGCCCGGACACGGGTGAGGACCCCGGGCCGGCCGGCCCGGGGTCCTCACCCGTGACTCACTTCTTCTTGTCGGCGCCGCCGGTGAAGGCCTCGTAGGCCTCCAGGACCTCCTCGGTGGGGCCGTCCATGCGCAGCACGCCGCGCTCCAGCCACAGCACCCGGTCGCAGGTGTCGCGGATCGACTTGTTGTTGTGGCTGACCAGGAACACGGTGCCCGCGCTCTCGCGCAGCTCGCGGATCCGCTCCTCGGACCGCCGCTGGAAGGAGCGGTCGCCGGTGGCCAGGGCCTCGTCGATGAGCAGGACGTCGTGGTCCTTGGCCGCGGCGATGGAGAACCGCAGCCGGGCCGCCATGCCGGAGGAGTACGTCCGCATCGGCAGGGTGATGAAGTCGCCCTTCTCGTTGATGCCGGAGAAGTCGACGATGCCCTCGTAGCGCTCGCGGATCTGCTCGCGGGACATGCCCATGGCCAGGCCGCCGAGGTGGACGTTGCGCTCGCCGGTGAGGTCGTTCATCAGGGCCGCGTTCACGCCCAGGAGGGAGGGCTGGCCATGGGTGTAGATGTGGCCGTTCTCCACCGGCAGCAGGCCCGCGACGGCCTTCAGCAGCGTCGACTTGCCGGAGCCGTTGGTGCCGATGAGGCCGATCGCCTCGCCCTTGTAGGCGACGAACGACACGTTCTTCACCGCGTGCACCTTGCGCACGCCGGCCGCCTTCTCCGCCTGCTTGGGGCGCAGGATGCGGTGCAGGGCGGCGGTGGCCGAGCCACGGCCGGAACCGGTGCCGAAGATCCGGTAGACGATGTCCACCTGATCGGCGACGACGGTGGGGATCGGTTCGCCGTCGGGGCCCGGGATGGGGCCGCCGACGCGCTCGATGGTCTGCTCAGCCACGGCCGTACGTCTCCTCAGCCTTCCAGAAGTAGATGAAGCCGCCGACGCCCGCCAGCAGCGCCCAGCCGGTCGCGTAGGCCCACACGTGGTGCGGGAGCTGGTGGGCGTGGAAGCTGTCGATCAGCGCGAAGCGCATCAGGTCGATGTAGACGGCCGCCGGGTTCGACTCCAGCAGCACCTTCGCGGTGTGCGGCATGCCGCTGCGCTTCAGCGTGTTGTCGATGCTGAACATCACGCCGGAGACGTACATCCAGGTGCGCAGGATGAACGGCATCAGCTGGGCGATGTCCGGCGTCTTGGCGCCCATCCGGGCCATGATCATCGAGACGCCCGAGTTGAAGACGAACTGCAGGAACAGCACGGGCACGATCAGCAGCCAGGAGACGCTCACCGGGATGCCGAAGCAGAGCAGGATGACCACCAGGGCGGCCATGGAGAACAGCAGCTGCTGGAGCTGCTGCAGCGCGAACGAGATCGGGAGCGCGGCCCGGGGGAAGTGCAGCGCGCGCACCAGGCCCAGGTTCCCGGAGATCGCCCGGGTGCCCGCCATGATCGAGTTCTGGGTGAACGTCCAGATGAACACGCCCGTCACCAGGAACGGGATGTAGTCCGAGACGCCCCGGCTGGTGCCGAGGAGCACGCCGAAGATGAAGTAGTAGACCGCCGCGTTCAGCAGGGGGGTCGCGATCTGCCAGACCTGGCCGAGCTTCGCCTGGCTGTACTGAGCGGTCAGCTTGGCGGTGGCGAAGGCGGTGATGAAGTGGCGGCGCGCCCACAGCTGGCGGACGTACTGGGGCAGGGAGGGGCGGGCGCCACTGACGGACAGACCGTGCCGGGCGGCGAGGGCCGAGAGGTCGGCCTCGGCCGGTGCCGGGGCGGGCGGTGTGTGGAGGACCTGGCTCACATCCGCTGCTTTCGTTCGGGGGGTAGGGGGTCCGGGCGGCGGGTTCCTGTCCGTCACCCGATTTCCTTACGGATCTCTTCACGGTTTCTTGCGTCGAGACGGGACCGTATCGTCGCAACGTGAGCGTAGGACGAATCGACGTCGGAACGCAACCGTATCGTCGTAACGCTCTATGCTGGACCGCATGACGACGAACGCCGACGAGTCACCGACGCGAACGCGCCGTGCCCCGGCCGGGGCGGCCGTGCTCCGCGAGGACGTGACCGAGGCCATCCGGGCCGCGGTCTTCGGCGAACTCGCGGCCGTCGGCTACGCCCGCATGTCCATCGAGGGCATCGCCCGGCGCGCGGGGGTCGGCAAGACCGCGGTGTACCGGCGGTGGCGCTCCAAGCTGCACCTGGTGCTGGACATCGTCTCCGCGCTCGCGGTGCAGGGACTGCCCGCGCCGGACACCGGCTCCCTGGAGAGCGACCTGCGGCTGCTGTACGAGGTGACCTCCCGGGCGCTGCGCCATCCCATCGCCTCGCAGATCGTCCCCGACCTCCAGGCGGAGGCGGCCCGCAACCCGGACATCGCCGACGCCCTGCAGAAGGCCCTGCGGGACGGCCAGGACAGCGTCGCCAGCAGCATCCTCGCGGCGGCCGCCCGCCGCGGCGAGATCGGCGCGGAGGTGGACCAGGACCTCGCCCTCGACCTGATCTCGGGGCCCCTGTACTGGCGCGCGGTCGTGATCCGCAACCCCAAGCTGCCGGGGGGCTACCTCGGCGCCCTCGCCCGCGGCACGGCGGAGGCCCTGAAGGCCCTGTGACGGCCCCGGGCGCGCCCGTGGGGGGCCAGGGCCGTCGCGTCGCGTGCGCGGCACGCGGGTACCGGCCGCCCGGCCGGCAGACGGCGACGCCCTCGCCGCGGTGGGGGCGGCGAGGGCGTCGGCGGGGGTGTGACGGATCAGGAGCGGGCCGCCTCCGGGTGGCGGCGGACCCAGCCCTCCCAGGCCGAGCTGATCATGTCCTGGACGTCGTGCTTGGCCGTCCAGCCCAGCTCGGTGGCGATGCGGTCGGCGGAGGCGACGACGCGCGCCGGGTCGCCCGGACGGCGCGGGGTGACCGTCGCCGGGTGGTCGTGGCCGGTCACCGCGTTGATCCGGTCGATCATCTCGCGGACGGAGACGCCCTCGCCGCGGCCGATGTTCAGCGTCAGGTCCAGGCCGGGGGTGGCCTGGAGGGCGCGGGCGGTGGCGACGTGCGCCTCCGCCAGGTCGACCACGTGGATGTAGTCGCGGATGCAGGTGCCGTCCGGCGTCGGGTAGTCGTCGCCGAAGATCCGCGGCGCGGTGTTCTCCGTGAGCCGCTCGAAGACCATCGGGACCAGGTTGAAGACGCCGACGTCCGCCAGCTCCGGGGTCGCCGCGCCCGCCACGTTGAAGTAGCGCAGTGACGCCGTGGACAGCCCGGTCGCCCGGCCCGTCGCGCGGACCAGCCACTCGCCCGCGAGCTTCGTCTCGCCGTAGGGCGACATCGGCACGCAGGGGGTCTCCTCGGTGACCAGGTCCACGTCCGGCATGCCGTACACGGCCGCCGAGGAGGAGAACACGAACGAGCCGACCCCGGCCGCCGTCACCGCCTCCAGGAGGACCCGCAGGCCCTCGACGTTCTCCTGGTAGTAGTGCAGCGGCCGGTCCACGGACTCGCCCACCTGCTTCTTCGCCGCCAGGTGCACCACACCGGTGATCCCGTGCTCGGCGAGGGTGCGGGCCACCCGGTCCCCGTCCAGGGTGGAGCCCACCACCAGCGGGACCCCGTCCGGGATGCGGTCGGCGATGCCGGTGGACAGGTCGTCGTACACCACCGCCTGCTCGCCCGCCTCGGTCATCGCGCGGACGACGTGTGATCCGATGTAGCCGGCGCCGCCGGTGATCAGCCAGGTCATGTGCGGCCGTCTCCTCTTCGGTTGACCGCGGGGATCCGGTGGGGCGGATCCCCGGGGTCGGTTTCTCGGTTGCGTGGTCGGACTGGGGTGCCGTGCGCCGCGGGTCAGCGCAGCAGACGGCGGAGCCTGCCGCGGACCACGGACGCGACCCCGCGCAGCCCGGATGCCACCCGCAGGGCGAGGGCTCCGGAGTGCGTGGCGTAGGGCTGGACCAGCAGGACGCCCCGCCGCAGGCTCGGCACGGCGCTGCGCCGCAGCCGGTGCCCGCCGGTCCGGGCGTGTGCGGTCGTCTCCCGCACGGTGCCGTCGGTGAGCCGCACGTGGAGCCGCAGGTCCCAGGTGCCGGCGCCGAGGGCGTCGAGGTCCACGGCCGCCTCGGCGGTCCAGACGCCGCCGTCGGCGGACACCAGCGGGACCGTGGCCTGCTGGGCGACCCGGTCCTGCTCCCGGTGCCGCCACTCGATCTCCAGCTCCTGCGGAGCCGTCTGCGCCAGCCGGCCGTACAGCTCGTGCAGGCGCAGGTGCAGCCGGCCGGAGCGGGCCCGCGGGTCCAGCTCCGCGTCCAGCGCGAGCGGCAGCAGGTGGACCGGGCGGGTCAGGTAGGGCTCCAGGGTGACCTCGGGCAGGTCCTCGGACCAGACCGGGGTGCCGTCGGCGTCCTTCGCGTAGGGCGGGCACAGCCGGGCCGGGCGGGCCGCGAGCTCCCGCAGCCGGGGAAGGTCGCGCGGCTCGGGGGAGGCCAGCACGACCCGGGCGAGCAGCCTGCCGGGAGCGGCCGGGTTGAGCGCCCAGTCGGCGGCGTCGTACTCCGCGAGGTACTCCCGGGTGAGGGTCCACCAGGCGCGCCGGTAGTCCTCGTCACGCAGGCTCAGCTCGCGGGCGTACATGCGCAGTTCGTGGTCGAGGAACTTGGCGCGGGCGGCCCGCGCGAGCTCCTTCTGCCCGGCGGCGAGCAGGATGTCGTACGCGGCCCGGCTCGCCTCGGTGCGGGCCCGCCAGTTGTCGATGTGCGCGCGGTCCAGCGAGATCGACAGCTGGTCGGCGGACCGGCGCACGTGCCAGACGTACACCTGGTCCGGGACGAGGGCGATGCGCGGGGCGGCCGCGAGCATGCGGGCGGTGAAGACGAAGTCCTCGTAGGGGTAGCGCCCCTCCGGGAAGCGGATGTCGTGCTCGCGCAGGAAGTCCGTGCGGTACAGCTTGTTGACGCAGAGCGTGTCGTGCACGAGGCGCGGCAGCTCCGCGGGGCGCGCGAGTACGGCGCCCTCGGTGTACAGCCGGTCCTGCCAGAGCACTTCGCGGCCGGAGGGCAGTTCCCGGCGCACGCACAGGCCGGCCGCCACCTCCGCCCGCTCGTCCGTGGCCGCCGCGAGCAGCGCGTCGACCGCGCCGTCCGGCAGGACGTCGTCGCTGTCGAGGAACATCACGTACGGCGAGGCCACCGCGTCGATGCCGGTGTTGCGCGGGCTGCCGCAGCCGCCGCTGTTGGTCTCGCGCCGGATCACCCGCAGTCTGGGCTCCTCGGCCGCGAGGCCCGTGAGCAGCTCGAAGGTGCCGTCCGCGGAGCAGTCGTCGACGGCGACGACCTCCCGGACGGCCGGGCCCTGCGCGAGCGCCGAGCGCACCGCGTCGGCGATGTGGGCGACGTCGTTGTATCCGATCACGACGACGCTGACGTGTGGTGCCTGCTGGGGGTGCGGGTGCATGGAGTCCACGGGCCGGAATCGTAGGTGTGGAGGGTAATTTCCCGTTAAGAGGGGCTCAGTACCCCGTGCGGAAGACGGTCGGATCCCGTGTCGGGTTCCCCCGGAAGCGGCTCCCGTTTCGTCGACCGCCACAACCGGACGAACGAGGTTACCGCGGCCGCGGCCAGCAGGCCGTTGCGCGCCACCATCAGCGCACATCCGGTCCAGGTGCAGGCCGCGACGTCATGGTAGAGCGTCGGGTAGGCGATCGCGCTCACCAGGCTCGCCGCGGCGACCAGCGCGGCCACCGGGCGCTGGGTGGTGGCGCGTGAGGTCAGGCACACCGCGGCCAGCCCGAGCAGCCAGATCATGTACTGGGGGCTGATCACCCGGCTGGTGACCGTGAACAGCAGCACCGCGGTCAGCGCCGCGTCGTACGGGGTCGCGGGTGCCCAGCGCCGGGCGCGGATCCGCCACAGCAGCAGGAGCGCGAAGGCGGCCGCGGTGAGGACCAGTGAGAGGTGTGCCACAGCGGGGACGTGCGGGCCGGTGAACTCCAGCGCCCCGTACCGGTAGCGGACCCGGCCGGGCCAGCCGGCGTGGGTGGCCAGGGCCAGCGCCGTGCCGCCGAACGACTCGATCTGCACCCCCCGGCCGCCCTGCTGGTGCACGAAGGCGAGCGGATTGCGGAACAGCCCGGCGAACAGGGCGAACACCGCGGCCCCGGTCACCGCGGCCCACGACCACGCCGACCGGGTGGGGCGGCCGCGCGGGGTCCCCAGCAGGACCAGGGCCGGCCACACCTTGACCAGCGCCCCCAGTGCGGCGAGCGCCCCGCAGGCGCGCCGGGAGCGGGGCAGCACCAGCAGCGAGGCCACGGCGAAGGCGGTGACCTGCACGTCGTACCGGGCCAGCGGGACGTGCAGCAGCAGCGGCAGGCACAGCGTCCAGTAGGCCGCTCCGTGCAGGCTGCGGTCCCGGCGCGTCCCGGCGCGGGCCAGCATCAGCGCGATCGCCGCGTCGGAGGCGAGCGTGAGCGCCACGAAGGCCTGGAAGTAGGTCAGGCCCGGCAGCAGGGAGGGAGAGAGCAGCACCGCCCCGGCGCCCGGCGGGTACTGCCAGAGCGTGTCGTGGGCGGGGAAGGCGCCGTGCTCCAGGACGCCGTGCCAGTGCCCGTACAGCTTCCACACCTCGCGCGCCACCGAGCCCCCGCCCAGCAGCGGCAGGGTGTTGTGGGCGAGCAGGGTCAGCATGAGGGCGCGCGTGGCGAGCCAGGCGGCGGTCAGGGCGAGGAGGCGGTGTCGCGTCGGCGCGGCGGGGAGGGCACGCGTCACGCTCGGGGTGGCGCTCATCACGGCGGATGGTAAATCGGATGAAAGGGGCAAAGCGTGTCATATGCGATCTGTTGCCGGTAAGAACACGCCAAAGGGGGTGAAACGGGGTGCATGTGGCCGTGGGTTGCCGCGGGTGGCCGGCTCCGGTGTCCGGCAGGGGTCCGGCCCTGGCCGTCGTGCGCCCCTTGCGGCCCGGTCCCGTTGGATCCGCTACCTGCGGCCCGGGGACTCCTGGAGTGCCGCCGCGTCCAGGGCGCCGGTCAGCCGGTCGAGGCGGGCGTGCAGGTCGCCGATCTCCTCCAGTGTGAAACCGGTCGCCGAGACGATCCGGCGCGGCACCTCCTCCGCCCGTTCGCGCAGGGCGGCGCCCTCGGGGGTGGGCCGCACCTCCACCGACCGCTCGTCCCGGGCGCTGCGCTCGCGTCGCACCAGCCCGGCCGCCTCCAGCCGCTTCAGCAGCGGGGACAGGGTGCCGGAGTCCAGGCGCAGGTGCTCGCCGAGCCGCTTGACCGGGGTCTCGCCGTGCTCCCAGAGCACCAGCATCACCAGGTACTGGGGGTAGGTCAGCCCGAGGTCCTTGAGGATCACGCGGTAGACGCCGTTGAAGGCGCGTGAGGCGGCGTGCAGGGAGAAGCAGATCTGCCGGTCCAGACGCAGCCACTCCTCCTGCGGCACGGTCTGCGGAACCTGGGTACTCATGCCGTCCAGGATAGCCCCGGCGGGCCATTTAGTTGCACACAACTTAATTGTGTGCTCTAGTCATGGGTGTGAGGCGGCACGGCAGCGAACCGGAGGCCGACCGCCGGAACCCGAGCAACGAGAGGGATGGTCTTCCATGGACGCGCTCTACACCGCCGTCGCCACCGCCACCCACGGCCGTGAGGGCCGTGCCGTCAGCTCCGACGGCCGGCTCGACCTGCAGCTCGCCCTGCCGGTGGAGATGGGCGGCAACGGGCAGGGCACCAACCCCGAGCAGCTGTTCGCCGCCGGGTACGCCGCCTGCTTCGCCAGCGCCCTCGGCCTGGTCGGCCGCCAGGCGAAGGTGGACGTCAGCGAGGCCGCCGTCACCGGCGAGGTGGGCATCGGCAAGCAGGGCGAGGGCTTCGGCCTCGCCGTGACCCTCCGTGTCGAGCTGCCCGACTCGGTGGACGAGGCCACCGGCCGCAAGCTGGTCGAGCAGGCCCACCAGGTCTGCCCCTACTCCAACGCCACCCGCGGCAACATCCCCGTCGAGCTGGTCGTCGAGTAGCGGCCGCGGCGGCCCGCCGCGCGGCAGCCCCGAGCCCACCGCCGCGGGGCCGTCCCGGCCCGTCGCCTCCGCCCGTCCCAGGGCCGGTGGGCGCCGCCGGGGCGCCCGGACGGCCGCCAGGGGGTCGGCCGGGCCGGGGTGGGCCGGGACGTGCGCGGACGCACGCGGACTCCCGGGAGCGCGGCGGTGGTCGGAGGGGATCAGCGGCTGCCGGTGACCGCCCGGCGGCCCGCGGACCGCGGAGCCCCGCAGGACGGGATGTGCTCCGCCTGCGGCGGACGGCCCGACCGGGTGCGGCCCGACCGGGTGCGGCCGGGCGGCGGCAGGAGCGCGGCCCGCAGCGCGCGCCGCGCCCTGGCGGCGGCCTTCGCCGCCCTGTGGCACAGCACCGCGGCCCCGCGCAGCACGCGGAACGCGCGGTGTACGCCGAGACCGGCCAGGGTGCGGCGCAGCGCCGGGCGCGGCGGCACCGCGGCGCCGAGCGCGCGGCAACGGAGACGGCCCGCGCGGGCCCGGCGCAGGAGCGGGGCACCTCTGCCGCGCGGCGACCGGCCCGGCCGGGCGGTCGTCGCCCCCGGGCGGGGGGCCGGGGGCGGCCCCGGCCACCCGCCCGCCGGTGCGGCACGGCCGCCCGGGCGGCCGGAACGGGACGTCGGAGGATCGGGCAACGGGACTTCCAGGGTTCGGCGCCGGCCTTCTGCCCGGCAACGGACCCGGGAGCGGGCCGGTTACGGCGTGTGCTGCATGTGGGGGACGCCGGGCGGCTCCGGCGGGGTGCGGGTGCATCACTGCGGGCCGCCGGGGCACCCGGCGGCCCACGGCGGGCCCGCACCGGGTCGCCGTGGGCGGACGTCGCGGACCCGTCCCGGGACACGCGGGTACGCGCCGGGACGCCGACCGGGACACGCGGGTACGCGCCGGGACGCCGACCGGGACACGCGGGTACGCGCCGGGACGCCGACCGGGACACGCGGGTACGCGCCGGGACGCCGACCGGGTGCCCGCCGGGGGCCGTCCGCCGGAGAGGCAGCCGGGCCCCCCACCGGGGCGGGCCCCGCCGCAACAGCGGCGGTCG
>NZ_JARJBB010000030.1 GCF_029269835.1 Streptomyces tropicalis | reverse complement strand
CCACCCCTCCGCGCTGACGTGCGCCTGTTCCTCGCGCCGTCCGGCGCCGTCCCCCGCTCGCCCCGACCCGCCCGCCTACCTGCCCCCGTACAACTCCCCGTACGTCGGCCACTCGCCGTCCGGACCCGTCACCGGCTCCGCCGCGCGTACCGCGCGGACGATCGCGCGGGTCACCATGTCCGCGCCCGCCGCCAAGACCTCGTTGAGGGCGAGGGGACGGCCCGCGTCCAGCGGACGGGCGCCGGTGGCGAGGGCGAACACGGTGTCCCCGTCGTTCAGCAGGTGCACGGGCCGCACCGCGCGGGCGATGCCGTCGTGGGCCGTGCCGGCCAGCTTCTGGGCCTGCGCCTTGGTCAGGTCCGCGTCGGTGGCGACGACGGCCAGCGTGGTGTTCAGCGGAGGGACGCCGTGCTTCGCGGCCGACTCGGCGAGCCGCTGCCGCGCGGCCTCGTGGACGGACGGCTCCGGGTACGCGACCCGCCCCCCGAACAACTCCCCGTACAGCACCCCCGTTTCCGGATCCACCGCGGATCCCGCCGCGTTGGCCACCGCCAGCGCCGCCACCGTGATCCCCGAGCCCAGCACCGTGCTCGCGGAGCCCACCCCGCCCTTGAGCGGTCCGACGGCCGCGCCCGTCCCCGCGCCGACGCAGCCCTCCGGCACCGGAGTGCCGGGCGCCCCGGCAGCCGCGTCCTCCACTGCGGCGCGCCCGGCGGCCGCGTCCGGGCGGGCCCGGAAGTCGCCGCCGCGGCCGAGGTCGAAGATGCAGGCGGCGGGCACCACCGGCACGACGTGCGCCGGGTCCTGCCCCACGCGCACCCCGCGCCCCCGCTCCTCCAGCCAGCCCATCACCCCGGAGGCCGCGTCGAGCCCGTACGCGCTGCCGCCGGTCAGCACGATCGCCTCGACCGTGCGCACCAGGTTCCGGGGGTCGAGCGCGTCGGTTTCTTTGGTGCCGGGCCCGCCCCCGCGTACGTCGACGGCGGCGACGGCACCGCCCTCCGGCGCGAGCACGACGGTGGTGCCGGTGAGCCATCCGTCGCCCCTGAACGTGGCGTGCCCCACACGCACACCGGCGACGTCCGTCAAAGAGTCAGATGTCATGGAAGCCAGTCTTCCCGCGCGACCCCGTGCCGTGGGCGCCGCGGGGGCGGCCGTGGCGGCGGCGGACCGTACTCTGGAGGTATGAGCACTGCCCCCGAGCCGCGTGATCCGAAGAACGCGCTGGTCTTCGACGACCCGCTGAGCCAGCAGTCCGCGGACGACACCGACCGCGGTTGGGGCGAGCGGCCGCACGGTGACGCCGCCGCCGACCTGAAGCGCTTCCTCGACGAGAAGCCGCCCCACCACCTCTGAACCTCCGGCGCGTCCACCGTGCCGGCCGGCCCTGCCGGGCCGGTGGGTCCTGCCCGTCCGGCGGCCCGGGAGCCTCCGCCCCCGGAGCCGGCCGGCCCGGACGTCAGCTCCGGCTGTGCTCGGGGCCGCGCTGCGCGACGAGTTCGTCGCGGATCTGCTTGAGGACTTCCAGCTCGGTGACCTCGATGATCTCCTGCGTGCCCGCCCGTTCCTTCCTGCGGGCCTCCTGCCGGGCCAGGAACTTGGCCATGGGCAGCACCATGAGGAAGTAGACGACCGCAGCGGTGATCGCGAACTGCAGGGCGGCGCCGAGCACCGAGCCCCACGCGATGGTGATGCCCTCCTTCGCCGTGCACTGCGGGCTCAGGCACGAGGTGTAGTGGTCGAGGTCCTGGGTGCCGATCGCTCCGACGACCGGGTTGATCACTCCCTTCACCACGGAGTTGACGATGTTGCTGAAGGCGGCGCCGACGACCACGGCGACGGCCAGATCGACGACGTTCCCGCGCATCAGGAAGGCCTTGAAGCCCTGCCAGACGCCCGGGTCCTTCTTCTCGCTCACCTGGGAGTCCTCCTCCGACAATCTGGTTGTGGAACAAACAGCTCCGCAACCTACGGGTCACCACAGCGTCACCGCCAGCCGGGCCGTCGCTGCGGCACCGGCCAGCCGTGCCGCCGCGGCGCGCGGCACGGACAGGGCGACGAGCGCGCCGCTGCCGCCCCGGTCCTCCACCGGGTCCGGCACGGCCGCCACGCGCGCCCCGCGGGCGACCACGTGCGCTGCGGCGCCCGTCGCCGGATCCTCCGCGGCGATGACGTCGACCCGGTCGCCGGGCCGCAGCAGCCGGACCGTGGCCGCGTCCGCGATCCGCACCGGTGCGGTCACCACGCCCATGGCGTCCGCGCCGTGCGGCTGCGTCCGGCCACGTACCGCGGGATGTCCCCTCGGCTGCCCGATCCGGGACGTGTCATGCCCGTCCCACGTCACCGCCGCCACCAGGGCGGCCGCGGTGACGGCGAGCCCGGTCGCCAGGGCACGTCTGCGGCGCAGCACCAGCCGCCGCAGCCCGTGACGGCCGCCGCGTACCCGTACGGGCGCGAACAGCGGCACTGCGCAGGGGGCGGGAGCGTCCGTGCCGGGCGGTTCCCAGGAGCCGGCCGGGCCGGCCGGGACAGCCGGGGCGGAAGTGAGGGGAGGGGCCGGAGGGCCCGGCGGGTCGGGGGAGCACGGAGGGCCGGAAGGAACCGTGGGCTCCCATGGGGGCGGAGGTGATGCGGGGGCTACGGCGGACAGCGCCTCCGGGGAGGGCGGAAACGACGGGAAGCGCCGAGACGACGGGGCGCCCGGAAGGGACGGGGCGTACGGCCGCGACGGAATGGAGGGGGACGACGGAATGGAGGGGGACGACGGAATGGAGGGGGACGACGGAGCGTACGGAGCGGGCACGGGTTCACCGCCTGTGACGTGGGATCGGCTGACGACCTCACGATCCGCGATTCCGGCCGGGTCCACCGGAGCCCGTGGACTACCCGTGGGTTGTGGACAACTCGCTCACCCGAACGAGGCGGTCCGCCCGGCGTCCGTCCCCAACACCCCCACTCGAAGGGGAACCTCCACCGGGTCCCCGCCCTGCCCCGCCCTGCCTCCGCCTCCCGCTACGGCAGGGTGAATCCGGGGTCCATGCCGCCCAGCGCCCGTGCGCACGGGCAGTCCCGGTCCGGTCCGGCGGGCAGGGCGGCGACCGCGTCGAAGAGGACGCCCCGCAGCCGTTCGACGTTGGCGGCGAACACCCGGAGCACCTCCTCGTGCGAGACGCCCTCGCCGGTCTCGGCGCCCGCGTCGAGGTCGGTGACGAGGGTCAGCGACGTGTAGCAGAGCTCCAGTTCGCGGGCGAGCGCCGCCTCGGGATGCCCGGTCATGCCGACCACCGACCAGCCCTGCGCCTGGTGCCACAACGATTCGGCACGGGTCGAGAAGCGCGGCCCCTCCACGACGACGAGTGTGCCGCCGTCGACGGCCTCCCAGTCGCGTCCGCGGGCCGCCTTCAGCGCGGCCGTGCGCCCGTGGGGGCAGTAGGGGTCGGCCAGCGAGACGTGGAGGACGTGCGGCACGGTGCCGTCGGGCAGCGGAGACCCGTCGAAGTACGTCTGCGCGCGGGACTTGGTCCGGTCGACGAACTGGTCCGGCACGAGCAGGGTGCCGGGCCCGTACTCGGGGCGCAGGCCGCCCACCGCGCACGGGCCGAGGACCTGGCGCACACCCGCGGACCGCAGCGCCCACAGGTTGGCGCGGTAGTTGATGCGGTGCGGGGGGAGGTGGTGCCCGCGGCCGTGCCGGGGCAGGAAGGCGACCCTGCGGCCGGCGATCTCGCCGAGGAAGAGGGAGTCGCTGGGCTTCCCGTACGGGGTGTCCACTTCGATCTCGGTCACGTCGTCGAGGAACGAGTAGAAGCCGGAACCGCCGATTACGCCGATCTCTGCGTTCGCCATGTCCGGCACACTATCCGCCCGCCTCCGCGGCGCCGACCCCGGTGACCGGCGGACCCCATCCCGCCCCGGACCGCAGCCCGACGGGACCCGGACCGCAGCCCTACCGGACCCGCACCGCAGCCCGACAGACCCCGCACCGCAGCCCCGCCGGGTCCGCCCCGGAGTCCCGGTCCACCCGCCCCACCCGCGCACGCCGAGAACCCCGCCGTCGTGCCACGGCGGGGTCCGGGGAAGAAAAGGAGGGGTCAGGCGGCGGAGGTGCCGGCCGTGCTCGACGTGCCGGACGACGAACCCGTCGAGGACGAGGACGAGGCGGCGGACCCGGAGGACGAGGATCCCGAGTCGGAGGACGACGAGGAGCTCGACGACTTCGACGACGCCGGGCTGCTGCTCGAGGAGGAGCCGCGGCTGTCGTTGCGGTAGAAGCCGGAGCCCTTGAAGACGATGCCGACCGCCGAGAACACCTTCTTCAGGCGGCCCTTGCAGTTCGGGCACTCGGTCAGGGCGTCGTCCGTGAACTTCTGCACCGCCTCGAGGCCCTCGCCGCACTCGGTGCACTGGTACTGGTAGGTCGGCACTGTCTTCCTCCTGGCACTCTCACTCAGTGAGTGCTAACGACGGTCCATAGTGACGTATTCCTCGGGATCAGTCCACCGACACGGGCGCGCGGTGACCGACGCCACGTGCGACCGTCCGGCCCGTGGGCCGTGCCGAGAGCCGTGACCGCAGGGTCACCAGGGTGACCAGGGCGAGCACCGTGCCGCCCAGCGGGACGAGGAACCCGGCGCCGCCCCAGAGCCGGTCCTCCAGCTGGCCGGCGACGGTGACGGCGGCGGCCTGGCCGAGCGCGACGGCGCCGGTGAGCCAGGTGAACGCCTCGGTGCGGGCGCCGGCCGGGACCAGCTCCTCGACCAGCGTGTAGCCGGTGATCAGGGAGGGGGCGATGCAGGTGCCGACGAGGAGGCCCAGGGCGCCGAGCAGGACCACCGAGTGGGCGGTCCACAGCGCGGAAGCGGCCAGCGCCAGGGCCGTGTACCCGACGACGAGGCGGCGCTGCGGGGCCACCTTCCAGGCGAGGGCGCCGCAGACCACGCCGGAGAGCATGTTCCCCGCGGCGAAGACCCCGTAGAGGACGCCGTTGAGGCCGGGTTCGCCGATGGACTCGGTGAACGCGGCCAGCGACACCTGCATGCCGCCGAAGACCGAGCCGATGCCGAGGAAGGTCGCGACGAGGACGCGCACACCGGGGATCCGCAGCGCCGAGGCGTGCTCCACGCGCGCGTGCCCGTCGGTGCCGACCGCCGGCTGGGTGCGCTTCTGGGCCGCGAACAGCAGACCGCCGACCAGGGTCAGCGCGGCCTCCGTCACCAGGCCCGCGGCCGGGGTGACGGCGGTGCACAGGGCGGTCGCGAGCAGCGGGCCCACGACGAAGGTCAGCTCGTCGGTGACCGACTCGAAGGCCGCCGCGGTGCTCATCAGCGGGGAGCCCTTCAGGGTCACACCCCACCGGGACCGGACCATGGGCCCGACCTGCGGCACCGAGGCGCCCGTCGGCACGGCGGCCGCGAACAGCGCCCACAGGGGGGCGTGTGCGAGGGCGAGCGCGGTCAGCGCCAGGCCCGCGAGGGTGTGCACCAGGACGCCGGGGACCAGCACGGCGCGCTGCCCGTGACGGTCGGCGAGCCGTCCGCTCCAGGGCGCGAACAGGGCCATGGAGACGCCGGTGGCGGCCGCGGTGGCGCCCGCCGCGCCGTAGGAGCCGGTGGTGTGCTGCACCAGCAGCACGATGGAGATCGTCAGCATCGCGAACGGCTGGCGGGCCGCGAAGCCGGGCAGCAGGAACGTCCACGCGCCGCGGGTGCGCAGCAGCTGCCCGTATCCCGGGCGGGCGGGGGCGGCCGGGGCGCCGGAGCGGCTGGGGGGGATGGGGGAGCTGGGGGAGCTGGGGGAGGAGGACGCCGGGTGGGTCGCGGCCGTCGAGGTCGTCGACTCCGCCGTGTCCGCCGCCGGTCCGGTGGTGACCGTGGATGCCACGGCCCGTGCCTTTCTGCCGCCTGGTAGCGCGGCCTCATGGCGTGGGGGCCTCGGCGCCGAGAGCTGTCCTCTTGCGCGGACTGCGGTAGATGCCGGTGCCCACGGAGGGGGGCGGACGGCCGCCATACGGTCGCGCCAGCTCTGCATCAGGCAGAGTTGGTTCGATCAGGGTGCGCCTTCATCGTACAGGGGGTCCCGGGCGGTGAGCCTGTGAAAACCGGCACCGTCCCGGCCGTTTCCCTGGGATTGCCGACGGGGTGCCGGGGCGCGCCCGCTCCCGTGCCCCCTTCGGGCGGGCGCCGCCGGGCCGTGGCCCGCCCGGGGACGCCCGGCCCGGTCAGCGGGAGCCGGGGGCGGGCCCGTCGGTGCCGAGCCAGCCGGCCAGCTTGCCGCCCCGGCCGACCGCGCGGAGCCGCCGCTCGGCCGCTTCGCGCACCGGGTCGGTGGCGACCACCAGGAGCTCGTCGCCGCGCCGCAGGACCGTCGCGGGCAGGGGGACGAAGGACGTGCCTTCCCGCACCACGAGCGTGACCGCGGCCCCGGCCGGCAGCCGCAGCTCGCCCACCTCCACGCCGTGCATCCGCGAGCCCCTGGGGATCGCCACGGACAGCAGGTGCCCGCGCAGCCGCTCCAGGGGCGCGGACTCGATGCCGAGGTCGGCCGCCTCGGGGCCCTGCCCGAGGCGCAGCGTGCGGGCCAGCCACGGCAGCGTCGGGCCCTGCACGAGGGTGTAGACGACGACCAGGACGAAGACCAGGTTGAAGATGCGGTGGGTGGTGTCGACGCCGTTCACCATGGGGATCGTGGCCAGGATGATGGGGACGGCGCCGCGCAGCCCGGCCCACGACATCAGGGTCTGCTCCTGCCACGGCACCCGGAACGGCAGCAGGCTGGCGACCACGCTGAGCGGGCGGGCCACCATGGTGAGCACCAGGCCGATGACGAGGGCGGGCCAGATGTCGTCGCCCAGTTCGTGCGGGGTGACGAGCAGGCCGAGCAGGACGAACATGCCGATCTGGGCGATCCAGCCGAGGCCCTCGGCGAAGCCGCGAGTGGCGGGCCAGTGCGGCAGCTTGGCGTTCCCGAGCGTCATCGCGGCGAGGTAGACGGCGAGGAAGCCGCTGCCGTGCGCGAGCGCGCCGGCGGCGTAGGCGCTGACCGCGATCGCCATCACGGCGATCGGGTAGAGGCCGGAGGCGGGCAGGGCGACGTGCCGCAGGCCCCAGGAGCCGAGCCAGCCCACCGCGAGGCCGACGGCGGCGCCGATGGCCAGTTCCAGGGCTATGTCGCCGAGCAGGACGTACCAGTGCTCGACCGGTCCGGAGGTGGAGAAGGCGACGACCAGGATGACCACCGGGGCGTCGTTGAACCCGGACTCGGCCTCCAGCATGCCCGTCACGCGGGAGGGCAGGGGGATCCGCCGCAGCACGGAGAAGACGGCCGCCGCGTCCGTGGAGGACACCACCGCGCCGATGATGAGCGCCTGCCGCCACGGGAGACCGACGAGGTAGTGCGCGCCGGCCGCGGTGACGCCGACGCTCACCGCGACCCCGGCCAGTGCCAGGGCGACGGCGGCCGGCAGGACCGGTTCGATCTCCTTCCACTTCGTGCCCAGACCGCCCTCGGCCAGGATCACGACGAGGGCCGCGTATCCGATGACCTGGGTCAGTTCGGCGTTGCTGAAGTGGATGTGGACGAGGCCGTCCTGGCCCATGAGGACGCCGATGCCCAGGTAGACGAGCAGGCTGGGGAGCCCGCTGCGCGACGAGATGCGGACCGCTGCGACGGCGACGAGCAGGACGAGCGAGCAGACGAGCAGGAGCTGGTTGAGGTGGTGGACAGTCAGCGGCGGTCCCTCCCCGGGATGCGGCGGCTTTTCGTTACCTTGTCTAGTTACCCTACCTAACTCTTGACGTTTTCTTGACGCTTCGGCGACGGGGCCGGGCATCCTTCCGCTCCCGGACCCGACTCCGCGTCAAGGCGCACCGGGCCCTGCGCCTATGGTTGCTCCAGCACTCCAGTACCGCCTGCCGCTCGCGTTAGGACAGCAAGGACAGCGATGCCCCCCAACACCACCGCCTCAACGGGTGACAAGCCCGGCAAGTCCGGCAGGAAGAAGGGGCGAAAAGCCCGCCTGCTCGTGCTCGTCCTGGTGCTGGCCCTCATCGGGGGCGTCGCCTACGGGGCCTTCTGGTCCGTCAGCACCGTGCGCGCCTCCTTCCCGCAGACCAAGGGCACCATCTCGCTGCCCGGCCTGTCGGGCCCCGTCGACGTCAAGCGCGACGGCAACGGCATCCCGCAGATCTACGCCTCCTCGTCCGCGGACCTCTTCATGGCCCAGGGCTACGTCCAGGCCCAGGACCGGTTCTACGAGATGGACGTGCGCCGGCACATGACCTCCGGGCGCCTGTCGGAGATGTTCGGCAGGGGCCAGGTCAAGAACGACGCCTTCCTGCGCACCCTGGGCTGGAACCGGGTGGCGCAGCAGGAGTACGACACCAAGCTCTCGCCCGCCGCCAAGAAGTACCTCCAGTCCTACTCCGAGGGGGTCAACGCCTACCTCAAGGGCAAGGACTCGCGGGACATCTCCCTGGAGTACGCGGCGCTGGGCCTGACCAACGACTACAAGCCCGAGCCGTGGACCCCGGTCGACTCCGTCGCCTGGCTGAAGGCCATGGCCTGGGACCTGCGCGGCAACATGCAGGACGAGATCGACCGCGCCCTGATGAGCAGCCGCCTGGGCCCGAAGCAGATCAAGGACCTGTACCCGGACTACCCGTACGCCCGGAACAAGGCGATCGTCACGGAGGGCCAGTACAACGCCCTCACCCGGACCTTCGACGCGAGCGGCGGCACCCCGGCCGGGTCCGCCGGCACCTCCCGGGGCACCACCGGGACGGCAGGCGCCGGCGGCACCGCCGGCACCGGGCGCACCGGCACGTCCGGCACCTCCGGGACGGCCGGCACCGGCACCGCGGGCGCCGGCGGCACCCCGGCCGGGTCCGGTGTGCAGGGCCAGCTGATGGGCCTGCGCAACGTCATGCAGGACCTGCCCGCCGCGGTCGGCGTGAACGGCAACGGCATCGGCTCGAACTCGTGGGTGGTGGCCGGGAAGTACACCATCACCGGCAAACCGCTGCTGGCCAACGACCCGCACCTGGGCCCCGCGCTGCCGTCGGTCTGGTACCAGATGGGCCTGCACTGCCGCTCGGTCTCCAGCGCCTGCCCCTACGACGTCACCGGCTACACCTTCTCCGGCATGCCCGGTGTGGTCATCGGCCACAACCAGGACATCGCCTGGGGCATGACGAACTCCGGCGTCGACGTCAGCGACCTGTACCTGGAGAAGCTCAGCGGCGACGGCTACCAGCGCGACGGCAAGGTGGTGCCCTTCCGGACCCGCCAGGAGACCATCAAGGTGGCCGGCGGCGCCTCCAAGTCGATCGTCGTCCGGGAGACCAACAACGGCCCCCTGCTGTCGGACCGCGACGACGAACTCGTCACGGTCGGCCGCAAGGCCGCCGTGGACACCGCCGCCCCCGACCGCGGGGACGGCTACGCCGTCGCCCTGAAGTGGACCGCCCTGGAACCGGGCACCACCATGGACGCCGTCTTCGCCCTCGACCGCGCCAAGGACTTCCACCAGTTCCGCTCGGCGGCGGCCCTGTTCGACGTGCCCTCGCAGAACCTGATCTACGCGGACACCCGCAACCACATCGGCTACACGCTGCCCGGCCGCATCCCGATCCGCGCCAAGAGCGACGACGGCTCGATCCCCGCGCCGGGCTGGGACTCGAAGTACGACTGGACCGGCTACATCAAGCAGGACGAGCTGCCCTACGAGTACGACCCCGAGCGCGGCTACGTCGTCACCGCCAACCAGGCCGTCGTCGACCCGGGCAGCTACCCGTACACGCTCACCACGGACTGGGGCTACGGCACCCGCAGCCAGCGCATAAGCGACCTGATCCAGTCGAAGATCGACGGCGGGGGCAAGATCTCCACCGAGGACATGCGACAGATGCAGCTGGACGACAGCAGCGAGATCGCGAAGCAGCTCGTGCCCCAGCTGCTGAAGATCGACATCGGCGACAAGGACGTCCGCCAGGCGCAGAAGCTCCTGGAGGGCTGGGACTACACCCAGGACGCCGACTCCGCGGCGGCCGCCTACTTCAACGCCGTCTGGCGCAACATCCTCAAGCTCGCCTTCGGCAACAAGCTGCCCAAGGAGCTCCGCGTCCAGGGCCAGTGCCTGTGGGTCGAGCCGGCCGACAACACCGGCCCGGCCGACCAGGACCAGAAGGTCCGCGAGTGCGGCGAGCGCGACAGCGACCAGGCGCAGCCCGACGGCGGCGACCGCTGGTTCGAGGTGGTGCGCACCCTCATGGACGACCCGAACAGCGACTGGTGGAAGACCCCGGCGTCGGGCACCCGGCCCAAGGCCGACAACCGCGACGAGCTGTTCGCCCGCGCCATGATCGACGCCCGCTGGGAGCTGACCGCCAAGCTCGGCAAGGACATCGACACCTGGAGCTGGGGCCGGCTGCACCGCCTGTTCCTGAAGAACCAGACCCTCGGCACCGACGGGCCCGGCCTCCTGAAGTACGTCCTCAACCGCGGCCCCTGGAAGCTCAGCGGCGGCGAGGCCGCGGTCGACGCCACGGGCTGGGACGCGGCCGGTGGCTACGGCGTCGTCTGGGTGCCGTCGATGCGGATGGTGGTCAACCTGGCCGACCTCGACAAGTCCCGGTGGATCAACCTCACCGGCGCCTCGGGGCACGCCTTCAGCGCCCACTACACCGACCAGACCGGCAAGTGGGCCAAGGGCGAACTGCTGCCGTGGTCCTTCTCGCCGGGCGCGGTCGACCGGAGCACCAGCGACCGCCTCGTCCTCACACCCTGAGCGCACGCGGAGCGCAGGGCCCGCATCCCCTGGGGATGCGGGCCCTGCGGCGTTGTCGGACCCGCCCCCTATAGTGATCATGACCCGCGCACGACCAGCCCGGGTGCACTACGAAACGGGGTTCATCGTGTCCTACCGCAGGTTCCTGAAGCCGCTCGCCCTCGCCACCGCCCTGGTGGGTCTGGCGGCCTCGCCGGCGGCCGCCGATTCCAACGGCACCTTCAGCACCGGCTCCGGCCACTACGTGACGGTGTCCGGCAAGTACCAGGTCAACAACCGGGCGGGCGACCAGCGTGTCTGGTTCATCGGCACGCTGAACAAGAAGACCAGGTCCGGCTGCGACTACCTGGAGGCCGGCTCCGTCGACTCCAAGCTCGTCCTGAAGAAGAAGTGCGGCGGCGCCGGCAAGGTCAAGATCTACAAGAAGATCGACATGGGCCTTCTGGACGACTACGTCTACTACCGGGCCTGCCACACCTACGACGACTACAAGAAGTGCGGCCCGCTGAAGCACATCAAGCTCTGAACCGCCTGATCCCCGACGGCGTCACGACCGCCTGCACCGGGCGGTCGTGCGCCTCCGCCGGGAGGTGCGCGACGACCTCCGCGTCGTACAGCAGCACCACCAGGGCGGGCCGCGCGCCGGCCCGCTCCAGCCGGGCCAGGACCCGGTCGTAGGAGCCGCCGCCGCGGCCCAGGCGCATCCCGCGCGCGTCGACGGCGAGCCCCGGCAGCAGGACCACGTCCGCCGACGCCACCGCGTCCGGCCCGAGCCGCTCCCCGGCAGGCTCCAACAGGGCCATCCGCCCGCCGTGTTGCACGCGCGCGAGGGAGCCCTCCCCGTCGTAGACGCCCCAGTCGAGGTCGTTGTCCGCCAGCAGCGCCGGCAGCAGCACCCGCGTGCCCCGCCCGCGCAGTGCCTCCAGCAGCGCCCCGGTGCCCGGTTCGGTGCCGACGGAGACGTACGCGGCCACCGTGCCCGCCCCCGCCAGCTCCGGCAGTTCCAGGGCCCGCAGGGCCAGCGCGTCCCCCGCCTCCCGCACGCCGTCCGCGGTCAGCCCGCTCCTCGCCGCGAGGCACTCCCGCCGCAGCACACGCTTGTCGGAACCGCCCGCGCGTCCGGTGTCGTCCAACGTCGTTCCCGTGCCTTTCCCCGCACTCCGCATTGATGTCCAATTAACCGGAGCTTCAGATTCAGTGCAAAAGGCACCGGTTAGGGTGGCGGCCATGACACAGTCGCACCCCAGGATCACCAAGGCTGTCATCCCCGCAGCGGGCCTCGGCACCCGGTTCCTGCCGGCCACCAAGGCCACTCCCAAGGAGATGCTGCCGGTCGTGGACAAGCCGGCGATCCAGTACGTGGTCGAGGAGGCCGTCACCGCGGGTCTCGACGACGTCCTCATGGTCACGGGCCGCAACAAGCGCCCCCTCGAGGACCACTTCGACCGCAACTACGAGCTGGAGTCCGCCCTGGAGAAGAAGGGCGACGGGGAGCGGCTCGCCAAGGTCCAGGAGTCCAGCGACCTCGCGACCATGCACTACGTCCGCCAGGGCGACCCCCGGGGACTGGGTCACGCCGTGCTCTGCGCGGCCCCGCACGTGGGCCGGGAGCCCTTCGCGGTGCTTCTCGGCGACGACCTGATCGACCCGCGCGACCCGCTGCTCCAGCGGATGATCGACGTGCAGGAGGGCTACGGCGGCAGCGTCGTCGCGCTCATGGAGGTCGCGCCCGAGCAGATCCACCTCTACGGCTGCGCGGCCGTCGAGGGCACCGGCGACAGCGACGTCGTCAAGGTCACCGGCCTCGTGGAGAAGCCCGAGGCGGCGGAGGCCCCCTCGAACTACGCGATCATCGGCCGGTACGTCCTCGACCCGCACATCTTCGACATACTGCGCACCACCGAGCCCGGACGCGGCGGCGAGATCCAGCTCACCGACGCCCTCCAGCAGCTCGCCGAGGACGAGGAGGTCGGCGGCCCGGTGCACGGCGTCGTCTTCAAGGGCCGCCGCTACGACACCGGCGACCGCGGCGACTACCTGCGTGCCATTGTCAGACTCGCATGCGAACGTGAGGACCTGGGCCCGGACTTCAGGGCCTGGCTTCAGCGGTACGTAGCCGAGGAGATGCAACGAAGTTGAGCAGCGCCGCGCCCCGCCCCACCGGTCCCGACCACCTGTGGTCGGTGGACGAGCACCTCGAGGACGTGCTCACCACCGTCCGCCCGCTGGACCCCATCGAGCTGAACCTGCTCGACGCCCAGGGCTGCGTCCTGGTCGACGACGTCATGGTGCCGGTGTCCCTGCCGCCCTTCGACAACAGCTCCATGGACGGGTACGCGGTGCGGGTCACGGACGTGGCCGGGGCGAGCGAGGAGTACCCGGCCGTGCTCGAGGTCGTCGGGGACGTGGCCGCGGGCGCGGCCGACCTCGCACCGGTGGGCCCCGGCCAGGCCGCCCGCATCATGACGGGCGCCCCCCTGCCGCCCGGCGCGGAGACCGTCGTCCCCGTGGAATGGACCGACGGCGGACTCGGCGGGGGCCCCGTCGGCGGCATGCGCGCCCGCAGCCTCGCCCCCGAGGGCGCCTTCGGACAGGTCCGCGTGTACCGCCCGGCGGTCGCCCGCGCCCACGTCCGCGCCCAGGGCAGCGACGTCCGCGCCGGCGACCGCGCCCTGGAGGCCGGCACCGTCCTCGGCCCCCCGCAGATCGCACTGCTCGCGGCGATCGGCCGCGGCACCGTCCGGGTCCGCCCGCGCCCCCGGGTGGTCGTGATGTCCACCGGCAGCGAGCTCGTCCAGCCCGACGAGGCGCTGGGCAAGGGCCAGATCTACGACTCCAACAGCTTCGCCCTGACCGCGGCCGCGCGGGACGCCGGCGCCATCGCCTACCGGGTCGGCGCCGTCGCCGACGACGCCGAGATCCTGCGGTCCACCGTCGAGGACCAGCTCGTCCGCGCCGACCTGATGGTCACCAGCGGCGGAGTCAGCGTCGGGGCGTACGACGTCGTCAAGGAGGCCCTGTCGTCCGTCGGCGACGAGGACGGGCCCGGCGGCGGCGTCGACTTCCGCAGGCTGGCCATGCAGCCCGGCAAACCCCAGGGCTTCGGCACCGTCGGCCCCGACCACGTCCCGCTGCTGGCGCTGCCCGGCAACCCCGTCTCGTCGTACGTCTCCTTCGAGCTGTTCGTCCGTCCCGCGATCCGCACCCTGATGGGCCTCACCGACGTCCACCGGCCCCGGACCCGGGCCACCCTCGCCGCCGACAAGGCCCTCACCTCGCCCGAGGGGCGCCGGCAGTTCCTGCGCGGGGCGTACGCCGACGGCGAGGTCAGGCCCGTCGGCGGCTCCGGATCCCATCTGATCGCCGCCCTGGCCCAGGCCGACGCGCTGATCGTCGTCCCCGAGGACACCACGTCCGTCGAGCCCGGCGCCGAGGTCGAGGTCGTCCTGCTGGTCTGACCCCCTTCGCCCCGGCCCGCCCGGGTCCGCCCCGGACCGGGAACCGGGAGCGGCCGGCTTCCCGTGCGGCGGCCGGGCCGGCCCGGCCGCGGGCCGCGGGGGTCGGCTCCGCCCGCCCGCCCCGGCGGGCGGTACCGTGTCGCGCACAACAGGCCCGCACCGCACCGCGCCGGGCCCGGACCGGGAGCGCCACACGATCATGACCGTGCCTTCCCGGGGGGACACCCCCGGACCCTCCGCCCAGGACCGGCTGACGCACCTCGACGACGCGGGCGCCGCCCGCATGGTCGACGTGTCCGGCAAGGACGTCACCGCGCGGACCGCCCGCGCGAGCGGCCGCGTCCTCGTCTCGCGCCGCGTGGTCGAGCTGCTGCGCGGCGAGGGCGTCCCCAAGGGCGACGCCCTCGCGACCGCCCGGATCGCGGGCATCATGGGCGCCAAGCGCACCCCGGACCTGATCCCGCTGTGCCACCCGCTGTCGCTGTCGGGTGTGACACTGGACCTGACGGTCGCGGACGACGCCGTGGAGATCCGCGCCACGGTGCGCACCACGGACCGCACCGGCGTCGAGATGGAGGCGCTCACGGCGGTCTCCGTGGCCGCCCTCACCGTGATCGACATGGTCAAGGCGATCGACAAGGGAGCGGTCGTCACGGACGTGCGCGTGGAGGAGAAGACGGGCGGCAAGTCGGGCGACTGGAGCCGGACATGACTCAGGAGCAGCCGGAGGCGGGCACCGCGCCCGCGCCGTACCGCGCCCTGGTGGTGACCGCGTCCAACCGCGCCGCCGCGGGCGTCTACGCGGACCGGGGCGGGCCGCTGATCGCCGACGGGCTGCGGGCCCTCGGCTTCACCGTCGACGGACCCTCGGTCGTGCCCGACGGCGACCCGGTGGAGGAGGCGCTGCGCGCCGCCGTGACGGCCGGGTACGACGTCGTGGTCACCACCGGCGGCACCGGCATCTCGCCCACCGACCGGACCCCCGAGGCGACCCGCCGCGTCATCGACCACGAGGTGCCGGGCATCGCCGAGGCCGTGCGGGCCTTCGGCCGGGAGAAGGTGCCGACCGCGGCGCTCTCCCGGGGCCTGGCGGGCGTCGCCGGCCGCACCCTGATCGTCAACCTGCCCGGCTCCACCGGCGGGGTGAAGGACGGACTGGCCGTCCTCGAACCCCTGTTGGGGCACGCCGTCGACCAGCTCCGCGGCGGGGACCACCCCGGGCCGGTCGCCGGTCCCCACGGCGGCGACCGTCCCGGACGTCCAGGGGGTGCGCGCTGAACAGCCCATCCTGGCCCGTCGTGCTCGCCGAGGGCGATGTCGTCCTGCGGCCGATAAAGCTGCGCGACCAGCGGGCCTGGCGCGAGGTCAACCGGCGCAACCGGGACTGGCTGCGGCCCTGGGAGGCGACGATCCCGCCGCCCACGCCCAGCGGCCCGATCGCGCACCGGCCGACGTACCGGCAGATGGTCCGCCACCTCAGGTCGGAGGCGCACGCCGGCCGGATGCTGCCGTTCGTCATCGAGTACCAGGGGCGCCTGGTGGGGCAGTTGACGGTCGCCGGGATCACCTGGGGCTCGATGTGCTCGGGCCACGTCGGCTACTGGGTGGACCAGTCGGTCGCCGGACGCGGGGTGATGCCGACCGCGGTGGCCCTCGTCGTCGACCACTGTTTCCGCACCGTCGGCCTGCACCGCATCGAGGTCTGCATTCGCCCGGAGAACGGGCCGAGCCGTCGGGTGGTGGAGAAACTCGGATTCCGCGAGGAGGGGCTGCGGCCGCGTTATCTCCACATCGACGGGGCCTGGCGGGACCATCTGGTCTTCGCGCTCACCGCGGAGGAGGTCCCCGACGGACTGCTGTCCCGCTGGCGGCGCAACCGGGCACAGCGGACCCACGACACCACGACCGGGACCCGCAGGACGACCGGCGGGAATCCCGCACACCCCGGAAATTGAATATCTGTTCGAAATTGATCCCTCTCGATCCCTCGATGACCGTCTTGGATGCCGGGAATTCCCGGCCTTGACGGCCCGGTGATCGCATCGATCACAAAAAAAGTTCGAAATATCAGCCAGATCGTGCGACACACCGGCCCAATTGGCGGATGGCCTCATGCAAACCCCTCTACCGTGTGAGACGTGAGCAGCAGCGGCCTCATCTACGCAGTCATCGTCGGGGCCTGGGCCGCCTACTTGGTGCCCATGTGGCTCCGTAGGCAGGACGAGCTGAACGAGGCTCGTCCGACGGAACGCTTCAGCACCGCCATCCGGCTGCTGTCCGGACGGGCGGGAATGGAGCGCCGGTACGCCAAGGACCTGCGGGCGCGTTCCTCCGGGACGGGGGAGCCCGACGCCGGTGAACCGGACGGCATCACCGACTCGGTGGACGTCCGGGCCTTCGCCGTGCCGCCGGCCCGCAGCCAGGAGCCCTCCCCGGAACCGGCCCGCGACCGCGTGTCCCGCGCTGCGGCGAGACCCGCGGCCCCGGCCGCCCGGTCCACCGTCCCGGGCGCCGAGCCGGCCGCCCCCGCGGCCCGGTCCACCGCGACGGCACCCGCACCCGGCGACGCGCGCGGCCGCACCCGCGTGCCCGCCGCCCGGCGGGCCCCCGGCTCGGAGGCGGCCGCAGCACGCGCCCGGCGCACCAAGGTCCTCGCACGCCGCCGGCGCACCACCGTCATGCTCTTCCTCGCCTTCACCGCCGGCGCGATCGTCGCGGCCGTGGGCGGCCTGGCCTTCCTGTGGGCACCCGGCGTGCCCGCCCTCCTGCTCAGCGGGTACATCGTGTACCTGCGGTCGCAGGAGCGGCGCCGCTTCGCCTTCCACATGGACCGCCGGCAGGCGGAGGCCGCCGCACAGCGGCTGCGCGAGCGCCCTCCGCGCCGCCGTGCCGCCGCGGAGCAGGAGACGCACGAGGCGGACGCCGGACCCGAAGCGGAGGCCGACCCGGAACTGTCCAGCCTCGCAGCCGACCGGCGCGCCCTCGTCGAGCAGACCGACCACGCCGAGTGGCTCGACCAGCAGCGCGAGCGCCGCCCCGGGCAAGGGGACAGCTGGGACCCGGTGCCCGTGCCGCTGCCGACGTACGTGACCGCGCCGGTCGCTCCCCGCGCCACCTCCGAGGTGGACCTCGGCGCCCCCGGCACCTGGAGCTCGGCCCGCTCAGGCTCGGCCCTGCCGGAGCCGGACGCGGTGGCCGCCGCCGGGGACGACGAGGCGCGCGAGCCGGGCGAGCCCGCGGAGCAGCCGGAGGACGCCGCGGACGCCGGACGCACGGACGCCCGCCGCGCCGCCTCCGCCCGCCGCTCCCGCGAGCGCGGCCGGACGCCGCTCTTCGACCAGTACGAGGACGGGGGCCGTCCGCGGGCCGCCAACGAGTAGCAGGAGGGCGGCCCGGCGGCGGGCGGCATCCGCCGCTCCCCGCCCGCTGACCTGGCGGGGAGCGGATTTCCAACCACCCGCGCGGGGATGCTAGAGTTTCACTCGTTGCAAGGGCCTGTGGCGCAGTCCGGTAGCGCACCTCGTTCGCATCGAGGGGGCCAGGGGTTCAAATCCCCTCAGGTCCACGCAGCTCGGAGCCCGATCGGTATCACCGATCGGGCTCCGACTTTTTTGCGGCACCCTCCGCGGCGCCGTCCACCGCCGCCCCGGCCACATGCCCCCGAGCGCCCTCCGCGCTCCCGGCGGGGCCCCCGCCGGGACAACGGGCGGGGACCGACGCGTACTTGGCCGGCTACAGCCGCTTGGCGAGGCAGATGCTCGAGTCGTACTCCCGGTAGTAGCCGAACTTGACGCACGGCTCGTAGCCGCAGGAGCCGTACAGGGCGACGGCCTCCGGCTGCTGGTCGCCCGTCTCCAGGACCATCCGGACGCGGCCCGCGGCGCGGGCGTCGTCCTCCAGCGCGGCGAGGATGCGCCGGGCCAGGCCGCGGCCGCGCATCTGCGCCACCACGAACATCCGCTTCAGCTCCGCGTCGCCGTCCTCGTTGCCCTCCGCGTTCGCGTCCCGGCCGCGCCAGCCGCCCGTCGCGACGGGGGTGCCGTCCACGTCGTAGGCGATCAGGTACAGGCCGTTCGGCGGCCGGAAGTCCGCCGGGTCCAGCTGCGTGGCGTCGCCGCCGTCGCCGTAGCGCACGTGGTACTCGGCCTGTACCTCGTCGTTGAGCTTCACGGCGTCGGGGTGGTCGAAGGGAACGGGGCGGAGAATCATGGGGGAACCGTAGATCACTGCGGGGGCGGACAGGTGGGCCGTCTCGGACGAGACCCCGTCCAGTGTGCCGGTAAGGTGCCGGGATGCTCACTGTGACGACCGCCAATGTGAACGGACTGCGGGCCGCCGCGAAGAAGGGCTTCGTGGAGTGGCTCGCGGCGACGGACGCCGACGTGCTCTGCCTGCAGGAGGTGCGGGCCGAGCCGCACCAGCTGCCCGAGCCCGTCCGCGCGCCCGAGGGCTGGCACGTCGTGCACGCCCCGGCCGCCGCCAAGGGCCGCGCGGGCGTCTCCCTCTGCACCCGCCGTGAGCCCGACCGCGTCCGGGTGGGCTTCGGCTCCGCCGAGTTCGACGGCAGCGGCCGCTACGTCGAGGCCGACCTGCCCGGCCTCACGGTGGCCAGCCTCTACCTGCCCTCCGGCGAGGTCGGCACCGAGCGGCAGGACGAGAAGGTCCGCTTCATGGGCGAGTTCCTCGCCCATCTGAAGGAACTGCGGGAGCGGGCCGCTGCCGACGGGCGCGAGGTGCTCGTCTGCGGCGACTGGAACATCGCCCACCAGCAGGCCGACCTGAAGAACTGGCGCGGCAACACCAAGAACTCCGGCTTCCTCCCCGAGGAGCGCGACTGGCTCTCCCGGGTCCTCGCCCCGGCCGACGGCGGCTACGTCGACGTGGTCCGCGCCCTGCACCCGGACACCGAGGGCCCGTACAGCTGGTGGTCCTACCGGGGGCGCGCCTTCGACAACGACACGGGGTGGAGGATCGACTACCAGGCGGCGACGCCGGGGCTGGCGGCCACGGCGGTCAAGGCGTTCGTGGAGCGGGCGGCCACGCACGCGGAGCGCTGGTCGGACCACGCCCCGGTGACGGTCGTCTACGACCGCTGAGCCGTCCGGTCCCGCCCGCTGTCCCGCCCGCCGAGGTACCGGTCCAGGGCCATCGACAGTTCCGCCTCCACCACGCTCTTGGCCAGGGGGCGGAGCCGGTGGAGCTCCTCCTCGGGGGCGTGGCGGGTGACGAGGTCGGTGAAGAGGGCGGCGAGGGCGTCGGCGTGGTCGCGGACGCGTTTGCCGGCGGCGAGGACCTCGGCGAGGGGGATGCCCTCGCGGACCAGGGCGGCGGAGACGTCGAGCAGACGACGGCTGACGTGCACGATCTCGTCGCCGTCGGTGCCGAGGTAGCCGAGGTCCATGGCGGCCGCGAGGTTCTCCGCGGTGACCTCGCCGGCGAAGCGGTCGGCGAGTTCCTCCGGGGTCAGGCGGACCGGGGTCTCCTCGGTGGGGCCGCCGACGCCGAGCAGGTCGCCGACGTCCCGGCCGTGGTCGAAGGCCTCCGCCAGCTCGGCGATGCCGTTGAGGGTGTGGCCGCGCTCCAGCAGGGCGGAGATGGTGCGCAGCCTGGCCAGGTGGTGGTCGTCGTACCAGGCGATGCGGCCCTCGCGGCGGGGCGGCGGGATCAGCTTGCGCTCCCGGTAGAAGCGCAGGGTGCGCACCGTGATGCCGGCCAGCCGGGCCAGCTCCTCCATGCGGTACTCGCGTCGTCCACCGTCGTCTGCCACACCGGCACCCTATGTTGTACCGCCGGTAACTTTCCTTGTCCCGCCCCCTACCGCTCGGTACGGACCTCCTCTACGCTCCCACTGCGCCAGTGTTCACTGGCAGAGTCGGCGGGGCCGGTGCGTCCGGCGCGGCCGCCTACGGGCAACGCGAGGCATGGAGGGGCGCGCAATGGCCGAACACGAGCATGTGCGGGTGGCGGTGATCGGGTCCGGGTTCGGCGGGCTCGGCGCGGCCGTACGCCTGCGCCGCGAGGGGATCACCGACTTCGTCGTCCTGGAACGCTCGGACAGCGTCGGCGGCACCTGGCGCGACAACAGCTATCCGGGATGTGCCTGCGACGTGCCGTCCCACCTCTACTCCTTCTCCTTCGCGCCCAACCCGGACTGGCCGCGCACCTTCTCCGGGCAGGAGCACATCCGCGCCTACCTGGAGCACGTCGCGGACGTCTTCGGGCTCCGCCCGCACCTGCGCTTCCACGCCGAGGTCACACGGATGACCTGGAACGCCGAGCGGCTGTGCTGGGACATCGAGACCGCCGCCGGACGGCTCTCCGCCGACGCCGTGGTCTCCGCGACCGGCCCGCTGTCCGACCCGAGGCTCCCCGCGGTGAAGGGCCTGGAGACCTTCCCCGGGAAGGTCTTCCACTCCGCCCGCTGGGACCACGGACTCGACCTGCGGGGCAAGCGGGTCGCCATGATCGGCACCGGCGCCTCCGCCATCCAGATCGTGCCCGCCGTCCAGCCCGACGTGGCGAAGCTCACCCTCTTCCAGCGGACCCCTCCGTGGGTCATGCCGCGGGTGGACCGCGAGATCAGCGGCCTGGAGCGCCGGCTGCACCGGGCGCTGCCCTTCACCGCGCAGGCGCGCCGCGGACTGCTGTGGGGCATCCGGGAGCTCCAGGTCCAGGCGTTCACCAAGCGTCCGAACGAGCTGGGCATCGTCGAGCGGCTGGCCCGGCGCAACATGACCCGCGCCGTCAAGGACCCGGCGCTGCGCGCCAAGCTGACCCCGGACTACCGCATCGGCTGCAAGCGGATCCTGCTGTCGAACACCTACTATCCGGCCCTGGCCCGGCCGAACGTGGACGTCGTGGCCGCCGGGCTCACCGAGGTGCGGGGCTCGACCCTGGTCGGTGCCGACGGCAGCGAGGCCGAGGCCGACGTGATCATCTTCGGGACCGGCTTCCACGTGACCGACATGCCGATCGCCGAGCGGGTCGTCGGGGCGGACGGCCGCACCCTGGCGGAGACCTGGAAGGGCGGCATGGAGGCCCTGCGCGGCGCCTCCGCCGCGGGCTTCCCGAACTGGATGACGATCATCGGGCCGAACACCGGCCTCGGCAACTCCTCGATGATCCTCATGATCGAGTCGCAGCTGAACTACATGGCGAACTTCCTGCGCCAGTTGAACGTGCTCGGCGGCCGGGTCGCCCTCGACGCCCGCCCCGAGGCCGTGGACGCCTGGAACGACTTCGTGCAGGAGCGCATGAAGCGCACCGTGTGGACCACCGGCGGCTGCACCAGCTGGTACCTGGACGCGCGCGGCCGCAACACCACCGTCTGGCCGGGCACCACGGCGGAGTTCCGCCGGGCCACCCGCCGGGTGGACCTGGGCGAGTACCGGGTGCTGCGGTCCCCGGCCGCGGAGGACGGCCACGGGGCGACCGCGCCGCGCACGGCGGGATCCGCCGCCGGTGCGGCCGCGGACGGCACCCCGCAGCAGCCCGCGGAGGTGGAGGCGTGAGCCGTCCGACCCCCGTGGCCGCAGGCCCGTACGCGCCGCCCGTGCCCGCCCGCACCCTCACCGCCGTGTCCGCCGACGGCGCCCGGCTGCACGTGGAGGTGCACGGACCCGAGAGCGACCCGGACGCCCCGGACACCCCGGTCGTCGTGTTCTCCCACGGATGGACCTGCTCGACCGCCTTCTGGGCCGCGCAGATCCGCGACCTCGCCGCGGACCACCGGGTCGTCGCCTACGACCAGCGCGGTCACGGCCGCAGCCCGGCGAGCGCGGCGTGCAGCACCGACGCCCTCGCCGACGACCTGGAGGCGGTGCTCGCGGCGACCCTGGAACCGGGCCGGAGGGCCGTGATCGTCGGGCACTCCATGGGCGGCATGACCGTGATGGCCGCGGCCGCCCGGCCCCGCTTCCGCGCGCACGCGGCCGCCGTCCTGCTGTGCAGCACCGGCAGTTCGCGGCTGGTCGCCGAGTCGACCGTCGTGCCGATCCGCGCCGGACGGCTGCGGACCTGGCTGACCGGGCGGGTCCTCGGCTCCCGCGCGCCGCTCGGGCCGGTCACGCCGGCCGCCCGGCGGATCCTCAAGTACGCGACGATGGGCGCCGGTTCCGCCCCGCACATGGTGGAGGCGTGCGCGCGGATCGTGCACGCCTGCCCGCGCCGGGTGCGGCACGCCTGGTCGCAGGTGCTGAACGGGCTCGATCTCGACCACGGTGTCGCGGAGTTGGAGGTGCCGACCGCGGTGATCGCGGGCACCGCCGACCGGATGACCCCGGTGGTGCACGCGCGGGCGCTGGCGGCGGCGCTCCCGCGGTGCGCCGGACTGACCGAGCTGCCCGGGCTCGGGCACATGACCCCGGTGGAGGCTCCCGAGCTGGTCACCGCGAGGATCCGGGAACTGGTCACCGTCCATGCGCCGGCGGACGGCCCGCGGCACGGCGACGACGCAACGATCAAGGAGGGTGCATGAGCAGGGTGAGTCTGGAGGGGCAGGTCGCGGTCGTCACCGGCGCCGCACGGGGCGTCGGCGAGCTGCTCGCGCGCAAGCTGTCCGCCCGCGGCGCGCGCGTCGCGCTCGTCGGGCTGGAGCCGGACGCGCTCAAGCAGGTGTCCGAGCGGCTGCACGGGGACAGCGCCCACTGGCACGCCGACGTGACCGACCACGAGGCGATGAGCCGGG
Organism: Streptomyces tropicalis; assembly: GCF_029269835.1. Classification (GTDB taxonomy): domain Bacteria; phylum Actinomycetota; class Actinomycetes; order Streptomycetales; family Streptomycetaceae; genus Streptomyces; species Streptomyces tropicalis. Next base: position 17,737 of record NZ_JARJBB010000030.1, on the reverse strand, counting down.
TCGCCGCCGAGGTGAAGGAGCGCTTCGGGAAGGTCGACATCGTGGTCGCCAACGCCGGTGTGGCGAACGGCGGTCCGTTCGCCGACTCCGACCCGGAGTCCTGGCGGCGGGTCATCGAGGTCAACCTCATCGGGTCGGCCGTGACGGGCCGGGCGTTCCTGCCGGTGCTCACCGAGAGCCGCGGCTACCTGCTCCAGGTCGCCTCGCTCGCCGCGATCACCCCGGCGCCGATGATGACGGCGTACTGCGCGTCCAAGTCGGGCGTCGAGGCGTACGCGCACAGCCTGCGGGCCGAAGTCGGCCACCGGGGTGTGCGGGTGGGCGTCGCCTACCTGTCGTGGACGGACACGGACATGGTGCGCGGGGCCGATCAGGACGACGTCATGCGGGAGTTGAGGCAGCGGCTGCCGTGGCCGTCCAACAAGACCTACCCGCTCGGCCCGGCCGTGGACCGGATCGTGGCCGGCATCGAGCGGCGCTCCGGTCACGTGTACGGGCAGTGGTGGCTGCGCGGGATGCAGGGGGTGCGCGGCTACCTGCCGGGCGTCATCGGCACGGTCGGCCGGCGGGAGATGCGGCGGTTCTCCGACCGGCTGACGGGCATGCGGACGGGCCTGGTGGGAGCGGGTGGCGCGGCCGACGAACAGGAGCGCGCTACGGTGCGTGACTGATCGACATGCGCAGGGTCACGGGCCGTGTGAATCTGGTCGAGCCCGATCCCCTCACCCACTTTGGGAGTGAACACGCATGGGCATGAAGGACAAGTTCCAGGACCAGGCCGAGCAGATGCAGCAGGGCAGGCAGAAGGCCGGCGAGACCCGCGAGACCCGCGAGAAGACGGGCCAGCACCCGGGCCAGCACCCGGGGCAGCACACCGGCCAGCAGCAGCGCGAGCGCTCCTCCCAGCCGCGTGACCGTGCCCGCCAGGGCATGGAGAACACGCGGGACGAGATGGAGGACCGCTTCGACCAGGACCACGACGCCTAGTCGCTGCGCTCGGCCCCGGCCGTGAACGCGTGGGGTGCCCCAGTGAGTTCGGGGCACCCCACGTCCGCGCCGTGGGCACTGCCGAGCCGTACGTGCCGTGCCGTGCGGTGCCCGGTGGTGCAGCGCCTGTCCGGTGGCGCCGGGCCGTGCCGCTACGGGCGCGGGGGCAGCTCGGGCCGGGTGTGCCGGGGGACGTCGAGGCGGTCCGGCGGGGTCGCCGGAGGGTTGGTCGCCAGGAGTTCCAGGGCCAGTTCGACCGCGTCGTCCAGCTGGGCGTGGCGGCCCTCGGCCCAGTCCAGGGGGGTGCGTGTGATCTCCAGGTCCGGGGCGACGCCGTGGTTCTCCACGGACCAGCCGTAGGCGTCGAACCAGGCCGCGTTCATCGGGACCGTGATCACCGTGCCGTCGCCCAGGCGGTGCCGGCCGGTCATGCCGACCACCCCGCCCCAGGTGCGCCGGCCGACCACCGGACCCAGCTTGAGCAGCTTGATCGCCGCCGTGATCATGTCGCCGTCGGACGACGTCGCCTCGTCGGCGAGCGCCACGATGGGGCCGCGCGGCGCGTTGGAGGCGTACGACACCGGCTCGGCGTCACGGGTCAGGTCCCAGCCGAGGATCGTGCGGGTGAGCTTCTCCACGACCAGTTCGCTGATGTGCCCGCCGGCGTTGCCGCGGACGTCGACGATCAGAGCGGGCCGGGACATCTCCCGGCGCAGGTCGCGGTTGAACTGCGCCCAGCCCGAGCCGCCCATGTCGGGGATGTGCAGGTAGCCGCAGTGGCCGCCGCTCAGCTCCCGCACCACCGCCCGGCGCCGGGCCACCCAGTGCTGGTAGCGCAGCGGCCGCTCGTCGACGAGGGGGACCACGGCGATGCGGCGCGGCGGCCGGGGACCGTCACCGCGGGCGGGCGCGAAGGTCAGCTCCACCGTCGTCCCGCCCGCCCCCGCGAGCAGCGGGTACGGGCCGGTCGTCGGGTCCACCGGCCGGCCGTCCACGTGGGTCAGCACCGCGCCCTCGCGGACACCGGTGCCCGCCAGCGGTGAACGGGCCCGGGAGTCGGAGGAGTCGCCGGGCAGGATGCGCCGGACCGTCCAGCCCTCGTCCCGCCGGACCAGGTCGGCGCCGAGCAGCCCCTGGTGGCGCTGGTAGTGCGGCGGGCCCTCGTTGCGGCGGGCGGCGGCGACGTAGGCGTGGGAGGTGCACAGCTCGCCCAGCACCTCGCGCAGCAGGTCGGCGAACTCGTCGGGGGAGGCGACCCGTTCGACCAGCGGCCGGTACTGGGCGAGCACGCCGTCCCAGTCCACCCCGCACATGCCCGGGTCCCAGAAGTAGGCGCGGATCAGCCGGCCCGCCTCCTCGAACGCCTGCCGCCACTCGGCGGCCGGGTCGACCACGTGCAGGATCCTGCGGAGGTCGATCCAGGTCGTGGAGTCGCTGTCGCCCAGCTCCGTGGACGGCACCGCGCGCAGGTCGCCCTCGTCGACCACGACCAGCCGGGTGCCGTCGCCGCTCACCGCGAACCAGTCCAGATGCCCGACCAGGTCGGACTTCTTCGCCTTGGTGAGGTTGAAGTGCTCCAGCGTGGGACGGCCGGTGGTGTCGTCGGGGTTGGCGAAGGTCTCGCCGAGCGCGCCGGAGATCGGCCACCGCAGCCACACCAGCCCACCGCCTGCGACCGGTTGCAGCGCCGAGTACTTGGAGGCGGCGACCGGGAACGGGGTGACCCGGCTCTCCAGGCCCTCCACCTCCACGGTCACGGCGCCGCCCTCGCCGCCGTTCTCCACCGGGTCCAGGCCGCCCGCGGCGGGACGGCCCTCCGGGGTCAGGGCGAACGGGGAGGGGGTGGCGGAGGAGAGCGGGACCAGGTAGGGCTTGCAGCCGAGCGGGAAGGACAGGTCCCCGGTGTGCACGTCGTACACCGGGTCGAAGCCGCGCCAGGACAGGAAGGCCAGGTAGCGCCCGTCCCGGGTGAACACCGGGTTCTCGTCCTCGAAGCGGCCGTCGGTGACGTCGACGACCTGCCGGTCCTTGATGCGGGCCATCCTGATCTGCCGCAGCGAGCGGCCGATGCCGGGGTGCGACCAGGTCAGCCAGGCGCCGTCCGGGGAGAAGGCGAGGTCGCGGACCGGGCCGTTGACGGAGCGGACCAGTTCGGTGACCGTGCCGCCCCCGGTGGCGCCCTCGCCGTCCCCGGTGGCGCCCTCGCCGTCCGTACCGTCGCCCGGGCCCGACGGTCCCGGGCCGCCGTGACCGTCACCGGCGTCCTCCTCGGGCACGTCGAGCAGCAGCAGGCGGCCGTCGTGGGAGGCGAGGGCCAGCCGCTCGCCCTCGGGGTCGGAGACCATCTCCAGGGCGCGGCCCAGCGCGCCCGCGGCCAGCCGGCGCGGCGCGCTCTCGCCGGTGGCGCGCGGCAGCCGGGCGATCTCCACCGCGTCCTCGCCCTCGGCGTCGGTGACGTAGGCGACCTGCCCGGTGCCGCCGAGCATCTCGGGCAGCCGGACCCGGACGCCGGGGGTGTCGCCGAGGGTGCGCGCGGGGCCGTCGCGGTGGGTCAGCCAGTACAGCGAGCCGCGCACCACGACGGCGCAGGCCCGGCCGGTCTCGTCGACGGAGAGGCCGTCGACGTTCTGCGCGGCCGGCACCTGGTAGGGGCGGCGGCCGGCCTGTGCGCCGCTCAGCCGCACGTCCAGGCGGCGCGGGACCCCGTCCGGCGACAGGTCGTCGACGATCCACAGGTCGCCCGCGCACTGGTACACCACCCGCGTGCCGTCGCTGGAGGCGTGCCGGGCGTAGAAGGCGTCGTGGTCGGTGTGGCGGCGCAGGTCGGTGCCGTCGTAGGCGCACGAGTAGAGGTTGCCGATGCCCTCGTGGTCGGAGAGGAAGGCGACCCGCCCGCCGATCAGGAGCGGGGAGTGCAGGTGCCCGTCGAGGTCGGGGAGCAGTTGCCGGCCGTTCAGCCACAGCCGGCCCGTGGCGCCGCCCCGGTAGCGCTTCCAGGACGCGGGCTCGTGCGGCGGTGTGCCGGTGAGCAGCAGAGTGCGGTGCTCGCCCGCGCCCTCGGCGTCGGCGATCTGGAGGTCGGCGACCGGGCCCCAGGGGAGTTTGCGGCCGGGATCGCCGTCGGTGGAGACCTGGTGGGCCCAGGTGAAGTAGGAGAAGGGCTGGCCGTGGGAGGCGACGGCGAGGATGTCGCTGCGCCCCTGCCCGTCCGGCGGGGTCCACCCGCAGACCTGGGTGTCGGCGCTGCCCCAGTACGTCAGTTGCCGGCCGGGGCCGCCGTCCACCGGCACCACGTGGATCTCGGGCACCAGGCTGCGCCAGCTCGTGTACGCGATCTCGCTGCCGTCGGGGGAGAAGCGGGGGTGGCCGGCCTTGGTGCGGTCCACGGTGAGCCGCCAGGCGCGGGCCGACCCGTCCAGCGGCGCGAGCCACAGGTCGTCCTCGGCCACGAAGCAGAGCAGTTCGCCGCTGAGGTGCGGCAGGTGCAGATAGCTCACCTCACCATGCTTTTCCGGGGGAGGGGGCGCAGCAACTCGTGGGAGGACGGTGGGCGTGACCCACGACACGTACGAAACGGTTTCGTTTCTTTAGAGGCCTGCGCTACATTCGACCTGTACGAAACCGTGTCGTTCGGAGAGGGAAGGCGGGCGGGATGACCGAGGCCGCGTCGACGCGCCGCAGCCGGATCACGCCCGAACGCGAGGCCGAGCTCTACGAGGCCGTCCTCGACCTGCTCCGCGAGGTCGGCTACGACGCCCTCACCATGGACGCCGTCGCCGCCCGCACCCGGTCCAGCAAGGCCACGCTCTACCGCCAGTGGGGCGGCAAGGCCGAACTGGTCGTCCGGGCCATCCGGCACGGCAAGCCCGGCAGGATCGGCGAGATCGACACCGGCACGCTCCGCGGCGACCTGCACGCCCTCGTGGCACAGGACGACGACTGCACCATGGAGCGCCACTCCGCGCTGATGCGGGGTGTGGCCATGGCGATGCACCACAACCCGGACCTGCGCCAGGCGTTCCGCGAGCACCTCGTGGAACCGGAGATGACGGAGTTCCGGCGGATGCTGCAACGCGCCGTCGACCGGGGCGAGGTCCGTGCGGACTGCCCCGCGCTGGACTTCCTGCTGCACATGCTCGTCGGCGGATTCGTCACCAGGGCGCTGCTCGACGAGCAGCCGCCGACCCGGGCCTTCGTCACGTCCTACGTCGACGCCGTGGTGCTCCCCGCACTCGGCGTCCCCACCCCCTGACCCACCCGCTCACCGCACCACCTGACGCGACCTCCCCACCCCCGGCCCCCGCGGCACGGGCGGTCTCCCCCTCGTCGTCGGGCCGATACCCCCTGCCCTGAAGACCCCACGACCTGACCGGGAGTACGTCCACGTGGCCACGATCCTCTACCGGCTCGGCCGGTTCGCCTTCCGGCGGCGGCACGTCGTCGCCCTGATCTGGGTGGCGCTGCTGACGCTCGCCGGCGTCGGCGCCGCCGGCGCGCCCCCCGCGGGCAACACCTCCTTCTCCATCCCGGGAACCGAGGCCCAGCGCGCCTTCGACCTGCTGGAACAGCGCTTCCCCGGGACCAGCGCCGAAGGGGCGACCGCACGCGTCGTCTTCAAGGCGCCGGCCGGTGAGCGGATGACGGACGCCGCGCCCCGCGCGGTCGTCGAGAAGACGGTCGCGCGGCTGTCCCACGGCCCCGAGGTCGCCTCCGTCGCCGACCCGTACGGCGCGCGGGCGGTCAGCCGGGACGGCACCGTCGCCTACGCCTCCGTGCGCTACAAGGTCTCCGGCATGGCGCTGGAGGACTCCTCCCGCACCGCGCTGAAGAAGGCCGCGCAGGACGCCCGCGCCTCCGGACTGACCGTGGAGGTCGGCGGCGACGCGCTCACCGCCGCGCCCGAGACCGGTGCCACGGAGGTCGTCGGCATCGGCATCGCGGCCGTCGTCCTCGTCGTCACCTTCGGCTCGCTCCTCGCGGCGGGCCTGCCGCTGCTGACCGCGCTCGTCGGCGTCGGCATCGGCGTCTCCACGATCGCCGCGCTCGCCCGGGCCCTCGACCTCGGCTCCACCACCTCCACCCTGGCCTCGATGATCGGCCTGGCGGTCGGCATCGACTACGCCCTGTTCATCGTCTCCCGCTACCGCGCCGAGCTCGCCGAGGGCCGCGAGCGCGAGGAGGCCGCCGGACGGGCCGTCGGCACCGCCGGCTCCGCCGTCGTCTTCGCCGGACTGACCGTGGTGATCGCACTGGTCGGCCTGTCGGTCGTGAACATCCCGATGCTGACCAAGATGGGCGTCGCCGCGGCCGGGACCGTCGTCGTCGCCGTCCTCATCGCCCTGACGATGATCCCCGCCCTGCTCGGCTACGCCGGCCGCAGGGTCCGCCCGGCGGGCGGGCGGAGCCGGCTCCTCGGCGGCGGGCGCACCGACGGCCGGCCCGCCCGGCCGAACATGGGCACGCGCTGGGCGAGCTTCGTCGTCCGCCGCCCCGTCGCGGTGCTGCTGCTCGGCGTGGTCGGCCTCGGCGCCGCCGCCGTCCCGGCCGCCTCCCTCCGGCTGGGCCTGCCCGACGACGGGTCCCAGCCGGTGTCCACCACCCAGCGGCGCGCCTACGACCTGCTCTCCGAGGGCTTCGGCCCCGGCTTCAACGGGCCGCTGACGGTGGTCGTGGACGCCCGGCGCAGCGCCGACCCCGAGGCGGCCTTCACCCAGGTGACCGACGAGGTCAGGGGGCTCGGGGACGTCGCCGGCGTCGCCCCCGCCCAGCCCAACCGGGCCGGGAACACCGCGATCGTCACCGTGATCCCGGACTCCGAGCCGTCCTCGGCCACGACCGAGGACCTGGTCCACTCCCTCCGCGCCGCGGGCGACGGCATCACCGCCCGCACCGACGCGAGGATCCTCGTCACCGGCTCCACGGCGATGAACATCGACGTCTCGCAGAAGCTCGACGACGCGCTGGTGCCGTACCTGGCGCTGGTGGTGGGCCTGGCCTTCCTGCTGCTGATCGTGGTCTTCCGCTCGGTCCTGGTCCCGCTGAAGGCGGCCCTCGGCTTCCTGCTCAGCGTCATGGCCGCGCTCGGCGCGGTCGTCGCGGTGTTCCAGTGGGGCCTGCTGTCCGGCCCGCTCGGCGTCGAGCAGACCGGCCCCGTGATGTCGATGATGCCGATCTTCATGGTGGGCGTGGTCTTCGGCCTCGCGATGGACTACGAGGTGTTCCTCGTGACGCGGATGCGGGAGGCGTACGTGCACGGGGAGAACCCCGGGCAGGCCGTGGTGACCGGCTTCCGGCACGGCGCCCGGGTGGTGACCGCGGCCGCGATCATCATGATCGCCGTCTTCTCCGGCTTCATCGGCTCCAGCGAGGCCATGGTGAAGATGATCGGCTTCGGCCTGGCCGTCGCGGTCCTCTTCGACGCCTTCGTCGTGCGGATGGCACTGGTCCCCGCGGTCCTCGCCCTGCTCGGCCGCCGCGCCTGGTGGCTCCCGGCCTGGCTCGACCGCGCCCTGCCCGACGTGGACGTCGAGGGCGAGGGCCTGCGCCGGCTCTCCCCGGCGCCCGCGGTCCCCGCCGGCACTCCCGAGCCGGCCCGCCTCTGACCCGCGACCCCCGCACCGCGGCCGGTGAGGACGCGCCCCTTCGCACGGAGGGGCGCGTCCTCACCGGCCGGTCGCGTCCACGGGGCGGGGCGTGCTGCCGGGCGGGCGGGGAGGCCGTTGGCCTGCCGGGCATGATGACGGCGGGAGCGGGCCGGGTGCGGGGGCCGATGACGGGGCGGGGGCCCGGTCGGCGGGGTGCGTGGGCGGGGGCGCCCGGTGACGCCGGTCGTCGTCGCGGCCGTGCTGCTGGCCGCCGTCACCCACGCCGGCTGGAACGCCCTCGCGCACCGGATCACCGACAAGCTCGCCGCCTTCACGCTGATCGCGGGCGTCGGCCTGCTCGTCGGTCTGGCCATGGCACCGTTCACCGCCGCTCCGGCCGCCCCCGCGTGGCCGTACCTGGCCGGCTCCGCGGCCCTGCACGTCGTGTACTTCGCGCTGCTGATGACGTCCTCCCGGCTGGGCGACTTCGGGCAGGTCCACCCGCTCGCCCGCGGCACCGCCGCGCTCCTCGTCACCGTGCTCGCCGCCGTCCTCGCCCACGAGGTGCCCGGCGGCTGGGCCGCCGCCGGGGTCGCGGTGTCCTGCGCCGGGCTGACCGGCGTCGCCCTGTGGGGCCTGCGCGGCCGCCGGCCCCGTGGGCGGCGCTCGGCGCGGCCTGCGCGACCGGCCTGTCCATCGCCGCGTACACGGTCGTCGACGGACTCGGCGTGTGCATGGCGGGATCGCCGCTCGGACAGATCGCCTGGCTGATGGTGCTCCAGGGCGCCGTGATCCCCGCGTACGCGCTCGTGCGCCTGCGCGGCGGGACGGCGGCGGCGCTCGGGCCGTTCGCCGCGCTCGGGATGCTCGGCGCGGTGCTGTCGGTGACGGCGTACGCGCTCGCGCTCTGGGCGCAGACCCGGGCCGACCTCGCGCCGGTCGCGGCGCTGCGGGAGTCCTCGATCATCGTCGGGGCGCTGATCGGCGCGGTGTTCTTCAAGGAGCGGCTCGGCGCTCCGCGCATCGCGGCGGCCGGGCCGGTCGTCGCCGGCATCGGGCTGATGCTGCACCCGGGTTGAGCAGCGTCCGTGGGTGCGGGCGGGCCTGCCGAGGAGCACCCTGGAAGCAGATGTTCCGGAGGTGACCGTCATGATGCACACCGCTGTGGGATGGCACGTGGAGCTGGAGTTCCAGGAGGACGACCAGCACACGCGGGCCGCGGCACTGGTCCGCCTGCCCGACGGGACTGAGGTGCGGGGGCACGGCCGCGCCAGCCGGCACCGCACCGACGAGAACCAGCCGCGGGTCGGCGAGGAGATCGCGGGCGCGCGGGCCCTCAACGAGATCGCCATGGCCCTCCTGGACAAGGCGCACGGCGAGATCGACCAGATGTCGGGACGCATGTCGCACCCGATCCACGCCTGAGGCACCCGGACGCTCCCGGCGCCCGGGCGCGTCCGGTTACGGCCCGTCCGGCCCGTCCGGCCCGGGGCGGCGCGGTGCGCCCCGGCGCGGGCCGGGGGACGCGTGCGCCGTCCTCCGCCCCGGCGGGCGTCCTGCGGCGGACGGCAGACGTTCGGCGGCGGGCGTTCGGCGGTGGACGGCGGTCGGGCGGTGGACGGTGGGCGTCAGGCGACCGGCGATGCCGTGAGGGCCGTGCGCACCGCCCGCACCAGCGCCTGCGCCCTCGGGTCCGCGGTGACGCTCGTGCGGAAGCCGTTGGTGACGTAGCCGAAGGCCACGCCCGACTCCGGGTCGGCGAAGCCGAGGGCACCGCCCCGGCCCGGGTGGCCGAAGGAGCCCGGTGCCAGCAGGGGCGAGGCGCCGCCGTGCAGCATGTGGCCGAGTCCGAAGCGGGTGCCGACCACGAGGACGCGGTCCGGACCGGCGGACTGCTCGGTGCGGGCCAGCGTCACCGTCTCCGGGGTGAAGAGGCGGGTACCGCCGTCGACCTCGCCGATGAGGGCGGCGTAGCAGCGGGCCAGCCCGTCGGCGGTGGCGACGCCGTTGGACGCGGGCAGGGACGCGGCCCGGTAGGCGGGGTCGTTCTCGTCCGGCAGCGGGCTGATCGCCGCGAACGCCCGGTTGGTCACCGACGCGGGGTCGGCGTACGTCTCGGCCACCGACCGCTTGGGCCGGACCTTCAGCCCGCCCGCCGGTTCCGGGTCGGCGATTCGGCCGACCCGGCCCGCGCGGTGGGCCTCACCCGGCGGCAGCCCGACCCACAGGTCCGCCCCCGCCGGCCCGGCGATCTCGTCGGCGATCCACGCGCCGACGGGGCGGCCGGTGACCCGCCGCACCAGCTCGCCGGTGAGCCAGCTGTAGGTCTGCGCGTGGTAGCCGTGACCGGTGCCCGGCTCCCACACCGGCGCCTGGGCGGCCACGGCCTCGGCGCCGCGCAGCGGGTCCGCGGCCTGCTCGGGTGTCAGGGGCCGGTCCAGCACCGGCACGCCCGCGCGGTGGGCGAGCAGGTCGCGGACCCGGGTCCGCTCCTTGCCCGCCGCCTTGTACTCGGGCCAGTACGCGCCCACGGGCGCGTCCAGGTCCAGCTCCCCGCGCTGGTGCAGCAGCAGGAGGCCCGCCGCGGCCACGCCCTTGGTCGCCGAGCGCACGATCTGGGCGGTGCCGCGCTCCCACGGGGCGGTGCCGTCGATGTCACGGGTGCCGCCCCACAGGTCGACGACGCGGTGCCCGTCCCGGTACACGGCGACCGCCGCGCCCCGGTCGCCGCGCGCGGCGAAGTTCGCCGCGAACGCGTCCCGGACCGGCTCGAAGCCCTCGGCCACCGTGCCGTGCACGTCCACGTCCACGCCCGTGTTCCTCTCCGTCTCGCCCGCACCGCCCCGCTCGCGGACGGCCTCGCACTCCTGACTATGGCATCGAATGCAACAAGGGTGTCCGGCCTGCGATTCCTGGGTCGCGCTAGCCGAGCACGATCGTTACATCGATGTTGCCGCGGGTGGCGTTGGAGTAGGGGCAGATCTCGTGGGCCTCGTCGACCAGACGCGCCGCGAGGTCGGGGTCCAGGACCGGGAGGGAGACGCTCAGGGCGACCGCGAGGCCGTAGCCGCGGTGCCGGTTGGGGCCGATGCCGACCTTCGCGGCGACGGTGGATCCGGCCAGGTCGTACCCGGAGCGTTGGCCGGCGAGGATCAGCGCGTTGTGGAAGCAGGAGCTGTACCCGGCCGCGAACAGCTGCTCGGGGTTGGTGCCGGAGCCGTCGCCGCCGAGCTCCGGAGGCATCGCGACCTGGAGGTCGATCCGGCCGTCCTGGCTGGTGACGAAGCCGTCCCGGCCGCCGTGCGCGGTGGCCTCGGCGACGTACATGATCTTCGTCGGTCGGGTGTCGGTGGCGTCTTCGGGCACGGCGGGACCTCCCCGGGGCAGGCATGACGGACGACGGCCATACAGGAGTGCACAAGTGTATTGCGCACAAGATACTGATGGGTACGGGAGTGCGGTCCTGCAGGGGCCCGTGGTGCGGGCGGTGCTCAGCGGGCGCGGTCCGCCGCCCGGCCCGCGCGCTCGGCGAGCCGCCACAGCTCCCGGCGCAGGCCTTCGGCCCCGGCCTCGTCCAGCTCCGTCGCCTCCAGCAGCGCCCGCGGCACCCGTGCCGCCCGCTCCCGCATCTCCTCGCCGCGCCCGGTGACCGCGACCAGCACGGAGCGCTCGTCGCGGGCGGACCGCTCCCGGCGCACCAGCCCCGCCGACTGGAGCCGCTTCAGCAGCGGCGACACGGTGCCGTAGTCCAGGCGCAGTGCGGCGGCCAGGTCCTTCACCGTCGTCTCACCGCGCTCCCACAGCACCAGCAGCACCAGGTACTGGGGATAGGTGAGGCCCAGCTCCTCCAGCACCGGCCGGTACGCGGCCGTCACCGCCCGCTGCGCCGCGTACAGCGCGAAGCACAACTGGCGGTCCAGGAGCGGCGGTCCGGTCTCCGCCTCGCCGTCGGGCTGGTTCGTCACGCGCCCATTGTCACGGATCGCGGGTCGAAGCCGAAGGGCAGCTCCAGACGGTGGGCGCGCATCAGCTCCTCGTCGCAGAGCAGGGTGCCGGTCGGGCCGTCGGCGGCGATCACGCCGTCGCTCAGCACCAGCGGGCGCGGGCACAGCTCCAGCGCGTACGGCAGGTCGTGCGTGACCATCAGGACGGTCACGTCCAGCGACCGCAGGATGTCGGCCAGTTCGCGGCGCGAGGCCGGGTCCAGGTTGGAGGAGGGCTCGTCCAGGACCAGGATCTCCGGCTCCATGGCCAGTACGGTCGCCACCGCCACCCGGCGGCGCTGGCCGAAGGGCAGGTGGTGCGGCGGGCGGTCGGCGAAGTCCTGCATGCCCACCCCCTCCAGGGCGGCGGCCGGGGCCGGCTCCGCGGCCGGGGCGTCGACCAGCTCGCCGCCGACCCGCAGCCGCAGGCGCTGCCGCAGCCCGCGCGCCCCGTGCACCAGGTCCGGGCGGACGGCGACGACGGCGCCGACGGTCAGCGCGGTGATGACGGCCTCGCCCAGGCCGATGAGCGCGTGGACGCCGATCATGGCGGTGGCGACCCTGCCGATCGGCACGTCGGTCGTGCCGCCGAGCGCGTACATCAGCGTGAAGGCGACGACGGCGGCCGGGACGGACAGGAGGGCGGCGGCGAAGGAGGCGGCCGTGACCGAGCTGCGGCGCCGCGGCAGCACCTTCACCAGGCCCCGGAAGACGGCGTACGACACGACGGTCGTGACGATCGCCATGTCGGTGACGTTGACGCCCTTGTCAAGGGGCGCGATCCGGAAAATATGGCACATTGGAGAGGAAGCGGACGTACGGCTTTCGCCTACGTTACCCAGCGTGAAAGGGTCGTCCGATGCCGGTGGTCGAACAGTACGCACGCGCACACATCCTCACGGACGACGACATGCAGGACGACCTCGGTGCCGTCCCGGTGGTCCTGCGCTACGACGCCGATGCCGACCCCCGATCCGTCAGAGTCGGTCTCCCCGGGGGCCGCGAGTGGACCTTCCCCCGGGCGCTCCTGGAGCAGGGGCTGCGCGTCCCGACCGGCACCGGCGAGGTCCGGGTCTGGCCGTGCGGCCGGGTCCAGGCCGTGGTGGAGTTCCACTCCTCGCAGGGCGTCTCCGTGGTCCAGCTCGAGATGAAGACGCTGATCAGATTTCTGCGGCGCACCTACATGGCCGCCGCCGTGGAGCCCGTCGGGCACCGCTGAACTCCCTGCGCCCGGCGCCGGGGTGCCCCGCTCGGGCTCCGCGCCCGGGCTTGTGCCCCTGCTCAGGCCCCCTGCTTGAGCAGGGCGGCCACGATCGGGCCCGCCGTGTCGCCGCCGTGGCCGCCGGCCTGCACGACACCGGCGGCGGCGAGGTCCCCGCGGTACGCCGTGAACCAGCCGTTGGGCTTCTTCTGCCCGTCGACCTCCGCCGAGCCGGTCTTCGCCCCGAAGTCCGGGCCGAGCCCGGCCATGGCCTGGGCGGCCGTGCCCGAGGAAGCGGTGTACTGCATCAGCTCGCGCAGGTCGGACAGGGTGGACGCGGACATCTTCCGGGACGCCGTGGCCAGCGTGCGGCCGTCGGCCTTGGGGGAGACCAGGTAGGGCTGGTGGAAGGTGCCCGCCCGCACCGTCGACGCCACCGACGCCATGTTCAGCGGGTTCATGCGGACCCCGCCCTGGCCGATCAGCGAGGCTGCCATCTGCGCCGCGCTCTGCACCGGCACCGCACCGTCGAAGGACGGCACCCCGATCGCCCAGTCGTTCATCGACAGCCCGAACACCTCCTGGGCCTGCCGGGTCAGGTCGGGGTCCTTCAGCTTCCCGGCCTGGCTGATGAAGGCGGTGTTGCAGGACCGGGCGAAACTGGCCTTGAACGTGCCGTCCTTGATCTCGAAGTTGTTGTCGTTGTGGAACTTCCAGCCGCCGTACGTGAAGGTCTTCGGGCACGGGTGCGGCTTGTCCGGCGAGGCCAGCCGCTTCTCGATCAGCAGCGACGAGGTGATGACCTTCATCGTGGAGCCGGGGGCCAGGGAACCCTGGAACGCGGTGTTGAAACCGTGGCCGGTGTTCGCGACCGCCAGGATCTCCCCGGTCGACGGGCGTATCACCACCACCGAGGCCTTGTCCTGCGCGGCCACCTTCTTCTCCGCCGTAGCCTGCAGCGCGGGGTCCAGCGTGGTGTGCACCGTGCCCGGCGTGCCCCTGCTCAGCGTGGCCAGGGTCTTGTCGGAGTACTTGGCCGCCGTCGACGCCTTGCCGCGGACCACGCGCAGTTCGACGCCCGCCCGGCCGCCCGCGCTCCGGCCGTACTTCTCGCGCAGTCCGTCGAGCACCGGCCCCAGCGACGGGTACGCGGCCGTGGTCAGCTCCCTGCCGTCCCGGTCCAGGGCCCGGATCGGCGGGTTGCCGGACTCGCCGGTCTCCAGGGTGTCGCCGTCGCGCAGTTCGGGATGGACCACGGAGGCGTGCCAGTCGACGACCGGACGGCCGTCGGCGGGGCGCCGCACGACGGTCAGCGCGCTGTCGTAGGCAAGCGGCCGGCTCAGGCCCTTGTACGCCACCGTCGCCTTCACGGCGAAGGGCACCTTCGCCCCGGCGGGGGTGCCCTCGGTCAGCGTGACGTGCTCCAGGTGGGCGTCCTTGGCGTACCCGCCGAGCAGGGACGTGGCGGCGGCCGCGTCGTTCGTGGCGGCGGCCGCCTCGGCCGTGCCGCCGCGCTGCCAGGCGGAGAGGAAGCGCTCGGCGGTGGTCTGCACCTCGGCCGCCGACAGGGGGCCGGTCTTCACCGCCTTGTGGTCGTCGGCTCCGGCGGCCGAGCGGGTGTGGCCGCCGGTCGTGCCGCCGCCGTAGAGCGCATGGACGGCGAAGCCCGCGCCGCACACGACCACGGCGATCATGCCGCCGAGCACGGCGGGTTTCGCTGTCGCGCGCCGTTCGACGGCGCGTCTCCTCTTGCCCACTGCCCTGTGCTCCTCCGCGTCTCTCCGGGGCCCCCGCCCCCCTCACCGCCTCATGCTGCCAACGACGGCGACCAGCCTAGGGTCCCGCACGGGAGAACGGGACCGGCGGCCGGTCCCGTAGCAGAGCTGCGACATTGGCCCGCGGCCCGGCGACCGGTCCGGCACGGTGCGCCGGACCGGGCAACTCCCGTGAGAGCCCGCGGAGTCCGGCCCCGTCAGCCGGCCGCGCGGAGGACGGCCGCCACGATCGGGCCGGCCGCGTCGCCGCCGTGGCCGCCCTCCTGGGTCATGGCGGCGGCGGCCGCGTCGTTGCGGTAGCCGGTGAACCAGCTGTTGGACCGCGCCTGGCCGTCGACCTCCGCGGAGCCGGTCTTCGCGCCGATGCTGCCGGACAGCCCCGACATCGCCGGAGCCGCCGTGCCGCTGGTGGCGGTGCGGCGCATCATCTGCCGCAGCTGGGCGACCGTGCCCGCCGGCAGGCCGTCCGCACGTGCCAGTTCGCGGTCGTCGAGGGCGGCCGGGACGATGACGGGCTGGCGGAACCGGCCGGTCGCCGCGGTCGCCGTCACCGACGCCATGTCCAGCGGGCTCATCTGGACCTCGCCCTGGCCGATGAGGTTGGCCGCGGTGTCCGGGCCGCCGGAGGCGGGCACCGAGCCGTCGTACGACGGGATGCCGACCTTCCAGTCGTCCCGGCCGAGCCCGAAGCGCCGCTCGGCCTCCCGGGTCAGCGAGTCCACCCGGACCGAGTCGGCGTACTTCACGAACGCGGTGTTGCAGGAGCGCGCGAAGCTGTCGGCGAGGGTGGCGTGCTCGTCGGCGGTCATGCCCCGGAGGTTGTGGAAGGTCTCGCTCTGCCAGACCGCCTGGTCCGGGCAGGGCGCGGGTCCGCTCGCGGTGGTGATCCCGGAGTCGATGAGGGTGGCCGCGCTGATGATCTTCATGGTGGAGCCGGGCGCGAGGCGGCCGAGGAACGCCGCGTTGAAGCCGTCGTCGCGGTGGTTGGCCACCGCGAGGACCTCGCCCGTGGAGGGCTGGACGGCGACGACCGACGACTCGGCGTACCGCTGCACCGCCTGCTCCGCCGCGGCCTGCGCCCGGGCGCTGATCGTCGTGGTCAGCCTGCCCGCGCGGCCCTTGGCGAGTGTGAGCAGCGGGGTCTCGGCGGCGTCGGTGTCCTCGTGCCGGATGCTCAGCTCGACCGGGGGCGTGCCGCCGGCCGTGTCCCCGTACTTGGCGCGCAGCGCGTCCAGGATCGGGCCGAGGGACGGGTAGTCGTCCTTGGTCAGGACGGTGCCGTTGCGGTCCACGGCCTCGATCGGCGGCGCGGCCGAGGGGCCGGTGACGAGGGTGTCCCCCTTCTTCAGGTCGGGGTGCACCACGGAGGGCTGCCAGTCGACCAGCGGACGGTGGGTGCTGGTGCCGCGGACCACCGTCAGCCGGCTGTCGTACGCCAGCGGCTCCGACTTCCCGCCGTAGGACACGGTGGCCCTCACCGAGAACGGGACGGTGGCGCCCGAGGCCGCGCCGGGCGTGATCCGCACCTGGGCGAGGTGCGCGTCCCCGCCGTACGCGGTCAGCAACGCCCCTGCGGCCTCTGGGTAGTTGGTGTACGAGGCCGCCGTCGCCGCCTGCCCCTTCTCCCAGGCGGCGAAGAACTTCCCGGCGGTGTCCTCGACCTCGTCCCCGCTGGGCGGCCCGGTCCGCACCGGCGCCGGGCCGCCGAGCCCGCCGCCCCCGCTCAGCGCGGACACCACGTTGAACGCGCCGTACCCGGCCCCGCCCACCAGCACCACGACCACACCGCCGACGACGGCGGCCTTGACTCCCTTGCGCATGAGAGCGCCCCCTCCCCGTGAATTCCCCGGGGCACTGTAAGGGGCGGGAGCGGCGGGCGGGACGTCATTTTCGGATGTTCTTCCGCCGTGGCGCACCCGGTGCCTCACCCCCGGCGGGGGTGCGGTCTGTTACTCACTTCCGGGTGATGCCGCGGCGGCGGGCGGGCTGCCGCGGGGCCGCCGGGAAGCGCGGATCCCGGCGCGGCCGCGACCTGAACGCCTGATAGTAGGTCAATAGGTAGTATTCGGGCGATAAATGGATAGTGCATGTGACCGTAACGAAAATATCCCGGAACGGTAATACACGGCGTACCGGACGAGTGGCGGCGGGGGCGGGTTGGCAGTGTGCGGGTGCGCGGCCGGCCGGCCGCCACTGGTATCACGCACCCCCGGGCCTGCGACGGCCTGACCCTCGCAGGCCCGGGGGTGCGCCGGACTCCTTCCTTGGAGGATCCTCGTGACCGTCTCCCCCTCCGTCCGCCGTGCGACCGCCGTCGCCGTCGTCGCGGGCGCCGCTGTCGGCGCCATGGCGCTCCCGGCCTCGGCCGCCGGTCACCCGGCCCAGCACCACCGCTCGGTCTTCATCAGCGCCGTGCAGTACGACTCCCCCGGCCGGGACGACGGCTCCAACCGCTCCCTGAACGGCGAGTGGGTGGCCCTCACCAACGACTCCCGCCAGGCCGTGAACCTGGACGGCTGGAGACTGTCGGACGAGGACGGCCGTACCTACGTCTTCCGCCACCGCCGGCTGGCGGCCGGCGCGACCGTGCGCGTCCACTCCGGCGTCGGCCGCGACACCTTCTCCGACGTCTACCAGGACCGCCGTACCTACGTGTGGGACAACGAGGACACCGCGACGCTGCGCGACGCGTGGGGCCGGCTCGTCGACAGCGAGTCCTGGGGCCGCCACGCCCGCGACCACCGGCGCGACGTCCGCGACTGGATGGGCAGCCGCGACCTCCGCGACTGGCTGGGCCGCGGCGACCAGCGCAGCCGGCCCGGTCGCGACCACCGCCACGACGGCGACCACCGCAACCGGCCCGGCGACGGCGACCACCGCCGCGACGGTGACCACCGCGACCGGCCGGGCGACGGTGACCACCGCACGCAGCCGGGTGGCGACGACCACCGCAACCGGCCCGGCGGCCCCATCCCCATCGACGACCGACGCCACCACGGCGGCGACCACCCCACCGTGCCCGGTGGCGACGACCACCGCACCCGGCCCGGTGACGGTGACCACCGCACGCAGCCGGGTGACGACGACCACCGCAACCGGCCCGGCGGCCCCATCCCCATCGACGACCGACGCCACCACGGCGGCGACCACCCCACCGTGCCCGGTGGCGACGACCACCGCACCCGGCCCGGTGACGGTGACCACCGC